>CAWHTB010000001.1:0-20717 GCA_963832155.1 uncultured Actinomycetes bacterium
TGCTGGCAACCGTGCAGAAGGTCCTGGGCCGCGGTCCGGCAGCTCCGCGAAACTAGTTCGTCCGCCGCGTTACCAGACGCTAATGGTCTGACGTATGGTACAACCATTCGCTATTCTGCCTGCATATGGTTACGCGGCGGAACTGGGTCGGGCTCATCGAGGAAGGCTGGGAGCGGCGGTCCGTGCTTTGGCTGGCCGGCGTCCGTCGCGCCGGGAAGACCTTCCTCGGCTGAAGCCCTGGAGGAGGTCGAGTACATGTCTTTGATCGCGAGCTGCCGCGGACCCGCCGCCTGATGGACGACCCAGAGGGGTTTTTAGAGCAGCGGCGGGGACGGCGCATCGTGCTCGACGAGGTCGACCCGGCCCTGGAATCCCCTCCCTAGCTCAGGAAAAAGATCGCCGCCGACCATTTCCCGGAGATGCGGATCCTCGCCACCGGCTCCTCGACGTTGGAGGCGAGCTCGAAGTTCCGCGACACGTTGACGGGGCGCAGGAACAACGATCTCGCGGCACGCCGACGATCTCACTTGCTGAAATCCGTTCATTCCGGACGGGAGGATCTCCCTCATCGGCTTCTCCGCGGCGGCCTGCCGCCACTGTTCCTCGCCGGCGAGCTTCCCGAGCGCGCGTTCCAGGATTGGGTCGACGCAGATTGGGCCAAGGACATCCAGGAGCTCTTCCGACTCGAACGGCGCTGGTCCTTTCAGCGCTTCCTCGAGCTGCTCCTCGCCCAGAGCGGGGGAGTGTTCGAGGCGACCCGCTTCGCCGCGCGGCGCCGTGCGAGGTCAAGCAGGCAGACCATCTCCAACTACCTGGCGACGCTTGAGGCGACCTTCGTGGCCCATGTCGTCCGCCCTGCTCCAGCTCGCGCCGCTCGACGGAGATCGTCGCGGCCCCGAGGTCTATGGCTCTTCGACATGGGGTCGTCAGCTACACCGCGGTTCGGACACGGTTCGCCCCGACGATCTCGGCATTCTCTGGGAGCATTACGTGTTGAACGAGATGCAGGGTCGTCTGCAGCAGCGCGTGCCGCGTTACTGGCGCAACAAGCAGGGGGCGGAGGTCGACTTCGTCGTTCCCCGTCGCGGCTCCGATGGGCCGATCGCGATCGAGTGCAAGTGGAAGGCGGCGTCCTTCGAACCCGCGTCCCTTGCCGCCTTTCGACGGATCTGATCCGGGCGGGGCCGACCTTCGTCGTCGCCACCGACGTCGAGACCCCCCACCGGCGTTCCTTCGACGGCCTCGAGGTCGAGTTCGTCTCCTTCTAGCAGCTGATCGACCGGGTACTCCGCCGGCACCGCGCGCCGCTCCGAGGGCTGAGGTGGCGCTTCAGCCCACCGCGACCTCGTAGGCCTCCGTAGAGGAGCTCGTAGAGGGCGCCGCCGATCGCCTCTGAGGCGTCTCCGGTTTCAGCCCGGAGCTCTGGGGCGAGCAGGCCCTCCATCCCTTCGGTGACGACCTCGCGAAGGTCCGGCGCCCGCCTGGACCGCGTACATCTCGACCCAGCCTAGCCGCGCGCCCGTGCCTTCCCGGAAAGGATTCGATTCGGTGGGCTCGTCGGTACCTTGTTGTGGTGGCCTCTCCTGAACTGATCCAGCGGCCGTTGAAGCGTGGCCGCAGCGGCGGCGGATCTGCAGGGTGACCTGTTCGGCGCACGCCCGCGGGAGGCCGCTGCGACAGCGACGTCGACTTCCTCGTGATCGAGCCGAGACTCGAGGATCGCTTCGGCGAGGCGGTACGGCTGGGGGGGCTGATCGGAGAGCTCGGGTGCGGCGGACGTGATTGTGGTGAGCAGGACCACGTGCGGGAGTGGGAAGAGATCCAGGGGACGATGTCCACGACGCCCTTACTCAGGGACGAGGCTTGCCGGCGCCGGCTCGTAGAACGGGATCGTGCAGCGGCCGATGCCAAGGCGGCTGGCGAGAGGCGATACTCGCGCGGCTGATCGAGGACAAGGAGATCCCCGACGACGGACCGGGTCCCACGCTCGACAGCGGTCGAGAGATGGTAAGGCGACTGGCTTCGCGTCAGGTTCCCTATGAGCGCACCCACAACATCGCCTACCTCCTGAAGCTCTTGGAGGAAGCCGAGGTCCCGCTACCGCCCAATGCGGAGGATCTTTCCGAGCTGAGCCCTGGGCAGCAGTCCCGATACGACGATCTGCCTGGGTTCGCCTCGACCGCCGACGGACCTGCTGCGTCGAGGGGACCAGGACTGGGCGGAGCAGAGCCGTGGATTCGTAGATCAGCAGCGGCGAGTGCCTGGCCACCGCCACCTCGTACGCCTCCGCCGCCTCGAGGAAGGGCGCCAGAGTGACGTAGACCAGCGTCGGCACCAGCTCCGGCAGCGTCGCCGGGCCCTTCTTGTTGACGTGGTCGTAGAGGAGCTCGTAGAGGGCGCCGCCGATCGCCTCGGCGGCGATCGCCGGCGTCTCCGGTTTGAGGTCGTAGCCAGGGGCGAGCAGGCCCTCCATTCCTTCGGTGACGACCTCGCGCTGGTCGAGCGCTCGCTTCCCGCCGCGTACATCTCCTTGCCGCCCATCCGCGCGTACTCGGGCTCTTCGGCGCCCATCGGAACATCGCTTCCTGGGTGTCGTGGACGGCCTGCGGCCAGTCGGGCGCGCGGCGGAAGGCGGGCAGGGCGGCGGCGAGCATGTGGGCCGAGCCGCTGTCGAGAGCGGCGACGATCGCGTCCTCCTTGTTCTTGAAGTGTTCGTAGAAGGTCGCTGCGAGGTCTGGGCGCGGTCGACCACCTCGGCGACGGTGGTGTCCGGGTATCCCTTCTTGGCGACCACCGCGGCCAGCGCCCGCAGGATCCGCTCGGGCGGGGTGGCGTGTTCTGGCGCTCCTCGAACGGGAGGGCTTTGACAACGCGCCGGCGCCGCGCTTTCAACGGGCCGGGTGGCACCGGGTAGCAGAAGATCCAGTCCCAGAGCTGCGGGATCAGCTCCAGCAGCTCCTGCTCCTGACCGCGATAGAGGCGCTTGTGGATCACCTTCTGGACGCCGCCGACGATCGAACGCACCAGTTCCCGCGGCATCCCCTCGCGTTCGGGGACCTGCTCGAGCAGGTCCACGGCGACGTCGGTCGCCGACTCGACCATCCGGTCGACCAATTCGGCCCCGGCGGAGCCGGCGGCGTAGGCCTCGACGATGCACATCTTCGCCGCCGCCGGCTGCTCGACGATCGTCTCGATGAAGGTGGCGAACGCCTCCGCGCCCGCTCCACTCCCGGCGCGCCGCCCTCCTCGCCGCGGAGCCGCTCCAGGGTCGGCTCGACCATCGCTTCCACCGTCGCCAGGAAGCAGGCCTGCTTGTCCTCGAAGTGGCGGTAGAAGGCACTGCGCGAGACCCCCGAGAGCTCGACCAGGTCGGCCACCGTCGTCGCCTCGTAGCCCTTCTCGGCGACAGTTGCCACCATCGCCCCGAACAGCCTCTCGCGCTGGTTGCGCTCGGCCTCCTTCCGCGGCGTCCCCCGCCCAGGGCGGAGCCTTTTTCACGCAGCTCTGCGGAGTTCCCCCACGGCGTTCTGACCATGGTCGCTGACCATATCCCGGCAAACCCGGACAGCAGCGGGACGACCATGCGAAATCTCTCAACTGGTACGCGGAAGGAAAGAATCGCCCAGATTTCCCACTTTCGGGGAGGGTCGTTTTCGGCTTCAGAAAAGGCGAAGAGGTAGAGCGCCGCAATTTCTTCCAGAAAAATCCGCTGCCCCTCCTTGACAGTGTGGTCCGTACCTGTTCTTATTTCTCCAGCCCCACGGACATGTCCCCCGCGAGGGAGGCAGGGTGTCCTTGAAAGGGCGGGAGAGATCAAACAGCCGACGCTCGCGGCCAGGGAACTCCGCAAAGGCGGGGCTGGACGGGGAAGAGGCAAGGGACAAGGAGAGAGCTACGTGAGACGCCACGCGAAGGCATCGTCTTCCGGATCGAACACGCGCTTGGGCGCCATCATCCGTGGAGCCTTCGCGACCCGTGGCGCCTTCGGCCGTGGTGACGGGAGTGGTGCGCCCGCAGTCAAGCGCCGCTCCCTCGCCGCCGCCCTCGCCCTCACCGCGACTCTCGTCGTCGGGGTCGCCGTTGCCAACGCTGCGACGGCGCCCACGGTCACGATCGAATCCCCCTCGCTGATCAGCGCCGCCGATGGCTCCTTCGCCTTCGCCGGCCACGTCAATCCCGGCGGCACCGAAGCCGAATACGAAACCCAATGGCACTTCGACTGCTCACCTTCCTGCGGCTCTCCCGCAGGCGGCACCATTGCCCCCGACGAATCCAACCACCTCGTCGAAGCCGAAGTCACCGGTCTCGCCCCCAAAACGACCTATACCGTCACCCTCCACGCCGGCAACGCCGGCGGCGAGACCACGGCTGAGAAGACCTTCAAAACCCCCGCCGGGCCGCCCACCGCTGAAACCGCCACCACCCTCACCAACCTCGACCGCTCGATCGGTCTGCGCGGCATCGTCAACCCGCGTGACTCCCAGGCCACCGACTGCCACTTCGCCTACGGGACCGACGAAAACTACGGCCACAGTGCTCCCTGCCTCGGCCTCGACGAGGTCCAGACATTTTTCATCGGCTCCAACGTCACCACCGGTCAGTTCAAGCTCAGCTCCGAATCCCAGGCTACCCCTGACCTCCCCTTCACCGCCAGTGCCGCCGAAGTCCAGGACGCCCTCGAAGCCCTCGCCTCGATCGGCGCCGGCAATGTCTCGGTCATCTTGAAAGTCAACGTAAGCGGTGCCCGCACCTATCGAATCGCCTTCCAGGGTGCCCTCGCCGAACAGAACCTGTCCCAGATCGAACTCCTCCCCGGTACGACGCCGCTAAACGGCGGCAGCAATGCCTCCACCGCCACCCAGGGCGGCTCCGTGCTCGAAATTCTTGGCTCCGGCGGCTCTCCCGTCGAAGCCCGCGCCACCCTCTCCGTCGCCTCGCTCACCCCCGGCGCCACCTACCACTTCCAGCTCCTCACCACCACCGCCGGCGGCACCGCCCACAGCGCCGATGCCACCTTCGCCGCCATGGCCAACGCCGCCGAATCCTGCTCCAACGAAGTCATCCGCACCGAACAGCACTCCACCTCCCTCCCCGACTGCCGCGCCTACGAGCAGGTCAGCCCCGTCGACAAGGGTGGCAACGACGTCATGCCCTTCTCCCCTCGCACCCGCGCCTCCGTCGACGGCGAAGCGGTCCAGTTCGCCTCCCTCGGCGGCTTCGGCGACGTCCACGGTGCCGGCATCGCTTTCGAGTACCTCGCCCAGCGCGGCGGCGCCGGATGGAGCACCCACGCCATCACCCCGACCGCTGCCTCCAGTTCGGTCGATGTCCGCTCGGCTAACTCCGAGGCGCTCTATGCCGGTGAGCTCTCGCCCGACCTCAACCGGGGCGTCTTCGCCGCCCCCAAGGCGCTCGCCGGCACCCCGGGGTCCGTCTCCGGCGTCCCCAACCTCTACCTCCGCGACGACCTCGGCACCCCGGGCGACGGTACCTACCATCTTCTCACCACTTGCCCCTTTTGCGAAGAACACCACGAAGAGCTCCCACCTGCATCTTCGATCTCCGCGATACTTCAGAGGTTTGTTCCAGCTTTTTCCGGCGCCTCCCCTGACATGGAGCATGTCGCTTTCGAGTCGGTCCAGAGGCTCACTGGCGAACCGCGCGCACAATCGCCGTTCTGCGGTAGTGAAACCGTCTTCTTTCCCCTCGGCGGTTACTTTTGCGCTTCACGCCTCTACGAATACGACCACGGCACGCTCCGCCTCGCCGGCGTCCTCCCGGATGGCGAACCAGCAGACGCTTCCTTTGCGGGCACCAGTGCCGGAACTTACACCCCTCACGTCGTATCCGACGGATCCGATGGCCACACCCGCATCGAGTTCACGCAGCCGACCACCAATGAAGGCGCGACCTACGCCCAGTTCCAGGATGAAGAAGATCTCTTTGGGATGTTTTCGATCAACAGCGGTGTGCAGACAGGTAACCTCTTCCAGCGCATCGATGGCACCGAAACCATCCAGCTCAACGCCTCCGAGCGCACCAAAGGTGAACCGTCCGCCTTCGCCCCCGCCCAGTACCTCGATGCCTCTCCCGACGGCGAGCATGTTTTCTTTTCGACCGGCCAGGCGCTCACCGACGATGCCCAGCCCGGCCCCACGGCGATCTACGTCTACGACGCCTCCAAGCCCGCCTCTGCGCCCGATAACCTCACCCTTGTCAGTGCCCCCGGCGCCGCAGGGGAGGGGATGTTGGGTACTGGAGGCGATGGCCACTACGCCTACTACATGACTGGCGGTCGGATCGTCAACTGGCACGACGGCGTCACCCGAGACATAGCTCAGATACCACAGGTCCTCGCAAACGAGCTCAAGACCGACGGTGTGCAGTACGGGATCACGTTGCGCCAGTCGCGCGTCACCCCCGACGGCCGCCACCTGATCTTCACCAATGATCGCTCGCCCGTCCCCGGCGGTTACGATCACGGGCCCTGCAACGGCGGTTTCGGCTGCCGCGAGGTCTACGTCTACAGCGCCGACACCGGCCAGCTCGCCTGCGCCTCCTGCAACCCGAGCGGCGCCGAGGCGACCGGCGATGCAGAAGCAGTCAGTGAAAACTTCCACGGTGGCGCCGAAGGCACCAGCCACGAAAACCGTGTCGTCTCCGCCGACGGCCGCTACGTCTTCTTCAGCAGCCCCGAGGCGCTGGTCCCCCGCGACACCAACGGCAAATACGACGCCTACGAGTACGACAGTGTCACTGGAGAAGTCTCCCTGCTCTCCTCTGGCACCGACAAAAACGACTCCTACTTCGTCGAAGCCGGCGAAGACGGCCGGGACGTCTTCATCGACACCCGCGAGCCCCTCGTCGGCCACGACACCGACAGCGCCTACGACCTCTACGACGTTCGCCTAGGCGGCGGCTACTCCGAGCCCGTCCCCGTCCCCGCCTCCTGCCAGGGCGAGACCTGCCAGGGCGCCCAGTCCGCTCCCCCGCCCACCGCCGCGGTCGGCTCTGGCATCGAAGGCCCCGGCGACCCCAAGCAACCCCGCTGCCCCAAGGGCCGCCACCCCAGGAAGGTCAGGGGCAAGACCCGCTGCGTCAAGCCCCGCCAGCACCACCGAACCGCCAACACCAACCGGAGGGCCGGCCGATGAGCACCGCGACCAAGACGATGACTAAGCGGCTCGGCTTCCTCGCCGCTCTCACGGCGGTTGCAGTTCTGCTACTCGGTGCCGCCTCCGCTTCGGCCGCCGTCGGGCCCAAGTGGCGAATCGAGTCGGTCAGCAACACCACCGCCGCCCCCGGCGAAGAATTCGAATACATGGTCGAAACCCGAGACATCGGCGACCAGGACATGAACGGCAACGAAATCGTTCTCACTGCCGACCTGCCGGCCGGACTGACCGTTCAGAGCGCCATCTTTGACCCGGATGCCGACCCCGCAGAAGAAGGCCTCATCGAATGCACCGCCGGCGATGGCGTTTCCCCGGTTGCCGGGGCCAGTCACGTCAAGTGCATCAGCTTTACCGCCCTGCCCTTCAAGACGCATTTCCAGCGCCTGCGCCTCGAGGTCAAGGCCGCATTGGCCGCCGCAGGCACCCTTACCGTCTCCTTCGCCGTCTCCGGCGGCGGCGACCCCCTCGGTGACGCCACCGTCGACCCGACCACAATCGCGCCCGAACCACCGCCCTTCGGCGTCGACGCCTTCGACAACCAGCTCTTCGATAGCAGTGGCGAACCCTCGACCACTGCCGGCGCCCACCCCGCCGAACTCCTCACGTCGCTCGATTGGAACACCCACAACGACCCCGCTCCCCAGAACGGCACCGCCACCCCCGTCGAGCCCGTCAAGGACGCCTTCGTCGAGCTGCCGCCCGGCCTCGTCGGCAACCCCGCCGTCCTTGACACCTGCACCACTGCCCAGCTGGCGGCCAGCAAAACGTTAACGGCTAGGACGCTCTGCCCAGCGACCTCTCAGGTTGGCGTCGTCGTTCTGCGCAATAACGGCCACTTTTTGGCCCACCCATCGTCGGGCCCCTCCCCGTCTTCAACATGGAGGCCCCGGTCGCGCCCCCGCCCGCTTCGGCGTCGCCATCGCCGGAACCACCGTCCTCCTCGATGCCTCCGTCCGCTCCGACGGCGACTACGGCATCACCACCGGCTCGGCCAACGTCTCCGAGGGCATCTCGGTCGCCGGCTCGACCTTCGACTTCTGGGGTGACCCGGCAGCAACCACTCACGACGAACAGCGTGCCTGCCCCGGAAAAGACCCGCCGACGCTCGGCGGTGAATTCTCCTGTGCGGGCGCCCCCGAACCGATCGCCTTCCTGCGCAACCCCACCGCCTGTGAAGGCCCGGTGACCAGTACCCTGCGCACCGACTCCTGGTTCCATCCCGGCGAGTTCGCCGAACAGACCTCACATCAGCCACCTCAACCCCGGCTACCCGCTCTCACCCGAGCCCTCGATCTTTCCCGCCGGCTACGCCGGCCCCACCGAATGGGGCGCAGAGGTGAGCTTCGAAGAATGCGCCGACGAGCCCTTCTCGCCGAGCCTTGCTGCCGGTCCCCCCTCCGGCGCCCAGGCCGGGGAGCCGACCAGCTTCTCCTTTGATCTCACCATGCCTCAGCAGGGCTTCGATGACCCCAGCGCGATCTCCGAAACCGACCTCCGCAAGGCGGTGGTCACCCTGCCTGCGAGGTGTGAGGGTCAACCCCTCCTCCGCCGACGGCCTCGGCGCCTGCTCTCCGTCCCAGGTTGCGATGAGGACTCCGGTCGGTCCAGGCAGACGCCAACTTCGAAACCGAGAAGACGAACTGCCCGGAGCAGCTCCAAGCTCGGCAGCCTCTCGATCAAGACCCCGCTGCTCGACCACGAAATCCCCGGCTCGGTCTACCTCGCCCAGCAGGGCCAGAACCCCTTCGGCTCCCTTGCTCGCCCTTTACCTCGTCGCCAACGACCCGATCTCCGGCGTCAACGTCGTCCTGCCCGGCAGGATCGACACCGATCCCGCCACCGGCCAGATCACCACCACCTTCGACGACAACCCCCAGCTGCCCTTCGAAGCGCTCCACCTGGAGCTGAAGAGCGGCCCTCGGGCCCCGATCACCGCCCCCTCCACCTGCGCCACCTACACCACCCACTCCACCTTCACCGGCTGGAGCGGCAAGGTCGTCCAGGGCGAATCCTCGTTCTCGATCAACCAGAACTGCGGCGGCGGCTTCAACCCCAAGCTCTCTGCCGGCACCCAGAATCCGCTGGCCGGCACCACCAGCCCCTTCTCCCTGCGCCTTACTCGCGAAGACGGCACCGAGGAGCTCGGGCGGCCTCAGCCTCACCCTTCCCCCCGGCCTCTCCGGCTACCTGAAGGGCATCCCCTACTGCCCCGACGCCGCCCTGGCCGCGGTCTCCGGCGCCCTCGGTACCGGGCGTGGCCAGGAAGCAGCCCCAGCTGCCCGGCTGCAAGCCAGGTCGGCACCGTCACCGTCGGCGCCGGAGCGGGCGTCAACCCCTTCTACACCTCCTCCGGCCGCGCCTACCTGGCCGGCCCCTACAAGGGCGCCCCGCTGAGCCTGGCCGTGGTAGCCCCCGCCGTCGCCGGCCCCTTCGACCTCGGCTCGGTCGTGGTCCGCAACGCCCTGCGCATCGACCCGGCCAGCGCCCAGATCACCGCCGTCAGCGATCCGCTGCCCCAGATCCTGCACGGCATCCCGCTCGACCTGCGCGACGTCCGGGTGAAGCTCGACCGCCCCGACTTCACCCTCAACCCGACCAGCTGCGAACCGATGCAGATCGGCTCCAGCATCGCCTCCACCACGGGCGCCATCGCGAACCCCAGCTCGCACTTCCAAGTGGCGGGCTGCGACCGCCTCGGCTTCAAGCCGAAGCTCTCCCTGAAGCTCTCCGGGGCGACGCACCGCGCTGCGCACCCAGCTCTGCGTGCGGTCCTGACCATGCCTCGGAAAGGAACCAGCGCCAACATCTCCGGCGCCAGTGTCCTGCTGCCGACGACCGAGCTGCTCGAGAATGCGCATATCCGCACGATCTGCACTCGGGTCCAGTACACGGCCGAAGGTGGCGGCGGCGCCGGCTGTCCGAAGGGCTCGGTCTACGGCTACGCCAGGGCCTGGACGCCGCTGCTCGACCAGCCCCTGGAGGGGCCGGTCTACCTGCGCGCCAATGGCGGCGAACGGGAACTGCCGGACCTCGTCGCCTCGCTCGGCGGCCAGATCCACATCGACCTGGTCGGCTACGTCGACGGGGTCCATGGCCGCATCCGCAATCGCTTCCTGACCGCACCCGATGCTCCGGTCAGCAAGTTCGAATTGAGGATGGAGGGCGGTAAGAAAGGTCTGCTGGCCAACGAGACCGACATCTGCAAGGCGAAGCCGCGCGCCCTGGTCTCCTTCGGCGCCCACAACGGCAAGACCCTTCGCCTCGCGGCGCCGGTCAAGGGCGACTGCGGCGGCGAGAAGCGCAAGCGCGTGCAGCGGTAGGCACGGCAGTCGGCGGGGATAGCGCGGTCCGAAATCACCCGGTCAGCTGTGGTGTAGACTGATTATCTACATGGCAGCCGCCGACACGACCACGATCAGGGTTGCGATCCAAACTCGGGACCGGCTAAGGGCGCTCGCAGCTCGGCGCGGCGAGCCCGCCGGCGACGTCGTCGCGAAGCTCGTCAGCGCCGCCGACGAGGAGGCGCTGCTGGATGAGGTCGGGGCCGGCTTCGAAAGGCTTGCCGCCGACCCGGAGGCGCTCGCCGCCTACCGTGCCGAGAGTCGCGACCTCGAGTCGGGGTTCGAGCCCCCGAGCCCCGCGTGGTAGGCGCTCGCCCCCAGCAGGGCGAGGTCTATTGGGCTGATCCCGATCCGACGCGGGGGACCGAGCAGGCCAAGGCTCGACCCTTCGCGATCGTATCCGTCGATCAGCTCAACCAGGCGAGCCTGGGGCTCTCACTGGCCGTGCCGTTCACCCGTACCGACTTCGGCAGCGCATTGCACTTGGCGGTCCCGGCCGCGGAGGGCGGGCTGCGAGAGGACGGCTTCGCGATGCCCGAGCAGCTGCGCGCGATCTCCCACGAGCGCCTCGCTCGGCGCCTCGGCGCTCTCCGTCCGAAGACTCTGGAGGAGCTGCTGATGCGCTGCCGCGTCCTTTTGCGCTGAGGATCGCACCCAACCGTCCGCGAGGGACGGGGGCGTACCAAAAGCCGCAGCTCGCTCGCATAGACTCCTCTTCCAATGGGAGGGAATTCGGGTCGGTGATGTACCGGCGGCACCTGATGGGCCTGGTTGTCGTGGTGGGCTGCCTCGTGCTGGGAGTCCTCGGGCTCGGCGTCGAGGAGAAGCTGGAGCCGGTCTCGCTGCGGGTCGACGGGACGGCCACGGCCGAAGCCGAAGCGCTCTCGCGCGAAGCCTTCGGCGAGTCGGCGCCGTTTGTCGTCCTCCTGCGCGGGCCGGAGCCGTCGCTCGACCGCCAGGGGACGGGGTTGGTGCGGGCGCTGCGCAGGGAGCCGGGAGCGTCGGTCGTCTCGCCCTGGGACCGCGGATCGCTGACGGCGCTGCGGCCAGGTCCACGCAAGGCCCTGGTCCTCGTCGATTTCCACAGATCGCCGACCGAGGCGGTCCGGGAGACGGCTCCGGCCCTCGAGGATCTTCTCGGCCGCAGGATCCGGCCGCCCGTCGGCGCCACGCAGTCGAGCTTCGCCGACGTCACCCGCGCCCTGCAGGAGGAATCGCTCGGCGCCACCGAGCGGGCCGAGCTGCTGGCGGTGCCGCTTCTGCTCATCGTCCTGCTTCTCGTCTTCCGCTCGCTGGTCGCGGCGGCGGTCCCGCTCGCCTTCGGGGGACTCACCGTCTTCGCCGGTCGCGGCGCCCTCGTCCTGCTCGGCTCGGTGGTCACCGTCGACGCGCTCTCGCTCGTCGTCTGCGCGATGATGGGCCTGGCGCTCGGGGTCGACTACTCGCTCCTGGTCGTCTCCCGCTTCCGTGAGGAGCTGGGACGAGGGGCGGACCCGTGGCGGGCGGCCGCTGCGACCCGCGCCAGCGCCGGCCGCACCACCCTGTTCGCCGGCGCGACGCTGACCGTCGCCCTCGTTTTCTCCAGCTTCTTCCAGCCGGGGTCCCTGCTCCTCTCGGTCGGGCTGGCCACCGCGGTGGTCGCGGCGATCGCCGTCCTCGTCTCGATCTTCGTCCTGCCGCCGGCACTGGCCCTCCTTGGGGCGCGGATCAACGCGTACCCGATCGGCCGCCGCCGGGGAGCGACAGGCTCCCGACCGGTTGCGCTGGCGACCGCGGCGCTGCGGCGACCTGCCCTCGCCGCTTTGCTCGTCGCCGTGCCGCTGCTGCTGATGGCCGTTCCCGCGCTCGGGCTCGCGACCGGCGCGCCGGGGATCGACGAGCTGCCGCCTTCAAACTGGGCCCGGCAGGACGCCGAAGCGATCGATCGCGCCGTCGGGCCGGGCTGGGAGGCGCCCTTCGTTCTCGTTGTCGCCAGCCGCGAGGGCCCGATCGCGACCCAGCCGCAATTGCGGCAGCTGGCCCGCCTGCAGCGGCGGATCGCCCGCCTGCCGGGGATCCGGACGGTGATCGGACCGGCGCCGATCGCCCGCCGGGCGCAACCGCTGCAGGCCCTCGGGGCGAAGCTGAGCGACCGAGAAGGAATCGCCCGGCTGGACCGGCTGGGGCCGGGGCTGCGACGGGCGGCCGGTGCGGTGGAACGGCTGCGTGGCGGCCTCGGCGAAGCGGCCCAGGGCAGCGGCCTCCTGGCCGAGGGCTCCGAACGCGCCGGCTCCGGCGCCGGGCTGCTGGCCGCGGGCCTGCGCCGGGCGGCGGCGGGGGGGACGGCTGCGACCGCCGCGATCGGCCGGCTCGAGGATGGCAGCCGGCGGCTCGCCAGGGGCCAGCGCCGGGTCGCGGTCGGCACCCTCTCGCTGACACTGGGGTTGCGCTCGTTGCTGCCGCGGATGCGGGGAGGGGAGCTGGCGCGGGCGCGGCGGCTGGCCCGGGGGCTGGAACGGGCGGCGGGCGAGGACCCGTCGCTGCGAGCCGTCGCGAGCCAGGCCCGGGTGCTGACCCGGGCGATCGCCGCCAGCCGCGACGAAGTGCGGCGGCTGCGGGGGATCGTCCAGGAGGTCAACGGTGGCCTCAACCGCCTCGTGCCCGGGGGCGAACGGCTGGCCGGCGGAGTCGGGCGGCTGGGCGGAGCGGCGGCCGGGCTGACCGGCGGACTGGAGCAGCTCGGGGCGGGGGCCGAGCGGCTCGCCGGCGGTCTCGGCGACCTGAGCGGCGGCGCCAGCGCTCTCCAGCAGGGTCTCGAGGAAGGCTTCCACCGCTCCTATCCACTGCAGAGCGGCCTGCGGCGCGCCGGCGTGCGGGTGACGGCGGTTTCGGCGCCGCTGCGGCGGGGGATGCGCCGCCTCAGCCGGGACTCTCCCCACCTCTTCGACTCCGGCTACTTCGTCCTCTCTGCCCTCGACGGGGCGCCGCCGGCGCGCCGCGAGCTGGTGGGGGAGGCGATCTCGCTCGATCGCGGCGGCCAGGCGGCCCGCCTGTTGGTCATCTCCGACCACCCCTTCAGCAGCGAGGGTTCGCGGCGTACCGGCCGCCGCCTGCAAACCGAAGCCGAGCGCCTCGAGGCGGCGACCGGGATGCGGGCGGGGGTGGCCGGCGGCGCCGCGACGCTCAACACCTACGGCGCCGCCACCGAGGCTCGGCTGCCGGTCGCGATCGCGGCGTTCATCCTCGTCACCCTGCTGGCCCTGACCGTCGTCCTGCGGGCGCCGCTGCTGGCGCTGCTGACCGTCGTCCTCAACCTCGCCTCGGTCGCGGCGGCGTTCGGGGTGGTGGCGCTGATCTGCCGGCTGCCGGCCGATTACCCGCTCGGCGGCCACCCCTACATCGACACCGTCGGCGCTGCCGGCATCTTCGGGGTCACCTTCGGGCTCTCGATCGACTATGCGGTCTTCCTGCTGGCGCGGATGCGCGAGCGCTACGAGCGCGACGGCGACAACGCGGCAGCGGTCGAGCACGGGCTGCGGACGACCGCCGGCGTGATCACCGGCGCGGCGGCGATCATGGCGGCGGTCTTCGTCTCCTTCGCCGCGGCGCCGATCGCGACCGTGGGCCAGATGGGCATCGGGTTGACCGTGGCGATCCTGCTCGACGCCACCGCTGTACGGATCATCCTGCTGCCGGCGCTGATGTTGCTGCTGGGCGACCGGGTCTGGTGGGTGCCGCCCACACTTGACCGCGTCCTGCCGCGACATATGGTTCCTCGACGGGAGGGATGAGCTGAAGATGAACGGGACGAGATGGACATGGGCCGCTCGAGTTACCTCGGGCCTGCTGGCGACGGCCCTCGCGCTGGTGCTGGGCGGGGCGGCCGTGGGCGCTGCCGAAGCCCCGACGCGGGAGGAATACGTTGCCCAGCTGGAGGCGATCTGCAAGCCCGACGTGCTGGCGACCCAGCGGGCGATGAAGGGTGCCCGCAGCGACGTGCAGCATGAACGCCTGCGGGTAGCGGCGGCCAAGTTCGCCCGCGGGGCCGCGATCTTCGGCGGGACGGTGAAGGAGATCGCCGCGATCTCACGGCCGAGCGCCGACCGCCAACGCCTGGCGAAGTGGTTCGGCTACCTGAGGCAGCAGGAGCGCTATCTGGAAAAGATCACCGCGAAGCTGCGAGCGGATGAGCCGATCCAGGCCCAGCGTTTGACCGCCCGCTTCATCCACAACGGCAACCTCGCCAACAACGTCGTGCTCGCGTTCGGCTTCGAATACTGCAGCTTCAAGTTCTCGCGCTACGGATGAGGCGGCGGCGCGGCGGCCTGCGCGGTGCGGCGGCGTTGCTGGTGTCGCTCCTCCTGACGGCGCTGGCGGCAGCGGTGCCGGCCGGCGGCGAGCGCAGCCAGCGGGGGGGCCTGATCATCTCGCTGCAGGGGGGGATCTCGCCCCTGCAGCTTTCGCGGCGCCAGCCGACCCCGATTCACCTGCGTCTCGCCGGCGGCCTGCAGAGCGTCGACGGCAGCCTACTTCCGCGGGTCAACCGGGTCGAAATTGGCTTTCCCACCAAGGGCCTCGTCTCCACCTTCGGCCTCCCCACCTGCAGCGCTCGGCAGCTGCGCAATGCCACCAGTGAGCGAGCCGTTGCCGTTTGCCGCCCTGCCCTGATCGGCGAGGGATCGGTCGAAGCCGACGTCGTCCTTCCCGACCAGGGGTCGTTTCGGATCAATGCAAAGCTGCTCGTCTTCAACGGTCCCCGCAAGGGTGGTCACCGGCTTCTGCTCCTGCACGGTTACGCTCGATCGCCGCCGACGGCGGTGGTGATGCCGTTCTCGCTGGTGCGGGGCCACGGCCGCTTCGGGATCAAGATCGGCGCCGACCTCCCCGCGGCCTTGGGACCTTGGCCCCATCTGGCGCGGTTCCAGATGGACCTCGGGCGCGACTACGAGTTCCGTGGGCGCAAGCGCAGCTTCCTCAGGGCAACCTGCCCGATCCCGCCCCGGTTCACCTCCGGGTTCTTTTCGCTGGCACAGGTCACCTACACCCTGGCGGACGGGCGCCAGGTCAACAGGGCGATTACCCGAAGCTGCCGCGCCCCGCTGGTTCTCCCGCGCAGTTGAGCGTCTCATTGGTCTGTTAGCGTCCCTAATTCCTCCTGACCTGGAAGGGGCGCCGGTGCAGGCCGAAGTCTGGAAGCGGGATTGCGGTGAGGACGGCGGTGGCATCTCTCCGGCGCTGCGGGATCTGGTCGTGCGAATCGCCGCATCGTGCCGGCCGACCGAGGAGTGGCAGGCTCGGGTGGGGGCCGGGTTGGATGCCGCGGTCGACTATGTCGTCGAAGACCCCGGCAGGGCGCGCGCGCTGCTCTCCATCTCGGAATCAAGCCAGTTTGGGGAGCCGTTCTGGAGCTTCGTCGAGAGCATGACGGGAATGCTGGAAGAGGCAGTCCCGCTGCCGGCCCGGCCGGACTCGCACCTGCCGGCGGCCGCGATCGCCGGCGTCGGCCTGCTCGTCGAGGCCCATGTTAGGACCGAACGCTGCGACCGCCTTCCGGTCCTGCGTCCGGAGCTGCACCTCCTCATCCTGCTGCCGTTCCTCGATTTCGCTGAAGCGAAGGGCTGGGTCTATGCCTATCGCAGGGCCAGAACTCCTTGACAATCTGGTCCGTCTTTGTTCTTATTGAGGGCGATCCCGTTTTCGACCCTTTTACTCCTGGGCCGTAAACGGTCCTGGTGCTGCAAGCCGTCGACCCCTGTCCCAGGGGGTGGCATGGCCGAGACGCAAACGCGTAGGTTCGGGGGAAGCTCCCTGCTCCTCCGAACTGTTTGCGTCAAGCGCCAGTGGGAGTATCGCGCCCTCTGGCCATCGCGGCGGCGATCAGCCGGACGGCTGGGCCGAGCTCGGTCTTCAGAGCGGCGCTGATCGGTTGTGCAAACGGCTCTCGGGCACCCGGTTGACTGATGTAGAAGGCGGCGACGCCGGCGAGGATGGCTTGGTGGCGACTGCGCCCGGGCAGTCCGGCGATCGCGGCGCGCGCGTCGGCGGCGATCGCGGCGATGCGTTCGGCTGCGTCGCCTGGATCGGCGTAGTAGCCGGTGTAGTTGTGTGCTCCCACGGCGCTGTCCTCGTCTCTGTCGACGAGGTTGTCGAGAAGAACGGTGAGGGCGCCCACCGACGGGTTGTAGGCGTGGCGATCGATTCCGCCTGCCGGCGTTCGACTCCGGGGCGGGCAACGGTCGCGATCAGAGCGTGGGCGGCGACCGAGGAGCTGGCGCCGGCGGCGAGCTCCCACCAGCGGTAGCCGCCCTGCGAGGGGAGCCTCCGGGCCCACGCCTTGAGCTCGCCCGCGTCGCCCTCGCGTTCGGCGGCGTGGGTTCGCAACTGCCCCTCGCCGCTGCGTCCGACGGCCTGCTCGATCAGATCGCCGCAGGCCGGCCCGCTCGGCAGCGCCGCGACCGCCCGGCGCCAGCTGTCCTGTAGCTGCCCCAGGTACCCACCGTCGCCACAGTCCTCGGCGGCGGCCCCGGCCTCTTCGAGGCTGTCGAGGAAGTCGACCGCCACCTGCAGCGGCACGTCGCCGCCAGCGCCGCTCGTCGCCTCGACCGCGGCGCCAGCGTCGCGAAGACGGCCACCGCCTCGACGTTGCTCGCCTTCTCCTCCAGCGCTGCCACCGCAATTCCGCGTACTTCCGGATCGGAGATCGTCTCCGCCTGCCGACGCCAGTGCCGTAGCTCTTGCCCCACAGGAGGAAGGACCGTGGCTCGGTAGGCGACCAACGCGCTCGAGGCTGCCACGATCTCTTTCGCTGCCTGCACGCCCGAAGCCTATGGCGCGGCGCCTCGTCGTCCGCCCCGGCGTCACCGGCTTCGCCCAGACCCGGATCACCCTTGAGGAGAACTGGGCCGGACGAGGTTCGGCAATCGACCAACCGACATTGACCACACCATGGTGGGGCGAAAGTCGGAAGCGGTGGTTCGGTGGGCGGAGTTTGGCGCGGACCGGTTGGACCCTCCCCAGCGCTCTCTATCGCTCCACGCTCCCTGCGGCGAGACTGCCGCAGCATGTGCGGGATCTGCGGAATCGTCAGTCGCGACGGCGGCCCGGACCGCGAGGTGGTGGGGCGATGAACGGGACGCTCGTCCATCGAGGGCCGGACAACGACGGCATGGTCGTCAGGGGCCGGTGGGGTTGGCGGCACGGCGGCTCTCGATCATCGACCTCGCCGGCGGCCACCAGCCGATCGGCAACGAGGACGGGCCGCCGTCGTCCAGAACGGGGAGATCTACAACTACCGCGAGCTCAGCGGGAGCTGGAGGCGGCCGGGCACCGCTTCGCCACCGTAGCGACACGGAGGTCCTCGTCCACCTGTACGAGCAGCGCGGGCAGGGGTTCGTCGAGCGGCTGCGGGGGATGTTCGCGTCGCCATCTGGGACAGCGCCGCCGGCGGCTGGTCCTGGCGCGGGACCGGTTCGGGAACAAGCCGCTCTACTACCGTAACGCCGGCGGCGAGCTCTCCTTCGCCTCCGAGCTGAAGGCGCTGCTTCGAGTCAGCCCGGGTTCTCCCGCGAGATCGACCCGAGGCGGTCGCCGCGTACCTGGCCTTCAACTCGATCCCGCCCCCGCTGACGGCGTTCCGCGAGGCGCGCAAGCTTCCCGCCGGGCCACCTTCTCACCTGGGAGGGAGGAGAGCCGGCCCTGCGCCGCTTCGCGCGGGCCGGGCCGGTCGCCGCAGGCGAGCCGAGCTCGGAGCAGGAGCTCGCGGCGGCGCTGCGGGAGGTCCTCGACGACAGCGTCCGCGCCCATCTGGTGGCCGACGTCCCGGTCGGCGTGCTCCTCTCCGGGGGGGTCGATTCCTGCGCTCTCGCCGCTCTCGCGGCGGAGCGGCTCCGACCGGCCGGTGAGGACCTTCTCGATCGGCTTCGAAGAGGAGGGCTTCGACGAGCTGCCCCGCCCGCTGGTCGCCGGCGCTACGGCACCGACCACCACGAGCTGGTCGTTGGCCCCGATGCAGTGGAGGTGCTCCCCAGGCTCGTCGAGGCCTACGGCGAGCCGTACGCCGACTCGCGGCGCTCCCCACCTATCACGTCGCCCGCCTCCCCGCTATACGTCACGGTGGCGCTCCGGGCGACGGTGGCGACGAGCTCTTCGGTGGCTACTACACCTGCATCTGGCCGACCGCCTCGCCCCGTACGTCGGCCCCCTCGTCACTCTGGCCAGGCCAGTGGTGGAGGCGACTTCCGAGCAGCTCAGAGGAAGTGTCAGCTTCGACTACAGGGCGAAACGGTTCGTGCGGGCCGCGCGCGCTCTCTCCGCTGGCGCGGCATCACAGCTGGAAGGAGATCTTCTCCCCGAGAAGTTCGCAGGACGAGCTCGTCCGGAACCGGAGCGATCCGCCGACTTCGATCCGGTCTGCTTCTAGAACGAGCCGCGGTACGCCGAGACCGACGGGGCCGACCCGCTGGCCAGGCTCCAGGACGTCGACCTTGGCGTCTACCTGGTTGACGACCTGCTCGTGAAGACGGACCGGGCGAGCATGGCGCACTCTCTGGAGACCAGGGTCCCGTTCCTCGAGCACCGCGGTCGCCGAGCTGGCCCTATCGCTGGGGCGCCGCGACACCGCGTGCTCGGGCTTATCGAAGAAGCGTCTGCTGCGTCAAGCCGGTGGCGCCCCTGCTGCCGCGTTCGATCCTGCGCGGCAAGAAGCAGGGGTTCTCGGTGCCGATGGCGGCGTGGCTGCGGGGCGAGCTCGAGCCGTTCGCTCGCGACCTGCTCGCGCCCGAGACGATCCGGGCGCCAGGGGTTCTTTGACCCCCATGCCGTCGAGGCGCCTGCTGGAGGCGCATGCCTCACGTCGCCGAGGACCTGAGCAGGCAGCTATGGGGTCTGATGACATTCACGATGTGGTTCGACCGCTATGCCGGCGCGCTCCAGCCAGCGTCTGAGGGGTCGGCCTTGCTGCTGAACGACTACGTCCCGGATGCGCAGCAGGCCGCCCTGTCGCCTTCCTCTTTGCGGGAGCAGTCGCCTGGATGCTGGTCCCGTCGACCGAGACGCTCGCGCGGGCGGATCGGCGCGATCGACTATCCGGGGGACCGGAGCTTGCACGAGGTGCCGACTCCCAAGCTGGGCGGCATCGCTGTGCTCGCCGCCGTGCTGGTGGGAGGCGTCGTCTTCCTGCCGTGGGGATTCCGAGACGCGCGCCATCCTCGCTGGCGCGACGCTGATCGCCCTCGTCGGCGTGGATCGACGATGTCATCGACCTCAACCCGGGGGCTTTCAAGCTTCTCGGGCAGACGGCTGCCGCCGTGATACCGGTGAGCGCCGGGGTCAGCGTCCAGGACTTCACCGTCCCCTTCCTCGGCCGGGTCGAGCTGGGGAGTCGGGGGCTCGCGCTGCCCGGGGGAGGGGGCGATCGACGCCGGCGATCTGTTTACCACTAGATCGGCAATCGTCGCCATCATCAACATCATCAATTTCAGCGATGGAGTAGACGGGCTGGCCGCCGGGGTCTGCCTTGATCTACGGCCGCGAGCCTGGCAGTTGATCGCGGTCTCGAAACACAGTTACGCGGCGGGAGTGCTGGCCGGTTCCATCACCGGCGGCGCCGCGCTCGGTTTCCTGCGGCACGGCTTCCCACCGGCGTCCAGAGCTTCATGGGGGACACCGGCTCGAACCTGCTCGGTTACCTGCTGGCCACGGTGGCCATCCAGGGGTCTGTGAAGACGAATGCTGTCCTCGCCCTGGCATTCAACCCGCTGATCGTTCTCGCTGTCCCGATCCTGGACGGCAGCTTCGTTATCGCCAAGCGCCTCAAGCACCGCCAGCCGATCTACCGGGCCGACCGGTGGCACTTCCATCACCGCATGGGCAAACATCGGATTCTCGCAGCGACGGACGCTCGCCTACCTCTATGGCTGGACCCTGGTCGTCGCCGGCTTCTGGCGTTGGCGCTTCGCTTCATCCCCTATAGCGACGATCACAACCACCTCGATCCCTTCTGGACGGCGGTGATGGGCGCCTGGGGCATGCTCGCGGCCGTGGCCGCGAGCGTCTACGTGGTGCTGGTGCTCGAAATCCTCAAGCTTCGACGCTTCCGCCTGCGGCAACTCGTAAAAGGCGGGGGGCGGGCCGCCCCGGCGCCTTGCTCGAGGCGCAGGTGGACGCCGCCGTCGAGCGCGAGCTGGAGACCGGCTCCTTCCCGGCCGTGGATCCAGAGACCGGC
>CAWHTB010000002.1:0-2624304 GCA_963832155.1 uncultured Actinomycetes bacterium
CGCGGACAGCGGCTCGTTTCCTACCGTTGCGTTCGACTGCTGTTTTGGATTGGTGACCATCTCACTACAACAGGGCGCCGAAGGTGAAAACTGGCCCCCTGCACAGTGTGTATTTGTGTTGAAAGCTCTGGAAACGGCGCAAAAAAAACTCCGGCCCGAGTGGGCCGGAGTCAGGAAATGAATGCGCGCCAGAAGCTCAGCGCAGGCGCAACGTGGTCCCGGCGTAGATCAGGCTCGGGTCGTCGGTGCCGATGGCGGCTTCGTTGAGGCTCCACAGGCGCGCGACCTCGCCAGCGATCTGCGCGTCGCTGGCATCGCCGGGAAGCAGGGCGGCGGCGATGTGCCAGAGGCAGTCGCCGGACTGCACGACGTAGGAGTCCCTGCCGGCGAGGTGCCGACCGTGATCGGCCGGAGGCGTCGCGGCAGGCTGCGGTGCCGGAGCCGACGGCGCTTCTTCCTCGGACGGTTCGCTCGCCGGGGCGGCTTGCCCAGCGGTCGCGGCCGAGGACGCCGCCTGCTCCCCAGCGGATCTCTGCTTCGGCGCGACGATCGACTGATTGGCGACCGGCTCGGAGGTCTTCGCCTCCGGCGCCTGCTGCTGCACGGGCTCGGGTTCGAGTGCCGGGGCGGCGGGCTCCGGGGAGGTGATCGGTGCCGGTGACGCCGTTTCGTCGGGCGGCGCTTCGGTGGCGGCGCCGGTGACTTCACCGGCTGGCGGCGCTTCCAGGTCCACTTCGGCTTCGATTTCGACCGCGCCGGTTTCTTCGTCGCCGCTCGCCGCCGGGGCTTCTTCGAGCGCTTCTTCTTCGCCGCCGGGATCGAAGCCTGGATCGACCGGCACTTCCACCGGCGGCGCCGTCCCCTCGCCTTCGCTGTCGCTCTCCCCCGCCAGGGCGAAGCCGGGGAAGACGCTGCCGAAGACGAGCATCACGACCAGCGTCAGGGCGAGAAGTCGTCGGCCAGGAGGAGCACCCGATCGCGGGTAGAGGGAGATGGACGTCAGGTGCTGGGTGATGTTTGCCATCGGGCTCCTCCTCGTTGTCGAGGCCGTTGCTTTCAGTTCATGGGATCGGCGACGCAGCGGTAGCTCTTGTCGCCTCCTACGTCTTCGGTGATGCCGACGTTGCCGTTTTCTTCGGTGACGTAGAGGACGTCGACCGCGCCGGGTTTGCTGCTGGATGGGTAGACCTCGCCGGTCAGCTCGCCGCCGGGCGCGAGCTGGATCTGTGGCTGTGCCAGCGCCGCCATCAGCTCCTGATGGGTCGGCAGGCGCCGCCCGGCCCGTTCCCGGTTGTCGGTCAAGGCGCACGAGAACACGGCGCCTCGGTAGGACTCGGCGGGGCGGGCCTGGGTCTCGACGCACACGTCCCCGACCGGGATCGTTGGGGCGAACGCCTGCGGGCAGCTATCGAGGAAGCGGGAGGCGGGCTGGCCACCAAGGCGGGCGGCGTTCTGCGCGCGGGGGACCGGGCGCAGGCTCGACTCTCGGATCACCTTGCCCCCAAGCGAGTTCGCTTTGAACTCCTTGCCGGTCAGGCTGCGGTTCCGAATGTCGGAGCCGTCGATCTTCGAGACGGCGTAGGCGCCGCCGGTTCCCACGGCGATGAACAGCGCCAGGGTGGCGACGACGTTGGCGTAGGTGAGGCGGTCAAGCAGCGCTCTCATTGGTCTCCTCGACTCGGATTTTTGACCTGTTCCCACCTAGCATGGCCGCCCTTTCACTCGGACAGTCAACGTCCGGCTGTTGCCGTCCTCCAGCGGCCAGCCGGCCTCACCGGCAAGGTGAGCCCGGAAGTCGAACTCCTGCTCGCCGCAGTTGCGATCGAAGAGGTAGGGAATCTGCCAAGTACCGTCCGTCGCCGTGTGGATCGTGCGGAACGTCTGCCATCCCGAGGTGAACCGGACCTGCAGCTCCAGCAGCTTCCCCGCCTCGGGAAGCGGGCGGCCCTTGACGCGGCCGCTGAAGGTGACGGAATCGCCGTTCTGCACCCGCTTCGGCTTCACCGTGAAGGTCGAGGTCCCCTTGACCAAGAGGGTCGCGGTGTCCTCGACCGGCAAGATCGTCGCCGTGCCGGTGTAGACGAAGCGGAAGCTCTGCGAGGCGCGTGCCTCGACCGCGTAGGTGAAGCCGCCGTTGGCATCGGTCGCCACGGTCCCGGCGAGCTGCTCGGTCCCTTCCTTCGGGCGCGAGTAGACAAGGACCTTCGCGTCGGTCAGCGGGTGCCCGGTTCGGTTGACGAGGCGACCGCCGAGATTCACCTTGCTCCCGAACGACACCGTGGTGCGCGGCTCGAGGACGGTCCGGCGCACCTTGCCCTTCTTCCCCTTGCGAGTGACGCTGCGCTTCTCGACCACGCCGGCTTTCATCGCGGTCGCTACCCGTAGCGGCAGCGTCAGCCGCATCGGCTGTCCGTCGAGGTGGCGATCGGTGCCCGCCAGGTTGTTCGCCTGGTCGTGCGCCGTGGCCCGCAAGTCGTAGTCGCCTGGCGGCAGGGAGGCGTCATCGATGCGGGTTACGAGACGATCGCCCTCCTGGGTGGTCGGCAGCACCTGCCAGCTCCCCGACCCCGCGCGGCTGATCTCGATCCCGCCTCCGGCGAGCCCGGAGATGCGGTCGGTGACGAGGACCGACACCCGCGTTGGGTCCTCGACGGTCGGATTCTCGAAGCCGAGCTGCGGCGGCTCAGGGTCGAAGCGAAGGCGAACAGGCTGGGAGGCGTTATCCGCCTGCTGGTTGCCGGCGGCGTCCTCCCGCCAGAGCCGCAGCTCCCACTCGCCGGACGATGGAACGGCGAGGTTGTCGACCGTCGCGATCCCGGTACCGGCGCGGTCGCCGTTTACGCACTCGTTGCCGCCCGCGCGACAGAGGCGGAAATGAGCGGCGGTGATCGGAGCCCGATCGCCTTCGCTGGGATTGGCCCAGGCGACATCGAAGTCGTTGGCGTTGCGCCAGGTCTCTCCACCGCCGACCCCAACTGGCACTGCGCCCGGCGCGGCGTTGTCGATCCGTACCGTGACGGCAGCCGATTCAGCGCGGTTGCCAGCCGCGTCTTCGGCGACGACGGTGAGCGGCTGTGAGCCTTCGGGCGCTTCCGCGGTGTCGAGCCCGATCACTCCGCGCCCACTCGGACAGGGAACCCGCTGCGAGTAGTCGCATGACTGCGAATCGCCACCACGCGAGCCACCACTGATGAGTGCTGACGCGCTCTTGATGCCAACGTTGTCAGAGGCTTCGTAGTCGATGTTCTGTTTTCCCCTGACCCACTGTCCTTGAGTGAGCGCCGAGTCTTGGACAACCCCGACTGCGGGGGCGCTGCTGTCAGCCACCGTTGCTTCTGCGGAGAAGGTTCGGATGAAGTTCTGACCTCGCGCTGAACAGAATTGGTATTTGGGGCTTCCAAGGCAGACGACGCGCTGGACGATGCGCGTGGCACCGCCGAGGTCATAGGCGCGTGGAAACGGTGCCCCGGATGACTGCGCCAGGCCGGGGCGCGGGCATCCCCGATTGGCGCGCACGTTCTTCATCGAGACCGGCGTGGTGCCAGGACGCTCGGCGAATAGCTGCAGGGCGTAGCGGCAGTCGTGGCGCTGTGCCTGGCCCGACCAGCGGAAGCGGGAAAAGGTCGTCCCCGGCGGGGCATCGAGGATGAACCCGGACTGCGCCCCTTGCTCCACGCGACCGTCGCGAGGGACGTTCGCGGTGACAAGCCCTCGGAGCCCACTTCCGCGTGGATCGCATGCCCGCCGCCACTTCATCCCGCGGGTAGCGAAGTTTTCGAAGGCCGCGCTGACGTAGCCGGCCTCGTCAGCCTGACAGGCGTAGATCGTGTATTCGCCAGCGCTCGCCGCGCGGGGTGCCGCGAGTCCGACAGCGAGGACGATCGCGGCGACGATGGCGACGAGCGCGGAAACGCGGGCTGAGCGGAGATCGAGGTGTAGAGCAGGTTGCATCATGGGCCTCCAAACTGCGGACCGGGCTGGGCGGGTGCCGGTGCCGACTGGGTGCTTTCGACTGGCGCCGCTTCCGACGCTTCATAGGTTTCTTCCGTTCCGCCTTCGCTCGACGCATACGCCGGCGAGACGGGCTCGAAGCTGTCCTCGGGCGGCGGTGGCTCGGGTTCGGGCTTCGGTTCCGGCTCGGGTGCCTGTTCAACCGTCGGCGTCGGTTCCGGGGCGGGCGCTTCTTCGGTTTCCGTCGATTCCGCCGGCGTGTAGGTCGGTCCCGTCGATTCCGGTTCGGTCGGCGCCGTGGTCGGCTCGGGCTCCTCAGGCGCAGCGGCGATCAGGCCCTTCGCGGCGCCTAGAGGATCGACGCCCTGCTCGACGCAGTACGTCGCCGCCCCGCCGCCGATCGCGATGCAGCTCGCGATCACGGCGGCGGCGGTGCCGGGCCGGGCGGCGGCCAGCGGCGTCGGATCGACGGCGCGGTAGTAGGTGGTGGTCGCGTGCTGTTTGAGCTGCGTCCCTCCGTCGAGGACGTGCTGCTTGAGCGCGGCCAGCCGCTCCGTGGAGGACTCCGCGATCCGCCCCAGTATTCCGGGGCTCGCGCCTTCGGCGACGGGGGCCGGAAGCATCGCGCCCGCCTTCTCGCGCCAGGCGATCAGCCGCTCGCTGAACAGCTCGCAGCGCCCGCAATGGGAAAGATGCTCGCGCGCCTGTACCGACTCCTCTGGGTCTGAGATGCCGCAGAGAAGGCGCATGACCAGCGGCTCGCCGCGCTCGCAGCCGCCGCCGGCAAGGCGAGCAAGGGTCGCCCGCGCCTCGTCCATGATCGCCTCGATGTCGCGCTTGACAACCCGCTCGGGCAGGCCGAGACGTTCGGCGATCTGCGAGCGCTTGCAGCCGGCGCCATGGAGGGCGAGAACGTCGCGCCTGCGCTCTGAGAGCGAGGAGGAGACCTCGCTGACCAAGAGCTCCAGGTCCGCGTCGTCTTCGATCTCGATCAGCTCCTCGACCGGGCCGGCGACCTCAGCGCCGACCCGCTCAAGACCGTCCCCGCCGGGGTCGACCACGACCTCGCGATGGTGCCTGTCGGCTTCGCGGCCGAGGCTGCGATGCGCTGCCGTGCGAATCCAGGCGTAGACCTGGCCGGGGGCGCCGATGCCCTCGGCTTCGTCCAGGAAGCTCTTGCAGGCGTACTGGATCGCTTCCTCGATTTCGTCAGCCGAGCAGTCGGGATAGCGAGCTGCGAGCTGCGTCCGCAGCGCCTCTCCGCGTCCAGGCCCTTCGCGGACGAGGCTCTGGAACAGCTCGTCGGGGGCGGTTTCGGCGTCGGTCGAGGCGGGGGAATCGAAGCCCATCACTACAACAGGGCGAGAAGGGGAGAAATTGGCCCCCTCACTCATTGCCGCCGCTGCCGAAAATCGCTCACGCCGCCTCCGACATTTCCGCGAGTCGCTACGTCAGCGACTCCGTGCAACCGGCTTTATTACCCACTTTAAGGACCGATAATCAGAGGGTTTCCAATCAGCGCTGACCACGTTCTCGCGGAGAGCTGACGCGCATCGAATCGCGCCGCGACTGGGGCTACCGAACTAGACAGAGGGCAACGACCACGAAGTCCTCGCTCGCCGCTCCCCCCATGTCAGAAGCCCACCTCACCCGCCAGGCCTGTTCGACTGGCACCGGCCCTTCATCCACAACCCGCATGTACGGAGTGCCGGCTTCGCCGTTCTGCTCCGAGCCGCCGGTGATAAGCCGCTCGCCCCTCTTGCATTTCGCGCGCCCGCCAGCGCCGGTGTAGATGCCGTCATGGGCAGTGGGGTCCGGGTCGAGGATGGGGCCCGACCTCCGAAGCTGGAGGTGGCCGAGGTCAGACGCCTTCACAGCTCGCGGCGCGATGTCGCGGGAGTGGACCGAGTTCCGGCCTAGCCCGTAAGCGACGACGTTGCCGCCGAGCGCGAGAAAGAGAGCCAGCAGCGCAACGGCCATCGCTGGTGAAGGACGCCGTAGCTTGATCTTCATCACTTCCTCCTTGTGATCTTCGGCGGGCAGCCTCGACCGCCCGTTTAACTCAAGCCGCTTCTACATCTTCGACGAAGGCCAGCAGGAACTCCATCACTCCGGGCTCTTCATGCGCCCTGGCGACGTTCCGCATTGGGCGCGAAGGCGAAGCGCTGGACAACGGCTAGACCCTCACGCGGGCCGGGCCAGTGCTCGTCAACCAGCTCTCGGCCGCTGCCGTGCAGGACGAACCGGAGGGTCAGGGCGACCAGGATCGCATCGTCAAGCTGGCCCGCAACCGGGATGAAGTCGGGGATCAAGTCGATCGGCAGCGCCAGATAGCCGAGCATCAGGACGAGCGCGAGCTTGCGGACTCTTGGCACGCGATCGTCGGCGAGGAGTCGCCGGATGAGCACGAGGCAATCGGGAATGAAGCGCGCCACCGCTCGCGCCTCGCCCCGACGACCCAGGACGAACAGGACCAGGACGACGCTCGCGTAGAGAGCGAGGAAGACAGCAAGACAGACGATGGCTAGCTCTACGGCAGACACCCCTACAACGTAGCCCCAGGAGCGCAGCCGCCTACGCGGCAGATCGTGATCCGTTCGCCGTCACGAACCGCCTGTCCTCCGGGCCGGGCCTCAGGATCAGCACCTCGGCCGGCGCTTTCTCCAAGAGCCAAACGAGGTCGTCGCCGGAGAACCCCGCGCCCACCTCGGCGGTGGCAGGGACAACGACGCGATCGAAGGTCTCGCGATCGAGGAGACGTGCGAGGGCATGGCGGTAGGAGCGACCGCGCTCAATGCGCGAGTCGACCGCGACGCCCTGGGTGGTCGCCCGCTGTTCGATCGCCTCCAGCATCGGCATCGCCTTCGCCGCCTCGGCCGGGATCGAGCAGTCCAGCGGTAGCTGCTTCGGCACCGCCGCCAGGTAGGCCGGCATCAACGTCGCCTCCTCCGCCCGCGCAAGCCGCAGCGCCGCATCAACCGCACGGCGGGAAATCTCGGTGCCGGTGAACGGCAGGAGGATCTGGCGAATGGCCTGCGGTCGCTCCGAGCGACGCCCGCTCCAGCGCGATCGGGCGATCAAGTAGCCGCCGATCAGGCCGGCGAGGAGCGCAACGACGATCAGGAGGTGCTCGACCGTCACCGTCACCGCTCCTTGCCCTCGCGGCGGGCGACGATCCGCACATCGACCCCGGCGGGGGTGGCGCGCATAAGCCGCTGCGGCAGCGGCTCGCGCAGCCGCGCCAGGCCGCGCGGCGGCTCGGACTCCCCGACCATGATGTAGGTGATGCCGCGCTCGCGGACGACCTGCGCGGCGCCGTCCACGAGGCTGTCGCTCTCCTCGATCAGGAAGGTGGCGCCGAGGACCGAGGCGAGGTGGCGGAGCGCCGTCACCTGGCGCTCGATCTCCCCCTCGATCGGCTGGTTCGGCGGCTTCACCCAGAGCAGGTCGAGCCCGGTGCCGAGCCGCTGCGCGGAGCGCCAGGCGCGGCGCACCAGCCGCTGCGAGGACGGCTGCGGCCGGACCAGGGCCAGCAGCCGCTCGCCGACCGCTTTCGTGACCTCGGTGGCGAATCGCTCCTCGCGGGTGCCAAGCGGCGCCTCGACCACCAGCCGCTTCGCCTCGACCTCCTGGGCGACCTGGCGCAGCGCGACCTCGCGCAGCGCCAGCAGGTTCTCCACGGTGAAGAAGTTGCGCAGCGCCGGCTCGATGCTCTCGCCGGGGTAGACCTTGCCCGCCCGCAGGCGCTCGATCAGCGCCTCGGGGGTGAGGTCGATCAGCACCACCTCGTCGGCCTCGCCGAGCACGGCGTCTGGGATCGTCTCCCGCACTCGCGTCCCGGTCAGCTCGGCCACCTGGTCGTTCAGCGACTCCAGGTGCTGGACGTTGACGGTGGAGAAAACGTCGATGCCGGCGGCCAGCACGTCGCGCACATCTTCGTAGCGCTTGGGGTGCTCAGCGCCGGGCGCGTTGGTGTGGGCCAGCTCGTCGACCAGCGCCAGCTCTGGCGCTCTGGTCAGGAGCGTCGGCAGGTCCATCTCCTCCAGGTCGGTGCCGCGATAGGTGACGCGCCGCCGGGGAACAGTCTCCATGCCCTCGGCCAACGCCGAAGTCTCTGGCCGCCGATGCGGCTCCATGTAGCCGATCGCCACGTCGCGGCCGGACTCCTGCTCGGCCTGTCCCTCTTGGAGCATCCGATAGGTCTTGCCGACCCCGGCGGCCATGCCGATGAAGACCTTGAGGCGGCCGGCCATCGGCTCATGCTCCAAGCAGGTTGTGAATCACCAGGTCTATGAGCTTGATCCCGATGAAGGGAACGATCAAGCCGCCCAGGCCGAAGATCAGCATGTTGCGGCGCAGCAGCGCCGTGGCCCCGATCGGCCGGTAGCGGACCCCGCGCAGCGCCAGCGGCACCAGCAACGGGATCACCAGGGCGTTGAAGACGATCGCCGAGAGAATCGCCGAGGCAGGAGTGCCCAGCTCCATGATGTTGAGCGCGTCGAGCGGGCCGCGCTCGCCGGGGCTGGCGGCGTAGGTGAAGGCGAAGATCGCCGGCAGGATCGCGAAGTACTTGGCTACGTCGTTGGCGATCGAGAAGGTGGTCAGCGCCCCGCGGGTGATGAGGAGCTGCTTGCCGATCTCCACGACCTCGATCAGCTTCGTGGGGTTGGAGTCGAGGTCGACCATGTTGCCCGCCTCGCGGGCGGCCTGGGTGCCGGTGTTCATCGCCACCCCCACGTCGGACTGCGCCAGCGCCGGGGCGTCGTTGGTCCCGTCGCCGGCCATCGCCACCATCCGGCCTTCGGCCTGGTGCCCGCGGATCAGCTCCAGCTTCTGCTCGGGCGTCGCTTCGGGAAGGAAGTCATCGACCCCGGCCTCCTCTGCGATCTTCGCGGCCGTGAGCCGGTTGTCGCCGGTGACCATGACGGTGCTGATCCCCATCCGCCGCAATTCATCGAAGCGGGCGCGCATCCCCTCCTTGACGATGTCCTTGAGGTAGACGACGCCGAGGATGTGGTTGTCGCGGCACACGGCCAGCGGCGTGCCTCCCTCGCGGCCGATCAGGTCCAGCTGCTCCTGCAGCTCGGCGGGCGGGCGGCCGCCCTGCTGTTCGACGTAGCGAATGATCGCGTCGCCAGCCCCCTTGCGGAACTGGTTGCCGTTGACGTCCACCCCGCTCATCCGCGTCTCGGCCGAGAAGGGGACGAAGGTGGCGGCGTGGGTGTCCAGCTCGCGCTCGCGGATGCCGTACTCACTCTTGGCGAGGACGACGATCGAGCGCCCCTCCGGCGTCTCGTCGGCCAGCGAGGAGAGCTGCGCCGCCTCGGCCAGCTCGGACTCCTCGATCCCCGGCATGGGGATGAACTGAGTCGCCTCGCGATTGCCGAGCGTGATCGTGCCGGTCTTGTCGAGCAACAGCACGTCCACGTCGCCGGACGCCTCGACCGCGCGGCCGGATAGGGCGAGCACGTTATGACGGACGAGGCGGTCCATGCCGGCGATCCCGATCGCCGAGAGCAGAGCGCCGATCGTGGTCGGGATCAGCGCCACCAGCAGCGCGATCAGGGTGACCACCGAGGCGTCGGTGCCGGAGAACTCGGCGAACGGCCGCAGCGCGACGACCACGGCGACGAAGACGAGAGTGAGCCCGGCGAGCAGGATGTTGAGGGCGATCTCGTTCGGCGTCTTCCGTCGCTCCGCGCCCTCGACCAGGGCGATCATCCGGTCGAGGAAGCTCTGCCCCGGCTCCTGGGTGATCTCGACCACGATCCGGTCGGAGAGGACGCGGGTGCCGCCGGTGACCGCGGAGCGATCGCCGCCCGACTCGCGGACGACCGGCGCCGACTCGCCGGTGATCGCTGACTCATCGACGGAGGCGATGCCCTCGATCACGGTGCCGTCACCGGGGATCGCCTCCCCGGCCTCGACCACGACCACGTCGCCGCGATGGAGCTCCGAGGCCGGCTTCTCGCCGCCGTCGCGCAGCCGTGCCACGGTTTCGCTGCGCATCGAGCGCAGCGCGTCGGCCTGCGCCTTCCCCCGCCCCTCGGCGATCGCCTCGGCGAAGTTGGCGAAGACGACGGTGAGCCAGAGCCACACGCCGATCGAGAAAGCAAACCAGGCGGGCTCGTCACCCCCGCCGAGCGGCGTACCCCCGAAGACCTGGATCAGCCAGCCGGCGGTGACGATCACGGCGCCGATCTCGACCACGAACATCACCGGATTGTGGAACTGGTGGCGCGGGTCGAGCTTTCGCAGCGAATCGAGCGCGGCGCGCAGGAGGATCGGCCGGTCGAGCAGCGAGCGCGGTTCGTTGCGAAGCGTCTCGTCGGTCATTCCGCGGCTCCCTGGTCGAGGGCGAGGTTGAGCTCGAGGACGTTCACACCGGGCTCGCCGAACAGCCCGAGGAAGCGGCCGTCAGTGTGCTTGTCCACGAGACCGAGAACGGCCGGGGGCGCCAGATCGCGCACCGCCGCGACCCTGCGCGCCTGGATGCGAGCGTTGGCGAGCGAGATGTGGGGATCGACGCCCGAAGCGGAGGTAGTGACCGCGTCGACCGGCACCTCGTCGGCGCGTAGGCCGGGGTCATAGGGCCGCTCGCGCTTCAGATAGGCGGCGAGCTGTTCGGCGAAGAAGTCGGAGAGTTCGCGGCTGTTGGGTCCGAGGTTGTTGAAGAAGGTGACGCTGCCGCTGTATTCAGTCGCCGAAGGGCGGCTCTGGAAGTAGCGCGGCAAGCCCTTGAAGTCCTGGCCGATCAGCTTCGAGCCGACGACCTTGCCGTCCTTCTTGATCTTGCTGCCGTTGGAGGCGCCGGGGAAGACCAACTGCGCGAGTCCGGTCGTCACCAGCGGATAGGCGACGCCGAGCACGAGCGTCAGGAAGACGATCGCGACGGCGGCGGTGGTCAGGTCTTTTCGCAGGCCGTTCATCTCAGAAGAGCTGGTCGGTCAGTCCCTGCACGACAGGTCCAAGCAGGAAGGCGGGGAAGAAGGTCAGCGCGGCGACGATCACAACCACGCCGATCAGCAGCACGACGAAGGTGGGCGAGTCGGCGCGGAAGGTGCCGGCGCCGACCGGGGCGACCCGCTTGCCGGCCAGCGAGCCCGCCACCGCGAGCGCCGCGATCATCGGCAGGAAGCGGGCGAAGATCATCGCCAGGCCGCCGAGCAGGTTGGCGAAGCTGAACGCTTCAGCACCCACGTTGCCCGGCGCGTCCGGCTGGAGAAATCCGGTGTAGCCGGCGAAGGCGGAGCCGTTGTTGTTCGCCTGCGACATATAGGCGTAGAGCGACTCCGAAAAGCCCTGCGGTCCGTGGTTGTAGATCGACTGCGTCCCGTCCGGGCTCGCGACCGCCAGGGCAGTCGCGAACAGCACCAGCAGCGGCGTGACCAGCACGCCGACCAGGACCAGCTTCACCTCCCTCGACTCGATCTTCTTGCCGAGGAACTCCGGCGTGCGGCCGACCATCAGCCCAGCGATGAAGACGGTCAGCAGGACGAACAGCAGCATGTAATAGAGGCCCGAGCCGACCCCGCCGAAGACCACCTCGCCGGTCCCCATGCTCGCCAGCGGCACCAGGCCGCCGATCCCGGTCAGCGAGTCGAGCGAGGCGTTGACCGCACCGCAGGAGGTCACCGTCGTCACCGCCGTCCACAGCGAGGACTCGGCGATCCCGAATCGCTGCTCCTTGCCCTCCAGGTTGCCGCCGGTCGAGCCTTCGATCGAGGCGGTCAGGACCCCGGCGTGGTGCTGGGCCGGGCTGCCGTGCTGCTCGGCCGCGAAGACGATCGCGACGGCGACGATGAACATCGCCATCATCGCCCCGTAGAGCGCCCAGCCCTGGCGGCGGTTGCCGACCATGCGCCCGAAGGTGTAGGTGAGGCTGGCCGGGATCAGGAGGATCAGCAGCAGCTCGACCATGTTGGTGAACGCGCTCGCGTTCTCGAACGGGTAGGCGCTGTTGACGTTGAAGAACCCGCCCCCGTTGGTCCCCAGCTCCTTGATCGCCTCCTGCGAGGCGACCGGCCCGAGCGCCAGCGTCTGCGTTCCTCCGGCGAGCGTGTGGAAGGTCTGGGAGCCGTCGAAGGTCTGGATCACCCCCTGGGAGACGAGCACCAGCGCGGCCACGAGCGAGATCGGTAGCAGCAGGTAGAGGTTGATCCGAATCAGGTCAGACCAGAAGTTGCCGAGCGCCGCTCCCGAGCGGGCGGCGAAGCCGCGGATCACGGCGGCAAGAACCGCGATCCCGACGGCGGCCGAGACGAAGTTCTGAACCGTCAGGCCGACCATCTGGACGAAGTAGCTCAGCGTCGTCTCGCCGCCGTAGTACTGCCAATTGGTGTTGGTGACGAACGAGGAGGCGGTGTTGAAGCTGAGGTTCCAGGGGCCCGACCCGAAGCCCTCGGGATTGAGCGGCTGGATGTTCTGGGTCCGCAGCAGCAGGTAGACCGCGAGCCAGGAGAGCAGGCTGAAGACGATGATCGAGCGCGCGTAGCCCTTCCAGTCCTGCCCCTCCTCCGGCCGCACGCGCAGCAGGCGATAGGCGAAGCGCTCGACCGGGCCGAGGACCGGCGAGAGGAAGACCCGCTCGCCGCGGAAGACCTTGGCGATGTAGGAGCCGACCAACGGCACCAGGGCCGTGAGAACGGCCAGGAAGACGACGATCTGAATCCAGCCCTGGGCCACTACAACCGCTCTCCTCGAAACAGCGCGTAGCCCAAATACGCGAAGACCGCGGCCGCGACGATCAGGCCGAATAGCTCAGCGACGCTCATACGCGGTCGATCGCCTCGATCAGCGCGTAGATCGCGCCGAAGGCAGCGAGTGCCAAGACGAGGGAGACGAGATCCATGCAGTGATCGTGCGCCTCACCCCGTCAAGGCCGCATGAAGAAACGCGGCCTCCGTATACAGATTTCGTAAAGGTGCTTTAGCCCGCGAACCGGTAGCCGACGCCCGGATCGGTGCGGATATAGCGCGGGCCGTCCGGCGGCTCGATCTTGCTCCGCAGGTTGGCGACGTGGGCACGCAGCACCTGCACGTCGTCTTCGTACTCAACTCCCCACACCTCAACCAGCAGGGCGCGATGCGTCATCAGCCGGCCGCGATTTTGGGCGAGCGTGCGCAGCAGCTCGAACTCGGTCGGCGTCAGGTGAACCGCCTCACCGTCTCGACGCACCGCCCGAGCCACAAGGTCGAGCTCCAGACCGTCCGCTTCGATCACAGGCTCGGAGGCTTCGGGCCTTGCCCGCCTCAGCACCGCTTCCAAGCGCGCCACCAGCTCCGCCGGCCCGAAGGGCTTGGTCACGTAGTCGTCGGCGCCGGCGGCGAGCGCCCGCACCTTCGCTTCCTCCTCGCCGACCGCCGAGAGGACGATGATCGGCATCTCGCTCCACTCGCGCAGCCGCTTCGTCACCTCGACTCCGTCGATGTCGGGCAACATCAGGTCGAGGATCGCGGCGGCCGGTGGTTTCACCGCAGCGCGGTCCAAGGCCTCCTCGCCAGTGGAGGCGATGACCGCCTCATAGCCGGCGTCTCTCAGGATTACCCGCAGGGCACGAAGGATCTGCTCCTCGTCGTCACAGACCAAGACCCTCGTCGGATCGCTCACGCCGCTTCTCCGTCATGGGGCGGCAAGGTGACCACGAAGCTCGACCCCTGCCCCGGCAGCGACTCGACCGCGATCTCGCCTCCGCTGGCCTCGATGAATCCCTTTGCGATAGCCAGGCCCAGCCCTGAACCGGCACTGGCGGCGTCGCCATGCTGGAAGGGCTCGAAAATCCGCACCCAATCGCTCTCGGGTATCCCCGGACCCTGATCCACCACGCGCACGACGATATTGCCGCCAACCAGCCGCGAGCGAACTAGGACGGGGCGGCCATCTCCGTAGCGCAGCGCGTTCTCGAGCAGGTTCGCGAAGGCGCGCTCTAGCTGCGCGGCATCGGCCTCGACCATCGGCAGCTGCCCGTCAACCGCCAGCCGGATCGACTCCGATCCGCCCTGCCCCTGGCGGGCTGCCTCCAATACCTCGGCAAGGTCGACCGGGCCGCGATGGGGCTCAGCCTTCCCCGCCTCCAGCCGGGAGAGATCAAGCAGGTTCTCCACCAATCGAGACAACCGCCTCCCCTCGCCGACGATCCCCTCGCTGAGCTCGGCGCGCTCATCGGGGGTCAGGGTCTGCGACCCCAGCGCCGTCCCCCCGGCGATGATCGAGGTCAAGGGCGTGCGGAGGTCATGGGAGATGGAACGCAGCAGCACGGTCTTGAGCTCGTCGCTGCGTCGCACCGCCTCGGCTTCCACCGCCTCGGCCTGCATCCGGTCCCGCTCGCGGGTCAGCGCCTCCAGCTCGGCCAGCGCCCGGTCGGCTTCTTCGCGCCGCCGCTCGGCCTCGACGGCACGGGCTCGCGCGAGCCCGGCGACGGTGCCGCTGACGACCGCCGCGATCACGAACACGGCCAGCGCGACCCAGTTCTCCTCCTCGGCGATCGTGAAGCGATGCAACGGGGGAATCTGGAAGAAGTTGAAGGCGGCGGCGCTGGCGACCGAAGCGAGCAGCCCCATGCGAAGACCCCACACCGTCGAGATCAGCAGGATTGCTGGCAGGTAGACGACCCCGAGGGAAACGACCGGCGCCACGGACTTGAGCGGGTACACGACGAGCGTGCCGATCGCGACCGAGGCGAGCGTCGCGAGGACCCCAAGCCAGGCAGAAGGAGGCTTGATGCCCAGGCTCATGGTTGGGGTCGGGCGACTCACCGGCGGTCAGCGTAAGCGCTGGCCGCGGTCCCTCGCCGGAATCAGCAGGCCGACGATCGGTCAAGCACGATGCCTCGCCCAGCCGTCACCTCTAACGATTCGTGGACAGCCCGACAGCGACCCGACCCCACGGCACCTCGTCAACGAGGCGCGTTGCTTTGTAGAAGTGCTCGACCGAGCCGCGTCGCGGCTTGGTCGAGACGAGCTTCACCGCCTTGTTCTCCGCGAGGACGCGGACGTGGTAGCTGACCTTCGATAGGTGCTCGCCGGTGACATCGGCGAGTTCTCTGGGACTCCGTTTCTCTTTCCCTTCGACGTAGAGCACCAGCAGCCGCTTCCGCAGTGGGTGCTGGAGGCAAGCGAGGAGCGCTTGGTCCCGGCTGTTCCTTTTCCTCTTGCGTGACATTGGATCTACCCCCTCAGGCTGGGAACTGGAAGACGAAACCGACAGGTGGTGGCGCCGGTGGAGGTGGCAACCATCGATCCCCGACAGGAGCACGTCGGCCTTGACTTCCAGCGCGCCCGCGATCCGGATCATCGTGTCCACGCGGGGAATCCGTCGCCCATTCTCGATGTTGCCGATCTCGGTCCGGTGCAACAGGCAACGGGTCGCCAGCGTCTCCTGAGAGAAGCCGGCATGGCGACGAGCCTTGACCAGGTTCCTGCCGAACGCGAGGGCGGTCGCTTCGTCCCTTCCCCTGCCGTCCATCATCGCCCCCCAAGGTTGAGAGTCGCGAAGGTCGCCCCCGGCAGGTCGGCCTTGCCCAGCAGCTCGTAGCGCGCTCCGATCCCTCGCATTTCAGACCGGTAGAGACCGACGCTTTGCCCCTCGAAGGATTCCCGCAGGCTCGCCGGTAGCCGAGGGTCGGGCATGTTCTGAATGAGCTCCGGCCGGCGAGACTCGCCCTTCTCGGTCCGCACTCTGGCGACGGTCACGTGCGGCCAGAAGGCCCGTTGCTCCGGTTCGTGGAAGACCAGCCCCCGGTTGGCGAAATAGGAGCGCAGGCCGATATGGAGAACTTCCGCCTCCGGTGATTTGGCCGGCAGCGCAAACAGGCGGGGGCGTCCACCCTGAGGCCCTTTGGGCACGGCATCGCCCAACTGGATCAACGGCGCGGGGGCAGCTGCACAAAGCCCCCGAATCGTTTCCAGGTAATAGGGAACGTCCCGAGCGGGACGATGCCCGAGGAACAAGAGGACTATTCGCAGTCCGGCGTTGTGACGCAGAGCCGGGTCAGTCAGCACCTCCCCCCGCCATGCCTCGACCTCATCCCGCACCGAGTCGGGCAGGTCGAGCGCGACGAACAGCCGCATCTTGCCGCGACCTGGATTGGCCCCTCCGTTGCGGCCCGTCATTTGCGGCGGGGAGTGTCGAGGTTGCCGGACACCTTTTCGCAGGTCTGATGGCCGACCTGGAAGCGTCGGTCGGTCTCGGCGTCCCTTCGCCTCGACTCAGCCTCGTCGCCGTGTTCAATCAGGACCTGGGCGCCTTCGTCCCGCAGGCGCCAGAGAAGCTTTCGCAACTCGGGCGCCGGCATGGTCAGCACGTAGGTCTCGCGCGCCTCGTACTCGCTCCAGCCGATGTCCTGCAAGAGCCGGAAGTCTTCGGCGAACTCCTTTCCCATTCGCTCGACGGCGGCGAAGTTCTTGGTCCGCTCCAGCGCCACCCAGAAGTCCTCGATGCTGCCGAGGTGATTGCGGACCAGCTCGTACAGGCCGTCGCGCTCCTCGCGGTCGATCGTGACCCCGCTCTCGCGGGCCATCAGGACGCGACCTGCTCGGCGTCGGTGTAGACGAGGACGGCTTCGCAGGCTCGCATCGTTGCGACAAGGCCCTCGATGGGGGCGACCGAGTCGCGTTCCCTGACTGCATCGTGGAACCCGCCCTCGGTTTCCTCACGGATGCGCTTCATCAGCGCCGAAAGCTCGGGGTGCGGCATCGTCAACTCGACCTGACCGCTGCTCCCGTCCTCATGCCAGCCGAGGTCCTCCAGCAGCCGGAAGTCGTCGGCAAACTCTCTCGCCAGCTTTTCGGCGCCAGGAACGTCGTCCTGACGCTCCAACAGGGTGAAGACATCGCTCAGGCCAACCAGGTGAGTGCGAACCGCCTGGTAGATCGCCTCCCGCTGGTCGCGGGTGAGCTTTATCGCTGATCGGGCCATGTGCCCCCCTCTCGGTAAGGGCACCTAGAACCGCCGCATGGCGGCGTCAATCGAAGCTGAGACGGGTACCGTCTCTCCCGCATCGAAGGTTGGTTCTTCGGTGCCGGGCCCCGGGGCGTTAGAGCGCCGCCGGGGCCGTTTATTCGCGTTTCTCGCGGGCGAACGTAGGAGGACTGGAAGCCCTGCGCAAGGGCTGGAAACGACCTCGCTCAGACCTCATGTTGCCCCAGGCGTTGCCCCAGGGCGTTTTTTGGCCGATTTTGAGGTCTCCCAAAAACGCGAAAACCCGCTTGATAAGCGGGTTTCCGTCCTATAGCGGGGGCAGGATTCGAACCTGCGACCTTCGGGTTATGAGCCCGACGAGCTACCTGGCTGCTCCACCCCGCGGCGGACATTGGATGGTAGCAATGGGGGTGGGATCCGGGGGCTGGGTCGGGGGCTTTGCACAGGGGGCTTTGCGGCTGGGCTCGCTCTAGAGTGGGCCGGGATGGCAGCGGGCTCGAAGCGGGTGGCGGTGATCGACGTCGGGACGAACTCGACGCGCCTGCTGGTCGCCGACGTCGAAGGGACACGGGTCTCCCCGGTCGAGCGGCGCAGCACGGTAACGCGGCTGGGCCGGGGGGTCGACCTCTCGGGGCGGTTGTCGGCGGAGGCGATCGAGGACGCCTGCGCGGCGATCGGCGAATACGTGGACCTGCTGTGGGAGCTGGGGACCGGGACGGTGGCGATGATCGCGACCAGCGCGGTTCGCGACGCGGGCAACGGAGACGCCTTCGTCGCCGAGCTGCGGGAGCGGTTCGCGATCTCGGCCCGGGTCCTCGACGGCTCCGAAGAGGCCCAGCTCACCTACCTGGGCGCGACCGCGGAGCACCGGCCGCAACGGCCGACCCTGGTGGTCGACATCGGCGGCGGCTCGACCGAGCTGATCGTCGGGACCGGCGAGGAGGTCTTGTTTCATGCCTCGCTCCAGGCCGGCGTCGTTCGCCACACCGAGCGCCACATCGCCACCGACCCGCCCACCGCGGTCGAGCTCGAATCCCTCGCCGGCGACGTTCGCGGCACGATCGAGGCGGTGCTGGACGAGGCCCCGGCCGCCGAGCAAGGAATCGCCGTCGCCGGCACCCCGACCTCCCTGGCGGCGATCGAGATGGCGCTTGACCCCTACGACCCGGAGCGGGTGCACGAACACGCCCTCACTCTGCCCTCGATTCAGCGGATGCTCTCCCAGCTGGCCTCCGTGCCGCTCTCGGAGCGAGTGGAGATTTCGGGGCTGCACGCCGACCGGGCACCGACGATCGTCGCCGGCGTCGTGATCCTGGTTGAGGCGATGCGCGCCTTCGATCTCGAGCAGATAGCCGTTTCGGAGCACGACATCCTGTACGGGACCGCGATCACGGCTGCGTCGCAATGGTGAGACAGTCAGTAATAAAGGGAAAGGCTTCGAGCTACCAAGTGGACAGGTGCTCCAAAACGACCACGACATATGGGTAAGGCCCCTACCTGAACCCAGAAAATTAAGTAGCCAAATGCTACCTTATTTTTAGTAGGAAGGTCCAGGGTGCCTAGACGGATCGGACAGTCGAGCGCATAATCGGCTGACCGGGAAAGAGGTGGGGAAAATCCTTACCTTGACCCTGGTAAGGGCTTAGGCGATTGCCGCATCATGGCGCCTCCCGCCGTCTGAGCCCGACCAAATACATGGTCCCTGAAGACGTACCCCTGCCCGTCCTGAGGGACCAACTTGAATCGGCCGCCAGCAATGGCGGCCGATTCTCGTTTCAGGGCTCGAGCGCCTGAGCCCGGCCCGCCAGCGGCCCTACGCCAGGTTCGATTTGCGCGGGTAGGCGACTTCGGGATCGGTGAGGACGTTGACCAGGGTCGGACGACCCGAGGAGAAGGCCCGCTCCAGGGCCGGCCGCAGCTCGTCGGGCTCGCGAACCAGGATGCCGTCACAACCGAGCGATTCGACCAGCTCGTCATAGCGGGTCTCGGGACGCAGCTCGGCGGCGACCGAGTAGCCGTAGAGGAACTTCATCGGGTGATGCTCCAACGCCCAGATGCCGTTGTTCCCCATCACCCCGACGACGCCGAGACCGTGCCGGGCCATCGTGTCGAACTCCATCCCGGCGAAGCCGAAGGCGCCGTCCCCAAGCAGCAGGCAGACCTGCCGATCCGGGTGCGCGACCTTGGCGCCGATCGCCTGTCCCGGCCCGGCGCCGAGGCACCCGAACGGGCCGGGGTCCATCCAGCAGCCCGGCTGGTAGGTGTCGATGAAGCGGCCGGCGTAGGAGACGAAGTCGCCGCCGTCGCCGACGACGATCGCATCGCGATCGAGCACCTCTCCCAGCTCCCGATACACCCGCACCGGGTGAAGCGGCGAGCGCGAGTCGTCCAGCTCCTGGCGCTCCGCCGCCCGCTTCTCCTCCTCGACCGCCCGCAGTTGCTCCAGCCAGGCGCCGGTGCGCGGCTCCGTGCCACCCACCCCCTCCGCGATCGCGGCGAGGCCGGCGGCGACGTCGCCGACCAGGTCGACGTCCGCGGCGCGGTTGGCGCTGAGCGCGTTCGGGGAGACGTCGAGGCGGACGATCTTCGTCTCCTCTCCGAAGCTGCCGCCGAAGCCGAGCCTGAAGTCCATCGGCACGCCGACGACGAGCGCGACGTCGGCTCCCTTGAGCGCGGTTCCGCGTGCGCGGCTGAAGGCCAGCTCGTGGTCCGCCGGCAGGCAACCGCGGCCAAGACCGTTGAGAAGGACCGGAATCCCAAGGGCCTCGGCGAGCAACTGCAGCTGCGCCTCTCCGCGGGCCCAGTAGAGGCCGGTACCGGCCATGATCGCCGGCCGCTCGGCGGCGGCGAGCAGGGCGATCGCCTCCTCCACCCCCTCCGCCGGCTCAGCCGCTCCCGGCGCGGGCGGCGCCGGCACCTCGGCCTCAGCCTCGGTGAAGACGACGTCGAGCGGGTAGTCGATGAAGGTCGGGCCGCTCGGCGCCTCGCCGGCGAGGTCGAGAGCCGCGGCGGTCCGCGCCGCGATCAGGCCCGGATCCTTGACCGTCTCCGCCGACTTGACCAGCGGCGAGACGAACGGGAGGTGATCGATCTCCTGCAACGAGCCGGAGCCCCACCGCATCTCCGGGGCGCGCCCGCCGAGCACGCAGACGGGGGAGCAGTTCGCCTGGGCCCCGGCAATTGCGCTGAGGCCGTTGGTGACCCCTGGCCCGGCGGTGAGCGCGGCGACCCCGACATTGCGGGTCGCCTTCGCCAGTCCCTCTGCGGCGAAGGCCGCAGTCTGCTCGTGGCGCACGTCCACCAGCCCGATCCCCTCCTCTTTGCAGCCGTCGTATATAGAGAACAGGTGTCCCCCAGACAGCGTGAAGAGGTGATCGACCCCACGCGACTTCAAGACCTTCGCGACTATTCGCCCCCCGTGCTCCATAGCGGCTGAGCCTATCTGGCGGCCTCGGGCCAAGCGAGGCAAGGACGCAGGAAGTCCGAATAGCAGCGCTATTCGGACAACCGAGGACACCGCCTCGCGCCGGTCCGCGGCCGCCAGAGTGCCCGGGGCGGGACTCGAACCCGCAAGCCCCCAAAGGGGCAGCGCCTTTTAAGGGCGCCGCTTTTGCCAGTTTCGCCACCCGGGCCAGGCGATGGTAGCCGCCCCCGCCCACCGGGTAGGAGGGCTAAAACCGCAATAAATGTTCTGAGACCGAAACTCAGGCGCTGTTACGGTGTCCGTAGTCGTAGAAACGTCGCCTTCCCTGGGAGAAAGACTTGGAGGCATCAGCACTAACGCAGGCCAGTCGCCGCGGGCTCATCGCCCGGCGATCCCCGTTGCTCAAGCTGCAGGGCGACGAGAAGCTGATCGCGATGGCCCGCAGTGGCAACACCGGGGCCTTCGAGACGATCGTCGACCGCTACCAGGGTCGCCTGCTCGGCTTCTGCCGGCAGATGCTGGGCTCCACCGAGGACGCCGAAGACGTCCTGCAAGAGGTCTTCGTCAACGCCTACCGGGCGATGCTCGCCGACGAGCGCGAGATCAACCTCCGCCCGTGGCTCTACCGGATCGCCCGCAACCGGTGCCTCAACCAACTTCGCAAGCCGACCGCGGACGCCCAGGAATCGATGGACATGGTCCCGGCCGTCGAGGCCGCTTCGACCGCCGAGCGGGTCCACAACCGCGAGGAGTTCCGTCAGCTGCTCAACGACGTCAGCAAACTCCCGGAGACCCAGCGCTCCGCCCTGCTGCTGCGCGAGATGGACGCGCTCTCCTACGAGGAGATCGCGGCGGCGATGGAGACCACGGTGCCCTCGGTCAAGTCGCTGCTGGTGCGAGCGAGGATCTCACTCGCCGAGGCCAGCCAGGCGCGGCTGCTCACCTGCGGCGAGGTCCGGGTCGAGCTCTCGGAAGCCTCCGAGGGTCTGCGCAAGGTCTCTGCCCCGGTTCGCCGCCACGTTCGGGAGTGCGAGGAATGCGCTGACTTCCGCTCCCAGGTCCGCTCCAACGAGAAGGTCCTCGCGGCGCTTTTCCCGGTTGCCCCGCTGATCGCCCTGAAGGGATTCATCGCCTCCAAGCTCGGCCTCAGCGGCGCCGGAGCGGGCGGCGCGAGCGCGAGCGCGAGCGCCGGAGCCGGCGCAGCGGGCGCGGGGGCGGTTGGAAGCGTCGGCGCGGCGATCGGCGGCGGTGGCGCGGCCGGGGGTCTCGGCGCGATCGGCGGCGCGATCGGCACCAAGGCCGTGGCCGGTGTGGTCACTGCCGCCGTGATCACCGCCGGAGCGGTCGAGGTCAAGGAACACAGCTCGAGCCCGGTCGATCCCGCCCCCAAGGTTTCACAGCGCTTTACGCAGCCGGAGCCCTCGCTGGCCACCGCCGTCCCCACCAAGCTTCCGGTCAAGGACCACGAGGCCACTCCAGCACCTGAGCCCGCCCCGGTGCCGGTGCCGGTTGAGGAGGCCACCGTGCCGCCGTCCGAGGAAACCGCCGGCGAGTCGACTGCGACCGAAGAGGGCACCCCGGCCGGAGACCCGGACTCCGAGGGCCTCACCCCGGCGTCCCCCGAGAGCCCCGGCGCTCCCGGTGGCGGCACCGTGGTCGTCACGGTCGCCCCTCCGCCCCCCGCTCCTCCAGCACCGCCGGCGGCGCCGCCTGCGGAACCCCCGCCACCTCCGCCGCCGGTCGTCGAAACTCCGCCGATCCCGACGGAGCCTCCAGGCGTCGTCACCGGCGGCGAAGCGCTGCCGGCCGTAAAAGTCTCCTAGAGGCCAATGACTTTGAGGCGCCGCATCAGGCAGGTGCCGGCGAACTCGCGGGTCTCCTCGAGCGTGTAGCCGAACAGCTCGAAGTCGTCGCCCTCTTCCGCCCACGGCGGCGAGAGCACCTTGTCGGCGACTGGCAGCGACTCCTCGAGGGTCCGCTGGATCGCCTGCTTGTAGCGATCGTCCTCACGCGCCTTCTCACGCAAAAAGACCGAGCCGAAGGCGACGTGACGGTGCTCGTCGCGGGCGACGTTCTGGAAGCCTTCGACGAAGGCCGGCAGGGTCCCTTCGCTTTCGTTGTAGTCCATGATGAAGTGCTGGCCAGTTAGGGCCAGCATCCCCTCGATCACCATGTGGTAGAGCGTCACCGCCTCGACCAACGCCTCGGTGTCCTCCGGTTCGGCCGAGAGCCGGTCGGTGCGCTGCTTCAGCATTCCGTCGAAGAGGCGGCCGAAATTGTCGTTGAGGTGCTCAGAGGTCTGCTCGAGCATCTCGCCGAGCTCGTCGGACTCGAGCACCCCGACCTCGCTGTAGAAGCGCTCGAAGAAGCGCACGTGGCGGGCCTCATCGGCGATCTGGGTGCAGAGGAAGATTTTCTGGTCCTCGGTCGGCGCCGCCCGCATAATCGGCCCCAGCTCCTCGGCGACCTTCTGCTCGCCGATGAAGAAGGAGGAAAGCCCGTACATCCTCTGGAAGCGCTCCTCCTCTGAGATCCGCTCGTGCCAGTCCTCGCGGTCGCGGCTGAAGTCGAGCTCCTGCGTCTGCCACTGCTGGCGCTCCCAGAGCAGGTAGAGCTCCTTGTAGGTGAGCAGTTTGATGTCGGCGGTGCGGTCAGCCGCCTCGATCAGGGCCGGGTCGGCCGTCTCCTGGAAATCGGCGCGCCCGGTCCTCGATCGGATCCCGGTTGCCTCCTTGGCCTCCATCTCGGCCTCCTCGGTCGCCTACAGCGGTTCGAGCGAGCCTAGCACCGCACTGGCCAGCCAGCCAGTCCTAGGCGGTATGCGACTCCCCCGGCGCCAGCACGACGACCTGCGAAGAGGTCTTCGACTCGACCTCGTCCTTGAACGCCTGCGGGTCGGTCGCGATCGGCGGGAAGGTGTCGAAGTGCATCGGGATCACCGTCTTCGCGCCGACGAACTCGGCCGCGATCACCGCGTCGTGTCGGTCCATCGTGTAGTGGCCGCCGATCGGGAGCAGCGCCACGTCGATATCGGTGCGCCTGGCGATCAACTGCATGTCGCTGAACAAGCAGGTGTCGCCGGCGTGGTAGACCGTCGTCTCGCCGATCTTGATCACCAGGCCAGCGGCGGGACCGATTGCGATCCCGTGCTCGGCGCTGAACGGGTCATCTGCGGAGCCGGGGATCGTGTTCGTGTGCCAGGCCGGGACCAGGGAGATGTAGCCCCAGTCGTAGGAGACCGTGCCGCCGAAGTTCGGGTCCTTGACCGACTCGATCCCCTGGCCCTCCAGCCACTTCGCCAGCTCGACGATGGCGACGCACTCCGCACCGGTCCGCTTCGCGACCGGCACCGCGTCGGCGATGTGGTCGGCGTGGCCGTGGGTGATCGCGACGTGGGTCGGCTCCACCTCCTCGGCGGTGGCCACTGCGGCGGGGTTATTCGGCTTCAGGAACGGGTCGATCAGCACCGTCGTATCGCCCTCGCTCAGCTCGAAGCAGGAATGGCCGTGGAACCGGATCTCCATCTTCAAATCTCCTCGTTCGAATCGGTTGGATCAGACATCTCTTCCTTCAGTGCCCAGCCTACGGCCACTCCGACCATCATCCCCATTCGGGCCTCCTCGGCGAGCAGCGCCCGCACCGCCGCGAGCCGCTCGTCGGGGTCGGGGACCGTGGCGGCTCTCAGCGTCTCCGCCTCGTGGGGCTCACCGAACCAGCCGCCCTCGGCGAGGGCGGCAGCGAGGACCTTCTGCAGTGCCGGCGCCGCCTGGGCGACGACGCGCTCGGCCTCGGAGAAGCGCTCGGGGTCGAGCAACCGCTCGATCGCAGCCTCGAGGTCACGCTGGTCAGGCACGTTCGCAGCCTATTCGGAGGAATGCAGCGCCGAGGCCGCCAGCCCGGCCAGCCCGCCCACCGCACCGCCGACCAGGCAGGCGACGAGGTCCGCGGCAGGGACGAACAGGGGCAGCGCGATCAGGACCGCCGCCGAGACGACGACCCCGATCAGGTCGTACTCCTCGTCGATCGTGCCGTTGGATTCGGCGCGGCGGATCGCGAACCAGGCGGCCACAGCGCCCAGAGCCATCCCGTTGCCGCCGGCGATCACCGTGAGGCCTCCTTGGGCACTGGCGACGCCGTCGGCAGCGAGCGCGCCCAGGGCGCCGCAGGCGAGCAGCAGGATCGCGGTCGGCGCGGTGCCGAGGCGCCGCTCCACGCCGGTCGAAAAGATCGCCAGCCCGACCGCGACCACAAACAGGTAGCCGACATCGGCATAGGCAAAGGGCGCGGTCAGGTATCGCCACCAATCGTCCTCGAAGGGGACCACCAGGCCGCCGTAGGTGGAGATCGATTCGCCGCCCGCGATGTGGACCAGGAGCAGGATCGCCGAGCCGACGATGACCGCCAGCGTCGCGTAAGGGCGTTCGGGGCCTGGCCGGCGCTCGGCTCGCGGCCGGCGGCGCGGCAGCAGACGACGGCGCCGGCGCGGGCGCAGGGCCTCGAGGGCGTCCCCGCGGCGCTCGAGCTTCGGCGCCCGCTTGCGCAGCCGCGCGCCGCAGTACGGGCACTCGGTGACGTAGGGACTGACCTCGGAGCCGCAGTTCTTGCAGATGACGCTGAGCTCAGTCTCGCTCATGGTTATCGAGAATACCCCCCGGGTGCCCCTGCCTCCCGACCTTTCCCGGTGGCATACTGCCGATACACCCATCCTGAGGAGGAATCCACGTGGAGCTGAAGAGTCTGACCGAGCAGAAATCGCTGCTAGCGACCCTGCCGCCAGGCAAAAGAGCCCGTCTTCACCGGCTGCTTTTCGAGTTCGGTCCGGGCCACGGAACGCTGATGCTGCTGCCGATCGACCAGGGAATCGAGCACGGCCCCCGCGACTTCTATCCCAACCCCGCCTCCAAGGACCCCGATTACCAGTTCCGGCTCGCCGCCGAGGCGGGCTACTCGGCCCTCGCCTGCCAGATCGGGATGGCCGAGAAGTACTACCCCGACTACGCCGGCCGAGTGCCGCTGATCCTCAAGGTCAACGGCAAGACCGACGTGCCCTCCTCGAGCAAGGCGTTCTCGACCTGCAACGCGAGCGTCGAGGACGGCGTCCGCCTCGGGGCCGACGCGATCGGTTACACGCTCTACGTCGGCTCGCCGCGCCAGGACGAGGACCTCGCCCAGCTGCGCCAGGTGCGCCAGGACTGCGACCGGTTCGGGATGCCGCTGGTGATCTGGTCCTACCCGCGCGGCGAAGCAGTCGAGGGCAAGGGCGGCCAGAACTCCTTCTACGCGATCGACTACGCGGCCCGGATGGCGATGGAGATGGGCGCCGACATCGTCAAGCTCAACATGCCGAAGATCGACCCCGACAAGGACAAGGACGCTCCTGCTCCCTACAACGAGATGGAGGTCGACCAGACCGAGGCGATCCGCCAATGCGTGGAATCCGCCGGCCGGGCCCTGGTGGTGCTCTCGGGTGGCTCGCGGACCGACGACGAGACGGTGCTGCGCAACACCCGCGAGGTGATGGAGGCCGGCGGCTCCGGCGTCATCTTCGGCCGCAATGTCTGGCAGCGCGAGTGGAACGACGCCCTCGAGATCATCGCCCAGATCAAGGAGACCCTGCTCTCCAACGTGCGCAGGACGCCGTAGGGGGAGAGATCGCCGCCCCTTCGGCTTGAACGGGAGTGGGCATGGGTGGGAACCGAGTCAGCTGGCTGGGCAGCGCGGCGCTGCTGACGCTCGTCGCTCTCGTGATCCTGCGGCCATGGGAGGGAGACCGAGCCGGCGAGGAGGGTCCTCCCACGGCGCAGGCGTTGGTGACGCGGGTGGTCGACGGCGACACGATCGAGGTCCAGCTCGGCGACCAGATCGAGGACGTCCGCTACATCGGCGTCGACACCCCCGAGACGGTCAAGCCGGACACGCCGGTCCAGTGCTTCGGCGCGCGCGCCTCGGGCTTCAACCACGACCTGGTCGAGCGCCGCCGAGTCCGTCTGGTCTTCGGGGTCGAGCGCCGCGACGTCTACGGCCGGCTCCTCGCCTACGTTTACCTCGGCCCTCGCTTCGTCAACGCGGAGCTGGTGGGGCGCGGCCTGGCGCGGACGCTGACGATCCCGCCCAACGACCGCTTCGCGCCGCTGTTCGCGCGGCTCGAGCGAGGCGCGGCGAAGGCGGGGCGGGGCCTCTGGGGTGCCTGTTGATCGTGAGCGGAGCATGAGTTCCCGATCACGCTTTGCTACGGTCCGCCGCGGCCCCCGGGGCATCTTTTTATGAGAATGCGACAGAGCATCTCCCAGTTCGAGACGGCCTTCGAGCAGGAGACTTCACTGGAGCGCCGCCGACGCGAGCAGTTGCGCCGGCGTGCCGCCAACCGCTCGCGTGCACGCAGGATCAACCGCACCGAGCAGGAGGGCAAGGTCCGCTTCAGTGTCCTCGCCGTGTGCCTGACCGTGACCGTGGTCGTGGTCGTGGTCGCGATGTTCGAGGCGCTCGCCTTGCTGATGTCCTAGCCCCCTCCTAGCGCTCCGCGAACGAACTCCCCCTTTGAATAGACTCGCGCGCCGATGGCCAGACGCTCACTGAAGCCGCAGCTCAACCAGATCCGTGCCTGGGTGCACCAGGGCCGAACCGACGCCTGGATCGCCCACCAGCTGGAAATCAGCGCGACCGAGCTCCGCGAGTTCCGCAAGCAGTACGACCTCACCGCCGACGACGAGAACGCCGGCTCCAGCGAAGTCGACCTGCGCGACGAGATCGAAGCCGAGATCGAGGCGGCGGCCGCCGAGCAGGCACAGGCCGAAGCCGAAGAGCCGGAGGACGCCGACGAGGATGAGGACGAGTCGGGCGAGGAGGACGGCGAGGAGGGCTCCGGCGGGGCCGCACGCCCGCGTCGCCGCCGCCGCCGTGGCCGTCGCGGTGGACGTGGACGCCGCAAAGAGCTGGAGGCCACCTTCGACCATGGGGAGACCGACGGCTACGGGCTCTGGCTCGACGCGGCCGTCAAGGACAACCCCGTCTACACCGAGCACTGGGCCGGTAAGCGCGATGTCACGGTCAGGATCGAGGCTGACCAGATCGTGATCCGGCGCGCCGGCGCCGAGCCCACGGAGTCCGAGCGGGACTCCGACTCGGATGCAGACTCAGACTCTGACGATTAGCGGGTCATACCGCTAACTGTCGGCCGCCGGCGAAGTCGGTGGCCCCGCGCAGGTACAGCCAGAAGGCCGCGTCGCCGAGCGTCTGGGCGTCGGCCTCGATTGCCGGGGCGACGTCGATCGCGACCTGCTGGCACCAATCGGTGCCGCGGCCGTACAGCTCGGCCAGCTCTGCCGCGGTGAAGGTCGGGCCGATCCCCCGGCGCAGCTCTTCGCGGATCGTCTCGACCACCCGGTCGGCGAGCCGGCGCGACCGAGGCTCGTCGATCGCCTGCAGCGCTCGCCAGCCTTCCTCCCACTGAAAGAGCGCGTTCTCGAGGGGGTAGCCCACTCCGGCGGAGGTTACCCAGCCGGCGAGTTCGGGATCTCGCGAAGCGGCGCGTTGGCGCTGCCGCAGGCGCTCGGGTCAAGCCGTCCGCTCACCTTCCACACGGTGACTGGGCCGCTGCGGAGGACCGGGGCGACCGCGCGCTCGCCGCGCAGCCAGCGCGCCTCGGGCGAGGGGATCGGCCGATCAGGGTGGATGAAGTTGAGGAACGGGGCGGTGACCAGATAGTCGAGCCCGGCCGCGTTCACGGCAGCCCGGAACGCCGCGCAATCGGGGATCGCGTTGAAGGCGCCGTGCGGGCCCTCGGCCCCGAGGTAGCGGACCTGGTTGGAGAGATCGGTCCCGTAGAAGCCGTACCCGGCGAAACCGGCGCTGGTGCCCGCCAGGCCTATCCGGGCGTCCTCGATGTCCCGGGCCCAGCGGTAGGCGGAGTCGAGGTGCATGCCGGGGATGCTTTCGGCCGCCACCTCGTTGCGGAAGCGTTGGTCGAGGTAGTGACGCTGGACCGGGTACCCGATCGCGACCACCGCAAGCGCCAGGACAGCGAAACCGCCGAGGACGATCCCCCGGCTGGCGCCGCGTCCGCGGGCGTAGAGCAGCGCCGCCGGCACCGCCACCACGAGGAAGGCGAAGAAGATCGCGAAGACGCGGGAGGGGTCTCGGAGCACGATGTCGGGGCGGTCGGTTGCGACCAGCACCACCACGAGGGCGGCGAGCAGCCACCACTGCCGGCGCCGGTCGTCGAGGAACCGTGGCAAGGGCACCAACACGATCGCCGCCAGCAGGGCGGGGATCACGTACCGGATGTTGATCCCGAAAGCCTCGGGCGCGCCCTCGACCCCGGCTGCACTGAGGGGGGTGAAGAGATAGGCCAGCATCCCGAACAGCGCCACTCCCCCGCTCCAGCGCACGATCCGGTCGCGACCCCAGACCAGGGCGATGAAGGCGGCCGCCACGGCTCCGAGGACGACGAGCGGCCACAGGCCCCCGAAAGCGTCGTGCAGCCCCGGTCCGAAGTAGTCGCGCCAGACGCCGGTGTCGGTGGCGTAGTGGACGATGTTGAAGTCCGGCCGCGCCTCCTGCAACCGCTCCGGATGAGGCAACGAGAACGGGCCCAGGCTCTCCACCTCGGGCAACGGGTTGCCGGCGACGACGAGGTTGCGCAGGTACCAGTAGCCGCCGCCGAGCAGGGCCGGAACAAACCACCAGGCCGCGGCGGCCCACCTGCGGCCAGCCGGCGCCAGCACGACCACCGCGAGCGTCAGCGCCGCCGCCATCGCCATCACCGTCAGCCTCGTCCCGGCCGCCAGGCCAACTGCCAATCCAGCCGCTGCCAGCGCCCAGCCAGGCTCAAGATGCGTTCGCATCTTCCCCCTCATGGCAGAGGGAAGTGCGAACGCGGGATTGGATTCTCCTCCCCCGGTCGTTTTGGTGCAGCGCGCCCAAGCGGTCAAGAGAATTGCAACCGCCGCCAGGACCGGCGCCGCCGCCGCCAAATCGTTCTTCGCAGCCCCCGGCTCCCGCACCACCAACGTGTGGCACTCGAGCACAATCGCCGCCGCAATCACCGTCAAAGACCCGCGCCCATACGGCCTTCCGATGCACCACGCAGCGAGGAACGCAATCCCCAACCACCCGAAGTTCAGGAACAAGGACAACGTGTCCCTGTCCGTCAGCAAGATCCCAACAGCGTGCAGCAACTCCGAGTTTTGGGGATAGAACCAGTTGGTGAAAACGGTCTCCGGGTGATGCATCCCCGTGACGGAATGGCTTTGAACCATCTCGACTGAGAACGGCAGGTGGTACCACAAGCTGTCGAAGTTAAAGACGCCTCTGCCCAGCGCATGCTTCGTAGTGATGGCCCAGTGGGCAACGACAACTCCGATGACCGCCACCATCACGACCATCTGCCATCCCGACTCTCGCGCCTGTAGTTCATTGGTTCGGGAATGCGCGTCTGCCGGGGGGTGGCGCCGAATGGGGGGACCTGTCCGAGGAGCAACTGCACCGCAGGACTGGTGGGCCCTATTCGGTGACAGGACCCGCCGGCCCTGAAGCGTCAGGCTCCCGACCCCAACCGCTACGGACGCAGCAACGACGGAGCCCGCGTAGAACAGTCCGAAGGTTCCGAGGATCTCCGAGATCCAGATGAGGAGGGCGATGCCGACGATTGCCTCAACCAGGCGGGCGGGGGCGCCGTGCCAGGTCGGGAGCAAGCGAGCTCTCAGCCGATAGGAGGCAAACCCGAGCGAGGCGACGACCGCCGCCAGCTGCGCGACTCCCAGCAGGTAGGAGCCGAGGTCAAGCATGTCGGACCCCGGGGACGCGGGTTACTCGAGCCCGCGGATCACGACCGGGGTCTCTCCTTCGGCGACCATGCCCTGACCTCGCGCTTCGCGGTTGAGGACGATCGGGTCCGCGGAAGACTGGACGCGGTTGTGGAGCTGGCGGTTCTCGTCGAGGAGCTCGTGCAGTTGGGCTTTCGCCGTCGTGGTCGCGGTGTAGGTCTTGACGAAGTCGATTGCCGGGTTGAGGTAGGAGTAGAGGACCGCGGCGAGCACCACAGTCAGGGCGATACGCCCGACCCTGTCCCACTTGATCCGGCTCGCGCCAGTGCGAGCAGCGGGGCGCCGTTTGCGGGCCGCCGGACGCCGGCGTTGGCCGCTTCGGGCGGCCTTGGCGCGCGTGGGCATGTTCGGACCTTTGCCGCCGAGCCCCGCATTCCTTCATCTAGCCGCGGCGCTGGGCGAAAGCGTCCAAACCGGGGAACTGAGCCGACGCTCCCAGCTCCTCCTCGATCCGCAGAAGCCGGTTGTACTTGGCCACCCGATCCGAGCGCGAGGGCGCACCGGTCTTGATCTGGCCGGCGCCGGTGGCGACCGCGAGGTCGGCGATCGTGGTGTCCTCGGTCTCCCCCGAGCGGTGTGAGATCACGGTCGTGTAGCCGGCCTCGCGGGCCGTCCGGATCGCCTCCAGCGTCTCGGTCAGGGTGCCGATCTGGTTGACCTTGACCAGGATCGAGTTGCCGACGCCGAGCTCGATACCGCGGCGCAGCCGCTCCGGGTTGGTGACGAAGAGGTCGTCACCGACCAGCTGCACGCGCTCGCCGAGCCGGTCGGTGAGGAGCTTCCAGCCGTCCCAATCCTCCTCGTCCATGCCGTCCTCGATCGAGAGGATCGGGTAGCGCGAGCAGGCGTCCTCCCAGTAGGCGGCCATCTCCTCCGGGGAGAGGGTGCGGCCCTCGTGCTCGAGCACGTAGGCGCCGTCGGCGAAGACCTCGCTCGTCGCCGGATCGAGGGCGATGAAGACGTCTGAGCCGGGCTCGTACCCCGCCGCCACGACACCCTCCAGGACTGCTTGCAGGGCCGCCTCGTTGGACTCCAGATCGGGAGCGAAGCCGCCCTCGTCGCCGCCGGCGGTCGAGAGGCCGCGGGCCGACAAGGACTTCTTCAGGGCGTGGAAGACCTCGGTGCCCACGCGCAGGCACTCCGAGAAGCTGCCGGCGCCGGCGGGAACGACCATGAACTCCTGGAAATCGACCGAGTTGTCGGCGTGGGCGCCACCGTTTAGGACGTTCATCATCGGCACCGGCAGGAGCGTCGGCTCGCCGCCGCCGTAGAGCTCAGCGAGGTAGCGGTAGAGCGGCTGCCCGGAATCGGCCGCGGCTGCCTTGGCAACGGCGAGGGAGACGCCAAGCAGCGCGTTGGCGCCCAGCCGGCCCTTGTTGGGGGTGCCGTCAAGCTCGATCATCGTCGCGTCGAGCGCCCCCTGCTCGGTCGCGCGAGCGCCGGTCAGGGCGGCGGCGATCTCGCCGTTGACGTTGGCAACCGCCCGCGAAACCCCCTTCCCCGCCCAGGCGTCGCCGCCGTCGCGCAACTCGACCGCCTCGAACTCGCCGGTGGAGGCACCGGAGGGAACCGCGGCGAGCCCACGGGCACCGGACTCAAGGACGACCTCGACCTCGACCGTCGGGTTGCCGCGCGAGTCGAGGACCTGGCGCGCGTGGACCTTGGAGATCGCGCTCATCGACTCAGAACCTGGCCTGTCGCTCGGCACTCACGGGCGCGCCAGTCTAGATGGTCGGTTGGACGCCCGGTGCGGCCGAAGGACGGGCTATTCGCCCGTCGGAGGAGCGCTCGGCGGCGGCGCGCTCGGAGGAGCGCCCGTCGGAGGGGCACCCGTCGGCGGCGGAACCGCGCCGCCTTCGCCGGGGGTGACGCCCGTCGTGCCCGCGGCCTGCGGCCGGGGGCGCTGCGGGAACGGTTCGCCTTTCGGCTGGGTCACGGTGACCGTGCCGGGAAGCGCGGGAACCGCCTGGGCGACCGGCGCCGGGCATTCCGTCGCGGCGACTTCGGGGTCGGCTTCGTAGCAGGCCGGCACAGCGCTTTCGGGGTGGCCGTCGGAGACGAAGTTGGAGCAGTTCTGGACGAGGAAGCCGGGAGCGCAGAAGGTCCGGGAGACCCACTTGCTCTGGTAGCCAGCGACGAATTCTTGGAGAGCTTCTTCCTGGTTCTGCTGGGTCAGGGTGGAGCTGATCTGCTGCCTGACTTCAGGCAACCCCTGGATTTTTTTGGGGTTTATCTTCACCGGTTCGACCAGCAGGTAGCTGCCGGAGTTCTTGACCGGCCCGGCGAGCTGGGTGGTGGGAGTTACGAAGACGGCTTTTTTCAGTTCGCCTTTGAGGAATTCTTCGGGGACCCCGGTCTGCAGCCCGCCTTTGCCTTTGGTCGACGGGTCGGTCGAGTATTTGGCTGCGACTTTGTTCCAGTTCGCCGGCGAGTTGTCTTTTTCCAGCGCTTCCTTGGCTTTTTCGACTTCGGACTTGTTGGTGTTGATGATCACCCGGACGTCGCGACTGGCGGGGGTCGTGAACTGGCTGGCCTTTTCGGCGTCGTAGTAGTCCTCGATTTCTTCTTTCGACGCGGGCCCCGCGCTGGTGCTGATCGCTTCCTGAATCTGGGTGCTGAGGACCTGGACTTCGACTCGCCGTTCGACGTCTTCGGGGGTGAAGCTCGAGTTTTTGAGGAATTCCTGGTAGGAGCCGGGGGCTTTGAAGTTTTCTTTTTTGATCTGAGCGAGTTCGGTGGAGACCTGTTTCGGCGTAACCGAGATGCCGCGTTCTTCGGCCTCGCCCCGGAGCCAGACCTGTTCCAGGGTTTCGGTCATCGCCGCGGTCTTCAGTTCTTCGTATTTTTTGCTGCCCTCTTTGGGCAGTTTCCCCTGCCCCCCCTGAGCAGCCTGCTGGGCAAACGAGCGTTTGAATTCCGCTTCGCTGACCGCGCCGAGCTCGCTGGGCACGCCCTCGACCATCGCCACGTCGCCGGCGGGGACGCTCGGCTCCCCGACCCCTTGGGCAACCGCGAAGCCGACGAAGAGACCGACGAAGAGCACGCTGAAGACGATCAGGGCAAAGCGTCTGAGGCCTGATCCCCTTCCCGTCGCCTGCTTCTTACTCTTCCCCGATTTCGGTGCCACGAATTGGGCAGCATAGACAAATCGAATGGCAGGGGGACGCGCAGCGCTCAGGCAGCGGCGCCCTCGACGGCCCGGCGTGCATCCCGCAGCCCCTCGGCCATTGCCAGCACGGCCGCGAGCCGCTCCTCCGGATCGCCCGCGACCCGCACCGCGGCGGTCTGCTCGCGCCATTCGTAAAGGGCGCCCTCGACCCGTTCGGCGAGGACGCCAGCCTGGTCGGAGTCGAGCTCGACCCCGGTGACGCTGAGGCGGCCGCCGCGGAACTCGACGCTGCGAGCGCCGGCCAGGCCAAGTTCGATCCGCGCCCGCTGCAGCTTCAGCAGGTTCTCCGCCTGCGGCGGCATCGGCCCGAAGCGGTCCTCGAGCTCGTCGCGGATCGCCCGCAGCGCGCCCGGCTCCCGCGCCGCGACGATGCGCCGGTGGATGTCGATCTTGGCGGCCTCGAAGGGAACGAAGGTCGCCGGCAGGTAGGCATCGACCGGGACGTCGAGCCGGACCGGCTCCGGCCCTTCCTCCGCGGCTCCGCCCTCCCCCCCGGCCTCGGCGACCGCCTCGTCGATCATCTGGCAGTAGAGCTCGAAGCCGACCGCGGCGACGTGGCCGGACTGCTCGTCGCCGAGCAGGTTGCCGGCGCCGCGGATGTCGAGGTCACGCATCGCGATCCGGAACCCGGAGCCCAGCTCGGTGTGGTCGGCGAGCGTCGAGAGGCGGGCCGCCGCGTCCTCGGTCAGTGCCTCAGCAGAGGGGTAGAGCAGGTAGGCGAAGGCGCGCTCGCGAGAGCGCCCGACACGGCCACGGATCTGGTAGGCCTGGGAGAGCCCGAGCTGGTCGGCGCGCTCGACCACCAGCGTGTTCGCGGTCGGGATGTCGAGGCCGGACTCGATGATCGTCGTCGTCACCAGGCAGTCGGCCTCGCCGCGGAGGAACCCGAGCATCGTCTCCTCGAGCGCCCGCTCGTCCATCTGCCCGTGCGCTTCGGCGAACCGGGCCTTCGGCACCAGGCCGCGGAGCCGCTCGGCCACCTCGGGCAGGGAGTCGATCCGGTTGTGGAGGACGAAGGCCTGGCCGCCGCGCTCGATCTCGCGCTCGATCGCCTTCCGCACCAGGTCCTCGTCGTAGGGCCCGACGTAGGTGCGGACTGGACGGCGGCCCTCCGGCGGCGTCTCGATCACCGAGATGTCGCGCAGCCCGGCCAGGCTCATCTGCAGCGTCCGCGGGATCGGCGTCGCCGAAAGCGCCAGCACGTCGACCTTCAGCTTCAGCTGGCGCAGCAGCTCCTTCTGCTTGACCCCGAAGCGCTGCTCCTCGTCGACCACCACCAGCCCCAGCTCCTTGGCGCGGACGTCGCGGGAGAGCAGGCGGTGGGTGCCGATCAGGACGTCGACCTGGCCGGCCTCGAAGTCCTTGAGGACCGCTTTCACCTCGGCCGGCGGGCGCAGTCGGGAGACTCCCTCGACCCGGAAGGGGAGGTCGGCGAGACGCTCGCCGAAGGTGCCGAAGTGCTGCTGGGCGAGGATCGTGGTCGGCACCAGGACCATCACCTGCTTGCCGTCCGCCGCCGCCTTCACCGCCGCGCGCAGGGCGACCTCGGTCTTGCCGAAGCCGACGTCGCCGCAGACCAGCCGGTCCATCGGCCGCTCGCCCTCCATGTCCCCCTTTACCGCCTCGATCGCTTCCATCTGGTCGGCCGTCTCCCGGTAGGGGAAGGCGGTCTCCATCTCGATCTGCCACTCGCCGTCGGGGGAGAAGGCGTGGCCCTTGCGCGCCCGCCGCTCGGCGTAGAGGTTGAGCAGCTCCCCGGCCAGCGCGCCGGCCGCCTTGCGCGCCCGCGCCTTCATGTTCTGCCAGCGTTTGCCGCCCAGCGCCGAGAGCGATGGGTCGCCGCCGGCGCCGACGTACCGGCTCAGCTTCGCCAGCTGGTCGGTGGGGACGTAGACCCGGTCCTCGCCTTTGTATTCGAGGTAGAGGTAGTCGCGGGTGACGCCGCCGACCTCGCGCGTCTCGAAGCCGGCGAAGCGGGCGACGCCATGGTCCTCGTGGACGACGTAGTCCCCCACCCGCAGTTCGCTGAAGGCGAGGCGGCCGCGACCCGCACCCGGCGCGGGCTCGTCGGCCCGTTTGCGCCGGTGGACGAGGCGGCGGAACGGGTAGACGGCCAGCCGCAGCTCGGGGCTGACGAAGCCCTCGCGCAGGCGTGCCTCGGCGAAGGAGAGGCCGGGGTCGGGCGGCAGCCGGCCGCCGTCGAGCAGACGGGCGTCGATGCGGTCAAGGCCGTAGCGGGCGCGCTCGGCCTCGCCGCGGCTGTCGAAGGCGACGACGGTGCGATAACCGGAGCGGACGAGTTTCTCCAGCTCGCCCTCGGCCTCCTTGACGCTGCGGGCCGGCGACTCGGCGCGGGCGGCGCGGAAAGCGTCCTCGTCGTCCTCCCCGGCGCCGGTCAGCGAGAGGGCTGCCCGCTCGGCCAGCGGCGCGGCGACGTCGACGTAGAGGTGCTGGGCATCGTCGGCGTGCATCGCCGTGGTCGCGTCCTGCCAGTGGTCGCGCAGGGCCGGCTCGATCTCCTCGGCGGCGGCGAGGACAACGGCGGCGGCCGCCGGGACCAGCTCCAGCGGCGCCCGGAAGCGCTCCAGCGGCAGCAGCTCGGCGAGGTTGGAGGGCCGCTCGCCCTCCTCGGCGGCCTCCAGCGCCGCCAGTTCGGCCAGCTCGCGGTGCTCGGAGTCGAGCTCGGCCGCCGGCGCCAGCTCCACCCGCTCCGCCTCCCCCAGCGAGCGCTGGGTAAAGGTCGAGAACCACCGCATCGACTCGACCTCATCGCCGAACAGCTCGATCCGCACCGCCCGCTCCTCGGTCGCCGGGAAGACGTCGAGGATGCCGCCGCGGACCGCGAACTGGCCGCGCTCCTCGACCTGCTCCACCCGCTCGTACCCGGCCGCGACGAGGTCCTCGGCGACCGCCCCCAGCTCAATCTCCTCACCGCGGCCGATCGCGAACCCGTGGGGGCGCAGAGAAGCGTCTGGGACCGCCTCGGCGAGCGCGGTGGCGCTGGCGACGACGATCGCATCGGGCTCCGCCGCGAGCGCGTCGAGAGCGTCGATCCGGAGCCCGACCAGGTGCGGGGGCGGGGTGATGTGGGAGGCGTACCCGGTCCCCCGCGAGGGGTAGAACCGGACCCGTCGCGGCGCCAGGTAGGAGCGCAGGTCGGCGGCGAGATCCCGCGCGGAGCGGTCGTCGGCGCTGACCAGCAGGGCCGGGCGGTCGGCGAGCCCCCGATCGTCCTCCAGCAGGGCCGCCAGCAACAGCGGCCGCAGCATCGTCGAGGCGCGGGCCGTGGCCGCCTCGCCACCGTCTGCAGCCGCGCGCACGCGGCCGGCGAGCGCGTGCAGGCGCTCGTTCTCGGCGGCGATCTCGAGTAGGGGCCGAAGACTCACTCAGAGAACGGTAGCCCTGGGCCCGACCGTTGCCACTCGACCTGGCCCACGCCCTCCTGCGCCGAGCGGCCCTCGACGTCGTCCCACTCGTGCAGCATCCGCTTCAGCTGGGCCACCGCCTCAGGCGGGTGGGCCGCCACCGCAGCGGCCAGCTCAATCGCGGCGTCCTCGGTCGCGGCGGCGGGCGCGACCCGGTTGACCAGGCCCAGGCGCAGCGCCTCCTCGGCGCTGATCGTGCGTGAGGAGAGCAGCAGGTACTTGGCGGCGGCGAGGCCGCAGAGGGTGACCAGGCGAGCCGGACCGACCGGTACACCGAGGGCGGCGCCGGGGAAGCGCATCCGCAGGTTGGAGCCGCCGACCCGCATGTCGCAGGCGATGGCGACCTCCGCCCCACCGCCTACGACGTCACCGTGACAGGCGGCAACGGTCGGCTTCGGGAAGGCGACGATCGCGTCGTAGACGTCGGCGAAGAGCTGCATGCGGGCGATCTTGCCCTCCTCGTCGAGCTCCTCGCGGACGTCGGCGCCGGCGGAGAGGCCGAGGTGGTCGGAGGAGCTGATCACCAGCACCCGGACCGCATCGTCCGCTTGCGCCACCGCCAGATGCTCGAGCAGCTCGACCAGTATCTGGGTGTTCATTGCGTTGCGGGCCTGCGGGCGTTCGAGCCGCAGCAGGGCGATGCCGCCCTCCTTGACCCCGTAGCTGGTTACTCGCTCCGTCATTCGGCGTCGGAACCTAGCCGCTCGACCAACCTCTCGGCCTCCTCGGCGGCGCCGGCAACCAGCGCCTCGACCTCGGCCCGCGGCTCGCGGAACCGACCGAGCACGTAGGAGGAGACGATCTCGGGGTCGGTCGAGTCCGGCCGCCCCACCCCGACCCTGACCCGCCAGAACTCGGCGTCCCCGAAGCCGCGTTTGAGGCTCTTGAGGCCGTTGTGGCCGGCCAGCCCGCCGCCGAGCCGGACCTGAATCTCGCCGAAAGGGAGGTCGATCTCGTCGTGCAGGGCGATGACCCGGTCGAGCGGCACCTTGAGCGAGCCCCGCGCCGGTCCGGCGGAGTCGCCGGAGCCGTTCATGTAGGTCAGCGGCTGCAGAACCGCGACCCGCGGGCCACCGGGGCCGGCCCTGCCTTCGAAGAAGCGGCCGCCGAACTTTTCCCGCGGCCGGCCCAGGTCCCAGCGCCGGCAGAGCTCCTCGGCCACCCCGAAACCGACGTTGTGGCGGTCGCTCGAATGTTCGGGCCCCGGGTTACCGAGGCCGACGATCAGGATCCGGTCCCCCTGCTCGCCACGATCGCCGCGACGGCGGAACAGCGACAGGGGCTAGTCGCCCTCGGAGGCGCCCGAGTCGCCGGAATCGCCCTCGGCGGGCTCCTCGCCCTCGCCCTCCTCGCCCTCGCCGACCAGCTCGGTCTCCTCCTCGACCTCGGGCTCGGCCACTTCTTCCACCCGCGGCGGGGAGAGGGTGACGATGGTGATCTCCTCGGGATCGTCGGCGATGAAGGTGACGCCCTCGGGCGCAGCGACGACCGAGAGCTGAAGCGTGTCGTTGATCTCCATCGCCGAGACGTCGACCAGGATCCGGTCGGGGATCTCGGTCGGCAGCGCTTCGACGGTGATCTCGCGGGTGACGTGCTCGAGCACGCCGCCGCCTTTGACGCCGGGGGCGGTGTCGGCCCCCTCCAGCTCGATCGCGACCTCGGCCTGGATCGCCTCGTCGAGCTTCACCTCCTGCAGGTCGATGTGCTGGAGGCTGCCTCGCACCGGGTGCATCTGCTGCTCCTTGACGACCACGGGGACGGCTTTGTCGCCGTCGATCTCGAGATCGAAGAGCGCGGCGCCCTCGCTGATGATCGTCCGCACCTCGCGTTCCCCCACCTGGAACGGGATCGCATCCGAGCCACCTGAATAGACGACTCCGGGCACCAGGCCCTCGCCGCGCAGGCGGCGCGAGGAGCGCGAGCCGAACTGGGCGCGCGGAGCGACTTTCAGGGTGGAACGGGAAGCGGCCATCGGACGGGAGAGAATAGAGAAACCCGACGGAAGACAGAGCCTGTGGCAATCTTTGGCCGTGGCCGAGGACTCCAAGATTCCCAAAGGCAGGCTGCGCCGGTCGGCAAAGCTGGGCTCGATCGTCGGTGTGCAGGGCGCCCGCTACGCGGGAACCAAGGCCACCAACGTCGGCCGCTCGGAGGAGGGCGGCAAAGAGCGGCTGGAGCAGCGCCACCTGGAGACCGCGATGAAGATGGTCGGCGCGCTCGGCGAGATGAAGGGCGCGGCGATGAAGCTCGGCCAGTTCGCCTCCTTCATCGACACCGAGTTCATCCCCGAGGAGTATCGCGAGATCTACCAGGAGCAGCTGGCGAAACTGCGCACCGACGCTCCGGCGATGCCCTGGAGCAAGATCGAGTCGGTGCTTGAAGATGAGTACGACGGCGAACCGCTGTCGGAGCTGTTCGCCGAGTTCGAGACCGAGGCCTTCGCCGCCGCCTCGATCGGCCAGGTGCACCGAGCCGAGCTGCTCGACGGCCGCCAGGTGGCGGTCAAGATCCAGTACCCGGGGATCGCCGAGGCGCTCGAAGCTGACCTCCGCAACGCCGGCACGATCGTGCGGCTGGCGCGGGCGCTTGCGCCCGGCCTCGACGCCAAGGCGATCGCCGAGGAGCTGCGCGAACGGGTGATGGAGGAGCTCGACTACGAGTACGAGGCCCAGAACCAGCGGTCCTTCGCCCGGGCCTACCGCGAGCACCCGTTCATCTACGTGCCCGAAGTAGTGACGCGACTCTCGCGGCGGCGGGTGCTGGTCACTGAGTTCGTCGAGGGGATGGGGTTCGAGGAAATCAAGGAGCTGCCACACGAGGAGCGCAGCCGGTTCGGCGAGATCGTCTTCCGCGGCAGCTTCGGCTCGATCTACCACCTGCAGCACTTCAACGCCGACCCCCACCCCGGCAACTACCTGCTGATGGAGGACGGCCGGGTCGCCTTCCTCGACTTCGGGATGACGAAGAAGCTCGACCGCGAGCAGATCCTGCTCGAGCAGCGCGCCTTCGACGCCGCCTCGCGTGACGACCCGGAGGCGTTCCGCCGCGCCCTGCACGACCTCGGCTTCGTCAAGAAGCCCTCCAAGCTCGACGCCGAGCGGCTGCTGGACCACATGCGGGCGGTCGGCGGCTGGTACGTGGAAGACCGCGAGATCGAGATCAGCGCGCGGCGGGTGATGAAGATCATCGAGTCGACCAACGACCCCCGCTCGGAGTACTTCGACCTGATGCGGCGCCAGTCGCTTCCGGCCGACGAGCTGATGGGGCAGCGGATGCAGATCGGCGTCGTCGCCGTGCTCGGCCAGCTGCGGGCGAAGCGCAACTGGCACCGGATCGCCCGCGAGTGGGTCTACGCAGATCCGCCTGCAACGCCGCTCGGCGAGCAGGAGTGGGAGTACTTCGAGGAAAGAGGACTGAGGCGAACCCCGGGGCTGGCCGAAGCCCTGTGATCCCGGACCATCACCAGGAGGAGCGACGATGACCAAGATCCGACGCGGTTGGGCACTGACCAAGAAGAGCTGGGCGCTGCTGAACGAACACCGCGAGCTGATCCGGTTCCCGCTCTACGGCGCCGTGGCAACGACGCTGCTGGCAATCGTCACCCTCGGCCCCGGGCTGTACCTGCTCGACCAGGACGAGCTGGCCGGTGCGATCCCGCTGCTGGTGATCGGCGTCTACGTGCTCAGCGTCGTCGGCTTCTACTTCAGCGTCGGGCTCGCCGCCTGCGCCGACATGATCTTCCGCGGCCAGGAAGCGAGCGTCAGCGACGGGCTCGCCGCCGCTCGTTCCCGCTTCACCCAGATCTGCGGCTGGGCCGCGATCTCCACCGCGATCAGCGTGGTGATGGGCGTGCTCGAGAACCAGGGCGGGATCGGCGGCCAGATCGCCGCCCGGCTGGTCGGCGCCGCGTGGTCGCTGGTCACCTTCCTCGCCGTGCCGGTGATCGCGATCGAGGGCACCGGTCCGTTCGAAACGCTGAAGCGCTCTGCTTCGATGTTCCGCGAGCGCTGGGGCGCGCAGATCACCGGCAACATCGCGATCGGCGCCGCGATCTTCCTGATCGGCGTGCTGCCAGCCGCGATCCTGATCGTCGCCGGCGTTCTCCTTTGGTCCTCGGCTTCTTTCGCCGGCGCGCTCCTGGTCGTGATCGGCGCCCTGGTGCTGGCGATCGCGCTGCTGATCTCGCGGGCGCTGAGCGGCATCTTCGGCGTCGCCCTCTACCGCTACGCGCTCGACGGCCAGGTGGTGGGCGGGTTCACGGCGGAGGAGCTGGAGTCGGCGGTCAAGCCAAAGAAGGGCGGCCGCAACGCGCCGCCGACGGCGACGCCCGGCACCGTCTAGCGTCCCGCGCCGGATGCCCGAGCTCGAGGTCCGAAATCTGACGAAGCGCTACGGGAAGACCGTCGCGGTCGACGATCTCTCCTTCACGGTCGAGGCCGGCCAGGTGACCGGCTTCCTCGGCCCCAACGGCTCCGGCAAGACGACGACGATGCGCGCCCTGCTTGGCCTGCTGCGGCCGAGCAGCGGCGAAGCGCTGGTGGAGGGCGCCTCGCCGGTCTCGATGGTGGACCCGTTGCGGACGATCGGTGCCGCGCTGGAGGCGACCGCCTTCCACCCCGGGCGCAGCGGCCGCAACCACCTGCGCACCCTCGCCGCCGCCTCCCGGATCCCGTTCTCGCGGGTCGAGGAGGTGCTGGAGATGGTCGAGCTGACCGGCGCGGCCAAGCGGCGCGTGAAGGGCTACTCACTGGGGATGCGCCAGCGCCTGGCGCTGGCGGCGGCGCTGCTCGGCGATCCCCGGATCCTGATCCTCGACGAGCCCGCCAACGGCCTCGACCCGCAGGGGATGCGGTGGCTGCGCGATCTGCTCCGCGGCCAGGCCGCCGCCGGGCGCACCGTGTTGGTCTCCAGCCACCTGCTCAGCGAGATCGCCCAGACCGCCGACGAGCTGGTGGTGATCCGGGAAGGGAAGCTGATCTCCCAGACCTCGCTCGCCGAATTCACCACCGGCGGCGCCGGCCGGATGCGGGTGAGGGCGGCGCGGCTCGACGATCTGGCGGGCGGCCTGAAGGAGCGCGGGGCGAGTCTCGAGCGCGACGGCGATGACGCCCTGCTGGTCGCGGGACTCGCCGCGGAGCAGATCGGCGAGCTGGCGCTGGAGCGAGGGATCGCGATCCACGAGCTGGCGCCGCAGCGGTCGAGCCTGGAGGAGCGCTTCCTCGAGGTGATGGGCGAGGAGGAAGCGGCATGAGCCTCCTCAGGAGCGAGTGGATCAAGCTCTGGTCGATCCGGACGACCTGGACGATGCTCGGGATCGGCCTGCTGATCGAGGGCCTGTTCGCCGGTCTCTTCGTGGGGTTGGTCCCGCTCGATGACATCGGCAGCATCGATGAGATCGCCACCGGGACCGGGCTGCTGCTGACCCTGGTGCTCGTGCTCGGCGTGCTCGTGACCACCTCGGAGTTCCGCTACGGCACCGCCAGCTCAACCTTCCTCGCCGCGCCGACGCGCTACCCGGTGCTGGCGGCGAAGCTGGGCTTGGCGCTCGCCGCCGGCGTCCTCGCGGGCCTCGCCTTCACCGTCGTCAACGCCGGCCTGGCGCTGCCGATCTTCGACAGTCGCACGGGCAGCCTGCCGTCCACCGACAACTTGATCTCGATCTACGCGGGGGTGACCGTCTCGATGGCGCTGATCTGCGCCTTCGGCGTCGGCATCGGCGCGATCGTCCGTAACCAGGTCGCCGCGATCATCGCCGCGATCGCCTTCTTCTTCATCCTCTCGGCGCTGCCGGAATTCCTTCCCGGCGACTTCGCCGACTACTTCCCGGCGCAGGCAATCGGCTCGCTGCAGGGCCTCAGCACCGATACCGAAGATGGCGGCCTCGGTCAGGTCGCCGGTGGATTCGTGCTCAGCGCCTGGGTGGCGGCGCTGATGGCGCTCGGCACGGCGCTGATCTGCCGGCGCGACGTCACCGACTGACCCATTGACTCCCCCACAGTGGGGTCAATGCGTCAATTGCGAGAAGAGGCGCGGATCGTTGGAGCAGATGCCGGTGACGCCGGCCTCGACCAGGCGTTGCATACGAGGGAGGTCGTCGACGGTCCAGGCGATCAGCTCTACCCCGGCCAGCTTGCAGATGCGGGCGAGGCGCGGGCTGATAAGCGGGTGGTAGACCCACATCGCGGTGACGCCGAGCTTGGGCAGCTTCTCGGCCGCCAGCCCCGGCAAGCGCTGGCGCATCGCCACCAGCGCCGTAGCCATCGGCAGCTTCGCCCACCGCTTCTTGGTCCAGTCCTTCGTCACTTTGGGATAGGTCCAGCCGCGCCGCAGCCCCGGCTCCAGCTCGAGGACCTTGCCAAGTGAGTACAGCTCCATCGTCGAGACCATCGCCCGGTCGAGCAGGTCGCGCTCGCGCAGGGCCTCGACCAGCTCCTCCTCGCGGCCGGGAAGTTTGATGTCGAGGTCGATCTCGACCCGGTCGAGCGGCGGCTCGAGGAACGCGTCGAGCGCTTCGGAGAGCGACAGCGGCGTGCGACGTGCGGCGTCCCCCCAGTCGTGGGCGACCACCAGCGGCGCCCGCTCCTCCAGGGGGAGATGCGCGTCCTGCAGCCAGAGGACGTCGAGCTCGATCGTGTCGACCCCAGCCTCAACCGCGGCCCGAAAGCTCTCCAACGTGTTGCCCGGCGCGATCAAGTCGGCGCCCTTGTGGCCAACGAGGCGCAACTGCGGCGGAGTCGCGGCTCCCGGGTCCGACACGCTCAACAGCCCAATCCGATCTGCCCGACCAGGACAAGGCAGAAGACCGCCAGATAGGAGAGCGCCGCCACCAACAGGTACAGCGGCAGGAGCACGCCGCCGAGAAGCCGGGACGTGAGACCTCTCTCAGGGTCGGATCGGCGCCACTGCCCAAGCAGGTCAATGCCTGCGCCGGCAACGCAGACAACCATGGCGACGCTGACCAGGATCGCGAAAAGCGTGATTTCCAGCGAGGAGGCGGCCCCTCCACCTTCTCCACACTCCGGGGTCGGCAGCTCGGTGCCGACCGACCAGATCACGATCAGCCCCAGGATCGGGCCGCCAACCCACAGCCAGAGGCGCGCCCGCCTCTCCCCGCTCATCGAATCTCCAAAGCTGCGCCTAGAACAGTGGGCTGGGATCTCGCGACGGCCATGCTCAACAGAGCACCGCTCCGCGTCCGAGGTAGGTAAGCCAGAGCTGGGCGGGGTAGAGACAGACCCCTGCACAGAGCAGGTACATCGAAAGCATCATCTCGATTTCCTCCGCCCTCCAGCGCGTCAGCCAAGCGACCAGGATCCCCAGTAGCGCAAATCCGAAGAGCGGCACCCCGTAGGGGAAGAGGGAGTGGTTGACGACGAGGAGGGAAAGGTTCACGTCCTGTCCCAAGAGCAGGAGCAGCGGCACGCCGACGATCGCGATGGTCGCAAGCGCCGCCCAAGGGCCGGGGATATCGCGAGGGATGACCGCCCGCAGGCGCTGGACGGCGACCGCAACGACGGCGAGCGAGCAGAGCGCAACTGCCAGGACCGGGACGATCTGCCGCCAGCCCGGCGTCGGATCGTCGCAGGCACTCGGGAGGTTGAGCGCCAAGACCTCGATCGGGACGATCGGCAGCAACGGCAACAGGATCCAGAGGCCAAGATGCCCCACCGGGTAACGCTGCGACACGGAGCTGTCCATGACGGCCTAGAACAGCTGGTTCTCGCCGGCGAAGATCTCGGAGACCGAGTCGTCGGTGAAGATCCGCCGGATCGAGTCGGCGAAGGTGCCGGCGGTGGTGAGCACGGTGATGTTGTCGGGAGCGCCGGGGCGCAGCGGCAAGGTGTCGGTGACGACGATCTGCTCGATGCCGGAGTCGGCCAGCCGTTCGTAGGCGGGCCCCGAGAAGACGCCGTGGGTGGCGCAGGCGATCACCTTGGCCGCCCCCTCGTCGAGAACGGTCTCGGCGGCGGCGCAGAGGGTGCCGGCGGTGTCGATCATGTCGTCGACGAGGACCGCGGTCTTGCCCTTCACGTCGCCGACCACGTAACCGATCTCGGCGACCTGCTGGGCCGGCCGCTCCTTCTCCATCACCGCCCAGTGGGTGCCGACGCGACGGGCGAAGTTGCGCGCCGTCTTCACCCGGCCGGCGTCCGGGGAGACGATCACCAGGTCGTCTGTGAGGTTCTGGTCGACGAACCACTGGGTCAGCATCGGCATCGCCGTCATGTGGTCGACCGGGACGTGGAAGAAGCCCTGGACCTGGCCGGCGTGGAGGTCCATCGTCAGCACCCGGTCGACGCCGACGCCCTCCAGGCACTTGGCGACGATCCGGGCCGAGATCGGCTCGCGGGGGGCCGACTTCTTGTCCTGGCGGGCGTAGCCGTACCAGGGCATCACGGCGATGATCCGGTGGGCGGAGGCGCCCTGGGCGGCGTCGATCATCGTCAGCAGCTCAATCAACGAGTCGTTCGGGGTCATCCCGTTCTGCCCGTTGGCGCAGGTCGACTGCACGAGGAAGACGTCGGCGCCGCGGATCGACTCCTCGTAGCGGCAGTAGACCTCGCCGTTGGCGAAGGTCTTCAGCGTCACCTGGCCGAGGTCGAGGTCGAGCTTGCCGGCGACCTTCGCCGCCAGCTCCATCGAGCTGCGGCCCCCGAAGACCATCATCCGCTTGGAGTAGTCGTGGGGGAAGGCGGTGGCCGCCTGCGGACGCTCCTCGATCATGCTCACGGGCTCTGTTCCTCTCGCATCTTCGCGGCCTTGCGGTCCGCGTATCCGTCGATGTTCCGTTGCGCGTTCTCGCTTACGGCCAACGCCCCATCGGGCACGTCGTCCTTGATTACCGCGCCAGCGCCAGTGTAGGCGGCGTCCCCGACTTCTACAGGCGCGATCAGCATCGTGTCAACGCCGATCCGCACGTCGCGGCCGATTACGGTCCGGTTCTTGCGGAATCCGTCGTAGTTGGCGGTGACCGTGCCCGCTCCGAGGTTGCTTCCGGGACCGACCTCGGCGTCGCCGACGTAGGCCAGATGGGGGACCTTGGCGCCCTCGCCGATCTCCGAGTTCTTGATCTCGACGAAGGCGCCCGCCTTGGCACCGTCGCCGAGCTGTGCCCCCGGCCTCAGGTAGGTGAACGGGCCAACCGAGCAGCGGTCGCGCACCTCGCACTCGACCAGGTAAGAGTGGACGACGCTCGCCTCGGCGCCGACGACGCTGTCGATCAGCGTGGTCAGCGGCCCGACCACCGCGGCCGAGCCGATCTCGGTCTGGCCACGGAGGCTGGTGGCCGGCTCGATTCGCGCATCGGCGCCGATCTCGACGCCGGCGTCGATCCAGGTCGAGGCGGGGTCGACGACGGTGACGCCGGCGAGCATGTGGGCCTCGAGGATGCGCCGGCGGGCCTCCGCCTCGACAGCGGCAAGGTCGGCCCGGTTGTTGACCCCCATGGTCACGGCGAGGTCGTCAGCGAGGTGGGCGGCGACCGTGTGGCCGGCCTCGCGCAGGGCTGGGAAGGCGTCCGGCAGGTAGTACTCGCCCTGGGCGTTGTCGTTGGAGAGCGTCGCCAGGGCGGCGGCCAGCGGGGCGGCGTCGAAGACGTAGGTGCCGGCGTTGACCTCGCGGATCGATAGCTCCTCAGCGTCGGCATCCCCGACCGCTTTCGCCTCGACCACGCGCTCGACGTCGCCCTCCTCGGTGCGGAGGACGCGTCCGTAGGCGCCCGGGCTGTCGAGCTCGATCGTCAGCATCGTCGCCGCCGCCGGCGAGGCGGCGTGGGCGTCGAGCAGCGAGGCGATCGTGTCGGTGCCGATCAGCGGCACGTCGCCGGAGAGCACCAGCACCGCCTCGCTCTCCTCGATCAACGGCAGCGCCGCCCGGATCGCGCCGCCGGTGCCGTCGGACTCGGGCTGGACCACCGTCTCGACCCCCTCGGGGAGGGCGGCTGAGATGTCATGGCCGGGAGAGACGATTGCCGCCACCCTGCCGGCCCCGGCCTCACGCGCGGCCAGGATCGGCCAGGCGACCATCGGCTGGCCGCAGACGGGGTGCAGCATCTTCGGCAGCGTCGAGCGCATGCGAGTGCCGGCTCCGGCCGCCATCACGAGAACCAAGGGGGAGCTCACCCACTGATCGTAGACGCGGGGCGCGGGTCTCGTCAGCGAGTGGCGGCGCGAGAAAGGTCTTTGCCAACGAGGGCGACGCTGGTGAGGGTCCAGCCGGCGAAGATGAGGTCGATGCCGACGAGGAGGCCGATTGCCCAGTCGGCGGAGCTGGGGAACTTGACCAGGACGAGGATGCCGATCAGGAGGCCGGCGACGCCGCTGAGTCCGACCAGGCCGGCGTTTGGCTGGCCGCGGCCGATGAAGGCGACGGTGATCCGGGTCAGCCCCATGAAGAGGAAGTAGACGCCGAGGACGAAGGTCAGGGTGAGCGTGCCGTTGTGGGGCTCGACGATCAGCCAGAGGCCGACAATCACCGTCAGCACCGCCCACAGCATCCGCAGCAGCAACGAGCCGACCGAGTGGGCCGAAAAGGCCGCCGCGACCAGGAAGGCGCCAGCGATGAGGAGGACCCACCCGATGAAGATCGCCGTCCCGACCGAGGCGACCGCCGGGACCAGGATCGCGATGCAACCGAGGACGATCGCGAGGACGCCGACGAACATCAGGCTCTTCCAGCTCCTCGCCAGGCCTTCGCGGACTTCTGGATCCAGCGACGCTCCTCCGATCTCCACGTCCAGAACCTTAGGCGTACCGGCGGACGAGGACTGCATTCACCCCGCTATAGGGGGCAAATGCAGTCCTCGTCGCCGCGGCGCTAGGCTCGGAGCCCGATCCGGGGTGGTGTAGTTGGCTAGCACGCCAGGTTTTGGTCCTGGAAGCGAGGGTTCAAGTCCTTCCCCCGGAGCTGGGGCGGCGACGTGCCTGGCTACTCGTCCGCCGCGGCGCGGGGCACCTTGCCACCTTTGGCGCCGGGCTCGTGGGCGGGGCCGCGCGGCGAGGCGATGCCGAGGACGCGCATCGCCTTCAGGCCGAGGCCCAGCTTCTCCCGCCCCTCGGTGGCGGAGACGTCGTGGCCGCACAGCTCCTTCACCCGCTCCAGCCGGTACCGGATCGTGTGGCGGTGGGTGAATAGCTGTTTGGCGGTGGCGGCGACGTTGCCGTCGTTCTCGAGGTAGGCCTCGACGGTGGTCACCAGCTCGGTCTCGTACTGCTCGTCGTAGCTCACCAGCGGCTTGATCGTCTCGGCGTAGAACCGCTCCAGCTCGGCCGGGTCCTCGCTCATCGCCGGCAGCAGCAGCCGGTAGGCGCCGGTGTCCTCGAAGGCGAGGGTGGCGTGGCCTTCGGCCTCGCCGACGTTGACCGCGAGGCGAGCCTCGCTCCCTGCCCGGTAAAGGTCGACGGGATCGGCGCAACGGCGGCTGCGCCCGGTGGTCATGTGGAAGCCCGCGAGGCTGTCCTCCAGCTCCCGGGCCAGCCCAGCGGCGGCGCGGGCCAGGCGCTCGTCGCCCTCGGCCGGGACGATCACCGAGACCTCCGCCGCGACCTCCCCCTCGCTGCTGGTCGCCAACGAGCCCGGCGCCAGGGAGCGCAGCGTCCGCATCGCCAGGGTGAGGACGCGCTCGCGCCACTCGCCCGCCTGGGCCGCCCGCGGCGCGGCGCGGAAGACGAGCACGCCGGCGCCGCGGTCGAGGTCGGCCCCCAGCTCGGCCGCGCGGGCGACGATGTCGCCGCGGTCGGTTACCTGGCGGGAGAGCACCGCCGCGACAAAGGCGCTCGCCACCTCCTCGCTCTCCCACTCCGGCGAGCGGGAGCGCTCCAGCTCCAGGGCGAGCAGGGTGGTGACCATGCGGGCGATCGCCGGGTCGGGCGGCGCCTTGGCCCGGTAGCGCAGCTCGCCGACCGCGGCGTCGGCGACCCGCAGCTCGAGCCTGGTCACCCCCTCCTCCCCGGAGAGCAGCTTCCGCTCCTGGTCCGGGGAGGCCCCGGCCACGGCGAGGACCGCGCTGGAGCGGTCGATCAGGGCGACGCTGGCGTCCAGCAGCCGCGCCGCCGCCCGCGCCACGGCGGGCAGGCCAGCACCCGACTCGACCGCTTCGGAGAGCGCCTCGAGCAAGCCTGGATCACTCGCATTTGCAGGGCTTTCAGTGCCCTTCGGTGGTGCGGGCATCTGCGCATTATCCCCGGCTAGTCGAGACCGAGGAATTCGCTGATTTCCGGGTAGTACAGGACGATCACCAGCCCGATCACGACCCCGAGCACGATCAGGGCGGCGAGGACGAAGACCGCGAGGAAGCCCGCGGCGGCCTTCTCCCAGAGCCTGCCGTGGGCGCTTAGGGCCGGGCTGAGGATCAGGGTCACGAAGACGACCAGGCAGACCAGCCCGGCTCCGCCGAAGAGCAGGTACTGGTTGCCGAGTTTGGTCAGCGCCAGGACGGTCACTGCCTGGGATTCTGGCGCACCTGGGTGATGACCAGAGCGACGGCCCCGCAGAGCGCGAACGCCGCCGCGCCGAGCGCCCAGCCCGCGTTGACGTCGCTGAGGTAGTGGACGTTGAGGTAGACGCGGGAGAGCCCGACCAGGGCCGTCAGCACGATGCCGCCGGTGACCACCGCGGTGGCGCGCGCCATCCCCGGCCGCAGGCGCATGACGACCGTCACCGCGAGCCAGACGTAGAGGACCGAGTGGGCGGCATGGCCGCTTGGGAAGGAGCTGCCGGAGTAGCCGGTCAACGGGTCGGGCGGTCGCGGGCGGTCGACCGCGTCCTTGATCTCGTGCATCCCGACCGAGATCAGGGTCATCCCGACAAGCAGGACCCAGAACTCAGACCAGTAGCGACGGGCCGCAAGCATCGCCGCGCAGACCGCGGTCAGCCCCCAGGTGAACCAGCCGGAACCCAGGGCGGTGACGACCCTCGAGACCTCGGTCAAAAAGCCGCTGTGGAGGTGTTCGACGAGGTCGATCGCGGTGCTGTCCCCGGGGGTCGGCCCCGGGTCGCGGCCGACGATGACGACGTAGGAGACGAGGACGAAGAGGGCGACCGAGAGCACCGCCATCAGCGAGGTGAACTCGAGGCCGAAGGTGCCGCCGGGCGTGACCCGGTCCCAGAGGAACCGCAACTGCGGCTGGTAGCGACGGCCGAGCGCGACCAGCCACCGGGTCACCACGTGGTCCTCCATCCAGCGCACCGTTGCCTCCCGGTTCTCGGCGACCCGGAAGAAGCGATAGAGGAAGACCGACCCGGCGACGACGACGATCAGCGTGCCGAGCAGGAAGATGCCTTTGCCCGCGTACTCAGCGGCGGTCTCGACGCTGCGCGAGAAGAAGTACCCGATCAGGATGTGGAGGCTCGCCCAGAGGCCGGTGCCGAGGATGCTGTACGGGACGAAGGCGCGGTAGTTCATCCCGGAGCTGCCGGCGATGAAGGGGGCGAGGGCGCGGACGAGGCTGATCCAGCGGCCGATGAAGATCGTCTTGCCGCCGTGGCGGGAGAAGTAATCCTCGACCCGTTCGAAGCGCTCGTGGCTGATCCCGACACGGGACCCGTGTTTGAGGACGAAGCCGCGGCCGAGGCGGCGGCCGACGAAGAAGCTGGTCGTGTCCCCGAGCCATGCCGCGAACCAGGCGATCGCGATCAGCAGGTAGATGTCGATCGCGCCCTGGCCGGCGACCGCGCCGCCGATCAGCATCACCGTCTCCCCCGGCACCACGAGGCCGACGAAGGCGCCGGTCTCGGCGAAGGCGAAGACGCCGACCAGCAGGTAGGTCCAGGCGCCGAGCGTGTTGGCGACGTCCTCCAGCAGGCCCTGCAGGTCGAGGCTGCCGAGCTCCCGGCTGACCATGTAGTAGCCGAAGGCGACCGCCGCCGCGAGGGCGAGGAAGAGGAGTCGTTTGCGGTTGCTCGTCGCTTCCCCGCCCAGCCTCACGGCGCCCTCCCGGCCTCGCAGACGATTGCGTCGTCGCGGTCGAGGGACTCGGCCGCCGCGCAGGCGGCCGCGCGGTCGGGGAAGAGGCCGACCGCGGTCGGCCCCGATCCGCTCAGCAGCGCGACCGCGGCGCCGGCCTCCCGCAGCTGCTCGAGCGCCTCGCCGATCTCCGGGCGCAGGGAGCGAGCGGCGGGCTCGAGGTCGTTGACCAGCAGCTCGGGGTAGGTAAGCGGCGACGCCCCGGCGCCGGCCACCTGGCGCAGGCCGACGGCAAGCTCATCGAGGGCAGCGGCGTCACGGCCCAGCCCGAGGCGGTCGGCCTCGGCGAAGACCTCGGCCGTGCTGAGGCCGCCGCCGCCCGGCAGCAGCACCGCCGCGTGCGCTGGCGGGTCCGGCAGTGGCTCGACCCGCTCGCCGGCGCCACGGACCAGCGCCAGCCCCGGCCGCAGCTGCGAGGGAACGTCGGCGCCGAGCTCCGCCGCGAGCGCCAGCGGATCGTCGATCTCGCCCGCGGCGAGGCGGAGGATCGCCGCCGCGTCGGCGCTGCCACCACCCAGTCCCGCCGCCACCGGCACCCGCTTGCGGATTTCCACCCGCACCGGCCCGCGCTCCCAGCCGCGCTCGCGGAGGGCAGCCAGGGCGGCGGCGGCCAGGTTCTCTCCCTCGACACCGGGGCAGAGCACCTCGTCGCGCTCGGCCTCGGAGACCTCGATCAAGTCCGCCAGGCCGAGCGGCTCGAAGAGCGAGCAGAGCTCGTGCAGCCCGTCGCCGCGAGGGCGGCCGAGATAGAGGCAGAGGTTGAGCTTTGCGGAGGCATGGAGCAGCATCGGTTTCGTCGGGGCGATCACCCTTCGGCCCCCAGCTTGGCGGACAGGGCGGCGAACTCCTCGGGGGAGAGCGCCTCTGCCCGCGCGTCCTCGGCCAGCCCGAGCTCGGCAAGCGCCGCCCGGGCCGCCGCCAGCGACCCCTCGGTGCCGTGCTCGAGGGAACGGGCGAGGGACTTGCGCCGGTGGGCGAAGGCGGCACGGACCAGCTCGTGGGTCGCCCGGTCAGCCCCGGGGCCGGTCCGGCGCAGGCGCAGGATCGCCGACTCCACCCGGGGCCGCGGGCGGAACACGGCCGGGTCGACGGTCCTCACCAGCTCCACCTCGCAGGCGAGCTGGACGATCACGCTCGGCGACCCGTAGATGCGCCCGCCCGGGGTTGCCCGCAGGCGGTCGGCGATCTCCCGCTGGACCATCACCGTCCAGCTCGACAGCGAGGGAAGCAGCTCGACGGTGCGCAGAATCAGCGGCGTCGCCACCGAGTAGGGGAGGTTGGCGACCATCGCCGTCGGCGCCGGATCGAGGGCGGCGAGGTCGAGCTTCATCGCGTCGCCCCAGTGCAGGGTGACGTTCGGGCGCGCGGCCAGCTCCGCCAGCACCGGCTCCAGCCCACGGTCGATCTCGACACTGTGCAGGTGGGATGCGGCGTCGGCGAGGCGCTCGGTGAGCACCCCTTCGCCGGCCCCGACCTCGAGCACCACGTCGTTCGAGGACAGCGCCGCATCGCGGACGATCGCGTCCAGCAGGTTGGGATCGGCGAGGAAGTTCTGCCCGAGCCTGACCACGGGGCTACCAGCTGAAGAGCGCGCGGGCGTTGGCCTCGACGGCGCGCTCGAGCTCCTCGTAGGTGACCCCCCGGACCTCCGCAATCACCTCAGCGGTGGCGACGACGTTGGCGGGAGTGTTGCGCTTGCCGCGCACCACCTGCGGCGAGAGGTAGGGCGCATCGGTCTCGACCAGGATTCTGTCCTCGGGAATCTCGGCCGCAGCCTCGCGCAATCCGGCGGAGCGCGGATAGGTGGCATTGCCGGCGAACGAGCAGTACCAGCGGCGCTCGACCGCCTCGGCCACCCGCTGCGGGGCACAGAAGCAGTGCAGGACCACCGTCAGGCCGGCGCCTTTCGCGTCCAGCGTCGCGATCACCTCGTCGATCGCCTCGCTCGACCCCTCCGGTTCGCGGCAGTGGATCACGATCGGCAGGCCCGCCTCGGCGGCGATCTCGATCTGGGCCGCGAAGGCCCGGCGCTGCGCCGCCGCGGTGGCGGTGTCGCGGTAGTAGTCGAGGCCCGTCTCGCCGACTGCCCTCACTTGCTCGTGGGCGGCCAACCGGGCGATCTCCGCCGCCGCGGCGTCGTCGAACCCGTCCGCCTCGTTGGGATGCCTCCCGACCGCGGCGAAGACCCCGTCGTGACGCTCAGAGGAGGCGATGGCCTCCGCGTTCGTGGCCTCGTCGAGCCCCACGGTCAGCATCCGCCCGACCCCTGCCGCGCTCGCCGCGGAAACCAGCTCGGTCTCGCTTCCCTCGCAGAGGAAAAGATGGGTGTGGGAGTCGATCATCGGCGGGTCGCCAGACTACCCAGGCGGTACGCAATAGCCTTGGCCGCGATGGCCGACTTCGCCGACTACTACCGCGAGATCTACGTGCGGGGGCTCGGCGACGAGACGCCGGCGATCCCGGTCCCCGTCGCTGACCTCGAGCGCCAGGCGATCGCGGCGATGGATCCGCGGGCCGCCAACTACGTCGGCGCGGGGGCGGGCAGCGAGGACACGATCGCCGCCAACGCGGAGGCGTTCCGGCGCTGGCGGATCGTGCCGCGGATGCTCCGCGACGTCGCCGAGCGGGACCTCTCGACCACCGTGCTGGGCACCGCGATCCCGGCACCGCTGATGCTCGCCCCGATCGGCGTCCAGAAGATCCTCCACGAGGACGGCGAACTGGCCACCGCCCGTGCCGCTGCGGCCGTCGGCACCCCGATGATCGCCAGCACCGCCTCCCACTTCTCGCTCGAGGAGATCGCCGAGGCAAGCGGCGAGGCGCCGCGCTGGTTCCAGCTCTACTGGGCCAATGACCGCCGCCTGGTTGAGAGCTTCGTCGGCCGCGCTGAGCGAGCCGGTTACGGCGCGATCGTCGTCACCGTCGACACCTTCATCCCCGGCTGGAAGCCGCGCGACCTGCAGCAGGCGTGGCTGCCGTTCCTCAACGGGATGGGCGTCGCCAACTACTTCCAGGACCCGGTCTTCCGCGAAGCGCTGGAGAAGACGCCAGAGGAGGACCAGGGCGCTGCCACCGGCCACTTCCTCGGCGTCCAGGCCAACCCCTCGCTGACCTGGGACGACCTCGCCTGGCTGCGCGAGCAGACCGAGCTGCCGATCCTGGTCAAGGGGATCCAGCACGTCGACGACGCCCGCGAGGCGGTGCGGCGCGGCCTCGACGGCATCGTCGTCTCCAACCACGGCGGCCGCCAGGTGGATGGTGCGATCGCCTCGCTCGATGCCCTGCCCGCGATCGCCGAGGCGGTCGGCGGCCAGCTCGCGGTGCTCTTCGACAGCGGCGTGCGCGGCGGCGCCGACGTGCTCAAGGCGCTGGCCCTCGGCGCCGACGCGGTCTGCCTCGGCCGCCCCTACGTCTGGGGCCTGGCGCTGGAAGGCCAGGCGGGGGTCGAAACGGTGCTGAAGATGGTCCTCGCCGAGCTCGACCTGACGATGGCGCTCTGCGGCCTCACCAGGCCCGAGGAGCTCGGCCGGGAAACGCTCGCCCCCTCGCTGGCCTAAGCCGGGGTCTCGATCTTCGGGAAGAGCGAGGGGACCCGCTCGACGCTCTGGCCCCCAGGGCGGGAACCGAGCTCGGCCAGGGTCCGGCCCTCTTCGCCGAGCGCCGCCAGCAGCGTCTCGGCGCTCCGCGGTAGATAGGGGACCAGGAGCAGCGTCGTCACCCGCAGCCCCTCGACCAGGTTGTAGAGGACTTCGTCGAGCCGCTCGGGGTCGGCCTCGTCCTTAGCGAGCACCCACGGCTGGGTCTCCTCGACGAAGCGGTTGAGCCGCCGCACCAGCTTCCAGGCCTCCTCCAGCGCCTGGGTCAGCTCGGCCAGGTCGAGCAAATCGGTGAAGCGCCCCACCACGCCTTCGAAGTCCTCGGCCAGGGCCGCGTCGACGGCGGCAATTGGGACGGTGCCGGCTCGGTAGCGCTCGACCATCGCCAGCACCCGGCTGGCGAGGTTGCCGTAGTCGTTGGCCAGCTCGGTCTCGTAACGGGCCTCGAAGCCCGCAGTCGAGATCGAGCCGTCCTGGCCGAAGCTGACCTCACGAAAGAGGTAGAAGCGCAGCGCGTCGGCACCGAACCGGTCGATCACCTCGAACGGGTCAAGGACGTTGCCGAGCGACTTCGACATCTTCTTCTCGCCCATCAGCAGGAAGCCGTGGATGACCATCCGCCGCGGCGGCTCGAGGTCGGCGGCCATCAGCAGCGCCGGCCAGATCACCGCGTGGAACTTGAGGATGTCCTTTGCCATCACGTGAAGGTCGGCTGGCCAGAAGCGATCGGTGAGGTCCTCCCCCTCGCGGGCGAAGGTCAGCGCGGTGACGTAGTTGAGCAGCGCGTCGAACCACACGTACATCCGTTGCTCGGGGTCCCAGGGCAGCCGCATCCCCCACTTCAGCTTCGGCCGCGAGAGCGAGACGTCCTCCAGGCCCTGCTTGATGAACGCCACCGCCTCGTTGCGCCGGTGCTCGGGGACGACGAAGTCCGGCCGCGCCTCATAAAGCTCCTCGAGCTGGGACTGGAAGGCGGAGAGGCGGAAGAACCAGTTCTCCTCCCGCACTCGCTCGAGCGGGATCTCGTGAATCGGGCAGGTGTTGCCGGGGCCCAGCTCTCGCTCGGTTTTGAAGTCGGCACAGCGCGGGCAGTACCAGCCTTCGTAGACCCCCTTGTTGACCCAGCCGTTGTCGTAGACCCGCTGCATGATCTCGCCGACCTTCTCGGCGTGGCGCGGGTCAGAGGTGCGGATGAAGAAGTCGTTGGTGGCGTCGATGATCGGCATCAGCGCCTGGAACTTCTCGGCGTTGCGGTCGGCCAACTCCTGCGGCGAGATCCCCTCCCTCTCGGCCGCATTCTCGACCGGCTCGCCATGCTCGTCGGTGCCGGTAAGAAAGAACACGTCCTCGCCCCGCTGGCGCATATGGCGCGCCAGCACGTCAGCCGCCATCGTCGAGTACGCGTGGCCAAGGTGCGGCTCCGCGTTGACGTAATAGATCGGGGTGGTGACGTAGAAGTTGTTTGGGCCCATAGTTCTGGGCGCGAGCCTAGCTAGAACGCCCAACCGACAACCAAACCGCCCAAAGTCCGAGACCTCGACGGGTCGACCGGCCGCGTAGCGCCTACGCTGGCGTTATGGCAGAGGGTGGGGTACCTCTTTCGGACTGGTCAGGCAGCGGAGCGACGCGGGAACTTCAAGAGACCATCCGAGGGTTCAACGCTGCAGCGCAACGGCAGACCGAAACGATGATCAGGCTTACGCGGTGGATTGTCGCCTTGACGGTGGTCCTGGTTATCGGGCTCGTCGTCCAGATCATCATCGAGATTTTCTAACGTGGCATTGTGCCTTCGCATTCGGTTCTCGCTTGGGTCAGGCTTGGAGATTTCCTCCCCTACCTCTGAGGCGTCGGTCGGCGATCCTCTGGAAGGCAAGACCGTAGTTCTGAAGGCGCAGCGAGAATCAACCTTTACCGATTCGCAACACCTCTCCTTGGTGGCCAGACCCTTCTACTCCGAAAGTGAAGCCCAGAAGGCTGCGGAGCGATGGATCGGAGTTCTGAAGACGGCGTTCGCCCGCGTGAACGTTGGAGCGGACTTTGGCGACCGAGCACCCAAGAGCTTTGCCACAACGGCTGGGCTGGAAATGCTAGAAGCGCAGTTCGGTCAGCGGGTGCTCAACGACACGCACGGCGTCTCGATCTACGAGTGCGAGCCTCAGCCGCTTTTTGTGCGGGGCGAAGCAAGGGCGGTCGTAGGCAAGGGTCTGGATCGAGTCCTCGCGGCGATAGATCTAGCGATCGAACACGGCGCCGAGATGACGACGAGCGAAAGGCTGAGTTACGACCTGTTCGCGGCCTCCTCTAACGAGGCGTCAGCCGATGCACGGTTTGTCATGCTCATGATGGCTGTGGAGACCCTTATCGATCCGAAGCCACGGGCACAAGTGGTCCGATCACACGTGGATGGCTTGATTGAGGCAAGCGAGAAGGCCGCAATCCCACAATCTGAGATTGAATCCATTGTCGGGACCCTTAAATGGATGCGGGAGGAATCGATCGGCCAAGCGGGTCGCAAGCTCGCGGCGACGCTCGGGAATCGCACATACATGGACGGTGCTGAGTCACCGGTCCGATTTTTCACGCGCTGCTATGAACTGCGTAGCGCCTTGGTACACGGTCGTGACCCGAGACCGTCCAGAGAGGAAATCGGTGACCGAGCTGCGCCTCTGGAGCGGTTCGTCGCAGATCTTCTATCCCTGAAGATAGGTGGTGCCGAATGAGCAGCTTGCCACTAACGAGCGTTGACGACGATCAAAACGTCGCCGTAGTTACGTAGTAGGTCACGACGGACACAGGCTACCTGCGCGCCTCGCGACCGGTCAGCGCCTTGTAAAGGTCGTTGGCGCGGGTACCGGTCAGCGCCGCGACGACGCTGGCCGCGGCCCGCGGGCGGGCGCCGGACTGGACCAAGTGGCGGAGGGCGTCGACGGCGAAGCCGACGTCTTTGTCGTGGTCGGCCGAGGCGGCGGGGGCGATCACGAGGACGATCTCCCCTTTGACGTCACCGCGGAAGCGGCGAGCGAGTTCGCCGAGGGAGCCGCGCGAGACCTCCTCGTGCATCTTCGAGAGCTCGCGGCAGACGGCCGCCTGGCGGTCGGGTGCGAGCGACGCGAGCGCGGCGAGGGACTCCCCCACCCGCCGCGGCGACTCGAAGGCAACCACCGTCTCCGCCGAGCGCAGCACCCGCTCCATCTCGCCGGCGCGGCGCGGCAGGAAGCCCTCGAAGCGCCAACGGTCGGTGGGCAGGCCGGAGGCGACGAGGGCGACCGGTACCACCGAGGGCCCGGGCAGCACTCTGACCTCGAGGTCGCGGTCGATGCAGCGGCGGATCAGCTTGTAGCCGGGGTCGGAGATCGCCGGCATCCCGGCGTCGGAGACCAGGGCGACGATCTCGCCCCGCTCGACCCGCTGCGCCAGCTCGGTCGCCCGCGCGGTTTCGTTGCCCTCGTGGTTAGAGACCAGGCGCGGCGCCGGCCGGATCCCGAGCTTGTCGAGCAGCGAGCCGGTGCGGCGGGTGTCCTCGCAGGCGATGTAGTCGGCGCTGACCAGGGCCTCGCGCACCCTCGGCGTGACGTCGTCGAGATTGCCGATCGGGGTAGGGCAGACGACCAGCATCCCCGGCATCAGCCCGCCCCTTTCTCCAGTTCGATCCGGGCCATCGCGGCGGCACCGATCATGCCCGCGTCCGGCCCCAGCTCCGCCGCCACGACCGGGATCTCGTTCATCGGCCGCAGCGCCCGCTCGCGCAGGGTGCGGCGGGCGGGGTCGAGCAGCAGGTCGCCAGCCGCCATCACGCCGCCGCCGACCACGATCACGTTCGGCTCGAAGGTGTTGGCGAAGGTGACCAGGGCGGCGCCGAGCCGGGTCCCGACCAGGTCGAAGACGGCGATCGAGGTCGGGTCGCAGCCCAACGCCGCCTCGGTCACGGCCTTGCCATCGATCCGGTGACCCTCGGCGAGCATCGTCGCCAGCACCGAGTCGGGATCGCTTTCGGCGGCCAGCTGACCCTCGCGCCCGATCGCGGTCCCAGAGGCCATCGTCTCCACGCAACCGCGGCCCGGGCAGTTGCCCTGGCAGCGCGGTCCGTTGATGTCGATCACGGTGTGCCCCAGCTCGGCCCCCGATCCGGTCGCGCCGCGGTAGATCTCGCCGTTCAGGATCAGGCCGCCGCCGATCCCGGTCCCGATCGTCAGCATCACCGCGTGGTCTGCCCCGCGGGCCGCGCCGAAGAGGTGCTCGGCGAAGGCGGCGACGTTGGCGTCGTTGTCGACGAAGACCGGCAACCCGACCCGCTCGGCGACCAGGTCGCGGATCGCCAGGTCGGCCAGCGGCAGGTTGACCGCCGAGACCGCGACCCCGCTCTCGTGATCGATCGTCGCCGGGATGCCGAGCCCGACCGCCGCCGCCTGCGGGCGCGCCGCATGAGCCTCGCTCACCTCACGCACCAGCAGCTCGACCAGCTCGTCCTCGGTCTGCCCCGTCGAGGCCTCACGCTCCTCGTAGAGCACCTCGGTGCCGGCGAGGACCCCGACCAGCATCTTCGTGCCGCCGAGGTCGACCCCGATCGCCTCGTTGGCGCTCACGAACGTTTGGCGGCTGGAGGGCGAGCGATCAAGGAGGCAAGGCTAGTCGTCCACCGACACGGCGGTCGCCCCGGCCCGCCGCTCAGGTTTTGACCCCCATCGTGGCGGGGTCGCGGAGTTCGATCCACAGTCCTTCCGAGTACGCACACAGTTCGCCGTCGGGGCCGTGGATGGCGGCGGCGCCGCGGTGCTTGCGGCCGTCGTGGCCGAGCAGCCAGGCGACGACGGTGTGGGGCCGGCCGGGGATGACTGGGGCGACGAGGCGCCCGGTGAGGGCCGCGAGGACGCTTGGCCCGGCATCGTTGAGGAAGGCCGGCGCGGCGGTGGGACAGTCGAGCGCCGCCCAGACGACCAAGGGATCTACCCCGCCGTCCTGCGCGAACTCAGTCGCGGGCGTCCAGGGGCCAGCGAAGAGCTCGGCCTCGCCGAGCGGGCCCATCTCGATCGCCACCGCCTCCTCCTGGGAGCGTTCGGGCCCGCACCCGAAGCAGCCGGGAAAGGGGTGGCGGTCGGCCCACGGGGACTGTGCGGAGGCTCGCTCGGCCTCCTCCCACGAGACGGCGTCGGGGACGTCGAGCCGCAGGTCCGCCGCGCTGCCCTCGGCCACCAGGCTGCCGCCGTCGAGCAGCCGCACAGTGCCGTCGTCGTCGCCGGAAACCTCCAGCGGTTGTTCGAGCGGCGGCGGCAGGCGGAGCGAGACCGCCGCGCAGGGCCTCTCGATCCGCTCGGCGAGCAGCCCACACGCGTAGCCGCCCTGGGCCGAGTCGGGCGGGCCGCGGAAGCGTCGCTCGATCACCACCCGGTCGCTCATCGCAATGGAGGGTACTCCGGGATATCCGACGAATATGGTTTCCGCCCTCCTATGCCCGACGATGGTGAGCAGCGGCGCCCGGAGCCGCCCGAATACAACGTCTACCGCTCTCGCAGGGGTCTCCTCTCCCGCCTGCGCTCGGCAGATCTCTCCTCCCTGCGCGAGCGGGCGAAGCTGCCCTCGCGGAAACGGGAGCGCCGGCCGGACGACGGCGACGAGCGCGAGCGGCGGCGGCCTCGTGTCCCGCGGACCCGCCTGCGCAAGGTCCTCAAATGGGTCGGCCTGGCGGCGCTGGGCTGGATCCTGCTGAGCTTCCTCTCCTTCGCCGTCTCCGCCCAGTTGCAGTCGTTCAAGCTCTCCGGCGAAGCCAGGGAGGCACTGCACGGCAACCCATTCCTGCTGCCCAGCGCGCAGACGATCCTCGTGCTCGGCACCGACGCCCGCCCGCCGGACACGAAGGAGCCGGGAGCGGCGCCGTCGGAGAAGTGCTTCGAGCAGCAGTCCCGGGGAGAGAAGCCGCACGACGGTTGCTTCGAAGGCGAATTCCGCGCCGACACGCTGATGCTGATCCGCGCCGGCGGTGGCGCCTTCCGCAAACTCTCGATCCCCCGCGACGCCTTCGCCGAAATCCCCGGCCAGGCGCCGACGAAGATCAACGCCGCCTTCGCCTTCGGCGGCGCTGCCCTCCAGATCAAGACGATTGAACAGTTCCTCGATATCGAGATCGACCACGTCGCGATCGTCGACTTCACCGGCTTCGAAGACCTGATCGACGCAGTCGGGGGGGTCGAGGTGGACGTCCCGCAGAAGCTCTGCGCCGACATCTCCGGCGGCGCCGGCGGCGGCCAGGGGGGCGTCACCCTGCGGCTCGGCAAGGGCGAGAACACGCTCAACGGGGAAAAGGCCCTCGCCTACTCCCGGATCCGCAAGCCGAGCGAATGCCCCGGCCCGGGCGCAAGCGCCTTCTCGCTCGGCTACGACGACATCGACCGCGAGCGGGCGCAACAGGCGGTGATCAACGGGATCAAGGACCGGCTCACCGACCCGCTCCGCATCCCGTACAACTTCGTCCGCGGCCCGATCATCGGCTGGGATGCGCCGAAGGCGTTCGTCAGCGACATGGGTTTCTTCACGATGCCGCAGCTGATCCTGGCGGCGGCGATCGGCGGCAGCGCCCCCGCCGACGTGCTCTGCGGCGGCGAGAATGCCGGCTGCGGCCCGGGTCCCGAAAGCAGTATCGAAGTCCCCGAATCGGTTCGCCGCCAGGCGGTCAACCGGTTCCTGGACGGCTGAGCCGCCGCGGGTGGCGAGTTTTACCCCCTATGGGGTGCATAACTCGCCAGTCGCGAATCAGTCGGCGGTCGAAGCGGCCGGCTTGGAGTCGCCTGACTTCGACTCGCTCTTCTTCGAGTCCGAGGAGCCCGAATCGGAGGTCTTGGACTCGCCCGATCCGTCGCTCGAGGCGCCGGATCCATTGGCGGCGCCCTTCTTCTTGCCGTAGTCGGTGTTGTAGAAGCCCGAGCCCTTGAAGTGGACCGCGACGGGGTGCAGGACGCGGACCGCGGGCGCGCCGCACTCCTGGCACTCGGTCAGCGGCTCGTCGCTCATCTTCTGGATCACGTCGAAGACGTGGTCGTTCTCGCATTTGTACTCGTAGATCGGCACGGCTGCGGGATTATCGCAGCCGATACGGTTCCGCCATGGCCACCACCGAGCCGGAGACGAGACCGACCGAGGTCTCGATGGAGGAGATCGTCGCGCTCTGCAAGCGGCGCGGCTTCGTCTTCCCGTCCTCGGAGATCTACGGCGGACTCGGCTCCACCTACGACTACGGCCACTACGGGGTGCTGTTGAAGAACAACGTCAAAGCCGAGTGGTGGCGGGCGATGCTGCAGGAGCGCGGCGACATCGTCGCGATCGATTCGGCGATCCTCCAGCACCCGCGGGTGTGGGAGGCATCGGGCCACCTCGAGGGGTTCACCGACCCGCTGGTCCAGTGCCTCGGCAAGTGCAAGCGGCGCTGGCGCGAGGACCATCTGCGCGAGGCGGTCGAGGCCGAAGGCGGCGATCCCAACGCCGAGCTGCGCTGCCCGGAATGCGGTGGCGAGCTCTCCGAGCCGCGCCAGTTCAACCTCATGTTCGAGACCCACATCGGCCCGGTCGCGGGCGAGGGCTCCGAGGTCTACCTGCGCCCGGAGACGGCGCAGGGGATCTTCATCAACTTCAAGAACGTGCTCAGCTTCGCCCGCAAGAAGCCGCCGTTCGGGATCGCCCAGATCGGCAAGTCCTTCCGCAACGAGATCACCCCCGGCAACTTCATCTTCCGCACCCGCGAGTTCGAGCAGATGGAGATGGAGTTCTTCGTCCCACCCGCCGAAGCCGAGAAATGGCACCGGCACTGGATGGAGGAGCGCGAGCGCTGGTACACCGACCTCGGCGTCCGCCCCGACCACCTGCGGGTACGCGCACATGGCGCCGACGAGCTCTCCCACTACTCCTCGGCGACGAGCGACATCGAGTACCTGTTCCCGATCGGGTGGTCGGAGCTGGAGGGAATCGCCAACCGCGGCGACTTCGACCTCACCCAGCACGCCAAGTTCAGCGGCGAGAAGCTGGAGTACTTCGACCAGCAGACCAAAGAGCGCTACGTCCCGCACGTGATCGAGCCAGCCGCGGGTGCCGACCGCGCCACCCTCGCCTTCCTCGTCGACTCTTATGAGGTCGAGGAGGTGGAGGGGCGCCAGCGCACGGTGCTGCGCCTGCACCCACGCCTGGCCCCGGTCAAGGTTGCGGTACTGCCGCTCGTCTCCAAGGAGGGCATGCCGGAGAAGGCGCGCGAAATCTTCGACGAGGTCCGCCGCAGGCTGCCCGCCGAGTTCGACGAGGGCGGCTCGATCGGCAAGCGCTACCGCCGCCAGGACGAGATCGGCACCCCGTGGGGAGTCACCGTCGACCACCAGACGATGGAGGACGACACCGTGACCCTTCGCGATCGCGACTCGCTCGAGCAGACCCGGGTGCCAGGCGCCGGCCTCGGCGAGGAGCTCGCCGCGCGGCTCGCGCAGCCCTGGCGCAGCCCCAAGCTAGGCTAGGAACACACGAGTATCCGTCTTGGTCCGGGAGCTGGGGTAGGCTCGCCGCAAGTCCCCCACACGATTCACGAACGGAGGCGAGATGGCCTACGAGATGAAGATTCGCGGGACCGAGCACGAGGTGAAGGTGCGAAACCCCTGGGCGGTCGCCCTGCTTCCCATTATCACCCTCGGCATCTACCACTTCGTCTGGTGGTACCGGATCAACAAGGAGCTGAAAGCCTACGGTGAGGCGAAGGGTTTCGACCTCGGTCAGAATCCGACCAACTCCCTGCTCGCGCTGATCCCGGGAGGCCTGATCGTGATCCCCGCGCTCGTCACCTACTGGAACGGCACCAAGCGCGTTCAGGGTGCGTCGAAAATCGCCAACCGAGAGCCGGTCAACGGGTGGATCGCGCTGATCCTCTACCTCCTCCTCTCACCGGGCTTCTGGGCCTACCTCCAGGTCTCGCTCAACCACGTCTGGGAGCAGGAAGCCGAGCCGCTGCCCGGCCAGCCGGCGCCTCCCGCCGCACCGGACATGCCCCCGGCGGCACCCACCGACTCCTAGCCACTCACTCGCGAATCCGCACCAGTGTCCGCATACCGGACACTGGTGCGGATTCGGCGTTTCAGGAGTCCTGGATCAGGCCGACCAGGTTGCCTTCCGGGTCCTGAAACTGACCAAGGGTGACCTCGGGCGTGACCGTCTCGGGCCCATCACGCGGGTGCCGCCGAGGCTCTCGGCCTTCTGCAGGGCGGCCTCGACGTCCGGGACCGCCACGTAGAAGGTGATGTGGCCGTCGTAACCCTCAGGGCCCTGGCCGATGCCGCCGGGGATGCTGTTCCCGTTGGAGCTCTCCTCCTGCTCGACCAAGGCGTAGTTCATCGGGTTGTCCGCGTCCATCTTCCACTCGAACATCTCGGCGTAGTACTGCTGCAGCTTGCCGCCGTCCTTACCGACCACCTCGAAGTGCACAACTGGCTGTCCCATGTCTCTCCTTTCATCGCGGTTCCATGAATTCCAGCACTTCGCTCGCCTCGGCTTCGAGCGTCTTGGCGTCTTTTTTGGTGACCCGTTCGAGATGCTCGATCGTCACCTTCCCTCCCGCCAACCGCCAGGTCGCCACCGCGCGCCCCTTGACCAGGGCGAAGGGACGGAAGATCCCGTTGATCGTCACCAGCAGCTCGTGCGGGCCGACGACTTCCTCGCGCGAGGTCCAGCCGAGCAGAAGGGGGTCGAAAGCGCCGAGTAACCGCGGTGGTGGGAGCGGCTCCGGTGCGGCGCGCTTGGCGAGATCGACCAGCCCGTCCCGCCGCTCAGCCAGCTCGGAAGCGATTGCGGAGAGGCCAGCGCGGGTATCGCGCAGCGGCAGGCCCGCCCACCGGGCGAGGTCGCGGTCGTCCGCCGGCCCGTGACCGACCAGGTAGCGGCGAGCCAGCTCGGCGAGAGCTGCCTCGCGGTCGACCGGCTTCTGCGGCCCGAGCCAGTCGTGGGTCAGCGCGTAGGCGTGTTCGGAGCCGACCATCGGCCCCCGCACCGCCACCCCTCGCAAGGTCGCCAGGAAGAACAAGTGGACCAGTGCCTGGCCCTCCGTCCTGACGCCGGCTGAGTCGAGCCGGTCGCGCAGCTGGGGCCGGGTCAGCGGCCCCTCGTCGGCCAGTGCCTTCTCGATCGTCTTCACGCCGCGCTCGGCGGCGTCGGGCTCAACGCCCTCCTGCTGGAGGCGGCGGGCCGAGGAGGTAAGGAGCGGCGGCGTGGTCAGGGCATGCAGCCACGGGTAGTCCTCGCTCCGAACCAGGTGCAGGGTCCCTCGGTTGAGCCAGGTGATCAACAGGGACCGATCCTCGGTCAGCGCCCGATCGACGTCGGCGGCGTTGAGCCCCTCGGTGCGGGCCCGGATCGCCAGCCGAACCCCGCGCGGGTCCTGTCCCTGCACCGCCAGCAGCCGCTCGGCGACCTGCTCCGGAGCCTTCATCGGCGGTCCCGAGAGGCCCTGGGCGGTGAGACGTTCGGTGATCGGCGGGAGCGTCACCCGACGATCATCGCGAATCGCGGCCAGCCGTTCGCTTCCGCGGAACTATTTAACGTTGAGCATGTCGACCACGAAGATCAGGGTTTCATTCGGGCCGATTTCGGGCGGAGAGCCTTCCGGCCCGTAGGCCAATTCCCCTGGGATGACCAGTTCACGACGGCCGCCGACTTTCATCCCCGGTATTCCTTCTTCCCAGCCGGGGATCACCAAGCCGCTGCCGAGGCCGAAGACCAACGGTTCGCCGCCCCAGGAGGTGTCGAACTCTTTTTTGCTTTTCTGGCCGACACCCACGTACTCGACCGTGATTTCGTCCCCTGCTTTGGCTTCTTTCCCGGTCCCTACGACGAGGTCGTTCTGTTCGAGGGTTTGCACCGGTCCACCCGAAACGACGACTTCGGGCTTCGTTTTCCCTACTTCCGCGGGCGAGGCGCTGTTTGCCGCGGACGTCGTTTCGCCGCCCGAATCCGACGAGGAGTCATCGTCCCCACCGCAGGCGGCGAACGCCAGCGCTAGAAGGATCGAGAGAATTGAAATAATCAGTCCTCTTCGCACGGCGGGCATTCTAACCATGCTTGGCGCGAATTGCATGACGCTCAGCGATTGCCCTTGCCGGAGAGGAAGTTCCAGGCGCGTTCGAGGAGGTTCGGTTCGGCTCCGCGGAATTCGCCGGGGTTGACGTCGATCATGCCGGGGTTCTCCCCCGGGGCCCCGAGTTTGGCCGCTTCGCTCGCGTCGATCTTCAGGACCACACCCTGCTCGAAGATCTCGCCCACCTCGGGCGCATCGACGAACTTGTGACCCCCCGGACCGCGCGTCGTGTCGAAGATGACCCCGTCGAACATGTCGGCCTTGCCGTCTTTCAGCACCTCGACGAGACGGCCGAGCTCCTCGCCGTCGCTGGAATAGACAAGCACGCCCTTGCGCACCGCCAGGTAGGAGCTTGGGGGTCCGAGGTCGTCCACGGCGCCGAGCCTAGCGGACGACGTTCCCCCTTAGATGGTCACTTAGACTTCCCGCGGGACAAAGGAGGAGCAATGAGCTTGAACCTGGCATCGATCGTCACCGAGACTGCCGGCCGCGTGCCGGACAACCCCGCCGTGCGGCTGAACGGCACCGAGCTGACCTACGCGGAGCTCGACGACCGCAGCGCCCGCCTGGCGACGCTGCTGGGCGAGAAAGGGGTCAAACCGGGCGACCGGGTCGGGGTGATGCTGCCCAACGTGCTCGAGTTCCCGATCGCCTACTACGGCGTGCTCCGCGCCGGCGCCGTGGTGGTGCCGATGAACGTGCTCTTGAAGCGCCGCGAGATCGCCTTCTACCTGGAGGACTCGGGGTCCAAGCTGCTGCTCCCCTGGCACGGCTTCGCCGAGGAGGCGCGGGATGGTGCCGCCGACGCCGGCGCTGAGCTGATCGAGGTGGAGCCGGCGGCGTTCGCCGCCGCCCTCGCCGAGCACGAGCCGACGGCCGGCCTCGCCGACACCGGCGAGGACGAGACCGCGGTGATCCTCTACACCTCGGGGACCACCGGCAAGCCCAAGGGCGCCGAGCTCACCCACCTCAACCTCCACCGCAACGCCGACGTCACCTGTCGCACCACCGCCGAGATCTCCGCCGGCGACGTCGTCCTCGGCTCCCTGCCGCTCTTCCACTCCTTTGGCCAGACGGTGAGCATGAACGCCTCGCTGATGGTCGGCGCCTGCCTTACCCTGCTGCCGAAATTCGACCCCGGCGACGCACTGGAGACGATGCAGCGCGACCGGGTCACCCACTTCTACGGGGTGCCGACGATGTACGGGGCGCTGCTCCACCACCCCGAGCGCGACCAGTTCGACACCTCGACGATCCGTATCTGCATCACCGGCGGCGCCTCGATGCCGGTCGAGGTCCTGCGCGGGTTCGAGGAGGCGTTCGGGTGCCTCGTCCTCGAGGGCTACGGCCTCTCCGAGACCTCGCCGGTCTCCTCCTCCAACCACCCCGACCGCGAGCGCAAGCCGGGCTCGATCGGGACCCCGCTGGAGGGCGTCGAGATGCAGGTCGTCGACGAGGACGACAACCCGGTGCCCCAGGGCGAGGTCGGCGAGATCGTGATCCGCGGCCACAACATCATGAAGGGCTACTGGCAGCGGCCCGAAGCGACCGAGGAGGCGATGAAGGGCGGCTGGTTCCACAGCGGCGACATGGCCCGGATGGACGAGGAGGGCTACTTCTACATCGTCGACCGCAAGAAGGACCTGATCATCCGCGGCGGCTACAACGTCTACCCGCGCGAGGTCGAGGAGGTGCTCTACGAGCACCCCAAGATCCGCGAAGCGGCCGTCGTCGGCATCCCCCACGACGAGTGGGGCGAGGAGATCGGCGCCGCCGTGGTCCTCCACGACGGCGAGGAGCTGGGCGAGCGCGAGGTCAGCGAATACGTCAAGGAGCGGATCGCCGCTTACAAGTACCCGCGCCAGGTCTGGTTTCTGGATGAGCTGCCCAAAGGCCCGACCGGCAAGATCCTCAAGCGCGAGATCGAGACTCCTTCGCCCCAAAGCGGGTAAGGAAGTGTATTGATCAGGTAATTCGTACCATTACCTGGTCCAATTGCACACTCGGGTGGGCACCAGGGAGGCGCCTGCCCCCGAGAAAAGGAGCAGATCGACATGCTCAAGAGACGACTGACCGCGCTCGCCGCGGCCATCGGTATCTGCATCACCGGCGCGGCGGCCGCGCCCGCCTCGTCGTTTGCCGTTGACCCGATCCTGTTCGTACACGGCTGGTCCAGCAGCGCCTCGACCTGGAACACGATGAAAGCCAGGTTCGAAAAAGACGGCTATCCGGCCTCGCATCTCAGCGCCTACACCTACAACACCTCGCAATCGAACAAAGTCTCCGCCGAAAAAGAGGTGAAACCGCGCGTCGAAGCCCTGCTGAAAGCGACCGGCGCGACCAAAGTCGACATCATCGCCCACTCGATGGGCAGCCTCAACAGCCGCTGGTACGTCAAGTTCCTCGGCGGCGAATCGACCGTCGACGAGTGGGTCTCCCTCGGCGGTCCGAACCACGGCACCAACTTCGCGTTCTTCTGCTTCAGCACCGCTTGCGTGGAGATGAGGCCGGGTTCGACCTTCCTCAACACGTTGAACGCGGGAGACGAGACCCCCGGAGCCGTCAACTACGGCACCTGGTGGTCTCCCTGCGACGAAATCATCAACCCCGATTCCAGCGTCCCGCTCACGGGCGCGAAAAACACCGAAACCGCCTGCATCTCCCACTCGGCCCTAACCACCAACGAAACCGTTTACAACCAGGTCCGGGAATTCGTCAAATAGGCATATCTGGCGCGAAACTGGCTGCATAGCCAGTTTCGCGCTACTCTCGTCTTGCCAGCAATGCGACACCAAAAGGAGAAGAGATGAGCGTCGCTTCCCAGAGCCTGATGGACAACGTCACCTACGAGGACCTCTACCGTCGTTGGGAGCAGGGGAACTGGAGCGCTTACGACATCGACTTCTCCGAGGACCGCGCGGGCTGGGACTCGCTCTCGGACATCCAGCGCCGCTCGGCGATGTGGATCTACTCGATGTTCTTCTACGGCGAGGACCGGGTCGCCGACACGCTCGCCCCCTACATCACCGCCGCCCCGACCGAGGAGCAGGCCTACTTCCTCGCCACCCAGCAGGTCGACGAGGTGCGCCACTCGGTCTTCTTCCACCGCTTCTTCAAGGAGGTGATCGGGGTCGGCGGCGAGTCCATCCAGTCGACCCTCGCCTCCACCCTCCCCCAGCTCAACTGGGGCTACCGCGGCATCTTCGACCGCCTCGACGTGATGGCCGAGGAACTGCGCAAGGACCGCTCGGTGCCCAAGTACGCGCAGGCGATCACCCTCTACCACCTGATCGTCGAGGGCAGCCTGGCCCAGCCCGGCCAGCACTTCATCGAGGACTTCTTCGCCTCCGAAGAGACGATGCCCGGGTTCAGCTCCGGGATGGCAAACGTATCCCGCGACGAGCAGCGCCACATCGGCTTCGGGGTCAAGGTCCTCTCCGAACTGCTCGGCGAAGGGAACCCTGGCTGGGAGGAGAATCGTGCGGCCGTGGTCGAGCTGTTGAGGGGGGTCCTGCCCTACGGGCCGGCCGTCTTCTCGCCGCCCAACCTCGACCGCGAATACACCGAGTGCTACGGCTTCTCGCTCGAGGACATCTTCGCCTTCGGCCTGAAGCTGATCCGCCAGCGCTGGCGGACGATCGGGTTCCCGACCGAGGAGATGCCACCGGGCGTCTTCCCGTTCGACCCCGAAGCCTCAGAGGAGCAGGTCGCCGAGCGCCAGGTGAAGCTGATGATGGCCAGCATCCTCGGCCCGCCCGACGGGCCGACGCCGCAGTCCTCGCCGGAGTTGCAGCGCCTCTACTTCGACGTGGTCAGCCGGGTCGCCGACCCGGCCGCCGCCAACGGCTCGCCGCTGGTCTACCAGTGGCGCTTCACCGACGCCGACCCGTGGCACCTGGTCATTGACAACGGCTCGACCCGCGCCGAACCGGGCCATGCACCCGACCCGACCGTGACGATCGAGACCAGCTGGGCCGACTGGGTCGCCTCCGGCAAGCCGGACGCCAACCAGATGAAGATGGTGCTGCAGCGCCGCATCCGGCCCCGCGGCAAGATCCGCGAGCTGGCGCGGATGCGCAAAGTCTTCGGCTAGGCGCAGTTAGTTCTTAGGAGATCGGTGGCCGGCGGTCCGCCCAGGGCCGCTCGGCCTCGATCTGCGCCGCCAGCGAGAGCAAGGTCGCCTCGTCGCCGGGGCGGCCGATGATCTGGACCGAGAGCGGCATCCCGTCCTCGGCGAAACCGGCCGGCACCGCCATCGCCGGGTTCCCCAAATGGTTCCAGGGGATGCAGTAGGGATAGAAGCGGCTCATGCCCAGCACCGTCCAGAGGGCGCCGCGGCCCTCCCAGCGCCGCACCGGCAAAGCCGTCCCCCCCATCACCGGGGTCATCAGCAGATCGAACTCGTCGAAGATCGCGCCGATGCGGGCGGCGTCTGCCGCTTCGGCGCGGCGGGCTGCCTCGAGCGCTTTGCGGGGAATCATGGAACCCAGCCGGCCGAACCCGCGGGTGCGCCGTTCCAGCCGCTCGGGCTTGGGCACGGCGGCGACGTCCTCGCCGATCCCGTACAGGTAGCGGGGCGTGGTGTTGTTGCCGATCGAGCCCCAGTTGGGATCGCGCGTCTCGGCTGCGTGGCCGAGCGAGCGCAGCGTCTCCGCCACCGAGTCGACCGCCCCTTTGGCGATCTCGGTGACGGTCACCGGGACCAGTGCCCGCGGCACAGCGGTCGAGCAGGCGACACGGAGCTTCCCCGGGGACGTCCTCGCCGCCTCGACGAAGGGGCGCTCGGGAGGCGGCGGCGCGCCCGGCTCCCGCGAGCCGCCCGCCGCGACGTCCAGCCACAGCGCCGTGTCCAGCACGGTGCGGCTGACGCAGCCGTTGGCGGAGAGGCCCTGCCAGTGCTCGAGGTGCGGCGCCAGCGAGATCCGGCCGCGCTGGGGTTTGAGACCGAAGAGGCCGCAGCTGGCGGCGGGGATGCGGATCGAGCCGGCGCCATCTGACGCCGAAGCGACCGGGACCAGGCCCGCCGCGACCGCCGCGGCAGAGCCGCCGCTGGAGCCGCCGGTCGTGCGCTGCGGGTTCCACGGGTTGCGGGTGACGCCCCAGGTCGCCGACTCGGTGAAGCCGCAGATCGCCAACTCAGGCAGGAGCGTCTTGCCGACCACGATCGCGCCGGCCTCGCGCAGCCGCCGCACCATCTCGGAGTCGGCGGTGGCGGGGTCGGGATAAGCGTCGGTGCCGCGGGTGGTCAGCTCGCCGGCCAGGTCGACTTCGTCCTTGAGCGCGATCGGGACGCCGAGCAGCGGTCGCTCGTCGCCCCCCTTCAGCCGCGCCTCGGCCTGCTCGGCCTCGAGCATAGCCCGCTCGGCGAGCACGACGCGGAACGCGTTCAGTTGCGGATCGAGCCGCTCGATCCGGTCGAGGTGGAGCTGGACCAGCTCGGTCGGCGAGACCTCTCCCGCCCGCACCATCTCCGCCTGCCGCGCCGCCCCGGCGAATGCGATCTCCTCTGCGCCCTGCACGGGCGCAATCCTACGCGCGCTCAGGCTTCGGCGGGCTTGGGCTTCCCGCTCTCGAAGCTGAGGTCGGGCAGGGCGCGGTCGAGCCAGGCGGGCATCCACCAGTTCCAGTCGCCCATCAGCTGCATCGCCGCCGGCACCAGGATCAGCCGCACCAGCGTCGCGTCGATCGCGATCGCAACCGCGGAGCCAAGGCCCAGCTCCTTGATCGAGGGAACCCCGGTGAGGACGAAGACGGCGAAGACCGAGGACATGATCAGAGCCGCCGAGGAGATCGTCCGCGCGCTCGATGAGAGACCCTCGGCAACCGCCCGCTCGTTGTCGCCGTGGCGCAGATAGCGCTCGCGGATCCGCGACATCAGGAAGACCTCGTAGTCCATCGAGAGGCCGAAGACGATGGCGAAGATCAGCGGCACGTTGATCGTGTCCAGCGCGCCCTGGCTTTCGAAGCCGAACAGGCTGTCGAGCCAGCCCCACTGGAAGATCGCGACCAGGATCCCGAAGGCGGCACCGATCGAGAGCAGGTTCATCAGCACCGCCTTCAGCGGCAGGATCAGCGAGCGCAGCATCACCATCAGGACGAGGAAGCTCAGCGCCAGGACGAAGAGGACGATCTTCCAGATCGAGCCGCTGATCTGCTCGCGGACATCACGGCTGCGGGCCGTTTCGCCGCCGACGTCGATCGTGGTCCGCTGTGCAAGCGCGGTGGAGGGGGCACTCTGGCGCAGGCGCTCGACCAGCGCTCTCGCAGCATCGGACTCGCTGGCGGCGCTGGGCGTGGCCTGGAACAGCACCGAATCGCCGCCGAAAGCCGGCGGAGCGACCGCGCGCACGCCCGGGGTGGCCTCGAGGCTCCGCCTGAAGTCGGCCACGGCGGCGCGGTCCGCAGGGCTCGGCGAGCCCGGGAAGGCGGCGACGACCTGGATCGGATCGGTGCCGCCGCCGAGCTCCGCCTGAGCGAGTTCGGTGCCGACCCGGACGTCGCTGTCCTTCGGGAACTGCCCGAGCGCCTCGGTTCCCGTCTGCAACGAGAGGATCGGGCTGGCGAGGAAGAGGAGCACCGCCGAGACGGCGATCACCGCCGTCCACGGCCTCGCCATCACCCGAGCCGTCCACCGTTCCCAGAAGCTGGGGCCTTCGGTCGCGACAGCCGGCCGGCGCCGGTAAAAGCGCTGGCGCAGGAGTCGCTTGGCGCCGCCGATGATGCCGCCCGGGAGCACCCGGTCGCCGAGCATCGCGATCAACGCGGGCAGCAGCGTGATCGCGGTCAGGATCGAGACCGCGACGACGGTCATCGCTCCCAGCGCCATCGAACGCAGGGCCTGGTTATCGACCATCCACAGCCCCGCCAGCGAGACGATCACCGCGATCCCGGAGAAGGTCACCGCCAGGCCGGAGGTCGAGAGGGCCCTGGCGCGCGAGCTGCGTTTGTCGAGCCCAGCCTCGCGCTCCTCGCGGTAGCGGGCGAGGATGAACAGCGAGTAGTCGACCGCGACCCCGATCCCGATCATCGAGGCCATGTTGGTGACGAAGACCGAGGTCGTCATCTGCAGCGAGATGAAGTAGATCAGCGCTCCGGTGACCAGCACGCTGACGAGGCCGAGCGTCAGCGGCAACGCCGCCGCGGCGAGCGAGCCGAAGACGACGAGCAGGATCAGCGCGACGATCGGGAAGCCAGTGGCCTCCGCCTGGGCGAGGTCTTCCTTGGAGATCTCCTGCATTCCGGCCCAGATCGTCGGCTGGCCGATCAGGTACGTCGTCACCCCGGCCTCGGCGGTGCCGGGGTCGAGGTCACCGCGCAGCGTCGTGGCGGAGTCGATCAGCTCGTCCGAGGAAAGGTCGCTGCGCAGCGGGATCACCGCCGCGCCGGTGCGCTGCAGCTGGGCGCGCCCGTTGCGCGCGGCCGCGGGAGTCAGGATCACCCCCTCCAGCGTCGCCACCTCGCGGCGGACCCGGTCCACCGCCGCCGTGCGCTCCGCTGGCGAGGCACCCGGCGCCGCCTTCAGCAGCACCGAGATCCCGTCGGCCTGGGAGCCGAAGTCGGCCTGCAGTGCCTCGCTCACCTGCTTGGACTGGCTGCCGGGAACGTCGAAGCCGCCGCCGGTGAGGTGTTCGGTCTGGCGTGCGGCGAAGGGAAGCGCGAGGAGGACGATCGCGACCCAGGCCGCCAGGACCCACCGTCGCCGCCGGCCGAGGACCCCCGAGAGCCTGTTCATCGAGTCGCGCATTGGCTAGGTAGCCAGTCTTCCGCGCGACCGCCGCTCAGTCTGTGAGCGCGATCACTCCGTGAGCGGCGTCACGTTGATCCTGCCCCGCTGATCGGGCCTAGGAAGCTCCGCCGCCGCCGGACCCGGGCCACCGGGTGAGCCCGGTGATCACCCGGCTCATCGCGTTGCGTTCGTCCTTGCCTCGCTTCAGCCCACTGCCGCGGTGCCGTCTCAGGCTGCGCTCGGCGAGGAAGAGAAGTGAGATAACCAGGGCGAGGAGAAACACTGCGCCGATCACGCCGATCACCCACTCGGCCGAGGTATCCGCGGGGCTGCCGCCGGAGATCGCGACCAGCACGCGACTACTCCGAGACGAGCAGGTACCGGGCTGAGGCGCTGCCGGCGGCTAGGGCCTCGGTGTTGTCGCGGCTCGGGTCCGACAGCGCCTGCAGGGCGAAGCCGTCACCGAGCGCGAACAGGTAGGAGACGACGGCCTCGGCTCCGAACCGGAGCTTCAGCACGCCCTCGCCTTCCTTCGCCCGGAGGACGTCGGCGACGTGGGAGCGGGTACGGACAAAGAGCTGCCCGACCTCCCGCTGGATGTCGGGGTTGCGCCGGCCGGCGCTGAACAGCTCGTAGAGGAGGAGGAAGTAGCCGGGTTCGTTCTCGATCATCTCGGTGAGGCTGGAGACGAGCGCGTCGAGCACGTCGTCGGCGGTCTTTGCCTCGCCCAGCCTCTCGTCGAGGCGGGTGACGCGCAGCTCGGTGTCGCGGCGCGCCACCTCGACCAGCAGCCGCTCCTTGGTCCCGAAGTAGTAGTGCAGGAGGCCGCGGCTGACGCCCGCCTCACGGGCGACGTGCTCGAAGGTGGAGCCGGCGGCGCCGCGACGGGCGACGCTGTCGCGCATCGCGTCGATGATCCGCTGCGCCTTCTCGCCGCTCAGCTCGCGTTCTTTGGTTGCTACCTCCATACGGCCAGTCTACGGAGCCACCGGGCGGTGGCCGCTGCGCTAGGAACCGTTGATGCTCGTCGTGCTGGTGTACTCGAACTCCTCTTCAGCGCCGAAGAGGGTGTCGAGCACCGCCTTGCGCGCGCCCTCGCTGAGGACCAAAGCGATCCCGGCGGCGACGATGCCGAACAGGAGCAGGCGCCCGATGCCGCCCTTGCGCTTCTTCGGGGCACGGAGGCGTTCGGATGCCTCGCGCAGGTTCTCGGCCGCCGTCCGCAGGTCCTTCTGGACCTTCTTGTCGGTGGTCACGGCCTTGACCGGGCTCTTGCCGTTGCCGGTCGCGCGACCGTACGCGCCACGGGCGGCTTCGAAGGCGTCCTTGAGGCTGTCGCGCAGCTCGTCGTCCTCCATCAACCGCTGTACGTAGGGATTCTCACGGGCAGTTTCGTAGATGTCGCCGGCCCGCTCCGCCTTCGTCTTGCTCATGCGTTCTCCTCGCTGGATTCCTGGGCAATACCCAGAATAGCTACCCCGACTTGAACGTGGCCAAGCAGATCAAGGACGCAGGGAGCGCCGCGTGCTCTGCACGCAAGCGACCGAGGACGCCGATATGCGCCGCGCCACGTCAGTCGAGGCCGACACCGTCGAGCAACACGCCGTTAGTACGGAAGTTGAGATCGACGCTGTCGACCCGGCGCAGGCGCAACGGCACCAGGCCCGGCCCAGGCAGGCGGTAACGCCTGATGAACAGCTGCCCAACCTGTTCCCGGGCGGTTTCGCGGAAACCGGGGCCGAGTATGGCCCGGGAAGGTGGCGGCACCTCACCGTTGGAGACGAAGTTCAGCTCGCGGATGAGCCAGTCGTACTTTTCGGACGGTATTACCTCGATCGCGCCGGTCTCGAGGTAGTCGCGCAGCGGCGCCTGGCCGATGGTCCAGGTGACGGTCGCCCGCGGCGCGTCCGGTTCTCCCATCTTGGTCGCGACGGCGCTCCAGTCGGGTCGGTGCAGGTCCGGGGAGAAGCTGGCCCAGACCGAGAAGCCGAACGAGTAGACGAGCAGGGAGGCGCCGACCACCACCCCCAGGCGGCGCGCCGACGGCATCGTCGCGGCAACCGCGACGACGACCAGCAGCGGCAAGACGGCCGGGATCAAGTTGCGCGCGAGGACGAAGTCCTTCCCCCCGGGGAGGACGGCCAGGAGGAGCGGAATGCCGACGGTCGCGAGGGCAACGCTGGACGGGACGATGGCCGCGCGGCGGTCCTCGCGCTCCCCGCGGGCGAGGAGCAGGATGAAGGCGCAGAGGCAGAGGAAAAGCGGCACGACCGCCAGCTCCGGTCGCTCGGGCCGGGCGATCATGTCGGCCGTTTCGCCGACGACAAACGCCGACGCCGTCTCCCAGATCCGGTGCCCGAGGTTGGAGAGGGAGATCCATTCGGCGTGCCCGTGCGACATCTGGTGCAGGGCCAGCGGGGCGAGAAGCAGGGCGCCGAGCCCGATGATCCAGAGCCCGCTGAGACTGGCCCGGCCGCGGCGGCGGACCAGCAACACGATCTCGGCCAGGATTGGGAAGATGGCGAAGTAGTGGGTGGCGAGAGCGAGGGCGGAAGCGATGCCCCACCCGGTGAGGTCGCGACGACGGCCGTGGCGATATGCCCGCACGCAGTAGAGCAGCGATATCCCACAGAGCAGCACCACCAGCGCGTAGGCACGCGCCTCCTGCGAGTACCAGAGCATCACCGGGCTGACGGCGACCAGAGCGGCCGCCATCAAGCCAGCCCTACGACCGCGCAGCTCGAGCGCGATCAAGTAGGCGACCGGGACTGTGGCGACGCCGGCCAGCGCTGAAAGCGAGCGCAGGCCGAACTCGCCCGTGCCGGTCGCCTGGGTCCAGAGCCAGGCCAGCGCGTAGTACAGCGGCGGCGCCGACTCGCTGAACCCGACGACGTCCATCGCTCGCAGGAAGTCGCTGCCGAGAACCCGGCCGGCGGTGATCGCCTCGTCGTGGTGGTAGCTCTGGACCCCGAGTGTGGCGAAGCGCAGCAGCGCCGCCAGCGCCGTCAGCCCAGCGACGATCCAGAAGGTTCGCGAGCGCGCCCGCGCCGCCTCGCGGACCGATTGCGCGTAGGCCGCGCGCCGGCCACGGCCAAGAGTTGCCGCCTCCATCGCCGGCTAGGAGAGCGCCACGTCGAGTGCTTCGGAGACCTCGCCGACGAAAACGAACTCGAGACCACCGAGCTCGCGCTCGGGTATCTCGGCGACGTCTCCCCGATTGCGCTCCGGCACGATCACCCGCTTGATCCCCGCCCGCTGGGCGGCCAGGGACTTCTCCTTCAGGCCGCCGATCGGCAGCACCTGGCCGGTCAGCGTCACCTCGCCGGTCATCGCCACATCGTTGCGAACCGGTCGGCCGCCGACCAGCGAGGCGAGCGCCACGGTCATCGCGATGCCGGCGGACGGGCCGTCCTTGGGCACAGCGCCGGCGGGAACGTGGACGTGCAGGTCGTGCTCGCCGAACCACTCCTCGCCAAGGCCTAAATCGATCTCCCTCCAGTGACCGCGCACCCAGGACAGCGCCGCCTGCGCCGACTCCTTCATCACGTCGCCGAGCTGACCGGTGATCGTCAGCTTGCCCGAGCCCGGCATCGCCGTCGCCTCGATGAAGAGGACGTCGCCGCCCGCCGGCGTCCAGGCCAGACCAGTGGCGACGCCGGGGACTTTGGTGCGGCGTTTCTGCTCGGCGAAGACGCGTCGGCGGCCGAGCAGCTCCCGGCCCTTCTTCGCTGAGACTTTGACCTTGCGCTTCGCCTTCCCCTCGGCGACCTGGCGGGCGACTTTGCGGCAGATCGCGCCGATCTGGCGCTCGAGGTTGCGGACGCCGGCCTCACGCGTGTACTCCTCGATGATCGCGGTCAGCGCCGCGTCGGAGAACTCGATCTGGGAGGGGCGCAGGCCGTTGGCCTCGATCTGACGGGAGATCAGGTAGCGGCGGGCGATCTGGCGCTTCTCCTCCAGCGTGTAGCCGGCCAGCTCGATCGTCTCCATCCGGTCCAGCAACGGCCCGGGGATCGTGTCGAGGACGTTGGCGGTGGCGATGAAGGCGACGTCGGAGAGGTCGAACTCGAGGTCGAGGTAGTGGTCGCGGAAGCTGTCGTTCTGGGCAGGATCGAGCACCTCCAGCATCGCCGAGGCGGGGTCGCCGCGGAAATCGGCGCCCATCTTGTCGATCTCGTCGATCATGAAGACGGGGTTGCGGGAGCCGGCGTCGCGCAGGGCGCGGATGATCGTCCCCGGCATCGCGCCGATGTAAGTGCGGCGGTGGCCGCGAATCTCTGCCTCGTCGCGGACGCCGCCGACCGAGATCCGCTCGAACTCGCGCCCAAGCGCCTTCGCGATCGAGCGCCCGAGGCTGGTCTTGCCAACTCCCGGAGGCCCGACAAAGCAGAGGATCGGGCCGGGCGAATCGGGGTTGAGCTTGCGCACCGCGAGGTACTCGAGGATCCGGTCCTTGACCTCCTCGAGGTCGTAGTGGTCGGCGTTGAGCACCTTGCGGGCGTGGGCGATGTCGAGGTTGTCCTTCGTCTCCTTCGACCAGGGAAGCTCCACCAGCCACTCCAGGTAGGTGCGGATGACGCCGTGCTCGGCCGCCGCGGGCGGCAGTTTTTCCAGCCGCCCCAGCTCGCGGTCGACCGCTTTGCGCGCGTGCTCGGGCAGCTCGGCGGCCTCGATCCTTTCGCGCAGTTCGTTCGCTTCGGCCTGCTGCTCGTCCCCCTCCCCCAGCTCGTCCTGGATCGCTTTCATCTGCTGGCGCAGGAAGAACTCGCGCTGGCCTTTGTCGACTTCGGACTGGACCTGGGTCTGGATCTGCGTCCCCAGTTGCACGACCTCGAGCTCCCGGGCGAGGATCCGGGAGAGGTGGCGCAGCCGCTTGGCGACGTCCACCTCCTCCAGCAGTTTCTGCTTCTCCTCGGTGCCGATCCGCAGCGACCCCGCGATCAGGTGGCCGAGCGCAGCCGGGTCGTCGATGTTGGCGACCGCCAGCTGCAGCTCCTCCGGCAGGTAGGGGATCTGCTCGATGATCTCCGAGAAGGTGCCCTGGACGTTGCGGCTCAGCGCCTCCAGCTCGGGGCTGGGCTCACTGACATCGGGCAGCTCGGAGATTCGCGCCACCAGGTAGGGATGCTCGGCGACGTAGTCACCGAGCCGGATCCGCTGCATTCCCTGGACGAGGACGCGCAGCGAGCCGTCGGGGACCTTGATCATCCGGGCGACCACGCCGACCACGCCGACGTCGTAGAGGTCCGCCGGGGCCGGGGCCTCGATCTCGGGGTCGCGGGAGGCGACCATTGCCAGCATCCGGTTGGTCCCGAGGACGTCGTCGATGAGCTGGATCGAGCGCTCCTGGCCGACCGCCAGCGGAGTCAGGGTCTCGGGGAAGGTGACGGTGTCGCGCAGCGGCAGGACCGGGAGCGCGTCGGGCAGTGGCTCCTCGGCGCGGATTTCCCCGTCGGCGTCCAGCGGCGCTTCAACCACTTCGAGGACCGGTGCGCCCTCCATCAACTACGCCCGATCGGGACCCGTCGGGTGGTCTCTCCAGGGTCGCGCAGAGGCAGCTCAATCCGCAGCACCCCATCTTCGTAGGTGGCGCTGGCCTGTTCGGCGTCGACCTCGACCTGAAGCTCGACGACGCGGCGGAAGGGGCCGGAGGGGATCTCGATCTGCTGGTAGACGCGACCTTCGGTCTCCTGCACCGCCCGTTCCCCGACGATCGCCAGGTGACGGCCGCTGACCTCGATCCCGACCTCGCTCAGCTCGACCCCGGCGAGGTCGACCTTGACCACGGCCCGTTGCGGATCGCCGCAGTAGTAGACGTCGACGTTGGGGGAGAACCCGCTGCTGCGGCGGCTGACGTAGCGCCCGCGGCTCCAGGAGTCGCCGAGCATCTGGTCCATCTCCCGCCGCATTCGCGCGAAGTCGGCGAAAACATCACGTTGGGGCATTGCCAAAACATAACCCGCTCCGGCGGGCGGGTCGTGCCCGCCGGAGCGGCTATGCAGCTCGGGACGCCCAGCGGGGGGCCCGCATGAGCAGTACCGGCTGTTTGGGCGGAACGAGGCCCTCGGGGCGGCTGGGCCGGAACGTCGCGCATGGCTCGTTCAGCTCGAGGGCGCAGAGATTGTTCTTGTGGAAGAAGCAGTCCTCGCAGGTGGGGGGCTTTGGCTTGCGGGGCATCGGGGCGGCCATATTGGCACCGTCGCGACGCCTGTGCGAGCGTCAATTCCGCAAATCGCTACCACTTTGAAACGCCTTTGTCACAGCTTCCCCGCGTCTTGCGGGAGGACCGGAGGCCGTCGCTAGTATTGCTCCAGATGGAGAGCCATCAACGCACCGAGAAGCTCTCGGCATCGCCCCCGCTTTTCAAGAGCGAATTCCTCAACTTCTTCTCCCGGGTGCACCCGTCGATCCCGGCGATCATCTTTGTCCCGGTGGTGGTCGCGATGGAGTGGCTCGGGGCGGCGGACGGCTACGCCGTCTGGGAGCTGGTGGTCTACTCGCTGGCAGGGGTCTTGATCTGGACCCTGACCGAGTACTGGCTGCACCGCCTCGTCTTCCACTGGGAACCGGACAACAATTTCGGCCGGCGGATGCACTTCATCATCCACGGCATCCACCACGACCATCCCAACGACAAGATGCGACTGGTGATGCCCCCGTCGGTGGCGATCCCGCTCGCCGCCCTCTTCTTCGCCGCCTTCCTGCTGATCTTCGGCAACCCGCTCGCCTTCCCGATCTTCGGCGGCTTCATCCTCGGCTACCTCGGCTACGACTACACCCACTACTACGTCCACCACTTCGTCCCCAAGTCGGATCTCGGCAAGCGGCTGCGCGAGCAGCACATGCGCCACCACTTCCAGGACCACCGCTACGGCTACGGCGTCTCCTCCCCCCTCTGGGACGTCGCGTTCCGCACGCTGCCGAGACAGCGCAGCAGCAAGGACAGCTAGCTCTCGGTTGACGGGGGAGGGACGGGTGCCACTCCCCCTGAAGCCGTCGCGCAGCTGATCGCTTGCCGCGCTTGGATGCGCCTGTCCTTGAGCTTCATGGGGAGTGGCACCCGTCCCTCCAGCGACACCCGGCTTCTAGCTGCGAGCCCGGAGGGCTATCTCCAGCTCGAAGCGGGTGTCTGGATCGTCGAGCTGGTCGCCGAACAGCTCCTTTAGACGGGCGATTCGGTAGCGGGCGGTCTGGGGGTGGATGTGGAGCTCGGAGGCCATCGCGACGGCGTTGCCGTGGTGGCGGACGTGGGCTAGGGCCGTCTCCGTCATGCGCTCGTGGGCCTTCGCCGTCAGCCCCTCGAGCGGTGCCAGGCGGCGCTCGGCGATACGTGAGGTGAGCGAGGTGTTCTCCGACAGCAGCAGCTCGGCGAGGTGCTCGTCGGCCCTGAGCAGGCCCGAGCCGGGCAGCGCGCCCCGGAGCAGGGCAAGGGCGAGGGTCCACGATTCGGCCGTCTGCGCCGGCGCCACGGCCGGGCCCGCCGCCAGGGGTGCTTTCTCGGCCCCCCGCCGCAAGGCGTCTGGCCGGCCGGGGCCGTCGGGGTCGGGGACCAGAAGGCACCCCGATCCGTCGAACGGGATCGCCAAGGAGTCGGGCGGCAGACGGCGCGAGACCTCCCCCAGGTCCTCCTCGGCACAGGCGACGGCGGCGATCCGCGCCGGCATCGCCCAGCCCGCTGCCTGGGCCGCCGCCGCCAGGTCCGCCGAGCTCGCCGCCGGCTCAGCCAGCAGCAGCATCGCCAGCTCGTACCGGCGGCTGCGACGGATGTCCTCGACCTCGGCGCGCGCCTCGGCGTAGCCGTCGGCGGAATCTGCTGAGAGCTCGTCGATGTAGGCGAAGATCGCCTCCGCCAGCAGCGTCAGCGGCTCGGCCTCCAGCCCGGCGCGGCGGCAGGCGGCGGCGATCCGCCGCCAGGCCACCCGGGCACCGACCCGGTAAGCGGCAAGCAAGGAGTCGAGTGCCCTGCCCTGGCGCTGCTCACCGCGACCGAGCTCGACGTAGACCTCACGCCCCTGCCCGCGGCCCGCGTCGGGGTCGCGGACCAGGGCGACGAACTGCAGCAGCGCCTCGCCCACCCCGGAGCGGATGCCGCGGCCGAACCGGCCCTCCAACGGCCGCGCGTACTCGGGAACCTCACGGGAGATCGTCGCCAGGATCTCCTCCGTAATCCCGCCGAGCTCCGGCTCGATCACATCCGCGACGCGGTCCGGCAATCCGCGCCAGGGCTCTGAATCCAAGGTTTTTGTCATCTAGATGACAAGAATAGCTCACCAGAACGTTGCTGCGCGCTAATACATGTCGCTCAACTCACCGTACGGTCTAGGCATGAGAGAGATGACCCGCGCCGAGAAGGCCGCCAACCTGGGGGCTGTCGTGGTCCCGTTCGTCGCCACCGTCGTCGCGATCGTGCTGCTCTGGAACAGCTTCGTCAGCCCGGCCGACCTGGTGATCGCAGCGGCGATGTACCTGCTTACCGCGATCGGAATCACGATCGGCTACCACCGGCTCCTCACCCACCGCTCCTTCCAGACCGCCAGGCCAACCGAATACGCCTTCGCCGTGCTCGGCTCGATGGCGGTCCAGGGCCCGACCATCGCCTGGGTCGCCGATCACCGCAAGCACCATGCCCACACCGATGAAGAGGGCGACCCGCACAGCCCTCACGTCGCACCCGATGGCGGGGTGCGGAGTGTCTTCTCGGGCCTCTGGCACGCCCACACGGGGTGGTTGATGTCCACGCAGGGTCGCGCCGACTGGAAGAAGTACGCCCCCGACCTCTACGAGGACCGGGGAATCCGGGTGATCAGCCGCCAGTTCGTACCGCTGGTGCTCCTCAGCCTCGCGATTCCGGCCCTCGCCGGTTACCTGGTCAGTGGCTCTCTTCTCGGCGCCCTAACCGGCCTGTTGTGGGGCGGCCTGGTGCGAATCTTCTTCGTCCACCATGTCACCTGGAGCGTCAACTCCGTATGTCACTTCCTCGGCAGCCGCAGGTTTGACACCGACGATCGCTCCACCAACGTCTTCTGGCTTGCCCTCCCCTCGCTGGGAGAGTCCTGGCACCACAACCACCATGCCTTTCCACGGTCTGCCGTCCACGGTCTAAAACGGTGGGAGCCCGATCCCTCAGCGATGATCATCGCCGCTATGGAGAGGGTCGGCCTGGCCCGAAACGTGATCCGAATTTCTCCGGAGCGGCAGGCTGAGCGCTCTCTTTAGGGCCATTTTTTTCACCGTCAGGCACCGGCACGCTCGGCTAAACGGCCAAATAGCGGGTCGGCATTGAACATTTCGACCGTCACAGTGAGTATCACTCTGCCACACTCATGGTAGGCAGGAAAACTGGATGGAAAGGAAATCGATGCCCAGCACTACGAACGTACTCGACGAGGCCAGGGAGCTTGTCCAAAGACGGCTCGCTGACCTCGATGACGAGCGCAAGCGTCTTGAGCGCGCTCTTGCGGAGCTTGGTGGCAAAGCGGCCAAGCGCTCTCCAGGTCGTCCCCGCGGAAGCAAAACGGCCTCGACCAGTTCCGGCACGGCTCCTCGCCGACGCCGTCGTCGCGGTGGCACTCGCGCCGACCAGGCCGTAAACCTGATCACGAAAGAGCCCGGCATCAGTGCATCTGACGTGGCAAAGGCCATGAAGATCAAGCCGAACTACCTGTACCGGGTGCTCGGCGACCTGGAGAAAGAGGGTCGGGTCAAAAAGCAGGGTCGTCAGTACTACCCCGCCGGCTGAACCGCTCTCACCGTACTTCCAAGAGGCCGGCCCCGCGAGGGGGGTCGGCCTCTTCTCTGAGTGCGACTCCTAAATCAGCCCCATCTGGCTGACGGCATCGCGCTCTTCCCGCAGCTCCGTGGCACTGGCGTCGATCCGGTGGCGCGAGAAGTCGGGAACCTCGAGCCCCTGCACGATGTTCCACTCGCCGCCGCTGCAGGTGCAGGGCGCTCCACAGATGATGCCCTCGGCGATGTCGTAGGAGCCGTCGGCGGGCACCCCCATCGAGACCCAGTCGCCCTCCGGCGTACCCAGGACCCAGTCGCGGACGTGGTCGATCGCGGCGTTGGCTGCCGAGGCGGCACTCGAGGCGCCGCGCGCGTCGATGATCTCGGCCCCCCGTTTCGCCACCCGCGGGATGAACTCCTCGGCGATCCAGGTCTCGTCGTCCACCGCACCCCAGGCGCTTTCGCCCTCGATCTTCGCATTGATCAGGTCGGGGTACTGGGTGACGGAGTGGTTGCCCCAGGTGGTCATGTTGGTCACCGCCGTGACCGGCTTGCCGAGCTTGTTCGCGAGCTGGGAGATCGCCCGGTTGTGGTCGAGGCGCATCATCGCCGTGAACCGCTCGCGCGGGACGTCGGGTGCGTTGGACATCGCGATCAGACAGTTGGTGTTGGCTGGATTGCCGACGACGAGCACCTTGACGTCGTCCGCGGCGCCGGCGTTGATCGCTTCCCCCTGTGGCTTGAAGATCCCACCGTTTGCCTCCAGTAGGTCAGAGCGCTCCATGCCAGGGCCGCGCGGTCTGGCGCCGACGAGCAGGCCGACGTTGCAACCGTCGAAAGCCTGCTTCGGGTCGTCGCTGATCTCGATCCGGTGCAGCAGCGGGAAGGCGCAGTCGTCGAGCTCCATCGCGGTGCCCTCAGCGGCCTTGATCGCGTTCGGGATCTCAAGCAGGCTGAGCTCCACGGGGGTGTCCTCTCCGAGCATCTGGCCGCTCGCGATCCGGAACAGGAGCGCGTAGCCGATCTGGCCGGCCGCGCCGGTGACAGTGACCTTTACGGGGGTGCTCACGCGAAATCTTCTCCTCGAGTTGGGGTGTTGGGGAACGCTACGCCATCGCCTGCCGGAGGTTCTCGTCGATCAAGCCGAGAAACTCCTCAGTGGTTTGGAACTCTTGCCCGCCGCCGACCAGCAGCGCCAGGTCTTTGGTCATCTTGCCGCTCTCAACCGTCTCGATGCAGACCCGCTCGAGGGTCTCCGCGAAGGCGGAAACCTCCGGCGTCTCGTCCATCCGCCCGCGGGCGGCGAGGCCGCGGGTCCAGGCGAAAATCGAGGCGATCGGGTTGGTGGAAGTCGGGTTGCCTTTCTGGTGTTGCCGGAAGTGGCGGGTGACGGTGCCGTGCGCGGCCTCGGCCTCGACGGTCTTGCCACCGGCGCTCATCAGCACGCTCGTCATCAACCCGAGCGAACCGAACCCTTGCGCGACAGTGTCCGACTGCACATCGCCGTCGTAGTTCTTGCAGGCCCACACGTAGCCGCCCTCCCACTTCAAGGCTGCCGCGACCATGTCGTCGATGAGACGGTGTTCGTAAGTGATTCCCGCCGCCTCGAAGTCAGCCTTGAACTCACTCTCGAACACCTCCGCGAAGATGTCCTTGAAGCGGCCGTCGTAGCGCTTCAGAATCGTGTTCTTGGTCGACATGTAGACCGGGTAGCCGCGCTCCAGCCCGTATCGCATCGAGGCCCGGGCGAAGTCCCGGATCGAGTCGTCGAGGTTGTACATCGCCATCGCGATGCCGGGACCGGGGAAGTCGTAGACGTCCAGCTCGATCGGCTCGGAGCCGTCTTTGGGGGTGTAGGTCAGGGTCAGCGAGCCCTCGCCGGGGACGACCAGGTCGGTGGCGCGGTACTGGTCGCCGAAGGCGTGACGGCCGATCACGATCGGCTTGGTCCAGCCCGGCACCAACCGTGGGATGTTCGAGATCACGATCGGCTCGCGGAAGATCACGCCGCCGAGGATGTTGCGGATGGTGCCGTTCGGCGAGCGGTACATCTCCTTCAGGCCGAACTCCTTCACCCGTGCCTCGTCGGGGGTGATCGTCGCGCACTTGACGCCGACGCCGTGGCGCTTGATCGCGTTGGCAGCGTCGACCGTCACCTGGTCCTCGGTCGCGTCGCGGCCCTGGATCGAGAGATCGAAGTACTCGAGCTGGATATCCAGGTAGGGCAGGATCAGCTGCTCTTTGATGAACGACCAGATGATCCGGGTCATCTCGTCGCCGTCGAGCTCGACGACCGGGTTCTCGACCTTGATCTTCGACATGGGGCGGGCGATGCTATCTCGCCGGGGAAGCTCGTCGCGGCGCGGCGAGCGGGCGCCCGGGCTGCCACAATCCGTACCCGATGGCAACCGTCGAGCGCCAGATCTTCGGTACCCACGAGGTGGTCAACCAGGCGACGCCGCTGGTCGACTACAACGTCTTCGAGACCGACCGGGCGCTGGCCGAGGCGGTTCGCCGCGACGGCGCAGAGTGGGCCGAGGACCGGATTTCCACGGTCGGCGCGCTGGCCGGCAGCGGCCGGGCGATCGAGCTTGGCGCTCTGGCGAATGAACACCCGCCAAAGCTGCGCACCCACGACCGCTACGGCCACCGGGTCGACGAGGTCGAGTTCCACCCGTCCTGGCACGAGCTGCTGGGCGAGGCCGTCAAGCACGAACTTCACTGCTCCCCTTGGAAGGACCCGCGGCCAGGCGCCCACGTCGCCCGCGGCGCCGCCTTCATGTGCATGTCCCACGCCGAGTGGGGAATCGCCTGCCCGATCTCGATGACCTACTCGGTGATCCCGGCCCTGCGCGCCCAGCCGGAGCTGGCCGCCGAGTGGGAGCCGCGCTTCTTCTCCACCGAGTACGACCCACGCAACGCACCGGCGCCGACCAAGACCGGGGCGCTCGCGGGCATGGGGATGACCGAGAAGCAGGGCGGATCGGACGTGCGGGCGAACACGACTACGGCCCGGCCGGTGAACGGAGGTGGGCCCGGCGCCGAGTACGAGCTGACCGGGCACAAGTGGTTCATGTCGGCGCCGACGTGCGATGCCTTCCTCGTCCTCGCCCAGGCCGACGGCGGCATCTCCTGCTTCCTCTTCCCGCGCTGGACCCCGGACGGCGAGCGCAACCGGTTCCGCCTGCAGCGGCTGAAGGACAAGCTCGGCAACCGCTCCAACGCCTCCAGCGAGATCGAGTTCGACGCCGCCTCCGCCTGGCTGGTCGGCGAAGAGGGGGCCGGGGTGCGGACGATCATCGAGATGGTCAACCACACCCGCCTCGACTGCGTCCTCGGCGCCGCCACCGGGATGAGGGGAGGGGTCGCGCAGGCGATTCACCATGCCTCGCACCGCTCGACCTTCGGCAAGGTCCTGACCGACCAGCCGCTGATGCAGAACGTCCTCGCCGACCTCGCGGTCGAGTCGGAGGCGGCGACGATCTCGGCGATGCGCCTGGCCCGGTGCTACGACGAAGTCGCCGCTGGAGACCAGGAGGCCAAGAACCTGAGGAGGATCGCCAACGCGGTGCTCAAGTACTGGATCTGCAAGCGGGCGGTGGCGCACGCCGGCGAGGCGCTGGAGTGCCTGGGCGGCAACGGCTTCGTCGAGGAGTCGGGGATGCCGCGCCTCTTCCGCGAGAGCCCGCTGGGCTCGATCTGGGAGGGATCGGGCAACGTCCAGTGCCTCGACGTCCTGCGGGCGATGATCAAGACTCCGGCCGCCCTCGAGGCCTTCTTCGCCGAGGTGGAAGAGGGAGCCGTGTCCGAGCCCCGCCTTGACGCCTACGCGAAGTCCCTGCGCGACGATCTGCCCGGCGACATCGAGACGATCGAGGCCCGGGCGCGCCGCGTGGTCGAGCGGATGGCGCTGGCGATCCAAGCTTCCTTCCTGGTCCGCTACGGCGACGAAGCGGTCGCCGACGCCTTCTGCGCTTCCCGGCTCTCAGGCGACTGGGGTCAGGCCTTCGGAACCCTGCCCCCCGGCACCGACTTCACCCGAATCATCGACCGGCATCGCGCGGTCGCGTAGCGAACAAAGCGTGATTGTCTTTTGGGACGCATAGCGTCCGAAAGGACAATCGCGGTCGGGAAGCCCTACCCAGCCTGAGCGTCCCGCAGCGCGCGGCCAACCTGCTCGACCGTAACTACGCCGGACAGGCGTCCGTCGGCGTCGACCGCCATCAGGGCGCCCAGCTTGCGCAGATTCTGGTTGCTCAGCAACGAGTCGAGCGGGGTGTCGTCCCTGACGAACAAGGCATGGTCATGGTCGACCAGGTCCGCCACGTTGGAGCTCGCCCTTGACACCTCGGGCACCTCGTCGGCGCGATCGCGTTCGAGCAGGCCGAGGAAGCGGTGGGCGGCGTCGACGACCGGGAACCAGGGCCACCGGTAGCGGAGGAAGTACTCGTCGAGGGCACGCTCGACGCTGATGTCTCCCGGGATCGCCACCGGCTCGCGGTCCATCACGTCGGCGACTCGGACGTCGCCGATACGGCTGGTGACCGCGGACTGCATCGCCGCGCCGCGGGCCGAGCCGTTGATCACCATCCCGATCAGCGCCAGCCAGACGCCGCCGAAGACGCCGAAGATCGTGTCGGTCACCGCCATGTAGATGCCGGCGCCGATGAAGAGGTAGCCGAAGATGCGGCCGAGGCCGGCGGCGAAACGGGTCGCTGCGTTGCGGTCTCCGGTCCGCCACCAGGCGATCGCGCGGGCGACGCGACCGCCGTCCATCGGGTAGGCGGGGAGCATGTTGAAGACGAGGACGAGGAGGTTGATCGAGGCCAACCAGGCGACCATCGCCATCACTCCCGAGACCCCGGCGGTGGTTTCGAGCACCGCCGCTTCCTTGAACTCCTCCCACCCAACCGCCGCGATCCCGCCGAGGGTGAGGATCACGACCAGCGCCAAGGTCACCAGCGGCCCCGCCAGGGCCACCTTCAGCTCCGCCCCGGGGCTGTCGGCTTCGCGATCCATGCGCGCCATCCCGCCGAAGATCCAGAGCTGGATCCCGACGATGCCGATCCCGTTGCGAAGCGCGGCGAAGGCGTGGCCGAGCTCGTGCAGGAGGATCGAACCGAAGAAACCGACCGCGCTGAGCACGGCGAGCAGGAAGGGGGTGGTGGCAGAGCTCGATTCGCCGAGCAGGTCACTGTAGAAGTTCGACATCCAGAGGATGACGAGGAAGAGGATGAGGAACCACGACCAGTCGACCGCGATCCGGATGCCTCGCACGTGGAAAAGCGTTATCGAACCGCCACCGAGCATCTGCTCATGGTAAGCGGGTAGCTTGGTCGACTGTGCGGGAGGAGCAGGAGTGGATGCGGGAACGGCTCGAGGAACTCGAGCGGATCGAGCGCCCCTCCGCGTCCGACGGCGAGCGCCGCGCCGCTGAGTGGCTGGTCGAGCGGTTCGCCGAGGTGGGTGCGGAAGCCCGGATCGAGGCGGAGCCCGCGCACGGGACTTACTGGTGGCCGGTGGGGCTCGGCGCAGGGTTGGGCGCGCTTGGCGCGCTCGCGGCGCTGCGCGGGCGGCGGCTGCTCGGCGCCATCCTCGGCGCGATCGGGGCGGCCGGGATCGCCGACGACTTCCCCCCGGGGAAGCGGCGCCTCCGCCGCGCCCTCCCCAAGCGCACCACCTACAACGTCCTCTGCGAAATGGGCGACCTCGACGCCGAGCGCACCGTCGTCCTCATCGCCCACCACGACGCCGCCCACTCCGGCCTCGTCTTCCACCCGGAGATCCCGCAGATCGCCAACCGGCTGGGGTTGATCGAGCGCTCCGACACCAGCCCGATGCTGATGGCGCCGGTCGTCGGCGGCCCGCTGCTCGCCTCACTCGGGGCCCTCACCGGCCGCCGCCTGCTCGCCAAGCTGGGGCTGTTCCTCAGCACCGGCTCGGTCGCAGCGATGACCGAGATCGGGATGCGCAAAGTCGTCCCCGGCGCCAACGACAACGGCACCGCGGTCGTCTCCCTCCTCGCCCTCGCCCAGCGCTTCGTCTCCGACCCGCCCGAAGGCGTGCGCGTGGTCCTGCTCTCGACCGGCTCGGAGGAGTCCTTCAGCGAGGGCATGAAGGCGTTCGGGGAGCGCCACTTCCCGAGCCTGCCGAAGGAGAGCACCTTCTTCCTCTGCCTCGAGTCGATCGGCTCCCCGCACCTGCTGGTCCTACGTGGCGAGGGGTTCCTGAAGATGCGCGAGTACCCGCCGCGGGCGCTGGCGCTGCTGGACGGGCTCGCCGAGGAGCTGGACATCTGGCTCTACCCGAACCTGCGCCTCCACAACGGCACCGACGGTCTCGAGTCGATGGCCGCCGGATATGAGACCGCGGCCCTCTGCGGCTGCACCGACTTGAAGCAGCCGGCCAACTACCACTGGTCCCACGATCTCGCCGAGAACGTCGACTTCAGCACCGTCGCCGACGCCGTCCGCCTCTCCGATGCGACCGTCCGCCGCCTCGCCGAGCGCTGGCTCTGACGCCTGCGAGTGTGACGAATTCCGACTACCGCCTCGGATTTTCCGGCTATAGAGTCCCGCCTCGTGCCATCCCATGACGTACTCGTAATCGGCGCCGGCCTGGCCGGGCAAAGGGCCGCTCTCGCCGCCGCCGAGGAAGGGGTCTCGGTCGGGATCGTCAGCAAGGTCCACCCGGTCCGCTCCCACTCCAACGCCGCCCAGGGCGGGATCAACGCCGCGCTCAACCCCGGCGACTCCTGGGAGTCGCACGCCTTCGACACGATCAAGGGGTCCGACTACCTCGGCGACCAGGACGCGATCGAAATCATGACCCGCGAGGCGCCGGAGGAGATCCTCCACCTCGAGCACCTCGGGGTCACCTTCCACCGCAACGAGGAAGGGAAACTCGGCACCCGGGCCTTCGGCGGCGCCTCAGCCGCTCGCACCTACTACGTCGCCGACATCACCGGCCAGGCGATCATGCACGTGCTCTACGAGCAGCTGATGAAGCATTCAGACCGAGTCGCCCGCTACGAGGAGTGGTTCTCCACCGCGCTGGCGCTTGACGAGAACGGCGAGTGCTGCGGCGTCGTCACCCGCAACGTCGCCGACGGCTCGATGGAGCTGTTCCGGGCGAAGTCGGTGATCCTCGCCACCGGCGGCAACGGCCAGGTCTGGCAACCGACCACCAATGCCCTTATCTGCACCGGCGACGGGATCGCGATGGCCTACCGGGCCGGCGCCAAGCTGATGGACATGGAGATGATCCAGTACCACCCGACCACCCTCGCGGGCAAGGGGTTCCTGATCACCGAGGGGGCCCGCGGCGAGGGGGCCCACCTGCTCAACAAGAACGGCGAACGCTTCATGGAGAAGTACGCGCCGAACAAGATGGAGCTGGCCTCACGCGACGTCGTCTCCCGCGCCGAGCAGACCGAGATCAACGAGGGACGCGGCTTCCCCGATGGCACCGTCGCGCTCGACGTCACCGTGGTGCCGAAGAAGCGCGTGCACGAGGCGCTGCGGGAGATCGTCCTCGTCGGCCGCGACTTCGCCGGCGTCGACATCACCCGCGAACCGATCCACATCAAGCCCGGCAACCACTACACGATGGGCGGCGTCAAGACCGACGTCGACGGGCGCACCGACATCCCCGGCCTCTACGCCGCCGGCGAGGCAGCCTGCGTCTCGGTCCACGGCGGCAACCGGCTCGGTGCCAATTCCCTGCTTGACACGCTGATCTTCGGCCGCCGTTCCGGCGCCGACGCCGCTTCCCGGGCAAAGCGGATCGAGGGATCGCGCCCCTCCCCCAAGGTGCTCGAGGACGAGGAGGCGATTATCGCCTCGATCGACTCGCGCGCGAAGGGCTCCGGCCGCCGGGTCTCGGAGATCAAGCTGGAGCTGGGGACGACGATGGACGCGAAGGTCGCGGTGTTCCGCGACGAGGCCGGGATCCAGGAGGCGCTGGACACCGTCCGCCGGCTCAAAGAGGAGGCCAAGACCGCCTACATCGACGACCACGGCAGCGTCTTCAACCAGGACCTGCTGGGGGCGATCGAGCTCGGCTACATGCTCGACAACGCCGAGTGCACCTGCGTCGCGGCGCTGGAGCGCAAGGAGAGCCGCGGTGCCCAGTACCGGACCGACTTCCCAGAGCGCAATGATGATGAGTGGCTGAAACACATCGACCTCGAGCTGACCGACGACGGGCCCGAGATCTCATACTCCGAGGTGACCATCACGCAGTGGGAACCGGAAGCGAGGACCTACTAGTGGCCGACTACACGATCAAAGTCCGCAGGTTCCAGCCGGAGAGCGGCGCCGGGCCCTACTGGGAGGAGTTCAATGTCGACCTTGAGCCCTCGCTCTCGGTGCTCGACGGGCTGCTCCAGGCCAAGGATCGCGACGATGGCTCGCTGGCGGTGCGGTGCTCCTGCCGGGCGGCGATCTGCGGCTCCTGCGGGATGAAGATCAACGGCCAGTCCGGCCTCGGTTGCAAGACCCAGATCGGCCACGCCCAGGAACTTGCCACGAAGAAGGCGAGCGCCGTGGGTGGTGACGGCGGGAACGCCCCGATCGTGATCGAGCCGATGGGCAACATGCCGGTGGTCAAGGACCTGATCACCGACATGGAGTCGACCCACTGGGAGAAGATCCGCCGGGTCACCCCCTGGCTCCTCCCCCACGGCGAGCCGCCCGAGCGCGAGTACGTGGTCGAGCCGGAATCGATGATCGACATCACCCAGTCGATGGCCTGCATCCAGTGCGGCGCCTGCGTCTCCTCGTGCCTCTCGATGGAAGCCGACCCCGACTTCATCGGACCGGCAGCCCTCGCCAAGGCCTACCGGTTCGTCGGCGACCCGCGCGACGCGGAGACGGTCGAGCGCCTGCACGACCTGGCGAACGACCCGCACGGGATTTACGACTGCACCCACTGCTTCAGCTGCATCGACGCCTGCCCCAAGGGCGTGGCGCCGATGGACCAGATCATGCGGCTGCGCCGCAAGGCCAGCGAGGAGGGGATCGAAGACCCCAACAGCGGCCACGACCACGAGATGGCCTTCGTCAAGATCATCGAGAAGAAGGGGACGCTGGACGAGTCGCTGCTGCTGCAGGAGTCCTTCGCCCCCGGGATCAAGGGCAAGCTGAAACCGACCAAACGGGCGATCAAGGAAATGCTCCGCTCGCTGCCGACCGCGCTGCGCGGGATCAGGACCGGCAAGATGCGCTCGCTGCCGAAGCTGATTCCCGGCGTCCACCACAAGCTCCCCGGCGGTGCCCAGGACGAGGTCAAGGCAATTTACCGCCACGCCGAGGAGCACAACGAGGAATTCAACCTGTACATCAAGGGCGAGGAGGGTGACGAGGAGGCGGCGATCGAGGAGGGTCTCGAGCCACCTCGCCTAAAGGAGGCATCAGAGTGAGCGAGACGATCAAAGTTGCCTACTGGCCCGGCTGCGTCTCACGCGGCTTCACCCCCGAGCTGCACGGTTCGATGGCCCTGGTCGCCGACCGGCTCGGGATCGAGCTGGTCACGCTTGACCGCGCCAACTGCTGCGGCGCCGGCGTGATCGCCGAGCACAACCAGGAGCTTGCCGACACGCTCAACGCGCGCACCTTCGCCCTCGCCCAGCAGACCGGGCTCTCGATGATGAACATCTGCTCGACCTGCCAGGGCGCCCAGTCGGAGTGCCAGCAACGGCTCGACGCCGACTCGGCCTACCGCGCCCATGTCAACGAGGCGCTCTCCGGCCAGGGCCTTTCCTACGAGAAGGACAAGGACGGGTTCACCAACAAGAACTTCCTCTGGCTGCTGGTCGAGGACTACGGCCTCGACCGCCTCGCCGCCCAGGTCAAGCGACCGCTGAGCGGGCTGCGGGTCGGGCCCTTCTACGGCTGCTACATCGTCCGGCCCAAGGAGCGCCTCGGCTACGAGGAGCACCCCGACCGCGACATCTACCTGGAGCAGGTGATCAAGGCGCTCGGCGGCGAGGTCGTGGAGTACGACGGCGCCCGCAAGTGCTGCGGCTTCCCGGTGATCACGATGAACCGCGAGACCTCGCTGAAGCAGGCCGGGACCCACGTCGGCGACGCGATCGATGCCGGCGCCGACTGCCTCGTCACCCCCTGCCCGCTCTGCCACCTCAACCTCGACATGCAGCAGCCCGAGGCGGCAAAGGTCGTCAATCGCGACCTCGGCCTCGCCGTGCTGCACCTGCCGCAGCTGGTCGGCCTGGCGCTCGGCGCCGAGCCGAAGCAGCTGGGGATGAGCAAGCACATCGCCTCGACCGGCTGGGTCGAGGAGCGCCTCGGCGCCAGCGTCGCCGCGTAACACCCTGGCGAAATCTTTAGGAAGTGTGTGGGAAGGAGTGTGGAGCCTCCCGCGTCTTAGGCCTGTACACACACATTTTTCCGCTGGAGCCGGCGGGCCAAGACCAAACGTGGAGGTACCAAAATGTCGAGGAAGAGTTTTTCCGTGCGGTCGGCCGCGCTCGTCGCAATAGTCAGTGCGATCGCGTTGCTAGCCATCCCGGCGGCTGCCGGCGCTGAAGTCAAACAGGAAGTCCAGGGCAACACCCTGACGGTGAGCAGCGACGACGCAGCCGACACGATCACGCTGACCGTGGTCGGCGGGGCAATCGCCGTCGAAGGGGCGGCCACCACGCTCAACGCGGGTGCGGCCGCTCAAATCGTCGTCAACGCCGGCGGTGGCGCCGACGTGATCAACGCCAGCGCCCTCGTCGCGACCAACTACGGGTTGCTGTCGCTACACGGCGGGGCCGGCGACGACGTGATCACCGGCGGAGCCGGTAGGGACGGCCTCAATGGCGATGCCGGCGGCGACCGCCTGATCGGCTTCCAGGGCACGGACATCCATAACGGCGGCGAAGGCGACGACGTCATGGTCTGGAACAACGGCGACGGCAACGACACGAGCAGCGGCGAGGCCGGCACCGACGAAGTCGAGGTCAATGGCAGCCCGACGAATGGCGACGAATTCACCTACAAGCCCGACCCGGCGGTTGCTGGGCGAGTCGCGTTCGACCGGATCAACTTGGGCAAATTCTCAATCAACCTGGAAGCCGAGCGGCTCGGCCTGAATGGCCTGGGCGGAGACGACACGATGGCTCCCGACCCGGCCGTCCCGACCGGCCTCAACGGTCGCACGGCGATCACGCTCAATGGCGGCACCGGAGCCGACAAGCTCACCGGTGGCGACGGGCCTGACGTCGTCAACGCCGGCCCGGGCGCGGACCTCACCGCCGGTGGGCCGAGCGCGGATCTGATCAACGGCGGCGACGACAACGATCGCCTCAGCGGCGACGGCGGCGACGACCGCCTGGTCGGCGACCGCGGCACCGACCAGCTGCTCGGCATCGACGGTGACGACACCCTCGTCTGGAACAACGGCGATGGGTCCGACGAAGAGCTCGGCGGCCCCGGCTTCGATCGGCTCGAGGTCAACGGCGCGACTCCGGCTGGAGACGAGTTCAAACTCTTCGCCGAAGGCGGAGTGACCAAGTTCGAAAGGGTCAACCTGGTCAAATTCACCCTGACGATGCCGGCGGTCGAAGGCCGTGGCGGCATCGAGGCCACTGCGATCAACGGTGGCGGTGGCGACGACGTCCTCACCGTCTCCCCCGGCCTCGGCGATCTGTCCGTCTCCGCCGACGGCGGGGCGGGCAACGACAGGCTGACCGGGGCCGAGGAGGCCGACGGCTTCTTCGGCGGCTCCGGCGACGACACGCTCACGACCGGCAATGGCCGTGACGTAGCTGACGGCCAGGAGGGCGCCGACCAGCTCTTCGCCCGCGACCGGGTCGGTGACGTCGTCCGCGGCGGCGCCGGCACGGACAAAGCCCAAACCGACGCGATCACGCTCGACAGTGTCGATGGGGTCGAGAACCTCGACGCCTCGCGGCGGGCTGTACTGCTGCCGCGGCTGGGCAAGATCAAGGTCATCAGGAGTGGCAAGAGGCTGATCGCGAAGGTGCCCGTCTCCTGCCCGGCCCAGCAGACCGGCGGCTGCAGCACGACGCTGACGCTGGAAACCGCGAGGGCGGCCCGTCTGGGCAAGGTCCGCGCGGTCGTGGTCCTCGGTTCGAAAGCCGTCAAGCTCCGTCCCGGCGGCAAGGCCACGGCATCGATCCGCCTCGCATCCGGCGCCTCCGAGCTCTCCCCACGGGGGAAACTCGCCGCGCGGATCCGGATCGCCAGCAGCGACGCGGCTGGCAACACCGCCACCCGCACCACCCGGATCACCCTCAGGGTCCCGCGCCGCTAAGGCCCGGGGTACTCCGGAAAAGGCCCCGCTATCCGGCGGGGCCTTTTCTTTTGGACTGCGTGGAGCGGGAAGGATTTCGGGCCCCTGGCGTCTTTGCCTGTAGACGCATCTCTCCGCCCACAGCAGGCGGGCTTCGAAATCAATCTTGGGAGGTCTTTCCAAAATGTCTTTTTCCCCGAAGTGGGCGGCGCTCGCCGTTGCCCTGGCTTCGATTGCGTTCCTGGTCGGCGCCGTGCCGGCTGGTGCCGCGATCGTCCAGCAAGAAGTCAACGGCGACCAACTGACCGTCACCGCTGACGGCGAGAACGACGACATCACGCTCTCCGTCGTCAACGGCAACATCGCCGTCAACGGCGTCGAGACGGACCCGGCCATTCCGGCAGACGGCGACGCGGAAATCGTCGTCAATTCCGGCGGCGGCAACGACACGGTCAGCGCCGACGCGCTGGTTGCCGGAACCTACAAATCGCTCGTCCTGAACGGCGGCGACGGGGATGACGTTCTCGCCGGCGGCGCCAATGGCGGTGTCGGCGGCATCAACGACGTCCTCAACGGGGGCGCCGGCAACGACACGCTCACCGGCGGCAAAGGCGCCGACACCGTTTCCGGCGGCGAAGGCGACGACCTGATGGTCTGGAACAACGGTGATGGCTCCGACCTCAACGACGGTGATGCCGGCATCGACACCGTCGAAAGCAACGGTGCCCCGGTTGGCGAGACCTACACCTACGAGGTCGCGCCGAACGATCGTGTCCTGTTCAAACGGATCGCAGGCGCTCCGACCTTCACGATCGACCTCTCCGCCGAGAAACTGGTCGTCAACAGCATGGGCGGCGATGACACGTTCGCGCAGGAGGGCATCGGAGTCCTGGCCACCCTGCTGACCGTCAACGCCGGTGACGGCAACGACAACGTCAGAGGCAGCGAGGGCGACGACACGCTGAACGGAGACGCCGGCAACGACGTCCTGACCGGCGGCAAAGGCGCCGACACCGCCAACGGCGGCGAAGGCGACGACCTGATGGTCTGGAACAACGGTGATGGTTCAGACGTCAACGTCGGTGGCGACGGCATCGACACCACCGAAAGCAACGGCAATGCCAACGCCGAGGTCTACTCCTACAAAGCCGAAGCTGACCGGGTGCTGTTCGCCCGGACGAGCGCGGGTGCCTTCACGATCGACCTCTCGGCCGAGCGGCTGGTCGTCAACGGCCTCGCCGGTGATGACACGTTCGCGCAGGACGGCATCGGAGTCCTGGCCACCCTGCTGACCGTCAACGCCGGTGACGGCGTCGACAACGTCAAAGGCAGCGAGGGCAACGACACGCTGAACGGAGACGCCGGCAACGACACGCTCGTCGGCGGCAAAGGCATCGACACCGTCTCCGGCGGCGAAGGCGACGACCTGATGATTTGGAACAACGGCGACGGGAGCGATCAAAACGACGGCAACGCCGGCGTCGACACGGTCGAGAGCAACGGCAACGCCAACGCCGAGGTCTACTCCTACAAAGCCGAAGCTGACCGGGTGCTGTTCGCCCGGGCTGCCAACGCCCAGGGCGCTGGTGCCTTCACGATCGATCTCTCCGCCGAGCGGCTGGTCGTCAACGGCCTCGCCGGTGATGACACGTTCGCGCAGGACGGCATCGGGGTCCTGGCCACCCTGCTGACCGTCAACGCCGGTGACGGCCTCGACAACGTCAGAGGCAGCGAGGGCAACGACACGCTGAACGGAGACGCCGGCAACGACACGCTCATCGGCGGCAAAGGCACCGACACCGCCAACGGCGGCGACGGCGATGACCTGATGGTCTGGAACAACGGTGATGGCACCGACGTCAACGTCGGCGGCAACGGAATCGACACCACCGAAAGCAACGGCAACGACAACGCCGAGTCCTACACCTACCGGCCGGGCGGCGGCGGCGGGCAGGTGCTGTTCAACCGGATCGGCGCGGGTGCGTTCGAAATCAGACTGATCGCCGAGAGACTGGTCGTCAACGGCCTCAAAGGCGACGACACGTTCGCTGCAACCGCCCCCGACCTTGACGAACGGACCCTGATCACTGTCAACGCCGGTGACGGCAACGACACCATCGGCGGCGGCGACGGAGCCGACGTCCTCAACGGAGACGACCCCCTCGGGGAACCCGGAACCGACACGCTGAACGGCGGCGACGGAGCCGACGTCCTGACCGGCGGCAAAGGCGCCGACAACGTCTCCGGCGGCAACGACGACGACCTGATGGTCTGGAACAACGGTGACGGCTCAGACGTCAACGTCGGTGGCGAGGGCATCGACACCACCGAAAGCAACGGCAATGCCAACGCCGAGGAATACACCTATGCGCCGGGCCCGGATGACGGGCAGGTGCTGTTCAACCGGATCGGCGCGGGTGCGTTCGAAATCAAACTGATTGCCGAGAGGCTGGTCGTCAACGGCCTCGCGGGCAATGACACGTTCACCGCGACCGCCCCCGGCCTCGCCGGACGGACGCTGATCACCGTCAACGCCGGTGACGGCACCGACACCGTCGGCGGTGGAGACGGCAACGACCGCCTCGTCGGCGGCAAAGAAACCGACGACGTCGACGGCGGCGCCGGCGATGACCTGATGGTCTGGAACAACGGTGACGGCTCCGACTTCAACGATGGCGGCGACGGCGCCGACACGGTCGAGAGCAACGGTGCAGAAGTCGCCGAGAAATACACCTACGAAGCCGGGCCGAACGATCGCGTCCTGTTCAAGCGCATCGAAGGCGCTCCGGACTTCACGATCGACTTCACCGCCGAGAAACTGCTCGTCAGAAGCCTCGGCGGCGATGACAAATTCGAACAGGTCGGCGCCGGGCTTCTGGCTCCGCTGACCGCGATCACGGTCGAAGCCGGTCCTGGCAACGACACGATCAAAGGCAGCGACGGCGACGACACGATGGTCTGGAACAACGGCGACGGCAGCGACAAAAACGATGGCGAAGCCGGTAACGACACGGTCCGGAGCAACGGCAACCCCAACGCCGAGGTCTACGCCTACAAAGCCGAAGGTGACCGGGTGCTGTTCGCCCGGGCTGCCAACGCCCAGGGCGCTGGTGCCTTCACGATCGACCTCTCCGCCGAGGGGCTGGTTGTCAACAGCCTCGGCGGCGATGACACGTTCGCCCAGGATGGCGTCGGAGTCCTGGCCACCGCGCTGACGGTCAATGCCGGTGAAGGCAACGACAACGTCAGAGGCAGCGAGGGCGACGACACGCTGAACGGGGACGCCGCCAACGACACGCTCATCGGCGGCAAAGGCACCGACACCGCCAACGGCGGCGAAGGCAACGACGTGATGATCTGGAACAACGGCGACGGCACCGACGTCAACAACGGCGGGGACGGCGAAGAAGACGAAGTTCTGGTCAACGGAAACCTGAATGCGGGCGACGTCAACACCTATAGGCCCGACCCGGCTGACGCCGGACGGGTGGTGTTCGCGCGCACCAACCTGGTGCCGTTCACGATCAACCTCGACGCCGAGAATCTCGTCGTCAACGGCCTCGGCGGCGATGACACGATGTCGCCGGACGCGGCCGCCGCGGTCGGGCTCGATGGCCGCACGACGCTGCTGCTCGCCGGTGGCGCCGGCAACGACACGATCGCCGGTGGCGACGGCAGCGACACGATCCAGGGCGACCAGGGCACCGACGCGCTCGACGGCGGCGCCGGCGAGGATCTCCTCCTCGGCGGAACCGAGAATGACCAGATCGCCGGTGGCGCGAACAACGATGACCTGAGCGGCGACGGCGGCAACGACCGCCTCCTCGGCAACCAGGGTGTCGATGTCGTGCTCGGCGGCCCGAACGACGACGTCATCGTCTGGAACAACGGTGACGGCAATGAAGAAGCAGTGGGCGAGGCGGGCAACGACCGCCTCGAGGTCAACGGCTCACCCGCCGCCGGCGACGAGTTGAGACTGGTCGCCGGGCCGATCTCGAAAGTCGAACGGACGAACCTCGTCCCGTTCACGATCGAGCTGCCCAACGGGCGTGGCGAATTCGAGGAGGTCGCGGTCAACCCAGGAAACGGTGACGACACGTTCACCGTCTCACCCGGGCTGGCCGGGCTGCTCGTCTCCGCCGACGGCGGTGCAGGCAACGACCGGCTGACCGGCTCCGAGGAGACCAACACCTTCCTCGGCGCTGCCGGCAACGACACCCTGCTCGCCGGAGCCGGCAACGACACGATCAACGGCGGCGACGGCAACGACACGGCCGACGGTCAGGCCGGAGACGACCAGCTGGCGACTCGCGATGGACAGAGCGACGTCGTCCGCGGAGGTGCCGGCACCGACTCCGCCGTCACCGACGCGCTCACGGTCGACACCGTAACCGAGGTCGAGAACCTCGATGCGACTCCGGCTCCCCCGGTCGCACCGCCAGTGGCGCCCCCGGTGGCACCGCCGGTTGCACCGCCGGCCCGTGACAACGTCGCGCTTCTCCCGAGGCTCGGCAAAATCACGGTCTCCCCGAGCGGCAAGAGGCTGGTCGCGAAGGTGCCGGTGTCCTGCCCGGCCGGCGAGGCCGGCGGGTGCCGGACGACCCTGACCGTGGAAACCGCCAAAGCACCACGCGCGGTCCTCGGCTCGAAAACCGTCCGAGTCGCCCCCGGCGGCAAAGCGACGGCAACGATCCGGATCGCCGCCCGCGGCGCGGAGCTCGCCGTGAACGGCAAGCTCTCGGTCCGAATCAAGATCGCGAGCACCGACGCGGCAGGCAACACCGCCAACCGCACGGTTCCGATCACCCTGAAGGTCCCGCGCTCCTAAAGGCGGGTAGATAGAAACGAAAAGGCCCCGCCATTTGGCGGGGCCTTTTCTTTGCGCTCACCCGGAAGCTGGAAGGAATCAGCGGTCTCGGCGTCCTCCTCTGTAGATGCGCATTTTCGCCCTCGCTTTGCTGCTCCTCCTCGCAAGCGCCGCCCCCGCCGGGGCGGCGGTAACGAGCGAGGTCGTCGACGGCATCTTGATCGTGCGGGGCGACGAGGACGCGAACGAGGTCGAGCTCACCGTCGCGGGCGACAGGATCGTCGTCAACGGCACTCCCACGGCCCTGGTCGCGAGCGCGACCGCGAGGATCGTCGTCGACAGCTTCGCCGGCGCCGACAGGGTCGACGCCGGAGCGCTGCTCGCGAGCCAGTACGCCAACCTCTCCTTCACCGGCGGCGAAGGCGACGATCTGCTCACCGGTGGAGTACGCAGCGATCTCCTGATCTGGAACGAAGGCGACGGCGACGACACCAGCACCGGCGGCGATGGCAACGACGGGGTCCTGGTCAACGGGAGCGCCGCGGCGGCCGACGTCCTCTCATTTGGGCCGGCCCTCGGTGGGCCGGCACGCGTCGCGCTGATCGGGACCGCGCCAAGCCCCTTCGAACTCAATTTCGAAGCCGAGCGGATGGAAGTCAACAGCTTCGGTGGAAACGACGTGATCGCCCCCGACCCCGCCGCCCCGACGGGGATCGGAAGCCGCACCGAACCGATCGTCCACGCGGGAGCGGGCAGCGACGAGATCGACGGCGGCAACGGAATCGACGAAATCCACGGCGAGGGGGGCTCCGACAGGATCGACAGCGGCGACGGGCTCGATGTCCTCCTGGGCGACGAAGGCTCCGACCTCCTGAACGGCGGCGCCGACGAGGACGCCCTGATCGGCGGCCCAGGGGAGGACACCGTCAACGGCGGCGATGGCTCCGACTTCATCCTCTGGTTCGACGGAGACGGCAGCGATGTCGCCGACGGTGGGGCGGGCGGCGGCGACGAGCTGTTGGTCGACGGGCGCGGGAACGCGGGAGATGCCTTCTCCTACGGACCGGATCCTGACGGCGACGGGTTCCTGTTTTCCCGCGCCAACCTGGACCCGTTCACGATCGAGTTCGACGCCGAGATCCTCTCAGTCAACGGCCACGGCGGCAACGACGTCATCGTCCCCAGTGGCCCAATGGCGATTCGGACCTTCCTCGACGGTGGCGAAGGGGATGACGAGGTCACCGGTGCGAACAGCGTCGACGGGATCGTCGGAGGCGGAGGCGCCGACCTCCTAGAGGGGGGCGCTGGGATCGACCAACTGTTCGGGGAGGAAGGGGCCGACCTGATCAGCGGGGGCGATGGCAATGACGACCTGCTCGGCGGAGCGGACAGCGACCGCCTCCTCGGCGACGGCGGGCAAGACGACGTCCTAGGCGGCGAGGACAACGACGTGATCGTCTGGAACGAGGGGGACGGCACCGACAGCGTCTTCGGCGAGGGGGGCTTCGATCGCCTCGAAGTCAACGGGAGCGACACCGGCGGGGACCATTTCGAGTTGGTGCCCGAGCTCGGGATCACCAGGCTCAAGCGCACCAACCTCACCCCCTTCGCGATCGAGTTCCTCAGCCTGGCCATCCCGGCGGAACGCACCGGTGGCATCGAGGAAGTGGTGACCAAGACCGGTGGGGGGAACGACACCTTCACCGTCTCGCCCGGCCTGGCCGATCTGGGCGTGCTCGCGGACGGCGGCCCGGGCGACGACGAGCTGACGGGGGCCGAGGAGGAAGACTTCTTCCTCGGCGGCACCGGGGACGACACGATCGCGCTCGGTGGCGGCGAAGATTTCGTCAACGGCCAGGCGGGCAACGACCGGCTGTTCGCCCGCGACGGGGAGAGCGACGTTGTCAACGGCGGCCCGGGCCAGGACAGCGCCCTGACCGACACGTTCGCGATCGACGTCGTCAGCGAGGTCGAGGATCTCAACGGGGCTCCACCTCCGGTCGACGACCCTCCCCCGCCGGAGCGCCCCCCGGCTCCGCCGGTCCGGCCTCCAAGCCCGCCGATCGCCGACAACGTCGCCCTCCTGCCAAAGCTCGGCAGGGCCGCGATCGCGAAGAGCGGCCGGCGGCTGACGGTGAAGATCCCGCTCTCCTGCCCCACCGAGGAGGCCGGCGGTTGCCGGACCACGCTCACGGTCAAAGCAAGGCGCGGCGGCACCACCCTCGGCTCGAAGAAGCTGCAACTGGCGGCTGGCGGTCGCGCCACGGCGACGATCCCGATTCCCCGCGCCGCCGCGCTTGCCCACAACGGCAGGCTCCCGGTCCGGATTCGGACCAGCACGTCCGATGCTGCCGGCAACACGGCTACCCGCACCGTCGCAGTGACGGTACGGATACCGCGCTAGATCTGCGCCGCGATCAGGTGGCCTTGGTCACGGCCATCGGCGGCGGCATCCCCTGCAGCCTCGATCGCTTGCTTCGAGCCGCCGATTGACCTCCCTTTCGAAACGGTCGAAGCGTCTGTCCATTTCCGAAAACCGACGATTGACTATCCCCTCGAGGTAGTCGAACCGCCGGTCGACTTCTTTGAACCGCCAGTCGAGGCGATCGGTGGTACAGCTGTTCATCGTCTTCATGGTCTCTATGATAGCAGACAAAACGTTACATCACACAAGCGGTCTTGGTGCCGCTGCGGGTTCCCTGCTAGAGCTGCAACGCCGCAAAGATGCTGGCGAAGGCGGCGAGTATGCCGGCGAGGAACACGACCATCGTTCGCTGAATCCCGTGAAGCGTTGAGTCGATGTGGTTGAACCGTCCATCTACCTGATTGAAGCGTTCGTCCATCCGCGACTCGAGGCGATCGAGACGGTCGTCGCTCCAGCTGCTCCTCGGCTGCTCCATGGTCTGCACGATAGCAGACAATACATTACATCTGGATTTCGCCGGGGCTAGACGTTGCGCGAGGCGGCCAGCTCGACGATCTGCCCAGCGGGCACCCCGTGAGGGGCGACGATCACGCAGGTGTGACCCTGTTGGGTCCAGGTGACGACGGTGTTGGGACCGGCGTCGGCGACGTGGTAGGTGTTGCCTTCGCGGACGACCTCGCGCCCGGCGGGGGCCTCGTCGAGCGGGTCGCCGCCGACGACGGAGTAGCCGAGGCGAGCGCCGTCGGCGTCGCGGTAGAAGACCGTGGTGACCGGCCGTCCCGAGACCTCGTCCTTGCGGAGCCCGACCGCCTTGACGCCGAATTTGCCCTGCCAGTCGGGGAACTCGATCGCGCCGACGCCAGCGTCGAGCACCGGCGGGTTGCCGCCGGCCGGTGCCGGCGCAGCCTTGGTCGGAGAGAGCGCGGCGATCGCGTCGACCCCGGCGAGCGACGGCTCGCCCCCTCCCCCGCCGGTCTGAGTCGCAACTCCGGCGGCCAGGGCAAGCGCCGCGACGCCGCTGCCGAGGACCGCAAACCGGTGACGCCGCCAGAACGGGAGCCGCGGCTGACGCGCCGCGCGGGCACGGTCGGCCTCGATCCGCTCGCGCAGTGCCTGGGGAGCGTGGACCCGGGCGACCTCGGCTTTGATCAGCGCCTCGCCTTTACGCGCCAGCGCCATCTCCTCCTCGCTCATCTGGGTCTCGTTCTTGTCGCTCATTTCGGCTCTCTACCTACATTGACGACATTCGGGGCCGATTCCATCCCGCGCGCGACCTTGGCACGCGCGCGGAAGACCCGCGAGGTGATCGTCGCCTCCTTGGCACCGAGCAGCTTCGCGGCTTCTCCATAGGTGAGCCCGACCACGTCGACGGCGACCAGCGCGTCGCGGAACGGTTCCTCGAGGGCCGCGATCTGGCCGAATACCTCCCGCGTCTCCACCGCCTGCTCGGGCCGGGTGGCGGAGCTGCGGTCCGCCTGCTCGGGCTTTTCGTGCAGCGGCTCGGGGGCAAGTTGCCTGGCGGCGGTGCGCCGGGAGCTGACGAAAGTGTTGCGCAAGACCTGGAGCAGGTAGCCGAGGTCATCCTCGTTGCGGATCCGCCGCGGCTTCGCCAGAACCCGGGCGAAGGTCTCCTGCACGAGGTCCTCGGCGTCGACCCGTGAGCCGGACATCGCCCAGGCGGCACGGAAGAGCCGATCGACGTGATCGCCAAGGCTGCTGGGGTCGAGGAGGCGCCCTGCTTCGGTCACTGATTCCGAGCTTAACGAGCGGCTGGATCGCGGCGGCCAGGGTCTCTGGACAAACCCGTCCTTTCGGCCATCCAGCGAGCGCCGACGGTGTCGGTGAGCCCGTGGGCGACGATCGAAACGATGATCGTGATCGCGGCGACGTCGAAGATCAGCTCGCCCTCGCCAACCTGGGACTTGAGCACGAAGAGGGCGAAGAGCATCGAGGCGACCCCCTTGGGGCCGAACCAGGCCATGAACAGCTTCTCCGAGCGCGGTATGCCGGTGCGCAGGAAGGAGAGCAGCACGGCGGCCGGGCGGGCGACCAGCAGGGCGAAGATGACGAACAGGACCAGCGGCGGGATGCTGTGGTCAAAGCCGGTGGCGACGATCAGCCCGCCGAAGACGAAGAAGGTGAGCACCTGCAGGATCGCGCTGGCGTTCTCGGCGAACTCGACGAAGCCGTCGGGCACCTCGCGCTCGCTCGCCGCCATCGCGATCCCGCAGACGAAGGCGGCGATCAACCCGTTGCCGATCGTGACTTCGGCCAGGCCGAAGGCGAAGAGGGCAACCCCGACCGCGTAGATCCCCTCATACCGGGCGGTCAGGCCACCGCCGGGGAGGCGGTGGTGCAGGCGCCCGGCGAACATCCCCAGCGCAACGCCGATCGCCACCCCGACGACCGCCTCGCCGGCGAGCGTCGCCGCTTCGGTCCCGGCATCCCCTCCCGGCGAGGCGAGGACGAGGAAGAAGAGGACGAAGGGCAGCGCCAGACCGTCGTTGAGGCCGGACTCGAGGTTGAGCGTGTGGCGGACCGAGCTCGGGACCAGGCGCGAGGTGACGACAGCCGAGGTGACGACCGGGTCGGTCGGCGAGAGCACCGCGGCGAGCAGGAACGCCTCGGCCCAGCCGAGGTCGGGGAAGAGCGCCTTCGCCGCCAGCGCCAGCAGCCCCAGCGTGATCGGCATCGCGATCGTCAGCGCCCTGGCCACCGGGCCCCAGTGCCTGCGCAACAGCTCGCGCTCGACGAACATCCCGTCGGAGAAAAGAGTGAGGACGAGGGCCAGCTCGACCAGCTCGACGATCGCCTCCTCGGTCGCGTCGACGTGGACGGCACCGGTCGCTGCCAGGGCCATGCCGAGGGCGACCGAGAGCACCGAGGCCGACAGCACCGTCCCCTTCATCACCCCCGAGAGCGCGGCGACGACCGCCAGCAGGCCCCCGAACAGCAGCAGGGCCTCGGCGAAGCCGATGTCCACCGGCTAAGCCCGGACGCCCAGGAGTTTGCGCTCGACCAGCAGCTCGGCAACCTGGACGGCGTTGGTGGCGGCGCCCTTGCGGAGGTTGTCGGAGACAATCCAGAGGTCGAGGGCGCGGTCGTTGCCGGGGTCGCTCCGGATCCGCCCGACGAAGACGTCGTCCTTGCCGGCCGCGTCGATCGCCATCGGGTAGCGCCCGGCGGCGGGATCGTCGAGGACGGTGACGCCGGGAGCCGCGGCGAGCAGCTCGCGCGCTCGCTCGGGGTCGAGCGGCTCCCTCGTCTCGACGTTGACCGCCTCGGAGTGGCCGGTCACCACCGGCACCCGCACGCAGGTGGCGCTGATTCGGATCGCCTCGTCGCCGAGGATCTTGCGGGTCTCGTTGATCAGCTTGCGCTCCTCGTCGGTGTGGTCGTCACCGTCGGGGAAGCTGCCGGCCTGGGGCAACGCGTTGAAGGCGATCTCGTGCGGATACACGTCCGCGTCGGCCTCGCCGCCGTCGAGCACCGCCCGCGACTGCCCCAGCAGCTCGTCGATCGCCGCCTTGCCGGTGCCGGAGACGGCCTGGTAGGTGGAGATCACCAGACGCTCGATTCCGGCCTGGTCGTAGAGCGGCTTCAGCGCCACCACCATCTGCATGGTCGAGCAGTTGGGGTTGGCGATGATCCCCGTGTGGTCCTCGGCGGCCTCGGGGTTGACCTCGGCGACGACCAGCGGGACGTCGTCGTGCATGCGCCAGTAGCTGGTGTTGTCGACCACGGTCGCGCCGGCGGCGACCAGGCGCGGCGTCCACTCGGCGCTGACCGAGCCGCCCGCCGAGGAGAGCACCAGGTCCAGCCCCTGGATCGAGTCCTCGCTGAGCGCCTGGCAGCTCAGTACCGAGTCCCCCCACTCCAGCGATTTGCCGACCGAGCGCTCGGAGGCGAAGGGGACGACCTCGGTGGCCGGGAATTCCCGCTTCGCCAGCAGCTCGAGGATCGTGGTGCCGACCAGCCCGGTCGCACCCAGTACCCCGACTCTGTATCCGTCGTCGGCCATGACGCGAGTATGACCCCGCTCAGCCGGCGACCGTCGGCCGGTGATCGGGCCCGGTCGGGTCCTCGGGGGCGATCGCGTCGGCGCCCAGCTCGAACGCCTTGTGCAGGGCGTTGACGGCGTCGGCGACGCGGTCGGCCGAGATGACGCACGAGATCTTGATCGGCGAGGTGGAGATCATCTCGATGTTGATCCTTTCGGCGCCGAGCACCTCGAAGACCTTGGCGGCGACGCCCGGGTGCGAGCGCATGCCGGCGCCGACGATCGAGACCTTGCCGATCCGCTCGTCGGTACGGATGCCGCTGGAGACGTCGCCGAGCCCCGCGATCGTGTCTGTAGCGGTCCTCAGGTCGGAGCGGTCGACGGTGAAGGAGAGATCGGCGAGGTGGTTCCCCCCCACCGGCTCGTTCTGGATGATCACGTCGACGTTGACGTGGGCGTCGGCGAGCGCGTGGAAGATGCGGCCGGCGACGCCGGGCTCATCGCGGACACCGGTCAGCGTCACGCGGGCCTCCGCGTCGGAGTGGGTAACGGCGGTTACGAACGGCTGCTCCATCGTCTCTTCCTCTGAGATGACGAGGGTACCGGGGCCGTCCTCGAAGCTGCTGCGGCAGTGGATGCGGACCCCGTGGTTGCGGGCGTACTCGACCGAGCGCAGCTGCAGCACCTTGGCCCCCGAGGCCGACATCTCGAGCATCTCCTCGAAAGAGACGTGGGACAGCTTGCGGGCGCCCTCGACGATCCTCGGGTCGGCGCTGAAGACGCCGGAGACGTCGGTGTAGATCTCGCAGACGCCGGCGCGCAGGGCCGCCGCCAGCGCCACCGCGGTGGTGTCGGAGCCGCCGCGGCCGAGCGTGGTGACGTCGCGACTGTCGGTGGAGACGCCCTGGAAGCCGGCGACGAGGACGATCCGGTCCTGATCCAGCGCCTCGCTGATCCGGTCGGCGCGGACGTCGATGATCCGCGCCTTGGTGTGGGAGGAGTCGGTGACGATCCCCGCCTGGGACCCGGTCAGGGAGATCGCCTCGTGGCCCATGTCGTGGATCGCCATCGCACACAGCGCGCAGGAGATCCGCTCCCCGGTCGAGAGCAGCATGTCCATCTCACGGGCGACCGGGCGCTCTGAGATCTCGTGGGCCTGGGCGAGGAGTTCGTCGGTGGTCTTGCCCCGGGCCGAGAGCACCGCGACTACGCGGTTGCCGGACTCGCGGGCGGCGACGATCCGGCCGGCAGCGCGCTTGATCTGCTCGGCCCCGGCGACCGAGGTGCCGCCGAACTTCATCACGACGATTTCCGATCCAGCTCCACTCATGGGGCTTTGAGGATAGTGACGGGCGCCCCCACCCACTCCGGTGCCTACTCGGCCCCCCCGAGGTTGCCGAGCATCGCCTTTTCCGCCATCCGGATCAGGCCGAGGCCGCTGTGCGGGCGCATGTCGCTGCTGCGCACCCGGACGTGGGAGCCGTGCGGCCCGACCACCTCGACGATCGTGCAGACGTCGCCGATTTCACAGTCCTCGCCGTAGTCGCCTTCGATCGCCTCCATCTGCTCGGCCACGACCCGGCCGATCTTGCTCTGGTCGAGCCCCATTTCAAAGTCCTTTCTCGATCCGTCTTTGCCTTGTCTCAGTTCGCTCTGCAATGCCAAAAGATGGGGAACATACGTTTGGGTCAACCCTTGACTACGTCCGACTGACTAGCTACCTTCCAAAGCACTACTACGGTCTCCTTATGGCGAAAAGACCCCCTGGGGTCTTCTGTTTCGGCAGATAGCTATCTGGAGGCCGTTAGTAGTTGTCTTCAGTAGTAGAAGGTCTCTCCAGACTGCCAGATGTCCTTATTCGTGACGATCTTGCTGCTCAAGAGATCCAGGAAGGTCGAATCTTCTCGCTCCCAGGCTCGCTGGACCGCCCAACAACAGTAGTCGGCAACCTGAATACACGGATCGCTGTCGGCCGCCCAGAAAGCGACCCGGTGACGCGCCGGTGAGACCTGCTTGACGACATCGCCGACCGCGTCGCTGAAGAGGCGTCGCGTCTTCTTGGTCCCCAGGCTCGCCGCGACGACCAGCAGCCTGTCCTGCGAAGTCGCAACCAGCGGCGCCACGTACTTGAAATGCAGGAACCACCCCATCTTGTAGAGAGCCAGTTCGCCTTGCAGGTGCGATTCCGCTTTGCGCTTCTCGAGCACAGTTGCGTCGATCCGGATCGGAGACCGCATCAGGAGGTCGAAAACCGCTTCGCGGACCGCCGGCGTGTCATCAGTCGCATGAAAGGGCTGCGGGAGGTTGATCCCCTGCCAGGTGAGAGAGCGACGGAGATGCGCCAGCGCGTCACCGGTGCGGCAGTCGTCCATGGTGACGGTCGTCAGGATGAAGTATCGGCTCGCGCCCTTGTTCCGACTGAAGTCGAAGTTCCCCGCCTCATCCGCGAACACAAAGCGATCAGCCATCCCGCGGGCACCATATTCGGCCTTCGAGTGGACTGAGCGTCCACGCGATCGGCTACCGCTTCAGGTCACCCTGGGCCGAACCCATGTCTTCGGCCCCCTGCGTGCGCTCGTCGCTGGCCAGGCCGGCGAGGGTGAGCGTCCCGTCCTCGCCGATCGTCGCGGTGGCGACGATCGAGTCGCCAAGCTCGAAGCCGGCAGTCTTGAACCGGCCGGGGACGCTGAGGACAATGTCCTTGCCGCTCTCGCGGAGATCGTCCGCCGAGATCGCGATCTGGCCGGTGGCCGGGCAGACCGCGGTGAGGACGCCCGCCAGGTCGAGGTAGGTCGCCGGCTCGGGTTCCACCTCAAGGCTGCGCTGCGTCGCAATCATCGCCGGCTTCGGGGCCGGCGTCAGGCCCGGGTCGGCGGCGCAGGTCGAGGCGACGGTAGGCACAGCCGGATCGGTCGGCGGGACCAGCGGCTGGGCTTCCGCGGAGGCCGGTTTCTCGATCTGCGCCGCGACGGTCGCGTAGGCGCCGAGGGCCGGCAGCTGCGCCTCCGTCCCGGGCGCCGCATGGACCAGGATCGAGGAGCCACGGCCCGAGACCGTGTAGCTGGGTCCCAGGGGGTCGGGGTCGACGAAGGTCACCACACCCCTGAACTCGGCCCGGCGCGAACCGCCCGAGCGCTCGCGGGAGGCCTCGCCGAAAGTGTTGTTGGCGAGCGGGTTGCCTTCGACCTTCAGCTTGGTGCCTGGCGGCGGCAGCTTCGGCGCGTGGATCGAAACCAGTTCCCCGCCCGCGATCGCCATCGTGTAGCTGCCGGCGGCCGGGTTCGCGTGGACCACGGTGCCCTCGAGCAGCTGTCCTTCCGGTTCTTCTTCTTCGTCGGGTTCTTCGGCTGGGGGCGCTTCTTCGACCGGTTCTTCGGGGGCCGGTTCGACCGGGTATTCCGTTTCCGGGTAATACGGTTCTTCGAACGATTCTTCGGTTTCGAAAGGTTCGGATTCCGGTTCCGTGAAGGGTTCCGGTTCATTCGCGGCACTGCCTTCTTCGGCAGGAGCTTCGGAGGAGGAGGGCGCGACGGCGACGATCTGGCCACTGGGAGTGGCGAAGGTGCCGGACGCGCCGGGCCCGATCGCGACGCCGAGGAAGAGACCGAAGCCGAGCGCCATCGCCGCAAGCGTCGGCGACCAGCGGCGGTCGGTGATCACCAGCGAGACGCTGCGGAGGATCTTTTCGCGCAGCTCGATCATGCCGTCTTCGTCTTCGCCGACTCGGAGCCGTTCGCCGAACCCTGGGGCATCAAGTCCTTGCCGCACTGCCAGCAGAACACGGCCCCGCGGGCGTAGAGGGCGCCGCAGTAGCCGCAGGCGCCGGCTGCGCCGGCGTCGTCGAGCTTCAGCATTCGCTCGACCTCAGCCAGCTCTGCGTCGACCTGCTGGACCTTTGCCGCCTGGCGGTTCAGCAGGTCGAGGCGGAAGTGGTCGCGGGTCGCCATCTCGTAGGCGATCCCGCCAAGGTCCCACTGCAGCTCGACCAGCTTCTCGGCGAGGCTGTCGCGCCGCTTCCGCAGGTCGTCGATCGATTGCTCGCCGCTCATTCGATCGTCGTCCCCCCGCTGCCGGCTCCCGGCGCCTTGTTGTCTTCCGGCGGAGGTGCTCCCGGCGTCGCTATTTCGTCGGGAAGTTTGGAGCTCGCGTCCGAGTAGCTTTCGCCGCTCTGTTCTTCGAGGCCTTGGAGCGCGTCGTCGCTGACCACCGGCGCCGAGCCGGTCCCGACGTCGCCCTTGGAGCCCGAGGTCCCCGCGGTGTTCTCCTTCGACCCCTTGGAGCCGGCGCTACCCGCGCCGCCCTGGGCGCCGGCTTTCGAGTCGGCATTCGAGCCCGTCGCCGCTTCGTCGAGCGTGACCACCTGGGGCGGCGGCGGCGAGCTCGAGGGCGAACCGGTGCCGCGACCGATCAGGACGCCGATCAACAGCATCACGCCAAGCACGGCGATCCCGCCGGCCGCGGCCAAAGGCGCGTAGTCGCGCTGGCGTTTCTCACCCCCAGTAGGTGGAGTGGGCACGGCGCCGGTCGGAGCGCCCGCCGGTCGATCAGGGGTGCCGCCGACGTCCGGCTTCAGGTGACGCCGAAAGTCGACCCGAGCCTCACCGCGGCGCTTGCCGCAGTTGAGGCAGTAACGCTGATCGGGGGCCAGCGCGGCGCCGCAACGGGTGCACGGCTCACCGGGCTCGCCGAGGGCTGGAGATTTCGGCTTGGACTGCAGTGACTCGCTCATTCTTCCTCGAATCCGGGTAGCGTCGGGAACAGGGTCACGGAGACATCTGCCTGCCGTGGGTCGCCGATGAAGTAGATGTTGTAGGGGAGCGGTTTGGGCTCGGGCTTGACTTTTTCGATCGCCCCGCGCCCGGCGGCCACCACCTCGTCTCCCTCGCGGGCGACCGCGTAGAGCAACACCCGGGACTGGTCCTGGCCGGACTCGTTGACGATGTTGCCGTCGGCGACGACGCCGGAGAACGGGTCACCTTCCAGCTTCGGCTCGGTGGCGGTGAACTTCGGCACCTCGCCCGAGAACGGCGTGCCGCCGGCCCCCACCGTCACCTCGACCTCCTCCGGTGTCCCCGTGGCGAGGACCTGGTCGTGAACCCAGAACATCGTCTCGCCCGCCTCGATATAGGGGATCGCGGTGAGCCCGGTCTCGAGGCCGGGCAGGTCGTTCCTGTAGACGCTCTTCCCCTTCGCGTCGCGGACGTCGATCGCGATCGGGACGTTGACCAGGTCGCGGTCGGAGTCGTTGTGGACCTCGACCACGACCGCGCTGCCCGCTTCGTCCGTCAACAGGGTGCTCGAGACGACCACCACGTCCTTGCTGCGCTTGGAGATCTTGAGGCCCTTCTCCTGCTTGACCGGGCCCAGTTCCTCGGCGATCTTCGCGCTTTTGCTCTGGGTCGATTCGCACCCGGTCGCGACCAGGGCGACGCCGGCGAGGGCGAGTATCACCGGGAACGGGCGCAGCGGCATCATCCGAACGCACCCCCCACGTACTCCCGCGTGCGCTGTTGGGTCGGGGCGCCGAAGACCTGGTCGGCGGGGCCGTACTCGACCAGCTCGCCGAGGTACATGAAGCCAACGTGGTCGGCGACCCGCAGCGCCTGCTGCATGTTGTGGGTGACGATCACGATCGCGACCTCCTCGCGCAGGCGCAGGATCAGCTCCTCGATCACCTGGGTCGAGCGCGGGTCGAGCGCCGAGCAGGGCTCGTCGAGCAGCAGGACCTCGGGGCGGGCAGCTAGGGCGCGGGCGATGCAGAGCCGCTGCTGCTGGCCGCCGGAGAGGCGCAGGGCCGGGTGGTCGAGGGTGGAGCCGACCTCGTCCCAGAGAACGGCGCGGCGGATCGCATCGGCGACGGGCTCCTGCAGCATCTCCTTGCGCGGCCGCCGCGAGCCCTGTTCGCGCAACGCGTAGCCGACGTTGTCGAAGACGCTCATCGGGAACGGGTTGGGCTGCTGGAAGACCATGCTGACCCGGCGCCGAAGCTCGGTCACCTCCATCCGGTCGATGTCTTCGCCGTCGAGTGAAATCCGGCCGCCGCGGGCCGCGGTCGGCGTCAGCTCGACCAGGCGGTTGAAGGAGCGCAGGAGCGTCGTCTTGCCGCAACCGGAGGGGCCGATCAGGGCGAGGACCTCGCCCTGGCGGACCGGCAGCGTCACCCTGTCTACGGCGAGCTTCTCGCCGTAAGCGATCGAGACCTCCTCCGCCCTCATCCGTTCGACCTTCGGGCCGGCACTCGGCTCCGCCCGCCGGACCGGCGAGGCGGCGACGCCGATCGGGCTGTGACCGTTGGCCGAGGCGGGGGGCGGCTGGACAACCGTCGGCTCCTGGTCGACGAGGATCCGGCGCACCGGCGGCGGCGGCGTCAACAGGTCCTCGTGCTCGCGGCCCACGGGGGCTTTCAGTGAGTCCATTGCGGGGACCTCCCACGCGCCAGCCGGGTGACGACGAAGTTCAGAATGATCACCACGACCATCAGCACGAAAGCGGCGAAGTAGGCTTTTTCGGGAGCGAGCCCCTCGCCGGCCGGCGAGTTCAGGTAGACGTAGCTCGTCAGAGTGCTGCCGGTGCCGCGGAAGAGGCCGAAGGCGCTGCCGTCGGCGCCGTTGAGGATCTGCAGGGTGCCGCCGAGTAGGACGATGACGATCGCCGTGTCGCCCGCGACCCTGCCCATGCCGAGGGCGGTGCCGGTGCCGATCCCAGGGCGCGCCGCCGGCAGCAACACGCGCCGGATCGTCGCCGCCTTGGTCTTGCCGAGGGCGTAGGAAGCCTCGCGGACGTGGCGGGGAATCGCGTTCAGGGACTCGCGGGTCGCCCCCACCACCAGCGGCAGGGCGATCAAGGACATCATCGAAGCCGCGGCGATGAAGGACCGGCCGAGCACCGCCCCTTCGGCGCTGTAGGTGAGGAAGCCGAGCCACTGCTGCTGGAAGAAGACGAGGCCGAACATCGCCAGGACGACGCTGGGGGTGCCGGCGACGATCTCGACCGCGGATTCCACCGCCCGAGCGAGGCCGGCGGGGCGGCCGTACTCAGTTAGCCAAACCGCGATCACCACCCCCAGCGGCGCCGCGATCGCAGTCGACATCACGAGCAGCAGGGCGGTCCCGATCAGCGGGTCCTTGAAGCCGCCGCTGGCGGACTGGTCGAGCTCTGAGTTGGGGCTTTCGAAGAAGAGGCCGAGGTCGAAGTACTGAGCGCCGCGCACCGCCATGTAGACGACGATCGCGCCGGCGATCCCGATCAGCGCCAGCCCGGCGCCCCAGGAGAGGAAGTACCCGATCTGGTCCCGCAACGGCCAGGTCCGGATGCTGTCTCGGGGAGCGGTCGCCACCGGCGTCTTGTCCACCCGGGGGGCCGTGGCGGTGGGCGTCATGGCTGCACCCCGTATCTGCGCATCGATTGCTTGGCGGCAAACCCGGCAAGCGAGAGAAACATGCTCGAGACGAGGAGCACCGCGGCAAAGGCGAACAGGGTCTGTCCAAAGGGCCGGACCCCGAGACCTTCGACGTTCTCGACCAGCGCCGAGGCCAGCGGCCGAGTCGGCTCGAAGAGGAAGGTGATGCCGTCGATCGGGTTCGGCGCGAAGCTCGCCGAGCCAGCGACCATCGAGAGCATGATCGCCTCGCCGAGGGCGCGAGCCGTCGCCAGCACCGCGGCCGCGACGATCGCCGGTCTGGCCGTCCGCACCGCGATCGACCAGGTGACGCGCCACCGGTTGACGCCGAGCGCCGCCGCGCCTTCGGTCCAGCTCCGGGGAACTGCCCGCAGCGCGTCGACCACGATCGCGATCATGATCGGCACGATCATCACGGTCAGGATCAGGATCCCGACCCCGATGCCGCTGCCTTCGAGCTGGACCACGTTGGCGACCGATTCCTTGCGCCCGAGGCTGATCAGGTGCTCTCCCACCCAGGGCACGATCACGAGGATCCCGATCAGGCCATAGACGACCGAGGGGACCGCGGCCAGCAGGCGCACGACCGGCTCCAGGACCCGGGTCAGACGGGCCGGGGCGAACTCGACGATGAAGATCGCCGCCAGCAGCGAGAAGAGGATGCCGAACGCGACCGCGCCTGCGGTGACCACGAAGGTCCCCCAGATCAGCGGCCAGGCCCGGATCTCGTAGACGTAGTCGGCGGGATTGGACGGCGAGTTGAAGATGTCCTCGAGCTGTTGGTCGACGTCGCCGCCGGAGCCGAACCAGGCGAGGCCGTTATGGGCGAATGACGGCCACGCTTTGGCGAAGACGAACACGATCATGCTCGCGATCAGGACCAGCACCAAACAGGCGATCGCGCCGAGGATCCGCTCGACCGCCCGATCGCTCACTAGCGCAGCGGCACCCAGTCGCTTGCCACGATCTGCTGCCCGGCAGCGCTGCGGGCGAACTTGAGGAACGCTTTGGCAACACCGGTCGCGGCTCCTCGGCTGACCAGGTAGAAGTTACGGCTGCCGGCGTACTGGCCCGACTTGGCGTTACGAAGCGTGCAGGGGACGCCTTCGTAGGGGATGGTGTGCAGACCGGCGGTGAAGGCGAAGGAGGCGTACCCGATCGCGTTCGGGTCCGATTTGATCGTCTGGGCTTGGAGGCCGTTGGAGGATTTCGTCGTCGCACTCGAGGCGACGCGCAGGGTCTGGCCCATGAAGATGTTCTGGAAGGCATCCTGGGTACCGGAGGCGGCGGTACGGACGACGAGGTCGATCGGCCCGCTGGCGGTTGCCCCCGAAACCTGGCTCCAGCTGCGCACCCGGCCGGAGAAGATGTCCTGGACCTGCGTCTGGCTCAGCGTGGCGATCCGGTTCGAGCTGTTGGAGACGATGCAGACCGCATCGCGGGCGATTTTGTTGAAGACGATGCCGCCGGGATCGGCAGCTTTCGGGTCGCGGGAGGACATCCCAAGAGTGACGCGACCGCGGGAGACGTCGGTGATCCCGATATCGGAGCCGCCTTGCAGAATGGTGACTTTGCTGCCTTTGCCAGTGGGCTGTTTGACGAAGGCCTTGGCAAGGGCGGTCGCCAGCGGTGCGACCGAGGTCGATCCACTCATGGTGATCGTGGCGGCGTGAGCCGCGGTGGCCGCGGTCATCGGCGCGCAGATGGCAAGCGCAGCCGCTGCGGCCAGAAGACGGTTGCGTTTCATTCTGCAGTCGCTCCCTGGGTGGCGGTGGGTTATGGCTACTGACGTTGCGCCCCAGTGTCGGGGCGGCACCGCCTCCTGAAAGTGAACGCGCAGTAACCGAGTGGAGAAAAACTGGTTAAAGACGGGCTGCAACTTTCTCCACTTCGAAACAACTTCTTCACCCGGATGACCAGGCGTCTGAGGAAGGGTTGCAATCGTGCCTCGGCCTCTGCCCGCCCAGCCGGAGACTCGCTGGATCGCGAACCTGGAGATTCGCCCGTCCGAGTTCCAGGTCCTCATCGACGGCCGGCGCGTGGGCCTGACCGTGCGCGAGTTCGAGCTCTTCCTGGTGCTGAGCGAACGCCTCGACAGCGTCATCCAGCGCTCCGAGATCTATCTGCTGATGTGGGGCAGCCCGATGCGCCACCGCGACCGCTCGGTCGACGTCCTCGTCCGCAAGATCCGCCGCAAGCTCGAGCTTGCGGCCCCGGACTGGAACTACATCCACACCCACTTCGGCATCGGCTACCGCTTCAACCCCGAGCCCGCCGAGCAACCCGTCATTTGAGCTCCCCGGCGCGGCCCTGGGTGAAGTTGAAGGCGCAACGGAAGTTCTCCGGCTGGTCCACCGGCTTGCCGCCGGCGAAGCCACCGAGATTGCCGTTGTCGTAGACGGTTATGTAGTGGAGCGTTTCCGGCGCAGGGTCGGCCGGGACCGGAATCGGGTCGGGCTCCCCCACCTTCGGGTCGCCGCGGGAGACTTCGCTGACGCCCATCGACCCCGCGGCGCGGCCGCCGGAGGCCGTAGTCGTGAGGGTGGCGCTCATCTCGCGCCGGTCCTTGAGGCCGTCGGTCGGGTCGATGTCGGTCGAAGCGGTGACCTCGTTGTCGTCGACCCGGCCGGAGAGCTTGACTCGTTTGGCGGCGCCGATCAGCTGCGCCGCGGTGGGCAGGTAGCCGCCCAGGGCAGCACACTTCTGGGTCGCGAAGAAGTAGTCATTGCGGCCGATCTCGCTCCGTTCCAGGGGGTAGGGATTGGTCATCATGCAGACGGTCCCGATCTTCACCGTCTCCGGCGAGCAGCGGGCGAAGACGCCGCCGGGGAGGACGCTGCGGGGGAACTTCTTTTTCGCGCTGAGGCGCAGGATCCCGAACTTCTTCGGCTGCAGGCTCGGCCCCGGCAGCCGCCCCGCTGCGCCCACCTTCCCCACTCCGGCGAGCACGAAGGAGCCGAGGGCGAGAACCAAGGCAGCGGCGGCAAAGAGGTTGGTCAGACGAGGATTGCTCATGGTCGGCTCCTTCGGTTTCGGTCGGTGGTCGTCGTTGCTGGACTGGGAACGGCTCGGGGCCGGCGCCGGGCGCCGGGCCCGCCCCGCACAGAGGCTCCAGCGAGCGCCAAGATCAAAACGGCCCCCAGTAGGTAGGACGGAGCGGTCAGCCCGCCCTCGCTGGATTCGTGGCGCGAGAAAGCCTGGGATTCCTCGATCGCGGCCTCCTCTTCACGCTTCTCTTCCACCTGGTAGGTGCGGGCCGGCGCCCCGCCGGGGGGAAGGGGCCGAACGATCGGCGGTGGTGGAGGTGGCACGATCGCCGGCACCAGGGCAAGGGGGACCGCCGCGAGAGGAAGGAACGGGTCAACCGGTGGTGGCGGCGGCGGAGGTGGCGGGGGGGTCGGCGGAGGTGGCGGCGCCGACGGCAACGCCGGCGGGGTGAAGCTCAGCGGGGGGTTGGACGGCGGCGCCGACGGCGGAGGCGGAGGTGGCGGGGGGACAGCGCCGGCGGAGTTGCGGACGAAGCGGTCGGGGCGGAGAGGGCGCGTGCCGCAGGGTCGCTGGACACTGCCCGCCTGCACCCGGACCTGTTCGGAGTAGGAGAAGCCGCCGGCGCTGACCATGACCGTCGTGGTCCCGGTGTTGAACGGACAGAGCAGACTCGAGGAGTTGTCGGTGACGACCTTGTCGTTGGCGTCAATGAAGGGCTTGCGGAGGTTGGTCGAGGCGGGGTCCTGTTTGACGAAGTCGGCAATGTCGGGGTCCGAGGAGGTGAAGCTGTACTCAGGTGATATCCGCGCCGCGCAGCCCGCAACCCGGCACTGGTTGGGTGGAAACAGGGTGTAGGGGTCCCCGCCGGATGGGTTCGGGTTGCCGGAGCCAGCCGAGGCCTGGCCCCACCGGTCGCCACCCCGCGGACGCCGGCCGAGGCCACGGAACAGGGCCGGGCGGGACCGTCGCAGGAGAGTGCCGTCGGTCGCCTCCAGCGAGAGGTCCTCGATCAGGGGGATGAGCCGCACCCCGACCGGCGCCCGGTTGGTCGCGGGGTCCCGCTGAGCCGCGCCCACCTCGAGGACCAGGACGCCGCCGTCGCCGAAGAGGGCGTCGGCGACTTCCAGGCCGACCGCGCCGGCGATCTGGGAGCGGTACCCGAGGCTGCCGACCCCGAAGCTGGGGATCGTGTCGGCGCCGCCGGCGGGAATCTGGATCACCCGGTTCTCTTCCGGTCGGTCGAAGAGGTAGGCGGAAGCGCCACCGGCAACCAAGGCCTGGGCGACCTGGGTCCCATCGGCGGCGACGTTGAGTTTCGGAGTGAAATTGACATTGAGGCTGCGGCTGCCCATCACCACCGTCGGGATCCCCTTGGCGCGAGCGTCGGCGAGCACGGTGGTCAGCCAGGGCAACTGCGCCTCCACCGGGTTCTGGTGGGGGTCGCTGGCGGCAAGGGACCCGAGCGAGTTGTCGATTACGACAACTCGCACGGTGCCGCCGGCGCCGGAGCTGTCGAAGGCGTAGTGCGTGCGGGCACCGGGTCCCGGAGCGGCTCCGGGGATACCCGCGTTGGAGATGCCACTCGGAATGGCACCGGCGCCAAAGGGGCCCGGGAAGGAGGCGAAGGCGGACTGGAAAGCGCCCACTCCGGCTCCGCCGGCGGCATCGTTGGAGCCGAGGGCCGGGTAGACCGGCAGTCCTGGGGCTGAGCCCAGCAGGGCCGCGTAGCGGGCGGCATCGCCTTCCGAAAGCCCGCTCCTGACGCGGTTTCCGGTGTAGAGCAGTGCCCGCGGCCCGTTCGCGCCACCCATCCCGGCAACGGTGCGAAGCGCCGCGAAGATGCCGCGGTCGGGCCCGATCGCCTGCGGAGCAAGGTCGGCGCAGGTCGAGTCGCACTCCGCGTGGCCCGCAACCGCCAGCCGCACCGGGCCGGCCGGCATCGGGACCGGCTGCCCCCCGGCGGCCGGCGGCGCCCCGGGGCCCGAGCCGTGACGGAAGACGGCCGCGGTCCGCACCCGTTCCCGGATCGCGCGACCGCCACCGTTGCGCGCCGAGCTGCCCCGGCCGGCCGAGTCGGCCTCGCCGCTCCAGCCGCCGACCGCCCAGCCGTTGCCGGCGGAATCGAGCAGCAGGGAGAGGACGGGGTCGCTCTTGATCGGCGTGTCGTTGCTCGAGGTCGCGTAGGTGGTGCGCTGCTCGTCCACCCATCCGGCCGCGGTCTCGCGCAGCATGTAGCCATCGCCGGGCAGGCCGAAGGGCGGCAGGATCGGTGGCGGAACATTGGGGTCGGGGTCGGGCAGGTCGTCGGCGGGTGGGAAGGCGAGCCGCGGCAGAACCGAGACGATCGCCCGCACCGAGCCGCCGGCACGGACAGCGGCGGCGGCGATCGCGGTCGAGCCGGGCAGCGGCTGGTCGGAGAACCGCCAGGGCGCGCCAGGGCCGTCGCGCTCGATCACGATGTCGCGGCCGGCCGCGACCGCGCCCCCGTCGGGAAGGCCTGCGACGGCGAAGAGAAACGGACGGCCGGTGCGGACCGTGTCGAGCAGGGCCTTCGCGGAGGCGTCGACCCGCCAGGCGCCGCCGTCGTTGACCAGCAGGTCCCCGCCCGCCGCGACGATCGCCTGGCTCCCGGCGAAGGCGATCGAGGTCAGGTCGGCTCCGGCGAAACCGGCCGGAAGCGGAATCTGGTCCCAGCTCTTGCCGTAGGAGAGCAGCACGCCCTCCTTGCCGACCGCGTAGCCGCGGTCGGGGTTGGCGGGATCGAAGGCGACGTCCAGCAGGTTGCCCTCGAACCCGATCGGGACGCCGGGATCGGCCACCCAGAGGTCGTCGGCCGCGTTCCACATCCACATCGCACCGAGGTCCCCGATCGCGTGGGCACGCCCGCGCTCCGGCCAAGCGACGCCACGAAGGGTCGACCTGTTGACGCTCCCGCCGGAGGAGAGGAGGAACTCGCGCTGCCAGCCGCGCCCCGGCTCGTAACGCAGCACGGCCCCATCGGCGCCGACCGCCAAGGCGCCGCTGCCGACCGCGCCCGGTACCGACCCCGGGGCGGCGGTGACGTCGGTCAGCGGTGCCCGCACGGCGATCGGCCAGGGGTCGAGGGTGTTCGGCGCGACCTTGGTAGAGATCTCCACCGGGCCTTTCAGCCAGCCGCTGTCAGGGGAGGCGAAGGCACCGCTGTTGCGGAAGTTGCCTCCGGCCCCCGGCATCCGGACGAAGGCGCCGTCGGCGAAGCGCATGTAGGTGCCGCGGTTGGTGGCCTCGGCCCCACCGGGGTCGAGCGGGTTGGTGATCACCCGGGAGCCGAAGCCTGCGCCGGCCCAGCCGAAGCTGCGGTAGCCGCCCTGGCGGGAGAGCCTGACCCCCAAGGGGCCGCCACAGATCGCGGCGTCGCACCAGCTGCCGGTGACGGTGTCGGAGCCACTGTCGAAGAACAGGGTGACGTCACGGCTCACGCCTTCGATCTGCGCATTGAGATCGATCCAGACCCCGTCCTCGGTCGCGGTAAGGGGTTGCGCCGCACCTCCGATCGGCCCCGCGCCGGCGATGCCGTCGCCTGGCGAGTCGGTGCCGGCGAAGGGGGTTCCGGCCAGCGGCCTGTCGACCCAGAGCGGCCCTGCCGCGGTAGAGGTTCGCTTGAGCAAGACCACCGAGCGGCCGAGCGCGTCGTCGGCTTCGGCGATCGCCCAGGCGTTGCCGAGCCCGGTGGCGTCGATCGCCCGGATATGGAAGCTCGCTTCGGACCCGGCCGGGACCTCGACCCGCTCGCGGGCCCATTCAGCGCCGTCGAAGTGGACGATCGCGTCGGCGACCGAACGGTTCTGCGGCGCGAACAGCAGCCCCGTCGCCCCGGCCTCGTCGAAGGCCGCGACCGCGACCGCGCCCAGGCCCTGGTCGCCGGCCAGCGCCTCGGCCGGCGCTTCCCCTTCCGCCGGCAGCAGCACCTCGGCCGGCGGCGCGGCGAGCTCACGCCAGGAGCTGCCGGGTTCGTGGTGGAGAACGACGACCTGTTGGCCGACCGGGCGGCTGGTGTCGCGCCCGACCAGGACACCCCCGCCCGCGCGCGTGATCCGGGCCGAGAGCCGGTTGGGGAACGGGCCCCGGTAGGGCTGTCCCGCGGCATCGCGCGGCGTGTCGAACACCTGCCAGCCGGCGGCGTCGGTATGGCGAACGAAGACGAGCTGCGGGTCGGGTGCCGCGGGGTTGGCGGGCGGCCCGAATTCGAGCTGGCGCGTGCCCACCCGAACCGCGCCCACCGCGAGCGGCAGCGAGCGGTACCCCCAGGCCTCGCCGGGCTCACCGCCCGCGGCCGCCCCCATCAGTTCCAGCTCCGGGTCGGCCGACCCAAGCAGCGGCAGCGGCCCGGTCCCCGGGGGCGACGGGTCGCCGCTGCCGGGGGCGGCAACGGAGAGCACCAGCGCCAAAACCGCCGAGAAGATGGCGAGGTTGCGACGGTTGCGCCGCACCCTCCTCGTCCCGTGGCTCACTTTCGCTTCACCTCGGACACTTGGAAGGCGAGCCCAGTCGGATAGTTCTCACGACTGAGGTGAAGCGTCAGCTCGTGGCGGCCTGGCGCAAAGAGGCGCTGTTTGGTCCGGGCGACCGTCCTCCCCCCCTTTTTTGCCAGCAGGGCAACCTTGGCCTTCCGGGTGACCGTGAAGGAGACGGTGAGAGCGAGCCCGTCGAGATCCGAGCTGACCTTGCGCAGCAGCGCCGGCAGTTTCCGCACTTTCCGTTTCGGCGGGCCGGCGATCGGGTTGCGCTCGAGTTCGGGGGGCGCGAAGAGCTGGGAGTCGTCGGTCGGCGGTTTGTCGGGGACGAACTGTTCGGCCGACTCGTTGGGCCGGAACTCGATCGTGCCCTGGAATGCCGGCTCGGTGTCGAGGGGCAGCGGCGCCTCTTCGCTGTAGTGGAAGAGCCACCCGGCCCTGGTCACCATCCAGCATTCCTCGGGCGCCGGGCAGGCGATCCTGGCGGCGCTGCCCCGTCCCGAACCGGCCGCGGGCAGACTGGTCGTAGTGGTGGTGCCGTCAGGGCCGATCTGGGCGACGATCGCTTTGCTGTTGGTGCTGGCGCGCTCGGCGAACGGCACTACGGTCGCCATCGCTTCGTCTGAACCGGGCATCGCGGCGACGTCGCCGAAGCGGTCGGTGGCGCCGAAGGTGGTCCCAGTCAGGGAAAGCTCCTGGAATTCGCCACCGACCAAACGGGCGATCAGCGGCGGCCGCGCGACCGCGCCTTCTACCGGGGCCGAGGCCCCCGAAGCCGCCCCGCCGCCGACCGCCCAGAGGTCGGTGCCATCGCTGTCGAGGCCGAGCAGCTCCGTTCCGTCGGCGGGAACTCCGGCCAGCGAGGCCGGCTCGAACGGATCGCTGGCGAAGATGCCGCCCGGCTCGACCTCGTGGATCAGCTTCGGGACGGCCTCGGGTTCGGCCAGGTCGACGAGATCGGTGCGGTTCTCGGCCGAGCGACCAACCACAGTGCTCTCGTAGAGCGCACCCTGGTGGAACTGCATGTCGGTGACGCCCCGACCCTGTGGCCCGTAGACCGTCTCCAGGTCCACCCCGTCCCAGTGCAGGTGAAAGGCACCCACGTTCTCACCGAGCGCGTCCTGGGAGCCGACGCCGCCGAACCAGCAGTCATTGGGCCCATTGCAGGCGGCCGAGGTCATCTGACGGAAGGGGTCCGCCGCGTCGACCCTGGTGCTGAAGGAGCCGACAACCTGGCCGTCCTTGAAGCGACAAAGGGCCAGCCCGGCGCCGCGCCGCGGCAGGCTCGGTTCACTGACAACCCAGAACTCGGTCGGGCCGGCCCAGGCGATCCGGGCGGTGTCGCCCGAGCCGCCGCAGACGGTCGCCAGCTGGTGCCAGGCCTGCCCGTTCCAGCTGTAGATGCCCCGCGAGATAGCGGCATTGCCCTCGACCGTCAGCAGACCCCGGTTCGGCGCCCAGAACTTGAGGTCGCCAGGCGCGCCGAGCGGGACTTTGAACGGCGCCCCGGCCGGCGGCGCCGGTTGCTCCAAGCGCCAGATCGGCTCGGCTGACGCGGGTGCCGCGAAGGCCGAGAGGGCGAGGGCCACGGTCAGGCCCGCGAGCGTCGATGTGACCCGCCTACTCACCTTCCTCCTGCGGCTGGGGCTCGGGGGCCGGCGGCGCGACCTGGTGCTCGCCGAGGTCCAGCAGCGTCTCTTTGACAGTCGAGAGGACCGCGTCCAGCGCGACCCCGGAGAGCGTCTCGTGCTCGATCAGCGCGTTCGCCGTCTCGTACACAGCGTTCCAGTTGCGGTTGAGGATCTCTTCGGCCCGGTCGACCGAGTCGCGAACGAGTCGCTCCACCTCGCGGTCGATCAGCTCCAGGGTCGCCGGCCCGACCGAGCCGAGCTCCTGCAGGGAGGCGCCGAGGAAGACCTCGCCGGCTTTCTCGCCGATCGTCACCGGCCCGAGGCCTTCGGACATCCCGTAGGAGGTCACCATCTGCCGCGCCAGGGCCGTCGCCGCGTGGAGGTCGTCGTGGACCCCGGAGGAGACGACTCCGAACTCGATCTTCTCGGCGGCGTAGCCGGCGACGATCGAGATCAGGTGGCGCCGCATATCGGGCTCCTGCATCACCATCGCGTCGCGGTCGGTGAGCATGCTCGCCGCGGTGCCGAGCTGGCGGCCACGGGCGATGATCGAGAGCTTCTGGGCCGAGACCCGCTGGCCGATCGAGCGGGTGACCACGGCATGGGCGGCCTCGTGGATCGAGATCACCCACTGCTCCTCGGGGGTGAGGACGTGGCTCTTGCGAGCCGGCCCGGCGACGACGCGGTCGATCGCCTCCTCGAGCGTCGCCTGGTCCATCTCCGCCCGACCCTCGCGCACGGTCAGCAGGCCCGCCTCGTTGATCACGTTGGCGAGCTCGGCGCCACTGAAGCCGGGGGTCAGTTTGGCGATCTCCTCCAGCGAGGTTCCGGGCGCGAGGGGGCGACCGCCGCAGTGGAGGGTGAGGATGTCGAGACGACCGTGGACGTCGGGGACGTCGACGGTGACCTGGCGGTCGAAGCGCCCCGGCCGCAGCAGCGCCGGGTCGAGGATGTCGGGACGGTTGGTCGCGGCGAGCACGACGATGCCCGCGTCCCCCCCGAAGCCGTCCATCTCGACCAGCAGCGCGTTCAGGGTCTGCTCGCGCTCGTCATTGCCCTGTCCGACGCCGGCGCCGCGCTTGCGCCCGGCGGCGTCGAGCTCGTCGATGAAGATCAGCGCCGGCGCCATCTTTCGCGCCTTGGCGAAGAGGTCGCGGACGCGGGCCGCGCCGACCCCGACCAGGGACTCGACGAAGTCCGACCCCGAGAGCGAGAAGAAAGCGGCGTGCGCCTCGCCGGCCGTCGCCTTGGCCAGCAGGGTCTTGCCGGTGCCGGGCGGGCCGACGAGCAGCACCCCCTTCGGCGCCCGCGCCCCGACCGAGGCGTATTTGCTCGGGTCGGCTAGGTAGTCGCGGATCTCTCGCAGCTCGGCCACCGCTTCCCCCGCTCCGGCGACCTGGTCGAAGGTGGTGCGATCGGGGGACGCTTCGCCTTTCTTGCGGCCCTTACCGGTGAATTTGGAGAAGCCGGCGAAGGCACCGGCGCCGCCGTCCTGGCCGAGCCGGGTGAAGAGGACGAAGAGGCAGACCAGGAGCAGGATCGGGATCAGGAACTGGACCAGGATCTGCTTTGAGGGCTTGTCCGCCTGCTGGTCGACGGTTACGACCGCGCCGCTTTCGGCGAGCCCTTTGACCAGGCCGTTGGTCTGCGCGTCTGAACCTGGGTAGGCGGCGTAGACGGTACGGCCGTTCTTGGTGTCGATCACCACCCGTGCATCCTGGTCAAGCAGGGTGGCGGTTTTGACCTGTTTGTCTTCGGTCAGTTCGAGGACCCTGCTCAGCGGCACTTTTTCCCCAGCCGAGCTCGGCTGGATCTCCCCCAAGAGGGAGAAGAAGGTGACGGTGAGGAGGATCGAGGCGACGATCAGCAGCGTGTTCAGCGGGTCTTTGAGGAACCACCTGCCGAGCCGGGCCAAACGCTCGCCTACCGCCTCCATGACTTCACGTCCAGCCGCCGGCGTCGGCTTTTTCACCGGCAGGCGTGGAAGCCGCCCGGTCTGCTGCTGATCACTGTCTGGCAAGTTGTCTCCTTCTACGACTTTTCACTCTGTTCTACGCCCAACCCCTTCACCGGCACAGCGCCCGGACTCGCTCGGAGTCCGGGCGCCGCAATACACCGGCGAATCGAGGTTGGATCTATTTCTGCTTCAGCGTCACCGCGCTGTTCGAGGTTTTGGCGGTGCCGCCGGTGGGGGTGAAGGTGAGCTTGAGCGCCACCTTCAGCGATCCCTGATCCTGCAGCAGTGCCTTCGCGGCTCCGCTCGGCTTCAGCGTCAGCTTGAACGTGCCCGCTTTGTTGGCACTGAGCACGACCTGGCCGACTTTGATCGTTTTTTTGCCGGATTTCGCGGTGCCGACCATGACCAGCTTGCCGGCGCCCGGGAGCTTGACCGAGATCGCCGCCTGTCCCGTTTTCGACGAGATCGTTTTCTTCAGCAGCGAGAACGCGTTGCTCGGCGGGGTGACAACCGGCGGGGTCACTTTGGGATTGACCGGCGGCGGGGGGTTTTTAGGCCCTTCTTCCCCGGTGCCACCCTGCCACTCGACCGATTCGACGCCAGCCTTGGCGATCGCCAGGATGTTGGCTGGCAGCGGCGCGTAGTCGTTCGGGAAGAGCGCCGCCTGGGCGGGAGCCGAGACGATGCTTTCCCAGTAATCCTTGACCGTGCGGGCCTTGGCCTCCTCGGCCGGGCTGCCGCCCCAGACGTCGGCACTGTCGTCGAAGACCAGGCCGTAAGTCAGGGTGCAGATGCCGAACCCGACATCGGACGTGACACCCGTCGCTTTCGACCAGTCCCCGAGCGTCGTCCCAGGCAGGTTTGCGAATTTAGTCGACTGGCAGTTGGCACCCTTCGGCCCGTCGGTGCGGAACCCGTTCGGGCTCGAAGTCGGCTCGGTAAAGACATCCGCGGCGTTTTCGATTTGGGTCCAGTAGGTGTCGTTGTCGTTGGCCTCGGGAGTCACCGCCAGGCTGGGACTGTTGTTCCGCGCGGTGGAGATGTCCGAGTAGCCGACCGAGCCGTCCGTCGTGACCAGCTTGGCGACGAGCGAGCCGTTGCCATTCGCGCAGCCGCTGGTCAGCTGGTCGATCGCGTCTTCCTGAGAGCCGGGACCGTTCGGCGTGCCGGCGCAGTCGGCGCGGGGGCCGAAGACGGCGTTCGGCCACTCGCGGGTCCTGCCTCCAACCGCGGCGAAGGTGGTCAGCCAGCCTTCGGCTCCGTCGATCGTGTTCAGGTAGTCCTTGAAGGCGAACGAAGTACCCGAGTCGTCAAAACGAACGACCCGAATGATCGGTTTGGCGCAGTCAGCATCCGGGGCGAGCGAGGGGAAAACCTCGGTCCACGTGTCAGCAGCGCCGCTCTTCGCCCAGATGTTCTCGAACTGGGCCTTCGTGAACCGCACCCGGATCACGTCGTCTGGAGTTGCGTCCAGGTCGAGGTTCTGCTCGGGGGTCTGGGCTCCCGCCGGCAGGAGGGCGACGTCGCAGTTGTCGGGAAAGTTGACCAGCGGCGCGACGGAGCCGACGGCCGCGGGAATGACGTGGATCTGCCCGTTGTCGCCTTCGATGGTGTCGGTTTCGGCGGGTTCGTTGCCGGTGCCGGCATTCATCTGCGCGACTTCGGCTTCGGTCGGCGCCTCGTCGCTCATGCCGAAACGGGGACCGCCGGCTTCACGGACCTTCATCGAGAGCCGCCCCGCACCGCTGCCGAGCGCTTCGTAGGTGACGCCAGCGAGAGCTGGGGTCCCAGCGCAGAAGACCGGCTGGAAGTTGTTGATGAACACGTTGTGCGCATCGCGGGCGAACGAGGCGCCACGGCCGACGATGTCGGACCCGGCGCATTTCCCGGTCGTGAAGGCGGCATCCGCCCGGGGGGCGAGACAGACCGCCGCGAGCGCCGACAGCAGCAGGGCGACGGCCCCTACCACGCCTGCGCTCAAGCCCCATCGGGGGGCATTGAGGGTGCGGCTCATGAGAGTTTTTCCTTTCATCGACATAACTTTGCGGCGGCAGAATCAACCGGCGGATATCGCTCTGTCAAGCGGTTTCACAGAACTTCTACGCCGTCGTTACATCTCGTTATCGAGCCCGTCACCAGATCGTCACCAGTCCGTGACCGGCCGTTTACGCCCCCGCTCCGGGCCGACCGTCGCCGGCCCCTGGCGGAAGACGATCTGGTGGGTCGTCGAGGCCCGCCGGCCGCCCCTCGAAGCGACGTAGGTGACGACCGCCCGGCTCGGCAGCGCACCGCGCTCGCGCAGCTCGGCGCGATACCGCTCGACCGGCCGCAGGGTCAGCTCGACAGTGCTTCTGCCGGTCCCTTTCGCCCGTCCCGAAGCGGTCGCCAGGGTGCGCTGCTTGCGTGGCTTCCCGGCGGCGCCTTTCGCCACCGCCCTGACCCCCCCGGCCGCCGGGACCGAGACGGTGAGGACGACGACCCCGCCAGGCTTGGCCTTCGCCCTGGCGGAGATGCGCGGGCCGCCGAGGTCTTCGATCGTCCCGTCCGGGCCGCCGGCGCCAGGTGGTGGTGGCGGCTGGTCGGTCCCCACTTCAGGCTGGCGTTCGGCCACGAACGCATCGACCGTTTGGTTGGCATCGCCAAAGAAAAGGCTGCCGGAGAAGGAGGCGAAGGCGACCCGGGAGCCGTCGGCGGAGATCGTCGCCCCGTTCAGCACATCGGCTTCGATGTCTCCCCCGGCGAACGTGCGCGTGACGCGATCGAGGGTGCGTTCCTGGAGATCGACGACGTAGAGCTCGCGGGGACCGGGCGAGGTCCGCGGTTCGCCAAGCAAGCGCAGAGTCGGCAGCACGAAATCGGTTCGCACGGTGGTGACCGCCAGATAGCGCCCGCTCGGAGACATCGCGATGCCCCCGAGCGGCGATGCCGTCGCAGTATCGGTGCCGACGGTGTCGCGGGTCAGCTCAATCGTCGCCTGCTTCCGGGTCAGGCCGGCGTCCATCTGCGCGACGTAGAGGTCGAGCCCGGGTCCGGTGAAAGCGAAGGGACGAGGGCCGGCGCCGGTGAGAAAGGCGACGGTGCTGCCGTCACCGCTTATGGCGGGGAGCTGGCCGGCGATGCTGGTCCGGTTCGCCTCCTGGTCGGTCAGCGGCCCGAAGCACGGCCCGGTCGAGGACTGGTCGAAGTTGGTCTGCGACCCCGGCGGGCAGGCCGGATCGTCGGGGTCGGCAAGGCCCGTGATCCGCCTGGTCGGAGCGCCCGGATCGGCGCCGACGCGTCGCCACAGGTAGTAGAGAAAGCTCGGTTCCGGATTCTCGCCCCCAAGGAAGCGCGCCTGCGAACCGGCGTTGCCGCCGGTCCAGGCAACCGTGCTGCCATCGGCGCTGAGGACGGCGCCGATGGCCCCCCCAGCGGGCAGGACCGTCATCACACCGGTTCCCGGATCGCGCTGGGCGGTTACCAGCGTGGTCGTGTTGGCGAGCCGGTCGCGGAGGAAGACCTGACCGGCGGGAACGTCCACGCCCCCACTTGCCGGCAGGTCGGTGGGGACGTCGGTGCGGAAGGCCACCCGCTGCCCGTCAGCGCTGATCGAAACGCCGCGCGAGACCTCGCTGCCAGGTTCGCTGCCGGGGACTGGGAAGGCCGGAGCGCCATAAGAGGCCCCAACGTCGCCACCGTCGCGGGCGGAGACGAGATCGTAGGCGCCGGGGCTGCCGATCGCGATGGCCATGTCGCGCACGTAGACGTCGGTGTGGTCGTTGGCATCGACGAGCGGGAAGAGTGGCTCCGCCGTGGCGAAGGCGATGAAGCGGCCATCGGCCGAGATCGAGGGATTGCTCGCACCGCGGCGCACGAACGAGTTGGTCGCTTCGTCGAAGAGGTCGCCGTCGGCGACTTTCTCCAAGGCCTGCGTTTCCAGGTCGAAGCGGAAGATGCCGCCGGCCCGGAACCTGCCGGGCGGGTCGGGGTCATCGTCGTCGAAGAAGTTACGGGCCCTGGTCTGGATCGCGACGTAGCGGCCGTCGGCGGAAAGCGCCGCGAACACGGTCGCGTCGTCGCCCTGCTCGAGGCGCTCGAAGTCGGCGGAGACGATTGCCGCGCCGAACCCGTAGAAGGCGTTTGCCGAAGCGGGCCCGAGCAACGCCAGAGCGACGGCCGCACTCGCCACCCAGAGCATGAAACGGAACGACACCGTCACCCCACCCTCACCACCTCGGTCCAAGTCGTCCGGTTGCCGGCCCGATCGCGTGCCCGTACCCGGACGCGGTACCTGCCGGGGCCGGAGTAGGCGTGCTCGACCCGGACGGTCGGGGGCTTACCTTTTTTCTTCGGCTTCGGCGCCCGGCGCTCCCGACTAAGGAGCGAGGCGGAAGCCGAGGCGCCGCCCTCGCCGAAGGCGACCCTGACCGAGCCCTTGCGCAGGGTCGAGGCCGTCCGTTTGCCGCCGTCGGTTACAACGACGGTGATCCGGCGCCCCCGGCGTTTCAGCTTCACCCTGGGTGGTGCGCGGTCGACCCGGAGGCGGCCGACCCGGCTGCCGGTTTCCTGCCCGACTGCGTCGGTGGCGAAGATCTGGATGCGGTGTCGCCCGTTGTCGATGTCGTCGCGCTTGAGGCGGGCGTGCAGCTGCCGTAGCCCTTCGCGCACCGGCTCGTCGTCGACGCTGACCGAGTACCGCACGGCGCTGATCGCGTTCGGGCTGCGGTCCCAGGCAATGCGGATCTTGCCCTTGCGTTGCCAGCCGCTGGGCAGCAGCACGAGGAAAGGGTCGGGCGGCGCGTCGACGACGGCCGCGGCGATTTGGGAGCCAGCGCCGGCACCCTGTTTCCAGGCGACGATCGCGTCCCCCAAACCGGAGCCACCCAGCGTCAGCCGTCCCACGGCGCCGCCGCGCGGGGCGCTCAGATCGGTCGGCTCGACGACGCCGTCTGCTCGGCGCTCCTGCACTCCGACCAGGCCAGCGTTACCTCGCAGCTCGCGCCAGGCAACGACCGCGGCGCCGGTCTCGGCGAGGTCGACCAGGGGATCACCGGCGATGGCGCTGGCGCCGGCGTCGGCCCGCTCGACCCGCTCGACCGTTACTTCGTCTCCGGAGCCAAGCAGCGTCGCGGCGGCAGAGGAGAATCCGGTCACGTAGAGGCCGCGCGGGTCGGTGGCGACACTGGGCCCACCGAGCCCGTCGCGGACGCCCCCATCGGCGAGCAGGGCACCGGCGAATTTCTGTGCCGACTCGGAGAAGACATCCGGCATCTCGTTGACCATCAGCCGCGGCGCCGTCAGCCTGCTCGCCTGGCCCGGCTGCTGGCGGAAGGCGACCGCGGCCTGTCCGAACCCACCGACGTCGAGGGCGAACGCGTCGGCGGGGCCGCGCAGCGCCGCCCCCTCCCAGCTCTGCGGGCTGGCGAGGATCGGGATGCCGACGCCGCTCCCAAACAGGCGTCGCACCCAGATCCTGTCGACGAACTCGTCGTCGGGCTCCTGCCAGGCGACCACTCCCTGGCCCTGAACGTCGACCCCGACCTCGGGCGCGTTTGCCTCGGTCGGCGTCCGCACCGGGGTCGGGATGCTGCGGTCGATCGGGGTACCGAGCACCGACCAGAGGCGGGTGTTGTAGCGGGCGACCCTGGTGTCGGCGCCGATGTAGTCAGGCGGGTTAGAGGGGCTGAGATCGGTGACGACCCGGTAGACCAGATAGGCCTGGCCCCCGCGGCTCATCGCCAGGTCCGGGTAGGTCGAAGTCGCCTCGCCGACATTGAAGTCGACCGGGACGGGCTCCAGGAAGCTGGTCGCGCCCGGGTCGAGCGTGGCCGAGAACATGCGGTCGCTTTCGACCCCGAACTCCTGCACCCAGGTGACCAGCAGCCGACCGTCGTTGCCGGCTCCGATCCGCGCCCAGCTGGAGTCGAACGCCTGGCCTACGTCGACCCGCTGGGGAGGGCGCCAGGTGCCGTTGCGGAACTGGGCGACGAAGACGTGGCTGCGGTCACCAACCTGCCTCAGGTAGACGATGCCGCCGCTCCCGTCCTCGGACATCGCCGCGTCTTCGATCTCAAGCACCTCGGCGCTGGGGCCGTCGATCGGCTGCACGTCTGAGACGATCGCGTCGCCGATCGCAGGGGTCAGCAGCAACGCCGCGCAGGCGGTGAGAACGATTGCGCCCAGCCGGAGCGGGCGCGGTGGCGATACGCGCATGCGGGCACGTTCCCGCGTCGACGTATCAGAGTTGTGATGAAGGCGATACCAACTGGTTAAAACGCTGGGGAATTGGCCCCGTCCTGGGGCACCATGATCTCCGAGGCCTCCTCGGGCGTGATGTCCGGATAGAGAGTCCGGATAACCCCGATCGCTACGACGCCGCCGAGAAGCTGGACGACCACAAAGGCCGGTACCGATGCCGGTGCGATGCCGGCGAAGGTGTCCGAGAACATCCGCCCGATGTCTATCGCGGGGTTTGCGAAGCTGGTCGAGCTGGTGAAGAAGTAAGCCGAGCCGATATAGGCGCCGACCGCCGCCGGCGCCAGGTTGCCACGACGGGTCCGGGCCAACGAGAAAATCACGAGCAGGAGGCCGAGGGTCGCGATCACCTCGGCGAACAGATGCGGAGGCGAAGCGCGGTGGGTGGTCGCGATGCTGACGGCCGAGAGGTCGAACATCGCGTTTGCGGCTATCGCGCCAGCGATGCAGCCGCCGACCTGAACCGGGATGTAAGCGAAGGCGTGGCGCCAACGCAGGCCGCCGAAACTTGCGTCGACCAGCGAGACCACCGGGTTGAAGTGAGCACCCGACACCGGCCCGAACATGAGGATGAAGGTGAACAGGCCCGCCGCCGTTGCTGCCGCGTTCTCTAGAAGCTGCAGTCCCACATCACCCGGCGAAAGCTGTGCCGCGGCGATTCCCGAGCCGACCACCGTGGCAGCGAGGAAGGCAGAGCCGAGGAACTCGGCCAAGAGACGGCGAGGCAAGGGCGCGGGGGTCATCCGGCGCGATCCTAAGCATTGACAAACTTGATTTCAATAGATATATGTAAATAGATGACTGTCGATCTGGAGCTGGCCCCAAAGACCAAGCGCCCGGCGGGCGAACCGTGCTGTGAGCCGGTCGTCTATCCCGACGTGGAGCGCGAGCAGGCCGAACGCATGGCGACCATCGCCAAGGCGCTCGGCGACCCGATCCGCCTGCAGCTCGTGGACGTGCTGCGAAAGCACGCCGGCAAGGTCTGCGTCTGCGAGCTGGTGCCGCTGTTCGACCTTTCCCAGCCCACCGTCTCCCACCACCTGAAGAAGCTGCGCGAAGCCGGCATTGTCGGCTCCGAGCGGCAGGGCCTTTGGGCCTACTACTACGTGATCCCCGAGTCCCTGGAGGAGTTCTCCGCATGGCTGAGCTGAGCTAGCCCGGGATGGCTAACGCGCTCTTCGTCTGCCTGCACAATGCCGGCCGCTCCCAGATGAGTCAGGCGCTATTCGCACAGGCGGCCGAGGGGCGCCATGAGGCTCGCTCGGCGGGCACGACCCCAACCAACCGAGTTCACCCCGAGGTCGTCGAGGCAATGAACGAGCTGGGGATCGATCTCAGTGACCGCCAGCCGAAGCTGCTCACCACCGAGGACGCCGAATGGGCGGACGTGGTGGTGACAATGGGATGCGGTGATAAGTGCCCCTACGTGCCCGGCGTGCGCTACATCGACTGGGACCTGCCCGACCCCAAGGATCAGCCGGTCGAGACGGTTCGGGCAACGCGGGATGAGATCGCTCAGCGGGTCGTGGTCCTGCTGGAAGAGCTCGATCCCGAGCAAAGCACTTAGGTCACGCTGCGGGTTTCGCCAGGACAGCTACGCGAATGCCTGCGCGGCGCGGCGGCGCAGGTCCGCGTTGAGCATCCCGGTGACCTGGCTCGGGGCCTCGCCGGCGGAGGGCACGGCGTCGCCGATCAGGCCGGTGGCGCGGAAGCCGAAGAGCGGTGCGTCGAAGCCGACCTCGCGGATCTTGCGGACCAGGCGGACGGCGCTCTGGGTGTCGGCGCCGGGGCCACAGAGGACGATCGCGGTCGGATCGAGGGCGGCAAGGGCGCGCTCCAGCCGCTCGTCGCCGAGCTCGTTGGAGAGCACCAGGACCCGAAAGCCGGCGCGGCGCAGCGCCAGGTCGAGCGCCTGGGCGTGGACCTCCTCGGCGTCGTGGCCTGCGCTCGCGTCAAGCAGCAGGATGCCGGCCGGGCGCGAGGCGGCGGCGGCGAGGCGGCGGGCGCCGTGCAGCCAACCGGTGGCCCAGCGCGAGGCGAACTCGAGCTCGGCCTCACGGCCCGGGTCGGCGGCCAGCTCGTCGATCGCCGGCAGCAGCATCTCCTCCACGGTCCGCTCCAGCGGCCGCAGAGCGAGGCTTTCCTCGATCACGAGGTCGGCGGCGGGCTCGTCGAAGCTCTCGAAGGCGGCGAGCAGGCTGCCGCCGCTGGCCGGCGCCGACTGGCGCTGGCGCGCCAGTTCGATCGCCGAGGAGATGTTGCCGGTCTCCGCCAGCGCGTCGCGCAGCGTCTGCAGCTCGACCAGCTCGTAGTTGCGGTGGTTGCCGACCGTGCGCTTCGGGGTCGGGTAGCCGTAACGGCGCTCCCAGCTGCGGAGCGTGTTGGGGCTGACGCCGAGCACTTCGGCCGCTGCGTTGGTTCGGATTCCGGGCATCTCTAAAAGGTGGTGGTTTGCGGCCTATTCGGGGCCGCGGAGCGATTCTCCCACCGGAAATTCAGGTTTACATCAGTTATCGGCAGATTTCCGGAATCTGTCAGCGATCTTGCAAGGCCCCCACGCCTACGGGCTGGCCAACCGCCCGCGCTCGCCACATCGCCGCGTCGGCCTTTCGCAGCAGCTCCTCGGCGTCGGAACCGTGTTCCGGGCAGGCGACGACACCGGCGACGAGGGTGATCCGGAGCCCCCCCGCCCGCTCCAACTCCTCGAGCTGACCGAGCAGCCGCTCCGCCATCTGCATCCCTTCGACCGTGCGGAGGTTCGGCGCCAGCACGCAGATCGCGTCCTCCTCCAGGCGGAAGACTTCGTCGACGATGCGGATGCTCTCGCGCAGCGCAGCGCCGACGACCGAGAGCACTGTCTCCGGGCCAGGGGCGGCTCCGCCGTTGCGCACGTCCGGGCCGGACGCGTCGAAGACGGCGAGCCCGAACGGGTGCCCGTAGCGGCGGTTGGTCTCGACCAGCTGCTCGAGTCGGCGCCGCATGTGGCCGGGGTGGTAGAGGCTGGCCAGCTCGCGCGGCTCATACGGCTCGCTCGAGTCGGCGCTCGGCGCTTGCGGGGGGAGAGCATTCGTCGCAGCTCGCGGGCTGGCGGCCGCGTCCACCGCTGACGCCGTGACGCCGCCGAAATCGGCGGCCAGCCGTTGAGTGGCCTCGGCAAAGGCCTCGCTATCTGCTCCAAGCTCGTCGCGCAACCTTCCAATCAGGTCGGCATGCATCGTGGAGACCTTGAGCGCGAGGCGCCCCGCGGCGGAGTCCCCTCCGGCTCCGTTCTGTGTTTCCGTGTGGCCCGCCACGATCTGACCTTGGCGAACGACGCGGACGGCGGAGCTGCAAAAAGTCGCTATTTACGGGACGACACTCGTCCAAATGGATCGAATTTGCGCTCAATCCAGACTTCGCCGGCCGGCCAGGGCCTTGCCAAGCGTCACCTCGTCGGCGTGCTCGAGGTCGGCGCCCACCGGCAGGCCGCTCGCCAGCCTGGTGACGCTGACCTGACCGCGCAGTCGTTCGGCGATGTGGAGGGCGGTCGCCTCGCCGGTGGTAGTGGGGTTGGTGGCGAGGACGACCTCGCTCACCCCGCCCCGCTCCACCCGCCGCAACAGCTCGGCGATCTTCAGGTCCTCGGCGTCGACGCCGTCGATCGGCGAAAGCGCGCCGCCGAGCACGTGGTAGAGGCCGCGGTATTCGTGGGTGCGCTCGATCGGGATCACGTCGGCGGGCTCCTCGACCACGCAGATGATCGAGCGATCGCGGTTCTGGTCGGCGCAGATCCGGCATTGCGGGCCCTCGGCAAGGTTGAAGCACTCCTCGCAAAGCCCGACCTTCTCCTTCACTTCGCGGATCGCGTCGCCCAGGGCGAAGGCCTCTTCGTCGGGCGCCCGCAGCAGGTGGAAGGCAAGCCTCTGGGCGGTGCGCTGGCCGATCCCGGGCAGGCGCGAAAGCTCGGCCACCAGACGCGCAAGCGGCGCCGGCCCCTCAGTGCTCAACCCCCCAGGGCCCCCATGCCGCCACCGAGCCCGCCGGTGATGCCGCCCATTTTCGAGCTGGCCAGCTCTTGCGCGGCGCGCAGGCCCTCGTTGACCGCGGCCTGGACCATCTCGGCCAGCATCTCGGCCTCCTCGGGGTCGATCGCCTCGGGGTCGATCACGATCTCCCGCAGGGTCATATCACCGCCCATCTTCACCTTGACCATGCCGCCTCCGGCGCTCGCCTCGACGACTTCGTCTTTGAGCTGCTCCTGGGCCTGCAGCATCTCGTTCTGCATCTGCTGGGCCTGTTTCATCAGGGCGTTGACGTCGAAGCCCCCGGGTCCTCCTCCTCCTCCTCGAGTCACCTAACTGACCTCCTCCGCGTCGAACTCGCTCTTCAGTCGCTCCAACAACTCGTCCTCATCCATCTTCTCGCCACCCTCGGCGGCCGGAGTCTCCGGCTCGTCGCTCCCCTCTGCGAGTACGTAGACGGGTTTGAGGCTCTCGCCGGCAACCGCCTCGAGCGCCTCGGCCACCCGCTCACGCTGCTCGGGAGTCTCTGCCTTGCGTTTGTTGAACGTGGCACCCGCGGGAAAGCTGATCTCGACCGTCCTGACGTCGGCGTCGTACCCGACGGGCTTCGCCTCCTCGAAGAACGCGGCAAGCGCCGGCGCCGTCTTCCCCAACTGATCCAAGATCGCCGGCCAGATGCTCCCCAGCTTCTCCAGGCTCAGGTCGTCGCCACTCCGGTCCGCGGGGCCTGTCTCGGCCGGAGACTGCTCTTCCACCTCGGGCCGCTCTATTTCGTCAGCTGGGGCGAGGTCTGCCGCGGGTGGCGCCGTAGGGGGGCCCACCCCCGAGGAAGCTTTAGCTACCGGAGGGGGTGGGGGGTCCCCTGCGGCGACAGGCCCCGCGGCCTGACCACTCCCAGTCAGCTGTCCCTCGAGCCGCTCAATCCTTCGCAGAAGTCCCTCAGTGGAGGGATCCAAATCTGGTCGCGCCGCCTTCAGCAGCGCGATCTCGACCGCCATGCGGGCGTCGTCGCCCTCGCGAACAGCGGTTAGCGCAGTGGCCAGCTCGTCGATGGTCCGCACCAGCGTGGCGGGTCCCACGGAGCTTGCTTGGGCCTGCAAGCGGGCTGCGTCGGTCGCAGTGACGACGAAGGAAGCCGGCACCTCGCCGGTCGTCTGGGTGATCAAGAGATGACGGAGGTGGGCGAGCAGGTCACGGGCGAACTGGGACGGGTCCCGGCCCGAGCGGGCCATCTTCTCGACCCCGAGCAGGACGGCCTTCGGATCCTCGGCGGCGACCGCGTCGACCGCGTCGAAGAGCAGCTCCGCGTCGGCGGCGCCAAGGATCTGGAGGACGTCGTCGAGTTCGACGTGGCTGCCGCCGAAGGCGACCAGCTGGTCGAGCGTGCCGAGCGCATCGCGGAAGCTGCCGGAAGCCGAGCGGGCGATCATCGCCGTCGCCCCCTCGTCGACCTCGATCGACTCGGCAGCGGCTACCCGGTTCAGAACCTCGGAGATCTGCTCCAGCGTCGGCCGCTGGAAGTCGAAGCGCTGGCAGCGGTCGGCGATCGTCGCCATCACCTTGTGCGACTCGGTGGTGGCGAGGACGAAGACGGTGTTCGGCGGCGGCTCCTCGAGCGTCTTCAGGAAGGCGTTCCACGCCTCCTTGGTCAGCATGTGGGCCTCGTCGAGGATGTAGACCTTCCAGCGGCCGCCGGCCGGGGCGTAGGCGACCCGCTCGCGCAGGTCGCGGACGTCATCGACGGAGCGGTTGGAGGCGGCGTCCATCTCGATCACGTCGACCGAGGTGCCGGCGGCGATCGTCACGCAGGACTCGCACTCCCCGCACGGGGTGACGGTCGGCCCACCCCGCTCGCAGTTGAGCGAGCGGGCGAGGATCTTCGCCATCGAGGTCTTGCCGGTCCCGCGTGAGCCGACGAAGAGGTAGGCGTGGTGGACCTTGTCTTGCTCGACCGCGTTGCGCAGGGTCCGGACCACGTGCTGCTGGCCCACCACCTCCTCGAAGGAGCCGGGGCGGTGGCGGCGGTAGAGGGAGGTCGAATCGGCGCTCATCGGGACTCCGGCCAGTGTATCCACGGGCTCCGCCCGCCCCGGTACCGTGCGCGCGTGCCACCGAGGGTCTCCAGCTGGCTGGTGCCGGCCGCCTGGGTTGCCGCGGTGACCGCGGCGCTGCTGCTCGTCTTCCCGGTCGGGTTCCCCAACTACGACACGATCTACGCGCTGGTCTGGGGGCGCGAACTCGCGCATGGAGAGAGCCCGGACTACGGGGCGGCCCTGCCCCCCACCCCGCATCCGCTCACCGACCTGCTCGGGCTCGTTGCCACCCCGCTCGGCGACGGCGCGATCACGGTGACGATGATCGTCGCCTACGCCTCGCTGGGCCTGATCGCCTACTTCGTCTACCGGCTCGGCTCGGTCTGGTTCGACCGCTGGATCGGCGCCGTCGCCGCGGCGATCGTCCTCACCCGCGCGCCCTTCCTCTCCAACGGCCTGCGCGCCTATATCGACCTCCCCTACATCGCCCTCTGCCTCGGCGCGCTGATGATCGAGGCGAAGCGACCGCGCGCCGGCTGGCCGGTGCTGGCGCTGCTGGCCCTGGCGGGCCTGCTGCGCCCCGAGGCATGGCTCTTCGCCGGGGTTTACTGGCTGTGGCTGGCGCTGACAATCGAACACAGAGAGCGCTCGCTTCACACGCGAGAGGTCGCAGCGTTCGGCTGGGCGATCGGATGGCGCCACGAGCGCTCAACTCGTGATCTCATCTGGCTCGCCATCCTGGCCGCCGCCGGTCCGGTCCTCTGGGTGCTCTTCGACGCGATCACCACCGGAGACCCGCTCTACTCGCTGACCGGGACGCAGGAGACTGTCGAGACGCTGCAACGGCAGACTGGCCCGGTCGACCTCGTCCTCTACGGGCCGCGCCGGCTCGGCGAAGTGCTGCAGTGGCCGGGCATGGTCGGCGCCCTCGGCGGAGTCGTCCTCGGGTTCGCCTTCCTGCGCCGGCGCTCGGCGCTCGGCCTCGTCGCCACCGGCCTCGCGCTGCTCGCCTTCGCGCTCCTCGGCTGCGCCGGCCTGGCGATCATCGCCCGCTACACGATGCTGGCGGCGGCGGTGCTGGCGATCTTCGTCGCCCTCGCCCTGCTCGGGTGGCGGCTACTGGACTCCGGCGACCCATGGCGCCGGCGCTGGCAGTGGTTCGCCGCCCTGGTCGCGCTGATGTTCGTCGTCTGGCTGCCGAACCAGTGGGACCTCGACTCGACCGTCCACCGCGACCTCGAGAACCAGGGCCGGATCGAGGACGACCTCACCGACCTCGTCGACGCCGGCGCCTTCGAGCCGCTCTGCGGGCCGATCGCGGTTCCCAACCACCGTGCCGTGCCACGCCTCGCCTTCGGACTCGATATCGAGCCGACCCAGATGCTCAGCGCCAGCGAGGAAGGATTTCCGGACCGCGGCTACGTCGTCGCCCCGGCCAACGAGTTCGTCATCCACAACTTCATCCTCGATCCCAACGACCCGACCCGGTTCTCGCTCGAGGTCCCGTCGCGCTTCCAGCCGGTCGCGCGCAACGAGTCCTGGCGGGTCTACCGTCACTGCTGAGTTCGCAGTTTGTCTCGCTAGCCGAGAGGAAATGCGAACTCAGCCGCACTCGACCGCTTCGACGGCGGCGTGGGTAGAAGCGGCGAGGTCGGGGTCGACGAGATTGACCCGTGGCGGCAGCTCGACGTGGAGGTCGTCGGAGGGATCGATCTGCGCCCGCAGCCGGCCGGCGCGCGAGTCGAGCACGTGGCCGCCTCGCCCGCGGTCCTCGGTGATGAAGTGCAGGTGGTAGCCGCCGACCTCGATCCCCTCGGCGTAAGCGGGAAAGCGGAAGCCGAGCATCGTGCCGGCGACGTCCTCGAGCTCGAAGACGTGCTGCTCGGCGACAACCTCGGTCAGCGGTCGGTACGGCGGTTGCTGGGCCGGGACTGAGCGAGCGCGGACCAGCTCGAAGCGCCCGTCGAGCCGGATCGCGCACGACGAGGTGTCGTCCGGAACCAGCCCGTCGAGCCGCTCCAGCAGCTCGACATGGGAGAGATCGCCGTCGATCCGCGCCTCCACCGTCGGCTCGAACCTGGTGACGACCGCGAACGGGGTCTTCGCCCGCGCCGGCACCGGGTGGATGGCGCCGTCAACGTCGGCCCGGTAGAAGGCGCCGTCGATCGCGACCATCTCGCCGTCGAGCCCATTCAGCGTCCCCAGGCCGAAGTCCCCGTGCTCGGCCAGCTCGGCGAAGCTGAGGTCGCCGTCGAAGGCGCCGTCGAGCAGGGCCCCGATCGTCGAAGCCTGGAAGAGAACGTGGGGGTCCCGCTCCGCGTGCAGGTCGGCGCGCCGCATCGACTCCACGTGCAGCGACCGAATCCAGCGCTCGTCGAGCATGGGCGGAAGTCTCGCCGATGTGGGTGGCACGCGTCACCTGCAAGCATCCGGTGCGATGGCAGCGATAGAGCTGAGCGGGGTTGTCAAGACCTTCGGCCCGATTACGGCGGTCGACGGTCTCGACCTCGACGTGCCCGAAGGCATCTGCCTCGGCCTGCTCGGGCCCAACGGTGCCGGCAAGTCGACGACGATGCGGCTGCTGACCGGGCAGGCGATCGCCGACGCCGGCAAGCTGCGGGTGCTCGGCCACGAGCTGCCCGGCGAGGCCAAGGCCGCGCGAGCGGAGATGGGCGTGGTGCCGCAGCTCGACAACCTCGACATCGACGTCACCGTCGAGGAGAACCTGGCGATCTTCGCGCGCCTGTACCGAGTGCCCGACGTCCGCGCCGCGGTAGACGCGGCGCTAGACCTCGCCCGCCTGCAGGAGCGCCGCAAGGATGCGGTCGAGGAGCTCTCTGGCGGCATGCGCCGCCGCCTCCTGCTGGCCCGCGGGCTGGTCCACGAACCGCGCCTGATCCTGCTCGACGAGCCGACCGTCGGGCTCGACCCGCAGATCCGCACCGAGCTCTGGACGCTCATCGGCACCCTCAAATCGCGAGGGACGACGATCCTGATGTCGACCCACTACATCGAGGAGGCCGAGCGCCTCGCCGACGAGGTAGCGGTGATGGCCGCCGGCCGGATCATCAGCCGTGGCCGGCCCGCCGAGCTGATCGTCGAGCACGCCGGCGAGCAGACCGCCGAGGTCTACGGGCCACCGGAACGGTTGGCCGAGGTCCGCTCCGCTGCCGAAGCCGGCGGCCTCTCGGTGCGCCCCGCCGGCCCGGCGATCGCGATCGTCGGCTCCGAGCGCGGCGGCAACGGCGCCATCCCAGATGATGCGGTCCACCGCGCCGCCTCGCTGGAGGACGTCTTCGTGCTGCTGACCGGGGAGGAGGCCGAGTGAGCGCCGAAGCAAGGGCGATGAGACGGCTGGAACCGGCGGCGATCGCCGGGATCATGAGCCGCGAGGCCGCCAACTTCCGCACCTACTGGAAGGGCACCACCTTCTCCAGCGTGCTGGAACCGATCGTCTACCTGCTCGCCTTCGGGCTTGGGCTGAGCGCGACGCTGGTGGACGAAGTCAACGGCGTCCCCTACATCGAGTTCGTCGGCACCGGCATGGTGGCGACCGCGGTGATCTTCTCCAGCGCCCTGCCGGCGATGTTCGGCACCTTCGTCAAGCACCGCTTCCAGAACACCTACGACGCGATCCTGGCGGCGCCGGTCGACGTCGAGGAGCTGGTCACGGCGGAGATGCTGTGGATCGGGCTCCGCGCGGGCATCTACGGCTGCGTCCCGCTGCTGGTCACGATCGCCTTCGGCCTCGACCCGGCGCCGGGGATGCTGCTGGTGCCGCTGTTCTGCTTCGTCACCGCGCTCGGCTTCGCCGGGTTCGGGGTGGCGATGGCGGCCACCGTTGCCAAGATCGATCAGTTCAACTACGTGACGGCGCTCTTCATCACGCCGCTCTTCCTCGTCGCCGGCACCTTCTTCCCGATCGACGGTCTGCCCGAGGGAGTCCAGGTCGTGGCCCAGGCCAACCCCCTCCTGCAGCTGGTCGAACTGGTCCGCGGCGGCGCCTTCGGCTACGAGGCGGTCGACCTCGCCCGGTTCGCCTACCTGCTCGTGTTTGCGTTCACGACCTGGCGGATCGCGGTGCGGCAGATGCGCGCCCGCCTGATCGACTGAGCGCGGCCGCGCGCCCCAGCGAGGGGGCGAGGCATAAATATGGACCGTGCACCCGCCTTCGAAGCGAGGTCACCGGGCGTGTCCGTCGTTTTAGGCTCTTGCCGGGCTCACCTGCGGCACCCGCGGCATCCGCTTAAGGCTGCTTCCTTCCGGACCTGACCTGATTCGCGTGCCTACGTCGCGCAGGACCCGGCCGTCAACGCCGCCGCGACGCACTGACCCCGACGGCCAGCCCCTCGGAACGGGATTCGGCCCCGCTAGAGCGGATTGCGGGTTACAGGGCACCGCTGATTCCCCGCCTAGCACGGTCCATCAGTGATCCTACCCCTCAGACGTAGGATTGTCCGGGTTGAGCGCGCTGCCGATAGCCGAGATCCAGGTCGACACCGGCTCCTTCTTCGCGATCGTTCTGGTCGCCGCGGTTGCTGCGATCACGGTCGCCATCGTCCCCAAACGCTTCGCCCCGCCGGTCGTCGTGCTCGAGCTGATGCTGGGGATCGTGATCGGGCCCGACGTGCTCGGGCTCGCCCACACCGACGACTTCATCGACTTCTTTTCCAACCTCGGGCTGGGGATGCTGTTCTTCTTCGCCGGCTACGAGATCGACTTCGAACGGATCCGCGGCCGGCCGCTGGTGCTCGGCGCCTGGGGCTGGGTGCTCTCGGTCGGGCTGGCATTCGGGATCGGCGGCATCCTCGCCGGGGCCGGGGTGATCGTCTCCTTCCTCTACACGGGGGCGGCGATGGCGACGACGGCGATCGGCACGTTGATCCCGATCCTGCGCGACAACGGCGAGCTGAAGACTGGCTTCGGCAAGTACCTGCTCGCCGCGGGCGGCGCCGGCGAGTTCGGGCCGATCCTGCTGGTCACCCTCTTCTTCTCGGCCGAGAACCCTCTGCACGAGGCAGCGATTCTGCTCGCCTTCGTGCTGCTGGCGCTCGCCGTCGCCCTGTTCTCGGTGCGCCTCGCCGGACACACCTGGCCGGCGCTCGAGCGAACCTTCGAGTCGAGCAGCCAGCTGGCCGTACGGGTGACGGTGGTGCTGGTCTTCGGGCTGGTGCTCCTGGCGGGCCAGCTCGGCCTCGACGTGCTCCTCGGCGGCTTCGTCGCCGGCCTGATCACGCGGATGGCGCTGAAGGGCCACGAGCTGGCGATCTTCGAGTCGAAGCTGACCGCGGTCGGGTTCGGCTTCTTCGTCCCGTTCTTCTTCGTCAGCAGCGGCATCGCCTTCGACCTGACCGCGCTTGGGTCGGCCGCGGCACTCGGCAAGCTCGCCCTCTTCTTCGTCCTCTTCCTGGTCGTCCGCGGCGCCCCGGCGATGCTGCTGTACCGCAAGGTCCTCGGGTTCCGCGACCGTGCGGCGCTGGCTTTCTACTCGGCGACCGAGCTGCCGCTGGTCGTCGCGATCACGACGATCGCGATCGAGACCGGCAAGATGCGCTCCTCCACCGCTGCCGGCCTGGTCGGCGCGGCGATGCTCTCGACCCTGGTCTTCCCGTTCGTCGGCCTGGCCTTCCGCAAGGCGTCCGAGCGAGCGGGAGAAAGCGAGCCCGGGCCGCCGGACGAGGGCCCCTCCCCAGAAGGAGAGGGACCACTCGCCCCGGCGCAGCCGGCCGTCTAGCGCCGGACCAGCCTCAAGCTCTTGAACATGGTGGCGTTGGCGCCGCCCGCGCGAACGCGCATCTTGAAGAGGAGGCGTTTACGGGAGGTGACCTTCGGCCAGGCCTTCGGCTTTACCCTGAGGGCGAACCGCTTCGTCTTGCCCTGGGCAACCTTGGCGCTGCGGGTGCCGGTGGCGGGCTTTTTCTTGCTCAGCAGACCCCGAAGCGAGATCCGGCAGGAGGTGCCAACCGCGGCGGGGCACTTTGCCTTGACCAGCAGACGCTTGCCCTTCAGCACGGCCGGGCTGACCAGGCTGGAGCGCATCAGCGCGCTCAGCTGCGTGCCCGAGAGGCCGGCTTCCCCACCTTTGCCGCCGCCGGACGGGGTCGGTGCGAGCACGACGTTGTCGAAACGAGCGGTGGTCGTGCCGAGGATCCCGACGCCAGCCGTTTTCGAATCGATTTCGGATTCGATCCGGATCGCGTAGGTGTGTCCTTCGGTGAGCGTGACCGCGCCTTCCTTGCCGGCGAAGGGCGATTCCGCGGTGACGGTCTCGGTAACCGGCTGCGCTTCCGTGCCGGCGGTCTTGTCGAGCAACGAGACCGTGTATTTGACCTGCGGCGTCAGTTCCGCGAGGCCGCCGGGGACGAACTGCCGGTCGAGGCGCAGCGCGCCGGCACCTGCATCGGTGACTTTGAATTCAGGCGATTCCTCGATCACGACGGTTTTGAACAACCCGCCCAGATTGAGGAGGATCGACGAGCTCGCCGCCAGTGAACCGGCGGGTTTCCCGGCCGTGCCGTCGTACCCACCGCTCGCCGTACAGACGATCGGGACATTGCAGGTGGCGCTAGTCACTTTCCAGCCTTCGGCGCCGCCGGTGAAGGTGCTGCCCCCCGACGGGTAACTCGCTGCCTGCGCCTGGCTAGCTCCGAGCGCCAGGAGAACCACGGCCAGGGCCCCCGCCGTGACGAATGGATTCCTCTTGTCAAACAATCTAGCCACGATGCTCCTTCCGATGTTTCATTGATTACACAGATCCTTCTCATCGGTGCGAACATCGTCTAAATACGCTCAATACTTAAAATTATCAACGTCTCTAACCCATTTTTGGACCATTGTTCTAGGTACGACTGCATACCCAGGCGCGATCAAACCCCGCCCCTGCAACACAAATTTCCCCGTAAGATCCAACCTCCCGGGGCGCGTAGCTCAGTGGGAGAGCGCTCGCTTCACACGCGAGAGGTCGCTGGTTCGAAACCAGCCGTGCCCATCTAACGATCTGCGGGGCGGTGCGTGGTTATCGCACTTGCACCGCAGGTCGGGTGTGCCTGTGCGGGGAGGTTCGCGAGCCGGAGTGACGCAAATGTGACGCAGCGGGAAGCCGGAGAGTGACGCAATCACCCGGGCGGCGTCCGCTTCCTGCACGACTATCTACGGGCATGAGCACCGCTGAAATCCTCTCCACGGTCGCCGTCTTGATATCGGCAGGGACGCTGCTCGTTGCGCTGGGACGGTTTCGCCACGAGCGCAAAATGGAGGACCGTAAGGACGCCCGCTCGACGCTGGCGGATGGCGCTAGAGCTTGGCCGGATGAAAGCCGTGATGAAGGAGACCCTGACCGACTTTCAGGTGCCGCTCCGGGGCGACGCCGACTGGCCGGTTGATTTCGGGGACTACATCCGGGCGCTTGAAGAAGCAAAGGAAGCGCTGGAGTCAGCTCTGGCCGCCACCCGCATTCGATTCCGGCAGGGGGCCGAGGTCGTAGTCGAGCTGAACGGGGCATGGGAATCCGTCCGGAGTCTGATCAGCGTCTACATCATCGCCCACGGTGACAGAGGCACCGACCCTGACAAGGACTGGCATGAAGCTTGGAATTTCAGCGAGGTTTTCGACCGGCACAAAGAGGCTTACTTAAACGCGGCGCAAAAGGCGGCCGGGGTCAAGCTCTGAGCCTCGATCGGACGCGCCCTGGCCGGACCTGTCCCAGCCACGAGTAGCCTCAGTCTGTGATGGATATCGACACAGCCCTCCTATTGCTCAGGGCCCCTGCACTGCTCCCTGAGAACCAAGCCAAGCGGGATCGACTACTGGACGACCTTGCCCGGCAACTCGGCGTTGAGGGTGAAGTCGATCTGACCACCATCACGAACGTCTCGGCCGAGGGGACGGACACGGCCGCTCGCTTCCCGGTTTCGCAGCAAGCCCTCAACGCTGTCGCTGGCGATCCGAAGCTGGCCGCGCTGTTCATCGTGCCCGAGTCGGACTAAGCCGCGACCGGCTGCCCGGCGAGGCCGCGCGGCCGCCGCGTTGGTCCGACCCGGCCGAGTACCGCGCGCACCGACGACGGCCGATTCCTTCCCGCCGTGTGCCGTGGGAACATCGCCCGCGTTGAGCCTGTCGGCGATCCACTGGAGGGATTTCCCGGCCTTCCGCTGCCGCTTCATGCTGGCGACCACCTTCGGGGTCAACCGCTGGGGCCGCCCGAGTCGGACGCCTTCCGCTCGCTTGACGGCCAAGCCCTCGCGGGTGCGCTCCCGATTCTCTTGCGCTCGGCCTGAGCGAACGCGGCGATGACGAACGCGGCCGCCTCCCCCATCGAGGTTGACGTGTCTATGTCGAGGTCGAGCAGACGTAGCGCCCACCGCTCTTTGGTCGAGCGCTTTAAGAGGTCGGCGAAGTCGCCCACGTCTCGGCCGAGCCGGTCGAGCTTGGCGCAGACCAACCCATCGGCCTGACCCGCTGCGAGCATCGCGAGCGCCCGCGCTCGACGACTACGGCGCGACCATCTGGGCGATTTTCGAGTTCGCCGCCTTCACGCTGATGCGGCCGGGCGAGTTGTACGAGCTGGAATGGTCCGACGCCGGTACCCAATCGTTGGGATATCGGCCGCAAATCAGCGCAACAGGTGGACCTTGCAGCTGAGTTTGGAAACTTTCGTCGCCCGTGAATCCCCGGTGACGATCAGGTCGACATCAGGGTTGGTCTCCGCCGTCGCGAGAATCAAGGCGTCTGGCATTCGCAGTGACTTGAGGCGAGAGCGGAGCTCTGCTGCCATGTCCGCAACGACCACATCGACGGGGAGTACAGCGGAGATCAACCCGGTGAAGAATCCCCTGACCTGATCCTCATCGTGGTGTCCAACTCGGGCGCCGGTCAGGACCTCGGCGTAGGTAACAACCGAAACAAGCAGTTGCTGCTCGCGAACGAGGTCGCGAATCGCCCCGTCCGCTGCCCCGTGGAGGGCGTCCCTGCCATCGAGAAAGCCGACGACCGCGTCGGAGTCGAGGACTACCGCCACTCCTCGCGCAACCCTTCTACGTGCTTGCGGAGATCGCCACCGGTATCTAGGCACCCGGAGTATCGATCGATCAACTCATCGATTCGCGTTAGGACCACGCGGCCAGCGCCCTCGGCCTCGACCTTCAACGTGTCGCCGGGCTCGAAGCCCGCCGTACGGAAGGCCCCCGCCGGAATCGTCACCTGGTGCTTGCTAGAAACCCTGGTTTGATTCTTTACCTTCTCAGTCATAGGTAAAGACTAGCACCGGGTTTGCTGGGTCGCTGGTTCGAAACCAGCCGTGCATAGGCAGCGTCGCTAGACCCGAAGCACTCGAAGCGCGGGGTGCGCTTTGGCGATCTGCTCGTAGTCGCCGTCCTGGGTGACGACCGGCAGGCCGTGCTCCACGGCGGTGGCAGCGATCAGAGCATCGGTGAGCTTCACGGCGCGATGGATGCCGGCGGCGCGGCAATCAGCGACAAGCCGTGCCCAGCTCACCATCACCGCCTCCGAGACCGGGATCGGATCCGCTGCCCTGGCAAGCGAGAGAGTGTCCGCGCGACGAGCGCGAGCGTTGTCCTCCGCAGCGTTCAGAACGCCGAGCTGCAGCTCCCCGATCGTGACCACGGAGACGGCAACGCGCTCGGGCAGCTCGCCGAGCGGGCGCGCGCTCTCCCGGGCGAGGAAGGCAGAGGTGTCGAGGAGCCCGGCGCTCGGGCGGCTCATCAGAGCTCGGCGAGGGTCTGACCGGCGAGCTCGTCGAGCTCGCGCGCCAACTCAGGGTCGGCCGCCCGGTCGCGAAGCTGCTCGCGCAGCTGGGCCCCGCCCAGCCAGCGGGTGCGCTCGCCGTGAGGCACGATGTCTGCAGTGGGCTCGCCGTTGACCGTGAGCACGACGCGCTCTCCCGCCTTCACCGAGTCGATCACGCGAGCGGTGTGGTTGCGTAGATCCCTGACTCCGATCTCCATGTGCTACAGCGTAGCATGGGGTGGTCGGCTCGCAACAGGACCCACGGGAGCTGGACGTTCCCGGCTAGCCCCCCTGCATCACCGAGAAGATGTTCCCGGCCGGGTCCTTGAACCAGGCGATCTGCGGTCCCTGTCCTCGCATCACGCCCTTTTCGTCCTGGTCGAACCCGTCGTAGCGCTCGAAGCTGACGCCGCGCTCGCTCAGCCCGTCGACCGCCGCGTCAATGTCGTCGACCTGGAAGTTGAGGACGGTGTAGGTGGCGGGGACGAAGTCGGGTTTGATGTAGACGAACGTTTCGCGATCGCCGGCGTGGTTGATCGCCATCACCCCGTTCTCCTCGTCCATCACGGTGGTGTTCAGTCCCAGGGTCTCCTCGTAGAACTGCCGGGCGCGCTGCAGATCGTCAACCGCGAACCCGCTGAATGCTTTGGTGTCGCCGAGCATGGTCTGCTCCTTTCGGTCGGTTCCTTTCCACTACCCATTAGACCGCCCGGGTAGCGCAAATTCATCGTTCTAATCGGCGTCCGGCGGCGGGCGGCGCCTGCCGTGCTTTCGCTCGCCCCTGCGGCGCTTAGCTTCGAGGCGGCGCCGGCGCGAGGCCCGGGTCGGACGGGTGGGGCGGCGCCGGGGCGCGACGCGTAAGGCAGCGGCGATCTTCGCTGCCAGACGTTCCAGCGCCAGCTCACGGTTGCGCGCCTGGCCGCGCGCGTCCTGGGCGACGGCGACGACGGTCCGCCCGGCGCGCTCGAGCAGCCGGGCCCGCTGACGATCGTCGAGCGTCGCCGAAACCTCGACGTCGAACACGGCTTCCACCCGTGAGGCGGTCACGTTCGCGTGCTGGCCGCCGGGGCCGGAGGAGCGACTGGTCCGCAGTTCGATCTCCGCCAACGGGATCGAGAGGCGATCGTCGATTCTCAGCTCGTCCGCCACGGGTCGCTCGGCCGCCCGCTCCTCAACCCGACAGCTCGGGGATGTGGCGGTCGAGGTGTCGGGCGATCGTCTCCCGCACCCAGCGCTGGGTATCGGCGTCGGCCATCCGGTAGCGGCCGAGCAGCATCTTCTGGTCGTCGAGCGGCAGGCCGGCGATCTCCCAGCGCACCGCGAGGCGCTCGAACAGCGCCTCCGAGCGGCGGCGCCAGGCGTCGTCCACCGAGGCCGCGGCGCCCTTCGGCGGCTCGCCGATCTTCGCGATCGTGCCGGCGCTGAGCGACTGACGCAGCGTCAGCACATTGCCCGCGGAGTCCGTGTAGGCGATGGTCGCGGCCTTCTCCCGCGGCCGCCGCTGCTTCCTTCGCTTAGCCATCGGGCCGAGTTTGCCACTCGCCCGCGCGGGAATACCGTGGGGGCGTGGAGAACGTCGCCTTCCTGGGCATTCCGATCGACTCCGTGGGTCGCGACGGCGGCACCGAGCACGGCCCGGCGGTGCTGCGGGAGCTGGGTCTGCCGGAAGCACTCGGCGGCGAGGACCGCGGCAACCTGCCGGTGCGGATCCGCGGTGTGGAGCGCGATCCCGAAACCGGGATCCTCGCCTCCGCCGACGTGCTCGACACCACCGCGGCAATCCGTCCCGCGGTCGCCGAGTTGATCGGGGCCGGCGCCCGCCCGTTCCTCACCGGCGGCTGCTGCGCGGAGCTGCCGGGGGCGCTGGCGGGGGTACGCGACGCGCTGGGCGCCACCCTCGGCCTGATCCACCTGGACGGTCATCTCGACCTCTACGACGGCGCCACCTCGACCACGGGAGAGGCCGCCGACATGCCGGTCTCGGTCGCCCTCGGGCTCGGTCCCGACGCCTGGGTGCAAGCGGCGGGCGGGGCCACGGTCACGCCGCAGGGCACCGCGATCCTCGGCTTTCGCGACCGCGAGGAGTCGATCGAGGACGGGATGCGCCAGCCAGAGACGCTCGACCCGGTGCCGACCCTCCATCCCGCCGAGGATCTGCGGGCGCGGCCCGGGGAGATCGCCACCGAGGTCGCCGCAAGGCTCGCCGAGCAGGCGCCGTTCTGGCTCCACTTCGATGTCGACGTTCTCGACCAGGCGATCTTCCCGGCCACCGACTACCTGATGCCCGGTGGTCTGGACTGGGATCAGGTGCGGGCGGTCCTCGGACCGATCCTCAGCTCTCCGGGCCTGATCGGCGCCTCGGTCGCCTGTTACAACCCGGACAAGGATCCCGACCGGAGCTGCGGCCGAGCCCTGGTTGAGTCGTTGCGCGCCTGACGGTCAGGCCAGCGCGTCGATCTTCCCCGCCAGCTCGAAGTCGTTCGCGGTGAGCCCGCCTTCGGAGTGGGTGGAGATCTTCACCGTGACCGTGTCCCAGGAGATCTCCAGGTCGGGGTGGTGGTTCATCTCCTCGGCGGGATCGACCAGGCTGTCGACGAAGCGGACGGAGCCGACGAAGTCCTCGCGCTTGAACTCCTTCACGATCGCCTCCCCCGACTGCTCCCAACCGGGCAGCTCGGCGAGCTTCCCCTCGATCTCGGATTGGCTTAGCAGCGCCATGGCGCCTATGCTTGCAGGAGGAAGATGGCGGCGCAAACGGGCGGCTCGGTGCCGACCCTCTGGCAGATCCAGATCTCGCACTACAGCGAGAAGGCGCGCTGGGCGCTCGAGTACAAGGGCGTCGACCACGTGCGCCGCGCGCCGCTTCCCGGGATGCACATCCCGATCGCCCTCTGGCTCACCGGCGGTGCCCACCCCACCTTTCCGGTGCTGGAGCTGGACGGCCGGCGGATCGGCGACTCGACCGCGGTGATCGCCGCAATAGAGGAGCGCTACCCCGAGCCGCCGCTCTACCCGGAGGACCCGGCAGAGCGCGCCAGGGCGCTGGCACTGGAGGACTTCTTCGACGAGGAGGTGGGACCGCAGATGCGCCATCTCGCCTTCTACGAGCTGATCAACGAGCCGGAGATGGTCGCCGAGGTGGCGGCGGAGATGGCGCCCGCCGCGCTCGCCAAGTCCAAGGCCGTCGCCGGCGCCTACGCCCGGGTGTACACCAGCGTCCGCTTCGGCGCCAACAAAAGGGAAGGCGCAGAATTGGCGAAGGCGAAGATTGCCGCTGCGATCGACCGGCTCGACGCCGAGCTGCAGGCCAACGGAGGCGAGTACCTGGTCGGGGATCGGTTCAGCGTCGCCGACCTGACCGCCGCCTCGATTCTCTATCCCCTGGTCGGGCCACCCGAGGGGCCCCTGCCCCCCGACTCGCCCTCTCCTCCAGCCTTCGAGCGCTTCCGGGAAGGCTTCGCCGACCGACCGGGCTTCATCTGGGTTGAAGAGATGTTCCGCCGCCACCGCGCCGGGGCGAAGCCGGTCGCAGCGACCGCGAGTCTTTAGCAAGACGCCGCAAGGAAGTTACTTTCTGCAGACAATACGTTGCACTTTCTTCGCTAGAGTGCAAGCATGCAGACGATGGCCTGGACGGACGAGAGACTCGAGGAGCGCTTCGACGGCATCGATCGCCGCTTCGACGAGGTCAACCTGCGTTTTGACGACTCCGCCCGGCATACGGACCACCGCTTCGACGAAGTCGATCGGCGACTGGGGGAAGCCAAGACGGAGACCAACCGGCAATTCACGGAAGTCAAGAAAGAGATGAGCCGGCAGTTGGGCGAGGCGATGGAAGAGACGCGCCGGCAGTTCGGAGAAGTCAACCGGCGCATCGATGAGTCCAAGGAAGAGACCACGCGGAAGTTCGACGAAGTCAACGGCCAGATCGCCGAACTCAGGGCCGGCATGGTCGGACTGCAGGCAACCCTGAACCGGGGAAGCTTCGGGGTGATCGCCTGCCTGATAGGCGTGATCGGCGTGATCCTCGTCAGGGGCGGCTGAGGGTTCAGCCGCCGATCGGGGCTCTGGGGTTGGCGCCCCAGAAGACCACGGTGCCGAGCATGCCGATGATGTGGACGAGGATGATGTTGACCACCATCGACTGGGCGGTGGCGGTGCCCACGCCGACCGGTCCGCCCGAGGCCGTGTAGCCGTAGTAACAGCCGACGAGGACGATCGCCGTCGCCATCACCATCCCCTTGGTCAGGCTGAAGATCAGGTCTAAGGGGTCCTGGAACATCCAGAAGATCAGCAGGTAACCACCAGAGGAGACGTCGCCGACCTGGTCTACGACGGCTATGTAGCTGGCGAAGTAGGCGATCCCGATGCCGACGAGATAGAGAAAGGGGATCGCGATCCAGGCCCCGAGCAGACGGGTTGCGGCCAGGAACGTCACCGGCTGGATTCCCATCACCTCGAGCGCGTCGATCTCGTCGGAGATCCGCATCGCACCCAGCTCGGCGACGATTCCGGTGCCGACCTTGGCCGAGAGGATGTAGCCGAAGGCGTATGGCACTCCCTCCCGCAGATCGCAATAGGCCGAGAAAAGGCCGGCAAGGGACGGGGCGCCGATCGAGCGGTTGAAGTAGGCGCCCTGCAGCCCGCACTGCAGGCCGAGGATGAAGACGAAGGCCCAGATGATCAGGGCCGAGCCGAAGATCAGGATCCCCGCCTGGCGGAGACCCTCGCCGAAGAACCGGAGGACACGGCCCGAGAGCACCAGGCCGGCGACCCGGGTCCCGAAGCGAGCGATCTCGCCGAAAGAGGCGAGCCAGGCGCGGGGGAGATCGAGCCAGCCGATCACCGGATCGACTGCAGTTCGGGATTGGAGGCGAGGAGGAACGAGGTGACGACGAACTGGAAGAAGAAGACCGCGACCAGGGAGATCACCACCGCCTGGTTGACCGCGCGCCCCACTCCCGCGGCCCCGCCGGAGGCCGCCATCCCCTTGTAGGAGCAGACTACGGCGATGATCGCGCCGAACATCGTGCACATCAGGACCGAGGCCCACAGGTCCGTAACCGTGGCGTTGGTGAAGAGAGTCGCAAAGAAGCCACCGAGCGACTGGTCGTAGAGCAGCTCGGCTGCGATCCCGGCGGAGAGTCCGAAGACGATCGCGAAGATGTCGAGAAGGGCGGTGACGACCATCAGCGCCAGGAAGCGCGGCACGACCAGGTTCTTGACCGGGTCGACGCCCAGGACCTGCAGGGCGTCGAGCTCCTCACGGATCTTCCGCGCGCCGAGGTCGGCGGTGATCGCGGTCCCGGCGACGCCCGCGACCACCACCGCCGTCACCAGCGGGCCGATCCAACGGACCGCGGTCAGCACGAAGAAGCCGCCGAGACGGTCGAGTGCGCCAAACAGAGAGAGAACGCCGGCCGCCTGCAGCCCGGGGGCGCCGAGGCAGAGGGCGAAGGTGGAGATCAGCAGCGGAAACCAGGAGAGCTTCAGCACGAAGAGGAACTGCCAGACGAGCTCCTCGCCGTATGGATATGGCCGCCTGACCGCTGAGACGATCGTCCGCGTGGTGAGGATCATCATGTTCCCCACCTCCCCGAACAGGTTCGAGGCCGAAGCCCCGCCCCTTGCTAGTGCTTCGCGCGCCACCAGCCCATCGCCCTGCCGAGGGGACCGTCACCGGGCTCGCCGCTGCGCAGGCCCTCGTCGCCCTCGAACGCCCGCTGGCGCTCGGCGCGAGCCTGGGCTTCCCGCCGCGCCCGCTCCTCCGCCACCTTGCGGGCTTCGGAGAGCTGGGCGATCAGCGTGTCGCGGGTCTGCTCCAGCTCCTGGACGCCGGCGACGTGGGCAACGGCGCGAAGCGGCGCGGTCGGCAGCTCGGCCTCGAGGTAGCGCGCGTCGCTCGCCAGCTCCGCCTCGAGGCGACCGATCTGGCGGCGCAGCTCCTGGCGCACCTCGATCGCCTCGCTCTCCTCCCCCGGGTCGGGAAGGCCCGGCGGTGGTGGCGCCGGAGCCTCCCCCCCAACATCGCCGGGGATGCTTGCGCAGGCCATCGCGACGACAGCCAGGTCGCGTGGGCCAAGGCCGGCTTCCCGAGCCCGGTCCAGCGCCTCGGCCGCGATCCGCTCCAGCTCAGGGGCGGGCTCGACGCCACTGGCGACGAAGGTGCCCTGGCCCTGGCGGCTGACCACCAGGCCTTCGGCCTCGAGCCCCTCGTACACCGCCCGCACGGTGTTCAGGTTGACCCCCGCCCACTCGGCGAGGCGGCGAAAGCTCGGCAACCGCTCGCCGCCGGCGAGTTGACCGGTGGAGATCAGCGCCCGCAGGCGCCAGGTCAGTTGCAGCCCGACCGGCAGCTCGTCGCTGGGATCTATCGCGAATGGGTTGGACCCTGCCTGCGCGGCTTGCTGTGCCATTAGAAAACACAGTAGTCCCGACAGCTGTCCTAGTCAACTAGCACATTGAGAAACCGGCGTGTAGAGCCTCTGTCGAAGCCCGCGTGTGCGACTGGCGAGTGCCGGACCGAGCGGGGGTAGGACGCAGGGAGGCCGAATGGCAGCGCCATTTGGCCGACTGAGGACGCCGGCCCCGCGAAGTGTGTCCGGTGCCGCCAGACGTGCGCGGGGGTTTTGAGAGAGGCTCTTAGGGCTTCAAAACGATCTTCAGCGCTTCGCGGTTGGCGAAGAGCCGGTAGGCCTCGCTCGCCTGGTCAAGCGGCATGTGGTGGGTGACCAGCGGCGCCGGGTCGAGCTTGCCCGCTTCCATCAGCGCCAGCACGCTGTCGACGTGGCCGACCACGTTGGCGAGACCGAGCCGCAGCTGCAGCCCCTTCAGCCAGGCGAGGCCCATCGGCACCTCGAAGCGGCCGTCGTAGGCGCCGATCCCGGAGACGACGCCGGCGTCGCGGGCAAGGCTCACCGCCAGGCCCAGCGGGGCCGGATCGCCGACCGCGTCGACGGCGACGTCGACGCCGAGGCCGCCCGTGGCGGAACGGATTTCCCGCTTCGGGTCCTGCTCGGTCAGGTGCAGGGCCGTGGCCCCGAACTCGCCCGCCATCGCCAGCCGCTGCTCGACCGTGTCGATCGCGAAGACCTGGGAGGCACCGGCGGCGAGCGCGGCCTGGACCGCACAGAGCCCCACCGGGCCGAGGCCGAGGACCGCGACCGTGTCGCCGGACTGCATCCCGGCGTGGGCGATCGCGTGGTACCCGGTCCCCATCACATCGCCGGCGAAGAGGGCGACGTCGTCCGACATCCCCTCCGGCACCCGGCGCAGAGTCATGTTGGCGCGCGGCACCAGCAGCTGCTCGGCCTGGGCGCCCTGGAGGTCACCGAGGTTGGCCCCGTGGCCGAAGGTTTGGCCGCGCAAGCAGCGGTGGTACTCGCCGCGCAGGCACAGCTCGCAGGTCCCGCAGGCGGTCTTGAAGCAACCGAGGACACGGTCGCCGGCGGCGACCCGCTCGACCTCGGGCCCGACGGCGAGGACCGTGCCGACGAACTCGTGCCCGATCGTGAAACCCGGCTCGACCGGAACGCGGCCGTGGTAGATGTGGAGGTCCGAGCCGCACACCCCGCTCGCCTCGACCCGGACCAAGGCGTCGTCGGGCGCGCCGATCTCGGGCTCCGGCTTGTCCTCTACCCGCACCTCCTCGGGCGCCTGGAAAGTGACCGCGCGCATGGGCGGAACGCTATCCGTCAGCCGCAGGTCAGGGGCTGACGCCGGCGACCTGGAACCGGTTGCCCTCGCCGGGGCTGGCGGTCTCCGCGATCCGCGCTTCGAGCGCCAGCTCCTTCTCGAAGTCGGCCGCCTCCCCGTGCTGGAAGGAAACGTCCTTGCCCTCGAGCAGCTCGATGAAGACCTCGACGAAACGCGCGTCCAGCTGTTTGCCGGCGACCCGGCGCAGCTCGAGGATCGCGTCGTGGCTCGACATCGGCGTCCGGTAGGAGTCGCGGGCGGTCATCACGTCGTAGGTGTCGGCGACGGAGATGATCCGGGCCAGCTCGGGGATGTCGTCGCCGACCAGACCGCGCGGATAGCCTTTGCCGTCGATCCGCTCGTGGTGGGCGAGGATGATCTCGGCGACCGGCCCGTAGCCATCGAGCGAGGAGACCACCCGAGCGCCCTGCTGGGGATGGCGCTTGATCAGCATCCAGTCCTCGTCGGTGAGCGGCACGTTGGCCTTGAGGATGCGGTCGGGGAGGATGAACTTGCCGATGTCGTGCAGCAGCGCCGAGATGTGGACCAGCTCCTCCTCGCGGCGCGAGTAGCCGGCCTTCTGCGCGATCGCCCGCGAGTAGCGCGCGACCGCGGCCGAGTGCCGCGCCGTCATCTGGTCCCTCAGGTCGAGCGTGCGCAGCATCGCGCTCAACATCCCGACCTGGAAGCTGGCCAGCTGCTTGCTGCGCAGCTCCAGCTCCTCGGCCCGCTGCTGGGAGACGAGCAGGGCGCCGAGCAGGTACTGGAAGGTGACCAGGACGACGCCGAAGAGGGCGACCCCGGCGAGGCCGACCTGGACGTAGAGGTAGGCGACCCCAACCGCCATCAGCGCCGCCATCAGCTCCGACGGCAGCAGCGGGATCAGCGCCGTCCGGACCTTGGCGACGAAGGAGCTCCGCTCGAGGTAGCAGGCGTCGGCGGCGATCATCGAGAAGTTGATCGCCAGCGCCAGCAGGAAGGTGGCGAAGACAAGCAGGTAGAAGACCGGGTCGGCCGTGGTGATGCCGGCGTCGTCGATGGTCAGGTGGAAAGCGATTCCGGAGACCAGGGGGAAGGTCACGTAGGTGAGCAGGTTGACCGCGAGGTCGTGGCGGTCATCGCGCCACCGGAACCACCCGATCAGGATCGACGAGGCGCCGATCGCCGCCGCCGGGGCGCCGCCAAGGAAGACGATCGCCAGGACGATCGCCAGGAAGCTGCCGGAGATCTTCAGCTTCGACTGGGTCTCGATCGCGGTCAGGTCGCTGAAGACCGAGAACCCGAGCAGGATCCCGAACAGGGCGAGGTCCCAGTCGGCAGTCGGGGCCCGCCAAACGGCGAGTGCGGCCGCCGCGAGCGTCGCCAGCGACATGAGGGCGCGGTTTGCCGTGGTGGGTCGCGTCTTTTCCATTGGTTACGGCTGGACCAGTGCTGGGACTTTGATCGTTGCCGCCGCAGTCCATGTTCCGGAAGTGACGCCGGTTCCCTGCGACTGGCAGCGAGCTTGCCGCATACGCAACTTGCGAAAGTCACGCTACAGGCAAGTTCAGCACTACTCAAGCCGTTTCGAGCCCTCCCCGGCCGGCTGAGAAGCACGTTGCAGTGGCTGCTGGGCAGCCTCCGTGGCAGGCGTGGCGGGCTCGCTGGAGAAGTCCCAAGCAGACAAAAGGGCGCCCGACGGGACGCCCTTCGTCATAAGCCAAGCGCTGACGGGCGCTCGGTTTTGAAGTCTCTACTTGCGGTAGCCCATATGTGTTTTCCCCTTTCGTCGAAGCCCAGAAGCTCTGCGGGACGTTCAAAAACTCATTCGTTGCCTGGCAACTTTGTAGCACAACTCGGCGGAAACTTGTGCATCTGCAGGAAAACTTGTGCAGAAATCGTCTAGGGCAGGTGGCCAGTCGTGCGTAGCCCTGCCCTAATTGCCCCGCTTCGCGGGCGTACCTTCCGCCGCCTCGCCGCCTCCTACACGGTCAACGAGCTGGGTGACTGGATGGGGATCGTCGCCCTCTCGGTGCTCGTCTACGACCAGACGGGCAGCGCCCTCGCCACCACCCTGCTGTTCCTCGCGAACAGCTTTTTGCCGGCGATCCTGGCGCCGCTGCTGGTCGCCCGGGTCGAGGGCCCGCCGCCCCGGTTCGTCCTTCCGGTGCTCTATTGCGGCGAGGCGGCCGCGTTCGGCGGGCTCGCCCTCTTCGCCTCGCATTTCTCGCTCACCGCCATAGTCGTGATCGCGGCGATCGATGGCGCCCTCGCCCTGGCGAGCCGGTCCCTTACCCGCGCGGTGGTCGCCGCCCTGCTCGAGCCGCGCGACCAGCTCCGCTCCGGCAACGCCCTGCTCAACATCGCCTTCACCGGCGGGGCCGCGCTCGGCCCGGGGTTCGCCGGCCTGGTGGTCGCCGGCTTCGGCGTGCAGACCGCGCTGCTCCTGGACGCGATCTCCTTCTACGCCGTCGCCTGGATCCTGTTGACGGCGGGGCCGCTGCCCCGCGCCGAGCCCGAACCGGGCCGGATGCGCGACCGCGTCCGCGCCGGCATCGCCTACATCCGCGAAAAGGTCGTGCTGCGCCGGCTGCTGGTCGCCCAGGGCGCCGCCTTCGTCTTCTTCGCCACCGTCCTCCCAATCGAGGTGATCTACGCCAAGGAGACCCTCAACGCCGGCGACTCGGGCTACGGCCTGATGCTGGCGAGCTGGGGTGTCGGGATGGTCCTCGGCAGCTTCGTCTTCGCCGCCGTCAGGCGCGCCTCGCTCGCGTTCCTGCTCCTGGTCAGCACGCTCGCGGTGGGCGCCGGATACCTGGGGCTGGCGGCGGCGCCCACTCTCGCCGTCGCCTGTGCGGCCTCGGTCCTCGGCGGCGCCGGCAACGGCGTGCAGTGGGTGTCGGTGATCAGCGCGGTCCAGGAGCTGACCGCCGACGCGATGCAGGCACGCGTGATCAGCGTCCTGGAGTCGATCGGAGCGGCGATGCCGGGGCTCGGGTTCGCTCTTGGCGGGGTGGTCGCGGCGGTTGCGACCCCGAGGGCGACGTTTCTGGTCGCCGGGCTGGGGGTACTGGCGATTCTCGCCCTGGCGGTACCGTTACTTGGTTCGAAATGGCTTGAGTATGCGCCAAAACGGCGTTCATACAAAGGTTCATTCGACCTTGACGGCGAACAGGACGTTGTGCTGGAGTTGATTCCCAGGGGTACGCCCATTCAGCCGGACTCGGAGGTCCAACCTTGACGAAGCTTCGAAGCTCGTTCGCAGTTCTGGCACTTGCAGCGGTCGCGTCCTTTGCACTGGTCTCATGCGGGGACAGCGACTCAGGTGGTAGCAGCGGCGAGGGAGGCGGAACCCTCAACATCACCTACTCCGGGCCCCCCGACTACCTCGATCCGGCCCTCTCCTACACGGCCGAAGGTTGGACCGCGATGAACGAGGTCTACATCCCGCTCCTCACCTACAAGCACGCCAACGGCCCCGCCGGCAGCGACGTCGTCCCCGGCCTCGCCAAAGACATGCCGAAAATCAGCAACGGCGGCAAAACCTACACGCTCTTCCTCCGTCCCGGCCTCAAATACTCCGACGGCTCCCCGGTCAAGGCATCCGACTTCCCCTTCGCGGTCGAACGGATGATCGAGCTGACCTCCGGCGGCACGCCCTTCTACACCGGGATCGTCGGCGCCGAAGAGTTCGCCGAAACCAAGAAAGGCGGCATCCCGGGGATCGAGGCGAATGACAAAACCGGCGAAATCGTCATCAACTTGACGAATCCGCGTGGAACGTTCACCAACGAGCTCGCCCTGATGTTCGTCGCCCCACTTCCCCAGGGCACCCCGGTGGAAGACCTCAGCGCCGACCCGCCGCCCGGCACCGGCCCGTACTACATCACCAAAGTCCAGTCAGGCAAAGGCTGGGAATATGAGCGCAACCCGCAGTGGGCCAAAGCGAACTCGAAAGCGATGCCCGAATACCCCACCGGGACGATCGACAGCGCCAAGGTCACGACCGTGAGCAACGCCCAGTCCCAGGTCGACGACATCGAACAGGGCAGCTTCGACTGGATGCAGAACCTGATCCCGGCCGATCGCTTCGCCGAAGTCAAAAACGAATTCGAGGGCACGCAGCTGCGGATCGAGCCGACGATCAGCACCTACTACTTCTGGATGAACACGACCGAGCCGCCCTTCGACGACGTCAAAGTGCGGCAGGCTGTCAACTACGCGGTCAACTCCGCCGCGCTGGAACGGATTTATGCCGGCCAGCTCAAAGGCGTCCGGCAGATCCTGCCGCCGGGAATGCCGGGCCACGAGGAATTCGACCTCTACCCGTACGACCTGGCGAAAGCCAAACAGATGATCAAAGAAGCGAGCCCGTCGGACATGGACATCACCGTCTGGGGCGACACCGAAAGCCCCAACGACGAGGCGGCCGAATACCTCGACGGTGTGCTGCAGGAACTCGGCTTCGACACGACGCTGAAAATCCTCAACGCCGAGAACTACTTCACCGTGATCGGCAACGCGACGACCGAAAACCTCGACGTCGGCTGGTCGGACTGGTTCCAGGACTACCCACATCCGAACGACTTCTTCCAGCCGCTGCTGGCCGGAGAAAGCATCCTCCCCAACAACAACGGCAACTTCGCCAAGATCAACGATCCGGCGCTGAACCGGAAAATCACCGAACTGGGCGAAGAAGAGCTCGGGCCCGAACAGATAGCGGCCTACGCCAAACTCGACGAAGAATTCATGGAACAGGCGCCGTGGGCGCCCTACGGCGCGCTCACGGTCTCGACCTTCGTCTCCGACGCGATCGACCTCGACAAGGTCATCTTCAACATCACCCTGGGTCAGTACCTGACCAGCTTCGAGTTCAAGTAGGGAACGGCAATGGGTGAGGCAGAGCGAGGGCCGTGGGCGCTCGCTCTGCGCCGCTTCCTGCGCAATCGGCTCGCGGTCGCGTTCCTCGGCCTCTTCGTGCTGATCGTGCTCTTCGTGCTGGCGGCGCCGCTGTGGGCCGACCACGTCGCGGAAACGGGGCCGAACCAGACCCACACGCTGGAAAAGCTGACCGTCGACGGCGAGCAGCGAGAAGTCGTCAACGTCGAAGGCCGGCCGATCGGCCCGCAGTGGTTCGGTGCCGGTGGCAAGTTCTTCCTCGGCGCCGACGGCCGCCTCGGCCGCGACGAGATGGTGCGGCTGATGTACGGCGGGCGCACCTCGCTGCTGGTCGGCGTCGGCTCGGCCCTGATCACCACGATGCTGGCGATCGTCCTCGGCCTGCTGGCCGGCTACTTCCGTGGCTGGGTCGACACCGTGATCGCTCGCGCGCTTGACGTGATCTGGTCGCTGCCGGTCTTCCTCGTCGCGATCGCGCTCGGGGTGACCCTCGCCGTCGGCGGCTTGCAGCTCGGCCCGATCGAAGTCTCCGGCGGTTCACTGTGGATTCCGATCCTGGTGATCAGCTTCTTCACCGTGCCCTACATCGCCCGGCCGATCCGCGGTGAGGTGCTGGCGCTGAGCCAGAAAGAGTTCGTCGAGGCCGCGATCGCCCAGGGCGCCGGCCCGCTTCGGGTGATGTTCGGCGAGCTGCTGCCCAACCTCGCCTCGACGATCATCGTCTTCTTCACCCTGACGATCGCCAACAACATGCTGTTCGAGGCCGGCCTTTCCTTCCTCGGTGCCGGCGTGCGCCCGCCCAACTCCTCCTGGGGCACGATGATCACCGACGGCGTCGAGCTGCTGAACACCCAGGCCCTGCTGGCAATCATCCCCGGCACGATGATCATGCTGACGGTGTTAGCGCTCAACATCGTCGGCGACGGCCTGCGCGACGCGCTCGACCCGAGATCGAAGTTGCGGCTCGAGGCTCACACCGGCACGGTCGTCACGAAAGCATCCGAGTCGGAGGCGGCGGTCTAGGTGGCCCGCTTCATCCTCAGGCGCCTGGCCGGAATGGTTGCCGTCCTCTTCGTCGTCTCGGTGATCGTCTTCCTGATCTTCAACGTCGTCCCCGCCACCAACCCGGCGCAGTTGCTCGCCGGCAAGAACGCCGACGCCCTCCTGATCGCCAACATCGAGCAGGAATGGGGTTTCAACGAGTCGTTGCCCCAGCAGTACCTGACGATGATGGAGAAGCTGTTCACCGGGGAGCTGACCTCCTACCGCCCGCGGATCCCGGTCGACGAACAGATCTTCGAACGGATCCCGGCAACCCTCTCGCTCAGCATCGGCGCCGCGATCATCTGGCTCAGCCTCGGGCTGCTGCTCGGCTACCTCTCGGCGCGGCGCGCCGGCGGCTGGCTCGACCGGGTCCTCACCGGGGTCTCGATCGCCGGCGTCTCGATCCCCGTCTTCCTGATCGCGCCGGTGCTGATCCTCGTCTTCAGCAACGAGCTCGAAATTCTGCCCAACGGGCAGTACGTACCGCTGACCGAAGACCCATGGGAATGGTTCCAACACCTGATCCTGCCCTGGATCACCCTGGCGATCCTCTCGATCGGCTTCTACAGTCGCGTCCTGCGCTCGAACATGCTCGACGTGATGAACGAGGACTACGTCCGCACCGCCCGGGCCAAGGGCTTGGGCGAGCATCAGGTGATGACCCGGCATGTCCTGCGCAACTCGTTGATCCCGATCATCACCCTCTTCGGGCTCGACTTCGGAGCGACGATCGCCGGCACCGCGATCATCACCGAAACGATCTACAGCATCGACGGAGTCGGCAGGTACGCGGCGGAAGCCGTGTCCAACTTCGAACTGCCGCCGGTGATGGGAGTGACGCTCTACGGCGCCTTTTTCGTCGTCTTCGTCAACGCCGTGGTCGACATCGTCTACGCCTACCTCGACCCCCGGGTGCGGCTCGGAGAGGCGGGCCCCTCATGAGTCCCGCCCCGCTGCTTTCGGTCGCCGACCTGCGCGTCGGCTTCGCGACCGAAGGCGGTCTGGTGCAGGCCGTCGACGGGGTCAGCTTCGAGGTGGGGCCGGGCGAGGTGCTGGCGATCGTCGGCGAGTCGGGCTCGGGCAAGAGCGTCACCGCGCAGACCCTGATCGGTCTCACCCGTTCCAACAACTCGCGGATCGAGGGCTCGGTGAAGCTCGCCGGCAAGGAGTTGACCGACGCGAGCGACGCCGAGCTGCAGCGCCTCCGCGGGGAGGAGGTGGGGATGGTGTTCCAGGACCCAATGACCTCCTTCAACCCGGTCTACCGCCTCGGCGCGCAGATCGCCGAGGCGATCCAGGCGCACCGCCCCGAGGTCAGTCGCTCCGACGCCCGGGCGCGGGCGATTGAGCTGTTCGACTCGGTCGGGATTCCCGATCCCGAGCAGCGGGTCGACGACTACCCGCACGAGTTTTCCGGCGGGATGCGACAGCGGGCGATGATTGCGATGGCGCTGGCCCTGGAGCCGGAGGTTCTGATCGCCGACGAGCCGACCACCGCCCTCGACGTGACGATCCAGGCCCAGATCCTGCGGCTGTTGGAGGACCTGAACCGCGAACGCGGGCTGGCGACGATCCTGATCACCCACGACCTCGGCGTAGTCGCCGAAATCGCCGACCGGGTGCTGGTGATGTACGCCGGCAGGATCGTCGAGCAGGGCACTCTCGACGAGATCTTCTACGACCCCCAGCACCCCTACACCTGGGGGCTGATCGGGTCGCTGACGCGGCTGGACCGGCCGCGCCCGAAGCGGCTGCCGCAGATCAGCGGGGCGCCACCGTCGCTGCTCGATCTGCCCCAGGGATGCGCGTTCCGGCCCCGTTGCCCACACGAGTTCGGCAAATGCGCGCAACTGCCCGGCCTCGACGCCCGCCTTGCCGACGCCCCGGCTCACCGCGATCGGTGCTGGCTCGACCCGGAGCAGAAGCGGGAAAAGCGCCAGGTCGAGGGACAGATCGGGTTGGAGGCACCGGCATGAACGGCGGCGACCCGCTGCTCGAGGTCACCGACCTCGTCAAGCACTTCCCGGTCAAGCGCGGCATCCTGATCGACCGCGAGGTCGATCAGGTCAAGGCGGTCGACGGCATCGGCTTCAGCATTCCCCGCGGCAAGACCCTCGGCCTGGTCGGCGAGTCCGGCAGCGGCAAGTCGACCGCCTGCCGCGCTGTGCTGCAATTGATCAAGCCGACGTCGGGCTCGGTCCGTTTCGAGGGCCGCGAGATCGCCGGACTATCGCGGCGCCAGATGCGGCCTCTGCGGCGTCAGATGCAGATGATCTTCCAGGACCCCTACGCCTCGCTAAACCCGCGCAAACGAGTCGGCCAGATAGTCGGCGACCCATTGCGGCTGCAGGGTGTCGCCTCCGGCGCGGAGATGCGCCGCCGGGTCCAGGAGCTGCTCGAGCGGGTCGGCCTCTCTCCCGAGCACTACAACCGCTTTCCGCACGAGTTCTCCGGCGGGCAGCGGCAACGAATCGGGATTGCGCGGGCGCTGGCGCTGCAGCCGAAGCTGGTGATCGCCGACGAGCCGGTGTCGGCGCTCGACGTCTCGATTCAGGCGCAGATCGTCAACCTGCTCGACGACCTCCAAGACGAGTTCGGGCTCACCTACCTCTTCGTTGCCCACGACATCGGCGTAGTCCGCCACATCTCCGACCGGATCGCGGTCATGCACAACGGCAAGATCGTCGAGCAGGGGACCGCCGACCAGGTCTGCGAACACCCGACCGACGCCTACACCAAGAAACTGCTCTCGGCGGTGCCGATCCCGGACCCGCGCGAGAGCCGAGCCCGCCGCGAGCGCGCGGCCGCCGGGTGACCCTGCCACTCTCGCCGCCGATCAAGCCGCAGCTGGCGCTGACGCGCAAACAGCTGCCGGTGGGCGAGGAGTGGGCGTATGAGCCGAAGCTCGACGGCTTCCGCGCGATCGTCTTCGTCGACGGCGAAGACGCCTACATCCAGTCGCGGGGCGGTAAAGAACTGGCGCGCTACTTCCCGGAGCTGAGCTTCGCCCCCGGGCGCTGGGTGCTGGACGGCGAGCTGGTGATCCGGGACGCCGACGGCAACCTCGAATTCGACGCTCTCCAAGAACGCATCCATCCCGCCCAGTCCCGGATCGAACTGCTCTCGAAGGAGATCCCGGCGGAGTACATCGTCTTCGACCTGTTGGCGGAGGGGGACGAGTCATTGCTGGAAGCGCCGCTGGCCGAGCGCCGCCGCCGCCTGGAGGGGATTGCCAAGGAGGCGGGGCTGGAGCTGACGCCGCTGAACCCCGATGAGGCGCAGGCAGAGACCTGGCTGAACAGCATCGAGGGGGTGATGGCGAAGCAGCTAGACGCCCCCTACCAACCCGGCAAACGCAAAGGGATGGCGAAGGTGAAGCGCGAGCGGACGATCGATTGCGTGGTGATGGGTTGGCGGCCTGGGAAAGAGGAGGGCACGGTGGGCTCGCTGATCCTCGGCCTCTACGACGGCGAGGACCTGCGCACCGTCGGCCATATCTCCGGGTTCAGCATGGCGGCAAAACGGAGCATGCGGGAGATGCTGGCGCCGCTGGAGACTGGCGAGAGCGGCTCCGCCGAGCCGAGTCGGTGGACCGGCGGCCGCGACCTGGAGTGGGTGGCGCTGCGGCCCGAGCTGGTGATCGAGATCGGGTACGACCACGCGGCGAGCGGCCGTATACGGCATGGGGGGCGGTTTCACAGATTCAGGGATGACAAAGAGCCCAAAGACTGCTTGTTCAGCCAGCTGGACGAAGGGGGCTAGAAGAGGGGTTGCTGGCCGGACGGGTCCTGTCCCGGGGGGAGGGGCCTGCGCGCGAGGTTTACGTGCTCGGCCCCTCCCCCCGGGCCACCCGTCGGAGCAACACCTCTCCTAGACGAGCTTGGGCCGGAGCGATCGGCGAGGGAGCTTCTCATGCGGCTTCGGCCCCACCCTTTTACGCCTCGGGTCGCGAGCTTCCGGTGGGCGGGCTTCATGTAGGCGCGGGAGCTGTAGAGGTGCTCGTATTTGGGGAGGAGGTCGGGGCGTTTGGTTTCCAGCCAGCCGTAGAAGACGTCCTTGACCTCGCCGCGGAGGTGGAGCGCGACGCCGCCGAGGAAGGTGGCGCCGGCCTTGCGCGCCCGCTCGACTATCGGGCGGACCTGGTCGGGATCGTCGTTGATGCCCGGCATCAGCGGCGCGATCAGGACGCCGGAATCGATCCCCCGGCGGCGCAGCTCGGCGACCGCGTCGAGGCGGGCGGCGGGGCTGGGGGTGTGCGGCTCGGTCGCCCGCCAGGTGTCCTCATCGAGGGTCGGGACCGACATGTTGACCGAGACCGGAAGCCGCTTCGCCATCCGCTCGAAGATCTTCACGTCGCGCATCGCCAGCGGCGACTTGGTCAGCACCGAGACCGGCGTCTCCGCCTTCTCCAGTGCCTCGAGAATCTCCGGCATCATCTTGTAGCGACTCTCCACCCACTGGTAGGGATCAGTGTTCGTCCCCAACGCGACCAGCTCCCGTTTCCAACTCGGCCGCGCCAGCTCCGCCCGCAACAGCTCGGGCACGTTGACCTTGACCACGATCTCCCGCTCGAAATCCCGCCCCGCGTCGAAGTCCAGGTACGTGTGGGTGCTACGAGCGAAACAGTTGTGGCTGACCACGCCATTGGCGATGAAGTCGCCGGTCCCGGTGGTTATGTCATACATGCGAATTCGCTTGCCGATCGGCTCGATTGAGACCACGCCCAATTTCGCCTGTGACTTGATCGCGATCCCGTCGACAGATCGCTTCCGCGTCACGGCCGGATCGATGTGCTGGAACAAGCGCATCTGTTGGCGAAGGCCGCCGAGCAACCGGACATTTCGCGCGCCCACCGAATTGGGCTTCTCCACGGTCACCGCATAGCCCAGGTCTCTTAGGCCTGCCGCCGTTCGGCCGATGATCTCGGGATCCTTGTTGCAGATGCGGAGCGCCCCATTGCAGCTTCCCTCGGCATCGAAGATGCCGGCCAGGAAACCGCGAGACCACTCGTCTGAGGGGGATCCGGGCCAACTGATCAGCTCGCGCACCCGGTCGACCCCATCCCGGGTAGAAGTCCGAATGGCGGTCATCGGCCGGTGCCTAGAATTCCCCTCTAGAAACTGGAATTCGCGGGTCGGAACTCCCTCGTTAGCCAGATACTCACGTGAACGCCGCAGGGCATCGTGATCGGTCAACGCGAGCCGGAAGCGGTGCACATCGGAAACCGTTCGACCGGGTCTGACATAGGAATAGGAACCGACGTGCCCGTCTCCGCGAATCATCCCGCACAGATAGCCGCGGCGATACTCAGGCGACTCTCCGGCAGCTGGCCCGAGGGAGCCCGTCCCCATCAGCTTGTTGTTCAAGGTGAGGTAAGGACGCTGCAGCGGTCCTTGCTCCGATCCGATCACGTGCTTCCAGCCCCGGTTGGTCAGAAAGCGATGGTCGCCGCTTGCGACCAGCTCAGTGCCGTCCTCGAGGACGATCCGGTACGCAGCTTTGACGGTCGCCCAGTGAGCAAGGACCTTCGTGACCTCGTAACGTCGATAGGAGCCTCGCCGAACGGTTCCGTAGATCGCGTCTCCCGGCCGCACCTCCTTCAGCGGGCGCGACTGGCCGTCGGCCATCAGGATCGGCGTATCACCCGCCAGACAGTAAGTGCAGGCATGAGTGCATCCCCTGTAGGGGTTGATCGTGTAGCTGAAGCCGTAGCGGCCGCCGGGGACGTGGTTGAGGGCCGAGCGGGCGCGGACCTCGTGGAAGTTGATCCCCATCGCCTCCGGGGCATCGAAGGTCCGGACCACGGTGCCATCACCGACCCCCGGCAGCCTCAGGTCGTTCTCGACTCGCTGTTCGTCCCATCGCATACGAACATACGTTCGCATACATCGCCGACGGAACTTCCCCACCCTCAGCCCGGCAGCTGCCCCGCGATCACGTAGCGGAGGACGTCGACGACCTGCTCGGGTGTGCGAGCGGTCGCCTGCGCGGCACGGTCGACCTCCTTCAGAGCGTGGTCCAGCTCGGGGTCGTGCAGGGTGACGATCGGCTTGCCGAGCGCGGCGGCGAAGCCGGCGTCGAAGGCGGCGTTCCACTGGCGGTACTTGTCACCGAACCGGACGACGACGACATCGGCGTCGCGGATCAGCGTCTGGGTCCGGATCGCGTTGACCCCGGCGCCCTTGTGGTCGCGCCAAAAGCTCTCCCCCTCCTCGCCGAGAGTCCCGGTGCCGGCGTCGTCAGAGGCGGCGTGGTCGGTGACCGGCGCCGAGAAGACGACCGGCAGGCCCGCCTCCCGCACCCCGGTTTCAATCCGCTCCCGCCAATCGCTGTGTATCTCGCCAGCGAGATAGACGCACCACGTGCGAGGGGGTGACGCCCCCTCCGAAACACTCAAGCGCGGCCCCCGCCGCGCGTTTCGGAGGGGGCGTCACCCCCTCCCGCGGTCTGCTCTTCGAAGTGCTTGCTCAGCATCGTCACCTGGCCCTGGTAATTGGAGCCGAGGTCGGCGCCGTAGAGGCGCTCGGCCGGCGCCGCCATCCACTCCAGCCCGAGCTTGCAGACGGGCTGGCGGTGCTCGACCATGAAGGAGACGTCGCGGGCACGGACCTCGAGCGCCGCACGGCTGCCGTGGCGCCCACCGGCCGGGTCGTAGCCGAAGCCGGGATCGAAGAAACCGGCGTAGTGGGTGCGAAGCTCGCCCGCGGTCGGGTCGTAGGCCATCATCTCGGCGGCTATCTGCGGCGGGATGCAGACGCCCTCGGCCGAGAGCAGGAGGTAGAAGATCTCCGGCTCCAGCACGATCCGGCCACCCGGCTCGGGATAAACCGGGTCCCAGTAGTCGGTCCAGCGGTAAGCGCGGATCCGCGCCAAGTCAACTGGGAGGCTGTTCTTCTTCGCCCGGTAGCCGACGGTGCGATCGCTCGGCCCGGAAAGGTCGACGCTGAGGAAGAGCCCGTCGGCGACGGCCAACTCGGACTGCCGCAACGCGTGGGAGTCGAGGTAGAGCAGCGGGAACTCGTCCTGGAGGGCGCGGATCTCAGTGTCGTCGAGGCGGACGTCACCGCGGGCGAGCCGCAGCTGGTTCAGCGAGAGACCGGTCTTCACCTGGATCGCGAAGGAGCGGGGGACGATCTCCAGGTAGAGCTTGCCCCGGTAGCCGCCGCGGATGTCGTCGAAGCGGTGATGGCGGTCGGTGATCACGCGGGTGAAGACGTCGAGCCGCCCGGTCGAGCTCTTCGGGTTCGCCTTCGCGCGGATGTCCTCAGGCAGGGCCAGCTCCTCGATCAACGGCACCAGGTAGGGACGGTCGCGCTCCAGCACGGCCCCGTCGCGCAGGTCGACCCGCTGGAAGGCGAGCCCGTCGATCTTCTCCTCGACAGTGGAATCGACGTCCGGGAGGAAGGAACAGCGCAGTGCCCAGGCGAAGTCACCGAGCCGCAGGTCGATGCTCGCCGGCTGCACCGCCTCGGGCCGGATCCTGTAGTCGCCGGAGCTGACCCACTCGTTCTCGATCGCCCGGTCGAGCTCCTGGGAGGGCAGCACGCCCGCGCCCGAACCCGGCCCCTGCTCCTCGACGGCGCCCTCGCCCGCGCTTGCCGGCTCGATCATCCCCCGGAGACTATTCGCCGCGCCTCGGCGGCGCCAAGGTGCGGCGTCAGCGCGAACTCGAGCACGAGCGGCAGCAACTCGTCGATCTTCTCCACGTCGCCATCCAGCACCTGCCGGGCGAGCAGCGAAGCGATGCCACCCACCACCGCCTCGTCGGTCGCCTGTGGGACCTCGCCTCCGTCCGGGCCCTGCGGAGCCCCCTCTCGCAAGTAACCGACGAAACTCTCCAGCGCGGCCTGGTAGCGGTCATAGATGCCGCGGCCGGCCCGCAGGCCCTCGACCAGGGAGATGCTCGCCAGCGCTGGATCGGAGGCCAGGGTCGCGAGGAGGGAAGCGATGCCGTCCCGCACCCGGGGCGACCACTCCTCGGCCTCGTGTTTGCCGCACGCCTCCAGCACCGGGTCCCGGATCCGGTCGATCGCCGACTCATAAGCGGCGTGGAAACAGTCATCCTTGCTCCCGAAGTGCTTGTAGAAGTCACTCTTTGAAACGGCCGCCTTCTGGCCGATCAACGACACAGTGGTCTTCTGGTACCCGACTTCGTAGAGCGCTTGGGTGAGCCCCGAGATCAGCCGTTCACGCTGATTCCGGGCCACAAACTCAGGCGAAAGTCCATGACGTCCACGCGGCAATCGGTCCATTCAACTATTGGAGTCTGCCACCGTACTGTCACTTTCGCCTCCCGGTTCCGAACTAATTTTGGCTACACCGTGGTACGGAGAGAGCAGGAATTCCGACAGTTCGGGTAATAGCTCCTCCGCTCGCTCCGCCTCACCACGCCTGATCTGCTGATTTGCGATCCAGGCAACTCCCCCGACCAGCGTCTCCTCGATCGTGTCGGGCAAGCCCGACTCCGGCGGGACGGCCTCCCTCAACATCTCGACGAAATCGTGCACCGCGGCGTCGTATCGAGCTGCTGCCTCCGGGGTCGCCGAGAGCGCCTCGATCATGCACATCCTTGCCGCCACCGGCCGCTCGGCAAGGAACCCCAGGAAGGCGGCGAGGCCGGCGTCGACGCGGCGCTGCCAGGGGCCTTCGCTTTCCGCGCAGCCCTCCGTAACCCGGTTTCGAAGCTCAACCAGGTAGAAGTCCACCGCGGCAAGGAAAAGCTCTTCCTTGCCATCGAAGTTGTCGTACAGGGTCTTGCGGGCGACCTTGGCACGCCGGACGATGTCGGCGATCTTCGTGGCTTCGTAGCCTTTTTCGGCAGTCAGCTCGGCGACCGCGTCCATCATGCGACGGCGCTTGTGGCCCGCAATGAAGTCCCTGGGAAGCTCGGGGCGTTGTGGGTTCACAAACACTCCCGCGGGTCAGGTGGGAGCATGGATTAGAGGATATCCATGGTGCTCCAGAGCGCACCACAACCCACCTTCTCATCTGGTACCGTGAGGAAACTTAGATCGTATTTAATAGAAACTTCAGGGTTTCTGGGTGCCATCCGACCGAATCCATCTGAGTCAGGAGATCCTCGCATCAGTTGTCGGGGAGGGGTGGCCTCCGGACCAGATCGACGCCGCGGTGGAAATGCTCGCCAACGGCGACGGGAAATTTCCCTCGGGAGTTCGAAAGCTCCCCTCTGACCTGATACGGACGCTTCAGCGCGAGCGTTTAATCGCGGCGATGCTGAATGCGGCGGCCGAGCTCGGATACCGGGAAACCAACGTCCAGGACGTGATCGAACGGGCCGGCGTCTCCCGACCCACCTTCTACGAACACTTCACCAACAAGGAAGACTGCTTCCTAGCCGCCTTCGACACAAGCGCGGTCCGGCTGCGCAAGAAGGTCGCCGCCGCAGCCCGCAAGGGGGGCAGGGTCTGGCGCGATCGGACCAGGTACGGGCTCGAGGCGCTGCTCCACTTCATGGCCGCAGAGCCCGATACCGCCCGGACCCTCGTCGTCGAGGCCCGTGGGGCAAGCTCGGACGCTGCGCTGCGCCGGGTCGCGCTGCTCGACCATTTCACCGGTTGCCTGGAAGACCAGGCCGCCGAGCTGCTCACCGATCCCCCATCCAACCCGGTCACCGCCTCGGCGACCGTCGGCGGGGTCGAATCCCTCCTCTACTCCCGCCTCTGCAAGGGAGAGAATGAGGAGATCGAGGATCTGCTGCCCTCGCTGATGTACTTCGTCGTCCTCCCCTATGAGGGACACGCGGCGGCCGGCGAGGAGCTAGCCGTCAGCTGAGATACGGTCACGCCAGATGCGCTCGCCGCAAACCGCCCGGGTGGCGCTCGGTTTCCTCTTCCTCTCCGCCGTAACCATTGGCGTGGTTGCGACGCTCTTCCCCCGCGAGTTCTACGACGACTTCCCCTTCGTCTCCCACTGGGTGGACCTGTTGCCGCCCTACAACGAGCACCTGGTCACCGACGTCGGCGGCCTCTACCTCGGCTTCGCCGTCCTCTTGGCCTGGGCCGCCCGGACGCTCGACCGCACTCTGGTCCAGGCCGTCTGCGCCGCCTGGCTGCTCACCGCCGCCATCCACCTCTTCTTCCACGTCACCCATCTCGACAACTTCGGCACCGGCGACGCGATCGCCGAGATCGTCAGCCTCGCCCTATTGCTGGTGCCCCCGCCCCTAGCGATCTGGGCGGTCTCATCAACCGAGCCTCGACCTTCTCCCGGTCGCTGAGCGAGCCGGGGTAGGACGCAGGGAGCGAGATGCGCTTTGCACATGAGCGACCGAGGACACCCCCCGGCGTCGGCATAACGCCGGAAGCGGAGGGGGTGGGATTCGAACCCACGAGCGCCTTGCGACGCCAACAGTTTTCGAGACTGCCCCGTTCAACCACTCCGGCACCCCTCCAGGGCTTCAACAAGCGGAATCCTAGCGAGGGAAGATGCGCGCGGAACGGGGGTCGAGGATGCGGGTGCTGCCGTTCGCGGCAACAAGGACCACGGAAAGCCCCTCATCGGCAGCAAGCTTGATCTCTTGCCTCATCGAAGGGGAGTCGGCATCGACGAACATCGCGCTATCCGGATAGGGAGACCGTCCCTCGATGGAGAGCTCGATTGCTTCGTCCATCACTCTCGCGGCCGGGGATTGCTCGACGGCGTTCATCTCTCCCACCCTTCGATCATCGTCGGATAACCGCGCTTGATCTCGATAATGGCAGCGCGCATTCCTTCACCCAGGGTACCGCGCTGGAATGGCGTCCCGGGCTCCTTTCCCCCGCTGCGCGTGTGGCGGTGCATCTCGTTGAAGCCGTGGGCGCCGTCGTAGACGCGGACGGTCCGCACGTCTTCGCCGGCAATGACAGCTAAGACCACCGCGTAGTCGACCACCTCTCGACCTCTGGTCGCGAACTCGACCATGAGCAGGACACCGGCAGCGTGATCAAGAATGCGGCGGTAGCGGGCGCTCATCTACGACGAGTCGGTTCAGGCGTGGGCGAGCGCACCCCCTATGAAGGGCCTGAGGGAGGGAAATCACCCCCCCCCTTTTTTTTTAGATGCCTAGTTGGGAAGAAGGTGGATACGCAAGGCCGGGAGGACTCAGGGGGTCAACGCCTGGACCAGATCGGCGGCGGGGCTGAGGTCGGTGATGCGCTTGACGGTCTCGCCGGCGTAGAGGGGTCCGGCATCGACCAGGGTGTCGGGGCCGTCGTCGATCGGGCCGAGCGGCGAAAGCAGGCGGCTGCTGGGACGCTGGGCGAGGATCATCCGCTGTTGGAGCGCGCCGGGCATGTAGCGCGCGCCCGGCGCGAGCAGGCGGTTGAGCGCCCGGTTCAGCGCTGGCCCGCGGGGGTCGTCCCTCAACCATCGTGCGGTGGCGGCGTTGGGAACGACACGGTGCGGCGCCGGCCAGCCGGCGCCGAACAGCTCGGTGAGGATGGTCTGGTCCGCGCCGAGCAGGCGCTGCACGTAGCCGGCGTGCGCGCGGCTCTCCTCCGCGAGCAGGAAGCGGGTGCCCGCCACCGCGGCAGTCGCGCCCGCCTCGAGCGCCTGGCGGACGTCGCCCCGCACCGCGATCCCGCCGGCGAGCAGCAACGGGAACCCGGCCGGCAGCGCACTCCGGGCTCGGTCCAGAAGCTCGAGGGCCGGGGCGGTCCCGCGCACGTGGCCGCCCGCCTCGACGCCCTGGACGATCACGGCGTCGGCACCCGCCGCGTGGGCCGCGCGCGCCTCGGCCACCGAACCGCACTGGTGCATCCAGGGACCGGGGGTGCGTCGCCGGGGTCTGCCCCAGAAGGTGACGACGACATCCGCCTCTGCCGCCGCGGCGAACCAGTCGCGCCGGACGAACGGCAGCAGCAGGTTGACTGCGAGCGGCCGGCGAGTGAGCGCCCGAGCTGCCTTCAGCTCCCGGCGAATCTGGTCGGCGCCGTTGACGGCGATCGTCCCCAGCCCGCCCGCCTCCGACACCGCCGCCGCCAACTCGTGGCGGCTGAGCCCGCCCCCCATCCCCGCCTGGACGACGGGTGCTTCGACGCCAAGGCGCTCGAGCAGTGACACCTATCCCAGGCTATCCGGGTCGAAGTCTCAGGCGGCGGCGCGGTCGAGCTGGTCAAGAAACGAAGTCAAGTGACCGCCGACGGTTTCATCGGCGCCATCGCCGCGATGGCCAGACAGGTACAGGGGCTCGCCACCGCTCCAGAGCACGCCTCGCAAGATCGGGTCGAACGGCTTGGGAGCAGCGTGGCCCAGCTCGGCGGCGATCGCTTCGGCGGCGGCAGCAGCCTGCTGGGTCGCGATTCCACCCTGCTTGATCGGGAAGTTCGTCACGTCCCCCGCGGCGAAGGCGTGCTGGGCCCCGATGACCCGGCCGTGGTCGTCCACCGCGACGTAGCCATCCCGGTCAGATGGGACACCGGCGATCCGCCGGCCCTCTATACGGGGAAGGCTGAGGACGGCGTCCGCCTCCACCGCTTCGCCGGGCGTGATCCGCAGGCGGCCACCTTCGTAGGCAACCGGACGAGCACCGGTGACCACCTCGATGCCCCGCTCGGCGAGCAGTTCGGCGACCCGATCGGTGGCGTCGCGGCCGAAGAGTTGGAGCGGCGTCTCCTCGGGGGTGACGAGGAGGAGGGCGGCATCCTCAACTCCCGCCTTGGCAAGCTCGCTCGCGGCGAACAGCGCCAGCTCGTAAAGCGGCAGCCCCCAGCCGCAGCCGTCCGGTTTGGTGAACGCCACCCGCCGGAGCCTCCGCTCGCACAGGCCGCGGACCAACTCGTGGACCATGCGGTCGTCTGGCACACCCCAGAAGGTCACCGCGCCGGGAACTCCGCCCGCCAGGCGCGACCCGGCGGCGACGATCAGGTGGTCATAGGAGATCTCCTCGCCGTCGTGCGTCCGGGCCCGCCTCCCCTCGTCGTCGACGGCGACGATGCTGTCGAGACGGAAGTCGGCGCCACAGTGATCGGTCAGCCGCCGCAGGTCGTAGCGAAAGGCATGGGAGGCGCCGTAGGGCTCCCCGACCGCGTACGGCCGGTAGACGAAGTCCTCTCGGGGCGAGCACACCTCAACTACGACCCGCTTCCCAGCGAGTTCCCGTAGGGCGATCGCGGCCTCGAGCCCGGCGATCCCACCCCCGGCCACTAAGACCCGAGATCGGTACGAACCCATTGCAGAAGCCTCCTCTCACGAGGAGCCAGGGTCATCCGGAAAAGCCCATCCCTTCCGGTGTGGCCTTTCACCGATGGGCGCGGGATAGGGTCGGGGCCAAGGCCCGATGCTCTACTTCAGCCACCCGTCCAGCCTCGAGCACGATCCGCGTGAGCAGATGCCGGCGCATCCCGACACGCCCGAGCGATTGGTGGCGATCGAACGCACGCTGGCCGCCCGCGACTGGCTCGGCTGGGAACGGCGCGAGGCACCGGCTGCCGGTGAGGGCGAGCTGGAGCTCGTCCACAGCGCCCGCCACGTCGCCTCGGTCCGCGACCTCTGCCTAGCCGGTGGCGGCGCGATCGACGCCGATACGGTCGTCGGCGAGGCTTCCTACCGCGCCGCCCTGCACGCCGCCGGAGGCGCCTGCGCACTCACCCGCGCCCTGCTCGGCGGCGAAGACCGGGTCGGCTTCTGCGCGGCGCGCCCCTCGGGACACCACGCCGAACCGGACCGGGCGATGGGCTTCTGCCTGTTCGACAACATCGCGATCGCTGCCGAGCTGGCGATCCGCGAGCTGGGCGCCGAGCGGGTGTTCGTGCTCGACTGGGACGTCCATCACGGCAACGGGACCGCGGAGGCGTTCCGCCACCGCTCCGACGTCCTCTTCGTCAGCATCCACCAAGCGGGGATCTATCCCGGCACCGGCCAATCCACCGACTTCGGCTCCGGCGCGGGCGAGGGGTACACGATCAACCTGCCGGTCCCGGCCGGGTCCGACGAGGAGATCTGGCTTTCCCTGATGGAGGACATCGTTGTGCCGGCCGCATTCTCCTTCGATCCCGACCTCGTCCTCGTCTCGGCCGGGTTCGACGCCCATCGCGACGACCCGCTCGCCGACTGCCGCCTGGAGACCGATTCGTTCGCCCGGATGGCCTGCCAGGTCCGCGACATGGCGGACCAGGTGGACGCGCCGCTGGGGGCGGTGCTGGAGGGTGGCTACCACCCGACGGCGCTCGCCGAATCGGTGACGGCGACGCTGGCCGCACTCGGTGGCGAGGGGTAGCCGGCTCAGGCGTCGATCAGGCCGTGCGCGAGCGCGTACCGGGTCAGATCCGAGCGGCTCTCGAGCCCCAGCTTCTGCTGTACGTGAGCGCGGTGGGTCTCCACAGTGCGCACGCTGAGCGAGAGCTGCTCGGCGATCCCACGATTGGTGTTGCCGAGAGCCATCAAGCGCAGGACCTCCGCCTCGCGCGGAGAGAGGACCGTGTTCTTCCCCTCACCCTCCCCCTCAAGGCCCGCCGCCACCGCCGCCGACAGGTACTCGCGGCCCTCCGAAGCTCGGCGCACGGCCTCGACCAGCTCCAGGTGTGCAGCGTCCTTGAACAGGTAGGCGCGCGCGCCGGCATCGATCGCGCGGCGAGCCGGCATCGGAGCGCGTTCCATCGTCAGCAGGACGATCTCGGTCCCGGGTGCCTCAGCTCGCAACCCGGCGACCGCGTCGACGGCGAGGCCGTCGGGCATGTTGAGGTCGAGGATCAGGACACGGGGCCGCAGCTCAGCAACAGCGGCCTTCGCCGACCGGATGTCGACGGCCTCCCCGACCACCTCGAAGTTCCCCTGTCCTTCCAACAGCGCCTTGAGAGCGCCGCGAACGACCGCATGATCGTCGGCGAGGACGATCGTGATCGGCGCCTCGCCGTCGCGTTCGAGCCCCGTCATCCCTTCGCCAGGGTAGCGCCGACGGTGCGGCGAGACCGAAGTACTGCGTAGTACTAACCCCGGATGTGGGGCGCGCGATGCCGGGTGAAGATGGCTTGAGCTGGCCCCGCGGCCCGCGACGGCCACTCCCACGGTCAAGCAGGCGCGGCGGCCAGATGAGGAGGAGCCCCAATGGAGCCCTCCAGCTGCGGACGCCTCCGCGTCGCCCCGTGTCGGCGCGGAGGCCTCGCAGCCGGGCACGCCGACCCGGCGTCCGCCCTCTCGCCTGGCAGACTGCGGTATGAGGCGACGCCGAGATGGAGGAGGAGCGGCAGATCACCGTTGCCCTGGCCGACGATCACAACGTGATCCGGGCCGGCCTGCGAAGCATGCTCGAAGCGGAGCCGGGCCTGCGGGTGATCGGCGAGGCGGCGGACGCCGAGTCGGCGGCGACACTCGCCCACGACCGCAGACCGGACGTCCTGGTGCTGGATTTGGCGATGCCCGGTGCGGAACCGGCAGCCGATATAGCGAGCCTGCGCGAGAGCGTTCCCAGCATGGCCGTCGTTGTCCTGACGATGCATAGCGACCCCCGAAAGGCCCGCAACCTGCTCCGCGCCGGCGCCGCGGGCTTCGTCCTCAAGCAGGCGGCCGAGCGCAACCTCACCGAGGCAATCCGGGTCGCCGCCGAGGGCGGCTCCTACATCGACCCGGAGCTGGGCGGGGCGCTCGCCAAGCTGGAGGCGGACCCGGTGGACGGGCTGAGCGCGCGAGAGCGCGAGCTGCTGCGCCTGCTGGCGCTCGGTCACACCAACCGCGAGATCGGCGAGCGGCTCTACCTCAGCGTGCGGGCGATCGAGGTCAACCGGGCGAAGCTGATGGAGAAGCTGGGGATCGAGTCGCGTCCCGACCTGGTCCGGTTCGCGATCGCCCACGGCGTGATCGAGGCCGGAAGCGACGGCGGCGGCTGAGCGTCAGCCGGCCTGGATCGGGACCCGGGCCATGATCCGAGTGCCGTTCTCCAGCTCCGAGACGACCTCGATCTCGCCGCCGAGCAGTTGGATCCGCTCCCGCATCCCGGTCAGGCCACGACCTCCGGAGACGGAATCGGGATCGAACCCGCGACCGTTGTCCTTCACGGCGATCCGAACCTGCCGGTCGATCATCTGGGCGGTGACACTGACGCTGCTCGCCGCCGCGTGCTTGAGCACGTTGCTGAGCGCCTCCTGAACCAACCGGTAGACGACCCGCTCCTCCTCCCCGCTGAGCTCCCCGTCGATCTCGATCGTGCTCTCGACCTCGAGCCCGCCTCGAGCCGACGATTCCTCGGCAAGGGCTGTCAACGAGCCGGAGAGGCCGAGCCGCTCCAGCGACGCCGGGCGGAGGTCGTTGATCAGCCGACTCAGCTCGTTGATCTGCCCCTCGAGGCGCTCGACCATCTCCTCCGCCGCCGCCTCGATCCGGTGCTCCCGATCGGGCGCCTCGCTCTGGATCGCGGTCGCCAGAGAAATGCGAATCGCGGCGAGGCCCTGGAGCGCACCGTCGTGGAGCTCGCGGGCCCAGCGCTCGCGCTCGCGCTCGCCGATCTCAACCTGCTGCTGAAGCCGTTCGGACTCGACACTCTGTGCGGTTCCAACCGCGGTCGCGGCACTGGCGGCAAACGCCTGCAGGAGGCGGAGGTCCTCCTGGCCGAATTCCTCGCCTCCGGCCACACGGTCCAGCGCCACCAGCGTCCCCACCGCGTGACCGCGGAAGTGGAGCGGAACCACCAGGGCGGTCTCCGCGCCAAGTCGCTCCCGCAGCCGCTCACGGTCCACCCGCCGGGAGATGCGCTCTTCCATCGCGGCACCGAAAACCGAGTCGTCGACCGGGATCCGCAGCTCGCTCTCCCCTGCGCTGACTTCGCCGGCCCGGGCCGCCACCTCGAGCCACTCGCCGTCGCGCAGGAGGACGAGCACCGCGCGAGCGTCAACCAGGGCACGGGCGCGCTTGACGATCAGGTCGAGGACCCGCTCGACGTCGGTCTCCCCCCCGACCGTGTGCGCAATGTCGACGGAAGCCTGGGCTTGCCTCAGCGCCTGCTCGGCCTCCTCCTCGCGTTCGCTCAGGCTGGTGTAGAGACGAGCGTTCTCGATCGCGATCCCGGCCCAGGTCGCCAGGGTCCTCGCCGCGTCCTCGTCGTCGGAGTCGAACTCCCCGGCGCCCTGCTTCTCGGTCATGTAGAGGTTGCCAAAGGTCTCGCCGCGAACCGTTATCGGCACCCCGAGGAAGGAGTGCATCGGCGGGTGTCCGGGAGGAAATCCGTAAGCGTGGGGATGCCGTTCGACGTCGGCCAGCCTCAGGGGAACGGGGCTCCGGATCAACTCGCCGAGAACACCCCGCCCGCGCGGCAGGTCGCCGATCCCCCGTTTCGTCTCGTCGTCGATGCCGAGGTAGATGAAGCGCTCGAGCTCGGTGTGGTCAGGGTCGAGCACGCCGAGTGCCGCGTAGGTGGCCGAGGTGAGCTCGCGCGAGGCCTCCACCACCGACTGCAGGAGGGCCTCGAGGTCAAGCTCCGAAAGAAGCGCGGTGCCAACGTCGACCAGTCGCCGGAAGCGCTCTTCTTGCGATTGGCCGCCTGAATGGTGAGATGAATTCACTGCGCTCAATCATTGCTGAGATCGAGGCGCTGGGGCTTCGAGACAAGGGTCGGAGGGCGGCAAGCCTCTAGGCTTCAGGGCGGCCCGGAGAGGTGTCCGAGTGGCTTAAGGAGCGCGACTGGAAATCGCGTGGGCGGGGTTAACCCGCCTCGTGGGTTCGAATCCCACCCTCTCCGTTCAGACGGCGCTGTACGCCTTCGCACAGAATGCTTGCCCTAAAAGCTGTCCTCATAGCCTCCGCCCTGCTTGTACTCGGGTCCATCTTCAGCCACGAGTCCCGTGCCGCCGAATGGCAGGAGCTGCCCGTCGCGCCAGAACTTGGACCCGTCGTCACCAGCCATCTGGAGAAGGTTGCAAGCCGCGGAGAACGACTCGGCAATCATCCGGGAGTCGTCGCCAAGATCGGCGACAGCATCACCGCATCCCCATCGTTCCTCCAGGCGCTGGCGTGTTCGCCGCCCCAACTAGGCCGATGGGAAGAGCTGCGCGGAACGCTCGGGTTCTTCGGCCGGACCGCTGTGCCGGGTGGCTCTGAGGAATCTCGGTGCCCGGTCAGCAACAGCTATTCGCGCCTGGGGGTAGCCGCGGTCGGAGGATGGCGGGCGGCTGACGCCCTTTTGCCGCGCGAATCCTTCCCTGAGTGCCAGGGGCTGCCCGCCGTCAGCTGCGAACTGCAGTTGCTCCGTCCATCGGTTGCCCTGATCATGTTTGGAACCAACGACCTGGAGGAGATCACCGCGGTCCAGTTCCGCCTCGACCTCGCCCGTGTCGTCCGGCTCGTGTCCGGTGCGGGAACCATCCCGGTGATCAGCACGATCCCACCCCGGGCAAGGCGGCCGTTCTCGCTACGGGTCGCGCGGTTCAACGCTGAGATCGCCGATTTGGCCGAGAACCGGGCGCTGCCGCTTTGGAACTACTGGCGACAGATGGTCGAGCAGGGGGTTCCCCGCGCGGGTCTGAGTCGCGATGGCGTCCACCCGAGTGTTCTCTGTCCACCCTGCACCGCGATTGACTTCCGGCCGGTGGGAATGCGACAGGGATATGCGCTGCGGAACCTCGGAGCCCTGCTGGTCCTTGATCGCCTGCGCCGGGAAGTGCCGCTAGTAGACAGTCGGTAAGTACTAGCCGGGAGCGCCGCGAGGGTCCTCAGGCTTCGTCACCAGCGTGCGAAACCAACGGATCAGGGCATACGTCCCGATAGCCAACACAAGGGTCCCGCTCACGGCAAGTCCCCAGCGGATGGGGATTGCCAGCTCGGTCGTGGAGAGGGAGCTCTGCAGAGCGACGAGGAACGGGATATGAACGAGGTAGATCCAGAAGCTCGCGTCCGATAGATAGCGCAGCACGCGCGACTCCTTTCGGATGTGTCGCGCCAGCACCCCCCAGATTCCGAACAGGGTGAGCCAGCAGACCATGCCCACGGTGAACAGTCCATAAAGGCGCAGCTCATCGATTTCAGCCAGGATTCCCGGCGTGCCGACGTTGCCGGTGAAGTCGCCGTTGTCATAGAAGAGAAGGAATGCGGGCACGGCGATCAGCACTCCGGCCCCGAGCCGCAGCCAGGCCCCGCGCTTCAGCCCTTCGACAAGATTGCTCTGGCCGCTGAGAAGCCAGCCGAAAAAGAAGAAGAGGCTGTAATAAGCGAAGAGGGTCGGGGCTGGGACCAGCGAATTGGACGCGGTTCCTCCCGCCACCCACCCGGTCTTGGTGATCAGGATCGCCGCGCTGATCGACGCCAGGACGGGAACGGCCCACCACGACCTCATCAGGGCGCGAAAGCCGCGGTTGAGCGCCGCCCCCAGTCCGGGGGCCCGCTGGAGCGCCAGCCAGACCCCGATCGCGATCAGAGAGATCATCAACAGGTAAGCGATGAACCACAGGTGCCTCGGCGAGAGGCTGAAGACGTTGGCGATGTCCAGTTCTCGCTTCGGCGGAAGCGCACCCTTGCGCGGCCAGAGGGCCGCCGCGCCGATGACGAGGAAATTGGCCAGCGGCACGACCGTCAGCATCCCCACGGCCAGCGGCAGGCCGAGCCGGCGAAACCGGGCACGAAGCTGGCGGACAGCGGTGGATCGTCGCAGCGCGCTGGCGGCCAGGAAACCCGAGATGGCGAAGAACAGGGGCATGTGCCAGGTGTGGACGAACCAGACGACGGCATCGACGATCTCGGCTCCCCCATCGCCCTTCTGGACATAACGGGCAGCGTGGTACGGGATCAGGAGGAGGATCGCCGATACCCGGATCGCATCCAGGTGATGGCTGCGTTGGCTCCTGCCCTCAGACATAAGACCAGGGTAGGCGCTTCAGGCGGTCGAGCTCAGATCCTCCGCAGGACGAGGCGATCCTCGCCGACCGCCCTGACCTCCCAGGCCCGCCGCGGCCGGTCGCCCGCCGGGTCCAGGACCAGCCGGTCGCCCTCGAGCGACCACCGGCCGCTTGACTCCTCGGGAACGTCGACCGGCCCCGGCGAGCGCTCAACGTAGCTGCCGTCCGGGCGCAGCTCGAATGCCATGCGCCCGCGCGAGGGCGGCAGCGGATGGTCGGCCGGCCGGAACACCATCTCGCTGCCGCTGTCCTCCTCGTGGGAGTGAACCCAATGCCCTCGAAGCGCTTCCTTCCCGGGTCCGGCCACCCGGGGATGATCTCAGAGGCCGGCCAGTTTTTTCCTCGGTCCGGCGAGGGTCGCGTTCATCCGCGCGACCTGGCCCGTCGTGAACATGAACATCGCCGCGTCGTCGACGTAGTCCATGTAGTTCATGAACATGTCGCCGCTCGGTCCGTTGTTGCAGGTGATGTGGGGGAATTTCGGTTTGCCGTAGTTCGCTTCCCGCGCTTTCGGCGTATCGGCCACGAAGTCATCGCCGGTGCAGTCGTTGCGGTCGCCCCAGATGTGACGCAGGCCGAGGTAGTGCCCCACCTCGTGCGTCGCCGTGCGGCCCTTGTTGAACGGGGCTTTGGCGATGCCGGTCGTCCCGAAGGCGGTGCTGAGGATCACCACGCCGTCGGTTTTCGACGGTCCGCCCGGGAACTGGGCGTAGCCGAGCAGGCCGCCGCCGAGATCGCACACCCAGATGTTCAGGTAGCGGTCGGTCGGCCAGGGATTGACGCCACCGGTTTTTTTCGCCTTGACCGTGTCGTTGGGGCCGAACGAGGTTGCTTTCGTCGCGGTGCGGGTGATGCCGGAGGTTTTTTTGCCTTTCGGGTCTTTGGTCGCCAGGGCGAACTGGATGTTGGAGTCGATCGCGAGGCTTTTCCACGCTTTCGGCAGTTTTTTCAGATCCGGGTTTTTTGCCCGGTAGTCCTTATTCAGAGATTCGATCTGGCTTTTCACCTGAGCGTCGGAGATGTTCTCCGCTTCGGTGTTGTAGACCACGTGCACGACGACCGGGATCGTGATCAGTTTCGCGGTGACCCGCATAGCCTGCCCGCTGTCGATGCTGCTGCGCGTCTCCTCCTCCGCTTTGAGCCTGTATTTGCGGTAGTCGGGTTTCGTTTCGGCCAGCAGCTCGTGCACCACCATGTGCGCACAGGTACGGCGTTTGGGGGTTTTCACGGGACTCATCGAGCCTCCCTTTTCATTGAGATTTCCCGTTTACTCAAAGTGGAGAGACTCCCACATCACATTCCGCGACGCTAGGGGTCGGTGACTAAATCGCGGAGTTCCGCTTGGCGGCAAAGAAGTCGCGGAGGAGCGCGGCGCACTCCTCTTCCCCGACGCCGGAGATGACATCGGGACGGTGGTTCAGCGCGGGGTGGGAAAGCACGTCGAGGACGCTGCCGGCAGCCCCGGCCTTGGGGTCGGGGGCGCCGTAGACGACGGTGGGGATGCGAGCCAGGACGATCGCCCCGGCGCACATCGCACACGGCTCGAGGGTGACGTAGAGGGTCGTACCGGGCAGCCGCCAGCCGCCGAGCGCCTCGGCTGCGGCCCGGATCGCCAACACCTCGGCGTGAGCAGTCGGGTCGCCTCGACGCTCGCGCTCGTTGCCGGCGAGGGCGAGAAGTTTGCCGTCGCGGAAGATCGCGGCGCCGATCGGAACGTCGCCGTGCTCTCCAGCCATCCGCGCCTGCTCGATCGCGAGATCCATCGCCTCACTGTGCGCGGTCGCCAATTCGTCCATCGATGGAGGAGTATGTACGCCTACAACTTCCCGGGATTTCCGGTGTTAGCGGAAGAGCTCACCCGGACACTCACGGGATCGGGACGAGCGAAGAGACTTCAGATGAGACGACTCCTTTCGCTTCTCGGTGCCCTCGCGGCGACCCTCCTGCTGATCACCGGCGCCACGCCGGCGGCGGCCGAGATCGGCGTCGCGCCGAACCGCGGGTTCGTCCCGCGCGAGGTCGTCTACAAGCTCCAGGGGCAGAGCCTTGGCCGGGCGCTCTCGCTGCCGGCGGGCGCCGACGTGAGGGCGTCCGCGCGCGCGCTGCGGAGCAACCCCCGAGTCGTCTACGCCGAGCCCAATTACATCGCCACCGCCTCGGCCGCCGTCCCGGCGCCTGTGCCACTCGCGCTCCCCAACGATCCCGGGACGATCGTCGCCGGTGCCGGTGCTGAAGCGGCATCGGAGGCCGGCAGCTGGGCCTCCAAGCAGTGGAACTTCCTCCCCTGGCAGGAACCCCCCACCCCGGGCCTACCAACCTCCCCCGGCGGCATCGACGCGGTCGGCGCCTGGCAGAACCTGGCCCGGCTCGGGCGCCCCGGCGCGGCCGGCGTGACCGTCGCCGTTCTCGACACCGGCATCGCCTACCGCAAGCGGTCCGACGAATTCGCGCCCAGCCCTGATTTCAGCCCGGAGCAGTTCACCGGGGAATTCGACCTCGTCGATCGTGATCTGGTTCCACTCGACGAAAACGGCCACGGCACCCACGTGGCGGGGACGATCGCCGAGCAGACGGACAACGGGGTCGGGCTCACCGGGCTCGCCTACCGGGCCAAGCTGATGCCGGTCAGGGTCCTTGACAGCCAGGGTCGCGGAGACGCGGTTGAGATCGCCAACGGGATCCGGGTTGCTGTCGCCCACGGCGTCGACGTGATCAACATGAGCTTCAACTTCGCCTGCGGCAAGCGCGTACAGGTCGTCGACGAAGCCCTCCGCCGCGCCTACCAGGCGGGCATAGTCACCGTCGCCTCGGCAGGGAACATCGGCTCGGAGGGCTGCGTCTCAGCGCCGGCCACCGGCCCGCGGGTGATCGCCGTCGGCGGTACCACTGAGGGCGGCTGCCTGGGCAACTACTCGTTGGCGGGCCCCATCGACGTCGTCGCGCCGGGCGGCGGCGAACCGATCGCCGGCTGCCCCTCGGTGCTGTCGCGGCCGATCTTCCAGGTGACCCTGCAACAGGGATCGACCACGGCCTTCTCCATACCCAGCGACTACTTGGGCACCTCGATGGCGGCGGCACACGTCTCCGGCGTCGCCGCGATGGTGGTCGCGATCGGGTACCACCGCAGCGGCCCCAACCGCTTGGCGCCGACGCACATCGTCAACACCGTCAGCCAGCGGCTGCGGAAGACGGCCCGCGATCTCGGCCTGCCGCGCACCCAGCAGGGTGCCGGCTTGATCGACGCCAACCGCGCCACCAGGCGCAGGCCGTTTCTCAACTAGGTCGTGCGGACGATCATCACGCTGCACGGCGCGTGATGGGAGATGTTGTTCGGGACGCTGCCGAGGATGTAGCGGCGGGCACCGGTCATCCCCTTGTTGCCGACCACGATCAGGTCGGCGCCGGTCTCCTCGGCGACGTTGAGGATCGCGTCGGCGGGGTCCGCCTCGACCGGGTGGGTCTTGACCTCGACTCCCTCTTTGCGGGCTGAGGCCGCCGCGGCATCGAGGATGAGGTTGACGTCCTCGCGCGGCCCGATCTCGTACTGGACGTCGGCGGGAGCGTCCAGCTTCTCGCCCGCGACCCGCCGGCCGGAAACCGGCGCGAAGGCGCTGACGATGCTTAGCTGCGCGCCCGTCCGTTTGGCAAGGTCGGTCGCCTGCCGCACCGCGTTGGCGGCGGTGTCGGAGCCATCGGTTCCCACCACGATGCGATTGAACACGCCGCCTCCTTCGCTGGGTCGCTGGACCGGACCGATACTAGATGGTCGGCCCGCCGCCTATCTAGAGCGGGATTCGGCGGGAAGGCCGCGGAAGCCATCGCCGAGGATTTCGGTCGGCGTGGTCGCCAGGCGCACGATCGCGATCGCCATCGACGCCACCAGGCAGAGGACCAGCACCACCAGCCCCGCTTTCCAGATCCACGGCACGCGGCGAACCCTAGGTCACTAAGTGCTCCAGATGTTGGTCCAACTGCCCTGGCCGGCGGGTAGGCTGCTCAACATGGGATTGGAGAAGGCGGCCGAGGGAGTCTGGCTGCTGCGCGGGGACGTCCGCGGGGCGATGAACATCTACTTCCTCGAGGACGGCGACGGCGTCGTGCAATTCGACGCCGGCACCAAGAGCATGCGCAAGAAGGCCCGGGCGGCCGCCGAGCAACTCGGCGGCGTCAACCGGGTGGTGCTCGGACACGCCCACGCTGACCACCGCGGCACCGCCGGGGCGATGGGTGCGCCCGTGCTCTGCCATTCCGACGAAGTCGTCGACGCCGAAAGCGATGCCGCGATCGCCCCCTACATGGAGCTCTCGGAGCTGCCGGTTGCCTGGGTCCGCCGGATCTACCCGTTTCTGCTGCGGCGCTGGGACGGCGGCGCGGTGAAAATCGACGGAACGGTCACCGAGGGGGACACCGTGGCCGGCTTCGAGGTCATCCACTTCCCCGGCCACGCGCCGGGCTTGATCGGCCTCTGGCGCGAGAGCGACCGCGTCGCCATCGTCAGCGACGTCGTTTACCTGGTCGACTCGACGCGGCTCAAACCGCTGCCCGAGGGCGAGGCAAGCGTGCCGCACCCGGCCTGGGCCTGGGACCACGCCAAGGCGAAGGAGTCCCTGCGCCGGCTCGCAGCGCTGGAGCCACGCGTCGTCTGCGCCGGGCACGAGCCGCCGCTGCGCGGGGACAACCTCCGCGCGACCCTGGAACGGGCCGCCGAGAAGTACTGAGAACGCCCGCTCCCGTATAGGTTGCAGGCGCTGATGATCGGGACCTACGCCTCGGCGGCGCTGATCTGCGCCGTCTCCCTCCTCGCTGGGCGGGCGACGATGTCGCTGGCCGGACGGCGATCGTGGTCCTGGCTGGAGCCGGCGGTCGGGTTCGGCGTCGTGGTGACCGTCACCGGCGTGCTGGCGCGGGCGCCGGGCCACGGCACCAGCGCCACCCTCGGCCTCCTGGCCCTGGTCGCTGTCGCCGCGCTCGTCGCATGGCGGCTGCCGTTTGAGGCGCCCGGGGCGCTGAGGACGGGAGTGCCGGTGGCGATCGTCGTCCTCGTCGCGCTGGCGATCCCGTTCGCGGTCAGCGGCCGCTGGGGCCTGCTCGGGGTCGGCTTCAACAACGACCTCGGCCTGCACCTTGCCTGGGCAGAGTGGCTGCGCAGCGGCTTCGGCCCGGCCCCGGAGCCCGGCTACCCGCTCGGCCCGCACGGGCTCGCCGTCGCGGTCGCATCGTTCCCGGGGATCGGCCTCGGCCAGGCGTTCATCGGGGAGATCGTCGCGATCGGCGTGCTCACTGGGTTGACCGCGCTCGGGGCGCTGCGGGAGATGTCCCACGGGCGCAGGACCAGCGCCGCGGCGCTGGTCGCCCTCCCCTACCTCGCCGCCTCCTACTTCGCCCAGGCCGCCTTCAAGGAGACCGCCGAGGCGCTCTTCGTCCTCGCCTTCGCGGTCTTCCTGATCGCGCCCGGAGAGCTGCCGCGCGGCGCCCTGGCGCGGATCGGCTTCGCTCTGCCGCCGCTGGCGCTGGCCGGCGGCATCCTCTTCTCCTACAGCTTCGCCGGCCTTGCCTGGCCGGTCGCGATCCTCGCCCTCTGGAGCCTCACCCTCCCCGCCGTCCGCCGCTCGCTGCGGCCCCGGGCGCTGCTGAGGTGGCTGTTGCGGCCGGTGACCCTGGCGGCGATCGTTCTCGCCGCGGGGCTGGCCGTTGTCCTCACCGTGGTCGGCCCGTTCGGGTTCGCCGGCGGGTTCAACAAGGTCGCCGGCAGCAACACCTACGGCCCGGTCTCGCCGCTGGAGACGCTCGGCATCTGGCCGGCCTCCAACTACCGGCTCGACGCCGCCGGGGGAGCACAGCTGACCGGGTTGTGGGGGACGATCGCGATCCTCGCCCTGTTGGCCGGAGTCGCCTGGTGGGTGAGCCGGCGCGAGTTGACGATCCCGATCGCGCTCGGGGCCAGCGCCACCCTTTACCTGATCTCGCTCCCGTTCAGCGGCGATTACTCGCAAGCCAAGGCGCTGATGATCGCCGCCCCCCTGGCGATGCTGGTCGCGATCCGCCCGCTGCTGACCGAGTTCTCTCGCCGCCTGGGCTGGACGGTGTTGGCGGTGGCGTTCGTCGGGGGGGCCGTGTACTCGAGCTTCCTTGCTTTGCGGGACGCCCCGGTCGGGCCGCCCGGGCACGGGGCCGAGCTGAGCGCTTTCCTGCCGATCGTCCACGGCCAGCCGGTCCTCTACGCCGGCCAGGACCGCTACGCCGCGCACAACCTGCTCGGCGCCGACACCCACGTGCCGCTGGTCGAGTTCCCCGACGCCGAAGTCGCGGCCAACCCCGAGAAGCCCTTTGACACCGGCGACGCCTACAGCCCGATCGACTTCGACTCCTTCTCCAGCGGGACGCTCGACCGCGTCCCCTACGTGATCACCGGCAGGGCCGCCTGGAACAGCCAGGCGCCGGCCAACTTCAAGCGGATCGCCGTGACGCCGTCCTTCGTGCTCTGGAAGCGGACCGGGCCGACCCCTGAGGACCGCCACGTGCTGCTCGAGGGCACCGAGGCGGCGGCGAAGGCGGGGTGCGCGGCGCCGGAGGTCCGCCTCCTGCTCGCCGATGGTGGCCGCGCCTCGCTCTTCACCGACGCCGTGATCGGCCAGAAAGACGAGTGGGTGGAGGACAGCGTCCTTGGCACCGGCGAGGAGCGTGCCTCACAGGCACTTGAGCTGCCCGCCGGCACCTGGAACCTCTCGCTCCAGTACTTCTCCCCCTTCGATCTGATGCTCTCGGCCCCGGGCTTCCGGGAACCGCTGAAGGCGGCGCTCGACGGCCAGCGCCCGAACACGATCAGCCTCGGCAACAACGGCCAGTTCTGGCCCGCCGGCCGCTACCGCAGCGACGGCGGCAGCACCAGCTTCACCGTCACCACCCCCGATGCCAGCGCCCTGCAGAAGCTCACCGGCTACGACGGCAGGGCCTACCTGGGAGAACTGGTCGCCATCCCCGCCAGGCCGCACCGCATCGTGCCCCTCTCGGCGGCCTGCGACAGCTGGATCGACTGGTTCGAATCCCCCGTCACGCCCTGAGGGGCGGCGGCGAGTCAGACGGCCTTTGAAGCCAGTCGCTCGGGTGGAACGCGGACGACGTCCCAGACCAGGTGCATCCTCTCCAGGCCGTCGATGACGAGGGCCGAGATGTCGAGCTGGTAGCGACCCAGGCCGTGGGTAGCCGAGGTCGGGAAGGCGTGGTGGTTGTTGTGCCAGGCCTCGCCAAAGGTCGGGATTGCGATCAAGGCCAGGTTGCGGGACTCGTCGGCGGTCTCGAAGTCGCGGTTGCCGAAGACGTGGCAGAGCGAGTTGATGCTGTAGGTGAAGTGGTGGAGGACGAAGACCCGGACCAGGCCACCCCAGAGCAGACCGGTGAGGCCGGCGAACAGGGTCCCCCCGATCACCCAACCGAGGGCGAAGGGGAGCAGCAGCCCGAGGATCGCCCAATAGAGGAAGGTGCGGTCGACCCAGCTGATCACCGGGTCCTTGACCAGGTCCGGCGCGAACCGTTCCCGGTTGCCGCGCTGGGTGTGGATGAAGAGCCAGCCCATGTGGGCGTGGAAGAGCCCGCGCATCGCGCCGCTCCAGCCGTGGCCGTGGTCGACGTGGGGGCTGTGCGGATCGCCCTCCTCGTCGGAGAAGGCGTGGTGCTTGCGGTGGTCGGCGACCCAGGAGATCACCGGCCCCTCGATCGCGGCCGAGCCGAGGATCCCGAGCAGCCCGTGCAGCCACCGAGAGGTCTTGAAGCTGCGGTGGGTGAGGTGGCGGTGGAAGCCGACGGTGATCCCCAGCCCAGTGAACACGTACATGCCGACGAAGAGGAAGACGTCGCTCCAGTGAAGTGCGCTGCCCCAGACCTGCCAGGCGGCAAAGCCGATCGCGAGGAAGGGGACCAGGGTCACCAGACCGGTGATGATGCGGTCTCGCGTCTCGTTCTCCACGGGCTGGATGTCGCTCGGGAGTGGGCCTGCGCTCGCCATCACAGCGATCATACGGGGCGGAACCGGCGCGTTGTGAACCTTGGGCTCGGCTCGGCGGGCGTCGCTAGAGTCCCCGCGATGCCGTTTGCCACCACGGCCCCGCTGCGGCGGGAGATCGAAGCCCGGATCCCGGAGCGCCCGTTCACGGTCGAGTTCTGGGACGGCACCCGGCTGCCCGCCACCGCCGAGGGTGGGCCGACCTTCCAGGTGCGCTCGCCCCGCGCCGCTGCCCACGCGCTGCGCGCCCCGGGTCAGCTCGGCCTCGGCCGCGCCTACGTCAGCGGCGAGATCGAGGTCGACGACATGGACGCGGTGATCGCTCTGCTCGACTCCTGGAAGCCGCCGGCCCTCGACCGCGCCGACCAGCGGGCGCTGTTGGTCGCCGCCGTCCGCGCCGCCGGCCTCACCCGGCCGCCGAAGCGACCCGCGGCCGAGCTCCAACCCAGCGGCCGCCGCCACAGCAAGGAGCGCGACGCCCGCGCGGTCCGCCACCACTACGACGTCTCCAACGAGTTCTTCTCGCTCTTCCTCGACGAGTCGATGACCTATAGCTGCGCAATCTTCTCCCGCGGCGCGAAGACCCTGGAGGAGGCCCAGGAAGAGAAGTTGGAGACGGTGGCGCGCAAGCTCGCCCTGAAGGAGGGCGACAGGGTGCTCGACGTCGGCTGCGGCTGGGGCGCCTTCCCGCTCTGGGCGGCGACCAAGCACGGGGCGAGCGTGATTGGGATCACCCTCTCGGAGCCCCAGGCCGAAGAGGCCCGTCGGCGGGCCGAGCAGGCCGGCGTCGCCGACCGGGTCGAGATCAGGGTGATGGACTACCGCGACCTCGCCGGGGAGCGCTTCGACGCGATCGCCAGCATCGGCATGGTCGAGCACGTCGGCGCCTCCCAGATCGACGTCTACGCCTGCACTCTGGCCGGCCTGCTGGAGCCGGGCGGGCGACTGCTCAACCACGGGATCACGCGGCTGCGCCACACCGACGGCGAGGCGGGGCCGTTCTCCGAGCGCTACGTCTTCCCCGACGCCGCCCCCCTGCACCTCTCCCGCAACCTGCTGGCGCTGGAACGGGCCGGCTTCGTCACCCACCACGTCGAGGACTTCGCCCCCGACTACGCCGAGACGCTGCGCCACTGGGCGAACCGGCTCGACCAGAACCTGGAGCGGGCGATCCAGCTCGCCGACCCCGAACGGGTCCGCGTCTGGCGCCTCTACCTGCGCGCAGCGCGCAACGGATTCGAGTCCGGCTTCACCTCGATCTACCAGGCCCGCTGCGAGCTCGCCTAGGCCACGACCTCAAGGCACGAAAAGCACCGCGGCAACCAACTTCCAGTGCCACTCGCCCAGGGCCTCACCGAGGCTGACGGTAAGGAGCGCGCGGCCCGCCCCCTCGACGCCCAGCTGCTCCCTTGAGTAGCTGCCACAACCACGGGCGCGTAGGCGAGGGGCAATCGCGAAGTCCGTGATGGGGAACTCATAACCCTGGCCACGCAGACTGAACTCGACCCGGGGTCGGAGCTGGCCGGCCTCCTCGCCGGCCGGCTTCGTCTGGAACACGGGTGCTCGGTCGGGCTCGACCAGGGCCAAAGAAGCATCCACGCCTTCGCCGGCGGCCTCCGCAGGAACCGCCTTACCGAGATTCCCGAGCAGCCTCGGCCCTCGCACAAGATGACCAGCCAGGCGGTCGTAGGCCTCAGCGGGAGGCACCGTGCCGGCCGACTCCCACGCCGAGTCCTCGAGAAGCAGATTCTCCGGCTGCGCGGGATTGCCGAGTTGCTCGGAATAGTCGAACCGCACGATGTCCAGCAGCTCCGGCTGCCGGCCTTCGATCCGGCAGTGCGCCGGTTCGAGCTGGCCATTCGGAAGTCCCGAAACAGGGCGCACCCAGCGGCCGGATCTGGTCGAAATCCCAGCAATGCACCGCCCTCCGAGCTTCTTCGAGTTGGCTAGGACGATGATCTCCGCGGTGGGCACCGCGCGCAGGCTACAGATGCACTATTTCGACGTCTTTCCACCGATCAGCGAGATATTCGACAACGAGGCGGCGATGGCAATGCTCTGGGGTCGCCTCACTGCAAAGCAACACGGTCCGCCGATCGAAGTCCTCGCGTTTCAGCTCGATCTCGATGCGTCGCTGGCGTAAGAGGGCAATGAACTGCTCTTCGTACTCAGCCCACGGCATTGCCCCCCGCTTCTTGTAGGCATTGAGAATGTCCTCGGTGGGCGCGAGAAGCGGCTCGTGCACATAGCTCGCGCCGACGAGCTCCCGCAGGAAGAACTCAAGGTCATCCCGCTTCGCGAATCCCGCCAGTTGAGAGCGATTGTTGAGGCGAACATCGAGCAGCCGCTCGATGCGATTCGAGTTCAGGCGGCCAAAGAAGTCCGCGGCGGTCGTTTTCGTGAAACCGATCGTGAAGATCTCCACAGCGTCTCCTCGTCGTCGAATAGCGAACCCCCGGCCACGTCGATTGGCCCTGGCTCTTCTTCGATGCGACCGTCCCCACGGATATGGGCTACGTCGACTCCCTGCTCGAGTAGAACCTTGGCGACCAGGAGGCGGCGATGGCACTCCGTTGGATCCTCCTCACTGCACATGATTGCTACCCGGCAGCGCCGTATTCCTCGCTGCAGCCTCTCTATGCCAGCGCAGAACTCCTGGCTGGCCGCCACCTTGCCATAAAGCACATGCCCTTCTCTGTCGTAATACTCAGCGCCATCGGGGCGACCGCCAAGCTGATCGCCCAAGAACAGATACTTTGCTCCAGCATCCTTCGCGATCTTCGGAAACCGAGACCGGTCGGCCCATTCCACGTATCGCGAGTGCGGCCATGACCGCACATCGACAAGAGCCTCAACGCCTTGCTTCCTCAACAGGCTCTGAAAATGCTCGGGGGCATGATTCGAGTGACCTACCGTGAGCAGCTGTTTGTCCTGCTTCCTAAGCATGGCGTGAAGGTTCACCACCGGCCTCTTCGATGATGGCACCGAATTCGGGGTCGCTGAGCACCTCACGCAGACCGACCACGCATTTCCCTACGTCATCGCACTCGACCACGCGAACGCGGTCGTAGGCTCGAAGCCGCTCCTGCGCAATCGACCCGACGGAACCCTGCCCTGGCAGACATAGACCGATGATCGGGCGTCTATGTTCATACGCGAAATCGAGCTCCATGTCGGCATGGTCCGATGATCCATCGATAACAGCCACGACGACGTCCGCGTGCGCAACAGCGTGGCTCATCCCGTCGGCGAACTGCGCAAAGTCATCCGCCTCCAGAACGGGAGACCAGCTCACCGCAGGCAAACCACTGGATTCACAAGCGTCGATGACGTCTCGGAACAACTGGCCGCCGGCCCGATCCTCCGCGATGCCGAGGCTTAGATAAGCCCAAGATCCCTCGTGAAGTTCAGGTGCCTTCTTCGCATCGTCGAGCTGAGAGCCCATATGCCTCGCAGTCTAGGTATCGATAGCCGTGGGGGCGAATCTGAGGATCTCAATGGCGCCGGACGAGTGGTTCTAGGCCGGGAAGCCCGAGCAGACGTTCTCGATTGCCCAGTCGGCGCCCGCGTCGTTGAGTTCCTCCACCGTGTAGGCGCCGGTGGCGACGCCAGCGACTCTGATGCCGGCGCCGTGGCAGGCCTTGACGTCGCGGGGGGTGTCGCCGACCGCGATCGTGGCGGCCGGGTCGAGCGGCTTTCCGGCGACCTCGGCTCCCCGCTCCAGCGCCTTTTTCGTCAGCTCGGTGCGGTCGCGGGCGTCGGAGCCGTAGCCGCCGAAGGCGAAGTACCGGTTGAGGTCGCCGCGGGCGAGCTTGATGTGTGCGGCCGATTCGATGTTGCCGGTGACGATGCCGAGCAGCACCCCCTGTTCGGTCAGCCGCGGCAGGATCTCCTCGATCCCCGGCATCACCCGGTAGCCGTCGGACTCAGCCACCGCGTCGGTGAGCTGACTGAGGTAGGCCGCGACAGCCTGCGCCCGCTCAGCCTCGGTCCCGTCGCGGCCGATCACCTCGCGGAAGACGATCTCGACGATTTCCGGATCGGTCATCCCGGCGTGGGTGTGCTCGTCGATGTCGGCGTCGACGCCGTGCAGCTCGCGGAACGCCCGCTGCCAGGCAACGGCCCCCGCCCCGCCGGTGACGAGGAGGGTGCCGTCGATATCGAAGAGAACCGCCTCGGTCATCTGGCGGCCGAGCGTACAGCGCCGGTCCGCCGCTATTCGGCCCTGCGGGCGGACAGCGTCATCCGCCGCGCGAAGCGGCGGTGATGACGAGAGCTGGACCGTGGCTTTGCGGTGCCGGCGAGCGCGGCCGTGACCACGCCGCCATCCGCGGCGATCCTCAGCTTCGCCGACTTGGAACCGGCGCCGCTGGGGACGAACCGGACCCGCACCTCGCAGCCGGCGCCGGGCGCCAGCACGGCGTCGGTGCATTCGTCCCCGGCGAGGAGGAACTGGTCGGAGTCGGTGCCGACCACCGAGGCGGCGCCCAGCCGCAGCGGAGCGGTGCCTTCGTTGCGAACCAGGAAGCCACGCGCCCTGCTCCTCGTCCCGGCCCGCTGGGAGCCGAAGTCGAAGGAGCCCGGCGCCAGGGTCGCCGCCGGGGCGACACCCTCACCGCCGAGCATGACCATCGTGCCGCCTTCGGTTTCGCCGAAGAAGGCGAGCCGGGCGACCTTTGGTCCGGGGCTGGAGGGGGCGAAGCGAACGTGTGCGGTGCAGTTGGCCGCCGGCATCAACGGCGCCGCCGAGCAATTCTCGTCGGTCAGCTCGAAGCTGCCGGCGTCTCCGCCGGAGATCACGCTGATGAAGAAGGAGGCAGGGAGGTTGCCGGAGTTGGTCAGCGTGACGGTTCGAACGACGCCGGCGCCACCCGCGGTCGCGGTGCCGAAGTCGACCGGGTTGGCGTCGGCTTCGACGATCGGCCGCCCACCGGCCCCGGTCAGATCGGCGGTGAAGGAGTAGCCGTTGACTCCGGCGCGCACCGCGGCAATGTAGGGAACGGCGTCGCGGGGGCCGAAGCCGACCTGGACCGAGCAGCTTTCGCCCGGCTCGAGCGGGTGGCTCCAGCAGTCGCTCCCACCGGTCCAGAAGGCTTCGCGGCCGGGGCCGGTCGTGTCCAGGTTGTTCAGCTGGACCGTTGCCTCGCCGGTGTTGGTGAGCTCGAAGTTGGCGCTGGAAGAGCCGGAGTTGACGTATTGCAGGCCGAAGTCGTAGCTGCCTGGCTGGAAGCTGAGCTGCGGCGGCACCGACTCGCCGGAGAGCTCGAAGGGTGCCTGTTCGCCGTTGACGCGAACGGTCAGGGTCGCCTGCTTGGCGCCGACGCCGCCGGGGGCGAAAGTGACCCAGACCGAACAGTGCTGCCCTGAAGGCAGCGGTCCGCCACAGCTGGTCCCGTTGAAGATGAAGTTGCCGGCGTCGGCGCCTTCGATTCCAACGCCTTCGATCCCGACTTCTTCGCCGCTTTCGTTGGCGACCTGGAACTCGCGGGCCAGGTGATGCCCGACGGTGGTCTTCGGGAAGGCCGCGGGTGAGGGCGAGATCGTCAGTTCGCCGGGAAGCGGGGCAGCGAGCCCGGACGCCGGCGTGGCGAGTGCGACGAGGACGAAGAGGACGGTGACGGTGGTGCCGATCAGCCTCGGCCGGGCGGTAAAGGTTGGCATGGCGAACCATCGGCCCTGCCCCCGACCTCCGTTGATCTTGGACGGAAACCCTCATCCAATACTCAGAAGCTTCGGTACTGCTCACAGACCGCTCAGTGCTCCCCCTCGAGCAGGTCTCGCTGGCTCAACACATAAAGCAGCCCCAGCGAGGGCAGAACCACCACCGCGGCGATCGCGAAGACGACCAGGACGATGTCCAGGGTCGGGCCGGGGGCCGCGGCCTGGTCGATCCGGAGACTGGTCGGGAGCAGGTAGGGGAACTGGGCGACTCCCCAACCCCAGATTACTGCCACGACCGCCCCGGCGGCGAGCGGGCGAAGCGGCCGGCGGCCGCCCCGCACGAGCGTCACCAACAACCCGACCCCGCAGACCGCCGAAAGGATCACCAACGGCAGCCCCTGGTCTATAAGGCGGTCGAAGATGTAGCGGGCTTCGGCGTACAGCTCGACCAGGCCGGCCGCGGCGGCGACCCCGGCCACGGCGGCGGCGGCGAGCGCTCGCCGCACGAAGTAACGCTCCATGTCCTGTTCGCCTGCGCGGCGCGCGTCGCCGACCAGGAAGACCGCGGAGAGGTAGGCGCCGGTGGCGACGAACATCGCCCCGGTCAGCAGCGGCAGCGGCTCCAGCCAGCTGGAAAAGGGGTCGCCGTTGCCGTCCGCCGGCACGTTGCCGGAGGCGATCGCGCCGACCACGGTGCCCATGAAGAACGGGGTGAGGACGGAGGAGAGGGCAAAGGTCGCGCCGGCGGCACGACGCGCCTGGAACCCTTCGATCGACTTGCGGAAGGCGAAGCCGGCGCCGCGCAGGACGATCCCGATCGCCGCCAGCGTCAGCGGCACGTACAGCGTCGTCATCACCGCGCTGAAGGCGGGCGGGAACGCGGTCCACAACACGACGAGGATGAAGATCAGCCAGACGTGGTTGGCCTCCCAGACCGGGGTCAGCGAGCGCTGGATCAGCGCTCGTGGCCGCTCGCCCTTCTCGGCGTCGCCGGCGATCAGGTCCCAGAGCCCGCCGCCGAAGTCGGCGCCGCCGAAGAGCGCGTAGAAGGTCGCGCCCACCCAGAGGATCGCCGCGGCGGCGTCGGCCTTGCTCATTTTCCCGTCCCCTCGCTCACCGTCGGCGGCGCGTAGGGCGTGCCGGGATCCTCGGCCGTCGCACCGGCCTCGCGCCAGCGGCGCGACATCGCCCGCAGGATCACGATCGCGGCGGTGCCGAGCCCGGTGTAGAGCAACAGCACGAACCCGAAGACGAACCAGAGGCCCTCCGCCTCGGTGACCGCTTCGGAGGTCCGCATGTAGCCCTGCACGATCCACGGCTGCCGCCCGACCTCGGTGACGATCCAGCCGCACCAGAGGGCGAGGATCGAGGCGGCTCCCGAGACGGCGACCGCGCGCAGGAACCAGGGCGTCTTCGGGATGTCGCGCTTGCGCCACCAGACGAACGCGACCCAGATGCCGAGCGCCAGCAGCGCGGTGCCGATGCCGACCATCGTGTCGAAGGAGAGGTGCAGCAGCGTGTTGGCGGGCGGGCGCTCGTCGGGCGGGATGTCGTTGAGGCCGGTGACCACGGTGTCGGCGCTGAACCCGACCAGGTAGGAGTCGAGGTCCGGGATCGGGATCGCCCACTTCACCCCGTCGGAGGTGCAGATGCCGCCGACGTACTCGGTCTGGTGGTCGCCGGTCTCCTCGATGCACTCCATCGCGGCAAACTTGGCCGGCTGGTGGTCGGCGACCGCGCGGGCCGCGGTGTCGCCGACGAAGATCTGGATCGGGGTCGCGATCAGGCCGATCGTCAGCGGGATCAGCAGCCCCAGCCGGTGCAGGCGGTCGCGCCGCCCCTTCAGCATCCCGACCGCGTAGATCGAGGCGACGAGGAAGCCGGCCACCATGTAGGCGGCGAGGATCATGTGCGGCACCTCGTACCCGGTGGCGGGGTTGAGCAGGACCTTGATCGGGTCGGTGTCGATCACCTTGCCGGCCGCGTTCAGGGTGAAGCCCTGCGGCTGGTTCATCCAGGCGTTGGCGGCGACGACCGAGAAGGCGCCGCCGATCCCGGTGATCACCATCGGCACCCCCGACCAGAAGTGGGCCCAGCCGCCGAGCCGCTTCCAGCCGTAGATGTAGATCGCCAGGAAGATCGCCTCGACGAAGAAGAAGATCCCCTCGATCGCGAAGGCGATCCCGAAGGTGGAGCCGAAGCGGTCCATGAAGTGCGGCCACAGCAGCCCGAACTCGAAGCTGAGCACGGTCCCGGTGACCGCGCCGACCGCGAAGGTCACCGCCATCGCCTTGGACCAGCGCCGCGCCAGCTCCATCGCGTCGGCGTCTCCACGTTTGAGCCCGATGTAGTTGGCGACCAGGATGATCGCCGGCAGCGCCACCCCGAGGCAGGCGAGGACGATGTGGAAGCCGAGGGTGAAAGCCATCTGCTCGCGCGCGGCGAGCAGGTTCGATGCCGACGCCGCCAACGGGAGCGGGTCGAGCGAAAACATCTACTCCTCGGCCGGTCCCTCGCGCCGCGCCTCGCGATAGCGGCGGATAAGCGCGTTGGTGGAGCTGTCGTGGCGCAGCTTCGGTTCCTCGGCGGACTCCAGCTCGGGGATGATCGCGACCGCCAGCACCTTGCCCAGCTCGACCCCCCACTGGTCGAAGGAGTCGATCCCCCAGATCGCCCCCTGGGTGAAGACGCTGTGCTCGTAGAGGGCGACCAGGGTGCCCAGGGTCTCCGGCGTCAGCCGGTCGGCGAGGATCGTGTTGGAGGGGCGGCTGCCCTCCATCACCCGGTGCGGCACGAGGTCCTCCGCGGTTCCCTCCTCGCGCACCTGGTCGGGCGTTTTGCCGAAGGCGAGCGCCTCGCCCTGGGCGAAGACGTTCGACATCAGCTTGTCGTGGTGGTCGCCGAGCTGGTTGTTGGAATGGGCGAAGCCGATGAAGTCGCAGGGAATCAGGCGCGTCCCCTGGTGGATCAGCTGGTAGAAGGAGTGCTGGCCGTTGGTTCCCGGCTCCCCCCAGTAGATCGCGCCCGTGTCGTAGTCGACCCGGGCGCCGTCGATGGTGACGTGCTTGCCGTTGGACTCCATCGTCAGCTGCTGCAGGTAGGCGGGGAAGCGGTGCAGATACTGGTCGTAGGGGAAGACGCCGCAGGTCTGGGCGCCGAAGAAGTCGCCGTACCAGACCGCCAGCAGCCCCATCAGCATCGGCAGGTTGAGCGCCGCCGGGGTCTCGCGGAAGTGCTCGTCCATCGCGTGGAAGCCGGTCAGCATCTCGGCGAACCGGGCCGGGCCGATCGCCAGCATGGTCGAGAGCCCGATCGCAGAGTCCATCGAGTAGCGGCCACCCACCCACTCCCAGAAGCCGAACATGTTCTCGGTATCGATGCCGAACTTCGCCACCTCATCGGCGTTGGTGGAGACGGCGACGAAGTGCTTGGCGACCGCCGCCTCGTCGCCGCCCAGCCTGGCCAGGGCCCACTCGCGGGCGGTGCGCGCGTTGGTCATCGTCTCCAGCGTGGTGAAGGTCTTCGAGGAGATCACGAACAGCGTCTCCTCAGGATCGAGGTCGCGGGTGGACTCGGCGAAGTCGGTGCCGTCGATGTTGGAGACGAACCGGAAGGTCATCTCCCGGCGGCTGAAGTGGCGCAGCGCCTCATAGGCCATCACCGGGCCGAGGTCGGAGCCGCCGATGCCGACGTTGACGACGTTGCGGATCGGCTTGCCGGTGTGGCCGCGCCACTCGCCCGAGCGCACCCGCTCGCAGAAAGCGGCCATCCGGTCGAGGGTCTCGTGCACCTCCTTGACCACGTCAACCCCGTCGACCACCAGCGAGCGGTTGCGCGGCATCCGCAACGCCACGTGGAGGACGGCGCGGTCCTCGGAGACGTTGATGTGCTCGCCGGCGAACATCGCTTCGCGGCGCTCCTCGACCCCGCGTTCGCGGGCCAGCTCGCCGAGCAGCATCACCGTCTCGTCGGTGATCCGGTTCTTGGAGAAGTCGAGGTAGAGGCCGGCGCCCTCGGCGACGAGCCGCTCGCCGCGCTCGGGGTCGGCGGCGAAGAGGTCGCGGAGGTGGGTATCCCGGACCTGCTCGTAGTGGCTGCTGAGCCGCCCCCAGGCGGGCAGCTCCCGCAGGGGTTTGAGCTCGCTCACCCCGCGGTGACCCCGCGCTGTGAGGAGATCGAAGACAGCAGGTCTTCCCAGGACTTGTTGAAGCTCGTCTTGCCCTCCTCCTGGAGGCGGGCGGCGAGGGCGGCGACGTCGATTCCCGCCTCGGCGAACTCGGCCAGGACCTGCTCGGCATTGCCGCCGTCGGATGGCAGCAGGTCGCCGACCTCACCGTGGTCGGCGAAGGCGACCAGGGTCGGCTCCGGCATCGTGTTGACGGTGAAGGGCGAGGCCAGCTCCTCGATATAGAGGGTGTCGGAGGCGTCGGGATCCTTGGTCCCGGTGCTGGCCCAGAGCAGGCGCTGGGGACGAGCGCCCTCGTTGAGCAGCCGCTGCATCCGGTCGGAGTCGAGCAGCTCGTGGTAGGCGCGGTAGGCGCGGCCGCCGATCGCGACGCCGAGGCGGTTGCGAAGCCCGTCGGGCACCTCCTCGGAGACGGCGACGTCCCAGCGGCTGATGAAGAGCGAGGCGACCGAGGCGACGTTGGGGTCCAGCCCGGCCTCGATCCGTCGTTCGACCCCGCGCAGGTAGGCGTCGGCGGCGCCGAGGTACTGCTTGTCGTCGAACAGCAGGGTGACGTTGATCGGGATCCCGGCGAAGATCGACTCCTCGATCGCCTTGCGGCCGGGCTCGGTCCCCGGGATCTTGATGAAGAGGTTGTCGCGTTCGCCCTTGGCGTGCAGGGTCGCCGCCTGCTCGATCGTCGCCTCGGCGTCGTCGGCGAGCAGCGGCGAGACCTCCAGCGAGACGAAGCCGTCGACGCCATCGGTGCGCGCGTGCACGCCGGCGAAGAGGTCGGTCGCGTCGCGGAGGTCGGCGAGCGCCAGCTCGAAGAAGATCTCCTCCTCGGAGCCGGTGCCGGGCGCGAGCTCGGCGATCTGCTCGTCGTAGGCCTCGCCGCCGGAGATCGCCTTGTCGAAGATCGTCGGGTTGGAGGTCAGCCCGGTGACCGAGAGCTCGTCGATGTACCCCTTCAGGACCCCCTCTCGGAGCATCGGCCGGGTGATGTTGTCGAGCCACAGGCTCTGGCCCAACTCGTGCAGCTTCGCGGTCGGTTTCACGCGGCCTCTCCTTCTCTGATTCGGTTCTTCGTCTTCTCGAGCGCTTCTCGCGCCGCCTCGGCGATCTTGTCCGGGGTGAAACCGAACTTCGCCTGAACGTCCTTCAGCGGCGCGGATGTGCCGAAGGTGTGCATCCCGACCGCAACGCCGGTGGGGCCGACGTAGCGGTCCCAGCCCAGCGTCGAGCCCTCCTCGACCGAGACCCGCGCCGACACCTCCGGCGGCAGGACCTCGTCGCGGTAGGCCTCCTCCTGGCGGTCGAACAGCTCCCAGCAGGGCAGGCTGACGACGCGCGAGCGGACACCGTCGCCGAGCAGCTCCTCGTGGGCGCCGAGCGCCAGGGCGACGTCTGAGCCGGTTGAGATCAGGATCACCTCGGGGTCGCCATCCTCGGGGTCGGCGAGGACGTAGCCGCCGCGCCGCAGGCCCTCGGCGGAGGCGTAGCGCGCGCGATCGATCACCGGGACGTTCTGGCGAGTGAGGACCAGGGCGACCGGTTGGTGCTCACGATCGACCGCCGCCCGCCATGCCTCGGCCACCTCGTTGGCGTCGGCGGGTCGGATCACGTCGAGGCCGGGGATCGCCCGCAGCGAAGCCAGCTGCTCGACCGGCTGGTGGGTCGGCCCGTCCTCGCCCAGCCCGATCGAGTCGTGGGTGAAGAGGTGGATCACCGGCAGCTCCATCAGCGCCGAGAGCCTGATCGCCGGGCGGGCGTAGTCGGAGAAGGTCAGGTAGGTCGACCACAGCGGTCGCAGCTTCGAGAGCGAGAGGCCGTTGGAGATCGCCGCCGACTCGTGCTCGCGGATCCCGTAGTGGAACTGGCGGCCGCGGTAGTTGGGCGGCTCGAATTCCAGGTCCCCTTCGCCCTCGAGGTCGAGTCGGACCGAGGTCGAGTCGGTGAGGTCGGCCGAGCCGGCCACCAGCCAGGGGATCTTCGCGGCGATCGCGTTCTGCACCTTGTTGGAAGCCTTGCGGGTGGCGATCCCCTTCTCGTCGGCCTCGAAGCCGGGGATGTCAGCGTCCCAGCCGTCGGGCAGCTCGCGCCGCTGCATCGCCTTCAGCTCGGCGGCCTGCTCGGGATACGCGGAGCCGTAGGACCCCAGGAGGCGCTTCCACTCCCCGCTCAGCTCGGCGCCGTGTTTGCCGACCCCTTCGGCGAAGCGCTCTTTGACCCCGTCGGGGACGAGGAACTGGGCGTCCTCGGGCCAGCCGTAGACGCGCTTGGTCTCCCGCACCTCCTCCTCCCCCAGCGGTTCGCCGTGGGCGGCGGCGGTGTCCTGCTTGTTCGGCGACCCCCAACCGATGTGGCTGTCGACGATGATCAGCGTCGGCCGGTCGACCTCGGTCTTGAACTCGTCGAAGGCGCGTTCGAGGAGGACTGTGTCGTTGGCGTCGCCAACCCGGGTGACGTTCCAGCCGTAGCCCATGAAGCGGGCGGCGACGTCGTCTTCGTAGGCGAGCTCGGTGCGGCCGTCGATCGTGATGTGGTTGTTGTCGTAGACCCAACAGAGGTTGTCGAGCTTGAGGTGGCCAGCGATCGAGGCGGCTTCGCTGGAGACGCCCTCCATGAAGCAGCCGTCGCCGGCGAAGGCGTAGACGTCGAAGTCGAACAGCGTCGCGTCGGGCCGGTTGAAGCGGGCCGCCTGCCACTTGGAGGCGATCGCCATCCCGACCGAGGTCGCGATCCCCTGCCCGAGCGGGCCGGTGGTGGTCTCCACGCCGGAGGTCCAGTGGTACTCGGGGTGGCCGGGGGTGCGTGAGTCGAGCTGGCGGAACCGTTCGACGTCCTCGAGGCTGACCGCGGGCTCGCCGACGACCTCGTAGTCGGGGTCGACGGCCTTGACGTCGGCCAGGAACAGCAGCGAGTAGAGCAGCATCGAGGCGTGCCCGTTGGAGAGCACGAAGCGGTCGCGGTTGGGCCAGATCGGGTCGGCCGGGTCGAAGCGCAGGTAGCGCTGCCAGAGCGTGTAGGCCACCGGGGCCAGCGCCATCGGCGTGCCCGGATGGCCGGAGTTGGCCTTCTGGATCGCGTCGATCGACAGCGTGCGGATCGTGTTGATGCAGAGCTGATCGATGTCCTGGTCCATACCGGCCACCGATCCTAGATGGTTGATTCCATCTACCGCGGGTGCGTCAGGGTTCGATCCGGGTGACGGTACCGTCACCGTTGTTAGCTACCCAGACCGCGTCGCCGCCAACCGCGACCGCGCCCGGGACGGGGCCGACGCCGATCGGCGAGCCGACCTCTTCGCCGCTGTCGATGTCGAGGCGGAGGACCGTGCCGTCGAGCGAGTTGGCGACCCAGACGAGCCCGGTTCCGGAGTCGATGCCGCCGGGGCGGCCGCCGACGTCGATCGGGTCGCCGACGACCGCCTGGATCGAGGGATCGACCCTGGTGACCGTGCCGGAGCGGCTGTTGGCGACCCAGACGAGGCCTTGGGCGACGGTGACGCCGGCGGGGCCCCGGCCGACGGCGATCGGCGGGTCGGCCCGGACGCTGCTTAGGTCGATGCGGCGCACGGTTCCGCTGGAGGCGCTGCTCGCCCAGAGCCCGCCGGCGCCGACCGCCAGACGCAGCGGCGCGGCTCGCGGGACGATCCCCCGCCGGTAGACCCGGTTGCCGCCGCGGGCGTTGATCGCGGTGATCCCGGCGCCGTCTTCGTCGGCGACCCAGACCCGGCCGCCGCCGAAGACGATCGGCCCGGGGCGGCCGCCGACCTCGATCCGCTTCAACACCTCCCCGGCCTCCGGTGAGACCTTCAAAACCTCGCCCTCGAGCGGGTCGGAGACCCAGACGAAGCCGCGCCCCAGAGCCACCCCGGAAATTCCACGCTCGAGGCGAACGGGCAGCGCGGCGGCTTCGCCGTTGGCCGGATCGAGCGAGGTCAGGACCCCGTCGCGTTCGCTGGTGACCCAGACTTCGTCGCCGGAGGCAGCGATCCGCAGCGGCGGCAGGCCGGGCCGGATCGGCGTCGAGACCGAGGGATCGTCGCCCCCGAGCAGCGAGAGCGTCAGGACAAGGGCGCCGGCGAGCACCGCAACGCCCGCTCCGGCCCACTGAAGCCTCCTCCCCCGCAGCCGACCGAGGCCCCAGCCCGAGCTGCGCAGCGGTCGCGTCCGCTCTCCGTCCCCGGCCGAGAGCACCCGGGTGGGACGCGTCGCCGACCCCTGCCGCTCGGTGGCCGCGGCGATCAGTGCGCCGGAGCTCGGGTAGCGGTCGGGCGGGTCCTTGGAGACCGCCCGTTCGATCACCGCCTCGAGCCCCTCCGGGATTTCCGGCTCGGTGTCGGCGTCCTGGCGGGCGAAGGGGACGATCCCGGTCAGCGCCTCATAGAGAACGCAGCCGAGCGCGTAGATGTCGGCGGCCGGCCCGACGGTGCCGCCGCGCCACTGCTCCGGCGACATGTACTGGGCGGTGCCGACCACCGAGGCGCCGCTCGCCGCGCCGCTCTCGTCGAGAGCTTTGGCGAGCCCGAAATCCGAGAGGAAGGCGCGGTCGCCTTCGACCAGGACGTTGTGCGGCTTGACATCGCGGTGGACGATTCCGGCGGCGTGGGCGGCGTCGAGGGCGTCGGCGATCTGGCCGAGCAGGGCCAGCGCCTCGGCCGGTGGCAGCGGCCCGCGCCGGTCGATCAGCTTGCGAAGGTCTCCCCCCTCGACCAGGCGCATCGCCACGATCAGCTCGCCGTCAAGCTCACGCGAGTCGAAGATCGGCACCACCGAGGGGTGGTCGAGCCGGGCGGCGATGCGCGACTCGCGCAGGAAGCGCTCGCGGAAGCCCTCGCGATCGGCGAGCTCGCCGGCGATCACCTTCAGCGCCACCGGCCGTTCGAGGCCGAGATGGGTCGCCCGGTAGACGACACCCATCCCGCCGCGGGCAATCAGGGCGTCGATGTGGTAGCCGGCGACGGTCGAGCCGATGGTGATTTCCCCCATGTAGCCGGGTTATACCCGCCACGGCGGAGGAGGTCCTCGAACCCAACGGTCCCCGCACGAGGGGTGCCTGAGCTCCGGGGGGGTATAGACCCCTTTTGCTCAGACACCCCCTCGGGGTGGGTGGTGCTAGCGCTGCGGTACTGGTTGCCAGGCGATGATCGGACCGATCGTGGTCGTCACTTCGTCGCCTTCGGTACCGCCCACCGACTGGGCGTAACTGCTGCGGCCGGTGGCGACGTCGATTACCGAGATCGACTGCTCTTCTTTGGTCGCGGTGAAAGCAGCGACCTGCTTCCCATTGGATGAGAAGACGCTGTTGGTCTGCGAGTTGTCAGGCAGGTCCGTCAGCTTGCGGCCTTTGCCACCGAGCACCCTGACCCAGAGGCCCTGGTCGCGGCGGAACAACAGCGTGCGGCCGTTGGCGGCCGCGTCTTCGACGTAGGCCGAACCGGTGCCCGCGATCAGCTGCCGCACTTTGCGGCCGTTCTCGGCCATCGCGTAGATGTCGGCGAAGGCCGCCGGTCCTTCGGTGCTCTCGCCGCGGCTGAACACGATCGTCCCGTCGAGGTGACGGGGCGCGAACTCGTCGACTCCCGGCGTCCGGGTCAGCCGGCGCAGTTTCGCCCCCGACGGTTGCACCGTGAAGATGTCGTCCGCGGTGCCACCTCCCGGCTGGCCGAAGCTGCGCACGAAGGAGACCGTGCCCCCGTTCGGGGAGATCGAGGCTTCGTGCTCGTCGCTAGGGTTGGCGCTGAGCGCGTGGACGGGCCCGCCGCCGACCCTGACCGTGTAGAGGTCACGGGCGACGCCGGCAGCCGAGCTGCGCTCAAAGAGCACGTAGCGGCTGTTGGGCGATACCTGCGGCCGCGAGTCGACCTCCGGCCCGGCGGTCAGCCGCCGCTGCCCGGAGCCGTCCGCCCGCATCGAGTAGACGTCGCCTTCGCGGACGAAGGCGATCGTGCGCCCGTCGGCGGAGAACGACGGTTCGGTGTCGGCCGGATCTTCGGTGAGCTGGTTGAGGCGGTGGTTGCGGACCGCGAAGATGCCGCCTTCGAGGTCTTTCGGCGGAAGCTCTTTCCCCTCCGCGTCTTTCTGCACCCGTTTGTCCTCGGTGACTTTCGAGAAAACGATGGCACCGGTGGACGGTGCTGCGCTCGCGGCTGCCGCAGGAACCGCCAGGGCGGTCAGCGCTAGCAGGGCGGTGATGATTGATCGGTAACGCATGGCTGCTCCTTTCCGAGCAAGTGAGTAATTGCGTCACCAATGCTGGGGGCTGGAACCGAGCCGGCCAACGCCAGCTGCGCCCTCCACCGGGCCAGGTCTGGCCCGCTACGAGCCACCCTTCTGTGGCCGGTCAGCGCGGCCGGTCGAGGCCCAGCTCGATCACGCGGGCGGCGATCTGGCGTGGCCGGTCGCGGCCGGCGTCGCCGCCGATGTCGAGCTTGGCGGCGAGCGCATCGAGCCGCCGTTGGGCGGTGCGCTCGCTGACGCTGAGCGCCTCGGCGATCTCCGCCCGGGTCGCGGGGCGGCCGGCGAAGGCGCCCTCGCTGCGATAGGGCGCGACCAGCGCCGAGGCGGTCGCCCGCTCCTCCGCGGTGAGGGCGACCGAGGGCTCGCCACTCGGCACCGTCGCCCCGACCGGGGTCACCGACCCGGTTGAGATTTCCAGCCGGTGGCCGCCGACGATCAGCGTGTCGCCATCGCGCAGCCGCCGTGGGCGGTCGAGCGGCTCACCGTTGAGGGCAGTGCCGTTGCGGCTGTCGAGGTCGGTCGCCATCAGGGTCTCGCCGCGCATCTCGATTTCCAGGTGGTTCCAGGAGACCGCCTCGTCCTCGAGCCGCACGTCAGCCTCGGGCGAGCGCCCGACCACGGTCCGCTCACCGCTGAGCGGCACCGAGCGCGGCGCATCTGCACCGGACGAGAGCCAGATCCGCGCATCCATCGAGCCCGAGGATAGAGTCCCGGCAGTGAGTGCGGCCGAGACGGAGAAGCGGCTCGCGGCTGAGGCGGCCGCGGAACTGGTCGAGGACGGGATGACGGTTGGCCTCGGCACCGGATCGACGGTCGCCTTCCTGCTGCCGGCGATCGCCCGTCGCGGGCTCACCGGGGTCCGGTGCGTCGCCACCTCGGTCGCCACCGAGGAACAGGCGCGCGCCCTGGGTATACCGGTGGAGGAGTTCAGCACCCTGGAGCGGCTCGACATCGCGATCGACGGCACCGACGAGGTAACCCCCGACGGCTGGCTGATCAAGGGGGGCGGGGCCGCCCACCTGCGCGAGAAGGTCGTCGCCGCGGCAGCCGAGCGCTTTGTCGTCGTCGGCGACTCCACCAAGCCGGTCGAGGCGCTGGGCGGCCCGGTGCCGTTGGAGCTGTTCGCGTTCGGAGCGGCCTCGACGCTGGCGCGGCTCGGCCCCGAGGTCCAGCTTCGCGACGTCCCGGTCAGCCCGGACGGCGGCACGATCGCCGACTACGGCGGCGCCGTCGGCGATCCGGCGGCCCTGGCGGCAAGGTTCGATGCCGATCCAGGCGTGGCGGCCCACGGCCTCTTCCCGCCTGAGATGGTCACCGAGGTGCTGATCGGCCGTGGTGAAAAGGTCGAACGACTGGGTATCAGAGACCCACATGGCGTTCGAGACGGCTGAGGCAGATCGGCTCCGTGCAGAACTGAAGGGCGATCTGTTCGCCCGCGCCGAGGCGGGCTGGGACGAGGCCCGGTTCGGCTTCAACGTCACCGTCGACCCCCAGCCGCCGTTGGTGGCCGTTCCAGCGGACGAGGCCGACATCGTCTCCGTGATCCGGTTCGCCACAGAGGCCGGCCTCCGGGTCGCGGCCCAGAACACGGCTCACAACCCCGGGCCGCTGGGCTCACTCGAGGACGCGATCCTGCTGCGGACGACGTCGGTGAAGGGGGTCGCGATCGACCGCGAGACCCGTCGTGCCAGTGCCGCCGCCGGGGCGTCGTGGTCCGAACTCGTTCCGGGTGCCTCGGAGCTCGGCCTGGCGGCGCTGCACGGCTCCGCGCCGGGGGTCGGGATCGTCGGCTACCACCTGGGCGGCGGCACCGGCTGGTACTCGCGCCGCCACGGGCTCGCCTGCAACCACGCAATTGGCTTCGACGTGGTCGGCGCCGACTGCGAGACCTGGCGGGTCGACGCCGAGAGCGACCCGGAGCTGTTCTGGGCGCTGCGGGGCGGCGGGGGCGGCTATGCGGTGGTCAGCGCCGTCGAGTTCGAGCTGCTGGAGATGCCCGAGGTCTACGCCGGGGCGCTCTTCTTCCCCTTCGAGCGAGCCGCCGAGGTACTCCACGCCTGGGACGAGTGGACCGCGACCGTGCCCGAGGAGATGGCCTCAGTCGGGCGGGTGATGCAGTTCCCGCCGATCGAGGACATCCCAGAGCCGATCCGTGGCAAGGCGTTCACGATCCTCGAGGCGACCTTCATCGGCGGCGAGACCGAGGGCGCGGAGCTGACGGCGCCGCTGACGGAGCTGGGCCCGGTGATGAACAGCCTCGCCACAGTGCCTCCGGCGGGTATCGCCGACCTCCACATGGATCCGCCCGGGCCGGTCACCGGCGTCAGCGACCACATGCTGCTCGACCTCACCCCGGAAGCGATCGACGAGATGCTCGAGGTCGTCGGTCCCGGCTCGGGGTCGACCCTGACCTCGGTCGAACTACGTCACGGCGGCGGTGCCCTATCGCGGCCCCCGGCGGATGCCGGTGCCCTCGCCACCCTGCCCGGCTCCCACAACATGTTCGCCGTCGCATCAACCCCGGACCCGTCCCTGATGCCCCCGGCCCGCGAGCGGCTCGACCAACTGGCTGCCGCCTTCGCCCCCTACGACGCCGGCCGCTACCTCAGCTTCTGCGAGAACGCCACCGAGTTCTCCACCGCCTTCCCACCCGAGACCTGCGAGCGCCTTCGCAAAGCGAAGGCGAAGTACGACCCCGACGGCGTCTTCCGAGCCAACCACGAGCTCAGCCCGGCCTGACCAGCGCGCCGCGCGCTGGTCGTCCCGATCAAGCCGCCGCCAACAGCTCCTCGACCGCGGCGGCGTCGAAGGGATCGATCCGGCGAATCCCCTTCACGTTGTCGAAGGCGCGGTCGGCGGTGAGCACGGCGTCGATCTCGTTGGTGACGCAGGTGCCGACATGCAGCCGGTCTTTGGTGTCAAGCCGCGAATTCGACATCGAGAGCGCGTGAGCGAGGGCGTCCTCGGTCACCGGAAGGAGGGGAGTGAAAATCGTCAATGCATTGCCGACCACACCGTCCAGCCCGCCCTCGAAGTCACGCTTGGAAACGTGCCAGACCTCCTCGAGCACCGCCGGCGAAGTGCGTCCTTCGGCCTCTCCATCTGCAATCGCCTTGAGCACCCGAACGCAGTTGTTCCGAGCGACCCCCGGGAAAGCGCTGTAGAGGATCGCGTTGGCGTCGACGAAGAACGTCATCCGGGTGCTCCCTCAGGCGGAAAGCGGGTCGCCTCGTCGTGGGCCTCCGCGAGCATCCGGTTCATCTCCTCCACCGAGATGGAAGGGAGGCCCTCTATTGCCGCGATCGCCTCGACGGCGGCGATCCGGTCGTCCCGAGTGACGCCACCGAGGCGATCATCGACCGCATCGCGGATCACGCTTGCAACGGAGGCGCCACGCCGCTTGGCCTCCTGCTCAAGGCGGCGGCGCTGCTCCTTGCTGATCAGGATCTGCAGTCGCTCGCTATACATGCGCATAGCATACACATTGTTTGGGGCGGCTACGGTTGCGACGGTGGTGGCGGTCATGGACGGCAGCCTTGCAGGCGCAGAGTCACGCGTGGCGCGCACATCGGGCCAACTTTGGAAATTCTCAGTCGCGACTTTGAAACGCGGCGCCTAGACCAGGATCTTCAGGCGCTGGGCCTGACGGGTCGCCTCGGCCCGGTTGCGGACCCCGAGCTTGCGGTAGATCGCGCTGGTGTGCTCCTTGACCGTGTGGGGGGAGAGGTGCAGGTGGGCAGCGATTTCCTTGTTGGTGGAACCGGTGGCGATCAGCGAGAGGACCTCCTGCTCACGCTCGCTGAGCGGAGAGTCGAACGCGGCGGAATCGGCGAAGACCTCGGTGCCGAGCGAAACCGTCCGCACGGCCTTGACCACGTCGACCGCCGATGAGTCCTTGGAGATGAAGCCGGAGGCGCCGGCGGAGCGGGCGACGGACGGGGAGATGACGCCGGCACCGGAGACCAGCAGCACCCGTGTGCCGGGACTGGCGGCGCGGATCTCCTCGCATACCTCCGCCCCGGACTCCGTTCCCAACAGCATGTCGACCAGGGCCACCTCGGGGTGGACCCGCCGGCAGACCTCCACCGCTTCGGTGCCCTCGCTCGCGGCGAGGCAACGCTCGACCCAGCTCTGGCGCTCCAAGAGCAGGCGGAACCCCCACTGGACCACGTCGTGGTCGTCAACCACCAGGACCCTCAGCCCGTGCCCCTCGGAGCTCATCAGGAGCCCACCGGGACGACGAGCCGAACCCGCCAGCGGCCACCGGGGGCCGCGCCGAACTCGACTAGGCCCTCGTATCGCAGCGCCTCCAGCGCGGCGAGCCGCAGGCCGAGCCCGCCGCCGCGGGTGGCACGACCGTCGCCGCCGGCGCCGTCGTTTTCGACCGCGAGCGTGAAAGTCTCCCCGGCCGAAGCGATCCGGACCGTGATCTCGGTCGCCTCCGAGTGCCGGTCGGCATTGCGCAGTGCCTCAGCCAGGACCGACTGCGCCAGCTGCTCGAGATCCGGCGGGACCTCGACTCCTTCTTCCCAGGCGAGATGCAGCTCGGGACGCCGCGCCCGCAATCTCTCCAGGATCTCGGAGAGGCTCGCCGTACCGAAGCCGCGCGGCGGCGCCACCGGCCGGGTCAGCACCCGGCGCAGGTCGCCGACGACCGAGCGCAGCTCCTCCTGACAGCGTCTGCGCTCCTCACCCGAGAGCCCGTACTCGGAGCCGAGCACCAGGGTGACGCCGAAGAGCCGCTGGATCGCGTTCTCGTGCAGGTCGCGGGTCAGCTCGACCCGTTCCGCGAGACGGCGCTCGCGCTCGCGCTGCTCGGTCGAGTGCTCGACGCTGGCGGTCAGCGCGGCCAGCCGGCCCAGGGTCAGCATCGTCTCCCGCTCGCCGTCGTCGAGGGCGAAGTCTTCGCCGCCGCGGTCGGCGAGGATGATCCCGAGCCAGCGCCGGGCGGCGGAGATCGGCGTGCAGGTGATCGTCGTCGTGCCGGCCAGCTCGGCGTAGCGGTCGGGGATGTAGGGAGCGAGGTCGCCAGAGATCTCGACCACCCGGTCCTCCTCCAGGGCCATCTGCGCAATCGGGGTCTCGTCCAGGGTGCCCTCGATCTGCCGCACCAGTTCAGGGTCGAGCCCGAAGGAGCCCATCGGGATCACCGTCCGGTAGGCGTGGTCGTGCAGCAGCAGGGCCGCCCGCCGCATCGTCGTCAGCGTACAAACCGCCCGGCAGACCCGGTCGTAGAACACACCCGATTCCGTCGCCGCGTCCAGTTCCGCCAGCAACCCGGCGAGCACCTCGACGGTCCCGACGTGCGGCGCCACTGCGGTGGTGGCGATACCGGAGTTTCTCATTCCCCCCTTGAGCTTACGCTCAGGCGGGATTGGTCTCGCGAATCCGGTCCAGGCGCCGGAATGCCGGGTCGTCTTCTCCGACCAGGTCAGCCAGCGTTTCCGCCGCAGCCTCGATGTCCTCTGGGGTGGCCAGGGCGACCGCCTCGATGTCGCCCCAGTCTTTGGTGCGATCGAAAAAGGACTTGAAGAGGACCAGCGAGGCGCAGTCCAGCACAGGGATCTCACGCCCAACTAAGCGCACCCAGACAACCGCCGAGGCAACCGCCTCGTGGAGCGGCAGGTTGTTGAGGAAGACATCGATCGGAACGCCGTCCCAGATCAATCTGGTCTGGCCGTCGCGTTCGACCGCCGCAATGTCCTCGGGCGAGACCTTGACTCCGTCTGGCAGTCCGGCAAGGACCTTGGCTGCGTCTCCCGCGTCACAAAAGATGTTGACGTCGAGGTCGCGCGTGCCGCGTGGCTCCTCGACGCAGTACGCGAGTGCGATCGCGCCTCCGAAGGCATGGGGGAGCGACTGCGCCTCCAGCGCATCGTGGATCGCGAAGAGCTTGTCGACCAGCTCGCTCATCTGGCTCATCCCGCCCTCTTTCCCAATCGGTCCACGAGGGGGGGAACTGCATCTTGGCTCGAGGCCGAAACGGAAGCGCCTCGGCCAACTCAAGCACCTGCACCAGGATCCGCCCGGCACGCTCGGGGTCGACGGGCGGCCTCCGCTCGGCCAGCTCGACGTCGAACCCACCAGCCGTCGCGATCTTCAGCAGCGCCTCGGCGCTGGGCTCACGCCGACCGTGGAGATAGACGTTCAGAACCGACCGAGGTATCCCGGCGCGACGAGCCAGCTCAGCCTGGCTGAGCCCGCTGCGACGGCGAATCTGGTCCACCATTGAAGCCGAAGCAGAACCAAGTGGAGCAGTGTTCTCAGCGGTAGCCATAGTGGAATGTTAGCGAATACGCTAACGCAGAGGTCTATATGCCCGTTTGTGCCGCCGCTGCCTCGTCGGCGAGGAGGAGCATGTCGTCGTTCTCGACCCGGCCGGCGGGGATCGAGGGGTCGCCGGCGAGCAGCTTCGCCACCGGCTCACGACCCTTCTCGCCCAGCACCAGCCAGAGGATCGCGCGGGCGCGGGCGAGCTCGGGGTAGGTGAGGGTCATCCGACGGGTGTCCTGGTACTCGCCGGCGGTGACGGCAACGCGGCGGTCGTCGACCTCGAGCACCGGGTCGCCGGGGACGAGCGAAGCGGTGTGGCCGTCGGGGCCGAGGCCGAGGTGGACGTAGTCGAGCCGTTCGGGGAGCTGGGATTCGTATTCGGCCGCTGCGGCGTCGAGGTCGCGGCTGGTGACCGGCATCGGCCGCACCGCCGGCTGGTGGGAGATCGAGAGCATCTGGATCAGGTGGGTGAGGTTGCGCTCGTCGCTGCCGGGCGGCGCGACCCGCTCGTCGACCTGGAAGATCTGCGTCTGCTCCCAGGGCATGTCGGGCCGGTCGCCGAGCAGCGCGATCATCCGCCACGGCGTGTGCCCGCCGCTGAGCGCGAGCGCGAACTCGCCGCGCTCCGCCACCGCCGCCTGGCCAGCGGCTGCGATCAGCTCGGCGCCGCGGGCCGAAGCGGCGTCGCCGTCGGCGAAGACCTCGAGCCTCGGGGCCACCGGGTCCTCAGCTCGGCTTCTCGTCGTGGCCGCCGAACTGCTTGCGCATCGCCGAGAGCACCTTGTCGCCGAAGTCGCCGAGCCCGCGCGAGTAGAAGCGCTCCTGCAGCGCCGCGGTCAGGACCGGCGCCGGCACCCCCTCGTCGATCGCCGCGATCGAGGTCCAGCGGCCCTCGCCGGAGTCCGAGACCCGCCCGGCGAAGTCCGAGAGGTCGGGGGATTCGCGCAGCGCCGCCGCGGTCAGGTCGAGCAGCCAGGAGCCGATCACGCTGCCCCGTCGCCAGACCTCGGCCACCTCGGGAAGGTCGAGGTCGTACTGGTAGTACTCGGGGTGATCCAGCGGCGCCGTCTCGGCGTCGGCTTCGCGCTCCACCCTGCCGGCGTTGGCGTTCTTGAGGATGTTCAGACCCTCGCCGTAGGCGGCCATGATCCCGTACTCGATCCCGTTGTGGACCATCTTCACGAAGTGGCCGGCCCCGTTCGGTCCGCAGTGCAGGTACCCGTTCTCCGAGGGCGAGGGGTCGCCGGAGCGCCCCGGCGTACGCTCGGCCGACTCCACCCCCGGCGCCAGGCTGGCGAAGATCGGGTCGAGCCGCTCGACCGCCCGGTCGGGGCCGCCGATCATCAGGCAGTAGCCGCGCTCGAGGCCGAAGACGCCGCCGCTGGTGCCGCAATCGACGTAGTCGATCCCCTTCTCCCCCACCTTCTCGGCGCGGCGGATGTCGTCGCGGTAGTAGGAGTTGCCGCCGTCGACGATCGCGTCGCCGTCCTCGAGCACCGCGGCGACGTCCTCGACCGTCTTCTCGGTGATCCCCCCGGCCGGGACCATCACCCAGACCGACCGCGGCGCGTTCAGCTTCGAGGCCATCTCCTCCGGCGAGGACGCGCCCTCCGCCCCCTCGCCGGCCAACTGGGAAACCGCGTCGGGGTTGACGTCGTAGGCGACGATCGTGTGGCCGTCCTTCATCAGGCGCCGCGCCATGTTCGCGCCCATGCGCCCAAGACCGACGATTCCGAGTTCCATCAACAACCTCCGCTGGTGAGTGCCGCGAGGACAGGGAAGGCGGGGTGGCCCCGCACCGGCATCGTACTTTCAGCGGGTTTTACGGCACCGAGGTACCGCAGACCTCGAAGCCGAACCTTTGCCCCAAGCGATAGGACTCGCTTGCCCCCGCGTCTTGTTCGATGATGGAGAGCGCTCGATCGCCTTCCCCGTTCTCCACCGATACAGCTACCTCGCGTCGGAGCTCGATTGAAGATTCGGCAGCCTCGAGCATCGCTTCGAGCGTTCGAGCGTCTGAGGGCGGTGGGCCGAGGGCGCGGATCTTCAAGAGGGTCATCTCCGAGAGGGTGGCGATCTTGCGCTGCGTGCCGACCACCACCTTGCGGATGTCGGCCGAGGTTTCGGAAGCCTCGAACAGTTTTTCGACATCCCCCGAGACGGACTCGCTCAATCTTTCGAGCGACGCCACGGCTGGCCTCAGCTTTGAGTCGAACGCTTTGCAGATCGCATCCGCCTCGGCGATGAACTCAGTCTTGCTGAGCGGGGCCTGGCCCTTCGCCCCGGCGTTCGCAGCAGGCGAAGTGGTGGAGCCACAGCCCGCCAGGCCGATCGCGACCGTTGCCAAGATTGAAAAACCGAGATGTTTCACGCCGCGCACCCTAGAGGCCTGAGCTGTCACCGCTGGCAGCGTGCTGACGTGGGCGCGCGCTGCGTTAGCCTCCGCTGCGATGGCGAAGGACGCTGAGCACGCCCGCGACGCCTCTGCCGACGTCCTCGCGATCTTCGGGATCAGCGGCGACCTGGCGAAGAAAATGACCTTCCGGGCGCTCTACCGGCTGGAGGCTCGGGGCAAGCTCCACTGCCCGATCGTCGGCGTCGCGATCGACGAGTGGGACGACGAGAAGCTGCGCGCCCACGCCCGCGAAGCGATCGGCGCGACCGTCGCCGATCCCGACGAGGACGTCTTCTCCCGTCTCGCGGCGCGCCTCACCTACGTCCAGGGCGACTACGCCGATGCCGACACCTTCGAGCGGGTCGGCAAGGCGCTCGGCGAGTGCAGACGGCCGGTCTTCTACCTGGAGGTCCCGCCCTCGCTGTTCGCGACCGTGGTCAACGGGCTCGGCAAAGCGGGTCTGACCGAGAACGCCCACGTCGTGATCGAGAAGCCCTTCGGTCACGACCTCGAATCGGCGCGGGCGCTGAACGCCGAACTCTGCGAGGTCCTCGAGGAGGACCAGATCCTCCGGATCGACCATTACCTCGGCAAGGAGCCGGTGATGGACATCACCTACCTACGCTTCGCCAACTCCTTGCTGGAGCCGGTCTGGAACCGTGAGCACGTCTCCCACGTGCAGATGACGATCGCCGAGGACTTCGGGGTCGACGATCGCGGCCGCTTCTACGACGCGGTCGGGGCGATGCGCGACGTGATCCAGAACCACGCCCTGCAGGTGCTGGCGCTGGTCGGGATGGGGCCGCCGACCGGCAACCACCACGACTCGATCCGCGACAAGAAGCTGGAATTCTTCAAAGCGACCCGCACCGCCGACCCGAAGCACTACGTGCGCGGCCAGTACGAGGGCTTCCGGGACGTCAAGGAGGTGGCGCCAGACTCGACCACCGAGACCTTCGCCGCGGTCGAGCTAGAGGTCGACAACTGGCGCTGGAGCGGAGTTCCCTTCTTCATCCGCGCCGGCAAGTGCATGCCGGTCAAGTCCAGCGAGGTGACGATCGTCTTCAAGCGACCGCCGCGGCTTGGGATCGGCAAGGGCAAGACGCCGGAACCGAACCGGATGACGATCCGGATCGAGCCCGAACCGGGGGCGCGGATGCGCCTCTTCGCGAAGCAGGCGGGCGAAGAGGCCTTTGAGCCGGCCGACCTCCAGGTGCTCTTCGAGAAGGTCCCTGGCGAGGACCCCGAGCCCTACGAGCGCCTGCTCGGCGACGCGATCTCCGGGCGCCACCAGCTCTTCACCCGCCAGGACGCGATCGAAGAGACCTGGCGGGTCGTGCAACCGCTGCTCGACGAACCGGGGCCAGTCCACCCCTACAAACGGGGTACGTGGGGACCGCCGGAGGCCGCCGATCTAACTCGCGGCATCGCTCAGTGGTACGAGCCCTGGCTGCCCGCTACTTAACAGACTGCTACGTTTTTCAAGTTCGATGACGCCGATCACTCGCCGCCGCCTGCTGGCCTCGGCCGGCGCTGGAGCGGCCGGAATAAGCCTCGGCGCGGGCGGCTACCTGATCGGGCGGGAGTCGGCTGAGGCCGAAGAAGACCCCGGGGCGACGGTGCCGTTCTACGACGAGCACCAGGCGGGGATCGCGACGCCGGTCCAGGATCGCCTCCACTTCGCCGCCTTCGATCTGCTCACCGAGAGCCGCGCCGAGCTGCGCGAGCTGATGCGAGAGTGGTCGCGGGCGGCGGCGGAGATGTGTGCCGGACGGCTGCTCGGCGAGGTCAACGGGCAGTTGGGGGCACCGCCCGACGACACCGGCGAGGCGGTCGGCCTCTCCGCGTCCAGGCTCACCGTCACCTTCGGCTTCGGCCCCAGCCTGTTCGAGAAACGCCGCCTCGGCCTGGGCGCCGGCCGCCCCGCCGCCCTGAAGCCGCTCCCACCGCTCCCGGGCGACGAACTGAACGAGCGCGAAAGCGATGGCGACATCGGCGTGCAGGCCTGCTCCGACGATCCCCAGGTCGCCTTCCACGCTATCCGCAACCTGGCCAGGATCGGGAGCGGAGCGGTGGCGATCCGGTGGTCCCAGATCGGCTTCGCCCGGACCTCCACCACCAGCCGCAAGCAGGAGACCAAACGGAACCTGATGGGGTTCAGGGAAGGCGCCGGGAACCTCCGCGCCGAGGACGAGGAGGCGATGCGCACCTGCGTCTGGATCGGAGGGAATACCCGGCCCACCTGGATGCGCGGCGGCACCTACATGGTCACCCGCCGGATCCCGATGCAACTGGAGACCTGGGACCGCTCCTCGCTGGAGAAGCAGGAGCGGACGATCGGCCGCGCCAAGTACAGCGGGGCGCCGCTGGGCGGGGACGAAGAATCCGATCCGCCCGACCTCAGCGCGATCGAAGAAGGCAAGCCGGTGATCCCCGACAACGCCCACGTGCGCCTGGCGTCTTCGATCGACCCCAGCGAGCGAATCCTGCGCCGAGGCTACTCGTTCACCGATGGCGTCGACCCGCGTACGGGCGAACTCGAAGCCGGCAACTTCTTCATCTGCTTCCAGCGCGATCCTGGGCGCCAGTTCGTCGCGATCCAGCGCCGCCTCGGCACCTCCGCCGACGCCCTCAACAAGTTCATCAGGCACGTCAGCAGCGCCGTGTTCGCGATTCCGCCCGGAGCTTCTCCGGGCGGGTACGTCGGAGAGGGACTGCTGTAGGAGCTCCGGCCGGCGGGTCCTGTCGCGGAGATGGGGTCTTCGTCCTCGCAAGCTGCGGGCGAAGACCCCAGATCTCCACGCCACCCGCCGGAGGAGCGCCTAGCCTGGCCTCTCCGATGAACGCAGGGGATAAAGCAGACACGCTTCTTGGAAGCTTGGGGTACCAGCACTGGCGTACCGGGCAACGGGAGGCTGTGATCGCGGCCCTTGAGGGGCGGGATTCTTTGATCGTGATGCCGACCGGTGGGGGGAAGAGCCTCTGCTACCAGCTGCCGGGACTGGCGAGCGAGGACCTGACGATCGTGGTCAGCCCGTTGATCGCCTTGATGAGAGACCAGTGGCAGCGGCTGACCGCGGCGGGCCACCCGGTGGCGATGATCTCCTCGGGGATGGACGAAGGGGCGGCCAGGGAAGCGATCGGGATGGTGCGGAGCGGCGAAGCGCGGATGGTGTACTGCGCGCCGGAGCGGTTCGCCTCGAACGTCTTCCTCGACGCGCTCGCCGAGCGCAGGATCGACTTGCTCGCGGTCGACGAGGCGCACTGCGTCTCGGAGTGGGGGCACGACTTCCGGCCCGACTACCTGCGCCTACCGCAGATCGCCGAGCGGCTCGGGCGGCCGACCGTGATGGCCTGCACGGCGACCGCGACCAAGCCGGTAGCGGCGGAGATCGCGGACCGCTTCGGGATGCGCGACCCGCTCCAGGTGCGCTCCGGCTTCGACCGTCCCAACCTCTCCTTCGACGTCGTCGAACTCGAGGGCAAGGGCTCCAAGGCACGGCGGCAGGCGGTGCTGGAGGCCGGCCTCGGCGACCCCGCCAACCGGCCGGCGATCGTCTACTGCGGCACCCGCCGCGACACCGACGAGGTCGCAGCGGCACTGCGCGAGGCCGGCCGGAACGCCCTCGCCTACCACGCCGGGATGGAAGCGGAGGAACGGACCGAAGTCCAGCGCCGGTTCATGGGCGGCGAGGCCGAGGTGATCGTCGCCACCAACGCCTTTGGGATGGGGGTCGACAAGGCCGACGTGCGCTCGGTCTGGCACATGGCGATCCCGACCAGCGTCGAGGCCTACTACCAGGAGGCCGGGCGCGCCGGGCGCGACGGCCTGCCGGCACGAGCCGTCCTGCTGGCGATGAAAGCCGACCTCGGCCGGCTGGTGCGCTTCAACCAGCAGCGCGCCGGCGACCCGGATTTGGCGATCGCCCACGAGCGCGGCTGGCGCGCCTACAAGGCGATCAAGTCCTTCATCTACTCCGACCGGTGCCGGCGGCGCTCGCTGCTCGACCACTTCGGTGACCGCGAGGCAGGAGCGCCGCTGGAGCGTTGCTGCGACGTCTGCGATACCCGCGGGTGGCTCCCCGACCCGGAGACGATCGCGGTGCGCCGGCCGTCGCGCGCGAGCCGCTCGGCGGCTCCCCCACCGGAGCTGTCGCCCGCCGACGCGCCGCTGTTCGAGGCGCTGAAAGCCTGGCGCCTGCGGGCCGCCGCCGGCAAGCCGGCTTACACCGTCGCCAACAACCGCACCCTCGTCGCGGTCGCGGCGGTGCGGCCATCCGACACCGCCGCGCTGATCGAGATCAGCGGCATCGGCCCGAGCTTCGTCTCAAAGTACGCACCCGAGGTCCTGGCGATCGTCGCCGAGCACCCCGGGGCAATGGCTGCCTGACCTAGGTTCTTAGCGCTTCAACTCCTCCTCGCGGCTCCGGGCGCGTTCCTCGTTGAGCTCGGCCTCGACGTTCGCTCGCTTCGCACGCTCCTCAGAGATTGCCGCCTCGGTGCGGCTCTCCTCAGCTCGCTCGCGGTGATGGCGCGCGTCGTCGGAACGAGCCTCCGTTTGCGTCTCAGCGAGCTGACGCCGGCGAGTGTTCTTTTTCGCTGCCGCGATCAGCATCGCGATCACGATCAGGGCGACGACGACTATGACGATGACCAGTGCAGTCGACATTTCTCTCTCCTCCTAGTTCGTGGTTCTCGTTCCAGCCGACCTAGTCGCGGGACCGACGCGTCGTCAGCCCCTCGAGGACGACCTCGATCGGCGAGCGGGTGTGGCCGTTGGAGTCCTCGCGGGCGCGTTGCAGCTCGCTCGCGAAATGGCCCATCTGCGCGCCGAAGTCCCCCACGCGCTTGGCCGCCTTCGCCAGGTCGTCGGGCTTGACCGCCTTCGCGATTCCGATTCCTTTGTGGCGACGAGCCTGGTGGGCACCGAGGGCGATGCCTCCTGCCGCTCCGGCCAAGGCGGCTCCCCCGGCGAGCAGCGGCACTTTCGCTTTGCTCGCCGCGCGTCCTACAGTCTTGCCGGCATCCATGGCGGTCCGGCCGGCGTCTTTGGCGGTGTTCTCGACCACGCTGACGGGACTCGGTTTGCTCGCGTTCTGCGATTTGCCCGCGTTCTGCCGTTTCGGTTGTTTGCTCGCTTTGCTCGCGTTCTGCCGTTTCGCTTTGTTGCTCGCCGACTGTTTCGGTTTTTTGGTCGCCTGTTTCGTCGATTTACTTGATGAGCCTCTGGAGCGCGCGCTGGGTTTTTTCTGACTGCGTGAGCGCCGCCGCGAGGCCGTTTGGGCCTGTGCCATCTTGTTCTTCCTCCTTGGTTAAGCCTCCCGTCCTTTGCGTTACCCGGCTGGGCGGTGAGTCAATCCCGCCGCGAGCGCGGGCGAAATCTTCCACCCCGTCCTGATCGGTTCCGGCTGCGCGCGTGTTCGGGCAAGGTGATGGCGATGGCATTGTCGAAGAGGGCGCGGGCGCTCGTCCGCGGGCGAGGTCGAGCGACGGGCGCAACCTGCGCCGTCGCCGCGCTGCTCGCCCTCGTCGGAATCTCCCCGGCGCAGGCCGGGCTGCTGGAACCGCGCAGCGACAAGGTCTACTTCGGCATCTCCGACACTGGCGACCCGGCCCACTTCGGCCAGTTCTCCGACGCGGTGAACAAGCACCCGGCGGTGATCGAGTCCTTCCGCACCTGGGGCAGCGACTTCCCCGAGTCGATCGTCCGCTGGCAGACCGCCCGGGCGCGGCCGATGATCCACATCACCACCGCCGACTCCGGCGATGGCCACGAGCTGATCTCCCCTCAGGGAATCGCCGAAGGCGGCGGCGATGAGTACCTGGTCCGGCTCAACCGGCTCTTCCACGAGAAGAAGATGCGCGCCTACGTGCGCCCACTGGGGGAGCCGAACCGGTGCCTCAACGTCTACGCCTCTTACGACTGCGGCGGCAATCTGCGCGACGAGGCTCACCGCCCCATCTGGTACAAACGCGCCTTCCGCCGGATCTACGTGATCGTCCACGGCGGCGGCAAGCGGCGGATGATCAACCGCCGCCTCGCCGAAGCCGGCCTGCCACCGCTACAGGTCAACCTCGGCGGGCTGCCCGCGGCGCCGGTGGCAATCGTCTGGAGCCCGCTGCCCTCCGGCTCCCCCACCGTGCCCCAGAACCGCCCCCGTCACTTCTACCCGGGCTCGCGCTGGGTCGACTGGGCGGGGACCGACTTCTACGCCGCCTACCCGGAATGGAAATCGCTCACCGGCCTTTACCGCCGCTTCAAAGGCAAGCCGTTCGCGATCACCGAGTGGGGAGTCGAAAGCGGCGACGACCCGGAATTCGTCCGCAAGCTGTTCACCTGGGTCAGGCGCCACCCCCGCTGCAAGATGCTCGTCTACTACCAGGACTTCGGCACCACCAGCAACTACCGGATCCAGAACTACTCGGCCAGCCTCGAAGTCCTCAAGGCCCAGCTCCACTCGCCGCTCTTCCCGCCCTTTGCACCGGGCGCGCCTCAGCTACCGCCACCACCGCCCGGTGGGGTTGGAGCGCAGTGATGCTCGAGTACCCGGTGAGATAGATCCGGCGGCCGTCGGAGACCACCGGGCTGTAGGTCCCGCGCGGGTAGTGGAAGACCTCGCGGCCGCTCCTCATCATGTAGCCGGTGGTGCTGGTGCCGTTGAACTCGGCGACGTAGACGATGTCGCCGACGGCCGAGAGCGAACCGATCACCTGGCCGCCGGCCGAGCGGCTCCAGCGCAGGCTCCCGTCCTTGGCGTCGAGCGCGTAGACGTTGCCGTCGAAGGAGCCGATGAAGACGGTCGGCGGGCTGTGCTGGGTGTTGGCGACGGTCGGCCCCGAGTAGGCGTAGCCACCGGTCGAGTAGCTCCAGGCGAGGGTGCCGTCCCTGATGTCGTAGCTGTAGACGCGGCCGTCGTTGTTGCCGGCGTAGACGCGTCCGTAGGAGACGGCGGGGCTCGAGTAGAACGCGCCGGTGGTTCCGAACCCCTGGCCGAGCGAGCCCGACTGCCACTTGATCCCACCGGTCTTCGCGTTGACCGCGTTCATCGTGCCGCCATAATCGCCAACGTAGAGGGTGCCGCCGTAGTAGGCGGGCGCCGACTTCACCTCGCCGCCGAGCTGGGTCTCCCACCGGACATCGCCGCTGATCGTGCTGAGGGCGAAGAGGGAGCCGTTCTCGCAGCCGAAGTACACGGTGCGGCCGACCACCACCGGCGAGGACTCGGCCCGTCCCGGCAAGGAGCGCTTCCAGATCGTTTTGCCGGTCTTGGCGTCGAGCTTGAGGATGTGCCCGGGGACTAGGTTGACGATGTAGAGGCGGTGGCGGTAATAGGCGGGCGAGGATGCGTTGAGGCGACCGATCCGGCGTTCCCACAGCACCTTGCCGGTGTCGGCGTCGAGGGACAGAGCCCGGCCGCTGTTGTTGACCAGGTAGAGCTTGCCGCCGACGTAGATCGGCGGGAACTCCAGCAGCGGCCGGTCGGTGTAGCGCCAGAGTTTGCGGAACGGCGGCTTGACCCCCTTCGCCGGCAGGTACCGGGTGCGGGCGCGGTCGAACCCGAACAGGGGCCAGTTGGCGGTCTTCGCCTTCTTCGGCGCCTGCTTCGGCTTCTGCGGCCTGAAGATCGCGTCCGGGTTGTGGACGTCGGGCGGGCGCTTCAGCGATTCGTAGGCGACGATCACACCGGCGACCGCGATCGCCGCGCCAGCGATCAGGCCGATCGCCAGGCGCCGGTGCTCACGCCAAAGCCGCCGCGGATCCCGCGCCAGCCGCAGGGCATCTTCAAACCAGCGGCGGGCCTTGGGCCCGCCCTCAGCCATTCGCGCCGGCGCGCCGCTCGGACTCGGTCGAGACCCCGTTGAGCAGCTGTTTGATCCCGAGCTTTACGGCGCCGACCACGGCGGCGCCGGCGATTGGGACGGTCGGCGTGGTGCGGACCGCGTAGACGACCTTGGTCCCGCCCGCCTCGGGAGACAGCGCAACGGTGCCGACGTGGTCGCGGAGCGGCAGGCCGGAGAGCAGCTTGTAGGAAAACCGGGTGCTCGGCTCGTAATCGATCACTTCCTCGCGCATCGGCGGCCCGACGGCGGTGAGGACACGGATCGCGCCGACCCCGTTCGGCACCGGCTCGCCCTCGCGCTCGAGCTTCGCCTTGCGCACGGGCGTGATCTCGGGGTAGCGGCAATGGTCGGTCAGCACCTCGAAGACGATCTCCGGCGGTGCCGCCACCTGGCGCTCGAAGGTGAAGGTGGCCATTCGCCGGGAACTATGCCAAGTGCCAGCGCTGCGGGTCGGTGCCATCCACCGTGACCACCTCGCCGGCGAGAGCCAGGTGGTCGAGGCAGGAGAGGACGATCTGCAGAGCCCAGGCGCTGGCGGGGCTGTTGACGTTCTCCGCGCCGATGATGTCGGCGACGATCTCGAAGGCGGTCCGGTCGCCCTCCCCGAGCGAGGCACGGACTTTGCCGAGCAGCTCGTCGACCTGCCGCCGCGCCTCGGCGATCTTCGCGCCGGGGTCGCGGAAGGTGCGGCCGTGGCCGGGCAGGCAGAGGTCCACCGCGAGCGGCTCGATCTCACTGAGGCCGGTGAGGAACTCGCCCACCGGGTCGGGGCTGTGGCCGTAGTCGAAGAAGAGGACCGTCCGCCCGAGCAGGTGGTCACCGGAGATCAGCAGCTTGCGCTCGGGCTGGTGCAGGACGACGTGCGAGGGCGCGTGGCCAGGCGTCTCGTACACCCCCCAGGTGCCGAGGTCGGTCTCGACCTCCACTCCCGGCAGCAGATCGCGGTCGGGGATCCGGATCGCGTCGATGCCGGTCTCCGAGCCCTCGCGCGCCTCCCGGTAGCGCTCCAGCCCGGCGAGTGGGACACCGCTCTGGCGGGCCACCTCGATCCGCTGCTCCAGCGCCGCCGCCGGGTCATCGGCGAGCAGCCGGACGTGCTCCCAGGCGGGGTGCATCCAGAGCTCGGCGCCGGAAGCCTCACAGATCGGCGCCGCCAGCCCGTAGTGGTCGGTGTGGGAGTGGGTGCAGACCAGCAGGCGAACGTCCTCGACGCCGAACCCGGCCTGGGCGAGGGCGAGGTCGAGCTGGCGCATCCGCCCCGTCCCTCCCATCCCGGTGTCGAAGAGGACGATGCCGCCATCGGCGGCGACCGCCCAGGCGTTGCCGTGCGGGACGCCGGGCCAGGGCAGCGGCAACCGCAACCGCCAGATGCCGGGAAGCAGCCGCTCGGTCCGCGGCGCCTCCGCTCGTGCGTCGCCTGCCATCCCGGGCATCCTCTCAGGCGCGGCGCCGGTCAGGCCGGCGGCTAGGGAGTGACGAAGGTGGCGGGGTCGGGACCGATGCGCCCGCCGGAGTCGAGCCGGCCGATCGCCGCCATCTCCTCCTCGCTCAGCTCGAAGTCGAAGAGCTCGAAGTTCTCCTGGATCCGCCCTGGAGTCACCGACTTGGGGATGACGACGTTGCCGATCTGCAGGTGCCAGCGCAGGATCGTCTGGGCCTGCGTCTTGCCGTGGTCGGCGGCGATCGCCTCGATCGTCGGGTCCTCGAGCAAAGCGCCCTGGGCGAGTGGGCTCCAGGCCTCGGTGGCGATCCCGTTGTCCTCGTGCCAGGCGCGCAGCTCGGCCTGCTGGAGGTTCGGGTGCAGCTCGATCTGGTTGACCGTCGGCAGCACCTCGGCCTCGGCCTTCAGCCGCTCGAGGTCCTCGACCCGGAAGTTGGAGACGCCGATCGTGCGCGCCCGGCCCTCCTCGTGGATCTGTTCGAAGGCACGCCAGGTGTCGAGGTAGCGGTCCTCGGTCGGCACCGGCCAGTGGATCAGGTAGAGGTCGACGTAATCGGTGCCGAGCCGACCGAGGCTTTTCTCACAGGCCTCCATGGTCGAGTCGTAGCCCTGCTGGGAGTTCCAGAGCTTGGTGGTGACGAAGACCTCCTCGCGAGGCAGGCTGGACGCCTCCAGCGCCGCGCCGACCCCGCGCTCGTTGCGGTACGCGGCGGCGGTGTCGATGTGGCGGTAACCGGCGGCAAGCGCCTCCTCGGTGATCTCCTGGGTGTCCTCTGGCGGCACCTGGAAGACCCCGAAGCCGAGCTGGGGAATCTCGACGCCGTCGTGGAGGGTGACGGCGGGTACGGCCACGTCAGCTGGTGGCGAGGCCTATTGCCAGCAGCGGGAAAGCGAGCATCACGCCGAGGTAGGCGCCCATCGCAGCGCCGCTGCGGAGGCTCGCGGTGCGCGAGCGGGCGCCGGAAATGACGCCCACCAAAAAGATGAAGCCGGCGATCCCGAGGCCGATCCAGAAGACGGGAGGCATGACGCGGCGACAATACCGAACCCAGGTGGCCGTGGAATCGTCCAGCTCGTGCAGGAATCTCTCTGAGCGCATCAAAACGCCCGCATATGAGCTCAAACGGCGGCAAGAACAGCAAGCTGATCCTGGCCGCGATGATCTTCGCGGTCTCGATGACCTTCATCGACCAGACGATCGTCGCGATCGCGATCCCCACCCTGCAGGAAGACCTCTCGCTTTCCTCCACCGGGGTGCAGTGGATCATCAACGGGTACCTGCTCTCGCTCTCTGCGCTGTTCGCCTTCGGCGGCCGCCTCGCCGACATCGCCGGGCACCGCCGCATGGTGGTGATCGGCATCGTCGTCTTCGCCACCGCCTCCGCCCTCTGCGGCGCCACCCCGACCGGGTCGCTCGACGAGGCCTGGTTGATCTTCTTCCGCATCGTCCAGGGAGCCGGGGCGGCGATCATGTTCCCCGCCGCGCTGGCGATCGTCCTCGGTGCCTTCCCGGTCGCCGAGCGCGGCCGGGCGATGGCGATCTTCTTCGCCGTCGCCGGCGGCCTCACCTCGATCGGGCCGCTCGCCGGCGGCTACCTGACCGAGTGGACCTGGCGGGCGATCTTCTGGGTCAACGTCCCGGTCGCGATCGTCGCCCTGGTCCTCACCGCGATCTCCAAGCCCGACGACGAGAAGCACCCGGCGCCGCTCGACTATCGCGGCACCGTGCTGGTCTCCGGCGGCATGGGCCTGGCGGTGCTCGGCCTGCAGCAGTCGAGCGTCTGGGGCTGGGGCAGCGCGACGACCTGGCTCTGCATCGTCGCCGGGATCGCCCTGCTGGTCGGCTTCATCGCCTACGAGCTGCGGGCCGCCAACCCGCTGCTGCGGATCCGGATCTTCGAGAACCGCGCCTTCGCGGTCGACAACGCGATCCTCTTCCTGCTGATGATCCCGTTCGTCCCGCTCTTCTTCTTCGCCAGCATGTACGCGCAGATCTCGCTCGGCGAAAGCGCCTCGGAAACCGGGCTCTACCTCTTGATCTTCTTCGCCGGCTTCGCGGTTGCCTCACAGCGCGGCGGCCAAATCCTCGACAAAGTCGGAGCACGGCCAACGGTGGTGGCCGGCTGCGCCATCGCCGCCGTCGGGTTCTACCTCTGGGGGGAATCGCTGACCGAACTCTCCGTCAGCGACCAGTGGTACTACATCGTCCTCGCCGGAGCCGGGGTCGGGCTCGTCCTCGCCCCGGCAAACACCGACGCTCTCAACCGGGTACCGAAAAGCCGCTACGGGGAGGCAACGGGGATCACCCAGACGGTGCGGAACTTCGGCTCCAGCATCGGCCTCGCCGTGCTCGGCACGGTGCTGATCCTGGAGAACAAGTCGAACCTGGAGGCGAGCCTCGGCGACAAGGGTGTCCCGAAGAGCACCGCCAACGAAGTCGCTGATTGCGTCAGCCAGGGTGGCGAAGCCAGCTGCGAAGCCGTCGCCGAGAAAGCCGGCAGCGGCGCGGCGAAGCTCTTCTCCACCGTCCCCCACGACTTCGCCCTCGCCTCCCAAACCGTCTTCTACGCGATGGCGGGGGTGATGGCGGTCGCCTTCGTCGTCGCCCTGGTCGCGATGCCGAGCGGCAAAGTGGAAGAGGAACCCGTCGAGGAGCCACTCGCCGGACCATCCTGACGCTGGTAGCGCTGGGGTGCTTGCGACCTCGCCCAGCATCGGCACCGAGCGGGTAGGTTGGGGCGGTGAAACTGCTCGCTTTCAGCGACCTGCACCGGGACCTCGGCCAAGCGGCCAAGCTGGTCGAGATGTCCGCCGAGGCGGACGTCGTGATCGGCGCCGGCGACTTCGCGTCAATTCACGAGGGCCTCGAGGAAACGATCGGGGCGCTGGCGGCGATCGAGACGCCGAGCGTGCTGGTGCCGGGCAACAACGAGACCGCCGACGCCCTGCGCGCCGCCGCCGGCGTCTGGCCCGCCGCGACCGTCCTGCACGGCGAGGGGACCGCGATCGACGGGGTCGAGTTCTTCGGCCTCGGCGCCGGGATCCCGGTTACCCCGTGGGAATGGAGCTTCGACCTCGACGATGAGGCCGCGGCCGAGATGCTGGCCCCCTGTCCCGAGGGCGCGGTGATGGTCCTGCACTCACCGCCGCGGGACCACTGCGACAGCGCCGGCGACGGCACCCACTTCGGCAGCCCCGCCCTGCTCGCCGCGATCGAGCAGAAGCGCCCCCGGCTGGCCGTCTGCGGCCACATCCACGAGTCCTGGGGCTGCGAGAGCGACGTCGGCGGCACCCCGGTGCGGAACCTCGGGCCCGCCGGCACCTTGCTCGAGGCATAGGGACCCGCGACCCCGCTTCGCGATACTCCCGGCATGGCCCACCGCCTGCTCAGAGCCGCCGATGCGTTCTGGCGGCCCTCGAACCAGCTGTCGGTCCTCAACACCGACCTCGGCAAGCAGCTGGAGGCCGGTTCGCTCGGGGCGCGGCTCTGGCGACTGGCCCCGGGACAAGCGTCCACCAAGCACCGGCACCGATCGCAGGAGGAGCTCTACGTGCTGCTGGAGGGAGAGGGTCGGGTGCGGGTGGACGACGAGGTGCTGACGCTCGGGCCGCTCGACGCGCTGCTGGTCGAGCCCGACTCGCCCCGCCAGCTCTTCAACGACACCGAGGCCGATCAGCTGTGGCTCGCCGTCGGCTCCCCGCCGGAGCTGGCGAACACGCTTGAGATGAGCGAGGAGCAGCTGCGCTGGCACTACCCGGACGGCCCGAAAGCGCTGCCGCCCGAGCTAGGCGGCTGAGCGCGGCGGCTAGCATCGGGGGGCTCCCATGCACGCCGAGCCAACCCCCGGAGTCGCCTTTGAGAGCAGACCCGGCCGCTGGCTGCTCGCTGTCGCCGTGCTCGGCTCCGGGATGGCCTTCCTCGACAGCACCGTGGTCAACGTCGCCCTGCCGGACATCGGCCGCGACTTCGACGCCGGCACCAGCTCCCTGCAGTGGATCCTCAACGGGTACCTGCTCACCCTCGCCTCGCTGATCCTGCTCGGCGGCTCGCTCGGCGACCGCTACGGTCGCCGCCGCGTCTTCGTCGCCGGTGTCCTCCTCTTCACCTTCGCCTCGCTGCTCTGCGCGATCGCTCCCAGCGCCGAGGCGCTGATCGGCGCGCGCCTGCTGCAGGGGATCGGCGGCGCCCTCCTGACCCCGGGCAGCCTGGCGCTGATGGAGGCCAGCTTCCGGCCCGGGGACCGGGCACGGGCGATCGGCGCCTGGTCGGGGCTCGGCGGCGTGGCGGCCGCGCTCGGGCCGCTGCTGGGCGGCTACCTGATCGGCGCGATCTCCTGGCGGGCGATCTTCCTGATCAACCTGCCGCTGGGCCTGTTCGTCGCCTGGGCGGCGGGGCGCCACATCCCTGAGAGCCGGGACCCGCGCGCCACCGGCCCCCTCGACCTGCGCGGTTCCGTGCTGGCCGCGCTCGGCCTCGCCGGCACCACCTACGCGTTGATCGAGGCGCCCGAGAAGGGGGCCTCGGCGGCGATCCTCGTCGCCGGCGTCGGCGGCGTTCTCGCCCTGGTCGGCTTCTTCATCGGCGAGCGTCGCAGCCCCAACCCGATGCTGCCGCTGGAGATCTTCTCCTCGCGCCAGTTCAGCGCCGCCAACGCGGTCACCTTCGTCGTTTACGCCGCCCTCGGCGGCTTCTTCTTCCTGCTCGTCGCCTTCCTTCAAGTCTCTATGGACTACACCCCGATCGAGGCCGGCGCCGCCTCGCTGCCGGTGACGGTGCTGATGCTGGTCTTCTCGGCGCGGGCGGGGGCACTCGCCCAGCGCATCGGTCCCCGCATCCCGCTCACGGTCGGGCCGCTGGTGATCGCGGTCGGGCTGCTGATGTTGGTCGGCCTCTCCCCCGGCGATGAGTACCTGACCGCGATTCTGCCGGGGGTGGTCGTCTTCGGCCTCGGCCTGACCCTGGTCGTCGCCCCGGTCACCGCCACCGTCCTCGCCGCCGCCGACACCCGCCACTCCGGGATCGCCTCCGGGGTCAACAACGCGGTGGCGCGGGTCGGCGCACTGCTCGCGGTGGCGGTGCTGCCGCTCGCCGCAGGGCTGACCGGAGACAGCTTCTACGACCCGGCGCAGATGACCGACGGCTTCCACATGGCGATGGTGGTCTGCGCGGCACTCTCGGCGGCGGGCGGGGTGCTCGCCTGGGGGACGATTTCCTCCGAGGTCCTGCACGCGGAGGCCGAGCCTGGTGGCGACACCCCCGACCGACTCGCCACCGACCGCACCTGCGCGGTCGCCGGCACCCCGCTGCGCCCGGGGCGGGAGGCCGAGTGCACGCCCGAGCCGGAGCTGGAGCTGGAGACGCTTCAGCGATAGGGCCGGGTCCCGCCCCTCAGCGACCGGCGATCAGCGCGCCGGCGAGGAGCGCCGCGGCTCCCCGGCGGAGCACTTCCATCGCCGCGGCCTCGATCAGCTCCCGCCGGCGCTGCTGGAGCTTCCCGACAGGCGCCAGCCGCTTCGGCTCGACTTCCGGAGCGGGTGGGGTCGCCGCCCGGGCTCGCGCGTAGTCAAGGCAGCCCAGGATTCCCTGCGCGATCAGCTGTGCCCGGTAGTCGGCCCCTTCCGGGGTCGGGTGAAGATCGTCGGGTTGCATCGACTCCGGCTGGGTCTCGGCGACGCCCGCCCAGTCGGGGACCTGGGTGCCCGGCCGCGAGGCAGCGAACCCCGCCACCACCCTGTTCTTGCCGGTGTTGTCGATGCCGTCGACCGTGTAGCCGTGGATCGTCGGCACGACCATGCACCGTTCGCCGACCGTGACCGCGACCTTCTGCAGGTTGCCGGCGAGGATCTCCGGATAGGCGGGGTTGTCGTTAGTCCCCGCGTCGAAGACGATCACCGACTGCGAGGGTTCGTAGCTTTCCTGGAAGAGGTCGAAGATCTGGTAGCTGTTGTAGCCCCCACCGACGTTGATCGTCAGCGTCACACCCGGCAGGTACCGCTCCAGGTACGGAGAGGTCAGCTCCTCGAGGCTGTCGCCGACGAGGAGCACGTGCGGGGTCGCTGCACCGGCGGGCGCGGCTCCGCCGAACACGGAGAGGGCCGCCGTCGCCGTCGCGATCGCCGCCACCGTAAGCCTCCGCCGCCGCATTCGAGCCTTTGTACACGACATAGACTTGGTCGGTGCCTGTCGCAACTCGGCTCTGCCTGCTCGGCTGCGGCCTGGTCGCGGTGCTCGGGATCGCGTCCTGCGGCGATGGCGGAACCGGGACCGCCTCCGGGCGCGACACCGCGGCGGAGCCCCAGGCGAACCCCGTCTCTCGAACCGCCGGCAAGAAATGCCAGGGTCAGGTCGGCGGCTTCCTCGGCTCGATGGACTCCCTGCGCAGGCGGCTCGCCGTCGGCCTCGCCTACGAGCAGTACGTCGATGAAGTCGAAGGGGTCCGCGCCGCCTACCGCCGAGTCCCGACCGAGGAGCTCCGGATCGAGTGCCTGGCCACCGTCGGCACTCCCGCCGAGAAGGGCTTCAACCAGTACATCGACGCCGCCAACACCTGGGGCGAGTGCATCGGCGAAGCCGGCTGTGAATCGGCGACGGTCGAACCGGTGCTGCAGCGCAAGTGGCGGGTCGCCTCGCGCCACCTCTCCCAGGCGCACCGCGGCCTGCGCGAGCTCGGCGCCGGCTGAGGCGCGGCGGCCGCGGCCGAGAATGAGCGAGGGCCGCCCGAAGACGGCCCTCGCCAGGTGCTTGTTAACGAGCGCGGGAACAGCGGCCGGGTGGGACAACGCCCGGTCTCCCTTTGCCCGCCGGTGCCCGGGGTGGATTCCGCCGGGCCGAGCAGCACGGCCTAGCGGCCCTGCACCTCCAGAGTCCCTCCAAGCATGTGACTCAAAATAGGACCACCTCCTTTCTCTGGTGACCCGATTGAAGCAGACGCGGCAGTCGCGCCGCCTGCCGGTCAGCCAGTCTCGAGCGGTCGGCGGGCGATGTAGGCGTCCTGCAGCAGCGGCCACTCGGGGGAGCCGAACTCGAAGGCCCTGACGTCGGCGAAGTCGGCGAGCAGATGCTGGGTGACGTAGGGGCGCGGGTGGTACGCCGAGCAGACGTTGCTCCCCGCCATCCGCGGCCGCTCGACTACCAGCTCGCCGCGGTCGAAGCACTCCATCCGCTCGGTGGTGAGGCGCTCGCGGACCGACTCGCCGAGCACGCTGACGATCAGCAGCCCTCCCGGCCGCAGCAGGCGGCGGAACTCCGCCACCCAGGCGCCCTGAAGCGGCTCGCTGAGGTGGCTGAGGACGGAGAGGGCATAAACCAGGTCGAAGCTTTCGGACTCATAGCCGGTCGGCGGGTCCAGCTCGTTGCGGCCGGCCCGCAGGAAGGGGAGGTTGGCGTCGCACCAGGAGACCAGCTCGTCGTTGTAGTCACTGCCGTGCACCTCCGGACCCTCGAGCGAGCCCCAGTTGCGGGCGACCCGGCCGCACCCGCACCCGAAGTCGAGGATCGCCCCCATCTCCGCCACCCCGGCCCCCTCTTCGGCGACGGCTGCCCGGATCGAGCTGGCCATCAGGGCGCCGATCTGCAGGAACCTCTCACCGTCGCCACTGCGACCGTCGACCAGCAGGCGCAGTCGCGAGGGTGGCAGCGGCAGTCCGTCGGGGCCGGCCGAAGGCCCGTCACCAGCCCGCATCGCCAGCCACTGCTCGCGAATCCGCTCCACGGATCCCAGTACCCGGGCCCGATCGAGCCCGTCCGCGATCCTGCTCCGCGTCTGCTGCTTCACCCGTTCCTCCCCTTGCAAAGGTTCGAGGTTCGCCACGCTTCGTTTTGCCCGCTCCCCCAGACCCTAGTGTCTGGATGGGCGGACCCGTTGCGACCGGAAACCGGCGCCCAGGCGATTCGATGCGGTGGTCAGGGAGACGATCGCGGAGCGTCTTCGCCGAGCGCCGTCGCGATCTCGTCGATAGCAGCACGCTCGGCATCGCTGACCGGCCGGTCACCCTCCTCCTTGGCGCTCGCGACTCTCTCAGCGAGACCGAGCGTGAACCGCCTGTAGTCCCCCAGCTCCTCGGGAGACGCCTTCTCCTCGAGCAGCGAAACCGCTTTCCGGATGATGCCCAGGTGGTGATCCTTCAGCTCCTGGGGCGAGCTTTGGCGTGCTCGGTCAACCTTGGGCTTGGACTGGGCGATCTCGTCGAGGAGGCCGGAGGCGCCGGAGGCGTTTCGCGCCTCGGCATAAGCCTTTGCCAGGGAGTAGGACTCGCGGAACGAGCCACCCCGTTGCGCCGTGGAGACGATCAAACCGGCACTGGTCGGTCCCTCCAGCACCGTCTCCCAGTCCTGCTCGGTGAAGTCCGTGCTTCTGGTCACGAAGACTCACTACCCGACGAGGCGTCTCCTAAGCACCGTGGATTTCGTGCGGAAATGCCGGGTAGAAGCCCGAGACCTTGTTCCTTCTTCTCGAACAGTTCAATGGCTGAAGAGAGGCTCGACGAGTCCGAGGCGATCGCCTGCCTGAACCGGGCGCTGGCTCTGCAGTATCGCTCCGCGTTGCAGTACTCGATCGTCGCGGCCAGCCTCAAGGGGTTGGAGGCTCAATCGCTGAGCGCAAAGCTGACCCACTTCGGAGACGAAGAGCTGAGCGGGGCCAGGCAGCTGATCGAGAAGATCGTCTCCTTCGGCGGGGAGCCGACCACCGAGACCGCCCCGCTCAAGTTCGAGGTGAAGGCAGCGGACGCGATCGCCTGGCTCGTCCGTTGCGAGGAAGAGGTCGTCGAGGCACTGCAGAACGCGATCGAGCCAACCGGCAGGGAGGGCCGTTCCGAGGCCCTCGAGCACATGCTCGAGCACCAGATCATGCGCAAGCAGGCCCAGGTCGACTTCCTCCAGCGCGCTCTCGACCCCTAGGCCGATGAGGCCGCCGACGGTAGGTTCAATGCGTGAGCGAGTCGGATTACCAGGAGGCAAGCCAACAGCAATGGAGTGAATCGGCTGCCCGGTGGGCACGGGCCGCAGAAGAGGAGGAGGCCCCCGGTGCCTCCGCGGACGCCGCCGCCTGGATGGTCGATGTCGCCAACATCCGAGAAGGTGAGCGGGTTTTGGAGTTGGCTTGCGGGGCAGGGAGAATCGGCCTTCAGGCAGCGAGCATGGTGGAACCTGACGGAGCGGTTCTCTGCTCGGATTTCTCCGAGGCGATGGTGGAGGCCGTCAACGATCGAATTGCCCATCTCGGAATCGCGAACGCCGAGGCGCGGGTTCTGGATGCTCAGCAGCTCAAACTTGACGAAGGAGAGACCTTCGATCTGGTGCTCTGCCGCTTCGGCTACATGCTGATGGCCGATCCGCTGCGGGCGCTGACGGAAAGTGCTCGGGTACTTCGCCCTGATGGACGTCTCGTGCTTGCAGTCTGGGGCTCGGCTGAAAAGAACCCTTGGCTCTCGACCATCTTTGACGCGGTGATGACCCACCTGAACGCACCGCCCCCTGAGCCAGGAAGGCCAGGCCCGTTCGCCCTCGCCCCAACGAGTCGCCTGCAGGAGATGATGGAGCGAGCCGGACTGACTGAAGTCGACGTCGTCGAGATCGAGACGGAGCAAACCTACGACTCCCCCGAGACATGGTGGGACCGAATTCGCGAAATCGGCGGCCCACTGGCGGGCCTGCTCTCAGCGCTTCCCGACCCCGACCAAGCAGCCATCCGCGCCGCGGCTATCTCCAGCGCGCAGGACTTCGTAACAGGCGACGGCAGGGCTGTCCTTGCCGCCTCGGTCCTCGGCGCGACGGCGCAGGCGGCGGGATAGACGGTCCAGCCTTTGAATCGACCTCGGTGTACAGCTCATGGCGATGGATCAGCTTGTCCAGCACCCTGGCCATCTCCCGCGACGGCACTCCCGGTGCTTGCTCCCGAAGGTTCTGCGGCACCTGCTTAGCCGCCTATCCGACAATCTCCAGGTTGCGTACCACGGCGGTTTGGACCATCGACGCAGCGAAGAACTCCTACCGACCGGACTCCGTGTACGCCAGCGCCCGGTCGATGGGTCGCGCGTGTGCAGTGAGCTAGCGAAAGACCAGTGCAACGGCTCTGCAATAGGCAATACGCGGCACCGCCCGGAACAACGCGCCCGACAGGATTCGAACCTGTGACCTTCGGTTTCGTAGACCGGACAGGTAGCCCTGCCGGGCTACGTGGGGCGCGGTCTAAAGCGGTTTTCGCGAGATCGAGATCGGCTGCGATCGGCTGGGATCTGTGGGGCTTCTTGCCCCATTTCTTGCCCCATCGAGTCGGCCCGGCCACGCACTCCAAAGACGATCGACCAGATCACGCCGGCCCAATGCAGCGGCGAGTCTTACCGGCCCTGCCCTCATCGACCATCTTGGATCGCGCCCAGAGGTCGGCGGTTTGGTGGTCTCAGAACAGTGACGAGATCCCGACGCGCGAATCGCCGGCGCGACACTCCGGGGGGATGCAAGAGAAGTCGGTGTTGAAGATCCAGCCAAAGACCGAGCTCTCCGCTGGGAAGATGTAGGTTCCCTTCTCGAGCAGCATCTGCTCGACGTCTTCGCGCTTGAGGATCAGCAGCTGGGGCCGCCGGCCAAGTTTGCGGAACCGAATCAGGACCGAGTTCGAGTCGCTGGAGATGTAGGCGCCCTCGATCTTGCGGTCGGTGAGGGTGACGAGCACGTGAGGTCGCACTTCCGGGAACTCACGCTGCCGAGCGCCGCTCAGCACGACCGCCGCGAGGGCGGCAGCAATCGTCAATCGCCAGAGCGGGAAGGGAGTCCCCTCTTCTTGCGCGGTCTCCCTCAGGTACTTGGCGATGAGCCGCAGCGAGTAGTAGAGAAGGAGCGTCACCACGACCGTTGCGATCACCCCGGCCCAGCCCAGGGGGACGAACAGCAGGATCAGAACACCGAAGACCGCCGACGGAACGAACGCCTCCTGCGCGAATCCCTTTGCCAGCAGGCGCCGGAACCTTGAGGGGCTGTCCGGTTCGCGAGTGGCCCAACGGGCGAGATGGACGCCTCCCCATCCGAGCACAGCGAGGACGAGCGCGCCGAAGAAGATGGAGATCGCTAGCTCACGGACTCCCGCGGCAGCGATGCGCGCCTGCGAGATGAGCGGCAGGATCTCGTCAGGCGGCAGGCCCCCGCGCTTGAACTTCTGCCACTCGACGAAGTAACCGGCGCCGAAGAAGAAGACGCCCGCGCCCGCAATTGCGACAATGGCCTTGCCGGCGTTGTCGACGGTTTCGCCGAGCCGCTCGCGTACGCCCGCACCGACCTTGCGGGCGGCATCGGGTCCGGCCAACGGTGGCATCTGGGGACCGTCGACGGATCTAGTCATCGGCTCCTCGATCGGTGTGAGATCGGCCAGACCGGAGGCCCCACCCACATCGCCTCCTCTACCTCAAGCTGGGCTGATCATACCCTTGAACCAGCTGCCGAGTAGGCCAATCCCGGGGGACCCGCCCCGACACGCCGTCTCAGAAAAGGTGGCGACGGGTACCGTCTCTCTCGCATCGAAGCTCGTTCTTCGATGCCTGCCCCCGGGGCGCTCCAACGCCGCCGGGGCCGCCTATTTCGCGTTTCTCTCTGCCGCTTTTTAGGTGGACCAGAGGCCCCGCGCAAGGGTTTGGATCAGCTCTCTCAGACCTCACCCCAGGGCTTGCCCCATGAGCGTTTTTTGGACGTATCTGGACGCGCCCAAAAACCCGGAAACCGCTTGACAAGCGGGTTTCACCGAACGCGCCCGACAGGATTCGAACCTGTGACCTTCGGTTTCGTAGACCGACGCTCTATCCGGCTGAGCTACGGGCGCGGGTTGGGGTGGGAACCCGAGGGGCGATTCTACGGGCTTGGTCGCCCGGAGGGCCTAGCTGGCGGGTGCTTTGAGGCGGACGTGCCAGTGGACAGTGGCGGTGGCGACCTGGGTGCCGGACTCGTCGGTGAGGACGACCTGGCAGGGGAACTCGACCTTGCCGTCGGAGTCGAGGGTGGCGAGGGCCGCGGCCGGGTCGACGCCGAGGTTGGCGGTGGCCCGGATCGGGCCGTTGGCGATCTTTTCGTAGGCGATCTCTGCGCTGCGGGCGAGCGGGGTCACATCCCCCATCCGCTCGACGAAGGCGCCGACGAAGGCCGCCCCCGAGGCGGCCTCGGCGGCGGTGAAGAGGGCGCCAGCGTGCTGGGAGCCGACGTGATTGGTCAGCTCGGGCCGCTCCGGCAACAGCACCTCGGCCTCGCCCTCGGCGATGCTGGTGATCTCCACGCCGACGTGGCCGGCGAACGGCACGGCCATCGCCATGCCTTTTGCGATCGCGTCGAAGTCGGTCATCGCGGGAACCCTATCCGGCCGGGAGCGCTCAGCGGCCGTGGAACTCGGCGTGGCCGGGCCCGCCCTGCTCGAGGAAGGTGCGAACCGCTCCCTGCAGGTCCTCGGTCGCGAACAGCTCGGCGGCTTCCGTGCGGATCGCCTCGTCGGCCGCCGGGATACCCCCTTCGCGGAAGCGGCGCAGGACGTGCTTGGTCATCGCGTGCGCCTTGGTCGGCCCGGCCGCCAGCTCGGCGGCGAAGGCGCGCGAGCGCTCCTCGAACTCCTCCTCGGGAAAGATCAGGTTGACCACGCCCCACCGCTCCATCTCCTCCGCCGAGAAAATCTCGCCAGACATCACGAAGTGACGGGCGCGGCCGCTGCCGGCCCGCTCGGCAAGACGCTGGGTACCGCCCATCGAGGGCGTCAGCCCGACCACTTTCTCGACCAGACCGAACTTTGCCTTCGGCGAGGCGACGATCAGGTCGCAGGCAAGCGAGATCTCGAAGGCCGCGGTCAGCGTGAGAGCGTGGGCGGCGAAGACGACCGGCGCCGGCAGCCTCTCCAACGCGTCGATCATCCCCAGCAGGTCGTCCCATAGCCGGCTCCCCTGCCCGGGGTCGAGGTCCTTGAAGACGTGCACGTCGACGCCGCCGGAGACGGCCCGTCCCTCGGCCCGGATCAGCAGCGCCCGCGGCGGCGCCTCGGCCAGGTCGGCGATCGCCGCCTGGATGCCCTCGATCATCGCCTGGTCGAAGAGATTGAGCGGCGGGTTGTCGAGGGTGAGGACCGCCAGGCCCCCCTCTTCCCGCTCCAGGATCACCGGGCCGCCGGACTCAGGGGACACGGTGCACCTCGAAGAGATTCGTCCCCAGCCCCTGCTCGGGAAGGCCGGCGGTGATCGCGATCAGGTCGCCGGACTCGGCGACACCGTGGCGGGCCGCCATCTCGGCGCAGGTGTCGAGCAGGACGCGCACGTCGTCACCGTAATCGGTGCGGACGGCGGTCACCCCGAAGAGCAGGTTGAGCCGGCGGACCGTCTCGATCCGCGGCGAGAGCGCCAGCACCGGCACCTTGGGCCGGTGGGCGGAGACGATGCGGGCGGTGCGGCCGCTGGTCGTCGGCACCACCATCGCCTTGAGGCCAAGCCGGTAGACGGCCCCGACGGCGCTCTGGCCCACCGAGTCGGCGATGTCCTGGGTCGCCTGGTCGGTGCGGGTGAAGAGCCACTCGCCGTAGGGCAAGTCGGGCTCGGTGGCGCGGGCGATCCGGTCCATCACGCGCACCGCCTCGACCGGGTGCTGGCCGACCGCGGTCTCCTCGGAGAGCATGATCGCGTCGGTGCCGTCGTAGATCGCGTTGGCGACGTCGGTCACCTCGGCCCGGGTCGGGCGCCGCGCGGTGACCATCGAGGCCAGCATCTGGGTCGCCGTGATCGAGGGCTTGGAGCGAGCGCCGGCGACGCGGATCATCCGCTTCTGGACGACCGGGACCTCGGCCAGGGGCAGTTCGATGCCGAGATCGCCGCGGGCGACCATGATCCCGCCGCTGGCGCGCTCGACGATCTCGTCGATGTTCTCGGCCGCCTGCTGGCGCTCGATCTTCGCGACCAGCGGGATGTCGGAATCGTGGGAGCGCAGCCGGTCCATCACCGGGACGAGGTCCTCGGCGGAGGAGACGAAGGAAACGGCGAGCAGGTCGATTTCGTGGGAGACGGCGAACTCGACCCAGTCGAGGTCAGCGTCGGTGGTCGTCGGCAGCGTCGTCCCGCCGGGGATGTTCATGCCCTTGCGGGAGGAGAGCGTCCCTCCCACCTCGACCTCGCACTCGACGCCGTCGGGCTCGGGATCGCTCACCCGCAGGCGGATCGCCCCGTCGGCTAGGTAGACGAGCTGGTCCTCCTTCAGTCCGGTGACACCCGGCCAGGAGACCGGGATCTTCTCCGCATCGTCCTGGACGTCCCCGGGGGCCAGGGTCACGTGCATGCCGGTCTCCAGCTCCGCGAAGTCGTCGCGCAGCTCGCCGATCCGCAGCTTCCGGCCGGGCAGGTCGCCCAGCACCGCGACCTCGCGGCCGACCGTCTCGCTCGCCCGGCGGATCGTCTCGATCGTCTCCGCCTGGCGGTCCGGGCCGGCGTGGGAGAAGTTGAGGCGGAAGACGTCCGCGCCCGCCGAAATCAGCTGCTCGAGGACGCCGACGTCCCAGCTCGCCGGGCCGACCGTGGCGATGATCTTGGTGCGGCGCTCGACGTGCGCACTAGGTGAGATCTCGGAGTTTGCCTGCACGCAGGCACTGTAGAGGGAGAGACGAAGCTCACAGAAGTGTGCACTGATCGATGTAGCCTTGGTGAGATGCCGCCGAGCTCAGCAACCGTAGAACCGACCTCCCACGCCCCCGACGGGCTGGTCGGAGAGGCTCCGCCCTCCCCCGCCGGGCCAATCGAGGCGGCCGAGCAAGCCGGTCTGCCGGCCCCGCCCGCCATCCCTCTGCCCCGCCTGACCCAGTCGCTGCGCTTCAACCAGCGCCAGATCGAGTTCGTCTTCCGGGCGCGCCGCGAGCTCGGCGAAGTCTTCCGGATGCGCGGGACCATCCCCGGCGGGCCGATCATCACCAGCCATCCCGACCATGTGCGCTCGCTGTTCACCGCCAAGCCCGAGGACGCGCCCTCGCTGACCGGGGAGTCGCCGCTGCGGCCGATCCTCGGACCCAACTCGGTGCTGACCGCGGTCGGGCCGCGCCACATGCGCCAGCGCAAACTGCTGCTGCCGCCGTTCCACGGCGAGGCGATCGAGGGCTACGCGCAGATGATCGCGGCGGCGACCGAAAGGGAGATCGACCGGTGGCGGGTCGGCGAGCCATTCTCGCTGGCGCCGCGGATGCAGGCGATCACGCTCGACGTGATCATGGCCGGCATCTTCGGAGTCGAGGGCCGCCCGGCGCCGGGCACGCCCGAGGCGCGGCTGCGGCACACGGTCAAGCGCATGGTCGCGGCATCGACCCGGCCCGGCGCCCAGGTCACCGAACTGATCCACATCGGCCGCGAGGAGGCGATCGGGCCGATGCGCGCCGGCCTGGCGCTGCTCGACCGCCCGACCTACGCGGTGATCGCCGCCCGTCGCCGCGCCGAGGACCTCGAGGAGCGCCGCGACATCCTCTCGCTGCTGCTCCTGGCGCGGACCGAGGAGGGTGAGGCGCTCGACGACAAAGAAGTCCGCGACGAGCTGCTGACCCTGGTCCTGGCCGGGCACGAGACGACCGCCAACACGCTTGCCTGGGCCTGGGAGCGGCTGACGCGCAACCCGGTTGCCCACCAGGCGCTGCTCGACGCCGTCCGCTCCGGCGACGGGGCCGAAGAGCGGGTCGAGGCGACGATCGTCGAGGCGATGCGTTCGCGGCCGGTGATCCCGCTGATCGGTCGCCGGGTCACCGTTCCCTGGCGCCTCGGCGAGTATGGGGTGCCGGCCGACACCCCGGTGGCGATGAGCATCCTGCTGGTGCATCACCGTGAGGACGTCTACCCGGAACCGTTCGAGTTCCGGCCCGAGCGCTGGCTCGGCCGCAAGCCGGGGACGTACGAGTGGATCCCCTTCGGCGGCGGCATTCGCCGCTGCCTCGGCGCCGCCCTGGCGATGGCCGAGCAGCGCGTCGTCCTCGAGGCGATGGCCCGCCGCCTAGACCTCGAGCCCGACCGCCCCGAGCCCGAGCGCGCGGTCCACCGCAACGTCACGATGATCCCCGCCCGCGGCGCCCGCGTCGTCATCCGCGCCCGCCACGACTGAGCGCTCCCTGGCGCCCGAGCCTCCGCTCAGCTCCTACAATCGTGGGCGAATACCCGGAGAGGTGGCCGAGTGGCTGAAGGCACTCGCCTGCTAAGCGAGTAGGGGGCGCAAGCTCTCTCGAGGGTTCGAATCCCTCCCTCTCCGCTTTGGAGGGCATGAGCCCGTTAGTCCGGCAAGTCGTCGATCGCAAGAACAGCCCATAACCCACGTTGACAGCGCCAGCCTCGGCGTGGGAGGGTGCCGTCGTCGTCGGCTGAAGCCTTATGGGAGGCGCGGCTGATGAAACCAGCACTAGCGCTGTTCGCGATGCGGCAATAGGAGAGATTCGTGGACGACATGCAAATGTTTTCGTTGTTTGATGACTCGAACCTTGATGCCTACGACAAGCAGCGTTACCCGCAGGTGCTCAGAGCTGGCTTAGAGCACAACGGCCTTGAGTTGGACGACGTCTTGGCCGTCACCCAGGGCTTTGGCCTGTGGGCAATCTGCAAACAGGGTCTTTTTTCCGCCAACTTCCGTGGGGTCTTTAATAAGCGCATCGAGGTTGATGACTTCATTCCCTACTCGCACATCCTGGAGGCGCGAGTTGAGCAGATATTCAGGCCGGAAGGCGCAAAGATTGTCCTCTACGACAACAACGAGAAGAAGTTTTCTCAGATCGAGTTCACGCCGAGTGGAGGGCGCTCCAGCACCACATCCGAGGACGAACTGGCGCAGTGCCAGCGCATTCTCCAGATCATGGAAGGTGCTTGGCGGGCGGCTGGCGCGGCCTAGGCAGAGAGCCGCGGCTACCCGAAGCGTCGAGCGTGCAAGTCGCGGATTTGGTTCCGAATACGGTTGGGTTCAATCATCGTCCTCCCTCTTCGTCTCATCGGCCCCGCCAGAGCTTGGTGGAAACTCTTTGTTGAAACCAATTTCAACGCTTTAGCAGTCCAGAGTAGAGATGGAATGGGAGCACATCCCCCAGGCGGCTCTATTTCTCGGTTCTCCTCTTGTTGGTGGTGCGTCGGCATTCATTTTCCGCACCCGGGAATGCACCCAGCTTTCGCCAGACGGCCCAGGACCATTCGACACCGGGAGCGAGTTGTGCGCCTACAACTTGAATGAGGAGGTCGGTGTGATGCTCACGCTCATCGGTTGGGCAATTTGCGCAGTCTGGTTCGGTATCACCCTCTGGGCGGAGCACAGCGCTAGCCGAGATCAAAGCTGAGACAGACGAACCTTTGTCTCGGGTTCGACGGCGCCTCAGGCGGCTTCCACGGCCTTCTTGAGCCCCGGTGCCGGCGCCGGGTCGAGCGGGAGGACGATTGCCTCGCGGGTGAGGGGGGCGGCGGGGCGGTGGCCGCGGAGGCGCTCGTGGCTGCAGACGACGTAGCACCACTCCATCAGGTGCATCCGGGAGGCGGGGTCGATCTCCTCGATCGTCGCGCCGACCAGGTGGTGGCCGTCGACCTCGCGGCAGGAGCGGACCTCGACCTGGGCGGCGACCTCGTGCTCGGTGCCGGCGGCGTCGTGGAGTTCGAGCAGGACGGCGGGGCGATCGCCGACTTCCACCGGGGCGTCTAGGACGAGGCCGACGCCGGCGGCGCTGGCGTCGACAAGGCGGCCGCCGACGTGGCCGGCGGAGGCGAAGCAGTGCGCGGGAGCGTCTCCCTCGAAGCGGTAGACCTGACGGCGCTGTTGACGGCGGCCCACGGCAAGCAACGTACGCAGGACGCGGCGCAGCTCAATCAGGCCAAGCAGCGGCACGACGACCGCGGCGAGTCCCGGCATGTCGGGAAGCGGACCGACACCGGCAAGGTCTAGCAGGCGCAGCGCCGTACCGACACCGAGCACAACCGCGGCCGCGACCACGAGGTGCAGCTTGCCCACCGCGCCGATGCCACCAGCGTCGGCTCCCTGCTTCGGCGTCACCTTGAAGGCGGTGCGACTGGGACGGAAGACGCAGCGCAGCGCCCGCGTGTAGATCTCCATCGTCAGCAGCTCGTAGTGGGCGGTCTCGCCGATCTTCATGTAGCCGCGGGTGAGGGCGGAGCCGGCGAGCAGGTTGAGGCTGACGGCGGGGAACCAGAGCGCCGCCAGGGCGACGGCCTCGACCTTCATCGGCAACTCGCCGGTCAGCATCACCACGGCAAGCGTGACCAGCAGCAGCAGCCGCATCGGCGGCGCCAGGTAGGCGGCGAGGCTGGTGAAGTAGGAGAGGCGCTGGAGCGGCCGCAGCTCGCGGGCGCGCAGGGGCGACTCGGGCAAGTTGAAGACGGCGAGGTTGCCGCGTGCCCAGCGGTCGCGCTGCAGCAGATAGCCGTCGAGATCGTGCGGGGCAAGGCCCTGGACCAGGACCTCGTCGTGGTAGCGGCTGGTCCAGCCGTGGCGCTGCATCCGGATCGTCGTGTGAAAGTCCTCGGCGATCGTCTCGGTGGCGACGCCGCCGATATCCAGCAGCGCTTGGCGCCTCAGCAGGGCCGCCGAGCCACACCAGTAGGCGGCACCGTGGCGGTCCTTGCCGGGGCAGACGACGCGGTAGAAGAGCGATTGCTCGTGGCGGCCGACGACGTAGTGCTGGACCGAGTCGTGGTTGAAGAAGTCATGCGGGCTCTGCACCAGGGCGACGCGCTCGTCGTCGAAGTAACCGACCATCGCGTCGAGCGCGTCCGGCATCGGCACGTGGTCGGCGTCGAGCATCAACACCAGCTCGCCGTCGGTGCGGGGAAGGGCGGCGTTGATGTTGCCCGCCTTGGCGTGGGAGTTATCGGGACGGGTGAGGTAGCGGGCACCGGCGACCCGAGCCAGCTCCTCCATCTCCGGCCGGTGGCCGTCGTCGAGCAGGTAAGTCGTGTGAGGGTAGGTGAGGGCGCGGCACCCGGCCAGCGTCGCGGCAACCACCTCGTATGCCTCATCGTAGGTGCAGACGTAGACGTCGATGCCTCGGCCGGGAGTGGCGGGTGGGCGCACCGCGGGTGGGCGCGACCACGAGTACCAGGCCAGGGTGCCGAGCGCCCAGAAGCCGTAGATCTCGGTGACCAGCAGCATCGCGAAGAGAACCGGGCTGGCCCCTTCGCCGCTCCACCCGATCCGCCAGGTCAGGTAGCCGACGCCCCAGAGCAGCGCGCAGAGGGCGAAGGCGCGCAGCGGCACCGGGTGGCGGTCGAAGAATCGCCCGATACGGGTTTGCTCGGTGGCCTGCACGTGAGTGCATCGACTGCCCCGCTCGCCGGCTTGAGAACTCGAATCCGACCCCCAAAATCGTTCGTCTCCCAAACACGCCTTAGGGTGGGCGGGTGTCCGCTCCGCCCCTCCAGTCCCACGAGCGCTACGAGCGGATCTTTGCCGAGGTCGAGGCGCCATTCGCCTTCGTCGACCTCGACGCGATGTGGGCCAACGCCGACTCGATGCTCGAGCGCGCAGGTGGCAAGCCGATCCGAGTCGCCACCAAGTCGATCCGGTGCCGGGCGCTGCAGGAGGCGATCCTGCGCCGGGACGAGGGCTTCGCCGGCGTCATGACCTACACCCTGCCGGAGACGCTGTGGCTCGCCGAGCAGGGATTCGAGGACTTGCTGCTCGCTTACCCGACCGCCGACGTCGGGGCCCTCAGTGAGCTGACGCTGCGCTCGGCGGCCAACCCGGAGGCGGCGCCGGTGGTGATGGTCGACTGCGTCCGGCACCTGGAGATGATCGAGTCGGTGCTCGGCGCCGACGCCGCTCCGGTGCGCGTCTGCATCGACATCGACGCCGGCTGGTGGGCGCTGGGAGGCCGGATCAAAGTGGGAGTGAAGCGTTCGCCGGTGCGCACGGTCGAGCAGGCGGTCGAGTTGGCGCGGGAGATCGACCGGCGGCCGAAGATCGACCTGGTCGGGCTGATGGCTTACGAGGGGCACATCGCCGGGGTCGGGGACCGGCCGCCGGGGCGGCGGATGCGCGGCGCCGCGATCCGGTCCATGCAGCGCCGCTCGGCCGCCGAGCTGGCCGAGCGGCGGGGGGCGATCGCCGCCGCGATCGCGGAGTTCACCAAGCTGGAGCTGGTCAACGGCGGCGGCACCGGCAGCCTCGAGCTGACCTCAACCGAGGAGGCGGTGACCGAGGTCACGGCGGGGTCGGGGTTCTACGCCCCCACCCTGTTCGACCACTACACCCGCTTCAGCCTGACGCCGGCGGCGGGCTTCGCCCTGCCGATCGTCCGCAAGCCCTCGCCGAAGCTCGCAACCGCGCTCGGCGGCGGCTACCTCGCCTCCGGATCCGGGGACGCGGCCCGCCTCCCCTCCCCCTGGCTGCCCGCCGGGCTCACGCTCGACAAGGAGGAGGGCGCCGGCGAGGTCCAGACGCCGCTGCTGGGAGACGCCGCGGCCGAGCTGCAGATCGGCGACCGCGCCTACTTCCGCCACACCAAGGCCGGCGAGCTGTGCGAGCACTTCGACACCCTCCACCTGGTCGAAGGCGACCAGGTCGTCGACGCCGTCCCGACCTACCGGGGCGAGGGCAAGACGTTCTTGTAGTACCTACGGCCCTAAGACCCGCGCCGCGTACTCGTTGGTGAAGGTGTGGGTGGGATCGAGCTGGTCGCGGGCGCGCTGGAACTCCGCCCAGGCCGGGTAACGCGGCGCCAGGGTCTCGGCGGTCTGGAAGTGGCGCTTGCCCCAGTGCGGCCGGCCGCCGTAGGAGTTCATGATCTCCTCGACCGCCTCGAAGTAGGGGCGCCACTCCATGCCGCGGTACTGATGCACGGCGATGTAGGCGGTATCGCGTTCGTGCGAGGGGCTGAGCAGGGCGTCATCGCCGGCGGCGACCCGCATCTCGATCGGGAAGAAGACCGGGTACCGGTTCGAGCGCACCCACTCGATCACCCGCCGCGCCGCCTCCGGCCCGTGCTCGCGCGGTACCCCGTACTCCATCTCGGTGAAGCGGACGCGGCGCTCGTTGGCGAAGACCCGATCGCTGCGGTCGATCGTTCGGCTCCCCGAGGCGAGCCGGGCCGCGAGCCGGGAAAGCGACGGGATCGCCCGGGGGAACAACCGACCGGTCGCCGAAAGCGCACCGAGCGCCCAGTTCTCCAGGACCACGTCGTTGAGGTGAGTGGTGAGGCGGCCGCGCGGCCGCGGCGGGTCACTGGTCCGGTCGCGTTCGAGGACCAGAGCGCTGTCGGCGTAGGGGAAGGTGAAGAGCTCGAAGTGGTCGTGCGCGTCAGCGCGCTCCTGGAAGCTGTCGAGCACCTCCTCACGGGGGTGGGATGAGTCGATCCGCTCGAGGACGAAGGCCGGCACGCAGCGCAGGACCACGGTGGAGATCGCGCCGAGCGCGCCCACCCCGACCCGTGCCGCCCGCAGCAGGTCGGGTTCCGCGGCGGCGGTGAGCCACCGGGTCCTGCCATCGGCCAGGACCAGCTCCAGCTCCTCCACCTGGGCGGAGATATTTCGCAGGCCCGCGCCGGTGCCGTGGGTCCCGGTGGAGATCGCCCCGGCGAGGGTCTGGCGGTCGATGTCGCCGAGGTTCTCCATCGCCAGCCCGAGCGCCGCCAGTTCCTCGTTGAGGTCGGCGAGGATCGTGCCCGCTCCGACCTCAACCAGCCCCGAGGAGCGGTCGGCGTCGGACACTCCTCGCAGCGCCTCGATCCGTACCATCGTGCCATCGGTCATCGCCGCCTCGGTGAAGGAGTGCCCCGAACCAGCGACGCTGACTTTCCGGCCGGCGTCGGTGGCGGCCGCGATCTCCTCGGCCAGCTCCTCGCGGCCTGCCGGGCGGACGATCCGGGCCGGGCGGCAAGACTGATCGCCGGCCCAGTTGACCCACTCCCGCGCGCCGCTGTGACCCTCTCCAGGCGCCATCGTGCCAGCCTAGCCTGGAGCGGGCTCGGGCTCCCCAGCCGGGGCCATCGCCCGAAAGGCGTAGAAGACGGTGGCCAGCAGCAGGGCGGCGATCGCGATGCTGGGAAGGGCGTTGCCGGTGAGGCTTGCGACGACGCCGCCACCGACGCCGCCGATCACCTGGCCAGAGGCCCAGGCCATGTTCGAGAGCCCCGCCGCGAACCCTTGGTGCAACTGACTGGACTCGGCGATGTCGGAGATCAGGGTCAGGGCGGGGGCGAAGCAAAGGCCGGCACCGAGCGAGGTGACGATCAGCGCCGCCAGCACGCCTCCCAGGGTCTGCGCCAACGCAACCGCGACCATCGCCAGCGCGCAGATCGAGAGACCGAGGAGGTAGGGCGCCCGCCGCCCAATCCGGTCCGAGAGCCGGCCGGCGATCGGCGCCAGTATCGCCTCCAGCCCTGCTCCAGCGATGAAGCCACCGGCGATCACCCCGTGCCCGCCGCCGAGCGCGTCGATCCGCAGTGGGACCAGCACCTCGATCGCGCCGAACATCACCGACGGGACAGCGACGAATGTGGCCGCGTCGAGGACCGGGCGACTGAGGATCGTCGAAACCACCTCTCCCAGTGTCTGGCGTTCAGGCGTACCCGCCTCGGGCATCTGGGCCGCGGCATAGGCGAGGCCGAGCGCGACCACGAGGACCGAGCCGAAGACCAATTCGGTGCCGATCGAGGCGGCGGCGGCGCCGAGCACCGGGCCGAGGAGAGCGCCGGCGACCGCGGTGCCAAGGGCGGTGCCGATGATCGAGCCGCGTTTGTCCTCCGGAGCCATCGTGATCAACCAGGTCAGCGCCCCCGACCAGATCAGGGCGCCGGCGACCCCCTGGGTGAAGCGGGCGGCGTCGAGCAGGAGGATCTGCTCGACCTGGCCGAAGATCAGGCTGGAGATGCCGAGTATGAGGAGGCCGTAGATGACCGTCCGCCTCGGCCCCAGCCGGCTGGCGACGAATCCCGCCGGGAGTGAGGCGATCAACGTCCCGGCGGCGTAGCTCGCCGAGAGGATGCCGGCCTGGGCCTTGCTGAGCCCGAGATCGTCGACGTAATCCGGCAGCAGGGGCGCAATCGCGGCGAAGAAGGCGACGTCGAAGAAGATCATCGCCGACGCCAGGACGAGCAACTTGCGCATATCCAAATCCAATCAGTACAAGCGAGCCTGAGCGGCGACGCCTGCCTCTAGCATTCCAGTCGATTGCACCCGGAGGGGTGGCAGAGCGGTTGAATGCGGCGGCCTTGAAAGCCGTTGGACGTCGTAAGGCGTCTCGTGGGTTCGAATCCCACCCCCTCCGCTGCCGCTCCCCCGTGTGAGAGGGTGCGCGACGTGGACATCGTCACCGTGCTGCCGCTGGCGTTCGTGATGATCGCCGGCCCGCAGATAATCAGCGCCGTCTTCTTCGCCACGTCTGAGTCCTGGGGACGCTCGTCGGCGGCCTACGTGGTTGGGGCGCTGCTCTCGATCACGCTCGTGGTCACCGCAGCCTTCCTGTTCGCAGGCGCGGTCGGCGAGGAGGGAGGCGGCGAAGACTCCGGGCTGAGCGGGGTCGACTACGCGATCCTCGCCCTGCTCGCCTTCGCGATGTTCCACACCTTCCGCAGCCGCACCGACACCGAGCCGCCGAAATGGATGGGGAAGCTGCAGGAAGCGACGCCGAAATTCGCCTTCGTGCTCGGGTTCCTGCTGCTCGGGTTCTTCCCCAGCGACCTCGTCACCTCGCTTACCGTCGGCGGGCATTTGGCGAACGATGGCGATCCCTGGTGGTACGCGCTGCCCTTCGTCCTCCTCACCATCCTGTTCCTGGCTCTGCCCGCCCTGCTCGTGGTGGCGCTTGGTCAACGGGCGAAAGCCACCCTTCCCAAGGTCCGCGAATGGATGAACACGAACTCCTGGATCGTCAGCGAGTTCGTGCTCGCCTTCTTCGTCGTGATCATCCTCACCGGATAGCGGCGGCAATCCCACCCCGGTGGGTGCGGTGAGGTCTACTCGGAGAGCTCGACGCGCTCGATCGTCTGGTCTGAGACCGGCCGATCGGAGCCATCCGTCTCGGTCGACTCGATCGCATCGACGATGTCCATCCCGTCGGTGACCTCGCCGAAAACCGTGTGCTTGCCGTCCAGCCAGGGCGCCGCCCCAGCGGTGACGATGAAGAACTGGGACCCGTTGGTGTTGGGACCCGCGTTGGCCATCGCCAGGGCTCCGCGCACCACCTTGTGGTCGTTGAACTCGTCCTCGAAGGTGTAACCGGGACCACCGCGGCCGGTCCCCTCCGGGCAACCACCCTGGACCATGAAGTCGGGGATCACCCGGTGAAAAACGAGCTGGTCGTAGAACCCGTCGGTGGCGAGCTTGCGGAAGTTCTCGACCGTCTTCGGCGCGTCGGAGTCGTGCAGCTCGAGGACGATCGCACCGACGCTGGTGTGCAGGGTGGCCTTTGACATTCGCCATCACCCTACCGCCCGCTGACATGGATGGTCACCGAGCGTGAGGAGCCGAGGACGTAGGGCCAGCGCTCTTCCGGCAGGACGGCGGCGCGCAACCTGATCGAGGCCCCGTCGCTGACGTAACGGAAGCGGTAGCGGGCACGGACCCTGCCGCTGTGATCGGTGCGGGTGACGAGCACCGGGCGCCACCGCTTGGTGGCCGTCTCCAGGTACTGGATCGAGACCAGCTTGCCACGGCGGGGGATCGGCGCGCCACGGCTCCGAACCCGGCCGCTCAGCCGCACCGTTTCGCCGTTGGCCAGCTCCCGCGGCACCACCCGCAGGGTGGCCCCGGAGCGGACCCGCAGCTCGAGGGCCTCGCGGCTGGCCGGCTCCAGCCCGACTTCGCCGGGGAAGGTGACGGTGACCCGTCGCGAAGTGCCGGGTGGCATCCGCAGCTCGAACCCTCCCCGCGCACCGGTCTCGACGGTGACCGCCGTCGTCGGCGCCAGCGCCCCGCGGGAGGGGTGGGCGACCACTCGCAGCGCCCGCCCGGCGATGCCGACACCGTCGGCCCGGGTGAGCCGGCCGCTGAGCAGCGCCGGTGCCCCGAACTGCACGGTCAGGGCATCGCCGCGACCGGCGCCCCCCCGCAACCGCGCGAACAGCCTCGTCTTCGCCTTCGGCACATGCGCCGGCGCGACCTTGCGCACAGCCATCTCGGTCCCATCCGCACGCAGCGTGGTCGAGGCCCGGTTGCCGGCGGCGTCGAGGACCTCAGCACGGAAGACGTAGGTGCCGAAGCCGAGTTCGGGCATCGGCGCGACCAGCTGGCCGGCGCCCGCTTCTCCCGGAAGAAGCTTGGCCGGCAGCTCAATCCAGCGTTCCGCGTCGGCGCGGCGGTAGTAGAGGCTGCCGCTCGCCGGGCCCGAGTGGAGGTCACCGACGTCGGCGATCACCTGGGTGGGGATCGCGGCTCCCTCGGCATTGTGGAAAGCGACAGCGGGCGCGATGTCGTCGAGGCGCAACGGGATCGTGACGGCGGTAGTCGGGTCCTCGTTGCCGGCCTGGTCCCGCAGCCAGACCTGAAGGGCGTAGCTGCCGGATGCCGGCGTCGAGAGGTTCTCGAGCGAGGTCCGGCCACCGCCGGGGGCGAAGCGCACGCCGCCGTCGAAGCCGGCTGGCCCGCTCAGCCGCCACCCGGCGCCGGCGATCGGGCTCGCCGGCCCCTGCCCCGGGTTCTCCCAGCTGAGATCGAAGTCGTTCAGCCTGCGCCACCCATCACCGCCGGCCAGCGCGGTGGAGCGGGGATGGGCGGGCGCGTTGTTGTCGATCAGGACCGTGTGCGGCAGGGTGCAGTTGGTGTTTTCCGCGAAGTCGGTGGCGCAGGCCCGCGCCGCATGCGGGCCGTCGCTGAACGCGGTCGTAGCGATCGCCTGGGGGGCCGCCGCGGCCAGCTCGCACGGGCGCATTCGCATCCCTCGCCACTGACCGCCGATCGACGCCTTCGCGCACGAGAACTCGGTCAGCCCGACCCGGGCGCCGTCCAGCGTCGTCTCCCCGAACCGGACTCCGGAGCCGAGGTCCGCGGTCGAGACGAAGGCTTCTTGGACCCCCCGTCGCCACCCGCCCGCGACGAGGCTGCCGCCGAGGCCGGCCCCGGGTATCGAGCTGTCATCCAGGGTGATCGTCACCGCCCGCAGCGCCGACCACGATCCCGGCGCCAGCGAGCAGAATTTGCTTTCGGCCCGGGCGCAGAGCAGCCTGTCCTCGATCGCGGCCACCGGCGAGGCGAAGCCGACGACGAACTCCCGCGGGGTGACGTCGGTGGTCGCGGCGGCCCTGAACGGGTCGAAGCCGCCGCCGAAGTTGACGCTGCCGATCCGCTGCTCGATCCCGTCGTGAAGGGCGTGCCACCAGGTCCCCCGGAACTGGGTGATCGTGGTGCCGGCCGGCGCGCTCCACCGCCAGCGGGCGAAACGGGTGCCGGAGACCGTCCCCTGGGCCTCCCGGGTGAAGCTCTTGGTGTGGGCGCCGTCGAAGGGATCGGAGCCCGGCGGCGGTACGCAGAAGGCGTCGGGACGGAACTTGACGCCGCCGGTGGTGTCGGCCCAGTCGGCGTCGGCACCGACGAACCAGCCGCACTGGGCGACGGCGTACTTGCCGGCCCGCGCCTCTCCCGCCGCGACCAGCAGCAATGCCACCGCCAGCCCGATCCCCATCGCGACAACCCGGCCAAGCCCGCCTCTCGTCCCCGACATCCATCCTCCGATCGATCGCCTGCGTACAGGACGTCAAGTCGTGGGCAGCGAAAACTCTCCCCCCTTGGCCGTTGAGTGCCGGGCCGGTGCCTCTGCGAGAATGGGCGCAATGGCGCTTCCGAACAAGGATCAGGTCACCGAGCAGCTGCGTGCGGTCATCGACCCCGAGCTGCGCCGCTCGATCGTCGAGCTGGGCATGGTGCGCTCAATCGAGATCCAGGAGAGCGGTCGGGTCGAGGTCGTCGTCTCGCTGACCACGGCCGGCTGCCCGATCCGCTCCCACTTCGAACAGGCGGTCGCCCAGCGCGTCTCCGCGCTCGACGGGGTGACCGAAGTCGCGGTCGGGTTCGACGTCCTCTCCGACGATGAGAAAGGCCAGCTCCAGCAGACGCTCGGCCGCGGCAAGCTGCCGCAGGGCGCCCTGGCAAAGGTTAAGAACGTGATCTGCGTCTCCTCCGGCAAGGGGGGCGTCGGCAAGTCGACGATGACCGCCAACCTGGCCGCCGCGCTGTGCGCCGAAGGCCACCCCGCGGGCGCCCTCGACTGCGACGTCTACGGCTACTCGATCCCGCGCATGCTCGGGGTCAACAACAAGCCGGAGGTCAACGGCGAGCGCAAGATCCTGCCGCTGGAGGCGGCCGGCGGTGTCAAAGTGATGTCGATCGGGTTCTTCGTCGAGGAGAACGCGGCGGTCGTCTGGCGCGGCCCGATGCTGCACAAGGCGATCCAGCAGTTCCTCGAGGACGTCGCCTGGGATGAGCTGGAGTACCTGCTGTTGGACCTTCCGCCGGGGACCGGCGACGTCTCGATGACGCTCGCCCAGCTGCTGCCGCAGGCCAAGTTCCTCATCGTCACCACCCCGCAGCCGGCGGCCCAGTCGGTCGCCCGCCGGGGCGCCGAGATGGCGAAGAAATTCGATCTCGAGATCCTCGGCGTGGTCGAGAACATGTCCGGCTTCACCACCCCCGAAGGAGAGCGCTTCACCATCTTCGGCGAGGGCGGCGGCCAGCTCCTCTCCGATGAGCTCGACGTCCCGCTGCTGGGCAAGGTCCCGCTCTCAGAGCCGCTGCGCGAGCACGCCGACACCGGCTCCCCGCTGGTCACCGCCGAGCCCGACTCCCCCGCTTCCCAGGCGATCCGCCAGGTCGCCCGCGGCATCATCGCCTGCACCCCGCAGGAGCTGCCGGTACTGCAGGCGGCCCCGAACGCAGCCGAAGCGCCCCCGGTCAGCGGAACGCCGCTGCCGGTCGTGCAGTAAGCACTAAGGCGAAGCTCTTTTCTGTCTCTCGACCTCGGTGAGGGCGGCGATGTCGTCCAGGTCGGCGGGGCGGCCGGCGGCACGCTTCATCCGGATCAGATCGTCGAGCGAGACGATCGCGACCTGGTTGCCATCGAGGTCGACGACCAGGGCCCGCTCGCGCATCTCGTCGAACCCGCGCGCGCCCTTCGGTTCCTTGAGGATGTGGATCTGGCCGTGACGCGTGAGTAGAGGCGGAACGACCGCGGCGACAGCGAGGCGCTCGGGGTCGCTCACCGAGATCTCCGCCTTCTCCGCTCCCGTGTCTCGCGGGCTGGCCTCCAACTCCGCAAGTGCCGCACTGAGCCGGTGCAGGTTCTCGATCCGGGGATCGGGGGTCAGGTCGAGGTCCATCGTCGTGCGGCGGTGGCCATGCACCTGGGCGGCGACACCCCCGATCACCAGATACTCGACGTCGTGGCGAGCCAGGACCGCGATCAGCTCGCCGAGGTCGAGCGGGCGATCTGCTCCCCCCTTTTCGGGGTCGTTCATCACACGCTCCTGCGCGTGGCCGGATGGTCGTCGCCCCGGGCCTGCTCACCGGCAGCCGCCAATCGTGAGGCGACAAGATTCCAGCTCATTGCCTCACGGAGCCGCTCACGCTCCGTCATCTCCATGCCAACCGCGAGCTCGGACCCCGGGACCGGGCTCTCCATCGGCTCGACGGCGAGAACAGGCTGTCGGCCCAGAACCAGCATGAGCTGCGTTAGACGCTCCAGGGTGGGCGCCTCGACTCCCCGCTCAATCCGACTTATCGCGTCCTGGCTGGTCCCCGCCCGCAGGGCGAGACGCCGCTGGCTTAACCCCTGTTCTTCGCGCGCCTCGCGAAGGGCGTTGCCAATCTCCGAGGTAGTCTGACACCGCATAGGGTGTCAATACTACCTCGCACCGCTACCAGTTAAGCCTCAGGCCGCGCTCTTGCTCTTGTAGTACTCGGCGTTGATCTCAGCGTATTTGGCCCACTCGGCCGGTAGCTGGTCCTCGGCGAAGCAGGCGTCGACCGGGCAGGCCTCGACGCAGGCGTCGCAGTCGATGCACTCGTCCGGGTCGATGTAGAGCATCTCGACCGAGTCGTAGTCCGGCTCGTCGGGCGTCGGGTGGATGCAATCGACGGGACATACCTCGACACAAGAGTTGTCCTTCTGCCCAATGCACGGCTCGGCGATGACGTAGGTCATTCGGAGGTTTCTCCTAAGTCGGTTTCCGGGTGCCCGCCGGGTGCCCCGGCCAAGCGCGAGCGCTCATTTTACGGATTTAGGATGATGGGCCGGTGCTGCTGCTGACGGGGGCAACCGGAAGCATCGGATCGCGACTCCTGCCGCTGCTGCTGGAGAGCGGCGAGCAGGTGCGCTGCCTGGTCCGCGAGCCGCGCCGGTTGGGGGCGCGGCGGGTCGACGTGCAGATCGCCCTCGGGGACCTCGGCGAGATGTCGGATCCCTACCTCGTGCGCCAGGCGCTGCGCGGGGTGGACACCGTGATCCACCTGGCGGCGACGATCCGCGACCAGCCGCCGAAACGGATCGAGGAGCTGAACGGGCTGGCGACGGTGCGGCTGCTGCGGGCGGCGGAGCGCAGCGGGGTGGAGCGCTTCCACTTCTTCAGCGCCCTCAACGCGAACGCGGCGCAGCGCACCCGGTTCTTCCGGGCGAAGTGGCTGGCGGAGCGCGCGGTCTCCTCCTCGCCGCTGCAGACGACCGTCTTCGCCCCCTCGATCGTCTATGACCACACCGACCCCTGGATCACGCTGCTGCGGCGGTTCTCCTTCCTGCCGGTGCTGCCGGTCTCCGGCGACGGCCAGGCAGCCTTCCAACCGATCTGGGCTGCCGACGCGGCCCGCTGCGTAATCGGCGCCCTCTCTGCCGGGGAGCCTCGCGGTCGGTACGAGCTGGCCGGCCCCGAGACCCTCACCTACGACCAGATGTCCGACCTGGTCAGCCGCATCGCCGGCCGGCCTCGGCCCCTGGTGCACGTTCCCCTGCCGCTGATCCGCTCAAGCTTGATTGCACTCCGCTCCGTTTTCGGTGAGGCCGTGTTCGCTACCTGGGAGGAGGCAGAGTTGATGGAGATCCCAATGACGAGCGAGCGAGGCACGGCCGACGCGCAGGCCCTTGGCGTCGAGCCGCGAAGGATGAGCGATGTCCTTGAAGGTTCCTAGGCGCGCCCTTGCGCTAGCACTGCTGATCCTGTCCCTCACCGCCGGACAGGCGTCGGCAATGAGCCTGGTCCCGCCGAAACCGAGCGTCCTGCTCGGCGTCAGCGACCGTGGCACGACGATCGAATTCAACGAATTCGCCGCCGTAACCGCCAAGCATCCCGCCCTCCTGGAGACCTTCCACCCTTGGGGCAACAGCCTCAACGCCGCCTACGAACGGTGGCGCGAAACCGCCACCCGGCCGATCCTCCACATCTCCACCGCCGATGACCAGACGCTGGCTGAGCTGATCACGCCCCAGCAGATCGCCCTCGGTGCCGGCGACGATTACCTGCTGCAGCTGAACGACTTCTTCGCCACCCGCGGCCTGCCCGCCTACATCCGCCCGCTCGGCGAGCCGAACCGGTGCCTCAACGCCTGGTCGGCGGTCAACTGCGACGGCTCCCAGAAAGGCGGCGAACACACCCCCGGCTGGTACAAGCAGGCCTTCCGGCGCATCGCCGCGATCACCCGGGGCGGCGGCACCCTGGAACAGATCAACCTCACCCTGGCCGAAATCGGGCTGCCCCCGGTCACCCGCACCAAAGGCCCGCCGCCGGTGAGCCTGCCGGCGGCGCCGGTGAGCATCGTGTGGAGCCCCCTGCCCGGCGGCTCGCCCCGCGTGAAAGGGAACTTCCCGGGCAACTACTGGCCCGGCAGCCGCTGGGTCGACTGGGCCGGGACCGACTTCTACTCGCAGTACCCCGTCTGGAAAGACCTACAGCGCTTCTACGAAGGCAAACAGTGGAAGCGCAAGCCGATCGCGCTCACCGAGTGGGCGGTCTCCGCAGCCGACGACCCCCGCTTCGTCAAACAGCTGATCGCCTGGATCGTGAAACGCCCCCGGGTGCGGATGCTCGTCTACTACACCGGCTTCGGCGCCGGCAACCCCTACGACCTCAACCTCTACCCGCGCACCATGAACACGCTGCGGCTGAAGCTGCGCCGCGCGAACTTCCTCTCCACCGCCGAATACAACGCCGGCCTGCTGCCGCCGCTGCCACCGAAACCGCCGAAAACGGCGAGACCGTAGGCGCTAGGCGAACGTCCAGCGGGTGTGGCTGTAAGGCGCCTTGCCGAAGCCGAGCACCTTCGCCGGGGAGAGTTTGAAGACAACGGCTTCGCCGGCGCCGTGGTGGAAGACGCCCTCGCCGACGTCGAAGTGCCACTCGCTGCCGTACTTCTCCTCGTAGGCGTCGGCGATGCGTTGCAGCTTCGCGTTGTCGGCCACCCGTTCGGCCCTTCCCTCGACTACGACGTCAAGCCCATCGTGAAGCTGGTTGCAGCCGGTCATCAGCACGCAGTTCCGGTTCTGCTCCAGGTTCTTCGCCTTGACCTCCTCGGGTCCGGCGCAGAAGTAGGCGGCGGCGTCCAGCCAGACCCCGACCAGCGGCGTCACGTGCGGGCGCCCGTCGGGACGGACCGTCACAACCCAGTACAGCTCCGCCTCCTCGATCCGCTCGCGGCCGGCCTCCCACTCGACCGGCTCCACTCCATCCTCGCTGAATCGCGGGTCGATTTCGGTCAGCGGCTCCTGCATGCTCCCCGAGTACCCGACGAGGACTGCATTTACCACGCCATAGGGGGCAAATGCAGTCCTCGTCGGGGAAAAGAAAGGGCCCGGCGTTTGCCGGGCCCTTCGAAATCGCCGACGCGCAGAGCGCGTCGTTACATCATTCCGCCCATGTCGGGCATACCGCCGGGCATTCCGCCGCCGGCGCCAGCCTCTTCGGGCGGCTCGGCGATGATCGCCTCGGTCACGAGGATGTTCTTCGCGATCGAGGCTGCGTTCTGCAGCGCCGAACGAGTGACCATCGTCGGGTCGATGACGCCGGCTTTGATCAGGTCACCGTACTCACCGTTGGCCGCGTTGAGGCCTTCTCCGGCCTTCAGGTCGCGGACCTTGTTGACGACGACCGAGCCCTCCTCGCCGGAGTTCTCGGCGATCTGGCGGACCGGCTCCTCGAGCGAGCGGTGGATGATCCGGGCGCCGGTGACCTCGTCGGGGTCGTCGGCGAGCTTCTCCGGGTCCAGCCCGCTCTGGGCGTTGAGCAGGGCCACACCGCCACCCGGCACCACACCCTCCTCGAGCGCGGCACGGGTCGCCTGCAGGGCGTCCTCGACGCGGTGCTTTTTCTCCTTCATCTCGGTCTCGGTGGCGGCGCCGACCTTGACCACGGCGACACCTCCGGCGAGCTTCGCGAGGCGCTCCTGGAGCTTCTCGCGATCGAAGTCGGAGTCGGTGTTGTCGATCTCCTGTTTGATCTGCTTGATCCGGCCTTTGATGTCATCGCCGGAACCGGCGCCGTCGATGATCGTCGTCGTGTCCTTGGAGACGACGATGCGACGGGCCTTGCCGAGCTGCTCGAGCTGGGTGTTCTCGAGTTTGAGGCCCATCTCCTCGGTGATCACCTCACCGCCGGTGAGGATCGCGATGTCCTCGAGCATCCGCTTGCGGCGGTCGCCGAAGCCGGGCGCTTTCACGGCGACACCGGTGAAGGTGCCCCGCAGCTTGTTCACGACCAGGGTCGCCAGGCACTCGCCCTCGACGTCCTCGGCCACGATCAGCAGCGGCTTACCGCCCTGCATCACCTGCTCGAGCACCGGCAGGATGTCCCGCACGGAGCCGATTTTCTGGTTGGCGATGAGGATGTAGGGCTCCTCGAGCACCGCCTCCATGCGGTCCTGGTCGGTGACCATGTACGGGGAGATGTAGCCCTTGTCGAACTGCATCCCCTCGGTGAACTCCAGCTCCATGCCGAAGGTCTGGCCCTCCTCGACGTTGACGACGCCGTCCTTGCCGACCTTCTCGATCGCGTCGGCGATCACGTTGCCGATCTCGTCGTCGGCGGCGGAGATAGCGGCGACGCGGGCGATCTGGTCCTTGCCCGCGACCTCCTTGGACTGCTTCTCGCGAAGGTTGTCGACGACCTCGTCGACAGCCTTCTCGATGCCGCGGCGCAGGGCCAGCGGGTTGGCGCCGGCGGCGACGTTCTTGAGGCCCTGGCGGACGATGATCTGTGCCAGCAGGGTCGCCGTCGTAGTGCCGTCGCCGGCGACGTCGTTGGTCGCGGTCGCGACCTCGCGGACCAGCTGGGCGCCCTGGTTCTCGAAGACGTCCTCGACCTCGACCTCGCGGGCGATGGTGACGCCGTCGTTGGTGATCGTCGGCGCACCGAATTTCTTATCGAGCACGACGTAGCGGCCCTTAGGGCCGAGGGTGACCTTGACGGCGTTGGCGACGGCATCAACGCCGGCTTGCAACGCGCCTCGGGCCTCCTCTGCGTACTTCAGCTCCTTGTGAGCCATGTGGTTTCAGTCCTCCTTGTGTGACAAGTCCGGGATGGGTGGCGACGTCAGCCGAGCTTGGCCAGAACGTCCGACTCGCGCAGGACGAGCAGTTCGTCGCCCTCGACGGTGACCTCGGTCCCTCCGTATTTGGAGTAGAGGACCTCGTCGCCATCGGCGACGTCGAGGGGGCGGCGGCTGCCGTCCTCGTTGATCGCGCCGTCGCCGACCGCGACGACCCTGCCCTTCTGCGGCTTCTCTTTGGCCGTGTCGGGGAGGACGATGCCGCTGGCGGTCGTCTCCTCCTCCTCGATCGGCTTGACGATCAGCCGGTCCCCGAGGGGCTTCAGCTTCATCCGTGAACCTCCGTTATCGGTAACTGGTTAGATGGAAAAGTTGGGAAATGCCGCTGGAAAGCCGTTTCCGGCACCTAAGCGGCCTTGGCACTCTACTGGTGGGAGTGCCAACGGGAGTAAAGATAGCGATATCGGCCCACCGGTCAAGACCAGGCGGCGCGACTCAGTCGGCCGCCAGCAGGCGGCATCCGAGCAGCTCGGCGATCCCCTCGCCGCCGCGCCGCATCACCCAGTCGTGGTTCCACTCGAAGGCGGGGCGCAGCAGCGGCGCCATCAGGTTCATCCAGGACCTGGTGGTGGCGACGTTCCACTCGTAGAGGACCGCGGTGACGCCCTCCTGCTCATACAGCCGCCACCGCCCCACTCCTTCCAGCTCCCCGACCGCGTGCCCTTCGAGCAGGTGCGGGCGCTCGACCCGTGCGGTCGTCACCTCGAACTCGACCCGGTAGGGCAGCAGGCTCTTCCAGACCAGGCGCGAGACCGAGCCGACGTCGCCGTCGGGGCCCGGCTTCAGCTCCTCTGCCTCCTCCACCCCCCGCCACCACGACGGCCACCGCTCCTGGTCGTGGATCGCCTCCCAGACCGGGTCACGGGGGGATTCCAACAGCCAGGTGGTGAGGAACGCGTAGTCGGCCATCAGCGTCCCGGCAGCAGCCCCAGGCTAGTTGCGGTGCGGCGTCTCACCATTGCCCAGGTGCGCCCGGGGCGGCTCGACGATCTGGGAGAACCGGATCACGGTGGCGACGTCGTCCTCGGAGATCGGCCGGCTGTAGATCTGTTCGAGGAACCTGATCGTCTCCTCGAGGCGGCGGAACTCGGGGTTGTCGTGCTCGATGTCGCGGCGCGAGAGCTCGCCCAGGGGCTTCACCTCGACGTCGTCGATGACCGCGGTGAAGATCTTCTCCCGCGGGCTGTGGCGGAAGCCGACCGTGATCCAGACCACCTGCCCGCGTTCGTACTTGCCGCTCTTGTCGCCGAGCCGGATCGTCGCCGTCTTCCGCCCTCGCTTGAGCTGGTCGATGAAGACCGCAGAGTAGAAATTTAGGACAAAGGTGCCGCCTCGCATTTTCGCCGCGAGCGTATAGGACCGCGCCTGACCGGGCACGGGCACCCGCCATCTGGACGGGTATTCGACATCCACAATTCGAGTTCTCCGCGCTCGGGGCCGATGTGGAGAGCCAGTGGCATCCGCAAGTACCCATCTTCGGCTCCTTTTCGTCGCCCTTTGCTGCGCCGCCGGCCTGCTGCTGGCGCCGCTGGCGAGCGATGCTGCGGCGAAGCGCTGCGCCGGCAAGAAGGTGACGATCAAGGGGACCCCCGGCGACGACACGATCGTCGGCAAAGGGGCCAGCGACGTGATCGACGGCGGCGGCGGCGATGACCGCATCCGCGGCGGCCGCAACGGCAACGACACGATCTGCGGCGGTCCCGGCGACGACATCCTCAAGGGTCAGCACGGCTATGACTCCCTCTACGGCGAGGGGGGCAACGACCGGCTGGGCGGCGAAAACGGCTCCGACATGCTCGACGGCGGTAGTGGCGATGACCAGCTTGCCGGCGCGAAAGGCGGCGACAAGCTGCACGGCGGTGGCGACGATGATCAGCTGACCGGCTTCAAGGGGCCCGACGACTTGGACGGCGGCTCGGGCAACGACTTTCTCGACGGCCAGCAGGGCAGTGACCACCTCGACGGTGACGGCGGCGAGGACAAACTGGTCGGCGACAAGGGCAACGACGACCTCGCAGGCGGCGGCGGCGGCGACCTGGTCGAAGGCGGCCCTGGTGACGACCCCCGCGTCGACGGCGGCGGCGGCACCGACACCGTGTTCGGCGGCTCCGGCATCGACCACGTCGACGGCGGACCGGGCGACGGGGACGTAGCCCGGGGCGACGGGGGCATCGACACCCTTTCTGGCGGCGAGGGCACCAACGACATCGTCTCCTACGCCAGCGCCACTCGCGGCGGGATCATCGTCAGCCTGTCCACGAACAAGGCGAAAGGCGATGGCCACGACGACCTCAACGGGTTTGAGGACGTGGTCGGCTCGCCCCAGGGCGACACGATCGTCGGCGATGCCAACCCCAACCGCCTCGACGGCGGCGTCGGCAACGACGTCCTCGACAGCGGCGGTGGCGGCGGCGAAGCCTACGGCGGCCCCGGCACCGACAGCTGCACCGGCTTCTCAATCGACCACTCCTGCGGCCCGGAAACCGGAGCTCCTCCCGGCGTCGCCTCGGTCATCCTCAACCAGGGCCTCGACGGCTCCAGCCTTGTCGTCCAGGGCAGCATCGGCCTCGACCAGATGCTGATCTCGAACACCGCCGGCGGCTGGGTCGTCAACAACAGCGACCTCATCTTCGCCGGCGAAGGCTGCCTCAACAACGGCGGCGACATGACGGTGGTCACCTGCGGCGGCGGCCCCGCCCTGAGCCTGATCGTCGTCACCGGTGGCCCCGGCAACGACATCATCGTGATCGACCAGAGCGTCCCGGTTAACACCAGGGTGCGGGCAAACGGCAACGCCGGTGACGACCTGCTCCAGGGCGCCGACGGCGACGACGTGCTCGAAGCGGGCGAGAACTACAACAGCCCCGACAACGGCAACGACAACCTGCTCGGCGGCGGCGGCAACGACGTGCTCTACGCGGACCCCGGCGCCGACAACCTTGACGGCGGCATCGGCGACGACCTGCTCGTCTCCTCCGTGATCGTCTGCCAAGGCCACACGCTCGACGGCGGTGCCGGAATCGACACGGTCTCCTACGGGCGCTCGGATGCGGCCATGCGGGTGCAGCTCGACGCCACCGGCGCGCCGCCGGGATGCGGCACCCCCGACCAGCTGTTCGGCAACAACGAGAGCCTCGAGGGCTCCGACGGGCCTGACGTGCTGATCGGAGATGGCGGCCACAACAGCTTCCTCGGTCACCTCGGCGCCGACACCTTCATCGGCAAAGGCGGCGATGACTTCATCGACGCGGCCGACGGGCACCGGGACCGCAGGATCGAGTGCGGCAGCGGCGATGATGAAGTCGTCAGCGATCGCGCCGATCCGGATGGCTCCGGCTGCTAGAAGCGCTTCCCGCCGGCGCAGCCGGCATGGATAGATCGTTTAGGCCGTGAACTTGGCCTTGGGGGGCGGCGTATCTCCGTATCGCCGTGGTTCCCCGCTCCTTCTCCCGGTTCTCGCTCGCACTCGTCGTGCTGTGCGTCGCCGCCGTCTCGTTCGTAGCGATGGCCGCCTCCGGGCATGGCGCGACCGCCTCCGCGGCTGGCGCCTGCCTCGGCCAGAAGGCGACGATCGTCTCCGCGGCCGCCAGGATCGTCGGCACCAAGGCGCCTGACACGATCGTCGTCAAGGGCGGCGGCGGCCACACCGTCGCTGGGCTAGGCGGCAACGACCGGATCTGCGGCGGGCCGGGGAACGACACGATCGACGGCGGCAAAGGGGTGGATCGGATCGGCGGGGGCCCGGGCGACGACAAGGTCCTCGGCTTCAAAGGCCCCGACAAGCTGGACGGCGGGCCCGGTGATGACTTCATCGACGGGCAGCAGGGCAGCGACGAGGTCAGCGGCGGCGGCGGGAACGACAAGCTGCTGGGCAACAAGGGCAACGAGGAGATCGCGGGCGGGGCGGGCGACGACGAGGTGGACGGCGGGCTGGGCGACGACGGCCTTGTCGACGGCGGTCCGGGTGTCGACATCGTCACTGGCGGGGCCGGCACCGACAAGGTTGAAGGCGGGCCGGGAGATGGTGATGTGGTCAGAGGGGATTCCGGGCCGGACGTCCTCTCGGGAGGCACCGGCGCCCTGGACATCGTCTCCTACGCCAGCGCCACCCGTCGCGGGGTGAGCGTCGACTTGGGCACGAGCCAAAGCAAAGGCGACGGGCAGGACTCGCTCAATGGCTTCGAGGACGTGGTCGGCTCACCCCAGGGAGACACGATCGCCGGCGACGGCGCGCCCAACCGTCTCGACGGTGGTATCGGTGACGACGCCCTCCTCAGCGGCGGGGGCGGGGGCGAGGCCTTCGGCGGTCCCGGCACCGACACCTGCACCGGCTTCGCGCTGGTGAGCTCCTGCGGCGCGGAAGCGGCCCCTCCCCCGAACACCGCCTCGGCGACCCTCAACCGGGGCCTCGACGGCTCCAGCCTGGTCGTACAAGGCACTCCCGGAGCGGACCAGCTGCGGATCTCCGGCGGGCCCGACAGCTGGGTGGTGAGCGGGGCCGCGCGGATGTTCGCCGGGGAGGGCTGCGCTGAGCCGCCCGGCAACACCACCGCTCTCACCTGCTCCGGGGCGATCGGGTTGGTCGTGGTCACCGGCGGGGACGGCGATGACACGATCGCGATCGATCCCGGCGTCCCTTCCAGTGTCGAAGTACGCGCCAACGGCAACGCCGGCAGCGACACGCTCGAAGGTGGGCCGGGAGCCGACGTGCTCGAAGCCGGAGAGAACTACAAAGGCCCCAATGACGGCAATGACCTGCTCAGCGGCAACGGCGGCACCGACGTGCTGTTCGCCGACCCCGGCGCCGACCAGCTCCGCGGCGGCGCCGGCACCGACCTGCTGGTCTCCTCGGTGGCGACATGCCAGAACCACACCTTCGACGGCGGCGTCGGCATCGACACCGTCTCCTACGCCCGCGCCGCCGAGGGCGTCCGGGTCAGCCTCGCGGGGGCGGGAGGGCCGGCCGGCTGCCCCGACGCGGACCAGCTCCTCGCCGCCGAGAGCCTCGAGGGCTCCGACGGCGCCGACGTCCTGATCGGCGACAACAGCCGCAACAGCCTGCTCGGCAAGCTCGGCGCCGACACACTGGTGGGCAAGGGCGGGAACGACTTCCTCGACGTAGCCGACGGCCGCCGAGACAAGAGGGTCGACTGCGGCGCGGGCGGGGACGAACTCCTCAGCGACGTCGCCGACCCGTCGCCGGTCAGCTGCTAGCGACGTCGGGCTAGAAGCCCTCCTCGCCGATCAGCGGCACGAAGCGGCACGGGCCGATCGCCTTCGCCTCGACCTCCTCCCCACTGCGACGCAGCACGGTCAGCATGTCCGCTTCCCTCATCGCGATCGGGAGCACGAGGCGACCGCCGTCGACGAGCTGGTCGATCAGGGCGGGCGGCGGCGCCGGAGCGGTCGCGTGGACGGCGATCGCGTCGAACGGGGCGCGCTCGGGGACCCCGCGACTGCCGTCGCCGACGAGCAGCTCGACGTTGGTCGTGCCGGTCTCGACGAGCGCCTCGCGGGCAGCGCGGGCGAGCGACTCGTGGCGCTCCACGCTGAGCACCTCCGCGGCGAGACGAGCGAGCACCGCCGCCGAGTAGCCGGACCCGGTGCCGATCTCCAGCACCCGCTCAGCCCCGGTCAGCTCCATCGCCTGGCAGATCGCGGCGACGATCCAGGGTTGGGAGATCGTCTGTTCCTCACCGATCGGCAAGGCGGAGTCGGCGTAGGCCCGGTGGCGCATCCGCGGCGGCACGAACGCCTCGCGCGGGACCGTGCCCATCGCCTCGAGGACCCGCTCGTCCTCGATCCCCCGCCCCCGCAGCTGGCGCTCGACCATCCTCCCGCGGAGGCCGGCGAAATCGGTCATCGGCCCAGTAGAGCAGAAGCCCCCGCGACGGGCCGTTTCGGACCGCCGCGGGGGTGTGTGTCAGGCTGAGTCGCCTAGGGGCAGGGGAACGGCGGTGCTTCGCCGACCCCGAGGCGGACCTCGGTGTCGGGAATCACTTTGGTGCCGGGGAAGGGTTCCTGCTCGGCAACGACGCCGATGTTGGAGCAGGTCTGGTCGATCACCGGGCTAAAGCTCCGCGACCAGAGCCCGGCGTTGGCGATGATCGCCGCCGCCCGTTCGGGGTCGAGGCCGATCACGTTCGGGACCGTCGCGGTGCGGCGAGTGCCGATCCTGATCACCGCGCCAGCCGACGTGGTCCCGTGGAGCGTGATCGTCGCTTCGCCGAGCGGGTTGGCCCAGGTCCGACCCACTTCGAGCGTCGGTGAGTTCATGGTGGGTACCGGGCTCGACGGCCCAGGGGTCATGTCGAGCAACTGCGCCCGCGGCCCGGACACCTCGCGGCGAACGAAGACGCCCGAGCCTGATGGGAGTCGGCGCAACGGGGAGTAGGTGATGCCGTCGATCCCTACCGGCCGCCGGTATTCGATCCAAAGCGTCGTCGGCCCGTCCTGGAGCCGTATCGCCCGCTGGCCCGTGAAGCCCGAGCCGATGAACGGCTTGATCAGCCACATGCCGGTCGCCGGCGCCCTCACGTCGACGTACTGCCCGTTCAGCCAGCCCAACTGCTTGGCGTAGATCGCGTTGAAGGAGAGCCTGTCTCGTCCCAACGAGCCCATGATGTCGTAGGGGTCCCCGTACGCCACCTCTTTGCACGTGGTGCCCAGAGTCACCACGTTGCCGCTCTCGTCTTTGCATTCCAGAGAGTTGCTGTGGTCGATCCCGAGGTAGTGGCCAAACTCGTGGATAGCCACATCGGTGATTGAAAGGAGCACGCGATTCGAAATCTGTACCCCACTGAAGCAGGGGATGGACCGCTCGTAGACGATGGTGACCAGGTTGTAGCGCTCGTAGTTGATTCCCCGCCCTTCGAGCTTTTCTTGAACGCGGTTGATGACGCCCACGATGAAATCGTCTTCCGCGTCGTCATTGCACGAAGTTGGGACGTCCGGGCGGGAGATCGTGTAGGAGCCCCCGGCCTCTGCGTTCCAGCCCGGAAAAGCCCCCGGTGGAGCCGACTCGTCGAAGAAGCGGTTGGCGAATCCGTTGATGAAGTTGACATATTCGGGAAGCGCGCCCTCTCGCAAGGGAGAGTCGCTCGTACGTCCACCGTCGCCCCAGCCGACATGCACTACCAGCACGCTGTGTGGTTTCGGTCCCGACGTCGGTTCTTCCGGCGGCGGCAGTTCTTCTTCGAAGCCTCCACCGCCTTCTTCTTCTTCGGACGGGGGCAGGCAGACCGGGTTGCAGATCTGTGCGTGTGCCTGGTCGGTGGCGATTGTGGCGCCGATCGCCGCGAGCAGCAAGGTGGCGGCCAGCAGCGGCCACGCGCCTCTCAGTCGTTCCATCGGGTGGTCCTTTCAGGCTTCTCATACCGGGGTCCTCAGGATGAGAAACTCGATTGTCTTTAGCAGCCCGTGACCATTGCACGGTTCTATGACGACGTGGAGAGGCTGGACGGATTGCCTAGGTCCGGTTGCGGCTGGAGGGCCGCGACGCCAGCGGCGGCGGGCCGTTCGGACCCGCCGCCGGGTGAGCGTCAAGCTGGCCTGCCTACGGGCAGCCGAACGGCGGGTGTTCGCCGACGCCGAGGCGGACCGGCTGCTCGGGCAGCCAGCGGGTGCCGGGGAACGGCTCCTGCTCGGCGATCACACCGAGGTAGGAGCAGGTCTGGTCGATCACCGGGTTCCAGGGCGCGGGGTCGAAACCCGCGTTCCTGAGGCTCGCGTAGGCCCTTTCGACCTCCATGCCACGGACGTCGGGCATGGTGACGCGGCGGGTGGCAAGCGTCACGCTCACTCCCGAGGGACCGGCGCTGTTGATCGTGATCATCATCTCGCCACCTGGCACGGTCCACGACCTTCCGACCGGGAGCGGGGCGTCATTGCCGTCCAGCCGCCCCGTGCCGAATTCCGTGCCGGGGGTCATGTCAAGGAGCTGCGACTCGCCTGGCGCCGGCTCGCGATGGATGACGAGGCCGTCCAGCTCGGATTCGGCGCCACTGCCGAACGCCGGGTTGTCGATCCCGTCCCGCGTCCGGTACTCGAGCCAGTACGTCGTACCGCCGTCGCGGAGCCGCAACGCGCGTTCGGTGCGAACCGAACCGGTGAACGGGCGCAGGAAGAACGTCCTGGTGAAGTCGCCTGCCACGACGTCGAAGAACTGGCTGCTCAACCAACCGAGCTTGTTCGCGTGGATCGCCCCGAAGGCACGGTCCGTGATGCTGCCCATGGCGCTGTAGGGATCGGAATACGGAAACGTTTTGCACTCGTTGCTCAGGGTGACGACCCGACCGCTCGCGTCGCGGCAGCGCAGAAACGTCGCGTGGCCAAGGCCCTCGAAGTGACCCAGCTCGTGCCTGGCCGATGACCGGGAGGCGATCACGGTTCGACGACCTCGCTGAACCCCACCGAAACACTGCACATTCGAGTTTGAGTAATGGATGACGACCGTGGTGTAAGCATCGGGATTGAACCCGCTCTGCCTAGCCCTGGTCTCGGCCTGATTCACCACACTGTCGATGAATTCGCTGCCGACAGCGTCCGTCTCGCCTTTTTCACCCACGATGGCGCATCGCTGCTCGCGTTCCCCGGGAAGGATCATCCCTGCGGGAGGCTGGATCATGTATTCGCCGCCTTTCATCGGCTGCCATTTTTTGAAAGGCGCGGGGGCGGCCTGTTGGGCGAAGAAGTCGTTGACGGTGCCGTTCAGGAACTCAACCCAAGCATTGTTCGACACGAGCGAGTTCGACGGCAACAGCTCGGCGGAGGTCCGGGGGTCGCCGGTGTTCCAGCCGACGCCGATCACGAGCATCGACCGTGTCGGTGGCGGGGTGGGTTGGGGCGGCGGCCGTTCTTCTTCGAACCCTTCTTCGGGCGGCGGTATGCAGGCCGGTTTGCATTTCAGCGCGTGTGCCTGCTCGGCGGCGATCGTGGCGCCCGCCGCCGCGAACAGCAGGGTGGCGACTGCTGCCAGCAGCAGAGGTAGAAGTCTCGACCGTTCGGTCATCTCAGTCCTTTCAGAAACTCGATTGTCTTGAACCGGCGACAGGTTCGCGACGACCCGGCACGAGCTTGTGAAGGTCCTGTGGCGGGCGGACCTTTTAGACGGATCTCGGAGCTCGATCCCCGACGGACCGGCTAGAAGCAGGGGAAGGTCGGGTGCGGTTCGCCGACGCCGAGGCGGACCTCGGTGCCGGCGAGCGCCCTGGTGCCCGCGAACGGCTGCTGATCGGCGACCACGCCGAGGAAGCCGCAGGTGTAGTCGATTACCGGGCTCCACCCGTTCGACCACAATCCGGCGCCGGCGATTATCGCCTGCGCCCGACTCGGATCGAGGCCCCGGACACTTGGGACCGTGACGCGCCGGGAGGCGACGGTCACATTTGCGCCCGCGGGACTGAGGCTGTTGAGGGTGACCTTCATTTCGCCCCCTGGGACCTCCCAGGACCTGCCGACCGGGAGTGGGGCATCGATGGCGTCGTCGAGAACCGTCGGCTGCACCCTCGAACCGGGCGTCATGTCGAGCAGCTGCGAGGTGCCCGCGGTGGGCTCACGATGGATGACGAGGCCCGGCTGAGCGGTGGAAGGCAGGCCTCCGTAGAACGACGAATCGTCGACCCCGGTCGGCGTCCGGTATTCGAGCCAGTACGTCGCACCGCCATCGCGCAGTCGCAGGGCGCGGTCGGCGCGAACAGGATCGGTGAACTGCCTGATCGTCCGGGTGATCGTGAAGTCCCCCGCGGCGACGTCGAAGAACTGCCCGTTCATCCAGCCGAGTTTGTTCGCATGGATCGCGCTGTAAGCACGGCTCCCGCTGCCCATTGTGGAGTAGGGGTCCCCGTAGGCGAACTGTTCGCAGGCGGCGCCCAACGGCGCCGGCCGACCGCTCGGATCCTGGCAGCGGAGAAAGGCTGCGTGGCCAAGACCGAAATAGTGGCCGAACTCGTGCGTGACGACCCGCCCCAAGCCGGTCAGATAGATGCGCCTTCCCCCGGACAGCCCAACAACGCACTGCACACGGCTGTTCCTGTACTGGAAGACCACCGCCTCGTAGACATCGGGGTTGAAGCCCTGCTGCCTGGCCTTCGCTTCCGCCCGGCTCGTCAGGGTGTCGAAGAATTCTCTCGCGCTCGGACTCGAACTTGCCTCATCCTGGATACCGGCGCACTGCCGCTCGCGCTCTTCCGGCGGGATGATGCCTCGCGGCGGCTCGATCATGTATTCGCCGCCGTTCGTGGCCCGCAGGCTCACCCATGGCGCCGGGGCGGCCTGCCGGGAGAAGAACTCGTTGGTGTGTTCGTTCAGGTACGCGACGAAGGTGTGGTTCTTGTTTTCCAGTTCCGATGAGGTATTGGGATCGAGGGTCTGCCATCCCACGCCGATCACCAGGACGGACTTGGCCGGTGGCGGCGGGGGCGGGGGCGGCGGAGGTTCTTCACCGGGAACTTCTTCTTCAGGAGGCGGGATGCAGACCGGTTTGCATTTCAGCGCCTGCGCCTCCTCGGTGGAGGCGGCGGCGACCGCCGCGAACAGAAGGGTGGTGGTGGCGACCAACACCTGGAATATCCTCAACCGTTCGATCATCGAACGAGATTGTCTTCCTCAGCCATGGGTGCTGGACGCGAAGCGGCAGAAAAATTTGCACGACGGTTAGTCGAGCACCCTCACTACTCACGAGTGAACAGGGTTGACTGCCTGTACTCAGTAGATGTAGTTGCGCAGCTTCGGAGAGCAGAAGCTCCCGCGACGGGCCGCTTCGGACCCGCCGCGGGGATGGACTTCAGCTGCCTGCGCTACGGACAGGCGAAGGGCGGGTGTTCGCCGACGCCGAGGCGGACCTCGGTGCCCGGGATCGCTTTGAGGCCGGGAAACGGTTCCTGCTCGGCGACCAGGCCGATGTTGGAGCAGGTCTGGTCGATCACCGGGCTGAAGCTCTGCGACCAGAGCCCGGCGTTGGCGATGATCGCCGCCGCCCGGCCCGGGTCGAGCCCGATCACGTTCGGGACCGTCACGGTGCGGCGGCTGCCGATCGTGATCGTCGCGCCTTCCGGCCCGAACTGATCGAGGGTGACCGTCGCTTCGCCAAGCGGGTTCCCCCAGGTCTGCCCACGTTCGAGCGAGAAAGACGAATTCGCCCTGGCCGGCGTCATGTCGAGCAGCTGGGAATGCACCTGTTCGGGGTAAAAGGGTTTGCGCTCGACCTTTTCGCGGCGGATGAAGACCCCGGTGCCGGTGTCGTGCGGGGGTTTGAGCAACGGCGAGGAGGTCGGGTCCCCGTCGAGCCCGATCGGCCGCCGGTACTCGATCCACAGCGTCGTCGGCCCGTCCTGGAGCCGTATCGCCCGCTGGCCCGAGAAGCCCGCGCCGATGAACGGCTTGACCGTGTAGGTGCCGGTTGCCGGTGCCCTCACGTCGAAGTACTGGCCGTTCAGCCATCCCAGGTCATTGGCGAGGACCGCGTTGAAGGGCAGGCGGGTGGGTCCACCAAAGCCCATCTGGTCGAACGGATCTGCAAGCGCCTGCTCCTGGCAGGCGTCGCTGAGGGGCACCAGGGTGCCGCTTCCGCCGTCGCAGCGCAGGGCGTCGGCATGGCCAAGGCCGAGGACGTGGCCAAACTCGTGCGTCGTCGCGCCCAGGTCCGCAAGGAGCACATGCTTACTGCTGGGATTGCTGCCCAGGAAGCAGAAGACCCGGTCATAGACAATGGCCATCACGGAGTAGTGTTCGTACTCGATACCGACCCGCTCGAGGGCCAGAGTGGCTCTGAGTATCAGGCTCGATCTGAAGTCATTTTCCTCATCCACCGTGCAGGGTCGGGAGGAGGGGATGCTCGGGCGAGAGATCGTGAAGGAGCCGCCGGCCTCCGCCGCCCAGCCGCCGAAGGTGCTCGGGGGCGCGGACTGGGTGTACCAGTTGTCGACCCCTTCGTTGATCTGAAAGACGTAATTCGAAAGCAGGTCCACGCGCAGCGGAGAGTCGTCGCTGGACGTACCGTTGCCCCAGCCCACGTTGACCACGAGCACGCGGTGTTTGTTCGGTCCCGGCGCCGGTTCTTCCGGCGGCGGCAGTTCTTCTTCGAAGCCTCCGCCGCCTTCTTCTTCTTCTTCGGGCGGCGGCAAGCACACCGGACTGCATTTCTCTGCGCGCGCCTGCTCGGCGGCGATCGTGGCGCCAAGCGCCGCGAACAGCATGGCCGCAGTCGTCAACAGAAGCGGCAGGAACCTCAAGCGTCCGAACATCTCTCCCCCTCGTCGATCGTTCAGGCTGAAAAACGTGACTGACTGATTCGATCTGATTCGATCAAAGCAGGCTAGACCGCGATTGGGAGTACTGCGCAGGCCTTTGGGCCTCAAGCTCCCGAGCTAGACGGATCGCCTAGCTCAGGAGGGGAATAGTTCGTAGAGATCCCTCAGTAGATGTAGTTGCGCAGCTTCGGTGGCTCCAGCACGGTGACCCGGCCGCGGCCGCAGCTGACCACGCCGGCGCGCTCGAGCTCGGCGAGGAAGCGGCTGACGCTCTCGCGCGAGGTGCCGGCGAGCTGGGCGAGGTCGGACTGGTTCATCCGGATCGTCACCGAGCCTTGCTCGCCGCCGTTCTGGGCCTCGCTGCTGAGTTGGGCGAGGATGCCGGCGACGCGGCTGGGGACCGTCTGGAAGGACTGGCGGGAGATCCGCACGTTGGCGGCGCGCAGGCGACGCACCAGTCCGGCGACCAGCTTCAGCGCGATCTCCGGATGGCGGGCGAGCAACGAGCGGACGTCGCCGGCGGGCAGCGCCAAAAGCTCGCCGTCGGTGAGCGCCTCGGCGCTGGCCGAGCGCTTGTCGCCGTCGAGCATCGCCAGCTCGCCGAAGATCTCCCCCGGCCCCAGGGTGGCGAGGGTGATCGCCCGCCCGTCGGTGTGCTCGCGGGTGACGCGGAAGCTGCCCTCGCGGACGATGTAGCAGGCGTCGGAGTTGTCGCCCTCGTGGAAGACCCGGGTGCCAGCTGGGAACGAGCGAGGGACCGCGACGTGGGAGAAGCGCTCCAGCTCACCCTCCTCGAGGTCGGCGAAGAGCGTCACGCTCTTCAGCAGGTCGACCGCGCTCTGCTCCCCGTCGGACACGGGCCGATTATGCCAACGGGGCCTTTGAGCTCAGGCTGAGGCGGTCAGTTTGCGCGGTCCGCGGCTGAAGCCGGCGCCGATCAGCGCCTCCTCGTGGCCGGACCCGATCACCGCCTCGCCGTCGAGCTTCTCGATCGCCAGTTTCGGCAGGTGGCCGGCGGAAACGGCGTCGGCCAGCGCCTGCATCGCTGCCTCCAGTTCGCCTCCCTCCATCCGTATCAGTCGTAAGAGGCCGCGGCCGCCGCGCTCGACGAAGACCACCGGCTCGCCGTCGCGGAGCAGCAGGTGAGCGCCGGGGGTCCGGCCGGGACGGCGGCCTCCCTCCAGCTTCGGCCAGGGCAGCGAGGCGCCGTAGGGATTGGCCGGGTCGGTTGCCGCCAGGACCAGGTGGGAGCCGTCGGCTTCGGGCAGCGAGCGCAGCCGCTCGACCGCGCCGGGGAGGGCGAACTGGGCGCCGCCGAGGCCCTCGACGAAGTAGCCGCGGCGGGCGGTGCCGAGCAGCTCGAGGTTGCCGAGCTCGCCGTAGAGGGTGGAAAAGCCGCCGGGGACGCCCTCGGCGAGCACGGTCTCGCGGGTGACGATCCCGTAGCGCTCCATCATCAGCTCCGCCTGGGCGCGCAGGCGGGCACCGGGGCCGGGGGCGTTGGCGAAGAGCGGCTCGGTCAGCGACCACCGGCCCTGGACCGCGGCGCCGGCGGTGGAGCGGCGGCGGGCGAACCGGCGGCCGGCCCGCTCCTGCGAGGCGACCGCGCGCAGGCGGGGGGCGCGCAGCGGCGAGAAGGCGTCGTTGGTGACCTCGCCGCTCCAGGCCATGTCCCAGAGGGCGTTGTGCAACTCCTCGGCGGGGTGGTCGAGGTCGGCGAGCAGGTCGAGCCAAAAGGAGGGGCCGGCGGCGAGGCGCTCGCGGATCGCCTCGTGGACCTCGCCCTGGGGCGGTTCCAGCTTCGCGTTCGAGGGGGGCGGACCGGCCAGGCGCACGTCCTCCCTGAAGTAGAGGGCGACGCGGCCGTCGGAGCGGCCCAGTGCCCCGGCCCCGACCCAGACCAGCTCGCCGCTGGTGCAGAGCTCGTCCAGCCAGGTCGGTGAGTAGGCGCCGAGGCGGCGCGGGAGGACGTCGCGCTCCCACACTTTCGGGGTCAGCGCGACCCCCTGCAGCGGGACCAGCGCCTCGCGCAGCCGGTCGGGGCCGGCGCCGGCGGGGCGGTAGGCGTCGACGTTCTGCCAGCTCGGCAGGAAGCGGGCCAGCTCGGTCCGGTCGGCCGCCTCCACCTCGCGCCGCAGGCGGGCGAGGCTGGCGCGGCGGACCCGCCGCAGCACGTCGGAGTCGCACCACTCGCGCTCGGTCCCGCCCGGGGCCAGCTCGCCACGGACCATCGCCCCTTCGGCCTCCAGCTCGCGCAGCGCCGGCGAGGGGTCGACGCCGTAGCGGGCAGCGAGGCGGGCGGTCGGGAAGGGGCCATGGGTGCGGGCGAAGCGGCGGACCAGGGCGCGCATCGCGTCGGGGTGCTCCTCGAGAAAGGTCTCCGGCAGCCCGGCCGGCGGCGGCACGCCGAGCGCGTCGCGGTAGAGGCCGGCGTCCTCGGCGGCGACGTAGCGCTCCTCACCGCCGATCCGGACCTTCGCCACGCGGCGCTCGGCCTCCAGCTTCTCCAGCATCGAGGCGGCCGAGTAGCCCTCGGCGACCCGCTCGGAGCACTCCTCGGCAGTCAGATCGCCGAGGTTGCGCAGCACCTGCTGCAGCGCGTCGCGATCGCCGGCGCGGCCGGCCTCGGTGCGGTGCTGGAGCTGGGCCTCGACTTCCTCCAGCGCCTCGGGGTCGATCAGCTCACGCAGCTCCTCCTGGCCCAGCAGCTCGCGCAGCAGGTCGCGGTCGAGCGCCAGGGCCGCCGCCCGCCGCTCGGCGCTCGGGGTGTCCCCCTCATACATATAGGTGGCGACGTAGTCGAACAGCAGCGAGGAGGCAAACGGCGAGGCGGTCGGCGTCTCCACCTCGACCAGGCTGAGCTGGCGGGCGTGCAGCTTGCGCAGCAGCTCGCCCAGCGAGGGGAGGTCGAGGACGTCGCGCAGGCACTCGCGGTAGGTCTCGAGGATGACCGGGAAGCGGGGGAAGTCACGGGCGACCTCGAGCAGGCTCTGGGACTTCAGCCGCTGCTGCCAGAGCGGCGTGCGCTTGCCCGGGTAGGCGCGCGGGATCAGCAGCGAGCGGGAGGCGTTCTCGCGGAAGCGGGCGCCGAACAGGGCCGAGTTCGAGAGCTCACCGACGACCAGGTCCTCGAGCTCGTCGGGCTCGATCAGGACGAGGTCGGCCGGCGGCGGCTCGTCGGCGTCGGGCAGGTGGATGACGATCCCGTCGTCGGACCAGATCGCATCGGCCTCGAGGTCGTGCTCGGCGCGGACCTTTCCTGCCAGGGCGAGGCCCCAGGCGGCGTGGACGCGGCCGCCGTAGGGAGAGAGGATGCAGAGGCGCCAGTCGCCGATCTCGTCGCGGAAGCGCTCGACCACGATCGTCTCGTCGGAGGGGACGACCCGGGTCGCCGCCTGCTGCTCGCGCAGGTAGGTGACGAGGTTGTTGGCGGCGCGCGGGTCGAGGTCGTACTCGGCGGCCAGCTCACCCGGCTCGCGCGAGACCGCCTCGCGGGCGAAGGCGCCGATCGCCCTGCCCAGCTCCGCCGGCCGGCCGATCCCGTCCCCCTTCCAGAACGGGACGGCGCCGGGAGCGCCGGGGGCTGGGGTGACGATCACCCGGTCGCGGGTGATTTCCTCGATCCGCCAGGTGGTCGCGCCGAGCAGGAAAGTCTGGCCGGGGCGGGCCTCGTAGACCATCTCCTCATCGAGCTCGCCGACCCGGCGACCGTCGGGGAGGTGGACGCCGTAGAGGCCGCGGTCGGGGATGGTGCCGGCGTTGGTGACGACCAGCTGGCGGGCGCCTTTGCGGCCGTGGATGGTGCCACCGGTGCGGTCCCAGACGATCCGCGGCCGCAGCTCGGCGAAGCGGTCGGAGGGGTAGCGGCCGTCGAGCATGTCGAGGACGTTCTCCAGCTGCTCGCGGGAGAGGTCGTGGAAGGGCTGGGTGGCGGTGACGATGCGCTCGACCTCGTCGACCTCCCACTCGTCGAGCGCCGCCATCGAGACCAGGTGCTGGGCGAGCACATCGAGCGGGTTCTGGGGGATGACCGTCTCCTCGATCTCCCCTTCCCGCATGCGCCGCGCGACGACTGCGCACTCGAGCAGGTCGCCGCGGTATTTGGGGAAGATCCGGCCCTTGGAGACCTCGCCGAGGCCGTGCCCGGCGCGACCGATCCGTTGCAGCCCCCGGGTCACCGACTTCGGCGACTCGACCTGGATCACCAGGTCAACCGCCCCCATGTCGATCCCCAGCTCCAAGGAGCTAGTCGCCACCAGGCACGGCAGCCCCCCCGACTTCAGCATCTCCTCGACGATGGTGCGCTCCTCGTGAGACAGGGAGCCATGATGCGCGCGAGCGATCTCGACTCGAGCGTCGAGGTCCGCGGGCGGGGAAGCACCGTTGCCGCCGTGCTCAGTAGCTGGCAGCTCCTGTTCGCCTTCGCCGTTGGCAAGCTCGTTTATTCGCTTGGCGAGGCGCTCTGCGGCGCGGCGGTTATTGACGAAGATGATCGTCGAGTTGTGGGACTGCACCAGCTCGACAAGCTTGGGATAGATCGCCGGCCAGATCGAGCGGACATGCGCTGAGGGCTCTACTTCGGACGGGGGGACGCCGTCCTCGCTTGGATACGCGGGAGCGCCGGGGTCGGCCATGTCCTCCACCGGCACCACGATCTCCAGGTCCAGCTCCTTCGTCCTGCCGGCATCCACGATCTCGCACTGCCGCTTCGGTCCGACCAGGAACTTCGCAATCCGCTCCAGGGGGCGCTGCGTCGCCGAAAGTCCGATGCGCTGGATCTCTCCCTCGGCGAGATGGTCGAGCCGCTCGAGCGTCAGGGCCAGATGAGATCCCCGCTTAGATTGGGCTACAGCGTGAATCTCGTCGACGATCACCGCCTCGGTCGTGGCGAGGATCTCGCGGACGCCCGAGGAGAGCATCAGGTAGAGCGACTCCGGGGTCGTGATCAGAATGTCCGGCGGGTTTTTGCGCATTGCCCGCCGCTCGGACTGCGGCGTATCCCCGGTCCGCAACCCGACGGAGATCTCGGCGCCGATCCCCCGCAACGGCGCCCGCAGGTTGCGCTCGATGTCGTAGGAGAGCGCCTTCAGCGGCGAGACGTAGACGATCCGGACGCCGGTCCCCAGTTCCGGCGAGCGGGCCAACTTGTCGATCCCCCAGAGGAAGCTGGCAAGCGTCTTCCCCGACCCCGTAGGAGCGCAGATCAGCGCATTCGCACCACCCGAGATCGCCTCCCATCCCCCAGCCTGAGCAGGCGTCGGCCCCTCAAACGACGCCTCGAACCACTTCCGCACGGGCGCGCTGAACGGCCCCAACGGATCAGACCCCACGCTCTTCTTCGCCTCAGTCGCCAACCCACCGATCTTACGCAGTAGCGCGATTGCCCTTTAGGTCGCTATACGTCCCAAAAGACAATCGCGCTAGTACCAGGTCGAAAAAGAAGCTTCGCCGGACCTCCGCAGGCGCTACGTGGAGAGGCCCGGGTGCCCCCTCCCGGGAGGCTCAGGGACAGACGTTCCGAACCCTGGGAGCACGATTAGCTGCGCAACGGCCTCCCGGGAGGGGGCACCCGGGCCTCTTGACTAACTCCTACGGAGTCCCCCCGGCGAACCTCACGTATTCGAACCAGGACCTCTTGGGCGCGAACCCTTCGCCGAACAGCCCCGAGCCGCCGCAGAAGTTGCAGCTGCCTTCCTGGTCGTCGACCGAGAACCAGTAGACGCTTTTCAGCCGCCATTTGACCTGGTTGCGTTTGAGCAGGGAGAAAGAGCCCTTCAGCTGCTTCGCCTGCCCACCGACCCCCTTCTTGAAGAGGTCAGCCCGTTCCGGGCGCTCTGAGCTCCAGCCCAGCTCGGTGACCGCGAGGCCCTTGCCCGCGTCGCCGTTCTCCGCCATCACGCCGCGAAGTTCTTCGACCGTGCCGGGAAGTTCGTTGAAGAAATAGGTGTATGGATGGAGGGCGACGCCGTCGAACTTCGTCTTCACCCCGGGCGTCAGCCGGTACATGTCTTCGAGGAATTTGGCCGCGAAGTAGTTCCGCTTCCGTTTCGCTTTCGACGGCCCGCCGATCCCGTTCTTTGGCCGGGCGAACATGCCGCCGAGGAGCACCTTCGCTCCCGGGTCCACGCCTTTCAGGGCCGTCGAGGAGAGCTTCACCAGCTTGCCGTATTCGGCCGGGTTCGGCTTGGCGACGAAGAAGACGAAGTTCTGCTCGTTCCAGATCTGCCATTCCCTGATCGGCTGTTTCGGGATCAAGGGGTTCTCCGACCAGAGGGTGCCGTTCGGCCCGTATCTCGCCACCGCTCCCCTGAGCAGGTTCGACCACGCGCCGGCGGCCGGCCCGGTCGCCGGCAGGCGCGCCGGCGCTTTGACCACGTTTCCGCTTTCGACGAACCTGGCCTGGGGCACGGCCCAGGTCGGCGCGCCGGTGAAGAACGGAAGCACCCGGATGCCTGCCGTGGCCGCCTGTTTGACCAGCACATCGGTCCCGGACCAGTCCAGGGCACCGCCTTTCTGCGGCTGCACCCCGCCCCAGATGATCGGGATGCGGATGCTCTGCACGCCGCCACGCCGCAGCCGTTCGAACTGTTCCTGGCTCGGCGTCGCCTGCGGCACGACGCCCCAGAAGCCGGCCGGAAGCGCCGCTGCCGAGGAGGCAAAGGCCGCCATCGCCACGACCGAGACCACCAGCGCCGCCGTCCAGGCACGCGCACGCCGACCAAGGGACATCGACTCTTTCGCCATCGCTAGCTCGCCTCAGGCGAGATCGAGGAGCCCGGCCCTTGGCGCTTCTGCTTGATCACTACCGCACCGATCGAGATCGCCGCCAGGGCCGCAATCGCAATCAGTATCGGGACCAAGGGCGAGGAACCGCCGTCGTCGCTAGAGGAGGCATCGCTGCTTATGGGCTTGGCCTGGCTGAGGGTGCCCGGCTTACCGTCCGCGGTTGCGCCATTGCCTGGGCTACCCTGACCGTTGCCGCCGCCACTCGCCGTGCTTGGATTGTTGCCGGCGTTCTCAGATGGCCCTGACGATGACCCGCCAGAAGAAGATCCGGATCCCGGCGTTCCAGCCTGCCCGCCGTCGGAGGCAGTGGCGCCCCCATTCGAGTCGGAGTGCGACTCACCGTCTCCGGGCGGGTTACCGGAGTGCGTCGGAGGGTGCTGGTGTCCTTTAGTCGTGGGGATTTCCGATTCGTACTGGGGTATCTCCGAAGCGGCGTGAGCGAGCACCGGGAAACAAGCCAATGCCACAAGAACAAGCACTGAAAGAAGCGAGGCGGAGGATCGGGCCGAGCTACGGCCGCGCTGACGGCGGGTCCGATTCATGGCGCGCAAGGTTAGAGGAATCATCGGCGTTGATCGCTCCGGCGACTTTGATCCTTGGTCTGGCGCTCGCCGGAGGCGGCTACGCGTTGACTCCCCGACATGCCGCTGGGCTAGTGGCATGGCTCCTCCTCGTTGGCATGCTGGCCCTCGGAGCGGCCGGTCGGGCCACCCTGGGACGGCCGTTTTATTGGACGAGTGGGCTGCTTGCAGTTGTGGCGCTTTTCTCTGGGTTCTCATCTCTCTGGTCCGGGTCGGTTGAGCTCAGCGTCATCGAGGCAGACCGCGTTCTGGTGTACCTCGGGTTCTTCCTTGCCGCTTTCTTAATCGCGCAAACCGACCAAAGGCGCCAACGTTTCGCTGAAGGCATTGCAATCTCTGTGGCGACCATCGCCGTACTCGCCCTGGCCAGTCGACTTTTGCCCGATTTGCTCAGCGTTGCCGAAGGCAACGGCACCGGACCGCGCCTACGTTACCCACTCGGGTACTGGAACGCCGACGGCATCGTTTTCGCGATCGCGGCGGCGTCCTGCCTGTGGATGAGCCGGCACTCGCTTCTCGGTGCCCTGCGCTGGGCATCCGTCGCGGTGCTGCCGAGCGTCCTGCTGGCGCTCTACTTCACCTACTCGCGCGGGGGTCTGCTCGCCCTGGCGATCGCCTGCGGCTGCCTGATCGCGCTATCCCACGACCGGCTCTGGCTGCTGGGGACGTTGGCGATCGGCGCGATCGGGGCGCTGCCGGCGCTGATCGCGGCGCAGGAGCGGCACAGCCTCGCCGACAACATCGGCAACCAGGCCGCGGTCGACGAGGGACTGGCCGTTCTGGCGATCCTGGTCGCCGGGACCGCGCTGGCGCTGGCGCTCTTCGCCGCCCTGCGGCGGCTCGAGGGCGGCGGTGGGCGGCTGGCGGGGCGGGCGGTCGAGCTGTCGAGGAACCCGGTGGTGCTGAAACGGATCGCCGCGGTCGCGGCCGTGCTCGCGATCGGCGCAACGATCGCCGTCGGCGGCCGGGCCTGGGACCAGTTCACCAGCCCCGGCACCGCCTTCCCGGACCGACCATCGGAACACTTCAGCGATCTCTCCAGCGCCAACCGCGACGAATTCTGGGGGGTCGCGCTCGACGCGGGCGGCGAAGAGCCGGTGCTCGGGCACGGCGCCGGCACCTACCGGTTCTCCTGGAATGAGCTGCGCTCGATCCCGGTCCCGGTCCGCGACGCCCACTCCCTCTATCTGCAGGCCTTCGCTGAGCTGGGCGCGATCGGAGGGCTGGCGGTGCTGGCGATGGTGGCGGCGCTGCTGTGGGCGGGCTTCGCCGCCTGGCGAGCGGCGAGCGGACGCTGGCGCGAGCTCTACGCGCTCCTCTTCGCCGTGCAGCTGGCCTTCGCGGTCGGCGCTGGGATCGATTGGTTCTGGCAGATCCCCGTCGTCGGCGGAATCTTCTTCCTGGTCAGCGGGGCACTCGTGGCGGCGCGCTGCGGCCAGCTGAGCCGGGCACGAGCCGAGGGCAACGGCCTCGGCGAACAGCGGCACTACGGCTTCACCGTCGCCGGGCTGGCGATCGCCTGGCTGGCCGCTCTGGCGCTGATCGGCCCGCTGCTGGTCAACCGGGAGCTGAACGAGAGCCGGGCCGCGGCCGCCGAAGGCAACCTGCCCGTGGCGATCGACCGCGCCAACACCGCCCAGACGATCGAGCCCTGGGCCGCCTCCCCCTACATCCAGCTCGGCCTCCTGGCGGAGGAACAGGGCGACTACGCAGGAGGCGTCGGGCGACTCACCCAGGCGATCGAACGCGAAGACCGCAACTGGCTCCTCTATTACCTGCGGGCGAGGATGGCGCAGCAGGCCGGCGATACCGTGGCCGCCCGGGCAGACCTGCGCGAAGCCCAGCTGCTCAACCCCGAAGAAGCATGCCTCCAGGGCGGCTTCAGGGGCTGCGAATGAGCCGCCCACCCAACGCCGGCGGGAAGACCACCGTGCCGGTCGGGCAGGGGCCGGAGACCGCGCAACCCGCTGAGGTGAAGAACCGGTTTGGCGTGACCGGGCCGCGTGGCTCGCGCCAACGCGGGGCACTGCTGCGGCGGCTGCTCGCGACCGGCGATTGGACCGCCCTGCTGGGAACGCTCTGCGTGGTCACCCTGGCCACCTCAGCGACGACGATCGCGACCCTGTTCTGGGCGGTGCTCTTCAGCCCGGCCTGGATCATGGTGGTGAAGTTCCACGGCCTCTACGACAACGACCACCGCAGGATCCGCCACAGCACCCTCGACGAGCTGCCCTCGCTGGTCTCGGCGAGCGTCCTCGGCACGCTCCTGCTCGACGGCCTGCTGGCACTGAGCCCGGCCGGGCCGCTCTCGCCCCTCAGCGCGATCGCGGTCGGCAGCGGCACCCTGGCCGCGAGCTTCTTCCTGCGCGGGACGCTGCGCTTCCTCTGGCACCGCCTGACCGGGGTCGCCGCCGGGATCGTGGTCGGGCCGGCGGCGCTCGTCGACGTCGTCGCCCGGCGCGTGTCCACCCATCCCGAGACCCGTCTGGTGCTGGTCGGCTACCTCTCCGCGGAGAGGGAGGAGGCTGCCGCCGAGCTGCCACGCCTGGGGTCGCTCAGGGACATCCCCCAAGTCGCCCGCGAGTACGCGATCGAGCGCGTCGTCGTCACCGAGCAGGAGATGAGCGAGCCCGACGCCGAGCGGCTGATCGAGGAGTGCAAGGCGGAGGGCCTCGGTCTCACCTTCCTGCCCCAGCACTACGGCCTGCTCGGCCCCGGGATCGAGCTCAACCGGCTGGCCGAGCTGCCGGTGCTCGACTTCCGCTTCAGCGACCCACCGCGCTCGACCGTGGCGATGAAGCGGTGCATGGACGTGATCGTCTCCGGCACCCTGCTGGCGCTGCTCTCGCCGTTTTTGGTCGCACTCGCGCTGCTGATCCTGTTCGACTCCGGCCGCCCCGTCTTCTTCCGCCAGCGGCGGGCCGGCAAGGAGGGCGAGCCGTTCACGATGGTGAAGTTCCGCACCATGGTCGGTGACGCCGAGGAGCGGCTCGGCGAGCTGGTCGACCTCGAGAAGCTCGACCAGCCGGCCTTCAAGATCCGCGACGACCCGCGGGTGACCCGGGTCGGGCGGTGGCTGCGACGGACCAGCCTCGACGAGCTGCCGCAGCTGACCAACGTCCTGCGCGGCGACATGTCGCTGGTCGGGCCGCGGCCCGAGGAGGAGAGCGTCGTCGCCCTCTACGACGAGCGCCAACGGATGCGCCTGGCGATCAAGCCGGGGATGACCGGCCCGATGCAGGTCTACGGCCGCAGCGACCTCACCTTCGAGGAGCGGCTGGCGATGGAGCGCGACTACCTCGACAACCTCTCCCTCGCCGGCGACCTGGCGATCCTGCTGCGGACGCCGCTGGCGATGATCCGCGGCGACGGCGCCTACTAGCCGCTCCCGATGCCGGCGAGGCCCGACCTCGAGGTGGCGATCGTCGCCCACGGCGCCGAAGCGCTGCTGCGGCGGTGCCTGCGTTCGGTGGCCGAGTTCCCGGCAACTGGGGAGATGCGGGTCACCGTGGTCGACAGCGGCAGCCCCGACGCCACCCCCGAGATGGTCGAGCGCGAGTTCCCGTCGGTGCGCCTGCTGCGCCGCGGCAACATCGGGTTCTCCGCCGCTAACAACCTCGTCCTGCGCCAGAGCGAGGCGGCAGCGGTACTGCTGCTCAACCCCGACACCGAGGTCTACGCAGGCACCCTCGACGCCGCGCTCGGACGGCTGCGCTCCGACCGCCGGGTCGGGATGGTCGGCGCCAAGCTGGTGACCGAGAGTGGGGAGCTGGACCACGCCTGCAAGCGCAGCTTTCCGACGCCGCTCTCAGCCCTCGCCCACTTCACCGGGATCGGCCGCACCGACGGCGCCTCCGGCACCCTCACCCAGTACCGGGCCACCCACCTCGGCGATGACGAGCCGGGCGAGGTCGACGCGGTCAACGGCGCCTTCATGCTCTGCCGGGCCGACGCCGTCCGCGACGTGGGCCTGCTCGACGAGGGCTACTGGCTCTACATGGAGGACCTCGACTGGTGCCACCGCTTCTGGGATGCCGGCTGGAAGGTCTTCTACGAGCCGGCAAGCGTCGCCCTCCACGTCAAGGGCGGCTCCAGCGACTCACGCCGCGCCCCGCGCCAAGAAATCGCCTTCCACCGCGGCATGGGCCGCTTCTACCGCCGCTTCGACGCGCCCGAGCACAACCCGGCGCTCAACCTCGCCGTCTACGCCGGGATCGGCGCCAAGCTTGCCACCAGCCTGGCGATCACGGGCGCTAGAACGGGAGCGAGTCGGCGATCTCGGTGAGGCGCGGCGCCGATTTGTCGCGCTCTGAGAGCAGCGGCTCGGCGACCCGCCACTCGACGCCCACCTCGGGGTCGTCCCAGGCGATCCCGGACTCGGTCGCCGGGTCATACAGGCTGGAGAGCAGGTAGGAGACGTCGGCAAGCTCGCTGAGGACGGCGAAACCGTGGCCGAAGCCGACCGGGACGTAGAGCTGGCGGTGGCTGACGTCGTCGAGCACATGCCCCTCCCACTGGCCGTAGGTGGGTGAGCCGCGGCGCAGGTCGACGGCGACGTCGAGGATCTCGCCGCGCGGGCAACGCACCAGCTTCGCCTGCCCCGGCTCGGTCTGGAAGTGGATGCCTCGCAGGGTCCCCTGCGAGGAGCGCGAGTGGTTGTGCTGGACGAACTCGGCGTCGACGCCCAGCTCGGCCCAGGCGTCGCGGCTGAAGGTCTCGACCATGAAGCCGCGCTCGTCGCCGTGCACCTCGGGCTCGAGCAGGACGACCCCGTCGAGCTTCGTCGCCAACCGCCGCGGCATCAGCCCAACGACCGTCCGTACTGCTTCTCGTAGTACTCGCGGTACTCGCCGGAGCGGATCGGGCCCCACCACTCCTCGTTGTCGCGATACCAGGAGACCGTCTTCTCGAGGCCCTCGGCGAAGTGGACCCGCGCCTCCCAACCCAGCTCCTCGCGGATCTTCTCGGAGGCGAGGGAGTAGCGGCGGTCGTGGCCGGGGCGGTCGGTGACGTACTCGATCAGCGACTCGTCGCCGCCGGCCAGCTCGATCACCCGCTTCACCACCTCGATGTTCTCGCACTCGTCGGGGCCGCCGACGTTGTAGGCCTCGCCGGGGCGGCCGTTCATCAGGACCGCGTGGATGCCGCGACAGAAGTCCTCGACGTAGAGCCAGTTGCGGACCTGTCGCCCATCGCCGTAGACGGGCAGCGAGTCGCCGTGGATCGCGTTCAACACCATCAGCGGGATCAGCTTCTCCGGATACTGGCGCGGCCCGTAGTTGTTGGAGCCGCGCACGATCGAGGCCTCGATGCCGTAGGTGTGGACGTGGGCGGAGACCAGCAGGTCGCCGGCCGCCTTGGTCGCCGAGTAGGGCGAGGAGGGGTCCAGGGGCGAGGTCTCGGTGAAGGAGCCGGACTCGATCGAGCCGTAGACCTCGTCGGTGGAGACCTGGAGATAGCGGTCGACCCCGAGCTCGCGAGCGGCGTCGAGCAGCGTGCCGGTGCCGATCACGTGGGTGCGGGCGAAGACGTCCTGGTCGTCGATCGAGCGGTCGACGTGGGACTCGGCGGCGAAGTTGACGACGGCGTCGACGCCCTGCATCGCTTCGCGGACGATCGCCGGATCCTCGATCCCTCCCTCGATCAGCTCGGTGCCCTCGGGCAGGTTCTCGCGCCGGCCCGCGTAGGTGAGCTTGTCGAGCACGACCACCTCGTGCTCCTCGCCGGCCAGGCGCACGTAGGTCGAACCGATGAACCCGGCCGCGCCGGTTACCAAGAGCTTCATGCCGCCTCCTCCATTCCTCGTTGAGCGAGATACCCGGCGACGCCGTCCCGCCAGGGCGGCAGGGTGATCGCGTGCTCACGCTGGCTGGTCAAGGCCGAGAAGGCGGGACGCCGGGCCGGGCGACCGAGCATCTCCGTCGTTGCCGAAAGGACCTGGCACTCGACCCGGGCCTGCTCGAAGATCTCACGCGCGAACTCATACCAGGAGCAGTGGCCCGCAGCCGCCATGTGGTGAATGCCGAACTCGACGCCCTCGATCAGGCGGACGATGCCGTAGGCGAGGTGCCAGGTGTAAGTCGGCGAGCCGATCTGGTCGCGGACGACCAAAACCTCGCCGTGGTCAGCCGCCAGCCGCAGCATCGTGGCGACGAAGTTGGGGCCGGCGATCCCGAACAGGCCGGCGGAGCGGACGATGAAGTGGCGCTTGTTGGCGGCCGCCGTCGCCTCCTCCCCGGCCAGCTTGGTGCGGCCGTAAGCCGACAGCGGGGCGGGCTGGTCGCTCTCTACATAAGGGCTGCCCTTGGCGCCGTCGAAGACGTAGTCGGTGGAGACGTAGAGGACCGCGGCACCGACCTTCGCGGCCGCGGCGGCGACGTTGCCGGCCCCGGTCCCGTTGACGGCGAAGGCCCCCTCCTCCGCCTCCTCGGCGCCATCGACGTCGGTCCAGGCAGCCGAGTTGATCACCACGTCGGGCCGCTCGAGGTCGAACTTCTTCTCCAGCGTCCCGGAATCGGTGATGTCCAGCTCGGCATGGCCGAAGCCGACCACGTCGTGACCGGCGTTGCCGGCAGCGAGCAGCAGGTCGCGCCCGAGCATCCCACCGCCACCGGTAACGAGAACCTTCACGACACGAACTCCACCAAGTGCACTAGACGATTTCGATCTCGGATTTGTCGCCGACCAGCATCCGGATCGTCTTCGGCATCCCGTCTGAGCGGCTGAGCTTCACGTTGCGGCCGAGCAGGCTCGCCTCCATCCGCGTGCCGAGGTCCTCGACAAGCGAGCCGGCGAGGACGATCGAGTGCTCGACCTCGGAGCGGCGGACGCAGACGTCGTCGCCGATCGAGGTGTAGGGGCCGATGTAGGCGTCCTCGATCCGGGCGCCGGCGCCGATCACGGCCGGGCCGCGCACGGTGGAGCGGACCAGTGTCGCTCCGGCCTCGATCACGACCCTGCCCTCGACCTTGGAGCCCGCGTCAACCTCGCCCTCGACCCGCGATTCCAGCTCCTCCAGCACGAGGCGGTTTGCCTCGAGCATGTCGGCCAGCTGGCCGGTGTCCTTCCACCAGCCGCGCACGACCTCGGAGGAGACCTGGTTCCCGTCGTCGATCAGGCCCTGGATCGCCTCGGTTATCTCCAACTCGCCGCGCCAGGACGGCTCGAGCTTGCGGGCGGCGTCAAAGATCGAGGTGCTGAACAGGTAGACGCCGACAAGGGCCAGGTTGGAGGGCGGGTCTTTCGGCTTCTCGACCAGCCGCACGATCCGCTCGCCGTTCAGCTCAGCGACCCCGTAGGAGCTGGGGTCGTCGACCGGGGTGAGCAGGATCAGCGCGTCCGGTCCCTCCTCGACGAAGGTCGAGACCAGCCCGCGCAGGCCGTCGCGGAGGAGGTTGTCGCCGAGGTACATCACGAACGGCGCGTCGCCGATGAACTCCTCGGCGGTGAGAACCGCGTGGGCGAGCCCGGCCGGCTTGTCCTGGAGGATGTAGGTGATCTCGGCGCCGAACTCCGAACCGTCGCCGGCCGCCTGTTTGATCTCCTCGCCGGTCTCGGGCGCGATGATGATCCCGATCTCCTTCACCCCGGCGTCGACCAGCGCCTCGATGCCGTAGAAGAGCACGGGTTTGTTGGCGACGGGAACGAGCTGCTTCGCCGAGGTGTGGGTTATCGGGCGCAGCCGGGTTCCCGCGCCGCCGGAGAGGATCAGTCCCTTCAGGGGCTCCATGAGAGGCTGCAACCCTACTCACTGCGATTAAGAGCTGTGCAAACCGCGGTTTACATCCCCAACTACAACGGAGCGCAGCGGATCGGGCGCGCCCTGCGCAGCCTGCGTGAGCAGAGCCGCCCGGTCGAGGTCGTGGTCGCCGACAACGGCTCCACCGACGACTCGGTGGCGCTCCTGCGCGGCGAGTTCGGGGAGGTGAAGCTGGTCGAGATCGGCCGTAACGCCGGCTTCGGACCGGCGATCAACCGGGCCGTCGCCGAGCACCCCGCCGACTCGGTGATCCTGCTCAACAACGACGCCGAGTGCGAGCCGCGGTTCGTCGAGGCGCTGCTGGACCAGCTCGGAGATGGGGTCGGCTCGGTCGCCGGAGTGCTGCTCCAAGAACGCTCCCCCGGTCTGATCGACTCCGCCGGCGTGGTCGCCGACCGGACCCTGATGGGGTTCGACTACCTGCACGGCGAGCCGGCCGAGTCGACGCTGAGCGCGGCCGACCCGCTGGGGCCGACGGGCGGAGCCGCGCTCTACCGGCGCGAGAGCTTCGAGGCCGTAGGCGGCTTCGACGAGCGCATCTTCCTCTACTACGAGGACCTCGACCTGGCGCTCCGGTTGGCCGCCGCGGGTGCCCGGTGCCGGCTGGCAGGCGAGGCGCGGGCGCTGCACGCATACTCGGCCAGCCTCGGCGCCGGCAGCGGGCGCAAGTTCGCCCACACCGGCTGGAGCCGTGGCTACATGCTGCGCCGCTACGGCGTCATGTCGAAGCCGGGGCCAGCGCTGCGCGCGCTCGCCTGCGAGGGCGCGATCTGCTGCGGCCAGCTGGTCATGGACCGCACCGCGAAGGGGCTCGGCGGGCGGCTGCGAGGCTGGCGCGACGGCGGTGGGCTGGAGCCGCACGACCTCGACGGGGCGCCCCTGCTGGACATCTCGGCCCGCGAGGCGCTCCGGTTGCGCCGCCGCCGCCGCGGCTGAGCAGCGGCTAGGAGCGCAGGATCCGGGCGCGGGCGCGCCTGAGGAAGCCGCGGGGGCCACTGCGCAGGCGGGTGACCTCCCGCTCCAACGGTGCTTGGTGCGCCAGCAGCGCGTCGCGTTCTGCCTTCACCATCCTCAGCTGCTCGGTCGCTGCGTCGCGTTCGCTGGTCAGCCGCGCCAGCTGTCGCGCCGCCGTCAGCTGGCCGGAGTGTGGCGAGTCCCTGCGGCCGAGGCTGAGGCTGCGGATCTCGGCGGCAAGCTCGGCATTTACGCGGAGCAGCTCCTCAACGCGCTGGGTGTCCTCGGGTCCCGATCCCGGCTCGCTCATCTCAACCCCTGGCGGTCCACTGGGTCGAGCGCAGAGCCAAACGAGCCTTGGCCTCTTCCCAGCTGCGCTGGTGGATCGTCCCGTCATGGGCCTTCGAGAGCGACTCGGCGCGGAACCGGTAGCTCGCGAGTCGCTCGGGGATCACGGCGCCAAACCTACCGTCAGCCCGCAGCGACCTGTAGAGCTCCCAATCGGCCTGCATGCCGGAGAGCGGCTCGTACCGGTAGCCGAGCTCGGAGAACACCCGTCGCGGCAGCACCGAGATCGCATCGCCGTCCAGATTCGCCAGGTCCTCCGCCATCACCGAGTTGCCGAGCGGCGTGTAGGTCTGGGGCAGCGGGGAACCATCGCCGTCGATGAAGCCGAGCCAGCAGGTGACGTAGGCGAGCTCCGGCTCACGCTCGAGGATCGCGACCGCTCGGGCGACGAACTCGGGCCCGAAGACGTTGTCGGCGTCGAGCATCGCCAGGTACTTGCCGGTCGCCAGTGCCGTCCCGAAGTTTTTCGCCGTCGACTCACCCTGGTTCAGCTTGGTCACGACGGTGACCCGGGGATCGGCCGAAAACCGGGAAAGGATCTCGTCCTCCGGCTCGAAGGAACCGTCGTTGACGATCAGTACCTCGAGGTTGCGATGGGTCTGATCGAGCAACGACTGGACTGCCTCCTCGGCGTAGCCGGACGAGTGGTAGTAGGGGACGATCCCGGTCACCAGCGGCTCCGCGTCGGGCCGCGATCGAAACTCAACGCCGCGCTCGGCCCCGCTCAGCATCTCCTCGTATGACGCCAGCGTCTGCTCGGGATCGGTGAGCTCGCGCACCCGCTCCCTGACGGCGCCCGAGGACCTGACCCGCTCGACCGCAGCGCGGTCTTCGAGCAACCCGGTGAGGGCTATGGTCAGAGCCTCGGAACCGAGATCGTCGGCGTGCCACCCGGTTACCCCGGGATCGACGATCTCGGCGGGGCCGCCGACCGGGGTGGCGAGGATCGGCAGGCCCGCTCGCATCGCCTCGATCGCGACGTTCGACCAGGGCTCGAAGCGGGAGGGGATGACGAGCAGGTCGTGGGCCTCGAAAAGCCGTTGCAGCTCGCGATGGGGCAACAGGCCCACCAGCCGGACACGAGGGTCTTCGCAGCAGAGGGACTCGATCGTGGCACGCACCGACTGGCTGATCGGCGCGGTCGCCGTATCGGCCCCGATCATCGTCAGCTCCCACTCGTCGCGCGGCAGGCGCAGGCATGCCTCGACCAGGTCGATCGCGCCCTTGAACCGCTGCAGCCTGCCGACGTAGAGGAGCTTCAGCGGACCTTCCGAGTCGCTCGGCGGCGGGCTCGGACCGCTCACCGGCACCTCCAATGGCGGTCTGATCCGCACCGCCTCTGGGAACTTCAGATCGGAGTAGTAGCGGCGGTAGAGGTCGAGCGTGTCTCCGCCCCGCCAGAGCACGCGGTCGGCGAGGCGGAACTGCTCCCGCTCGAGATCGGACACCATCCGCGTCTCGGTGCTGGTCGCCCCGTCGTGCAGAGAGATCAGCTCGAGCGTGCTGGCCAGCCTGACACCGACGAGGGTGTCGTTCAGTACCGGATTCCCGGCGCGACGCGCCTGCAGCGGAACCAGGCCGTGGGCCCGGTAGTCACAGACCTCGAGGTAGTCCGGGCCGGCAGAGCCCTCGTAGGCCCGTTCGATCGCCTCGAGGGCCGCGGCTGAGCGGCGGTGATCGTCGCAGGCGAAGGCGTGTTCCATGCTGGGCTCGGCAAAGACCTCGCGGACGCCCGCAGCGGGCTCGGGGAGGTATGTATCCGGGTCGGCCCCACTGTGAATCAACGTCACCTCGTGCCGGCTCGCCAGCAGCGCGGCGAGGTTCCTCAGCGAGTGGCCGATGCCGCCCCACGGAGTGTGCTCGGAGGAGACGAAGCAGATTCTCATCCCGGGCCTCTCACCTCCCCAGCCAGCGCCGGGCGCGGTCGGGGTCTCCCTCTCGACGCAGTCGCCGCCGCTCCGCGAGCAGGGCCGGAAGCCATGGGAAGACCGAGAGCTTGCCGCGCAGCGTCGCCCACAGCCGCCGCTGGGTGGCGGCCCGCGCCACTGAGCCGGCCTCGACCGCGGCGATCCGCGGCAGCGTGCTCGCCGGCATGAACTTGGCCTGGGTGGCGAGCCTGTTGCGCGCCACCAGACGAGCGTTCTCAGCGCCCGGCTTGGCGAAGCCGGCCTGCCAGGAGGCGTTCCCGACGTGCCAAACCACCGCCTCTGGCGCGTAGGCGAAACCCCAGCCGGCGATCCGCGCCCGCACGTTCAGGTCGACGTCCTCATAGAAGGCGAAGTAGCGCTCGTCATAGCCGCCGAGCTGGTCGAACAGCTCGCGCCGCAGCAGGCAGGCGGCGCCGCAGACGCCGAAGACCTCGTGGCCGCGCAGGGTGGCCTCGCCTTGCGGCTCTCCTGCGCCGACCTCAAACGCCCTGCCGTCGCGGGTCAGCGCCTGGCCGGCGCTGTAGAGGCGGGCGCTGGCGACGTCGCCACCCCCTCCCTCGCCCTCGAGCTGGAGGATCCGCGGCTGCATCCCGCCAAGCGAGCCGTCGGCATCGAGGGCCTCCCGAAGCCGCACGATCGCGCCGGGCTCCAGCACGGTGTCGGCGTTGAGAACGAGGATCGCATCGGCGCCGACCCGGGTGACGCCGAGGTTGACCGCGGCGGCGAAGCCGGTGTTGCGGTCCAGGGAGACGTGGGCGACCCCTTCCCGCTCCAGGAAGGCGAGGGTCCCGTCGGTGGAGCCGTTGTCGACCACCATCGTCTCCAGCTCGATCCCCTGGCCCTCCAGCGACGCCAGGCAGCGAGGCAGAAGGCCGGCCGAATTCCAGCTGGGAACCACGACCGCGACTGTTCGATCCGGGCTCACCCGGCGCAAGCCTAAGAGCTGGGCGCTCGTTGCCGCACGCCGGAGATGGCAGGTAGCCTCCAGCCATGTCCACCCAAGGCAAGACCGGCGAGGCCACGCCGGTGCAGGCGCCCCAGCCGCCGATCTACATGAACGCGAGGGCCGAGTTCGCCGCTCGGTTCCTGTTCGGCGAAGGGCTCGAGATCGGGCCGCTGCACCAGCCGCTGGCGCTGCCCCCCCATGCCAAAGCGCGCTACGTCGACCGGATGAAGGTCGACGAGCTGCGGCGGGAGTACCCCGAGCTGGCCGACTGGAACCTGACCAGGGTCGACGTCGTCGACGACGGCGAGCAGCTGCGGACGGTGGCGGAGGAGTCGCAGGACTTCATCGTCGCCAACCACTTCCTCGAGCACTGCGAGAACCCGATCCGCACGATCGAGACCCACCTCGGCAAGCTGAAGCCCGGCGGGATCCTCTTCTACGCGGTGCCGGATAAGCGCTACACCTTCGACTTCCGTCGGCCGGTGACCCCGCTCGAGCACATGGTCGCCGACTACGACCACGGCCCCGAGCGCTCGCGCACCGCCCACTACGAGGAGTGGGCGCGGTTCGTGATGAACGAGCATGACCCGGAGGAGATCGGCGCCGCCGAGCAGGGCAACTCGGAGGAGTGGATCGCCGAGAAGGCGCGCGAGCTGGAGCAGGCCGAGTACTCGATCCACATGCACGTCTGGACCCAGGCCGAGTTCCTCAAGCTGATCCTCGCCTGCCGGGAGCGATTCGGCGACGCCTTCGACATCGAAGCCGCGGCGCGCCAGCAGATCGAGTTCATCGTCGTCCTTCGCAAGCGCGGGCCGATGCCGGAGCCCGAGCCGGCGCCGGCCGCGGGCCTCAACGGCGGGCCCCAGGTCGGCGGGCTGGCGCGCTGGAAATCGAGGGCCCGCCGGGCGCTGGGTGCGATTCGGGCGAAGTCCGGCGCTGGGGGGCGCGGCCATCGGTGAGCACCGCTAGTCCCCCGGACGTGGACCGGCGTCGCCGGCCCGGCCCCGATGCTCCCCTCGCCGTCGAAGCTCGGGATCTGAAGAAGAGCTTCCGCATCCCGACCCACCGGGTCGACTCGTTGAAGGAGCGGATGGTCCGGCCCTTCTCCTCCCGCGACTACCGCGAGCTGAAGGCCCTTGACGGCGTCTCCTTCGAGATCCGTAAGGGCGAGTTCTTCGGCATCGTCGGCCGCAACGGCTCCGGCAAGAGCACCCTGTTGAAGCTGCTCGCGAGCATCTACCGGGCCGACGCCGGGACGATCCGGATGGCCGGGCGCCTGGCCCCGTTCATCGAGCTCGGGGTCGGCTTCAACGTCGAGCTGACCGCGCGCGAGAACGTCGTCCTCAACGGCGTGATGATGGGCCTGACCCCCGAGGAGACGCGGCGCCGGCTCGACGCTGTGATCGAGTTCGCCGAACTCGGGGACTTCGTCGAGCTGAAGCTGAAGAACTACTCCTCCGGGATGCTGGTCCGGCTCGCCTTCTCGGTGATGATGGAGGCCGACGCCGACGTGCTCCTGATCGACGAGGTGTTGGCGGTCGGCGACGCTTCCTTCCAGCAGAAGTGCGCCGACGCCTTCCACGAGATGAAAGCGAGGGGCAAGACGATCGTCCTCGTCACCCACGCGATGGCCACGGTCGAGGAGTACTGCGACCGGGCGATGCTGATCGACGACGGCAAGGTCAGCCATATCGGCGACCCGGGGGAGGTCGGCAGGGAGTACCTGCGGCTCAACTTCGAGCGCGGCGCCGACGCCGGCGGTGCCGCGATCTCCCAGAGCAGCGACGTTCGCCTCCTCGACGCCCGGCTCGAGAACGCCGGCGGGGAGGCCAGGGCCGCGGTCGAGCAAGGCGAGGAGATCAGGCTGGCGATGGAGCTCGAGGTCGCCGAAGACGTCGCCGGGGTCGAGGTCGGGTTCATGCTCGCCAACGCCGACAGCTTCAACCTCTTCGGGTTCGGGACCGAGGTCGAGGGCAGCGGCGAGAAGAACTTGCTGCGCCGCGGTGAGCGGGTGACCGTCCGGTGCACTCTGGAGAACCCGCTCTCGCCGGGTCGGTACTTCCTCCACTGCGGCATCACCCGGAACGAAACCCTCGCCGACATCGTCCTCTACGTGCACAACGCGATCGAATTCGTCGTCTTCGGCGACGAAGAGGTGCACGGCGTCATCTCGATTCCGCACCAGATCGAGGCCGACGTCGCACCGGAGCGACGATGAGCACGACCGAGAAGAGCCAGGAGCTGCGCCTCGTCACCGGCCCCTCCGCCCTCGGCGGCGGCCGGCGGCGCTTCCTCGACCTGCTCTGGCTGATCTCGGTGACGGAATTCAAGCGCACCTATTTCGGCACCGTGCTCGGCTACCTGTGGTCGCTGGTTCGTCCGTTGATCCTCTTCGGGGTACTGCTCTTCGTCTTCACCAAGGTCTTCAAAATCGGCAGCACCCTGGAGAACTATCCCGTCCTGCTCCTGCTCGGCATCGTCCTCTTCACGCTCTTCCAGGAAGCGACCCAGAACTCGGTCACCTCGGTGGTCGCCCAGGAGGGGATCGTCCGCAAGACCCAGTTCCCGCGGCTGGTGATCCCCCTCTCCACCGTCCTCACCAGCGCCTTCAACTTCGGCCTCAACCTGGTCGTGGTCTTCGTCTTCATCCTCGCCTGGGGAGTCGACCCGACCTGGACCTGGCTGCTTTTCCCAGTTGCCCTGCTGGCGCTACTGGTGTTCACCATCGCGATGAGCACGATGCTCTCGGTCCTCTACGTCCGTTTCCGCGACGTGGCGATCATCTGGGCCGTGCTCGCGCAGGTTCTCTTCTACGCGACGCCGGTGCTCTACCCGATCGAGGCGCTGGGGAGCCAGACCTACGAACGGATACTGATGGTCAACCCCCTGGCGCCGATCTTCGAGCAGGTGAGGGTGTGGGTGGTCGAACCCGACGCCCCGACCGCATCCGCGGCCGCCGGCGGCTGGGTCGGCCTGCTGCCGGCCGCGGCGATCTTCCTCGGGGTCTGCGTCTTCAGCATCTGGATCTTCAACCGCGACGCCCCGCGGATCGCCGAGAACCTCTAGTCAGCGGCAGACCAAGGCCCGCTGCCAAGCGTCCACCTTCAGGTGCCACGGCTGCGGGGCGCCGTCGCGCGGGATCCGCAGCAGGGTCATCGAGTTACCGGGCGCCCCTTCGGTGCTCACCGGGTACTCGCCGACCGCGAACCGGCGCAGCGAGAAGTCCGCGGGTGGCCCCGGCGCCAGCTCGATCCGGGTGACGCCCGGGGAGATCGGGATGTCGGCGCCCCCTCCCCCGCCGCTGCCGACGACCACGCAGTTCTCTCCCGCCCCATCGGGGTCGTAGGAGCTGACATAGGTGTCGGTCCTGATCGGGAGGGCGCTCGCCAGCACCACGTCCGCCCACTTGCGGCCGAGCTGGGGAGCATCCTCGAGCTCATCCGGCGTGTAGCCGGGGGAGCCGTGCTCGCTCACCGCCGGTAGGTACTCGGCGGCGTTGACGTCGATCAGGGAAGGCGTGCCGGCTATTTTGGGAGTCAGAGCGAAGGAGGGGTCGACGGTCCGCTGGGCAATGTCGATCGCTCCGGTGTCGGCGCGGGTGATGATCGACTGTTCCCGCAGCCGGTCGCGGCCGTCCACCAGCGGGACCAGGTTCGAGGCGACCGCGGCGAGCACGATCGCCCCGCCGGCCAAGAGCGAGCGGCGGCCGAAGCGGGCGCCGCGGAGCAACTCCGCCGCGGTCAGCAGCAGGAACACCGCCCCGGCATAGGCGTATCGGCTGGTGCTCGCCTCGCGGCCGGGGGTGTAGTTGAAGGCGGTCAGCAGCCAGAAGGTCGCCGTAGCCGCGGCGACCGGCCACAGACGTGGGGAGAACCCGGGCCTGCGCAACTGCCCAAAGGCGAGCGCCGCAACCGCGGCGAGCAACAGCACCCAGCCCCATCCCGGCTCCTCGATCCCGGCGAGGGAGAACCTGTTGAGGCCGAGCACCGTCTCCAGCGAGGAGGCGAGCCCGTTGAGCAGGTACTCCGGCGAGGTGAGGACGTTTCCCAGCGTCACGTGGCTTTCGGCCGTGTGCCCCCAACCGGCGAACCAGGCCGCGAAAAGGAGCAGCGGGACCGCGACCACGTAGGCCCGCCCGAGCCCGCGGGTGCGGCGCCTCTGCAGGACGTCGACGGCTGCCGCAACGACGAAGGTGAGCCCGAGGTTGGAGAAGCCGACGGCGATCGCCAGTAATAGGCAGGCGACCCTGTCGCCGACCCGGTCTTCTCGCTCGAGCGCCAGCAGCGCCCCGATCCCGACCATGATCGAGCCGGCGAACCCAATCTCGAACGGCCACAGCAGCACTTCCCAGGCGGGTCCCAGGAAGAGCAGCAGCGCCGCCGCCATCGTCGCCGGCCAGGGGCCGAGGCGACGGCGGACGTAAACGAAGAGGAGCACCGCGGTGGTCGCCAGCACCGCAGTCATCAGGACGTATTCCGGCAGCGCCGAGGTCATCCCGAAGACGTTCACCAGCAACTGCTCGATTGCCACCGGGATCACCACGATGTGCTCGTTGTGGGGCTGGAGGAAGGCGTCGGTGGAGAACTCCTGCCGGTGCATCAAGAAGGCCCAGGTGTCCTGGTAGAAGGTCAGGTCCGAGGACAGGGCCAGCAGCAACACAACAGAGCCGGCTAGGGCGACGGCGAGGACTGCGACGCTCTCGGTTGCTGAGTCCCTGTATCTCAAGTTCGGATCTCTCTGGCCAGGTCCGTGGCCGCCGGCGGGCGAGTGTATTGTCAGCCGCCGCCGGTGCGAATCAACCGTGAGCGGGCAGCGATGTTGGGACTTTGGGGGCTCGCCGCCCTCGCCTGCGTCCTCTGCCTCGCCGCTCCTCCCCCGGCCGGGCTGCACGGCGGCAAGGGTCAGCAGCTGCTCGACCTCATCCGGGTCGCCTCGGTGGCGGGCCTGGCGATCACGCTCATGCTCGGGCCGGGGATCCTCTGGCGAGCGGCTTCGAGCCGGCAGGTCGGGCTCGCCTTCCTGCCGCTTCCCGGCCTAGCCCTCCTCGCCTTCACCGGCGGGATCGTCTGGGCGCTCGCTCCCGGCGCCGAACCCCGGCTGGTCTGCTTCGTCGTCTTCGCGCCCGTCCTGGGATTGCTGCTCGGTGGCCTGCTCGGGGCCGGACCAGAAGACCTGCTCGAGCGGCAGGAGCAGACCACCCTGCTGATCGTCGGCTGCGCCCTCGGGCTGGCGATCGCCCGCTCGGTCTGGTCGGCGGGACCCGAAGGAGAGCTGTACGGGGGGCTGGTCTCCCGCACGCTCGAGGTCGGCGACCGCTCCGACCCGCGGATCTCCTACAACGTGGTCCAGCTGGCGGCGCACGGGACCGCCCCGTTCAGCGACCTCGGCAACTACTACTTCGCTCCCTACAACTTCTCCGCCAGGGGACCGCTGGCCGGACTGGCGAGTGCCCCGGTCGTCTTCCTCGGCGGCGGCGAGCCACCGCTGCGGCACGCAACCGACGCCTGGCAACCGTTCGACGTCCAGGGCTATATGGCCTACCGGGTGGCGATGATGACCTTCGCCACCACCGCCTTCGTCGCCCTCTGGGACCTGACCCGCCGGGTCGCCGGCACCCAGGCGGCGAGGGTGGCGCTGGTCCTTGCCGCCACCACGCCATTCCTCGTCCACGAGATCTGGTTCACCTGGCCGAAGATGCTCGCCGCTGCCTTCGTGCTGCTGGCCGCCATCTGCGTCCTCTCTCGCCGACCGCTGGCCGCCGGCCTGCTGATCGGGGCCGGCTACCTGGTCCATCCCAGCGCCCTGCTGGGGCTGTCGGCGCTGGCGCTCCTCGCCCTCTGGCCGATCGCCGGCGCCGAGTGGCGCCGGCCGCAGCTGAAGCAGCTCGTTCTGCTGCTGCTCGGCGCCGGGGCCTGCGTCCTCGCCTGGCGATTGATCAACGGAGCCAACTACACCCAGGGCGATTTCGTCGAATACTTCACCGGCGCCAGCCCCGACCTCAACCCCGGCCCGCTCGAGTGGCTCGCCCACCGGGGCGAGTCCGTCGCCAACACCTACGTGCCGTTCGTCCTCCCCTTCGCCTTCCCCAACGACATCTCGATCAACGTCGTCGGCGGCACCTCACCTTCCGTCATCCACTTCTTCTTCCAGTACTGGAACAGCCTGCCGTTCGGCATCGCAATCGTCTTCTTCCCGCTGCTGCTGCTCAGCCTCTGGAGGGCGTTCCGGCTCTGGCCGTGGCCGGTCTTCGCCACGGTGATCGTGCCCGCGGTCGCCTTCGCGATCTACTGGGGCTCCTTCCACTCGGGGATGCTGCGTGAGGGACTACAGGCCTGGGTGCTGGGGCTGTTCGTGGTGGTCGCGGCCCAGCAACGCCAGGCCGGGTTCCCGTGGTTCAGCTCGCGGCCGGTCAAAGCGCTGCTCACCCTGCGGACGGCAGAGGTCCTGCTGGTCGCGATTGGCCCGGCCCTGGCCACCCATCACATGCTGGTCAGCCCGGTCTTCACCGTTTCCGACGTCGCCGCGGTCGCCGCCATGCTCGGCTTCTCCGCCTGCCTGGCCGCAGTCGTCTGGTCGACGTCGCCGGTCTCCTCCTCGCGCAGCGCCAGCAGCCCGAAGCCGGCGAGGCTGGCGGCGGCGACCAAGCCGGCGAGCACCGAGTAGGAGCTGCCTCGCCCGGGGTCGAAAGCCGGCACGTAGAGCGCCAGCGACAGCGTCGCCCACGCCCCCACGTAGTAGAGGGCGAAGCGCGGGAAGCTCGCCCGCAGCCCGGCGACCGCGCCGCAGATGCCCGCGATCGGGATCAGGTAGCTACCGACGTGGATCGCCGCCCTCGACGGTTCGTCGCCGAAGAGCACCAGGCCCAGGCCGAGCGCGCCGATCGCGAAGATCGCCAAGCAGGTCAGCGCGAAGCGCCACTCGGCGCCGCCCGGCGGGCCGCGAAGACGGGCCACGGCCATCGCGAAGGGAGCCAGGAGCAGCAGCCCCATCGAAGGCAACAGATAGAGGAAGGAGATGAACCGCACCCCTTCCATCCCGAGCTGGAGATCGCCGGAGGCAGTCGCCTCGACCGAGTCCTTGACGACCTCCCACACCGGGCCACCGCCGGCGATCACGACGAAGTTCTCAGCCTTGTTGTGGATCGCGCCGCCGAGGCCGGCTTCGCCGTAGGAATCGCGGATCGTTTCCCAGGTCCCGCGGTCGTCGATTTCGGTGACCCCGGCGAGCATCCACTTGGTCAGACGGTTTCCGGGCGGGTCACCGTAGCTCTGGTACGTCGACCAGGGAACGACCACGGCGATTCCCACCAGGATCGCGGTGGCCAGCCAGCGCCAGCTCGGCAGGCCGCGGAAGGCGGCGATCAGGACCAGCGGCAGGACTCCGAAGACGCTCGAGCCGTGGCCCATCATCGCCACCCCGAGGAGCGCGGCCACCAGCCCGGCTCCCCAGAGGCTGCGGCGCACCGACTCCCAGAGCGGAGTCACCACCAGCGCCGCCGCCGCGAGCAGCATCGCGGCCGGGAGCAGCTTTGGCCAAACGTAGAACCCGTTGACGATCGCCAAGCCGCTGACCAGCACCGTGACCATCGCCAGCGCCCGGGTCACGCGGCCGACCCGGGCCGCGACCAGGAGCGCCCAGAGCCCGACGATCCAGAGCTGCTGCAGAACGACGCCCAGCACCTGGTAATGGAGTTCGGGATTCCCCCAGCCGAAGGGGCGCTGGAGCATGACGTAGCCGATTTGGAGCGGGGGCCGGTCGCTGGACAGCCACTGGTCGGTGAATTCAGGAACGTCGCCGTGATGCCCGTTTTCGAAGAACCATCCGGCGAAGAAGTAGGGAATTGCGTTGTCGGAGGGGAGCTGGCCCGAGAAGCGGGTCGTTGCCAGGCCAATCGATTCCGATTCGCCGCCGTGAAAGAAGCCGAGGAAGACCAGGAACGCCGACCCGAGCACCCAGAGCACAAGCGGCGTCGCCAGCTGCCGCAGCAGCGAGGAATCGAGCCGGCCGCCGTAGAGCGCCCAGGCGAGTAGGGCGACCGAGCCGAAGAGGGCGAAGTAGGAGAGCGATTCCCCGACCACCGGATCGGCGTAGTAAGCCCAGAAGGAAAGCATCGCGAGGCCGCCGCTCGCCGCCAGAGCGATCGCTAGGAGAATCGGCACGCTGCGCACGCCACGCCTCGCCGCGAGCAGGCAGGCAGCAGCGCCTGGCAGAGCGGTCAAGGCAAGGTGCACCGCGAGAATCGCGAACAGCTGTCCACCTGCCATCCGCGACAGGTTCGCACAAGCCCTGGGTAGACTCGGCCCCGATGGCTGATCAGACGACGCCCGTCCAGGCCCCCACCGACGTCGGCGACCAGATCGAGTACGGGGCTTTCTACTACCGGCACGACTGCGGGATCCCGTACGAGCGAAACGACCACTGGCTCGGCTTCTTCGAGAAGGTCGCCGACTCGATCGTCCGCGAATTCCACCCGGCTTCGGTCCTCGACGCCGGCTGCGCGATGGGGTTCCTGGTCGAGGCGCTGCGAAAACGGGGGGTCGAGGCATACGGGGTCGACATCTCCGAGTACGCGATCTCCAAAGTCCACGACTCGGTCGCCGAGCACTGCCGCGTCGGCAGCCTGGCCGAGCCGCTGGATCGCCGCTACGACCTGATCACCTGCATCGAGGTGGTCGAGCACATCCCGCCCGAGGAGACCGACCCGGTGATCGCCAACCTCTGCGCCGCCACCGACCGCCTGCTGCTCTCCACCACCCCCCAGGACTACGCCGAGGCCACCCACCTCAACGTGCGCCCGCCCGAGGACTGGTCGGCGCGGCTGGCCCGCGAAGGCTTCCTCCGCGACCACGACCACGACCTCTCCTACCTGACCCCTTGGGCCGCCCTCTACGTCCGCCGCGAGGAGCCGGTACCGGAGACGGTGCGCCGGTACGACCGCTCCTGGTGGCGACTCCGGCACGAGGTGTCCGAGGTGCGCGGAGCGCTGCTCGAGGCTCAGGACCGGATTGCCGAGCTGGAGGACGACGAGGGCGAGAACCGGCCCGAGCTGCTGAAGGAGCTCGACCGACGAAACGAGGAGATCCTGCGGCTGCGCGACCTGCTGATCGGTAAGGACCTCGAACTGGGCACGGCGCGAGGGCAGGTGGCCGCGCTCACCCACCAGACGCAACGGCTGACCAGCATCTCCAGTCGCTTGCAGTCGCGGCTGCCGCTGGTGATGCGCTTTGTCGGCCTGGCGCAACGGGCGGCTCGTTCCCTCCGCCGGGGCTAGGTCGGTGGCCGAACCCCGCTTCTCCGTCCTTACGCCGGTCTACGACACCCCGGCCGACGTCCTCCTGGCGATGCTCGCGTCGGTCCGCAAGCAGACTTTCGGGGACTGGGAGCTGTGCATCGTCGACGACTGCTCCGGCGAGCCCCACCTGCGGGAGATGCTCGAGCAAGCAGAACGCGAGGACCCTCGCATCCGGGTGGCGTGGAGAGGCGAGAACGGCGGCATAGTCGCCGCCTCCAACGACGCTCTGGAGATGGCCCGGGGAGATTTCGTCGCGCTCCTCGATCACGACGACGAGCTGCACCCGGACGCGCTCGCCCACGTTCACGAGGCGATCCTCGCCAGCCCCGAAGCCGACTACGTCTACACCGACGAGGACAAGATCGACCGCGGCGGGCACCACTCCGGGCCGTTCTTCAAGCCCGATTGGTCGCCGGAGCGGATGCGGACCCAGATGTACACCTGCCACCTCAGCGTGATGCGCCGCTCCGTGGTCGAAGAGGTGGGCGGCTTCGACCCCGAGTTCGAGGGCTCTCAGGATTGGGACCTCGTCCTGAAGGTGACCGAGCGCGCCCGCGCCGTGCTCCACGTGCCCCGGGTCCTCTACCACTGGCGGATGCTCGAGACCTCGGCGGCGGGCGGCGGCGAAGCGGCCAAACCCTGGGCCTTCGAGGCTGGCAAGCGCGCCGTCCAGGCCCATTGCGACCGGATCGGCCTGCAGGCAGAGGTAAGGCGCGACGAGGCCGACGCCGGCGTCTACCACCTCGACCCGGCCCTCCGCGACCAGCCGCTGGTAAGCATCGTCATCCCCACCGGAGGGCAGGTGCGGGAGGTCCGGTACGAGCCGGTGGTGCTGGTCAACCACTGCGTCCGCAGCATTGTCGAGAAATCGACCTACGAGAACTACGAGATCGTCTGCGTAATCGACGCTGCGACCCCGGAGCACGTCCACGCCGAACTCGAGGAGATCGCCGGCGACCGGCTGCGGCTGATCGAGTACGACCGCCCCTTCAGCTTCTCGGCGAAGATCAACGCCGGCGCGATCCGCAGCGAAGGCAAGCACTTGCTGATGCTCAACGACGACATCGAGGTCGCCACCCCGGACTGGATCGAGCGCATGGTGATGTACTCCGAGGTCGAGGAGATCGGAACGGTCGGTGGCCGCCTGCTCTGGGAAGACGGCCGCCTGCAACACGTCGGCGTCCTGTTCGAGGAAGGCCTTCCTGGGCACCCCGGCTACGGCTTCGAGGGCGACTTCCGCGGCTACGCCAATTCCGTCCGGGTGGCGCGCAACTGTCTCGCGGTGACCGGAGCCTGCCTGATGACCAGGCGGGAGCTGTTCGACGACCTCGGTGGCCTAACGGCGATCCTGCCGGTCAACTACAACGACATCGACTACTGCTTGAAGGCCTATGCCCGCGGACACAGAACCGTGTACGACCCGGATCTGGTTATGTTCCACTTCGAGTCCTCGACCAGGTCTTCGGAGGTCGAGGACTGGGAGAAGGACACCTTCCGGTTGCGCTGGCAGTCGGTGACCGCGCGCGATCCCTACTCGAACCCGCACCTACGACACGAATCCCCACGCCTGGTCTCGCCGTTCGCCTGGATGAAGAGGCGACGACCCAGGCTCCGGCGTCGCCTTAAACAAGGAGCAACTCGCGTCAGATGAACTACGAGCGCCTCTACCACTTCCGCTTCCGCGACATCGACCAGGACGGCAGGATCGCGGTCTGGAAGGAGATTAGCCCCCACGTTCACGGTCTGATGGGCAGCCCGCAGAAGGTCCTCGACCCGGCGGCCGGCCGTGGCGAGTTCATCGGCGCGGTGCCGGCGAGGGAGACCTGGGCGGTCGACGAGGTCAGCTACCCCGAGGCGGCGCACAAGCCCGACACCAACGTGATCACCTCCTCGATCATGGACGCCGAGCTGCCAAGCGACCACTTCGACGGCATCTTCGTCTCCAACTTCCTCGAGCACCTCCCGGACCAGAAAGCGGTCGCCTCCTTCCTCGAAAAGATGCACGGGACGATGGAGAGCGGCGGGCGGATCGCGATCATGGGGCCGAACTATCGCTACTGCGCCGACGAGTACTGGGACTGCGCCGATCACTACCTGGCCCTGACCCACGTCGCTATTGCCGAGCACCTCTACGCCGCCGGGTTCGAGCCCGACCAGGTGATCCCGCGCTATCTGCCGTTCTCGTTCCGCAGCATCCTGCCTGCTTCGCCGCCGCTGACCCGGCTCTACCTGAAGACGCCGCCGGCCTGGCGGGTACTCGGCAAGCAGTTCCTGGTGATCGGCCGCAAGGAGGGCTGACGTCGCTCCCGGGCGCCTCAGGCGGGCGATCGGTCGGGAGCCGGCCCCGGTAGCCGAAGGGCGGCTCGACCATCCCGCCGAGGGGGCGACGGTGCAGCGGGGGGCGTTCACCGTCTCGGGCTGGACGATCTTCCCCGCGGCGGCGACGTCGCGGGTCGAGGTTCGCCTCGGGGACCAACCGCTCGGGTTGGCGCAATTGGGAGTCGCCCGCCCCGACCTGGAGGGACGGAGCGCCAGCAACGACGCGATCCTCGCCGGTTTCACCCTCTCCGCCGATCTCACCAGCTGGCCCGGGACGGACGGGCCGGTGGCGCTCGAGGCCGAGGCGGTCAGCGTCGACGGCGAGAGCTACGAGCTCCCCCCAGTCGAGCTCCTCCTCGCCCGGGGGCCGGTTGCGCTGGCCGCTCCCACCCGGCAGCGCACCGCGGCGACGCGGCTGAGCGGCCGGCGACTCCTCGTCTGCACCCACCAGCTCTGCCTCGGAGGCGCTTCACGGTACCTGCTGGAAACGCTGGAGGCGCTGATCCGCGCCGGGGCCGCTTCCCCGGTCGTCCTCAGCCCGATCGGTGGGCCCCTGAGGCCCTACCTGGAAGAGCTGGGGATTCCCGTCCACGTCTCCGGCCCGATGCCCATCGACGACCCCGAAGCGCTCGACGGGCGGGTCGAGGAGATCGCCGCCTGGGCGGGGGCGCAAGGGGTCGAGCTGGCCTTCGTCAACACCGCCTCGCCGCTGACGCTGTGCGGAGCCGAGGCCGCCCGGGCGCTCGCCATACCGGCGATCTGGGCAATCCACGAGAGCTTCGAGCCGCCGGTGCTGTGGGGCAACCTGGTGCCCGAGGTCCGGCGCCGGATGGAGCAGGTGCTGGGCGAAGCCGCCCTCGCCATCTTCGAGGCCGATGCCACCAGGCAGATCTACGAGCCGCTCCTGCCCGGGCGCTGCCTGACCGTCCCCTACGGCCTCGACCTGCGGGCGATCGACGAGCTGCGGGCAGGGTTCGACCGCGATGAGGCGCGCCGGCGCCTCTCGGTGCCGCCCGACGCCGAGCTGATCATCTGCGTCGGGGTGATCGAGGCGCGCAAGGCGCAGGCCTCACTCGCCCAGGCCTTCGACCTGATCGCCGAGCGGCACCCGAAGGCCCGCCTCGCCTTGGTTGGGGCCGAAGAGACGGCCGACTCCGAGGCGCTGGCGCGCTGGGTGGGGTCGTCGCGCTTGGCCGGGCGGATCGAGCTGGTGCCGAGCACCCCTGACGTCCAGCAGTGGTACGGGGTCGCCGATCTGCTCGTCTGCGCCTCGCGCATCGAGTCGCTGCCACGGGCCGTGCTGGAGGCAATGGCCTGGGAGCTCCCAGTCCTCTCGACCGCCATCTTCGGCCTCCCCGAGCTGATCGACGACGGGTCGACCGGGTGGCTCTGCGAACCCGGCGACACGCGGTCGCTGGCTGACGCCCTGGAGCGGGTCCTCGCAATCGACCCCGCCGAGCGCCGTCGGGTCGGCGTCGCCGCGCGGCGGCTGGTCGAGACCCGCCACGACCTCGATGCCTACGCCACCCGGGTCGCGCAGCTATTCGACCAGGCGGTGGAGAGCCCTACGGGCGCTCGGCCGGAGAATCGGACCGTTTCCTAGGAGACTGGCCGACCCGGTAGTCCCCGCGGCTGAGCGCGTTCTCCAACCAGACGTAGAGGACGATGAAGAGGTAGCGGCTGCCCATCTCTTTCATCGCCAGCTTTGGGACGCCGCTGGTCCGGTTGGTCCAGGAGGTCGGGATCACCTCGTAGGAGTGGCCGCGGACGATCGCCTTCAGCGGCATCTCCACGGTCAGGTTGAAGTGTTTGGAGAGCAACGGCTGGATCGTCTCGATCACCTCGCGCCGGTAGGCCTTGAAGGCGTTGGTGGTGTCGTTGTAGCGGTGGCGGAAGAGGACGCGGATGAACCAGTTGGCAAGCCGGTTGATCGCCAGCTTCAGACGGGGGTAGTCGTAGATCCTCGCCCCGGGCACGAAGCGCGAGCCGAAGGCGCAGTCCCAGCCTTCCTCCAGCAGCCGGTGGTAGCGGACCAGGTCCTTGGGGTCGTCGGAGGCGTCGGCCATCACGATCGCGACCGCGTCGCCCTCGAAGACGTCGAGGCCGGCCCGGATCGCCATCCCGAAGCCGCGCTCGTAGTGGGAGCGGTGGCACCGAACCCGTGGGTTGTCGGCGGCGATCGCTTCGACCACGATCGCGGTCGAGTCCTCGCTGGCGTCGTCGACGACGACCACCTCGTAATCGATCTGCTCACGCTCCAGCGCCGCCGTGACGCCTTCCACGGTGGCCCCGACGGACCCCTCCTCGTTCTGAGCGGGCATCACGACCGAGAGCTTCACGTCGCGCTCACCGTCCACCGGTCGAGGTTCTGCTCGTACATCTCGCTCAAGATCTCCTCGATCCCGTAACGCAACGTCCAGTCCGGGTAGTCGGCCTGGAACGGCGCCAGGTCGGAGATCCACCACCGGTGGTCGCCGATCCGGGGCTCCTCGCCCATCTCCCAGCTCAGCTCCCGCCCGGCGATCCGCTCGCAGGCATCGATCGCCTCCAGCATCGAACAGTTGCTGAACCGGCCACCGCCGATGTTGTAGACGGCGGCAGCGCGCGGACGGGCGTGGAAAGCGGCGAAAGCGGCGATCAGGTCGGCGCTGTGGATGTTGTCGCGGACCTGCTTGCCCTCGTAGCCGAAGACCGTGTAGGGGGTGCCGGTGACGGTGCACTTCATCAGGTAGGCGAGGAACCCATGCAGCTTGGCTCCGGCGTGCTGGGGACCGGTCAGGCAGCCACCGCGGAAGCACACGGTCGGCATCTCGAAGTAGTAGCCATACTCCTGCACGAGCAGGTCGGCGGCCGCCTTGGAGACGCCGAACAGCGAGTGGGTCGAGGTGTCGATCGACATCGAGGTGTCGATCCCCTCGTAGTAGTCGTGCGACTCGGGCAACTCCAGCCGCTTCTCGAGCGATTCCAGCGGCAGCCGGTTCGGCGTGTCGCCGTAGACCTTGTTGGTCGAGCAAAAGATGAAGGGCGCCTCAGCGCAGTGGGCGCGGGCCGCCTCGAGCAAGTTGAGGGTGCCGTTGGCGTTGACGCCGAAGTCGGTCTGCGGCTCGCTCGCGGCCCAGTCGTGGGATGGCTGGGCAGCGGTGTGGATGACCAGCTCGATCGCGCCAGCGTACTCGCGGAAGATCCGGTCGATCGCGCCGGCGTCACGGATGTCGGCGTTCTCCCAACGGAACTCGGGATGCTCGGCGACAAGGCGCTCGGTCACGTGCGAGGTCGAGGACTCCGGGCCAAAGAACTGGGCCCGCATGTCGTTCTCGATGCCGACGACGTCGAAGCCCTCGGCGACGAAATGCTCGACCGCCTCGGACCCGATCAGCCCCCCGGCCCCAGTGATGATCGCAACCGGCATTCCTGCCTACTCCCTTCCCCCCGCGGGGGCGTTGATTTCCAGCGCTTCGGCAATCCGCTCGTCGTCGTCCACGATCCAAGCGTGGATGTCGGACAGCACCTGCTCGGCGCTGCAACGGGGACGCCACTCGTCGAGGCCGAACAGCCTCGCGCAATCAGAAAGGTATACAGGGACGTCTCCCGCCCGGGTCTCGGCGACCGGCTCAATCGGCACCTCGTTGCCGGTCAGCCGGCGACAGATCTCGGTCGTCTCGGCCAGCGAGAGGCTGCACTCGTGGCCGCCGCCGACGTTGACGGTGCGGCCGTCCCAGGCACCTTGGTCAAGTAGCTGGCGCTCGACCAGGTCGACCAGGTCCTCAATGTGGAGCAGGTCGCGGACCTGCTTGCCCTTGCCGCCGAACCCGATGTAGGTGAGCGGGTTGCCGAAGTGGTGGGCGAGCATCCAGTGGGTGAACACGCCCTGGTCGACCTTGCCCATCTGCCAGGGCCCGGCGATCACCCCGCAGCGGTCGATCACCGCCGGCACCCCGAGCCCCGCCCGGTACTCCTCGATCAAGAGCTCGGCGGCGAGCTTGGTGGCGCCGTAGAGGGTGCGGGGGCCGTCCATCGGGAAGTCCTCGGAAATTCCGGCGGGCGAGACGCCGGCGACTGCCTGCTCGGCGGCGATCTCGAACCGGGTCGGCCCCTCCTCGAGGCTGAGCTCGACCTGCGGCGCGACCGGGTAGACCCGGCTGGTCGAGAGGAAGACGACGAAGGCGCCGTCGCGCCGGGCCAACTCGAGGCAGTTGTAGGCGCCGGTCAGGTTGGTGTGGACGAGGTAGCCGGTGTCGCCGTCGACCCCACTCATCACCGAAGGCTCGGCCGAGCACTCGATCATCGCGTCGACCGGCGGCAGCGCCTGCAGGTCGGCCGGCTCGCGGACGTCGCCGCGGACGAACTCGACCCCCGCCGCCTCCAGCCGCGGCAGGTTCAGTTCCGAGCCCCGCCGGTAGAGGTTGTCCAGAGCGAGGATCTCCCAGTCCGGGTGGCGCAAGGCGAGGGAGACGGCGAGGTTGGAGCCGACGAACCCGGCGCCGCCGGTGATCAACAGGCGGTTCATGGCGGCGGACGCTACCGAACCCCGGGCGGCGCACGATGGGTCTCCCCGCTTCGCTAGTTTTGCCCGGTGCTCGAGGCCCGCCCCGCATCGTCCCTGCCGATCCCACCCCACGACCTGCTGCAGCGGATCGGGCCGATGGGGGAGACCGAACCGGCCCAGGTCTACGAAGAGACCGGCCGGGCGCACCGTGAACTAATCGAGGACCTGCTGCCCGACGATTGGTCCTGGACGGGGAAGCGAACGCTCGACTTCGGCTGCGGAGTCGGCCGGTTGATGCGGCAGTTCGCGCCGGAGGCCGAGGAAGCCGAGTTCTGGGGATGCGACCTCGACAGCGCCAGCATCGCCTGGCTCAGCGAGAACCTCTGCCCTCCCTTCCACGCCTTCGAGTCCGCCGACAAGGCCGACCTCCCCCAGGAGGACGGCTTCTTCGACCTGATCTACGCATTCAGCGTCTATACCCACTTCACCGACAACTGGGCGGAATGGCTGCTCGAACACCACCGAGTACTGGCCGACGGCGGCTACCTGCTCGTCACCTTTCTCGGCGAGGGGATGACCGAGGCGCTGGTGGGCGAGAAGTGGGACGAAGACCGGATCGGGATGAACCCGCTCCTCTACGGCAACTCCTGGGACCTCGGCGGCCCGATCGCCTTCAACTCCGAGTGGTGGATCCGCGCCCACTGGGGACGAGCGTTCGAGATCGCCAGCCTGGTCCCGCACGGCGGAGGGGACCCGCCGCAGGGTCACGGCATCGCCCTGCTGCGCAAGAAGCCCGGCAAGTTCACGGTCGAGGACCTGACCCGGCTGGAGCCCGACGAGCCGCGGGAGATCGCAGCGCTGCAACACAACATCGAGCAGCTGCGCGACGACACCCTGCGCCTGCGTGAAGCGCTGGCGGCAAGGGATGCCCACGAAGCGGCGGCGGTCAAGGTGTTCGAAAACTCCGCGTCATGGCGACTGACCGCGCCGCTTCGCGCCGCCAAGCGACGCCTGCGGCGGGGCTAGGTCGTTCGTTTGGGCTTTCCCAGGCTCCCGCTCCGTCCCGCGGAAAGCAGTGTTTAGGCTCTGAAGATGCTCCGAGTCGTAGGGATCCTGGCGGCAGCGCTGACGCTGCTCGGCACCGGCACGGCCGGGGCCGCGACCCTGCAGCCGATCGGCGACTTCGACGAACCGGTCTACGTCACCTCAGACCCGGGAGATGCGAGCAGGCTCTTAGTGGTCGAGCGCAAGGGCCGAATCCAGCTGGTCGAGGACGGGGTAAAAACGCTTTTCGCCAACCTCGAAGCGGCGGTCGGGTGCGGCGGCAGCTGTGCGGGCGAGCGGGGGCTGCTCTCGATCGCCCTCTCCCCCGACTTCACCCAGAGCGGGCGCCTCTACGTCGACTACGCGAACGACGGAACCGGCGCGATCCACGTCGAAGAACTGACCGCGGCGGGGCCGGACCACGACACCGCCAGCCCCGCGACGCTGGTCGAGCTGCTGGAGATCCCCCATCTGGACGCCGCTTCCCACAACGGCGGCCAGCTCCAGTTCGGTCCCGAAGGCAACCTCTTCGTCTCCACCGGGGACGGTGGTGGCCGCGACGATCAGTTCGAGAACGCCCAGGACCTGGACAGCCGGCTGGGCAAGATCCTCCGCATCGAACCCGACCCGACCGGGCCGGCCCCCCACTTCAAAATCCCCGCCGGCAACCCCTTCGCGGCCCAGGCGGGGGTGACGAAACAGATCTGGAGCTACGGTCTGCGCAACCCGTTCCGCTTCTCCTTCGACAAGACGACCGGGGCGATGCTGATCGGCGACGTCGGTCAGGACGCGCGCGAGGAGGTCGACCACGCGCAGGGCCCGTTGTTCGGCGCCGGCGCCAACTACGGCTGGAGCTGCCGCGAGGGGCTGATCGCGGGGCCCGCCGAGGATCCCGCCTGCGACGGGACCGACCCAAGCGATTTCGTCGACCCGGTGTTCGACTACCCGCACTTGGATCCCGGCGGCGGCGCAGCCTTCGGCTGCGCGATCATCGGCGGCTACGTCGCCCGCGAACCGACCCTGACCGAGCTCTCCGGGCGCTACGTCTACGGCGATCTCTGCACCGGGGAGATCCGCTCGCTGGACCTGCGGGCGCCGCTTGGCAGCGACCGCTCCGAGAAAATCGTCCTCCCCGACCTCAACTCGTTCGGCGAAGACGCCTCCGGCCGGCTCTACGCGGTCTCCGGCAACGGCCCCGTACACCGCATCCTCGCCTCTCCCCTGACCTCGCCGCCGGTCCTCGCGCTACCGCGGACCTTCCCCTTCGTCGGTCTCAAAGTCGTCAGCCGGCCGCTCAAACGCGGCGGCCGGGCGACGATCACCGCCTACGTCTCGCCCTGTTTGCGGGACCGGGCCAGATCGACCGCCGTGGTGCTGCGGGTCGGCCAGCGGCGAGTCGGCCGTAAAAACCTGAGCCGGGCCTGCACCGCCAGCTTCCGGCCGAGGATCAACCGCCGCTCGAAGCTGCGGGCACAGCTGCTCGAAAACTCGGCCTACCTCGGTGCCGAATCGAAGGGCCTGACGATCAAGCCGCGGCCGCTGCTCAGGGCCGGGCGCGGCCGCGGGTAATCCCGACGAAGGCCTTCCAGGCGGGCTTCGGGTGGAAGTTGTCGCCGGCGTAGAAGAACCCGACGGAGTCGCAGAAGGTGCACGACCCGTGGAGGTCTTTCCATGAGTACCAGTAAACCTGCTTGAGGTTGAGCCGCCGCTGGTTGTCGATCAGGTAGCGGTATGCACCGCGGAGCTGCCTGACCTGGCCGCGGATGCCCTGCTCGAAGGCGACCACCCGCCGGTTGTTCTGCGAGCCCCACCCCATCTCGGTCACGTAGAGGGCCACGGGGTCCTCGTTCTCGACGGTGACCTCGTGGATTTCCTCGGTCAGTTCTTCCAGCGTTTCCGCGTCGACCGCGTAGGGGTGGAGGGCGATCCCGTCGAAGAGGTTCTCGATCCCCGGCGTGCGGTAAATGGCCTCGAGGAACTTGGCCGCCGGCATCCCGCGCGCGCCGCGCGCGGTCGGCTTGCCGAAGAGCCCGGTGAGGACGACCCTGGCGCCGGGGTCGACTTCTTTGATCGCCGGGCTGGAGATCTTCAACAGCTTGACGTAGCGCTGCGGCGAGACCGGGAAGGCGAAGTAGTGGAAGTTGGCCTCATTCCAAACCTGCCAGTCGCGGATCGGCAACGGCCGGGAGATCACGGGGGTTTCCGGTTCGTACACGGACACGGGAGGTTTAACCGCCCCGGGCGCGTGCTCGGCCCAGAATTCGCCGCCGGGGCCGTAGCGCTCGACCGCAGCCCGTAGGAAAACCTTCCAGGCCGAGCGGGCTTTGCCGCTGTCGACCGGCAACTTGGTCCCTTTGGCCGAGAGCCAGGCGGGAGTGTCGATGACGAACGGCAGCACCTCGAGGCCGCGCCGCGCCGCCACCTCCACCACCGGGTCGAAGGCGGCCCATTCGTAGGTCCGTTTGGGGGTCGGCTGGATCGCCGACCAGATCATCGGCCAGCGCACCCGCTCGATCCCGCCCGCCTTCATGTAGCGGACATCCTGGTCGGTCAGCTCCGTCTGCGGGGCGATCCCGAAGAAACCCGCAGGGGGCGCCGGGGGCTTCTTCGCCGAGCCCACCTGGGTACCGGCGAAGAGCGCGACACCGAGACAGGCGAACAGGAGCAGGACGACCGGGAGGCGGCGGTTCATCGAGTCGGGAAAACTAGCGATCGCATCCCCCTGCAACACGGTCGATTGCCGCATGTAGCGATGAATTGGCCCTATCTCAGTAGGTCCCGCCGAGCTTGCGGTGGTCCCAGGTGGCGATACGGACGGCAGGGAAGCTGATCGCGACCCGCTTCGGCGCCTGCGCTTCCAGCGCCGCTTTGGCGTCGCCCTCGATCGAGGAGATGCCGGCGGCGTAGCGCAGCGTCAGCTCTTCGGCGAACCCGACCACGGTCTCGGGGTCTCGGTGAATCTCCGCCTCGGCCTCGATCATCGCCCCGCGCAGCTCGCCGTACTCGTGGCCGGTCTCGACCAATACGGTCGCCCTCGGGTCGCGTTCGAGGTTGCGAACCTTCTGCGATTTCGCGTAGGTCCAGATCCAGACAACCCCGTCGCGGGGGACGAACCAGAGCGGCATCGAGTGCGGCCACCCGCGCGGCCCGATGCTGGTGACGACGGCGATGCGCTCGGCGTCCAAGAGCTCGGCCAGCTCGGCGTCCGAGAGCTCGATCTGGTCGCGCCTGCTCACGGCGAGACCCTATGCGACGGAGAAGGTGCGGCGGTAGGCAGTGGGGGTGGTCGCGGTGACCCGACGGAAGTGCTCGCGCAGCGAGGCGGCGTTGCCGAAGCCCGAGCGCCACGCGACCGCCTCGACCGGCAGATCGGTCTCCTCCAGCAAGCGGCGTGCCTCCAGCACCCGCTGGGTGAGCAGCCACTGCAGCGGCGTGGTCCCGGTCTCGGCGCGGAAGCGGCGGGCGAAGGTGCGCGGGCTGACCCCAGCGTGTGCGGACATCGCGGCGACGTCGAGTGGGTCGCCCAGCCGCTCGGCGATCCACCGCCGGGTCGGCTCCAGGGAGCCGGAAGCCTCCGGCTCCGGCAGCTTGAAGAACTGCGCCTGACCGCCTTCGCGGTGCGGGGCGGCGACCATGCGGCGCGCCACCTTCTCGCCGATGGCGGCGCCGAAGTCCTTCCGGATCGCGTGCAGGCTGAGGTCGATGCCGGCGCTGAGCCCGGCCGAGGTCATCACCTCGCCCTCGTCGACGTAGAGGGCGTCGGCGTCGACCGTCACCGCCGGAAAGCGGGAGGCCAGCTCTCCGGCCCACGCCCAGTGCGTGGTCGCGCGGCGGCCGTCGAGGACCCCGGCATGGGCGAGGGCGAAGGCGCCAGTGCAGACCGAGAGCAGCCGGGCGCCGCGGTCGGCGGCGTCCCGCAGGCCGGCGTCCACCTCCTCCGGCAGCGGCGCGAAGATGTCGCCGTAACCGGGGACCACGATCGTGTCGGCGGTTCGCAGGGCGTCGAGGCCCACCTGTGGGGTGACGCCGAACCCGCTCTGCGTCCGCACCTCGGTCCCTCCCACCGAGCAGGTCGAGAACTCGTACAGCAGCTTGCCGCGCCGGGAGGCCAAGCCGAACGCCTGCGCCGGCGCAGTCAGGTCGAAGGCGACGACCCACTCGAGACAGAGAGCGACCACGCGGTGCATGGCAGAAATCTAGCGAACATTGGCATTCCTGACCCTGGACGGGAGCGGCGCTCGCCGCGATCATGGCCGCCATGAAGACCAAGATCCTGATCTTTGAGGGCCTCACCGCTCTCGACGCCATCGGTCCCTACGAGGTCCTCCGCTCGGTCCCCGGCTGGGAGGTCGCCTTCGTCGGCAAGGCGCGCGGCGAGATCCGCACCGACAGCGGGCACCTCGGCCTCACCGTCGACCTCACCCTGGACGAGGCGACCGAGGCCGACATCGTCCTCGTCCCCGGCGGCGCCGGCAACCGGCCGCTGCTGAACGACGAGGAAGTGCTCAGCTGGCTGCGCGAGGTCGACAAGGGCACCAAGTGGACGACCTCGGTCTGCACCGGCTCCCTCGTCCTCGGCGCCGCCGGCCTGCTCGAGGGCCGCCGCTCCACCGGCCACTGGCTCTACCTCGAGCCGCTGCGCTCCTACGGCGCCGACCCGGTCGGCGGTCGCTACGTCGAGGACGGCAAGGTCGTCACCGCCGCCGGCGTCTCAGCCGGCATCGATATGGCCCTGCACCTGGTCAGCCGCGAGGCCGGTCCCGAGGTCGCCCAGGCGGTCCAGCTGGCGATCGAGTACGACCCCCAGCCCCCCTTCGACGCCGGCTCCCCGGAGAAGGCGCCCGACGCGATCGTCGAGCTGGTCACCACGGTCTCCAAGACCGACCCCTCGCTGAGTCCGCTGACGGACTAGAACTGCCAGCTACCTGGGAGGCACCAGCTCCAGCTCCTGCCACGGTCCCTCGCCGCACATCGGCTGGGTGCGACCCTCAAGCCAGTCGGCCTGGAGGTCGTCGTAGTGGGGGCTGGCGGGGTGGCCGGACTGGCCGGTGAACATCTGCCAGCGTGAGCGGTCGGGGTCGCACGGGTCGGCGACCATTCGCCAGCTCGGCGCCCAGACCGCTTTGTAGGGGTCGTTCGGGTCGTAGGCGATCTGGCTGACCGTCTCCTGCGCGCCCCCTGCCCGCAGGCTGCGGTTGAGCAGGCGACGCAGCAGCGGGTTGGCGGCGCCGAGCGGGTGCGGGAACTCCATCTCGTGCACCCGGCCCCAGCGCCACTGCTGGGGATCGGGGCCGAAGCGCTCTTCGAGGTCGTCGAGCGCGCCCGCCAGCGCTTCCAGGACCAGTCCGTCCCAGGGCCGGCCGATCAGCTCCTCGTCGCCCTCCTCCCAGAGCTTCATCAGGTGCGAGTGCCAGCGCCAGGGCGAGGTGATGTGGGGGGTGAAGCCGTTGTCGGCGCGGTCGAGCCAACGCTCGCAGAGGTCGCGGTCGCCAATCGCCGCCCGGGCGACTTCACGCGCCAGGCGGAGCAGGAAAGCCTGGTAGATCGTCCCGGCGATCGTCTCGGGGCCGAGGCAGCCGTCCCAGCTGCGCAGGCGCTCGATCGCGCTGACCTCGCGCTGCCCGCCCGGGGTGAGGCGGCCGAGCCGGCGCGCGGCCTCCAGCCCGGGCAACGAAAGGTTGTCGGACTGCATCGCCTCGAAGCTCTCGAGATCGTGCTCCTCGCTCTCACCCAGCAGCTGCTCGATCCGCTTAGCGCGGAACCCGTCCAGCCATTCGCTGGTGATGTGGTGTGGGTAATCGTCGCCGACGATGCGGTTGTTGGCGGTGACCAGGAAACCGCTCTCGGGGTCGACGACCTCCGGCAGCTCGTCGTAGGGGATCGTCCCCTCCCACTCGAACTCCCCGCTCCAGCCCGGCTTCGGCAGGTCGGGGCAGCCGCCGCGGCGCAGCGGCAGGCGGCCGATCAGCTTGTACCCGATCGAGCCGTGGCGGTCAGCCCAGATCAGGTTGGACGCCGGTGAGGTGTGGTCCTCCAGCTTCGCCACCAGCTCCGGACCGGAGGAGATCTCGGTCAGCTCAAACATGCCGGAGAAGGTGGTCGGCTCGTCGAGGGTGAGCCAGCGCAGCGCCAGCGGCTCGGCCTCGTCGGCACCGAGCGCCTCGTTGACGATCGGGCCGTGGTGGGTCGAGCGGACCTCCAACACGACCGGCTCGGAGCGTCCCTTGACGGCGATCTCCTCGCGCACCGTCTGCAGCGGCAGCCACTCGTCCTCGAACAAGTAGGTGTCGCCGTCGATCCGCTCCACGAAGAGGTCTTGGATGTCCGCCATCACGTTGGTGAAGGTCCAGCAGACGTCGTTGTTCTGGCCCATGTAGACGCCCGGCATCCCCGGCATCGAGGCGCCGCGGACGAAGCGGTCGCCGTGGCGCAGCGCGACCTCGTACCAGATGCCGGGCATGCTCGGGGGGAGGTGGGGGTCGCCGGCGATCAACGGCGATCCGGTGGCGCTGAGGGCTCCGGTCACGGCCCAGTTGTTGGACCCGCTGGCCTCAGCTGCGAGGCCGATCGAGCGCCTCATCGCGTCGATCTGCTCGACCAGCGCGAGCCCGTCCCCCGACCAGGCTTCCTGGGTGACGACCGGGTTGTTGGCCGGATAAGCGGGGTCGAGCTTCGCGGTCAGCTCCGGGCCCAGGGCCCGCACCATGTCGCCACGCAGCAGCTCCCGCTCCCAGTTGGTCGACAGGCCAAAGGCGAGCAGCTTGCCGAGGCTGAGGATGTCGACCGGCCGCCAGGGCTCGAAGCGGAGGCGGAGCAGCTGCATCTCGAAGGGCGGGGGCGCGCTCGCGGCGCCGGCGTTGATCCCGGCGCAGAAGCGCTCGAGCATCTCCAGCAGTCGGGGATCGAGCGCCGCCTCCTCGGCGCGGGCGGCGCGGCGGATGCCGAGCGTTCGCATCAGGCGATCGATCGGGAGGCCCTCGGTGCCGGCCATCTCGGAGATCCGGCCCTCGACCACGCGGCGGTAGAAGTCCATCTGCCAGAGGCGGTCCTGGGCGTGGCAGTAGCCCTGGGCGAAGTAGAGGTCGGGGTTGGCATCGGCCTCGATGTGGGGGACGCCCCAACGGTCGCGCCGCACTCGCACGCGGCCCTCCAGCCCGTTCACCTCGACGGTCCCTCTCGTCTTCGGCAACGGCCGGCGCGCCAGCCAGTGCCAGGCGGCCGCCGTCCCTACGGCGGCGAGGCCGGTTCCGGCCACCCCCGCCAGCAGTCCAGCGCGTGCCGCTCGATTCGCCTTTGACCGCTTCACAACTGTTTGTGTATCAGGTTTGGCCAGCCAGCCAAACCCCGGGGTGAGGGCTGGCGGCGCTCCTACGCGGTGAGATCTCCGGGCAGCCGCCGCTCTTCCTCGAGCTTTTCGAGGTGGGCCTCCATCGCCATCGCCGCCATCGGCAGCAGCTCGACCGGGATGTCATCCCAGACCTTGGTGAGGAGGTCGGCGCGGGAGCGCTCACCGTCCTCGAGGGTGGCGAGGAGGCGGCGCTCGCGCATCTCGCGGTGCTCGACGTATTCGGCCAGCTTGGCGGCGGGGTCGGTGACCCAAGGGCCGTGGCCGGGGCAGATCAGCTCGACCTCCTCCTCCTGCAGGCGGCGCAGCGAGTCCATGTAGGCGGCGAGCGAGCCGCCGCCGGGCGGAACGATCGTCGAGCCGAGACCGAGCACGAGGTCGCCGCTGAAGCAGACACCGCCGTCGGCGAGGAAGCAGACGTGATCGGCGGCGTGGCCGGGGGTGGCAAGAACGCGCAGACCGGCGTGGGTCTCGCCGCCCTTCGGCAGGATCACCTCGGCCCCGAGCTGGTCTGCCCCCTTGCTGTGGTCGCCGTGTGAGTGGGTGAGGAGCACGAGCCCGATCCCGCCGCGCTCCTCGGCCGCCGCGCGGATCGCGTCGAGGTGGCCGGGGTCGTCGCTGCCGGTATCGATCACCGTGCACGGATCGGCCCCGTACACGTACGTGTTCGTCCCTTCCAAGGTCATCGGCCCCGGGTTCGGCGCGACAATCCGGACGATCTCCGGGTGACCTGGGGCTTGATCGGACGAGACCTGCATTCGCCCCCTATAGCGTGGTCAAAGCAGGTCTCGTCAGCTCTCGGCGCTCTCGACCTCGCGGGCGATCGCCTCGCGGGCGTCGGGTGGCTCGAGTACGACCAGGTCGCCGGCGCCGCGGAGGATCTCCCGCACCAGCCAGGGCTTGCCGGCGTAGGGAAGCTCGACCACGACGGCGCCATCGGCGAGCTCCTCGACCACGGTGCGCTCCTCGCGCAGCCATCGCGCCCGCTCCGGCGAGACCCAGACCCGGGCCACCTCGGCGGTCGGCACCTCGCCGTGGGTCATCCAGCCCTCGACCCCGGCCAGCTCCTCGACCTCCGGCCGCGGCTGGAAGCCCTCCTTGGAGAGGCTGACCTCCTTGATCCGGTCGAGCTTGAAGTGGCGCACGCCCTCTTTGTTCAGGTCGTAGCACTCCACGTACCAGCCCTCGCGCCCGTTCTCGAGCCGGTAGGGCTCGACCCGGCGGTCGGTGAACTGGTCCTCGTTCTCCTTGTAGTAGCTCAGCTCCAGCACCCGACTCTTGGCGATCGCGTCGTTGACCGCCCGCGCCACCTCGGCATCGCCGCCGCCGACCGAGGCGATCTCAAGGCCCTCCTCGGAGGGGTCGTGGCCGAGCGCACGGACGATTTTCTTGCGGGCGCTCTGCAGGTCGGACTGCGGCAAGTGGTCGCCGAAGAGGTCGATCGCCGCCACCAGGGCCTTCGCCTCCAGTGGCAGTAGGCGCGCCGGCCGGGCAAAGTTGTCGCCGTAGGGCTCGGAGTCGACCTCGATCTCGTCGCCGAGGATTTCCGCGTAGAGGACGTAGGTGCCGCCGCCGAAATTGACCACGTTGAGCAGCTCGACGTCCTCGCGCAGCTCCTCCCCGGTCAGTTCGAGGCGCTCGCGCAGATCGGCGATCTCCAGCCGCTCCCCCTTTTTCGCCGCTTCGATCAGGAGGCCGGCGAGGGTGACAAGGCGGGCGAAGCGCTCGGGCCGGATCGCGGCCTCGCCGCGGCCGTTGGAGCGCGAGCGCTTGGGCGCGTCCCGAAGCGGCCGGTCGACGATCTCAGCCGGTTCGAACCCGTTCTGGTGGCGGTCGCGAAGCAGCGACAAGCGCGCCTCCACCTCCTCGCGCAGGTCGTCGGGCGCAAGCACCTCGGCGTTCTGGCGCCAGCGCAGAACCCAGGCGATCAGCTCACGGTCAGACGCGTAGCTGGTCTCGAAGACCCTGCCCTTGCCGGGGGCGCCGTCGGCCTTTTTCACCCCGCGCAGCTCGCCGTAGGAGCCGAAGTCGCGCTCGATCAACCAGGCGATCCGCTCGCGGATGAAGATCTTCGCCGTCCCCTTCTCCTCCCCCAGCTGCCAGTCGGCGCGGCTGCCGTAGTCGCGGCGGTCGAAGTCCTCCGGCGGTGAGAAGTCGTGCTCGGCCTTGGAGGCGTACCCGACCTTGCCCTGGATCCGCGAGAGCCGGAACACCCGCACCGCCTCGCGCTCATGGGAGTGACCTATCAAGTAGAACTGGCCGCTGCGGAAGACCAGGTGGTAAGGGTCGACCTTGCGCTTCTCGGTCTCGCCCCGCTCCATCGTGAAGTAGGTGAACTCGATCGTCTTGCGCCGGGAGATTGCGGTCTCGATCTTGGAAAGGCGCTGGGAGAGGTCGCGGCCGCCCGCGGAGGCGGTCATCGCCATCTCGACCGGCGCCCGCTCGCCCTCGCTGATCGGATTCGGGTGCCCCCAGGCGACCTGCTGTAAGGCCAAGCGCAGCGGCTCGGCATAGGCAAAGCCACCGTCGGTGAGCAACAGCAACGCGGTGCTCAGCGCCGCCAGCTCGTCGTCGGAGAACTTGATCGGGTCGAGGTAGAAGTTCTCCGGCGGCAGCGAGTAAAGCTCCGCCTCGAAGAAGCCCTCACCGGGCTTCTCGACCCCGAGCTGGATGCCAAGGCTCTCCAGCTCCGCCCGGTCGGCGTAGAAACGACGCGCGAACGCGTCGTCGTTCATGTCGCTGTAACCCTCCACCTCTCGCTTGATCTCGAGCGCCGACACCGGACGGCCCTGCGCCATCAGGAACGAGATCAACGAGAGCTGGCGAATCAGCTTCTCGGTGTCCTTCGCCACGCCCCGCAAGATAACGTGCAGCCGGCCCCGGTGACCCTCCTCCGCCTACCCCTCGGCTGCCTTACTTGGAGCATATTGCGGCTGACTATTTTGGCCGCGGTGCTGGTAACCGCCTATTTGGTGGTCGCAAAGCCGCTCATCGATCAGGCCGATAAGGCGGTCCGGCCGGCGGCCGACCGGGTCGACAAGCTCAGCCGCTGCATCGAGAATGCGAACGGAAACGCACACCGCGTTTTCCGCTGCACCGCGAAGTTCTGAGACGCCGCTATACGGCGTCCTCGGTCGTCTGAATAGCGCTGCTATTCAGACTCCCTGCGTCCTTGTCTAGCGACGTCTCAGGCCGCGGCGCGGGAACCGAAGTAGGCCGAGCCCGAGAGAGCGCGGTCGAAACCGGACCATGACTCGCCGGCGGGGAGCTGGCGCTCGAGCCGGTCGAAGCTGCCGAGACGGCCGCCGAGGTTGTCGATCATGTGAACCAGTACCGCCTCGCGGGTCGCCGGGACGACCGGGGAGCCGTGCTCGAGTGAGCCGTGGTGGCTGAGGATGATGTGGAGCACGGCCTGGGCGAGCGCCGGGTCGAATCCCGGCAGCTCCTCGATCGCCCGGCGAACGGTGTAGTAACCGAGCGGGATCTCACCCTGGAGGCGGCCGGCGTCGGTGAGGTCGATCGCCAGCGGGTCGTCGTTGTAGGCGACGGTCTTGCCGATGTCGTGCAGCAGCGCCCCGGTGACGGCGACGTCGCGGTCGATCCCGGGGAAGAAGTTAGCGGCGGCCGAGACAGCCTGGGCCACCGAGAGGGTGTGCTCGAGCAGGCCGTGGCGGTAGGCCTGGTGGTAGACCTTGGCCGCCGGCGCGTCACGGAAGCGGGCCCAGGTCTCGGAGCCCTCACCGAAGAAGTGGTCCAGAAGCTCGCGGAGCTGGAGGTCCTGGACGGTCGAGAGGAGCGCCCTCAGGTCGCGCTCCAGCAGCTCCAGGGAGACCTCGGACTCGGCGGCGAGCTGGTCGGTCTCGTACTCACCCAGCTCGGCCTCGCGCAGCTTCGCGATCTTGATCTTCGGGCCCCAGCGCTCGCTCACCTCGAAGACGCCGCTGACGAAGACCGCGGTGCCGGTCGCGCAAAGTGCGTAGAGCGCCTCAGCCTCCTCCCAGCAGACCGCCTCGGCGGCGCCGCTCGCGTCGCCCACGGAGAGCCGCAGCCACGGCTCGCCGTTGCGCTTGCGCCGCAGCTCCCGCGCACGGACGGCATAGACGCCGGCCACCGTCTGCCCGTCCTCGAGGTCCCGCAGCGCGACCCGCGGCCCCGTCGACTCCTGGGGCTCCGGCGCCTCCGCTTCCGTCACTTCAACCGGGACGGCAAGGCTCTCGATCTGCGTCTGCTCAGCCACAGCCCGACTCAAGGTAAAGCGGCGAGCGGACGGCGGATCGTCCACCTCGGCCGCCCGTCGAAGCCACCCGCTAGCTTGGGGGGCTGCAGATCTGGGCGACTATTCAGGAGGTTCTTGTATGAGTGCGGTTCGGCGACGACTGACCTACGCAAACGTGATCGCGACTCTGGCGCTGTTCCTGGCGCTGAGCGGCGGGGTCGTCTGGGCGGCCGGAAAGGTCGGGACGAAGCGGCTGAAGGCCGGTGCCGTCACCGCCGGGAAGATCAAGCGCAACGCGGTGACCTCGGTGAAGATCCAGTCGAACGCGGTGACCGGGCCGAAGATCAAAAACAACGCCGTCAGCTTCGCCAAGCTCGCCCCCGCCACGAACATCGTCCTCAACACCGCCAGCCCACCGATCCTTGTCTCCGCGACCACCCCGGCGAACGTGCCGTTCCCCGGTCGGACCTCCTTCACCTCCCAAGGGGGAGTGCTCAACCTCCTCAACGTGGAAGTCAAAGGCAACCTCCAGCGAGTCGGCGCCGAACCCTGCAAAGTGACCGTCGTTCCCTTCGTCAACGGCAGCACCTGGGAGTTCGGGGAGGGATCGCTCACGGTCAGCGCCTTCGCCCCGACCCCGGACGATCCGACCGGCCTTTCGCCAGGCAGCAGCGCCACCGGCCCGATCGGCCTGACCAGCCCCGGCGCCACCCAGACGGTCGGCGCGAAAGTCTTCGGGGATCCGCGCTGCAGCTCTGGGTCGAACGTGACGGTCGCGATCGCGGTGACGCAGTTGAAGTAAGCGGGCGGAGTCTAGGATGGCCCGCGCATGGCCAAGAAACCGCCCGTCGCCAACCCCAACGAGGACTTCCCCCGCTGGTACCAGGACGTCCTCGCCAAGGCCGAGCTGGCGGAGAACGGCCCGGTCCGCGGGACGATGGTGATCCGCCCCTACGGGTACGCGATCTGGGAGAACATCCAGGCCGACCTCGACCGGCGGATCAAGGCGGCCGGCGCGGAGAACGCCTACTTCCCGCTGTTCATCCCCGAGGGCCACCTGAAGCGCGAGGCCGACCACGTCGAGGGCTTCAGCCCGGAGCTGGCGGTGGTGACGATCGCCGGCGGCAAAGAGCTGGCCGAGCCGCTGGTCGTGCGGCCGACCAGCGAGACCGTGATCGGCGAACTGATGGCGAAGTGGATCAGCTCCTACCGTGACCTGCCGCTGCTGCTCAACCAGTGGGCGAACGTGGTCCGGTGGGAGCTGCGCCCGCGGCTGTTCCTGCGCACCACCGAGTTCCTCTGGCAGGAGGGACACACGGCCCACGCGACCGCCGCCGACGCGGCTGCCTACGCCCTGCGGATCCACCTCGAGGTCTACCGGGACTTCCTCACCGAGATCCTCGCCCTGCCCGCCTGGGTCGGCCGCAAGACCGCCCGCGAGCGGTTCGCCGGCGCGGACAACACGCTCACCTGCGAGGGCGTGATGCGCGACCGCAAGGCGCTGCAGCTGGCGACCAGCCACGAGCTGGGGCAGAACTTCTCCCGCGCCTTCGAGATCACCTTCTCCGATGCAGAGGGGGAGGAGCAGCTTGCCTGGACCACCTCCTGGGGCTCCACCACCCGCCTGGTCGGCGGCCTGATCATGGCCCACGGCGACGAGCGCGGCCTGCGCCTGCCGCCACGGATCGCTCCGATCCAGGTGGCGATCGTCGTCGTCCGCGACGAGGACGGCGCGGTCGAGCGCGCGCACGAGCTCGCCGCCGCGATCGCCGCCACCGGCGTCCGGGTCAAGGTCGACGACGCCGTCCACCTCGGCTTCGGCCGCCGCGCGATCGACTGGGAGCTGAAGGGGGTGCCGCTGCGCATCGACCTCGGCCCTCGCGACCTCGCCGAGGGCGTCGCCACGATCGCCCGCCGCGACCAAGAGGAGCGCAGCCAGGCGCCCCTCACGGAGCTGGCGAGCCTGGTCCCCGACCTGCTCGAGCGGATGCAGGGCGAGATGCTCGCCGAGGCGACCCGGTTCCGCGACGGGGCCACGGTCGAGGTCGAGACGGTCGCCGAGGCCACGGAGGCCGCCCAGGACGGCGTCGCCAGGATCGCCTGGGAGAAGCTGGGGGCCGACGGCGAGGAGCAGCTCCTCCAGGACGGCGTCAGCGTCCGCTGCCTGCAGCGCCCCGACGGCTCCGTCCCCGTCAAGGAGGACGAGCCCGAGTTGGTCGCCCTCGTCGCCCGGGCTTACTGAGCTTAAGCCGCTTTACCCAGCCACATGGCAGTTGCGGGTGAGGGTCTCCGTCAGGGTCGGGCCATCGGTGAAGTCGAGCCTGGCGCGGGCGAGGGGGAAGACGGCGCCGGGGAAGCCCTTCGGGGCGGGGCAGCTGGCGTTCAGGTAGCTGCGGGTCTGCCCTCGGTAGCGGAACTGGCGCTTCAGGGTGAGGGAGATCTGGGTGACGTACGCGATCCTCGCCGTGACCTCGGGGAGTTCCGCCGAGAGCACAGTGCCGAAGGAGTCGCGGTCGTCCTCGATCCGCAGCGGGAAGGTGTAGGAGGTCGGAATCGGCTCGGTGCCGAAGACGTGGGCGAGGATGACCGGGCGGCCGCGTTCGGTGCCGTTGAAGGCGATCAACCTCCCCCTGGAAGGGAACGGCGACTGCGAGGGAATGACGACGTCAGCGCCGAACCGGCCTTCGCCGACCTTGGCGGAGCCGCAGGCGCGCAGCGCGTCGGCCGTGCTCGAAGGCTGGATCCGCTCGATGCGACAGGTGGGCAGCCCGGCGAACTCGAAGTGGCCGTTGCGGTTGATCGCGATTTCGATCCTCCGCAGCTGCGGAGGAGTACTGCGATCGATGGTCGTAACCCTCGCCCCCAGGCTTACGGCGATCGGCACGGAACCGCTGCGGGGCAGCTTGGTGGGGTTGATCTTGCCGGTAAAGGAGACCCGCAGCTCCCCGCGCTGGATGATCTCGGCAGGGGCCTCGGCGATCGCCATCCCGAGGCAAAGCCCGGCGACCGCCAGCCCGGCTGGGATCCGGAGGCGGCGCCGGATCGAGTGAAGCTTCACGATCGGCCGCCGGTTGCCCTCTAGGTGAACTGGGAGGGGTTGGCGGCGCAGTAACGGAATTCGAAGGCGAGCACCTCGTTGTTGGCCCGGTTGGCGGTCTGGGTGAGCCGGACCGCCATCTTCTGGGCGCCGAACTTGTCGCCCTTGCGCAACTTGGTGGCCGTGGTCGCCAGCAGATCCGCCTCTTCGGAGATCAGCTTGAGCCAGCGGCCGAGCCGAGCGGCGTCGGCGGGTGGCGGGGGGACGGCGCGGAGCTGGCGCAGGGTGACGCGGAGCGCCGAGGCGGCCTTGGCGAACTGCGCGGCGGCCGGCTTCAGCTGATCGTTGCGCACTTTGGTCCGAACCCCCTCGAGGATCCTCGAGTTGGCTTCGGTGTTCTTCTTGCAGATCGGTTCGACCTGGGCGACATAGGCTTCCCGCGCCGGGTCATGGGCCAACGCCGCGAGCGCGGTGAGGGAGAAGACGGCCGTGGCCGCGACGATTAGAGCGAGAAGTCTCATCGAATTGCCTTTCCTTGCCTGACGGATGGCCAGGGCCGGAATCGAACCGGCGACACCACGATTTTCAGTCGTGTGCTCTACCAACTGAGCTACCTGGCCTGGAGGCACGGCCCCGCGCGCACCGAGGGGAAGGCTAGCGGGCGCTGGGCGGTCGGGGCTGATTGCATTGGGGCGTGGTCGGGCCCCGCGTAGCGCTGGCGCTTCTTGCCGCCGTGGCGGCGGGGATCGCGGTCACGTCCGGGGGGTCGGAAGCGGACCCCCGGACGCCACCGGCGCTGCCGGGGATGCCGGCTCCGTTCCTCGGGACCGCCGTCGTCGGCAGCGGCGGCCTGACGGCCGCGATCGATGCCTACGGTGACGTCGTCGACATGCGAGCCCCCGGTCCTGTGGGAGCGGCGCTGATCGAGAACCCGGCCGACAGGCAGGCGGCGGGAAGCGTCTCCCCCCGCACCGGGATCGTGCCGTTGGTGCGGATCGGGGATGGGCCGGCGCTGGCGATGTGGGAGGCAGAATCGGTCCGGCAGCGCTACCTGGCGGGGACGAACGTGGTGAGGACGGTCGCGACCTTTGCGCTCGGCCCCGGGCGGGCGGGTGCGGTGGAGGTTGAGTTCACCGATGCAGCCCGAGGCCAGGAGCTGGCGCGGCTGGTCAGGGTGAGCGGGCCGGCGGGGGTGCGGTTGGAGCCGAGGGTCTCGATCGACGCGGAGATGAGCGGGCGGCGCGGGTGCGCGGAGGAACGGCTCGGGCGGGAGCTGGCGCTGGTCTGCTCGGCGCGCCAAGGAGACGGTGAGCTGACGGCGTCTTCCGCCGGCGGTAGTCAGCGTGAACCTTTGGCTGTGCGAGCACGCCGACTGATCTCCGCGACGCGCGCGGGAGATCGTCGTTGGCTCAGGCGGGCTCGTGCCCTCGGCCCCCAAGCGCCACCCTGGGCGACGCGGATGTACCGGCGCTCGCTGCTCGTCCTGCGGGCGTTGACGGACCAGCGCACCGGCGCGGTCGCGGCGGGCGCCCGGGATGGCTGGGCCTACGTCTGGCCTCGGGACGCCGGGGCGGTCGGGCTCGCGCTCGCGGCTTCCGGTTACCGACCGGAGGCCCGCCGGGTTGCCCGCTTCCTGGCCGGCCTCGACATCGACGCGGCCGCCCGCTTCCACGGCGACGGCGCCCCGGTGTCCGGCCGCGCGACCCAAGGCGACGCGGCCGCCTGGGTCGCCGCCGCAGCTCGCGCCGCCAGCCTCGCCGGTAACAGTCCCACCGAGTCTTGGCGCAACCGCGCCGACTACCAAGAGGGAGCACCGGGTGACTACCTCGCGAACGCGATCGCCGCCGGGGAGGCGGATCTGGCAAAGGAGTTCCAACGCGGGTCAGGACTGGTGCGAAGCGCCGGCGACCCCGCTTCGGGGCTCGACTCGGCGGCGGCCTGGGCGGTGCGCCCGTTCCCGCAACCAGCGCTCTTCCCCGCGGTCCGAGAGACCCTGCTGCGCCTGGCCGACGAGAGCACCCCGTTCGGGATCACGCCGGGCGAGGCCTGGTCCGGAATCGATCCCTGGACCGCTCCCACCGCCTGGACCGCCTGGAGCCTCGCCGCGCTCGGGGAACGGCGCCAAGCCCTCCGCCTGCTCAGCGCCCTCCGTCATGCCTCAACCCCGGCCGGCGACCTCCCCGAGCGGGTCGACGTCCGCACCGGCATCCCCCGCTCCACCACCCCCCTCGCGTGGTCCCACGCCTTCGCGATCTTGGCCCTTCGGAGTTTTTGGTCCCCATAGGGCCCAAAAAGTCGGCCGCGTGTTTAGAGCGCGGCCAGCGCGGCGGCGACGGCCTCGTCGGCGGAGTCGGCTGGGACCACACCAGGGGCGCCTGCCATGTGGTCAGGGCCATTTAGCTCCCAGCTGCGCAGGGCCACCACGGTGCGGCCGATCGCGCGAGCGAAGCCGATCTCAGAGAGCGTTCCCCACTCGCCACCGATCGCGATCACGACCTCGCCGGAGCTGACCACGGCGAGGTTGCGAGCGTGGCCGATGCCGGTGGCGACGACCTGGGTGCAGAACGGGTTGGCTTCCTCCACCGAGTGGGCAGGAACGATCCCGATCGCCGTCCCACCGGCTCCGGCGGCGCCCCGACAAACCGCTTCCATCACCCCGCCCCCACCGCCGCAGACGACCGCCACCCCGGCCTCCACAAGCCGCCGGAACCTCCCCGCAGTTCGTGACGGCGAGACCCCCTCCCTCCCATCACCGCGCCCCCTTCATCAGCCTCATCAACTCCAGCGCCCCACCCTTGTGCAGCGGTTCGTTGAGGTTGCCGCACTTCGGGCTCTGCACGCAGGAGGGGCAGCCGGACTCACACGGACACTCGGCAATCAGCCGCTCGGCGTCGCCGAGCAGGCGCTCGAACTGCTCGAAGCCGCGCTGGGCGATCCCGACCCCACCGGGATGGCCGTCGTAGATGAAGATCGTCGCGCGGCCGGTCTGGAAGTGGACGTTGGTGGAGAGGCCGCCGATGTCCCACCGGTCGCACATCGCGATCAGCGGCAGCACCGCGATCTGGCCGTGCTCGGTGGCGTGCAGGGAGCCGAGCAGGGCCTCGCTCGGCAGCGCCCCGGTGAGCCGCTCGGGCAGCACGTACCAGAGCGCCTGGGTGACGAAGTTCTGCTCCGGCAGTTCGAGGGCGACGATGTCGATCGGCTCCTGCTCGGAGATCGAGACCCGCTGGAAGGCGATCACCTGCTCGGTGACGGAGACCTCGCCGAAGCTCAGCTGCACGCCGGCGACCTCGCGCCGCTCGTGCTCGCGTTCGATGTAGATCTCGGTCTCCTTTTTCGGCCGGGTGTACCAGTCGCCGTCGAAGGCGGAGACGACCGCCCGCCGCTCCTCGACGTCGAGCCGCTCGACCTCGTAGGAGCGGCCGAGGTGGAGGTAGACCGCGCCCGGGTGGACGGTGGTGAAGGCCCGTTCGGCCTCGACCAGCCCCAGCATCTCGCCGGAGTCCCGCTCGATCACCGCGACCGAGTCGGCCGAGGCCGAGCGCAGGGCGATCCGCGAGGCGACGAAATCGGCGCGCCTTGGCAGCAACCGACCGCCGGCGTCGCGCAGCTCCCCGGCCGCCGTCAGCCGCTCCGCCCGCTCCCGCCAGCCCTCGCCGAAGATCTCGGCGTCCTCGTCGGAGAGCGGCAGCTCGTAGGCGGCCGCGACGAGGTGCCGGGAGGCGATCTGGTCGTTGTCGTGGTCGAGGATCGCCGCCTCCACCGGGCGCTCCAGGAACTCCTCCGGGTGGCGGCAGAAGAACTGGTCGAGGGCGTCCTGGCCGGCGACGTAGACGGCGAGGCCGCGGCGCCGGCGCCCGGCCCGGCCCCACATCTGGCGCAGGCTGGCGACGGTGCCGGGGAAGGTGACGCAGATCGCCGCGTCGAGCTCGCCGACGTCGATCCCCAGCTCCAGGGCGTCGGTCGCCACCACCGCCAGCAGCTCCCCGGCGCTTAGCTTGGCCTCGATCTCGCGCCGCTGCTGCGACGTGTAGCCGCCGCGGTAGGGGGCGATCCGCGCCGCCAGCTCGGGCTTGCCGCGCCGCTCCAGGTTTTCGCGGGCAAAGCGCTGGATCAGCTCGATCCCGCGGCGGCTTTTGAGGAAGCAGATCGTCCGCACCCCCTGGGTGACCAGCTCGGCCAGCAGGTCGGCCGCCTCCGAGAGCGCCGAGCGCCGCGTCCCGCTCGCCTTGTCGATCAGCGGCGGGTTCCACATCGCGATCTCGCGCCCGGCCCGCGGCGCCCCGTCGTCGTCGATCAGCTCGAACGGGGTCCCGACCAGCCGCTCGGCCAGCTCGACCGGGTTGGCGATCGTCGCCGAGGCGAGCAGGAAGCGCGGCTCGGAGCCGTAAGCGCGCGCCGCGCGGCGCAGCCGTCGCAGCACGTTGGCGACGTGGGAGCCGAAGACGCCACGGTAGGTATGGGCCTCGTCGACGACGACCCAGCCTAGGTTGGCGAGGAAGTCCCCCCAGCTTTTGTGGTTGGGGAGCAGCCCGACGTGGAGCATGTCCGGGTTGGTGAGGACGAGGTTGTTGCGGCGGCGGATCGCCGGGCGCTCCTCACGCGGGGTGTCGCCGTCGTAGATCGCCTCGCGCAATCCGGGTGGACGCAGCTCGGCGAGCTTGCGCGCCTGGTCCTGGGCCAGCGCCTTGGTCGGGTAGAGGTAGAGAGCGCGGCGCTTGGGCTGGCGGGCGATGCCGTCGAGGACCGGCAGGTTGAAGGCGAGACTCTTGCCGGAGGCGGTGCCGCTGGTGATCGCCAGGTTGGAGTGGGCGGCCGCCTCGAAGGCCTCGAGCTGGTGGGTGTAGAGGCTCTCGATCCCGGCCCGCCGCAGCGCCTCGGCCAGCCCGGGGTCGAGCGCATCCGGCAGCCCCACCGGGCGCGACCGGCGCTCAGCTTCGGCGCTCTCGGCGACGATCCGTCCGTCGCGGCGGGCGGGGTCGATCGCCACCGACCAGGGATTCTCCAGGAGGCTCGAGCCGCGGCTCACCGGGCGGCGCTCCGCTGCGCCCGCACGATCAGGCCCGCTACTCGCATCGCCTGCAACGAGGAACGGTCGTGGATGCGGAGGACGTCGGCGCCCTCGCGAACCGCCAGCGTCACCGCGGCCACCGTCCCCCACTCGCGCTCGGCGGCGGGTAGCCGCTCCTCCCAGGAACCCGCCAGCACGGCGCCGATGAAGTCCTTGCGCGATAGCGATACGTACAGCGGCAGGCCGAGCGTGCGCAGCTCGCCGAGCCGGCGCAGGATCTCCAGGTCCTGGTCGGGGCTGAGGTCGAAGTCGAGTCCGGGATCGATCGCAATCTGCTCCTCCGCTACCCCAAGCTCGCGGGCGAGCTCGACTCTCCCCTCGAACCAGGCGCGCAGGTGGTCGACGACGTCGTCGTAGTCTCGCCAGGGGCGGTCGACCCGGGGCGGGCCCTCGATGTGCATCAGCACATAGCCGGCACCGCTCTCCCCGACCAACCCGAACATCTCCTCCGACCCTCCCGAGATGTCGTTGACGACCGCCGCCCCGGCCGCCAGCGCCCGCCGGGCGACCTCGACCGAGAAGGTGTCGGCAGAGACCGGCGCGCCCGTACCCGCCGCGACCAACCCTTCGATCGCCGGAACCAGCGCCGCCGCCTCGTCCGCGGGCGCCACCGGCGGCCCCGCTTTCGCCGCCACCGCACCGACGTCGATCATCTCGAAGCCGGCCTCGACCAGCTCCAGGCCGTCGGCGACCGCCTGCTCCGGCGTCCCGCTCCGCGCCCCCTCGAACATCGAGTCGACGGTGACGTTGACGATCCCCGCCGCCAGCGGCTGCTCCAGATCGAGCGTCCTGTCGGTCAACCGCCATCTCATGGTCGCTACGGTAGCGAGCGGCCGATGCCACTGAGATGCGTCTACACGGACCTCGACGGGACCCTCCTCGGCAGTGGGAGCTCGCTCTTCCGCGACCCCGACGGCGGCTTCTCGCTCGCCCAGGCACGGGGCCTGGAGGCCTGCCACCGGGCCGGCGTCGAGGTCGTGATCATGTCCGGGCGCCGTGAGCCCCAGGTGCACGAGGCGGCCCGGCTGCTCGGCCAGACCTCCTACATCTACGAGGCCGGGTGCGCCTTCGCGATCGACGGCGAGAAGACCCTGATGACCGGCGAGATGGTCCCGAACGAGAACGGCACCGTGTTCGAGCAGATCGAGGCGCGGGGCGTCCCGGCCATGCTGTTCGAGCACTTCGAGGGGCGGCTGGAGTACCACTCGCCCTGGCACGAGGGCCGCGTCCTCTCCCACCTCTTCCGCGGCAAGGTCGACGTCGACGAGGCCAACGCCCTGCTCGGCGAGCACGGCGACGACGACCTGCGGCTGCTCGACAACGGCGCGATCGGCAGCCGGATGGCGACGATCGAGGGGCGGACCCACTGCTACCACCTGGTGCCGCGGTTGGTCAGCAAGGGAGGCGCGGTAGCCGCGCACGCCCGGGCCCGCGGCTACGACCCGGCGCACTGCGTCGCGATCGGCGACTCGGTCGAGGACCTCGAGGTGGCGGCCGCGGTCGGCCGCTTCTTCGTCGTCGCCAACGGGCCCGAGAACGACCCCGGCCTGCGCGAGGCGATGCCGAGCTGGGACAACGTCACGGTCACCGAAGGCAGCATGGGTGACGGCTTCTACGAGGCGATCGTCTCCACCCTGATGGAACGGCGCTGAGCAGCTACTAGTATCGATCCGGACCGCAGTCGAAGCTTGAGGAGAGGGAGAGAAGTGTCGGCCGAACACGCAACCGTCGCCGAGCAGGAGTACCTGGAGATCATGTTCTGGCTCGAGGAGGCCGGGCTGCCGATGACCGGCGCCAACATCGCCCGCGCGATGCAGCTCTCGCCCCCGACCGTGCACGAGATGGTCGGCCGCCTGATCGACGACGGCTACGTCGAGCGCAACCCGAACAAGTCGCTCACCTTCACCGAGTCCGGGCGCGAGCACGCCAGCCACATCGTCCGCCGCCACCGGATGATCGAGCGCTTCCTCACCGACGTCCTCGGCATCCCCTGGGACGAGGTCCACGAGGAGGCGGAGCGGATTGAGCACGCGATGTCCCCGGTTCTGGAGGAGCGGATGCGGGCGGCGATCGGCGACGCCACCACCTGCCCCCACGGCCACCCGATCGTCGAGGGCGTGCGCGAGCGCGGATCGCTGCTGGCCGACGTCGAGGTCGGCGCGGACGTCACCGTCCTGCGCTTCGAGAACGAGGCCGAGGAGCTGCTGCACTACCTCAAGGCGGCGGGGCTGTACCCGGGCCTGGAGGGGAAGGTCGAGGACTCAGACGACGAGCGGGTGACAATCCTCGCCGGCGAGGACCGGCACGAGGTCAGCCGCAGCGTCGCCGAGACCGTCTCGGTGCGCGCCGACCCCGCGCCGCCGCCCCGCGCCGCGATCCCCGAGCAACTGGTGCTGTCCTCAGACCGCTACGGCCGGTAGCTCCTACTGGGGCACATCCATGGTGATGATTGGCACCGAGGTAGGCGCCCGGCTGCCGCCGCTCGGCTCGGAGGTGACCATCACCGTGTCGACGCCGTCCATCTCGGCGATCGTGGTCGAGGCGTTGCCTTCGCGGTTGGGGACGAACAGCGCCGGCACCGCTTCGACTTCGCCGTCGCGGCTGACCCAGGCCTGGAGCACACGGCCTTCCGGGAGCTGCTTGACGTTGGCCAGGTGAAGGGTGCCGCCGGCGCCCTCGCTGACCATCTTCGCGGTGACCCCGGGGGCGTGGCCGGCGACCACGGTGCTGGTCGGGCCGCCGCCGGAGCCATCGCTGCCGATCTCGTATCCCGTGACCGCGACCGCGGCCAGGGCGACAGCGGCGAGGCCGGCAGCGGGACGCCACCCAAGCCGGCCGAAGTGGACGCGGCGGGCCCAGCCCGGGGAAGGGCGCCGTGCCGTGCCGCCTGGGGCGGCCGCGGAGGCCCTTGCGTCGGTACGGACCTCCTCCATCAGCTTGCGGCGCAGCTCGCGTGGCGGCTCGCGCCGCTCGACCGACTCGGGCAGCGACCGCGCCGCTGGGGTCAGCCAGCGCAGCTCCGAGCGGCAGCGTTCACAGCCCTCGATGTGGCGCTCCAGCTCCGCCGCCTCACCGGGGTCGAGCGCGCCCAGCGCGTAGGCGGCGATGTTCTCGTTCCAGCGATCGTGGTTGGTCTCAGTCATGCCAGTCCCTCCGCAAGCTCGCCGCGAATCTTCTCCAACCCCAGCCTCATCCGTCCCTTCACCGTGCCCAGCGGCACCCCGAGCATGCGCGCGATCTCCGACTGGCTGAAGCCGCCGAAGTAGGCCAGTTCGATCACCTTCGACTGCTCGCCGGGCAGGTGCCCGAGCGCGCCGCGCACCTCGGTCGCGGTCTCGTGGCGCATCGCCTCCTCCTCGGTCAGCTCCTCGGCCGGCCGCTGCTCGAGGATCGCCTCGTCGTCGAGGGTCAGCTTCGGCGCTTTGCCGGCCCTACTGCGGAGCGCGTCGATGGCGCGGTTGCGGACGACGCTCAGCATCCAGGAGCGGACGCTGCCGCGGGTCGGGTCGAAGCGGGCGCCGCTGCGCCAGATCGAGATGAACGCTTCCTGGGTGACGTCTTCGGCCGCCGCCCGTTCGCCGACGATCCTGTACGCCAGCGAGTAGGCGACGCCGCCGTGGCGGTCGTAGAAGACCTCGAAGGCAGCGGGGTCCTTTTCCCCGATCAGCGGCATCAGCTCCTCGTCCGCCAGCCGCTCGGCCTTCTCTCGTCTCACGCTCATCTCGATCCCATCTGTACCCCGTCATCGCCTTCTATGCGATGAACGGTTCCACGGCCTTCAGCACCTGCGCTTCGTCGAGCGTCGGGTCGAAGGCCTCGGGGGACGGTTCTTCGGAGTTCTGCAACCGGATCGCCGCCGCGTGGCGGGCCTCGACCTGAACGATCGTGCCCGCCGCTCCCAGCACTTCTTTGGACTTGATCGCGGGCGCTGCCCCGTTGTAGGCGCTGACCCCGGTGTCCTCGAAGGTCTGGGCGAGCTTCAGGAAGCCGGCCGTGTCGGAGTAGGGGAAGTCGAACTTCGGTTCCGCCACCGGCTTGCCGCCGAGCTGCTTGACCGTCGCCTTCAGCGCTTCGACGTGCTGCTTCTCGTCTTCGGCGAGGAGGGCGACGAGGCTCTTCAGTTCCCCCTTCGCCATCGCCCGGCTCTTCGCTTCCTCGTAGAAGGTCGCCTCCAGGTACTCGAGGGTAAGGGCGAAGTTGACGATCTCGATGTCGCCCGCGCCGGACTTTGCCAGCGCCCGGCGCACGTAGGGGCCGACCATGAAGGTGCCGTAGACCGCGCCGGCCGCGAGTGCCCCCTTGAGGATCACCTCGCTGCGGGAGAGGTTGCCGCTGTCGTCGGTGATCTCGACGCCGGCCAGCTCCGGATTCGCTAGTTCCTCGTGGCTCATTTCCTTCTCCTTTCGCTTTCCGCCGGCTCAGCCGACGATGAACGGTTCGACTGACTTGAGGACGGTCTTGGCGTTGGCCGGCTTGGCAAACGCCCCGTCCGGAGTGATCGACTTGCCGAGCAGAGTGTTGAGCGCGGCGGCGTGCCTGCCCTCGACGCTGTGGATCGCCAGGGCCGACGCCAGCACTTCCGGGCTCTTGATCTTGGTCGCCTGGCCGAGGTAGGCGGCGGCGCCGATGTTCTCGACCGTGCCGGCCAGTTCGAGCACCGACTTGGCGCTGTCGAGCGGAAATTCGGACTTCGGTTCCGGCGCCGGCTTGCCGCCGAGTTGCTTGACGGCAGCGGTGAGCGCGGTGACGTGTTCGGCCTCCTCTTCGCCGAACTTGCGGATCGTGGCGAGGTCGGAGCCCTTGAAGAGGCCGCTCTCGGCCACGTCGGCGTAGAAGGCCGCCTCCAGGTACTCGAGCGTGAGGGCGTAGTTGAGGATGCCGATGTCGCCCTTGCCGAACTGCTCGGTTTCGCTCGTGTTGCCACCCTGTGGCGCCATCGCGCTCGTGGTGCTGTCGTCGTCCCCGCAGGCGGCCAGCAACGCCGCGGCCGCTGCCGAGCCTCCGCCCACGGCGAGAAACTTGCGGCGGGTGTGCGTGCTCTCAGCCATCTCTCCTCCTCGGTCGGTATCGCTTCTGCTGGTCCCCTACGGGAGGGCGGGGCCGAGCGGATCAAAATCGGGCGAGGGTGATCCGAATCGGTGGGGGCCGCGTAGTTGCCGGCATGAGATTCAGAGCAACTTTTTTCCTGGTCGTCGTTGCCGCCATGCTGGCGGGGTGTGGGGGCGACTCGTCCTCCTCGGAGGACTCGATGGCGGCCTCGGGGTCGGGTGGCGCGGAGTCGGTGAGGATCGCCGACTACCTCTACGAGCCCGACAACCTCGTCGTCCCCGTCGGGACCGAGGTGAAGTTCACCAACGAGGACTCCGCTCCCCACACCGCGACCTCGAAACAGCAGGGCGCCTTCGAAAGCGGCAGCATCGGCAAAGGCGAGACCGGCTCGATCACGCTGGAGCAGGCCGGCACCTACGCGTACTACTGCGCCTTCCACCCCTTCATGAAGGGCACGATCACGGCCGAGTGAGATCTCTCAGGCGGGGGTGCCGGCGCGCATGCGCTCGAGCGCGGTGGCGATCCGGGCGACGCCCTCCGCCACCCGCTCGGCGGGCACCGGGGCGAAAGAGAGGCGCAGGCTGTTCTGCCCGCCCTCGATCATGAAGTCGGGGCCGGCGACGAAGGTCGCACCCTCGGACTTGGACTCGGCGAGCAGCGCCGCCGTGTCGGTCCCCTCGGCGAGGTCGAGCCAGAGGAAGTAGCCGCCGTCGGGGACGACGAACTCAGCCTCGGGGATCTGCTCGCGGAGCGCCGCCACCAGCGCGTCGCAGCGCTCCTGCAGCGCTCCCTTGACGAAGGCGATGTTGCGATCAAGGGCGCCGGAGCGGCAGAGGTCGAGGACGATCGACTCGGCCAGCATGTTTGGCGAGATGTAGGTCTCGTTCGCCCGTTTGGCTAGCTTCGCGATCTCCTCGGCTGGACCGGCGAGGTAGCCCACCCGCACCCCCGGGCTGACGGTCTTGGAAAAGGACGAAGCGTGGACGACGCGATCTGCGCGGTCCAGTTCGAGCATCGTCCCCAGCGGCTCGCCCTCGAAGGGCAGCTCGCGGTAGGGGTCGTCCTCGAAGATCCAGAACCCGTGCTCGGCGGCCAGCTCGACCAGCCGCGCCCGCTTTTGCGACGAGAGCGTGCAACCGGCCGGGTTGTGGGCGTTGGGGATGACGTGGGCGAGCTTGATCGGCCCCGCCGCCAGCGCCTCCTCCAGCGCCGTAACATCGAGACCGTCGGCCTCCAGCGGCACCGGCACCAGCTCGACGCCGATCTGCTGCAGGAGCAGCAGGGTGCGGTCGTAGGTCGGCTGCTCGACCACGACCCGGTCGCCGGGCGAAAGCAAGTGCTGGAACAGCATCGCTCCGGCCTCCAGCGACCCGTTGGCGATCATCACCTGGGAGGGATCGAGCCCCCCGTGCCGCTCTGCGACCCACTCGCACAGCCCGGGATGCCCGATTCCGGTCCCGTAGGAGAGCGCCTTGTCCCAGTCCTCCGCAAGCGCCCGCGCCGCCGCCTCCCGCACCGCCTCGTGGGGCAGGATGTCGGCGCTCGGCGCGCCCCTCGCAAACGAAATCGTGTCACCAGCCATACGCCATCGACCCTAGCAACGGCGCACGCTCCCGGCGACCTTTCGCGACATACTCCCGGCATGGGTAAGGCACTCGGCTTGGCGGTGGTGATCGTCCTGCTCGCCGCCCCTATCCTCGCGGCAGCATCGGGGTCGAGCGAAAAGCTGCGCGCCGGCGCCGAGGAAAACTGTGCTGCGCCTGCACGATCTGCCTCCCGGCTACGTGATCGCAGGCGAAAGCGGCTGTGAGGCCTTAGAACCCCCCGGGCTGCGAACTCTCGGTGCGCTCGACAGGTGGATCGTCGAAAACCGGCCCGTAGGCTGCGACTTCGGATACGAACGTCGCTTCCGAGCGCCCGGCACCGAGTGGGAGCCGGTGTGGGTCAACGCAGGAACGATCAATACCCCGAGCGAGAAAGCCGCTGCGAAAGGCTTCGGGATCTTCTTCCGCCTCCTTCCCCACTTCACCGATTGGCGACGTCGGGGCCCGATCTCGCTCGGTCCCGCCCGACCCACCGCAACCCTCTTCCACCTCAAGGAGGGCTTCGAGGTAGGCCGCAGGCCAGCTTCGCTGCTCCTCTGGCGTCACGGCGATCTGCTCGCCGCCCTCGAAGCAAACGGACTGATGACCCAGGGCAACGACGGCGCCGCCCTCTACTACGCACAGATCCAGCAGCAGCACCTCGAATCTCCCTCGCCTTACACGGAAGCCGAACGCGATGACACCGAGGTCGAGCTCGACGACCCGAACCTGCAGGTTCCCGTCTACTGGCTGGGGCGCATGTTCGAGCCGGGGAACGGCTTCCCCGCCACCGAACTCGAGACCGCCACCGTCGTCGAGAAGGGCGGCCTGCCCGGTGCCAAGCTCGAACTCCGATATGGCGGCTTCAACCTCGAAACTTGGACTCGAGAAAGCTGGAAGCGCTTCCAGGGCTCGATCCTCGGAAAGCTGAATCGGCCGCGCTGCACTCGGACTACCGCGTTTGAGTGGGAGCAAGGGCACGCCGTTATCTCGGCCGGCTACCGGCGCCGGACATTCGAGGCAGGGTGCCCCGACTATCTCCCAACTCGCTACTGGGCGGTCGCGCACGTCGGCGGCGTGGTAATCGGGGTGAACCAGACCACCTGCAGGTGTGTGAGTCCGGGCTCTGGCCTCTACAGCGAATCCCTGCAAGGGATGAAGGCGGTCGTCCGCGGTCTGCAGCTCCGGCCGAAGCCGGTCTATCCCGCCCCGGCGCAGCCCTAGCCGCGCAGCATCTCGACGGCGATCGCGGCCGCCTCGGTCGGGCTCTCGCCGACCCGCACGCCCTTGGCCTCGAGCGCTTCCTTCTTCGCCTGCGCGGTGCCCGAGGAGCCGGAGATGATCGCGCCGGCGTGGCCCATCTGCTTGCCAGGCGGCGCGGTAAAGCCGGCGATGTAAGCGACCACAGGCTTGGAGATCTCCGCGGCGATGAACTCCGCCGCCCGCTCCTCGGCGTCGCCACCGATCTCGCCGACCATCACGATCAGCTCGGTCTCGGGATCGGCCTCGTACAGCTTCAGGATGTCGATGAAGTCCGAGCCGACGATCGGGTCGCCGCCGATGCCGACGATCGAGGAGTTGCCGGCGCCGGCCTGTTTCAGCTCGTTGCCGATCTGGTAGGTCAGCGTCCCCGACTTGGAGACGACACCGATCGACCCGGGCTCGAAGAACTGGGCCGGGATGATCCCGACGTTGGCCTTGCTCGGGGAGAGGACGCCGGGACAGTTCGGCCCGATCAGCCGCACGCCCGCCTCCTTCGCCTTCCAGTAGGTCCTCAGCATGTCGAGGACCGGGATCCCCTCGGTGATAGCGATCACGGTGTGCACGCCGGACTCGATCGCCTCGTCGATCGCCGGCGCCGCGAACCGGGCCGGCACGAAGATCATCGAGGTGTTGGCGTCGGCCTCGGTGACCGCCTCCTTGATCGAGTCGTAGATCGGCACGCCCTCGACGTCCTGGCCGCCCTTGCCAGGCGTCACCCCGGCGGCAAGGTGGGTGCCGTAGGCGCGGTTGCGCATCCCGTGGAAGGTGCCCTCGCGGCCGGTCAGGCCGGAGACGACCAGCTTGGTCTCCTCGCCGACGATGATGCTCATGACGCGCCCCCCGCCAGCTCGACCACGCGGCGCGCGGCGTCCAGCATCGTCTTCTCCTGGTGCAGGTTCGGCAGGTTCGCCTCGGCGAGGATCTTCAGCCCCTCCTCGGAGTTGGTGCCGTCGAGGCGCACGACGAGCGGCACGCCGAGGTTGAGCTTGCCCGAGGCGGTGACGATGCCCTTGGCGATCTCGTCGCACCGGGTGATCCCGCCGAAGATGTTGAAGAGGATCGCCGTCACCTTCTCGTCGGAGACGATCACTTCCAGGGCGTTGACGATCGCCTCGGCTTTGGAGCCGCCGCCGGCGTCGAGGAAGTTGGCGGGGGCGCCGCCCGCCTGGGCGACGACGTCCAGGGTCGACATGCAGAGCCCGGCGCCGTTGGCGAGGATGCCGACGTTGCCGTCGAGCTTGACGTAGGTGAGGCCCTTCTCCTTGGCCATCGCCTCCTGCGGGTCCTCGACCGTGTCGGCGATCTCGGCCAGGTCCTGGTGTCGGAAGAGCGCGTTGCCGTCGATCGTCACCTTGGCGTCGAGGGCGACGACCTCGCGGCCGGCGGTGACGATCAGCGGGTTGACCTCGATCAGCGTCGCGTCCTCCTCGCTCGCCACCTCGGCCAGCTTCGCCAGCACATCAGCAGCCTCGTCGAGCGCGTCCTCGGCCAGCCCGGCATCCGCGACGATCGCCCGCGCCGCGACAGCGTCGAACTGGCGCGTCGGGTCGATGTGGCGCTTGACCAGCGCCGCGGGGTCCTCGGCGGCGACCGCCTCGATGTCCATCCCGCCCTTTGCCGAGACCATTGCCAGCAGCTTCTTCTCGCCGCGGTCGAGGATCACCGACGCGTAGTACTCCTCGGCGATATCGGAGCCCCCCTCGACCCAGATCTGGTCGACCCGGAAGGGGCCCTCGCCGTGGGGCCCGATGATGTCCATGCCGAGGATCGCGTCGGCGTGGGCACGAGCCTCATCGGCGTCGGCGGCGATCTTGATCCCGCCCGCCTTGCCGCGTCCGCCGATCAACACCTGGGCCTTGATCGCGCAGGGGTAGCCGATCCGCTCGGCCGCCGCGACCGCCTCGTCGACGGTCGACGCGACCTCGCCGCCCGGCACGGCGATCCCGTGCTTGGCGAACAGCTGCTTTCCCTGATACTCGAGCAGATCCATGAGGAGGGCGCCCGCGGGCGCGGTCGCGCACCCTATCCGAGATCGATCCCGCCGCGCCCAGTGGGGAGGGTGGCGCCTTTGTCAAGGGGCGCTTGGCATAATGCCGCGCCTCGCCATGGCCCTTCCCGCTCTCAAAACCATCAAATGGGTTACCGCCGATTGCTACGGCACCCTGATCGACTGGGAGAAAGGGATCATCGAGGCCTGCAAGAAAGAGGCGGCCAAAGACGGCTTCAGCTTCGAGGAGGGCCCTTTCCTCGCCCGCTTCATGGAGATCCAGGCCGAAATCATGGCCGGCTCCTACGAGCTTTACGCGGAGGTCCTGCGGCGGACGATCGTCAAAGTCGCCGGCGAGCTGGGCTGGGAGGTCGAGCCATCGCGGGCCCAGTTCCTCCCCAACAGCGTCGCCTACTGGCTGCCCTTCCGCGAGGCCAACGCGGCAATGGACCGGCTCGGCAAGCGCTACGACATCGGGATCATCTCCAACATCGACGACAAACTTCTGGGGATCTCCCGCCGCCACCTGCGGACCGAACTCGACCTGGTGGTCACCGCCCAGCAGGTTCGCAGCTACAAGCCGGACCCGGTCCACTTCAAAGAGTGCGCGCGCCGGATCGGCGGCAAGAAAGGCTGGGTCCACATCGGCTGCGACTACGCCACCGACATCGCCCCGGTGCTGAAAATGAACGTGCCAGTGATCTGGGTCAACCGCCACGGCGAGAAACTCGAAGGCCGCAAAGCGCCCAGCGCGACGGTCAAAAACTTCCGCGACGCAGCGAAAAAGCTCGGCGCGTCCTGAGCGTCTTCTAGCGTTCCCTGCGCAACTCCGGCGCCACGCGCCGGTTTCGGTGGGAAGGCGCCACCCGATGACCATGTTCTCGCATCCCAGGACACAACTGCGTGCCCTTGCGGCAGCGCGCTCCGCGCTGGCGATCGCCGTGCTGGCCTTGATCGCCAGCCTCGCGGTGGCCGGCGCCCAACGCGCCCAAGCGGCTCCGAGCACCGACACCCCGGCCCCCGTCAAGGCGAAGGCCGGCCCATCGGCCGCTGCGCGGCCGAGCTTCGTCGTGATCCAGACCGACGACCAGACCCTCGACAGCCTCTACTCCGCCTTCACGCCCCTGGGCGGCGCCCCGATTCCAGCGATGCCGAACACGCTGGCGCTGATTGCCGGACGCGGCGTCACCCTCAGCCGCTACTACATCCCCTACCCCCTCTGTTGCCCGTCCCGGGTCAGCCTCTGGACCGGCCGCTACGCGCACAACCACAACGTGCGCGGAAATGTCCAGCCCGAAGGCGGCGCCTCCGGGTTCTCATTCCGCCAGGGCTTCAGCCACAACGTTGCCACCTGGCTGCAGGGCGCCGGTTACCGGACGATCCACGTCGGCAAGCACCTCAATGGATACGGCGATGAACCGTTCGACAACGGCACCGTCGTGCCGCCCGGCTGGGAGGCCTGGCACTCGGTGCTCAAGGCCGACACCGACCACTACTTCTACGGCTACAGGCTGAACGACAACGGCGCGATCGACGGACCCTTCGGCGACTCGGGCAGTTGGGAGACCCGCGAATACGGCGAAGTCGACGACTTCGGCTGCCCGCTCGCGCCGCTGAACGGCCTGCCCTGCCTCTACCAAACCGACGTCCTCAGCCGGATCGCCAGCGAAGAGCTGGCGGGGACCGCGCCGGAACGACCCTTCTACCTGCAGCTCGACTACACCGCCCCGCACGGAGACTTCCGCAGGCCCGCCGGCCCCGAGCCGGCCCCGCGCCACTACGACACCTTCTCGGGCGCCGCGCTGCCGCACACCCGCGCCCAGGGGGTGAACGAGGGCAACGTCGCCGACAAGCCCAAATTCATCCGCGAAGCCTCCTATCTCTCCCCCACCGAGCTCCACACCTACCGCGTCTACTACCAGAAGCAGCTGGAGGCGCTGCGCGCGGTCGACGACGGCGTCAAACAGGTGGTCGACACGCTCGGCTCGTTGGGCCGGCTGCGCAGCACCTACATCATCTTCACCAGCGACAACGGCTTCTTCTTCGGCGAGCACCGCCTCACGGGTGGCAAGTTCCTCGCTTATGAGGCCTCGACCCACGTGCCGTTCTTGATCCGCGGCCCCGGCATCAAAGCGGGGGGCACGACCGGCGAGCTCGCCGCCAACATCGACGTCACCCCGACGATCCTCGAGCTCGCCGGCGTCGCGGCCGACAAGAGCGTCGACGGACGATCGCTGGTCCCCTACATCAAGGACACCACCCTGCGGAGCCGGCGGCCGATCCTCTTCGAGTCCTTCGTCGAGACCAGCGACGTCGTAGCTCACGGCGGCGACCCGGCGGCCGTGCTGCGCGCCCGCCCCAACAAGCCCGCCGGAGCGACCGCCTCGATCGTTGCGCCGCCGAAGGACTACCAGGGGATTCGCCTCGGCCCCTACAAGTACATCGAGTGGCCGAACGGCGAGAAAGAGATGTACGACATCACCAAAGACCCCTACGAGCTCAACAACATCGTCCGCGACCGCAACCTCCGCCCGCACCGGAACTTCCTCCACAACGAACTGCTCCGCCTGCGCGAATGCTCCGGTAAATCCTGCCAGGAAGTAGCCCCCAAATTCCCGCCCACCCGCGACGAACAGCGCAAGCTCAAGCGCGAACGGGAAAAGCGGGAACGGGAACGCGAAAAGCGGGAAAGAGAACAGAAACAGCGGTAGGGGTGCAGTAGGACCCGGTGGGGAGGGTCCCGATAAGGCGGCACCGGCGGAGCCGGTGCAATGGGGATCGCGCCTGGCGGCGCGAGGAGTACGCAACGAGTTGTGGAGCCTTCTCGAGACCCTCCCCACCGGGTCCACCCACAGCGCTCCGAAGCTTCAAGCTAGCTGCCGATGCTAGAACGCAAACGACCCGCCGGAGCGGGTCGAGACTGGTGAAGGGGAACCACCCCCAGGCGATTGACACTCGCTCGCCGAGATTACCACGGCAGTCGCCTCCAGCACTCGATCTCGCTCCAGCAGAAAAACTGCGGTGGGCGCCGGACTCGAACCGGATTCCGCTGGTTAGGCGGAACAGAGCGAGTGTCAATCGCCTGGGGCGCGCCTGTCCCCTTCACCCACCTGATGCAGACAATAGCTTTTCAGACAATTGTCTGTATTGAGAGCTTCTCTCGTCAGCGGGAGCTCGGTTGGGATCGGGGTCGGGTGCCACTCCCAATGAAGCTCAGGGACCAGCGAACCGAAGCGCAGCAAGCGATTCAGCTGCGCGACGGCTTCAGGGGGAGTGGCACCCGACCCCTGCCCCGCAACGGCTACTCGATGACGGCGATTACGTCGCCGCTGGAGACCGAGGCTCCTTCGGAGACGTTGAGGGAGGTCACTTTGCCGGAACGGTGGGCGGTGATCTCGTTCTCCATCTTCATCGCCTCGATTACGCAGACCAGGTCGCCCTCGGCGACCTCGGCGCCCTCGGCGACGGCGACTTTGAGGACGGTGCCCTGCAGGGGCGAAGGGAGTGACTCGGAGGAGGCCGCTGCGGCGCCACCGGACTTGCGCTCGCGTTTCGGCGGCTTCTTTCCACCGCCGGCGGCTGGGGCGGCACCCGCGACTGCCTCGCCGATCACCTTGACGTCGAAGAGCTTGCCGGAAACCTCGACCTTGTAGTCGCGGGCGAGGAGCTCGGCGCCGTCCTCGGCCGCCGGGGCCGGGGCGGCTGCCTCTGGAGCGGTCGACTTGAGCCACTCACGGTCCTCCATCAGATCGCGGCAGGTCTCCCCTTTCGCCCACTGCTCGGTCGCCAGGATCGCCGCGTGGAAGGGGATCAGGGTGGTCAGGCCGCCGACTTCGTACTCGCCGAGGGCGCGCAGCATGCGCCGGGTCGCGTGCTCGCGGTCGACGTCCCAGACGATCAGCTTCGCCACCATCGGGTCGTACATCGGCGTCACCTCGGAGCCTGCCTCGACCCCGGAGTCGACCCGCACCCCGGGCCCGGCCGGCTCGCGGTAGGTCGTGATCGCGCCCGGCGCCGGGGCGAATTTCTTGTGGGCGGCCTCGGCGTTGATCCGGCACTCGATCGCGTGGCCACGCAGCTCGACCTCGTCCTGGGCGACGCTGAGCGCCTCGCCGGCGGCGACCAGGACCTGCTCGCGGACGATGTCGATGCCGGTGACCATCTCGGTCACGCAGTGCTCGACCTGGACCCTGGTGTTCATCTCGAGGAAGAAGTAGTCGTCGCCGACCTGCAGACCCTCGACCGTGCCGGCGCCGCGATACCTGACCGCGGCCGCGGCGTCGATGGCGATCTTGCCGATCCGGGCGCGCATCTCCTCGTCGACGCGGGGACCCGGCGCCTCCTCGATCACCTTCTGGTGTCGGCGCTGGATCGAGCAGTCGCGCTCGCCGAGGTGGATCACGTTGCCGTGGGAGTCGGCCAGAACCTGGACCTCGACGTGGCGCGGGTCCTCGAGGTAGCGCTCGACGTAGACACGGTCGTCGGAGAAGAACTTCTCGCCCTCGCGGGCCGCCCCCTCGAACGCCTCCTCGAGGTGGTCGGGGGTCATCGCCACCCGGAACCCCTTGCCGCCACCGCCGCCCGCGGCCTTGCAGGCCACCGGGTAGCCGGCGTCCTCGGCCTGCTTGCGGGCCTCCTCGACGTCCTTTGCCGGCGCCGTCGCCCCAGGCACGATCGGGACCCCGGCCTCGGCCATGATCTCCCGCGCCCGGGTCTTCGATCCCATCGCCTCGATCGCCTCCGCCGGCGGCCCGATGAAGACGATTCCGGCCGCCTCGCAGGCACGGGCGAAATCGGCGTTCTCGGCCAGGAACCCGTAGCCGGGGTGGATTGCCTCGGCCCCGGCCTCCTTGGCCGTCGCGATGATCTTCTCGATGTTGAGGTAGCTCTCCGCCGGAACCGCCGGCCCGATCAGGAACGCCTCGTCGGCCTCGCGCACGTGCGGCGCGTCCCGGTCGATCTCCGAGTAGACGGCAACCGAACCGATCCCCATCTCCTTCAGCGTTCGGGCAACCCGGATCGAGATCTCGCCGCGGTTCGCTATGAGCACCTTCTCGAACACGGCGGCGCAGTCTATTCAGGCGGAGGACGGCAAGCCGGGTCGCCAAATAGGCTCCCGCCCGTGCTGATCGAGCTTCAGAGCCACTCGACGGTGTCCGACGGCCAGCTACCCCCCGCCGAGGTGGTTGAGAAAGCCGCGGAGGCGGGGGTGACGACGCTGGCGCTGACCGACCACGACGCGATCGCGGGGGTCACCGAGGCCGCCGACGCGGCGGAGCGCCTGGGGATCGAGCTGGTGCCGGCGATCGAGATGTCCTGCGTGCACCCCTACGCCGAAGATCTGCACATCTGCGGCTACTGGGTCGACCTGGGAAAGATCGCAGCGGCCTGCGAGCGGGCACAGCACGAGCGGGTGACCCGGGCCGGGGAGATCGTCGAGAAGCTCCGCGCCGAGGGCTTCGACCTGCACCTCGAGGACGCCGTGCGCGAGGCCGGCGACGCGCTCTCGATCGGGCGGCCCCACATCGCCCGGGCGGCCGGCGCGACCGGTGACCTCGGCCCCTTCTTCGAGGAGTACCTGGTGCCCGGCGCCAAGGCTTTCGTGCCCCGCCGGTGGCCCACCGCCGAACAGGCGATCGAGCTGATCCACAAGGCCGGCGGCGGCGCCGTCATCGCCCACCCTTACTGGGACATCTCTGCGCCCAACGAGGTCGACGACCTGATCCGCTCGCTCGGAGCCGACGGAGTCGAGACCTTCTACCCCACCCACAGCAAGGAACAGACCGCGCACCTGCTGGAGCTCTGCGAGGAGCTCGACCTGGTCGCTACGGCGTCATCCGACTACCACGGGCCCACCCACAAGACCTTCTCCGCCTTCGGCGCCTATGAGACCTACGGTCTCGGCGAGCCGCAGGTGCCGCCGCGCGCGGCTTAGCTGCCCAGCGCCCAAGAAGGCGCGCTGGCCGCCGTCGTAACCGGGAAGATGCGGGGTGGCAACGACGACGGCCGGCAGCAGCCTGGCGATCTGCTCCGGTTCCATGATCCGAATCGCGATCGCCTGTGATGAACCTCACTCACTCAGAGGGACTTACGATCCCAACTACCCGCAGGTTCAAAAAGGACAATGCCGGCCTGTCCAAACTCCGACCGGCATTACGCCAATATGTCTAAGTGACCTACGCGGCAGCCGCGACCGGCAGCAGCTGGCGCTGCTCCAGGTAGGCGATCAGCTTCAGCGCCGACTCCTCGGCCGATTCGGCTTCGGTGTCGCAGACGACCTCGGGGTTCTCGGGAGCCTCGTAAGGGTCCGAGACGCCGGTGAATTCCTTGATCTCGCCGGCGAACGCCTTCGCGTACAAGCCCTTGACGTCACGCTCGGCACAGGTGTCGACCGATGCCTTGACGAAGACCTCGATGAACCGGTCGCCCATCGTCTCCCGCGCCTCGGCGCGGATCTCGGCGTAAGGAGAGATCGCCGCGGTGATCACCGGCACGCCGTTGCGGCTGAGCAGGTCGGCGACGAAAGCGATCCGGCGGATGTTGGTGTCGCGGTCCTCTTTCGAGAAGCCAAGCCCCTTGGAGAGGTTTTCGCGCACCACGTCGCCGTCGAGGATCTCCAGCTTCGAGCCACGCTCGCGCAGGTGTCCCTCCAGCAGTCGGGAGATAGTCGTCTTGCCGGCACCGGACAGCCCGGTGAACCAGAGGGTGAAACCGTTCTCGCCAGCCATGCTCGTTCAGTCCTCCTTGTAAGCGTCGATAAGGATGTCAGCGACCTCGTCGCGGGAGAACTCGTGCGGCGGCCTTTCGCCGTTGCCGAGCATCTCGCGGACCTTCGTTCCGGAGAGGAAGAGGTGCGCCTCGTTGTCGTGGGGGCAGGTCTTGCCGGAGGCCAGACCCTCGCATTCGTTGCACCAGAAGGTGTGCTCGAACATCAACGGCTCTATCCCGAGCTCGTCGATGTCGATGTCGTCGAAGATCTTCTGCGCGTCGTAGGTGCCGTAGTAGTCACCCGCGCCGGCATGGTCGCGGCCGACAATGAAGTGGGTGGCGCCGTAGTTGCGGCGGACGATCGCGTGCAGGACCGCCTCGCGGGGGCCGGCGTAGTGCATCTTCGCCGGCTTCACGCCGAGCACCACCCGGTCGTTGGGGTAGTACTTCTCCATCAGCACCTCGTAGCACCGCATCCGCACGTCGGCGGGGATGTCGCCGGCCTTGGTCTTGCCGATCAACGGGTGGATGAAGAGCCCGTCGCAGGTCTCCAGCGCCGCCTTGGTCAGGTACTCGTGGGCGCGGTGGATCGGGTTGCGGGTCTGGAAGGCGACGATCCGCTTCCAGCCGCGGTCGGCGAAGTCCTGTTTGGTTTCGGCCGGGGTCTTGTAGCGGCGCATGAAGGCGTCGTCGTGGTCGGGAAGCGCGTCGACCTCGATCGGCCCGGCGATACACCGGTTGCCCTCCTCATAGATCGCGGCCACGCCCGGGTGGGCCTCGTCGGCGGTCCCGTAGACCAGCTCGGCCTCCTTGCGGACGTCGCGCTCGAAGATCTCCTCGACCGTGATCCGCCCGAGCGGCTTGCCTTCGTCGCTTGCCAGCTCGACCACGTCGCCGACCGAGCACTCCAGGTCGCTCGCCAGGGTGATCGGGATCGGCCAGTAATCGCCGGCCGCGGTCCGCATCTCGGTGCAGACGCGCTCCCAGTCGGCGGAGCCTTGGAAGCCGGTCAGCGGCGCGAAACCGCCGTTGCCGATCATCTCGAAGTCCGCCGTGTGGCGCTCGGAAAGGGTCAGGGACAACTCAGCCATCGTCTCGCTCATCGGAAGATCTCACCAATCGGTCGGGGAAGGTATGGGACGCGCCGCAACTCGCGGCGCTAGTTGATCCCGCACTCGGTCTTTTCGACGCCCGCCCAGCGGCCATCGCGCAGGTCGCCGCCCGGCCCGACCGGCTGCGTGCAGTGGGTGCAGCCGATCGACGGGTAGCCGCGATCGTGGAGCGGGTTGTACGGGAGGTCGTGCTCACGGATGTAGTTCCAGACGTCGCGCTCGGACCAGTCGGCGAGCGGGTTCAGCTTCCAGAGGTTGAAGCGCTTGTCCCAGCCGAACTTCGGCGTGTGAGACCGGCTGCTGGAGTCCGCCCGGCGGACGCCGGCGACCCAGCAGTCTACGGAAGAAAGCGCTTGGCGCATCGGCTCAACCTTGCGGATCCCGCAGCAGGAGTCGGGGCTGCGCTTCCACAGCTCGTCGCCGTGCTCGGCGGCCTGCTCCTCCAGGGTGAGGTTGTGGAAGCGGTCGAACTCGATGTCGAGCGCGTCCGCCAACCGATCCCGGGTCTCGTAGGTCTCCGGGAAGAGAACGTCGGTGTCGAGGTAGAAGAAGCGCGCCTCGGGGTTGATCTGGCTCGCCAGGTGGGCGGTCACCGAGCTGGTTTTCTGGAACGAGCAGGCGATGTAGTGCTCTGGCCCGAAGGCGTCGAACATCCACTCCAGCGTCTCCTGCGCGGTGCGGTCCTCGAGTTCGGCGGCGACCGTCTCGTGGTCGGTGATTGTCGGCACCGTGCCGGAAAGGGTGATCGGGGGTGGCTTCATAGCTCTCGCGTGCGCTAGATCGCGCACTCCCCCTCGCCGCGCTCGACCTTGTAGGGGCTGGAGCGGTTCCAGTCGATGAACTGCTGCATCGTCTCGAGACTGAACTCGGCCGGCAGCGTCAGCTCCTTGACCGCGGCTTCGAAGGTCTCGGCGCCGGTCCGCTCGGCGAAGGCGTTGAACTCCTCGCCCTCGTCCCGCTCGGCCTCGTACAGACGCAGCCAGCGCTCAACCGCCTCGGGGACGCGCTTGGCCGGGAGGCGGGACTTCAGCCGCTTGCCGAAGATCACCTCGCCGCCCTCGAAGTTGCCGCCGATGTGCGGGATGTAGGCGGGCATCTGGCGATCGCCGAGTTTCAGCGAGGCGCCGTAGAAGCCGATGTTGGAGATGTGGTGCTGGCTGCACCCGTTCGGGCAGCCGCTCATCTTGATGTGGACGCGGCGGGTCAGCGGGTCGGTGATCTCCATCGCCTCGACCCGCTCCTTGATCGCCCGGTTCAGCCCCATCGAGCTGGTGATCCCGAGTTTGCAGCTGTCGGTGCCGGGGCAACTGACGACGTCGGTGACCTCGCGGGCGCCGGCCTCGCCGAGCCCCAGCTCGGTCAGACGGGTCCAAACGTCGTAGAGGGCCTCGTCGCGGACCCAGCGCAAGACGAAGTTCTGTTGCACGGTGCTGCGGGCGTGGCCGCCGGTGTACTCGCGCATGATCGCCCCGAGGCCGCGGAACTGCTCCGGCGTCAGGTCGCCGCGGGTGATCTTCACCTCGACCGTGGAGAAGCCGGCCTGGCGCTGCGCCTGGACGTTGCCTTCGAGGAAGCGGTCGAACTCGGTGTGGTCGCCGTTCGGCGAAGCGGGCGAGAGCGGTGCCTCGGGGGCACTCGTCTCCTCGTCTTGGTCGAAGCGCAGCCGGTCGACGTCGAATTCGCGCTCCTGTACCCAGTCGCCGGTCAGCTCCTCCTCGACCAGGTCGCGGAAGGCGTCGATCCCGATCTTGTCGACCAGGACCTTGATCCGTGCGCGGGCGCGGTTGACCCGGAGCCAGTCCTGCCGGTCGAAGATCCGCAGCGCCGCCTCGGTGACCTTGAGGTAGTCGCCGTTGTCGGCCTCGACGAACTCGTACAGGGTCGGCGCGACCCGAGCCATGATCGAGGTGCCGCCGCCGACCCGGACCTCGAAGCCCTTGACCCCGTCCCGTTCGCGGGAGATGAAGGCGATGTCGTGGATGCCGGTGATCGCCCGGTCCTCGTCGGAGCCGGTGAAGGCGGTCTTGATCTTGCGCGGCATCAGCTGCGTCGTCGGGTGGCGGACGAAGTAGCGGACGTAGGCGCCGGCGTAGGGCGTCGGGTCGAAGATCTCGTCGGGCGCGACACCGGCCCAGGGGTCGCCGGTGACGTTGCGCACGGTGTTGCCGCAACCCTCCCGAGAGGAGAGGCCGACGGCGGAGATTTCGCGGATCAGCGCCTCCATGTCGCGCAGCGGCACGTGGTGGATCTGGATGTTCTGGCGGGTGGTGACGTGGCCCTTGTCCAGCGGCGCGTAGCGCTCGACGACATCGGCGAAGGCGTCCATCTGGTCGGGGGTGACGCCGCCGAAGGGCAGCTTCACGCGGACCATCTGCACGTCGGGCTGGCGCTGGCCGTAGACGCCCTGCTTTAGCCGGAAGCCGATGAACTGGTCTTCGGGCAGCCGCTGGGCGAGGAACTCCTCAGCTTCGTTGTCGAAGTCGTCGAACTCGCGCTCGATGATCGGGATCACGTGGCCGGGGACGTTGACGTAGGCCTCTGGGTTCTCCAGGCTGCCCGGGCGTCCCTTGCCCCGCTGTTCCTTGTTCTCCGCTACGGCTACCTCCACGGAGAGAAAAATAGCAAAACCTGACCGGGATTCGGGTATTTACCCGCCGACGGCCCGCTTTCGTGCCTGGAGCACGGCCGCGGCCTCGCCCGACTCGGCTACATAACCCCCGTCCGGAGCGAGCGGCAGGCCCTCCTCGGCCCAGCCGACGATGCCCTCTTCGAGCTTCATCGCGTGGTATCCCGCCTCGGCCAGCGCCGCCGCCGCCATCGTCGAGCGGTTGCCGCCGCGGCAATAGAGAACCACCGGCCGGTCGCGGTCGATCTCTCCCGCCCGCTCGGCCAGCTCGTCCAGCGGTAGGTGGGTCGCCCCCTCGATCCTGCCCGCCTCCCACTCGTGGTCGGCGCGGACATCGACCAGCTGGGCACCGTCCTCGATCAGCTTGCGCGCCTCGGCGCGATCGATCTCGCTCGCCTCCGCCATCAGTCGACCTCGGTGCCCTCGATCAGGAACGCGACCCGGACGTGGGCGCGGTACTCGTCGAGGTTCTCGCCACGGATGCCGGTGGAGACGATGTCGACGGCGCGGATGTTCCGGAGCGACCCCTGCGCTTGGTTCAAGGCCTGTTTCGCCGCGTCGTCAGTGGACGTCTTCGAGCTGCCGACCAGCTCGATGATTTTCACCACAGCCATCGATCGCCTCCTTGTGAATCGTGGACGGTCTCCTTGGCGCTTACCCCCTCCAGCAGGGCTGCACGCTGCCACGGGCCGATCGTCTCCCTCTCTCCGCCCGCCGGCGGCGCCGTCTCGGCGAGGAAGCGCTCGACCGCTGCCGCGATCGCCGCCGCCTCGTCCTCGCTCGGGCTCCGCCTCATGCTCGAAGCCTAGATGACGGCGGCGAGAACTTCGGAGGGCGCAACGGGCTCCTACTCCTGTGCGACGCGCCTGGCCGCCTCGGCGCCCAGGTAGGGGGTCAGCGCAAACTCGACCAGCTCGCCCTCCAGCCCCTTCAGCTCCTCCGGCCTGCCGGCCGCGAGGCGCTGATAGACGATCCAGATGATGCCGCCGACGACCGACTCCTCGAGGGTCTCGGGCAACTGCTCGGCCGTCGAGCAGCGGCGACCGAGACGGAACATCGGCGTCACCGCGCGCAAGGTGCGCTCGTAGAGCTCGGTCGCTGCCGGCCCTGCCGCCGGGGCGTCGAGGAAGAAGAGCCGGACCAGGGCGGGCTCGGCGGTGGCGAAGGAGAGGAAGGCGCCGATCCCGTACCGCACCCTGCGCGCCCAGGATGCCGGTGCTTCCGACACGGCCCGCTCGACCCGCCGCATCGCCTCCTCCCCGGTCAGCTCGCAGGCCGCGAGGAAGCACTCCTCCTTGTTGGCGAAGCAGTCGTAGAAGCTGCTCCTCGCCACCCCGGCACGCTTGACGATCGCCGCCACGGTTGTTCGCTGGAAGCCGCGCGCACCAACCTCCTCGGCGAGCGCGCGGATGATCCGCGAGCGCTGGTGGCGCTCGACGGGGCTCGCCTCGGGCTCCGCGCGAACGGTCTCCGCGATGGCCCCCTGCTGCTCCTCGGTCACAGAGTCCATGAACAGCCTGACTTACCCCAAAAGAGCGCCGAGCGTCAGGCAAATGGCCAGATATCGGCCAACGGACGAGAAATTGTCCGCGGTGAACAAACCGCGGTGTCGGAGATAGAAGACATTGCTTCAAGTTTATTGACCATCTGACCGCCGAGGCGGACACTCACTCATAGCGGGCTTATCCCGCTGAAGCACAAAGCGATCTAAGGAGTGATCGAGATGATCGGACGTAGAGCAATCGTCGGCCTCTCGCTGCTCACTGCCCTTGTGGTCTGCGCGTTTGCTGCACCGAACGCGATGGGCCTGCAGGGCACAACAGCCTACACATGCCTACCCGTAGTACAAGCCGCAGCGTTCGCAGACGAACACTGCACCAAAGACGCGGAAGGCGGGAAAGGATGGATACACCAGGAAATCGCCAACGTAGCAACACAACTCAGCGTCACCAATAACGAAACACTGGCCAAAACGATTCCCTCCAAACTCAAGGCAACGGTTGGGGGTATGAAATTCGAAGCCGAAGCCAGCACCTTTACCTCATGCGAAGGTAAAAAAACCACGGTGCTGAACTCAGTCGTCGGGGAAAAAATGCACGTCGGCGGCACCTACTGCGGAGAGTTCACCGGAGTCGTCGTAAAAGAACCCTTGAAATGCGAAGTCTCTAAAAAAACAATCAAACTGAATGAAGGAGGCATCTGGTTGGACTGGGTTTTGGAAAACCCGATCAGCAAAAAAGAAGAAATGTGGCTCGAATTTGAACCTGCCGCAGGCGAATCATTCGCCACGTTCGAAATCATCGGCGGCGAATGTCCTCTCAAAAACAAAAACGTAAAAGTCGAAGGCGCAGCCGCAACCGACGGTCTGCTCCCGGCCTCGCCGCTCCCCGGAGCAACACTGAAATTCACCACAAAACGCACCGCGGTGACCTTGGAAGTCGAAGGCAAACCCGCGGAATTTGAAGGGGCCTTCACACCTCGGATGTTGCTTGAAGGCGAAAAAGCAACGAATCCGATCACCGTCACAACAACGGGTAACGAATAGGAGATCGAGATGACCGGACGTAGAGCAATCGTCGCCCTCTCGCTGCTCTGTGCCCTCGTGGTCTGCGCGTTTGCGGCACCTAACGCGTCAGCCCTCAAAGGCACAACAGCCTACACATGCGAACCGGAACCGGATCCCACGGACAAAACCGCGGGCTTCGAAGACGAACACTGCACCAAAGCCGTGACCGGCACCAACGCCAAATGGGTGCACAAAGAAATTCCCGAAACGACCTTCACATTCCTGACGGCAACCAACAACGAAACAGCGGCAAAAACCGTTCCCGCCAAATTCAAGACGACCGTCGGAGGGGAAGTATTCGAAGCCGAAGCGACTGCTTTCCAGACCTGCGCCGGCAACAAAACGTACTTGATTAACCTCACGAACCCCATCAAACAAATGTGGGTTTCCGGGCGATACTGCGGCGAATTCACCAAAGTCACGGTGAGCAAACCCGCCAAATGCTCAGTAGCCGGAGGGGCGATCAAAACGGAAGAAAACGGCTTCTGGGGCACCGAAGTGCTCGTCAACAAAGCAGGCAAAGAAGAAATGTATGTGGAATTCAAACCCCCGGTGCCCAAAGTACCTGAAGAAAAAACTCGATTCGCCCTATTCGAAATCATCGGCGAAGAATGCCCCCTCAAAAACAAAAAAGTGGAAGTGACCGGGGGGGCTAGGGCAAACGTGTCAACTGCGGCAACGCTCGACGGAGCGACACTGAAATTCACCACAGCGGACACCGGTCTGACTCTGAAAGTAGGAGGAGAAAAAGCGGAATTCTCAGGCACCTTCACACCGCGTATGTCGGAAGAAGTCGCCGGAGAAGAACTGAACCCGATCACTCTGACAACAACCCCGAATTAGACCTCTGAGCCGGGTCGGACCTTACGTCCGGCCCGGCGCCATCACGGCTCTGAGCCCTCAGCCGTTGAGGCCGGGGACCGGCTCGCCGTTTTTGACGATCTCGCACCTCACCGGCTCCGGATCGAAGGAGTCGGTGAGGGCGCGGCCGGTGGAGGGGCCGCGGGCCTCTTTGCCGGGTTTCGGCGGTCGCCGGCCGGCGCACTGGATCGATTCGTCGCGGACGCCGTCGCGGGCGTCGATCACGTCGTCGCCGCCGTTGCCGAAGAAGACGTCTTCGCCGGGCTGGCCGAGCATGCTGTTGGCGCGGCCGTCGCCGATCAGGACGTCGTTGTCGAAGGAGCCCTCCATGTCCTCGTTGGTCGGGGAGAGGCGGACTTTGTCGCAACCCCTGATCGTGTCGACGTAGGCAACGTCGCGGGGGAAGGAGATGATCAGCAGGCCGGGGTGGGCCTGCGTCTCGGCAAAGGAAGCGTCGTCGCGGCCGGGACCGCCGACCAGGGCGCCTCCGGCGCAGCCGCCCCCTGCGGCCAGGAGGTCGCCGTTGGCGCCGCCGTAGAGGAAGGTCGGACCGGGCAAGCCGCCGACGAGGCCGTCGGCACCGGCGCCGCCGTAGAGCCGGTCGCTGCCGCGCCCGGCCTCGATCAGGTCGTCCTCGGGACCGCCGTGGATCGTGTCGTTGCCGAAACCGCCGGCGAGGCGGACGTTGCCGACCGCGAGCATCGACCCTTCGATCCTGAGGCTGTCGTTGCCCGGGCCGAGGTCGGCGGTCAGCCAGCGTGCCGGGCCGCCGGTCGGGCAGGAGACCTGGGTCGGTATGCCACCGATGTGAATGCAACCGGGGCCGATCGCGACCCCCTTGGTCGCAGTCACCCCGAAGCTCTGGCTCGTTTCGTCGAAGACGACGATGAACCGGTCAGAGCCGCCACCGCCGACGATCTGCAGCCCGGCGCCGCCGCCGAGCGCCGGGTTGAGCTGGATGTAGGCCGAGGCTTTCGGCGGTCCTTCTTTGCCGCAGGAGGCGGTGCGCCCTTTGGCACCAACGCAGCCGTCGCGTCCCTGGCCGCCGCTGATCTGGTCGGGACCGCCACCGCCGATGAGTCGGTCGTCGCCGGCGCCGCCCTCGATCGCGTTCGGGCTCTTGTTGCCGATCAGGGTGTCGCGGAAGGCCGAGCCTTCGAGGTTCTCGAAGCCGAACAGCTTGTCGTGGCCATCGCCGCGGGCTTTGTGGACGCGAAGCGAGACCCAGACCCCGGACCCCTTTCCGCCGGCGACCGCGGTGGCGAAGGAGGCGATGTCGCCCTTGCCCGCCCCGCCGGACATCCGGTCGTAGCCATAGTCGCCGTGGACCAGGTCGGAGGCGCCGGGGCCACCGTTGACGATGTCGATGCCGAGGTCGCCCGCGGCTTCGTCGAAGTCGCCGGCCCCGCCGAGCACCTTGTCGTCGCCGAGATCACCGATCGCCTGGTCATCGTCGCCCGCGCCACCGTCGACGGTGTCGTTCCCGCGCCCGCCGTGGACCAGGTCGGCCCCCGGCGCCCCGCAGAGCAGGTCGTTGCCGAGGCTTCCGTAGATCTTGTCGTCGCCCTCGCCGCCCCAGATCACGTCGCGATCGGGAGTCCCGTGCAGCACGTCGTCGCCGTCGGTCCCGACGATCTTCGCCTTCCGCCCCTGACAGCGGGGCGGGTCGCTCGGATCAGTCGTGGCCGACAGAGCGTTAGTCGTGAAAACCACGACCAGAAGCGCCGCAGCGCAGAGTGCGAGTACCCCCCTCATCGGAGGGGAGCATATGACGAGGTCCAGGCGCCACCGGGCCAGGACGCAGGGAGCCGTAGTAGCAGCACTACTTCGGCGACCGAGGACGCCGCCCGGTGGTGAGCTGGGGCCGTCATCTGCTCCCCTATTCGAGGTTGATCATTACGTGCTTAATTTGGGTGTAGTCCTCGAGCCCGTACATCGAGAGGTCCTTGCCGTAGCCGGACTCCTTGAAGCCGCCGTGCGGCATCTCGGCGACGATCGGGATGTGGTCGTTGATCCAGGTGCAGCCGAACCGCAGCGCGTTGGCGACCCTCATCGCCCGGCCGATGTCCCGGGTCCAGACCGATGAGGCGAGCCCGTAACGGGTGCCGTTGGCCCACTCGATCGCCTTCTCCTCGTCGGAGAACGGCTGCACCGTGATCACCGGGCCGAAGATCTCGTCCTGGATCATCTCGTCGCCCTGCTCGAGCCCGGCGACGACAGTCGGTTCGAGGAAGTAGCCGGGCAGGTCGGGCTTGGCACCGCCGGTGACGATCTCGGCGTTGTTCGGCTTGCGCTCCAGGAACCCCTCGACCCTTTCGCGCTGGCGCTGAGAGTTGACCGGGCCGAGCGTCGTGTCGGCCGACAGGGTGTCGCCGAGGACGAGACCCTTGGCCTCGTTGGCAAGCCCGTTGACGACGTCGTCATAGACGCTCTTGGAGGCGAGTACACGGGTCGCCGCGGTGCAGTCCTGGCCGGCGTTGTAGTAGCCGGTGCCGGCGATCGTCTCCATCGCCGTCGCCATGTCGACGTCGTCGAAGACGACGACCGGCGCCTTGCCGCCGAGCTCGAGGTGGACGCGCTTCAGCGACTCCGCCGCGGCCTGGGCGATCCACTTGCCGGTGCCCGGCGACCCGGTCAGGCTGACCATCCGCACGTCCGGGTGGGTGACCAGCTCCGAGCCGGCCGGCTGGCCGTGGCCGCCGATCACGTTGAAGACGCCCGGCGGGAGGATGTCGGCGCACCACTCGGCGAACTTCAGCGTCGTCACCGGCGTCGTCTCGGCCGGCTTGAGGACGATCGTGTTGCCTGCCGCCAGGGCCGGGCCGATCTTCCAGATCATCATCATCATCGGGTAGTTCCAGGGGGTGATCTGGCCGACGACCCCGATCGGCTCGCGCCGGATGAAGGAGGTGTGGCCCTCCATGTACTCGCCGGCCGCGCGGCCCTCCAGGCAGCGGGCGGCGCCGGCGAAGAAGCGCAGCTGGTCCGCCATCACCGGGACTTCGTCCTCCATCACCGCGGCCCGCGGCTTGCCCGCGTCGGCGGACTCGAGGTCGCAGATCTCCTCGGCCCGCTCTTCGATCAGGTCGGCCATCCGCAGCAGAGCCCGGGCCCTTTCGTTGGGCGGGATGGTCGACCAGCTGCCGTCGTCGAAGGCCTTGCTGGCGGCAGCGACGGCGCGGTCCACGTCCTCCTTGGTCGAGAGCGGCGCCTCGGCGATCACCTCGCCGGTTGCCGGGTTGACCACCTCCTCGCTGCCTCCCTCAACCGGGTCGACGGCCTCGCCGCCGATGAAGTTCTTCAGCTTGGTCTTCGTAACCGTCGCCATATCCCTAGCTCACCTCCACCTTTCCGATTCCAGTTTCAAGTCCTAGCGCCTCCTCCACGGGCACGTACTCCGCCCCGACACCCTCGGCGACCGCGGCATGGGTCACCTCCCCCGAGGCAACGTTGACCCCGGGGCGCAGGCCGGGGTCGCGGCGGATCGCCTCGGCGACACCGTGGTCGGCAAGGGCGATCGCGTAAGGCAGCGTCGCGTTGGTAAGCGCCTGGGTCGAGGTGATCGGGGTCGCCCCGGGCATGTTTGCAACGCAGTAGTGCAGGACCCCGTCGACCTCGAAGGTCGGCTCGCGATGGGTCGTCGGCCGCGAGGTCTCAAAGCACCCGCCCTGGTCGATTGCGACGTCGACGAGGACCGCGCCCGGCTTCATCAGCGCCAGCTCCTCCCGCCGTACGACGTAGGGCGCCCTCGCCCCGTGGACGAGGACGGCGCCGATCACGAGGTCGGCGCGGGGCAGCATCTCCTCGATCGCCAGCGTGGTCGAGTAAACGGTCGAGCAGCGGCCGTTGAAGGTGACGTCGAGATCGCGCAGGCGGTCGATCGAGCGATCGAAGACGAACACGTCGGCCTCCATCCCGATCGCGATGAAAGCCGCGTTCATACCGACCACGCCGCCGCCGATCACCATCACGTTGGCGGCGGCGACGCCGGGGACGCCGCCGAGCAGGATGCCGCGGCCGCCGAGCGGGCGCTGCAGCATGAAGGCGCCGGCCTGGGTGGCGATCTTGCCGGCGATCTCGCTCATCGGCGCCAGCAGCGGCAGCCGCCCGCGGGAGTCCTCGACCGTCTCGTAGGCGATGCAGGTGGCGCCGGAGTCGCAGAGACCGTGGGTCTGGTCGGGATCGGGCGCCAGATGCAGGTAGGTGAAGAGGAGCTGGCCGGGGCGCAGCATCGCGATCTCCGCCGCCTGCAGCTCCTTGACGTGGAGGATCATCTCCGCCTCGCCGAACAACTCGGCCGCCTCGGGCACGATCCTCGCGCCCTGCGCCGCGAACTCTTCGTCGGCGATCGCGCTGCCCTCCCCGGCGCCGGCCTGGATCAAGACCTCGTGGCCGTGATCGGTCATTTCACGGACCCCGGCCGGGGTTAGCGCGACCCGGTACTCGTCGGCCTTGATCTCGGTGGGGACTCCTACCTTCACGCGACCAGCTCCTTTGCCCTCAGTGCCAACCAAAACTCGATCCTGTCGTGGGCGCGCGAGAGGTCGCGCCCGGTCAGCTCCTCGACCTTGCGCATCCGGTAGCGGAGGGTGTGCCGGTGGCAGTAGACCTCGCGCGCGGCCCGCTCCCACTGCCCGTTCTGCTCGATGAACGCCTCCAACGAGCGCAGCAGCTCCCCGCCGTAGTCCTCGTCGCCCTTTTCGATCGGGCCGAGGACGCTCTCGCAGTAGAGCCCGAGCGCCTCGTCGTCCTGGATCGAGAGCAGCAGGGTGAAGGCGCCGAGGTCCCGCCAGGAGGCGACCTCGGGGGCGGCGCCGTTGGCGAGCCCGGTCGCCTCCAGGGCGCAACGCGCTTCGTGGAAGGAGTGGCGCAGGTTCTCCGGCGGGCCGGAGCGGCTGGAAGCGGCGCGGACCTCCCCGCGCCCCGCGAGCAGCGCCCGGCGGACGTCGGTGGCGAGGTCGATCGGGTCGCGGTCGGCGGCGTCGACGACGGCGCAGAGCAGTTCGCGCCCGCCGACCGTGTGGGGAGCGACGACGGCCGGACAGGCGTCGGCGGCGAGGGCCCGTTCGAGCGCCCCGGTGGCGGCGGCGGGATGCTCCAGGGAGAAGACCAGGACCGCCGCTTCCTCGCTGATCCCGAACGGCTCCAGGCGGCGGCGCAGCTCGCTCCCCTCCATCCGCCCACCGAGGGCGCCGGCGAGCACGTCGCCGGCCAGCCGTCGCTCGGTCTCGCGGGCGACCCGGCGCCGCATCAGCTCGAGCGCGACGACGGCGACCGCCTGCTGCAGGATCAGCCGCTCGAAGTCGCCGAGGCCGCCGGAGTCGCGGACGATCACGACCCAGGCCTGTGGCGGCCCACCGCCGGGTGAGATCACCGGGTGGGCCAGCGACCGGCCGGCGACCGAGGGGTGAGAGGGGATGAAGGGATGGCCGTCGGCCGCGTGCCCGAGGGCTTCTTTGCGGATCCCGCCGATCGCGTCGGCGGAGAGCTCGCGGCGGAAGCCCCGCCCCGCCAGCCGCTCGCCGCGGCCGTCGAGGATCGCCACAGTGCCGCCGACGGCGGAGGCGACGGTGGCGGCGATTTCCTCCAGCCCGCGTTCCTCCAGTACCAGCCGCTCCAACCGCCGCTGCACGGCGATTCCCCGCTGGAGCACCTCGTACTGCTCGTTGACCAGGCGGGCGAAGGCTTTCTCGGTGATCGCGATGAACGGGGTCGAGTAGGGCACCTCGAACAACGGGAAGTCGCGTTTCTCGGCCTCCTCGACCAGCGCTTTCGGCAGTTTGCGGTGGCTGAAGCCGGTACCGAAGCCGAGACCCGCGAGATTGCGGTCGGCGAGCAGGCGGATGAAAGAACGCTGCTTGGCCGCGCTGTCGAGCGGGATGCCGGTGCTCAGCATCAGCTCGCCGCCCGAGAGCCACGGCGTCGGGTCCTCGAGCTCGGAGATGTGGACCCAGCGCACCGGCGCGGCAGCGGCATCCGCGCCGGCCGCGAGCTTCAGATCGAGCTCATCGAGCAGACTCTGGACGGTGAGCACCGGGGTCCCCTAGGCCGCAACCAGGTCCCAGGCTTCGGCGAGGACCTCGCTGAGCACGTTGTGGATCTCTTCGAACTGCTCGGTGTCGGCGATCAGCGGCGGCGCCAGCTGCACGACCGGGTCGCCGCGGTCGTCGGTGCGGCAGATCAACCCGCGCTTGTAGAGCTCGCCGGAAAGGAAGCCGCGCAGCAGCCGCTCGGACTCCTCGTCGTTGAAGCTCTCCTTGGTCTCCTTGTCTTTGACCAGCTCGATCGCCTGGAAATAGCCGGCGCCGCGGACGTCGCCGACGATCGGCAGCTCGCCCAGGGACTCCAGCATCTGGCGGAACTCGGGCTCCTTCTCGCGCACGTGGCCGCAGAGGTCCTCGCTCTCATACACGTCGAGGTTGGCCATCGCGATCGCCGCCGAGACCGGGTGGCCGGCGAAGGTGAAGCCGTGGGCGAAGGATGCGGTGCCCTGCATGAACGGCTCGGCGACGCGGTCAGAAGCGATCAGGGCGCCCATCGGCGCGTAGGCCGAGGTCAGCGCCTTGGCGACGGTGACGATGTCGGGCTGGTAGCCGAACCGTTCGCAGCCGAAGTAGTGGCCGAGGCGGCCCCAGGCACAGATCACCTCGTCGGAGATCAGCAGGACGTCGTGGCGGTCGCAGATCTCGCGGACCCGCTGGAAGTAGCCGTCGGGGGGGACGAAGCAGCCGCCGGCGTTCTGGACCGGCTCCAGGATCACCGCGGCGACGGTGTCGGGGCCCTCGAATTCGATCCGCTCCTCGATCGCAGTCGCGGCCCAGAGCGGGTGGCGGTCCTCCGGCCAGCGGTAGATGTTGGTGTTGGGGACGTGGCAGCCGCCCGGCGCCAGCGGCTCGAACTGGGTGCGCAGATCGGGGATGCCGGTCGCCGAGAGCGCTCCCAGCGTGGTGCCGTGGTAGGCGACCTCGCGAGCGATCGTCTTGTGCTTCTGGCCTTTGCCGTGGACGCGGTGGAAGTTGCGGGCGAGCTTCAGCGCCGACTCGACCGCCTCCGAGCCGCCGGAGGTGAAGAAGACGCGGTTGAGGTCGCCGGGCGCCAGCGAGGCGATCCGCGCCGCCAGCTCGATCGCCCGCGGGTGGGCATAGCTCCACAGGGTCGAGAAGTCGAGCTCCTCGAACTGGCGGGCTGCGGCCTCGGCCAGCTCGGGCCGGCCGTGGCCGGCATTGACGCAGAAGAGCCCGGAGAGTCCGTCGAGGTAGCGCTTGCCGTGCTCGTCATAGACGTAGCACCCGTCGGCGCGGGTGATGATCGGGATCTCGTGGTCGGGGCCGTAGGCGCCCATGCGCGAGAAGTGCATCCAGAGGTGCCGGCGGGCCAGCTGTTGAAGTTCCGTGTCTACTGCCTGCGGCGCGGTGGCCATCCCCGTCTCCTCTCCACTTACGACGTTATGGATAAAGCTAACTCCACTGTGCCACATTCGCAAGTGGTCATTGGGTCAAGTCCGAGGCTGGGCGTTGTACAAAAAGTATAATAGCCCGCTGTTCTTTTGGGACATTCGCCACTTGCGCAGTGATCCGCCGGGGCTTACCTTCGCCAGGGGTACCGGCAAGTACAGGGAAAGCCGAAAGAGGAGGACAAGGTGGAGAGTGCATCAGTCCCCGAGCCGGAAGCGACGGCCACTGCGACCCCGGCGGTCGACGGCGACGTCGTCGTCGCCGTTTTCGGCTACGCGTCCCCGGGTATTCGGGGGGTTGGATCGCCAACCACGAGCCGGCGGCCGCCGAATTGGGAGAGGGGCCGATGAACGAAGCGAGTGGCCGCGCCGTAGGTCCGGACATCGAGACTGCGGTTGATACGGCTCCGAGCAGCGAGACCTCGAGCGTCGCGCTGCGGGGAGTCACCAAGCACTTCGACGAGTTCGTCGCCGTCGACGACCTCAGTCTCGACCTCGCCTCCGGCGAGTTCTTCACCCTGCTCGGGCCGAGTGGGTGTGGCAAGACGACGACGTTGCGAATGATCGCCGGGTTCGAGCGTCCCACCGCGGGCGAGATCCGGATCGAGGGCGAGGACGTGGCGGCGCTGCCGGCCCACCGCCGGCCCACCAACACCGTCTTCCAGAGCTACGCGCTCTTCCCCCACCTCAGCGTCGAGGCCAACGTCGCCTTCGGACTCAAGCGCAAGGGGGTCGGCAAGGAGGAGATCGCCGAGCGAGTGGCCGCTGAGCTGCAGCGGGTCGGCCTGGCGGCCGAGGCGAAACGCCGCCCGGCACAACTTTCGGGAGGGATGCAACAACGGGTCGCGCTGGCCCGGGCGCTGGTCAACATGCCCAAGGTGCTGCTGCTCGACGAGCCGCTCGGCGCCCTCGACCTGAAGCTGCGCAAGGGCCTACAGGTCGAGCTGAAGCGGATCCAGCGCGATGTCGGGATCACCTTCGTCTACGTCACCCACGACCAGGAGGAGGCGCTGACGATGAGCGACCGGATCGCGGTGATGAACCGCGGTAGGGTCGAACAGATCGGGGTGCCGGAGGACGTCTACGAGCGTCCCGCCACCACCTTCGTCGCCGGCTTCATCGGCGTCTCCAACCTGATGCCCGGGAAAGTCTTGGGAACCGGCAAGGTGAAGCTCGAGCACGGGCCCGAAGTCACCGGCAACACCCGTGAGATGGCAACCGACGAGGGCTGTTACGCGGTGGTGCGGCCGGAGAAGCTGAAGGTCGAGCTGGTCGGCGAGGGCCTCGCCTCATCGAACGGGTTGCCGCGGGTCGAGGGCGTCGTCGAGAGCTCGCTTTACCTGGGAACGGCGACGCAGCTGGTCGTCGGCCTCGGCGAGGACGTCCGCATGACCGTCCTCGTCCCCAACGCCGATGAGGCGGAGCGCCAGAGGCTGCCCGGCGGGGGCGCCCGGGTGGCGTTGAGCTGGGAGCCCGAGCACATGCACATGGTCAGCGAGTCACCAGGGGGCTCGCGGGTAAGCAATGACTGACAACAACAGAAAAGGGATGAGGGACATGAGCAAGAGATCTGGAAGGGCGGGGCCGGTAATCGTCGCTTTGACGGTGCTGCTGGCGGCGCTCGGCCTCGCCGCATGTGGTGGGGGCGGCGTCGAGGGCGGCGGTGGCGGCGGCGACTCGGTCGAGAAGGTGAAACTGGAAGGGAAACCTTCGGGCGACCTGACGATCTCCAACTGGCCGCTCTACATCGACGAAAAAACCGTCCCCGAGTTCGAAGACAAGACCGGCGTCTCGGTCAAGTACATCGAGGACATCAACTCCAACGAGGAGTTCTTCGCCAAGATGCAGCCGCTCCTCGCGAAGGGTGAAGCCGGTGGCCGCAGCCTCTTTGTGCTCGCCGACTGGATGGTGGCCAAAATGCACGAACTCGGCTACCTGCAGGAATTCGACAAGTCGGCGCTGCCCAACGTCGAAAAAAACCTCGTGCCCAGCCTGCAAAGCCCGTCGTTCGACCCCAATCGCAGCTACACGGCACCTTGGCAAAGCGGCATGACCGGGATCATCGTCCGCACCGACCTGGCGCCCGACGTGCGTTCGATCTGCGACCTCTTCGACCCGAAATACAAGGGCAAGGTCGAGATGCTGAACGAAGTACGCGAAACGGCCGGGCTGACGCTGAAGTGCGAAGGGCTCGACCCCAACGACGCCACCGAAGCCGACTGGATGAAAGCGATCGACAAAGTCGGCGCCGCCTCGCAATCGGGACAGATCCGCCGTTTCACCGGCAACGACTACGCCGGCGACCTGACCAGCGGCAACGCCGTCGCCGTGATGGGGTGGTCAGGCGACGCGGTGCAGCTGCAGGCCGACAACCCGAACATCGAGTGGCGGATGCCGACCGAGGGCTGCATGCTCTGGTCCGAAAACATGGTGATCCCGGTGGGAGCGCCGAACCCGACCGCGGCGTCGGCGTGGATCGACTTCGTCTACGACCCAAAGGTACAAGCCGATATCGCCGAATACGTCAACTACGTGACGCCGGTCGACGGGGTGAAAGCCATCCTCGCCGAGCGCAATCCGGAACTCGCGAAGAACCAGTTGATCTTCCCGAGCTCCTCGTTCACCAAAAACTGCTCGGATTCACCCGCGTTGCCGGGTGAAGAAGGGGAAAACATCACCCGGGCGTTCAACGCCGTACTGACCGGTTAGTTCGATGAGGCGCCGGATCGTCCCCTACTTCCTGCTCGGCCCGGGGACGATCTGGCTGCTCCTCTTCTTTGTCATACCGCTCTACTACCTGGGCCGGCTCTCGCTGGAGTCGGGGCTGCTCGGAAGCCTCGAATTCACCTGGAACTGGAGCAACTACTCCGACGCGCTCTCGCTTTACGACGCCCAGTTCGTGCGCTCCTTCCTCTACGCCGGAGTAGCGACGCTGATCGCCCTCCTGCTCGCCTACCCGTTGGCCTACGCGATCGCCTTCAAGGCCGGGCGCTGGCGCAACCTGCTGCTCTTCGCCGTGGTGGCGCCCTTCCTCACCACCTACCTGATTCGAACCCTGGCCTGGCAGACGATCCTGTTCGACGACAGCCCGGTGGTGAGCGTGCTGCAGTTCATCGGCGTCGTTCCCGACGGCGGTCGGGTGCTGGCCACCGGGCCGGCGGTGATTGCCGGCCTCACCTACAACTTCCTGCCCTTCATGGTGCTGCCGATCTACGCCAGCCTGGAGCGTCTCGACATCCGCCTGATCGAGGCAGCCAAGGACCTCTATGCCTCCGCCGCGCAGGCCTTCTGGCGGGTGACGCTGCCGCTCTCGGCGCCGGGGATCGTCGCCGGCACCTTGCTGACCTTCATCCCCGCCTCGGGCGACTACATCAACGCCCAGTTCCTCGGTGCCGCCGGCAACCAGATGATCGGCAACGTGATCCAGGCGCTCTACCTGAAACAGAGCGAATACCCCGCGGCGGCGGCGCTCTCATTCGTCTTGATGGCGGTGATCATGATCATCGTTCTGGTCTATATCCGCTTTGCCGGCTCCGAGGCGCTGATGGGGGAGGAGGCGAAATGAGCGGCGCCTGGCGCTGGCTGCGCGAGCACGGGGTTCACATCGTCGCTGGCCTGGTCGTGATCTACATGCTGGTGCCGATCGCGGTCATCTTCTTCTTCTCCTTCAACGATCCAGCTGGGCGCTACAACTTCACCTGGGTCGGCTTCACTCTGGAGCATTGGGGCAACGCCTTCGGCATCCCGGAGCTGAACGAATCGCTGCTCACCAGCCTCAAACTGGCGGTTCTGGCGACTGTGATCTCAACCGTGATCGGGACCCTGATGGCCCTGGCGCTGGTCCGCCACCAGTTCTTTGGCCGCCGCGCCGCAAACTTCCTGATCGTGATCCCGATGGCGACGCCCGAGGTCGTGATCGGCGCCTCGCTGCTCTCCTTCTTCCTCATCCTCAACACGCCCGCGCTCGGCTTCCAGACCCTGCTGATCGCCCATGTGATGTTCTGCATCAGCTTCGTCGTGGTGGTCGTGCGCTCTCGGCTGATCGGGTTCGACCGCCGGCTCGAGGAGGCCGCCCAGGACCTCGGCGCCAGCCCGTTCCAGACCTTCCGCCTGGTGACGCTGCCGCTGATCATGCCGGGGATCTTCGGCGGTGCGATGCTTGCTTTCGCGCTATCGCTCGACGACTTCGTGATCTCCAACTTCAACTCCGGAACCACGGTGACCTTCCCGCTCTACATCTTCGGCGCCGCCCAGCGGGGAATCCCGGTGGAGGTGAACGTGGTCGCGATGATCCTCTTTGGGGTCACCGTCGCGGCGATGGGCTTCGTCACCTGGCAGCAGGCTCGAGCGGAAAAGATGGCTTCGATGCGCCCCGAGCCCGAGCCGACGGCGGCCCCGAGCCGGCCGGCAGGGGCGGCGGCCTGATGGCCGACGGGGCGACTGGACAGGCCTTTGCCGAGCCGCGCGGCGCCGGCGCGGAGGCCCCGCGCCTGCGCAACTACGTCGGCGGCGAGTGGCGGGCGGTCGAGGGGGTCGAGGGGCTTCCCGACGTCCACCCGGTCAGCGGCGAGACGGTGGCGATGGTGCCGCTGTCCGATTCCGCAGCGGTGGACCAGGCGGTTGCCGCTGCCCGCGCCGCACAGCCAGGCTGGCGTACGGTGCCGCCTCAGCAGCGGGCGCGGGCGGTGCTGGCGCTGCGAGAGGAGCTGCTGCGGCGCCGGGGAGAGCTGGCGGCGCTGGTCTGCGACGACATGGGCAAGACCCTCTCCGACGCCGACGGCGAGGTCGGCCGCGGGCTGGAGTCGGTCGAGTCGGCCGCCGCGATCCCGCACCTGTTGAAGGGCGAGAACTTGGAAGGCGTGGCGCGCGGGGTCGACGTGGAAATGGTCCGCCAGCCGATCGGGGTGGTCGCCGCGATCACGCCCTTCAACTTCCCGGCGATGATCCCGCTCTGGTTCCTGCCCTACGCGATCGCCTGCGGCAACACCTTCATCCTCAAGCCCTCCGAGGCCGACCCGCGCCCGTCGGGCCTGATCATGGAGGCGGTCGACGCGGTCGAGGAGATCCCCGCCGGGGTCGTGAACCTGGTTCACGGCGCCCGGGACGCGGTCAACGGCATCCTCGACCACCCCGGCATCGACGCGATCTCCTTCGTCGGCAAAGCTGAGACGGCGCGGATGGTCCACGAACGCGGCGCCGCCGCCGGCAAGCGCGTGCAGGCCCTGGGTGGGGCGAAGAACGCCCTGGTCGTGATGCCCGATGCCGACCTCGCGAAGGCGGTGCCGGCGATCATGGGCTCCTCCTTCGGAGCGGCCGGGCAGCGCTGCCTCGCCGGCTCGGTCTGCGTCGTCGTCGGCGATCCCGAGCGCCAGCAGGAGGTGCGCGCGGCTCTGGTCGAGGGCGCCTCGGCGCTCAGCGTCGGCGACGGCGCCGCCGACGGCACCGACGTCTGCCCGATGGTCTCGTCCGCCGCCCGGGAGAAAGTGGTCGAGGCGCTGGCCCGCGCCGAGCAGAACGGTGCCGAGGTGCCGCTCGACGGCCGTGGCGACGCCGGGCCGGCGGGCACGATGCTCGGCCCCACGATCGCCACGGTCACCGACCCCGAGGGCGAGCTGGCCCGGGACGAGCTCTTCGGCCCCCTCCTGGCCCTGCACGAGACGCCCGACCTGGACGCCGCCCTGGAGTTCGTCAACGGCTCCCGCTACGGCAACGCCGGCTCGATCTTCACCCAGTCCGGCGACGCCGTGCGCCGCTACCGCTACGGCGTCGAGGCCGGCATGCTCGGCGTCAACGTCGGCGTCCCCGCCCCCGTTGCCTGGTTCCCCTTCTCCGGCTGGAAGGACTCGATCGACGGCTATCTCCACGCCAACGGCACCGACGCGGTCGAGTTCTACACCCGCAAGAAGGTCGTCACTACGCGCTGGTAGGGCTAACTCAGGGTCGTCCCGCCCTGGTCATCGTGGCTAGGCCCAGGCGATGCTCGCGACCAATTCGCTCGACCTCAACTGGGCCCATTCCCGCCGCCTCAGCATGGGCCGGCCAGCCTGAGACAGCATCATGCACCTCTTGGAGAATCGTCGTGGCTCGTCCACGCTTCATTGAAACGGTTTCAGCGCACTGCTCAAAGTCGTCGATGGTGAAGTCATCGCGCTTGCCGTTGAGGGTCATCTGGTGTTGGGCCGTCCAGTCTCCGCTCGCCTTGTAGGCGAAGGTGACGTCAAAGGCGGGCGCAAGAGTCCAGTTGCCACCCTGATCCATGAGGAAGGCGATGTTCTTAACGTGATCGTCCTGGTTCCGGGCAACGATGTTGAAGGCCATACGACGAAACTGTTGCTCGACTTCCTCTTTCGACAGGCCCAGCCGCCGGATCGCCATCATCGCCTGCTCGTAGGAGTAGGCCCCCGCCCGGTTGAAGTCGTAGTGGGCAATCGCACCTAGAGACTGAAGATGAAGCTTTGAGTTGCCGGCCGGCCGATCAAAGCGCTTGGTCATGAAGTGTCGGCGACCGCTCTCTTTCAGGAGGCGGCAGTCGGACATCGTGATGCCTGCCGCCGTCGCCATTTTGTAATACGCGTACTCGGTAGCTCCATAGCCTTCCGGATCGTCGAGGCTTTCCTTCGCGTTGCCGCTGACCCCGTCGAACTTGAGAAGCCAATGCTCGAACCCAGTTGGGGCCGGCACCTGACCTGACCGGATCTCATCCGTCTCGGGGTTCCAGGCGATGACGGCCTTCGCACGGGCTCCGCCGGCCGACATACCAACGCTGAGAATCTCCAGCAGCCCGTGTTCCTCGTCGCCCTTTTTGACTGAAGTGATGAACTCATCCCGTTCGCTCAGGATCTCGGATGCGAGTTCGACCAAGGCCTCGATCCGAATGTCCTCAGTGGGCGGGGTTGCCGGACCTTTCAGGGGTTTGAACTCGAGCGCCCCCATCCCCCGTTCCCCGACATAGCAAAGTCGCTCCACAGCGTTCACGCTTTCGGCTGAACGTCCCTGAGCCGCCAGCCAGGTATCGATCAGCTCGTTCCCCCATTTGTCTGGAAGCGAATCGGCGAGCATGCCAGGCAGGCCTCGGAAAGATTTGGAAGACAGGTCGGGGAATGAGTAGGGCTCCGCTCGCAGAGGCATCGTCAGCGGTGCCACCTGGATGCCGCTTTGGGCAAAGGCCGGGTCGTACTGGAAGACGGCCGCGGGAGTGCTCGCATCTAACGAAACCGCGCCGATCATTCGCCCCCAGAGATGGACTTCGGCGTCCTCACTCACGAATGTCTCCGGTCTCTTGATCGACCACGCGCCAGCGCCAGGGAGCCACCTGTTGAGCAGGGCCTTCCGTACGAGGCTTGGCTGCCCGCTTACGACGTCTGCCCTGCAGGCGCACACGCTCAATCGGACTGGGCAGAGGTTCCGGGACGAGGCGATCTAGCGCCTCGAGGAGACCCAAGGCGCGCAGGACGCGCACGAAGCTGGTCAACTTGACCTCGCGCCCCGTCTCAAGGCGCTCTACGGCGCTCTTTCCCACGCCCGCCTCGACAGCGAGCTCCTCCTGGCTGATGTTTCGCTCCAGGCGGGTGCGAGCCAGGCGCTTGCCAAGCTCCCGCAGAACGGTCTCATCGGTATTTTCGGGCTCGATTCTCATAGCTCTTTTTAAGAGAAGAATTGACGGTCTATCTCCCTATAATTCATCAGATAGAAAGAATTGTAGAGCATGCTCTTGGAATCTCCAATTCTTCTTAGGCGACGAATTAAGCCAGCTATACCCTCTAAGCCTTTAGATAAGCAGAGTACGAAAGCTACCGGCCGATGTGGAAGCCGATTCGATCGGGGATCTGGGCTACGGCTGACGCAACCTTGGAGGGACGTCGATCGGCGAGCTCGGCGTTCTCTTTGGCGAGGATGCCGAGGCGGATTGCCTCGCCGCCGATCCAGTGGAAGGGCTCCGGGGGGTGCTGCCTCCGCGCAGCGGCATGACCAGCGGCAGGTGGGTCGTGGAAATGGTCCGCCAGCCGATCGGGGTGGTCGCCGCGATCACGCCCTTCAACTTCCCGGCGATGATTCCGCTGCAGGCCCTGGGTGGGGCGAAGAACGCCCTGGTCGTGATGCCCGATGCCGACCTCGCGAAGGCGGTGCCGGCGATCATGGGCTCCTCCTTCGGAGCGGCCGGGCAGCGCTGCCTGGCGGGCTCGGTCTGCGTCGTCGTCGGGGATCCCGAGCGCCAGCAGGAGGTGCGCGCGGCTCTGGTCGAGGGCGCCTCGGCGCTCAGCGTCGGCGACGGCGCCGCCGATGGCACCGACGTCTGCCCGATGGTCTCGGCCGCCGCCCGGGAGAAAGTGGTCGAGGCGCTCGCCCGCGCCGAGCAGAACGGTGCCGAGGTGCCGCTCGACGGCCGTGGCGACGCCGGGCCGGCCGGGACGATGCTCGGCCCGGCGTCGCCACGGCCACCGATCCCGAGGGCGAGCTGGCCCGGGACGAGCTCTTCGGTCCCCTTCTGGCCCTGCACGAGACGCCCGACCTCGACGCCGCCCTGGAGTTCGTCAACGGCTCCCGCTACGGCAACGCCGGCTCGATCTTCACCCAGTCCGGCGACGCCGTGCGCCGCTACCGCTACGGCGTCGAGGCCGGCATGCTCGGCGTCAACGTCGGCGTCCCCGCCCCCGTCGCCTGGTTCCCCTTCTCCGGCTGGAAGGACTCGATCGACGGCGACCTCCACGCCAACGGCACCGACGCGGTCGAGTTCTACACCCGCAAGAAGGTCGTCACGACGCGCTGGTAGGCGGGGATGGTAATCGGGCCGGGCGACCATCCGGCCCGATTAGCTGCTTGCTTCTGGCTACCGCTTCGGTGGCCGCACCTAACTCATGTCGTTGTTGTCAGGGAGATCGGGTTACCGCCGCTTTTTACGGTTGTTATTAAGGAGAGTTCCGCTACGTTGGGGCCAAGTTTTAGTGTCTGCATTTTAAATTTCGGCGTGTACACAACTGTTGCGCCGGTCTCTTTGCCGTTCTGCGCCGATTCTGTGGTCGGTCCGTTTGTCCCGACTACCCTGCCTTTGACCGGAAAAACTTTCCCGTTAAGGGAGCACACTTCGCCACCTTTGTTTTTGAATTCGATGCTTGCGAAGGTTTCTTCTTCCCCGGCGCCTACGAGCTCTCCGCCCATCGCATTCGCTTCACCTTTGGGTCCTACCATTCCTTCGACGCCGTGAGCCGTGGCTTTGACTACGATCGGCTCTTTAACGATACATTTAGCCAAGAGTTTGACGTTGCATTCGCTGAATTCGGTTTCGCCCGTCCCTTCGACTGTATGTTTTCCTACTTCGGGTTCGACGTTGTGACCCAGCGAGGTTGCCACGTTATTTTTGACTTTTTGACATTCGATTTCGATTTTCGCCAAGCCGATGGTGCCTTTGAGAATCGCCGGCTCTTTGTCTTTTGTTGAGTTTGTGACTTTTTCATTAGTTGCTTCGCCTTTAAATGTCGTGTTCAGCGGGATCAGTTTGTGTTCATAGTCCCCTGCGCTGCTGAGATGTGTTTTGTCACAGTGCGCGTCTTCGAAGTCTCCCGTTTTGTCTTCAACTTTCACGCATGTGAACCCTGTTGTGTTGCTTGATTTCGTCACCACTAACGCCGAGGCGCTCTGTGCCGCAAACGCGCAGACCAAAAGCGCGCACAGCAACGATAGGCCGATAACGGCTCTACGTCCGATCATCTCGATGACCTCCTGGGGTCGTTGGGTAGGAGGCGGTGTTTTGCCGCCTCTCCCATCCTCCGCCGAGACAATCGACCGGTCAAATTAACCTACAGTGGCGTTCGTTGGTTGGGCAGCAAAACAGGAGCTGTCTGATTTCAACCGGGCCGGGCAATTGCCCGGCCCGGCGAGGGCGGTTCATATCTCTGACTACCGATCCGGCCTCGAATAGCTGGCGTAGCTATGTCGTTGTTGTCAGGGCGATTGGGCTGCCGCCTCCAGCCATCGTCGGTGTGAAGATTCCCTGGAATTCCGCAGCGTTGGGGCCGAGTTTCAGTGTCTGCATTTTGAATGATGGAGTAAAAGCAAGTGTCGCACCACTGTGTTTATTTTCTTGCGATCCTCCGAATCCTAGTTCTGATGTCGAGATTGCGTTCCCTTTAACTTTGAATCTGAAGCCGTTTAGGCTGCATTTTTCCGCGCCTTTGTTTTTGAATTCGATTTCCGCGAAGGTTTCTTCTTCACCGCTACCGACGAACTCTAGGCCCATCGCGTTTGGTTCATTGAGAGGACCGGAAAATCCTTCCACTCCGTGAAAAGTGGCTTTGGCACTGATCGGTTCGGCGACGACGCATTTACTGAGTAGTTTGACCGTGCAGCTGCTGAATTCCACTTCCAACGTGCCTGTGACTGTATGTTGTTTTTCTGCGGGTTCGACATTGTGAATCGTCGAGTTTTTCGTGTTGTTTTTAACGGTTGTGCATTGGATTTCCACTTTCGCCAGGCCTACAGTTCCTTTGAGAACCGCCGGCTCATCCTCTTTTGTCGAGTTTGTGACTTTTTCGTTGGTCGCCCCTAATTCTGTTGTCGTACCCACTGACAGGCTGGTATGGGTCCATATTCCGGATCCTGAGGTAAAGCTGCAATGCGGATCAGAGAAATTGCCTTCAAATTTCCCCTGTTCCACACATGTGAACGCTGTTGTGTTTTTCGATGTCGTTCTTTCCACTGCTGAGGCGCTATGCGCAGCTAATGCACTGAGCAAAAGCGCGCACAGCAACGATAGGCCGATAACGGCTCTACGTCCGATCATCTCGATGACCTCCTTGGGTCGTTGGGTAGGAGGTGGCGTTTTTGCCGCCCCTTCGCCCATCGTCCGCCGAGACGATCAACCGGTCAAGTTAATTTACAGTGGTGTTCTTACCGACCGATGTGGAAGCCGATCCGCTCGGGGATCCCGGCTACGGCTGAGGCGATCTTGGACGGGCGGCGGTCGGCGAGCTCGGCGTTCTCTTTGGCGAGGATGCCGAGGCGTATCGCCTCACCGCCGATCCAGTGGAAGGGCTCCGGGGGGACGCGGTGCGGGGAGGGGTCGACGAAGGCGAGGCGGGAGGCGTTGTCGCTGCGGTCGAGCGCGAGGGAGGCGAGGGTACGGCCGACCATGTGGGAGGGGCCGACCCCGTTGCCGGTGTAGCCGGCGGCGGCGAAGGTGCTGCCTCCGCGCAGTGGCATGATCAGCGGCAGGTGGGTCGGGGAGGCGTCGATCGGGCCGCCCCATGCGTGCTCGATGCTGCGGCCGGCCAGGCCGGGGAAGTAGGCATGAAGGTGCTCGATGGTCTCCGCGATGACGCCTGCATCCATCTCGGCCCGGCCGTTCAGCCTCGCCCCCATCGCGATCCGGCCACCGCCCCAGCCGAAGAGGATGCGACCGTCCGGGGTGGTGCGGAAGTAGTTGATCAGGGCGCGGCTGTCGGTGATGCACTCGCCGCCGGTCCACCCGATCTCCTCGAGCACGTCCGGCACCGGCTCGGTCAGAACGATGTGGGAGGAGGCGACGCTGAGCCGGCCCCGCAGCGGCCAGCCCCGGCCCTTGGCGGCGGCGCCGATCGCCAGCACGGCGGAGCTGGCACGAACGGTGCCCGCGGCGGTGCGGGCCTCGACCCCACCGGGAACGTCGCGAAGCTCGCGGACCGACGTGGACTCGAATACCTCCACCCCGCGCGAGCGCAACCGCTCGCGCAGTCCCAGCGCCAGCCGTACCGGCTGCACGGTGGCGGAGCTGGGGTAGAAGGCACCGCCACGGAAGGCGGGAGAGGCACAACGCGTGGCGACCTCCTCGGGGGTGAGCGGCCTGACCGCCTCCGCGACCCCCAGCTCCTGGCACGCGTCCGCCGCTCTGTCCCAAGACCCATCGTGGGCCGGTGCGGTCGAGACTTGCAGGTAGCCGCCCTTCTGGAACCAGGCATCGACCTCCTCCCGCTCGCAGAACTCGCCGATGCCGTCGACGGCGCGGTCGGCGGCGCGGGCGACGGCGAGCGCCGCCGTGTCCCCCCAGCGGGCCCGCATGCTCGGCAGCGAGAACCACATCACGTTGCAGAAGCCGCCGTTGCGGCCGCTCGGCCCATTCGCGCAGGCGCCGGCCTCGAGCAGGGCAACGCTGGCGCCGGGCTCCAATTGCTTGATGTGCCAGGCCGCCCAGAGGCCAGTGAAGCCGCCCCCGACGACAACGACGTCAGCGTCCCGGTCGCCGTCGAGGGGCGGCAGGGGCTCAAACGCCTCGGCCTCCTCGAACCAGTAGCCGTTTCGCGTGTGTCTCATCCCTGGCGATTCTCCATCACCGGCAAGGGGCTCCGATTGTCCAATACCGGCAAGAGCCCCTCCGCGAATTGTCCAATACCGGCAAACCGGCCGGCGTAGACTCGCGCCGATGCCCGATCTGCCTCCCCAGGGGACCACTCCCTACGTCGACGCGGTGCTCGCTTACGCCGAGCGCGACCCCGGCCGCTACCAGGTCCCCGGCCACAAGGGCGGCCTCGGCGCCGACCCGGCGATGCTCGAGCTGGTCGGCGAGGCCGGCCTGCGCAACGACATCCCCTCGATCACCGAGGGGGTCGACCTCGGACCCGAACCGACGCCCTTCCAGCAGGCCCAGCTGCTTGCCGCCGAGGCCTGGGGGGCGAAGCGGACCTGGTTCCTGATCAACGGCGCCTCGCAGGGCAATCACAGCACCTGCATGGCGCTCGCCCACTACGGCAAGCGCGTCGTGGTCCAACGCAACGTCCACTCCTCGGTGATCGACGGGATGGTCCTCAACGGGATGCACCCGACATTCGTCGCCCCGGAGCTTGACCCCGAACTGGGGATCGCCCACGGGCTCACTCCGGAATCGCTTGCCGCCGCCCTGGACGAAACCCCGGACGCGGTCGCGGCGATGGTCGTCTCGCCGACCTACTTCGGCGCCTGCTCGGACGTCGCCGGCCTGGTCGAGGTCGCCCACGAGCGCGGCGTGCCGCTGATCGTCGACGAGGCCTGGGGCGCCCACCTGCACTTCCACCCTTCCCTGCCTCCCGACGCGCTCTCCTGCGGCGCCGACCTCGTCCTCTCCTCGACCCACAAGATCGTCGGCAGCCTCACCCAGGCGGCGATGCTGCACCTCGGCAACGGCGGCCGGCTCGACGCGGCGATCGTCGACCGCTGCGTCAGCCTGGTCGAAACGACCAGCCCCAGCGGCCTGCTCACCGGCTCCCTCGACGCGGCCCGGCGGCAGATCGCCGTGCGCGGCACCGAGGTGCTCGGGAAAACCCTCGAGGCGATCGCTGAAACCAGGGCCGAGATCGAGAAGATCCCGGGACTGGCGGTGCTCGACGAGAGCCTGATCGGCCGCCCCGGAGTCGCCGGCCTGGACCCGCTGCGGCTCTCGGTCGACGTTCGCGGCACCGGCTCGACCGGGTACCGGCTGGCCAACATCGCCTTCTACTCCAGCGGGATCGACCTCGAGCTGCACTCGGAGAACGTCGTCGTCGCGATCTTCGGCGTCGGCGAGGCGCCGAAGCCCGCCGGCGAACGGCTGGTCGCCGCCCTGCGCGACGCCGTCGGCCGGCTCGAGGCTGAACCCGGCCCACCGCAGTCGCACCTGGCGCCGCCACCGCCCTGGGGTGAGCTGGTGATGACGCCGCGGGAAGCGTTCCTCGGCCCGCAGGAGGTGATCCCCTTCGACACCGCCGCCGGGCGCATCGCCGCCGAGGGCCTCGCCGCCTACCCACCGGGCATCCCCAACGTCCTCCCTGGGGAGCGCCTCACCCCGGAGACGCTCGACTACATCCGCGAGAGCGTCGCCCACGGCGGCCACGTCCGCGGCTCGAGCGACCGCGAGCTGAAGACGCTCCGCGTGGCCCGCTAGGGCGATTCTCTAGGCTGCCCCGCGATGGCCAGCTTCGACGCGATCGCCGACCTGCCGCTGGAGATCGAGTCGTGCGAGTTCGAAGGCCTCAGCCTCATCCTCCCCGACTTCGAACGGCTGACCACGGTGATCAAGCTGCGCGGCGGCGGCCACGAGGGGATCGGCGAAGACGTCACCTATGACGTCGTCGACCACATCGCCCAGCAGGACGCCGGCCCGCCCGAGGGGCTGGCGGGGACGAGCGGCTTCGCCGCCTTCTCCGACCGGCTCGGGGAGATCGACCTCTTCCCGGCCGCGCCCCCGGTCCGCGACGTCTCCCGCGCTTACCGCCGCTGGGCCTTCGAGTCGGCGGCGCTGGACCTGGCGCTGCGCCAGGCCGGGACCAACCTCGCGGCGGCGCTCGGACGCGAGCCGCGCCCGGTCAACTTCGTCAGCTCGATGCGCCTCGGCCGCGAAGGCGAGCGCTCCTCGATCGAGCCGCTGCTCGCCCGCCTCGCCGCCCACCCGACCCTGCGCTTCAAGCTCGACCCGGTCAACGACTGGGATGACGAGCTGATCGCCGCGCTGGCCGAGACCGGCGCCGTCGACTCGCTCGACCTCAAGGGCTTCTACAAAGGCACCCCGGTCGACGTCGAGACCGACCCGGCGCTCTACGCGAAGCTGATCGAGGCCTTTCCCGAGGCCTGGCTCGAGGACCCCGACGTCACCGAGGAGACCCGGCCGCTGCTCGACCCCGTCTCCGACCGGGTCACCTGGGACGCGCCGATCCACTCGATCGCCGACATCGAGGCGATGCCGTGGTCGCCGCCGAAGACGGTCAACGTGAAGCCGTCCCGTTTCGGGCCGATCCGCAACCTCTTCGCCGCCTACGACTACTGCGAGGAGCGCGGGATCGGCGCCTACGGCGGCGGCCAGACCGAGCTCGGCCAGGGTCGCGGCCAGATCCAGTACCTGGCCTCGATCTTCCATCCCGACACCCCCAACGACGTAGCCCCCAGCGGCTACAACGACCCCGACCAGGCGACCAAGCCGGGGCTTCCCTCCAGCCCGCTCGAGCCGTCGATCGACGCGCTCGGATTTCGTTGGGTCGCCTAACGCCTGCTTCGGCCAACCGAACTTCGAGTTTCGGCTACGTTGGGCGCCGACCCGCCCCGCCCGAGAAGGAGCCGAGATGCCTGACAAGTCATTCGCCGACGCGCTCAACGAGCAGATCGCCAACGAGTTCGCCGCCTCCCAGCAGTACGTCGGGGCGGCCGTCTACTACGACGCCGAAACGCTTCCCCGCCTCGCGGCCTTCTTCTACCGCCAGGCGATGGAGGAGCGCGAGCACGCGATGATGATGATCCGGTACCTGCTCGACGTCGACGAGGCGGTCCACATCCCCGACATCAAGTCGCAGGAGACGACCTACGCGGACGGGATCTCGCCGGTGAAGATGGCGCTGGAGCAGGAGAAGCGGGTCAGCGATGAGATCTTTGCCCTGTTCGAGCTCGCCCGCGAGATCAAGGACTACCGGGCCGAGCAGTTCCTGCAGTGGTTCGTCAAGGAGCAGGTCGAGGAGGTCTCGCTGATGGGCGACCTGCTGAACGTGGTCGAGCGCTCGAAGGACAACCTGTTGCTGGCCGAGGACTACATCGCCCGCGAGAGCCTCGGCGAGGAGGGCGACGACCCGACCGCGCCTCCGGCCGCCGGCGAGGGTTAGCCGAGCCAGCCGGCGCGGCTGCGCAACGTCTTGATGCGGCGGAACTCGGCGATGTCCTCGCGCAGGGCGGCCGGGGCGGGAGCGGGCAGGAAACGGGTGGGGAGTGGGGACTCCGAGACACCCTCCTCGCGGGCGCTCACGCGGTAGGCGCGGGCGCCGCGGCGGGCGGTCACCGCCGAGGGCGTCCCCTCTCCCTCCCAGAGCAGGCCGGCGTAGTCGTCGAGGCCGTAGCCGGCGGGCATTCCCTCGCCGACCGCGCTCAGGTAGGCGGCGCGGCGCTCGGGCTCGTTGTTGTAGTGGACGCAGAGGCTGCCGGAGAGCAGGCCGAGCCCGGCCGCCGCCAGCGGCTTGCCGGACGATTTGGTCACCCCGGCCTCGAACCAGCACATCGCTCCGGCGCTCTGGCCGGCGAGGACGATCCCCTGCCGCCAGGCGAGACCAAGGATCGCGGCGATGTCGTGCGCCTCCCAGACCGCCAGCAGGTTGAGCATGCTGCCGCCGCCGACGTAGATCAGGTCTTGGGAGAGGAGGTGGTCGCGCAGCGCCATCGGGCGGCGGCCGAGGCGGAAGAGGGAGAGGTCGGAAGGCTCGCAGCCGCGTTCCCCGAAGGCCGCGTAGAAGCGGCCGATCTGGTCGGAGGGGTCGCCGCTGGCGGTCGGCAGGAGGCAGATCCGCGGCCGCTCGGCGCCCCGCTCGCCGGCCAGCCGCAGCAGCAGCTCGCAGACCGCCCGGTCCGGCGGGCGCGAGCTGAACTCGTGGCCCCCGAGCGCGAGGATCCGGCGCACCGCCATCAAGCGGCGACGGGGGTCGAGAGCGCCTCCGGCAGGGGCGCCTCGAGCATGGCACCGCGATCGCCGAGGAACGCGGTGGCGATCCGCATCTCCACCACCCGCCCGGCGGAGACGTCGAGGCGGTAGCCGCGGGCCTCCGGCCTGGAGGCAATGACCCTGCTCAGTTCCTGGCCGGTGAAGTGCAGCGCGGCGCCGTCCTCGGCCGCGTACCCGGCCCGCATCCCCTCGCGCAGGAAGCGGTGGTAGGCCTCGCGCCGCTTCGAGCGCGGCTCGTAGTGGACGCAGTTGCTGAACGGGAGGAAGCCCAGGCCGTCGAGCCTTCGCGGGGCACCGTGGAACCCGGTCACCGCCTCCTCGAACCAGCACAGCGAGCCGGCCGAGAGCCCGCAGAGGACCACGCCCGCTTCCCAGGCTTCCCTCAGGATCCGGTCGATGCCGTGCGCCCGCCAGACCCCGAGCAGGCTGACGACGCTGCCGCCGCCGACGTAGATCAGGTCCTGGGAGAGCAGGTGACGGCGCAGGTCCTCCGGACCCTGCTCGCGGCGGAAGAGGGAGATGTGGCTGGTCTCGCATCGGTGCGCGGAGAAGGCCCGGTAGAAGCGGACGATGTAGTGGTCGGCGTCGCCACTGGCCGAGGGCAGGAAGCAGACCCGCGGGCGCTCTGCCTTGCAGAGCCCCAGCACGTAGTCGTCGAGCAGCGGGTTGCCCGACTCCATCGAGAAGCCACCGCCTCCGAAGGCCACTATCTGTCGGGGTACCGTCTCCATCGTTAGATGGTCGCCCGGGAGCGCCGCGCCGTCGTTGTACACCGGTCCGAACTTCTCGTTGCGGTGCTCGCCCGCGTGTACAGGCGCTACTGGAGCACGTAGGCGCGGCGAAGCTTGTTCCGCGCCCGGTGCAGCCTCACCTTGACCGTGCCTTCCGGGATCCCGAGTTTGTCGGCGATCGCCGCCTGGGTCAGGTCCTCCCCGTAGCGGAGCGCAAGCAGCCGCCGGTCGCGGTCGCTGAGCCGTTTCAGGGCGGCGTGGAGGTCAGCCTGCTCGACCGCCGCCACCACCCGCTCGTCCTCGACCCCCTCGTAGGTCTCGATCGTCTCGGTCGGGTCCGGGCGCACCCGGGCGTGCTGGCGGAACGCCTCGTTGCGCACGATCGTCGCCAGCCACTGCATGCGCCGGTCGTTGTCGCGCAAGGTCGAGCGGCGACGCCAGGCCCGAAGCAACGCGTCCTGGGCGATGTCCTCGGCTTCGCTCGGATTGCTCGCGTAGCGATAAGCCATACGCAGACAGACCCTGTGCGCCTCACCCCACTCCCAGCCATCGTCGTTCCCACGGCGATGCTCTATCGGAGTGCTGATCAAACGAACTTACATAAGTGATGAATGGACTGGTGTACTAGATCGTTGAAACGATCTTGACTAAAGGTAAGGTCTGGGCCTAGTGAGTGTGGAGATGTCAGGGGAGCGGGATCCGCGCGCGGCCGAAATCGCCTACCAGGCGATCGCTCCGGTCTACGACGATTTCACCGCTCACCACGACTACGAGCTGTGGCTGGGCCAGCTCCTGCCCAAGGTCGAGGCACACGGGCTCGAGGGCAAACGGCTGCTCGACGTCGGCTGCGGCACCGGCAAGAGCTTCATCCCGATGTTGGAGCGGGGCTGGGAGGTCACGGCATGCGACATCTCCGCCTCGATGGTCGAGCTGGCCCGGGCCAAGGTCGGCGAGCGAGCGACGCTCTCGGTTGCCGATATGCGCGAGCTGCCGGTGTTCGGCGAGTTCGACCTCGTCTTTTGCCTCGACGACGCGGTCAACTACCTCTTCGACGCCGGCGAGCTGGAGCAAGCGCTGACTGGGATGCGGCGCAACCTCGCCGCGACCGGGTTGCTGATGTTCGACGTCAACACGCTGCAGACCTACCGCACCTTCTTCACCGAAGAGGTGGAGGTCGAGCGGGACGGCCTGCGGCTCCGCTGGCATGGCCACTCCACCACCGACGCCAAGCCGCGCTCGATCGCCGAGGCGAGCTTCGAAGTCGAGGCGCTCGACGGTGGAGGGAACCCGGAGGTCGAGCCGCATGTCCATCGCCAGCGCCACTTCCCGGAAGAGGACGTCTTGGCGGCGCTGGAGCGAGCGGGCCTGGAGTGCCTGGACGTCTACGGCCACGGCCACGACGCGATCCCCCACCAGCCACTCGACGAAGACGTCCACGCCAAGGCCGTCTACATCGCCAGGTCCAGCCGGTAGACGAGATGGGGAAGCCCCGCGTGGAGGGTGTCCCCGGTGAGCTCGAGGCCGGCCTTCTCCGCCACCCTGCGTGAGCGAAGGTTTCCGGGAAGAACCAGCGCGGCCACCTCGGCCAGACCCAGCGACCCGGCCCACTCCACCGCGGCCGCGGCCGCCTCGGTGGCGAGGCCCTGCCCCCACCGGTCCGGGCTCACCGCCCAGGGCAGCTCGACCGTCAGGTGGCCGTCGATCTCGGTCCAGCGCAGGCCGCCACGCCCGACCACCGAGTCGTCCTCCCGGGCCACCAGGACCCAGGGCCCGAAGCCGTGCTCAACCCAGTGGCGGCGGTCCTCGCCGAGCATCTCGGCGACTTCGCCTGTGTCGAACTGCTTCATCGGCGCCGGCCGCAGCCACTCGGCCACCGCTGGGTCGAGGAAGAGCCTGGCGTAGTCCTCCTCGTCTGCGAGCTGCGGTGGCCGCGCCAGCAGCCGCGGCGTCTTCCACTCCTCAACCATGCCGGTGCCCCCGAGCGGGGAGCATCACTCTTCGAGGCTGAAACCGACCCTGTGCGCTCCGGACTCGATCCGCAGGAACGCGACTTTGCCGAGGAAGAGGGAGATCACGCCGTCCTCCGTGTGGAGGTCGTGCCACCCACCCTTCTCGAGCTGCTTGCGAAGGTCCTTGAGGTCGCCGTCGGCGAGCCGGGCGGAGATCACCTGGCCGCCCTCGAATCCGATCTCAACTCGTTGTGCTTCGGCCATCTCAGTGTCCCTCCGCGGGTTCGACGATCTCGGTCAGGACCCCGCCGGTCGAGCGGGGGTGAAGGAACGCGACCCTGCTGCCGCGGATGCCCGTCCGCGGCTCGGCGTCGATCAGCTCGATCCCGGCGGCGGCGATCCGTTGCAGGGCACCGTCGATGTCGTCGACGGCGTAGGCGACGTGGTGCAGCCCTTCGCCGTTGCGGGCGAGGAACTTGCCGACGGGGGTGTCGGGACCAAGCGGCGCGAGCAGCTCGACATGGCCCTCGCCGACGTCGAGCAGGACCGCCTCGACCCCCTGGGAGGTGACCGTCTCGCGGTGCGCGAGCGTCATCTCGAAGCTCTGCTCGTAGAGAGCGATGGCCGCGTCGACGTCCTCGACGGCGACTCCAATGTGGTCGATCCTTCCGAACAAGGGCGGCAAGTCTAAGTGGCTGCCCGAAAACTCGCGCTAAGCGGCGGGCGGCAGGTCGTCTTCGCCGTTGCCGCCCTCAACCCGGAGGATCTCCGCCATCGCCGCGAGCCCGACCTCGAGCTGCTCGGGGGTTGGCTCCCTGGTGGCGAAGCGGCGCTGGATCTCCCGTCCCGGCGTGTGGAATGCCTCGGCCAGCGGGTCGCCGTGGTGGCGGTCGCTCCAGGCGAACATCTCGACCGCGAGCGAGGCGCCGCCGAGGCCGACCGCGGCGCGGGCGACCGCGCTGGGGCGATCGACCAGCCGCTCCAGCAGCAAGGTGCCGCCGGCGGAGAGCAGCATCATCGGCACCACCAGGTTGGAGCCACACCGGTCGTGCTCCTTGGGAACGCCGGCGACGTCCTCGACGTCCTGCTCGTAGGCGGCGATCGCCTTGTGCTCGACGCCGTGGTAGGCGGCGAGGTCGCGGTCGGTGAGGGCGACGATTGCCGGAAGCGCGCCGATCGCCTGCACCATCCCCTCGCGCACCGCCGAGGCCCGCACCCGCCGGCGCAGCAGCCCGCTCAGCGCCAGGGTCGCGCCGACGGTCGCCACCACCCGCCAGTCCTCGAACGGCAGCCGCGCGGCGCCCAGCCGCCGCCGGGTCAACGGCAGAACCGCCATCGCCTCGGCCAGTTTCAGCGGCCCACGCAGCCCGGGGATTTTCGCCACCAGGGCGGGAGCCAGCTCCGGCTTCCGCTCCGAGGCGACCTGGATCTCACCGTCGCGATCGCGGACCGCCGCCGCCCAGTGGGTCGGCCCGTGGATCAACAGGCCGTTGCGAAGGGCCATTCCACCGAGCCGCAGGTGTTGGGTTTCCTCAGACGCCACGCGACCACGATAGGCCATCGCCGAAATGTGACAGTCACAAAAATGGAGGACGCCGAGCCCAGTCAACTCGGCGTCCTCTCCCCCCTGTGGAAATCCCGACCGGAGGCCCCCAGTCCAGGCCTCCGGCCGGTGTCGGCTCTCCCTGGCTCTACTTTGGAAAGCCGCCTCTAGAAACACCACCATTCCAGTGAAGTTGCGCAGGTGTTTACGGCCTGTCGAACCGCCGTCGCAGGTCGGCGAGGCGGCGGCCCAGCTCGGCCTCGAAGCCGCGATCGGTGGGCTCGTAGAAGCGGCTTTCCTCGAGGCCCTCCGGCAACAGCGGCTGGTCGGTGACGCCGTCCGGTTCGTCATGCGCGTAGCGGTAGCCGCTGCCGCGGCCGAGCTTCTCGGCGCCGGGGTAGTGGGCGTCCCGAAGGTAGTCCGGCGGGGTCTTGGCGCCGTTGGCGCGGACCTCGGTGCGGGCCGCGGAGAGCGCCTTGTAGGAGGCGTTGGACTTCGGCGCAAGGGCGAGGTAGACGGCCGCCTGGGCGAGGTTGAGCGCGCACTCGGGCAGGCCGACGCGGTCGACGGCGCGGGCGGCGGCGTCGGCGACGAGCAGCGCCTGCGGGTCGGCGTTGCCGACGTCCTCGGAAGCGAGGATCACCATCCGGCGGGCGATGAATCGCGGGTCCTCGCCGCCCTCCAGCATCACCGCCAGGTAGTAGAGCGAAGCGTCCACATCGGAGCCCCGCGTCGCCTTGATCCAGGCGGAGACGAAGTCGTAGTGGCGGTCACCCTGGCGGTCGTAGTCGAGAGCCTTGCGCTGCAGCGCGTCCTCGATCGCGGCGATGTCGACCGGCTCGCCGCGGGCGCGCTCGGCGGCTCGCTCGAGGGCGGAGAGGGCGACGCGGGCGTCACCGCCGCTGCGCTGGGCGAGCATCTCCAGAGCGGCGTCATCGACCGGTGGCGGGTCGGCCAGGCCCCGCTCGGGGTCCGAGAGGGCGCGGCGCAGGAGCGCTTCGACCTGCTCGGGGTCGAGCGGCCGCAGCTCGTAGATCTGGCAGCGCGAGAGCAGCGCCGAGTTGACCTCGAAGTAGGGGTTCTCGGTGGTCGCCCCGATCAGGGTCAGCAACCCCTCCTCCACCGCGGGCAGCAGCGCGTCCTGCTGCGCCTTGTTGAACCGGTGGATCTCATCGAGAAAGAGCACCGTCCCCCGCCCCGCTCCCTTCCGCCGCTCCCGGGCCCGCTCGATCACCGCCCTGATCTCAGCCCTGCCCGCGTTCACCGCCGACTCCTCCTCAAACGCCCCCTGAGATCCCGCGGCAGCTATCCGCGCAAGCGTGGTCTTTCCCGACCCCGGTGGGCCATACAGAATCGAGCTGTGGGGCTTGCCTTCTTCGATAGCGGTCCGCAGTGCCGACCCCTCGCAAAGGACGTGCTCCTGCCCCACCAGCTCATCGAGCGCCCGTGGCCGCATGCGGACAGCCAGCGGCGCGCTCCCACTCGGCACCTCCGGCTCGGATCTGCCGTGCTCCTCCGTGTCGAAAAGCTGCTCGTCCACCAGTGCCGAGTATGAGGGACCCCCGTACAATCGACCAATGGCTACTACCGAAGCGCGCCCAGCCGTATCCACCCTCGACTCGTTCAATCCCGCAACTGGGGAATTGGTCGGCAGCGTCCCGACGATCACGCCGGAGCAGGTCCAGTCCGTCGTCGACGACGTAGCGCGCGTCCAGCCCGCCTGGGCGGAGCTGCCGCTGAGGACCCGCGCGACGTATATGAAGCGTGCCGCCGACGCGCTGCTGGACGACATCGACGAGGTCGCCGAGCTGCTGGTCCGCGAGCAGGGCAAGCCGCGGACCGAGGCCTACACCATGGAGCTGCTGCCGACGGTCGACGCCCTGCACTGGTGTGCCAAGGCCGGGCAGAAGATCCTCGCCGACGAGAAGGTGCGGATGACCCAGGCCTTCACGCTCTCCAAGAGCGGCCACTTCTCCTATGAGCCGATCGGGGTGGTCGGCGTGATCGCCCCCTGGAACTACCCCTGGTCGATCCCCTTCGGCGAGGTGGCGATCGCGCTGATGGCCGGCAACGGCGTCGTCCTCAAGCCGGCCAGCCTGACCCCGCTGCTGGGCGAGAAGATCCGCGAGATCTTCGAGAAGGGCGGGCTGCCGGAGGGCCTCGTCCGGGTCGTCCACGGCGGCGGCGCCGTCGGCGACGCGCTCGCCCGCTCTAGCGCGGGAAAGATCTTCTTCACCGGCTCGGTGGAGGTCGGCCGCAGGGTCGGCGAGGTCTGCGCCGGCATGCTCAAGGGCTCGGTGCTGGAGCTCGGCGGCAAGGACCCGATGATCGTCTGCGCCGATGCCGATCTCGACAACGCGGTCTCCGGGGCGATCTGGGGCGGCTTCGCCAATGCCGGCCAGACCTGCTCGGGGATCGAGCGCGTCTACGTCGTCCGCGAGGTCGCCGACCGGTTCGTCGCCGGAGTCGCTCGCGAGGCAGAGAAGATGCGCCTCGGCGAGCCGCTCGAGTGGGAGACCGAAATCGGCCCGATGACCTCCGACGGCCAGTACGAGATCGTCGTCCGGCTGATCGAGGAAGCGGTCGCCTCCGGGGCAACCAAGCTCTGCGGCGGCCCCACCGACGTCGCCGGACTGCCGGGCAAGTTCATCGCCCCGACCGTCCTCACCGACGTCACCCACGACATGTCGGTGATGCGCGAGGAGATCTTCGGCCCCGTCCTGCCGATCGTCGTCGTCGATTCCGAGCAGGAGGCAATCGACCTCGCCAACGACTCCGAGTTCGGCCTCGGCGCATCGGTCTGGACCAAGGACCGCCAGCGCGGCGAGCGGATCGCCCGCCGGATCGAATCGGGGATGGTCTGGATCAACGACCACTCCTTCAGCCACGGCGCCTGCCAGTGCGCCTGGGGAGGCGTCAAGGACTCCGGCCTCGGCCGCTCCCACTCCAAGTTCGGCTTCTATGAGTGCGTCAACATCAAGATGAACGCCTGGGAGCCCGGCCTCGCCCGTGACTTCTGGTGGCACCCCTACGACCGCACCCTCGGCGAAGCAATCCGTGCCTCCGCCAAAGCCCTCTACGGCAAAGGCGCCGTCCGCACCGAAGCCCTCCGCAAAGGCGCCGGCCCCCTGCTCCAGGTCGGCCGCCGCACCCTGAAGAAGCGCCGCTGAGCAACCGCGATGGGCGCCCCGGAACCAAACCGGCGGTCAGGTGAGGCGGCAAAGAGCGCCGCAAAAGCCGCTGAGGAGGTGCGGGTCGGACGCCTGCGTGAAGACGCCAAGCGCCCGATGAGCGTGAACCTGGCCGAGACCATCGCCCTTAGCCACAAGCTCCTCCAGATGTCCGGCTCAGCGCGGCATCGGTGAGCGCGCCAGCCTTCGATCAGATCCTTCGCCGACTGACCGAGGCGGAAATCGAGTTCGTGGTGGTCGGTGGGCTAGCGCTAGGAGCTTGGGGAGTCGTGCGCGGCACGAAGGACGTGGACATCGCCGTGGCGTCGGATCCCGAGAACCTCAAACGCCTGGCGAACGTCGCTGTCGAAATTCACGGACATGTACAGACCGGCGAGTCTCTTCTCAGCAGCCCGCCATCGATCGCCGGCCAGCTGGCGAGCGGCGAGCAGGTTGCGATTGAAACCGATCTAGGCCGCCTGGATGTAGTCCAGGGCCTCGACGGCGTCCCCAGCTACGACGAGCTGCACGCTCGTTCGACGGAAGCGGAGATTCTCGACGTCAGCGTGGCTGTTTGCTCAGAAGAGGACCTGAAGGCGATGAAGCAGGCGGCTGGCAGAACCCGCGATCTCGCCGATTTAGAGGACCTCGAAGCCCTGGGCAGATAACCAGAGCAGCCTCAGCGGACCTCGATTCTGATCGTGTTGCGCTGAGCCTGAAGTTTCTCGAGAACGATCCCATGCAGGTGCCAGGGGAGCCTTGGAACTTCGGCCTGAGGACCGCGTAGACCAGGTACGGGCCTGGGCCCTCCAGGTTCTCGCGCGCCTGGTCAAGGTCGAGTTCCCATCTGCCTTGCGCATCGGAGATCCCACGGGTGAGGGGGGCGCCGCGCCGTGCTCCTTGAGAGTGACGTAGCGGTCCTTTCTGCAGTCCGCGGAGTGCGACTTGACTCTGCCGTGCTCTCCCTCGGCTTCGATCTGCAACGAGGAGGGGAAGAGCTTGGTCGCGCCCGCGGGGGCCACCGCGAGGGCGGTCGCGAGGGCCGCCGCGGCCATGACGACAGTCGTCCTGGCCAGCTTGTTCCTGCTCATTCGTCTCTCCTCGGATCGGGGAAGCTCTTCAAAAGGGCTTAAGTACCTTCATGTTTATCAACCTGAGCAGGCGCTGGATCGTGCGCTGACGGCTGGACCTTCACAATCCCAACGTGGCCACCGAAGAGAAGCCGAAGCCGGTCCGGCAACCGGCGGCTGACGAGCCGGCGCTGCGGCTGAGCGGGCTGCGGCGGGACTACGGCGAACGGACGGCGCTGGACGGGGTCGGGCTGGAGCTCGAGGTCGGGCGGACGCTGGTGGTGCTTGGGCCGAACGGGGCAGGGAAGACGACGCTGCTGCGGATCCTGGCGACGCTGCTGCGGCCCAGCGGGGGTGAGGTTCGGGTGCTGGGGTGCTCGTTGCCGGAGGAGGCTTGGAAGTTGCGGGGGCGAATCGGGTATCTGGGGCACGAGCCGCTGCTCTACCGAGACCTCAGCGGGCGGGAGAACCTACGCTTCCACGCTCGCCTTCACGGAATCGACGGCGAGCGAGCCGAGGCGCGGATCGCCGAGCTCCTCACTGCGACCGGGATGGAGCGACGCGCCGACGAGCGGGTCGCTGAGCTCTCGGCCGGGATGCGGCAGCGGCTGGCGATCTGCCGGTGCGTCCTGCACGAGCCAGAGCTGCTGCTGCTCGACGAGCCGGACTCCAACCTCGACGCCGAGGGACGGGAGCTTGCCCGCGGGCTGATCGGGCCCGGCGCCGGCGCCACCCGCGTCATCGTCACCCACGACCCCGACCGCTACCTGCCCGAGGCCGACCAGGTGCTCCGGCTCGGCATCGGCGAGATGGCAGCGGTCTCGTGACCCCCTCGCGCACCGCTTTCGCGGCGATCCTCGGCAAGGACCTGCGCTCGGAGCTGCGCACCCTGCAATCGCTGCCGGCGATGGCGCTCTTCGCCGTCACCACTTTCGTCATCTTCCGCTTCGGGATCGACCGCACCAACCTCTCCGGCAGCCTCGCCGCCGGCGTCCTCTGGGCGACCCTGCTGTTCGCCGCGGTGCTGGGGATCAACCGCCTCTTCGTCGCCGAGCGCGAGGAGGGCGGCTTCGACGCGATCCGCCTGGCCCCGATCGACCGCAGTGTCCTCTTCGCCGCCAAGGCGGCGGCGCTGCTCGTCTACCTGCTCGCCCTGGAGCTGGTCGCGGTGCCGATCTTCGCCCTCTTCTTCCTCGACTCGGCCGCCGCCCTGGCGCCGCTGGTCTCGGTCCTCCTCCTCGTCGACCTCGGTCTCGCCGCCACCGGAACGCTGATCTCCTCGATGGCGGTCAACTCGCGCGCCCGCGACCTCTTGGTGCCGCTGGTGCTGCTGCCCCTGGTCGTGCCGCTGATGATCGCCGCCACCGGCGCCACCGAGCCACTGCTGGCCCTGGGCGGTCCCGGTTACGACCGCTTCGGGACCTGGCTGGCGGTGCTCGGCCTATACGATCTGGTCTTCGCCCTGTTGGGCTACGCGGTGTTCGACTTCCTGCTGGAGGACTGAGCGCCACCGCCTCCCGACGCGCCTCCCGAGCATGTACGGCAAAGGACTGAGACCACTTTCGATCGCCACCGTGGCGATGCTCGCCGTGTCGCTTTCCCTGGTCTTCTTCTACGCCCCGCTCGACGCAGACCAGGGCTTCATCCAGAAGATCTTCTACCTGCACGTGCCGATGGCGATCATGGCGCTGGCCGGGTTCGTGATCGGCGGCATCTTCGCGATCGCCCACCTGCGCACCGGCAACCGCCGCTGGGACGCCTACTCCTACGTCTCGATCCACATGTCGGTGATCTTCGGCGTCGCCGTGCTGATCACCGGCTCGATCTGGGCGAAGGCCTCCTGGGGGCACTGGTGGGTCTGGGACGAGCCGACCCTGGTCAGCTTCCTGATCGTCTTCCTGATGTACGCGACCTACTACCCGTTCCGCTACGCGATCGAGGACCCCGAGCGCCAGGCCCGTTACGCATCGGTCTTCGCGGTCACCGCCGGCGCCTTCGTGCCGCTCAACTTCATGGCCGTGCGGCTGGCCGAGAGCCTCGTCCACCCGCGCACCTTCGCCACCGCCGACGGCGGCCTGCCGGGCGAGATGATGTTCACCTTCATCTGCTGCATGGCGGCGTTCGCCCTGCTCTGGGTGACGCTGGTCAAGTTCGAGCTGGCGGCGAAGAGCGCCTCCGGCCAGGTCAAGCGGCTGCGGCGCGCGCTCGACGCGCCCACCAGCGGCGGTGCCTCCCGGATCGCCCCGGAGGTGAGCTAGCGTGCCCGCGCTGCCGCTCGACGAGGCCGGCAAGTACGTCGCCGGCGCCTACATCGTCTTCGTCGTCCTGCTCGTGATCTACGTCGCGATCATGGCCTCGAAAGTGCAACGGATCGAGCGTGAGCTGCGTGAGCTGGCCGGCTTCGCCGAGCAGCGCAAGCAGGAGGAGGAGCGCGAGGAGGTCAACGCCTGATGCCCGAGCTGCTCGCCCTCGGCGTCTCCCACAAGACCGCGCCGCTGGACCTGCGTGAGCGGCTCTCGCTGACCGAGGGCCGCGCGGTCGGCGTCCTCGGCGAGCTGACCTCGGCGACGGGGATCCACGAGGCGGCGGCGATCTCGACCTGCAACCGGACCGAGCTGTACCTGATCGTGTCCGACCCGGTCGAGGCGGAGTCGACAGGGCTCGGCGTCCTCACCCGCCAGGCCGAGATCCGGCCGACCGAGCTGCTCGGCCACCTCTACTCGCTGCGCTCGAGCGAGGCGGCCCGCCACCTGCTGCGCGTCACCGCCGGCCTCGACTCGATGATCGTCGGCGAGGCGGAGATCCAGGGACAGGTCAAACGCGCCTACGAGCTGGCGCTGGTCGAGGGAGCGACCGGGCCGATCCTCAACCGCCTCTTCCGCGCGGCGCTCGCCGCCGGCGGCCGCGCCCGCGAGGAGACCGGGATCAGCGAGAAGGGTCTCTCTATTCCCTCCGTCGCCGTTGAGCTGGCGCGCCGCACCCTCGGCGACCTCTCCGAGCGCCGCGTCCTCGTGGTCGGCGCCGGCGAGACCGCTGAGCTGGTCGCCAAGGCGCTGGCCGCCCGCGGCGTCTCCACCGTCTTCATCGCCAACCGCCATTACGACCGCGCGATCGGGCTGGCGCAGCGCTTCGCCGGCGGCGCCGTCCGGTTCGAGGAGCTGCCGGAGCAGCTGCAGAGCGCCGACATCGTCGTCTCCGCGACCAACTCCCCCCACCACATCGTCGAGCGCGACGACCTCGCGCAGGTGATGAAGGCCCGCGACGGACGGCCGCTGCTGGCGATCGACCTCGCCGTGCCGCGCGACATCGAGCCAGGCTGCCGCGAGATCCCCGGCGTTTCGGTGCACGACATTGACGACGTCCAACAGATCGTCGAACGCAACGCCAGCGGCCGCGAGGCCGAGGCGAAGCGGGCGGATCCGATCATCGATGCCGAGCTCGACCGGTTCGAGCGCTGGCTCGCCTCGCTCGAGGTGGTGCCGACGATCGCCGCCCTGCGCGAACGCGGCGACGAGGTCGTGCGGCGGGTGATGGCCGAGAACGAGACCCGCTTTGAGGACCTTGGCGAGGCCGACCGCGAACGGCTGGAGGCGATGACGAAGGCGATCGCCTCGCGGCTCCTGCATGAGCCGACCCTGCGGATGCGGCGCTCGGCCGGCAACGACGACGCCTACTTCTACGTCAGCGCCCTGCGCGAGCTGTTCGGCCTCGACGCCGAGACCGAGCCGGAGATCGACGCCGGCGCCAACGTCACCGAGCTGCGCCGCAAAAAAGGCTGAGGCGTGCTTGGCGCTGCGGATCGCCACTCGCGGTAGCAAGCTCGCATTGACCCAGGCCCGCCTGGTCGCCGACCTGCTCGGCGGCGCGGAGGTGGTCGAGGCCTCCTCCGATGGCGAGCCGGGGGACAAGTCGCGCTTCGTCCGCGGGGTCGAGCGGGCGCTGTTGGCCGGCGAAGCGGATGTCGGCGTCCACTCCGCCAAGGACCTGCCGGGGGAGATGCCCGAGGGCCTGGAGATCGCCGCGGTGCCGGCGCGCGAGGACCCGGCCGACGTCTGGATCGGCGCCGGCGCCTCGCTCGAGGACGTGCCGGAGGGTGCCCGGGTCGGCACCGCCAGCCTGCGCCGTCGCGCCCAGCTGCTGGCGGGGCGGCCGGACCTCCGGATCGAGGATCTGCACGGAAACGTCGACACCCGGTTGCGCAAGCTCGCCGAGGGCGAGCTCGACGCGATCGTCCTCGCGGCCGCCGGCCTGCGCCGGCTGGGCCGGGCCGAGGAGATCGGGTTCGCGATCCCGACCGAGGCGATGGTCCCCGCGGCGGGGCAGGGAGCGCTGGCGCTCCAGGTGCGGGCGGACGACGAGGGCAGTACCGCAGCCGTCACAAAGGTCAACGAAGGCGATGCGCTGCGCGAGCTGACTGCCGAGCGGGCCGCGGTCGCTCTGCTCGACGCCAGCTGCGCGACCCCGATCGGCGTCCACGCCCGTGTTGATGGGGGTGACCTCCGGATCGAGGCCTTCGTCGGCCTCCCCGACGGCACCGAGTGGCTGCGCGACCGCGTCGCCGGTGCCGCCGCGGAGCCCGCCGCCGCCGGGGTCGCCCTCGCCGAGCGCCTGCTCGCCGCCGGCGCCCGTGACCTCCTCGACCGCGCCGAGGCCTCCGCGTGACCGCCCGGCCGGGAGTCGTCTACCTGGTCGGCGCCGGCCCCGGCGACCCAGGGCTGATGACGGCGCGGTCGCTGGAGTTGATCGCGACCGCCGACGCGATCTTCTACGACCGGCTGATCCCGCCAGGGGCGCTCGACGGGGCTCGCGAGGACGCCGAGCTGGTCTACGTCGGCAAGCAGCCTGGCATCCCCTCGGTGCCGCAGGAGGAGATCGCGGAGCGACTGGTCGAGGCCGCCCGTGCCGGGCGCAGCGTCGTCCGGCTGAAGGGCGGCGACCCCTTCGTCTTCGGCCGCGGCGGCGAGGAGGGCGAAGCGCTGCGCGAGGCCGGGGTCGAGTTCGAGGTCGTTCCCGGGGTGACGGCAGGAGTCGCCGCCAGCGCCTACGCCGGCATACCTGTCACCCACCGCGACGAGGCCTCCGCGGTCGCCTTCGTCACCGGCCACGAGGATCCCGAGAAGGGCGAGACAGCGCTGGACTGGGAGGCGCTCGCCCGCTTCCCCGGCACCCTCGTCTTCTACATGGGAGTGAAGCGGCTGGCTGAGAACGCGGCGGCGCTGATCGAGGCCGGTCGCGATCCTGGGGAGCCCGCCGCCGCGATCGAACGGGGGACGATGGCCGGCCAACGCACGATCTCGGCGACGCTGGCGACGATCGCCGAGACGGTCGAGCGCGAGCAGGTCGGAGCCCCAGCGCTGATCGTGATCGGGCCGGTTGCCGCACGCCGCGAACGGCTGGCCTGGCTGGAGCGGCGGCCGCTGCACGGTCGCCGCGTCGTCGTCACCCGCGCCCGTGCCCAAGCGAGCGGCTTAGCGGCGACGCTGAGTGCGCTCGGCGCCGAGGTGGTCGAGCTGCCGGCGATCCGGATCGAGCCGCGAACCGACTCCGCCGAGGTGCGCGACGCCGTCGCCTCGATCAGCGAGTACGCGCTCGTCTGCCTGACCAGCCCGAACGGCGTCCGGCTGCTGTTCGAGGCCCTCGCCGACGGCGGCCGAGACGCCCGCGCCCTCGCCGGTGCGACCGTCGCCGCCATCGGACCCGGCACCGCCCACGCCCTGCGTGAGCAGGGGATCGTCGCCGACGTCGTCCCGGAGCGCTTCGTCGCCGAGGCGCTGGTTGAGGCCCTGGCGGACGTCGAGGTCGAGGGCCGCCGGGTGCTGGTCGCCCGCGCCGCCGAGGCCCGCGACGTGCTTCCCGACGCCCTGCGCGAGCGCGGAGCCGAAGTCGATGTCGTCGCCCTCTACGAGACCGTCCGTGAAGAGCCAAGCGCCGAGGCGGTCGAGGCCGCGCGGGCAGCCCACTACGTCACTTTCACCTCCTCCTCGACCGTCACCAACCTGACCGCGGCACTCGGCGATCTCTTCCCCCCTTCCGCCCGCGTCGTCTCGATCGGCCCCATCACCAGCGAGGCCGTCCGCGCCGCCGGCCTCGAGGTCGACGTCGAAGCCGAGCGCCACGACGTCGACGGTCTCCTCGACGCCCTGCTCGCCGACGCGCGGAATCAGCCGTTGGGCTGACGCCGAAGAGTGCGATTGTCTTTTGGGACGGTTTGAGTCCCAAAAGACAATCGCGGTCAGACCTTGGGGCTTTTGGGTGGCCCCACCGCCACCTCACCCGCACCGACTCCACCAACACGCGCGCACGTGAGCTGGCGGGCGCCGGGGCGCCGCACGGAACCGTGGTCACCGCCGCCGAGCAGAGCGCCGGCCGCGGTCGCCAGGGCCGCACCTGGACCGCCGCCGCCGGCAAAGCGCTGCTCTACTCGGCCGTCATCCGCCCCCTGGACGACCGCCACCTACTACTGCCGCTCGCGGTCCCGCTCGCCGTCTGCGAGGCAGCTGAGGAGCTGGAACCCGGGATCCAGTGCGGCGTCAAGTGGCCCAACGACGTCCAAATCGCCGGCCGCAAGCTCGCCGGCGTCCTGATCGAGGCCCGCCCCCAAGATGGCTGGGCGGTCCTCGGCGTCGGCCTGAACTTGGCGATCCCCCGCGAGGAGTTCCCGCTGGAGCTGCGCGACACCGCCACCTCGCTGCGCGGCGCCGATCCCCTAACGGCGGCGGCGGCCCTGAGCCGGCGGCTCGAGGAGTGGGTCGGCGCCACGCCGGACGCCGTCCTATCTACTTGGCGCGAGCGCGACGCCCTGCGAGGCAGGGAAATTGCCTGGGAGGGCGGCTCCGGAGTCGCCGACGGCGTCGACGACCGAGGCTACCTACTCGTCATCGCCCCCGACGGCGACCGGGTCGCCATCGGGGCCGGCGAGGTCCACCTCACCCGCGCCTGACCTCTTGCTCTTCGCAGCTTTGCGGGCCGGCGGCTTCTTTCGCTCGCCGGCTTTGTCGCTGGCCACGTGCTGGCTCTTCTCCGGGCCTTTGCCCGGCCGCCGCTTCTTGCCGCGTTTGCGGCGCCGCTTGCCGCCTTTGGGGAAGTTCCGCAGCAGCTCCCGCGCCACGCCGGACGGTTTACGGGCCATCCGCATCCGGGCGCCGCGCAGCACCTCCTCGCCCTCGGGCGTGTGGGAGACAGCGGCGGCGAGCAGCGCCACCGCCAGGCGGCGGTCGTGTTTGCGGGCGGCGTGGACGAGGCGACGGGCGTTCCGCCCGTGGGCGCGCCCGGAGGAGTTGACCAGCAACCCGAGCAGGCGCTTGGTCTCCGGCCAGCGCTGCACCGCGTACTCCTCATGCACCTCGCGGGTGTAGGAGGCGAGGCGCCAGACCCACGCCTGCGCCTGGTCGCGGCGCCCGATCCGCTTGTCGACCAGCGCCTGCAGCAAAGTCTTGGTCCCGGCCCGTTTGTCCTCCCGGCTCCAGGTGCCGACGATGTCGATCGCGTCGTCGAAGGCGTCGGGATCGCCGAGGTCGGCGATCTCCCCGAGCGCTTTCAGCCGCAGCTGGGAGTTGCGGTTGCGCTGCACGCAGGTCAGCAGGAAGCGCCGGCGCAGCTCTTTGGTGCGGTCGTTCTGCAGCATCGCCCGCGCCCGCCGCCAGCCCTGGGTGTTGACCCGCGCCCCGGCCAGCGCCGCCCAGGCATGCTGCTCGGGGTAGTCGAGGTTCTCCACCGCGATCCGCCAGATCTCCCGTTCCAGCACCTCCATCCGCTTCTCCTCGACGTCGGAGACCGGGACGATCCGGCGCTCTACCCGGACCTTGCGCCCGCGCCCGCGCCGCACCGGCCCGACCACGATCGCGCCGCCGCGGTAGACGTCGCGGTCGAGCAGGCTGTGCAGGGTGACGATCGTCTCGTCATGGGTGGTGGCGGGGTGGACGAAGTCGATCACCAGGCCCGCCTCCTTGCCCGGCGCCCGCCGGGTGACGCGGCCGACCCGCTGCTGGTAGATCCGCCGGGAGGCGGTCGGCGCCAGGTGCATGCAGATCGTCGCCCGCGGCGAGTTCCAGCCCTCGGCCAGGAGCATCGCGTTGCAGAGGACGTCGACGTCGCCGCGTTCGAAGCCGGCGAGAATCTCCGCCAGCTCGCGCTTCGGCGTTTCGCCCGAGACGGCCTGGGCGTTGATGCCGGCGTTGCGGAACGCTTTGGCGACGTTCTTGGCGTGCTGGACCCCGGCCGTGTAGAGAACGCCTGGGACCTTGCGGAAGCGGGTCTTGTAGAGGTCGGCGATGGCGACGTTAAACGGCTCCTGGTCGAGCAGGGCCGCTAGCTCCTCCTGGTCGAAGTCCTGGTCGACCTCGCCCTTTCGCAGCGGCACCTTGGCGATCGTCCGCACCCCCGGCCCAGGCGGGATGCGTAGGCAGCGCAGCGGCGAGATCACGCCGCGGCGGGCTGCCTGGGCGAGGTCGAAGCGCGAGGTCTGGGTCGGGAAGAGGTCGGCGACGTGGCGGGCGATCAGCGCCCCGGTCGCGGTCATGCCGATGAAGACGGGCCCGTTCCAGGACCGGATGCAGGCACTGGTTTTCTCGCCGAGCGCGGTGTGGGCCTCGTCGCAGATCACGATCGAGTAGGCGTCGGAGACGCGCTTGTAGTTGCGGACGAACCACTGGTAGGTCTCGACCGTGACCGGGCCTTCGGGGTCGTCGCGATTGTCGAGCAGCGGCGGCCGCAGCCGCTCCTTGTAGCCGCGGTCGGAGATCTCGCCGATGAACTGGTCGACCAGGTTGCGGCGGTGGGTGAGGATGAGGACGCCGCCGGTCCGGGTGGCCTCGATGAAGCCAACCGCGGCGACGGTCTTGCCGGCGCCGGTGGCGTGCTCAAACCAGAAGCGGCGGGCTGCGCCGGGGTCCTCGGGCGCCTCCTCGATGATCTCCTCGTCGTCCTCGGCCGTCACCTCCCAGTCCTGCGGCTCCTCGTCGGGGGCCAGCTCCTCGTCCTCCTCGAGCACGGCCTCCGCGTCAAGCTCTTCGCCGGCGCCGTTGACGTCGGCGGGCGACTCATCGAAGTCCTCCTCGTCGTCCTCCGCAGACGGCTCCTCCTCGTCAGCCTCCGGCTCTTCCTCCTCGGCCTCGACCTCCTCGATGGCAACCGCGGCCTCGTCCTCAGCCTCCGCAACGTCCCCGTTGCCGGCGGCGATCTCCTCGTCGGAAACCACCTGCTGCTCGGCCATCAGCTCGGCCAGGGTCCCGGAGAGCGCGTCGACCTGGTGCGGGTTGAGTTCCGCTCCATCGAGCAGCTTCGGCGGTTCGTCGGCCAGAAGCCGCTCCAGCCCGAGCAGCAGCGAGAAGTCCCGGCGCCACTCGATCGAGGGATGCTCGGCGCCCGCGTCAAGCTCGCTCAGGGCGGCGTCGAGAGCGCGGCGGCGGGCGGTACCCGGCGCCAGCGCCTCCGGCTTCTCGCCGTCGAGCAGGAAGGGCTCGCGGGCAAACTCCGCCGCGCGCTCGATATCGGCGCCTGAGGGAACTGCCGCGCTGGCGGCAACGTCGCTGGTCTTGGCCATAGAAGGCTTCTGGTCCCGCCCCCCGCCGAGTACGAAGACGCACGGCCGGGGGTAGTGAACGGGGCTGACGGCGATTCCGTATCCCGTCTCCCCGGAGATCTCAGTGGTTCGCCAACCGCGAACCGAACGTACGTATTGTAATCAAGGAGACGATGACCACGCGAATTCGACTTGCGATCGTGCTCTGCGCAGCGGCGTTCCTGGCCGCAGCGACGAGCGGCTGCGGCAGCTCCAGCGGCGGCGATTACGGCGGCGAGGCTCCCGACTACGCCACCGCGCTGGCCGGCGCCCCGGCACCACTGGCGGCGCTGCACGCCCAGGGCGACGAGCTGCTCCCCGGCGGGCTGTCCGCCTACGACCACCGGATCGAGACGCTGAAGGGATACCCGGTGGTGGTCAACTTCTGGGCCTCCTGGTGCGGGCCCTGCCGGCTTGAGTTCCCGATTCTGCAAGAGCTCGCCGCGCGCTACGGGAAGCGGGTCGCCTTCCTCGGCGTCAACTCCCAGGACTCCGACGACACCGCCGCCGGCTTCCTCGAGCAGGAGCCTGTCCCTTACCCCAGCTACACCGACCCCGACAAGGAGATCGGCAACTCGGTGAAGGCGACGGGGCTGCCCGACACCGCCTTCTACGACCGCTCCGGAGAGCTGGTCTATCTGAAGATCGGCCCCTACTCCGAGGACTCCGAACTGGAAGCCGACGTTCGCCGCTACGCGCTGAAGAGCGGATAATCGATCCATGGAAGCTTTCGTAATCGTCGCCCTCATCGGTTTCGGCCTGCTGCTCGCCGAGCTGCTGCTGCCCACGGGCGGTGTGCTGGCGGCGATCGGGATCGCGGGACTGATCGGCGGCGGCGTGCTGGCGCTGGGCTCCGACAGCGACGCCGCCGACTACGTCGGCCCGGCGCTGATCACGCTCGGCGTCGTCTCCGGGGTGGTCTTCTACTTCGTCACCCGCAAGGTGATCGAGGCGCACCGCGATCAGCCCGTCCGCACCGGCACCGAGGAGATCGTCGGCGCCGAGGCGGAGGCCCGGACCGAGATCGACCCCGATGGTCAGGTCTGGCTGCAGGGGGCGCTCTGGGGAGCGCGCCTCGCCGATGCCGCGGGCCCGGTGCGGCTGGGGGATAGAGTCACGGTCGAGGCGGTGGACGGGTTGACGCTGGTCGTTCGCCCGGTCCCCTCGAAGAACGTCCAGCCCAAAGAAGGAGTCAGTTGATGGAGGTCGCGATCGGAATTCTCGTCGTCCTGGCGTTCTTCGCGCTGATCGCGGTCGGGATGTCGGTGCGGGTCCTGCGCGAGTACGAGCGCGGGGTGATCTTCCGGCTCGGTCGGCTGATCGCCCAGAAGGGCCCGGGCCTGATCCTGCTGATCCCTCTGGTGGACCGGATGGTCAAGGTCGACCTGCGGACGGTGACGCTGAACATCCCGCCGCAGGAGGTGATCACCCGCGACAACGTCCCCGCCGGGGTCAACGCCGTCGCCTACTTCCGCGTGATCGACCCGCGCAAAGCGATCACCGAGGTCGAAAACTACCTCCTCGCCACCTCGCAGATCTCCCAGACGGCGCTTCGCTCGGTGCTCGGCAAGGCCGAGTTCGACCAGCTGCTCTCCGACCGCGAGCGGCTCAACGAGGAGCTGCAGAAGATCATCGACGAGTCGACCGAGCCCTGGGGGGTGAAGGTGACCGCGGTCGAGATCAAGGACGTCGAGATCCCCGAACAGATGCAGCGCGCAATCGCCCGCCAGGCGGAGGCCGAGCGCGAGCGGCGGGCCAAGATCATCAACTCCGAGGGGGAGTTCCAGGCCGCCCAGAAGCTCACCGACGCAGCCGACATCATCAGCACCAACCCGGCCTCGCTGCAGCTGCGCTACCTGCAGACGCTGCTGGAAATCGGCAGCAACCAGAACACGACCGTCGTCTTCCCGCTGCCGATGGACGTGCTCGAGCCGTTCATCGGCCGCGCCGACCACAAGACCGGGGGGAGCAAAGCCAAAGCACCCAGACCTCCGGCTCCGCCGCCGCCGCCCGAGCCCGAGCCCCCGGCCGACCTTCCCCCCTCCCGGTCCTGAGCCAGCCCGAGATACGAATCGACCAGCTGAGTGGGCTGAGGACGATCCTCGCCCCCGGCCGGGCCGACCGCCCGGAGGGGTTCTCGGCGCGGGCGGCAGAGCCGAAGGGGCCCGAGAACTGCCCGTTCTGTGAGGGACGCGAGGACCGCACCCCGCCGGAGGTCTACGCGGTGCGGCCGGGTGGCGGGGCGGCCGACAGCGCCGGGTGGAAGACCCGGGTGGTGCCGAACCTCTATCCGGCGCTGGGCGGGGGTGATGACGCCGCGGGCGCGGGCAGCGGGATGGGCGCGAGCGAGCCCGCCGCCGAGGCGGGGTCATTCGCCAGCAGCGGCGATCCTCTGTTGGCCTCGCGTCGCGCCGGCGAACCGGACCTCTTCTCCTCGCGCCCGGCGACGGGCGCCCACGAGGTGATCGTCAACGGACCCGAGCACGTGACCGCGATGGCCGAGCTGGACGAGGACCAGTTCGGCGCCGCCGTCGCCACCTGGCGCGAGCGGATGCGCGCCCACGCCGGCGCCTCCTACGTGCAGCTGATCGTCAACGAGGGCGGCGGCGCCGGGGCCTCGCTCGAGCACACCCACGCGCAGCTCTACGCGCTGCCGTTCGTGCCCGCGGCGGTGGCGCGGGAGAGAGAGCGCGCCGGCGCCTACGGCGAACGGACCGCCGGCGGTGGGCTGCTCAGTGACGTCCTGGTCGAGGAGGTGCGGCGCGGTGAGCGCCTGGTCGCGATCGACGAGGAGGCGGCGCTGATCTGCCCCTGGGCCTCGCGCTCCCCGTTCGAGCTGCGGGTGGTCCCCCGCCAGGAGGAAGCGAAGTTCGAGGAGGGCGAGGGCGGGGCGGCGATGCTCCACGCCGCGCTGCGCATCCTCGCGGCGCGCTTCGACGGCCCGCCGGAGCTGAACCTCTGGGTCCGCACCGCCCCCCACGGCACCGACACCTTCCACTGGCACATCGACATCGCCCCGCGGCTGACGGTCAAGGCCGGGTTCGAGCTGGGAACCGGGATCGACATCAACGTCTACCCCCCCGAGCGCGCCGCATCCGACCTCCGCGAGTGCCTGCCGAGCTGAGGCACTAGGGTCCTCGCGTGCCGCCGAACCCGCGCCCGATCCCACGCTTCATCGCCGACACCACCCAGGAGGGGATCCCGCACGGGCGCTTCGCCGAGCGTCTGCGAGAGGAGGTCGAGACTGCGTGCAAGGGCATCGAGGACCTGCCGGCGGGCGCAGAGCTTCCGGTCGAGGTCGACTGGTTCCCGGAGCGCGCCTGGGGCGGGCGCGTCTGGGTCCCCTTCTCGGCGCGGACCGAGAGCGAGGAGGGCAACCTGGAGCTGTTCGGGCACGTCTCCTACGTGCTGCCGCCCGGCGGCGAGCCCGGCGAGTTCGCCGCCAAGGCTGACTTCACCGACATCCTCGCCGAGGACAACCCGGAGTGGCGGGTCGACCTCAACGACGACGTGATCGGCCGCTGGCGCGGGGAGAACGGGCGCGCCGGGGCCGTCACCCTGGTCTGGGGTTGTCCCTTGGTCCGCGGCGCCGTCGCCGCCACCGCCGAGCTCGACGGCGAGACCGTCGACCAGGAGGTCGTGTCGCAGGGCCGCTTCACCCTGATCGCCCTCGACGCCCTCGAGGCCTACGGCGACGACGTCTTCATGGAAGTGAAGCTCTGGAGCCGGCGGGCGCTCGAGCTCGCCTCCGAGAGCCTCTACGCCTGAGCGAGGCGCCGCGAGCTCAGGCCAGGACTTCGATCTCGGCGCGCACCCCGGAACGACCCAGCCGCGCGTCGAAGGTGATCAGCGGTTCGTCCATCATCTCGGCGAGAGCGACGTAGAGGGCGTCGTAGAAGGTGCAGTTGTCGCGCAGCGTCCAGGCGTACCGGAACAGGTGTTCATGCGGGACCCGTCGTAACGGCAGGTCGTCGAACATCCACAGCGCCTGGCCGGCAGCATCCTCGTCCAGCGATCCCCGCCGTACTCCCCGCCGCAGCGCCTGGCCAACCTCAGCATCGATCAGGTGCGGCGTCCACAGCGGCTCTTCGTCGGTCAGCAGTCGTTCGCCGGCAACCTCGGCGTGCTCACCCGCACCGAGGTATTCGACGACCACCGATGCATCGACGACCGGCATCACTCACCGCGGCCTTCGCGAATGATCTCGACCGTTTCCTTGGTCGTCATCCGCGACGGACCAAGAGCCTGCATCCGAGCGTCTATCTCCGCCATGCTCATCTTCCTCTCGGTGAGGAAGCCCAGCTCCTTCTTGATGTAGTCGGACAGCGACATCCCCGCCGCCGCCGCGCGCATCTTCAGCTCCCGGTGCATATCGTCGGGCACATTCCTGATCTGGATCATCTTGGACATGTCCTGAACATTAACCCCTGCTCCAGACATGTCGAGCACTTGCATTCCCCTCATGCAAGGAATCCTGCCGATCAACCTGTGACCTGTGGCGCGCACATCGCACCAACTTCGACACCGATTCGTCATCTAAGAGAAAATCTTCCTCTGCCCCGATAGCTCAGCTGGATAGAGCGATCCCCTCCTAAGGGATAGGCCGCTGGTTCGAATCCAGCTCGGGGCATGGAGATGGCTAGAGGAGGTACTGCCAAGCGGCGGCGAAGACCAGCAGCGTCGCTCCAGCCTTGCCAGCGAGCCAGATTCTTTCTCCCCACGTCTCGTTGCGCGCCTTCTTGCGGAGGCGAGTGAGCCGTATCTCGATCACCTCGTCGAAGTGGGAGCTGCCATCGCCGCTGGGGCGACCGTTCTCCCAGTACCGGAGCAGAACGTTCCGCTCGAGCTCGTCGAGGCCCTTGAACAGGTCTCCCCGCGGGGCATGCGGGCCGGGCGAGGTGACCTCGGCCAGCGCTTTGGCAAACAGCTGCATTGCGCTGGCTTGGCCGCTTGACGGCGCCCCCTCCCCGGGCGTGCTCATCTCATCCTCCCCAATCTTCGTAGAGCACCAGGCACACGTCCCAGAAGGGCGACTCGGACCGCAGGAACCACTGCTTCAAGTCCCCTGACTTCGGCATCCGGTCAAGAAGCCCGGCCTTCTCCAGCGCCACCAGCTGATTCCGCACCCGCGGCTGTGCGATCCCCAGCTCCAGTCCCAGATCGGTCGCGTTGACCGCCCCGTCTTTGCTGCGGGCGACCGCGACGCCCACCTCCAGCCGATCCTGATTCCCGAACAGCAACTTAGACATGCCCCGCAGACGCTCACGCGAGCTCGGCGTGAGGTCAGGAGCGACTGGACTCGGGGAGCCTAATTCGGTAATGCGTAGATTCTAAACATAAAATGAAAAAGATATAAAGGAAAGCATAGGAAGAGGCGGAAAGAACGCAAACGCGGATACCTACGGAGGCGAGCACTTCCTCTCCCTCCTGCAGGAAGGGCCGCACTCCCTCTTCGAACTTGGCCTCGTAGGCGGATGCCATGGGGCGGGCACCCTTGCGGTTTCCGGCTCGGCCAGAGCCCGGATTCCGCCGGGACGGACGGCTGTATGAGAGCGGCGCGCGATGCACGGTTTCGTCCGAATGGGTGCAACTTTTGGCGCCCCCACCTTGTTGCATCGAGAGTGCTGGCAGTGAGGGACCGAAGCTTGAGAGTTCGCCGCGCCCGCGCGTTCCTTTTGGGCGTGCTGGGGGCGCTCGCCCTGCTGTCGACGTGGCAGGGCGCGCTGGCGACGAGCGGCGCCGGCGCCAGGACGATCGAGTTCGCCGGGCGCGCGGTCGAGGCGCCGGCCTCGTGGCCCGTCTTCCGCCTCTCCGAGCACCCGCGGATGTGCGTCCGGCTCGACCGCCGGGCCGTCTACCTGGGGACGCCGGCGCCGAACCAGCTCTGCCCGGCCGAGGCGATCGGCCGGCGGCGGGCGATCGTGGTCGACCCCGTTGCCGCCGCCCGTGCCTCCTCCCTCCCAACCCTGCCCAGGCGAGTCGCCCGCGCCGGGGGCGCCATCTTCACCGGGCTCGGCTTCGACGCCTGCACCGCTCCGTCGACCCGGACCATGTCGGCCTGGGCTCTCTCCCCCTACCGTGCGGTCGGCGTATACATCGGCGGGCTCAACCGTGCCTGCTCGCAGCCGAACCTGACCTCGAGCTGGGTGACGGCCCAGACCGCCGCCGGCTGGCACCTGATCCCGACCTACGTCGGCCTGCAGGCACCGACCAGCAGCTGCACCAGCTGCGCCAAGCTCACCGCCTCCCAGGCGACGACCCAGGGCACCGCCGCGGCTATCGACGCCGTCGCCCAGGCCGCCGCGGTGGCGATCGGCCCCGGCAGCCCGATCTACTACGACATGGAGTCCTACACGCAGACCTCCTCTGCCACCGCCGCCACCCTCACCTTCCTCGAAGCGTGGACCGCGAAGCTGCACGCGCTCGGCTACCTCTCCGGCGTCTACAGCAGCAGCGCCTCGGGCATCGAGGACCTCGCCGGCACGATCGGGACCGGGTACCTGGCGCCCGATGCCCTCTGGATCGCCAACTGGAACGGCTTGAAGAACACCGCCGACCCGGCGGTGCCGGCGACCGCCTGGGCGCTGCACCAACGGATCCACCAGTACAGCGGCGGCCACAACGAGACCTACGGCGGCGTGACGGTCAACATCGACAGCAACTACGTAGACGGGCCGACCGTCGGCACGGCGGTGGCCGCCGGCGACGACCCGGTCGGGTTCCTCGACCTGGCCGGCTCACCCAGCCCCGGCCAGGTGCGGGTGAAAGGCTGGGCATACGACCCGAACGGGCCGACGGTGCCGCTCGCGATCCGGCTCGTCGTCGGCGGCCAGGCCGGCGAACCGAAAGTGGCGACCTACGAGCTTGGCCCAATCGCGACGCGGTCGCGGCGAGACATCGCGATCAAGCACCCCGAGGCCGGGCCGCTGCACGGCTTCGACATCGCCCTTCCCACGGTCAAGTCCGGCAAGCAGCAGGTCTGCGTCTACGCCGTCAACCTGGCGCCAGGGGTCGACCGCCGGCTGGGCTGCAAGCGCGCCTCGATCCCGGTCGCGATCTCCGTCTCCAATGTGAAGGCGAGCGGCAACCGGGTCCGCGCCCGGGTCCTCTGCCAGTGGCCGGCCGGGACCCAGTGCCCGGGCCAGATCCTCCTGCGAGCCCGCTTCCGCACCACCGTGCCCAACTACCGCGGCAGCGGCCCGCGCACCCGCCCGGTCAGTCGCGTGCTCGGGCGCACCGCCTTCATGCTCACCGGCAAAAGCGCCAGGACCTTCAGTGTGCCGCTCACCGCCGGGGGACGGGCGCTGCTGCGAGCGAAAGGTGCCCTGAAGACCCACGTCGTCGTCGCGATCCCCGGCGGCCGCCGGGTCCGCGTCCTCGACCTCGAGCACGGCGGCTGAGCCGCCGCTCGACCCTCAGTCCCCCTCGGCGCTCTCCCCGAGAGCCTCGCGCAGTCTCGCCAGCTCGGCGCGGAGGGAGGCGACCTCACGCTCCAGGCGTGCAAGCCGATCCTCGCCTGGAGCCTCGCTCTCGGTGACGCTTGGCGGGGTCTCCTCGGCGGGCGCCTCCTGTCCTTCCGCCGATGCTGCTTCCCCGCCTGCAGCCGCCTCCTCCTCGCCCTCGAGCAGCTGCTCGTAGCGCTCCTCCTTCTGGCCCGGCCGGCGCGCTTGGCGCGCAACCAGCTCGCGGTCGACTAGGCGCCCGAGCGCCTCCTGGACCTCGCCGAGGTCGGTGAAGGAGTACAGGCGCTCGGTGCGCTGCTTCAACTCCCCCGGAGTCTGGGCGCCACGCAGCATCAGCACCGCCAGCAGGGACAGCTCGGCCGGATCCAGATCGAGCGCTTCCGGCAGCAGGTGGCGGTACTTGCGGGCGCGGCTGCCGGCGCCGCTGGCAAGGCGGGTCCAGCCGCGCAGGGCCAACCGCCGCAGCGCCTCGGTCACCGTCCTCTCGTCGTATTCGACGACCGGGTCGCGATTGGTCGACTGGTTACAGGCGAGCCGAAGCGCGTTGAGCGAGAGCGGGTATGCGTCCGGAGTCGTGCGCTGCTTCTCGATCAGACAACCGAGGACCCGGATCTCGACGGCATCGGGCTCCACTGGGCGCCCTAGCCGCGGTCCGGCCGCTCCGGGTAGATCTCGTCGATCGTGACCAGGGCGCGGTAGGGGGCATCGGCGGCAGCTTCGATCCGCTCGCCACCACCGGCGAGCCGGTCGACGACCGCGACGACGCCGACCACCTCAAGCCCCTCCTCGCGGACTCGCCCGATCGCCGTCGCAGTCGAGCCCCCAGTGGTCACGGTGTCCTCGACGACCAGGCAGCGCAGGCCCGGCTCCACCGGCCCCTCGACCCAGCGCTGCAGCCCGTGCTCCTTGCGCTCGCCGCGGACGAAGAAGGCGAGGAGTCCGGCGCCGGCGGGCACCGCGATCGCCGCGCAGGCGGGTGGGATCGCGGCCGTCGCGGGGCCACCGACCGCATCGGCGCCGAGGTCGGCGGCGGCGGCGGCGATCAGATCGCCGGCGGCGCGGAAGCCGGCCGGCCGCATCAGCGTCCGCCGGGCGTCGACGTAGTACTGCGCGGTCGCCCCGCTCGAGAGCGTCACCTCGCCCAGCACCAACGAGTGCTCGCGCAGCTCGGCTAGCAGCGTCTGCTTGGCGGCATCGAGGTCGGTCACCGCGCGCATCCTAGGCCGAAATCGGTGGGGTGTCTGAGGAGAGGGGTTCATACAACCCCTTTTCCTCAGACACGCCCGCTGCGACGCTAGGACAGCGAAGCCCGGAAGCCCCGGCGCCAGCTTGGGTGCTCGGGCTGCCAAGCCAGCTCGCGCTTGGCCTTTGCATTGGAGGCACCGCGCAGCGTTATCGCCGTCTGCGCCATCGCCTCGCCGGCGAGCAGCCGGGCGAGCCAGACCGGGATGCGCCGCGGTGGCTTGGCGCCGATGGCTTGAGCGTAGACCGGGGCCCACTCGTGCAGCGGCGCCGGGTCGTCGTCGACGACGTTGTAGACGCCGGGGTCGCCGCGCTCGACCGCGGCAACCGTCGCCGCCGCCGCGTCCTCGACGTGGATGAAGGAGAAGACGCCGGTTCCTTTGCCGACGATCGGCGAGCGGCGCTTCAACGTGTCTTCGGCTAGCGAACCGCCCCGCCCGTAGTAGGTCCCGGGCCCGTATATCCAGCCGTAGCGGAGCACCAATCCCTCGATGCCCTCGGCGCCCAGCACCTGCCGTTCGAGGTCGGTGAGGGCTCCCACGGCATCGCCGAAAGCCCCCGGTGGCCGGGCGAACAACGGCGCTCCCTCATCCTTGACCCAGTCCCCCTCGGGTGCGTAGAAGAAGGCGACGCCCTCGGCGACCATCCGGCGTGCCCCGGCAGCGCGGGCCGCCGCGACCAGGTTGCGCGTCCCCTCGACCCGCACCTTGTTGGTCGGCGAGAGGTCGCTCCGCGGCTTGAACTTCTGCGGCAGCGCGGTAAGCAGGTGGACGACGGCCTCGGGTTCGGCACCCACCACGGCCTCGCGCAGCCCGTCGGCGTCGAAGGCGTCGCAGATGACCGCCTCGGCCCCGGCGGCGCGGATCTCCTCGGCCCGCTCCGGCCGCCGCGTCATCCCCGCTACCTCGTGGCCGGCGGCCACCAGGCGCGGCACCAGCGGTCTCCCGATTGCCCCGCTCGCTCCGGCGACGAACACCCTCATGACGGCCCCTCACACATCAGGGCCAGAGTTTTTCACTATCCGCCCGAATTCACCACCCGCCACCCCGGCGGGTTAGAAGACGAAGATGGATTCGCCGTACTCGAGCTGTTCGTAGATCCGCGGCTGGTCGGCGATGAAGGTGCGCACGCAGCCGTGGCTGGCGGGATAGTCGGGCACGTCTTCGTAGCCGTGCACCGCGTAGCCGCCGTGGAAGTAGAACGAGTAGTACATGCCGTGGGAGTTGTAGCCCGGTTCGCGCCGGATGAAGGTGAAGTGGCCGGTCACGGTCGGGGTCGAGGACTTGCCGGTCGAGACCGGGTAGATCGCGTATGGCTTGTCGCCCTTGGTAAGGACCATCACCTGCTTGTCGATCGAGACCTCGACGTGCTCGCCCGCCTTTGGGTAACGGACGTGGTAGCCGCCGCGACCGCTGAACACTTTCTTCACCAGCCCCGGGCCGGCCTTCTGACTGCGGTCCATCGAGTTGACTTTGCGGTAGGCGAGAACCTCGCGGCCGAGCCTGTCGTTGAAACAGGAGCCGCCGCCGGAGGCGTATCCCATCTTCGCCATCGCCTTTTTGAAGCCCTTGACGACCCTGCCGCACTGGCCCGAGCGCAGCGACGGGAAGCTGACCCGCCAGCTCTTGCGGACCGTGGTGTCGGCGCCGAGCTTGGAGTTGGCGGTGTGGTGGGCGCTGACCGCGTACTTGCCGTTCTCCCGCAGGATCACGCTGGAGCGGAACACCCCGGCGCCGCCCTTGCCCTTGCTGACCGGGACCTTGCGGGTGAACAGGCGATTGCCGTTGAGGTAGAAGGTGACCTCGACCCGCTGCCCGGGCACGAACGGCGAGAGGGTCCCGGTGACGGGCACCTCGTGGTAGATCGGAGCGCGGCCGTCGTGCAGGTGGCCGACCTGGACCTTGACCGTCGCCTCGGGGATCGGCTGCGCGGCGCCTTTGCCGCTCTCGGCCGCCGATGCGGACGCGGGCAAGATCAGGCAGGCCGCAACGAGGAGGATCGAGGGGAGCCGGCGATTCACGGCCGAAATCCTACTGACCAAGTAGGGCGACACTGTTGTTCAGCATGTGCAGGAGGATCGCCGGGACGATCGAGCCGGTTTTCTCGTAGAGCAGGGCCAGTACGAAGCCGAAGGCGATCAGCGGCGGCACCGCGCTGATCCCGGTGATTGCGTGCAACGAGCCGAAGATGAGCCCGCTGAGCAGGGCAGCGGACACTCGCGGCAGCTTCTCCCGCAGCCCGCCGAAGAGGAACCCGCGGAAGCAGAGCTCCTCGCTGATCGCCGCCGCGAACACGATCAGCAGGACCTGCACCGGGACCGACCCGAAACTTTCGGCGATGTCCTCCTGCTCCGGCTGCAGGATCAGCGCCGAGTAGAGGATCGCGAACGCCAGGTAGGCGCCGACGGCCGCCCCCATCCACTTCAGCGCCGAGAGCTCGAACCGCCGAACCCCGAGCCGACTGAGGATCACGCGCACGCTCTCGGCCCCGCGTTGGGCAATGATCGCCATCGGCACCATCACGAACCCGATCACCAATCCCAGCTGGGCGAGGACGTTGCCCAGCGTGGTCACGTCGCCGTTCGGCTCCTGCCCCCCGATCGCCGCCCCGAAGCCCCCCAGCACCAGCCCGGTGCCGAGCGCCAGGACCACGCCGAGCACGGCCATCCCCGGCCCCCAGTTGGAGTAGGGGAAGCGGGCCGGCGGCTCCTCCGCGACTGCCTCCACGGCTAAGTTGGTGCTCATGACGCCCGCAGTTTCACAGGTCTCGCGGTCCACTCGGACGCGGCTGCGCATCCTCCGCCGCCTCCTGATCGCGGCGATCTTCGTCGTCCTCGCGGCGCTGGCGCTGAGTCAGTTCACCGAGCTGAAGCGGCTCGCCACCGGCATCCTCGCTTCGACCGCGGTGATCGGGCTGGTCGTCGGCTTCGCCGCCCAGCACACGATCGGCAACATGGTCGCCGGCATCCAGCTCGCGATCTCCCAGCCGATCCGGATCGGCGACCGGATCAGCTTCGACGAAACAGAGGGCCGGGTCACCGACATCACCCTCTCCTACACCTACGTCGACCCCGGCGACGGCAGCTCGGTGGTGATCCCCAACCAGCTCCTGGTCGAAGGGATCGTCCACAACCACTCGACCGAAGACACCATCGCCTGACGGTCCAGACGCCGGCCCACCCGAAGTACCCTCTGCCGGGATGACGCAGCGCAATCGGCGACGGCAACGGCGCCGGGGAGGGATCGGCGGCAAGCTCCTCTTAATCCTCGGCGGGCTCTTCGCTGCGATCGCGATCGCAGCGGTGGCGGTCGCCTCATGGGTGCTCGACGTGGCCGCCGACGCGCCCTCCCTCGCCTCCTGCAAACCGGTCGAGCGGGGCGGCAACACGGTGCTCTACGCGGCCGACGGCTCGAAGCTCGGGCTGGTCGCCTCCCCGGTGGCGCACGCCTACGCCCCGATCGGGCGGATCCCGAAGAGCGTGCGGCTGGCGACGGTGGCGATCGAGGACGAGCGCTTCTACGAGCACGGCGGTGTCGACCTCGAGGGCATCCTCCGCGCCACGCTGAAGAACCTCGAAGCCGGCGAAGCGGTGGAGGGCGGCTCGACGATCACCCAGCAGCTGGTCCGGAACCTCTGCATCGCCAATCCTGAGCGCACGATCGAGCGCAAGATCGTCGAGGCGGAGCTGGCGATCGAGTACGCCAAGCGCCACTCGCGGCGGGAAATCCTCGGCTCCTACCTCAACGTCGCCTCCTACGGCACGGTCGACGGGAGCACCGCGGTCGGCGTCGGCGCCGCCTCCCGGTTCTACTTCTCCAAGCCGGTCTGGAAGCTGAGCCTGCCGCAGGCGGCGCTCCTGGCCGGGCTGCCCCAGGCGCCCTCCCAGTACAACCCGATCCTCAACCCGCACGCCGCCCAGGCCCGCCGCGACGCGGTGCTGCGGAAGATGGCCAAGCTCGGCTACATCACCGGCGAGCGAGCGCGGGCGGCTCAGCAGTCGGGACTGCGGCTGGACCTCTCCGACAGCTACTTCGAGCACCGCGAGCCCTACTTCTTCGACTACGTCGAAAACAGGCTGATCTCCGAGTACGGGGCTGACAAGGTGCGGCGCGGTGGGCTCGAGGTCCACACCACGATCGACCCCGAGCTGCAGCGGGTCGGCCTGGACGCGATGCGCTCAGCCCTCCCCTACTCGACCGACCCCTCTTCGGCGCTGGTCTCGATCGACCCCCGCAACGGCCACATCCGGGGGATGGTCTCCAGCTCTCGTTACGAGAGCACCAAGTTCAACCTCGCCGCCCAGGGGCGCCGCCAGCCCGGCTCGACCTTCAAGATGTTCGTCCTCACCTCGGCGATCAAGCAGGGGATCGACCCTTACTCGACTTACTACACCTCCAAACCGCTCGACCTCGACCTGCCGCGGTGGGGCCACTGGGAGGTCCACACCGCCGACCTCGGCTACCAGGGCAGGGTCAACCTGGCGCAGGCGACGGTCAGCTCCGACAACACCGTCTTCGCTCAGCTCGACCTCGACGTCGGGCCGGGGGACGTGGCGGCGACGGCGAAGTCGATGGGGATCACGACCGAGCTCGACGGGATCCCGGCCGAGGGGATCGGTGGTCTGCGGCTTGGTGTCACGCCGCTGGAGCTGGCCGACGCCTACGCGACCCTGGCGGCGGGCGGCATCCACCGCGACCCGGTCGCGGTGAAGCGGGTCGTGTTCGCGGACGGGCGGGTCGAGCGGCCCGAGCAGCCGCACCCGCGGCGGGTGCTGTCGCCGGCGGTCGCCTGGGAGGTGACCCGGCTGCTGCGCGACAACATCACCGAAGGCACCGGCACTGCCGCCTACACCGGCTGCGCCGGGCAGGCCGGCAAGACCGGGACCACCGACGAATACACCGACGCCTGGTTTGCCGGTTACCAGCCGAACCTCGCCACCGCGGTCTGGGTCGGGTACCCCGAATCGAACGACATCTCGATGTCGAGCGTGCACGGGATCATCGTCTTCGGCGGCACCTTCCCGGCCCAGATCTGGAGCTCGCTCTACTCCGGCGCCGGGGTCGCCTGCGAGGAATTCGACGAACCGAACCAGCGGATCAGCTGGGCGCCCTTCTACGGCCGGTTCACCCAAGCGGCACCGAGCAGCGGCACGGGCGGCGTCGGTGGCAATGGCGACCCGCCTCCGCCGGGAACCGACGCGGTCGGCGGCTATGACCCCGACGCCTACGCGCCGGGTGTCGGGCAGGAACCTTTGTCGCCGCCACCGCCCCCGGCGGATCCGGGCGGAGTCGGCACGGGCGAATCGACCAGCGGGTAGGCGATCGACCCGGGGCTCGCCTATGCCCTGATGTGGGCCGGCTTCGCCGCCTACCTCGGGGTCCTGGTCGCCGCCCCGCGCCTAGGCGACACGGTGATCTGGGTGGCGATCGTGCTGCTCGTCGCCGCCTTCGCGATCGGGCCGGTGCTGCTCTCCCACGATGTCTACAGCTACGTCGACTACGCCCGCCTCGGCGTCCTCTACGACCTCGACCCCTACGTCCACCCGCCGTACACGGAACCCGCCGACCCGGCCTTCGCCCTGGTTACGTGGCCCGAAGCGACCAGCGCCTATGGCCCGCTCTTCACCCTCGCCACCTACCCGCTCGCCTGGCTGCCGGTCGGATTGGCGGTGGCGGTCCTGAAGGCGGTGGCGGCGCTCTCGGTGCTCGGGCTCGCGGCGATCGTCGGGCGGCTGGCGGCCTGGCGCGGAGCCGATCCTGCCCGAGCCGCGGCCTTCGTCGCCCTCAACCCTTTGGTCTTGGTCCAGGTCGTCGGCGGCGCCCACAACGACGCCCTGATGATGCTGGTGGCAATGTGCGGAGTCGCCGCGGCCTTCTCGGCCCGCTGGGCGACCGCAGGTGCCTCCCTCGTAGCGGCCGCCACCCTCAAGGCCTCCGCCGCCTTCATCGCCCCCTTCGCACTCCTCACGGCACTGAGATCGCGGGGAGACTCGAATCGCGGACCCACCATCCGCCTGCTCGCCGGAGCCCTCGCTGCCGCGCTCGCGATCGCCCTCGCCGCCTACCTCGCCTTCGGCTGGGACTGGCTGGAGGCGTTCGGGCTGGCCGGTGAGAACCAGGGACGGACCAGCTACATGAGCATCCCGGTCACCTTCGCCCGTCTCACCGGCCTTGACGTCGACCCGGTCCGGATCGCAGCCCTCCTTCTCTACGCCACCGCCATTGCCAGCCTTCTCACCTGGGTCTGGCACGGAGCCGACTGGGTCCGCGCCACCGCCTGGGCCGCCCTCGGCCTCCTCCTCGCCACCTCCTGGCTCCTCCCCTGGTACCTCGTCTGGCCGCTCCCCCTAGTCGCCGTCTCCCGCGACAAGCCCCTCCAACTCCTCACCCTCGCCCTCACCGCCTACCAGCTCGGCGCCCGCATCCCCCTCTGAGCAAGAGATAGAAAACATACAGTCAGGTTTCTTGACCGGCCCACTCTCCAGGCGCATCATGGACCGCAGGAAGCATTCTGCTTCTTACACCCCAACCTAAGGAGATAGCCATGGTCGGACGTAGAGCCGTTATCGGCCTCTCAGTGCTGGGGGCGCTTTTGATTTGCGCCTTCGCAGCGCAAAGCGCCGCAGCACTCATAGTCACGCCGTCACCCAACACAACAGCGTTCACATGCGTGGCAAAACCAAACGGAGGTTTCTCAGACGCCCATTGCGACAATGCAGGTGCCGGAGACTTCGGCCACGAATTTATCGCGCTAAATACGACAACAGAAATCAACCTGACCAACCAAAAAGTCACAAACGCGACAAAAGACGCCGAGCCCAAGGTATTCAAAACCACCATCGGCTTGGCGAAAGTTACGATTGAATGCACCATCGGCGGTAGCAATACGAAAAATTCAAAGGTTCACAACATCGAACCTGCATCTGGTCAGCACACATTCACAGGCACAGTCGAAACAGAACTCAGCACCTGCAATGTGAAAGAACTGGCCAAATGCACGATCGCCGAACCGGTCATATTCAAATCTCTGGTTCACGGCGTTGAAAAAATGTTAGGACCCAAAGGGGAACCAAACGCGATGGGTCTGGAGTTCGTAGGCCATGGACCAGAAGAAGCCTTCGGGGAATTCGCATTCAAAAACAAAGGCGCGGAAGCATGTTCTCTGAACGGGAAAAGCTTCCCGGTCAAAGGCAGGATGATCGCGACAAACGGGCCGACTACAGAATCGAAGCAGGACAACAAACACAGCGGCGCAACATTGGTATTCACTCCGAAAAACAGCATGCAGACACTGAAAATTGGGCCCAACACCGCTACCTTCGAAACGGTCAGCACAACGACGATGGCCGGTGGCGGTAACCCGATAGCTATGACAACAACGACATAAGCCTTTGAGCACCTGGGCCGGATCTTCGCGATCCGGCCCATTCAGGCCGCGAGATAGAAAACATCCAGTCGGGTTTGTTGACTGGCCCACTCTCCGGGCGGACCATCGTGCAAGGAAGCGCTCCGCTTCCCACACCCCAACCTAAGGAGAGATAGACATGATCGGACGTAGAGCCACTATCGGCCTCTCGCTGCTGAGCGCACTCTTGCTTTGTGCGGTTGCGGCACAAAGTGCGCTCGCAACGACGCCGACGATATCAAAAAATACAACACCATATACATGTGTGAAAGATGCGCCAAAAACTGGTGACTTCAAAGACGCGCATTGCGATGTCACAGGACTAGCCAATCAACAGGAGTTCAAGCACGTCGCGATCTCCACTTTCTTTGCCACAGAAGTAGAGCTAACCAATAAAGAAGTTACAGAATCAACAAAAAAATCCGAGCCGGCGATCCTCAAAGGCACCATCGGTTTGGCGAAAACCGAAATCGAATGCACTAGCCTCGAAAGTGACACGAAAGAATCAACGATAGAAAGCTCTGAACCAGAAGCAGGAGATCACAGGTTTAAGTTTCCCAGGCTTAGACTCAGACTAACTGGTTGTTCCGTCAAACTACCGTCCAAATGCATCGTTGCGGAACCGATTACCCTCGAAGCTACTGGTCAGGGAGTTGAAGGACTCGAAGGACCCAAAGGTGAAAAAAACGCAATGGGCATTGAGTTCGTAGGCAGCGGGTCAGAAGAAACCCTCGCCGCAATTGAATTCAAAAACAAAGGTGGGGAAGCATGTTCTCTGAACGGGAAATCATTCCCCGTCAAAGGTAGAGTAATCGCAACACACGGGCAAACGACAGAATCGGCACAGGCAAACGGGGAGAGCAGCGCGTCACTTGTGTTCACGCCGAAATTCAAAATGCAGACACTAAAAATCGGTCCCAATGCCGCAGAATTTTCTACGATCGGAACATTGAAGATGGCTGGCGGTAACCCAATTAGCGGTACAACAACGACATAAACACCTAAGCGACAACTCCGCCCGGGCTGAACCACTGCTTTGGCCCGGGCCAAAAAACTCAGGTAGTCGCTCGCTCGGCCTCGCGCTCCGCGGCTTCCTCCTCAGGTGACGCGTGGAGGATTCCGGTGGCGATGCTCCAGCCCTCGCGGCGGCCGAGGGCGGTTACGGCGGCGACGTAGATCAGTTCTCCCACCGTCATTACGCCGCGGACGGCGATCGCGATCAGGGAGCCGAGGGCGAAGCTCTTGCCGGGGAGGGCGGCCTTTACGGCCCAGGCGAAGGCGGCGTCGCGGACGCCGAGGCCGGCGGGGGCGACCAGGGTCACCAGGGCGGCGAAGTAGCCGATTGCCTGGGCGGAGCCGACCAGGAGGATGTCGTCGAAGGGGATGTAGGTGACCGAGCGGGCGACGCAGTAGATGCCGAACGCGACCACAAACCAGTTCAGCGAGTAGAAGACGATCAGGGAGATGACCCCGCGCAGCGGGATCACCGCCGGCAGCGGTTCGCGGCCGAACGCCCGCAGCGCCCGGTTGGCGAGTGGTCCGAAGACGCGCGGGTGCAGCAGGGCGATCGCCGCCGGAATCAGCAGCAGCACGGCCCAGCGCACCGGCTGCCCCTGCAGGTCGGGGTGGTTGATGATGAAGTAGGAGGCGACGAGGATCGCGGAGGTCGCCGAGATCGCCTGTTCGTAGACGATGCTGGCGATCGTGATCCGCCGCGGTATCCCCGCCCGTTCGGAGAGCAGTACCCGGCCCAGCACGTAGAGAACGCTGCCGGGCACGTAGCGCGCCAGCAGCGGCTGCCCCCAGGCCACCTGCGCCCGCCCGAACCCGATCGGGTAGCCGAGGAAGCGCAGGGTGAAGTCCCAGCCGAGCGCGCTGAAGACGAAGAAGGCAGGCAGGATGACGATCGCCGGGATCAGCCAGCCGACGTGGAAGTGGACGCCTTCGCTCTGGATCTCCGCCCACTGGTCGATCACGGTCAGGACGAGGAAGCCGAAGACGAGCACGACCAGGCCGACCTGCAGCGCAAGGCGGACCCGGCGACTGCGTGGCGGCTTGGTGCCGAACCGCGCCCCTGCGGCGCCGATCCGGTGAAGAAGTGGCTGATCTCTCTCCACGCTCTGTCGCACCTTAGTGACCGGGTCGGTTTGGGATAGTCATTCCATGGGCGAGTTCGAGCTGCTGGCGAGGCTGCGTGAGCGACTCCCCGAGCCAGGCCCGCGGGTGGCGCTCGGATCCGGCGACGACGCCGCCGTCACCGTGCCCGGCGGCGCCACCGCGACCTCCGTCGACGCGCTGGTCGAGGGCGTCCACTTCCGCCGCGGCGAGGCCTCGCTGGCGCTGATCGGCCGCAAGGCGCTTGCGAGCGCGCTTTCCGACCTGGCGGCGATGGGAGCCGAGACCGGCGAGGCTTATGTAGTGCTCGGCGCGCCCGCCAACCTTGGCGAGCCCGATTTCCTCGAGCTGATCGACGGGATCGCTGGCCTCGCCGCCGAGACCGGCACCACCGTCGCCGGCGGCGACGTCACCCGGGCGCCGGTCCTGACCCTCGCAGTCACCGTGGTCGGACACGCGTCCACGCCGGACCGAATGGTCCGCCGCGGCGGCGCCCAGGAGGGCGACCTGCTCGTAATCACCGGCGAGATTGGCGGTGCCGCCGCTGGGCGGCTGCTCCTCGACCAACCCGAGCTGGCCACCGCCGTGCCCGACCCGACCGCCGAACGCCTGCGCTCGCGCCAGCTCGAGCCGGTGCCCCGGCTCGGCGCCGGCCAAGCCCTCGCCGCGGCCGGAGCCCGCGCGATGATCGACCTCAGCGACGGGCTCGCTGGCGACGCCGGGCACCTGGCGACCGCCAGCGGGGTCGGCCTGCGGATCGACGCCGCCTCGCTGCCGCTGGCCAAGGGAGTTGCCGAGATCGCCGCAGCGGTCGGCCGCGACCCACTCGAGCTCGCGGCCTCCGGGGGCGAGGACTACGAGCTGTTGGCGGCGTTACCGCCGGAGCGGCTGGCCGAGGCGTCCACCCGGATCGGCGAAGCCGCGGAAACGACGCTGACGCCCGCCGGCGCGGTCGTCGCGGGAGATGGGGTCGAGATCAGGCTGCCCGGGGGCGGGCTGCTCGAGGCGACGGGGTTCGATCACCTCGCGCCGCGGGACGGACGCCCGTAAGCAGCTCGCGGACCCCGCGCCGCCGCAGCATCGCCACGGCGATCTGCGAAGGATCGGGCTTGTAGCCGCCGGACTCGACCAGGCTCTTCAGTTCCTGTGCTTCCATCGCCCCTTTTTATCGGCCCGACAGTCAATATCCTTAGTTCTGAGTACTCGCACATGCGTCCAATTCTGTCCCCAAACTCCGCCCTTGACGGTCAGAACAGGCGTCACGACTACCCTTGAGCAGTGGCGAATGGGTCCCCACGCATTCTTCTGGTCGACGACGAGCAGTCGATACAAACGCTGCTCAGCTACCCGCTGCGTAAGGACGGCTACCACGTCACCTCCGCCCTCGACGGCGGGGAGGCGCTGCAGCGCTTCGAAGAGGGCCGCTTCGACCTGGTGATCCTCGACCTGATGCTGCCCCGGCTAGACGGCGTCGAAGTCTGCCGCCAGCTCCGCTCGCGCAGCCAGGTGCCGATCATCATGCTGACCGCGAAGGCCAACGAGACCGACAAGGTCGCCGGCCTCGAGGTCGGCGCCGACGACTACATCACCAAGCCGTTCTCGATGCGGGAGTTCCGCAGCCGCGTCAAAGCCGCTCTGCGCCGGTCCCGGATGGGGGCCGAGACGACCACCGACGAGCGGATCGAGTGCGGCGAGCTGACGATCGACTTCGACCGCCGCATGGTCACGCTGGGCGACAATGAGGTGCGGGTCACCTACGTCGAGTTCGAGATCCTCGGCGCGCTGGCCCGCTCGCCCGGCCGGGTGCTGACCCGGGAGACGCTGCTCGAGCACGTCTGGGGGGATTCCGAGTACCGCGACCCGCGCACCGTCGACGTCCACATCCGCCACCTGCGCGAGAAGCTTGAGTCCGACCCCAAGCAGCCGGAGTACCTCTTCACCGTGCGCGGGGTCGGCTACCGGTTCCGGGAGTAGGGCCTTGGCCACGCGACGCCGGCAGGGCAGGGACTGGATGCGGCGCCTCAGGCGGAGCAGGCTCGGCGGCCGAATCACGATCATCTCGATCTCGATCGCGCTCGGCACCGTCGCCGTCGTCTACATATATGCGGTCGCGATCGGCGGCGCCGCCAGCGGGCTGGGCGCGGTCAAGGGGCAGATCGTGATCGGCGGCCTGATCGCGGTCCTGCTCGCGACCGGCGTCGGCCTCTACTTCGCCCGCGCGGCCGCCGGCAACATCGCCAGCCTCCAGGAGGCAGCGCGAAAAGTCGCCGACGGCAACTTCGAAACGAAGATCCCCGTCGCCTCGGCCGGGCAGCTTGGCCAGCTCGCCCGCACCTTCAACGAGATGCAGCGGCGCCTGGCCGAGCTCGACAGCGCCCGCAAGCAGTTCATCGCCAACGCCTCGCACGAGCTGCGCACCCCGATCTTCAGCCTCGGCGGCTTCGTCGAGCTACTCGAAGAGGAGGACCCGAGCCCGGAGGAGCGGGCGGAGTTCGTCCGCACGATGCGCCAGCAGATCGCCCGCCTGACCAAGCTGACCACCGACCTGCTCGACCTCTCCCAGCTCGACGCCGGGGCGGTCGAGATGCGGGCCAGCAACGTCGACCTCGGCGCCCTGGCGCGGGAGGTGACGCGCGAGTTCGGCGCCCGCGCCGACCTGCGTGGGTCGCGCCTGGAGCTGCGCACGCCCGAGGTGCCGGCGATCGCCCTCGGCGACCCGGATCGGACGAGACAGATCATCCGTATCCTGCTTGACAATGCCCTCACGCACACGCCGGAGGGCACCAAGGTAACCGTGAGCACTTACTCCGCAAACCGCCGTGCCGAGCTGACCGTCTCCGACGAGGGAGAGGGGATCCCGCAGCGCGCCCAGAACCGGATCTTCGAGCGCTTCTACACCGCTGATTCCGCCGGTGGCTCTGGCCTCGGGCTGGCGATCGCCAGCGAGCTTGCGCAACGGATGCACGGTCAGATCACGATCAGCTCCAGCCGCCGCTACACCGCCTTCACGCTCGACCTGCCCCCGGCCTCGCGGGAAGCGAGCGGGACGGTGCGGTCGCGGGTGCCGTCCAGGACGCCCTCGTGAGGCGGGCCGCAGCGCTCGTAGCGCTGCTGCTGTCCCTGGCGCTCGCCGGCTGCGGCGCGGACGAGGGTTCGGACCCGGTCGCCCAGCAGGCGCCCGCCGAGACGACCCAGCCCCAGCTCGCCGTCCAGGCCGCCAGCCCGGGCTTCGACGCGGCCGAGGTCTACCGCGAGGCGGCCCCCGGCGTGGTCACGATCCGGTCGATCTTCGCCGACGGAGGTGGCGCCGCCGAGGGCTCGGGCTTCGTCCTCAATACCGATGGGGAGATCGTCACCAACGCCCACGTCGTCACCGACGAATCGGCCGGGCCGCGCGAGCCGGCCGACGCAGTCTTCGTTGAGTTCCCCGAACGCGATGTTCTCCCGGCCAAGATCGTCGGCTTCGACCCCTTCTCCGACGTCGCCCTGCTCAAGGTCGACCCCGACGGGTTCGCGCTTCACCCGCTGGAGCTGGGCGACGACTCCGAGCTGCAGGTCGGCCAGCCGGTGGCGGCGATCGGCAGCCCCTTCGGCGAGCAGCAGTCGCTCTCGGTCGGCGTCGTCTCGGCCACCGACCGCTCGGTCACCTCGCTGACCGAATTCCAGATCGACGGCGCAATCCAGACCGACGCCTCGATCAATCCCGGCAACTCGGGCGGCCCGCTGCTCGACGCCGGCGCCCGCGTGATCGGGATCAACCAGCAGATCGAGACCAGCTCCGGGGCCAACGATGGGGTCGGGTTCGCGGTCCCGGTCTCGGCGATCGAGCGCTCGGTAGCCCAGCTGCGCGATGACGGGACCGCCGAGTACGCCTACATCGGTGTCTCCAGCCAGCCGCTCTACCCGCAACTGGCCGAAAAGCTGGAGCTGGATACGGCCTTCGGCGGGCTGGTCAACACGGTGGTTCCGGGCGGCCCGGCCGAGGACGCAGGGCTCAGGGGCGCCGATGGCGACCTCAAATTCCAGGCTGCCGAATACCGCATTGGTGGCGACATCATCCTCCAGGTGGACGGCGAGGACATCGTCGGTCCAAACGATCTCGCCCGCATCATCTCCGGCCACCGGCCGGGGGACGAGGTGACGCTGACGGTCCTCCGCGACGGCGATCGCGAGCAGCTCCAGGTGACCCTGGGCAAGCGCCCGGAATCCAGTTCCGAAGGCTAGGCGATCGATTCCCAATTCGGGTGACCGGGCGCGTCATCCGGGCGTGCGTGAATTGGGAATCGATCGCCTAAGCGCCCTGCCAAGCGCCACTTTGACGCGCGTCCGTGTAGAACTCCGGCCTTGCTCAACGAAGTCGCACTCGGCCAGAAGTCCCTCACCGACTACACGCACATAGTCGGCAAAGGGCTGACCGAGCAGATCCGGGAGCTGGCCGAGCCGCTGCAGGGCAAGCGCGTGCTCCACGTCAGCGCCACCGCGTTTGGCGGCGGCGTCTCGGAGATCCTCTACACGATGGTGCCGCTGATGCGCGACGTCGGCCTCGACTGCCACTGGCACGTGATCTTCGGCAAAGAGGAGTTCTTCAACGCGACCAAGCTCCTCCACAACGCGCTCCAGGGAGCCCCGGAGACGCTGACCGAGGAACAGTGGGCGCTGTTCGACGAGATCAATGCGATGAACGCCGGGGGCCTGGAAGGCGAGTGGGACACGGTGATCGTCCACGACCCACAGCCGATCGGGTTGCGGCGAGGAGCGCTGGACAAGGCGCGGAACTGGATCTGGCGCTGCCACATCGACCTCTCGACCCCCAACCCGGCGCCGATCGCGCGCCTTTTGCCGCTGATCGAGGAGTACGACGCGACCGTCTGGCATATGCCCACCTACGTCCCCGACGGGGTCGACCACGGCAAGGACGGCGTCAACATCATCCCCCCGGCGATCGACCCGCTCTCGCCGAAGAACATGGCCTTCTCGCCGGAGGACGCGGCCTTCGTCTGCCGCCAGTTCGGGATCGACGTCGACCGGCCGCTGATCACCCAGGTCTCCCGGTTCGACCCCTGGAAGGACCCGATCGGGGTGATCGACGCCTACCGCGAGGTCACAAAGGAGGTGCCCGAGGCGCAGCTGGCGATGGTCGGCTCGATGGCCACCGACGACCCGGAGGGGCGCGAGTACTTCCAGCAGACCTTCGAATACGCCGACTCCGATCCCGACATCAAGATCCTCAGCAACCTCAACAACGTCGGCGCGATCGAGGTCAACGCCTTCCAGTCGCAGTCCGACGTCTGCCTGCAGAAGTCGATCCGCGAGGGCTTCGGGCTGACCGTGACCGAGGCGCTGTGGAAGGGACGGCCGACGGTCGCCGGCAACGTCGGCGGCATCCCGCTGCAGATCGAGGACGGGGTCGGCGGCTACCTGGTCAACTCAGCGTCGGAGTGCGCGCAGCGCAGCATCGAGATCCTCGCCGACCCGGAGCTGGGCAAGCGGCTCGGGCGGGCGGGCAAGGAGCACGCCCGGCGCGAGTTCCTCTCCCCCAGGCTGCTGCGCGACTGGCTCGAGCTGCTCGGGCGCGTGGAAGCCTGACCTCGTAACCTCTGGTGGCGTGGACCCCTCGCCACTGATCATCGTCTCGAACCGGGGCCCGCTCCAGTTCGAGCGCGACGAGGCGGGAGAGCGGACGGTGCGCCGCGGCGGCGGCGGCCTGGTGACCGCGCTCTCGGGGCTCGTCCGCCACCGGGAAGCGCTCTGGATCGCCTCGGCGATGACCGATGAGGACGTCGCGGTCGCCGAAGAGGGCGGCCCGGTCGAGCTGACGGTCGACGGGATCGACTACCGGGTGGTGCTGGTCGGCAGCGACGCCGAAGCCTACGACCGCTTCTACAACATCATCGCCAACCCGATCCTCTGGTTCATCCAGCACTACCTCTGGGATCTCTCCAACGCGCCGGACATCCGCCAGGAGGAGCTCGATGCGTGGGACCTCGGCTACCAGGCGGTCAACGGCGACATCGCCGAGGCGGTGGTGCGGCAGATCGAGGGCCAGGAGCGGCCGCTGGTGATGCTCCACGACTACCACCTCTACACGGCGCCGGCGATGATCCGGGCCGAGCGCCCGGACGTCTTCCTCCACCACTTCGTCCACATCCCCTGGGCCCAGCCCGACAGCTGGCGGATCCTGCCGGGGAAGATCCGCGAGGCGATCTTCCAGGGGATGCTGGCCAACGACATCATCGGCTTCCACACCCACGCCTACGGGATCAACTTCCTGCGCTGCTGCGACGAACTGCTGGAGGCCGACGTCGACTACGTGCGCGGCGAAGTGCGGCACGCGCGAGGGCGGACGCTGACCCGGGCCTACCCGCTCTCGATCGACGCCGAGCGGCTGCAGCGGGCGGCGGCCTCGCCCGAGGTGGCCGAGGCCGAGCGCGAGGTGCTGGAGCGGCGGCGCAAGCACCTGATCATCCGCGTCGACCGCGCCGACCTCTCCAAGAACGTGCTGCGCGGGTTCACCGCCTTCGACATCTTCCTCACCCAGCATCCCGAGTTCCGCGAAGAGGTCACCTTCATCGCCCACCTGCAGCCCTCGCGGCAGGACGTGCCGGAGTACGCCGAGTACCTGGAGCGGATCGAGGCGCTGGTGGCGGTCGTCAACCACCGCCACGGAACCACCGACTGGATGCCGATCGACCTGAAGATCTACGAGAACTTCACCGACGCCGTGGCCCGTTACAAGCACTTCGACCTGTTGATGGTGAACTCCCTCTTCGACGGGATGAACCTGGTGGCGAAGGAGGCGCCGGCGGTCAACACCCGCGACGGCGTCCTGATGCTCTCCGAGAACACCGGCTCCCACCAGGAGCTGGCCGACTGCGCCCTCTCGGTCAACCCGTTCGACATCCAGGAGCAAGCCGACGCAATCTTCCGCGCGCTGACCATGGACCCTGAGGAGCGGCGGCTGCGAGCGGCGCGGCTGAAGGAGATCATCTTCGCCCGCAACCCCGGCGACTGGGTCGACGACCAGCTGCGGGACATCGAGGAGGCGCGGGAGGCTTTGGCTTAGCCAGAGGGGGCGAGTTCGGGCGGCCTGCGGCTTGACGTTGCGTGAGCGGGATCCGGATTCGGTGGAAGGGGCTGGGCAAGGTGGTGGCGGTGGGCGCTGCCGGGCTGCTGGCGCTCCAAGCCCTGCCTGGGTTGCTAAAGCCACCCGAGCCGCCGCCGCTGGCGTCAGACGTCGGGTTGCTGGGAATGGAAGGGGGGCGAGCGGCCGAGGTTGCCGAGCGCGGTCGTCCCTTGTCCCGCTATCCGGGCAAAAGGGCAACCGCACTCCTAGCGCCCGTTGGCGTGGGACCCGGACGTAGGGTGGAGCCGAGGCGCCGCGCCGCCCGCCATACCCGACCCGCGGCCCCGGATCCCTTACCTGCCGCGCCTGCGCCGCCTCCATCGCCCGCACCTCCAGCTCCACCCTCACCGCGAGGTCTACCGCCACCGCCTCCCCCCGCACCGCCTGCTCCGCTCATACCTCCTCCGCCCTCGCCTCCGCCCAGCGACGGCTCCGCGGAGTTCGCGCCGCACTGACCAGCGTTCGCCGGGAGGCACCTCGCCGCTATAGTCACTCGCCGTTTGGCAGCACCACGCGAATACGAGCTGGTCCTGATGTTGGACCCCCAACTTGACGCCCCCGCACGCGATGCGCTGGCGCAGGATGCGCGTGGGCAGATCGAGGCTTCCGGCACCGTCAAACACGAGAACAGCTGGGGCCTGCGCAAGATGGCCTACGAAATCAACCGGCGCACCGAGGCCGATTACCGGTGGATGCGCTTCGAGGCCTCCAACGAGCTACTCGACTCGCTGGACCACAACCTGAAGATCGCCGACGGCGTGCTTCGGTTCCGCGTCTTCAGGGTCGATCCCAGCGCCCCGGTGATCGTCCCGCCGGCCGCGACCGCCGCCCCCGGCCCGCGTGAGCGCAGCGGCGGAGGAGGTCGCGAAGACGGCGGCGAGTCCCACCCGGCTCCGGCACCAAGCAGCGACGAGTCCGCGGCGGCGCCAGCGCCGAGCGAGCCAAATCCCGCTCCGACGGCGACGCCCACTGACGCTGACGCTGCCCCGGCAGCGGCGCCCAGCGACGAGCCCGCTCCCGCGGCGGCGCCGAGTGGCGATCCAGCCCCGGCGGCGGCACCCAGCACCGGCGAGCCTTCCGCCGACGCCGGTACCGACGCCGACGAGTAGCGCCGTTCGGGCCGCTCTTTAGGAGGAATGCGCCCCGCAGAGGGGCGAAGTCGCGCCGCGCGCGCTCTTAGACTGGAAGTCAACAACGAATCCAGAGGAGTGAGCGCTTTGGCAGCTTCAAACGTGAACGTGGTGGTCATCACCGGGAACCTGACCCGGGACCCCGAGCTGCGGCACACCGGTGGCGGAACGGCCGTCTGCGAGCTGCGCGTCGCCGTCAACAGTCGCCGCAAGGACGGCCAGACGGGCGAATGGGTCGACAAGCCCAACTACTTCGACGTGACGGTCTGGGGAGCGCAGGGAGAGAACTGCGCCACCTACCTGGCGAAGGGCCGGCCGGTGGCGATCGAAGGCCGGCTCGACTGGCGCGAGTGGGAGGCGAAAGACGGCGGCAAACGCCAGGCCGTGCAGATCATCGCCAACACCGTGCAGTTCCTCGGCTCCCGCGACGGTTCCGGCGGCGGTGGCAACGGCAACGGCGGTGGCGGCTTCACCCCGACCAGCGACGTCCCGGCCGACACCTCCGATTTCGAAGGCGCGGTCGCCGGCGGCAGTGGCGGGGGCGGCGGCGAGGACGACATTCCGTTCTAGGCAGCGAACGGCCATTGGGCGCTGATCGGTAGCATCCGGCGTCCAATGGCCAGGTCTAGAGAGAGTTCCTCTTCGAGCAACGGCGGCCGCCGCGGTCGTCGCGGCGCCGACCGGGTACGCCCCCGCAAGTACACGCGGGTCAACGCCGAGGTCATCGACTACAAGGACCTCAACCTGCTGCGGCGCTTCCTCTCCGACAAGGGGAAGACGCGCGGGCGCCGCGTGACCGGGCTTTCCCGCCGTCACCAGCGCCAGCTCTCGGTAGCGGTGAAGCGGGCGCGCGAGATCGCCCTGCTCCCCTACGTCGGAGAGCGCTGATGGCCCAGGCGATCCTGCTGGAGGACGTCGAGTCGCTGGGCGAGCGCGGTCAGCCGATCGACGTCGCCCCAGGCTACCTGCGCAACTACCTGATCCCCCGCAAGCTGGCCCAGCCGGCGACGGCGGGTGCGCTGGCGGAGGCGCAGCGCCGCCTCGAGGCGGTCGAGAAGGCCGAGAAGGCCCGCGTGGAGCGCGAAACCGAAGCCGCCGGCCTGCTCTCGAAGACGGTGCTGACGATCCACCAGCGGGCAGACGAGGGCGGTCATCTGTTCGGCTCGGTCGGCGCCAAGGAGATCGTCGACGCGCTTCGCGAGGCCCGCGACCTGCGCATCGACAAACGCAAGGTGAAGCTCGACCAGCCACTGCGCGAAATCGGCACATTCATGGTCGAGATCGAGCTTGCCGACGGCAGCACCGCCTCGGTCAAGACGATCATCGCCGAGGAGAAGTAGCGCTCTTCCACTGCGCGCGCCGCTAGGCTCGCCTCGTGGGATCACGACGTTTGCCGACCCGGCTCAGCCGCCGCGCGAAGGCGCGGACCCGGTTCGGGTGGGCGCGTTCGGAGCGGGCGACGGTGGGGCTGGCAGCGCTCGCCCTCGGTGGCGCCGGCGCCGTCTTGGTCGATCAGTTCGGCCGCATGCTGCGCCGCCGAACGCTCGAGCACCCCGATCCTGAGGCCCTGGTCGAGTCCGCCCCAGCCGCCGCCGCCGACACCGTCAGCGTCGCTGTTCGCGGCTACGCCGAGACGCCGCGCAGCGAGACCGTCCTCTTCAACCTGCTCAGCGGCTTCCTCGGCTCCTTCGCCCTCGTCCGCATCTCCACCTGGGGCATCCGCGACCGCTGGGGCCCGTTCCGCAACGTCCGCATCGGCGGCCGGCACATCCACCACTTCGTCCCCGGCATCGTCATCGCCTTCACCGCCGGCACCGTCGCCCTGCTCACCGACGACGACCGCCTCGAGCAGCGCCTGGCCGTACCGATGGGCGCCGGCATCGGCCTCACCTTCGACGAGGCTGCCCTCCTGCTCGACCTCCGCGACGTCTACTGGACCCGCGAGGGCCTGCTCAGCATCCAGCTCAGCCTCGGCGCCACCGCGATCCTCAGCATCGCCATCCTCACCCAGCGCATGCTCCGCCGCGGCGAGCGCCGCCAAGAGCAGGAGGGCCTGATCCCACCGCCCCCCGGCCACCCCGGCGCCGGACCTGTGTCGCGGGTGTAACCGAAGCGTCAATTTCTTTCCCCGGGATTTGCACATAAGGCTCACGTGCCCTGGCCCCGCCTCTGGTTTGCTTGACCGACCGGCCTCAGGGAGGGCGATGCCGCCGCTCCGGGGCCTTAACTAGACACCCATGGCGCAACCCTCAACCAGCCACGTGCCGCCGCAGAACATCGAGGCGGAGGAGTCCGTCCTCGGGGCGATGCTGGTCGCCGAGCCAGCGCTGAGCAGGGTGATCGACGAGGTCAAGCTGAACGCGGCGGACTTCTACCTCGACCGCCACCGGGCGATCTTCGAGGCGGTCCACGATCTCTACGCGGCCGCCAAGCCGGTCGACGAGCTGAGCGTCAGCGAGGTGCTGACTCAGCACAACAAGATCGACCAGGCGGGTGGCAAGCACTACGTCTCCGAGCTGGCGGCGAAAGTGCCCGCGGCGGGCAACGCCAAGCACTACGCGGAGATCGTCCAGCAGAACTCGCTCCTGCGCCGCCTCCTCGGCGCCGGCCAGGAGATCCAGGGATGGGTCAACGACCGCGCCGGAGAGCCGCGAGAGCTCTCAGAGCGGGCCGAGAAGCTGCTCTTCGACGTAGCCCACAAAGAGCAGGCATCGGACTTCCGCCTGCTCTCGGAGATCCTCCACGACGAGGTTGATCGCCTGGAGAAGCTCTCCACCGGCGAGACCGAGCTGACCGGTACCCCCGCCGGCTTCCGCGACATCGACGCGATCACCGGCGGCTTCCAGCCCGGCAACCTGATCATCGTCGCCGCGCGCCCGGCAATGGGCAAGAGCGCGCTGGTCGCAAACATCGCCGAAAACGTCGCGGTCAAGCGGGACATGCCTGTCGCCTTCTTCTCGCTCGAGATGTCGGAGGTGGAGCTGGCGCAGAGGTTCATCGCCTGCCGGGCGCGGATCTCCGGGGACAAGCTGCGCAAGGGGCAGGTCTCCCCGCGCGACTGGCCGAAGGTAGTGCGCGCCTGCAACGAGCTCGAGGAGGCGCCGCTGTGGTTCGATGACTCCTCCGACCTCGGCATCCTTGACCTGCGCGCAAAGGCGCGGCGACTGCACGCTCAGGAACAGGATCGCGGCGGGCTCGGCCTGGTGATCGTCGACTACATGCAGCTGATGCGCTCCGACGACCCGCGCGCCAACCGGGTCGAGCAGGTCGGCCAGATGAGCCGCGGGCTGAAGATCCTCGCCCGCGAGCTGGAGGTGCCGGTCCTGGCGATTTCCCAGCTCTCGCGGGCGCCCGAGCAGCGGACGCCGCCGAAGCCGCAGCTCTCGGACCTGCGCGAGTCCGGCCAGCTCGAGCAGGACGCCGACGTCGTCGCCTTCCTCTTCCGCGAGGACTACTACCGCGACCCCGACGACGAGCCCGACGGCCTTGCCGACCTGATCGTGGCCAAGCATAGGAACGGGCCGATCGGGACCAGGAAGCTGGTCTTCCTCGACCGCTTCCCCAAATTCGCCGACTTCTCCGGCCAGGATGCGCCGATCGAGCAGCCGGCGGGAGAAGAGCCGCCGCTCGCCGACGCCACCGCCGCGGGACCTGACTTCTGATGGCGATAGCCCGTAGCGAGCCCTTCCGCGACCAGGTCTGCCCGCACGGCGTCTGCGACGGCTCCGGCTGGATCCTCGGACCCGAGGACGTGGCTCGGCCATGCGAGTGCCGGGCCGAGCGCCTCAACCGGGGGCGCAGCCGCGGCGTCTCCTCGGTAATCCCGCCTCGCTACCGCGGGGTCTCCCTCGATCGTCCGCCGGTCTCCGACATGGCTCGTGACCTGCAGACGAAAGGCGCGGTAGCTGAGGTGCAAGGGTTCATCGAGAACCTCGATGAGCGGCTCGACCAGGGCCGTGGCCTGTGGCTATTCGGCGACACCGGCACCGGCAAGACGACGCTGGCGATGCTGACCTCCAAGGCAGCCCTGGAAGCCGGCCGCAGCGTCGCCATCTACTCGCTGCCAAAACTCCTCGCTCGGATCCGCCGCACCTACGACTCCGAGCCGGGAGGCGACTCATACCTCTCCTTCTTCGAGCGCCTCACCTCCGTCGACCTCCTCCACATAGACGACCTCGGAGCCGAGAAACGCTCCGACTGGGTCCTTGAGCAGCTCTACGCGCTGGTCAACGAGCGCTACGAGACCCAGCGCTCGGTCCTGATCACCACCAACCTCCCCCATGAGGAGCTCGAGGAGCAGATCGGCCCCCGGACGGTCTCCCGTCTCACCGAGATCTGCGACGAGGTCGCTGTATTTGGCGACGACCGGCGGTACGGGAAGTACCGGAAGGTGGCTTAGGGCTCGCATCCCGCTGCGCGCGACCTAGCCCTAGCCAGCCACGCTCCCCATCAAGGTCTGGGGGATTGCAAAAGCGTATGCGACCCGAGTCGGCCGGGGCCTTCCCGCCCGAGCTGGAGGACGAGGTCAGCGAACGGATCGAGACCAGACGGTCGTCGCCCGAGGCCTAGCGGATTTCCTGCTCCCACAGGGCTTCGAGCTTCCACTCGCCTTTTTCCTTCCTCAGCGGGATTACGTAGTCCTTACCTCGAGTGCCGTGGTAAAAGGCGTAGCCGCGATCGCCCTTGACCCGCAGCGCGTCGATCGGGCCAGTCAAAGTGCTGGCGCGGGCGGCTGCGGGCAGCCGTTTGGCTTGCTCTTCAAGAACCTTCAGACAGTCCTTTGCCACCCCCAGACTCGAGGCCCTCTTTTCGACTTCCTTTGTTGCATGCTCGTCCAAATGAAAGCATTGGGCCATAAAGTTGCCAACCTCGCGCGATTCCTGGCTTGCTTCAATGACGTCCGAGACAGCTTCGCGTTCGATGGGATCAGCCTCCTTGCCCTGGGCTGCGAGCCTCCCATTGACGCCCGCTCCTAAGAACTCAACACTGGGTCCAGGGTCGGAGCTTTCTGACCGTGTGGTCCCATCGGAACCCGAGCGTGCGCTTGCGGACGTCGTCATGGTGGTGGCAGGGGGATTCGAATCCTCCACCGAGCTCGATCCGCCGCCGCCGCAACCTGCTACGACCATGGCTATGACGGCTACGAGCGCCCCTCCGACCTTGTGCCTAAGACGAACCATCGCGATGATGAGCACCCCCCGGAACCTTTAGCTCGAAAACGTCATCGACTAAGAGGATGTAGTTGAGCACGATTGGCCATTTTGATCAAGGATAACTGATCATTTGAGTACCGCGTCTTGTTGTTGTGCGCAGTCATCTTCACGGTGGCGATGCTGGGCGCCTTGCAGATATTGGCCGAGTTGACGAAGTCGACGACAGCGCCGGGGGAAGGGCGCGGATTCGTCGCACCTACGACTCCGAGCCCGGCGGCGACTCCTACCTCTTCCTTCTTCGAGCGCCTCACCTCCGTCGACCTCCTCCACATAGACGACCTCGGAGCCGAGAAACGCTCCGACTGGGTCCTTGAGCAGCTCTACGCGCTGGTCAACGAGCGCTACGAGACCCAGCGCTCGGTCCTGATCACCACCAACCTCCCCCATGAGGAGCTCGAGGAGCAGATCGGCCCCCGGACGGTCTCCCGTCTCACCGAGATCTGCGACGAGGTCGCTGTATTTGGCGACGACCGGCGGTACGGGAAGTACCGCCGGATCGCCTAACGCCTCTTATTTTTTAGGCTTGTGAACAAGCCTCAGGTCGACCTTGGTGTTGGCGGGCAAGGTCGTCCCGGCACCTGGGTTCGACGACTTGACAACCAGGGGCCCCTGTTTTTTCCCTTTTTTCGCTTTCGGCTTGGTCACTTTGCCGGTCTTGCAGTTGGCCTTCGTCAATGCCGACTTCGCTTTGCCAAGGCTGAGGCCCTTGACTTTGGGCACGACGCAATTTGGCGGTGGCGGAGGGGGCGGTGGCGGCGGGATGAGGTTGAACGTCGCCGTCACCCCCGTATTCGCTTCCATCGTCACGATGCATGGCCCAGTGCCGGCGCACCCACCGCCGCTCCAGCCACCGAAGCTGGAGCCGGCACCTGGCGCCGCGACAAGGGTCACTTTGGTGCCAAAGGCATAGGTTGACGCGCAAGCGCCGCCATCGCAGGTCACCGACCCCGATCCGGTCCCCGCGGTGCTGACCGAGAGGGCGGCCGGCCCTTCGAAGGTGTAGTCGTCGACCGGGAAGTTGCCCGAGGTGCCACCGATGGTCGTCACCTTGACGTTGACTTTGCCTACTTCATGCGCCGGGGCATTGACAACGATCGTGGAATCCGTATTTTCGATGAATTCTTCGTCATCGACCACGGTCGTACCGAATTCGACCTGGGTTGCGCCGGCCAACCTCATCCCGGTGATTTCGACTTCGTTGCCACCGGCGACCGGGCCTTTGTTGGGACTGAGGCCGGTCACAGCGGGCGGTGCGACGTAGGTGTAGTCGTCCGCAGGGGTATCGACCGAGGGGCCGCCCGCGGTAGTCACGACAACAGCAAAGGCTCCGGCAGAGTGCGCAGGCGCTTCGATTTCGATTTCGGTCGAACTGATTTCGACCAAGCTGGCGAGTTCCGCCGGAACGTTGCCAAATTTGATCCCTTCGATATTGACAAGGTCGGTGCCTTCAATCGTCACCGTGGTGCCGCCGGTCGTGGGGCCTTGAGTCGGATCGAGACCAGTCACGGTCGGGACTTCGACGTAGGTGTAGTTGTCGGCGGGAGTGTTGGCCGAGGGGCCGCCTCCGTTGGTGACGATGACGTCGACCGTGCCGGCCGCGTGTGCAGGGGCATTGACGGTGATCTGGGTGTTGCTATCGATGGTGCAGTCCAGGCTCGGGCAGGCGACTCCGTTGGGGCCGAACTCGACTTCCTCGGCGGTGGCGAAGTCGGTGCCTTCGATCGTCACCGGGTTGCCTCCGGCAATCGGGCCTTCGGTTGGATCGAGACCGCTCACCGTCGGCGGCCTGAGTACGAATTCGGCTTTCAGTTCGACGGGCTCGGTGATCGTTATCTGGCAGGGCGAAGTCGTGCCGACACAGGTGCCGGGGCCCCCGGAGATCGAAGTCCAGCCTGCGAATTCGGAGTCGGGGTCTGGGGCTGCTTTCAGACCGACGACTCTGCCTTCTTCGATTTTAGTGCTACATACCAAGCCGCAAGTGATCCCAATAGGCGAGCTGGTCACGGTTCCGGTGCCGTTACCGCCCTTTTGGATGCTGAGTTCGAAGAAGGGTTTTTTGGGCGGCGGTGGCGGACCGAAAACGTCGATCTCGCCGGCGGCTAGGTCGGTGACGTAGGCGTTGCCGGTCGGGCTGGGCATCACGGCGACGCCCGAGGAGGAGCCGAAGTCGCCGGAGCCGAAGCTGTAGAGGTCGGCGCCGCTGGAGTCGGAGACGTCGATCACCGAGCCCTTGTCGGCGTAGAGGTCGGCGGTGGTGGAGTCGGCGTAGATCGCGGTGGTCGCGGTGTCGATCGGGGTCGAGGAGGGCGAAGGCGGTTCGCCGAGAGCGAAGTCGGTGTTGTCGAAGGCGCGGACTTCGCCGACGTTGAAGCTGTCCGCGGCGTAGACGATGCCCTGGGCCGCGGCGACGTTGCAGGCCGGCATCGGGGTGACGATGCCGCCGGAGTAGTCGGCCTCTTCGATCGTGCCCCCGTCGGGGGTGTAGCGCCAGACGCGTTCGGCGATGTCGCCGACGTAGACGTTGCCGCTGGACTGGTCCACGGCGACGCCGCAGGCCGCGGCATATTCGCCATTGAAGGTGCTATCGCCGTTGAGGGTGCCGAGGAATTCGCCGGTGTTGTCGAAGATTTCGATCGAGAGAAGGTTGGTGACGTAGATGCGGCCGCTGTTTGAGTCGACGGCGATCTGGGCGCCGCCCGCGCCGGGGAAGGTGAAGCCGCCGCCGAGGGTATTGCCCGAGCAGGTGCCGCAGGTGAAGTTTTTGGCGGCGCCGGTGGAGTCCAGGCGGGAGACGCTGCCGGTGGCCAGGTCGCCGACGTAGATGTCCCCGTTTGAGTCATCGACCGCGATCGGGGAAGGTTCCCCGCCGGTGGCGAAGGAGGTTTCGAGGACACGCGGCGGCGGGGGACTGTAGACGTCGATCTCGCCGGCAGCGAGGTCGGTGACGTATGCCTTGCTGGCGCCCGGCATCACGGCGACGCCCGAGGAGGAGCCGAAGTCGCCGGAGCCGAAGCTGTAGAGGTCGGCGCCGCTGGAGTCGGAGACGTCGATCACCGAGCCCTTGTCGGCGTAGAGGTCGGCGGTGGTGGAGTCGGCGTAGATCGCGGTGGTCGCGGTGTCGATCGGGGTCGAGGAGGGCGAAGGCGGTTCGCCGAGGGCGAAGTCGGCGTTGTCGAAGGCGCGGACTTCGCCGACGTTGAAGCTGTCTGCGGCATAGACGATGCCCTGGGCCGCGGCGACGTTGCAGGCCGGCATCGGGGTGACGATGCCGCCGGAGTAGTCGGTCTCTTCGATCGTGCCCCCGTCGGGGGTGTAGCGCCAGACCCGTTCGGCGATGTCGCCGACGTAGACGTCGCCGCTGGACTGGTCCACGGCGACGCCGCAGGCCGCGGCATATTCGCCATTGAAGGTGCTATCGCCATTGAGGGTGCCGAGGAATTCGCCGGTGTTGTCGAAGATTTCGATCGAGAGGAGGTTGGTGACGTAGATGCGGCCGCTGTTGGAGTCGACGGCGATCTGGGAGCCGCCCGCGCCGGGGAAGGTGAAGCCGCCGCCGAGGGTGTTGCCCGAGCAGGTGCCGCAGGTGAAGTTTTTGGCGGCGCCGGTGGAGTCCAGGCGGAAGACGTTGCCCGTGGTCAGGTCACCGAAGTAGATGTCGCCGTTGGAGTCGTCGACCGCGATCGGGGAGGGTTCCCCGCCGGTGGCGAAGGATTCTTCGAGGACGAAGGGCGGCGGGGGACCGAAGGTGTCGATCTCCCCGGCGGCGGCGTCCGTGACGTAGGCCTTGCTGGCGCCCGGCATCACGGCGACGCCCGAGGAGGAGCCGAAGTCCCCGGAGCCGAAGCTGTAGAGGTCGGCGCCGCTTGAGTCGGAGACGTCGATCACCGAGCCCTTGTCGGCGTAGAGGTCGGCGGTGGTGGAGTCGGCGTAGATCGCGGTGGTCGCGGTGTCGATCGGGGTCGAGGAGGGCGAAGGCGGTTCGCCGAGGGCGAAGTCGGCGTTGTCGAAGGCGCGGACTTCGCCGACGTTGAAGCTGTCTGCGGCATAGACGATGCCCTGGGCCGCGGCGACGTTGCAGGCCGGCATCGGGGTGACGATGCCGCCGGAGTAGTCGGTCTCTTCGATCGTGCCCCCGTCGGGGGTGTAGCGCCAGACCCGTTCGGCGATGTCGCCGACGTAGACGTCGCCGCTGGACTGGTCCACGGCGACGCCGCAGGCCGCGGCATATTCGCCATTGAAGGTGCTATCGCCATTGAGGGTGCCGAGGAATTCGCCGGTGTTGTCGAAGATTTCGATCGAGAGGAGGTTGGTGACGTAGATGCGGCCGCTGTTTGAGTCGACGGCGATCTGGGAGCCGCCCGCGCCGGGGAAGGTGAAGCCGCCGCCGAGGGTGTTGCCCGAGCAGGTGCCGCAGGTGAAGTTTTTGGCGGCGCCGGTGGAGTCCAGGCGGAAGACGTTGCCCGTGGTCAGGTCACCGAAGTAGATGTCGCCGTTGGAGTCGTCGACCGCGATCGGGGAGGGTTCCCCGCCGGTGGCGAAGGATTCTTCGAGGGAGAGGGCAGCCGTCGCTGACGACGGGAGGAGGAAAGCTGCGCACAGCAGAGCCCCTAAGACAACAATCGAGCGCACGGACAATGCTTTCCCTCGACCTCGCATATTGAGACTCTCCCTTTTTTCCCTGAGCTATTCCCCTTCTAGAAACGAGAGTCTCAAAGATCGTCACCATCTACGTTCCCTGATAGATACCAATCGTTCCTAGGCCCACGCAGTGGATCACGATTTCCTTTCCAAGTCAAGCCTTGGGCGGGCCACACCGGTCGGCCCGGCACGTCACAATCCTCGGCCGTATGCCTGGAGTCGTCATAGTCGGCGCCCAATGGGGCGATGAGGGGAAGGGGAAGGTCACGGACCTGCTCGCGGAGCGGGCTGAGGTGATCGTGCGCTTCCAAGGGGGCAACAACGCCGGGCACACGATCGTGCGGGGGGGCCGAGAGTTCAAGTTCCACCTGATCCCCTCAGGGATCCTGCACTCGCAGAAGACATGCGTGATCGGCAACGGCGTGGTCCTCGACCCGCAGGTCCTGCTGCGGGAGATCGACGGGCTGAAACGGACCGGTGTCGGCGTCGGCAACCTGCGGATCTCCGCCAACGCGCATCTGATCATGCCCTACCACGTGCTGCTGGACACCGCCGGCGAGACCAAGCTCGGGAAGCTCTCGATCGGGACTACGCGGCGGGGTATCGGGCCCTGTTACGCCGACAAGGCGCTGCGGCTCGGCATCCGGGTTCAGGACCTGCTCGACGAGAAGATCCTGCGGACCAAGATCCGCGCCGCCCTGGAGCCCAAGCAGCAGGCGCTGCGGGAACTCTCGGTGCAGCGCCGCAAGCAGCTGAAGGAAGCCGGCGAGGACGCCAAGGCGGCCGAGGAGCCGGTCGACGTGCCGGACCCCCGGCTCGACCTCCACACGATGGTCGAAGAACACGTCAGCTTCGGCCACCGGCTGGAGCCGCACATCGCCGACACCGCGCGCCTCTGCTGGGACGCCCTCGACGCGGGGCAAACAGTCCTCTTCGAGGGGGCGCAGGCAACCCTGCTCGACCTCGACCACGGCACCTATCCCTTCGTCACCTCCTCCAACCCGATCGCCGGCGCGGCCTGCGTCGGCGCGGGCGTCGGGCCGACCGACATCGACGAGGTCTGGGGAATCGCCAAGGCCTACGCGACGCGGGTCGGCGCCGGGCCCTTCCCGACCGAGCTCGAGGACGAGGTGGGCGAGCGGATGGTCGAAGCCGGCCGCGAGTTCGGCACCACCACCGGCCGGCGGCGACGCTGCGGTTGGATGGACCTGGTCGCCCTGCGCTACGCGGTCCGGCTCAACCGGATGGACTCGCTGGCGATCACCAAGCTCGACGTGCTCAGCGGCCTCGGCCCGCTGCGGCTGGCGGTCCGCTACCGCTCCCGCGAAGGCGCCGTCCTCGACACCTTCCCCTACCACCAGTCGATCCTCCACTCGGCGACGCCGGAGTACGAGGAGCTGCCGGGATTCGATGCCGAGCTCAGCGCCTGTCGCAAGGAGACCGACCTCCCGACCGAGGCGCGCGAGTACCTCGGCTTCATCTCGGAGTTCGTCGGGGTGCCGGTGCGGCTGGTCGGCGTGGGACCGGATCGAGACCAGACGGTCTGGCTCGGCTCCTAGCGGATTTCTTCCTCCTGGGGGGCAACGACCTTCCACTCGCCGTCCTGCTTGATCAGTGGGATGACGTAGTCTTGGCCCCGCGTCCCGTGGTAGAAGGCGAAACCGTTGATGCCCTGATTGATCCGGAAGGCGTCAATCGGCCCGGTCATCGTGTTGGCCCGAGCGAAGGGCGGCAGCGATTGAGCTTGTTCTTCAAGGCCCTTTGCGCAGCTGGTTTCCGGGGTGAGCGACGACGCGGGCTGTTCCAGCTGTTCGACCACGGAGGCCGCCAGGGTTTCGCACTGGGTCTTCCAGTCGCCGGAGGCTCGCGCGTCGAGGCTCTTTTCGAGAGCGAGGGACGCAGCTTCGCGTTCTTCAGCACTCGATTCCTTGCCGATCCTCGCGAGCTGCCCGTTTTTCCCGTTGCTGAGGAATTCCTTGCTTGGTTCTGATGCCGAGCTGGGAGATTCGGTGTTCTGCGGCGCCGTGGTCGCGCCTGAGTCAGAGGCAGGGGTCGGAGTCGAGGTCGAATCGCTATTCGAGCTCGACCCACCACCACAGCCAATCATCGCTGCCAGTCCCGCAACGATCAGCGCTCCAAGGATTCTCTTCATCAGTCCCATAAGTCAGTTTGCTAGCGGAGTTCGGTCGTCGTCAAGCTGTCGACCTTCCACTCATCGCCATCCTTTTCCATCTTGATCGCGTAATCCTTGCCGCCAACCCCGTGGTAGAGCGCCCACCCCCGGTCGCCCTTCACTCGCAGGGCATCGATCGGCCCGGTCATGGTGTTTTCGCGGATTTCCTTAGTTATGGACCACGGGGTGCCAAGCTCTTTCAAGTTCGCTTCGCATCCAGGGCCCGGTTCCCAAACCGCAGCTTCTTCTTCGGCCCTCTTGATCGCCCCTGCAGTGAGCAATGGGCACTGGGCCTCGAGATCGTGCGCCTCGCGCGCCACCATGTTCTCCTCGAGTACCTCGGATGCTGCCTCGCGCTCGTCCTCGTCGGCTTCTTCGCCGAACTTGGCGATCGTGTTGGTCTTGCCCTTGATCAGGAACGTCTTGCTCGCTTCCGGTTCGTTGGCGTCGGAGCTCGAGTCGCCCCCGCACCCGGCGACAGCAATCGCCAACGCAGCCGCAACGATCAGAATTCCCAAGACTCGCTTCTCGAGGCTCGCCATCTTCAGGGTTCTTCCGTCAGCAAGGCGCCGACCTTCCACTCGCCGTCGACCTTTTCCATTGGCATCGCGTAGTCCGCACCTCCAGCGCCGTGGTAGAGAGCGTAGGCGCGACTGCCCTTGAACCGCAAGGCGTCGATCGGCCCCGTCATGGTGTTTGCACGGAGGCCCTTGGTTTGCTGCAGCGGTTCGGCGCGGCCCTTCAGTTCTTTCGCGCAGCTCCCCTTTGCCACTCCCTGCGCTTGCGCGCCTTCTTCGACGAGGTTGATGGCTTCCGGACTCAGGGACGCGCACTGGGCCGCCCAGTCGCCGGACTCACGTGCCTTCAGGTTTTCTTCAAGCACCTTCGAAGCGGCTTCGCGTTCCGCAGCACTCGCTTCCTCGCCGAATTTCGGAATTCTGTTAGATCCCCGCTTCGCCACGAAGGTCTGGCTTGGTTCGCCTTCCCCGGGCTGGCTCGCTTCGATCTTGCTGGAGACCTGGCTCTCGTTGGCGGCCTGGCTATCGCTGTCACTGGCGTTCGAGCTGGATCCGCCTCCGCAACCGGCTGCTACCGCCATCAGCCCCGCGAGCAGCATCAGCCCAGCGATTGATCCCCTGAATCCCATAACTCAGGGGATCTTAACCAATTTCGCAGACTTTGGTACGCATCAGTTCAAAGCAGCAAACTCGCGCATTCCTCTACAGTCTTGGAGTGGCTTCCAGCAAACGCGCGGTCAAGCTGAACGAGCGGCTGCCACGGGGAAGACACGGCTTGCCGAGGGAGGCGGTGACCGAGTCCCAGCGCACCCGCATCCACCAGGCGATGATCGAGGTCGTCTCCGAGCGCGGCTACCCGGAGACGCGCGTCGTCGACGTGATCGGCGTCGCCGGCGTCTCGCGGAAGACCTTCTACGAACTGTTCGAGAGCAAGGAGGACTGCTTCCTCGCGGCCTACGACGTGCTGGTCGGCAACCTGTTGAGCGACACGGGGAACGGGTTCGAGTCGAAGCCGGGAGCGCCGTGGGCAGAGCGGATGACGGCTGGGATGCAGGCTCTGCTGGAGCACCTCTCCGAGCATCCGGACGAGGCTCGCTTCGCGGTCGTCGAGGTGCTGGCGGCGGGCCCGAAGGCGTTGGCCCGGCGCGACGCCGCGCTGCGCCAGTTCACCGGCTTCCTCGAGTCGGGACGCTCGGAGACCTCGGTGGAGCTGCCGGGCATCACCTCGCTGTCGGTCGCCGGCGGCATCAACGAGCTCCTCTACAGCGAGATCCTGCACGGAGCGGCCGCGCGGCTCCCCAGCCGCCTACCGGACCTGATGTTCTGGATCGTCCTGCCATTCCTCGGCTCCGACGGCGCCGCCGCCGAGCGGGAGCGGATTCGCCAGTCCCAAGCCGGTTAAGCCGGTCCTTTTCGTACATGAGGGGGTTTAGGGAATTGCCCAAGTGGTAATTTGCTTCGCTGGAGGGATGGTTTACCCAATTTCGACGGCTTTGGCTCGAGGACGGGCGGGCCGCAAAGGAGAGACATAGGGATATGCGCAAGTCTTGGATATTGACGATGGCCGTCACGGCCGCCATCGCACTGACCGTGGTGGGAATCGCCACGGCGGCTAACAAACCGGTGACGGTCCGTTCTGGAAACCTCGAACTCACTGTCAACGGTGGCTTCAGCCCCACCACTCTGCCGAAGAACAAACTCGCTCCGATCTCGTTCTTCGCCTCCGGAAAAATCAACACGATCGACGGAACCCACCCGCCGGCGCTGAAGGAATTCCTCGTCGAAACCGACAAGAACGGCTCGGTCGATGTCACCGGCTTCCCGACTTGCACCTCGGGCAAACTGCAGTCGCAGGACACCGCTCACGCGGAAGCGATCTGCAAGAAAGCAATCATCGGCAAAGGCACGACCAGCGTCGATATTGCCTTCCCGGAATCGAAAGTCGTGCCGGTCAGCTCCAAGCTGCTCGTTTTCAACGGCGGTAAGAGCGGCGGCGTGACCACCTTCTTCATCCACGCCTACATCACGGTGCCGGTACCGGCCGCCATCGTCACCACGGTGAAGATCAAGAAAATCAACAAAGGTCGCTACGGCCTCCTGGCGACCGGCTCGATCCCGAAGATCGCCGGCGGCAGCGGATCGGTTAGGTCGTTCAGCCTGACCGTAAACAAGAAGTACACCTACAAAGGCAAAAAAATGAGCATCCTCTCGGCAAAATGCCCCGATGGGAAGCTCCAGGCCAATGGCACCGCCGTCTTCGCCGATGGCACCCGGGCCAGCGCAGGTGTCGTCCGGACCTGCACGGGCAAGGGTTAAAGCCAAAGCTCAGAACCCTCATCTGAGGGAGAACCGCGTAGGAAAGGGCGGCCAAATGGCCGCCCTTTCTCTTTAGATCGTGCAGTCCGTAAGGCCGTAGTCTTCGGCCAAACTGCTTGCTTCTGCAAAGGCCGCAATCCCCACCGATGGGTCAGCCGAGTCCGCTTTCACTTCGGCCACGCCCGCTTGGAAAGCATCGACGATCGCCGCGATCTCCTTGCTGTCGGCGGCGGGTGGGTTGAGCTCAGCCAGCTCTTCGGTCATGCCCTCGACGGGCGATACAGCTTCGCTGGCAAGAGTTGACAGCGCCGAGCTGCCGTCCACTCCACGGAGCACCTCGCTCCGTTCGGCCTCCGCCTCCTGGCAGATCGCGTTCGCCTCTTCGATGAATTCGGACCTGGTCAGCGGGTCAGAGGAACCGGAGCCACCGCACCCGGCCACCAGTAGTCCCGCTGCGAAGAGAGACACCAGCACCGCGAAGAGCTTCTCCTTCGTCGCCCGTCTCATGCTTTATTCGCTTTTCCTCACCGTGGCCGCATTGGCGCTCTGAAGCTTGCCTTCGAGGATCGCCGTGTTTTCTCCTGATCCGGAAGGCAGGCCGAGGGCGGTATTGACAAGTGGATCGATGAAGGACGAATAGAGCCCTCCGCAGCCCTCCACGCTCGGGGCGTCAAAGGTGCCATTCGCAAGGCGCCCATCGTCGATGATGACCCGGGTCAGTTCCTTGTTGAAGTTCACGACGCCAGGAGAGCCTTTCACCGCGTCGCTCTTGCCGGTCGTGAAATCGATCTGGATCGGCTTCGTATCGGAACCGAGGTAGCAATTGCTCCCCAGCAACGGGTTGTCCAGCTTGATCTTCACGGGCAGCCCAAGCGCGGTGCCTTCCTGGTTGATCAAGTTCTGCGTGCTCAGTGCAATTGAGGTAGCCGGAGCGGCCAGTTCCAGCGTTGCTTTCACGTCGGTGGCTCCGTCATCCATCTGTTCGTCGAACCAGTCCCGGAACGACTCGGGCCACCAGCTCGGTGGAGTGACGCCGAGGAGTCCCCCTGGGACGCTTTGCGGCGTTTTCGACAGCGTCTCGGCCCCTTCCGCGCCGAAAAACTCCACTCCTCCCTTTTCTTCTCCGCTCCCCCCTTGGAAGATGACGGGGCTCTCGATAGGCACGGTCTTCTTGCCGATCTTGATCGAACCGCCGGTGCTGGCCGAGAAAATGCACTCGGTGACAGTCTTAAGCTCGAGTGGGCAATAGCCGAAGGGCTTGAACTCTCCCTTCGGGTCGTGGGGCGCCGCGAGAGCCGAGGGTCCCAGCACCAAGGCAAGCACCACTGCTACTCCGAGTGCTTCTCGGAGATTCAGCCCGCGATTTGCCCGCCTATCGATTTGACCCCGCATCAAAGCGGTAGTAGTTGATCACGGCGAGGCAATTTAGTCAAGACCTACTGACGATAGACCCGATATCAGGCATTGAATAAGGCCCCCCGCGACTTTCGCGGGGGGCCTTAGCTGCTACTCGGTTACTGCGGTACTGCGCTGCTATTCGCTGGCTTTAACCGCTGCCGCGTTGGCGGACTGCAGTTTGCCTTCAAGAACAGCCGTGTTTTTCCCGGACGCCGAGGGCGTGCCGAGAATTGCGTCGACCAGCGGATCGATGACGAAGGAGAAGATCCCTCCGCATCCGCTGGCGCCCGGTGCTGCGAACGTGCCGTTCACCAGTCGCCCACCGCTGATCGTGACCAGGGTGAATGATTCGTTGAACGTGATTTCGCCGACAGAGCCTTCCAGAGAGCCGCTTTTGCCGGTGGTGAAATCGATCTGAATCGGTGCTTCATCCGAGCCGATGTAGCAATTGCTGCCGAGCAGCGCGTTGTCGAGCTTGACCTTGCTCGGCAGGCCCAGAGCGGTGCCTTCCTGGTTGACCAGGTTCTGCGTGCTCAACGTGATCGAGCTCGCCGGTGCGGCGAGTTCGACCGTCGCTTGGACCCCAGTGAATCCGTTGTTGATGAATTCGTTGAACCATTCCTGGAGCCATTCAGGCCACGATTCCGGGGCGACAATTCCGAGCAAGCCACCTGGGACCGGCTGCGGGGTTTTCGAGAGGGTGACTCCGTTCGCCGCTCCGACGAACTCCACTTCTTCTGATTCGTTTTCAAAGGCCCCGCCCTGCAGGGTGACCGGGTTTTTCAGCGGCACGGTCTTTTTGCCGACCGTGAAGGAGCCTCCGTTGGTCACCGAGAAGACGCATTCAGTGACGCTCGGGTTGCCCAGGGGACACTCGCCGAACTGGGCGAATTCGCCTTTCGGGTTGAAGGTGGAGGCGCTCGCCGAGGACGCGAACAGCAATACGCCCAGCATCGCGGTGATGCCTCCCACTACGAGCATCCGTGCAGGATGCCTGTGCTTCAAGAACCTCATGGTGGTCCTTTCATCCGTGTTTTGACTGGCTAGTCAACCGATATCGATGAGAGTGAGCTTGGTCGAGACGGAAGTTTCGATTGATCTCACTATGTAGCCGAGACCCAACGCTCAGGTGATCAGCCGGTGAAATCAGGCCCTTTGTTCCCTGATCAGTATCGGATCATTCCCAAATACGAACGCAGTCGATCATGGCCTACTGGCTCCCGTCAAGGAGCAAACGATCAGAATCCTAATTCTGGGTAAACAAACGGCCTATCTCACCCAGGCGGTCTCTGGCAAGCAAAACGCCCGCCGCTTGCGCGACGGGCGTCTGCGTTACGACTTAACAGCTAGAACCGCCCTGCGGCTATTCGCTTTCTTTGACCGCGCCCGCGAAGCCGGACTGCAGTTTCCCTTCCAGAACAGCCGAGTTTTTCCCGGACGCCGAGGGCGTACCGAGGACCGTGTCGACCAGCGGATCGACGAGGAGCGAGAAGATCCCCCCGCACCCGCTGACGCCCGGTGCCGCGAACGTGTTGTTCACCAGTTTTCCACCGGTGATCGTGACCAGGGTGAATGCTTCGTTGAAGGTGATTTCTCCGAAAGAGCCTTCAAGCGAGCCGCTTTTGCCGGTCGTGAAATCGATCTGGACCGGTTTGGAGTTTGAGCCGATATAGCAGTTGTTGCCGAGGATGAAGTTTTCGAGCTTCACCTTGACCGGCAGGCCCAGAGCGGTGCCTTCCTGGTTGACCAGGTTCTGGGTGCTCAGTTTGATCGTGCTTGCCGGTGCGGCAAGTTCGACGATCGCGTTAACGCCGGTGAACCCTTCGCTGATCAGTCCGTTGAACCAGTTCTGCAGGAAGATCGGCCACCATTTCGGCGCGGTGACCCCAACCAGCCCGCCTGGAACCGGCTGCGGGGTTTTCGAGAGGGTGTCGCCGTTCTCTGCCCCGACGAAGGTCACTGATCCTTCTTCGTTTTCGTAAGCCCCACCCTGCAGGGTCGCTGGGTTGGTGAGCGGCACAGTCTTTGCACCCACCGTGAACGAGCCCCCGGTGGTCAACGAGTAGATGCACTCGGTGACTTTGGCGTTGCTCAGCGGGCACTCGGCAAACTGAGCGAATTCGCCCGTCGGGTTGTGTGAAGAGGCCGTAGCCGAGGGCGCGAACATAAGCATGCCAAGCGCTCCAGCCAGACCTCCCACTGCGAGCATCCTCGCGGGACGCCCTTGTTTAAAGAACCTCATGGTGCTCCTTTCATCCGTTTCTGCCTAACTCGTCAATCGATATCGATGACTGAGCCTTGTCGGGGACGGGAGTAGGTGGTCGCGCGCACGCAGACGAGGCCGAACTTAGGTCCTCCCCAGGAGCAATGCCCGTCGGTCCCCGACCGATATCAACGCGTTCCCAGATACATACGCAGTCGATCACGATTCGTCCGTCCCGTCAAGGAAGAAAAGGTCAAAGTTCTTTTCTTGGGCACAAAACAGCCGCGCGCGTGCCGAGGATCGAGTCGACGGGCAGATTGATTGAGGTTGAACCCGGGCCGAGGCGCTTGGCCCCGGCCCGGTGTCAGCTACTGCATCGAACCGCTGGCTACCCCTTAGGGTCGTCCTGCGTAGCTATGTACCTGTTGTCGCGGAAAGAGGGGTACCGTTTGGGCCCGTCACTGTTGTTATCAGCGACAGTTCCGCAGCGTTGGGTCCGAGTTTCAGTGTCTGCATTTTGAATTTAGGCGTGTAAACGACTGTTGCGCCGGTTCCTTTGCCTTCCTGCGCTGATTCTGTCGTCGGCCCGCCTGTTGCGACTACGCTGCCTTTGACCGGGAATTTTTTCGCGTTCAGGCTGCATGCTTCTGCGCCTTTGTTTTTGAATTCGATTTCAGCAAAGGTTTCTTCCGCGCCGGCGCCGACGACCAGGCCGCCCATCGCATTTTTTTCGCCTTTGGGCCCTTCCATCCCTTCGGCGCCGGTGCCGTTGACTTTGGCCACGATCGGTTCAGCGACAACGCATTTAAGTAGTTCTTTGACGTTGCAGGTGCTGAATTCGGTTTCGCCGAAGCCGCTGACTGTGTGCTGCCCTCCCGCAGGTTCGGTGTTAGTACCTGATGAGGTTACGACGTTGTTTTTGACGACAGTGCATTCGATCGTTATTTTCGCCAAGCCGATCGTTCCTTTGAGAATCGCCGGCTCAGCTTTTTTTGTTGATTCTGTGACTCCTGCGTTGGTTGCCCCGATGTTTGTTGTAGTGCCTGCTGCGACTTTGACGTGGGCGAATTCCCCGGTGTTCACAGGACTGGCTTTAGTGTCGCAATGGGCATCTGCGAACTCATGGGTTTTGGTCGCTTCTTTTTTGCATGTAACCATTGTTGTGTTGAGCGAGTGTTTCGTCACAATTGCTGACGCACTCTGCGCCGCGAACGCGCAGACCAAAAGCGCGCTGAGCAGCGAGAGGCCGATAACGGTTCTACGTCCGATCATCTGATTCTCTCCTTGGGGTTGTGTAAGCGGCGTTCAGCCGCCAAGGCGATGGTCGAACAAACCCGTGTGTCGGTCAATTAAACGGCCGGGATGTTTTCTATCTCTTGGCCTGAGGCAAAAGAAAGCCCCCGCCGCTCACGCGACGGGGGCTTTCACTTCAAACAGCTAGAACTGCGCTACGGCTATTCGCTGGCTTTGACTGCTGCCGCGTTACCGGACTGCAGTTTGCCTTCGAGGATCGCCGAGTTTTTCCCGGACGCCGAGGGCGTGCCGAGGATCGAGTCGACCAGCGGATCGACGAGGAAGGAGAGGATCCCTCCGCATCCCGCTGGCGCCAGGTGCGGCAAACGTTTTGTGCGCCAGAAAGACACCGGGCCAGAGCGCTTGCTCCGGCCCGGTGTGGACGTTTGCTTTACTGACTACGACGCGTAGCTATGGTGTAGGTGTTGTCGATGAAAGCGGGTTTCCGCCGTTGTTTGATGGTGTGACGATCGTGGAGAATTCCGCTGCGTTGGGTCCGAGTTTCAGTGTCTGCATTTTGAATTTAGGCGTGAACACCAGTGTCGCGTCGGCGAATTTGTTGTCCTGTTTCGATTCTGTGGTCGGTCCGTTTGTTGCCACTACGCTGCCTTTAACAGGGAAGGTTTTCAGGTTCAGGGAGCATGCTTCTGCGCCTTTGTTTTTGAATTCGACCGGCGCAAAGGTTTCTTCCGCTCCGGCACCCACGAACAGACCGCCCATCGCATTTTTTTCGCCTTTGGGCCCTTCCATTCCTTCGACCCCGGTGACGTTGGCTTTGGATACGATCGGTTCAGCGACGACGCATTTAGTCAGTTCTTTGACGTTGCAGGTGCTGAATTCGGTTTCGGCAAAGCCGCTGACTGTGTGCTGCCCTTGTGCGGGTTCGCTGTTGGTGAGCGTCGAAGTGGCCGCATTGTTTTTGACGACTGCGCATTCGATCGTCACTTTCGCCAAGCCTATGGTCCCTTTTAGAACTGCCGGCTCCGATTTTTTTGTCGATTCTGTCACCGTTGCGTTGGTCCCTGCCACATTTGTTTTGCTTTCGATTTTGATGTGCGCGTAATCGCCTTTGTTTTCAGGGTGTTTGTCGCTGCAGTGGGGATCGGTATACTCTTGGATTTTGGGTTCAAGTTTGACGCATGTGGTCGCTGTTGTGTTGAGCGAGTGCGTCGGTTTGATCGCCGAGGCGCTCTGCGCCGCGAACGCGCTGAACAAAAGCGCGCAAAGCAGCGAGAGGCCGATAACGGCTCTACGTCCGATCATCTGATAACTCTCCTTATTGATGGGAAATGGATAACGGGTTCCTGGTAAAAAGACCCCGTTCGCTCAAAGGTTCTCAGGAGGCCAATACCTGGTCAAGTTTTACTGAACATTGTTTTCTATCCTCCAATTTCCGTGCGTGACACGTAAGTTCTTAAAGATGAGCAAATGTTTAGATCGTCTCTCAGGTCCTCGTGACACGACCGGGCCGGGCGATTTGCCCGACCCGGTTTCGGCAGCTGCCTTGGACTACTAGCTATCCACTTCGATCACCAGGGGACGGCTATGTACCTGTTGTCGATGAGAGCGGGTTTCCGCCGTTGTTTGATGGTGTGACGATCATGGAGAATTCCGCTGCGTTGGGACCCCACTTCAGTGTTTGCATTTTGAATTTAGGCGTGAACACGAGTGTCGAGCCGAGAACAGTTCGCCGAAGTCGAATTCAAAAATAAAGGGGCAGAAGCCTTGCCCTGCAGCCGGTTCGGTGTTCGTGAGCGTCGAAGTGTCGTAGTGGCTGCTGCAACGTTTGACGTGGGCGAAATTCCCTTTGCCCAAGGCGTCGGTATCGCAGTGAGGCTCTGCGAATTGCTGTTTGCCATCCGGTACTTTCGCGCATGTAACCATTGTTGTGTTGAGCGAGTGTTTCGTCACAATTGCTGACGCACTCTGCGCCGCGAACGCGCAGACCAAAAGCGCGCTGAGCAGCGAGAGGCCGATAACCGCTCTACGTCCGATCATCTCGATGACCTCCTTGGGTCGTTGTGAGCGAGGCGGCGTCGGCCGCCGTCCACCCATCGTCCACCGAGACAACCCACCGATCAAATAATTTATTGGTGGAGTTTTTAGCCACCAAAAAAGCCCCCGCCGCTCTCGCGACGGGGGCTTTGCACTAGACCTGAACAGCTAGAACTGCGCTACGGCTATTCGCTGGCTTTGACCGCTGCCGCGTTGGCGGACTGCAGTTTGCCTTCGAGGATCGCCGAGTTTTTCCCGGACGCCGAGGGCGTGCCGAGGATCGAGTCGACCAGCGGATCGACGAGGAAGGAGAAGATCCCTCCGCATCCGCTGACGCCCGGTGCCGCGAACGTGTTGTTCACGAGCTTTCCACCGCTGATCGTGACCAGGGTGAATGATTCGTTGAAGGTGATTTCACCGACGACGCCTTCAAGGGAGCCGCTTTTACCGGTGGTGAAATCGATCTGGATCGGTTTGGAGTTGGAGCCGAGGTAGCAGTTGCTGCCAAGGATCGCGTTGTCGAGCTTGACCTTGCTCGGCAGGCCCAGAGCGGTGCCTTCCTGGTTGACCAGGTTCTGGGTGCTCAGCTGGATCGAGCTCGCCGGTGCGGCGAGTTCGACCGTCGCGGTGACCCCGGTGAACCCTTTGTTGATCTGGTCGTTGAACCAGTCCTGAATGAATTTCGGCCACCATTTCGGTGCCACGATCCCGGTCAGGCCGCCTGGGACCGGCTGGGGGGTTTTCGAGAGGGTGACGCCGTTCGCCGCTCCGACGAAGGTCACGGTCCCCCCTTCGTTTTCAAAGGCCCCGCCCTGCAGGGTCACTGGGTTGACCAGCGGCACGGACTTTTTGCCGACGGTGAAGTTGCCTTTGCTGGTCAGGGCATAGACGCATTCGGTGACTTTGGGGTTGCCCATTGGGCACTCGCCGAAGTTGGCGAATTCGCCTTTCGGATTGAAGGTTGAGGCTGACGCCGAGGACGCGAACAAAAATACGCCCAGCATCGCGGTGATGCCTCCCACTACGAGCATCCGTGCAGGATGCCTGTGCTTCAAGAACCTCATGGTGGTCCTTTCATCTCGTTTTTAACTGGTTGATCCGAGGAAGAAGTCTGGCCCTACTTCTTGCAGCTGGTGGCAATTCGGTTGTTGAATTCCTCGGTCTTCTGGTTGTGGGCGACCATCTTCACGGTGGCGAGGTTCGGCACCTTGCAGAGGTTTGCCGAGTTGACGAAGACGCCTTTCTTGCCGCCCTTGAAGGAGAAGACGGCCTTGGTGATCGGGGCGTCGGGGAGGTTGTTGAAGCGCGTCCTGACCCTGGAGGATTCCGATCCTTTGCGGGTCACCGCGTCGACGAAGCCGACCGCGACCACGTCGACTCTGCCGTGCAGGTCGACGACGACGTCGGGCAGGTCTCGCTCGCCGCCGTTGGCGCGGAAGTAGACCTTGCCTTCCAGCGGGTTCTCAAGCAGCGGGGTGAAGACCCTGGCGCTGCCGAGCACCGAGGCGGGCGGGCAGTTGCCGGCGGCGAACTGGGGGCGGGTGCAGGGGTTGGCGATGTGGTTTTGGTCGATGAAGGTGGTCGGTGGGAGGATCACCACGGTTCTTTTGTTGTTGGCCTGCCCGGAGGGCTGGGTGAGGACCGCCTTGAAGGCCGGGTGGCCGCTGCGGCGGACCGCGCCCTTCATCGAGAGCGCCAGCTTCGGGGTGTAGTCGAGGGCTCCGCAGCCGCCGACCTGGAAGCGGTTGGCGAGCGGGGCGATCGCGCCGGTGGTGGAGATCGCTTCCGCGGTGACTTGCTTTGCTTCGCAGGAGGTCGGGTTCAAGACGTAGCCTGAGCGGTCGATCCTGACGTTGACCTGGCGGATGTCGAGCGGGATCCCCTGCAGGATCGTCGGCAGCGGGTCGCTCCTGACCGTGCCCTGGCCGGTTTCGGGGTTGACGTAGAGGGCGGCGCGGGCTACCACGGTGCCGATGTCGAAGGGACCGGTCACCCCGGGGGTGATGATCGCGAGGCTGAAGGGGGCGCCTTTGTAGGGGCCGGCGAGGTAGACGTTGCCCTGCACGAAGATCGGGTTGCCCGAGCCCGCGCCGACGTTGACGGTGCCGAGCTGGGAAGCGGGCGGGCAGGAGGGGCTCGCCTTCTCTAGGGCGCCCTGGCCGGGGGCAGAGCGCGCGGCGGCGGCGGCGATCTGGGCCTCTGAGCATTCCGCCACCCCTCTGAAGTTGGCGGTCACCCCGGGGGGCAGGGTGGTGTTCAGGGCGGCGATCCGCTGGGAGCCGTTTTGGCGGGTGAGCTTCAAGACGAAGGGTGAGTAGGCGCCGCCGATGGGCGTCACGGTCCCCGCTTCAAAGCCCGGGGAGTGGGGCATCTGGGATTCGGTGCCCGCGCAGGCGCCTGCTGGGCTCGAGTTGATCGCGAAGGAGTCGGCGAGGAAGGCCTTGGGCCCTTCGGGGAAGGTCCAGGGGGTGAGCTCGGCGGTGGTGGTGAAGCCGCCACAGGTGGGCGGGGTGGTGAGCGGCGCCCTGGGGCCGCCGGAGAACTCGAAGTCGAAGTCTTCGAAGGGCAGCTGGGGGTTGTTCGCAAAGACCGTCCGCAACTGCCCGGTGAGGGGGTTCGGTTCGACCTTGCCGGCGAGCTTGACCACGATCCCGGTCTGGGGATCGTTGACGGCGACGTAGAGGGCGATCAGCGAGCCGAAGGGGTTCTCGCCCTGCCTCGCCAGGTAGACGTCGCCCGCGATCGGGTGATCGACCAGGGGCGAGCTGACTTTCACCGTGCCCACCTTGGAGGCCGCGGGGCACTTCGCCGGTTCTGATTGCGCCGGCTCCCCGGAGCCCGGCAGGTTGATTCCTTCGGGGCCGGTGAGCGGGCAGCCCACCCGCCCGTCGGCGGCCGAGGGGTTGATCGCGAGGCCCTGTGGCAGGGTGACCACGGTCTCCTTCAGGTGGGCGGTGGCGAGCAGCGGTTCTGGCCCCGGCACCCCCGGCCCGCGCCCCTCTTTCAGCACGGTGACGAGGGCATCGCCTTCGCCGGAGAACTCAGCTTCGATCAGCGGCACGTCCTGGTTGGAGAGGGCTTCGACGAAGGTGACCCGGTAAAAGCCGCCTGCGTCGCTGACCAGCACGTTGCCGGCGCCGATCGTGCCGAGGCCCTGCAGGGCGGCTTGGATCTCGGCCGCAGTCGAATCGAAGGCAAGGCCCGATTCGATCGGCACTTCGGTGGCGCTGGCGCCGGCTTCGACGGCAGCCGAGAGGGTCAGTTTTCCTTCAACCGCGTCGACGGCGGTGATCGTGGTCCCCGCGGGGATCCCGGCGCCGGCGATCGCCTGACCGGCGGCGAAGGGAGGAGCGCCGCTGGAAGTGAGCGCCACCGCGGTCCCCGCAGCGCTCGCCGGTTCTGAGAGGGTCAGGCTCGTCTCCGAGGCGGCGGTGATCGTCGTCCCGGGCGCGATGCCCGTACCGGTGATCCGCTGGCCGGCGATGAATTTGCCGTCGGTGGTGTTGAGGCCGGTTACGGTCGAGACGCCTTCGTTGAGATTGCCGGTGCCCCTGGCGGCGATCAGGCCGCTGATCACGTTGGAGCCTTCGGTCAGGTCACCGAGCCCACTGCCTCCGGTGCTCTGGCCTTTGAAGGCGAGGGTGAAGCTGCCGCTGAGGGGGTTGATCACTTCCAGGCGCTGCACCTCGTCGCGGGGCTCGAGGTCCACTTCGGTCACCGACTCGTTTTGGGGGATGTGGAGGTTGACGTTTAAGCCGGTGGGGGAGTCGGAGAGCGAGGTTTCTGGCCTCAGGGTGATCGAGGGGTCAAAGGGAGGCTCGTCGCAGTCGGTGAGCCCGCGCGGGGTGCCGCCTGGGCCGAGCGATTCGGAGCTTGCCGAGGAGGTGGCTTCCGGTTCCTGCACCGACTTGACGCTGAGCGTCCAGGTGAGCGGGGGCCCGCAGGAGGTCGGCAGGCTGAGGAAGGGGTCTTTGGGAGCATCGCTCGAGCAGCCTCTGACGAGTGCCCCGTCCACTATGCAGGCGCGGTCGGGGTCGTGGGAGGGTGCTGCCGGCACTCCCCAGATAGTCGCCTCCACCGCCTGCAGCCCGACGCTGGTCGGGATCGTGAAGTCTGAGATCCTCGCCCCGTAGTCTGAGCTGCGAAGCGAGGCTTCGTTGAACACGTTGAAGCCCGCGATGCTGAACCCGAAGCTCGCCGGCACCCCCTCGCGCGGGATCAGGTTGTAGATCGGGCTGACCACGGTTTGCCCGGGCAGCCCCACTTCGCGGATCCGGGCGACGCCGATCTGGGTGGCGCCCGAGCAGTTCGTGGAGACCCCCTCGAATTCCGCCCCCGAGCACTGCGGCACCACCAGCGGGTTGCCGACCATTCCCGGCGGCAGGTCGATCACCAGCTCGCGCAGCGTCCCTTCCGGGATTTCATCTGCGTCCTGGTTCATCTCGAAGTTGAGCTGGAATTCGTAGGGGTGAGAGCCCGCCCGCAGCTCGGGCGTTTCGTTTTCCTTGAACGCCCCCGCGCTGAAGCTTTTGATCCCGAAGTCGGCTTGGGCCGGGGCGGCGAGGGCAAGGAGCGCAACAAGGAGCGCCGCGACGGCGAGGCTGCGCTTGGCGGCCTTCATCGCGACCCTCCTCGGTTATTGGCGGCTTTCTTCTTTTTCTTCGGCTTCTTCTTCACGCACTTGCCCTGCTTCTTCACGAAGCCCGGCTTGCAGCGCTTGGGCTTCGGGTTGCCGGGACCGGTGAATTCTTGGCTGGCGGCGCTGGGCTGGACGGGCGGGCTCGCGATCGGCCCCGCACATGCTTCCGGGCTGCAGGGAGCGGGGGTCACTTCTTCAAAGCCGCCGCCCACTCGCGCGTCATAGAGGTCGAGCTGCTCGTTTTTGTCGCGTGGCAGTAGCTTCTCGCGGGTGATGAAGAAGGCATCGTCGCCGCTGTCGGAGGAGTCCATGAACATCGAGTCGTTGGGGCTCTGGCCGCTTGAGATCAGAGAGACGCAGCCCTCGGCTCGTTTGCAGCTCCCCACCCCGTTTGGCTCCCACTGATAGACGTCTTGAACGTTGCCGTTGACATCGCGCGCCACCAGCGCGTCGAGGCTTTCGAAGAACAGGCGCCCCTCGCCCTCGCGGCTGAGGTTGCCCGGCTGGCGGAAGGGGGCCTGCGGCCTGATCAGCGTCAGGTTGGAGTCCCCCAGCGGCTGCTCGGCGCTCGGGTTGCACGAAGCGCAGGTAAGGCTTTCTGAGTCCGCCGCGTAGACGAACACCTCCCGGCAGGCAGGCGTCTGGCTGCTACGGCATTTGCCCCCGCCACGCCGCGTGTTGTCGTAGCCGGTCAAAGACGCCAGCGACATGAACGCCAGGTAGGCCCCGTCGGGCGTTACCTGCGCAGTCCGCGCGGAGGGCGACGCGGCCCAGGCCCCAAATGCGCGAGTGCCGAACTCGTTGTCCCCCGGCGCCAGCATCCCAATGAAGCTGGGCTCCCCTCCCTCCCAGGCGTAGAGGTTGAGCTCTTCCTCTTCCGCGTGTTCGCCGTTCTCGTTCTCTTCGCTTTCCTCGGTCAGCGCCTCGACGTCGACGAAATAGATCCGCGAGAGATCCTCGGAGGTGCCGAGGATCCCTTCGAAGCCTTCCCCTCCTTCGGTTAGGTCGGAAGCCAGTTCGTAGGCGGTTTCCGCTCCGTTCAGCTCATAGAGCGTCCCGTCTGAGAGCAGCACCGCCGAGCCATCCGACGAAGCGGTCAGGAAGCAGGCCCGATCTTTCGGTTCCACGATTTCTTTGCAGGTGCCCGCCCCGGGGATCTCGAGCGTTTCTTCGCCGTCGACGCGGACATAGACCTCGCCGGTTTGTTCTGAGCTCCAGAAGATCCGGCTGCCGTCGTCGGAGATCGTGTTATCGATGTTGGGGGGTATCTGGATCTGGGGGATCCCCAGTTGCAGCATCCGCCCCGCACCGATCACCGCCCTCGCCGCGGCGCCCCCGTTGTTCGGCAGCATGTTGACCAGTCGCAGCTCCCCGCCCTCCCACTCATACAAGTTGCAGTCTGCCCCCGGAAACGAGCATTCTTTGCCCACCCCCACTTCCGGCGCCGCCCCCGTCAGCGCGTCGTTGGCTTCAAAGGCGACGTGTCCGAAGCTGGGTACCAGGGCCGTCCCCGCGTTCGCCCCGGCGAAGTTGATGTTGAAGTTGCCCGGTTCGCGGTTCGGCGGTTCGCTCGTGATCAGCGGCTCAAAAGCGCCGCTCTCCTGCAGGTAGAGGTTGCGGAAGGCATTGCCCCCGCGGGTAGGCGCTTGCGGGGAAAGCGGCGGGTTTGCCTGGGCGAGGATCCCCCGTGAGAGATCCTCTGAGAAGCCCAGGAACCGGCCGATCGTCGTCGCCAAACTCAGGCTCTGGAGGCCCCAGCCGGTGAAGCTGCGCGGGGCCAGGTACTCGTTCGGGCCCGAGGCCAGGCCGGCGCTGAACGGCTGGCCCAGGTAGAGCACCGATGAGCCCGAGGGGTTGCTCTGCATCGGCATCGTTAGGTCGATGACCCCCGGCAGGCAGTCGCCGCAGCTCCCCCCTAGCTGCGTTTCGGGTTCCGGTGGGATCACCTCGCCAACCTTTTCCGGCGGTGAGACCATCTCATAGGCCCGTCCGTCGGGCAGGCCTACTTGGGGAAGGACGTTGAAGAAGAGCGTCGCGCCCGCTCTTGAGCCGTCTGCGTTAGTCGCCACCAGGCGGAAGCGGTAGGTGCCTTCGGCGAGGCCGCTGTCTTCGGCGCTCACCGCTATGTTCGTTTTGCCGGTGAACGGTCCCGCCGGGGTGCAGGGCACCACGGTGGCGCCATTGAAGCCTTCGGCGCTCACCTCCACGTATTCGAAGGCGCAAGTGGTTTCCGGTCCATCGTTGGGATTGACGACTCCGCGCATCGTCACCGCGTCGCCGATCACCGAGGCGCTTTCGGTGATCGCCGCCGGCAGCTCCACCGCCTTCCCCCAGACTTCGATGTTGGGGTTGCCCAGGCGCGAGACGTAGATCCTGCCGCTGTCTGCGTCGACGGCGACGCCCTGCACTCTTCCTCCTCCAGGTGCGATCGGCACCCCCGGGATCGCTTCGGTTGGCCCCGAGGCATCGTATTCCCTCACTTCGTTTCCTGCGGCGGCAAAGAGAAGGCCGGTCGTGGGGTCGAGGCTGATAGCCGTGAAGGGGTCGAGCCCCGTACCGGAATCGACCTCGTAGGCTTCCGCGCCGGTGGTGGCGTCGAGCTTTGCCAGCTTGGCGGGACCTTGGGGAAAGTCACTTTTTGCTAGTGCAGACGCGAAGATGAAGCCATCCGTCGGGCCCGCGCCAGCTGCGGTGTTGCAGGCACGCGGGAAGGAAAAGTTGGCGCTGTTGTCAGCGTTGACCGGTGGATTGGCGGTGGGTACGTACTTATGGATCGTCCCAGGGCTGTTGAATTCGCTGATATAGACGTTGCCATCGGGATCCACCGTAACCCCGCAGATAATGCTGCCGAAGGGCGTCGCGGGCCCTTCTGCTGCTGGGCCGGCTTCATATCCGGTCAGTTGACCCAGGGGGTTGCCGTCTTGGTCGAAGATTTTGACTACCCCCGCGTTCCGTTCAGTGACGTAGATGCTGCCGTCATTCGGGCCGCCAGAGTTATCGATCGCCACCTGTGATCCTTCTGGGAACCCGAACGAGAGTCCCTCGATCACATTGTCACCGAGCGCAGAGAAGTCTGAGGGGGTGCCGTCTTGATGGAAACGGCTGAGGGTGCCCTGTCCTGGTTCGCGGTTCCCCGCGTCGATCACCAGCAGGTCGCCACTCCCTTGGTCGACTGCCAACCCTTGGGCCTCGGTGAAGGACGGCTGCTCAGTGCTGCCGAAGTTTTCGATGAAGGGATGTTCGAGGGCGGCGCTAGCCGAAACCGAGGTTAAAAGGCCAACGCCCAAAGCGATCGCCGTCATGCCGGTCAAGCGCCTCACCAAAATCCTCCCCGGAAATCTCGCCACCAAATCGCGCTCCCCTTTAACTTGTTGAGATCGGTCCGCCGCCATCCAGTGACGTTCCCTGCAAAATACTATTGCGTTCCCAGTGCGCTGTCAGTTCATCATGCCTCCTCGAGGTCGTCAAGGGTCGGAATGGCAAAACACTAAAATTGGGTAGCACCAGGTAGAAGAACACCGACCCGAGGCGCTTGCCCCGGGCCGGTGTAAACGTTGCCGCTACTGACTACAACTCATACAGCTGCACATAGTAGGTAGTGACCTATGTACCTGTTGTCGCTGCGAGCGGGTTTCCGCCGTTGTTTGATGGTGTGACGATCGTGGAGAATTCCGCTGCGTTGGGACCGAGTTTAAGTGTCTGCATTTTGAATTTCGGCGTGAACACCAGTGTCGCGCCGGCGGATTTGCCTTCCTGCGCCGATTCTGTGGTCGGTCCGTTTGTTGCCACTACGCTGCCTTTAACAGGGAAGGTTTTCAGGTTCAGGGAGCATGCTTCTGCGCCTTTGTTTTTGAATTCGACCGTCGCAAAGGTTTCTTCTGCTCCGGAACCCACGAACAGACCGCCCATCGCATTTTTTTCGCCTTTGGGTCCTTCCATTCCTTCGACCCCGGTGACGTTGGCTTTGGATACGATCGGTTCAGCGACGACGCATTTAGTCAGTTCTTTGACGTTGCAGGTGCTGAATTCGGTTTCAGCAAAGCCGCTGACTGTGTGCTGCCCTTGTGCGGGTTCGGTGTTGGTAAGCGTCGAAGTGGCCGCATTGTTTTTGACGGTTGCACATTCGATCGTCACTTTCGACAAGGCGATGGTGCCTTTTAGAACTGCGGGCTCAGATTTTTTTGTTGATTCTGTCACCGCTGCGTTGGTCCCTGCGACTTTTGTGGTCGTTTTGGGGGCGACTGCGACGTGAGCGAAGCCTCCTGCGGGACCACCATCACAATGGGCATCACTGAAACCGCCCGCCACTGGGGCGCATGTGACCATTGTTGTGTTGAGCGAGTGAATCGGTTTGATTGCGAATGCGCTCTGCGCCGCGAACGCGCTAAACAAAAGCGCGCTGAGCAGCGAGAGGCCGATAACGGATCTACGTCCGATCATCTGATAACTCTCCTTGTCTGTTGCGCAGGCGGGCGCCACGCGCGGCGATGCCATGCGCGGCTCCCACCCGACGACTCTGAGCCGCGCCCCTCGTCGGGGCCGGCCCCCCTGACGCGGGTCTCATTACCCGCTGGTAACAGTCTGTCGCGGCAGCCTCAAACAGTCAAGTTTTTCGACGCAATGTTTTCTATCTCTGCGGGCCGGGCAATTGCCCGGCCCGATGCTCCCGCTGCCCTGAGATCCTGCTCGATATCTTTACGCGCTCATGTGGTTGTTGTCATGGAAATCGGGTTTCCGCTCGCTTTGACCGACGCTGTGCCGATGGCTTCGACCGACGCCGTGTTTGGACCGAGTTTCAGTGTCTGCATTTTGAATTTAGGCGTGATGATCGCTGTCGAGCCGCTGAATTTGTTGTCTTGCTTGGATTCTGTCGTCGGTCCGTTTGTCACGACTAGCCTGCCTTTGACTGGAAACGTTTTTTCGTTTAGGGAGCATGCTTCGGCACCTTTGTTTTTGAACGTAATGGAAGCAAAGGTTTCTTCTGCTCCGGATCCGACAAGCTCGATGCCCATCGCATTTTTTTCGCCTTTGGGCCCTTCCATCCCTTCCACTCCGTGCCCGGTCACTTTGGCTACGATCGGTTCAGCGACGACGCATTTGGTCAGTTCTTTGACGTTGCATTCGCTGAAGGAGGCTTCACCGCTACCTGCAGCTGTGTGCTGGCCAGCTGCTGGTTCGGTGTTCTGAGCTGCTGGGTTGATTGCGTTGCCTTTCAAACATTCGATCGTTACTTTTGCCAAGCCGATCGTGCCTTTGAGCACCGCTGGCTCTTTGTCTTTTGTCGAGTTTGTGACTTTTTCGTTGGTCGCGTTGCCTTCTAGTTTTTCATTAAGCGGGATTGCCACGTGACCGAATTCGCCGGTCCCAGGCGTAACTGGTTCATCGCAGTGGGCGTCTTTGAAGTCTTTGCTTCCGCCCCCTTTGACGCATGTGAATCCTGTTGTGTTGGTCGATTTCGTCACCACCAATGCTGAGGCGCTCTGCGCAGCGAAAGCGCTGAGCAGAAGCGCGCTGAGCAGCGCGAGGCCGATAACGGCTCTACGTTCGATCATCTCGATGACTCTCCTTATTTGTTTCCGTCCGGCGGGCTGCCGTCCGAGAGAGCTACATGGTCCCCCGAGATGAGCTGACAAGCAAATATTTTTGAGCTTTGTTTTCTATCTCGACCTAAGGCACTGCGCTGAAACGAACAAATAAGGGCCGGGGGCTTTGCCCCGGCCCGGCGTGTGAGCTAGTGCTCCGTAGCTATGTACCTGTTGTCAGGGCGATCGGATTGCCGGCAAACATGGATGCTGTGACGTTCGTTTCGAAGGTGGCGGCGTTGGGACCAAGTTTGAGTGTCTGCATTTTGAATTTAGGCGTGAACACCAGTGTCGCGCCCGTCCCTTTGCCTTCTTGTGCCGATTCTGTCGTCGGTCCGTTTGTTGCTACCACCCTGCCCTTCATTGGGAAACTTTTTCCATTCAAAGAGCAAGCTTCTGCGCCTTTGTTTGTAAATAGGATGTTCCCGAAGGTTTCTTCTATTCCGTGCCCGACGAACTCCACACCCATCGCGTTTTTTTCGCCTTTGGGTCCTTCCATTCCTTCGACACCGTGAATCGTAGCTTTTAATAGGATTGGATCTTGGACAATGCATTTGTTCAATTCTTTGACGTTGCATTCACTGAGTTCGGGTTCGACTGTTCCTTCAAGTGTGTGTTGGCCGGCCGCAGGTTCGACATTGCGAATCCACGAGATCAAGCTGGTTCGGACTTTCGAGCATTCGATCGATACTTTTGCTAAACCAATGGTGCCTTTGATGACCGCTGGCTCGCTCCCTACTGTCGAGCTTGTGACTTTTTCGTTAGTCGCCGCGAAAGTTGTTGTTTGACCGTTTGATATTGCTACGTGCGCAAAGGACCCTAGTCCTCCTTTTTCGTCACAATGGGCATCGGCGAACTCCCCTTTGCCGTTAAACACACATGTGAACGCTGTTGTGTTTTTCGATTTCGTCACCACCAATGCTGAGACACTTTGCGCCGCAAAGGCGCTGAACAGGATCGCGCTTAGCAGCGAGAGGCAGATAACGGATCTACGTCCGATCATCTCGATCGTCTCCTTGGATCGCTGGAACGAGCGACGGTTGCCGCCCCAGAGTGATGATCCGTCGAAACGGACGAGTGGTCAAATAATCTACAGTGGTGTTCGTATACGCGCGAAACGGCGCGACGATGCTTCAGGTGGCTAAAAGCGACGCATGGCGAGCTGGCGCGCGCGCGGTCACGATAACCGGGGTGCCGTCGCGGGGCGAAAGCGTGATGTTGCGGCGGCCGGTCTTCTCAGGTAGCGGATCCGCCTTCCGCAGGTCGCAGCGGGTGAGCACCTCGCGCAGAACGACCCGCATCTCGAACTCGGCGAAGGAGGCACCGAGGCAGCGGCGGACGCCGCCGCCGAAGGGGATCCAGGCGTAGGTGTCGGGACCTTCGTCTAGGAAGCGGTCGGGTTTGAAGGCGAAGGGCTCGGGATAGATGTCACCCCGGGTGTGGGTAAGCCAGATCGCGGGGGTGACATCAGTGCCGGGAGGCAAGGTGAGGCCGTCAGCGATGAGCTCCTTGGAGAGGCGGCGCCCGGCGAGGGGAACTACGGGGCGCAGGCGCAGGGACTCGGTGATGGTCGCACGCAGATAGTCCTCCTCCCCATCTCCGAGGGACTCTCCCAGACGGTCTAGCGCGTTCTGGTGACGCAACAGCAGGTCGAAGGTCCAGGCCAGAGCGGTCGCGGTGGTCTCGTGGCCCGCCAGCAGCAGGGTCATCAGCTGATCGCGCAGCTCGGTGTCGCTCATTCGCTCGCCGTCTTCGAACTCAGCCAGCATCAGCATCGAGAGGATGTCGTTGCGCTCCTCGAGGTCTGGCTTTTGGCGGTGCTCGGCGATCTCGGCGTAGAGGAGCTCATCGACCGCACGCAGCTGGCCTTCGAACCGCGCCCACGGTCCGCGGCCGCCGAAGCGCCGGGTCGCAAGGCCGATCAGTTGCGCGCGCGGGGAGGCCGTTTCCTGCAGCACCGTGGCGAGCATCCCCCGCAGGCGGTCGAGGCGCGGACCCTCGGAGACACCGAAGACGGCCCGCAGGATGATCTCCAGCGTCACCGCCTGCATCCGTGAGTGGATCGGGAACTCTTGGTGAAGTGGCCAGGAGTCGATCTCGGCGTTGACGATCTCCTGCATCATCGATTCGTAGGAGCGCATCCGCTCTCCGTGGAAGGCCGGCAGCATCAGCTTGCGGCGTGCGAGGTGTTCGGCACCTTCTTGGAGAAGCAGCGACCGCGATCCCAAGATCGGTTCCAGCACGATGTTGCGTCCGGCGGGCAGGCCGTGGGAGCGCTCCATATATAGGGCCTTGATCGCGGCCGGGTCGGAGATCATCACCATTGGCCGCTCGAAGCCGACAAAGCGGACGCTGAAGGAATCGCCGTAGCGCTCGCGGCAATCCTGCATGAACGCGAGCGGGCGGAACGCCCACCGAAGCATCTGCACGAGGGGACTGCTGCTGGGTTCCGGCGGTAGCGCCATTTGGCTGGATAGCATGGCACGAGTGACTGCCCTCGCGGACCTGAAGCTCCACTCCTCCGGCAAGGTGCGCGAGATCTACGAGTGGGGGGACGACCTGCTGATGGTCGCCTCTGACCGGATCTCGATCTACGACGTGGTGATGCCGACGCCGGTCCCCGACAAGGGGAAGGTGCTAAACCGGATGTCGGAATTCTGGTTCGGGCTGACCGAGGACATCGTCCCCAACCACTTCCTCTCCGACGACGTGCCCGAGGATGTGAGCGAGCGGGGGATGCGGGTGCGGCGGCTGGAGATGTACCCGGTCGAGTGCGTGGTGCGTGGCTACTTGTCGGGGTCGGGATGGAAGGAATACCGCGAGGGCGGCGCGGTGTGCGGGATCGAGCTGCCGGCGGGGCTGATCGAGTCCGACAAGCTGCCTGAGCCGATCTTCACCCCCGCGACCAAGGCCGAGATCGGCGACCACGACGAGAACGTCGACTTCGACCGGGCGGCGGAAATCGTTGGCGACCGGGCGCTGATGGAAGGGCTGCGACGGGTCTCGATTGAGGTTTACAAGCGCGGCTCCGAGCACGCGGCTGAGCGCGGGATCATCCTCGCCGACACCAAGTTCGAGTTCGGCCGCCACGCCGGCGCCGAGATCGTCCTCGGCGACGAGGTGCTGACCCCAGACTCCTCGCGCTTCTGGCCCGCTGACCGCTACGAGCCCGGCGCGACGCCACCGTCCTTCGACAAGCAGTTCGTCCGCGACTGGGCCAACGAAGCCGGCTGGGACCACACGCCGCCGGCGCCGGAGCTGCCAGCCGACGTAGTCGAGCAGACCCGCGGCAAATACGTCGAGGCCTTCGAGCGGATCACGGAGACGTCGTTCTAATGAGACAGGCGTCCTGATGGCCAAGGCGCGGGTGCTGATCCGGCCGAAGGAGGGCATCCTCGACCCGCAGGGGAAGGCGGTCGAGCGGGCGCTGCCGGCGCTCGGATTCGAGGGCGTCGAGCACGTCCGGGTCGGGCGGATGGTCGAGCTGGAGGCGGAGGACCCGAAACGGCTGGGGGAGCTTTGCGAGAAGTTGCTGGCCAACCCGCTGATCGAGGACTACGAGATCCAGACCCTGTGATCTGGGGGGTCCTTCAGTTCCCAGGGTCTTGCGACGAGCGGGACGCGCTGCACGCTTGCTCGCTGGTGGGCGAGGCGCGGCTGGTCTGGCACGAAAGCCGCGACCTCGACGGGGTCGACGGCGTCGTCGTCCCCGGCGGCTTCTCCTACGGTGATTACCTGCGAGCCGGCGCGATCGCCCGCTTCTCCCCGGCGATGGAGGCAGTGGCGGAGCTGGCCGAGGGCGGGGCACCGGTGCTGGGGATCTGCAACGGGTTCCAGGTGCTGTGCGAGGCGGGTCTGCTGCCGGGGGCGCTGCTGCGGAACGTCGAGCTGCGCTTCATCTGCCGACAGGTCGATCTGGTCGCGGGTGAGTCGAACTCGCCGTTCCTCGACGGAATCCAGCCCGGCGACCGGCTCTCGATCCCGGCCAAGCACGGCGAAGGTCGCTACTACGCACCGGAGGAGACGCTCGATCGGCTCGAGGCCAACGGGCAGGTCGCCTTCCGCTACGCCTCCGGCCACAACTCCAACGGGTCGGTGCGAGACATCGCCGGGGTGACGAACGAGGCGGGCAACGTGCTCGGCCTAATGCCGCATCCCGAGCACGCGGTCGACGAGCTGACCGGGTCCACCGACGGCCTACTGCTGTTCCGCGGCCCCGCCGGGGTCGCCGCGTGAACGTCGGCACCTCAAAGCACCGCGAGCTGGGCCTCACCGACGCCGAGTACGAGCTGATCGTCGAGAAGCTCGGCCGCGAGCCGAACGACGTCGAGCTGGCGATGTTCAGCCTGCTCTGGTCCGAGCACTGCGCCTACAAGCACTCGCGCAAGCTGCTGCGGCGACTGCCAACCGAGGGCGAGCGGGTGGTGATGGGCCCGGGCGAGAACGCCGGCGCGGTCGACGTCGGCAATGGCTACGCGGTCGCCTTCAAGGTCGAGTCCCACAACCACCCCAGCGCGGTCGAGCCCTTCCAGGGAGCGGCGACCGGGGTCGGCGGCATCCTCCGCGACGTCTTCGCGATCGGCGCGCGGCCGATCGCGATCCTCGACTCGCTCCGCTTCGGCGAGCTGGACTCGGTCCGCTCCCGCCACCTGCTCGACGGGGCGGTGCGTGGGATCGGCCACTACGGCAACTCGATCGGGGTGGCGACGGTCGGCGGCGAGATCTACTTCGAGGAGCCTTACGACCACAACTGCCTGGTCAACGCGATGTGCCTGGGGCTGGCAAAGCAGGCGGACATGGTGCGGGCGGCTGCTGCGGGGGTCGGCAACGCGGTGTTGCTGATGGGCGCCTCGACCGGGCGCGACGGGATCGGCGGCGCGTCGGTGCTGGCCTCGGCGGAGCTGGGCGACGGCGACGAGGCGAAGCGGCCGACGGTGCAGATCGGCGACCCCTTCGAGGAGTCGAAGCTGCTCGAGTGCTGTCTGGAGCTGCTGGCGAAGGGACTGCTGGTCTCGCTGCAGGACCTCGGCGCGGCCGGGCTGACCTCTTCAGCGGGCGAGATGGCCTCGGCCGGGGGCGTCGGGATCGACATCGACGTGACCAAGGTGCCTCTGCGCGAGGCCGATATGGAGCCCTTCGAGATCATGGTCTCCGAGTCCCAGGAGCGGATGCTCGCGGTGGTCGAGCCGGCGCGAGTGGCCGAGGTGCAGGTGATCTGCGACAAATGGCAGACGGGATCGGCGCAGATTGGCGTCGTCACTGACAGCGGGGAGATCCGGGTGCTGCGCGGCGAGGAGGTCGTCGGCGATATGCCAGTCGAGGCGCTGGTCGACGGGTGTCCGCTCTACGACCTCAGCCCCGCCGAGCCCGACGGATGGATTTACGGAAACCGGGCGACGCTGGCCGCGGGCGCCACGGCCGAGGAAGAGCTTCTAGCGCTTCTCGGCGCTCCCAGCGTCGCCTCCAAGCGGTGGGCCTTTGAGCAGTACGACTCGGTCGTGGGATCGCGCACGGTGCGCCGGCCCGAGTCCGCCGACGCCGCGGTTCTGGCACTGCCCGAGGCGGGCAACGCGATCGCCGTCTCGATCGACGGCAACGGCCGCCGGGTCGCCTGCGACCCCTATGCGGGAACGGTCGAGGCGGTGCTCGAGTGCGCCCAGAACCTTGCCTGCGTTGGCGCCGAGCCGCTCGGCCTGACCAACTGCCTCAACTTCGGTAACCCCGAGAAGTCGACCCCCGCCTGGCAGCTCGATCGCGCGGTGAGCGGCTTGGCGGATGCCTGCAACGCGCTCGGCGTGCCGGTCGTCGGTGGCAACGTCTCTCTATATAACGAGGGACCGGAAGGGCCGATCTACCCGACCCCGGTGGTGGGGATGGTCGGCGAGCTGCCTGACCCAGCGCAAGTCACTGGCAGCGCCTTCGCTCGAGAGGGCGACGCGATCGCCCTCCTCGGTCCCTTCGCCCCCACCGCCGCGGGCTCGGAGCTGGCGAAGCAGCGGGGCGAGCTGAAGGCCGGGCTGCCGAATCCCGACATCGCCGCCGTCACTGCCGCCTGCGCGATCGTCCGCGATGCGGTCCGCGCCGGCCGAGTCGCCTCGGCGCACGACGTCAGCGACGGCGGCCTCGCCTGCGCGCTGGCGGAGTGCGCGATCAGCTCCGGGCTGGGCTGTCGGGTCGACGTCCAGCCGCTGCGCGACCGCGGCTGCTCCCCCGAGGAGGCCCTGTTCGGCGAGGGAAGCGGCGGCTTCTTGCTCAGCGGCGAGCGCGCCGAGCTGGAGGAACTGGGCGCGACCCTGCTCGGGGAGGTCGGCGGCACTGAGATCGAGATCGCCGCCGGCGACCGCAGCCTTAGCGTCGAGCTCGCGGAGGCCGGAAGCGCGTGGCGCTCACTGAACGCGTTGATGGACTGACGTAACGCATTGTCTGCAATACTGCCATCATGGCTTCCATGAGGCAGAACTGGACGGACGAACGGCTGGACGACCTGAACTCCAAGGTCGATCGCGGCTTCGAGCGGATCGACGCCGACCTGCGCGCGCATCGCGCCGAATTCGCCGCCCTGCGCTCCGAGATGAAAGCCGGCTTCGAGGGGATGTACCGGCTGATGATCCAACTGGGCGGCGGGATGATCGTCGCACTTATCGGTCTCGTGGCGACGCAGCTGTAGGGAAATTCCTCAGCTGGTTGCGAGTCCTGGGCCGCTGCTACCCTGCCTGGGTAGGCAGTCTGCCTGCGCGTTCCGTTCCCCATTGCAGCGAGGAAAGCGCGCCATTTTGATTTCGGCAGAGAGGGTTATGAGCGACCCCGACAGCCCCCGCGAGGAATGCGGGGTGTTCGGTGTATACGCGCCCGGCCACGACGTCGCCCGCCTCGCCTACTTCGGCCTCTACGCGCTCCAGCACCGCGGTCAGGAGTCGGCCGGGATTGCCACCTGCGAGGGCGGGCACATCACCACCCTGCGCGACTCCGGCCTCGTTTCCCAGGTCTTCGATGAGGAGAAGCTGCGGGCGCTGGAGGGCGACATGGCGATCGGCCACGTTCGCTACTCGACCACCGGGGGTGGCTCCTGGGAGAACGCGCAGCCGGTCTGGCGGGACGACGGCCGCGAGGTCGCGCTGGCCCACAACGGCAACCTCACCAACGCGGTCGAGCTGTGGAGCGAGCTGAAGGAGCGGGGAATCGATTTCCGCGGTACGTCGGACTCGGAGATCATCGCGGCACTGCTCTCCTCCAACAGCGGCAAGCTAATCGAGGACGCCGTCGCCGACGTGATGCCACGCCTGGAGGGCGCCTACTCGACCGTGGTCATGACTAAGCGGGCAATCGTCGCCTTCCGCGACCCGCACGGGATCCGGCCGCTCTCCCTCGGGCGCCTCGAGAACCGCTTCGTGGTTGCCTCGGAGAGCTGCGCCCTCGACATCATCGGCGCCAAGCTGATGCGCGAGGTGCACCCCGGCGAGATGGTGTCCCTGACCGAGCGCGGCCTCGAGACCCGCCAAGTGGTGAAGAGCGACCGCCAGGCGACCTGCGTCTTCGAGCACATCTACTTCTCCCGCCCAGACAGCCGGCTCGAGGGCAAGGTGCTGCAACAGGTGCGCGGGCGGATGGGTGAGATCCTCTGGCGCGAGGCACCGGTCGACGCCGACCTTGTGATCTCGGTCCCCGACTCCGGCAACCCGGCCGCCGCCGGCTTCGCGCGAGCCTCCGGCCTGCCCCGCGACGATGGCCTGATCAAGAACCGCTACGTCGCCCGCACCTTCATCCAGCCCGGCCAGGAGCTACGCAAACACGGCCTGCGGCTGAAGTTCAACCCGCTGCCCGAGATCGTCGCCGGCCAGCGGATCGTGGTCGTCGACGACTCGATCGTTCGAGGCAACACCACCCGCCAGATCGTCGGGATGCTCCGCGACGCCGGCGCCCGCGAGGTCCACCTCCGCATCTCAGCCCCCCCGATCCGCAACCCCTGTCACTACGGCGTCGACATGTCGACCCGCGAGGAGATGATCGCCCACAACCGCACCGTCCAAGAGATCGCCGACGAGCTCGACGTCAACTCGCTCGCTTATCTCTCGATGGCGGGGGTGTACGAGGCGGTCGGCGGCGACCCCGCGGACCACTGCGATGCATGTTTCACCGGCAACTACCCACTCGGTGATCCCGACGAGGCGAACGGCAAGTTCGCCCTCGAGGACATCGCTGTAGTGCCGGCCAGCGGCTAGCTTTCCACCGGTGAGCGACTTCAAGATCGTGGTGCTCGCCTCCGGGAGCGGGACCAATCTGCAGGCGATCATCGACCAGCTGCACGGACGCAAGGGGGTCGGGGTGGTCGGGGTCGGGACGGATAAGCCGAGGGCACGAGCTCTGGAGCGGGCGCAGGCGGCCGGGGCGGTGACCCTAGCCTTCCCTTCAAGCGACTTCACCGATCGCGAGGCTCGGGATGCGGCGCTTGGGGACTGGATCGAGTCGCTGGAAGCGGACCTCGTCGTCCTTGCCGGCTACATGCAGCTGTTGAGCGCCAGCTTCGTCGCCCGCTTCCGCAATCGCATCGTCAACATCCACCCTGCGCTGCTGCCCGCCTTCCCCGGACTCGACGCGATCGGGCAGGCGCTGGCGGCGGGCGTCGAGGTGACCGGGGTGACCGTCCACTTCGTCGACGAGGGCGTCGACACTGGGCCGGTGATCCTGCAACGGGAGGTCCCGGTACCGACAAGCCGAGATCGCGAAGAGCTCGAGGGGGCAATTCACGCGATCGAGCACGAGCTTTATCCGGAAGCGATCCGCATGCTCGCGGAAGGCCGGGTTAGGATCGAGGGGAACGACCGGAGGGTGGTCGTGATCGATGACTGAAGCAGCCGCAGACACCGGGACGGGGGCCGCGAGCGACGGGGCGATCCAAGTGCGCCGAGCGCTGATCTCGGTCTCCGACAAGACCGGAGTGGCCGACTTCGCCAAGGGGCTCGCCGCGCTTGGGGTCGAGGTCCTCTCCACGGGAGGCACCGCGACCGCGCTGCGCGAGGCGGGGCTCGAGGTGACCGACGTCTCCGAGTTCACCGGCCAGGAGGAGATCCTCGACGGCCGGGTGAAGACCCTCCACCCACGCCTCCACGCGGCGCTGCTGGCGCGGCGCGGGGACGCCGAGCACATGGCGACGTTGGAGCGGGAGGAAATCGAGCCGATCGACGTCGTCTGCGTCAACCTCTATCCGTTCGAGCAGACCGTCGCCGGACGCGACGTCGCCGCTCAGGTGGCAATCGAGAACATTGACATCGGCGGGCCAACGATGATTCGGGCGGCGGCCAAGAACCACGAGAGCGTCGCCGTGGTGGTCAAACCCGAGTCCTATGACGCCGTTTGCGCCGAGCTGGAAGAGAACGGCGGCGAGATCTCCGCCTCCACCCGACACTGGCTGGCCAACGAGGCCTTCGCGCAGACCGCGCGCTACGACGCCGCGATCAGCCGGTGGTTCTCGACCGAGTACGAGGACTTCCCCGAACATCTGGCGGTCGCCTACGAGAAGGTCCTCGACCTCACCTACGGCGAGAACCCCCACCAGCGGGCGGCGCTCTACTCGGAGGCGGGCGCGCGCAGCCATATCCTTTCCAGGGTCGCCAAGCTGCACGGCCGGGCGCTCTCCTTCAACAACGTGCTCGACCTCGACTCGGCGCGCGCCCTGGCCGGCGACTTCGCCGAGCCCGCCTGCGTGATCGTCAAGCACAACAACCCCTGTGGGGTGGCGATCGGCGACGACGCGCTCGACGCCTACCTGAAGGCGCTGGCCTGCGACCCAATGTCCGCCTACGGTGGCGTGATTGCGATCAACCGGCCGATCGGAGCCGAGCTGGCCGAGGAGCTGCACAAGAACTTCGTCGAGGTTCTGATTGCACCCGGGTATGAAGACGGCGCGCTCGAGGTGCTGCAGCAGAAGGATGCGATCCGGATCCTCAACGAGGAGGAGCGCCGCCAGCCCGACCCGACCGAACGCGATGTCAAGAAGGTCTTCGGAGGACTGTTGATCCAGGACCGCGATGGCGACCCCGAGCCACGCGAGCTGATGGAAACGGTGACGGACACCCAGCCGAGCGAGCAGCAGTGGGCCGACATGCACTTCGCCTGGACCGTTTGCCGCCGGGTCCGCTCCAACGCAATCGTGATCGCCAAGGACGGAGCAACCCTGGGAATCGGCGCGGGCCAGATGAGCCGCGTCGACTCTGTCCGCCTCGCGGTTGAGAAGTGCCGCGACGCTCGCGGCAACGATGCCAAGGCTCTCCTTGCTGACTCCGCCCTCGCCTCAGACGCCTTCTTCCCCTTCGCCGACGGTCCCGAGCTGGCGATCGAAGCCGGCACCACCGCTGTGATCCAACCCGGCGGCTCCAAACGTGACGCCGAGGTGATCGAAGCCTGTGACGCTAGCGACGTGGCGATGGTCTTCACGAAGCACCGGCACTTCCGGCACTAGGCCGGCAGGCGTTTTACGAAACGCCTTGTCGGAGATATAAAACATCGCTCTAAATAAGTTGACTGCTTCTTTTGGCTGGTAGAGGATGTCCGGCGACCCTCTGCCCTCCCAACGACCTAAGGAGCCATCAATGATCCGACGTAGAGCCGTTGCCGGCCTCTCGCTGTTCAGCGCACTTTTGCTCAGCGCCATTATCGCGCAGAGCGCCTCAGCGATAGAAAGAACGAAATCGAACAACACAACATCGTTTACATGTGTCAAAGCAGGGCCCGGAAATGAGTTCGCAGATGCACACTGCGATAATAAAACTGGCGGGGAATACGCTCACCAACTCATATCGGTGGGCACCGTAACACAAGTCGATGCCACCAACGAAAAAGTCACAGAATCCACAAAAAAATCCGAGCCAGCAATCCTTCAAAGCACTGTAGGGTTAGCGAAATTGACGATCGAATGTGCCGTCATAAAAGGCAAACCGAATGGGTCCACGCAACAAAATGCTGAACCCTCTGCAGGCCAACATACGTTTTCAGGGGTCGCAGAAGCCGAATGGAGCAAATGTGAAGTTAAAGAAATGAGCAAATGCATTGTTGCTGAACCGATCATTGCCAAAGTTAACTTCCACGGCGTTGAAAAAATGGTAGGACCTAAAGGTGAAAAAAACGCTATGGGCGTAGAGTACGTCGGCGCCGGGGCAGAAGAAACCTTCGCGGAAATCGAATTCAAAAACAAAGGCGCTGAAGCGTGTTCGGTGAACGGGAAAAAACTCCCAGTTAAAGGCTCGGTGGTCGGGACAGCCGGACCGGGAACAGAATCGGGCCAGGAAAACAAAGGGACCGGCGCGACAATTGCCATAACTCCCAAATTCAGCATGCAGACACTGAAACTCGGCCCCAACGCTGCGACCTTCAGCGTGATCGCCATACCGACGATGGCCAGCGGCGGAAATCCGATTTCGGTTACAACAAGCACATAGGCGTTTCGAGATAGTCACCGGACACAGGGCAGGCCTCCGCCTGTCCTGTGTGATAGACACAGGGCAGGCCTCCGCCTGTCCTGTGTCTATCACCCGTTCGACGAACTCTCGCTCGCGACAGGGCTCGGCTTCGATATGCCGACCATGTGCGCCGTCGGAGATAGAAAACATTGCGCTGAATTAATTGACTAATGCGTAGGCTCGCGGGAGTATCGGCATGACGAGCATCGTCCTTGCCGAATTCGACCTAGGGAGCCATCAGATGATCCGACGTAGAGCCGTTGTCGGTCTTGCGCTGCTCAGCGCGCTTTTGTTCTGTGCCTTCGTAACGCAGAGCGCCTTTGCAACGGTAGGAATAAAATCCAAAAACACAACAACGTTCACATGCGTGAAAGACGGGAGCGGAACGGGGGATTTCAAAGACGCGCATTGCGATGAAACACACCCAGAAAAAAAAGGGTCATTCACGCACCAATCAATCAAAGTGGGAGAAACAACACAAGTCGACGCAACGAACGAAGGAGTCACAGAATCGACAAAAAAATCAGAGCCAGCAATCCTTAAAAGTACTATCGGTCTGGGGAAAGTTGAAATTGAATGTGCTGTGGTAAAAGGCAACACGGCAAACTCTACCCAGCATAATGTTGAACCCAGTGTTGGTCAGCATGAATTCACAGGCTTCGCGGAAGCTGAATGGAGCAAATGCAACGTCAAAATCGTGAAAGGCTGCATCGTCGCGGAACCACTCATCGCCAAAGCTAACTTTTACGGCGTCGAAGGGCTCGTAGGGCCTAAAGGCGAAAAAAACGCGATGGGGGTCGAATACAAGGGGGCGGGTCCAGAAGAACTCTTTGCGGAACTGGAATTTAAAAACAACGGCGGAGAAGCGTGCTCCCTGAACGGGAAAAAATTCCCGGTCAAAGGCTCCGTGATCGGCACAGCCGGACCGACGACAGAATCGGCGCAGGAAAACAAAGAGAGCGGCACGACAATTGCTATCACTCCGAAAAACAACATGCAAACACTGAAACTCGGCCCCAACCCGGCAGAATTCAGCGTGATCGCCGTGCCAAAGATGGCCGGTGGCGGAAACCCAATCTCCATCACAACAACCACATAGCGCGACCTCGAAAAGCAGAGCATCCCCTACTGGGCCGGGCTATTTTTGCTCAGCCCAGTAGGGGACCTGGCAAGCTGAAACCCAGCGCGACACGTTCGGCCTCAGCGAACTTCCCTGTCGGAGATAGAAAACATTGCGCTGAATTAATTGACTAATGCGTAGGCTCGCGGGAGTATCGGCATGACGAGCATCGTCCTTGCCGAATTCGACCTAGGGAGCCATCAGATGATCCGACGTAGAGCCGTTGTCGGTCTTGCGCTGCTCAGCGCGCTTCTGTTCTGCGCCTTTGCGGCGCAAAGCGCTTCAGCCGCATTATCGAAAAACACAACAGCCTTCACATGCGTGAAAGACGGGAGCAATACGGGAGACTTCAAAGACGAACATTGCGATAAAGCGGGAACCCCCGGGAAAGAGGCCTTCAAGCACGAACTTATTCCGGTGGGAACGACAACATCGATCGATGGCCACAATCCAGAAGCCAGTGGCCTAAAAGGCACTGTAGGGCTGGCGAAAGTTGAAGTCGCATGCACCTCTGTCAAAGGCGTCCCGAGTAAATCGTGGCAACGAAACGAAGAACCCGAAAAAGGGTCGCATACATTCGTCGGTGCGGCCGAAGGCGAATTCACCAGCTGCACCGTGAAAACGCCAGCGAAATGCATGATTGTGGAGCCATTCGTGACCAAAGTGACCTTTCACGGCGTCGAAGGTCTCACGGGACCCAAAGGGGAAAAAAACGCGATGGGTGTGGAATACATCGGCGCGGGCGAAAGCGAAACTTTCGGGAACCTCCAATTCCAAAACAAAGGCGCTGAACAATGCTCCCTTAATGGCCAATCATTTGCTGTCAAAGGCTCGGTGATAGGGACATCGGGACCGGGGGCAGAAGAAGCACAGGAAAATAAAAGTGCCGGGGCGACAATTGTTCTGAATCCCAAAAACGCGATGCAGAAACTGAAATTGGGCCCTAACGCTGCGGAAGCCAACTTGGTCTTCGAACCGACGATGGCTGAAGGCGGAAACCCGATCTCAATCACAACAACCACATAGGCAACATCGGGCAGCACTCTTAACTGGGCCGGACCACGGACGGTCTGGCCCAGTTAACCACAACGTACTAGAGGCTCAGATGATGATTGAAATCGAAGACCTTTCGAAGCGGTACAGCGGAAGCGGGTCAGGGACGTCAGCCCTATTGGAGTTCAGCCTCGCGGTGGAACAGGGGCAGGCGGCTGCGCTACTGGGACCGAATGGCGCGGGGAAGTCCACGGTCATAGGGATCCTCTCGACGCTCGTCCGGGCGGACTCGGGTAAAGCGTCGGTGGCGGGTTTCGAAGTGGGCGCGCGGCCTCAGCAGGTCCGGGAAGTAATCGGTGTGGTGCAGCAGGACACCGGACTGCATTCCGGCGTGCGGGTGCGACAGCTCCTGGCCTTTCACGCCAGGCTATTCGGGCTATCACGAGCAGGGGCAGCAAAGAGAGCCGGCGAACTCATCGAACTCGCCCGCTTGGAGGATGTCGCCGGGCGAAAGGTGCGGCAGCTGTCCGGAGGAATGCGGCGGCGGCTGGACATCTGCTTGTCCCTCGTTCATGAGCCTCCAGTCCTCTTGCTCGACGAGGCGACGAGCAGTCTCGACCCTGTCTCGCGTCAGCGAATGTGGGACGAGCTTGCTCGGCTGCGTGACAACGGTACGTGCATCCTGTTCGCCAGCCAGGACATCGAAGAAACGGAGCGCCTAGCGGACTGGGTGGGGGTGCTGGAGAACGGAACCCTCAGGGACGTCCTCCCCCCTTCGGGTGTGCGCGAGATGTGGGATGCGGAGAATGGCGACTTCGCTCGATAGGCCACTGGTTCGATCGGCTCCCGGGCTGCGCCCGGCACTATGGGGTATGCAGGTCTACCTCCTCACCGGTCGGGTGGCCCTCGCGTCGTTCCGGAACCCGGTCCTCCTGTTGAACCTCGTCTTAGCACTGCTGTTCTTGCTGGTGTACGACGGCACGGTCGGGGGCCTGCAGTCGTTCATCCTCTTCAGCGGCGGCAGCTACTACAACTTCATCCTCCCCGCGGCGATCCTCGCCGCTTCGATCGGAGGGGGCGCCGCGGGACTGATGCTGGTCTCCGACATGGAATCGGGGTACCTGCAGCGGCAGCTCGCGATGCCCCTGCGCCGCTCCGCCCTGGTGATGAGCCTGGTCATCGTCGCCGCGTCTCAAGTGGTGCTTCAGACCGTGGTCGTCATCGCCTTCGGCGTACTGCTGGGCGCCGACCCGCAGAATGGGATGGGCGGCCTTCTCGTTCTGCTCGCCCTTGCCTTCGTATGGGGCGCCGGGTTTGCCTGCTACTCGGTCGCGGTGGCAATCGTGACCCGAGACGCGCAGGCAACGGCGGCAGCCAACCTGATCTTTATTCCACTGATCTTCTTCTCCCCGCTGCTCGTTCCGTACGAATACCTGAGGCCGTGGATGCAGGCGGTCTCCGACGTCAACCCGGCCAGCTATGTGATGGAAGGGATGCGCTCGGTGATCATCGAGGGGTGGGGTGGGCAGCCGCTGCTGGAGGCCTTCGGCGCCAGCCTCGCGTTCGGAATCACGATGGGCGCGGCGGCGCTCCTCGTCATTCGCTACCGCTTCTCGAACGGAGGGCGGTGAGATGACCGAACTGGTTGAAGCGCTCGGCTGGAGAGTCAGCTTCGCCAGTGAGGTGCTCCTTCTGGCCATGATCGGGGGGGTCACGTTCGTCCTCCTGCTGCTCGGGACCGCGGCAGCAGCCGTTGGACCGATCGCGGTCATAGGCGTGCAGGTCTCCGTCTGGGCCCTATGGCTGGCTTGGCTGGGCCAGGCCTTTCCGCGAAACGCCGAACGCGACGCTCTGAATCCCTGCTCCCTCCCCTATAGACGCGCGTTCACACGCGAAATCCTGTTTGGGATCGCGGTCGCCTTCAGTCAGATGCTGCGCCCAGCCTTCTACGGGCTCCTGGCCAGCGGAGTGCCGCCAGACGGATGGGCTCCGGCTCCCCCGCTGGTCGTAGTCGGGCTGCCGCTCGCGGTCCTCGGTGTGACCGTGATCGCCCTCGGGGTCTCGACCCTGGGCATGGCTCGCACGCTGTTCGTCTACGAGTACGTGACGAGCGCTCGGAGTGTCACGGTGCAGGGCATCTACCGGCTCCTCCGGCACCCGCTCTTCCTCGGTGGCACGGCTGTATCGGCGGGCCTCGCTGCGCTGACCGGCAACCCGGTGGCGATCGGGCTCGCTCTGATCAACGTCGCTGTCGTGCCGCTCTACGTCCGGCTCGAGGACCGACGGTGCTGCACAGTCCTCGGACGACCGTACGTCGACTACCGGGCCGCGGTCGGAGGCATGGTCCCACGGCGCCGCTCGCTTATCCGCTGATTGGCCCGTGCTGCGCAGCCGGTGGTAACGAAGCGGCCGAGGAAGGAGCGCGACCTGGTCACCGCCCGGTAGGCGGCTTGGACCAACGGCATTACCGCTGCGGTGAACCCGGCTAGCCAACCGCCGCCAGGGAGTTGCCGGAGCAGCCTCGGAGCACCCCTTGCACCAGAGATCAGCGTGCCGCTTGCGGTGACCAAGTGCGCAGATGCGAGCCTCTCCGTGTCGGAGAGAGAGCTCAGCAACCTTTGCCCCTCCGAGCTCTGGATCGCCTCCGGGTAAAGCCGATGCCGCCTGTCCCAGGCAAGCAACAAGCCCACGCACGCTTTGCAGAATCCACAGTCCCCGTCGTACAGGACGGTGAGCACGGGGCGATCGTAGGGGGGCACCGTCAGCAGCTATCAGGAAGGCGGCCGGCCGCCGTCTCCGTCACTTCATCGACCACGCTTTCCTCAGTCGCTTCCCCTCTTGCCAGGAAGATGAGGGCGGCGACGCACACCCCGTTCTTGAGCGCCACGGCGTCGAGAGTTCCCTGGGTTTCCGAACTCGGATTGACGACCGAGTACCTCCGGGCCCAATCATCCTCGGCAACATCAGGGGAGGTAACCGGACCGGTTTCGATGGTTTCTTCCGGTGGGTTGAAGCCTTTCATCGCGCTGGCGATGCATTCGCTTCGTTCGGTGCTGGTCAAGGAGTCGTATACCTCGGTCGCCTTATCCGTATCGGAGTAGATCCCGATCGCCTCCTTCACCTCGACTTCCTTGTAGCCCAACGGATCCGTCGCGGCGAACTTCCTGGTCCGTTCCCGGAGGATGGGTTCCGGCGGACATGGCTCGGGGAATTCTTCCTTCACCGTGGAGCCAGCAGGCAGGTCCTCGATGAGGATCAAGGACTGCTTCGCGTTCTTGTCTTCGGCGGGCGCGCTTCCACACCCTGCAATAGAAGCGGCCAGAACGGCTGCCAGCACCAAGGCTCCTCCCCCCAGCCGCTTAGTCATTGCGCAAGAGTACTACTAATATTCAGAAATCCAACAGTGCGGGCGAAAGCCGCACTGCGGCCATGAAGTGCCCCCGGCGGGATTCGAACCCGCGCCGCGCGGCTTAAAAGGCCGCCGCTCTAACCAACTGAGCTACAGGGGCGAGGGGTCATCGTATAGAGGGTCTTGGGCCGTCGGTGCAGGGAAATGGTCAGGAGAGATCGGGCAGTCCCTCGTAGGTGGTGGAGGCCTCCGCGTGGGTGCGGCGGGGGATGCGGCCGGCGCGGTGGGCGGCGAGGCCAGCGTCGACCGCGCCGCGGAGGGCGCGGGCCATCCCGACCGGGTCGGAGGCGCCGAAGATCGAGCTGGCGGCGAGGACAGCGTCGCATCCCAGCTCCATCGCTAGGGCGGCGTCGGAGGCGGTGCCGATCCCGGCGTCGAGGACGACCGGGACCTCGGCGCGTTCGGTGATAATCGCGATGTTGTAGGGGTTGCGGATGCCGGCGCCGGAGCCGATCGGGGAGCCCAGCGGCATCACCGCGGCGCAGCCGGCCTGCTCGAGGCGACGGGCGAGGATCGGGTCGTCATTGGTGTACGGGAGGACGGTGAAGCCGTCGCCGACCAGCTGCTCGGCGGCGTCGAGCAGCTCGACCGCGTCGGGGTAGAGCGTGCGGTCGTCGCCGATCACCTCGAGCTTGATCCACTCGGTCTGGAAGGCCTCTCGGGCGAGCTGGGCGGTGCGGACCGCGTCGCGGGCGGTGTAGCAGCCGGCGGTGTTGGGAAGGACGAAGAGGCCGAGGCGGTCGACGACATCGAGCACCGATCCCTCGGCGGCAGGGTCGATACGGCGCAAGGCGACGGTGACGATCTCGGTGCCGGCGGCCTCCAGCGCCGACTCCATCTGGTCGAGCGAGCGGAAGCCGCCGGTGCCGGCGATCAAGCGCGAGGACCACTCGCGCCCGCCCAACTGCCAGGTATCGGCGCCGCCCTGGATCGCGGCGAGGACCTCGACCGCCTGGCCGTCGCGAAGGGGGGTGGTGTCCCACTCGCCGCGAGGGATGACCTCGCCGTCGAGGGCGACCGCGACGCCGCGGGCCTCCCCATCGGTGCCGGACTCGCGCACAGCGTCGGCGAGCGTCGCGCTGGCTGGGAGCTCGCGCGGCTCGCCGTTCAGCTCGACCCTCATCGGGCGACCTCCGCCGGGACGCCGGCGAGCAGCTCGGCGATCGCTTCGCCGGTCAGCGGCGCTAGCAGAATCCCGTTGCGGTAGTGGCCGGTGGCGAGGAGCAGGCCGTCGATGGCTCCCGGGCTGACGATGGGCAGATTATCGGGGGTGCCTGGGCGCAGGCCGGCGGCCGAGCCCACCAGCTCCATCTCGGCCACCTCGGGGAGGAGGCGGTAGGCCTCACGAAGCAGCTCCAGCACTCCACCGGCGGTGACCTTGGTGTCGAAGCCGCGCTCCTCGACGGTGGCACCGACGATCAGGCGACCGTCTGCCCGGGGGACCATGTAAACGCGCTCGGAAGCGACGATCCGACTGGCCGGAGGCGCGGCGCCCTCGCGGGTCCGCAACTCCAGCACCTCGCCCTTGACCGGCCGCACCGCCGGGCGGGCGTGCTCTGGCAGCCATCCCACGGCTCCCGACCAGGCCCCCGCGGCCAGCACCACTGCGTCCGCATGAAGCGCCTCGCCCGCGGCGGTCCGCACCCCACGCAGGCGCTCGCCCTCGAACACGCCATCGACGACCTCGGTCCCGCCCCGGACCTCGACACCGGCCGCGCCGAGCGCCGCCAACAGCGCCACCGTCAGCCGGCGCGGGTCGATCGCCGCCTCACCCTTCGCGTGGACACCGCCGTTGAAGGAGGGCGTCAGTCCCGGCTCCAGCTCGCGGCAGCTGCGCGGCGCCAGCCACTCGGCGTCGAGGTGGAGAGCGCGCTGCAGATCGTGGATGCGGCGAAGCTGGGCGGCCTCGTCGCGGTCGAGCGCGACGTGGAGCGCGCCGAGCTGTTCGTACCCGGTGCTCATCCCCGTCTCCGCCTCGAGCGTCGCGACGAACTCCGGGTAAGCCCGCGCCGCGGCAAGCGTCATCTCCAGCAGCTCCGGCTCGCCGAAGCTGAGCTCGCCGACCGGGGCCAGCATCCCTGCGGCGACGTCGGTGGCTCCCGCGCCGGGTTCGGCTCGCTCCAGAACTGCCACGCGCGCGCCGCGCCGCGCCGCGTACCAGGCACAGCAGAGCCCGATCACCCCACCGCCTACGAATATCGCGTCGAAACTGCGCTTCTCGGTCAAGCCATTGCCTCCGCCGGCATTACCCGGATCAGGTCGAGACGGTCGGTGGCCTCGGTGCCACCCTCTCAGCCCTTTCGGGCTCCCGTACCTCCAGAGACTACCCCTCCGGCGCGGGCTTCAAGCCATAATCGACGCATGAGCCTTTCGCTTCCTGAGGGGGACGGGGCGCTGCGGCGCGAGCGCCTGCGGACCGCGCGCCTTTACTTCGTCTGCGACGCCCGGCCCGGCGGCCAGGACCCCGAAGCGCTGGTGCGCGCGGCGCTCGGCAGCGGCGTCGACATCCTGCAACTGCGCGAGAAGGACTTGGGGCGGGCGGAGATCGAGCGGTCCGCCGCGGACTTCCGCCGGGTCTGCGACACCTACAGCGCCCTCTTCATCGTCAACGACGATCCCGACCTGGCCCGCTCCTGCGACGCCGACGGCGTCCACCTTGGCCAGGACGACGGCTCGGTCGAGGAGGCGCGGGCGTTGCTTGGCCCGGACGCCATCATCGGGCTCTCGACGCACTCCAACGAGCAGATCGCGGCCGCCGCCGATCGCCCCGTCGACTACATCAGCGTCGGCCCGATCTGGGAGACGCCGACGAAGGCGGGCCGGCCGGCGGTCGGCCTGGAGCTGATTTCCTACGCCGCCGAGCACGCGGCGCGGCCGTTCTTCGCGATCGGCGGGATCGACCCCACCAACGCCGAGGACGTCGTGCGGGCAGGAGCACGGCGGCTCTGCGCGGTGCGGGCGATCCGCGACGCCGCCGACCCGGGTGCGGCGACCGAAGCGCTGCGGCGCGCCTTCGCCGCTGCCGAGGGCGTCGCGAACACCCAGGACGCACTGCTGGACCAGCCGGCACCCTGGAGAGGCGTGGCCCCCGGTGGCTGAGCAGCGGGCAAAGCGCAAGCAGCGCGGCGCCGACCCGATGGCGCGCGGCTACGCCAAGGCAGAGGAGCGGAACCGGGAAGCGCGCGAGGCGCTCGAGCCGCTGGCCGACGGCGAGCGGCCGACGGTGGTGACGATCGGCGCGGTGATCTCCGGCCTGATCGCCGTCTCCATCCTGCTCGGTTACGCCCTCGGCGTCGAGGTCGACGGCGAGAGTCCGAAGCCGCCGCAGGTGATCGCGCCGGCGCTGCTGATGGGCGTGATGGCCTGGGGGATGTGGCGGGCCCGCTACTGGGCGGTGCTGGGTTTCCAGCTGGTCCTCGTCTTTCTCATCTTCAGCGCCGTCTTCGGTCTCGCCGTGCAGGCCGCAACCGTGGCCCAGTTCGCCGTCACCCTCGGCCTGCTGGCGGTCGCCGGCACCTTCTTCTTCTTCATGGTCAAGGCGATGGCGCGGATCCAGATGCCGGAACGCGCGCCACGCGAGTAGCCGAGCACGGTCCCTCGAGTAGCCGAGGCCGGTCCTTATATAGGCTCACGTGCCGATGGCTGAATCCTTCGACCAGATCGTCATCGGCGGCGGGCCGGGCGGCTACGTGGCCGCGATCCGCGCCGCCCAGCTGGGGCAGAAGACCGCCGTGGTCGAGCGCGACAAAGCCGGTGGGCGGTGCCTCAACTACGCCTGCATCCCGGCGAAGACCGTGCTGCGCAGCGCCGAGATCTTCCACGAGGCCAAGAACAGTGCCGAGCTCGGGGTGACCGTGAAGGGCGCCTCGGTGGACTGGGAGGCGCTCGGCAAGCGCCGCGCTGCCGTCTCGGCCTCCCTCTCCAGCGGAGTCGAAGGCCTCTGGAAGAAGAACAAGATCACCTTCATCGAGGGCGACGGCTCGCTGACCGCCGAGGGCAACGTCAAGGTCGGCGACGAGACCTATGAGGCCGGCGCGGTAACGCTCGCCGCCGGCTCGGTGGCGCTGCCGATCCCCGGGTTCGAGTTCGGCGACCGGGTGGTCGAAACCTGGGGCGCCTGGTCCCTGCCCGAGCAGCCGAAGAAGATTGCCGTGGTCGGCGCCGGCGCCTCCGGTGCCGAGATTGCCTCCGCCTACTCGCGCTTCGGAACCGAGGTGATCCTGATCGAGATGCTCGACCAGATCTTGCCGGCGGAGGACAAAGACATCGCCAAGGTGGTCGAACGCGTCTTCAAGAAAGGCGGGATCGAGATCGCCACCGGGGCCCCGGTCGAGAACGTCGAGGCCGGCAAGAGCTCGGTCAAGTTCACCTACGGCGACAACTCGGCCGAGGTCGACTACCTCTGCGTGGCCGGCGGCCGCGCGCCCGACGTCGAGGGGCTGGGGTTGAAGGAGGCTGGGGTCGAGCTGGAGGAGAACGGCAAGGTCAAGGTCGATCCCTACCAGCGGACCACGAATCCAAAGGTCTACGCGATCGGCGACCTAGTCAATGCAAAGGCCCTTGCCCACAAGGCCTCCGAGGAGGGCGTGGTTGCGGTCGAGACAGCGGCCGGCGCCGAGACCCACCCGGTCCAGCAAGAGCTGATGGTCGGCGCGACCTTCTGCCACCCGCAGGTGGCCAGCGTCGGACTGACCGAGGCGGCGGCCAAGGAGGCAGGCCACGAGGTCAAGATCGGAAAGCAGAAACTCGCCGGCGTCGGCGGGGCGACCGTCTACGACGACAAAGACGGCCTGGTGAAGCTGGTCGTCGACGCGCCCTACGGGGAGATCCTCGGCGCCCACATCGTCGGCAACCGGGCCTGCGACATGATCGCCGAGCTGGTCGCGACGATGGCGCTGGAGGGCGGCTACCAGGAGCTGGCCCGAATCGTCCATCCCCACCCGACGATTTCCGAGGCGATCCTCGACGCGGCGAGAGCGGTCGACGGTTGGGCTATCCACGCCTAAGCGGCGCTGGCTCTATTTCGACGCCGACACCTCACTGATCCACGAGAGGTACCCCTCGCTGCCCCGCTTCACGTCGAGCTGCAGTACCTCCGGGGTGTCGTATGAGTGGTTCTCGAGAATGTAGGACTCGATCTCCTCGTAGAGATCGGCGCGTACCTTGAGCAGGAGCAGCACCTCGGAGTCCTTCTCGATCTTGCCCTCCCAGGTGTATATGGAGGAGATCGGCAGGAGCTGCGCACAGGCGACCAGTTTGCGCTCCACCAGCTCCTTCGCGAGCGACTCGGCTTCCTCAGCCGAGCCGGCCGTCGTCAGGATGACGCTGTAGTCGTGTTCACTCACCGGGCCGAGATAATACCCCGGCCCGGTGGGCAGGCTTAGAGACTCACATCATGTAACTGTTGTACCTGACAGCGGAATACCGTTTGCCGTTACTTTTGTGATCACCGAGAATTCTGCAGCTTCAGCCCCAAGTTTGAGTTTCTGCATTGAGTTTTTGGGGGTGTAAACAGCTGTTGCGCCCGTTGATTTCCCGGTCTGCGGGGATTCTGTGCCTGGTCCAGATGTCACCAGAGCCGAGCCTTTAATTGGAAAGGTTTTCCCATTGAGGGCACATGCTTCGGCGCCTTTGTTTTTGAAGGTGATTTCCGCGAAGGTTTCTTCAGCACCCGCTCCTATGACTTCCCCACCCATTTCGTTTTCTGCCGCGCCCAATTTTTCATGAGCTATGGCGGTAAGTTGGACTTTTATCGGTTCGGTGACAATACATTTAGCTAATTCTTTGACATTGCAGAAAGAAAATTCGGTTGACGCTTCACCCGAACCGTAATGTACACCTTTTTCTGGTTCTTCTTGGACACCCGAACCTTTGCCTTTGGCAGTGGTACATTCTATGGTTACTTTAGTCAACGCGATTTTGCCTTTTAGGATGGCAGGCTCTGAATCTTTTGTGGAGTTTGTGACTCCTACGTTGGTGGCTTCTCCTGATGTTTTTTCACCAACGGGGATCACGACGTGACCGTATTCACCTTTTCCTTCACCGACGGAGAAGCTGCAGTGAGCGTCGGAGAAATCTTTCGCGCCACCTCCTTTGACACATGTGAACGCTGTTGTGTTTTTTGATTTTACCGCCGAGGCACTTGCCGCCGTTAGTGCACAAAGCAGTAGCGCGCTGAGCAGCGAGAGGGCAATGACAAATCTACGTCCAATCATTCGATGGCTCCTTAGGTCGCTGGACAGGCAGGATCGCCTGCCCAGCGAATGGTCCGCCGAGCCGACCAAGCAATCAACTATTTGGGTGGAATGTTTTCTAACTCCGACACAGGAGTTCGTCGAACTCGGTCATTGCTTGGTTAACTTTCAGCGATGAGTCGCGCGATCTTCTACTACGACCTGGGCTCGCCCTACGCCTACCTGTCTGCCGAGCGGATCAGTGGGCTCTTCACCGAGGCTGGGTTGGAGCAGCCGGAGTGGCAGCCGATTCTGCTCGGGGGGTTGTTCCAGCGGTTCGAGCGGGACTCGTGGGGGAACGGGGCAGACCGGGAGGAGGGGATGGCCGAGGTCGAGCGGCGTGCATCCGCTTACGGGCTGCCACCGATCGCCTGGCCGGACCCCTGGCCGGGCAACATGCTGACCGCGATGCGGGTAGCGACCTTTGCCAAGCAGACCGGCCGTGCCGTCTCCTTCTCCCTCGCCGCCTTCCGTCAGCAGTTCGCTGCGGGCCGTGACCTCGGCGATCCCGACAACGTGGCGATCGCCGCGGCGGCCTGCGAGCTGCACCCGCGGGCGCTGGCGAAAGCGGTCCAGACCGACGGCGTCAAGAGCGCTCTGCGGAAGGCAACCGACCGCGCCGGAGACCTCGGTGTGCGCGGCGTTCCCAGCCTGCTGGTCGGCGGTGAGGTCTTCTGGGGAGACGACCGTTTGGAGGAGGGGATCGAGGCGGCCCGCGAGGCCGGTTAGGTCGTGTAGCGCATGATCTAAGGTGGCTCGATGGCTGATCTGCCCGACGCCGCCACCTGTTATGAGCTGCTCGCGCGCATGGCGCTGATCCGCCGCTTCGAGGAGGAGGCGGGCCGCCAGTACCAGCGGGCGAAAGCCGGCGGCTTCCTGCACCTGGCAATCGGCGAGGAGGCGACGATCGTCGGCACCACCTCGGTGATGCGCGACGAAGACTTCCTGATCGGCAGCTACCGCACCCACGGCCACGCGATCGCCCGCGGCACCCCGCCCGAGCGGGTGATGGCGGAGCTGTTCGGCAAGGTCGACGGGACCAGCGGCGGCCGTGGCGGCTCGATGCACATCTTCGACGCCGAGCGCCGGTTCATGGGTGGCTATGGGATCGTCGGCGGCAACCTGCCGATCGCCGCCGGCCTCGGCCTCGCCTCCCAGTACAAGGGGGAAGACGCGGTCACCGTGTGCATGTTCGGCGACGGCGCCTCCAACGCCGGCAACTTCGGCGAGACGATGAACCTGGCGGCCCTGTGGACGCTGCCGGTCCTCTTCCTGGTCGAGAACAACCTCTACGGGATGGGGACCTCGGTCGAGCGCCACTCGGCCCAGACCGACCTCTCGAAGAAGGCCGAGGGTTACGGGATCTCGGGGACGCGCCTTGACGGGATGGACGTGGTCGCGGTCCGCGAGGGCGTCGCCGAGGGGCTGCGGGCGGCGCGCGAAGAGAGCCGGCCGACGCTGCTGGAGGCGTTCACGTATCGGTACCGCGGACACTCGGCCGCCGACCCCGAGGTCTACCGCGAGCGTGAGGAGGTCGAGGAGTGGCGGCAGAAGGACCCGATCGAGACGTTCGCCAAGCGGTGTGTGGAGGCAGGCGTGCTGGGCGAGCGTGAGGTGGCGCAGGTGCGAGAGAAGGCCGACGAGGAGGTCGAGGCGGCGGTCGAGTTCGCCGAGGCCTCGCCCGAGCCGGCGCTCGACACGATGTACGAGAGCCTCTACGCGACCACCGACCCCGGCGGCTGGTACGCGGTCGACGAGCGCAGCCCGGAGCCGCACCGGGGCGAGGACGAGAGCCGGATGCCCGACGCGGCGCGCGAGCTGGCCGAAGCAGGGGCCGCCTATGCGTCGCGCAAGGAGGAAGGGTCGCGTCCCAACCCGGCGATCGAGGGTGACGCCCAGGACGGGGTCGAGGGACGGGTGGCGCGGGAGCGCGAGATCGAGGGGGAGCCTGAGGACGTGCCCGCCCCCGAGGAGGCAGAGAGCTGATGGCGACCGTGCGGATGCGGGAGGCGCTGCGCGACGCGATGGCCGAGGAGATGCGCCGCGACGAGGCGGTCTTCGTGATGGGTGAGGACGTCGGCGTCTTCCAGGGCGCCTTCAAGGTGACCGAGGGACTGCTGGACGAGTTCGGCGAGCGCCGCGTGCGCGACACGCCGATCTCCGAGAACACGATCGTCGGCACCGGCGTCGGCGCGGCGATGAACGGGCTGCGGCCGATCGTCGAGCTGATGACGGTGAACTTTTCCCTGCTGGCTCTGGACCAGATCGTCAACCACGCCGCCGCGATCCCCTACATGTTCAACGGCCAGGCGAAGGTACCGATGGTGATCCGGATGCCGGGCGGCGGCGGCCACCAGCTCGGCCCCACCCACTCCCACAGCTTCGAGGCCCTCTACCTACAGGTGCCGGGACTGCTGGTCGCCTGCCCGTCGACCCCGGCCGACGGCAAGGCCCTGCTGAAGGCGGCGATCCGCGACGACAACCCGGTGATCTTCATCGAGCACGAGAGCCTCTACGGGGCACGCGGGGAGGTGGCCGACGGCGATGGGGAGCCGCTGCGATTCGGCGAAGCGGCGATAAGGCGCGAGGGTGGCGACGTGACGATCGTCGGGGTACTGAAGATGGCGCAGGTGGCCGAGGAAGCCGCGGCCAAGCTCGCCGACGAGCACGGGGTCGAGGCTGAGGTGATCGACCCGCGCACGCTGCGGCCACTCGACCTCGACACGATCCTTGCCTCGGTCCGGAAGACCAACCGCGCGGTGATCGTCGAGGAGGGGTGGCCGCACGGCGGTGTCGGCGCCAACCTCTCGGCCCTGATCACCGAGCAGGCCTTCGACGACCTCGACGCGCCGGTGCAGCGGGTGACCGGCGCCGACGTCCACATGCCCTACTCCAAGCGCCTGGAGCAGGCCGCGATTCCACACGAGGAGCACGTGGTGAGCGCGGCGTTGGCGACCCTCGAGGGGGCGCGCTGATGGCCGACGTGGTGATGCCGCGGCTGAGCGACTCGATGGAGGAGGGGACGATCTTGAGCTGGCTGAAGCAGGTCGGGGACATGGTCGCAGTCGGGGACGAGCTCGTGGAGATCGAGACGGACAAGGCCAACATGGCGTACGAGTCCGACTTGGAAGGAACCCTTACTGAGATCTTGGCCGATGAGGGCGAGACGCTTGCGATCGGGACGCCAATTGCGCGGATCGGTGGTGAGAACGGCGAGGGACCGTCCGCCGCACCCGCGGGTCCTGTCGCGCAGGAGGACTCTTCGTCCTCGCAAGCTGCGGGCGAAGAGCCCCCCTCCACGCCACCCGCGGATGGGGCGGGGTCAGTCGCCGCGGCTCCAGCCGGGGAGCGGGTCAAAGCGTCGCCGTTGGCTCGGCGTCTAGCTACTGAGCGCGGTCTGGATCTGCGGGAGCTTCGCGGGTCGGGGCCTGGAGGTCGGATCGTCAAAGCTGATGTCGAGGGTGCGGTCTCTCCGGCGCCCCCAGCTGAAGCCGTTCGCCAGACTGCGAAAGGCGAGGTTCGGATTCAGGAGCCCACCAAGCTGCAGGCCACCATCGCTCGGAGAATGGCTGAGTCAAAGGCCACGGCGCCGCATTTCTACTTGTCGATCGAGGTGGAGATGAGTAGGGCTGTGGAGGCTCGGGCCTCTCTGAAAGCAGCTGCCAAGGAGGGGGACGTCGTGCCGTCGATCAACGACATGGTGGTGAAGGCAGCGGCGATCGCGCTGGGGGAGTTTCCGAAAGCTAATGGGGCTTATCGGGACGGGCGGTTTGAGTTGTATTCGCGGGTGAATGTGGGGATTGCGGTGGCGGCTGAGGAAGCGCTGGTGGTTCCTACGGTGTTCGATGCGGATAGGAAGGGACTGCGGCAGATCGCCTCTGAGTCGAGGGCTCTCGCGGGGAAAGTCCGGGAGGGGAAGATCACTCCGCCGGAGTTGTCGGGCGCCACCTTCACCGTCTCCAACCTGGGGATGTTCGGGATCGATTACTTCGAGGCGGTGATCAACTCGCCGCAGGCGGCGATCCTCGCGGTGGGCGCTGTAAAAGAGGTGCCGGTGGTTAAGGAGGGCGCGGTCGTCCCCGGCCACCTGATGGCTCTCAACCTCGCCTGCGACCACCGCATTCTCTACGGCTCCGAGGGCGCGGAACTGCTGGCCCGGATCCGCGCGCTGCTGGAGGAGCCGGTGGGGTTGGCGCTCTAAAACTCGGTTAGGGTGTGGCCGTGGTCCTCTACACCTGTGGACAGAAGACGCTTGGGCCCGGTTTCGCCCACCCGTGCGCCAAGGCCGGCAAGGCGCTCGAGCAGGCGGGCTACGAGTACGAGCTGAAGACGGTCGGCGGCTACCGGCTGATGCCCTGGACCTGGGGCAGCCGCGGCGAGGACCGCGAGGAGGTCAAGAAGCTGAGCGGCACCAATGAGGTGCCGATCCTGGTGCTCGACGACGGCGAGGTTGTCTCCGGCTCCGGCGCGATCGCCCGCTGGGCCAAGGAGCACCCGCACTCCCCCGCCAAGTCCGGCGGGTAGCTCAGTACTGCGCCTGCAGCTCCTCTGCCCGGATCGCCTCGGCGGCCGTCACAGGGCCGATCACCGGTGCCAGCACCACATAGGTGAGAAGCGGTAGGAGCCGCGGCAGGTCCTTCGCCCGCCCCGCGGCGACCTCGGCCTGGGTGATCCTCCACCCGGCCGCGGCCGATGCTTCGGCGACCAGCTCGCTGGGCCGGTGCTCGGGGGGAATAGCCATTTGCAACCGGTCGGCCGCGAAGGAGATCAGCTGTTCCCGGCGTTCGAGCCCGTCCCTGCCGGGAGCGTAGATGTCGACGAAGGCGAGGTGAGCGAGGGCGGGGTTGTGGGCGATTTCGGCGCAGAGGGCGCGTAGTCCCCGGTAGACCCTCCGCTCCCAACCAGCGGACCCGCTGGCCTCGCTCTGTGCTCGGGCAGCGGCCGAGACCGCCAGCGCCTCGATCGCCTCGAGGAAGCACTCCCCGGCATCGGCGAAGCGAGCATCGAAACTGCGGCGGGAGACGCCGGCCTCGGCGCGGATCCTGGGGATCCTCAGGTTCGAGACGCCGCCGGCGGAGGCGAGCTTGAGGACGGAGGAGAGGATGCGCCCTCGCTCCTCCCCCACCCGGCCGAGCATCTGGGCGCCCGGTTCCTCCCGCGCGTCGCCGTTGCGCGCGGCCGAGTCGAAAGGATCGCGATCGGGCGATTCCGCGGGTGCGTGCCGTCCCGACAGAGAGAGGATCCAGTCGGAAAGCGCGCTGGCCAGCGGGCCCAACTCGGCACCGTTGCCGGCGAGCACCCGTGTTCGCGCCACCCGCATCGATGCGGCCGCCATCCCCCCGATGACCTGGCTGGGAGCCTCCTGCACGCCGGGGAGGCTCTCGATCAGGAGCCGCTCGAAGCCGCCGATTGCTTCTCTCATCCGCGTCCGCATCGCCGGCCCCGCCGCGAAGGACTCGATCAGCACCAGCCGGCTTGCTTTCGGATTACGCACGAGGTCCTCCGAGAGCGCTCTGAGCGAGGATCTGATGGACGCCTCTGGCTCCACGCTCCCGTTGCGAGCCGCGTAGGCCCGCCGCAGGGCGTCCTGGACCAGCCAGTCGTAGGTATGGGCGAAGCACTCCTCGGCATTGGCGAAGTGCTTGTAGAAGGACCGGGTCGAGACACCGGCCAGGCGGGTGAGGCTGCGCACGGTGACGCCCTCGTAGCCCCGCTCTGCGCTCAGCTCGACCATCGCTGTTCGCAGGCGCGCCCGCTGGCTGGTGAGGACCTCTTCCTCCGAACGGCCCGGGCCGGGCTTCAACTTTGCGTAGAGCGACCTGTGGGGTCGCGCTTCTTGGCCGTTGGACTGGGATGCCTCAAGCGCGGTTGGTGTCACCGCACCTCGCTTCCTCAGCTCCGCTAGACACGATCGCCCCTCTCCTGGCTTGGTGACCCGGCCGATTCCTGTATGCGAACGGCGTTATACCAATTGCTCAGGAATTTTTCAACCGATCAACCATCTTGATCTATGGACGGCGCTCTGTGGGCCCAACCGGCACGACGGAAAACCCGGCCCAGCGCTTGGCTGGGCCGGGTCTCGAAAACCGCGGGAGTGTGAGGCTCTAGGGGGTGGTGGGCGCGGTGGCCGCGAAAGTCCCGTAGAGCGTGCAGGGCGAGCTTTCGCACACGCCCACGGAAAGGATCGCGCCCGTCGGGGCGGCTCCCGGCGCCTGTGGCACCCTCGGGTCGAGGAGATTGAACGGGTCTATTTCGCCTGGCTCCTCGCCGTCGAAGAACGCTCCGTTCTGTTCACCGGCATAGACGCAAAGTATTCCGGGGTCCGCCTGGGGCGATCCGCCAACGATCCCCGGGCAACCTTCAGCCGTTCCGTTCTCACCCTCTTCGACGAATACCGGAGTTGGATCCGACGGAAGGGGAATGCTCAGTGACACGGGGAGATTTGCGACCTCACCTTCATTGATCACCGCTCCCCAGGTCCCGGTCTCGGTCTTTCCTTCCGGCAGGACTTCGGTGAAGCCGGTCTCGCCCTCCTCGCCTTGCTGGCCTTTGACGCCGTTGCAGGCAAGGGTGGTGTTCGCTCCTTTGAATTCGACGCCGCCTTCCGTGCAGGCGCCTTTCACGCCGTTGAACGCCGTGCCGGTCGGGCTGACGCCGTTGGCGCCCGCTGCGCCGGGATCACCTTTGGCGCCAGGCGCGCCAGGAGCGCCGGCGGGACCCTGAGGGCCGGCCGGTCCGGCTGGACCCCTCGGACCCTTTGGGCCCCTCGGGCCTTTTTTCGTGGCCGACGCTTCCGCCTTGCCGCCGCCCGAACTGTTGGCGGCAACGGCGCCGCCGACCATCGCGAAGACGAGTGCGACGACGGCGATCAGCGTCGGAGCGTTGAGATTCCTACGTAGCATCGAGAGCATCTGTTCCCTCCCTATGGGATGTGGAGATTCCTGGCTACTTCTTCTTTTTCCTGGCGCAATCGATCTCGATCGGCGCCAGGAAGTCCTTCGGCTTGCCGTTCTTGCCATCCATCACGACCTTTGCCCTACGCGGTGCCGCGCAGAGGTTCTGGCTGTTGACCAACAGGCCGCGTTTGCCGCCGAAGAGCCGCAGAGTCACTTTGGAGACCGGTGCGTCGGGCACCACGTCGAAGGTCGTCCGCAGACGCGAGATTTCAGAACCCTTCTTCACCACCGAGTCGACGTGGCCGACGAGCACCAGGTGGACCTGTCCGTTGAGGTCCAGGACGATGTCCGGCAGCGGATACTCGCCACCGTTGGCGCGGAAGTAGACCGAGCCTTCCAGCGGCTGGTCCAGCAATGGGGTGATGACGCGAGCGCGGCCAAGCAGCGACTTCGGCGGGCATTTCCCTTCGGCGAACTGGGGGCGGGTACAGGGGCTGCCGAGGTGGGCGTTGTCGATGAACTGAGTTGGAGGCAGGGTGACGGCGAGCCGATCGATGCTCGCCTGGTTCGGGCTCTGCCTCAACACGGCGTTCAGTTCCGGATGCCCGTTGCGCTTCGTCTTGCCCGACAGCGAGAGGGCGAGCTTTGGCTTGAACGGCAGAGCGGCGCAAGAGCCGACCTGGAAGCGATCGCTCAGCGGCGCGCTCGCCCCCCCTTCGGAGAACGCGGAGCCCGAGAACCGGGATTCGTTGCAGGTGGTCGGGTTGAGGGTGAAGCCGGAGCGATCGACCGAGACCTGGATGTCCCGCAGGTCAAGCGGGATGCCGTGAAGGATCGTCGGCAGCGGGTCCGAGACCACCCGGATCCTCGCCGTCGCCGGATCAACGTGCAGGGCCGCCCTGACCACCACGTTGCCGAGGTCGAACGGGCCGGTAACCGCCGGCGTGACGATCGCCATGCTCAGCGGGGCTCCCTTATAAGGACCTGCAAGGTAAGCCCTGCCGGTGTTGACGTAGACCGGGCTCGATCCGGCACCCGCGCCCACGGTGACGGTCCCGACCTGGCTGGCAGCGGGGCACGAGGGGCTGGCGATCTGGCCCGCTCCCTGGCCGGGCTGACTCTGCGCGGCGACCGCAGCGAGCGCGCCCTCAGGGCAATAGGGGATGCCGGCGAGCTTCCCGATCAGGCCCTCCGGCAGGGTGAACTCGAGACCGGAGATGCGGTCGGTGCCGTCGTTGCGGGCGAGGCGGATGGCGAGCGGCGAGTACGCGCCGGCCAGGGGATTGGCGGTCCCCGCGCTGAACGACGGAGCAAAGGGCCTGCCGACAGGGCAACCGCCGCCGCCCGGACCAGCGGTCACCTGGAAATCGGTCGTCGCCGTGACCGTCTCGCCGGGATCAGCCCAGGGAGTCAGCTCGGTGGTGACCGCGTAGCTGCCGCAGGCCGCCGGCGTGATCAGCGGGGCGCGGGGACCGTCGCGGAGATCGAGCTCGAAGCGGCTGAACGGGATCTGGGGCAGGTCGTCGAAGGTGGTGACGAGCTGGCCCGTTATGGGGTTCGGGTCGACCCTGCCGGCAAGGCTTACCGAGATCCCCAGGGCGGGGTTCTTGATCACGATGTAGATCGCCAGCAGCGACCCGAAGGGGTTGTCCTGCTGCTTGGCGACGAAGACAGAGCCGGTGAGCTGCTCATCCAGCAACGGGGTCTCGACACTCACGCTGCCGATCTTCGAACCGGCCGGGCAGCCCGCCCCGAAGGCAGAGTCGGCGGTCTCATCGGCGATCTGTGCGGACGTGCACGCTTCAAGACCCCCGGCGAGCGCTGGGTTGACGGTGATCCCGGACGGGAAGGTGACCACCGCCTTCTTGATGTCGGACTGGGCCAAGGCGCCGGGCTCGCCCGAGATCAGGCCCGGATCGTCGATCTCCAGGTCGAAGGCAGCCCCAGACGGCGAGTCGGCCTGGGAGGAGGTGGGTGCCAGAGAGACCTCAGGGCTGAATTCGAGCTCCGAGCAATCGGTAACTCCTTCCGGCGGAAGCGACCCGTCGTCGGTCACGGCGGTGGTCCGGACGAAGGTGCCCGGATCAACCCAGGAGTCAAGGGCAAAGTCGGTTACCAGGGGCCCGGTGCAGGACCTCGGCATGGTCAGAAACGGCGGTCTCCCGTCAGCGGTAAAAGGGCAGTTCCCCTTGGAGGTCGGTTCGCCCGGCACTTCCTGGTCGAGGCAGCTGCCGCGGAGCGGGTCGTGCGCGGCACTCGACGGGTCTCCCCAGATGATCAGCGCGGCGCTGTAGATCTGCAGGACCTGGGAGATGTTCCTGAGCGTGGCGACGATCCGGTAGGGCAGCCCCTCCTGGGGGGAGTGTTGATCGACCTGGACGTCGATCGTGACCGGGACTTTGGCGAAGGCGAAGCCGAGTTTCGCCACTTCGCCAGGACCCGGCTCGAGGTTGTAGACGGGGAGGAAGGTCGTCTCGGGCAACCCTTCTCCGGGCAGGGGTTGGTCGATCCGCCCCTGGAGGCCAATGATCCCGACGACGGAGTCATCGGAGCAGTTAGGCAGCAGGGTCAAGTCGCTGATTTCGATGAAGTTGGGCTGTGCGCAGCGCGGGGTCGCCTGCGGGTTGCCGGCGATTCCGACTGGGAGCACCGCCTCGACGTCCTTAACCAGCTGCTCCGGCAGCTCTCCCCCGTTGGCCAGGGTCACGGTGTTGAAGACGGTCACGGTCGACATCGCGAACGGGTGTGAGCCCGCCTCCATCGCCGGTTCGCCGAGCTCGTCACCAAAGCCGACCGAGACTTCTTTGAGACCGAAGTCGGCGGAGGAAGGCACCGCTGCGAACAGCACCAAGCAGAGCGAGGCGGTGAGGGCGAGCGCGAAGGACCTGATCGAGCTCACCGACTTCTCCCGCTCCGCCGCTGCTTCTTGTTCGGGACGCACCTGGTTTTGCCGCCTTTCCCAACCCTGTGCTTGCCGGGGCCGCACTTGCGAGGCCGGCTCGGTTTCGGCGTCGGTGGGCCGACGAAGGCGTTGCTGGAGGTTGGCGCCGGACCGACCGGCGGCGGTCCGGCGGGCTGGCAGGCTTCGCCCTCACATGGAGTCGGGTTCTCGGGCGGCGGCGGGAAACCACCCTCAGCGTGGGCGACGTAGATGTCGATCAGGCCGGGGTCCTGGGAGACCAGCTTCTCATCGGTCCTGATGAAGACTTCGGAGCCGTCGGCCGAGGCGTCGACGAATTCCGTGTCCTTCTCCCCTTCGCCGGTCGAGATTAGGCCGATGCAGCCACCTGAGCTCTGGTCGAACTCGGTGCTCTGCTCCGTGCAGTCACCGCTTCCCGGCAGCTCCCACTGGTAGACGTCGCGCTTTCCGTTCGTGTCCCGAAGGGCGAGGGCATCGGTGCTTTCGAAGAAGACCCGGTCGCCGCTGGCGGAGAGGACACGGGAGGGATAGAACTGAGATGACCAGGTGGGAATCTGGGCGGCTCCCCAGAAGGCGATCGGCTTGTTCTCCGAGAGCAGTGGCCGTCCGGAGGGACGGGCTCCGGTCGGGTTGCAGGAGACGCAGGCGAGGGAGTCCGCCTGCGCGTCGTAACGGAAGACCTCGTAGTTGCGCTCGCCGCTGGCGAGATCGGTGCTGTCGTACCCGGTCAGGCTCGCCCGGGACATGAAGACGAGGACCTCGCCGTCAGGGGTGACCCGGGTCGCCCTCTTATTGGGGCGAAGATTTACGACGGTGAAGGGATTGCTCGGCGAGACGTCGGCGGGGTCTAGCGTGAGGACGAAGGCCGGCTGGCCATTCTCGTAGAGGTAGAGATTGGGCTGGCCCGCGGTAGCGCCATCAGCGAGATCCTCGTTGGAGACGAAGTAGATCTTCGAGAGGTCCTCGCTTGACCCGGGAACGCCGAGGACCCCATCCGCGATGGTCGTGGGTTGCTGCGTGTCGACGTCGAATTCGACCAACTCCTGCCCCGCGGTTCTGAAGAGGACCGTGGTACCGGCAGGGTCCGCGGTGATGAATTCCGCGCCGGTGGATAGGGCGATGGTTTCCTCACCATCGATCCGGGCGAAAAGGCGCGCCGCCGAACCCAGCGGTTCGCTCCAGAAGATCCTCGAGCCATCGGCAGAAACCGCGTGGAACACGCTCCCCGAGCGCCCCTGGGGATTGAAGAGATCCGCGGTCCCGACGCCGGCCGGCTCCAGGGCGGGCGTGTTGTTCGGCCTGAGGCTGACGAGTTTCAGCAAGCCGTTCTGGGACTCATAGATTTGGCTCATGCCTCTGGACGAGCCATTCACCGTCAGTTTTCCTTTGGCGCGGAAAACGGCCTTGCTGGCATCCGCCGAGAAGCCCTGCAATTCGACTTCGTAGTTGCCAGCCGAGGTGTCCGAGGGCTGCCTCGTCGTCAGAGCGTGGTAGGTATCGGTTCCGGTATCGAGCCTGTAGAGGTTGGCGAAGCCCGCGATCGCCCCTTGGGCGAGAACCGGGTTGGTGGAGTGGGTGAACCAGGCCTGGCTGAGATCCGGCGAGAAGGCCCGGAACTGGACGTCGACAACCAGGGACTGGAGCGGCGTCGCCCCTTCCTGCACCGGACTGATCCCGTGGGTCGACCAGCCCGCCGGGCCGCGGGTCGCGAGGTACTGGCTCGAGTAGGGGCTGCTCTGTGCGTCACCGAAGGCACGGAAGGCGGAGTAGGTGAGCCCGCCCCCTGCTTGGGCGGCTTGGTCGAGCCGGGCGGGATTACAGTTGATGTTGCACTGGACGATGATGTCCCCGCCTGCTTTGTCGACCGGCGAGACCATCTCGTAGGCGCGGCAGTCGGGCAGGAGGGCAGAAAACCCGGTGCGGAATTGCTGATTCGGGCAGTTCGCGGAGGGCACGAATGGGGTGCGAGTCGTGAAGGTACCTTCCAGCTCGTCTTCCCCCTGGCCGAACACCGGACCGCCACCGGTGCTCTCGGAGACAAAGCGAAAGAAGTAACGGGTTCCGGGCTCGAGTTCGTCGAGCCCGATCCCGGCCGTGGTGATCGGAGCGCTGACGATCCCGGCACCGAGCAGGTCCCCGGGAGGGGCGGGCTTGCTCGTGCAGCCGCCCTCGGAGCAGGGCTCGGTGCCGAATTCGGCGAAGTACCTGGTGTCGGCCCAGAAACGCGGGTTTATTTCAGCCTTGACCACGGCGTTGTCGGTCCCCACGGCGCTGGCGAACTGCGCCTCGATGCTCGGCGGCAGCAGCGGCGGCGGCCACTTGTCAGGGGGAGGGCCGAAGACCTTGATGCTCGCGCTTGCGGTGGTATCGAAGCCAACCACCAGATCGATCCCTCCGGCGGCGGTGACGACATTGGTCGCCAGCGACTTGATCCTGAGGCTGCTGCTCGGTGACGTCGGGGTGAAGTTTTCCTCCGCGGTGATAACCGCGTTTCCCGTTGAGTCGAACGCGACGATCCGCTGCCCTTCGCCAATCGGGTGAAGGACGGCATAGACATTCCCCAGTGCGTCGGTCGCCAATGCAAGCGGCTTGGCTATCGGGAGTTCGTCGAGCACCTCCCCGCTGTCCGGATCGAGGCGATAGACATTGGGCTGGGGGGACGGAAGGACCGCAGCCGTCTCTTGGGCGAAAGCGAAGTAGAGGTCCCCCGACGTCGGATCCAGCGCCAGCGCACCTGGCCGGCCGGGCTCGGGAAGGGGGATCGAGTCGACGAAGGCACCGGTGGGGTCGAACTTTTGAATTCTGTCGTTGTCGGCGACGTAGAACTCGCCCGATTGACCGCTCGCGACGTAGTTTCCAAGCGTTGCATCGATTTCCACCACGTCGAACTGGCCGTCACCGGTACCCCGGATTCCGGCCTTGCAGGTATCCCCGGATGCGGCCGTGCAGAGATCTCCGCCGGTGGTTTCGTTTACGCCTTTCCCAACCGCGAAGATGAAGGCGCCGTCCGGCGAGAACTTCTGGACCCGGGAGTTCACGAGGTCGAAGACGAGAAGGTCGCCGGTGGGATCGATCGCGATACCCGCCGGACTGTCCAGCTGTCCAGCCCCCCCACCAGCCAGACCGCGCAGACAGGTGGTGCTCGGCGGCGTCGCTCCGGGACCGCAAGTCTGAAGTTCCTGCGCTCCGTCCCTGACGCCCCAGCCCCATGCCTTGACGAACTCCCCCCAGGCCGTGAACTCGACGATCCGGTTGGTCGGATCGGCTTCCCGGGTGCTGTCCACCACGTAGATGTGCCCGGTAGTCGGACTGGCGACCATGGAACGGGCGAAGCGGAACTCTCCCGCCCCCGATCCCTTCTGGCCAAATTGGGCCAGAGGCTGCGGGATGCTTGCCCCCACCGCCGAGGGAGCGAGCACAAAGCCCGATCCGATCGCCGTCAAAAGGCAAAGCAGCCGTATCCATCGCCCGGCTTGCACCGAGTCGCCCCCCTTGTAGTCCCGTTGGTCCCCGTTCAACTGCCTTGCTCCCGCTTGGACCCGCCTTGGGAGGGGTCGTCAGCTACGAGCGTCGAGCGATAATAAACATGCGGGGACGTTGATGTCAAGCGCTTGGTACGTAAGGAGTTCTAGTACACATTCCGCACTCTAAAGTGTTCCCAAGCAGTACGGTTTTGTTCGACGGACGATGAAGTCTGAAAAGACTCAGGGCCGGGAGTGATCCCGGCCCTGAGCTCTAATTTGTGCACCGTGTATCGCTACGCGGTGGTACTGCGTGAGGAACGACTATTCGACGGAGACTCCAACGCCACCCACACCTTCAACGGTGGAAGTGCCGGAGTATTCGGCGGTTTTAACCGTTCCGGTGCCTTTCAGCGGGCAGATGCCCGAGTCTTTGGTCTTTTCGGCGGTAATGCCGGTGACAGCTGCGGTCACTTTGACCGTGCTCGGCGAAGTCGCTTCGTTTTTGTAGGTGACTTTCGCGAGGTTGGTGTTACCGGTTTCACCGATCAGGACTTCGCAGGTCGAACCGAGGAACGAAGCGAAGATCCTAATTTTGTTGGCTCCGCATGCGAGCCTCACGTTGCCGACAAGTTCCGCATTGGGCTGAAGGAACTCGTACTGACAACCTTTCATTTCGACTTTGGCGCCGACGAAGCCGAACGCGGTGCACCCTTTGTAGTCGGGCGTGACCGTGACGGTTTTAGACGGTGATACGACCCCGGTCGCTTCGAAAGTAGCGGTTTCACATTCGACCGCGCTGCCATCGGTAGTGAACACGTGTTTGGTGTCCTGGCCCGCGAACAGGTTCACCGGGCTTTTGGCGGCTTTGAATTCAGCCGCTGACGCAGCCGAAGCCATAACCGAAAGTGCCAGCATGGCCACGAGGGCGGTGCCGAGCATCTTCGTCAACTTCATCTCTTATCTCCTTAATCCGGTGCTGCCGCACCGGGACGTCGTTGCACCCGAGGTGCCGACACCCGATTGCTGAAGGGCGCCATCCCGCCCGGGTGAGTACGTCGCTAGTCATAGGTGCGGGGCGGCCGAGCGGTCAAAGAAATCGGTGCATTTCGACCGGTACGAGAGCGGCCGGCGCCGTCGCCGCTCGAAATATCCCTGCAAATTCTGTGCGGCAGGAAAACGCGCGTGCGCAAACACGCGCCGCTCTGTCTGGTTCGTCGCGCCGGTCAGACCGGCAGCGGGGCCCGGAAAAGCGCCTTGTGCAGCCCCTCGAGCAGGGCGAGGGAGAGGTCGCAGTCGCCGCCGATCTCGAGGGCGTCGGTCTCCTGGTGCATGATCGCGCTGGTCCACCGGCTCGGGCTACCCGAGGCCCAGGCCCCGGCGCGTCCTTCGAGGCGAGAGGTGCAGGAGGAGACGACGCCGTCCTCGATCCCGACCATCACCCCCGCCAGCCGCGGCTCCCCGGTCCCATTCCGAATCTCCACCGTGAGTCGACAGAGCCCTGAGAGGTCGCTCGGCAGACGCAGCAGGGGGATCGCGAGGAGGAGGGCGGCCTCGGCGTCGATGCGGCCGACCGGAGCGGTGCCGGCCGGCAGGTGGCGGCGCTCCCAGCGCACGCCGGCGACGATCGGGGCGACCGCCCGGCGCAGCCACTCGGTGGCGCCATAGGGAGTGCCCCGCGTGCTGCTGGGACGCGCCTCGATCTGCCCGGCCAGCCGCAGAGCGCCGAGGCGACGCTCGAGCGAGGGGTAGTTGAGGCTCGGGATCAGCCGGCTCAACTCGGTGAGTGAGAGCGGCCGGGCGGCGAGGGCGCGCGCGATGCCTGAGGACCAGCCCGCGACGAGGGCATTGATCGCGCTCTTCCCCGCGAGGGAGCCGAGCTCAATCCCGCCGTCGGGCGAAGTGGCCAGCCAACCCTGCAGGGCCTCGGCGACCCGGAGCAGCTCTCGCCCCGGCGCCTCGAGCACATAGTCGACGGAGCCAGGAAAGTCATCCTGGCGGCGACGCTCGACCGCGCCGATCTCCACCAGGGTGCGGACGTGGCCGCGCATAGTCGTCTGGGGTGGGGAACCGACCGCCCGGCGCAGGTCGATCAGCGGCTTTGGCCCTTCCCCGAGCGCCCGAAGGACGTGGACCTTCAGCGGCACCGAGAGCAGCGACAGCGCGTAGGCCCCCGCCCTCGCCCCGCTTTCCCTCCCCGCTTGGTCAGCAGAAACACTCAAGTTCTTTCGTTTATACCACCCCTCAATCGCATCGCATTGACATGGCCGTTTAATCGATTATTCTTGCGCAACGGGATGAGCCCGAGGATGGACAGCCATAGATGACGACGCTCGTGACGCTCGGGCCGACGGGGACCTGCCACGAGCGGGCCGCGATCGAGTACATGGGGTTCCAGGGCATCGAGGATTTCGAGATCGAGCTGATCAACGACTTCTTCGAAGGCCTGGACAGAATCCGCGGGCACGACGACGCCTTCCTGATCCAGTGCAGCGCACACCCAAAGGTGCACGAGATCACCGAGCGACACTGGACGGAGGTCTTCGTCGTCGACACCTTCATCTACCCAACCAAGGCTCTGGCGGTGCTGACCCGCCGCGAGGTCGGGCGGCCCAGGACGCTCGGCCTCGTTCCCGCAACTGCCGGCTACATCAACCGCGATGATTGGGAAGAGATCATCGACGTTCAGTCGAAGCCGATCATCGCGGAAGAGCTTCTGCGAGGCTCCTACGACTCGGGGTTGACCCACCTCGAGCATCTCGAGAAACACCCTGACGAGCTGCGGCTCGACCTCGAGATCGGCGAAATCGACACCACCTGGGTGGTGTACGGGACCGAGAAGCGGTTCAAGGGCGAGGTGATCGGGATCCCCTCGGCCGAGCTGTTCGGGGCGCGCTCCGAACCGGCTGCTGTGTGAGTGCGGGTAACACTTTGGGTCTCTCGGTAAATCACCTATCTCTTTGTATTCTCTGAGCCATGGCGAAGCGGCGAGGGGCCGGGGGTGAGGCAGCTTCGCCTGCCGAGCCCGAGGCGAAGGAACAGGAGAAGGCCGAGAAACAGCTGCCTCGAGCGCTGCCGCCACCGGCGGCCGCGGCACTCGTCTTCGTCGCCGCCGGCGCGGTGTTGATGCTGGAGATCCTCGCCGTCCGGTTGCTGGCGCCCTACGTCGGCCTCACCCTGGAGACGACGACGGCGATCATCGGCGCCGCGCTCGCGGGGATCTCGCTCGGCGCCGCGGTCGGCGGGTACTTCGCCGATCGCACCGACACCCGGCAGCTGATCGTCGGCCTTCTGATCGGGGGTGGCCTGCTGACCCTGCTGACGGTGCCGACCGTGCGCTGGCTCGGCCCCGGCGCCCGCGACGGAGGCGACATCGCCGCGCTCGGGATCACGCTGGTGGCGCTGGTGCCCGCCGCGGCGGCGCTGAGCGCGGTCTCTCCCGCCGTCGCCCACCTGCAGCTGCACGACTTGCGGGTCAGTGGCACGATCGTCGGCCGGCTCTCCGCCTGGGCGACCGCGGGTGCACTGCTCGGCACCTTCGGCACCGGCTTCGTGCTCGTACCGCTGGTCTCGGTGACCACGGCCGTGCTGCTGATCGGGGCCGTGCTGATCCTGATCGGCCTCGGGCTCGGCGTAGGCTCGCCGCTGCTGTCGCCGGCCGCCATGATCGCGCTGGCAATCGCCGCCGTCGGGCTCGCGGCACTGACCGCGACCAGGGATTCCCCCTGTCTGGAGGAAACCAAGTACCACTGCGTGAGCCTGGAAGCCGACCCGAAACGGTCGAGCGGCTACGAACTCGTACTCGACGACGTCCACAACTCCTACGTCGACCTCGAGGACCCGACCTACCTCAATTACCCCTACGTGAAATGGATCGCCGCCGCGATCGACGCGATGAGCCCTGCCCCGAAACCGCTCGACGCGGTCTTCGTCGGCGGCGGCGGATTCACCCTTCCGCGCTGGCTCGAGACGACCCGTCCCGGCTCACGCTCCGAAGTGCTGGAGCTCGACAGCGACCTGGTTGCGTTCGACGAAGAGCGGCTTGGGCTGCGCACCTCGACCGACCTGCGGGCCGTGGTCGGCGACGCACGGGTGACGATGCGCAAGATCGATAGCGACAGCGCCGACGTCGTCGTCGGCGACGCCTTCAGCGGCTTCACGGTGCCCTGGCACCTGACCACCAAGGAGTGGGTCGAGGAAGTGAGCCGGGTGCTGCGGCCAGGAGGGCTCTACGCGCTCAACGTGATCGACATCGAGGCACTGGATTTCTTCGAGGCCGAGGCCGCCACCCTGCTCGACACCTTCTCCCATGTCGAGTTTCTCTCCTATCCGACCGAAACCGGGGAACCCGCCGGGGGGAACCTCGTTCTACTTGCCTCCGATAGTCCGATAGCGAGGCCCCGGGGTACGCGGCGGGAAGGGGGGTTCATCTACCGCCAGCCGGTGGCCGAAGCGCTCGCCGAAGGAGCGGATGTCCTGCGCGACGGCTACGCGCCGGTGGACCAGCTGCGTACCTTCGAATGATCTCCGGCCCAGGGACGGGCCTCTTCGAGCTGGGCTGAGAGGCGCAGCAGGGTCGCCTCGTCGAACGGGCCGCCGGTCAACATCGCGCCGACCGGGAGATCCTCCTCAGTGCGGTACAGCGGCAAAGAGACCGCCGGTAGGCCGGTGATGTTGCCGAAGGCGGCGAAGGAGACGGACGCGACGACGTCGACCACGGGCTGGTCGGGAGTCGCGTGCTGGGCGGCGAGGACGGCGCCGGCCTCGGGTGGCAAGATCGCCGAGGTCGGCGTGAGGAGGACGTCGAAATCGCGACCCCAGCGGGCGACCTCGCGGCGCGAGAGCCGCTCCAGCGCCTGGGTCGCCATCACGTACTCGATCGCGTTGATCTTGGTGGTCGCGACCTCGTACGCGTGGCGGATGTGGGGCTCGGTCCGCTCCCAGTCGATCCCGATGAAGTCGGCGAGGCCGCCGTTGGTCATCATCACGAAGGGCGGGATCATCTCCTCGGAGACGGTCGGCACCTCGACCTCGGAGACCTGGTGGCCGAGCTCCTCCAGCAGCGCCGCGGCGTCGCGAGCGGCGGCCATGCAGGCGGGGTCCGTCGGGATGCCGAGGGGCGCCTCGGCCATCAGCCCGATGCGCAGGCTGCCGGGGTCGGCGCCCACCTCCTCGGCATACGGTCGCTGCGGCGGCAGGGCGTTGTTCCAGGCCAGTGGGTCGGGACCGGATATCTGGTCGAGGACCGAGGCGGCGTCGGCGGCGGTGCGGGTGACGACCCCCTCGACCACGGCGCCCATCCAGGTTTGCGCCCGGCGCGGGACGCGACCACGGCTGGACTTCAACCCGACCAGGCCGGTGTAGGCAGCGGGGATGCGGATCGAGCCACCACCGTCGTTGGCGTGGCCGATCGGGAACATCCCGCCGGCGACCGCGGCGGAGGCGCCGCCGGAGGAGCCGCCCGGCGACCGGCTCGGATCCCAGGGGTTGCGGCTGGCGCCGTAGCGGCTGTTCTCGGCCACGGTCAGGGGACCGAACTCGGGCGTGTTGGTGCGCCCGCAGAGGACGAAGCCGGCACGCTGCAACGCCTCGACGACCAGCTCGCTCTCCTCGCTCGGACCCTCGGGGGCACCGTTGGAGCCGTAGGTGACCGGCCAACCGGCGACCGGCGTCAGGTCCTTGATCGGGATCGGCACACCGAGGAACGGCGTTTCGTCGCCGGCGGCGAGGCGGGCATCGGCGTCGCGGGCGGCGGCACGAGCCGCCTCGTCGTCGCGCCAGACGACGGCGTTCAGCTCCGGATTGCGCTCGTCGACGGCGGCGAGACAGGCGTCGGTCAGCTCAAGAGAGGACAGCTCGCGAGCTCGCAGCGCAGCTGCGAGCTCCAGCGCCGAAGCGGACGGACCCATGCCTCCCACAGGTCAAGCATATTCGTCCGCCTCAACCCTTGTCGTGATGGCGCTCCTGGCGGCGGTGGCGGCGCAGGACCGGGGCCACGTAGCCGATTGCGGCACCGATCGCGACGGAGGCGAGGATGACGACGATCAACGGCGCGTCGACGTTGACGAAGAGGACGTCGACGCGCACCTGCTGGGAGTTCTGCAGCGCCACGATCGCGACCAGGGCGACGAGGGCGCCGACGAGCCAGGCGCGCCAGTTGGTCGGTTTCTTCTCCGGGGCCATCAGTAAGCAGTGTTGCGACAACGAGGGCGGGGGATCACCTTGTAACGCGGGCCGCTGCCGCGCAGCCAGAGCGCGGCGTCGATCTCGACCGGCGGCAGGTCCGGCTCGGCCCTGGAGAGAAGCTCGACCGCGTGGACCGCGCAGGCGCGCAGCTCGACCTCCTCGGCCGAGCCGTGCTCAAGCAACTCGCCGTCTTCGATCCGCGATGTCAAGCCGGGGTCGAGACGCAGCACCCCGTCGACCCGGAGGACCTGGGGGATCAGGTTGTCGGCGAAGGCGGTGAGCCGGTCAAGGTCAGCCAGCTCGGCGGCGGCGGAGCGGTCGAGGTCGGCGGCGGCGAGCTGGGCGCGCTTGTAGAAGGGGATCGACATCCCCTCGTAGATGGACACGTCCGTGAAGGCGTCCCAGCGGGCGATCAGGTCGGCGAGCGCGACGGCCGAGCCGCCGGCCGCGTCGACCACGGCCTCGAAGCTGCCGCCGTGGTCGACGAGCAGGTGGGTGCCGACGTTCCGCAGCGAGGCGGCGAACTGAGACATCAGCGGGTGCCCGGGATCCTGGCCGACGACCCCGGCGATCGTCTCCGCGTCCATCGAGGTCAGCTCGTCGACCGACCAGGGGCCGCGCACGCTGAACATCTCGGTAACGCCGGCGGCGATCGTCAGGTAGCCGCTGAGGCCGGGGCGTTTGCGGATCGTCGGCCACCAGCCGGAGCCGAAGTTGATCGCGTTGAGGCAGATCGCGAACGCCGCTTTGCTCTCCCGGTCGGCGCCGACCAGCTCGGGGGCGGGAACCGCGTCGCCGGCGCCGCGCGGCAGACCTGCGGCGTAAGCGGGGATGACGGAGTGATCGATCTCCACCGAGTCAGCTCGGTCCGCGACCCAGGCAACGGCCGCGCGCACGCGTTCGGGAACGGTGCTTCGCTCCTCGGGTGGCATCCGCGTAGCCTTGCAGGATCTCTGTTCGACTCGCCACCAGCGCGGATGCCGACGAGGTGGCGCGGCTGCTGCACGACTTCAACACCGAGTTCTCGGAACCGACGCCGGCGGTCGCGGTGCTTGCCGGGTACGCCTCGCACCTGCTCGAGAGCGGCGAGATCACGGTCCTGCTCAGCGGCGAGGGGCCCGATGGGCTCGCCCTGCTCCGGTTCCGTCCCTCGGTCTGGACCGGCGCCGCCGAAGCTCACCTGCAGGAGCTGTACGTGGTGCCGGCGTTGCGCGGGCAGGGGATCGGGCGCGCCTTGCTGGAGGCGGCGATCGAGGCGGCCCGTGGGGCCGGCGCGACCGGGATCGACCTCAACACCGGCGAGACCGACACCGCGGCGCGGGCGTTGTATGAGAGCGCCGGTTTTCACCAACCGGGAAGGGAGCCCGGACGGACCCGCGATGCTCTTCTACGAGCGCGAGATCTGAGCCGAGAGGTCGGCGAACTCGATCCCGCCAGGCGGGTCGGCGAGGCCGGGGTGGAGGATGTGGGCAAGCAGCTCGACGCCGTCGACCAGGCGTGGCCCCGGGCGCGAGTAGGTAGAGGCGGCGTCGACGGCGAAGACGCGCTCCGCGCCCAGCGCCTCGATCCGGTCGCGATGCTCGATCGCTTGGGCGCGCGAGTCCTTGACGTACCAGCCGCAGGGCATGACCACGACCAGGTCGGGCTCGAGGCCCTCCAGTCGCTCCCACTCGACCTCGGGCGACTTCTCGCCGGGCCGCCCGGCGACGTCGACACCGCCGGCGATCTCGATCATCTCCGGGACCCAGTGGCCGCCGACGAACGGAGGATCGAGCCACTCCAGCGCGATCGTGCGCGGCCGCTCGGCGCCGTCGACCGCAGCGCGGACGGCGACAAGCCTGCCCTCCAACTCGGCACGCAGCTCGGCGGCGCGATCGGCGACTCCGGCCGCCTCGCCGAGCCGGGTGACGTCCTCGAGGACCTCGGCGAGGGTGCTCGGGTCCTGCTGGAGCACCCGGGGCTGACCGGGCAGCCTCGCCGCCACTTCGACCACGTCCTCGAAGGAGACCGCGCAGACGTCGCACACCGCCTGGGTGACGATCAGGTCCGGCGCCAGTTCGGTCAGCCGCTCCTCGTCGAGGGTGTAGAGAGCCCGGCCTTCGCCGACGATCTCCTTCACCGCGGTGTCGATCCCACCGGCGTTGAGCCCCTCGGGCATCACGGTGGCGGTCAGCTGGGGCAGCTCGCTCGCCGCTTGTGGGTAGTCGCACTCGTGGGTGACCCCGACCACGCTCTCGCCCAGGCCGAGGGCGAAAAGCATCTCGGTTGCCGACGGGACGAGGCTGGCGATCCGCATGCCGCCAGCCTACGCACCCGTCGGTATTAGTGGACTAACGGTTGACTATTTGGCGGCCGTTATCACCAGATTCGCCGCTCCCTGCATACCGGCTTTGTTGGGATGGATCGGGGCCGCGGGCTGGGTTGGGACGAGAGGCTCGACCCACCGGTTCGAGCTGCTCTTGCAGGCGTCGTGCCCGATGCTGGCTTTGTACCAATCGACGATGGTGGCGCCGTGGGCAGAGGCCTGGGTCGCCAGCATCGCGTTCAGTTTCTGCTCGGTCGAGCGCAGGTACGGAACGTCCTGGAACCCGATCGGCATCTGCGGCCAGCAACCGAACCCGGTCTCGGGGAAGATCGCCGGGTAGTTGAGGACGAGGACTTTCGCCGCCGGCGAGCGTTCGTGGATACCGTCGAGCACCGCCGCCACTTTCGGCGCCGTCGCCGTGATCCGTTCCGCCAGCTGGTCTTTGCCGCCGGCTTTGTATTTGTCCAGGCAGGGATGACTGAACGGGTTGATCGTGATGCAGCTCTGGGCGACCTCGGAGAAGCCGATGTCGTTGCCGCTGATGCTGATCGTGACGACTTTGGTTTCGGCGTCCAGGGAGTTGAACTGCGGCGGGTTGGAGCCGAATTCGACGTTCTGCGTTTCGGTCATGTGCACCGTCCGGGCGCCGCTGCAGCTCGGGTCCCGCAGGGTCAGCCCGATGCTCGGTGCCGCCAAGTGGGCGTAGTTGTTGTCGGACTTCAAACACCCGAGCGGCGCAATCTGGTTCGGGATCAACGGCCCCGCGGCGTAGGAATCGCCGAGGGCGACGTAGTTCGGCGCGGCGCTTGCCGAGGCGGCCGCGAAGAGCGCGAGCGCCGCGACGGCGACGACCAAGGCCCACAGCCGTCGCAGGCGGTTCAAGGTTGGCGGATTCATTTACCTCTCCTTCCGTGTTCTGTCTCCCCACCTCTCCCTGGCCTCCGAATGCTCAAATTATCTCGAAGTAGACTGGCGGTCAAGGTACCCAGTCGTACCTAAATCCAAAACCGAAAGGACGGAGACGAACATGGTTTCCAAGCTCAAGATCGGCGGACTCGCCTTGCTCGCGGTCGTCGCGACCGGCGCCGTGGCAGCGTCGGCTGCCCACGCCGGCGAATTCACAGCGTCGGAATACCCGGCGACAATCACAGGCTCACAGACCGCCAAACACGACTTCAAATTCCAGACCGGGACCGTCAGCTGTGCCAAAGCGGCGTTCCACGGCAAACTGGAAGAAGCGTCGGAAGCGCTGACAGTCAAAGCCGACTACAAAGAATGCAAAACACCCGGTGGCGGGGTCAGCGTGAAAATGAACAGCTGTGACTTCCTGCTCCACGCGGGAGAAACACTCGAAAAAGACAGGGTCGACGGCTCACTTGAGATCCAGTGCAACGAGGAAGGCGACGAGATCGAATTCGTCGAGCCGGCAAACGGCTGCGTGATCAAGGTCCCGGCCCAGGAACCCGGCGGCACACTCGTCTACACAAACAAAGAAATGGCCGGCGATTTTGAGATGGACATCGGTGCTGCCGAAATGATCTACACACAGAATGAAAAATGCAACGAACAGGGCGTGTTCGAAGACGGTCAGTACCTAGGTAAAAGCACAATGCAGGCCGACGAAGAAATCAAAACGATGGTCTCCTGACCAAGCTGTCCGTACGCGCCTAGCTGACCTCTGAGTAGGCGGGCTCGCCCTCCCGTTCCGGCTCGGCCTCTGGAGCCGGAGCGGGTGCCGGCGAGCGCAGGACGAAGATTGCGATCGCCGCCGAGATCGCCGCCAGGCCGGCCCCGATCAACCAGGCCAGGTGGTACCCGGAGGTGAGCGCGGAGGCCTGCGAAGCACCATCGTCGAGGAGCGACTGGGTGCGCCCGTCGGAGAGGGTCGCGAGCACTGCCAGGCCGATCGCGCCGCCGACCTGCATGCTCGTGTTGACGACGCCGGAGGCGAGGCCGGAATCGGCTTTGGTCGCTCCGGACATCGCCAGGGTCATGATCGCCGGGAACGCGGTGCCGACGCCGGCGCCGATCAGGAGCAGCGGGGGCAGCAGGTCGGTCCAGTAGTTGCCGTCGACCGGGACGCGGGCGAACAGCAGCAGCGCGACGGCGACGGCGCAGACGCCGGGGATCAGGGTCGTGCGGGGGCCGAAGCGCATGATCAGCTTTTCGGAATAGCCGAGCGAGAGCGTCCCCATCACCAGCGTGGTCGGCAGGAAGGCCAGCCCGACCTCGAGCGGCGAGTAGTCGAGCACCCGCTGCATGTAGAGGGCGCCGAGGAAGAACATCCCGAACATTCCCGCGACCAGCAGCGCCTGCAGGACGTTGGAGCCGGCGACGTTGCGGATCCGGAAGAGGCGCAGCGGCATCAACGGGTTGGCGATCCGCGCCTGGCGGTAGATGAAGGCGGCGAGCAATGCCGCGGAGACCGCGCTGAGCGCGAGAGTGCGGGTGTCGACCCAGCCCCACTCCGCGATCTGCAGGATCGTGAACACGCCGAGCATTAGCGAGACGGTGAGCAGGGCGGCGCCCGGAAAGTCGGCTCCCTCGCCCAGGCCGATCCCTTCGCGACCCTCGACGTAGCGCAGCGCCAGGTAGGCGGTCGCGATCCCGATCGGGAGGTTGATCAGGAAGATCCAGTGCCAGCTGATCGCGTCGGTGAGGACGCCGCCGGCGAGCAGGCCGATCGAGCCGCCGGCGGAGGCGACGAAGCCGTAGACGCCGATCGCTTTCGCCTGCGCCCCGGGCTCGGGGAACATGGTCACGATCATCCCCAGGATCACGGCCGAGGAGAGGGCGCCGCCGAGGCCCTGTACGAAGCGGGCACCGACCAGCATCTCCTGGCTCTGGGATACGGCGCAGGCGAGCGAGGCGAGGGTGAAGATGGCAAGGCCGGCAAGGAAGATGCGCCGCTGCCCGACCAGGTCACCGACCCGGCCGGCGAGCAGCAGCAGGCCGCCGAAGGGAATCATGTAGGCGTTGATCACCCAGGCAAGGTTGTTCTGGGAGAAGCCGAGGTCGTCCTGGATCGAGGGCAGGGCGACGTTGACGATCGTCGCATCGAGGACGATCATCAGCATCCCCGCGCAGAGGACGTAGAGGGCGAGCCAGCGGGTGCGGTCGTCCGTGGGCGTGTGGGTGTGCGTGTTTTCGTTGGAGTTCATGCGAGTAGAGACTCCCTCGTGGGCTGGAATTAGTCGGCGCCTCGTCAGGCGAGGCGATCTGGGAGGCCGAAGCGCTGGAAGACGGACTGGACGCGCTGTGGGTCGGCCGCAAACTCTGGCCATTGAGAATAGCCATCCGGGACCTCGGCCCGGCGGACGACGAACGCGGTCACTCGCCGTCGAAGTACTCGACGCCACTCTCGCGGCGGACGAGCAGGTCGGTGTCGGGGTCGCCGGTCCAGACCCCGACCTTGTCGGTGTCGGGGTAGACGGTCGCGGTGGGGAGGACGACGTCGGAGAACATCAACACGCGGACGGTCTCCTCGGTCTCGTTGCCGATCCGGTGCGCGCCCTCGGGGCCGCGCGGGAAGAGGACGACGTCCCAGGGCTCGAGCCGGTCGCTGCCCTCGGGGTGGCGCAGGGTCGGCGTCCCCTCCAGGACCAGTAGCCACTCCTCCTCGCCGATCTCGTAGTGGTAGGGGCAGACCGACTGCCCCGGCGGCACCTCGTAGACGCTGACCCCGGTCCGCTCGGCCCCAAGCGCCTTGCCGAGCCGCGCCATCCCGGATCGAAAGCCCTCCGGATCCTCGGCGACGTACTCGAACTCCGGGGAAGCGATGTTGATCCGCTTCATCGCTCCGAAGCTAGCAGCGTCATAATCTAGCTAGATAGCTAGCTAGATATTTGGTAGGCTGGCCGTGTGAACGTGGGAATGCACGAAGCCAAGACGAACCTGTCCCAGCTCGTCGAGCGCGCGCTCGCCGGGGAGGAGGTCATCCTGACCCGCCGGGGCAAGCCGGCGGTGCGCCTGGTCCCGGAGCGCACGGGAGGCTTCGCCTCGTTAATCGGCGTGTGGAAAGGGCGGGGATGGATCGCCGATGACTTCGACGAGCTGCCCGACGACATTGCCGAGCGGTTCGGCATGCTCCCTTGAAGGTGCTGCTCGATACCCACCTGGTGCTGTGGTCGATGCTGGGGGAAATGAGTCGCATCAGTGAGAAAGGCCTCGCCGCACTTGGATCGGAGAAGTTCGAGCCAGTCGTCAGCGCGGTCACCATTTGGGAGGCGGCGATCAAGCGAGCGCTGGGAAAGCTCAATGTCCCGATAAGCCTTTTGGGGCAGATTGAGGGCGCCGGTGTCGCGCTGCTCCCGGTCACGCCGCGCCACGCCGATCTCGTTGCCTCGCTTCCCCTGCATCACCGCGATCCCTTCGACCGGATCCTCGTCGCCCAGGCGATGAGCGAGGGGATGCCGCTTGTGTCCGATGACGAACACCTGCGCCACTACGAGGTCGAGGTCATCTGGTAGTTCCTGTCTCGCCTGGCGGATCGGGCACCGGGCTGAGGCAGTCGCCCCAGCCCGGTCACAACTGTTAGTCAATTAACGACAGTTTCTTACGCCCGACACATCCCTATGTCGTTGTTGTCAGGGCGATCGGGTTGCCGCCTCCAGCCATTACCGGTGTGGCTACTGTGAAAAATTCCGTTGAGTTGGCCCCTACTTTAAGGCTCTGCATTTTAAATTTCGGCGTAAAGACCAGTGTTGCGCCGCTCCCTTTATTTTCCTGCGCCGATTCTGTGGTTGGCCCACCTGTCGCGATCATGCTGCCCTGAATTTTAAAAACTTTGCCATTCAGAGAACAGGTTTCCGCACCTTTGTTTTTGAATTCGAGTGCGCCAAAGGTTTCGCTTTCTCCGTCACCGACGAACTTGAGGCCCATCGCGTTTTTTTCACCTTTAGGCCCTTCAATTCCTTCGACGCCCTGGATCGTAGCTTTGAGTACGAGCGGTTCGCTGATAACGCATTTAGCCAAAAGTTTGACATTGCAGTTGCTAAGAATAGTTTCGCTTGTTCCAGTAAATGTGTGGATTGCGGCCTGAGGTTGGGTATTTAGGATTTCTGAGTTTTCCACGTTGTTTTTCACGGTCGTACATTCGAGTTCCACTTTTGCCAGGCCAACTAAGAATTTGAAAATTGCCGGCTCGGCGTCTTTTGTTTCGTTTGTGACTTTTTCGCTGGTCAAGTCGAATTCTGTTTCGGTACCCGCCGAGATAATTTGGTGCCCGTAATTTCCTGCTAGTTCTGGGTGCGTTTTGTCGCAGTGCGCATCTTCGAAGCTACCCGTACCGGGGGTGACCGCCACGCATGTCACCGCTGTTGTGTTGCTCGATGGTCTCGTTGTGAGCGCTGTGAAGGCGATGGGGTTGCCTTCACCGGCCATCTTGGTTGTGAGGGTTGTGGAGAGTTCGGCCGGTTCCGTTCCGAATTGAAGATTCTGCATTTTGAATTTGGGGGTGAAGAGCAATGTCGCGCCGCTCTCGTTCCCGTTCTGCGCTTCTTCCGCTCCTGGCCCAGATGTCGCGATCATCGACCCTTTGAGTTTGAATTTCTGGCCGTTCAAGAGGCAACTTTCGGCACCTTTGTTTTTGAGTTCCACTTCGGCAAAGGTTTCTTCGGCCGCGTCGCCCACAAATTCGAGGCCCAACACGTCTTTTTCACCTTTAGGCCCTTCGAGTTCGTCTACCCCGTGCATAGTTGCTTTCAAGACGATTGGTTGAGCAACAGCACATTTCGCTGGGGCTTTGACAGTGCAGTTGCTGAATTCGGTTTCGAATGTTCCTGTGACTGTATGCTGTTTTTCTGAAGGTTCGACGTTGTGAACCGTAGAATTTTTCGTGATGTTTTTGACGGTGCCACATTCAATTTCGGTGGGAACTTTGGAGAGAGTGCCCTTGAGAATGGGATTCGCCACGTCGGTAACGTCGACTTCTGTTGTCGTATTGAGGGAAATAGGTTCGTGTTTGTAAGCCTCTTTCCCTTTGGTTCCTGTTTCGTCACAGTGGGGGTCTTTGAAGTCCCCAGTGTTACTCGGGCTTGGAACGCATGTGAACGCTGTTGTGGTTATTGATTTTGCTGCTGAGGCGCCTTGTGCTACGAGGGCACAAAGTGCAAGCGTACTGAGCAGCACGAGGCCGATAACGGCTCTGCGTCCGATCATTTTGATGACCCTCCTTCGTCGTGTTGATTGAAGGCGAAACTTCCTTCCAGGAGAGCGTCCGTCGACAAGGTGTAACAGTCAACTAATCGAGCACGATGTTTTCTATCTCCGACATCTCGGTTCGCTTAGTGTGTGCAGCGTTTCGCTCACCGGCCGCGGCGCCGAAGCTGTGGCCGGCGGGGCGACTGTGCGCGGCTCGGCGACGGCGAGGCGACGGCGTTCGCGGGGGGGAGGAAGTGGGTGGCACGGAAGGGCCTGCCGCTCGTCTCCGACGACGAGGCGTTGCACCGCTACGAGGTCGAAGTCATCTGGTAGCTCCCGCCACCCTCAACCGAACCCGTTCGGCCGCACACTAAAGAGGATCAGCGCCGCTGCTTGGTAACGAGTTCCGATACTGGCTTGGCGGCCTTCACCGAGGGTCGCCTGGGTGATCGGCGCCCCTCTGGCAAGCGGACGAGACCGCGGCGCATCAGATCCTCGAGTCGGTTGGCACCGAAATCCTTACTCTCCCCTCGATATCCCTCCATCAGACGACCGTAGCGAGCTAAGCAGCTCCGAAGCGCGCCGCTCACCGGCCGCGGCGGCCGAAGCTGTGGCCGGCGGGGGCGACTGTGCGGAGCTCGGCGACGGCGAGGCGGCGGCGTTCGCGGGGGGAGGGTGCGGCGGCTCTCGGCTCGGCTCGGGGCTTGATCTCCCTGGGCTCGAGCGCCGTGACCTCGGAGACGAGGACGTTGGTGGTGCCTTCGCGGCGCTCGAGGCGGCCGGTGGCGCGCAGGAGGGGGGCGGTGCGGACGAGGGAGCGGTGGCGGTCATAGACCCGGGGCGGAACGATCAGGTTGATGGTGCCGCGCTCGTCCTCGAGAAGCATGAAGACGATGCCCTTGGCGGTCTCGGGGCGCTGGCGGGCGACGACCATGCCGGCGACCTCGACCGTGGCGCCGTCCTCGATCCGCTCCAGGTCTGTGCTGCGTGAGATCGAGGGGTCGAGGCCGGAGCGCAGCAGCTCCATCGGGTGCTTGCCGAGGACCATCCCGGTCGAGCGGTAGTCGGCGATCAGCTTGCCCCAGTCCCCGAGTGGCTCCAGCGCGGGCGGGTCCGGCGGCTCGACCGGCAGCGCCAGCTGTGTGCCGCCGTTGACCCCGCGGCCGGCTGCGGTGACGCCGACCCGCCAGAGCGCCTGGCGCCGCTCGCTCCCCGCCCCGGCCGGTACCTCGTCCAGCGCCCCGGCCCAGGCCAGCCGTTCCAGGCTCGCCAGCCCGGCCCCCGAGCGCGAGGCCAGCTCCGCCACCCCCCCGAACGAGCCGCCGCGCTCCCGCTCGGCCACCAGCGCCTCCATCTCCTCCTTGCGCACCCCCTTCACGTATCCCAGCCCGATCCGTACCGCCAGCCCGCCCCGCACCTCCGCGGAAGCGCTCTCGCGGAGGGGCGATTCGACGTGGCAGAGGACGCGACTGCGGTTGGCGTCGGGCGGGGCGATGCGGATGCCGCGGCGCTGTGCCTCGTGGACCAGGGAGTCGGGCGGGTAAAAGCCCATCGGCTGCTCGTTCAGCAGCGAGCAGAGGAACTCGGGGCCGTAGTGGATCCGCAGCCAGGCGGACTGGTAGGCGAGCAGGCCGAAGGCGGCGGAGTGAGCCTTCGGGAAGCCGAAGCCGGAGAAGCCCTGGATCTTGTCCCAGATCCGCTCCGCCAGCTCAACCGCGACGCCCTGTTTGGCGATGGCGCCGGAGAGGAAGCGGCGGCGGTGCTCGTCGATCGCCTGCTGGGAGCGCTTGCGGCTCATCGCCCGGCGCAGGCCCTCCGCCTCCGAGGAGGAGAAGCCGGCGAATGTGATCGCCACCTCCAGCACCTGCTCCTGGTAGACGATCGTGCCGAGGGTGTCCTCGAGGGGCGGTTTCAGCGACTCGTGCTCGTAGGGAACCTCATACCCGGGGTCCTCGCGCAGGCGCTTGCGGCGCTCTATGTATGGGTGGACGGCGCCGCCCTGGATCGGCCCGGGCCGCACCAGCGCCACCTGCACGGTGAGGTCGTCGATGTTGCGCGGCTGGGTGCGAGGCAGCATCTGCATCTGCGCCCTGCTCTCGATCTGGAAGACGCCGGTGGTCTCGGCGGCGCGGATCGATTCGAAGGTCTCGGGGTCGTCGAGCCGGATCCGGGAAAGGTCGAGCCGCTTCCCCCGCGCCGCCTCGACCTCCTCGACGCAGCGCTCGACCGCGGAGAGCATCCCCAGCCCGAGCAGGTCGATCTTCAGCAGACCCGCGTCGGCGCAGGAGTCCTTGTCCCACTGGACGATCTGGCGGCCCGCCATCGCCGCCGGCACTACCGGGCAGACGTCGATCAACGGCTCGGTCGAGATCACCATCCCGCCGGAGTGCTGGGAGGCGTGACGGGGCAGGCCCATCGCGTCCTCGCAGAGCCAGAGCAGCGCCCTCCAGCGGGGGGAGGCGGCGCGCTCGGCGCCGATCGCGGCAAGGACGTCGCGCTCGATCTCCCCCCTGGACTCGTGGAACCCGACTGTGCCCGCGACCTTCTCGATCTCCGCCGGCGGCAGGCCCAGCGCCTTGCCGAGGTCGCGGACGACGCCGCGCGGGCGGTAGGTGGGGAAGGCGGCGACCAGGGCGGAGCGATCGGCGCCGTAGACCTCGTGCACGCGCGGGATCAACACCTCGCGGATGTCGCGGGGGAAGTCGAGGTCGATGTCCGGCATCGACCCTTCGACCTCGTCGTTGAGGAAGCGCCCGGAGAAGAGGTTCGTCGCGACCGGGTCGATGTGGGAGAGGCCGGTGAGATAGCAGACGATCGAACTGACGCTGGAGCCGCGGCCGCGACCGGGTGGCAGCACCGCGCGGACCGAGGCGCGGCCGCGTACCTCGACCGCGACCTCCCGGGCCAGCTCCAGCAGCTCGTGGTGGAGGAGGAAGAATCCGGAGAGGCCGAGGTGACGGATCGTCCCCAGCTCTTCGGTTAGACGGCCTTCCGCGTCGCCGCGGCGCTTGTCGCCGGCGTAGCGCTCGGCGAGGCGGTGCCCGCAGAGCCCGGCCAGCTTGCGGTCGGCATCGTCCTGCTCGGGATAGCGGTATCCGAGCTCGGTGGTGAGGTCGAACTGGAGCCGCTCGGCGAGGCGAACGGCCTCCGCAACCGCCTCGGGATGCTCGGCGAAGCGGACGGCCATCTCCTCGGGGGAGGCCAGCGCCGAGCTGCGGTTGCCGCGCCGGCTCGGCTCCGACTCCTCCAGGGTCTCGCCGCGGCCGACCGCGACGAAGGCGTCCTGGAGACGGGCGCGGCGGCGGTTGTGGGCGTGGACGTTGCCGGTGGCGACGCAGGGGACGCCGAGCCGGGAGGCGAGCAGGCGGAGCCACCGGTTGCGAGCCCGGTCGTGGCGCCAGTAGGGCCGCTGCAGCTCGACCCGGAAACGGTCGGGCCCGAAGGCGGCGAGGAGCTGGCGGCCGAGCCTCTCCCCGGCGGCGGTGTCGCCCCGCTCCCAAGCTCCGGCAAGCGCCCCGTCCCGCGCACACCCGGAGAGACAGACCAGCCCCTCCGCGTGCTCCTCCACCTGCTCGAGCGTGGCCGACGGCTGCATCGCCGTCCGCGTCCCGTTGTCCCGCGTGTGGGAGTGGGCGGCGGTTAGCAGCCGGCAGAGGTTGCGGTACCCGGCCGGGTCTTCGACCAGCAGGGTCAGGTGGAGGGCCCGCGGGCCTGTCCGCACCGTCAACTCCGCCCCGGTGATCGCCCGGACACCGAGTCCCTTGCAAGCGTGGACGAACTCCATCGAGCCCCAGATTCCGTCGTGGTCCGTTAAGGCGAGGGCTGGATAGCCGAGTGAGGCGGCGGCGGTCGCCAGCTCCTGCGGGGTCGAGGCGCCGTCGAGGAAGGAGAAGGCCGAGTGGGCGTGCAGCTCTATATATGGGGAGGCCATCGCCCGGCCTCAGGCTCGCTGCCGGTACCAGCGCCCGGTGACGGCGCAGTGGAAGACGACGACCACGCGGCCGTCGGCGAGCGCCAGCTCGAAGTAGTGGCGGCGGAGCTGGCGTGGCAGCCACCACCGGTCTTCGACCACCCACTCCTCGCGGATCGAGTGGACGAAAGCGCCGTCGACTTCCAACGGCACGCCCTCTGAATCGGCCCGCACGCTCACCCGCTGGGGCGCGTAGAGACGGCGCAGACCCGGGGTCATCGGCTCGGGAAAGGCGTCAGCATTCCCCAGCGCTCCGGCACCCGCGAGGTGGAGTCGACGGGGAGGACCCTCAGCAGCGCTTCTGGCCCCTGGGCCACGCGGACCTGGCGCACCGCCTCGCCGAGGCGACGGCGGCGGGGCTCGGAGCCGCCGACCGCGAGCTCCAGCTGGTCGCCGACCGGGGGGCCAAGGCCGAGCGCCCGCAGCCGCAGCGCCTCCGCCGGCCCCGGCAGGTCCTCGAGGCGGGGGACGAGCAGACCACACAAGGCCCTGGCAGAAGCGGTCGGCCGCCCCAATCCTTGCTCGACCCTCCAGCTGCCGCCGCCGCTGAGCAGGGCGCCGAGGCGAAGGGCGAGCAGGGTCCGGCCGCGCCGCTGCGGGGCCGCGAGGAGGCGGTCGACGAGCAGCTCCAGGGCGCGGTCGAGCTGGCGCCCGGCGGTCCCCTCCGGCAGCTCGATCTGCTCCGCCAACTCCTCGTGGGGAGTGCGCGGCCGCAGCGGCTCCTCTTCGCCGCGGCAGAGCCGCAGCGCCCGCAGCCCGGTCGGGCCGAAGCGGTCGGCCACCTGGTCGGGCGAGAGACGGGCGAGCGCCCGCAGCGTCCCGATCCCCAACCGCTCCAGGGCGACGACGAAGTCCTCCGCCTCGCGCTCGGGGATCCCGAGCCTGGTCCGCAGAGCGGCGACCGGGACCGGACGGCGCCAACCGCTCGCGGCAACGAAAGCGGCAAAGCGCCCCGGGCCGGTTGCGATCTCCGCCGGCCCCCCAAGCGCCTCCTCCACCGCCGCCCGCGCCACCGCGAGGACGCCAGCGGCATCGCCGCCATGAAGCCCGCGCAGGCCGTCGACAGCGAAGAAAGCCTCGCCCGAGCGCTCCGACTCGACCGCGGCCCCGACCGCCTCCAGCGCCCTGGCCATCGCCTCGGTCGCCTCGGCTGCGGCGACCGGATCGGAAAGACTGACGCGCCCGGGCCGGAGCCCCCCGGAACGACCCGAGCGCGATGGAGACCACGAGCGACTGTCTATGGCGCAAGCGATCTCCATACGAACATATGTTCGTATATCGACAGGGTCGAAGTCAAGGCGAATTTCCGGTCGGAGGAGCTCTGACGGCGGCGTTCCGGCCTCGCCGTAGAGTCTTTTTTACGAACTGGAATGTTTACTCAAAACTAGTTGTGCGAACACTCCCGGTGTGGCACCCTGCCCGCGATGCCGACGCTTGCGACCGAGGACGGGCTGCCCGAGATCCTCGGTCCTGTGCCGGCGGCGGTCGAGGCGGAACTCGCCGACCTGCGCGCGGCGCTCGACAAGAAGATCCCCGCCAAAAAGGTCGGCAAGAACGTCCTTGTCGGAACCTGGAACATTCGCGCCTTCGGCGACATGACCGAAACCTGGGAGCGGGGCAAAAAAGACTCGCCGAAGCGCAACATGGCCGACGTCCTGGCGATCGCCGAGATCGTCTCCCGGTTCGACGTGGTCGCGATCCAGGAGTCGCGGGCCAACCTGAAGGCGCTGCGACACATGCTGAAGGCGCTGGGGCCGGAGTGGGGGTTGATCCTCACCGACGTCAACCCGCCGCCAGCCGGCAACGGCGAGCGGCTGGCCTTCGTCTTCGACACCCGCCGCGTCCAGGCATCGGGACTGGCGGCCGAGCTGGTCGTGCCCGACGAATGGCTGCAGAAAGGCGAAATCGCCGAGGGGGCGCTGCGCGAGCAGTTCGTCCGCACCCCCTACGCGGTCAGCTTCCTCATCGGCTCGCAGACCTTCATCCTCACCACCCTGCACGTGATCTACGGCGAGGATGCCAAGGACCGGACGGGCGAGCTGAAGGCGATCGCCGAGTGGCTGGCCAGCTGGGCAAAGCGGACCTCGGAGGACTACAACCAGAACCTGATCATCCTCGGCGACCTCAACGTCGACCGCGAAGGCGATCCCAACTACGAAGCGCTCACCTCCACCGGCCTGCAGCCGCCGGCCGAGCTGAAGACGCAGCCGCGGACGATCTTCGACACCGAAGACGACCGCCACTTCTACGACCAGATCGCCTGGTTCACGGAGAAAGGCGCCGCCCAGCTGACGCTCCGCTACGACGGCCCCGGGCACGCCGACAGCTTCGACTGGACCGGCCACCTGCTGACCGAGATGACCTCGACCGAGAAGTCGTGGCACATCTCCGACCACTTCCCGCTCTGGGTCGAGTTCTCCCTGGAGCCCTAAGGCTCGTCGCGGGCGACCCTCGCGGCCTCGGCGCTGCCGAGGTATGGCGTGAGGGTGAACTCGACCAGGTCCGGCAGCAGCGATTCGAGCTCCGGTGTCCTACCGGCGAAGATTCGCCGCGAGATCAACGAGACCATGCCGCCGACCAGGGCCTCCTCCGTTGTCGGCGACAGCCGGGAGAGCACCTCGGGCGGGCAGTCCTCGCGACCGGCCTGGAAGTAGGGAACTAGGCTCTGGATCGCGGCGTCGTAGCGCTCGACCACGACCGGCCCGGCGACCAGCGCCTCGACCATGCTGAGGCGGGCCAGGTTCGGCTCGGCGGTGAGGAACCGGAGCATCGCGCCGACCCCGGCCCGAACCGCGCGGGGCCACTCGTCCTCCTTCTCGAAGGCATCGGCGACGCGTTCGCGCAGTTCCACCATCACCGTGTCGTAGGCGGCGACGAAGCACTCGTCCTTGCTGGCGAAGTGCTCGTAGAAGGTCCGACGCGAGACCGCGGCGTGGCGGGTGATGTGGGCGATCGTGGTGCCGCTGTAGCCGTTCTCCGCAACCGCCTCGGCGAGACCGGCGATCAACCGCTCGCGCTGGTTGTGGACGACGAACTCCCGCGGCAGGCCGTGTCGGCCCGGGGGAAGGCGGGAGAGCTCTGGCGGGTAGTCGTGCGTCGGTTCGATAGAAGTGTTGGCGGGGTCCAGGGTCACAGAGGCGACGATAGCGGTCGGGCGACGCCGGCCAATTAGCAGAAACGCTCAGGCGGACGAGAATTCCACTCAATCGGGGGGTTGAGGCTGCTCGGAGGCGGCTCGCTTCGCCGACTCTGCGCCGAGATACGGAGTAAGCGCGAACTCGACCAGTTCTGGGAGCAGCTCCTCGATCCGCTCTGTCTCCCCGATCGTGACGCGCTGGTAGATCACCCAGAAGATGCCGCCGATGATCGTCTCCTCGAGCGTGTCCGGGAGCTGGGCGCCGTGGCGGGAGACGGTGCGGCCGATCCGGAACAGGGGCACGAAGGCCTGCAGCGACTGCTCGTAGCGCTCGACCGATGCCGGTCCGGCGGAGAGCGCCTCGACCATGCAGGTCCTCGCCAGGGCGGGCTCGCTGGCGACGTAACGCAGGAAGGCGGCCAGGCCCGCGTTGACGCGTCCCGGCCAGCTCTCGATCTCACTCGCCGCTTCGACCACGCGACCGAGCGCGGTCTCGCAGGCGTACTCCTGGGCGGCCAAGAAGCAGGCTTCTTTGGAGGAGAAGTTGTCGTAGAAGGTGTTGCGGGCGATGCCGGCGCGGCCGACGATGTCGGCGACGGTGACCGAGCGGTAGCCGCGCGCGGCGGTCTCCTCGGCAAGGGCGGCGATGATCCGCGCCCGCTGGTGCTGGGTGATGAAATCTCTCGAGAGAAGCTGGCGACCCGGGGGCGGTCGCATCGTCGACGCGCGTTGCACCACGAACACCAGAGTACCTGAACCTCTTGGCTTTCCAAGAGGCCAGAAACACTGAATACCGATAAGGTACCTGAAGGCAGACAAGTTGTTCCCTTAATCGAACCTCGAAGGGTGCGGGACCCTGGAAAGATCGAAGCGCCAAAGGATCCTGGACGGCATGCTCGAGACCGTTGGGGCGGAGGGCTACGAGACGACGTCGGTGCGCTCGGTGCTGAACCGCACCGGCCTCTACCGGCAGGCGTTCTACGACGACTTCGAGGACAAAGCGGACTGCTACCTGCAGGCTCACGATGCCGGTGTCGAGCGGGTGGAAGGGCTGGTTCGCAGCGCCGCCCTCGGGGAGCGAGGCTGGCCGCAGCAGCTCCGCACCGGGTTGCTGGCGCTGCTCGACTTCCTCGATGCGGAGCCGGACGTCGGCCGCGCCCTGATCGTCGAGGTCCACCCGGCCGGGCAGGCGGCCCGTGAGAAACGGACCGCAGCAATGCGGCGGGCCTCCGGCTACCTCGACCGAGCGCGGCTGGAGGAGGGGTCGAAGGAGGCCCCGGCGATCGCCTCCGAAGCGGTCGTCGCCGGCATCATCGCCGTGCTTCACTCCCGCCTCGCGAGCCGCCGCGACGAGGGTTTTCGGCAACTCCTGCCGGAGCTGATGTACGTGGCGGTGCTGCCCTACTTCGGGCCCGAGGCGGCGGCCGGCGAGCTGCGCCCCGTGGCGTCCTGAGGAGCCCGGGCCGAGAATCGGCCGAGGGGTTGCGCGCCACGCGTACCCTGCCGTACCCTGCTTCGAGATGGGTTCGTCACCGGCACCGGGTCCAGGAACCGCACCCGGCTTCAGTCCCGAGTTGCCGAGGGCATATGCGGTCCGCTCAGAGCGCGAGCGGATGCTCGAGGCGATGGTGCGCGTCGCCGCGAGCAAGGGGTACCAGGCGGCCTCGGTCGACGACGTCGTCGGTGCCGCCGGGGTCACCCGCGAGGCCTTCCACACCACCTTCGGCGACAAGGAAACCTGCTTCCTGGAGGCCTACGACGCGGTCTCCGACGTCCTCGTCGCCCACGTCACCGCGGCATTTGAGAGTGCAGCCGGGGAGCCTTGGCCCGACCGGGTCGTCGCTGCCCTGCGCGCGATGGTCGAGCTGCTCGCGGCGGAGTCCGACATCGCCCGGATGACGATGGTCGAGGTGACCGCCGTCGGCGAGGAGGCACGGGTCCGGTACCGGGCCAACCTCAACCGGTTCGTGCCCTTCCTCGAGGAAGGACGAGCGCTCTCCCCACAGGGGGACGACCTGCCCAGCGACACCGCCCGCTTCGCGATCGGCGGGGCGATGTCGCTGATCTTCGACGAGATCCGCGCCGGCCGCGGGCCCGAGCTGCCGCGGCTGATCCCGGAGCTGACCTTCGCGGTGTTGATGCCCTACCTCGGCGCCGAAGCGGCCGAGGACGAGATGCGCAGGCTTTCCGCCTCAGAATCCTGAGCCGAGCTCAGACGCCGGCGCCGTGGCGGCCCTCGCCGCCGGCGAAGCGGGCCGCTCCCCGCACCGCGACCTCGAGCACCTCGACCCCGAGCCGGCGCTCCAGCTCCAGGCCCTCGGCAAGCGGCAACCCGGCACCTTCGATTGCCCCGCGGCGGTCGGCGAGCATCGTCTCCTGGGGGAAGCCGGCGATCCGCTCGGCCAGCTCCAGCGCGCGGTCCAAGTGCTTGCCCGGCTCGACGACCTCGTTGACGAGCCCGATCCGGTGGGCCTCTTCGGCGTCGACGGGACGGCCGGTGAGGATCAGCTCCAGCGCCCGGCCCATGCCGACGACACGGGGAAGCCGCTGGGTGCCGCCGTCGAGGAGGGGCACCCCCCAGCGGCGCTCGAAGAGGCCAAAGGTGGAGCCGGGGGTTGCGATCCGCATGTCGCACCAGAGCGCCAGCTCGACCCCGCCCGCCAGGCACCAGCCGTCGATCGCGGCGATCGCCGGCTTCGACGGGGTGAGGCGGGTCGGCCCCATCGGCCCGTCCGGGTGCGCGATGTCGAGGTCCATCGCTTTCAGGTCGGCACCGGCGCAGAAAGCCTCGCCGCCGGCACCGGTGAGGACGAAGACACGGGCGTCGGGGTCTGCCTCGAAGTCACGCAGGCCGTCGCGGAACGCCGCCGCGGCGGTGCTGTCGACCGCGTTGCGCCGCTCGGGACGGTCGATCGTCAGGACCGCAGCCGCGCCGATGCGCTCATACCGAACCTCCCCGCTCATCGCCGCCATCCTCGCACAGGCACAACCCGCCGGCGTGCCACTTGGCGGGAAGGAGCGGGCGGGCTAGTCGCGGCGAGGGCTCACGGGGTTCGCCATCGACGCCCGGCTCCCGATGCGGTGCGCCCCGGTCGCTGGCCGCGGGAGGGCAGGTCTCCCAGGGGCCGCCATCAAAGCTAGGAGGGCGGTCGGACGGTGGCACGAAAACGGCACGAAAAAACGACCGACGGTGATGTTCGTGGCCTGCCTTGCGCGTAGCCTTCGCGCTAAGAAGCTCGTAACACCACCTTCGAGACCTTCCTCCGCTTGGCTTCCGCGGTGCCCGGTCTCTCCCGGTCGCAGAAACGAACTTAGCGCGATCCCAGAGGGTGCGCCAGGGGTCGCATGGAGGGGTTCCCGCAAAGTCCGGACGAAAGGGCGCAGCCGCGCCCGTGCCGGGTGCGGATACCCTGCCGGGATGCGAATCGACGAGATCATCGCGGCGCGACGGCCCACCTTCTCGGTGGAGTTCTTCCCGCCGAAGACCGAGGAGGCGACCGAGCAGCTCTACGCGACGGCGCGGGAGCTGGCGGCGCTGGAGCCGGACTTCGTCTCGGTCACCTACGGAGCCGGCGGCTCGACCCGCGACGGCACGGTCGAGATCACCACGGCGCTGAAGGACGACCTCGGGTTCGAGACGATGGCCCACCTGAGCTGCGTCGGCGAGACGACCGAGGGCCTGGCGAAGACGCTGGACCGGATCGCGGCGGCGGGGATCGAGAACGTGTTCGCCCTGCGCGGCGACCCGCCCCGCGGTCAGGAGGACTTCGTCCAGCCGGAGGGCGGGCTGGCCAGCGCCGCGGAGCTGGCGGCGTACATCGGCGCGGGGTGGGACTTCTCGGTCGGTGGCGCCTGCTTCCCCGAGGTGCATCCCGAGGCCCCAGACCTCGACACCGATCTCGCCTACCTGAAGACCAAGGTCGACTCCGGCGCCCGCTTCCTGATCACGCAGCTCTTCTTCGACAACCAGGTCTACTTCGACTTCGTCCGCGCGGTGCGGGCGCGGGGGATCGAGGTGCCGGTCATCGCCGGGGTGATCCCGGTCGCCAGCTTCGCCCAGACGAAGCGGATCTGCGAGTTGTGCGATGCCTCGATCCCAGCTCCGCTGGAAGCGGCCTTCGCGGCCGCGGGAGGGGACCCCGAGCGCGAGTTCGAGCTCGGCGTCGCCTACGCCTCCCAGCAGTGCGCGGAGCTGCTGATCGGCGGCGCCCCCGGGATCCACTTCTACGCGCTCAACCGCGCCCCCGCGACCCGGGCGGTGCTCGGTGCTCTGCGCGCCTCGCGGCCGTGGGAGCGGGTTCGCGGCGCCGCCGGCACCCTCGCTGGCAGCGCCGAGTAGAGCCTCTGTAGGCTGCGCCGCCACGCATGGCCGACCAGGGAGACAAGAGAGAGACGCTGCGCCAGGAGCGGATCGATGCCGAGCAGGCGGAATCGCGCTCGACCAACCGGCTGATCCTCGGCTACTCGGTGGCCGCGGCAGTGGTGCTGGCCGCCGCGGTGGCCGTGATCGTCGTCGCCTCCGGCGGTGGGGATGACGCGGGCGGCAGCGAAGCTGCGGGCGACTCCCACATCAACCTCAACCTCAGCTACGGCTCGACCAACGGGATCACGCCCGACGACCGGGCGGGAACCCCGCCTCCGCCGGTGAAGGTCGCCGACCTAGCCGATGCCGCCAAGCAGGCCGGTTGCGACCTGCGGCTGCGGCTGCCCGATGAGGGGCACGGACACCTCCCGGTGAGCTCGGCGCCACCTGAATACGGGACCACCCCGCCGACCTCCGGCAACCACGTCGACGCGCCCTACCAGCAGGCCGACGGCGCCTACTCGGAAACGCCGCGGGAAATGGACTTCGTGCACTCGCTCGAGCACGGCCGGATGGCGATCCAGTACTCGCCGGATCTGGCGGAGCAGGATCAGCTGGCGCTGAAGGGCCTCTACGACACGATGTACGGGGCGACCCTGCTCTTCCCGAACGACAACATGCCCTACGAGGTCGCCGCGACCACCTGGACCAACCTGCTCGGCTGCCCCACCTACAAAGGCGCGATCACCCTCGACGCGATCCGCGCCTTCGGCAAGGCGACCTGGGGCAAGTACGGCGGCGAGCCTCCGCAGTTCTTCAAATTCACCGGGCCGACGCCGGCCGAGCCGGCTGAATAGGGACCGCTAAGAGCGGTAGGCAGGGAAGAAACCGGCGGGGGCTTTGCCGGCGCTGAGGCGGTCGTAGGCGTCGGGGTCGCAAACGATCTCCGAGGTGTGCCAGGGCTGTTCGCGGTTGGCGAAGCCGCGCTTGAACTCCTCGAGGGCGTCGCCGCGGGCGATGCCGCCGCCGAGGTTGAGGGGGAGGCCGAGGTCGGTGGAGTGCTCGACCAGGCGGGCGACGACGTTCTTCATCGGTGAGTCGCGCAGGTGGGAGTCGGCGCTGCCGCTGAGGTAGTAGTGGAGGTAGCCGTCGCTGACCGCGGCGATCGAGGCAGCGGCGAGGTCGCCGCCGGGGGCACGGGCGAGGGCGAGCCAGGTGCGATCGGCTTCGAGGACGCGGTCGAAGTAGGCGGCGCCGAAGAAGTAATGCTCGGCGGCGTCGGTGCGGCGCATCGTCTGCTCGTAGAGGTCGAGGAAGCCGGCGCGGTGGGCGGGCGAGGTATCGCCTCCCGGGACCAGCTCGAGCTCGTAGCCGGCTTCGAGGTTGCGGCGGACCTGGCGGCGGTCGGTGGGACGGCTCTTCGGCTCCAGCGCCGGGTCGGCGATCTGGACGACGTTGCGCTCGGTGGTCGCCGCGAGCGGTGGCGGCCCGAGGCGGTGACGGACGAAGACACTGACCAGCCCGGTGGCCGAGAAATCGACCGCCGCGGGGTCGAGCGCGGCGAGATCCCCGCTGAGGCCCGGGTAACCGTAGGAGGAGATCGCGTCGCGCTCGGGGCCCTCGCCGATCGGGCGGACGATGAGCGGGGCCACCAGCGTCATGTCCTCGTCGCCGTCCTCGGCGTCGATCCGCAGGGTGTGGGTGACGCCCTCCGCGTCGAGGAAGGGTTCGGAGCGGAAGAACTCGTCGTCCGCCGCAGCCTCGCCGCGGTCGGCGATCAGCTCGGCCTTTGCTCCCGGGCCGTTCACCCGAGCAGGTCCGCGGCGGCGGCGCGGAACTCGTCGGGGAGCACGCCCCAGACCTCGCAGTCATCGGCCGGCCCACCCTCGCGGCGCAGGTGGGCGCGCATCGTCCCCTCGTGCTTCCAGCCGAGGCTCGCAACCGTCTTCTTGGCGACCTCGTTGCGGGCGGGGATGCGACCGTAGACGCGGTGGGCGCCGTACTCGTCGAAGGCCTTGGCGATCGTCAGCGCCTCCGCGCGGGCGCCGACGCCCTTGCCGCGCACGTCGTCGCCGATCAGCGCGCCCAGCTCCGGCGCGGTCTGGCGGAAGAGGCCGTAGAGGGCGGTGAACCCGACCGGCTCCTCGTAGCCCTCGACCACGATCGCGAACTTGCGGTCCTCGCCGGAGTCGTCCATCGCCCGGGCGGTCCATCCCTCCGCCTGCTCGGCCGAGAAACCGTCGCGCTGCTCCATCAGGGTCTTCGTCGCCTCGGGGTTGTTGAACCAGCGGTGCACGGCCGCCGCGTCCCCCGGCTCGAACCGCCGCAAGCTCACCTGTGGCCGATCCGTCACGCCGCGAACCCTATCCGGCGTCTGGAGCCGATCTCAATCGGGGGCGAGGCCCTGGCCGGTGAGGACGAGCCAGGCGGTGCGGGCGAGGATGCGGGCGTCCAGGGCGGTGGTGCGGTGGTCGACGTACCAGACGTCGAGCTCGATCCGTTGCTCCCAGGGGATGCCGGCGCGGCCTTGGACCTGTGCCCAACCGGTGATTCCCGGCAGCACCTCGTGGCGGCGGCGCTGGCGGGGCGTGTAGTCGTCAACCTGGGCGGGGATGGTCGGGCGGGGGCCGACGATCGCCATCTCGCCGCGCAGGACGTTGACCAGGTTCGGCACCTCGTCGAGCGAGGTGCGACGGAGGAAGCGGCCGGCACCGGTCACCCTGGGGTCGTCGCGGGCGACGACGGTCCCGACCCCGACCGGGTCGGAGCCGAGCGCCATCGTCCGCAGCTTCAGCATCTCGAACTCGCGGCCGCCGAGGCCGATCCGGCGCTGGCGGTAGAAGACGGGCCCACGGCTACCGAGCTTGATCGCGATCGCGGCAGCGAGCAGGAAGGGTGAGAGCACGACGAGGGCGAGGGCGGCGATCAGGATGTCGGCAGGGCGGGGCATCAGCGAGTTCCTTCGGCCTTCTCCCAGCGCCCCGGGGCGCCGTGGCGCCAGCGGTCCCAGAGCCCGGCGGCGATCGAGGCGGTCGTCATCACGTAGTAGCGGGCGACCCGCAGCGGGGCGAGCGGCAGGACGCGGCCGAGCAGCGCGGCGGCGATCAGCGCCAGCTGGGCGGCGAAGGTGAGCGTGTAGATCCAGCCGTCGCCGAGCAGGAAGACGTTGGCGACGAGCGCGATCGCGTGCAGGAAGGGGCTGAGGTAGCGCAGCAGCCGGTGCGAGGCCAGCTCGAAGGCGAACAGCGGCGAGTAGCCGCGCGGGCGGAGCATCCCTTCGCCGACGACGATGTCCCAGAGCCCGACCATCATCCGCCGCTTGCGGGCGAACTCTCCCTCCAGGGTCGGGACCATCTTCTCCTCGGCCCGCGCCCACGGCGCGTATAGCGAGCGCAGCCCGCGCTTCGCCAGGCCGAAGGGGAAGCTGAGGTCGTGGCTGCCGGAGGGGGCGAGGGGGATGTAGGCGTCGCGGCGGACCGCGTAGATGGCGCCGTTGCCGGCGGTGACCCCGCCCAGCGCCGACTCCATCTCCCGCACCGCCATCTCGTAGCGCCAGTAGGCCCCCTCGAGGTTGTCGCCGCCGGCGTCGGTGAACCGGACCTGGCCACAGACGTAGCCGACGGAGGGGTCGGCGAAGGGCTCGACCAGGCGGGAGAGGGCGTCCGGGGCCCAGACGCTGTTGGCGTCGGAGAAGGCAAGCAGCTCGCCGCTCGCCCGCTCGGCGCCGGCGTTGAGCGCGGCGACCTTGCCGCCGGGGGGGAGCTCGAGGACGAGGTCGGCGCCGGCGGCGCGGGCGCGCTCGGCGGTCGCGTCGGAGGAGCCGTCGGAGGCGACGATCACCTCCAGCAGCTCGCGTGGGTACTCGAGGGCGAGCGCGTTGGCGACTTTGGCTGCGATCACCTCCTCCTCGTCGTAGGCGGGGATTACTAGGGAGACGCGAGGTCGGCCGGCGGGTCCTGTCGCCGCAGGGGACCCCCCATCCCCTCCGGTAGCTAAAGCTTCCTCGGGGATGGGTCCCCCTACGGCGCCACCCGCCGGCCGACCTCGCAGGCGCACCAGAATCCACAGCAACAGCGGGTAACCGAGGTGGGCGTAGACGATCAGGCCGGAGCTGAGCCAGAAGAGGATTGCGGCGGCGGTGTTCATCCGTGGGCCTCGATCAATTCGCGGTAGAGCTCGATGGTGCGGCGGGCGGCCTCGTCCCAGGAGAACGGGCCGGCGGCGGCGCGGGTTGCTGCGGCGGCCAGCTCCTCGAGGGCGGCCTCGTCGGCGGTCAGCTCCTGCAGGGCGCGGGCGAGTGCGTCGACGTCGCCGGGTGGGACCAGACGAGCCGCGCCGGTCTCGGCGACCTCGGGGAAGCCACCGACGGCGCTCAGCACCAATGGCTTGCCGAAGGCGAGGCCGGTGTAGAGCACACCGGAGTGCTCGGCGTCGAGGTAGGGAAGCGCGACGACGTCGGCGCGGCGGAAGATCGCCGGGACCTCGGCGTCGTCGACGAAGCGGGGGACGATGCGGACCCGGCCTGGCGCCTCAGCGGCGAGGCGGCGCAGCGGCTCGACGTCCATCCGCGGGTTGCCGACGATCCACAGCTCACCGCGACGGATGCGGCGGAACGCGGCGAGGAGATTCTCGATCCCCTTATAAGGACGGAGCAGGCCGAAGAAGAGGATCACCGGACCCTCGGCCCCCTCCAGCTCGGCCGGCAACGGCTTCTCTTCCGGCAGCCGGGTGAGGTAGTCGAAGGCGCCGTGGGGGATCACCCGCACCCGGCCGGCGTCGAGACCGACCTCCTCACGCAGGCGGACGGCGCTGTGCTCGGAGTGCGCGACGACCGCGTCCATCCGTCCGAATACCCGGCGGGCGGAAGCAACCTGGCGACGGCTGGGCCGCAGCGCCAGGATGTAGTGGGCGGTCATGACCTGCGGGCGCAGACGGGGGAGCAGACGCGAGTCGAGGCCGGGAAGGGTCAGCCACTGGTAGTGGAGGACGTCGGCGTCGGCAGTACGGCGGAAGCGCAGCATGTCGGGGACGTGCTCGGCCAGCTTGAAGGGGCGACGGGCGAAGGCGTCGAGGCCGCGGGCGGCGGTGCGGCGGTAGAAGCACTCCCGCACCCGGTAGCCGTCGGCGGGCGGCACCGGCCCGTAGAGGAAGCGGGTGGTGAGCAACTCGACCTCGGTGCCGGCACGGGCCAGCGCCGCGGCCAGGGCGCGGTCATACGGTGGCGTAAAGGCCGAGGGGTCGACCAGTTGAACCTTCATCACGAGCCGACGATTATCGTGACCCGCTTGCCGCCCTCGCTCTCCTACTGCGTCGTGAACACGAACGGCCGCGAGCTGCTGCTCGCCTGCCTGGCCGCGATCGACCGAACCCACCCAGCCGGCGTCGAGCGGGAGATCCTGGTCCTCGACAACGCCTCGGAGGACGGCTCGGCCGAGGCGGTGCGGGGGTTGGGAGGCGATATCCGGCTGATCGCGCTGGAGCGCCGCACCGGCAAGGCGGCGAACGACTCGACCCTGATGCGAGAGGCAAGCGGCCGGTACTGCCTGTTGCTGAACGAGGACTCCGAGCTGCGGCCGGGCGCGGCGGCGGCGCTGGTTGCGGCGCTGGAAGCCGACCCGAAAGCCGCTGCGGCCGGACCGCAACTGCTCGACTCCGCCGGCCAGCCCGTCCCATGCGCCTGGCGCTTCCCCGGCGTCGGGACCGCTGCGGCCGGGGCGGTGTTCCTGCACCGCCGGCTGACCGTGCAGAGCACGGGCCGAGAGACCCGGCAGGTGGATTGGGCGCAGTCGAGCGCCCTGATGGTGCGGCGCGAGGCTGCGGCGGAGATTGGCTACATGGACCCCGACTTCTTCGTCTACTACGACGAGTGCGACTTCGCCAGGCGGCTTGCCGACGCCGGCTGGCACTCGCTCTTCGTCCCCGGCGCCGAGGCCGTCCACCACGACCAGCTCTCCACCGACCTCGCCAAGGGCCTGCCGCGGATAGTCGAGTTCCACCGCAACCGCGACCTCTACATGCGCAAGCACCACGGCCGCGCCGCTGCCCTCGCCGTCCGCGCCCTCACCGCCTGGTCCTACGCACTCCGCGCAATCGCCGCGGCCGTCCTCCCCAACCAGCCCGCCCGCGTCTACTGGGCCCACGCCCGCCAGGCCCTGTTGCCGAGCCGCGGCGAATCGCTTCGCGACCGCGCCTAGATCCTTGAGTCCTCGTCCATTCGCTCCACCTCGTAAACCTCGGGGATCCGGCCGTCGACCGCGGTCGGCCGGGCACGAAGGTCGGCAAGTAGGGCGCCGGGGTGCCGGAGGAGGGCGAGCCAGCGGCGCTCTTCGGGGGTGAAGAAGCCGGTGACGAAAAGCGCAAATGGATAGGCGGCGAGGAGGACGCCGCGGCCAAGGAAGCCGACAGCCCCCGAGGTCGGCATCACGAGTTCGCCCACGCCGACTAGGACCGCGACCGCCAGCGTCACGCGGGCCAGCCGGCCCCACTCGTAGGGAACCGGGAAGAGGCGCTGGGTGAACCCGTACATCAGCACCAGCACGACGACGTAGGAGGCGACCAGGGCAAGGCCGGCGCCGACGATCCCCATCGACGGGACCAGGATCAGGTTGAGGGCGACGTTGGCGAGCAGGCCGCCGATCGCGGCGGGGAAGTTGAACTCGGTCCGCCCGGTCCGGCCGAGGATCACCACCAGCACCAGATAGAGGGCGTAGAGGGTGACCGCGGTGGAGATAAGCCCGACCGCTTCGTAGGAGTCGAAGAATTCCGGCGCCGCCAGCGCCCGCGCGACCCAGCGCGAGAAGAGCCACATCCCGGCTACGACGAAGGCGCACCCGGCGGCGAACAGGGTGACCACCGTCGCGTAGACGCGACGGGCCTCCTCGTCGTCGCGGATCGAGTAGGCGAGCGGCGGCCAGGCGAGCTGGAAGCCGCGAACCAGCACGTTCACGCCCTGGGCGAACTTGACCGCGATCGAGTAGAGGCCAGCCTCGGCGGCGCCGACGGTGCGAAGGATGATCACCCGGTCGACGAAGTTGAGCAGGTAGAGGGAGGCCTCGGCCGGCATCGTGGGCAGCCCGAAACGCAGCAGGCGACGCAGCAGGCGGGGGTCGAAGCGGAGGCTGAGGTGGCGGAACTGCAGCGCGATCAGACCGAGGACGAAGACGGCGCCGGTCGCGTAGCTGCCGAGCAGGAGCCCGCGGGCGCCCTCGTCGAAGCCGACCACGAGGACGACCGTCAGGCCGATCGCGGCGAGCACGTTGAGGACGGTGGTGATGAAGAAAGCCCGCGCCCGCTCCTCGAGCCGGAACAGGGTGAGCATGAACTCGTGCATCGTCAGCACCCAGAGCCCGGCGATCGAGATCCGCGCCAGGTCGGCGGCGGGTTCGTCGAGCAGAAATTCGGAGATCGGTTCCGCGAAGGGCAGGGCGATCAGCGCGCCGATGGTGGAGAACCAGAAGAGGCCAGCGAAGGTGCTGGCGACGACCCGGTCGGGGTCCTCGTCGTCGCGGTAGTAGAAGCGCAGCACGGCCTCGATCAGGCCCAGCCGGACGATGATGCTGATCGAGACCACGGCGGCGAACATCACCTCGGCGGCGCCGTAGTCGGCGGGGGTCAGGTAACGCGTGTAGAGCGGCAGCAGCGCGACCGCGATGACCTTCGAGAGGATGCTCGCGGCGGTATAGGCGGCTCCGGTCGTCGCCAGGCGGCGCAGGTATCCGGACACGAGCCGACCCTACGTCGCGTCCCGGACCACGGCCAGGGAGGCCCCGACCGCGAGCAGGACCCACGTAATCGGGTCCTCGAAGAACCCGGCGTAGGCGAAGGTGTGGAGCAGGAGAGCTACGAAGGCGGCTAGTACAGCGGCCCGCCCGGCGGGGAGCGGACCGGCTCTGATGCCCGCCAGCATCGCCCAGAGCGCCACCACGATCAGAGCTACGTAGAGCGTTAGCCCGACAAGTCCTTGCTCAGCAGCAACGGTGACGGGCTCGGTGTGGGAGATCGAGACGGGGACGTCCTTGTTCTCAGCTTGGTCGCGATACGCACGTTGGAAAGAGCCCGAGCCGTAGCCCCAGATGGGGCGTCCGGCGAAGAGATCGAGGCCGCCGGAGACGAGGTTGGCGCGGCCGCTGGTGTCGATATTGAGCCGGATCTTGTCCGAGCCGCCGACCAGGAGGACAACCAGAACCGCCCCAACAGCTCCGACGGCCACAGCGCCCGCGGTCCACTTCCAGCTCCACCGGAGAGCAGCAAGAACGGCCAGCCCACCCAGCAGCGCCACGTAGCTCGACTGCGAGAACGCCTCGGCCAGCCCAATCCATAACACCCCCACGAGGACAGTCAGCAACGCAAAGTCCCGCCGCTCCTTTACCCACAGCAGCGCCGCCGTAGCGATCGTGATCACGAGCGCGAGATAGCGCCCGTACACATTCGGATCCCAAAACACCGAATTGACCCGGAAATAAGTGTGGAATTCGTTCGACCGAATCACCTGGTCGTTCCAGAACAAGCTCCGCGTCACGTACTCCACGCTCCCAATCAGCACGAACACCGCCGCCTCAATCCCGACGACGATCAGCACCCAGGTCAGAAGCTTCCGATCCCAGCTGACCTCCCGCAGCAGGCCGTACGCCACGGTAAATGGCACCAAGAAGAAGCAAACGTTCTGCAACCCCTTCGAGAAGTCATCTGAGTACAGCGTCTGCACCGCATACAAGACCACCACCGCGGCGAGAACCCTCGGCAACCAGGCTGCGGGCCCTCCGGTGGGTGGCGCCGTAGGGGGGCCCATCCCCGAGGAAGCTTTAGCTACCGCAGGGGATGGGGGGTCCCCTGCGGCGACAGGACCCACCGGCCGGCCCCGCCAGTCCCTGGCTGCTGCCGCAACCACGCCCCCAGCAATAACCAAGTACAGCGGCACCAACAGGTTCGCCGTATCCCCTCCCGCATGAAGCGGTATCCGGAACGGCAAGGCAAACACGATGCCGAGCGGCATCAGCATGGGCCAGCGCCGGAAGACGTACGCGAGGACACCGATCGCAGCTAGGGCGGTCCCGACGAGGAAGACGATCCGCCCCGTGTCGTCCCGCAGGTCCTCGATCTGCGCCGTGTGCCACTGGTCGCCGAGGATCAGGACCGGGAAGAGCCCGACCGCGAGCAGCATCGTCGCCGAACGCAGGCGGCCCGGGGGCAGGAGGATCGAGGCAGCGCTTGCCCCGGCCACGACCAGGACTCCCGCCCCGGCCAGGAAGTCGCTCAAGACGTCGCTCCCGGACCCTGAGCGGCTTGGTCACAGGCCGAGCCGTCCTGCTGGGTCGCCCGGTGCAGCTTGATCCCGCCCGGCGCCACCAGCACCCGGTCCTGCCCCAGCAGTTTCACCCGCAGCTTGTAACGGCCGGGCTTGGCGATGCCGCCGCCGCGCTGGCGGCCGTCCCAGTAGTAGGTGAAGAAGCGGTAGCGCTTGAGGAATTCGTCGCGAGCGAGGGTGACGACGACCCGCCCACCCGGCTTCACCACCTGCACCGTGGCGTCGTCCGACTGCGTCACCCGGAACCGGATCCGGCCGCTGTCGAAGCGGCAGTCCCCATTCGGGGTGAAGCCGCGGCTGGCCGGGGTGCCGAAGGTGACCCGGTCGAGGACCAGCGGGTCGCGCTTCAGCCGCTGCGCCCAGCCGAACGCGGCGACGGTCGCGAGGACCAGGACCGCGAAGACCACTGCCGCCGCGCGCGCCTCAACCCGCCGCCGCGGCATTGTCCTCGCCGACGATGACCGCGACGTTCGCTCCCCCCGAGACGTCTTCGACTTCTTCGTTCATCACCTGTTTCTTCGAAATCTGGAGCTGCTTGGCGACCGTGCGCGCTTCCGGCGCGTGGCCCCGGGTGAACATCACGACGCTGTCGGCGTAGCTCGACCTGCTGTTGCCGACCGCGCCGAGCTGGAAGCCCTTGCCCTCGACCTTGTCGCCGTAGCTGGCCGCCAGACCGGGCACGGCGGTGCCGTTGAGGACGGTCACTTCGACTTCGCTCGGCGAGATCTTCGCCGCGGCACGCTTGCCGTTCCGGCCGCTGCTTTCGGACGAGTCGCTGGTGACCAGGTAGGCCGTGCCGCCGGCAAGCAGGAGCACGGCGACGAACAGGCCGACCAGGTAGCGCGGTTCAGCGATCCGTCCGCCGAGGCCCGAAAGCCCTCCCCGGATGCGCTCGCCGCGGGTCAGTTCTGGGAGGCCGGCCTCGCGCCTTTTCCGCCGCTCCTCGCGCTTGCTCACCGCCTCCTGTTCGACCGTCCGGCTTTCCTCCAGGGCGCGCAGCTCCTCGGCCCGCTGGGCGGCAACGGTGGAAGTCGCCTCCTTGCGGTCGGCGTCCCGCTCCGGCGCCGACCCGGCCCAGTCGCGAAGCCGGCGGATGTCCCGTCCGTGGGCGAAAGAGAGCAGCGCCAGGATGGCGAGGCCGATGAACGCGGCCAAGCCTGCGAACGCGCCGATCTGTTCGATCACCTCAACCAATTGGCTGCGGGAGGCTACTCGTCGTAGACGACCGTCGCGGCGTCGCTACCCGGCGCGGCAATCATCTCCACTACCCGCGCCGCAAGATTAGCCTCGTCCCCGGCCAGCACCAGGTGTTCCAGCGAGTTCAGGGTCGACTCCACCCACTCGGCCTCGAGCTGTGTCTGGCGAACCGCCCGGTTGATTCGTTTCGCCGCCGTCGGTTGCGCCTGCTCGACGCTCCCGAACAGCTCCTCGTGCAGCTTCTCGCCGGGACGCGGATGGGTGAACTCAACCGCGATGTCCTGCTCGGGCTCGTAGCCCGCCAGCCGGATCATGTTGTGGGCGAGGTCGACGATCTTCACCGGCTCGCCCATGTCGAGGACGAAGACCTCGCCCTTGCCGGTGCCGATGTCGCCGGCCCGGATCACCAGCTGCACCGCCTCGGGAATCGTCATGAAGTAGCGGGTCATATCCGGGTGGGTGACGGTCACCGGGCCGCCGCGCTCGATCTGGCTGCGGAAGATCGGCACCACGCTGCCGGAGGAGGCGAGGACGTTGCCGAACCGGACCGAGGCGAACCGGGTGCCGGTGTGGGCCTGGCCGGCAGCCTCGACGATCCACTCGGCCATCGCCTTGGAGGCGCCCATCACCGTCTTCGGGTTGACCGCCTTGTCGGTCGAGATCAGGACGAAGCGCTCGACTTTCGAGGCGGCGGCGGTCTCGGCCGTGATCCGGGTCGCGATCGCGTTGTTGCGGACCGCCTCCAGCGGGTTGGCCTCCATCAACGGCACGTGCTTGTAGGCGGCGGCGTGGAAGACGATCTCCGGTTTGAAGCGCTGCATCGTCTCCAGCATCCGGTGCGGCTCCTTGCAGTCGGCCAGCACCGCCTCGACGTTGGTGAAGTGACGCTCCTCGACCATCTCGCGCTCGATCTGGAAGAGGTTGTCCTCGGCGTGGTCGAGCATCACCAGCAGGCGCGGCCCGACGCGGGCGATCTGGCGGCAGAGCTCGGACCCGATCGAGCCGCCGGCGCCGGTGACGAGCACGATGCGGTCGTGGAGGTAGGCGCCGACGCGGTCGAGCTCGACCACGATCGGGTCGCGCCCGAGCACGTCCTCGACCTGGACCTCGCGCAGCTGCTTGTTGAGCTGGACGCCGCCGCGCAGGAGCTCGAACACGGTGGGCAGGGTGCGGACCCGGATCTCGCGCTCGCGGCAGGCGGCGACGACCTTGCCGCGCAGGGTCCCGGGGGCCGAGGGGATCGCGATCACGACCTCGTCGGGGTCGGTCTCGTCGAGCACCTCGGCGATCTCCGAGGTCGATCCCAGCACCTTCAGCCCGAGCATCCGCATGCCACGCTTGCGCGGGTCGTCGTCGAGGAAGCCGATCGCGGTGGAGCCGAGGTTGGGGTTCAGCTGCAACTCGCGGACGACCATCTGGCCGCCGGAGCCGGCGCCGATCACCAGCACCTCGTGCTTGGGCAGGCGGGCGCCGCGCGAGGGCCGCTCGACGATCAGCCGGACGGCGAGCCGGGCGCCGGCGATCAGCATCATCGTCAGGACGAAGTCGGTGACCACGACCGCGCGCGGCAGGGTGTGCGCGAACGGCTTGGCGACGGCGAAGACGACCACCAGGATCGCGCTGGAGACGGCGACGGCGCGGAAGATCAGCCAGAAGTCCCGACCGCTGACGTAGCGCCACCACTTCTGGTAGAGCCCAAAGGCGGCGAAGATCGCCAACTTGCCGGCGACGACGAAGCCGATCGACTGGGCGAAGAGCACCTCGTAGCGGTGCGGCACGCCCTGCGGTTCGTCGAGGAAACGCAGCTGGAAGGCGAGGAAATAGGCGAGCGCCACGAGGGCCGCGTCGGCCGCCACCTGCAGCACCCGGTTGCGATACACGGGGTGGTTCAACCGGCCCATAGGAGAGGGCGAGTTTAGACGCTGTACAGCTTCATCCATACAATCCGCCGCTCACGATGCCGATCCTGCTCGCCAGCGTCACCGACTTCTTCCTCGACCCGATCGTCAACGCCGGGACCGACTTCATCAGCGCCACCGGACTGCCGGCGGTTTTCGTGCTGATGGCGCTCGAGTCCGCCTGCCTGCCGGTCCCCAGCGAGGCGATCATGCTGTTCGCCGGCTCCAGCGTCGCCGCCGGCGACCTGACCCTGTTCGGGGTCGTCGCTGCGGGCGTGCTCGGCAACCTGGTCGGTTCCTGGGCGGCCTACGCGGCCGGCTACTACGGCCGGATCGACCTGCTCGAGAAGAACAAGCTGATCCACATCAGCCCGAAATACCTGAAGTGGGCCGACGACTGGTTCGACCGATACGGCGACGCCACCGTCTTCTTCTCGCGGATGCTGCCGATCGTCCGTACCTTCATCTCCTTGCCCGCCGGCGTCGCGAAGATGCCGTTCTGGCGCTTCACCGTGCTGACGCTCCTCGGCTGCATTCCCTGGGTCCTGATGCTGGCCCTGATCGGCCAGAGCGTCGGCGACAACTGGGAAGAGTGGCGTGATCACCTGCACTACCTCGACTACATCGTGCTGGCCGCGATCCTGATCGGTATCGCCTACCTGATCCTGAGACGCCGCCGCGGTGGCGGGTCCGGCGAGGAGCAGGCGGCGGCCGGGTCCGAGGCGACCGACCCGAGCGGCGCTTGAGCGAGGCCGGCGAGGGACGGATCGCCACCCGGCGCGCGCTGGCGCTGGGCATCGTCCAGGGGCCGGCGGAGCTGCTGCCGGTCTCCAGCTCGGCCCACATCGTCCTCGTCCCCTGGCTCGCGGGCTGGGACTGGGAGGCGATTGACCCGGAGGTGCGAAAGAGCTTCGAGGTCGCTCTGCACAGCGGCGCCGCGGTGGCGCTCCTGATCGGGCAGCGCCGGGTGATCGCCGAGGAGCTGCGGCACTTCGACGGCCGGCGGGCCGTCCTGCTCGGCCTCTCCTTCCTGCCCGCGGCGGTCGTCGGCTACACCCTGGAGCGACCGATCGAGCGCCGGCTCGGCGGCGCCCGGGCGACCGCCTACGGCCTGCTGGCGGGAGCGGCGGCGATGCTCCTCGCCGACACCAGACCGCAGCGGCGCGGCCGAGGCGAGGCGACTGCCGCCGACGGCCTGGCCCTCGGCGTCGCCCAAGCCGCCGCCCTCGCCCCGGGCGTCTCGCGCAACGGCATCACCCTCGCCGCCGCCCGCTGGCGCCGCTTCTCCCGTGACCAGGCGAACCTGCTCTCGCGGACGATCGCGCTGCCGATCATCGTCGGCGCCACCGCGCTGAAGGGCGGCCGGCTTGCCCGGCGGGGCACCACCCCGGAGCTGCGCCGCTCGCTCGCCCTCGGCGCAGCGGCCTCCTTCGCCTCCACCCTCGCCTCCCAGCGCCTGATCGGCCTGGTCGAGCGCGACCGCGCGCTGTGGCCCTACGCGGCGTATAGAGCCGGGCTGGCCGCCGTGGTTCTTGCAAAGCTGCGGCGATGATTTCCAAATACAGAGCCTAATTTGGATACACTTCCAAATCCTTGGACAGATTTGGACAGATTTGGATTAGGCCATGTATGTAGCGCCACCCCCTCCGACCAGCGGGATATTCGGCCTGGGAGCTGGTCCCAGCGAGCGCATGTTCAAGGCGCTGAACGCCCCGACCGACTCAAGATCGGCCGAGAAATACCTCCACTGGGACAAGTTGCGGCATCTGAAGCCCGCCTATGGCCTGACGGCGGAGGAGTGGTGGTGGCGTATCAAGATCCTGGAGCGAGGGCCCAGCAAGCGAAGCCTCCGCCTGTACGCCCTGGACGGCGAGCCATTCACGTACGGCCTGCCCGATCTCTTGCTGCGCAGCCTTCACCACATTGATCAGCACTGTGCGGGCGAGGTCGCGATGGAGGAGGTCGTGACCTCGGACCAACAAGCGCGCCGGCGCTACCTGGTCAACTCGCTGATGGAGGAGGCGATCCGCTCCAGCCAGCTGGAGGGGGCGACGACCTCACGGCGCGTTGCGAAAGAGCTGCTCAAGAGTGGGCGTGAACCCAAAGACCGCAGCGAGCGGATGATCTACAACAACTACTTGGCCCTCCAGTTCATGAGGGAAGAGATGAGCGGGGAGCTGAGCCCGGCGGGGGTTCTGGAACTTCACCGGATCCTCACCGAAGGGACCCTCTACAACCCCGATGCGGGCGGGCGCCTTCAGCTCCCCGGTGAGGATCGCGTCGCGGTCTATGACCGTGACGACGAGCCTCCGGTCCACAAACCACCTCCAGCCGAGGAGCTTCCTGAGCGGCTGCAGGCGCTGTGCGACTTCGCCAACGAAGGAACCGACGGCGAGGCGTTCGTCCACCCCGTTATCCGGGCGATCCTGCTGCACTTCTGCCTCGCCTACGACCATCCATTCGAAGACGGGAATGGTCGGACCGCCCGCATCCTGTTCTTCTGGTCGATGCGGCAAAGCGGTTACTGGCTGGCCGAGTACCTCTCGATCTCCACGATCCTGAGAGAGGCGCCGGGGCAGTACGGGCGCGCATTCCTGGAAACCGAGACCGACGAGGGCGACACCACCTATTTCCTGCTTCACCAGGTGAGGACGATCGAGCGGGCAATCGAGCAGATGAGGCGCTATCTGCAGCGAAAGACGCGGGAAGTGCGTGAGGTCGAAGAGCTCCTCGACGGTGCCGACGGGTTCAACCGCCGCCAGTTGGAGGTGCTTACCGACGCCGTCCGGCATCCCGATGCTTCTTACTCCTTCTCGGGGCACGCGGCGGGTCACCGTGTCACCCACGAGACCGCCCGCGCGGATCTCTCCAGCCTCGCGGAGCGCGGACTGCTGATGCGGAAACGGCTCGGCCGCGAATACTCGTTCGAGCCATCACCCGACCTGCCGGTGCTGCTGAGAGAATCGAGACCATGAGCGACGCCTACGCGAAAGCCGGGGTCGACCAGGGGGCCGCGGACTCGGCGGTCGCCGGGCTGGTGCGTGCGCTGGGGGCGATCCAGCTCGGGCGGCCATCTGCACAGGTCCCGCTCCCCGGGCACTACGCGAGCGTGATCAAGATCGACGACCGGACTGGGATCGCGCTCTCCACCGACGGCGTCGGGACCAAGCTGGTGGTGGCAGAGGAGCTGGGACGGTTCGACACGGTCGGGATCGATTGCGTGGCGATGAACGTCAACGACGTGATCTGCGTCGGCGCCGAGCCGCTGGCGATGCTCGACTACATCGCGATCGAGAAGGCCGACCCGGAGGTCTGCGAGCAGATCGGCGTCGGCCTCGCCCGCGGCGCCGAGCTGGCCGGGGTCGAGATCCCGGGCGGCGAGCTGGCGCAGCTCGGCGAGCTGGTCCGCGGCGTCGACGTCTCCGGCGCCTGCTTCGGCACTGTCGCACTGGACGCGATCATTGACGGAGCCGCGGTCGAGCCAGGCGACGTCGTCATCGGCCTGCCCTCCACCGGCCTGCACTCCAACGGCTACACCCTGGCCCGCTCGGCGCTGGACGGCATTCCCCTCGATGACGACCGCCTTGGGCGACCGCTCGGCGAGGCCCTGCTGGAGCCGACCGAGATCTACGTCAAGCCGGTGCTCGAGCTGCTGCGATCGGAGGTCGACGTTCGCGGGCTCGCCCACATCACCTCCGGCGGGACCGGCAACCTGCTCCGGCTCGCCGCCGAGGTCGGCTACGAGATCGAGGACCCGCTTCCGGTGCCGCCGATCTTCGAGCTGATCCAGGAACGCGGCGAAGTCTCCGACGAGGAGATGCACGAGGTCTTCAACATGGGCTGCGGCTTCTGCGTCGTGATCCCAGCTGGGGATGAGAGTGCGGCCCTCAGCCTGCTCCGTACCCACTACCCCGCCGCGAAGCGGATCGGCCGTGCGATCGACGGCCCGAAGACGATCCGCCGAGCTCAACCGTCGCAGTAGGAGGCGACATCGGCCAGCCTGGGCCCACCGCGGGCGAACTCGCCGCGACCTCGAGCGACTTCTTCGCCCGCCAGGAACAGGGTCGCCGTGGCCTGCACCCGGTGGTTCTCGCCGGTGACCTCTCCGATCGCCTCCAGCACGCCACCGCGAACCGGGGCCAGGAACTCGATCTCGAAGCGGGCAGTGAGGACGAAAACCTCGGGCTCGGTGGTCTGAGCGGCAAAGAAGGACGCGTCGTCCAAGGCTTTGAAGTAGACGCTTCCGTGCAGGCCACCCGCGGCGTGGAACGAGGATGGCTGCGCGGGCATCGTGATCCGCGCGTGGCCAGGATCGAGCTCGATGGTCGGCTGGAAGTACTCGTTGACCGGGGCGCCGAGGTACATCCTCTCGAGGGCGCGGAGATGCACCGGGGGAACCGTCATTCGGCAGCCGGCGACCACGAGCAGGCGGGGTCACGGTAGCGGCGAACCTTTATGGACATTGAGGTCAACGCTATAGACCGCCGTCGCCTCGCCTCCTAACGTGTGTCCCCAGAACCCGATGGATTCCGCCCCGACCAGCTCGCAGATGATCGGCACCGTGCTCTCGGGCCGCTACAAGCTGGCGGCCAAACTCGGCAGCGGCGGGATGTCGACCGTGTACCTGGCCCGCGACACCACGCTCGACCGCGACGTCGCGGTCAAGGTGATGCACCGGGAGATGTCCGAGCAGCCCGACCAGCTGGAGCGCTTCCGCCAGGAGGCGCGAGCGGTGGCCAAGCTCTCCCACCCCAACGTGGTGGCGGTGATCGACGCCGGCGAGGACGGCGGCTACCCCTACATCGTCTTCGAGTACGTCGAAGGGGAAACGCTGAAGCAGCGGATCGCCCGGGTCGGCTCGCTCGACACCCAGGAGGCGCTGGCCTACGCGATCGAGATCGCCCGCGGGCTGACCGTCGCCCATGCCCGCAAGATGATCCACCGCGACATCAAGCCGCAGAACGTCCTGATCGACGCCGAGGGACGGGCGAAGCTGACCGACTTCGGGATCTCGCGCCAGCTCGAGCAGGACGGAATGACCGCGACCGGCCGGGTGCTGGGGACGACCGACTACGTCGCCCCCGAGCAGGCGATGGGGCGCGGCGTCGACCAGCGCTCCGACATCTACTCGCTCGGCGTCGTCCTCTACGAGATGCTGATCGGCCAGGTCCCCTTCCACGCCGACAGCCAAGTCGGGGTGGCGATGAAACACGTCAACGAAGAGCTGCCGGACGTGCAGCAGCGCCGGCCCGAAGTCTCCGCCGCGACGGCGCTGGTGGTCGAGCGGGCGACCGCGAAGGACCCAGCCCAGCGCTACCAGGACGTCGGCGAGATGATCGACGACCTCTCGACCGCGCTGGAGGTCGAGGCAGCGCGGGCGGGTTCGACCACCGGCGAGGCGACCAGCGTGCTCGATGCCGTGCCACCGGCGAAGCGAGAACTCTCCACCCGCGGCCGCAGGTCCTGGGCGGCGATCGCGGTGCTCCTCGTCATCGCCGCCGGGGCGCTGCTGGCAGTGCAGTTCATCAGCAGCGGCGGCGGTGGAGGTGGCGGCGCGCTGCAGGGGAAGGGGTCGACGATCGGGCTCTCCTCGGCTTCGGACTACGACCCCCAGGGCGACGGCGAAGAGGACCCGGAGATCGTCGGCCTGGTGGTCGACGGCAACCTGACGACCGCCTGGAGCAGCGAGCACTACGACACCGAAGACTTCGCCGGAACCAAGACCGGGCCCAACCCTGGGGTCGGCCTCTACGTCACCACGAAGTCACCGGCGACTCCGGCGAGGATGGTCGTCCAGACCCCCTCCCCCGGCTGGGATGCGGAGGTCTACGCCGTCGCCTCCGGCCCCCCCGAAGAACTCTCGGAATGGGGCGAACCGATCGGCGACGTGACCGAAGCCGAAGAGATCGAGGAGATCGAGCTCAACCTGGCGACGCCTGCCAAGTACTTCCTGCTCTGGTTCACCAAAGCGGCGCCGTCGCGCGACCAGGAAGGCCGCTACCAGGTGGAGATCAGCGACATCAAGCTGATCGAGTAACGCCTAGAACTCGAAGGAGCGGGCGCGCTGGTGGCGCTCGAGGGCGAGGTGGACGAGGCGGTCGCAGAGGTCGGGGTAGGCGATGCCGCTGGCCTCGATCAGTTTGGAGTAGACGCTGGTCTCGGTGAAGCCGGGCATCGTGTTGATCTCGTTGACCAGCACCTCGCCGTCGGGCTCGACGAAGAAGTCGCACCGGGCCAGGCCCGAACAGCCGGCAAGGCCGAAGACCTCGACTGCGAGCTCGCGCACCCGGGTCGCGGTCTCCTCTTCGAGCGCGGCAGGCACCTTCAGCTCCATGCCGCCCTCGGTGTACTTGGCCTCGAAGTCGTACCAGTCCGAGAAGGCGACGATCTCCCCCGGCGGCGAGGCTTCCGGGCTCTCGTTGCCGAGCACCGAGCACTCGATCTCGCGGCCGTGCGCCGAGGCCTCGACGATCACCCGTGGGTCGTGGCGCAGCGCCACCTCCACCGCCTCGTCGAGCCGGGCGAGGTCGTCGACCCGGGTGATGCCGACGCTGGAACCGAGCCGCGACGGCTTCACCCAGAGCGGCAGACCAAGGCGCTCGCAACGTCCCCACCAGTCCGCTCCTTCGACCGCGGTGAAATCGACCTGGGGGATCCCGTGGACCGCGAACAGCCGCTTCAGCGTCAGCTTGTCCATGCAGACCGCCGAGGAAAGGACGTCGGAACCGGCGTAGGGGATGTCGAGCCACTCGAGCAGGCCCTGGACGCTGCCGTCCTCGCCGAAGGGACCGTGCAGCGCCGGGAAGGCGACCTCGGCGCCGAGCAGGCCGCCACCCGGGGTCAGCTCCACCGAGCCGCCGGCATAGCTCCAGCTGCCGTCGCGGCCGATCGTCACCTCGATCGCCTCATGCCCGGCCTCTCGCAGACCGGCGGCCACCGAGGCGCCGGAGCGCAGCGAAACCTCGTGCTCGGAGGAGCGCCCGCCGGAGAGGACGACGACCTTCATTCGGTTTCTTCTTCCGGTTCGGGGGCCGGGCTGACCACGGCGGGTTTGCCGACGACGATCGTCACTTCGGTGCCAGGCTCCAGTTCAGTGCCGGGCGGCGGGAACTGGTCGGTGGCACGGCCGACCTGCCCGGGCACTTCGGTTTCTTCTTCTTCCACGCTCGGAACCAGGCCGGCATCCCGGATCGCCTGCACCGCTTCGGAGCGGAGCCTGCCGATCACGTTCGGCACCTTCGCTTCGGCGACGCCCCTGGCGACGACGATCGAGACGGTCGAGCCGAGCGGCACCTCGCTTCCCGCGCTCGGCGACTGGCTGATCACCTGGCCCGCGGCCGAGGAGCTTTCTTCTTCGGAGACGCTGGGGACGAGGCCGCGGCCTCGGATCTGCTGCACCGCGAGCCGGCGCTGGGCGCCGACCAGGACCGGCACCTTCGCCTGCTTGGGCCCCTTGGAGACGAAGATCGTCACGGTCGAGCCGCGCGTCGCGGTCGAGCCGCCCTTCGGTTCGGAATAGATCACCGCGCCATCTTCGACCGATTCGGAGTTGGACTCTTCGGTCGCGACTTCGAAGCCCGCCGCTTCGAGCTTTTCGGTCGCTTCCTCGGCGCCCAGGCCGTTGGTCGATGGCACCTTGCCGGTGCCGGGGCCCTTGCTGACCGTCAGCGCGACCTCGGGCTTCGAGCAGAAGAAGCTGAGGAAGGAGCAGTCGAGCGAGGTCTCCCCCGCCGGCGGGTCCTGCTCGAGCACTTCGTCGACCGGGGCTTCGCGGTTCACCCGGGTGATCCCGACCGAGAACCCGTCCTGCTGGAGCAGCGCGACGGCAACGCTCAGCTGGCTGCCGGTCACCTCCGGGACGTCGGTAGTGGTGTCGCGGGTGAGCGCCAGGCCGACCAGGATGCCGACGATCGCCGCCGCTGCGAGGCCCGCCCAGAGCAGACGCCTGCGTTTGCGCTCGTCCTCCTCCTCCGCGGCCTCAGCCTCCTCCTCGGGGGTCGCGACCGGGGGCGGCAGCGGGGCGAAGGCCGCGGTCCCACCCCCCGGCCCGGGGTTCTTCATCGCCTCGTCGAGCGCGGCGATGAAGGCAGCGGCGCTCTGGAAGCGCTCGCCGGGGTCCTTCTCCAGCGCCCGCATCACCGCGGCGTCGAGCGCCGGCGAGACCTGCGGGTTGATCGAGCTGGGGCGCTGGGGGGTCGCGGAGACCTGTTTCATCGCCACCGCGACCGCGCTTTCGCCCTCGAAGGGGACGCGGCCGGTCAGCGCCTCGTAGAGGATCACCCCGATCGAGTAGAGGTCTGAGACCGAGGTGACGTCGTGGCCCTGTGCCTGCTCAGGCGAGAGGTACTGGGGGGTCCCCATCACCGAGCCGGTCTGGGTGATCTCCGAGACCCCGGCGCGGGCGATGCCGAAGTCGGTGACGACGGCCTGGCCGTCCTCGTCGAGGATCACGTTGAGCGGCTTCAGGTCGCGGTGGACGACGCCATGGCGGTGGGCGAACCCCGCGGCCTCGAGCACCTGGCGGATCGGGGCCACCGCCTCGGCCGGGCTGAGGCCGCGGTCGATCAGCTCCTTCAGCGTCGGGCCCTCGATGTAGCGCATCGCAATGTAGTAGGTGCCCTCGAACTCGCCGCGGTCATAGACCGAGACGATGTTCGGATGCTGCAGGCCCGCCGCCGCTTCGGCCTCGCGGCGGAAGCGCTCGACGAACTCGCGGTCCTGGGCGAAGCGGCGGTGCAGGACCTTCAGCGCCACCTGGCGCTGAAGGTGAGTGTCTTCGGCAAGCCACACATCGGCCATCCCGCCCGAGCCGATCCGGCGCAGGACCCGGTAGCGGGCGTCGATGACGCTTCCCTCTCCCACCTCAGCCACCCGCTCCTCCTCCGCTCAGCTCATTCGCCATTCAGGATCGTTTCCGCCACGTCGCTGAAGATCGGGGCCGCGACGTCGTTGCCGAACTGCAGCGTGCACTCGATCGACACTGCGATCGCGATCTCCGGGTCATCGGCGGGAGCAAAGCCGATGAACCAGGCCTGGTTCTCTTCGCTGCCCCCTCCGCACGCTTCGTTGCCGGGAGTTTCCGCGGTTCCCGTCTTGCCGGCGACGGCAACCCCCGGGATCGCGGCGTTGGTCCCGGTGCCTTCGGTCACCACGCCTTCCATCGCGGTGGTCAGGTCCGCCGCGGTCTCGGCGCTGATCGGCTGGCTGTACTCGGAGGGGTCGAGGCGCTCGACCACGCGGCCGTCGGGATCGACCACCCGGCTCCAGATCTGCGGCTTCATCAGCCTGCCCTCGTTGGCGACCGCGGCGGCCACCTCGGCCATCTGCAGCGGCGTCACCAGCAGACGCTCCTGCCCGATCGCCAGCCGCGCCAGGTCGACCGGGTCGTTCTTCCCCAGCAGCTCGCTCTCGGAGAAGACGCCGCTCTGGGAGAGCTCTTCGCTCGGCAGGTCGATCGCCGGCGTCGAGCCGAAGCCGAACTTTTCCATCGTTTCGAACATCGTGTCCTGGCCGGTGTCCTGGCCCAGCTGGGCGAACCAGGTGTTGACCGAGTTGGTCAGCGCGGTGTCGAGCGCGATCGCGCCGAAGTCCTCGTTGAAGTCGTTGCTCAGCGGCTGGCCCTGGATATCGAGGGTGCCGGGCGCTTCGATGGTCGTTTCCGATGAGATCGCGCCACTCTCCAGGCCCGCCGCCGCGGTCACGACCTTGAAGGTCGAGCCGGGCGGGTACTGGCCCTGGACGGCGCGGTTGAACAGCGGGGCTTCAAGCGTGTTTTCGTTCAGCTCGTCGAGTTCGGAGGGCACCCGGTTGGGGTCGTACGACGGGTTGGAGGCGAGCACTTTGACCCGCCCGGTGCTCGGCTCGATCGCCACCACCGCACCAAAGCCGGTCGCCTGCAGGCCTTCCATCGCGGTCCGCTGAGCCGCCATGTCGAGGTTGGTGACGACGTCGTTGCCTTCCTGCTCCCGCCCGGTCAGCTGGTCGAGAATCGAGCCGAATTCCGATTCTTCGCCGACCAGCTCGTCGTTGTGGAACTGCTCGAACTGGGTGTCGCCCTCGCGCACGAAGCTGTACCCGATCGGGTGCCCGTAGAGCGTGCCTTCGGGATACCGGCGGACGAAGCGGAGGCTGTCGCCGCTGCCCTTCTGGACCGAGCGGGCGATCACGGTGCCGTCGGCGGCGAGGATGCGGCCGCGGCGGATCTGCTGCTGCTCCAGCAACAGGCGCTTGTTGGCCTGCTTCTCCTTCAGCGCCTCGGCGTCGAAGACCGACCACCAGGACGTGAACCCGACCAAGACCCCGAAGAGGACGACGACGAAGGCGAAGAGCTTGACGATCTGGCGGTTCACTCGGCCCCCAGGGCCAGTGCCCGGCCGCCCGGTTCGGTGGCCTCACGCCGGGCCCGGTCGGAGATCAACAGCAACAGGGCAAGGAGGACGAAGTTGGCGACTATCGAGCTGCCGCCGTAGCTGACGAAGGGCAGGGTGACGCCGGTCAGCGGGATCACCCGGGTGACGCCGCCGATGATCACGAAGGCCTGGATCGAGAAGACCGCGGTCAGCCCCGTCGCCAGCAGCTTCGAGAAGCCGTCGCTGGCGAGCAGGGCGATCTTGAAGCCGCGGGCCGCGATCAGCAAGTAGACCGCGACCACGCCGCAAGCGCCGAAAAGACCGACCTCGTTGACGATCAGGGCGTAGATCGTGTCGGTCTGGGCAGCCGGCAGCAGCGCGTTGTCGGTGCCGGGGATCGTGATCAGCGCCTGGCCGAAGCCCTTGCCGAAGAGGCCGCCGTCGGCCTGCGCAAAGATCGACTGCAGGATCTGGTAGCCGCTGTCGCTGGGGTCCTGGTAGGGGTTGAGCCAGACCTCGATCCGGTCATGGACGTGGGGCACCGTGGAGGCGAAGAACCAGGCGCCGACGAGGAACATCGCCATCCCGATGACGACGAAGGAGAAGCGGCCGGTGGCGACGTAGAGCAGAGCGAGAAAGGCGGCGAAGAACATCAGCGAGCTGCCGAGGTCGCGGATGAAGACGAGCATGAACATCGAGGCTCCCCAGACCACCAGCATCGGCCCGAAGTGCTTGAGCGGAGGCAGGGTGACGCCGAGCACGCGGCGGGCGCCGACGATCAACACCTCGCGGTGCTCGCGCAGGTAACTGGCGAGGAAGACGACGATGCAGATCTTCGAGAACTCGGCAGGCTGGAAGGCGAGCGGGCCGATCTTGACCCCGAGGTAGGCACCGTTGACCTGCTGGCCGATCCCGGGCAGGCGCGGTGCCAAAAGCAGCAGCAGCCCGACTCCGGCGATCGTGTACCGGTAGCGCTCGAGCACGTCGTAGTCGCGCAGGAAGTGGATCGTCATCGCGAAGAGGACGAGCCCGAGGACGAACCAGTTGGCCTGGTCGCGGGCCAGGTCTTCGTCGATCCGGTAGATCATCACCAGCCCGAAGGCGGTCAGCAGCGCGACCAGCGGGAAAAGGTAGGGGTCGGCGTCGGGCAGGCGCAGCCGCAGGTAGATGTGGGTGGCGAGGCAGACGGCGAGGAAGTAGGCGCCGTAGATCAGGCTGAGGTTGCCGAGCCTGGCGTCCTCCTGGGCGAAAACGGCGGCAAAGCCGGCGGTCAGCAGGAGGGCGACCGGAACCAGGGCGCTCAGCTCCCGGTTCCGGGCGGAACTCAAGGAACCCCCTGGCCCTGCTGGATTTCCTCAAGCAGGGAGACCGCGTCCTCGCGTGAGCGCAGGTCGTGGCCGGTGACCGCGCCTCGGCGGCGGGCGGGCAGCGCCTCGGTCTGGATCGGGCTGGCGTAGCGCTCGTCGTAGAGCTGCACGCCGAGCGGCAGCTCGTAGGGCAGGCCGCGGTAGAGGGAGACGCGCCCGGCGGAGTCGGTGCCGAGGAACCAGACCTGGCGGTTGCCGTACCAGGCGCCGAAGGCGATCGCGCCAACGAGGACGACCGCGGCGATGGCCGTGGCGGCCCTGCGCAGCCCGCGGCGGCGCGGTCTCCCGGCCAGGTCCTCGCGACGTTTGCGGGCGGCATCGGCGGCGGCGCGGCGGCGAACCTCGGTCGCGGTCAGGCCGGCCTCCTCGGCCGACGGCCCGACCAGGGTGGCGCCCTCCTGCGCCCGGGCCGGAGCGGCGGCGTCCTCGAGCCGGAAGGCGACGACGGTGATGTTGTCGCGGCCGCCGGCCCGGTTCGCTTCGTCGACCAGGGCGCGGACCGCCGTCTGCATCGTCGACGCACGGCCCAACAGACGGGCAATGTGGTCGTCGTCGAGCATCGTGGTCAGACCGTCGGAGCAGATCAGGAAGACGTCGCCGGTCTGGGCGGGGACGGTTTGCAGGTCGACCTCGACCTCCGGCTCGGGGCCGAGCGCGCGGGTGATGATCGAGCGCTGTGGGTGGTCCTCGGCCTGGGCCTCGGTCAGCTGGCCCTTGCGGCGCATCTCCTCGACCAGCGAATGATCGCGGGTGAGGCGCTCCAGCTTGCCGTCGCGCAACCGGTAGGCGCGGCTGTCGCCGACGTGGCCGATCGCGACCTCTTCGGCCTCGGGGTCGACGATCGCCGCGGTGATCGTGGTGCCCATCCCGGCCAGCCCGGGGTCGTTGCGGGCGTGTTGGTGGATCGAGCGGTTGGCGCCCTCGATCGTCTCCCGCAGCACCCGCTCCGGCGGCGCCGAGGCAAGCTCGCCGGCGAAGGCCTCGGCGGCGGCCTTGGAGGCGACCTCGCCGGCCTGCGCGCCGCCCATCCCGTCGGCGACGACGAACACCGGCGCCCGGGTGAAGAGGGAATCCTCGTTGGCGTTGCGCTGGCGCCCGGTATCGGTGCGGAAGGCCTGGTCGTCGATTCTCAGCATCGACCGCCTCCGGTTCCCCGCCGCCGCCTCACGTCGCCTCGAACCTGAACACGGTGTCGCCGATCTGCACCGAGTCGCCGTCGATCAACTCCGCCTCTCCCTTCAGGGTGGCGCCGTTGAGCAGGGTGCCGTTGGTCGAATTCATGTCCTCGACGAAGAACCGACCGCCGCGCGAGAAGACGCGAGCGTGCAGCCCGGAGGCATAGCGATCTTCGATCTGCACGTCGGACTCCTTCGAGCGGCCGATCGAGAGCCCGCCGATCAGGTCGAAGCGGTGCTCGGCCTCGAGACCACCGCCGTGCTCGGCGACGAGCCAGCCCTCGACGTCGCGGGGCGCCCCGGTGAAGTCGGGCGCGGCGTGGAACCCGGTCGCATCGGGGGCTGGGGAGACGGTCCGGCGCAGGTCCTTGATCGCGCTGCGCGCGATCACCAGGAGGAACAGGTAGAGAACGACTAGGAAGCCGAACTTGAGCGCAACTGAGATTGGGTCGTAGGCCACGCGCTAGCACCTTAATGACGGGTCCAGATCGCCACCAGAGCGAGCTGGTCTACTGCTCGATGTCGAACTGGAAGGTGGTGGTGCCGACGGTGACCTGGTCGCCGGGGCTGAGCCGGGTCGAGGAGACCCGCCTGCCGTTCACCTTCACCCCGTTGGTCGAGCCGAGGTCGACGACCTGCCAATCGCCCGAGTCCGAGCGGCGCAGCTCGGCGTGGCGGCGGGAAACGTTTGGATCGGAAAGTACGCACTCGGCCGACTTCGAGCGCCCGATCGTCGCCCGCGGACCGTCCAGCACGTAGCGGCGGTCTTCGAGTGAGACCACCGCCCTGGTCTCGACCAGGGCCCCCATCCCCTGCTCGGCCCGTTTCGGCCGGGAGCGGTCGCGCTCGCGCACCGCCGAGTAGACCATCGTGTGGCCCTCTTCCCCCTGTTTCGGGGCCTCGCCCTCGTGGGCGGGCGGCTTGACCAGCCGGGCCTGGATCCCGAACTCGCCGAGGCGCAGGCGCTCGTCGGTGCTGAAGTCGACGGCGGGACGGGTCAGCAGGTCGTAGCCGCGCCGTCGCGCGTGGTCGAGCAGATAGCCCGACAGCTCCTGCTCCAGGGAGCGCTCGTAGCCCTCCAGCTTCGCCCGGTCCTGCTTGGAGAGGTAGACCGTGTACTCGTTGGGGACGTAGACCCGCTGCACCGAGGCGGTCTTGTGGGCGTCCATTTCCTTCGCCAGTTTGCGCGCGAGTTCGACCGGCTGCACCTCGGAGCTGAAGGCGCGGCTGAAGACTCCCTCGACCAGGCCTTCGATCCGGGACTCGAGGTTGCGTAGGACGCTCACCGGGGAAAATCCTAGATGGTCGGAATCGCGCCGGGCAGGGCGCGGTCAGGGGAGCGCGAGGCCGTGGCCGATCGCGAGGAAGGCACCCACGGCAGCGGCGAGGGCGAGGGCGCCAACACGGGGCCCGAGCTGGTACCGGGCGCCGCGCGGGTGGTCGGCGAGCTGGTCGAGCGAGTCCTCGATCGCGTTGCCGAGCTCCTCCAGGGAGGGCCGGTGGCTCGGGCGGGGGGCGAGGCAGGAGTCGACCGCATCGCTCAGCTCGTGTGGAAGGTCGGGACGGAGCCGGCGCAGGCGGCGGGCACGGCCGCCGATCGCGCGGGCGGTGGCGGCCGGGTTGGCGCGCCGGTTCGGGTTCTCCCCGCTCCAGCACTCATAAAGCGTCAGGGCCAGCGAGTAGACGTCGGCCTCGGGGCCGGCGGCGCGCCCCTCGGCCTGCTCGGGCGACATGTAGGCGAGGGTGCCGATCACGTCTCCGGCTGCGGTCAGCGGGGCGTCGTCGGCAAGGTGGGCGACGCCGAAGTCCATCAGCTTGGCGCGCGGCTCCCCCTCGACGACCTGGACGTTCTGGGGCTTGATGTCGCGGTGGACGACGCCGCGGGAGTGGGCGTGGTCGAGTGCCTCGCAGAGATCGGCGCCGATCTCGCCGATCTCGCGGTCCGAAAGCTCACCTTCATGGGAAAGGCGGGCCAGGGTGGAACCCTCGACCAGCTCGGTGACGAGCAGGGCGTTGCCGTCCTCCTCGCCCATCTCATAGAGGGTGACGATGCCGGGGTGGTTGAGGCGGGCGGCGGCCTGGGCCTCGCGCAGCACACGGCGGCCCGCCTCGCCACGCTGCTCGATCGCCTTCACCGCGACCGGCCGCTCGAGGCGGCCGTCCCAGGCCTCGTAGACGACGCCGAAGCCACCGCTGCCGATGCGGCGCTCGATCAGGAAGCGGTTGAGGACGAGGGAACCGACCAAAGCCTCTCCCACTTCGCCGTTGCCGCTGTCTCTCCTGCGCCAAATGGCTCCGGAACTGGGAAAAAGGCACCGTTTGCCGCGATTATCGGCACTTCGACCACACCAGTGTTCATACTTCCGGCCCAGCAACCGAGCCCCGGAGAGCGCTTCTTGGAGGATTCCGCCCCAGCCCGCCCGCGTCGACGCCGGCGGCAGCAACGTCCTGAACGCCAGCAGATCCTGCTGCGGCGGGGGCTCGCCCTCGGCGGCGGGCTGGTCCTCGTGATCCTGATCGTGCTCGGGGTCAAGGGGTGTCTCGATGCCCGCGCCGACCGGGCGCTCGAGGACTACGCTCGCAACGTCACCCAGGTCGTCGACGAAACCGAACAGACGAGCAAACGCTTCTTCGGCCGGCTCGAAGACTCCGGCGGCCTCACCGTGACCGAGTTCGAGACCGAGGTCAGTGCCGACGCCAGTGCGATCGACAACCAAGCCTCCCGAGTCGATGGCCTCAGCGCCCCGGGCGACATGGGCAGGGCACAGGAAGCGCTCGAACTCGCCTACGAACTGCGCAGCGCCGCGATGACGCAGATCACCGCCAAAGTCAGCACCGCGCTCGGCGACGCCGGCGCTGAGCAGGCGACGGGCGCAATCGCCCGGCAGATGGAGAAGTTCCTCGCCGCGGATGTCCTCTATGAAGACGTCGCCCGCCCCAGCATCAACGACGTCCTCGCCTCCAACGGGATCGAAGGCAAAGACGTGCCCGAGAGCGCCTTCCTCCCAGACGGGACCAAGTGGCTCGACGAAAGCGAAGTCAGCACCGCGCTCGGCTCGATCAGCGGCTCCGGTGGCACCGCGACGCCGGGCACCCACGGGCTCGGCCTGCTCGGGGTGAGCATCAACGGCACCGAACTGGCCGAAGGCCTGATCTCGGTCAGTGGCGAAGGAGGGGTCGAAGTCGAAGTCCAGGTGCAGAACCAGGGCGAATCGACCGAGAACGGCATCTCGGTCTCGGTCTCGGTCGATGGCGGCAACACCCTGGAAGGCACGATCGACAGCCTCGCCGCTGGCGAAATCGGGACGGTGACGATCCCGCTCACCCCGACGCCGAAAGGCGAAGTGACGCTGGAAATCGAGGTCGAGACCGTGCCCGGCGAGCAGATCTCCGAAAACAACGAAGCCAGCTACACGGTCAACTTCGAATAAGTGACTGGGTGCCAGGGATGAGGATCGCCTACCTCGGCCCGGCCGGCACCTTCACCGAGGACGCGCTCGGCGAGGCGGGCGCTCCGGAGGACTTCGAGCCGCTGCGCACGGCTACCGTCCACGACGCCATCATCGCCGTCGAGCAGGGCAAAGCGGACCGTGCCCTGGTCCCGTTCGAGAACTCGATCCAGGGATCAGTCCGCGGCAGCCTCGACGCGATCGCCTTCGAGGCGCAGGAGGTGACGATCGTCGGCGAGCACGACTACCGGGTCCGCGTCCACCTGATCGCCCGCGAGGGAGTCCCGCTCGACCAGATCGAGGCGATCCTCTCCCACTCCCAGCCGCTGGCCCAGTGCGCGCACTTCCTGCGCGAGCGCTTCCCGGAGGTCGAACTGCGCAGCGTCAGCAGCACCGCCGCGGCGGTGCGCATGGTCAGCCAGTCCGAGCGGCCCTGGGCCGCGCTCGGCGCCCGCGCCGCAGCCACGCTGTACGGGTGCGAGCTGTTGATGGAGGGGGTCGAGGACCAGAGCGACAACATCACCCGCTTCGTCTGGATCGCCCCGGCCGGCACCGAGGCCAGCGGCGAGGGCCCGTGGAAAACGTCGCTGGTCTTCTCCGAGCTGGGCCAGGACCACCCGGGCGCCCTGGTCGAAGCGCTGAGCGAGTTCTCCTCCCGGAGGATCAACCTGACCAGGATCGAGTCGCGGCCGCTGCGCCAGGGCCTCGGCCGGTACATGTTCTTCTGCGACCTCGAGGGTGCTGCCGACGATCCAATCGTCGCCGAAGGGATCTCGGCGCTGCGTGAAAAAGCGGCCTCGGTGCGCATCCTCGGCACCTACCCGGCGACTTAGAGCATCGGCGGGCGCTGACCTGCCTACAATCCCGAGCACGATGGCAAGGGTTCTTGTCCTCAATGCAACGTATGAGCCCATCAACGTCTGCACGTTGAGACGCGCCGCCGTGCTGCTCTTGAAGGAAAAGGCCGAGCTCCTGGAGCACCGCGAAGGAGCCCTCCATTCAGAGCACATGACCCTCTCGCGCCCCGACGTGATTCGCCTGATCAGCTACGTGCGGATCCCACGCGAGGCCCACCGCCGCAAGATCACCCGCCGCGCCGTCCTCGCCCGCGACTCCTGGACCTGCCAGTACTGCGGCTCGACCAAGTCCGGCCTCACCGTCGACCATGTGATCCCCCGCAGCCGCGGCGGCAAATCGGTCTGGGAGAACATCGTCGCCGCCTGTGCCACCTGCAACCGCCGCAAGGGCAACCGCCTCCCCCGCGAGATCCACATGCACCCGAAGAAGAACCCGAAGGCCCCACCGCCGACGGTGTTCATCCAAGTCGCCAGCCCGAAGATCCCCCGGGCCTGGCAGCAGTACTTACCCCAGGCTGCCTAGGAATCCCGCCTCGGGGTCGACTCGCCTCGCTTACCCGGCAAACGGGTTGACGAAGTCGACCCCGGTGGGCTCGATATCGCTCACGTTGCGCGTCGCCAGAGTCAGGCCGGTCACCTTCGCCGTTGCGGCGAGCAAGCCGTCTATGACAGGGACCGGGTTGGGCGCATTCATCCTTCCCCACTCCTCGGCAACAGCGCGATCGACGTGGATGACGCGATCGCGGTGGGCCTCGTAGAGGCGGCTCAGCCAGCCATCGAGCGCGGTTGCGGCTTCCAGGTCACGTCGCCTGATGCCCTCGATGCCCCGCCGGATCTCTCCGATCGTGAGGACGCTGAGGAAGACCTCCCCCTCTTTAAGGGAGGAGAACCAAGACCTGACCGACGGATCCGCCCGCTCACCCTTTCGCAGCTCGGAGATGACGTTGGTATCGACCAGGTAGCTCAAAGCTCGACCGAGCGACCCTGATCACGTGGGCGCTCGAAATCTCCGTCCTCACCCACATCGGGCATCTGGAGAAGGAGCTGCTTCAGGGAGATCGGCGAGTCGGGTTGGCTCAGTGCCTCACGAAGGATCTGACGGTGCTCCTCCTCCGCCGAATGCCCATGGCGAGCGGCGCGGACCTTCAACTCCCGCACCACTTCGCTCTCTATGTCCCGTACCAGGAGCTGCGCCATTGATAGCAATGATAGCGCTACCCGCCCGCGCCGTCTTCAGAGGCTCCGTCAACAGACGCACCGTCGGCTCCGGGCAATTCATCGGGCGGGGGCTCCTCTTCGGCCGCCGCACCTTCGTCGGATTCGACGACCAGGGCGACAGCGCTGACGCAGTCGTCGTCCTTGATGTTCATCACCTTGACACCCTGAGTTGAGCGGCCCATTTGGGAGATACCGCTGACGGAGGTGCGCTGGACCATCCCGTTTTGGGAGATGAAGAGGAGCTCCTGGTGTTCGCCGACGATCAGGGCGCCGGCGAGGCCGCCCTTCTTCTCGGTCAGCTTCGCGGTCAGCACGCCTTTGGTTCCGCGTCCCTTGACGGGGTAGTCGGCGACCGGCGTCCGCTTGCCGTAGCCGTTCTCGGTGACGACGAACAGTTCGGTGTCGTTGCGGGCGATGTCCATCGCCAGGACCCTGTTGTCTTTGGCGGAGACGTTCATCCCTTTGATGCCACTGGTGTCCCGACCCATCGAGCGGACCAGCTGCTCGGAGAAGCGTGAGGCGTGGCCGGAGTGGGAGACCATGAGGATGTCGTCTTCCCCGGAGGTCAGCCGCACCTGGACCAGCTCGTCGCCGTCGCGGACCTTGATCGCGATGATCCCGTCGGCGCGGATCGGCGTGTTGTAGGCGAGGAACTCGGTTTTCTTGATCTGGCCCTTAGCGGTGGCAAAAGCAAGGAATTTGTTCTCCTTGAAGTCCCGGGTCGGGATCACCGCCATCACCTTCTCGCCTTCGCGCAGCGGCAACAGGTTGTTGAGCGAGCTGCCTTTCGCGGTACGCGACCCCTCTGGCAGCTCGTAGACCTTGAGCCGGTACACCTTGCCGCGGTTGGTGAAGAAGAGCAGGAAGTCGTGGGTCGAGCAGATGTGTAGGTGGGCGATGTAATCGTCGTCTTTGAGGTTCATCCCCATCACGCCGACGCCGCCGCGATGCTGCTGGCGATAAGTGGCGAGCGGCAGCCGCTTGACGTAGCCCGACGCGGTCAACGAGATCACCATCTGCTGGTCGGCGATCATGTCCTCGATCCCGACGTCGCCCTCGAAGTGGGCCAGTTCGGTGCGGCGCTCGTCGCCGTAGGACTCGACCACTTCGGCCAGCTCCTCCTTGACCAGCGCCATCACCTTCGCCTCGTCACCGAGGATCGCCCGCAGCTCGCCGATCCGCTCCATCAGGTCGGCGTGCTCGGCGCGCACTTTGTCCGCTTCCAGCGCGGTCAGGCGCTGGAGGCGCATGTCGAGGATCGCCTGTGCCTGCTCCCGCGACAGCTCGAACTGCGACATCAGGCCGTCGCGGGCGGCGTCGGGATCGTCGGAACCGCGGATCAGCTTGATCACCGCGTCGAGGTTGTCGAGCGCTACGAGCAGCCCCTCGAGGATGTGAGCACGGGCCTCGGCGCGGCGAAGTTCGTACTGGGTGCGGCGGGTGACGACCTCGCGCTGGTGGTCGACGTAATGGTGGATCAGCTCCAGCAGACTCAGCGTCCGCGGCACGCCGTCGACCAGCGCCACCATGTTGGCGCCGAAGGTCGTCTGCATCGCGGTTTTCTTGTAGAGGTTGTTGAGCACGACCTTGGCCGGCGGGCCGCCGCGCTTGAGCTCGATCACCAGCCGCATTCCCGAGCCATCGGACTCGTCGCGGAGATCGGAGATCCCCTCCAGTTTCTTGTCACGGACGAGGTCGGCGATCTTGGTCACCAAGCCGCCTTCGCCGAGCTTCTTGACCGTGAACGGCAGCTCGGTGACGACGATCGCCTCCTTGCCTCCCTTCAGCGGCTCCACGTGGGCGCGGGCGCGGACCTTGATGCTGCCGCGGCCGGAGGCGTAGGCGTCGCGGATCCCCTCCCGGCTCATGATCCCGCCGCCGGGGAAGTCGGGCCCCTTGACGTGCTCCATCAACCCGGCCAGGTCGATCTCCGGGTCGTCGATGTAGGCGGCTACGGCGCCGGACACCTCACGCAGGTTGTGCGGCGGGATGTTCGTCGCCATGCCGACGGCGATTCCCGAGGTGCCGTTGACCAGGAGGTTCGGGAAACGCGCCGGCAGCACCAGCGGCTCCTGGGTCGATTCGTCGTAGTTGGGGCCGAAGTCGACGGTGTCGGCGTCGATGTCGCGCAGCAGCTCCGTCGCGAGCCGAGTCAGGCGGGCCTCGGTGTACCTCATCGCCGCCGCCGGATCGTCGTCGATCGAGCCGAAGTTGCCCTGTCCGTCGACGAGTGGGTAGCGCAGCGAGAACTCCTGCGCCATCCGCACCAGGGTGTCGTAGATCGCCGAGTCGCCGTGCGGGTGGTACTTGCCCATTACCTCGCCGACGATGAAGGCGCACTTGCGGTAGGCCCGGGTCGGCTGCAGGCCGACGTCGTGCATCGCGTAGAGCACCCGGCGGTGGACGGGCTTGAGGCCGTCGCGCGCGTCGGGAAGTGCCCGTCCGACGATCACGCTCATCGCGTAGTCGAGGTAGGACGAACGCATCTCCTTCTCGAGCTCGCGCTCCTCTATCCGCCCGGTTAGAGCGTCGAGTGCCATTAGTGAGTCACCTCGTGGAACGCGCGTCCATGCCTACACATCGAGGAAACGCACCTCCTTGGCGTGGGCCTCGATGAAGTCACGGCGTGGCGCGACCTGGTCGCCCATCAGCATCGAGAAGATCTGGTCGGCGGCGGTCGCGTCTTCGAGGGTTACCCGGGCCAGGGTGCGGCTGGCGGGGTCCATCGTCGTCTCGCGCAGCTGGTCGGCGTTCATCTCGCCCAACCCCTTGAAACGGGTCAGTTGGACGCCGTGGCGGGCCAGCTCCAGCACGGCCCCGCGCAACGTCTGGAACGAGAGCGCAACGTTGAGCCGCTCGCCGAGGTGAACTTCGAACGGCGGCCGGCCGACCTGCTTCAGCAACGCCTCGTGGACCTCGGTGAACTTGCGGTAGTCGAAGTGCGTGAAGAGAGCGGCGGGGAGCCGGTGGGTGCGAGCGAGGCCGGTCTTGCGTTCGATCGCCTTGACCACGACAAGCTCGTCGGAGACCTCGAGCACCTCGGTGTCGAAGGGCGCCCCCTCCGGGGCTTTCGCTTCAAGCAGCTTGGCGGCCGAGGCGACGCTGTTCGCACCCTCGTCGAGCAGGTTCGACTCCTCGAGAAAGCGGACGGCCTCGTGGCCGAACTCCGCCTGCAGCGAGGAGCCCCAGCCCTCGTACTCCTTCGAGCGGCGTACATAAGCCTGCCACCGGCTCGGCGTCAGCTTCTTCTTGTCACCGGCAGCGTCGATCAGGGTGAAGTTCTCGAGTTTGTCGCGCAGCAGCAACTCCTCCAGTTCGGACTCGCGCTCCAGGTAGGTCTCCTGGTTGCCCTGTTTGACCCGGTAGAGCGGCGGCTTGGCGATGTAGACGTAGCCGGCGTCGATCAGCTCGGGCATCTGCCGGTAGAGAAAGGTGAGGACGAGGGTGCGGATGTGAGCGCCGTCGACGTCGGCGTCGGTCGCCATCACGATCTTGTGGTACCGAGCGCCCTCGAGGTTGAACTCGTCGTGAACGCCGGTGCCAATCGCGGTGATCAGGGCCTGGATCTCGTTGTTGGCCAGGACCTTGTCGATGCGGCTCTTCTCGACGTTGATGATCTTCCCGCGCAGCGGCAGCACCGCCTGGGTGTTGCGGTCGCGAGCCTGCTTGGCGGAGCCGCCGGCGGAGTCGCCCTCGACCACGAAGATCTCGGCCAGGCTCGGGTCCTTGACCGTGCAGTCGGCGAGCTTGCCGGGGAGGGTCGAGTTCTCCAGCGCCGACTTGCGGGTCAGGTCGCGCGCCTTGCGCGCTGCTGCGCGCGCCCGTGAAGCGTCGATCGCCTTGCTGATGACTCGCCGCGCGTCGGCCGGGTTCTCCTCGAGGTACTCGCCCAGCTTGCGGTTGACCGTCTCCTCGACCAGGCCGCGGATCGGCGGGTTGCCGAGTTTGGTCTTGGTCTGGCCCTCGAACTGAGGGTCGTGCAGCTTCACCGATATCACCGCGGTCAGCCCCTCGCGCACGTCCTCGCCGGCGAGGTTGTCGTCCTTCTCTTTGAGCAGGCCTTTGTTGCGCGCGTAGGCATTGAGGGTGCGGGTCAGGGCCGCGCGGAACCCGGAGAGGTGGGTCCCGCCCTCGTGGGTGTTGATGTTGTTGGCGAAGCTGAAGATCGACTCCTGGTAGGAGGTGTTCCACTGCATCGCCACCTCGACCTGGCCCTCCTCTTTGCCGCCCTCGAAGTAGACGACCTTGCGATGCACCGCGTCCTTGTTCTCGTTGAGGTAGCGGACGAAGTCCTCGATGCCGCCCTCGTACTGGAAGGTGACGCTGTTGGTCTGCCCGCGCTCGTCGATCAACTCGATCTTCAGGCCGCGGGTCAGGAACGCCGTCTCCCGCAGCCGCTCCACCAGGGTCTGGAAGTCGAACTCGATCTCTTCGAAGATCTCGAGGTCGGGGAGGAAGGTGATCTTGGTGCCGTGCTCTTTGGTGGCCGCGCCCTTGCTCAGCTCCGTCATCGGTTTGCCGCGCTCGTAGTCCTGCGACCAGACGTGGCCCTCGCGGCTGATCTCCAGGTGCAGTCGCTCGGAGAGGGCGTTGACGACCGAGACGCCGACCCCGTGCAGGCCGCCGGAGACCTTGTAGCCGCCGCCGTCCCCGAACTTGCCGCCGGCGTGGAGAACGGTCAGCACTACCTCGGCGGCCGGTTTGCCCTCCTTGGCCATCGTCTCGACCGGGATGCCGCGGCCGTCGTCTTCGACCGTGCAGGAGTTGTCCGGGTGCAGGACCACGCGAACGGCGTCGCAGTGGCCGGCGAGGGCCTCGTCGACCGAGTTGTCGACCACCTCGTAGACGAGGTGGTGAAGGCCCCGGGGGCCGGTCGAGCCGATGTACATGCCGGGCCGTTTCCGGACCGCTTCCAGCCCCTCCAGGACGGTGATGTCCTTGGCGCCGTAGGAATCGGCGGCCTTGGCGCTGGCTTTCTTCTCAGGCAATGAGTCCCTTCCGGTTGACACAGAAAACCCCGACGCATGGAGGCTCGCTCCACACAGGCCGGGGCGTAACGCGAGTTGCCATAAGAATACCAGTTCGGCCGCTCGGAAGGCCGGACGGAAAGGCACAAATTACCTGCAAATCGTGCATAAAGTGGAACTAGAATCTGTCGGAATCGACACGGAAGCGCAACGCCTTGGGAGCGCGGTCGCCGAGTTGGGCCCGCAGTCGCTCCAAAAGCTGCTCCTGCATTAGGTCGAGCTCCTGCGCCCAGACGGCGTCGGCGCACTCAATTGTCAGCGTTCCGGCACGCTCGGCTACCGGTGTCGCGACTGCCGAAAGCTGCTCGCCGACCATTTCGGCCCAGCTGGCCTGAGCAGCCGCGAGGCCGGTTTTTGGCGCTGCCTGTTCGCGGGCGGCACGGATCGCGGCGGAGGCCTGGCGAGGGGCGGGGCGGCGGCTCATGCGGCGGCCGCGCTCGGCATCTGCGGGGGAGGCATACGTATCACCGAGCCCAGCGCCGCAGGTGGCACCGACTCCTCGTCGGCAGCGGTGATCAGGGCCTGGCCGCCGCCGGCAAGCCGGCCGACCAGCCGCTCGCGGCGGCCCGGGTCGAGCTCGCTCATGACATCGTCGAGGAGGAGGAGCGGCGTCACCTGGCGGGCGGCCAGAAGGACCTCGCGCTCGGCGAAGAGCAGCGCCAACAGAGCCGCTCGCTGTTGACCCTGGGAGCCGTAGCGGCGCAGCGAGCGGCCGCCGGTCGCGATCTTCAACTCGTCCAGGTGAGGGCCCCATGAGCTGCGTCCCATCCTGATGTCTTGCTCGCGGCGCTCCTCCAGGCCGGCCCGGATCTCCTCAGCGGAACCGCTGGCCCGGGGCGCATACTCGAGCGTGGCCCCGCCTTCCAGGCCCAGCTCGGCCGCGGCGGCCGAGAACGGGCCGGCCAGCTCGGCAACAGCCTCCTCCCGGGTGGCGATGAGCGGTGCGGCGGCTTCGGCCAGACCGACGTCCCAGACATCGAGGTCGGCCTCGACCCGGTGACCGGCGGCGATCCGCGACACCAGCGCGTTTCGCTGCGCCAAGGCCTGGCCGTAGCGCTTGCGCAGCTCGGTTCGCGAGGGCCACCGCGCCGAGGCGAAGCCGTCGAGGTGCGCACGCCGCTCGTTTGGGGGGCCCTTGACCAGCGTCAACCGGTCCGGAGCGAAGACCGCCACCGGAGGGCGGCTGCGGGAAAGGGTCGCGGGATCGGCCGGCGAGCCGTCGAGGAGATGTCGGCGACCCTCGGTCCGGCTGACCGAGGCGAGCAACCGGCGCTCGAGGCCGTCGCCGTCGCGGACGGTCGCCTCCGCCCGCGCCAACTGGCCGCCGAACGGGATCAGGTCGCGTCGGTCAGAAGTGCGAAAGGAGCGGCCGGTGAGGGCGAAGTAGAGGGCCTCGACGAGGTTCGTCTTGCCGACCCCATTGGGGCCGACGACGCTGACGATTCCCGGCTCCAGCTCGACCCGCACCCGGTCGAGGCTGCGGACCGGCCTCGCTTCGATCGCGGTGACGAGCACCGGTCCTCGCCCCTCACACGTTGAGGCGAATCGGCATCACCAGGTAGCGGAAGTCGTCCCCCTCCACCGGCTGCAGAAGGCCCGGCCGAAGCGGCGAGATCAGCCGCACCAGGATCTCCTCGCCGGCGACGCTTTCGATCCCCTCCTTGAGGAACTCCGGGTTGAACCCGATCTCGAGCGGCTCGCCCTCGAAGGCCGCCGGCATCGTCTCGACCGCGTCGCCGACGTCCGGCGTCTCCGCCGCCACCGTCAGCTCACCAGGGGCGAAGGAGAAGCGGAGCGGAGCGTTCCGCTGGGCGAGCTGGCTTACCCGCCGGGCAACTTCGAGCAGGTCGGCGCGGGGAAGGCGCACGTCGTGCTCGTAGGACTCCGGTAGGAGCTGGCGGAAGTTCGGGAACTGGCCGTCGATCAACCTCGTGGTCAGGGTAATCGACCCCGCCTCGAACACCGCCTGGTTGGAGAGCAGCGAGATCGTCACCCCCTCGATCCCCTCAGAGGTGAGGATCCGCGCCAGCTCACGCAGCGCCCGGGCCGGAATATTGGCCTCGATCTCGCCGCCGAGATCGGCCTCGAGCTCGGTTCGTTTCACCGCCAGCCGGTAGGAGTCGGTCGCGACCATCGTCATCTCGGTGCCGGACCCGTTTACGAACACGCCGGTGAGCACCGGCCGCATGTCGTCCCGCGAGGCGGCACGAGCGACGAGGTCGATGTCCGCGGCGAGCGCCGCGGCCGAGATTTTCAGGCTCGACTCCGCGCTCGCCTCCGGAAGCTTCGGAAAGTCCTCGGCGGGGAGCACCCGCAGGTGGAAGCTGGAGCTGCCGCTGCGGATCTCGACGTCGTGCTCGGCCTCGCGGGTCTCGATTTCGACGGTTGGGTCGGCCAGCGACCGAGCGACTTCGGCGAACAGCCGGCCAGGGAGGAGGACCGAACCCTCGCCGGCGATCTCGGCATCGAGAGCGGTTTCGAGGCCCATGTCGAGGTCGGTGGCGGAGAGGGTCACGCGTCCGTCCGCAGCGCTCAGCAGCACACCGGAGAGGGCCTGGGTGGCAGCGCGGGTCGATACAGCGCGGGAGACGATCGAGAGCTTGGAGACAAGGTCTTCTCGTTTGGTCGTGAGCTTCAAGTGTTGGATGCCTTCTTGAGTTGGAGTAGGACTTGTGGAAAGAGTTGGAGCCATCGGCTATTCGGCCTTGGGCCGCCGTTTCAAGGCTGTGGAAGCGATTGTGGAGAAGGCTGATTCTTGCAGCGTCATCGGCCGTCAGGGTCGAGTGTCGGTTGGGCTGTGGATAGCGCCGCGTAACTCCCGGACTCGGCCGGCGAGCTCGTCGTCGTTGGCGAGGTTGGCTTCGAGGCGGCGCAGGGAGTTGAGCACAGTCGAGTGATCTCGGCCTCCGTAGAGGCGGCCGATTTGCGGCAGCGAGAGGTCGGTCAGCTCTCGGGTGAGGAAGATCGCGACCTGCCTGGCCCGCAACGGGGTCGTGGCGCGGCTCGATCCGACCAGCTCAGCCCGGGAGATGCCGAAGCCCTCGGCGACGCGCTGCTGGATCTCCTCGACCGAAGTCGCCGCGGCCGGCCGGCCGCGCGGGATCACCTCGGCGATCAGGTCGGAGCTGAGCGGCCGGGCCATCAGCGAGGCGTGGGCGACGACCCGGGTGAGCGCGCCGTGGAGCTGGCGAACGTTGGCGTCGATCCGGTTCGCGAGCTCGGCGAGTGCCTCGGCGTCGGCGATCTCGACCCCGGCCTCCTCGACCAGGCGCCGCAGGACGGTCAGCCGAGTGGCCAGGTTCGGCGGCTCGACCGCGACGGTGAGACCCCACTCGAAGCGGTCCCGCAGCCGCGTGGCAAGCGTCGAGAGCTCGCTGGGAATGCGGTCGGCGGAGAGGACGAGCTGGCTGCCCGACTCATAAAGGGCGTTGAAAGTGTGGAAGAACTCCTCCTCGGTGGCGGGCTTGCCCTCGAGAAACTGGACGTCGTCGATCAGCAGCACGTCGATGTCGCGGTAGCGAGCCTTGAAGGCCTCCGCGCCGGTCGACTTGAGGGCGGCGACGAACTCGTTGGTGAACGACTCCGCGGTGGTGTAGCGGACGATCAAGCCGGGGGCGTTGGCGCCGAGGTAGTTGGCGATCGCAGCCAGCAGGTGGGTCTTGCCAAGCCCCGGGGGGCCGTGCAGGAAGAGCGGGTTGTAGGCCTCCGAGGGTGCCTCGGCGACGGCCAGGGCGGCGCCGTGAGCGAGGCGGTTCCCGGCCCCGATCACGAAGCGGTCGAAGGTGTAGTTGGGGTTCAGCTCGGGCCCTGGCCGGTCCTCGCTCGGCTCCTCCGGAGCGAAGCTGACCCGGCTCAACCCGGTGCCGGTGTCGGCGAGAGCTTCGGCGATCAGCGATGAGTACCGCCGCTCCGCCCAGGCCCGAACTCCGTCGGGAGCGCTCAGCCGGAGGGTGTCGCCATCGGCGCCAACGGCTTCCAGGGGCTCCAGCCAGAGCCGGTAGGTCGAGTCCGGGACCGAGGCCCGAAGACGGTCCTGGGTCGCCCGCCAAAGGGCGTCGGGGTCGGGTCTGGAGGAGTCATCTGGCACCTGGCTGGCGACCATAGCGGCGCGCCTGACCATGGGCCCGAGGCGCTCCGCAAATCCCGCAGAAAAGATTTCCCGGTTCCCTCCGTATACTCCCGCCGCAATGAAGCGCACCTACCAGCCAAAGAAGCGGAAGCGGGCTAAAACCCACGGCTTCCGGGCGCGGATGAGCACCCGCGGCGGCCGCGCGGTTATCAGGCGTCGCCGGCGCAAAGGGCGGAAGCGCCTCACCCCTTAGATGGCGTCGAAACGACGGCGGCTATCGCGCAGCGGCGAGTTCGACCGCGTCTACCGCGACGGCTCATCTCATGCGACCCGCTACCTCGTTCTCTACACCTTCCCCCGACGCGACGAGGAGCGGGAGGACGTGAGGCTTGGGGTGTCGGTGAGCCGCAAGGTGGGCGGCGCCGTCGACCGCAACCGGGTCAAGAGAGCGCTCCGGGAGGCCTTCTGGGGCCTGTCCGACCGGCTCCCTCCCAGGCACGACTTCGTCATCGTCGCCCGCGCGGAGATCTCCGACCTGATCGCCCGTGAGGGCAGCGGGGGCGTAACGAAGAACCTGGAAGAGGCTTTGGCTGGAGGGCGTTCCACGTGAAACGCATCCTGCTCGCCCCGATCCGTGCCTACCAGCGCTGGATCTCCCCCGCCCGCCCGCGCCGCTGCCTCTACGAGCCCACCTGCTCGGCCTACGCAGTCGAGTCGATCGAGCGCTTCGGCATCTTTCGCGGCACCCTCCTCGCCTGCTGGCGCCTGTTGCGCTGTAACCCCTTCAGCCACGGCGGCTTCGACCCGGTCCCGGATCGGTTCACGCTGCGGGTAGGCCCGGTGCACCCGGCCGACTACCACGGGGAGGCACGGCCGTGATGCTGCCTGTCGCGAACATCCTCCAGCCGCTGATCGACATCGCCAACTCGGTGCTGTTGTTCTTCCACGACGACGTCGGCCTCAGCTGGGGCGGCGCGATCATCGCCCTCACCGTCGTCACCCGGACGGTGCTGATCCCGCTCACCTACAAACAGCTGAAAGGGATGCGGGCCCTGCAGGCATTGCAGCCGCAGATCAAAGAGCTGCAGGCGAAATACAAAAACGACAAACAGCGCATGCAGCAGGAAATGATGCGCTTCTACAAAGAGAACAAAGTCAACCCTCTCGCCTCCTGCGTCCCGTTGCTGGCGCAGCTGCCGGTCTTCATCACCCTCTTTTACCTGCTGCAGAACGAGCTCCCCGACGACATCGGGTGCAAGGCGGGCGAGTGCGGCGCCGAAGCCTCATTCCTCTTCATCAACGACCTCACCGCGAAGGCGACCGGTGGGGAACTGATCGCGCTGCTGATCATCTACGTCGGCACGCAGCTGATCTCCGGCCTGGTGATGGCGGTCACCGCCGACAAAAGCCAGCGCATGCTGATGTTCGCGCTGCCGCTGATCTTCGTCCCCTTCATCATCAGCTTCCCGGCGGGTCTGATCCTCTACTGGATCACGACCAACATCTGGACGATCGGGCAGCAGTTTGTGATCCAGCGGATCATTCCGGCGCCGGTTCTGGCTACGCCTGAGGAGGTGGCTGCGGCCAAACCGCCTCCGCCTCCTCCGAAAAGAAAGAAGAAGCGGAGATAGGTTGGTTTGGGGAGGGACCGATACCCCTCTCCACTTAACTTCCTCGGGTGGATTGGTGTCCGCCGTCCGAGGGCCGGACAACCGAGAAGTACAAGACGTTCCGAGGGGTATCGGTCCCTCACGAATCGCCTCCCCCGCTTCACTCGGTGGTGGGGACGTAAAGCGCTTAGCCGCGGGGGCGCTTCTTGGCGATGCCGGGGCGTCTGGGGAGATTCGCTGGGGTCGGACCGAGCTTGCGGATGACGTGCAAGTGGCGGTGCTGACTCCCAGCGCGGTTGCCTACGTCGGCGATCGATTCGGGGCGCATGGCTAGGGACGCGGAGGCTCTCTCTAGCTGCTGCTCCTCGTCTTCGTCGCGTTTGCCCTTCCAGGCGATGAGGACGGCATTTGGCTTGAGAAGGGGGGATGCGAGCTCGGCTAGGGTCGAGAGGCGGCCTACGGCTCGGGCGGTGACGGCGTCGTAGGCGTTGCGTCCGTCCGCGGATGCCCAGTCCTCCGACCGGGTGTTGCGCACGGTGGCGTTGGGGATTCCGGCGGACTCGATCGCGCGGCGCATGAAGTCGCACTTGCGGCCGACCGACTCGATCAGGTCGACCTGGGCGTCGGGAAGGGCCACGGCGAGGGCGAGGCCCGGGAACCCGGCTCCTGCTCCAATGTCTGCGATCCGCGCGGCGACCTGCAGCTCGGGGACCTCGAGGCCGGTGAGGCTGTCGGCGACATGGACCTTCCAGGCACGCTCGTCGACCACCGAGCTGACCGAGGCACGCTCATCGGCGAGCAGCTCGAGCACGACATGGAGCTTCGCCACGGCCTCCCGGTCGAGCGAGGCCGCGGGATCCGCGCTCACTCGGAGACGAGTGGGGCGACGACCACGCAGCGGTGGGGCTCGTCGCCCTCGCTGTAGGTCTCGACCCCGGCGCGCTCTTTGAGCCGTTCGTGGACGACCCGGCGCTCCTGCGCGCTCATCGGGTCCATCTCGACTACTCGGCTGGCGGCGAGGGCCTGCTCGGCGGCGCGGTCGGCGCGACCCTCGAGCGTCTCCCGCCGCCTGGCGCGGTAGCCGGCGGCGTCGAGGACGACACGCTTGCGCTCGCGCAGCCCGCGGAAGGCCGCCTGGTAGCAGAGCAACTGCAGGGCATCGATCGTCTGCCCCCGCTTGCCGATCAGGAGGCCGTAGTCCTCGCCGCCGTCGACTGAGATCGAGATCCGGTCCTCGTCCTCCTCGACCGCGACCTCGCCCTCCAGGTCGAGTTCGTCGAGCACACCCTCGACCAGATCGCGGGCGCGCTCGGCGGGGTCCTCGGGCCAGTCAGCGATCTCGGGCATCCGCGCAGCCTAGATCAGATGCCGCGGCCGTGGGGACGAATCCCGGTGATCTAGGGTGACGGCGACATGGGCAAGGTGTACGCGGTGGCGAACCAGAAGGGTGGTGTCGGGAAGACGACGACCGCGGTGAACCTGGCCGCCTGCGCTGCCGCCGCGGGTCAGCAGACCTTGCTCGTGGACCTCGACCCGCAGTGCAACGCGACGGTCGCTCTCGGTGCCGACAAGGAGATGCACCCCTCTTCTTACGACTGTCTGACCGGCGATGTGTCGGTGGCCGAGGCGGCTCGACCGGCCGGCCCGGACAACCTCTGGTTGGTTCCCGCCAACCGCGATCTCGCCGGCGCGGCGGTCGAGCTGCCTCGGATCGACGGCTCGGAGACCCGCCTGCGCGAGCGTCTGGGCCCGGTGCGTGAGCGCTTCGCGGTCAGCCTGCTCGACTGTCCGCCCTCGCTCGGGCCGGTGAGCGTGAACGCTCTTACCGCCGCCGACCGGGTGATCGTCCCAGTCCAGGCCGAGTATTTGGCGCTGGAGGGGCTGGTTCAATTTCTCGAGACGCTCGGGCTGATCCGGCGCGAGCTGAACCCTCGACTTGAGGTCTCGGGTTTGCTGATCACCATGCACGACGAGCGCACCAGGCTGGCTCAGGACGTCGAGTCCGAGCTGCGCGACCACTTTGGCGGGATGGTGTTCGAGACGGTGGTCCCTCGCAGCGTCCGAGTCGCCGAGTCGCCGAGCTATGGTCTGCCGGTGACCGAGCACGCCCCCGCCTCTCATGGCGCCGTCGCCTACCGGGCGCTGGCGAAGGAGCTGGCCACCCGTGGCTAGCGGGACCAAGCGGGGGATCGGCCGCGGCCTGGCGGCGATTCTGCCTGAAGCTGAGGCCGACGGTGCCGGCGAGCTGCTTGAGCTGCCGGTCGACCTGATCAAGCCCAACCCCGACCAGCCGCGGAGCAGCTTTGATCCCGAGGCGCTCGCTGCCCTCGCCGCCTCGATCGAGGCCAGCGGCATCGTCCAGCCCCTCCTCCTCCGCCCCCTCCCGGACGGCAGCTACGAGCTGATCGCGGGAGAGCGGCGGTGGCGAGCGGCGCAACAGGCCGGCCTGGAGAAGGTCCCCGCTGTGGTTCGTGACCAGGCGCAGGCCGAGCGCTTGCAGGCGGCGCTGATCGAGAACATGGTCCGGGAGGACCTGAACCCGGTCGAGGAGGCGAAGGCGTGCGCGGCTCTGGTCGAGGAGCTCGGGCTGACCAAGGAGGAGCTCGCCCGTCGCGTCGGCCGCAGCCGTCCCGCCGTCTCCAACCTGATCCGGCTGCTCGAGCTTCCCGACGAGACCCTGGAGTTGTTGGAGGCTCGCGAGCTCAGCGAGGGCCACGGGAAGGCGCTGTTGGCAGCCACCGGCAACGACGTCCGCAGGCGCCTCGCCCGCGACGCGGTGCGGGGGGGCTGGTCGGTCCGCGAGACCGAGAACAGGGTTCGGCTGGCTAGCCAGCCGAAGCAGCGACCGAACACTAAACCGCTCGATCCCGACATCGAGGCCGCCCTGCTCGCCGTCGCCGACGCGCTCGAGTCGGCGCTCGGCCACGAGGTCAGGGTCCGGCCGAAGGGTGGGGGAGTCGCCGCCGAGCTCCGCTTCGACGACATCGCCGAGGCAGAGGAGCTGGCCCGCAACCTTGGCCGCCAGGTGCGCCGCGCCGGCTGAGCCGGGGAAGCGGCCGTCGCTATCATCGCCGTCCCCGGGCGATTAGCTCAGTTGGTTAGAGCGCGTCTCTGATAAGGACGAGGTCCCTGGTTCGAATCCAGGATCGCCCACTGCGCCGACCTATAATTGGCCGCCTACCCACGGCCTGGAGCAATCTCGTGCAGCAGATGCAGATCTATGGCGTCAGCTTCGACATGGTCGGCAAGCAGCCGATCGTGCTGTTGAAGACGGTTGACGGGAACCGATTCCTGCCGATCTGGATCGGCCACCCGGAGGCGGCGGCGATCCTGATGAAGCTGCAGGGCGCCTCGACGCCGCGGCCGATGACGCACGACCTGATCTCCGACATGCTCGAGAACCTCGACGCGAAGTGCGAGCGGGTCTCGGTCACCGAGCTGCGCGACAATACCTTCTACGCCTCGATCACGGTCTCGGTAAACGGGTCCGAGGTCGAGATCGACTCGCGCCCCTCCGACGCCCTTGCCCTCGCGGTCCGGGTCTCCGCCCCGATCTTCGCGGCGGAGGAGGTGATCGAGGAGTCGGCGATCGAGTTCGAGCACGAGGTCGAGGACACCGAGGAGGTCGTCGACAAATTCAAAGAGTTCCTCGACGAGGTCACGCCGGAAGACTTCGCCCAGGGCGAAAGCTAGGCGCCTAGGCCGCGGCCCGGTGCGGGGCCAGGTCGAGGATCCGCTCGACCAGCCGCTCGAAAGACATTCCGGCCGCCTCGGCGGCCTGCGGCAGCAGGCTGGTGTCGGTGAGGCCGGGGATCGCGTTCGCCTCCAGCACCCAGGGCTGCTCGTCGGCGAGGATCAGGTCGACGCGGGCGAAGCCGGTGCAGCCGAGCGCCCGGTAGGTGGCGAGAGCGGTCTCGGTGACCTCCGCAGCCGCCTCGTCGGTGAGCTCGGCGGGACAGACGAAGCGGGTGCGGCCGATCTCATAGCGCGCCTCGAAGTCATACCTGTCGCCCTCGGCCGGGATCGCCTCGACGACCGGCAGCGCCTCGTCGCCGAGCACGCTCACCGCCAGCTCGCGACCCTCGACGAAGCGCTCGAGAATCACCCGGTCGTCGTAGCTGAAGGCCGAAACCAGCGCCTGCGGCACCTCCGCCGCGCCGCTGGCGAACCGGACCCCAAGGGAGGAGCCGCCGCGGCTCGGCTTGACGACCAGCGGAAAGCCCAGGCTCTCCTCCAGCTGGCCGAGCGCGTCGGCGGCGCCCAGCTCGCGGAAGGCGGTCTCGTTGAAGGCGAACCAGTCCGCGGTGGGCAGGCCGGCCTCCCGGATCGTGTTCTTGGCGAGTGCCTTGTCCATGCAGCGCGCGCACGCAGCGGCGCCGGGACCGGTGAAGGGGATCCCGAGAATCTCCAATAGCTCCTGTGCGGTGCCGTCCTCGCCACCGACCCCGTGCATCGCGACGAAGGCGACGTCGGGCTTCTCGGCGGAGAGCCGCTTGACCAAGTCGGCGCCAACGTCGATCGCGACAACCTGGTGCCCGAGCCGCTGCAGCGCGTCCTCGACCCGCGCCGCGGAGCGAAGCGACACCCCGCGCTCCAGCGACCGGCCGCCCTTGAGGACCGCGACCTTCATCGGCCGGCCTCGCCGGACTTGCGGAACGGCAGGACGTTCTCCTCAGCGTCCGACTGCTCAGCCGCCCCGGACGCACGCTCCGGCAGCCGCTGTTCCCCGGTCAACGCCCCGTACAGCTCGACCTGCTCGGAGATCACCTTGCCGATCCGACGGATCCCCTCGGTGATCTCGGCCTCGTCGACCCCGGAGAAGTTGAGCCGCATCGAGCTCCCCCCGCGGCCGTCGACGTAGGCCGCCTGGCCGGGGACGAAGGCGACGTCGGCGCGCAGCGCCTTGGCGAGCAGGTCGCCGGTGTCGATGTAGGAGGGGAGGGTGGCCCAGATGAAGAGCCCGCCTTCGGGCTCGGTCCAGGTCGCCTCGGCGGGGAAGTGGGCGTGCAGCGCCGCCAGCATCGCGTCGCGCCGTGCCCGGTAGACCGCGACCAGGTCCTCGATGTAGCTCTGCCACTTGCCTTCGGCGAAGTACTCGCGGACGAAGTACTGGGTCAGGGTCGAGGTGCAGAGGTCGGCGGCCTGCTTGCCGAGGACGATCTTCTCCATCACCGGTGGCGGCGCCACCGCCCAGCCGAGCCGGATCCCGGGGGAGAGGATCTTCGAGAAGGTGCCGATGTAGATGACGAAGTCGCCACCGTCGAGCTGGTAGAGCGGCGGCAGCGGCTCGCCACCGAAGCGGAGCAGCCCGTAGGGGCTGTCCTCGACCAAGAGGAGCTCGTGGGCTCGCGCCAGCTCGACCAGCCGCCGCCGCCGGTCGAGCGACATTGTCACTCCGGCCGGGTTCTGGAAAGTCGGCACCGTGTAGACGAACTTCGGCCGCCTGCCCGCGGCCGCCAGCCGGTCCAGCGTCTGCTCGAGCAGGTCGATCCGCATCCCGTCGCTGTCGCAGTCGATCTGGATCGTGTCCGCCTGGTAGCTGCAGAAGACCGGTACCGCTCCGGGGTAGGTGGGCGCTTCGCAGATCACCACATCGCCCGGGTCGATCAGCGTCTTGGCGACGAGGTCGATCGCCTGCTGGCCGCCGGTGGTGATGATCACGTCCTCGGTGTTGACCAGCATTCCCTCGGCTCCCATCACCTGAACGACGCAGTCCTTGGTCTCCTCGAACCCCTCGGTCGGTCCGTACTGGAGCGCCTCGGCGGCGGACTCCTGGGCGATCCGGGTCATCTGGGCAGCGAAGCTCTTGGGGGGGAAGGTGGAGGTGTCGGGGAGGCCGCCGGCAAGCGAGATCACTTCCGGTCGGGCGGTGATCGCCATCAGGTCCCGCATCGCCGAGGAACGCATCACCCCGGTCCGTTCGGCGAAGAGGCCCGCGTAGCGCTCCAGGTCCCTGGTGCTGGTGTGGGCCCGCCGCCGGTGCGGCGGTTGCGGCATTTCGCTCATGCCGGAAGTGTGGCGGATCGACGCGAGGGCGCCAGGGAGGTTAGGTTTCGCACGTGGACATTCTCACCGAGCTCGGCCTCGGCATCGCGATCGGCATGCTCGCCGGCACCACCGGCACCCACGGCTCCGCCCGCGGCCGGATGACCCTGCTCGCAGCCGTGATCGGCCTCGTCGTCGGGTTCCTGCTGGAGGGCCCGCTGGGAGCCTTGCTGGGGCTGGCCGGGGGCGCGGCCGCCTGCCTGGTGATCAGCGACCTCGTCTTCGGGGCGAGCAGGCGCGAAGGAAGTGGCGCCGGCGCCCTCGGGTTCATCGTCGCTCTGGCGGCGCTGGTCGTGGTCGCCATTGCGCTGCTGGTCCCGGTCGTGGTCGTGGCCGTGGCCCTCGGCCTCGCCTGGCTCGGCTTCTCCCGCCACCGCCGCGCCCAGCGCAAGCACGCCGGCCTCCGCGTGCTCCGCTAGCCGACCGCGTCGGTCGAGCATCATTCGGCGATGGCGCCGCCCAAGAAGCTGATCCTCACCTACGTCGACTCGTTGCGCACCGACATGCTCGAGCGGGCGATCGAGGAGGGTCGGGCACCGACATTCGCCGCCCTGGTGAAGCGGGGGACCCTGGTCCCCGACTGCGTCTCCAGCTTCCCCTCGGTGACCCCGGTCGCCTGCTCGGAGATGGTCACCGGGGTCGGCTCGGACCGGCACTGGATCAGCGGCATGAACTGGTACCACCGGCTAGAGCGCCGCTACGTCGAGTACGGGTCCTCGCTCGAGGCGACCCGTGCCTTCGGCGTCTTCCGGGCTCTCTACGACCTCGTCTACAACATGAACCTCGCCCACCTCAGCCCCGAGGTGGAGACCCTGTTCGAGCGGCTCGACGACGCCGGCGCCCGCACCGCCTGCACCCCGTTCCTGATCTACCGCGGCCGCCACCGCCACCAGGTCTCGCTCGAGGGTCTGCTGCGTCGCGCCATCGAGACGACCAAACTGAAGTTCCGCCACCACACCTGGGGGCCAACCGACCTCTTCTACGGCGACCTCTACGCCAGCCGGGCGGTGCCCTGCAAGTCGACCTCGATCCCCGGCAACCGCGACGGTTACGCGGCCTGCTGCGCGGTCGAGCTGATGAACGAGGACCTCTTCGACTTCCTGCTGCTCTCCCTGCCCGACAACGACAACTACTCGCACCGCCACGGCCCCGAGGCCAGCGTCGAGTCGATCGCCAAGGCCGACGCCTGCTTCGCGACCCTGGTCGACGCCGCCGGCGGGCTCGACCCCTTCCTCGACGAGCACGCGGTGATCCTCGTCTCCGACCATGCCCAGACCGACGTCCACCGCGGCCTCCCGCTGGCGGAGCTGCTGGCGACCGAGTGGTCGGTGCTGCAGCCCTCCGACGACCGTCCCGAGCTCGCCCAGCTGGCGGTCAGCCCGACCGGTCGGGCCGCCCACGTCTACCTGCTGCCGGGCAACGGAGACCGTCCCGAGCCGGCCGCGGTGGGGGCCCGGCTGGGCGTGACCGAGGGAGTCGACCTGGTCTGCCGGCTGGAGGGAGCCGATGGGATGCCGCTGCGCCGCGAGGAGCCGGGGATGCCGGCGGCGGGCGACGAGTGGGCGGTGGTGGAACGGGCCGGGGCGGCGGTCCGGTTCCGGCCCGGGGGAGAGGTCGCCGACCTGCGCGGCGGTCGGTGGGAGGTGGAAGGAGAGATCGGCGTGCTCGAGGCGAGCTTGGAGGACGGCCGCCTGCGCAGCGAGATCTACCCTGACCCGCTGGCCCGGGTCTGGGCGGCGCTGACGGCGCCGCACTCGGGGGACTTCGTCGTCTCCCTCGTCGAGGGCTTCGAGGCGGTCGACTGGGGCGGCGTCAGCCACGCCGGTGGGGGCAGCCACGGGTCGCTGCTGGCGGGAGACTCCCTCGGGCCATTGCTCTTCGTCGGCTGCGGACCGGAGTCGGCTTCCGCACGCGAGCAGTGGACGCTGCGAGACGTCGCTCCGGTGGTGCTCGAGCACTTCGGGTTGGGATGACGGTGAGGCGCGGGACGCTCGCCTGCGCGCTGGTACTCCTCGCCGGGCTGATCGCGGCTCCTGCACAGGGGCTCGCCTCGACCGGGCAGATACCCGAGGAGCGGGCGGTTGCGATTGCCGACAGGGACCCGAAGGTGGTGGAGCAGAGAGAGGAGCACCGGGGGCAGGAGCCGAGCGCGCGCATGGTCAACGGCAACTGGGAGCTCGCCTACTTCGCCGGGGGAGAGCAGGTGGCGCTGGTCGTCGTCGATCCCTCCACCGGTGAGGTCCGCGAATCATGGACCGGCCACCAGGTGGCGTGGAAGATGGCGCGCGGGTACTCCGGCGCCTTCGGCCACGCGCTCAACGCGCCCTACGTCTTCCTGCCGCTCTGCGCCTTATTCCTCCTTGGCCTGGTCGACTGGCGGCGGCTGCGCCGTGTTGCCAACCTCGACCTCCTGGTTCTGCTCGCCTTCGGCATCTCCCATTTCTTTTTCAACCGGGGGGAGATCGGGGTCTCGGTCCCGTTGCAGTACCCGGCGCTGATCTACCTGCTCGGCCGCTGCCTGTGGATCGGCTTTCGCGGCCGCGGCGAGGGGCTGCGACCGGTCTGGCCGGCGGCTTGGCTTCTTGTCGCCGCCCTCTTCCTGATCGGGTTCCGGGTCGGGCTCAACGTCGCCGACTCCGGCGCGATCGACGTCGGCTACGCGAGCGTGGTCGGCGCCGATCGGATCGCCCACGGCGAGCCGATCTACGACAACTTCCCCGAGGACGTCTCGCAGGGCGACACCTACGGCCCGGTCACCTACCTCTCCTACGTCCCCTTCGAGGCGATCTGGCCCTGGTCGGGAACCTGGGATGACCTCCCCGCCGCCCACGGCGCCGCCGTCTTCTTCGACCTCGCCACCTTCGCCCTGCTGATCCTGCTCGGCACCCGGCTCCGCCCAGGGCCGGCGGGTCGACGCCTCGCCGCAACCCTCGCCTTCGGCTGGGCCGCCTACCCCTACACCGCCTTCGCCCTGGAGTCGAACTCAAACGACACCCTCGTCGCGCTGCTGCTGGTCGCCACCCTGCTTCTCATGGCGAGGCCAGCGGCCCGGGGAGCAATGGCCGCGCTGGCGACCCTCGCCAAGTTCGCTCCCGCGCTGCTCGCGCCGATGCTCCTCACCCATGAATCGAAGCGCCGCGCAATGGCTTTCTTCGCCATCGCCTTCGCGTCGGTCACCGTCTTGGGCATGCTGTGGCCCGCGATCGACCCCGGCCTGGGCACGTTCTACGACCGCACGATCGCCTACCAGGCCGGCCGCGACTCACCCTTCAGCATCTGGGGTCAAGTGTCGCTGGAGCCCCCGCGCCTCGCGCTTCTCGCCGGGACTGGAGCCCTCTCCCTGTTCCTCGCGTTTCGCCCCCGCCAGAAGTCGCTGATCCAAATCGCCGCCCTGGGAGCGGCTCTACTGATCGCTCTCCAGCTCACCATGCAGCACTGGTTCTACCTCTACATAGTCTGGTTCTACCCCCTGGTCCTGGTGGCGATTGCGTCTCTGAACGGTGGGACCGATACCCCTCGGAACGTCTTGTACTTCTCGGTTGCCCGAACCTCGGACGGCGGACCTCGATCCACCCGAGCAAGTTAAGTGGAGAGGGGTATCGGTCCCACCGCCCGGTTACTCGCTAGTCGGCGCCGGGACCATCACCCGCTCGTAGGAGTCAGCCAGCCCCCGCTCGTTGACCTCGACCACCGCTCCCATCACCCAGATGTCCTCCTCGGCGGTTTCGAACCTGGTCGGCATCTGGGTGATCAACGAGGCCAGTGCCTGCTCCGGCTTCACCCCGAGCACGCTGGTGCGCGACCCGGTCATGCCGACGTCGGAGACGAAGGCGGTCCCTTTCGGCAGCACCCTGCCGTCCGCCGTGGGGACGTGGGTGTGGGTGCCGAGGACGGCGGCCACGCGGCCGTCGAGGTGCCAGCCCATCGCCACCTTCTCGCTCGAGACTTCGGCGTGGAAGTCGACGATGACGGCGTCGGCCTCCAGCCGTTCGAGGATGCCGTCGACGGTGTCGAACGGCGAGCGGGCGACCCTGAGGCCGACGCCGCCGCTGAGGTTGACCACGCCGACCCGCATCCCGCCTGCCTCGACCACGGTGTGGCCGCGGCCCGGGTTCCCCTGCGGGTAGTTGGCCGGCCGCACCACCCGCTGCTCGCTTTCGAGGAACCCGTAGGCCTCGCGGTGGCGGTAGACGTGGTTGCCGGTGGTGATCGCGCCGGCGCCGGACTCGAAGAGATCGTTGGCGGTGCGCTCGGTGATCCCCATGCCGCCGGCGGAGTTCTCGCCGTTGACGATCACCAGGTCGGGAGAGTGGCGCTCGCGCAGCGACGGCATCGCTTCGCGCAGCCCCCGCCGCCCTGGGCTGCCGACCACATCCCCGATGAAGAGCACCCGCATCACCCGGACCCTACCCGCCGTCACCGAGTTTGAGGTCCCTATGGGGACCAAAAAGTCGACAGCGCTTCAAACCGTTGCGAATCGGCGCAGCGCCAACCGCGCGAGCAGGCCGTAGGCGACGGCCAGGATCGCCAGGTGCAACAGCGGCCCGCCGATCCCCGGACCGGCGGAATCGAGTGCCGAGGTCATCGCTTCCAGCGCGGGCTTGAAGGGGAAGACGGCGGTGAGGACCCGGATCAGGTCGTAGAGGCCGTCGCCCACCGACCCCGAGGGGACGAGGGAGAGCAGGGCGACCGGGAGGGTCACCATGAAGGCGAGCAGGGAGACGGCGCGGACCTCCCGAGCCGCTGCCCCGAGGGCCGCCCCCGCAGCACCCAGCGCCGCGCCGCCGAGCAGGATCGCGACCAGCCAGAGTCCGACGCGGCTCCAGTCCAGCGGGGCGAAGATCTCCATGCCGGCCAGCATCAGCATGGTCACGACGAAGCCGACCCCTACCCCGAGCAGGACCTTCTCGGCCAGCAGGGCCTCGGGGGAGACGAGCCCGCGGGTCAGCCTCGGGTAGGCGTTCTCCTCGCGCTCCAGCGCCAGCGACCCGGCGACCAGGAGGACGACGACGAAGGCGAGGGTGAGGACCGCGGCGACCGCGATCGCGAAGATTTCCAGCGGCGGGCTGGAGCCGCCGACCGCCACCTTCTTCACCTCGATCGGCTGTGCCACCCGCTCCAGCAGCGGCCCGGCGATGTCGAGGTTGTCGCGTGCCTGGGTGGCGAAATCGACGACCTCCCGCAGCGAGGTCCGCAGCGCTCCCCGGGGCAGCGCCGGTTCCAGGGCGGTGAGGATCTGCGTGGTCGCCCGCAGGCCGAGGATCTGGACCGCCCGCCCGAGCACAGGGAACTCGCCGCCCTCGATCAGCAGGTTGAGGTATTTGCCGCCTTCGCCGGCGATGCGGCGGGCGATCGCCAGGTTCGCCTGTGCCAGCAGGGTGGTGATGCGTTCCCCGACCAGCTGCGCCTTGACCGGGTTCTCCTGGTTGACGAGGACTTCGACTTCGGGCGTGCCCGGGGTCAGGGTCGAGAGCGAGTTGATCCTGTTGACCAGGTCGGCGGGGAGGATCAGCGCCGCGAGAACGTCTCCGGATTGGACCTTGGCGACAGCGTCGTCGCGATCGGCGACCTGGACGCACTCGACCCTGCGGCAGATCCTCTCGTTGACCCCGATCGCCGGCAGCTGTGCGGTGCCGACCCGGACCCGGCTGTCGGATGGCACCTCGTTGAGGAAGGCGACCCGCGGCTTCTCCGGCCCGCGAGAGATCGCGAACCCGACCAGGACCGCGATCAGGATCGGGTAGGCGACCAAGAGCACCGCCTGCAGCGGCGAGCGACGCAAAAGCTGCAGGTCCTTGAGCAGCAGCCAGCGCACGGCGTCAGTGCCCTCGGTGCTGCAGGTAGGCGACGAAGGCGGTCTCGAAGTCGCGATCGGCGGCCTCGGGAGCCTCCCGCCGGACCGCCTCTCGCAGCCCCTCGGCCGAGCCGTCGAAGACCGACTCGCCGTCGGCCAGGACCAGGACCCGGCCGCCGTAGCGCTCGGCCTCCTGGATGTCGTGGGTGGAGAAGATCACCGTGGTGCCGCCGCCGGCGAGGCCGGAGACGAACTCCCACAGCCTCGCCCGCTGGCGCGGGTCGAGCCCCACGCTGGGCTCGTCCAGCAGCAGGACCCGCGGCCGCGAGAGCAGGCCGACGGCGATGTTGACCCGCTGCTGGTTGCCGCCGGAGAGGCGGGCGACGATCTCACCCCGGCGCTCGCCGAGGCCGCACAGCTCCAGCATCTCCTCGGTCGAGGCGCGCGGGTCCTCATGCCCCTCGAGCCGCGCGAACAGCAGCAGGTTCTCCTCCACGCTCAGCCGCCGGTAGAGCGCCGCCTGCTGAGGGACCCACCCGACCTCCCCCTCTGGCGCCTGGACCTCGCCTGCGTCGGGCCTGACGATCCCGGCCAGGATCGAGAGCAGCGTCGTCTTCCCGGCTCCGTTGGGCCCGATGATCGCCACCAGCTCGCCGGCCCCGGCCTCGAAGCCGACCCCGCGCAATGCTTCCCTGCCGTCGTAGTGCTTGACCAGCCCGCGTGCCTGCACCCGGGGAACGCTACTGGCGATCCCCGTCCCTTCCCTAAACTCGGCCCAGATGCCCTTCCCCAGCACCCGCATGCGGCGCCTGCGCCGCACCGAGACTCTCCGCGCCCTGGTCCGCGAGACGGAGCTCTCGCCGCAGCACCTGATCCAGCCCGTCTTCGTCGTCGCCGGCGAGGGGGTCCGGGAGGAGGTGCCCTCGATGCCCGGGATCGAGCGCTTCTCGATCTCCGGCCTGGTCGAGGAGGCGGGAGAGATCGCCGCCGCCGGGATCGGCGCGGTGCTGTTGTTCGGCGTCCCCGCGGTCAAGGACGAGACCGGGTCCGGCGCCTACGACGACGAGGGGGTCGTGCAGATGGCGGTCCGCGCCCTCAAGGAGGCCCATCCCGACCTGGTCGTGATCACCGACGTCTGCCTCTGCGAGTACACGTCCCACGGCCACTGCGGGTACGTCAACGAGGCCGGCGAAGTCGACAACGACATCAGCGTCGAGCTGCTGGCGAAGGCGGCGATCTCCCATGCCGAGGCCGGCGCCGACGCGGTTGCCCCGAGCGACATGATGGACGGGAGGGTCGGCTCGATCCGGTTCCAGCTCGACGAGGAGGGGCACCCGGGAGTGCCGATCGTCGCCTACAGCGCCAAGTACGCTTCCGCCTTCTACGGCCCGTTCCGCGACGCCGCCGAGTCGACCCCAGAGTTCGGCGACCGCCGCGGCTACCAGATGGACCCCGCCAACGCCGCCGAAGCGGTGCGCGAGGCGGAGCTCGACCTCGACGAGGGCGCCGACATGCTGATGGTGAAGCCGGCGCTTCCCTACCTCGACGTCGTCCGCCGGGTCAAGCAGGCGACCGGCGCCCCGCTGGCCGCCTACCACGTCTCCGGCGAGTACTCGATGCTGAAGGCCGCCGCCGCCAACGGCTGGATCGACGAGCGTGCCGCGGTGATCGAGACCCTGACCTCGATCCGTCGCGCCGGCGCCGACGTGATCGTCACCTACTACGCGAAGGAGGCCGCCCAGTGGCTTCGGTGAAGGTGCCCCAGTCGAAGGCCCGCTCCCGCAAGGGCGGCTCGGCGATCCCCCTGGACGAGACCGACAAGCGGCTGATGAACCTGCTGCAGTCGAGCTTCCCGCTCGACCCCGAACCCTTCGCCCTCGTCGCCTCCGAGGCGGAGCTGGAGACCGCCGACGTCCTCGCCCGCACCGAGCGTCTGCTCGAGGGCCGGATCATCCGCGAGATCACGCCGATCTTCGACACCAGGGCGCTCGGCTACGAGTCGATGCTGGTCGCCGCCAAAGTCGACGCCGAGAACCCGCAGCGCGCCGCCCGGATCGTCAACTCCCATCCCGGCGTCTCCCACAACTACCTGCGCACGCACGACTTCAACCTCTGGTTCACGATCGCCACCCCGCCGGACTCCGAGCTCGGCCTGGCCGGCACCCTCGACCTGCTGATGGAGGAGACCGGCGCCGTCTCGATGCGCCAGCTGCCGACCCTGACCCTGTTCAAGATCAACATGAACCTGGAGATGGAGCAGGGGACCGAGGCGCTGGCGGCCGCGGTCGAGGCCGCGCCGCCGCGGGAGCTGGACGCGCAGCCCTACGACTCCGACGACATCGCCTTGATCCGGGCCCTGCAGGGCCCGATGGCGGCGGTCGAGCGGCCCTACGACGAGGCCGCCGCGGAGCTGGGGATCGACACCGAGGAGCTGCTCGAGCGTCTGCGCGGCATGGTCGACCGCAAGATCCTGCGCCGCGTCGCGGCGATCCTCTACCACCGCCGCGCCGGCTTCTCGGCCAACGGGATGGGCGTCTGGAAGGTGCCCGAGGAGGAGATCATGGAGACCGGCGCGCGGATGGCCTCCTTCCGCGGCATCTCCCACTGCTACCAGCGACCGACCTACGAGGACTGGCCCTACAGCGTCTTCACCATGGCCCATGGCCGCTCCAAGGAGGAGTGCGACGCGATCCTCGACTCGATCGCCGAGGAGTGCGGGATCGGGCCCGACGGCCGGGCCACCCTCTACTCCTCGACCGAGTACAAGAAGATCCGGCTGCACTACTTCACCGACGAGTACGCCGCTTGGGAGGCAGAGCATTCCTAGTGGTGTGAGCGGGCGCTCCGAGGGGCTGTACGAGCGGGCGCAGCGGGTCCTGCCCGGCGGCGTCAACTCCCCCGTCCGGGCGATGCGCCAGATCGGCCGCGAGCCGATCTTCGTCGAGCGCGGGGAGGGGTGCGAGCTGATCGACGTCGATGGCAACCGCTACCTCGACTGGGTCGGCTCCTGGGGGCCGCTGATCCTCGGCCACGCCGAGCCGGCGGTCGTCTCGGCGGTGATCGAGGCGGCGAAGAGCGGCACCACCTACGGGGCGGCGACGGCGAGGGAGGTCGCCCTGGCCGAGGAGGTCGCGGCCCGGGTCCCCTCGGTGGAGATGGTGCGGATGACCAGCTCTGGGACCGAGGCGGCGATGAGCGCGGTACGACTGGCGCGGGCGATCACCGGCCGCGAGGTCGTGGTCAAGTTCGCCGGTGCCTACCACGGCCACTCCGACGGCCTGCTCGCTGAGGCCGGCTCCGGCCTGGCGACGCTCGGCGTGCCGGCCAGCCCCGGCGTCCCGGCCGCGCAGGCCGCGGCCACCGTCGTCGTGCCCTGGAACGACCGCGAGGCGGTCTCGCGGGCGCTCGAGCAGCACCCGGTCGCGGCGCTCCTGGCCGAGCCGATCGCCGCAAACATGGGCGTCGTCCCGCCGGCGGAGGGGTTCCTCGAGTTCCTCCGCGAGGCGACCGCCGCCGCCGGAACGCTGCTGGTCTTCGACGAGGTGATCACCGGCTTCCGCGTCGCCCGCGGCGGCGCCCAGGAGCTCTACGGGGTCGAGCCCGACCTCACCGTGCTCGGCAAGGTGCTTGGAGGTGGCCTGCCCGCGGCGGCTTTCGCCGGGCCGCGCGAGGCGATGGAACGAGTCGCCCCGGCCGGCGACGTCTACCAGGCGGGAACGCTCTCGGGCAGCCCGTTGGCGGTCGCCGCCGGGCTCGCGACCCTGGCCCAGCTCGACGCCGCCGCCTATGAACGGCTCGGCGCCCTGACCGACCGCCTCGCCGACGGCTTCGCCGCCCTCGCCGACGGCAAGCCGCTCCAGGTCGCCTCCGCCCCCGGGTTGACCACGCTCTTCTTCAGCACCGACCCGGTCACCGACTTCGCCGCCGCGAGCGCCTGCGACACCGAGGCCCACGCGCGCTTCTGCAGGGCGATGCTCGACCGTGGCGTCTACCCGCCGCCCTCCCAGTTCGAGGCCTGGTTCGTCTCGCTCGCCCACGACGAGGGGACGGTGGACCGCACCCTGGAAGCGGCGGGCGAGGCGCTCGAGGAGGCATTGGCATGAGCGCCGATGCTTCCGTCCCGGATACCGACACCAGGGCGCCAAGCGACGCGCTCCGCCTGCTCGCGGCGCGCCTGCGCGAGGGGGACACGCCGATCTCGGCGCACGTGATCGAGCCGACCGCCGCGCCGGAGCTCGGCGTCATCGTCGCTGCCGGCCCGCGCACCGCGTCGGCTCCCGCCGAGTACGCGCTGGTGGTCGAGGCTGTCCGCGAGGGCTACCTCCTGCACTACGGGGAGTCGCGCCTGCTGGCGGGGCACGATCCTGACCTGGCCCTGCTCGCCGGTGACTATCTCTACGCCCTCGGCCTCGACCGGCTCGCCTCGCTGGGCGATACCGCGGCGGTAGCGGTTCTCTCCAACCTGATCAGCACCTGCGCCCGCCTTCACGCAGAGGGCCGGCCGGACTCGGTCCCGGAGCTGTGGCGGGCCGCCGCCCGTGAGATCGCCGGCTCGGGGTAGAGGCCGGCCGGGTGGCCGAGGCAATAAACTTCGGGGCCGAACGCGAATCGACTGTGGCTGAGGACGCGGAAAAGACCAACGGGGCCGAGGCCCCCCTAAAGCAGCGGGATAAGCCCGACCCCCCCGGGTACTTCGAGGGCGAGTCGATGACCCGCCGCCGTGCCTTCACGATCGCCGCCCAGGGGATCGGCGGGATCGCCGGCGCCGCCATCGTCCTGCCCGCGGTCGGCTTCGCGGTCGCCCCGATCTTCCACCGCGGCAAGGAGCGCTGGGAGGGGGTCGGCCCAGTCTCGGACTTCGTCGAGGACACCTACCGCCAGGTCGTCTTCACCGAGACCGAGGGCATCGGCGACGCCGGCAAGACCACCGCCTACGTGCGCAAGAGCTCCGCCGACCTCGACGAAGAACCGGGCAAGATCGTCGCCGTCTCCAACCGGTGCGTCCACCTCGGCTGCCCCGTCCGTTACGTCGAGGCCGCCGGCAACTTCATCTGCCCCTGCCACGGCGGCGTCTACGACTTCCAGGGCAAGCGGATCGGCGGCCCGCCGGTGCGCCCGCTCGACCAGTTCCAGGCCCGGGTCCGGGGCGGCCAGGTCGAGCTCGGCCCCCGCTACAGCGTCACCTCGCAGATGGAGCCGGTCCGCGCCCGCGACCCCGGCGAGTTCACCGGCGGGATCTGGGAGTACCTCTACCCGCCGCGTCCCTCGACCTTCCCACCGCCCTGATGCCGAAGATCCCCGACATCATCGTCCCGCCGCCACTGCGCAAACCCGCCAAGCCGGGCGAGAGCGGCGCGGCCAAGGGACAGGCGCCGTCCGACCTGAAGACGGCACCGGAGCGCCCGACCCACGGCGACCAGCTGCTCGACCGCGCCAAAGAGGCGCCGGTCGATGTCCTCGCCTGGGTCGACCAGCGCACCGCCGCCAGCGGCTTCCTCACCGGGATGCTCTACCGCAAGGTTCCGAAGGGGACCAACTGGTTCTACACGCTTGGCTCCGCGACCCTCTTCGCCTTCATCGTCCAGGCGGTCACCGGCGTCTTCCTGGCGATGTTCTACACGCCTTCGACCACCCAGGCCTACGCCTCGATCGCCCACATCAACAACGAGGTGCCGCTCGGCCAGCTGGTGCACGGGATGCACAAGTGGGGCTCCAGCGTGATGGTGATCCTGATCTTCCTCCACATGGGCCGCACCTTCTTCTTCGGCGCCTACAAGTACCCGCGTGAGCTCAACTGGGTGATCGGCGTCGTGCTCCTGATCCTGACGATGACGATGGCCTTCACCGGCTACCTGCTGCCGTTCGACCAGCGCTCCTTCTGGGCCTCGGTGGTGGGGATCAACATCAACGGGACCGGCCCGGTCGTCGGCCCCTACCTGAGCGACTTCTTACGAGCGGGCCCGGAGCTGGGAGCGACGACGCTCTCCCGGTTCTACGCGATCCACATGCTGCTGATCCCGGGAGCGCTGATCGCCCTGATCGGCGCCCACCTGTACCTGGTGGTGAAGCTCGGCACCACGGCGCCGCCGTGGGTGAAAGCCGACCGGCCCAAGGTCGCCGCGCCGGTCTCCCAGCTCGAGGCGGGCGTTGAGCGCGATGGCACCGGCAACGGGGCAGGCCCGGCATGAAGCCGCAGGACAAGCAGGCATACCTCGAGGAGTACGAGCTGCTGAAGAAGAAGGGGAAGCCGTTCCTCCCCTACGCGGTGCTGAAGGACTCGACCATGGCCCTGATCGTGGTCGCCGTGATCATCGCGATGTCGGTGATCCTCGGCGCCGAGCAAGGGCCGAAGGCCGACCCGACCTCGACCACCTACGTGCCCCGGCCCGAGTGGTACTTCTTCTTCCTCTTCGAGGTCCTGCGCGTGATCAAGCCGCCGGAGCTGGTTCCGATCGCGACGATCGGGATCCCCACCATCTGCATGGTCCTGCTGCTTCTGCTGCCGTTCTATGACCGCGGGCCCGAGCGCCGGCCCGAGCGCCGGCCGATCGCCACCACCGCGGGGATCATGACCATCCTGGCGATGGGCTACCTCACCTACGCAGGCGCCGTCGCCGGGTCGCCGACCCAGATCGACCTCGAGGTCGCGCCGCAGTATGAGGCGGGCAAGGACGTCGCGGCGAGCGCCGGCTGCCTCGCCTGCCACAAAATCGGTGAGAACGGCAACGGCACCTTGGGCCCCGACCTGACCCACATCGCCCAGCGGATTCCCCGCGCCGCGATCACCCGCTCGCTGGAAATCGGGCCGGGTATCATGCCCTCCTTCCGCGACCTGCCGCCGAAAAAGCTGAACGAGCTCGCGAACTTCCTTTCGTCACTCGATTAGACCGCTGCAAACCTGCGCATCTCGGCGTCCTCGGCCTCGCGCCTCGCTCACGTAGCTCCGCTACGCTCGCATCGCCGCTTCCGGCCTGCGTCCACCGACCTGCTTGGTTTTCGCTGGTCTAATGGGCTCTATGGACACGATCAACGACAATCGCCAATCCCCCGACTTCGCGGGGCAGGTCAACCGCATGTTCGACCGGGTTGCCGGGCGCTACGACGCGCTCAACTCGGTGATGACGGCGGGGCTGCACCACCGCTGGCGGGAGCGCGCCGCCGAGCGGACCGAGGTAGGGGCGGGCGATTCCGCGCTCGACGTCTGCTGCGGGACCGGCGACCTGGCCCTGGCCCTGGCGGGGCGCGTATCCCCCGGCGGTCATGTGGTCGGCTGCGACTTCTCGGAGCCGATGCTGGACCTTGCCCGGGAGAAGACGGCCGGACGCGGTGCCTCCGGCGTCCGCTTCGAGTGGGCCGACGCGCTCCGTCTTCCCTATGACGCTCGCTTCGACGCCGTCACCGTCGGCTTCGGCGTTCGCAACCTTGCCGACCTCGACCGCGGCCTGGCGGAGATGGCCCGCGTCCTCAAGCCGGGCGGCCGGCTGGTCATCCTCGAGATCACCCAGCCCACCCGGCCGCCCCTCTCGACCTTCTACTCGCTCTGGTTCGACCGCATCGTGCCGCTGCTGGGCACCTTCTCCGGCGACCCCGAGGCCTACTCCTACCTGCCCGAGTCCGTGCGCAGCTTCCCCAGCCCAGCTGGGCTGGCGGCGAAGATGGACGGGGCCGGCCTCGAGCGGATCCGGTACACGGTGCTTGCCGGGGGGATCATCGCGATCCACAGCGGCGTTCGTAAGTGACCCGGCGCTCGGAGGTGCCGCCGCCGGTGACGGCGGTGCTCGACGCCTCCAGCCGCTGGCTGCCGGCCCAGCTGGGCGAGGTCGAGGACCGATTGCGCGAGGCGGTCGGCGGCCAAGGCGAGACCCTCGGGGAGGACGCCACGGCGACCCTGGCGGCTGGCGGCAAGCGACTGCGGCCGATGCTGGTGCTGCTCTGCGCCGGCGAGAACGGCGGCGCAGCCGCGGTGCGGGCGGCGACGGCGATCGAGCTGGTCCACATGGCGACCCTGGTCCACGACGACGTGCTCGACGAGGCGCCGCTGCGTCGCGGCCACCCGACGGTCGTCGCCACCTCGGGCCGAGCTCGTGCGGTATCGACCGGGGACCTGCTCTTCTCCCGCGCCTTCGCGCTCCTGGCCGAAGCTGGGGATGCCCGCGCGGTGGAGCTGCTCGCCGACGCCTCGGTCGCCCTCGCCCGGGGCGAGCTGGCCCAGCGCCACGACGCCTTCAACATGGGGGTGACCGAGGACCGCTACCTGGCACGTTGCCGGCTGAAGACCGCGCGTCTGTTCGAGTGCGCCTGCTTGCTTGGCCACGACGGCGAGCACCTGCGCCGGTTCGGCGCCGAGGTCGGGCTCGCCTTCCAGCTGCTCGACGACGTACTCGACGTCACCGGCCCGCCGGAGCGGACCGGCAAGGCCCGCGGCACCGACCTGCTCGACGGCACCGTGACGCTGCCGCTGATCGAGGCGGCCGCGGTGGACGCCGGGATCCGGGCGACCGACCTGCACGGCCTCGACCCCGCCGCCGCGGCGGCGCTCTGCGACCGGATCGCCGGCACCGGAGCACTGGAGAAGGTCAGGGCCCGGGCCCTGGAGATGGTCGCGGAAGCGAAGCGGCAGCTTCAGGGCGGCAGCTTCGAGCCCGAACAGAGCCGCCTGCTCGCCCTTGTCGCCGACGGCGTCGTCCAGCGCTACAGCTAGCGACGCCCGGTGAAATCGTCGGCGGTGATCAGGTCCGACTCGAGCGCGGTGACGAAAGCGTCGGCCATGCTGGCCATGTTCTCGTGTTCCAGCGCCCGCAGCTCGTCGGCCAGCTCGTGGGCGCCGAGGTCGAGCTGCTCGTCGAAGGCGTCGATCTCGGGCTCGCCGTAGACGCCCTCCGCAGACCACTCGCACTCCGGGCAACGGCGCCAAACCCGCCAGTGGGCACGGTCCCCCGCCTGCTCCCAGCAGAGGGGGTGGACCAAGCAGGAGCCGCAATCGGGGCAGACGTGCAGCTTCTCGGGCTTCGGCGGCGTCTTGTGGTGGCTCAGCTCCTCCATGGCTTAACTATCGAACCCGATTAATCGTCATGTGATCCGGACATTCCCACATTGGGAGCCTTAAAAACCCACTACCGAGTATCCAAAAACCCGAGTGCCAGTGATCCGGCCGCCGATCCGCCTCGTTACCATTGGCTAGATGCTCGGAAACATTGGACCTCTAGAGATCATCATCGTCCTCGTCATCGCCCTGGTGGTGTTCGGGCCGAAACGGCTGCCGGAGCTCGGCAGCAGCCTCGGCCGCGGCATCCGCGAGTTCCGCAACACGGTCACCGGCGACAAGAACGACGATGACGACGACGCCAAAGCGCTGAGCGCCTCGCCGGCAACGGCCCCCGCTCCGGTCGAGAAGCCGGCCGAGGCCGAGGTCGCCCACGACAAACGCAGCTGAGGCGGGCTGGGATGCCCCGCCGCGTCAAGGCGGTCGCCCACGAGGATCGCCTCAGCCTCGTAGAGCACCTCGACGAGCTCCGCAGCCGGATCCTCGTCTGCGCCGCGGTCTTCATCGTTGCGCTCGGACTCTGCTTCTGGCAGAACCACCTGCTGCTCGAGATCGCCGCCGGCCCGCTGCCGGGGGACCGCAAGGAGCTGCTCACCTTCGGCGTCACCGAGCCCTTCTCGATCACCCTCATGGTCGCCGTCTACGGCGCCATCGTGCTCTCGCTGCCGATCCTCCTCTACCAGCTCTACGCCTACGTCCTGCCCGCCTTCAGCCCTTCGGAGCGGCGGGTCGTGCTGCCGATCGTGCTGCTCTTCCCGGTCCTCTTCGCGGCGGGTCTCGCCTTCGCCTACTTCGTCGTGATGCCGGCCGCGGTCAACTTCCTGCTCAACTTCAACGACAGCCAGTTCAACATCCAGGTCCGTGCCCGCGACTACTACAGCTTCTTCTCGACCATGATGATCGCCGGCGGCCTGGTCTTCCAGCTGCCCCTGGCGATCATCGCGGTCGTCCGGCTCGGGATCGTTCGGATCGACCAGTTGACCTCGAACCGTCGTTACGCCTACCTGGCAATCGCGATCCTCGCCGCCGCGCTGCCCGGCGTCGACCCGGTCTCGATGGTGATCGAGATGGTCCCGCTGCTTGTTCTGTATGAGTTGAGTATCTTGCTCGCGAGGGCTTTCGGCAGGCCGGGAGATTCGCGGCGAGTTGCCGAGCCCTCCACTCAGGAGTAGAGAGGGAACTGGATGGCTGGCGGCGACAAAGAGCACAGAATGTTGTTCGACATTCGCGGACGGCGTGGAAACGTCGTCAAGGTCGTCTACGCGGTTCTCGCCATCCTGATGGGGCTCAGCCTCTTCATCATCGGCGGCTCGGGCAGCATCAGCGGCATCTTCGGCGACAGCAACGGCGGCAGCGAACTGAGCAAGATCGCCGAAGAACGGGCCGAACGACTGGAAACCAAACTGGTCAAAAGCCCGGAAGACCCGGACCTCCTCGTCGGTCTGACCCGGGCCCGGATCTCCGCCGGCGAAGCCTCGCTCAGCCTCAATCCCGAAACCGGCGAAGGTGTGCCGTCGGTCGAAACTCGCCAGCAGTACGAGAAAGCGAGCGAAGCGTGGGACAAGTACCTGAAAGCCACCGATGAACCGAGTCCCGCGGCGGCGCAGCTGGTCGCGCGGGCACTCTTCACCCTCGCCCAGATCTCCCGTACCCCGGTCGAAATCGAGGCCAACATGAAAGCCGCCGCTGACACCCAGGAGATCGTCGTCAAACAACGGCCGACCGCCAGCTCGCTCAGCAGCTACGCGCTCTACAAGACCTTCTCCTTCGACTACGCGGGCGCCGAACAGGCCGCCGAGCGGGTCAAAAAACTGGCGACCAGCAAGTTCGAACGCGAAAACTTCGAAAACGAACTGCAGCAGAGCACGCAATCCGCCAAAGCATTCGAGAAAGAACTCGCCCGGGCCAAGAAAGCCAACCAGGGCAGCGGCAAAGAAAGCCTCGAAAACCTCCAGAACCCGTTGCCCGGCGTCGGCGGCACCGGGCTCGGCGAATAGTCCCTCCACCACCGCTCGGCTGAACTCTCACGGCGGCCGGCGCGTATGCGTGGGTGACGGCAGAACCTGGCAGGAGGAGATTGAGATGAGGGCACGGCGGACTTTGGCTTTTTTGGTGGCGAGCTTGGCCGCGATCGCGCTTGCGGTCGGCGGCTGCGGCGACTCCCCGAGCGACGACGGCAGCGGCTCGGCGAACCCGCCGAGCAACGAATCGTCTTCGAGCTCGGGCGGCTACGGGTACTGAGCGCCCCGTCCGCGTACACGAGAGGCCCTCGGTAATACGTTGAGAGGCCTCGGTCGGCGGCCCGGCCTAGCCCGCATGCCCCTGCGGCCACTTGCCTTCCCGGCTAACTGGGGGGGCCGAAATATGTACGCGGAGGCAGTAGCGCTGCTGCGGTGAGGCTGCGAGCGTCGCGCCCCGTCTTGATGGTCGGCATCGCCGTCCACCCTGTCGCATCGAAAAGGAAGGGCCGTTCGTGATCGCTCGTTGGAGATTGGCTGCGCTGTTGGTGGTGATTGGGACCGTCGTCGCGGTGCCCGCGGCGAACGCGGCGACGCTCGCCGTTGACGACGACCGCGCTCAGTGCCCCGCGGCCGAATTCACTTCGATCCAGGCTGCCATAGACGCCGCCGCCCCCGGAGACACGATCGCGGTCTGCCCCGGGCGGTACGTGGAGGGCAGCGGCGCTCCCGGCACCAACGCCCTGACGATCACCAAGGACCTGAACATCCGGGGGGCCGGTGCCGACGTCGTCGTGATCCAGCCCCGCCGCAGCACCCCGACCGGCGGCCAGATCGCCGAGGCAAGGATGGACATCCGCAACGCGGTCGGCGACATCGTCTCGATCCAGGGCGGGACCGCCTTCCCGATCACCGTCAACATCTCCGGCGTCACCGTCGACGGCAACGGCGTCTTCGCCGAGGCCGGCATCGTCTATCTCGACGCGCAGGGGTCCCTGGTCCGCGACCGGGTGACCAACATCGTCACCTCGATCTCCAACGGGTCCGACGACATCCCCGGCGGCTACCGCAGCAACCAGTTCGGCTTCGGCATCGCCCAGGTCACGGCGGCCGACAGCCGCCCGGCCGGGAGCTCGCCTCGAACCCTGACGATCGACCACACGCGGGTCGATCGCTACAACAAGATCGGCATCCTGATCGACGGCTCGACCGGCGGCAGTCTGCCGCTGAGCCCATCCGGCGTGGTCAACTCCGGGGTTCTGGTCGGCAACCAGGTGGTCGGCCGGGTCCAGTGCAAGACCTTCAACACGCCGACGCCCCCGCCATTCATCCTCGGCGGCCCGAACGCGACGCCGGCGCTCGACCTGCCCGGCAACTGCGACACCGTCCCCCTGACCCTCGTCGGGCCGACCTTCGGCCAGGACGGCGTCCGGGTCACCGCCGGCGCCAGCGTTTCGATCGTCGATTCGACGATCTCGCAGAACCTCGTTAACGGAACCGGCGCCCCTCTCTTCAACTCGACCACGAATAACGCCAATCTCTCGCTCGGCGCGGGAGTGCGGCTGATCGGCGCCGGGCCGTCGAGTGCAGCCCACAGCAACATCGTCGACAACGCCTACGGCGTCTTCAACGTCGGGCTCGACGGCGCCACCCCGAACCAGGCGACGCCGGTCCTGGCCGAGCAGAATTGGTGGGGCCTGAGCCGCAACTTCGTGCAGGCTGGCGGGAGAAACAACGGCCCGGCTATCTCGCCGACGACCAACCCGCTCCAGCTGGAGAACCCGGTGAACGGGACGCCGATCGCCGACGGCGCCGGCACCACCTCGACCGCGGTCGACTTCTTTCCCTTCCGCAGCGGCACCCACGGCGATCCCGACGCCGGCCAGTGGCCCGTCGTCTACGCGCCGCTGCCGGTCAACGACGCCGGGCCGAGCGTCGAGCTCGTCACCAACCGAGCTGAGTTCGACCGCGGTGACCAGGTGCAACTGAGGGCGACTGCCGCCGACGACTTCGGCGTCACCTCGATCGCCTTCTTCGATGGCACCGAGCTAGTCGGCCAGGTCACGCCCCGCGCGGACAGCGCCGGCTTGGCGATCCCGGCAGGCTCGACTTGCGCCACCCGGACGCTCACCGCTGTCGCCTCCGACTACCTCGGTCAGACGGCGAGCGACACGGTCGAGATCGACGTCGTCGGTCCGAACCAGTGCCTGGAGCCCGCGCCGGACCCGGGCGATCCACCAGTGCCCGGCGCTCCCAGCGTCAAACTGGCCAACGCCCCTGCCGAAATCGGACAAGCGGGGACGACCGTCTCCGCCAGCCCCCAGTCGGATACGGCTCGCGGCGCCGACGTCGCCAAGGTCGACTTCTTCTTCGGTGAGCGGCTGGTCTGCACCGCGACCAAAGCGCCCTTCAACTGCAACGTGCTGCCGCTCGGCCGGGAGGCGGGCACGCAGGCCCTGCGCGCCGTCATCACCGACACCGCCGCGCAGACTGCCGCCGACACCGCGTCGACCAACGTCGCCCGCTTCCAGACCAGCGGCCTCTCGGTGAAGCTGACTGGAAAAGGCGGCGGAAAGAAGAAGCTGACCCGCACCGTCACCGGCGCCCTCGCCCTGCCGGAGCGGGTGACGCCTGCCGAGGGCTGCAGCAGCGGTACCGTCAGCGTCACCGTGAAGCGCAGCGGGAAGACCGTCTTCCCGCTTACCCAGGTCCCGCTGGCCAGCGACTGCACCTACAGGATGAAGTTCGCGGTGCCCAAGCTGAAGAAGCAGAGCACGTTCCGGGCGTCTGCCCGTTTCGGCGGTAACGCCGTGCTGATGCCCGTATCGAACAACCGGAGGTTCCGCTGATGACGCCGTTCACCCCGTCCGCCGCGCCGAGCGCCGTAAACAGCATCCTGCACTGGCGCGCGATCTCGGGCACGCTCGCCGCGCTGTTCCTGGCGCTGCTCGGCCTCCTCGTCGCGACGCCTCCGCGTGAGGCTCGCGCAGCGGTCGATCCTCCCAACTGCACGCCGACGGTCCAGTACGACTCAACGATCCCGACCTTCACCAAATTCGCAACCGACAGCGGCTTTGAAAACAAAACCCTCGGTGGATTCCGCCGGCGCCAGGACGATCGGCACCTGACCGCCGAGCTGTTCGCCTACGCGGACGCAATTGCCACGGCGACGGCGAACAACCCGCGCGTCCGGGTGATCAGCAGGACGATCGGCCAGACGACCGGCGGCCGTACCTTCAAGTACTGGATCGCGGGTACGCGCGAGAACCTCGCCAGCGTCGAGGAGGACGCCGCCTTCTACCGTGACGTTCGTGCTGGCGAGATCTCTCGGGACGCAGCAATCGCTGAGCTGCGGGCCGACCCGCGGCCGGCGTTCGGGTGGGTCACCGGCGCCCCGCACGGCAATGAGCCGGCCGGAGGTGAGGCAACCATCCGGATGCTCTACGAGTGGGTCGCGCGGGAAGACTGCGCCAACATGCGCCGGCTGGACCAGATGGACCTCTTCGCGATGCCGGTTCGCAACCCCGACGGCCGCGACAGAAATACCCGCACCACCGCCTGGGGCTTCGATCCGAATCGCGATCTGATGTTCCAGACCCAGGACGTCAACGCCGCGCCGCTCGACGAGATCTTCGAGTACCCGGCCCTCTTCTTCATCGACGCCCACCAGCAGCCAAATAGCTATTTCTTCCCGCCGAACGAGGATCCGGTCCACCACGAGATCCCACACTTCTCCCTGGATCAAATCTCGGATGTGATCGCCCCCGCCCTGCAGTCGAGATTCAACGACCAGAGCTTCCTGTACCGAAACTTCAACGAGTTCGACCTATTCGTGCCCGAGTTCGGTGACTCCGTGCCCTCGCTCATCCTTGGGGCCGCGGGAATGACCTACGAGAAGGCCGAAGAAGAGGCCTACGGAAAGCAGACCTACGATCACTACCTGGCGATGGACGAGACGCTCAACGTGGTCAGCAAAGAAAAGGACAAGCTGATCGAGGGCTGGGTCGCGCAGTGGCAGGAGGCGGCCGAACAGGGCGAACGGTGCGAGCTCCAGGAGAACGTCCTGGTCAGCCCGCTGCACGACGTGATCACCCAGCAGCCCGACATCGAGATCTGCGGCTACTACTTCAAGCCCGGCAACCACTCTGGCGACACCGCCGAAATCCTCGAGCTGCTCCAGAACCGGGACGTCAAGATCTACAGGCTCGACCAGCCGGTTTCCGTCACCGGCGCCTACGACTGGGGCCGTGGCCGCGCTCGCAACCAGATCCTGCGCGCCGGAACGCTCTGGGTCCCGACCAACCAGACGATGAAGCACTGGATCAACGCGACGCTGGAGGAGGATCCCTTCATCCCCTTCCCCTTCCTCTTCGATGTCGTCAACTGGTCTTTCGGGGAGCTCACCAACGCCGGTGGGAACGGCCAGCTGCAGAGCCCAATGCCGGTCACGCCGATGACCGAGGTAACCGACATCCAGCTGGGCGGCGTCAGGTCGCCGGAGAAGCCGGTGTTCGCCTTCCCGACCGACTCGAGGGAGGCGCTGGGACTGGTGATCGAACTGCTCGACAAAGGTGCAACCGTGTTCCGCGCGCCGGAGAGGTTCGAAGCCGCCGGCATCCGGTTCTCGACCGGTGCGGCACTGGTCGATGCGGCCTCGCTCAACGGAATTAACCTGGAGGCGATGGCCGCCGCGCGGCAGACGCCGGTGACCGGTATCGATGCCTTCCCGGCCGAGCGCGTCGCGCTCCGCAAACCGAAGATCGCCGTCTTCACCGGGGCCAATAACGTTCCCACCAACCCGATCTTCCCGGCCGGCGGGACGGGGCATTGCAACCAGGCCAACGCCTTCTGCGAGCTGCTGTTCTCGCTTGCTGTCCGCGACGGGATCCCGCTTTCGTTGCTGACGCCGGTGACGACCACCGAAATCGCCAACAATGTGCTGGCGGCGCAGAACTTCACCGCGCTCGTCTCCCCAAACGTGGCGCTCTCAGGGACCGTCGGCACGCCGGTGCCTCCGGCGAAACGCTTGCAGGAATTCGTCAATGCCGGCGGTAACTTCGTCGTCTTTGGCCGCGAAGGCGCGGTTTCGCTCCGCAACGCCGGCATGTCCCGGCTGAACGTGGCGCCGGAAACTGAAATCGAAGAATGGAACGAGGTCTGTCCCGATGAGCCATTCGAACCCGGCGAACTGAAAACGCCGGGCACGGCGCTCAGCGCCCAATTCAACACCGGGAGCCCGCTCGCCTGGGGCTTCGACGAAGGCGGGTACGTCTTCCGTGAGTCCAACTCGAGCAGCCTCAACACCAACCCGGTCTTCGACCCAACCACGCTTGTCGGCGACAGCGAGAAACCCAACGAGGAGGAAAGGAAAATTCCGAGGGCAACTGCCGCGGTTTCCCTCGCGAGACCGCTCGACGCCTACGGGTACACCTGCAACGCGCTCAACCCGGGCCGGCTCGAGGGACGCCCCTACCTGATCGACCAGCCCTTCGGTGCCGGCCACAACATGGTGATCGGGTCGAACCCGGCCTTCAGGGGCTGGAACACGGGTGCGCAGCGGTTCGTCCTCAACGGCATCCTCCACCCGAACACCACCGTGCTCCCGCCGGCCGCGGCGAGCGCGCCGACCCCGGAGACCCAGCTTGCCGTGGCGCCGCTACGGCGAAAGCAGCTGCCGAAGGTTCGCACTCGGCCGATGCGGAGGAGCCCCCACAACTCGATGGCCGACGTCGTCGTCACCGTCAAGCGCAGCAAGGTGCCGGTGCTGAAGGAGATCGTGAGCGAGGCGCACCTGCCCACGGTTGTGCGCAATCGAGTCCGTTGGTCGCGTGGCGTCCGAGCCGGCACGGTGACGATGCGCATCGTCGGCGCCTCCACCTTCTCCCGCCGACATCGCGGCGACCCGCTCACCAAGGGCCAGGCCCTCTGGACCTACTTCGATCTCGAGCTGCGTCCTGCCTGGGCGTGGGACATCATCGACGGTTTGGTCGAGCACAGGCTGCGGACGTATCAGGATCGGATCTAAGCGCCACAGCTCCACAGCGCGGTGGGCACTGCTCGCCGCGCTGTGCTGCGCGGCTCTAGTGCCCACCTCGGTGGGGGCCGCCCAGCCAGGCAGCCTCGCCTTCCGAGGCTGCATCTCCCAGTTCGCCGGCGGTTGCGCCGCGCTTCCTGGGGGCTCGCTGGTCGGAAGCGCGGCGATCGCGGTCAGCCCTGACGGCAGCAGCGTCTACGCGACCTCTTATGGGGGCGACACGGTGAATGCCTTCAGGCGCGCCGGCGGGGCCGGGCTTCGCTTCCAGGGATGCGTTGCCAACGGTGGCGCTGGAGCTTGCGCGGCTGCGCCCGGCGACCCCCTGCGAGGGCCGGGTGGAATCGCGGTCAGCCCTAGCGGCGCCGACGTCTACGTCGTTTCGGGCCTGACCCAATCATTGACTCGCCTCAGCCGGGCGCCCGACGGTGGGCTCTCCTTGGCCGCTTGCGTCGCCGGCACCTCAGCCGCCGGCTGCAGCTCGCTGCCGCAGGGTCTGCTCGCGGGAGCGGCCGGAGTGGCGCTTGGGCCCGGCGGGACCGACGTCTATGTCGCCTCGACCGACTCCGGCACGGTGGCGCACTTCGGCCGCGCCGCGGACGGGGGCCTCGAGCTGCGCGCCTGTTTCTCCGGCGGCGGCGTTCCCGGTTGCCGATCGCTGCCCGGTAACGCACTGGGCGGGGCCAGCGCGCTCGCTGTGTCGGCGACCGGCCGTGATCTCTACGTCGCCTCCTACTCGAGCGCCGCGGTGGTCCGTTTCCGCCGCGGCCCGACCGGGCGCCTGGCCTACCGTGGGTGCATCTCCGACGGTGGCGCCAACGGTTGCCGCCGTCTCCCGCACGGCTCGCTTTCGGGCGCTTCCGGGATCGCCCTGTCCCCCAGCGGCCGCGAGGTCTACGTCGCCGCGCAGGTCGGCACCGTCACCCGGTTGCGGGTGGTCAAGCCCCGCAACCTCGTCTTCGCCAGCTGTATTTCCGACCGCGCGTCGAAAGGGTGTGCGCGGACGCGGCCCTCCGCTCTCTCGCAGGCCACCGGCGTCGCCGTCTCTCCCAACGGCCGCGACCTCTACGTCACCGCCCAGAAAGACAACTCGATCGTCCACCTGCGCCCGGGGTCTCGCGGGTCGTTGGAGTTGGCGGGCTGCCTGGCGGCGGGCCGGGCGCGTGGTTGCGGCCGCGCCCCAGCCACCGCTTTGCGCGGCGCCTACGGCCTCGCGGCATCCCCCGACGGCAGGGCGGTGTTCGCCACCGCCGCCCGGGGGCGCGCGGTCTCCGTCTTCTCGCGCCGGCGCTAGCTCAGCGGGCCAGCTCGCGGGCGCGCAGCGCCAGCCAGAACTCGATCCGGTCGTTTGCCTTGGAGAGGTCGCGGCCGGTCAGCTCTTCGACTTTGCGCATCCGGTAGCGCAGCGTGTGCCGGTGGCAGTACAGGTCCCTTGCCGCCCGCTCCCACTGCCCGTGGTGCTGGATGAAGGCCTCCAGCGAGCGCAGCAGTTCGCCGCCGTAGCGGGCGTTGTCGGCGATCCCCCCGAGCACGCGGTCGCTGTATAGGCGCAGGGCGTCGCCGTCGCGCATCGAGAGCAGCAGCGTCTCCGCTCCCAGGTCGTGCCAGCTCCCGACCGGTGTCTCGGCCTCATCGTCGAGTGCGTCGAGCGCCCACCGGGCCTCGTGGAAGGAGCGCCACAGCAGCCCCAGAGGCCCGGGTCTGCTGACCCCCGCCCGGACCGGCCCGATCTCCGACTCCAGCTGCGCGCAGGCGTTCCGGGCGACCTCGATCGGGTCGCGGCCGGTCGCGTCGACGATTGCGCAGAGCAGCTCCGGCCCGTCGATCCGGTGCGCCGAAAGCGCCACCGGGCAGCTTGCCTCGTCAAGCGCCTGCTGAAGGATGCCTTCACCCAGCCCGATGTCGGCGACCGAGAAGACGAGGACCGAGGCCTCCTCGCGGATCCCGAAAGGCTGCAGGCGCCGGGCCAGCTCGGCCGGGTCGGCGTCGCGGTCCAGCGCGGTGCTGAGCAGATCCCCCGTCAGCCGCCGCTCGGTTTCCCTGGCGACACCGGCGCGCATCAGCTCGAGGCCGACCGCGGCGACGGCCTGCTGTGCGATCAGCCGCTCGAGGTCGCCGAGCCGCCGGGCACCAGCCGCGATCACGACCCAGGCTCGCGGCCGCCCCCCGCGCGGCGGAACGATCGGCCTCGCAAGGGCGTCCTCGCCGAGCCGGGGGTCGGAGAGGATGAAGGGCTGGGAGTCGGTGCGGGCCGCTGTCTGGGTACCGATCGCGAGGACCGCGTCCTCGGAGAGGACGTCGGCGGGGTCGTGCAACGCCAGCACCTGCCCCGGCCCGCCGAGCACCAGGACGCTGGCCCCGACCGCCTCGGAGATCGCCGCGACGATCTCCTGCAGCCCGCGGTCCTCGAGCACCATGCGCTCGAGCCGCTGCTGGACCAGGACGCTTCTGCGCAGTACGTCGTACTGCTCGCTGACGAGGCGCTCCAGCGCTGTCTTCGTCACCTTGATGAAAGACATCGATGACGGCACCTCGAAGAGCGGGAATTTCAGCTTGCGCGCCTCCTCCACCATCGATTTCGGAGTGCGCCGTCGCCGCTCGGTAAGCCCGAACCCGAGGCCGGCCAGTTCGTGCTCGGCCAGTCGTCGCATAAAGGAGCGCTGGCGTGCCGGGGTGTCAAGGGAGAAACCCGAGGTGAGCAGCAGCTCACCGCCGATCAGCCACGGTGTCGGGTCGTCCTCCTCGGAAATGTGTACCCACCGGACCGGTTTCTCCGCTCGCTCGGCACCGGCCGCGAGGTCGAGGCCGAGCTCGTCGACGATGCTGCGGACGGTGGTCATGCGGAAGCTGCGGCGCACAGGGTGATGGCAGGTGTACTGCCGGAGCCCCGGAACGGTTCAACCATCTGTCCGGCGTCAGACCGGATTTCCTTCTGCCTCAGCGGCCGTCTGGATACTGCTTGCGCCGACTTTCTACATGCGCTTGTAAGCGCTTGGCTTTCGCTTCGGCAAGGGCGAGAGCAAAGGCATCGGCACCGTCGCAGAAACGAAAGACCTCTGGCTCACCAACTCGGAATAAGCGTGGACGGGCCCCACGCTTTCCAGGCACGGGAGGCGATAGTTCTGAATCGACCAATTCCAGGTCGACCAATTCCTCAAGACGTCGGCTCGCCGTTCTCCGCCCTTTCGGCAGCAGCTCGCCCAGTTCCTTTGCTGTTCGCGGACCGTTGCGCAGCTCCTCAAGGATGCCGTCGGTCTCTTCGTCGGCAAGAAATGCGAGCAGCTTTCGCGTCTGGGAATGCATGTAATTTGGTCAGCGCGTGACCAAGATTAGCTATGTGTCTATTTCGGCAGGGAGATCCCGCAAGGAACAAAGAGAGGCGGGGCCAGAATGCCGAGCTGCCACCGGACGACGCGGATGGGACTCGCGCCAAGGACATAGTCTTGGCCGACGGAATCGTGTCGCGGCCGTCATATGTATCCCTTCTTCTCCAAACAGGAACTGCTCGCGAGTACAACGTTTCGGCATCATTCAGCCATGGCGTTCCATCGCACCTCGGCATGCCCGCTTTGTCGTTGCCCAACCTGGGCCTAGCGTGTGACGCCGTCAACTGACAAGCCGAAGCTCATCGTTGTCGGCAAGGATGGCCGCACGGACGCGATGGCCGCCGCCTGTCTTGCAAGTCCAACGGAGGTGGAGCTCTTCGCGATGTCCGAGATGCGGACTCCGGGGCTGGTTGAAAAGTGCCGGGAGGTCTTCCCCGGGCCGGTTAAAGATCGTGAGTTTCGCAGGCGAATCATCGCTGAGCTAAAGCCGGACCTGGTTCTCGTCGGGCCCGAGGAACCGCTTGCTGACGGCTTTGTCGACGAACTCGAGGCGGCGGGCATTCCGGCCTTCGGCCCTTCGCAAAAACTGGCGAGGATCGAGTCCAGCAAGTCCTGGGCCAGGGAACTTCTCGATCGCCATGAGATCCCGGGGAACCCCGAGTATCGGGTGATCAAAGACCACCGAGAGCTACGTGGGTATATGGAGCATCTTGGCGACTTTGTGATCAAGCCCGATGGGTTGACTGGGGGGAAAGGAGTCCGCGTCTTTGGTGAGCACATGAGCTCAATCGAGGAGGCGCTTGAGTACGCAGAACCGCTGGTTAAGGCGGATGGCCAGGTGCAGATCGAGGAGCGCTTGGATGGCGAGGAGTTCAGCCTTCAGACGATCACCGACGGAGTGTCCAGGGTCCATTGCCCGCTGGTTCAAGACCACAAGCGGGCCTATGCACAGGACCGCGGGCCGAACACCGGGGGTATGGGCTCTTACTCATGCCCCGACCACTCGTTGCCCTTTCTCGCCGCCTCCGATGTCGCCGCTGCGCACTCGATCAGCGAGCAGGTCATCGAAGCGTTGGCTCGCGAGACCGGCCATGCATACCGGGGGGTCTTGTATGGGGGTTTCATCGCCACTTCGGACGGAGTTCGGCTGATCGAGTACAACGCCCGCTTCGGCGATCCTGAGGCGATGAACGTCCTGCCCCTCCTCCAAGGGGACTTCGTCGAGCTATGCATGGCGGTAACCGAGGGGAGGCTGGGAAGCGTGGACGTCTCGTTCGCGCCGAAGGCGACGGTCTGCAAGTACGTCGTTCCCGAGGACTATCCAGACCCGGTCCAGAACCCGGGTCGGATCGTGGTTCCAAGTGGCCTTCGGGATGACGACACGCACTGGTACTGGGCCGCCTGTGAGCAGGAGGATGGACACGTCAGCCTGACCGGCTCGCGCTCAGGCGCTGCTGTCGGGATTGGAGATTCCCTCGAGGCAGCTGAGCAGCGAGCCGAGCTGGCCGCGGCAGCGGTCGAAGGGGATGTCCGGCATCGGGCGGACATTGGAAGGCCCGAGATGGTCGACGTGCGTATCAAGCACATGAGGTCCTTGCGCGCCGGCAACCCCCGATCCGTCAAGGCGCACGCGGCCTAGCGTGAGCGAGCGAGTGGGCCGCGAGGGACTCGAACCCTCAACCTTGAGCTTAAGAGGCTCCTGCTCTAACCAGTTGAGCTAGCGGCCCGGGGCCGGGAAGTATAGGAAGCCGCGGGGGGCGGTCGCAGGATGGCGGGTTAGATGAATCGTCTAACGACCGCGGCAGAATTTTTCGACCGCGCCTTCGATGATCATGCCGTCCTCGAAGGTGAAGCCGCCGAAGGTGCGCAGGATGCCGTCCGAGCAGCGGGCAGAGACGTAGCTGCGGCGCTGCCCGCCGACCTTGAAGCGGCGGCCGACCTCGACCTCGACGTGGGTGATCGCCCCGAGGCCAGCGGCGATCGGCGGCACGTCGACGGTGGCGCGGTAGCGGAACTCCCCCCGCTGCTGTTCGACCGGGACGAGGATCGCGTAGATCTGGGTGGCTGGGACGGTGGTGCTGGCGTGGAGGACGACGGTCGGGTGGCCGGCCTGCCTCGGGCCGTTGAAGATTGTCAACGGGGACGAGGCGGGGACGGGGCCGGTGGAAAGCGAGATCAGCGCATCGATCTGGCCTTCGCCGACGATCGCTCCGCCGCAGATCCGTCGCGCCTCCTCGGTGGTTGCGTTGGCGATCTGTTCGGGAAGGCAGCTGGGCAGGCCGCCGGCACTGAGCCGACCGTCGCGATCGAAGCCCACGACGACCCGGTCCAGCGCGGCCGGCGGGCCGCCGTCTTTGGCGGCGATCTTGAAATAGCCCTCGATCTCGATCGGCTCGAACCGGTGCTTGGACAGCGCCCTGGGTTCGAAGGCGGCGTCGGCCCGCAGGATGAGGTTGCCGGTTTCGACCAGCGCCGCCTGGGCGCCACCCGCGACCAGCGCCGCCAGGGCGCAGCAGAGAAGCGCGGTTCGTCTCAGCCGGGCGTGTGACACGGCGAGGTCAGGGTCGCAGGGAAGAAGTCGCCGTTGCTGAAGCTGAGGGTGCCGTAGACCTGCAGCCGCCCGCCCGCGCAATGGGCATTCAGGTAGCCGACCGTCTTGCCGCCCCGTTTCCAGGTCCGGCCCAGCTCCGCTTCGGCCAGGGTCGGGGCGCCGAAGCCTTCGGCAATCTCGGGAATTTCGATCTTGGCGCGGAACCCGTAGCGGCCGTGCTTGATCCGCTCGACCGTGATCGGGACCACGAGCGCCTTCGGCACGGGCACGGCCTCATAGGCGTGCGCGAAAAGGGTCGGCTTCCCTCCGCTGGGGGGTCCGTTGAAGAAAGAGAGCGGCGAGGTGATCGTCACCGCCGCTTTGCCGGGAAGTTCGACCCGCGCTTTGCCGAGGCCCTTGCCGACCAGGGCGTCGGCGCAGCGCTGCCGCGCCTGCGACGGGGTCGCGCTGGCGAGCTTCGCGACCGTGCAGACGGGGAGGCCCTTGGTGTCGATCGTGCCGTGTTTGTCGAGCTGGAAGAGGAGCGTCTTCAGAATCGGCACCGGCGAGCCGTCCTTGGTCCCGATCCTGGTCACGTTGCTGAGCGTCACCGGCGCGTTGCCTTTGCTCGGCAGCTCGCGCGGCTGCAGGGTCGCGGTCGCGCTGACCACCGTCTCGCCGATTTCGGCCGTCAGCGCGTAGGCGGTTCCGCCAAGGAACAGCCCGGCGAGAGCGGTGGCCGCGATCCCCCGCCGCAGCCTGCTCCTCATCGGATGCCCGTGCACCGTTTCAGGAAGCCGCCGTTGAGGACCGTGCCGTCTTTGAAGATGAAGCGCCCTTTTGCCTGTAGGCGGCCGTCAGGGCAACCCGCGTTGACGTAGCTCAGCTTTTTTCCTTTGTAGTTCCAGGTGCGGCCGATCGTCAGCTGCCCATAGGTGGGTACGCCGTAGCCGCCGGCGATCTTGGGGATCACCGCGACCGTCTTGAAGCCGTAGCGGCCGGCATTGACGCGCTGGATCTCGATCGAGACGACGAAGGTGGTCGGGACCGGGACGGTGAGATGGGCGTGGGCGAGCACGGTCGGGTTGCCGTGCTTCGGCGGGCCGTTGAAGATCGTCAGCGGCGAGGTCGCCGGGATCGGTTTCGATTCGGGGAAGTAGACGATCGCGGTGCCGGTGCCCTTGCCGACGATCGAGCCCGGGCAGAGTTTCCGCGCCTGCTCGGTTTTCGTCGCCGCCAGCTTGCCGGCGGTGCAGACCGGAAGCCCACGAGTCTCGACCGAGCCGTGCTTGTCGAACCAGAGAATGATCTGTTCGAGCACGGGCGCCGGGTTGCCGTCGGCGGTGCTGATCCTGCCGTGGCCGAACAGTTTGATCGGCGCGAAGTGGTCCTTCGGCAGCGTCGTCGGCGAGAACCCGCCGTCGGCGGTGACGACCACATTGCCGACCTGCAGCCGGATGGCGAGGGCGGAGGCAGCGACGATGAGCAGCGCCAACGTGCCCAGGACACTCGCCCTTAACAGAGTCTTTTGCATTCGCCTCCTCCTCCCGGTTCCCCACCCGCCAAACTACCATGCGTGGGAAGCAGGAGCAGCAGGGGAGGCGGAGACCCAGGCGACACCGGCGTCAGCCGTCGCTATCCCTGGACCATGCGCCACCCGCGGATCGTGCTCGCGATCGCGGCCGTCGTCCTGGTCGTGCTCGGGGTGTTCGGGACCGGGGTCGAGGACCGGCTCAACCCGACCTCGCTCAACGTGCCCGGCACCGAGTCCTCGCGGGCCAACGAGCTCCTGCGCCAGCATTTCGGCGACACCGCGGCTTTCGCGATCCTCCTGCGCGGGCCCGCGGCCGCGATCGACCGCCAGGGCCCTGCCCTGGTCCGGGCCCTGCGCCGCGATCCCCAGGTCGACACCCTCTCGCCCTGGGACCGGGGGGTGGTTGCCCCCCTTCGCCCGAGCCCCCGCAAGGCGCTGATCCTCGCCGACTTCCACGTCGACATCAAAACCGCGGTCAACGACACCGTCCCCGAAGTCGAAGAGATCCTCGGTGAGAGCGTCCACCCGCCGGTTCGGGCAACCCAGACGGGCTTCGCGACCCTCTCGCGGGCGATCCAGGACGAGTCGATAGACGCCGCCCAGCGCGGCGAGTTGATCGCCCTGCCCTTCCTGCTGATCATCCTGCTGCTCGTCTTCCGCTCTCCGATCGCGGCCCTGATCCCGCTCGGCTTCGGCGCGCTCACGGTGATCGCCTCGGGCGGCCTCCTCTACTTCCTCACCTCCTGGTTCGACATCGACGCCTTCGCGCTGACCGTGTGCACGATGATGGGGCTGGCGTTGGGGGTCGACTACTCGTTGCTGATGGTCTCCCGCTTCCGCGAAGAGCTGGCCGGTGGGGCGAGTCCGCTCGACGCCGCACGCAAGACGCGCCGCACCGCCGGGCGGACGACGGTGTTTGCAGGCAGCACCCTCCTGTTCTCGATGGTGGCGTCGATCTTCCTGCTGCCGGGCGCGCTGCTGGCCTCGCTGGCGGGGACGGTTGCGCTGGTGGTGCTCCTCACCGTCGTCGTGGCCACCGTCGTCGGCCCGCCCCTGTTGATCGTGATCGGCCCAAACGTCGACCGCTGGCGGATCGGTGCGCCGGCCGGCGAGCGCTCCCGCCTGATGATCGCGGTCGGCGCGGCGCTGAAGCGCCCGGCCGCGGTGTCCGCTCTGATCGGTGCCGTCCTGCTGCTGCTGGCGGCGCCGGCGGTGGGGCTGAAGACCGGCCCGCCGAGCCCCGAGCAGCTGGCCACCGACGCCCCCGCCCGCGAGGACGCCGAACTGATCTCCCGCACGATCGGCCCCGGCTGGGACGCGCCGTTCCGGGTGGTCGCGGTGAAGGACGACGGACCGATCACCGACGCGGAGAGCCTGGCGACGCTCGATCGCTTCCAGGATCAGCTCGCCTCGCTGCCCGGTGTGAAGGTCGTGGTCGGACCCGGCGAACTGGCGCAGCGCGTGAAGCCGCTGCAGGAGCTCGGCAACGCGGTGCTCACCACCGAAGGCAACATCGGTCCGGTCAAACAGCTGAGCCGGTTGGGCCGCAACCTCAACGTCGCTGCGGGCGGCGTCGGCCAGTTGCGCGCCGGCGTCACCGAAGCAAGCGACGGGGCCGGGCTGCTCGCGCTCGGGGCGGACCGCGCCGCCGAGGGGGCCGAGATGATCGCCGTCGGCCTGGGCCGCGCCGCCGCCGGCGGTGAACGCGCGATTCAGGCGCTGGACAGGTTCGCCGACGGCACCGAGCGGCTGGCCGATGCCCAGGAAGACGCGGCAATCGGGGCGCTGCAGATCAAGCTGGCGCTGGTCCAGACCCTGACTCCCACGCTTCGCGCCAACACCTTGCGCCGGTCGAAAGAGCTCGAGGAGCGCCTGGATGAAGAGGCCGACACGAAGGTGCCGGGGCTGATCGGCCCGGCCCAGGTCGCCCAGGAACAGCTGAACCAGGCGCTGGCCCAGTTGCAGGGGATGACGGTCGGCAAAACCGATCCCAACTACGCCGCCGCCCTGGAGGCCGTCCGCCGTGCCACCGCGGCGGTGGGCGGCACCGACCCGGTGACCGGGGCCCCCTATGCACCGGGATACGCGGGCCTGCCCGCCGAACTCGCCGCCCTGAACACCCGACTCGACGAAGACCGAGACGACTCGCGGGAAGTGACGAACTTCATCGAGACCACGCTGGAGAATCTCGAAGACGTCGGCAAAGGCGCCACCACGCTGACCGACGGCCTGGAAAAACTGCAGCGTGCCGGCAACCGGCTGGCGGACGGCTCGGATCGACTCGCCGAGGAAGCCCGCGTCCTCGGCAACGGCCTGACCCGCCTCAACGGGGCGACCGAAGCCCTGGCCGGCGGCGTCGGCCGGCTTGGCGGGGGGGCGGAGGCACTGCAGGCGGCTCTCGCCGAAGGCGCCGAGCGCTCCGCCCCGCTGCAGACCGGCCTGCGTCGCGCCAGCGTCCGCATCGTCGACGGCAGGGAGAGGATCAGAGACCGGGCGCGCGGTGTCCGCCGCGCCACGCCGGGGATCTTCAACTCCGGGTACTTCGTGCTCTCGGCACTCGACGGGGCGCCGCCGAAAGTGCGCGAGGCCGCGTCGGCCTCGATCGATCTGCAGAGCGGCGGCCAGGCGGCCTCGATGCTCGTCGTCTCCGACTACTCGTTCAACACGCCAGGTTCGATCGCGCTCAACCAAACGCTTGACAAGAGGGCGGCGAACCTGGCCGAGGAGGCAGGCTTCTCGACCGGCGTCGCCGGCGGTGCCGCTCAGCTGAACGACTACAACGAGATCACCCAGGCCCGGATCCCGTTGGTCATCGCCGTGATCACGCTGGTCACCTTCCTCGTCCTCGTCGTCGTCCTGCGGTCGGTGCCGCTGGCGGCGATCGCGGTGGGGCTCAACCTGCTCACGGTGGGGGTTGCCTTCGGGATCCTGACCCTGCTCTTCAACGTTCCGGAGGACCTCCCGCTCGGTGGGCGGAACTACGTCGAAGCGGTTGGGGCGATGATGATCTTCGGCCTCGTATTCGGCCTCTCGATCGACTATGCGGTGTTCCTGCTCAGCCGCATGCGCGAGCACTACGACCGCGAGGGCGACAACGCCGCCGCGATCCACTTCGGGCTGGAGAAGACGGCCGGGGTGATCACCGGTGCCGCGGCGATCATGATGGCGGTCTTCATCGCCTTCGCCGGGGCGCCGATCGCGACGGTCAGCCAACTCGGGGTCGGCCTGACCGTCGCGGTGATCCTTGATGCCACCGTGGTCCGGATCGTCTTGCTGCCGGCGCTGATGCTGCTGATCGGGGACCGGGTCTGGTGGCTACCCGGCCCCCTGAAGCGGACGCTGCCGAAACTCAGCGTCTGAACCGCCCGCTCGCTCCTTGAAAAGGGGTCAAAGTCGTACAAGTAGATGTACGCTTTTGCTAAGATACATGCGTGGCTACCCCTCGACCTGTCGTTCCAAGCGCAGAGGCAAGAGTCCATCTCTCGGGCTACCTGAAGCACTTCCGGGAGGAGGGCGAGCAGGCAGATCCCGTCGTCTTCGGCTCGCATCGCAAGGCCGAGGGCGTGATCTTGTCCTACGAGAGGTACCTGCGAATGACGGAGGTTCTCGACGAGCTGGTTGCTTCCGAGGAGGTCCGTGAGGCCTTTGCCGAGGACACCGGGAAGAGGGTAGAGCTGGCTGAGGTTGCACGGGAAGCTGGATTCGACCCGGCCGAGTTTGGCCTGTAGGTGACGCGGCTCCCGGTCGAATTTTTCGACCCCGGTGCGAAGCAACAACTTCTCGACCTCCCGTCCAAGGAGCTGAAGCGCCGCGCGTTGGAGCTTCTGGCAGAAATTTCGACGAAGAATCCGAAGCTGGGAAAACCCTGCGGCTTCGCGTTCAGCACCGGCAACCTCTCGGACTGCCGCAAGCTCTATTTCGACGAGCAGCGGGACATGGATCCTCGGTACCGGATCGTCTACCGCCTTCTTCCGAAGGAGGACGGGCCAGAAAAAGCCGAGGTAATCCGAATCGGCCTCAAGGTGCCTTACGGGAACGAGGAGCAGATCTACCGCCAGGTCGGCAGGGCGCTCGACAGGTTGACTGGGAAGGAGTAGATCGTCAGGAAGCCCATCGCTCTCCAGGGCGGTTCGAACTTTCCGCCCTGGAGTCGCGACGGAGTGATCAAGTGGCGCGTCTTATTTCAGCTGTTTGCAGCTCTGTTTCGAGACTGCGGTGAGCGCTTCGCCGTCAAGGTAGGTGAAGGTGGCTCGTGCCTTCAACTTTTTCGATTTCGGGCATTTGGCGGAGACGTAGCTCCGCAGCGCGCCTTTGTAGCGGTACTTCTTGTTGATCGTCACCGAGAAGTCGGTGAGGGCGCCGACGCCGCCGGCGAGTTTCGGGATTTCGACGTCGAGCCGTGGCCCGAAGCCTTCTTTGTTGTAGGTGCTGACTTTGCCGATGAGGACCTGGGTGGTCTGCACCGGGGAGGAGCCGTAGGCATGGAGCAGAACGACCGGCTGGCCGGCTTGCGGGACGCCGTTGAAGGCGGTGATGACGACCGGCTCGGGGTACACATTGGGGCCGACGGGGAGCAGCGCAGCGCCGCTGCCACTGCCGATTTTGGCGTTTTCGCAGGCCGCCAGAGCCGCTTCGGTCGAGGTGGCCTGGAGTTTCGCCGGGTCGCAGGTCGGCACGCCTTTGGTGTAGAGCGAGGCGTTTTTGTCGAAGTCGACCACGGCCCGGATCGCCGGCGAGGGCACGCCGTTGGCGGCCGTCGTCGAGGTCGTTTTGGTCGTCACTTTCAGCGTGACCGGCGTCGGTTTCGTTTTCGAGAGATTTTTCGGGACCACGACGTCCAGCGACTGCGTGTTCCCGTCTTTCCCGACAACGGTCGGGCCGGCGATCGCGGCTGAAGCCGCGATCGCGGCAATCAGGCCGACGATCAGGCCGACGGTCAAAGTTGGGCGTTTGCGCATTGGTAGCTCCTCCAGGTGGATTCCGGGTCGATATAGCGAGGCGCTCCCAATTCCCTAACCGCTGCCACGCCGCAGAGTATCGCGTTGATTTCCAGTTAAGTCCCCGCTGCAGGCGCACTTGCCGGGGAGCGGCTCGGATACGATTCGGCCCGCCGTTCCACCGGGTCGGAGGGGCCGGGGAATGTGCGAGTGACGACCGTGGCTGCTAATCCCTTAGGCGAGGAGAAAAGCCCGGCCGCTGGCCGGGGGGTCACCCGCGGCCGGATCGCCGTCATCGCAGCCCTCGCGGTCGCGGTAATCGTCCTCGCCTTCGTCCTCTTCAGCGGCAACGGCGGCCACAAGTACACGCTGGTTTTCCAGAACGCCGGCCAGCTCGTGCCGGACAACCAGGTCCTGATCGGCGGCTCCCCGGCGGGCACGGTCGAAAGCCTCGGACTCACCGACGACAACCTGGCTGAGGTCAACGTCGAAGTCGAGCAGCAGCTGCACGAGGGGACGACCGCGGTGATCCGCGCCACCTCGCTCTCGGGCGTCGCCAACCACTACGTCTCGATCAGCCCCGGGCCGAACAGCAACCCGCCCCTCGACGACGGCGCCGAACTCGGCCTCTCCTCGACCACGACCCCGGTCGACATCGACCAGCTCTTCAACACCTTCCCGCCAGCGGTGCGGAAGGGCCTCGCCAACTTCATCAAGGGCAACTCGACGCTCTACACCGGCCAGGCCGAGGCCGCCAACGAATCCTATGAATTCTTCGGCACCGCCCTGGACCGCGCCAGCGCCTTCGCCGGGGAACTCAACGCCGACCAGCGGCTGCTGTCGCGCTTCATCGTCAGCTCGAGCAAGCTCTCGACCACGATCGCCGAGCGCGGCGAGTCGCTCTCCAGCGCGATCTCCAACGCAAGCACCGCGTTCGACTCGATCGCCTCGGAGAACGTCGCGCTGGGCCAGACCCTTCGCCGCCTGCCGCCGGTGATGCGGCAGAGCAACACGACCTTCGTCAACCTCCGCGCCGCCCTCGGCGACCTCGAACCGCTGGTCGAAACGGCGAAGCCGGCGACCCGGAACCTGGCCCCGTTCCTGGCCGAAATACGCCCGATCTTCTCCAAACTCGTGCCCTTCACCCGCAACCTGCGGCTCACCGTCGACCGGCCGGGCAAGGGGAACGATCTGGGCGAACTGCTGGCGACCATACCCAGGACCCAGCAGCTGGTCTCGAAAACCTTCCCCCACGCCGAAGAATCGATCACCGCTTTCCAGCCGAACCTCAACTTCATCCGCGCCTACACGCCCGATCTGTTCAGCGCGATCGGCAAGCTCGGCCAGGCCGCCGGCTATTACGACGGAAACGGGCACTACGTCCGTGCTTCGACCTCGCTGCTCAACATTTTCCGCAACGACGCGGGAACCCTGACCCCCATCACCAGGTCTGAACAATTCAACGCCCTCGGCTCCCCGACGACTCGTCGCCCGTGTCCCGGTGGTGCGACCCAGCCTGCCCCTGACGGCTCCAACCCGTTCGTCGGCGCCGGCAGCGTCAGCCCGTCCGAATGCAACCCGGCCGATGTGCCCCCCGGACCATGATCAGGCGGCTGATAATCGCGGCGGGGCTGGTGGCGGCGGTCGTCGTGGTCGTCCTGCTGGTCTCCGGCGGCGGCTCCTCCTCCAACGGGTACGTCGTCCGCGCGATCTTCGACAACGGCGGCTTCATGGTCAACGGCGAGGAGGTCCGGGTCGCCGGCGCCAACGTCGGCACGATCGAGTCGGTCGGGGTGACGATGCCGGGCGATACCGTCGCCCGGCGCGACGGCAAGGCGGTTTCGGCCCCGGGCAAGGCGGTGATCGTGATGAAGATCACCGACCCGAGCTTCCAGGACTTCCGCAGCGACGCCAGCTGCCTGATCCGGCCCCAGTCGCTGATCGGCGAGAAGTTCGTCGACTGCCGGCCGACCCTGCCGCGGGCGCCCGGCAGCCAGGCGCCGCCGCCGCTGGAAGAGGTCCCCGACGGTGAGCCCGGCGCCGGCCAGTACCTGCTGCCGCTCGGCAACAACAGCACCAGCGTCGACCCGGACCTGATCAACGACATCCAGTCGCTGCCCTACGCGCAGCGCTTCCGGCTGATCTTCAACGAACTCGGCGCCGGCCTCGCCGGCCGCGGCGAGGACATCGAGGTCCTGGTCAAGCGCGCAAACCCGGTCCTGCGCGACGTCGACCGCCTCTTCGGCATCCTCTCCGCCCAGCGCGACCGGCTGGCCCAGCTGGCCAGCGACTCCGATGCGATCCTGCGCCCGTTCGCCCGTGAGCGTGCCCATGTCGCCGGCTTCTTCACCAACGCCGGCGCCGCCGGGCAGGCGAGCGCCGAAAAAGGCCCGCAGCTGGAAGAGGCGCTGCGGAAATTCCCCACCTTCCTGGTCGAGTTCCGCAAGACGATGCGCAGCCTGGAGGAATTCTCCGACGCGGGAACTCCTGTGGTCGAAGACCTCGGCACGGCCGCCCCTTCGTTCACCGACGCAACCCGCACCCTGACCCCGTTCTCGCAGGCGGCCACGGTCGCGCTGAAGAGCCTCGGTGACGCCGGCGAAGCGTCCGGGCCGATCTTTGCTGAAGCCGACCCGGTCGTCCGTACGGCGCGTGACCTGGCGAAGTCCGGAGTCAAGCCGACCACCGAACTGGCAAAGCTCTTCACCAGCCTGAAGAAGACCAGAGGCTGGGATGGTTTGGTCGAACTGATCTACAACACGACCGCTTCGCTAAATGGCTTCGATCAGTACGGGCACTTTGGACGCACGCTGGTGACGCTCAGCAACTGCGTCGAATACGAGGCCACGAGTTCGGGGGCGTCCGGTTGCGTCGCCCGGTTCAACGGGGAAAACGCCGGCGCGGGGGCCTCGGCGAGCAGCGCCCTCGAGCTCCTGCGCCTGGTCAAGCAGGAACAGGCGGAGCAAACCGGAGGCACGCTCGCCGAAGAAGGACCCGCCACTGGAATTGGCCAGGCAGACCCTGCCAACGGCGGCAAAGCGGGGGTCGCCGAAGCCTCTGAGACCGGGGGCACCGCCCCGCTCCTCGACTACCTCCTGGGACCATGAGGAACCGCAGCGGCATACAGGGGGTCGCCAGCAGCCCGATCCTGGTCGGCGCGGTCACCGTCCTGGTCGTGATCGTCGCCGTCTTCCTCGCCTACAACGCCAACAACGGGCTGCCCTTCGTCTCGACCTACGACCTCAAGGCCCGCGTCCCCAACGCCGACGCGCTGGTCAAAGGCAACGAGATCCGGATCGGCGGCGTGCGGGTCGGCATCGTCAGGTCGGTCGTCCCGGTCCAAGTCGGCGACGGCGAGGTCGCCGCAGAACTGACGCTGCGGCTCGACAAAAACGTCGAACCGCTGCCGGTCGATTCGACGATCACGATCCGGCCGAAATCCGCTCTCGGTCTCAAGTTCCTCCAGGTAACCCCGGGCAGCTCCAGCGAGGGCTTCGAGGCCGGGGACACGATCCCGGTCTCCGCCGCGCGCCCGGAACCGGTCGACATCGACGAGTTCTTCGCCATGTTCGACAAACCGACCCGCGAGGCGATCCGCCAGAACCTCGCCGGCTTCGGCAACGCGCTCGCCGGCCGCGGGCCGCAGCTGAACGAAGCGATCGGCGCCCTGCGACGCCTCGTCGTCAACGGGCAGCCGTTGCTGCGCAAGATCGTCGAACCGAGCACCGACTTCGCCGGCTTCTGGCGCGCGCTCGAGGACCTCTCGGCCACGGTCGCCCCGGTCGCAGAGGCACAGGCGTCGCTCTTTGTCGGCCTCGACATCACCTTCGCCGCCTTCGCCCGCGTCGCCCGTCCCTTCATCCAGGAAACGATCGAAAAAAGCGCCCCGACCGAGGACGTCGTCAACGACGCGCTGCCGGCGCTGCGCCCGTTCCTGCACAACTCTGCACGCTTCTTCACCGCGTTGCAGCCGGGGGCGAAAGCGCTGGGGGAAACCTCGCCGGTGATCGCGGAATCGCTCCGCGCGGGCGTCCCGGCCCTCAACAACTCGCCGGTCCTCAACGCCCAGCTCCAGCCGACCGCCGAAGCGCTGGTCGACTTCCAGAACGCGGACGGGGTCTTCAACGGCCTCGAACTGCTGACCGACACCAACAGGTTGCTGAAGCCCTCGCTCACCTTCATTACGCCTGCGCAAACGGTGTGTAACTACCTGACGCTTACCTTCAGGCAGGTGTCAAACGCCTCTGAAGTCGGCAACAAAAACGGCAACTGGCTCAACTTCATTTCCTTCCTACCGCCCGAAGGGCCGAACAGCGAGAGCGGTCAAGCGGCGGCGCCCGCCAGCGGCCCGAATCCGGAATTCCCGGACAACTTCCTGCACTACAACCCGTTCCCGAACACCGCCGCGCCGGGCCAGTCGAGGGGATGCGAAGCCGGCAACGAGAAATTCACCCCCGGGCGGACCGTCATTGGAGAAGCGCCGGACGTCTGGGGGACGACGACCAGCGGGGAAGAAAGCGAATGAGCCGCCTCCCCGAGCGCGACACCAGGCAGGGCGCGACCAACCGCCGCTTCAAGTGGCGGCCGAGCAACGTAGCGATCGCGATCGTCTTCATCCTCATCTTCACGATCGGTCCCTACCTGGCCTTCACCAAACACGTTCCCTTCACCAGCTACGGCTACCAGCTGAACGCGACCTTCGCCAACTCGGCCAACGTCTCGCTCAACTCGCCGATCCGGATCGCCGGCGTCGACGTCGGCAAAGTGATCTCGTCCGAGCGCGACGGCAACGCGACCAAGGTCACCTTCACCGTCGAAGGCAGCGGCCGGCCGATCCACGACGACGCTTTCGCCGCGATCCGCCCGCGGATCTTCCTCGAGGGCAACTTCTTCATCGAGCTCGATCCCGGCAGCCCGAGCGCGCCGGAGATGGACAGCGACGCGACCATCCCGGTCAGTCGCACCTCCACCGCGGTCCAGCTCGACGAAATCCTCACCGCGCTGCAGTCGCCCGTCCGCGCCGACCTGAGCCGACTCCTCGAGAGCTACGGCACGGCGCTGACGCACGAGCCGAGCGCGGCCGAAGATCTCACCCAGCTGCCGGAGGTGAAAGGCAAGAGCGGCGCCGAGGCGCTGAACCTGGCGTTCAAATACGGCGGCGAAGCCGGCCGCTACAGCTCCCAGGTCACCGACGCCCTCCTCGGCACCGAGCAGCGCGACCTCTCCCGGCTTGTCGCTGGGGCCGGCCGTACCTTCGGCGCCTTCGCCAGCCGCGAGGCCGACCTGCAGGGGTTGATCGACAACTTCAACGTCTTCACCGGCGCGCTTGCCGCCCAGTCGACCAACCTCTCGACCACGATCCAGCTGCTGGCGCCGACGCTGCGGATCGCTCGCACCTCGCTGGTCAGTCTCAACGCTTCGCTGCCGCCGCTGCGCGGCTACGCGATCGAGCTGACCCCGGCCGTGGCGGAGTTGCCCGACCTGATCGCCGCCTCGAAACCCTTCATCGCCCAGATCAGGCCGTTCCTGTCCGGCAAAGAGGGTGGTGGGCTTGCGAGGCTGCTGGAGGAATCGACTCCAGGCCTCGCCGGCGCCAACCAGGCGAGCAAGGCAAACACGCTGCCGCAGCTCAACCGGCTCAGCCTCTGCACGACGAAGGTCCTGGTCCCGACCGGCAACCAGGTGATCGCAGATCGCTTCAGCACGGGTGGCCCCAACTACCGCGAGTTCCTCTACAACTTCGTCAACTTCGCGGGCGCCGGGCAGAACTTCGACGGCAACGGCCCCTATTTGCGCGCCCAGGCGGGTGGAGGACCGGTTCTGGTCGGCGAACCGAATCCCGAAGGCAACCCGGCAACCCTCAGCGACCAGATCAACTACGCCAACACGATCGTTGAGCCGATCGGGACCCAGCCACGGCTCGGCGGTAAACCGCCGCTGAAGCCGGACGTCCGCTGCTACACGAATCCAGTTCCCAACGTCAACGGTCCCCTTGGTCAGGTCGGCCCGGCCTCGCCGTCGGTCGCTGGAGTGAACCCATGACCGAGCACTCGAGCCGCTGGAGGCACTTCCGAGCCTGGCTCTCCCGTCAGGCCCGGGGGCGGCGCACCGACACGATCGCGATCATCGTCTTGGCCTTCGCCGGCATCGTGATGATGCTCGGAATCTTCACCCAGCAGAAAGCTTCGCTGCCGTCGTGGCTGCCTCTCGTCGGCGAAGAATTCGACCACATCACCGCCGAGTTTTCGACCGCGCAGGCGGTTACGCCAGGCCAGGGCCAGGCCGTGGACATCGCCGGCATCCAGATCGGCAAGGTCGCCTCGGTCGACCTCGAAGACGGCCACGCGGTGGTCGGGATGGACATCGAGCCCAAGTACATGGAGCTGATCCACCCCGATGCCGCCCTCCTGCTGCGCCCGAAAACGAACCTCAACGACATGATCGTCGAGATCTCCCCGGGGACCGGCACCGAGCACGTCGAGGACGGCGCCCACTTCACCCTCGCCCAGACCGAACCGAACACCAACCTCGATGCCTTCCTCGCGACCCTCGACACCGACACCCGTCAGTACATCCAGCTGCTCGTCGCCGGCGGTGCGCGTGGCATAGGCGGTCGCGGTGTCCAGCTCGGCAACGCCCTCCGCCGCTTCGAGCCCTTCGTTCACTACACGGCGAAGCTGAACCGGGCGGTCGCGGAGCGCCACGAGGCGCTCGCCGAAGTGATTCACAACTTCCAGCGGCTCACCACCGAACTCGGTCGCCACGACGCCGAGATCAAGCGCTTCGTCACCGCCTCCGACGACTCGCTCGGCAACTTCGCCAACGAGCAGGCATCGATCCAGGCCGCCCTGCGCGAGTTCCCCGCTGCGCTGCGAGCCGGCCAGTCCGGCCTCGCCAGCTCCAACCGCTTCTCCCAGGCCGCCCGCCCGGCCTTCACCCAGCTGATCCCCCAGGCGCAGGCGTCGCTCCCCGCCTTCAAGGCGACCCAGCGCCTGTTCGAACAGACCACGGCGCCGATTCGCGACCAGATCCGACCCTTCACCCGCGAAGTCCGCCCGGTTCTCACTCACGGCACCGAAGCCTCCGGGCCCTTCGAAAAGACCGTCAAGAGCTTTGGTAATGCGCTAGGTGGGTTCAACACCTTCTTCAACGAGCTTGCCTACAAGCCGAAAGGATCGCGCCAGAGCTTCCTCTTCTACGTACCTTGGCTCAACCACAATTTCAACGCCGCGTTCAATCTCCAAGATGCCGGTGGCCCCGCCCTGCGTGGCCTGGTGCTGATCTCCTGTACCGGCGCTGACCTCGGGTTCGGGATCGCGGAAAACCAGAACGTGGGGCTCAACGCCTCCGGAAAACCGCGCCCCTACCTCCAGACCCTGCTGGAAATGATCAACCTGCCGCGCGCTTCAGAAATCCCGGTTTCCTTCCCGAACAAAGGCGAAAACGGCCCGGGCAAATGTCAGTCCACGGAACGGCCTAAAAAATGAGCAAGCGCGCGCCCAGCACCGCTCAGCTCCTGGTCATCGCCGGCTTCGCGCTGTCGTGCTTCGGGATCTTGCTATTCCTCTGGGTCACCTTCGGCGGTCCCACCCCGTTCCGGGCCAAGCCCTACCAGGTCAAGGTCCCGTTCAACGAGGCGACGCAGCTGGCCGAACAGTCCGACGTCCGGATCTCCGGGGTCAACGTCGGCAAAGTCCAGAGCATCAACCTGGCGCCTAACGGAAAGCAGGCTCTGGCCACCGTCGACATCGACGCCCGGTACGCGCCGCTGCCCACCTCGACCCGGGCGATCCTGCGCACCAAGACGCTGCTGGGGGAGACCTACATCGAACTCACCCCGGGCGACGGGAACGGTCCCGAGCTCGCCGACGGCGGCAGCGTGCCGACCGCAAACATCGCCGAATCGGTCCAGCTCGACGAGATCTTCCGCACCTTCGACCCCGAAACGCGCGCAGCGTTCCAGAGCTGGATGCAGGAAGCGGCGATCGCGATCAACGGCCAGGGCCAGAACCTCTCCTACGCGATCGGCCAGTTCGAACCGACCTTCACCGAATTCGACAAGCTCTTCCGCATCCTCGACACCCAGCGGGTCGCGATCGGCCAGCTGTTCCGAAACGGCGCCACCACCTTCCGCGCTCTGCGCGGTCGCGACGGGCAGCTCGCCGAGCTGATCCGCAGCTCCGACACCGTCTTCCAGACCGCGGCGCAGCGCGACCGCGACATCGAAGCGCTGTTCCGCGCCTTCCCGACCTTCCTCGACGAGTCGAAGCTGACGCTGAGCAGGCTCAAAGGCTTCGCGATCGAGGCCAACCCGTTGTTCAAGCAGCTGGTTCCCGCCGCCGAAGAGCTCTCGCCGACCTTCATCGCGATCGGCAAGCTGGCGCCGGAGTCGAAGGGCTTCTTCGAAGGCCTGAAGCCGGTGATCGCCGAGGCCCCGACCGGGTTCCCCGCCCTGCGCAAAATCTTCCGTGACGAGTTCCCACCACTGCTCCGAGCCGTGGATCCCTTCCTGCGCAACCTAAACCCGCTTCTCACTGGCCTCAAGCTCTACAAACGCGAGGTGACCTCGTTCTTCGGCAACCTGGCCGCAACCTTCAGTGGCCGACTCACCGTCGAAAACAAACAAGGTGAAAAGCAGAACTATCTGCGGGTGATTGGTCCAATCAACGCGGAAACTCTGTCGACCTACGGGAATCGTTTGAGTATCAACCGCAATAGCGCGTACAGCCCGCCGCTCTGGGCGAGGGGCCTCTCTTCGGGCGCGCTCCCAGGGTTCGACACGCGTCAATGCGCATCTGGTAGTGCCGTGACCATCGATCCTGAAACGCCCCAAAAACCTGCCTTCCAGGAACTGACGAAAAAAGGAACGCTCGCGGAAGCCGAAGCCCTCTTCAACAACATCAAAAAGTACGCATTTGGCGGTCAGTCTGGAACTGCTGCCGCACCCACTCCCGCCTGCGTCCAGCAGCCCCCCTTCGAACCGATCTACGGCACCGGCCCCGCCACCGCCTACCAGCGGACCTTCGAACAGCCGCCTCGCTAGCCGTTCTTGGCGATCGAGCCCTGCGGCAGCGCAGCGTCGGTCTCACTGAGTTTCATACCCATTCGGCGATCGTACCCTTACCCACGGTTGACGGAATTCCAGCGGTAAGGGAACTACCTCCAGATAACGCACACAAAGGCCTTTGGGGGTAATAGCCTCGGGTGGACCGTTCCATCCATATTCGATTAAAGGGAGGCTATGGTGGAATCCAGAGGGAGGGGCGAGACGTCCCGCGCAGGCCGGCAAGGGGGGTCGGACCACTTCGAGTCGTTCAAAGCCCTGGCTCACCCGGTTCGGTTGCGGCTTCTCGGTGTGCTCAGCGACCGGACCATGACCCCCGCTGAATTCGCTCGGGAGTGCAACGAACCGATTCCCAACGTTGCGTACCATTTCCGTTACCTGAGGGATTTGGGCTGGATCGAGGTGGTCGGGACCAACCCGGCCGGAGGCTCTCTCGAGCACGTCTACCGGCGCACCGCGGTCCCGATCTTCAGCGACGATGACTGGATGCGCCTCCCGGATGAGGTGCGACGGATCCTGGCCTCAACCACCGCCAACGAACTGTTCAGCCGGATCGGCCAGGCGATCGAGGCCGGCAGCTTTACGGCGCGGAACGCCCACATCAGCTGGACGCCACTGCGTATCGACGAGCAGGGCTGGACCGAGACGATGGAACTCCTCGACTCCACCTTCAAACAGGCGGACGAGATCGCCGCACGCGCCACGGACAGGCTCGCCCACTCCAAAGAGGACGGCCTCGTCGCGACCGTCGCCCTAGCCGGCTTCGAGTCCCCCCGGGACTAGCGGCTGTACTTCCCGACCAGCTTCAGCTGAGATTCGGGAACCTCGAAGAGATCCAGCATCTGGCCACGGTCATCGGAGACCTCGATGAGCTTCGAGTCTCCGTGGTCACTCACGACGGTGCCGCCGGTTCCTGCCGGCCAGGCGCCGATTGAATGAAGCAGCTCGATGCAGTCGTGTTCACCGATCTTGGTCCTTGCTATAGCCATCTCCTGCCTCCTAGACCTTCAGAAATGCGCTCACGAGTCTGGGGGGTGATCCCGGGAAGGCAAACTCCCAAATCGTCCTGAGAAGAACGATCCGTTCACTGTAGCGCCCGATTCCCCGAAGTGGGAACTCGATGACGCAATTGGTCCCATAGGGTGGATTTGGTCGGGTCGACGCGATTGGGGTGTAGAGGATGCTGGAGCGAATCGCCGCCTCGACAACTGAGATCGAGTCGATGGTGACCCCGAGGATCAGCGCAAATCCGTGGGCCTTGGAACCGCCGTGTGGATGGCTCATGTCCAGCGAGTAGCCCTCGAGCTTCTCCAGCACACCGAATGCTTCATCGGCGCGTGGCAAGAGCTCTCCAACTTTTGGCGGCCAGCCCATTGGGCTGACGCTAGGTAGGAACTACGCACGCGTGGTGCGCACAATGTCACGGGTCTGTTCGGTGTATGTAGCGGCATCGAAACAGTGCTGGTATCGGCCGGGCGGCTTGTCTTCGCTCTCGCCGGGGATGATGATTTGCCCCATTTTGCGGGACTCCTTTGCCGTGTCGAACGCGGTCGGTTCCCATCCTGATACCCGGCTGCCGATTGCGCACTGCGTCGCCAGTTAAAAAACCTCGCTGATCGATGAACCCAGAGCGGGGGAGCGCCGTAAGACAGGGCGGTAGTCAGGGAGAGAGGCCGGTACGGCTCTCGTCTTTTCCCGGTGCTTCCTTCACTTCCGCCCAGGCGCCAGCTGGGGCGCCTTTGGCTCGGGCGGGGGGTAGATGAAGGAAACGGAACGTTTGGGGGCCGGCAGAGGGGCCGGTCCCCAACGCTTCCGCGCTACGGTTTCCGCATGGAACGGGATGCGGCGCTGCAGGCAGTGTTCATGCCCGTGCGGCCGCCGAGCACCTTCGAGGAGACGGTGGAGCGGTTGGGGACCGCGATCCGCCTCGGCCTGCTCGCACCCGGTGACCGACTCCCGCCTGAGCGCGACCTCGCCGGCGAGCTGAAGATCTCCCGCTCGACCCTGCGCCAGGCGCTGACGACGCTGGTCCAGAGTGGGCACCTAGTCTCGTTGCGGGGGCGTAACGGCGGCACCTTCGTTTCCGAGCAGCCGCCGCTGGCCGAACGCGGCGCCGGGGCGCTGGACCAGAGTGCCTGGGCGGTGCTCGACTACCGCGTCGCGATCGAGTGCGGATCCGCCCTCCTCGCCGCCGAGCGGGCCAGCGACGAGCAGCTCGACCGTCTCGAGGACCTGGTCGCGAAGATGGACGAGGGGGTGGCCGGAGACTTCGACGAGTACCGCCGCACCGACATCCGCTTCCACATCTCGGTCGCCGAGGCGGCGAGCTCCCCTCGCCTGGTCAGCGCGATGACCGACGTGCAGGGGCAGATGACCGACCTGATCGCGCGGATCGCCCACCCCGCCGAAGTCCTCGCCCAGTCCAACGGTCAGCACCGGCGGCTGGTCAAGGCGCTGCGCAAGCGCGACGCCACCCGTGCCGTTCGCATGCTCCGCGAGCACATCGAGGGGACCGAGCACATCCTCGCCGGCCTGCTGCCGGCGCCCTAGCCGCGCGCCTCGCGGCGCTTGTGCGACTTGACACAGCCTGCCCCTCGGCTTAAGGTCGCACCAGCCAACCATTTAGACGCCCCGTGTGCAAGGAGGTTTCGAAGTGGCCGACAACCAACGCAAAGTAGGCGCGATCACCTACCGCGAAGCCGGCCACGACTACTTCGCCAAACGCACCCTCCGCAGGCACGCGGGCGTCTGGTCGCTGTGGGCGTTGGGGGTGGCCGCAGTTATCTCCGGTGACTTCTTCGGCTGGCAGTTCGGCCTCGCCTACGGATTCGGCGGCCTGCTGATCGCGATGGTCGTGATCACGATCATGTACTTCGGCCTCTGTTACTCGATCGCCGAGATGTCACCCGCGCTTCCACACACCGGCGGCGCGTACTCCTTTGCCCGCTCGGCGATGGGACCGTGGGGCGGGTTCGCCACCGGGGTCGCGGAGACGATCGAGTACGTGGTGACCCCGGCGGTGATCGTGGTCGGGATCAGCAACTACATGAACTCGATCACCGATGACCTTTTCTCCTTCACGCTGACCCTGCCCTGGTGGTGGCTGATCTTCTACGTGATCTTCGTCGGGCTCAACTACATCGGAGTCGAGGCGAGCTTCCGCTTCACGGTGATCATCTGCTTCACCTCGCTGGCGATCCTGCTGGTCTTCTTCATCGGCGCGATCCCCAACCTCGACTTCCAGAAATGGGCCATCGACACCAACGGCGGCTGGTTCATCGACGGCGTACCCGGTGTCTTCTATGCCCTCCCGTTCGCGATCTGGTTCTACTTAGCCATCGAGGAGTTACCCCTGGCGGCCGAGGAGTCGGCGGACCCTGCGCGGGATATTCCCAAGGGCACGATGTGGGGTCTGCGGACGCTGGTCGTCACCGGCTTCCTGGTCCTCTTCCTCAACTCGGGGATCGAGCCGGGATCCAAAACGCTGGCCGAAAACGAAGAACCGCTGCTGGAAGGCCTGCAGACCATCTTCGGCTCCGGCACGTCGGCCTCGATCCTCGGGCTGGTCGCTGTCGCCGGCCTCGTCGCCAGCTTCCACACGATCATCTTCGCCTACGGCCGCAACATCTTCTCGCTCTCGCGGGCGGGCTACTACCCGCACCCGCTCTCGGTCACCGGTGGCAAACGCCAGACCCCGCACGTCGCGCTGCTCCTGGGTGCGGTCTTGGGATGGGGCGCGGCCTACATCATCTGGAAGAACAGCGAAACCGACCTCGGGGCGTCGCTCCTGTACATGGCCGTGTTCGGTGCCGTCATCTCCTACTTGATGCAATGCGTCTCGTTCATCATGCTGCGGCGCAATCGCCCGAACATCAACCGCCCGTTCCTCAGCCCGGTGGGCATCCCCGGCGCGGCGGTCGCCGGGGTCATCGCCCTGCTCTCGCTGGGCGCGATCCTCTACAACGACGAATACCGGCCCGGCGTGTACGGAGTCGCGATCGTGTACGTGGTCGCCCTCGCATACTTCGCGATCGCCGGCCGTCACCGCCTGGTGCTCTCCCCCGAGGAGGAATTCGCGATGACCAAGGGCGAGCACGCCCAGCATCCCGAGGAGGTCTACGCGCACACGCGGATGGAGGGCCTGGAGCACCCTGCTCCGCCCGACACCGATCCGGGGCCTGGTCCGCCGCCGGAAGATCCGCCGCCGCCAAAAGACACCTGATCGGTGCTTAGCTGCAGGTCGTGACGATCGATGAGCTGAGAAAGGCGGTCGCCGATGGCACGGTCGACACCGTGTTGCTGGCGATCGCCGATATGGAGGGGCGGCTGCAGGGCAAGCGGCTGACCGCCACCCACTTCCTCGACGACGTGCTGGAGCACGGAGCCGAGGGCTGCAACTACCTGCTCGCGGTCGACGTCGACATGGAGACCGTCGGCGGCTACGCGATGTCCTCCTGGGACACCGGCTACGGCGACTTCGAGATGGTGCCGGACACCGACACCCTGCGGCCGGTTCCCTGGCTGCCCGGCACGGTGCTGCTGATGGCCGACCTGCAGTGGGAGGACGGACGCGATGTGCTCGCCTCCCCGCGCCAGATCCTGCGCCGCCAGCTCGCTCGCTTGGCCGAGCGGGGGATGAGCGCCAACGCCGCCACCGAGCTCGAGTTCATCGTCTTCCGCGACACCTACGAGGACGCCTGGAAGCAGGCCTTCCGCGACCTCGAGCCGGCCAACCTCTACAACGTCGACTACTCGCTGCTCGGCAGTGCCCGGGTCGAGCCGCTGCTCCGCCGGATCCGCAACGAGATGGCCGCGGCGGGGCTGGTCGTCGAGAACTCCAAGGGCGAGTGCAACCTCGGCCAGCACGAGATCAACTTCCGCTACGACGACGCCCTGCGCAGCGCCGACAATCACGCGATCTACAAGAACGGTTCCAAGGAGATCGCCGCCCAGGAGGGCCACTCGATCACCTTCATGGCCAAGTTCAACGAGCGCGAGGGCAGCTCCTGTCACATCCACTGCTCCCTCGCCGGCAAGGACGGTGCCAACGCCTTCGCCGCGGACCAGCCGGTGTTCGAGCACTTCATCGCCGGCCAGATCGCCTGCATGAAGGAGATGACCCTGCTCTACGCGCCCCACGTCAACTCCTACAAGCGCTTCGTCCCCGGCTCCTTCGCGCCGACCGCGATCGCCTGGGGCCGCGACAACCGCACCTGTTCGCTGCGGGTGGTCGGGCATGGCGAGGGGTTGCGGGTGGAGAACCGGCTGCCGGGCGCCGACGTCAACCCCTACCTGGCGCTGAGCGCGATGATCGCCGCTGGCCTGCACGGGATCGACGAGGAGCTTCCGCTGGAGCCGGTCTTCGAGGGCGACGCCTATAAATCCGACAAGCCCCGCGTCCCCCACAACATCTACGACGCCCGCCGGGCCTTCGCCGAGAGCGCCGTCGCTGGAGAGGCGTTCGGGACCGAGGTCGTCGACCACTACCTGAACCGAGCCGACGTGGAGATTGCGGCTTTCGAGGCGGCCGTCACCGACTGGGAGCGGTACCGCGGGTTCGAGCGGCTGTGAGTCCGGATGCGCCGGCGATCGGGATCTGCGCCGGGATCGAGCGGGTCTCCTGGGGCGTTTGGGAGGCCTACGAGGTGACGCTGGCGCCGCGCAACTACGTTGCTGCCGTGCAGAGGGCCGACGGGCTGGCGGTCGTGCTGCCGCCGGACGAGGTCGCGGTCGCCGATCCAGACGCCCTGCTCGACCGGGTCGACGCCCTGATGCTCGCCGGGGGCTCCGACATCGACCCGGCCAGCTACGGCGCCGACCCCCACCCCGAAACCATCGGCACCTGGCCCGAGCGCGACCGCTTCGAGCTGGCGCTGACCCGGCGGGCGGTGGAGCGGGACATGCCGGTGCTGGGGATCTGCCGCGGGATGCAGCTGCTCAACGTCGCCCTCGGCGGCAGCCTCGACCAGCACCTGCCGGAGACGATCGGCAACGACGTGCACCGCGCGGTCACCGGCACCTTCGGCGACCACCGGGTGCGGCTGGGGGCGGGGACGCTCGCCTGCCGCGCCGCCGGCGGCGAGAGCATCGCGGTGCGCTCCCATCACCACCAGGGGGTCGACCGGCTCGGCGAGGGCCTCGTGGTCAGCGGTTGGTCCGCGGACGACGACCTGGTCGAGGCGATCGAGCTGCCGGAGCGGCGGTTCGCCCTCGGCGTTATCTGGCACCCCGAGGAGGACGAGAGCAGCAGCGTGATCGAGGCCCTGGTCGCGGCTGCGCGGGAGGGGGTGAGGACTTGATCGAGGTGATCGAGCCGGCGACCGAGCGGGTGATGGCGGAGCTGCCGCGGGCCGGCGCCGAGGAGGTCGACGCCGCCGTGGCGCGGGCCAAGGCCGCCTACCCGGCCTGGCGGGCGGTGGCGCCGGCGGACCGGGCGGAGATCATGCGCGGCCTCGCCGACGCGATCGCAGCCCGCCACGAGGAGCTGGCCAGGCTGGAGGCGCGCAACGCCGGCAAGCCGATCGCCGACGCTCGCGGCGAGATCGGGATGGTGGTGGAGACCTTCCGCTACTACGCCGGCGCCCCCGAGCGCCTACTCGGGCAGACGATCCCGGTCGCCGGCGGGGTCGACATGACCTTTCGCGAGCCGCTCGGCGTCGTCGGCCTGATCGTCCCCTGGAACTTCCCGCTGACGATTGCCTCCTGGAAGGTCGCCCCGGCGCTCGCCGCCGGCAACACGGTCGTGCTCAAGCCGGCGGAGCTGACTCCGCTGAGCGCGGTCGAGCTGGAGCGGATCGCGCTCGAGGCGGGGCTGCCCGAGGGCGTCCTCAACGTCGTCGCCGGACCGGGCAGCGTCTGCGGCGCCCGCCTGGTCGAACACCCCGACGTCGCCAAGATCGCCTTCACCGGCTCGACCGAGGTCGGCCGCGGAATCGCCGCCGGCGCCGCGGCGACGATCAAGCGGGTCACCCTGGAGCTGGGCGGCAAGTCGGCCAACCTCGTCTTCGCCGACGCCGACCTGGAGAAAGCCGCGGCCGCCGCGCCGTCGGCGGTCTTCGGCAACGCCGGCCAGGACTGCTGCGCCCGCTCCCGGATCCTGGTCGAGCGCTCGGCCCTCGAGGACTTTCTCGCCGCGCTCGCCCCCGCGGTCGAATCGCTCCCGGTCGGCGACCCGCTCGACGAGGCGACCCGGATGGGTCCGTTGATCTCGGCGGCACAGCGGGAGGCGGTTGCCGGCTATGTCCCCGACGACGCCCCGGTCGCGATCCGGGGCAGTGCTCCCGAGGGCCCCGGCTACTGGTTCCCGCCCACCGTGCTGTCCCCGGTCTCCAACACCGACCGGGCGGCGCGGGAGGAGATCTTCGGCCCGGTCGCCTGCGTCATCCCCTTCGATGGGGAGGAGGAAGCCATCGCGCTCGCCAACGAGACGATCTACGGCCTCTCGGGCTCGATCTGGACCGGTGACGGAGCCCGGGCGCTGCGGGTCGCGCGAGCGGTTGACGCAGGCGTGCTCTCGATCAACTCGAACACCTCGGTGCGGGTCGCGACCCCGTTCGGGGGCTTTAAGCAGTCCGGGATGGGTCGCGAGCTGGGACCGGACGCGCTCGAGCACTACACCGAGCTGAAGAACGTCTACTACGAGACCACGGAGGGCTGATGGGGGGAAGGCTGGAGGGCAAGGTCTGCGCGATCACCGGCAGCGCCAGCGGGATCGGAGCCGAGTCGGCGCGGCTGTTCGCCGCCGAGGGCGCCCGGGTGGCCGGGATCGACCTCGAGCCGGGCGCCGAGGGGGACCTCGCGATCCAGGCCGACGTCACCGACGAGGAGCAGGTCCGCACCGCCTATACCCGGATCGCCGAGGAGATGGGCCGGATCGACGTGCTGATGAACAACGCCGGCATCAACCCGACCGACGACGGCTCGGTGCTGGAGACCTCGGTGGAGTCCTGGCAGCGGGTCCAGGACGTCAACCTGCGCGGCGTCTACCTCTGCTGCAAGCACGGCATCCCGCACCTGCTGGAGGGCGGCGGCTCGGTCATCAACGTCGCCTCCTTCGTCGCCCTGATGGGCGCGGCCGTCTCGCAGGGCTCCTACACCGCTTCCAAGGGCGCGGTCCTCTCGCTCTCCCGAGAGCTGGGGGTCGAGTTCGCCGGCCGCGGCGTCCGCGTCAACGCGCTCTGTCCCGGCCCGGTCAACACGCCGCTGCTGCAGGAGCTCTTCGCCAAGGACCCCGAGCGGGCGGCCAAGCGGCTCGTCCACATCCCGATGGGACGCTTCGGCGAGCCGGAGGAGATCGCCAAGGCGGCCCTGTTCCTGGCCGGGGACGATTCCAGCTTCGTCACCGCCACCACCTTCGTGGTCGACGGCGGCCTCTCCAGCGCCTACCTGACGCCGGGGCAGGCGGACTAAGCGGCGATCGCCGCGGCGACCTCGAGCCAGCGCCTGCAGAGGTCGCGGCCGAGCCGGTTGAAGGCCTCGATCTTGGCCTCGGTCTCCGCCCACAGCGCGTCCGGGTCGAGCTCGATCCGGACCGCCTCCTCGTCGGAGCGGTAGTCCTCGATCCAGCTGCGGGCGTCGGCTGCGCTCACCTCTGGGTGGAACTGGAGCCCCCAGGCAGACTCGCCGAGGCGGAAGGCCTGCAGGCAGAGGTCGGTGCGGGCGAGGGGGACGGCGCCCGGGGGGAGCGGGAATTCGTAGCTGTGCCACTGGAAAGCCTCGAACCCGGGCTCGAGCGGGCCGAGCAGCGGGTCGTCCCGTCCCTCCGGCGTCAGCTCGACCCGGAACCACCCGATCTCCGGCTCCGTGGCGCGGTGAGGCGTCGTTCCCGCCGCCGCCGCCACCATCTGGCCGCCGAGGCAGAGGCCGAGCAGCGGCACCCGGCGATCGATCAGCTCGCGCAGCAGCGCCTTCTCCTCGGCGATCCAGCCGTGGGGGTCCTCCTGGTCGACGTGCATCGCCCCGCCGAGGGTGAAGACGGCGTCGTAGCCGAGCGGGTCGGCCGGCGGCTCCGGCTGCTCCGCGGGCAGCCACTGCTCGAGCGTCGCGCCGCTCGCCTCGATCGCCTCGGCGAAGACACCGGGGCCTGCATCGCGCTGGTGGGTTATCGCCAGGATCCGCACCCGTGCCAGTTTCCCAGAGCACGCCGATCGGGCCTAACATCGCGTGGTGGGGTCTGAGCGTAACGGCGCCTATCGGCTGAGGAAGAAGGAGCGGGTCGGTGACGGCATGCGCCGGATCGCCGCCGGCCGCGCCGAGAAAGCGCTGGAGAGGTTGCGGGGCGCGACGCCCGGCGAGGAGGGCTTCGAGGACGCCATCCACGGCGCCCGCAAGGACCTGAAGAAGCTGCGGGCGGTCGTCCGGCTGCTGCGCGACCGGCTCGGCGAGAAGGTCTACAAGGAACAGAACCGGCGCTACCGCGACGCCGCCCGGGCGCTCGCGGAGAGCCGCGACGCGAAGGTGAAGCTGGAGACGCTCGATGCCCTCGGCGAGCGCTTCGAGGACCTTCCCCCCGGCACGCTCGCCGCCTGGCGCGAGGGATTGCAGCGAGACTGCGACCGGACGCTGGAGGGAACCGACGCGATGACCGTCTTGGAGTCGATCGAGCAGATCGAGGCCGGCCGCGACAGGATCGAGAGCTGGGAGCTCGGCTCCGGGTCATGGGAGCTGATTGACGCGGGTCTCTCGCGTGCCTACAAGCGGGGCCGGCGGGCGATGCGCGATGCCGAGGCCGAGCCGAGCGAGGAGAACTTCCACCAGTGGCGCAAACGGGCGAAGGACCTCTGGTACGACCTTCGGATCCTGCACAAGGCCTGGCCCGAGGTCCTCGGCCCGACCGGCGAAGAGGCGCACCGGCTCTCCGACCTGCTCGGCGACCACCACGACCTTGCCGTGCTGCGGGAGGACCTCGATACCCGGCGGTTCTCCGACGAGGATTCCGAGGCGCTGGCCGCGGCGATCTCTAGCCGCAAGGCCGAGCTGGCAGGCGCCGCCTTCGAGCTCGGCCACCGGCTCTACGCCGAGAAGCCGAAGGCCTTCCGCGCCCGGCTCCGCGCCTACTGGCGCGCCTGGCACAAGCGCTAACGGGGCGCGTCGTACCTAAATCAAGCGGCTTGGGTGCCTACGTTCGTCCAGTTGGACGGAGACGTTTGTCCAACAGCCGAACCCGCTCCCTTTAGACGCCGTAGGCCGGGCGCACACCGGTCGTGCCCACACGGCTGCCACCCCCCTCAAATCGCAAGGAGCACCATGCCGGCCCGAGCCCCCCTCAGCAGTTCGTTCCGCCCCCGGTATCTCCTGATGGTCCTTGCGGTACTGGGGAGCCTTGGGGTCGCAAGCCCCGCTTTCGGGGTAGTTAGCGAACCCCCGCCGCACCTGTCCCTGACGGAACTCGAATGCCAGTCCCCCGTTGAGGTCGGCCAGGCATCGAGATGCACGGTGACCGTCAGCGATGCAAGTCCCACCAACATCGCGGTCACGCCCCGCGGCACCATCTCCTTCACGACCAACAGGGCGGCGACCTTCCCCAACAGTTGCGGCCTCTCCCAGGTCAGCAGAGGGGTGGCCCGATGCTCGATCCTCTATACGCCAAACGCGCGTGGCACGCACGAAATCACCGCCAGCTTCGCAGGCCAGACGGGCTCGGAAACCACGCCCGCGCTCGAACCGAGCGACGGTCTTGGTGGGCTTAGCGCGCAGCTCACCGACGCCACTGAGACCACCGTTGTCTGCCTTCCGAGAGTGATCGTTCCCGGCAAGCCGTCGACCTGCCGAGCGACGGTCACCGATCCTGCGCCCGCCCAGCCGAGCCCACGGGTCAGCAACGTCTTCTTCTCCACCGACGGGCCGGGAGTTTTCAGCCGCGACAATTGTCAAATCGCCTTCGGCGGTGACGAAGAACAAAGCGAGTCGGCCCCCTGCTCGGTTACGTACACCACGCGCCGCCTCACGGGCGTCCCACACAACATCACCGCGTCCTACGAAGGCGATGAAAACCACAAACGGAGCAACGGCACCACCCAGGTCAGGGACCCCGATTCGACGGTCTCCGTGGAGTGCGTTCCCGACAGGGTCCTTGTCAACCGCGACGTGACCTGCACGGTCATGGTGGAGGACCCCTCCGCCACTCCGGTTGCGCCCACCGGCCTGGTCCGCCTGACCACTGACGGGCAGGGAACCTTCGATAGCGACGACTGCAATCTCGGTGCCAGTGCGGGGCGCAGAGCCTTCTGCCAGTTCACCTACAAGCCCGACTCCGTCGGCGCCGGCGCCCACAAGATCACCGCCGTATACCAGGGCGATGCGGCTCATGACCCGACCGAGGATGCGACGCGCGTTCACGTCCTCAACGGCACGATTCGTTATGCCGCCCCCGGGGGCACCGGCTCCGATCCCTGCGCTGACCCGGCGCGTCCGTGCTCACTCGATGTGGCCGCGGACAAGGACTCACCTGAAACCACCGTCAAGGCTGGTGACGAGATCGTTCTGGAGGCCGGCACCTACTCGGGCAAAGCCGACCTCGGTCAGGACACTGTCGTGAGGCTCCCTGACGGTGTGTTCATTCACGGCGTTGACGGGAGCCCCCGACCTTTGATCGCGCAGGACAACACCAGCGCCCCAGGGGCGATAACCGTAAGCGCGAACACCTATCTCGCACACATCGAGATCAACACCAACGCGCTGCAAGGCATCTTCTTCGGGGGGGACAACTCGACTGCTGAGGGGCTGGTCGTCCGCTCGACTGGGATCATCAACGCTGTTGCTTGCGATCTGGATGTGGCGAACGACCTTGTTCTTCGAAGCAGCGCCTGTCTCTCCAGCGGCCCTGGCGCGACCGCTCTCGGCGTCGACGCCACTATTGTCTCGAAGCAGTTGGTCTCCGCCAAGCTGCGCAACATCACGGCCACCTCCACGGGTGCGGGGTCGTTCGGCTTGAGGTTCGCGGTGGCGGGCGCCGGCCATCGCCCGACCCACCTGGTCGACGGCGTTGGGATCATCGCCGAGGGCACGGAGAACGACGTGGTCGCTGTGGCTGGTGGAGCGGATCTCGGAGATGCCGCGGAAATCGAGCTCAAGCTTCGTAACTCCGCTTACCAGACGACTGCGGCCACCCCCCGGAATGGAGGAGTGGCACTGGTAACCCCGGCAGGCTCGGCTGGGAACATCCTTGCGCCGCCGCTGCTCGCTGCCGACCGCGTACACCAGCTGCCGGGGTCACCGACCATCGACGCCGGCTTTGCTGACGGGTTTAGCGGTACCACGGACATCGACGGGGTGGCGCGAATCCTCGGAAAAGCCGCCGACATCGGTGCTGATGAGTTGGAGCCTAACTCCGAAACCACGCTTACCTGCGCGCCTCCACTGCTCAGAAACGGCGAATCCGTCACCTGCACCGCCACGGTTGCCGACACCGTCGCCCCCCTGAGCGTCCCGGAGGGCACCGTCGAGTTCTCCACCGAAAGCACCGGCACCTTCTCGGGTGGGGGAAGCTGCACCCTTGGCCCAGGTGAGGAAGACAGGAAAGCCTCCTGTCAGCTCACCTACAAGACGGAAGCGATCGGCCCCCACGAGATCACGGCCATCTACGAGGGCGTGACGCATGAAGCGAGCCAGGCGAGCACGACGATCACGGCCGCTGACAAAGGCCCCACCACGACCGAGATCGTCTGCGCACCTGGGACGGTCGAAGTGAACGAACTCTCCACCTGCACGGCGAGGGTCACCGACATCACCGCCAACCCGATCCCGCTCACTGGCGACGTTACCTTCAGCTCCAACAGCGCTCAGCACGCGTTCCCGGGTGGCGCAACCTGCACTCTGATCGGAACCGGCGATGGCAGGACTTCCACCTGCGCCGTCTCCTACAAAGCCGAAGCGGCGGGCGATGACACGATCACTGGGAGCTACCCCGAAGACGACGATCATTTCGCCAGCACCGGCTCGTTCCTGCTCCGTGCCGTCGAGGGGCACCCGACCCAGGCTCTCTTGGAGTGCGACCCCGATCCGGTCGATGCGGGCACCCCCGCCACCTGTACGGCCACGGTCAGCGACGTTGGGGGGGTCAACCGAACCTCTCCGACGGGAGAGGTCGCCTTCGAGACCGACAGCCCCGGTGCCTTCTCGGCACCGCGCTGTGAGCTTGAACCCGCTGGGCCCGGCGCTGCATCCTGCGAGGTCGACTACCTCCCGGACGTGGTGCAGTCGGGCCACCATCTGCTCGGGGCCACCTATCGCCCCGACGAGGATGACCACGCTGACTCGTCCGACACCTTCGACCTGGGGGTCACCGAAGAGGGTGACAAGCATCTGACGGTAACCACGATCGAATGCACTCCTGACTCAGCAGAAGTCGGCGGGGTCGCCAACTGCACCGCAACCGTCCGAGACAACACCGGCCCTGGGGCTTCGTCGCCAAGCGGTCGGGTCTCTTTTGCCTCCGATACCGCCGGGCAGTTCATCCCCAACCCGTGCGACCTCGAACCGGCCGGCCCGGACAGCGCTAGCTGTGATGTCGAGTACAACCCCAACGTGGTCCAGTCCGGCATTCACCGCCTTAAGGCCACCTACGGCCGTGGTCAGAGCCACTTCTCCTCGTCCGACACCTTCGACCTTGGCGTCTTCGAAGAAGCCGAAGGTGGAGGCGACAAGCACTTGACCACGACCGAGCTTGCCTGTGTCCCCGGCTCCGTCGAAACGGGAGAGGCTACCGTCTGCACCGCGACGGTCACGGACAGGGCGGCCGACGGCCGAACCATCCCGACCGGCGCTGCCTCCTTCTTCGCTAACGGTCCAGGCGAATTTGCACAGCTGCAATGCGACCTCGAACCGGCCGGTCCGGACAGCGCGAGCTGCCAGGGCACCTACACCCCAATTCGAGCGGGGTCGAGCCCCCACGAACTCGGAGCCCGCTATCTCTCCGATGGCACCCATGCATCGTCGATTGGAGCTTTCGATCTGGAGGTCACCAGAGGCGACAGCGACGAAAGAAACACCACCACGACCACGCTCAACTGCGAGCCGGCGACGGTCGAAACCGACCGGCTCACGGCTTGCACCGCAACGGTCAGGGACACCACCGACATAACCGGCGTCGACAAGGTGGCCCCGACTGGCCGGATCACCTTCGACTCCGACAGTCCCGGCAACTTCACCCCGATCAGCTGTGAGCTGGACCCGGTAGCGCCCGACTCTGACACCTCCACCTGCGGTGTCAACTACATCCCCAGGGCGCTGATCGAATCAGAACCCCATCTTCTGGAAGCTGGCTACCCCGGCAGCGATCAGCACATCGAATCGACTGGCTTCTTCGAACTCGAGGTGCAACAGGGAGATGGGAACGACACCACCACCGCGCTCACCTGCGACCCGGCCACGGTCGAGGTCAATGACCCGAGCAACTGCACCGCCACGGTCACCGGCCTTGGCCCCAACCCCACCGCGCCCGAGGGCGAAGTCGAATTCTCAACCGGCGACCCCGGCGACTTCACGCCGATCGCCTGCGACCTGGAGAACCCGGTCGGCGCGGCGGCCTCCTGCGAGGTCGACTACACCCCGACCTCCGCGACCCCGGCCCGCCACACCCTGACCGCCACCTACAAGGGCACCCCGGAGCACAACACCTCTGATGAAACCTTCGGGCTGAACGTCACCGCCGAGGGCGGCAACGGCGATGCCGCCGACACCACCACCGCGCTCACCTGCGACCCGGCCACGGTCGAGGTCAATGACCCGAGCAACTGCACCGCCACGGTCACCGGCCTTGGCCCCAACCCCACCGCGCCCGAGGGCGAAGTCGAATTCTCAACCGGCGACCCCGGCGACTTCACGCCGATCGCCTGCGACCTGGAGAACCCGGTCGGCGCGGCGGCCTCCTGCGAGGTCGACTACACCCCGACCTCCGCGACCCCGGCCCGCCACACCCTGACCGCCACCTACAAGGGCACCCCGGAGCACAACACCTCTGATGAAACCTTCGGGCTGAACGTCACCGCCGAGGGCGGCAACGGCGATGCCGCCGACACCACCACCGCGCTCACCTGCGACCCGGCCACGGTCGAGGTCAATGACCCGAGCAACTGCACCGCCACGGTCACCGGCCTTGGCCCCAACCCCACCGCGCCCGAGGGCGAAGTCGAATTCTCAACCGGCGACCCCGGCGACTTCACGCCGATCGCCTGCGACCTGGAGAACCCGGTCGGCGCGGCGGCCTCCTGCGAGGTCGACTACACCCCGACCTCCGCGACCCCGGCCCGCCACACCCTGACCGCCACCTACAAGGGCACCCCGGAGCACAACACCTCTGATGAAACCTTCGGGCTGAACGTCACCGCCGAGGGCGGCAACGGCGATGCCGCCGACACCACCACCGCGCTCACCTGCGACCCGGCCACGGTCGAGGTCAATGACCCGAGCAACTGCACCGCCACGGTCACCGGCCTTGGCCCCAACCCCACCGCGCCCGAGGGCGAAGTCGAATTCTCAACCGGCGACCCCGGCGACTTCACGCCGATCGCCTGCGACCTGGAGAACCCGGTCGGCGCGGCGGCCTCCTGCGAGGTCGACTACACCCCGACCTCCGCGACCCCGGCCCGCCACACCCTGACCGCCACCTACAAGGGCACCCCGGAGCACAACACCTCTGATGAAACCTTCGGGCTGAACGTCACCGCCGAGGGCGGCAACGGCGATGCCGCCGACACCACCACCGCGCTCACCTGCGACCCGGCCACGGTCGAGGTCAATGACCCGAGCAACTGCACCGCCACGGTCACCGGCCTTGGCCCCAACCCCACCGCGCCCGAGGGCGAAGTCGAATTCTCAACCGGCGACCCCGGCGACTTCACGCCGATCGCCTGCGACCTGGAGAACCCGGTCGGCGCGGCGGCCTCCTGCGAGGTCGACTACACCCCGACCTCCGCGACCCCGGCCCGCCACACCCTGACCGCCACCTACAAGGGCACCCCGGAGCACAACACCTCTGATGAAACCTTCGGGCTGAACGTCACCGCCGAGGGCGGCAACGGCGATGCCGCCGACACCACCACCGCGCTCACCTGCGACCCGGCCACGGTCGAGGTCAATGACCCGAGCAACTGCACCGCCACGGTCACCGGCCTTGGCCCCAACCCCACCGCGCCCGAGGGCGAAGTCGAATTCTCAACCGGCGACCCCGGCGACTTCACGCCGATCGCCTGCGACCTGGAGAACCCGGTCGGCGCGGCGGCCTCCTGCGAGGTCGACTACACCCCGACCTCCGCGACCCCGGCCCGCCACACCCTGACCGCCACCTACAAGGGCACCCCGGAGCACAACACCTCTGATGAAACCTTCGGGCTGAACGTCACCGCCGAGGGCGGCAACGGCGATGCCGCCGACACCACCACCGCGCTCACCTGCGACCCGGCCACGGTCGAGGTCAATGACCCGAGCAACTGCACCGCCACGGTCACCGGCCTTGGCCCCAACCCCACCGCGCCCGAGGGCGAAGTCGAATTCTCAACCGGCGACCCCGGCGACTTCACGCCGATCGCCTGCGACCTGGAGAACCCGGTCGGCGCGGCGGCCTCCTGCGAGGTCGACTACACCCCGACCTCCGCGACCCCGGCCCGCCACACCCTGACCGCCACCTACAAGGGCACCCCGGAGCACAACACCTCTGATGAAACCTTCGGGCTGAACGTCACCGCCGAGGGCGGTGGCAGGGACCAGAAGAACCCAACCGCTACGACGGTTGACTGCCGACCCACCACCGTGATCCTCGGCGGCGGCTCGGTCTGCACCGCGGTCGTCGAGGACACCGGCGCCGCCGACCGCAGTGCCCCGACCGGCACCGTCGAATTCGGCAGCGCGAGCGCCCACAGCATCGCCAACGTCTGCAACCTCGCCCCGACCGGACAGGCGACCGCCCGTTGCCAGACGATCTATGACCCCGAAGAGGCCGGCGAACACGAGGTATTCGCCGACTACGCCGGTGACGCTGGCCACGAGATCTCCGGAGATACGGCCGAGCTCACGGTCAACGGCCGCAACGGCGGTCACCAGACCGCGACGGCGCTCGAGTGCGAGCCCTCGACCGTGATCCTCGGCGGCGCCTCGGTCTGCACGGTGAATGTCAGAGACATCGCAGCCAACCCGACTGTGCCGGGTGGCGGCGTGTTCTTCGCCTCCGATAGCGACGGCGACTTCTCCACCGGCGGCTGCATCCTCTTTGCCGTCGCCCAGGGCGAATCCCGCTGCCAGCTGATCTACGAGCCGAATGCCGCGGGCAACCATCAGATCACCGCGATCTACACCGGCAACCCCGGCCACGAACCGAGCCGCAACTCCCAGCTGCTCAACGTGACCCCGCCCAACGGCGGTCTTGTGACCAACACCGTGCTCAACTGCGCCCCGGGGAGCGTCAACGTCGGAGCGGCCACCAACTGCACGGTGACCGTGACCAACGTCAACGGAGCGCAGAACAGGCCGACCCGGGCGGCGATCTTCGCCACTGACAGCGCGGGCACGTTCAACCTCGGTGGCTGCGTCCTCCCCGGCGCCGGCGCCACCGCCTCCTGTCAGATCACCTACCGGCCGACCGAGCGCCGCACCGGCACCCACACGCTTACCGCGGCCTACGAAGGCGATCAGACCCATGAACCGAGCCAGGGACAAGCCGAGGTGACGGTCACCGAGATCGGCAACCCCCCCCCGCCCCCGCCCCCGCCGGGAACGCCGACCGGGCCCGGCACGACTCCGCCGGTCATCACCCCGCCCGCCCCCGGCCCTGTCGCCCCCAACACGATCCTGCGCAAAAAGCCGCGCAAGAAGACCGCCAAGCGGAAAGCGATGTTCAAGTTCGTCGCCGACCAGCCCGGCTCCAGCTACCAGTGCAAGCTCGACAAGAAGCCCTTCAAGCCCTGCCGCTCACCGTGGAAAAAGAAGGTCAAGCCCGGTCGCCACACTTTCCAGGTGCGGGCGATCAACCCCCAGGGCATCGCCGACCCGACCCCGGCCACCTTCAAGTGGAAGGTCGGGAAGGCGAAGAAGCGCTAGCTCAGACGGCGCCCTGTCGGGTCAGGCTGCGGGCGCACTCGACGATGCTCTCCTCGACCGGTCGCGGAGACCAATCGAGGAGCCGTTCCGCCTTGGCGCTCGAGTAGGTCAGTTTCTTGCCGAGCTGGTTGGTGATCGACCTGACGCCGGGGTCGAAGAGGCCCATGCCCCTCACCACCAGGTCGGGCACGCGGCGCGTCGGGACCTTTGACGCTTCGCTTCCGAGCCGGTCGCGGAGAACTTCGGCGACCTCGGCCATCCAGCGGAACTGGGCGACGGCGACGAAACGCTGGCCGGTGGCCGCGGGCGTGGTCATTGCCCGTATGTGGAGGTCGGCGACGTCGCGGACGTCGACGATGCTGAAGCCGATCCGTGGGATCCCCGGCGTGCCTTTCAGCAACCGCTCGACCAGCTCTAGCGAGAAGGAGTCGGCGCCTCCGTCCAACAGCGGACCGATGATCGCGCCCGGGTTGACGACGGCCAGCCGCTCCTCCGCGCCCGCCTCACGCACCAGGTCCCAGGCCGCTTGCTCGGCGATCGTCTTCGAGCGCACGTAGGGGCTCAGCTTCGTGTTGGCAGGGTCGGTCCAGTCGTCCTCGTCGAGCGGCTTGCCGGGCTTGGCGCCGCCGCTCACTGCCGCCACCGAGGAGGTGACGACGACCCGCTCGGCCCCGGCCGCGAGCGCGGCGCGCAGGACCCGCAGCGTTCCCTCGCGCGCCGGGACGATCAGCTCGTCGGGGTCTTTCGGCTGTGCGGCCGGGAACGGCGACGCCACGTGGAGGACGTAGTCGCATCCCCGGGCTGCCTCCTCCCAGCCGTCGTCGGCACGGAGGTCGGCGGCGAGCACGGAGAGGTCGTCGGTCGGGACCTCGGAGCCGACCGCCGCTCTCACCTCCGCCTCGCGGGAGAGGTCCCGCACGGTGGTCCGCACCCGGTGGCCGCGCCGCAGTAGTTCGGCCACGCACCAGCCGCCGAGAAAGCCGGAACCGCCGGTGACCAACACGGTCTTGGGTTGGGTCGCCATCTTCACCTCAGACTAGAGTTTCTTCTGTGCACTGGTCGAGGCAACGCGGGTGCCGGTCAAGTGTGAGGTGGGCGGCGCTGCCATTTCTGGCATTGGTGTTGCTCATGCTCGATCCCGCCGCGCAGGCCGCCAGGTCTCCGCAGCCATCCCCGGGTATCCACGTCACCGTGCTCTCCTGCATCACCGGCAACAGCATCGTCGCCGCGAATGCGGGATGCCGGACGGTTCCCGGTGTGGGCAACGAAGGCTCGCAGGACACGGGGCTTGACGGCGCGACGGGGCTTGCGGCGGCCGGGAGTGGAGCCTCCGTCTACGTGGCGGGGAACAGGAACAGTTCCTTGGCGCAGCTGGCGCTCGGGCCTTCGAGGAGATTGGCCTTCGGCGCCTGCTTCACCGGCAACACCTTCCTTGACGACTGCGCGGATGTCCCGGGCGCGACGGCGAATGCACCGGAGGCGCCGATCTCTTACCCCACCGCCGCCGCGGTCAGCCCGGATGGGCGCTTCCTGTACGTGGTCAGCGGCGACTTCCACGCCTCCGTCATCGCCCAGTTCGCCCGCGACCCGCTCTCCGGGGCGGTGACCTACCTGGGCTGTCTCACCGGTGACCTCGGCGCCGGCGTGGCCGGCCCGGGCGGGTGCGCGCAGCTGGCGAGCGCCACCCGGGAGGGCTTCGGTTCGGGCCTGTATGAGCCGAGCGGCCTGGCGATCAGCCGCGACGGCACCCACCTCTACGTGACCGCCAGCACCGACGCCAGCGTCTCGGCGTTCAACCGGGACCCGGCGAGCGGCGCCCTCTCGTTCCTCGGCTGCGTCACCAGCAACCCGAAAGCGAGCGCCTGCGCGCGGGTGCCGGGCGGCGGCGAGCGCGTCCTCGAAGGCGTCGCCTCGCCGGTCATATCCGGCGATGGCCGGCACCTGTACGCGGCGGCAAACCGGGCGGCGACCGTGGCCGCTTTCACCCTCGAGGCCTCCGGCGCGATCCGCTTCGCCGGCTGCGTCAGTCCCGACGAGGACCGGCAGCCCTGCCGGCGCGGCCGGCTCGCCGGGCCGATCAGCGCGCTCACCAACCCGGCCGGGGTGATCGAAAGCGCCGACGGCCGCTACATCTACGTGACCTCGACCTACGGGACGATCGTCGCCCTGAAGCGAAACCGCGGCACTGGCTCCCTCACCCCGGTCAGCTGCATCAGCGGCAACCTCGAGGACCGCGGCAGGTGCACACTGATTCCGCGACCCTCGGCGACGGCGGAGGACGCCTCCATGCTCTCCGGGGTCCGGACCCCGGTTCTCAGCGCCAACGGCAAGCTGATGATCGCCCCGGTCCGCACCCCCGACGGGATCGTCGAGCTGCGCCGGAATCCGAAAACCGGGGCGCTGGCCTTCCGCGGCTGCGCGACCGGCAACACTCGCATCAGCACCGCCGGTGACGGCATATGTCAACCGCTTCCGGGCGCGACCCGTAAGGGCGTCGGCAGCGGCTTTTACAAGACCACCGCTCTCGTCCACGGTCCCGGCAACCTTCTCTATACGGCCGCCTCGGGCGACGCGACGATCTCACTGCTTCGGCCCTGAGGCCTACCGCTTGCGCCCCTCGAACACCGCGTAGCGCTCGCCGGTCACCTCGGCCTTGGCGACGTCCGCGAGCCCCGCGCTTTCGAGCAGCTGGGCGAACTTGTCGTGCGGCATGTAGTGCGAATGACGCTCGAAGTCGTAGGGCGTATCGTCGATGCGGAGTTTGACGTTCCAGCGCCGCCGGCCCGCGTCGGGGTCGGCGATCACCCGTTCGTCGATTTCGATCCGGTGGCCGTCGATCTCCCGGGGCGGGTGCGAGCTCCACTCCTCGCCGTCGAGATGCTCCTCCTGCGTGGTGTCCACATACAGGCGACCGCCGGGGCGGAGGCAGGAGACCATGCCCTGCAGCGAGGACTCGAGTGCCCCCCAGTCGGGATCGGCGTCGGTCTCGAAGGTGCCGGCGTAGATGAACGAGCAGCCCCTGCACATGACCACGTCGAAGCTGGCCGGGTAGAGCCCGTCGAGCTCATCCCAGAGCGCTTCCCGCGGCTCGATCGGCACCCCGGCCGCCTCCGCGTTGCTGCGAAACCGTTCGAGCATGAAGTCGCTGCCGTCGGTGCAGGTCACGTCGTACCCGAGCTTGTGCAGAGTCAGCGCCGGGAAGCCGCTGCCGCAGGCGCAGTCGAGCAGCTTGAGGCCGTCCGGGGAACCGAGCCAGTCGGTGATGCCGCCGACGAGCCGGTCGCGGTCGTATTCGGAAGAGAGGCAGAGGTCCCAGAGAGTGCCGACGTCAGGTTCGTCGAGGTCCGCCGTTATCAACTGCCATGCGTCGTTCTGTCCAGAGCTCTCTACGCCGATAGTCACTGCGCCACCCCCGGGCCGCGTGGGCCCTCCCGATTACGTTGGCGCCGATGCTATTCGAAGGAGGCCAAAAAATCAAAAGATTCAAAGTAATCGAGATCGAATACGCTTTCGCCCCGTGCCACGGTCCTACGACGCGGTGGTTATCGGCTCCGGCTTCGGCGGCGGGATCGCGGCCTGCCGGTTGGCGGAAGCGGGAAAGAGCGTCTGCGTGCTGGAGCGGGGGCGGCGCTTCGGCCGCGAGGACTTCCCCGAGGAGCCGAGCGAAGCGCCAGGGATGCTCTGGCACAAGTCCCTGAACCCGGGCGGCATGTTCGACATGCGGATGATGCGCGACGTCTCGGTGATCACCGCCGCCGGGGTCGGTGGCGGATCGCTGGTCTACGCCAACGTGCAGCTGCGGGCGCCGGCCGCCGTCTTCGACCGGGACTGGCCGGCGGCGATCGACAGCGAGGAGCTCGACCCCTGGTACGACCGCACCGAGGAGGCGCTGCAGCCGCGGCCGACGCCGACCGAGCCGGCGCTGCCGAAGGTCCGCGCCTTTGCCGCCGCCGGCCGCCTTGCCGGCAAGGAGGCCGAGCCGCTGCCGATCGCAGTCCACTTCGGCGAGGCCCGCAAGCACCCGTTTAGCCAAGTTCCCCAGGAGGGATGCCAGAACCTCGGCCGGTGTGACCTCGGTTGCCCTGTGCACGCCAAGAACACGATCGACATCACCTATCTCGCGCGGGCCGAAACGCACGGCGCCGAGGTCCGGCCCCTGCATCTGGCCGAGGAGATCGAGCCGCCGGAGCGGCCCGGCGGCAACTGGACCGTCTCCTTCAGCCACCTCGGCGACGGCGAGGATGGCAGCGTCGAGGCGCCGACTCTCGTCCTCGCCGCCGGCACGCTCGGCTCCTCGCGTCTGCTGTTGGAGAACCGCCGCCGCCTGCCCAACCTCTCGGCTGCGCTCGGCAGCCGCTTCTCGGGCAATGGCGACGCGCTCGCGATGGCCTTCGACCCCACCGCGGCCGACGTCCAAGGCGCTCGCAACGACTACGGCCCGGTGATGACGAGCAAACTCGACTACATGGACGAGCGCGGGCTGATCGTCGCCGACGGGGGCCTGCCGGCCAACTTCGGCGTCCTCCTCGACGTCGCCCGCGGAGTCAACGTGATCCGCGGCTGGCGCCGGGTTCTGCTGCGTCTGCGCTCGGCGCTCGTCCGGCTCGGTTGGAGCGACCAGTCGGTGCCCCCGCGGGAGCTGCGCCTGCGGCCGAAGTCCAACACCGACTCGCTGATCTTCCTGATGATCGGGCGCGACGCCGCCGATGGCCAGATGCGCCTGACGCCGCTCTTCCGTCGTTTCGACATCCGGTGGAGCAAGGATGCCTCCGCCCGTCTCTTCGAGGACCTCGAGCGGACCGCGAAGGAGATCGCCGAGGCGAGCGGGGCGACGCCGTTCTATGCGCTCGAAGGAGGGCCGCTGAGTAAGTTCGCCACGGTGCATCCGCTCGGCGGCTGCCCGATGGCCGACGACCCAGCCCGCGGGGTCGTAGACGACGCCGGCCGCGTCCACGGGTACACCGGCCTCTACGTCCTCGACGGCTCGATCGTTCCGACCGCGCTCGGCGTCAACCCCTCGAAGACGATCGCCGCGCTGGCCGAGCGGGGCGCCGCGCGGCTGGTGAAAGAACTCGCGTGAGCCCGGTCTGGAAGAACAACACCGGCGAGCAGCGCTGCGAACCGGTGGAGATCGTCCATCCGCGCACACTCGAGGAGCTGGTTGCCCTGGTCAGGAGGGCCGAGAAAGACCGCAAGACGGTGCACGCCTCCGGGTCCCGGCACTCCTGGTCCGATATCGCCCTGACCGACGGGATCATGGTCGAACCCGAGGGCCTCAGCCGGGTCGAACGCCCCGACCCGGCGATCCTGCGGCCCCAGCCCGCCGGCGTCAGCCTGGTCTGGGTCGGTTCGGGCACGCGCCTGCGCACCCTCAATCCCGAGCTCGAACGGATGGGGTTGGCGCTGCGCAACATGGGCGGCTACGACGCGCAGACGATCGCCGGGGTGATCTCGACCTCCACCCACGGCTCCGGCCTCGCCTTCGGCCCCTTCCCGGACGCCGTCCGCTCGCTCGAGCTGGTCGTCTCCGGTGGCCGGGCCCTGCGGGTGGAGCCCGCCGACGGGCCGACCGACCCGGCGAGCTTCGCCGAGCAGGATCTGGAGCTGGTCCAGGACGACGACCGCTTCGCCGCGGCGATCTGCGGGCTCGGCACGCTCGGCCTCCTTTACCGGGTGATGATCGAGACGCGGGAGAAGTTCTGGTTGAAGGAGGTGCGCACGCTCGACACCTGGGAGAACGTCCGCTCCACCCTCACCGCTGACGGTGTGCTGGGGCAGGAGGAACACTACGAGCTGTTCGTCAACCCTTACCCCGGGGACGACGGCGAGCACCGGGTGTTAGTGACGGAGCGGACCGACGCCGCGGAGCCGATCGGCGAACCCGACGACAAGCTCGAGCGCCACCCCCTGACCGAACTCCAGGCCTCGTGGAAGTTCACCGGCGTGCTGTTGAGGTTCCTCGCCAGGCACTTCCCCTCGTTGATGGTGAAGCGGTTCGACTCGGTGCTCGAGGAAATGTGCGATGACGGCTACACCAACGTCTCCTGCAAGGTCTTCAACATCGGCGAGGCGAACAAGCTCCCGGCCGACTCGATGGAGCTGGGATTCGCGGTCGACGGCCGCCACGTCGAGGCGGTCGACAGGATCCTCGAGATCGCCGCCAAACGGGCGAAGGAAGGCATCTACCACACCTCACCGTTCTCACTGCGGTTCGTCGCGCCGTCCCGGGCCTACGCCTCGATGATGTACGGGCAGCCGACGATGATGATCGAGCTGATCATGGTCACCGGGAGTCGCGGCGGTCAGGCGCTGCTGGTGGGATACGAAGACGCCCTCGCGGACCTGGACGTGCGCCCGCACTGGGGCCAGGTCAACGCGATCGAACCCGGGCAGCCGGCGAAGCTGTATCCGATGTGGGACCGGTGGATGGCGGTTGAGGGCGAGTACAACTCCTCCGGCGTGTTCGACTCGCCCTTCACCAAAAGGGTGGGGATCTCGTGACCAACGCCGACCTGCTCGACCGTTACTCGCCCTATGTCCGGTACGACTCGATGGAGAGCTTCGCCGCGACCTCGCCCGCGACGATGACGGACTGCGCCCCGGCCGGGTTTCCGCACGGTAACGCGCTCTGCCAGAAGAACGAGAAGGTGTTGGCCTCGGTCAACCCCAAGGACGGAGCCTCGAAGCTCAGTCTCGACTTCCTCCGCGCCGACAAATACGCCGACGCGGCCGAAACGAAGGTCAACCCCGACGACTACATCGACGCCGTCGGTAAGAACTACGTTGAGGCGTCGCGGGAAATGCACACCCGTCCTGGCTACGCCAACCATGTCTACGGCCACGCCAAGAAGGACGAGAAGGGCTCACTCTGGCTGCAGTACTGGTTCTTCTACTACTACAACGACAAGGCCTTCCTTGGCTTCGGCCTGCACGAGGGCGACTGGGAGATGGTCCAGCTGCGCCTCGGCGCCGACGGCACACCCGACGTTGCCACCTACGCTCAGCACTCGCACGGCGAACGTGCCGAGTGGAAGGACGTCGAGACCGAGGAGGGCCCAGAAGGGCCAGTCCCGGTTGTCTACTCCTCCCGCGGCTCCCACGCCGCCTACTTCCGCCGCGGCGTCTACACGCAGGCGCCGATAGTTCCCGACCAGAACGACGCCGGTGGCCCGCTCGTGCGCCCGGAGTTGAACGTGATCGAGAACAAGGAGCCGGCCTGGGTCGCCTGGCCGGGCCGCTGGGGCAACAGCAAGGCGCTGGTCGGCCCGATCGGCTCCAACAGTCCAGACGGGCCGCGCTTCCACGGCTCCTGGCGGGACCCGCTGGCCTTTCACGAGGAGGCGCGACCGGCGGAGGAGCTAGGCCGGGTCGCGGGCGCCAGGCTGGCGATGCCGCCGACGCCGACGGTCGAAGTCCGGCGGGAGGGCTCGCGCGCGGTCGTCTCCTACAGCTTCCCCAAGCCCGATCCCGCCGCGCCGAAGCTGCGCGGCCTCCTGCTCAGCCTCGACGGCCACAAGGACGGCCGCCCACCGGCGACCAAGCTCTTCGACCTAGGCGCCGACCCGAGCGAGGTCGAGTTCCCACTCGACCTCGAAGACCGTGCCTACACCGTGCGCGCCGCCCCGGTCGGGGAGAACGGGGTCACCGGCCCCGCGGCCGCGGTTGAGCTGCCGCCGGCGCGCTAGCGCTGAGAGCTCGGTGGCCTACCCACCGTGCTCGTGGGGCGCCGACTCCTGGTGCGTGCCGCCGTGACCACTGTCATCCCCGCCGATCGCCTCGGCCAGCAGCACCGCTGAGCCGAAGACGAAGGCGACGACGGCGATCGCTCCCACGACCCGGGCCGGGGGGCCGCCGTGGATCCCGGTTTCGTGCACCGCGGTGTGACCTTTGCCGCGGGCGATCAGCCACCGGTTGACCGGCAGCGCGAAGGCGCCCGCGACGACCAGGGCGAAGGCGAGGCTCCCCCAGAAGAGGACGTCGCCGAGGCCGGCCTCCATCGCCCCCGGAACGATCAGCATGACCGCGTTGTCGACGATCTCCATCGTGGCGATGCTGAGCGTGTCGGAGGCGAAGGCGATCGGGATCACCGCTGAGAGGGCGAGTCCGGCGCGCAGCAGGGGGAGGCTGGTCAGCGTGTACCCGAAGAGGAAGGCGAGGGCGACCGCGAGGGCAATCGTGCCGAGGTCGGAGAAGCCGAGGGCGGTGCCGATCGCCATGCCGGCGATCTCGCCCAGGGCGCATCCCGTCAGGCAGTGAAGCGTCGCGCTGAGTGCCACCCCGGTCAGCGCGGCGCCCTCGGTCGGCATCGCGTGATGCTCGTGCGATCCCTCGTGAGAGTGGGTCTGGTGGCCGGCCTCCATCGCTCTCACCGCAGGGTATGCGCTCAGCGCCCCGCGGCACGAGCCTCGAGCAGCTCGCGCTCGCGGGCATTGCCGCTGAGCGCGGCGGCGCGGGCGAACTCCGCGCTCGCCTCTTCCTCGCGACCGAGGCGCTCGAGCAGGTCCCCGCGGGCCGCCGGCAGCAGGTGGTAGCCCTCCAGCTCCGCTTCGCGGGCCAGCCCGTCGAGCAGCTCCAGGCCGGCCGCGGGGCCGAAGGCCATCCCGACCGCGACGGCCCGGTTCAGCCGCACCACCGGCGAGCCGGTGATCGCGGCCAGGCCGTCGTAGAGGGCGACGATCCGCTCCCAGTCGGTCTGCTCCGGCGCCCGCGCCCGGGCGTGGCAGGCCGCGATCGCCGCCTGCAGGGCGTAGGGGCCGAGCGGGCGGCCCAGCGCCTCGGCCCGCTCCAGCGCCTTCAGGCCGCGCCCGACCAGCACGAAGTCCCAGCGCGAGCGATCCTGCTCCAGCAGGGGGATTGCCTCTCCGTTTGGGCCGGTGCGGGCCGGGAAGCGCGCCGCCTGCAGCTCCATCAGCGCCACCAGACCGAGCACCTCCGGCTCGTTCGGCGCCAGCCCGACCAGGATCCGGCCCAGCCGCATCGCCTCCTCGCAGAGGTCGGTGCGGATCCAGGTCTCGCCGGCGCTCGCCGCGTAGCCCTCGTTGAAGATCGCGTAGATCACCTCCAGCACCGAGGTCAACCGCTCCTCTCGCTCCGCCGCGCCGGGCACCTCGATCGGCACCCGTGCCTCGGCCAGCGTCCGCTTTGCGCGCACGATCCGCTGCGCCACCGTCGACTCCTTGGCGAGGAAGGCTCGGGCGATCTCCGCCGTGGTCAGCGAGCCGACCAGGCGCAGGGTCAGCGCCACCCGCGCCTCGGTGGCGAGCACCGGGTGGCAGGCGGTGAAGATCAGGCTGAGCAGGTCGTCTTCGATCTCGTCATCTGCCGCGGCGGCAAGGTCGACCTCGCCGAGCCGTGCCCGCAGCTCGACTTCGCGCCCCAGCTCTTCCTCCTTGCGGGTTGCCATCTCGCCGCGCCGCAGCCGGTCGATTCCCCGGTTCTTCGCCGTCGTCATCAGCCAGGCGCCGGGGTTGTCGGGGACGCCGCCGCGCGGCCACTGCTCCAGCGCGGCGACGAGCGCGTCCTGCGCGAGGTCCTCCGCGACCCCGACGTCGCCGGTGATCCGCGCCAGCCCGGCGATCAGCCGGGCCGACTCGATCCTCCAGACCGCGTCGATCGCGCGGCGGGCATCGTCTCCGTTCATGCTTGGCTCGCCCGCCGCGCCGTCCGGGCCGTTACTGGTTCTGCTCCGCCTGGGCCCGGATCCGGTCCTCCTGCTCGCGCAGCTCCGGGGTGAACTCATCGCCGAAGTCCTCGGCCTCGAAGACCTGGCGGATTTCGATTTCCCCCGGCTCGTTGTGCGGGTTGGGGCAGCGCTTGATCCACTCGACCGCCTCGTCGAAGGAGCGGACCTGCATCAGCCAGTAGCCGGCGATCAGCTCCTTGGTCTCGGCGAAGGGGCCGTCGACCACAGTGCGCTCGCCGTCGCCGCCGAAGCTGACCCGGGCGCCCTTCGCGGTCGGGTGCAGTCCCTCGCCGGCCAGCATCACCCCGGCCTTGACCATCTCCTCGTTGAACTCGCCCATCGCGGCGAGCAGCTCCTCGCTCGGCATCACGCCAGCCTCGGAGTCCTTCGACGCCTTCACAATCGCCATCACTCTCATCTCGGTTCCTCCTCATTGTCGCGGGCCCGGCGGGGCCGGATTCCCTCTCTTTACCCCTACGACGAACAAGCACCGCCGAAATCGACACGGCGTCGCGCGCTCGTCGGAGCGCTGCTGCTCACCGCGTCGACAGGGTGTGGGCTCCTCGGCGAACTGCCGCCACAGATAACCCGGTTGACCTCGCCCGATCGCCAAACCGATCTGGTCCTGACCTGGAGAGGTGGCGGTGGCGCGGCCGGCTGGACGAAGGAAGAGATTGCGTTGGTGGCGCACGGCCGGGGAGTGGCTGACGACGACCACCTGGCGACCATCGACCCCGAAACACTCCTCGGCGCGCGGTGGCGCTCGAACGACCTCGTCGAGATCGGGCTAAGGGGCCAGCCCTACTCCGGGCCGCTGCCCAGAAGCGTGCGCGTCGGTGGCAAGGTCATCGCCCTGCGCGTGCGGGACTCCGCCCCCTGCCGGCGGTCACACCGCGGAGGTGTCCTGGGCGAGCTGATCGAGGCGCTCAGAGCTCAAGCCAAACGTGCTCGAAAGCCAAGCCGTTGCTTCCGCCCCTGAGCACCACAGGCGTGTGAAATGTTTGAAATTGCCCGATCGGGGCATCTCCCGGACGAATGCCAGCGCGCTCTCGTCCCACTCAGCTTTCGGCCGCCGCTGTCCTCGCCGCGATCGTGGTCCTCGTGCTTGCGGCGCAGGCAGCCGCGTCCCCACTGCGTTACGTGGCGCTCGGGGACTCTTACAGCGCCGCCTCCGGAGTTCTGCCACCGGACCTCTCAGCTCCGCCCCAATGCCTGCGCTCGATTCGCAACTACCCCCACGTGATCGCTCACGTGACGGGAGCGCAGCTGACCGATGTGACTTGTGGGGCGGCGGAGACCGGCCATTTCTCCAGCTCCCAGTACCCCGGTGTCGCGCCACAGCTCGATGCCGTCAAACAGGACACCGAGCTGGTCACGATGACCATCGGGGGCAACGACAGCGGCGTCTTCATAAACACCGTGCTGGCCTGCGGCACGGCCGGCCTGTTGACCCTCGGCCAGGGCAGTCCCTGCAAAGACCGGTACGGGTCCTCCTTCGAGGACACGATCCGCACCACGACCTATCCCGCCCTGGTGAGTGCGCTCAGCGCGGTCCGGGCCAAAGCACCGGCGGCGCGGGTCGCGATCCTCGGATACCCGTGGATCACGCCGGCGACCGGCGGCTGCTTCACCAAAATGCCGATCGCACGGGGTGACGTCCCCTACGTGCGGGGTATCCAGGCGACGCTGAACGACGCCGTCAGCCGGGCGGCCGCGGCAACCGGAGCCATATACGTGGATCTCAACACCGCCTCGGAGGGCCACGACGCCTGCAAGCCGATCGGCGTCCGCTGGGTCGAGCCCGTCCTCCAAGGCACCAATCCCGTCATCGTTCATCCCAACGCCCTGGGTGAGGCCGAAATGGCCGCCCAGACGATGACGACGCTCAGTCTCCCCTGAGCGATTCTCCGCTCGAACAGCTGTCCAGAACGCTCACCGGAGCTGAACCACTCAAAATTTAGGTACGGACCGAGTACTGCCGACACATCTGGGCCAGGAAGAACTCCTCCCAGGAAGGCAGCCGGTTGAACCGGAAGATGAGAATCGCTCTCTCAGCGATCGTGATCGGAGTCTTGGGCAGCTTCGCCACGTTGGGCGTCTACGGGCTTTTCAGCTCGACCAGCCAAAACTCCGGCAACGAGATCAGCAGCGGGACGGTCGAACTCTCCGATAACGATTCCGGCTCGGCCCTCTACAACGCCGTCGGTTTCCGCCCGGGGGAATCGATCACACGGTGCATCAAGACCACCTACTCCGGCTCTCTGCCGGCGCTGATCCGCCTGTACTCGCCCAGCACCCCGGGCCCCCTGGCCCAGTACATCGACCTGACGATCACCCAGGGAACGCAGCCGGCGTCGACCTTCCCCAGCTGCACCGGGTTCGTCGCCGACGCGACCGGGGCCATTTTCACCGGCACCCTGCAGAGCTTCGAGCAGACCCGCAACAGCTACGCCGCGGGTCTCGCCACCGTGCCCGCAGGGAAATCGAGCTGGAGCAGCGGCGAATCCCTCGTCTACCGCTTCCAAACGACCCTCCAGGCCTCCGCCCCGGACAGCAGCCAGGGCTGGAGCTCTGGCGTCCACTCCTTCATCTGGGAGGCGCGCAGCCAGTAGCGCTGCGCTCCGACTTCACATGCACGCACCAGAGCAACAAGACAAACCAAGGAGAACCGAACAATGAGAAAGTCACAGAAAGTCCTCACCTCGGCCCTCGTGGTCGGTGTGCTGGGCAGCCTCGTTGCGCTGGGCGTCTTTGGACTCTTCAGCGCCACCACGCAGAACTCGGGCAACGAGATCAGCGCCGGAACCATCGCGATCTCTGACAACGACGCCGGTTCGGCGATGTTCAACATCACCAACGCCAAACCGGGCGACAGCTGGACTCGGTGCATCAAAGTTCTCTACACCGGCAGCCTGCCGTCTGACGTGCGCCTCTATGAGGTGGGCGGCGGCGGCCCGCTCTCGCCCTACCTGAAACTCAAACTCGAGCAGGGCGCCCAGGCCGAACCGACGTTCCCGAGTTGCACCGGCTTCACCCCGGATGCCACCAATGGCACCGGGACGCTCTACGAAGGCCCGGGGTTCGGCAGCATCGGCAGCACCTATGACACCGGTGCCCCCGTCGTGCCGTTCGGGCAAACGGTGTGGAATCCCGGCCAATCGCTGGCATACAGGGCGACTCTGACGCTCAACGCCGAAGCTCCCGAACAGGCTCAGGGCAACACGACCGGAGAGTTCACGATCGTGGCCGAGGCCCGGAACGACAGCTAGGGATTCGGCAACACCCGAGGGAGCGACCGGCATGAGCTCGAGGTCGCAGAGAAGCCTGGCCCGGGCGGCCGGTGCCGCACTGGGCATCGGCCTGGTCGTCGTGCTGCTCGCGACTTCCCGCCCCGGCGCCGCCGGCTCGCCGTTGCCGGCGGCGGTGCGCTTCGCGGTGGCGCCGGTCGGCGAGCTGGAAGTGGACCCGGCGGCGCCCCGACCGGTGCTGGCCGACTCGGTGCGGCCGGGGGGGCGGCGAGCTGTGGGGAGCTTCCTCGTCCGTAACCAGACCGGCGACGAGCTGGCGGTCGCCCTGGAGGGCGTCGCCGATTCGAGCGAGCTGAACGGCCTGCTCAGGCTCAGGGTCCTGATCGGGACCAGGCTGGCGGCCGCCGGCACGCTCGAAGACCTGCTGCTGCGGCCCCCCAGCCTGCGGCTCGGCTCCGGGCAGAGGGTGCGTCTGCGCCTCGAAACCTGGTTGCCCGGCAGCGTCCTCAGCGGCTACGAGGGGGCGCTGGTCGAGGTCTCGCTGGATCCCGCGTCCCGGGTTCTCGGGGGATCGCGATGAGGCCGCTGCGGGTCTCCGCGACCTGGGCGCTCGGCAGCTTCGTGCTCGCGGTGCTGCTCTCCGCTGCCCTGCCGCTCGCTCTCGGCGCGCACTCGATGGTGGTCCGCTCCGGCAGCATGACCCCCGCGATTCGCACCGGTGACGTCGTCGTCGTGCGGCCAATCGCCCCGACCGAGGCGGAGGTCGGCGACATCGTCACCTTCCAGGATCGAGGCGGCACCGATCGCCTGCTGGTCCACCGGGTGCGAGCGATCTCCCGGGAAGGGGGAGAGGTCTCGGTGGTCACCCAGGGCGACGCGAACTCGACGCGCGAGCACTGGAACGTCGAGGCCGACGGGACGATCGGGACGGTCGCCTACCGGGTGCCCTTGCTCGGCTACGCGGTGAACTGGATCAACGGGCCCGCCGGGCGCATCGGCCTGCTCATCGTCCCGGCGCTGCTGTTGGCCGCTTCGCTGCTGGTGCGGATCTGGCGGCCGCGGCCGGAGGTCCCGTGAAACGGGGTGCCGTCGCCGGGTTGGCGCTGCTGCTCGCGCTTGCCGCGACGGCCGGCACCGCCTGGGCGCTCTACACCGACAGCGTTGCCAGCGATGGCAACGAGCTGGTGGCCGCGACCGACTGGGTCGCGCCAAGCGTCTCCGCATCGGTGATCGCCAAGAGCCAGGGCGGCGTTCCCGGCTACATCCGCCAGGGCGGCGCCTACCAGGTCTATGCCGGCGTGACCGACACGGGTGCGCCCGCGAGCGGAATCTCCAGCGTTGCGGCCAACGCGAGCACGATCACCACCGGCCAGAGCGCGGTGGCCCTCGGCAGCGGGTCGTTCCCGATCGGCGGCGTCACCTACACCCACCGCAGCGCCGCGCTCACCGCCAACGCGGTCCTAGCCGCCGGCACCTACTCCTACTCGCTCACCTCCAAAGATCTCGCCAACAACAGCAGGACTCAGAGCGGCTACACGGTGATCGTCGACAACACCGCGCCGACCGCCGCCGACGTCCAGACCACGAACAAAAGCGGAAACATCCTCGGTCAGCCCGAGATCGGCGACAGCATCACGTTCACGTTCAGCGAGCCGATCGACCCGATCTCGATCCTGACCAACTGGACCGGCACTGCGACCGGCGTGGTTGTGCGGATCGCCAACGGAAGCAATGACACGCTGACCGTGTACGACGCCACCAACACCACGCAGCTGTCGCTCGGCAGCGTCAATCTGGGGCGTAACGATTACGTCACCGCGAACGCGACCTTTGGCGCCACCGGGACGGCCTCGTCGATGGTGCAGAGCACCAACGCGATCACGGTGACGCTGGGTACCGCCTCGACCGGGCCGCGCACCGCGGCGGCGAACGGCTCGATGGTCTGGACGCCGTCGGCGAGCGCCTACGATCGCGCCGGCAACGCCGAGACGACGACCGCGCGCACCGAGACCGGCACCGCCGACAAAGACTTCTGATGAGGGGTTTCGGGCCGACCCAGAGGAAGATCACCGCCACGCTGACGGTGCTGGCTGCCTTTCTGGCAGGGGCGGCGGTGTTGCAGGCCGCGGTCGGATGGCAGCGGGCGGCTCCGGCGCCGCGGGCATTTGCCTCGGCCGGCGGCTCGATGTCGGTGACGAGCTCGAAAGGGGGAGGGGCGATATTCAGCCTCGGCAGCATCGCTCCCGGCGTCACCGGCCAGGGGGAAGTGACGATTTCGAACAACGGCACGGCTCCCGGCAGCCTCTCCCTCTCCTCAGCCGACCTCACCGATTCGGCCGGGCGCTTCGGCGGGACGCTCTCGGAACGACTCCTGTTGCGGATCGAGGAGGTCGGCTCGGGTCAGGCATCGGAGGTCTACTCCGGCCAGGTCGCGGCGATGCCCGAGCTGGAGTTGGGCGCCCTGGCCGCCGGCGAGGACCGCGCCTATCGCTTCCTCGTCACCATGCTGGACGGCGGCTCGCCGTCCTCGCCGTTCGTCGACGACAACATCTACCAACGGGCGTCCACCGGGATCGGTTACCGGTGGACGCTGACCGAAACCGAAGGGGGCGGCCCAGAACCCCCGCCCACCGAACCTCTGACGACCGCGCCCCCGCCGCCTGTCGTACCTCTAGCCGGAAGCACGCTGCCGATCGGTACCCCGCGGCCCGACCGGTTGATCGGCACCCCCGTGGACGACGTCATCTCCGGACGCGGCGGATCAGACCGGATCTACGGAATGGACGGGCGCGACCGCCTCTTCGGCGGCACCGGAGCGGACTACCTCCATGGAGGCGCCGGAGCCGACCGCCTCTTCGGCGGCACCGGCCCGGATCGTCTCAACTGCGGCGCCGGCCGTGACGTGGTTCACGCCGATCAGAACGACCACGTCAAGGGCTGCGAGAAGATTCAGATTCGGATACGCCGGGCGCACGTATCGGGAGCTCAGCCGTCGGCCACCCGGTCCTTCAGCAGGTAGCCGAGGCCCTCGGCGCTCTCGGCCCGCCCGCAACCCCTCGTCGGTATGGGTCGGCGGCATCCGCACGTCGACGACGGCGACGTCGGGCTTGTGGGCGCTGACCTTGCGCAGCAGCTCCTCCGCGTCCCCCGGCCTGGCCGACGACCTCCAGCCCAGCCTCCTCGAGCAGCCGGACCAAGCCCTCGCGCAGCAGGGTCGAGTCGTCGGCGACGACTACTCGCAAGGGATTTCGCCTCCACCACGGTTCCCTCGCCGGGCGCGCTGCGCACCGCGAAGGTGCCCTCGAGCGCGTCGACGCGGTCTTCGAGCCCGCGCAGGCCAGTGTCCGCGTCGAGGTCGGCGCCGCCGACGCCGTCGTCGCGGACCTCGATCTCGCCCACCCCGTTGCGACGCGCGACGCGCACGCTCGCTCCGTCCGCCTCGGCGTATCGGGCGACGTTGGTTAGCGCCTCGGCGACGACGAAGTAGGTCGCCGACTCGACCGGCGAGGGCAGCCGCTCGTCGGGCGTCTCGACGATCCGCACCGGCACCGGCGAGCGTTCGGCGAGGCCGCCGAGCGCCGCGCGAGGCCGCGGTCGGTGAGCACCACCGGGTGGACGATCCGCGCCCGCGAGGCGCGCAGCTCTTCCACCTTCGCTCGCAGCTCGGCGTTCAGCTGCTCGTTCTCAGCGCTGAGCGCGGTGGTGATCTCCTCGGCCCGGCCGATCCGGGAGCGCAGCAGCCCGAGCAGGAAGGCGAAGGGGAGGGAGGCGAAGAAGACGATCGCGCCGACGTAGGCGCCGTCCTCGACCACCCCGGGCCCGAGCCGGCTGCGGTCCAGGGCTAAGCGACGGTGCAGGACGCGACCCCGGCCCTTTGTGGCCGGGGCCGCGCTAGCCTGCTGGCGAAGGTGGATATGTCCGCAGACGCAGAGCCCCGCTACATTCCCGCCGCCCGCTGGCGCGTGTTCTCGCGCCTCTATGACCCGATCCTGGCGCTGACGATGCGCGAACGCCGCTTCCGAGGCTTGATGCTGGAGCGGGTCGAGGCGGATCTGCCGGAGGGCGGCACGGCGGTCGACATCGGCTGCGGGACCGGCACCTTTGCCCTCGCCCTGGCAAAGCGGCGGCCCGGTGCCAAGATCGTCGGCGTCGACGGCGATCGCGAAATCCTCGACCTGGCGCAAGCGAAGCCCGGCGCAGCCGCGATCGAATGGCGCGAAGGGCTGGCCCAGGAAGCACCAGTCCCAAACGGCGCCGCCGACGTGGCCACGACCTCCCTTGTCCTCCACCACCTCTTACCGGAGGACAAGCGCAAAGCGCTCGCCGAGGCGAAGCGCATCCTCAAGCCCGGCGGCCGCCTCCATATCGCCGACTGGGGCCCGCCATCCGACCCCATAATGAGCGCCGCCTTCTTCGTCGCCCAAGCGATCGACGGCTTCGACCGCACCGCCGACCACCGAGCCGGCCGCCTGCCGACCTTCGTCACCGACGCCGGCTTCGACCCGGTCGAACGCTACGGCGCCCTGCGCACGGCTTTCGGGAACCTCGAGCTGCTGACGGCTCGCAGCCCGAGTCAGGCTGCCTGACGGGGGAAGATGGCGCGCGCGAAAGTTCAGGCGGGCCGGCGCGAGTTGAGGCCGACAGGCAACCAGAGATCGACTTTGCGGAACCGGACGACCTCGCGGCCGTCGGCGGCGTGGAAGGTGATCCTCAGCCGCAGCTCTACGTGACCGTCACGGAACAGAACCTTGAGCGACCGGCCGACCGGCCAGAGCGGGATACCCCAGGCTTCGTAGTCGTTCCTGTTGAAAAGCTGTTTTGGCAGCACCCCTAGGATCGTCGATCGCGACCAACGTCTGCCTCGACCAGATCGCCGACCGCAAACGCCGTGCCCGTCCGGTTGACCTCGCCGACGCCGGCACACCTGACACCCCGGTTGGCGCCCCCTTGCCGGAGTCGACCTGGGTGCTGCCGATCGCCGGCAGCCAAGTCGTCGACCCCGATGCCGACCCGGCGGCCCTACGCGACTCCGACGCACCACCCGTCCCAGCGACGAGGACGAGCGCCGCCTGCTCGAGCAGTACCTCGAGGCGTTCGCCGAGTACGACATCGACCGGATCGTCGCCCTGCCCCGCTACGACGTCGTCTTCGACATGCCGCCCCTGCCGCTCTGGGTCCGCGGCCCCGAGGCGGTGGGCGACCTTCATGCTCGGCCAGGGAGCCGCTTGCCGCGGCTTGAAGCTGATCGCGACCGAGGCCAACGGCTGCCCCGCCTTCGCCGCCTACAAACCGGACCCCGAATCCGGCACCTGGCTCCCCTGGTCACTGACCCTCCTCGAGCCCGATGCCACGGATGCCGGCGCCCCGACGGTCGCCGGCATCCACAACTTCCTCCAGCCATTCCTGGCGGCCAACCTGTTCAGCACCTTCGGCCTGCCCGAGCGCCGAACCGATCCCGATCCCGCGGTTGCTTGGGCCGGAGCGCCTTAGCGTCTCCCGATTGCCGGGATCACCGGCGATACGCCTAATGAGCCGCTCCTCGTGGACGAGACGAGCGACTTTTGGAGCGCTCGAGCTAATGCCTAACTTTACTTGACCATTACTGCGCTTCGATGGACCATGGGGGAAGGGCGGTATCTAAACCGCCCATATCCCCGACCTAGGAGAGTTATCAAGATGATCAGACCCAGAGCAGCTGTCGGCCTCTTGTTACTGTGTGCGCTCGCTGTGAGTGCCTACGCGGCACCGGGCGCAAGTGCCCTGCAGGGAACAACAGCGTTTACATGTGAACCGGCCAAAGGAGGCGCCGGGTTCTCCGACGAACACTGTGAGAAAGCGGTGGGCTCCGGAGCAACCTTCAAACACTCAGCGATCAAACCAGGGGTATCAACACAGTTGAGCATTTCCAACAATGAAACACTCAGCAAAGTATCTACGCAAAAAATATACACCATATTCCTTGGCGAAGAAATCGATCTTGACGCCGGAGGGTTCGCCTCCTGCATCAACAAAACGTCGCTCGAAAATAAAGAAAACGGCGCCAAACAGATGGAAGCGGCGGGTGAATTCTGCGGCGAATTCTTCAACGTGGTACCGAAAAAACCAGGCGGCGGCTGCAAAGTAAAGAAAGGCGTCGTAAAAGTAACTGAAAAAAGTACGATCAAAACGGTGGTAGAAAAAGCCGGAGAAGCCGAAAAGATGTACGTGGAAATCGCCGCGCCCGCAGGAAAACCGCTTATGACCTTTGAATTTGAAGGATGCGGTGTCGCTGAACTGAACAATGTCCCAATAGAAATCACCGGATCCGCGAGGGCAAACGTCACGACTAACACTAAACAGCTTGACGGCCCGACACTTGAATTCCTCACAGCAGAGACGGAAAACACCCTTAAAGTTGGAGCAAATGTCGCCAAGTACGAAGGCACACTCACAATGCGGATGTTGGCAGAAGTTGGTAAAGAAGTTAACCCGGTCACCACCACAACAACCGAAAGCTGATCCTGACGGTTGCGGAATACGCAGCCCTGACGGAACCGAAGAACTCGCATTGCGCCAGGTCAGACCTGGCGCAATGCTTAGTCCGGGATCAGGGCGTTGCACTGATGGACCGGGACTACCGCGACGTCCCCGAGCGCAAACTTGCCGTCGCCTCGCCGGTCGCTCAATAGTCGGCCTCAATGCCGCAGCTGAGCCAGGCGACCAACCGCTCGAAGACTGCGCCCTGACCGCTGCCCGAAGGGGCGCCCCTGCAGCGCCTTCGTTAAGTGGAGCTAGGCGGATTCGAACCGCCGACCTCCTGGGTGCGATCCAGGCGCTCTGCCAGCTGAGCTATAGCCCCGGGGGCGTGGCTGGGAAGATGCTCCCATTGCCTCGCAAGCGCAAGGATAACCGCATAGTCTTTGGCAGCCTCATTTCCGGAATGGCCACATGAGCATCCTCGACGACGCAATTCGAGAGCATCTGGAGCTGAAGCGTGCCCACGGCGCGGACGCTAGCGAGCTGAAAAAGCTCGAGGACGAGGCTTTCGGGCCTCCGGCGCGTCCTGACGAGCCCGATCCGCTCGCGGAGGCGCCGACCGAATTCCTCACGCCCGAGGGCGCCGAGGCTGCGGCGGAGCCCGCCGGGCGGCGCGTCCCGAACATCGCCGACTTGCAGGAGGCCCCCGAGCCGCGGAAGGAGGAGGCGCCGCAGGCCGAGGAGGAGCCCGCCGAGGTCGAGGAGCCGCAGGCCGAAAAACAGCCAATCCCCGCGGAGTCAGACGCGAGCCACTCCACCGGAGAGCGCGAGGCGATCGCCGAACAGCCGACGGAACACTTCGACGTCGAGGCCGAGATGAAGAGCGACGGGGAGGCGGCCAGTCCCTCGGACGAGGAGCTGATCGACGCCGAGATGTCCGAGCCGCTGGTTGCTCCGGTCGAGCCGCTCGCCGAGGACGAAGACGAGGAGGACGACGACTTCTTCAGCGAACAGCGGCTCTCCGACGAGCTGAGCCAGGCGCTGGACACCCCGATCGAGGGCGAGCCGGAAATGCCGCAGACGGATGAGCACGCCGCGCCGCCGGTCGAGAAGGCGCGTCCGCTCGAAGAGGTCGAGCACGACCAGGCGGAAGGGGAGCACGAGGAGGACGACGACGAGCCGCAGCCCGCGGCCTCCGACGAGGACGTGCTCGAGGGCACGCCGGAGTTCCTCGAGGACACCCCCGAGGACGACGACCTCTGGTTCGAGCAGCGCCCGCCCAAAGACTTCGACTTCGACGACTGATTCGCGGTACGCCGGCGTTCGTCCGGGGCGTCTTCAGCCGACGCCTGCCACTCGGTAGTTTGCCCGGATGCCTGCTGACGTAGCGATCGAGACCGAGGGCCTGTGCAAGTCCTACGGCGACGTGCGAGCGCTCGACGGGATCGACCTGAGCGCCACCGCCGGCACCGTGCTCGGCCTGCTCGGGCCCAACGGGGCGGGCAAGACGACCGCGGTCCGCATCCTCACCACCCTGCTCCCGCCCGACGGCGGCACCGCCCGCGTCGCCGGCCTCGACGTCGTCCGTGAGGCGACCGAGCTGCGTAGCCGGATCGGGCTCGCCGGCCAGTACGCGGCGGTCGACGAAAACCTGACCGGGGCCGAGAACCTGGAGATGGTCGGCCGCCTCTACCACCTGCCGCAGGGGGAGCCGCGCACCCGCGCCGCCGAGCTGCTGGAGCGTTTCGAACTCAGCGACGCCGCCGACCGCCTCGTCCGGACCTACTCGGGTGGGATGCGCCGGCGCCTCGACTTGGCCGCCGCGCTCGTCGCCCGCCCGCCCGTCCTCTTCCTCGACGAGCCGACCACCGGTCTGGACCCCCGCAGCCGCATTGGCCTCTGGGAAACGATCGAAGCGCGGGTCGCCCGCGGCACGACCGTGCTCCTCACCACCCAGTACCTCGACGAGGCCGACCGCCTCGCCGACCGGATCGCCGTGATCGACCGCGGCCGCGTCATCGCCCAGGGCAGCTCCGACGAGCTGAAGAACCAGATCGGCGGCGAGTGGCTCGACGTCACGCTCGAGGCCCGGGGCGAGGCCGAGGCGGCGATCGCGGCGCTGGCGCCGATCGCGGCCGAGCGCCCCGGCATGGTCGACGGCGTCCTCCGGGTGCCGATCCGCCAGCGCCGGGGGACGATCGTCGAGGCCGTGCACCGGCTGAACGAGGTCGGGATCGGGATCGATGACGTGGCGATGCGCCGGCCCACTCTCGACGACGTCTTCCTCACCCTCACCGGCCACGCCGCCGAGGAGGACGGCGAGGGAGATGGGGAGGGGGAGGGGGAGCGATGAGCCGCCTGCGCTACGGGATCTCCGACACGCTGGTGTTGGCCAAACGCAGCCTCATGCGCATCCCCCGCGCTCCCGACCTGCTGATCTCCTTCACCGTGCAGCCGATCATGTTCGTGCTGCTCTTCGTCTACGTCTTCGGCGGCGCGATCGAGACGCCGGGATACGACTACGTCGACTTCCTGATGCCGGGGATCATCGTCCAGACGATGTCCTTCGGTGGCTTCGTCACCGCGCTCGGCCTCTCCGAGGACCTGAAGAAGGGGCTGGTCGATCGCTTCCGCTCCCTGCCGATGGCCCGCTCCGCCGTGCTCGCCGGCCGCACCCTTGCCGACATCGCCACCAACTCGCTCTCGATCGCGGTGATGATCGCGGTTGGGGTGATCGCCGGCTTCTCCTTCGACGCGCCGCTCGCCCATATCGTCGCCGGCATCCTGCTCCTGCTGCTGTTCGGCTACGCCTTCTCCTGGGTCTTCGCCTTCGTCGGCATCACTTCGTCCTCGCCGGAGTCCTCGCAGGCGATCGGGTTCATTGTCATCTTCCCGCTCAGCTTCATCTCCTCGGCCTTCGTCCCGGTCGACTCGATGCCCGGCGTCTTACAGGCGTTCGCCGAAGTCAACCCGTTCACGATCACCGTCGACGCGATCCGCGCCCTCTTCCTCGGTTCCCCCGCCGGCAACGACGTCTGGGGCGCGGCTGCCTGGTCGATCGGCATCGCCGTTGTCTTTGCCTACCTCTCGGTCTACCGGTACAAGCGCGCCGTCGTCCGCTGACCCCGGCGAACGCCGCTCTTCCCGCCTAAACTGGCTTGGGAGGGGCCATAGCTCAGTTGGCAGAGCGCCTGCTTTGCAAGCAGGAGGTCGCCGGTTCGAATCCGGCTGGCTCCATGCTCCCGTAACTTGGACGTGCCCGTAGACGACAGCGGCGATTTGGGTACCGCGTTTGGGTACCACCCGCATTCGCCCACCTCGCCGACACGCCCGCTCCCCGGCCCAGCGCCGCGAGCAGCTAGCGAGTCGTCTCCCCTAGCGGTCCTCCGTGCTGTAGGGCCACCTCACCCAGGCCTGGATAGTACGTTATTGGCTAAACTACTCGGGAAGATCTGAGCGACCGGAAGGGCCACCCATGTACGACGATGAGCGGCGAGAACGAGAAAAGAGCATGGTGCGCAAGAGAGAACGGGCTGGCCTACATCCGATCAGGATGGCGATCATGAATCTGCTCTCCGGCGGAAAGCGAGAGCTACCGGCGACAGCGCTGTGCCATGAGCTGCCCGACTCACCCCCCCTCTCGGTGGTCACCTATCACCTGAAGGTGCTCCTGGACGCCGGCTTGGTGGAGACGAACGGGAACGACCCTGCGGCACCTACGTATTTCCTGCCCGCTCTAGTCTCCCCCGCCGACCCCGGCCAGTAGCTCGCCGGCTGGGACGTTCAGCCCTTGGGCGATCTTGGCGACGGTCGATACCCGCATATCGCGGGTGCCCCGCTCTGCTCGCGCGAACTCGACAGGATGGACGCCGCAGCGTTCAGCCGCCGCCTCTTGCGTTAGTTCCTGCGCTTTGCGGTAGCGCTTGATGTTCTTCCCGACGATGACTTGCGGCTTTGGCACCGCGGCGATGCTCCGCGCCTGAGCCGATCACGTCCAGAGCCAAAAGGGTACGGTTGGGGTCTGTCGTCCATACGTCCATCACCGATGGCGACAACACCGGGGGCACTCGTTGTCATGGCGCAACGAGTGCCCCCGGAACGCCCGACGTAGGCGACCATACTGACCTTGAGCCGACACATCAGAGTTTTTGAGGAAACGGCAGGTGGCCGGCTCCTGAGAGGGTTGCGCCCGGTCCGGTCGTTCGGCCGCCCGGTTGAGTCAATGCCCAAGGGCGGCGTCATCGGGCTCGTTGCCAATGTGATTGGGGGAGCGGCTCACCACTTCGAGCCAGCTCCCCCGAATCGAGGTGACGCCCCGGATTTGAGTCCTAGGCAGGAGGACCCGGGCACTTGTTTGCTCCTGGATGGAAATCAAGCAAACAAACCCTCGCGTCGCACCCTGACATACTGTGCATACGGAGCGCAAGTAAGAGTCCTGTCATCTTGTAGTAACAACTTTCGAGGACGCTCAGTTGTCACTACAGGATGTTTGACCGATGAGGCTTCTCCGACTTAGGATGGCTAGCCTCCGATGTCTGCCACCGCCAGAGCGGTCTCGCTCCTCTTGATCTTCGCACCGGCCTTTCTGGCGGGCTGCGGCCGTGGTGACGACTCGACCGCGTCCTCCGGTGCCGCACTGCCCAAGGAAATCGTGATCGGCGCGGCGATCGCCAAGACCGGCTACCTGGCTCCTTATGACGCCAACATCGCCGCGGTCGAACAACTGGTCGACGAAAAGAACGCGAGCGGCGGGATCGACGGTCATAGGGTGAGGATCGTCCAGGCCGACAACCGTTCCGACCCACAGCAGGCCGCGGTGGCCGCGCAGAAGGTGATCGAAGAGGGAGCCGACGTCCTGCTCTTGAGCTGCGAGGCACTGACCGCGTCAGCCGCTGCGCCCGTCGCCGAAGAAAACGATGCGCTCAACTTCACCATGTGCGCGAGCGAGCCCGGCTTCGGGCCGCCGACCACCGGCCGGCTCTCCTTCGGGGCCAACCCGAGCCTGCTCAGCGAGGCAAGCGCCCGGGCCAACTTCCTGCACGAAAAGGGCATCGAACGCCCCTTCCTGTTCCGCGACACGTCGATCATCTTCGGCAAGGCGGACTGCTCGGCCTTTCAGCAGACCTGGGAAAAGCTCGGCGGAACGATCGCCGGCTCGGCCGATTTCAAGAATGAAGACGAGTCGGTCGCAACCCAGGTAAACGAGCTGAAGGACTCCGGTGCCGATGCGGTGATGATGTGCTCCTACCCGCCGGGGGGCGCTGCCGCGATCAAGCAGATCCGCGCGGCCGGCATCGAGGTCCCGATTGCGGTGTCGAGCGCATTCGACGGAACCTTCTGGCTGAAGGGGATCTCGAACACCGACGGCATCTATACGACTTTGAACGGCTCGGCCTACGATCCCGCCAACGAGGCCACCACAAAGCTGTTCAGGAAACTCGAGCGCGCCGGTGTCGACACTGATGTCTCGGGCGTCCTGCTGGCGTCCTACGCGGCTGGACAGCTGATCCTCGACGCGATAGAAGAAACCGGCAGTATCGACGGCGATACCCTGGCCGATGCGCTTGAAGCCAAGCCCCACAAGACGATCATCGGCAAGATCTCCTACTCGGAGGACGACCACTATCCGGTCCGGACGTGGCCGATCTACGTGTACTCGAATGGGAAGCCGGAACTGGTGAGGGAAGTAAGGCCCAGGTTCATTCCGGAATACGGCTAGGCGAGACATCGCCGCCGTCATAGGAAGCTGTCGTCCTCAGTAATGGCCAATCCCGATAAACCGGTCACGGGCCGGGGTAAGAGAACTTCCGAGGTCGCTTTGCCCGGAAGCGCGGAGCTGAACCGCAGTAGCTTCGTACCTCTCTACTTCCAGCTGGCGGAGGCGCTGAAAAAGATGCTGGAGACGGGTGCCTGGCGTGAGGGCGCTCGCTTCCCTTCCGAGCATGAGATCGCCGAAGAGTTCGACGTCTCGCGAACGGTGATCAGGCCGGCACTCGACCTCCTGGTCGGCGATGGCGCCATCGTTCGGATCAGGGGTTCGGGCACCTTCGTCGCCCCGCCCAAGCGCGAGCTGCCGGTCCTCGGCCTGGTCAAGGCGCTGGCCGAGCGTCCGGATGGGCTGACCCTCGCCGTGTTGACGGCAAGCGAGGAGTCTCCTGGCTCGGCAGTCGGGCACTTCCTCGATCTGGACTCTCGGCCTTCGTCTGTCGCGCATGTGACGGCGGTGATGCGCATCGACGGGCGACCTGTCTGCCTGGTCGACTCCTACTCTGTGGCTACCCACGTCCCCTGGCTGCTTCCGATGGCCGATGCGCTCAAGTCAGGAGCGAAGCCGCCCGAGCCCACCAAGCTCGACCTGACTCGCGCGACCGTGCGGATAGAGGGCACGTTCCTCGGGCAGTTCAGCGCTTCCCAGCTCCGCGTCTCGGCGGGGGTACCGGCGCTCCTCGGACGCCTGGTCCAGTTCGGCAAGGTGAAGGGCGCGAAGCGGGAGCGCCGGCTCGAGTTCGCCCGCCTGATCTGTTCCAGCGGTGGCGCTCAGCTCTCGGCCGAGCTGTGCTGAGCCTGGCGCTCGGTGAGCGCGAGCTGGACGAAATCGGCGAACGCCCGGCGATAGGCGAGGGTGAAGCGATCGGCCAGCGTGTTCACGTCCGCGTTCGGGTCGAGCGACAGCTCGGGCGGCTCGATCGCCGAGATGATCGGGCGGTCCTCGCCGTAGACACGTTCCTCGAAGGCGATCGCCTCCTCGAGTCGGGCACCGTCGAAGTCCTTGCTCAACCCCTGGATCCAGTAGTGCGCCGACTCGGTGGCGCTGATCGCGCGGGCGGAGTGCAACAGACAGCGTTCACCCCTGTCGGTGAACATCTGGACCGAGGTGAAGTTGGGAGCGATCACGTGGTAGCGGACCTCCTGTAACGAACCCCATATCTCCTGCACCTCCTCGTCGATCGGCATCTTCCAGCGCATCGCCAGCTCGAGCCCATCCCGCTCGACCTCGAGCGGCTCGACGACCTCGGGGATCTCGCCGAAGGTCGCCTGGTGGACGAAGGCGAAGTGAGACACATCGCGGAAGTTCTCGATCATGATCCCCAGCCCGACAGGCAGCTCGAACGGCGGGCCATGGCCCCACGTCCACTCCTCGGCGTCGAACCACGACGGACTCGGCAGTTCGTTCACCGGTTCCTCGAGCGCCGTCCAGACGAGCCCCCAGTGCTTGCGCGCCGCAAAGGAGCGGATCGAGGCTTCCGGCGGGATCTGGCGCTGGTCCGGCAGCGACGGGATGCGCACGCAGGCGCCGTCGCGCCCCCACTCCCAGCCGTGGTACGGACACTGCACGCCCTCGCCGCACACCTTGCCCATCGACAACGAAGCGCCGCGGTGAGCGCAGCGGTCGGCGACCACCGCCGGCTCGCCGCTCTCGGTGAGAAAGACAGCGAGAGCTTCGCCGAGCAACACCGCGCGCTGGGGACCGCGCTCCAGGTCCTCGAGCCTCGCGACCGGCTGCCAGCAGCGTCGTAACGCCTGACTTACCTGCTCGCTGGACGGCGCTACGGCCTGGCTGCCAAAAGTAGTGTTGCTCCCGTTCTCCACGGTTCGAATTGTGTCACTAAGGATCAGAGTTGCCTGCCGAGGTACGCGCGCAGGACATCGGGATTGCGCTGCAGCTCCTCACGGGTTCCCCGTGCCTTGATCACGCCGCTGCTGAGCACCACGCACCGATCCGTGAAGCCGATCGTCCTGGCAGCATTCTGCTCGACCAGAAGCATCGTCACCCCTTCCTCGCGCAGATCCTGGAGCAGCTCGTAGATCGTGTCGATCGTCTTTGGCGCGAGGCCGAATGAGGGCTCATCGAGAATCAGCAGCCTGGGCCTGCCCAGCAATGCGCGGGCAATGGCGAGCTGTTGCTGCTCGCCTCCGGAGAGCCGGTCGGCACGCTGCCTGCAGCGCTCGCGGAGGATCGGGAAGCGCTCGAGCGTCCGCTCGAGTACCTCGCCGCACTCGCCGGGGTCGGCCAATCGCAGGTTCTCGGCGACGGTGAGGGTCTTGAAGACGTGCCGACCCTCGGGGACGTGGGCCAAGCCGAGCCGAGCGATGCGCTCAGGGGCGAGACCGATCACCGACTTGTCTTCGAATACCACCTCTCCGGCGGCCGGCCGCACCAGGCCGGAGATTGCCCGCAGGATCGAGCTCTTGCCGGCGCCGTTTGGGCCGATCATCCCCACAACCTCCCCCTCGCCGAGTTTGAGGTCGACCCCGTGGACGACCTCGACACCGCCGTAGGAGATCCGCATCTCGCGCAGCTCAAGCATCCGCACCAGCCAGAAAGGAGCGCCCGAGGTAGGCCTCGATCACCGCGGGATCCTCTTGGATCTCCTCCGGGGTCCCGGTTCGGAGCGTCGTGCCGTCGGTGAGAACCTGCACCCTTGGACAGAGGTTCATGACGACGCTCATGTCGTGCTCGACCAGAAGGATCCCGCAGTCGAAGTCGGCGAGGACGTCGCGGAGGATCGCCACCAGCTCCTCGCACTCCTCCTCGTTGAGGCCGGCCGCGGGCTCGTCGAGAAGCAGGAAGCGCGGGCCGGTGGCAAGGGCCCTCGCGATTCCGAGCAGGCGCTGGTCTCCGGGGGGAAGGGTGCCGGCCGGGAGCCCAGCCCGCTCGAGCAGGTTGAGCCGGCTGAGGACGTCAGCGGCGATCCCCAGCGCCTGCTGCCTACTGGCGCCTACGCCCAGTGCCCCGACGGCGACGCTCTGGAGGCCGCTCAGGTGGGGAAAGGGGAGGGCGGCCTGAAACGTCCGTGCCAGACCTTCGCGAGCAAGGCGGGTAGGCGAACGCCCCGTGACGTCGACCCCATCCAGCGTGACCGTGCCCGAGTCCGGGGCCTGAAAGCCGCTGAGGATGTTGAGCAGGGTGGTCTTGCCGGCGCCGTTGGGGCCGATCAGGCCGAGCGCCTCGCCGCGCCCCAGCTCGAGGTCGACCCCGCGCAGCACATCCAGGCCGGAGAAGGCGAGCGAGACCCCGGCGGCGGTGAGCGACCCGCCCTCGGGGACGCCGGCCAAGGCGTTCCGGCCTCCATCGGGCTCGGGCAGCGAGGGTGGGCGCATCGATCGCAGGCGGCGGATCCAGGGCAGCTCGCCTGCCTCGCGGCCGCCGCTCAGTCCGTTCGGCATCGCGATCATCGTCGCCAGCAGGATCAGGCCAAGGCCAATCGCGGCCAAGCCAGGGGTATCCCCGATCGAGGTCAGCCCGAAGAGGCTCGCACCGTCCTCGAAGCCACGCAGCACCTCGGTCACCGCGGACACGGCGACCGCTCCGACCGCGGCGCCGAAGACGCTGCGGGTGCCGCCGAGGACCAGCATCGTCAGCGTCGTCACGGTCGCGCCGAAATAGAAAGTGGCGGGGTTGAGGACACCGGACTGGTGCACCGCGAGGGCGCCGCCGATCCCGCACAGCGCCCCGCTGAGCGCGAAGGCGAGCAACCGCTCTCTCATCACTCCGACGCCGATCGAGCGGGCGGCGACCTCGTCCTCGCGGGTCGCCTGGAGGCGGTAGCCGCTCGCCGACCACTTGAAGGCCAGGGCGATGACGATCGCAGCGCCCGCCCAGAGGCCGGCCGATCCGACGCTGGTCGTCGTCGGAACGAGCAACCCGCCGCTTCCTCCGGTCACTTGGTCCCAGTTGGCGACGACGTTGTAGGCGACGATCAGGAAGGCGAAGGTCGAGATCGGGATCGCGAGAGTCGAAGTGCGCATCAGTGGCAGGCCGACCACCGCCGCCAGCAAGCCGGAGAACACGGCAGCGATCAGGGTCGAGGAGAACGGTCCGAGTTGGGCGTCGGCGATGAACTCGGGGAGGCCGGGCGTTTGCAGCAGGGCGATGGCGGCCGGAAGGGTGAGGAGTGCGGCGACGTAGGCCCCGGCCAGGGCAAAGCCGACCTGCCCGAACGAGTAGACGCCGCTGTTGCCGATGAATACCTGCAGCCCCAGCACCACGGTCAGGTTGCAGAGGATCAGGGTGACCGTGTCCCGGAAAGCGGGCGCGCCGACGCTGCCGACAACCACCGTGAGCGCGACGAGGCCGAGTGGCGCCAGCACCGAGACGGCGACCGAGGGGCGGGAGTGAAAACGGCCGCGCTTCATACCCGAGCCTGCCCCGCGCCCGTGCCGAGAAGGCCGTGTGGCCTGAAGATCAGGATCAGGACCGGGAAGGTGAAGACGATCGCGTCGCGGAAGGGCACGAGGCCATCCGGCAGGTAGGCGCCGAGCAGGGACGAGAGGGCGCCGAGCAGAAGGCCGCCGACCACCGCGCCGAAGATCCTGCCGAAGCCGCCGATGACAACCGCGACGAACCCGATCAGCACCGGCGTCAGGCCCATGGTGGGGGAGACCTGGCCGGTCTGCATCACCAACAGCACGCCGACCGCGGCGGCGAGCGCGCCACTGATGGCGAAGGCAATCGCGATCACCCGGTCGGCGCGGACGCCGAGCAGTCGTGCCATCTCGAAATCCTCCGCCGCCGCCCGCATCGCGAGGCCCGTGCGGGTTCGGTAGAGCAGCCAGCCGAGACCGCCGAGGACAAGCGCCGTCAGGCCGAGGGTGACGAACTCCAGATTCGGCACGGAGAGGGCGCCGAGGTTGGTCGATTCGCTGATCAAGGCTGGCGCCTCGACCGATTGCGCCCGTGCGTCGACCGCTGCAGTGACGACACTTTGGAGGATCGTCGCGACTGCCAGTGAGGTGACCAGTTGTGCGGAGAGGTCAGCGTCACGAACCGGCCGGAAGGCGACACGCTCGGCGAGTACCGCGATCGCGATCCCAGTCAGCACGGCCCCGGCGACCGCCACGCCGAAGGGCAACCCGGCCAACACGTAGAGGGCGTAGGCCGCGAGCATGATGAACTCGCCGTGAGCAAAGTTCATCATCCCCATGACGGTGTAGATGACAGTGACTCCGAGGGCGATCAGCGCATAGAGACTTCCCAGCGCAAGCGCATCGATCAGGTTCTGACCCAGATCAGTCACTCAGTGGACGGGTATACCGAACGCAGCTTGCGCGAGCCGCTTCGATCCGGAACCATGCTGGTCACCGTGAGCCCTGCACCGAGCACCGGACCGAAAGCGCTTTCCGCCGCGACGCTGTGCGAGGCGTTCCAGACGACCGCCGCGGAGTGGGCGGAGACGACGGCGCTGCGGCTGAAGGACACCGAGTACGAAGCGAGCTTCGCGGAGTACGCGGCGACCGTGCAACGGCGTGCTGCTGGGTTCGCCGCCCTGGGGGTGCAGCGGGGCGACACGGTCGGCTTCATGCTCGTCAACCGCCCCGGGTTCTTCCTCACCGACTGCGCCGCGATGCACCTCGGGGCGACCTGCTTCTCCGTCTACAACACCTCTTCGCCGGAGCAGATCGAGTACGTCGTCGCCGACGCGGCCAGCCGGGTCATCGTCACCGAGCCGCAGTTCCTGGACCGGGTGCTGGAGGTGCGCGACCGGGTCGAGACCCTCGAGCACGTCGTGGTGATCGGAGGTGAGGCGCCGGAGGGCACGATCTCGATCGAGGAGCTGGAGGGGATGGGCGACCCCGACTTCGACTTCGAGGCAGCCTGGCGCGCAGTCAAACCCGACGACCTGCTTTGCCTGATCTACACCTCGGGCACCACCGGGGAGCCGAAGGGTGTGCAGATCAGTCACGACAACATCATCAGCAGCTGGCGGGCGGTGGACGCGGTCTTCAGGCCGACCCCGGGCGTGCGCACGATCTCCTACCTTCCAAGCGCCCACGTCGCCGATCGATACGCCTCCCTGTACGCGCAGATGATCCACGGTGGCTGCGTCTACTGCTGCCCGGACGTCCGCGAGATGATCGCCTACTCGATCGAGGTTAGGCCGACGGTGTGGACCGGGGTGCCGCGCGTCTTCGAAAAGCTGAAGGCGGCGCTGGAAATGGGAATGGCCGTCGAGGCCGACCCCGAGAAACGCAAGGCCACCGAGTGGGCGATGGAGATCGGCAACCGTCGCGTCGCCGCTTACATGGAGGGCGAGATCCCCGCCGAGTTGCAGGCCGAATGGGAACAGGCGGACGAGCTCGTCTTCTCGAAGATCCGCGCCATGCTCGGCCTCGACGAGGTCGAGTGGTTCGGTGTCAGCGCCGCTCCCACGCCGCCCGAGGTGATCGAGTTCTTCCTTGCGATCGGGATCGAGATATGCGAGCTGTGGGGGATGTCGGAGACCAGTGCGACGGCGACCCTGAACCCGTCGGGCCGGATCCGGGTGGGAACGGTGGGGCCGCCGCTGCCGGGGATCGAGGTGAAGCTGGCCGACGACGGCGAGGTGATGGTGAGGGGGCGGGTCGTGATGAAGGGCTACCGCAACATGCCTGAGCGCACGGCGGAGACGCTCACCGAGGACGGCTGGCTGCTCACCGGCGACATCGGCGAATTCGACGAGGAGGGCTACCTGAAGATCGTCGACCGCAAGAAGGAGCTGATCATCAACGCGGCCGGCAAGAACATGTCGCCGGCGAACATCGAGGCGAAGCTGAAGACGGCGACCCCGCTGATTGCCCAGGCTGTCGCGATCGGCGACCGCCGCCCCTACAACGTGGCACTGGTCACGCTCGACCACGAAAGCCTGGCGGCGCGCGGGCTCGCTCCCGGCGATCCGGAGGTCGCCGCCGAGATCGAGCAGGCGGTGACGGCCGCCAACGAGCGCCTCTCGCGGGTCGAGCAGATCAAGCGCTACAAGCTGGTGGAGGAGGAGTGGGTCCCCGGCGGCGAGGAGCTGACCCCGACGATGAAGCTGAAGCGACGGCCGATCGCCAGGAAGTACGTTGCGGAGATCGAGGCGCTGTACGCCTAGATCTGCCCGTTACGCCCCCGATTCTGAACGAACCGAATGTCGCCCTTCCTGCACCGGACGACGAGCAGCTCCCAGCCGTCCTTGATCCGGCAGGTCCAGCCGCGGTACCGGACGCTCCCTTTGTAGATCTTCGTGATCGGGGTCGGAGGATTGATCAGGCAATCGTTGTGGGAGGAGCAGAATCGCTCCCTGGCGCGTTGTGCGATTCGTTTGCCGGCCTGGCAGGTGATACCCCGCGTTTCGATGTAGCTGTAGGCGCCGTCGCCGGGAAGGAGGCCGCAGGTTTTGGTTTGTGGCTCCGGTTCCAGGACGAAGTGCCTCGTCAGTTCGATGCCGTTGACGAACCAGGTGATCGTGTGGGGACCGACGATGCCGGTCGAAATGTTGTTCACGTACAGGGTCCCCCGGCTTGCAAGCTGTTCATTCGCGCATAGCTGCTCGCGGGAGGGAAAGGTGACGCAGACGGTGTAGTTGGCGTCGGCGACGTTGCTCCGAAAGAAAGCACCGACCTGGTCGCCGACGACGCAGCGCGAGGAAGGCGGCTCCGTGGCGCTCCGACCGCAGCCCACGTAGGCGTCGTAGTCGGCCGAGGCACCCGCGGCGTTGCTCGCCGGTACGACCAGGTAGAGGCAACACAGCACCGCGCCGACCGCCTTTTGCCAGGTAGATCTCCTTCCCAAATTCACTGGAAACACGCTCAGAAGCCTATGCAATCGCAGAGTGTCGGAGGGGACTGTCGATCCAGCCGCTCCCCGTTCGTCTCATAGGCGACCATTCCGAAAAGGAGGAAGCGATGAAATACATGCTGCTGATTCACCAGGGCACCACGCCGACGCCGCCGTCGGAGGAGTGGGATCGCCTGCCGGACGACGAGAAGAAGGCGATCTACGCCGCATATCAGGGGATCAACGAAACCCCGGGCGTCACTCCCGGGGTGCAGATGCAGAATCCCGAGACCGCGACGACGGTGCGGGTGGAGGACGGCAAGACGCTGACCACCGACGGCCCCTTCGTCGAGACCAAGGAGGCGCTCGGCGGCTACCTCTTCTTCGAGGCCGACGACCTCGATGCCGCGATCGAGCTGGCCGGGCGGATCCCGGCGGCGCGGCTCGGCGGCGCGATCGAGGTGCGGCCGCTGGTGGAGCGGTAGCGATCCTCGAGCAGGCCTACCGCGACCAGTGGGGCCGCGTCCTCGCTGCCCTGATCGGCTTCCTCGGCGACTTCGACCTCGCCGAGGAAGCCACCCAGGAGGCGTTCGCGATCGCCGCGGAGCGCTGGCCGCGCGAAGGAGAGCCCACCAACCCGGGCACCTGGCTGCTGGTGACCGCGCGCAACCGGGCGATCGACCGCATTCGCCGCGACCGCACGCTCGCCGCCAAGACCCGACTGCTCGACGTACCCGAAGCAACTGAGGACGAGATGGACGCGACGACGTTCCCGGACGAGCGGTTGGAGCTGGTCTTCACCTGCTGCCACCCGGCGCTGGCGACCGAGGCGCAGGTCGCGCTCACCCTGCGGACTCTCGGCGGCCTCAGCACCGCCGAGATCGCCCGCGCCTTCCTCGTGCCCGAGCCGACGATGGCGCAGCGGCTGGTGCGGGCGAAGCGCAAGATCAAGGCCGCTGGGATCCCGTTCCGGGTACCGCCCGACCACCTGCTGCCCGACCGGATCGCCGCTGTTCTCGCCGTCGTCTACCTGATCTTCAACGAGGGCTACGGCGGCCGCGGCGAGCTGACGGCCGAGGCGCTGCGATTGGGCCGGGCGCTTGCCGAGCTGATGCCCGACGAGCCGGAGGCGCACGGCCTGCTGGCGCTGATGCTGCTGCACGACGCCCGCCGCGAGGCGCGGTCTCGCGACGGCGAGCTGGTTCTGCTCGCCGACCAGGACCGCACGCTCTGGGACACGGCGCAGATCGCCGAGGGACGGACGGTCCTCGACCGGGCGCTCGCCCTGCACGGGGGTGGCCCGTACGTGATCCAGGCGGCGATCGCGTCCCTGCATGCGGGGGAGCGGCCTGACTGGCCGCAGATCGCCGCCCTTTACGGCGAGCTCGCTCGCCTGACCGACTCGGCGGTCGTCGAGTTGAACCGGGCCGTCGCGGTCGCTGAGGTGGAGGGCCCGGCGGCGGGGCTCGACCTCGTCGACCGTCTCGACCTCGAGGAATATCGCTACCTGCACTCGACCCGGGGAGAGCTGCTCCGGCGCCTCGGCCGGACCGATGAGGCCGGCGATGCCTACCGCCGGGCGCTGGAGTTGGTCCACGACGAGACCGAGCGGCGCTTTCTCGAACGGCGGCTGGAGGAGCCCGGCGGCCCGATCCAGCGGGAGTGGTCTCTCCGGCCCGCGCGCGAGGAGGACGTCGGCGAGCTGACCGAGCTGGTCCACGACGCGTACCGGCCCTACGTCGAGCGGCTGGGAATGCTGCCGGGCCCGATGACCGATGACTACGCGGAGGTGGTCCGCGATCGCGACGTGACCGTGATGGAGAGGGAGGGCGCAATCGTCGGTGTGATCGTGCTCGGCGTCACCGAGGAGGGCTTCACGATCGAGAACGTTGCCGTCTACCCCTCATATCGCGGCCTGGGTGTGGGCCGGGCCCTGCTCGAGTTCGCGGAGGCGGAGGCCCGCCGCTCAGGGTTCGACTCGGTCCACCTCTACACGCACGAGAAGATGACCGAGAACCAGGCTCTCTACGCGAGGATCGGATACGCAGAGTACGACCGCCGCACCAGCGGGACCTTCTCGCGCGTGTTCATGAGGAAGCGGCTCTAGCCGCGAGCTACTGCACGCAGCTGCTCCCGACTGCGGCTGATCTCGGCTTGCCGCGCCTGTTCGCGGTCATACGACTCCAGGATTTCGATGGCCTTATCGCGTCCGGCCTTCTCGCTGACCAAGAGCGATGCGTCTGCTTCTGAGAGCGAGGTGATAGCCAAGAGACGCTTTGCAAGATCTTCGGATTCCATCTGTCCGTACATGAGTCGATTCTAGCGCGAGCTAGGGCGGGGGCTGGCGGTTTGTTGCTCAGGCTGCTCTGCTGAGCTTTTCTTTTTGGGGAGGGAGATTTTAGCCTCCAGGGTGCGGATTTTTCGCGTGTGCTCATCAATCCTGTCCTGCGTGAGTTGCGTGATCTCATCTGCCTTCTCGGCGACCTCGGAGAACTTGGCCCCTCGTGTCGAGATCTCGGTTGGCAGGCGTCCCAAGAACACGCCTGCAAAGGCGGGCGTCAGCAAGAGCAAGCCACCGTAGAAGACCAGAAGCGCGACCTCGCCGTGGAAAAGCTCGTTGTTATTGAGCGCGAGCGCTGGCGGGTCGGGATTTCCCTTTGAATCCTCTGGAACCGGGACCAAGATGACGGCCAGCACGGTGACGAAGGCGATGATCACAACCAGAAACCGCACTAACATTCTCTCGCTGCGCCCCGATAGGGATGCAGCCTTGGGATCGAGATGGTGCTTCTTCGGGTCAAAGTCGAGCCCCTTGAGCAGGCTGATAGCCAGGGTTTCCGCTCGACTCTCGGTGAGAGCCCGCCGGGTACAGAGGCGGACCCGCGTCCGGTTAGTGGCGCACCGGTCGAACTGGACGCGAGTAGTACCGCAGCCATCAAGTTGTTTTCGTCCGGCCTTGAGATTCAGTTCAGGGGCAAGGCGATAAAAGCGCTCTGGGGGCGTTGCCTTAGTGACCCGCCAACCCAGTTTGCTCGCAGCCTCCAGAACTCGCTCAAACGCTTGATCGCGGGGCACTGGAAGTAAGAACGCGGTATCGCACCTGGCCATCGCGCAGTGCTTTCGCCAAGCACTCCAGCTTTCCCGCTCAAAACAGCCTGGTTTGTTGGGAGCTACCCGGGGGAGCAGAGTCGTTCGCGGGCGATCCAGTCGGATCCGGGCGGGGGCTCGTGCCTCTCTTCCCGGCTCTTTTCACACTCGTGCGAACGCTGGGCGGCGTTGGGGCGGAGGAGGGGCCTGGCGGTCGTCTGCAGCAGCAGCGGAGCGGGGTCGATCGGCGTGTCGTAGCGGCGCACCTCGAAGTGAAGGTGTGGCCCGGTCGAGTATCCGGTCGAGCCGACGAAGCCGATGCGGGTGCCGCCCACGACCCGCTCGCCGACCCAGCTGGTGATCGAGGACAGGTGGGCGTACCAGGTGGTGAAGCCGAGCCGGTGCTGGATCACCACCAGGTTTCCGTAGCCGCCGGAGTTGTAGCCGGCGAAGATCGTCGTGCCGCGGCCCGCCGCGCCGACCCGGGTCCCGAAGGGAACCGGGAAGTCGAGGCCCTCGTGCCGGCGACCGCCGCTCCTCGGGGCACCGAACCCGTCCCCGATCGGGCCCTGGACCGGCCGCCGGAACGACACCGGGTCGCCTTCCTGCGGTTCGCCGCCGCTGCGAAGGGAGGCGATCGTGGTCGGCCCGGCAAGCCCGTCGACTCCGATGCCAGCGGCGGCCTGGGCGCGCCGCACCGCTCCCCGGGTCAACGGCCCGAACAGCCCGTCGGCTCGCCCCGGTCCGTGACCCGCGCGCTGGAGCAGGAACTGCAGCGCCGAGACGTCCCACCCCCGGTTCCCGAGTCGCATCGTCCGGCTTCCCAGCCCCGGTCTTCCCCGCCACCCGAGCGCCCGCCGCGTCTGCGGCCCCGCTACGCCGTCCACCGCCAGGCCCCGGTGGCGCTGGAAGGAGATCACGCCATGCCGGGTGAGCGGGCCTTTGATCCCGTCGACGAAGCCGCCGTAGAGGTGCAGGCCCTTCAAGGCCGCCTGCAGGGCGGCCACGTTCGCGGGTGACGCATCGGCACGCGCGGGGACGGCGAGCGCGATGACGATCAGCGCCGCCGCGCCGATTGCTCGGATCAAGCGCACATCCCAATAGTCGGTAGCACCGCCCCGGCTTACAACCCCCCGCAACGAACCGTGCATTTGCTGGCAGGGGGTGTTTGGCACCCTGCTGAAAGCCGATGCCGACTCCCCGCTCAATCCAGCGCACCTACCTGACGCTTCTGCTCGGGAACACCCTGGCGGCGTCGTTCATCTGGGGGATCAACACGATCTTCCTCCTCGACGCCGGCCTCTCGAACCTGGAAGCGTTCGCGGCCAACGCCTTCTTCACCGCCGGGATGGTGCTGTTCGAGGTGCCCACCGGGATCGTCGCCGACACCGTCGGCCGCCGCGCCTCCTACCTGGCCGGCACCCTGACGCTGACCGCGTCGACCTTCCTCTACGTGCTCCTCTGGCAGATCGAGGCGCCGCTCTGGCAGTGGGCGATCGTCTCGATCCTGCTTGGGCTCGGGTTCACCTTCTTCTCCGGCGCGGTCGAGGCCTGGCTGGTCGACGCCCTCGCTGCGACCGGCTTCACCGGAGAGCTGGAGTCCGTGTTCGGGCGCGGCCAGGTTGTCACCGGGGCGGCGATGCTGACCGGCTCGGTCGCGGGAGGGTTCGTCGCCCAGCAGACCAGCCTGGGGGTGCCGTTCGTGCTCCGCGGCGCGATCCTGATCGCGATGTTCGGGATCGCCTTCAGGCTGATGCACGACGTCGGCTTCACTCCCGAGCGCGGAGGCCGGCCGCTGGCCGAGATGCGAAAGGTCGCCTCCAACTCGATCGAGTACGGCTGGCGTGTACCAGCGGTCAAGTGGCTGATGGTCGAGGCCCTGTTCACCGGCGGCGTGGGCATCTACGCGTTCTACGCCCTGCAGCCCTACCTGCTCGAGCTGTATGGCGATCCGCAGGCCTACCAGGTCGCCGGCCTGGTGGCGGCGATCGTCGCCGGTGCGCAGATCGCCGGTGGGATCGCGGCGCCGCGGATCCGCCGGCTCTTCGCCCGCCGCACCTCGGCGCTGATCGTGATGGCGGGGCTCAGCGTGGTGTCGCTCGGGCTGATCGGGATCGTCGAGAGCTTCTGGGCGGTGATCGGGTTGATCGCGGTCTGGGGACTGCTGTTCGCGGCGACGATGCCGATCCGCCAGACCTACCTCAACGGCCTGATCCCGTCGCGGCAGCGAGCGACGATCCTCTCCTTCGACTCGATGATGAGCTCCAGCGGCGGGGTCTGGACCCAGCCGCTGCTCGGCCGCGCCGCCGACGTCTGGGGATACGCGCCGTCCTACCTGATCGGAGCCGGGATCTCGGTCCTCGCACTGCCCACCCTCGCCCTCTCCAGGCGAGAGAACGCCGACGCTGACGCCCTCGACCTCGCCGACGCGGAGGTCGCTCCCCAGCCCGGCTGACCGGATCAGAAACTTCACCTTGGTGCCGTGGTCGCGAACCTTTGATCTTGTTTCATGTTGCGAAACATGAAACAAAGCGCTATCCTGCGCCTGTGATCAAGGGTCAGGACATTCTCGTACTGCTGAAGCTCCTCGGCGAACCGGAAGGCTGGACCGTGCGCTCGATCGGAGCATCCCTGGACCTCGATCCGGCCGGGGTGCACCGAGCGCTTCAGAGACTGGAGGAAAGCCGGCTCGTCGATGTCAAACGACAGCAGGTCAACCAATCGAACGCCGAGGAGTTCCTGATTCACGGCCTCAAGTATTTGTTTCCGATTCGCCAGGGCGGCCTGGTTCGGGGAATGCCGACCGCGTGGGCGGCGCCACCGCTCTCTGACGAGCTCGCCCCGGACGACGAGCCGCCTCCCGTTTGGCCCGACTCGAAGGGCAAGGTCCGTGGCGTGGCGCTCGAACCGCTGCACGAGAATGCGGCCGCGGTTGCACGGCGAGATCCCAAGTTGGCAAAGCGTCTCTTCCTGATCGATGCCGTCCGTCTCGGCAACGGGCGGGTTCGGTCTCTCGCCACCAAGCACCTTTCCAAGAGCCTGAGGACCGGCGCTGGGCAACGATGAGCATCGACCTCCTCGAGCGCGCTGCGGTGGCCCTCGGCGACCTCGGCGACGAGGTCGTCTTCGTCGGAGGCGCGACGGTCACTCTGTGGATAACCGATCCGGCCGCCCCTCCCCCACGGCCGACTAAAGACGTCGACGTGATCGTCGAGGTGGCCACCCGCTCGGGTTACTACGCCTTCGAGGATCGCCTTCGCGCTATCGGTTTCCGCAACGACGAACGCGTCATCTGCCGATGGCACCACCAGGCGCCGCCATTGGTTCTCGACGCGATGCCAACGGATGCCACGCTGCTTGGATTCTCAAATGATTGGCAGCGCAGGGCCTTTCCCCACGCCGCCGTTGTCGAACTGCCATCAGCTGCACGCATCAAGGCGGTGCCTCCCCCATTCCTCCTGGCGACGAAGCTCGAGGCGTACCTAGGCAGAGGAAACGGCGACCTCATGGCGAGCCGCGACTGGGCCGACATCGTGGCCCTGGTCGACGGACGCGAGGAGCTCGGCGAGGAAATCCGACAAGCGCCCGCTGAGCTGAAGGACTACCTCGGTGAGACGCTTGGGCAGTTGCTGGAAGAGGACCGCGTCCTCGACGGGATCCGCGCCCAGCTCCTTCCCGACGCGATTAGCCAGATCCGGGCCACGGAGGTAGTACGCCCTCGTCTGCAAGAGATGATCGATTTTTGGCGCGGTATCTGAAAGTGCGGCAGACGATACTGTCCACTCAGGCCTAGCTTCTCCGATCTCGCCCGTGACCGGTCTCGACTTCAGCCGCATAACGACTAGCTCAACTTCGGACTCTGCGACGGAGCCGCGACGGATCTTCTCTGCCCTACCCTCGAAGGTCAGCAAATACAGCTACCCGCGGGACGTCCAAAGCGAAGTTTGGGAGTCCTGGCATTTGAGGCGCGAGGAGCGCGACCTCGTCATCAAGATGAACACGGGTAGTGGCAAGACCGTGGTCGGACTCGTTGCTCTCAAGTCTTGTCTCAACGAGGGAGTCGGCCCAGCTACCTACATTGCGCCGGACATACCTCTGAGCAATCAGGTAGCTGAAGAGGCACAGCGCCTTGGCCTCGAGGTCACGGACGATCCTCGATCCCCGCGCTTCCTCCAGGGCCACGCCATCCTTGTCGCCAACGTTTACAAACTCTTCAATGGGCTCTCTGTTTTCGGTGTTAAGGGAGGCAGTCGGCAGCCGATTGAGCTTGGCGCGGTTCTCATCGATGACGCACATGCATGCCTTGCCACGATCGATGAGCAGTACACCCTGACGATCCCGAGAGAGCATCCTGGTTACGAGGAGCTCTTTGCTCTCTTTTCAGAAGATCTTCAAGCCCAGTCACAGCCTGGATATTTGGATCTAGAGGCAGGCGGCCCGGGAGTAGTGCTCCCGATTCCTTTCTGGTCTTGGTCGGACAAGCAGAAGCAGGTCGTCTCGATTCTTCATCCACACCGAGAAGACGGCGAGCTTCTCTTTAACTGGCCTCTTCTAGTAGACGTTCTTCCAATCTGCCGCGCCGCGATTTCTGCCGAATCAATTGAGATTGCTCCCGCTTGCCCTCCCATCGAGACCATCCCGAGTTTCGATCGAGCTCGGAGGCGCCTTTACCTAACGGCGACCCTCTCAGACGACAGTGTCCTAGTAACGCACCTCGGTGCAGATTCAAAGAGTGTTCAAGCGCCGATCAATCCCCGCAGCGCCAATGACCTTGGCGATCGCATGATTCTCACCCCAGAGCAAACGTTCCCCGCGTGTGACGAGGACTTGATCCGCGACTTCGTCGCCGAGTACGCGGAGACACTAAACGTCGTGGTCATCGTGCCCTCTTGGGCTCGTGCCGAGACCTGGAGCGATCGCGCGCAAGCTATACACGGGGCAGACACTCTGCAGGACGGCCTGGCGGAACTCCGGTCCGGCCATGTTGGCCTCGTCGTCCTTGTCAACAAGTACGACGGCATTGATCTGCCGGGAGATGCCTGCCACTTCCTTGTACTCGATGGACTGCCCGAGGCAATCGGCACTCTCGATCGGCTCGGCCTCCAAGTGCTGGAGGGTAGCGACGCACTTCTCGGCCGTCAGGTTCAACGGATCGAGCAGGGTATGGGTCGTGGCGTCCGATCGAATGACGACTACTGCGTCGTACTGCTCCTTGGGAAGCGACTTACGGCTCGCCTGTATCCGCCCCAGGCGCGGGACAAGTTCAGTCCCGCGACCCGGGCTCAATTGAACCTCTCGGACGAGGTTGGAGGACTGTTGGAGGGCCGACCATTCGAGGAGCTCGGGGGAGTTGTCGACCAGTGCATTAGTCGGGACCCTGGCTGGATAACGGCAAGCCGCAATGCTCTGGATGGAGTCGTCTATCCAAGAGAGAGCTCAATCACGTCCTTTGCGAGAAGCCGACGCGAGGCTTTCGATCTCGCCTGTGCGGACCGTTGCAGGGAGGCAGCCGCATCCCTGCAAGAAGCAATTGATGAGCTGGGCGAACGGCGTCTCCGAGGCCTACTTAAGGAAGAGGCCGCCGCCTATGTCCATCGACATGATCCAGTGGCGGCACAGCAGCTGCAAGTCTCGGCATATTCAGACAACCGGGGTCTGACTAGACCCAATGTCGGGATCAGCTATGTGCCGCTGCGGGCGAGCGCGCCCCAGGCCCAAGCGGCAGCGGACTTTCTGGGGCGCACGTATAAGACCGGCCCTGATTTGCTGCTTGGAGTTGGTTCACTGCTGGAGCAGCTGGTGCCAGAGACCGATCCGGCAAGTGTGCCACGGTTCGAGGCGGCCATGCGTGATCTGGCGGGTCACCTCGGACTGGCAGGGCAGCGCCCTGAGCGCGAACTTGGGAGGGGACCCGATGTTCTGTGGCTGCTCGGCGAGCATGAATATTTCGTTATCGAGTGTAAGAGCGGCTCTCAACAGGATGTGGTCTTTAAGACGGACATGTCACAGCTCTCGCACTCAATGGACTGGTTCGCAGAAACCTATGACGCGACAAGCAAAGCAATTCCGGTACTGATCCACCCAAGTCGCACATTGGACTCGAAGGCAAGCGCTCGTCCCAACACGCGAGTTCTGACGTTCACGAAACTGGGCGAACTACGTGATGCGGTAAGAACGTTCGCCACTGCTATTGCGAGTAACGATCTAAGCGCCGACAGCACCGCGCTCTGGGACCGCCTGACGGCTCTGCATCTCAATGCGGCGGCCTTCGCCAATCACTGGACCGTCAAGCCTCGGAAAGCGAAGTAACGGCGCCGGGAGCGGAGGCGCTCATCCTCGATCGCGGCATGGGATACCTCAATCCGCTTTGAGATCCGGGAAGCGGCAGTTTCTGCCAGCACAGGGCCGGTTCCGTCCCAGATCCGGTCGGGCATCAACCCGAGGGCGGCGCGTTCAGGCGGTCGATCGCGGCGAGGTCGTCGTCGAACCGACCGTCGTCCATCGCCGCGAAAAGCGCCTCGGCGGCAGCACGACGATTGCGCCCTGCCTTGAGCTCGGCCTCTGCTCCCTCGACGGCGAGCCGGCGCAGGAGCGTCGCGTCTGCCTCGCGGGTACCGGTCGCCGCGCGCACGCGCGCCAGCGCCTCCGCCAATTCCGGGTCGGCGGTGACGGCGATCTGGGGTGCTTTGACGGCATCGCAAGCACAGTGTGGCTCGTTGGTGTGCTCCAAAGCTTGCCGCGACTTGACTTACCGATGCCGGTAGCGCAGGTAGACGACCCGAGAGCCGAAGGTCCGCGTCTCGACCAACTCCAGGTTGGTCCGCTCCGCCCCGGCGGGGAAGAAAGGCGTGCCCCCGCCGAGCACGACCGGGCTGACGAAGAGCTGGTACTCGTCGACGAGGCCCAGCTCGATGAAAGTCCGGGCGAGGCCGGCACCGCCGACGGCCAAGTCCTTGCCTGGCTGCTCCTTCAGCTTGGCGACCTCTTCGGCAACGCCTTCCCTGGCCAGCCTGGCGTTCCCCTCGACCTTCTCCAGGGTCGTCGAGAAGACGATCTTCGGCAGCTCCTGCCAGATGCCCGCGAACTCCAGCTCTATCTCTCCGGCCGATGGGTTCTCCCCCACGGTCTCCCAGTAGAGCATCTCTTCGTACAGCCGCCGCCCGCAGAAATGAGCGCCCAGTTCCCGCGTCTGCTGGTTGTGGAACCGGTGCAGCTCCTCGTCGGGGGCCGACCAGTCGATCTCCCCGCCGGGCCCCGCGATGAAGCCATCCAGCGACACCCCGGACGCGTAGATCACCTTCCGCATCGGCGATCCTCCCCCGCTAACTCGCCACTGCGGCCTCGGCCAGGAACTCGAGCACGGCGGCGTTGAACTCCTCCGCGCGCTCGAGGTTGACGGCGTGGCCGCCGGGGAAAAGGGTGAGGCGGGCGCCGGGTATCAGCTCGGCGAGCTCGGTCGACTTCCAGACCGGGAGGAGGACGTCGTGCTCGGCGCCGATCACGTGTACGGGCATCGAGAGGGCGCCGAGGCGGTCGCGGGTCTCGTGGCGCGAGGTGGAGAGCAGCTGGCGAACGAAGGCCTCGGCCTCCTGGGGGTGCGGGTTCGCCAGCAGCATCTGGCGCATGTAAGCGACCATCTCGGCGTTCTCGAAGGCTTCCTCTGAGAAGCAGAGGAGCATCAGCTCGTCGACCCGTTGCTCGGGGGTCATCTTCATCGCCCGCTCCGCCCAAACCTGCCCCTGCAGCCGGCCCCAGGCGCCGCCGCCGCCGAAGCTGACGCAGAGCGTCAGGGTGCGGACGCGCTCGGGCACCGAGAGGGCGATCTCCTGGGAGATCGCGCCGCCCATCGAGAGGCCGAGCAGGTGGAAGCTCTCCAGCCCGAGCTCGTCGGCGAGCGCCAGCGCGTCGGCCGCCATGTCGGTCACCTCGTAGGAGCCGGTCGCCCGCGAGGACTGGCCGACGTCGCGGTTGTCGAAGATCACGGTCCGGTGGCGCTGCGACCAGGCCGGCACCTGGGGGATCCAGCCGAGGGTGTCGGCGCTGAGCCCGTGGACGGCGAGCAGCGGCTCGGCCTCGTTGTCCCCGTGCACCTCGTAGTAGAGGCGCTGGCCGTTTGCGTCAGCGAAAGGCACGGAGAGAATCTACCCCCTTACGCCTACCCCGTCAGGCTCTCGGCCCGCGCCGCCTCCGGCAGGTTCTGGTCGGCGTGGTAGCTGCTGCGGACCAGGGGGCCGGCGGCAACCGACTCGAAGCCGAGCTCGTAGGCGGCCTTCTCCAGCGCTTCGAACTCCTCCGGGTGCCAGTAGCGCACAACCGGCAGGTGGTTCTCGGTCGGCCGCAGGTACTGGCCCACGGTCAGCACCTGGACGCGGTGTTCGCGGAGGATGCCGAAGGCCTCGACCATCTCCTCGTGGGACTCGCCCAAGCCGACCATCAGCCCCGACTTGGTGATCACCTCCTCGCCGCCCATCTCCTTCGCCATCCGCAGCACCCGCGCCGAGCGCAGGAACTTGGAGCCGCGGCGGGCGACCGGGTAAAGGCGCGGCACCGTCTCGACGTTGTGGTTGAAGACGTCGGGACGCTCGTGGATCACCTTGGCGAGCGGCATCTCCTGGCCGCGGAAGTCGGGGGTGAGGATCTCCACCTTGCACTCCGGCGCCAGCATCCGGATCGACCGGACCACGCCGACGAAGGCCGAGGCGCCGTAGTCGGGCAGGTCGTCGCGGTCGACCGAGGTGACGACGGCGTGCCGCAGCCCCATCGCTTTCACCTGGTTGGCGACCCGCAACGGCTCCAGCGGGTCGTTCCAGGTCGGCTTGCCGGTCTGCACGTTGCAGAACCCGCAGCGCCGCGTGCAGACGTCGCCGAGGATCATGAAGGTCGCCGTGCCGCGCTCCCAGCACTCGCCGACGTTTGGGCAGTTGGCCTCCTCGCAGACGGTGTGGAGGTTGTCGGAGCCGATCATCTCCTTCAGCCGCCGGTAGTTGGGACCGCCGGGCGCCGGCACCTTCAGCCACGGCGGCTTGCGGGCGCGGCGGAAGGGGACGGTGCCCTCGGCGTTCGCGGCGGTGCCACCGGGCTTGGCCCGGGACCGGGTTACGTGGACGCGCTCGGTCGAATCGAGGCTCATCGGCTCGCCCCGAGCGTACCGGCCGCCGGTGCCAGGCCCAGCTCGGCGGGATCGGTGGGGACGGGCCGGCGTTCGAAGACCTCCCCGAAGCGCCCGGCGAGCGTGTCGGCGAAGGCACCCAGGTCCTGCTCGGCTCCGAGCTCGCGGCTGACCGAGGTGACCGAGCAGCCCTCGATCCCGCAGGGCACGATCCACTCGAACGGCTGCAGGTCGTTGTTGACGTTGACCGCCAGCCCATGCGTCGTTACGCCGCGGCTGACGTGCAGCCCGATCGACCCGATCTTGCGCGACTCGTCCGCGCCCGCACCGGAGCCGGGCGGCTCGCCCACCGTCCAAACCCCGGTCAGCCCCTCGATCACGGTCGCCTCGACGCCGGCCTCGCCGAGCGCCCCGATCGTCACCCGCTCCAGCCCCCGCACGAACTCGTGGACGTCATCGCCATAGGGGCGGAGGCTGACGATCGGGTAGGCGACCAGCTGTCCCGGCCCGTGGTAGGTGACCAGCCCGCCGCGGTCGGTGTCGAGCACTTCGATGCCCTGGGCCTCGTACCACTCGACCCCCATCGGCAGCTCCTCCGCCCGCGAGCGGCGGCCGCGGGTGTAGACGGGGGGGTGCTCGAGCAGCAGCAGGACGTCCGGGACCTCGCCCCGCTGGCGCCGTCCCTCCAGCCCGCGCTGGAGCTGCCGCGCCTCCTCGTAGGGCACGATCCCGCTGCGCACGACCACGATCTCGTCGCTCATCCCACAATCGTCGCAGGACGCGCCCGTATCCTTGCCGGCAGATGGTCCAGTCCAAGGCTTTCCGCTTCGAGTGGCTACCGGCCGTCGCCCTCAGCTCCGCCCTGTGTTTGGCGATGATCGCCTGGAGCCCCCCGGTCGGCGACCTCGCCGCGCAGGTCTTCCGCACCGAGCTGTTCCACCGCGCCGGCCTGGCGATCTGGAACGGCAGCTGGTACGGCGGCCACTACACCCTCACCTACAGCGTCCTCTTCCCGCCGCTGGCCGCGCTGCTGGGGCCGCAGGTGGTTGGGATGCTCGCCGTCGTCTCCTCCTCCTACCTGTTCGACCGCCTGGTCCGCGACCGCTGGGGGGCGGAGGCGCGCTGGGCGACGCTCTGGTTCGCCGCCGGAGTGGTGACGCTGCTCGCCGACGGCCAGCTCACCTTCGCCCTCGGCGTCGCCTTCGCCCTCGCGGCGCTGCGCTGCCTGCAGGTCGACCGCGCCGCGCCGGCGGTCCTCGCCGCCGCGGGCTGCGCCCTCGCCAGCCCCGTCGCCGCGGTCTTCCTCGCCGGCGTCGTCCTCGCCGGCGCGCCGGAGCGGGGCAAGCGGGTGAGCCGCGCCGCGCTCGCGGTCGGCGGCCTCGCGCTCCTCCTCACCCTCGCCCCCAACCTCGCCTTCCCCGAGCCCGGCCAGTTCCCCTTCGTCTTCTCCTCCTACGTCGCGATCCCGGCCTGGTGCGCGGGGGCCCTCCTGCTCACCCAGGGCGCCCGCGACGAGGAGCGCCAGCTGCGCCGGGTCGTGATCGGCTACGCCCTCGCCGCGACCCTGGTCTGGCTGGTCCCCAACGCGCTCGGCGGCAACGCGGTCCGCCTCGGCGCCCTCTTCGGCGGCCCGGTGCTGGCGGCGGTGCTGCTCTCCCGCCGTCCCCGCCCGACATTCCCGGCCTGGGCCTTCGCTCTGCTGCTGGCGGCGGCGATGGTCGGCAGCCTCTACTGGCAGGTGACGGCCAGCGTCAGCCAGATCGCCCGCACCGTCGGCGACCCGGCGACCGCGCGCGCCTACTTCGACCCGGCGACGCGGTGGCTGCGCGCCCACGGGGGGGAGGGCACGCGGATCGAGGTGCCGCCAACCGCCAACCACTGGGAGGCGGCCTACCTGGCGCCGAGCTTCGAGCTGGCCCGGGGATGGCTGCGCCAGCTCGACACCACCCGTGACGACATCTTCTACGGCCCCGAGGAGGAGCTGACCCACCGCGCCTACAGCACCTGGCTGCGCAGCAACGCGATCTCCTATGTCGCCCTGCCCGACGCCCGGCTCGACTACTCCTCGACCGCGGAGCGCCGCCTGATCCTCGCCGACCCCTCCTACCTCACCCTCCGCTTCCAGTCCCAGCACTGGCAGATCTACGAGGTGCGCGACCCCAAGCCCTTGGTGGCGCCGATCGGACCGGCCGAGGCGGAGACCCTGTGGGTGGGACGGCAGGGCTTCGCCCTCGACGTCGCCAGGCCCGGGGAGTTCCTCGTCCGGGTCAAATTCACGCCCTACTGGTCGATCGCCCGAGGCTCCGGCTGCATCCTGCGCCGCGGCGACTGGACCGTCGCCCGCGCCGCCCGTCCCGGCGTCTTCCGGGTCGCCGCCGACTTCTCCCTGGGCCGGGCCTGGAACGCCGTCACTGGCGCCCGCAAGACCTGCTGAGGCCCGCCGTCAGGCGCTCCGCAGCGCTTCCAGCCGCTCGAAGATCTCCGGCAGGTGGGTGAGGTAGGCGTTGTAGTCGAAGACGGCGTCGAGGTCGAGCTGCGGCGCCGCCTCGGCGAGCAGCTGGCGGAACTCGGTGCCGGTGTCCCAGGCCCGCTGGGCGTTCTCCTGGACCACGCGGTAGGCATCGTCCCGGCTCATCCCGGACTCGACCAGCGCGGTCAGCGCCCGCTGGCTGAACAGGGCGCCGTGGGTGAGGCCGAGGTTCTCGCGCATGCGCTCCTCCCGCACGGTCATCCCCGCGGCGACCTTGGTCACCAGGTCATGCATGTAGTCGATGAGGGTGGTTGCGTCGGGGAGCACGACCCGCTCGGCGCCGGAGTGGGAGATGTCGCGCTCGTGCCAGAGGGCGACGTTCTCGAGGCCGGTCTGCGAGTAGCCCCGCAGGACGCGGGCGAGGCCGGTGATCCGCTCGGTGCGGATCGGGTTGCGCTTGTGGGGCATCGCCGAGGAACCCTTCTGGCCCGCCGCGAACGGCTCTTCGACCTCGCGCACCTCGGTCCGCTGCAGGTTCCGCACCTCGGTCGCGAAGCGCTCCATCCCGGCCCCGGCGAGGGCGATCGCGGAGAGCAGGTCGGCGTGGCGGTCGCGGGGGACGACCTGGGTGGCGACGTCCTCGCGGCCGAGGCCGAGCCGCTCCATCACCCCGCGCTCGACGTCTGGCGGCACCGAGGCGTAGGTGCCGACCGCGCCGGAGAGCTTGCCCATCGCGAGCCGCTCGAACGCGCCGGAGAGCCGCTCGGCGTTGCGGTCGGCCTCGAAGGCGAAGCCGGCCAGGCGCAGGCCGAAGGTCGTCGGCTCGGCGTGGACGCCGTGGGTGCGGCCGACGCAGAGGGTGTCGCGGTGCTCCAGCGCTCGCTCGATCAGCGCGTCGCGGTAGCCGCGGGCACCGGCCAGGACGATCTCCCCGGCGCGGCGCAGTTGCAGCGCCAGCGCCGTGTCGAGCACGTCGGAGGAGGTGAGGCCGTAGTGGACCCAGCGGCCGTGCTCGCCGACCGAGGAGGCGACGACGTCGACGAAGGCGGCGACGTCGTGGTCAGTGACCCGCTCCCGCTCCTCGACCGCCTCGACCGTGAAGGCCCCGTTCGCCCGTGCTGCTTCGGCGGCCTCGCGCGGAACCACGCCCTGCTCCGCCCAGGCCTCGGTCGCCGCCAGCTCGACCTCGAGCCAGCAGGCCATCTTCGACTGCTGCGACCAGACCTCGCCCATCTCCGGGCGGGTGTAGCGGGGGATCATCAGCAGTTGATTATGCGAGCGGCGAGGACGCCGGCGTTCTTGGCTCCGTCGATCGCCACGCAGGCGACCGGGATCCCGGGCGGCATCTGCACCGCCGAGAGCAGCGCGTCGAGGCCGCCGAGCGCCTTGCCGAGGATCGGCACGCCGATCACCGGCAGGTCGGTATGGGCGGCGGCGACTCCCGGCAGTGCCGCCGACATCCCGGCCCCGGCGATGATCACCCGCAGCCCGCGCATGCGCGCGTTGGTGCAGTACTCGCGCACCGCCTCGGGATCGCGGTGGGCGCTCATCACCCGGACCTCGTACCGGATGCCCGCGTCGTGCAGCGCGGCGCCGGCCGGCTGCATCTTCGGCTTGTCGTTCTTCGAGCCCATGATGATCCCGACCAGCGGCTCGTCGACGCTGATTTCCTCGAAGGCCTCCTCGACTGCGGGCATCGTCGTCGGCGCGACGGACCCCGCCGACCCGGTCGGTTGCGGCTCTGAGATCTCGGTCATCTGTTCCTCTCTGAACTACAGCGACCCGGCCAGGTCCTCGGCCGGCATCGCGGTCAGCGTCTGGCTGGTCATCGTGCCCCTCGAGCCCAGCTCGACGGAGACCTTGGCCATCGTCTTCTCATCCGGCGCTTCGACGACGGTGACGAAGTCGTACTGGCCCAAAGTCGCGTACTGAGCCACCACTTTGGCCCCAATCTGCTCGACCTCCTTGTTCACCTCAGCCACTCGTCCCGGGTTGTTCTTGAGGGTGCGCACGCCCTCAGCAGTCAGGTTGGTCAGCATCAAATAAGTAGGCATCTCCCGCTCCTTTCGAAGGTCTCGGTGAGCACAACGACACCGTACCCGCTCCGCAGGGTCAGTAGCCGGTCGGATGACGCACGACGTAGCCTTCCGGATAAGGAGGCTCGGCGTGCCAACGCGGCCCCTCGCCGGCGGCGTTGCCGACGGTGTCCCAGCGCAGGCCGGCGATCACCGCGTAGGTGTGGGTGGGGCTGGCGTAGATCGTGATCCATTTGCCCGGGCCCGGCTCGCCGTAGCTTTCGAGCGCACCGGAGACGAGCGGGGTGTCGAGCAGGCCGGCGCCGTAGAGGGCGAAGCTGACCGCGCCGGAGCAGTCGTAGCCGTAGGAGTACCAGGAGCTGTGCCCGCCGCCCCAGACGTAGGGCGTCGTGGAGATCGAGTTGGCCGCCGCGATCGCCGCCTTCACCGCCGGCGGCGCGCTTTGCGGGGCGCTTGCCAGGTTGCCCATCAGGACGGCGTTCTCGCCGGCGGTTTCAAGGCCGGTCCCCAGCGGTGCCACCGCCCAGTCGATGTAGTCCGACTTGCACTGGCCCTCGATCTGTTCGGCTTCCTCGAGGACCTCTTCCACGTACCACTCGGCCTGGTTGTGGGTGAAGAGCCCAGCCTCGAGGCTGCCCCGCGACCAGATCAGCCGCGCCAGCGTCGCCGCCGAGTCGGCGGATGAGCCGCGACGGATGCGGCCGTCTTCGTTGCCGTCGACCCCGAACGTCTTCCACTCGAAGCCGTCGAGCCCCAACGGTCCTTCGGTCCGCATCTGCTCCTTGGTCATCCCGTTGCCGAAGTTGGACTCCAGGCGAGCGACGGCGGCGAGCGCCCAGACGCCGCGCTTGCCGAGGTCATACCGCGCCGCGGCGTCCTCGAAGGAGGTCATGTAGGACTTCGGGACCTGGCCCTGCCAGTCCGGCGCGGCGGTGCACCGGAAGACCTGGATCTGCGGACCGAGGCCGGCCGCGTCGAAGGAGGGGCCGCCGACTTCCTTGGCGTAGCAGCCGGCGTTGGCGAGGACTTCGCTGACGTACCAGTCGGCGTGGTTGTAGGCGAAGATCGCGTCGTAGGTGTCGGCGGGCATGCCGGCGGCGCGGAGGTAGTTGGCGGCGGCGAAGATCGCGTCTTCGGGGTTGTAGGGGTCCTCGACCCCGTCGCCGTTGGCGTCGACCCCGTAGGCGTCCCAGCTGGAGGGGATGAACTGCATCCAGCCCATCGCTCCGGCCGAGGAGACGTTGAGGTTGGTGCCGAAGGCGGTCTCGACCTCGTTGATGCCGGCGAGCACGGCGGGACCCTGCGGGCCGAGCCCGTAGGTCGCAGCGGCGCGGCGGTAGATCGGCACCAGGACCGGCGGCACCCCGGTCGAGGCGCAGCTCGATGCCGGCAGCGAGGGGATCGCCAGGATGGTCGAGGGGTCGGGCGCTGGGATCGCGCCCTCGGAGCCCTCCGGCTCGGTGGCTTCCGTGTTCGCCTCATCTTCGCCGTCAGGTTCGGCGGGGACGCCGCCGCTGGGGACGGAGGGGGTTTCGGTCGCGGGCTGGGTCAGCGTCGTTCCCTGCTCGACCGGAGCGGTCGGCGGGGTGAAGGCCGGCGGGGCTTCGGGAAGCGGGCTGGTGCTCGGTGCGGTGGCCGCGCCAGCGGCGATCGGCAGCGCCAGCGCCACGATCGCGGCTGCGGTCGCGGCGACCGCTCGGACCTTCCCTGCCTCGCTCATCATCCGAGCACGTCCGCCACTCGCCACTCGTCATTCTTCTGCTGTTCCATCGAGAGCCGCAGCTCGCTGGTGACTCCGAGGCGCAGGAGCGAGACGCTGACCGGGTAGACCGGCCCGCGCGACGGGGCGGCGACGACGTTCATCACTTTCGCCTCGGGCACCTCGACGTTGGCCGGCAGCCGCGGGGGACGTCGCAGCAGCGCTTTGCTCAACTGCGGGGTCGCGGTCTCGCCGAAGGCCTCGCGGACCGAAGACTCGATGCCGCCGGTCTCATAGACGACGAAGGCATCGGCGAACTCTTGGGCGACGGCGATCGCCTCGGGGCCGGCGGGGGTGGGGACGACGGCCGAAGCTTTGGCGGCGGGGGTGGAGGAGATTTTGTCGGTGGCAGTAGAAGAGGTGGCGCCGGCGACGGGGGTCGGCGCGCTCGATTCGTCCGGCTTCGCCGAATCGGCCGAGTTGCGCTCGCCCTTCGCTGCCGGCTCGAAGACCGGGGTTGCGCCCTGCAGGGTCGGCTCCGGAGCCTCAGGAGGGGAGGCGACCCTGGCGATCGGTGACTCCGGGGCCGGCGCAGCCGTTATCGCGGAGACTTTCTGGCCGTCGCGCTCGAGCAGCCCGGCGCCGGCGATTCCCGCGCCGGCTGCGACCGCGACCACGCCGAACACGGCGAGCGTCCGAGCGGCGGGGCGGTCCTGGACCGGCCAGATCACCCAGCGCTGGATCCCCCAGGCGACCTGCCGGATGGGCCAGGTCAGGGCGTCGAGAAATCGCCGCACGAGGTAACCCCCGTCGACTACAACGCGATCGCCGATCGCCCCGAAGAAGTCGCGTACTCGGTTCACTTGCCCAGCTTAGATCGGAGTTTCACTCGGTCTCCTGAAGTCGGGCGGACGCATTGCGCCTGCCATCCCGTGTTGCAGCGCCGAAATTCTACGCAACGGGCATCTAAACAGCCAATCTTGAGTAGGAGTTAAACCGCGCTGCCGCCTGCGACTGACCACAGCCCACGGCTTGGGTTGTGATCCCGGTGGTTTTGGTTCAGACTTGCAAACCAAAATCGGTATTCCCACGTACCTGAATGCAAGCCACGATCTTCATCAACTACCGGAAAACGGAGTCCTCGGGGTGGGCCCGTCTGCTCTACGACCGGTTGGCGGGTAAGTTCGGCGCTGACAACGTCTTCCTCGACCAGGTCACCCTCGAGCCGGGGATGAAATGGCTCCAGGCGATCCGCGATCGCAGTGGCAGCTCGGCGGTGTTCATCGCGCTGATCGGGCCCCGGTGGGCGCCGATCATGAGTGAGCGCGCCGAGGGCACCGAGGAGGACTTCGTTCGCGCCGAGATCGAGGCGGCCCTGCGCAAGGACTCGGGGGTCCAAGAGGTGATTCCGGCCCTGGTCGAAGACGCGGTCATCCCCCGGCGGGACGACCTCCGGCACCTGGGGTCAGTGCACCCGCTGCTCAATCGCCAGCAGGTCGAGCTGCGCCCCTCGCACTGGGACTCGGACGTCGAGGTATTGATCGAGCGGCTAAAGCAGCTGGAGAGCGTTGAGGAGGTGAAAGTCGAGACCTCACCCGAAAAGGTCGGGGTGACCCCCGAGATGCCGGGGGACAAAGGGGAGGGTCCGCCGGTGGCACCGCCGCCGGACCGCAGCCACTACGAGGAACTGGTCCGCCTGATGCTCGAGGACGGCTCGGTGGTCGTCCCCTTCCTCGGCCCGGGCGCGAACTCGAGCGACGAAGAGCTGGCCGCCTACCTTGCGCTCAAGCTCGGCACGGGGGCGACGCCCGCGGATCTCGCGGAGGTGTCGCAGAGCATGTCGGTCGCGCAGGGCCCCAGCGCTCTCTACAGGGCGGTCAAGAAAGCACTTCCGTCGCACCACCCGCCGAGCTCCGTCCACCATTTCCTCGCAGGCTTCCCGACGGTCGCGAGCGGGCTGGGATTGCCGGACCAGTACCAGCTGATCGTCACCACGAACTACGACGACGCGCTCGAGCGAGCGTTCGACCAGGCCGAAGAGCCCTACGACCTCGCCGTCTATATCGCGAGCGGGCGGGACAAGGGCAGGTTCGTGCACATCCCCTGTGACGGCGAACCGGAGATCATCGCCGACGCGAACGGTTACGCCGGCTTCCCGATCGACGCGTTCGGATCCGTCGAGCGCACCGTGATCATGAAGATCCACGGCGGTGTGGACGGGACTCGGGGCCCATATCCCTGGCGGGACAACTACGTCATCACCGAGGACGACTACATCGACTACATGAGCGCCGGTGACATCGAAACGATCGTCCCCCAGCAGCTGCTCGGCAAGCTCAGAGACAGTCATTTCCTCTTTCTCGGGCACGCGATGCGCAACTGGAACTTGCGCGTCTTCCTGATCCGGATCTTCGGTGAACAGCAGCGCAACACCTCCTGGGCCATTCAGCGGGATCCGGACCGGCTCGACGACCGGTTCTGGCAGCGGATCGGGATCGACCTCGCCGCGATCTCCCTCGATGAGTACGTAAGGGAGCTTGGCGAGCACCTGCCACGGGTGGCCGCCGCCGACGGGACTCAGGCGTAACGTGGGCCGGCCGGGCCCGTCAACGGCGGCACCGACCGAGGAGAACCCTTATGTCGGCCTCACCCACTTCACCGAGGAGTACGCGGACCGGTTCTTTGGGCGCGACACCGAGTGCGCGCTGATCATCGGCAACCTGCGCGCCGCGCGGCTGACGCTTCTCTATGCCGAGAGCGGAGTCGGCAAGAGCTCGGTGCTGCGCGCCGGAGTGGTTGCGCGTCTTCGCGGCTTCGCCGATCGCGACGTCGAGGCCCGCGGATCCCCGCGCCTGGTCCCGGTCGTCTTCAGCTCCTGGAGCGATGCCCCAGTCGCCGCCCTGATCCGCGCGATCGGCGATGCGGCCCGTCCCTACCTGGCGGAGGAAGACGTCCTCGATCTGCCCGACGACGATCTCGAAGCGGCGATTGAGGCAGCGAGCGATGCGATCGATGCGACGCTGCTGATCATCCTCGACCAGTTCGAGGAGCACTTCCTCTATCCCGAGGATGAGGTTGATGAGAAGAAGGTCGGCGCGCAGGTCGCTCGTTGCGTCAACCGCGCCGACCTGCGCGCGAACTTCCTGATCTCGATCCGGGAGGACTCCTACTCCCGACTTGGGGACCTCTTCCGCGGCAAGGTCAGGAACGTCTACGCCAACTTCCTCCACCTCGACTTCCTCGACCGGGCCGGCGCGCGGGAATCGATCGAAAAACCGATTGCCGCCGGACCGTTCGAGGCGGAGCCGGCCCTGGTGGAAGCGGTGCTCGACGAGGTCGGCCGAGCGCCGGCCGCATCCTCGGAGAACGGGAAGAGCGCCGGGGCCGGCGATCGGGAGGAGGTGGAGACCACCTACCTGCAGCTGGTCATGCGGCGGCTGTGGGAGGTGGAGACCGAGTCGGGGTCACACCGGTTGCGACTCAGCACCCTCGAGGACCTGGGCGGCTCCCAGGCGATCATCAGCGGCCACCTCGACAGAGCGATGGAAGACGGGGCCGATGGCACCTCCGGCCTGACCGACGATCAGCGCCGGGTGGCAGCCTCGATCTTCCAGTTCCTGGTGACCAGCGGCGGGACCAAGATCGCGCTGACGGCCAAGGATCTCTCCGATTACTCCAAACGCCCGGTATCGGAGATCGAGCCCGTCCTCCAGCACCTCTCCTCTCCCAGGCTGCACATCCTCCGTCCGGTTGCCTCCGAGGACGGGCAGGGAGAACCCCGCTTCGAGATCTTTCACGACGCGCTTGCGCGGCCGATCGTCGATTGGCGCACCAGAGTCGAGGAAGAGGAGCTGGACGCCCAGGTCGGCAGGGAACGCGCCGAGAAGGAGAGCGCGCAGCGGGCGGCGGCCGAGGCGGAGCGGCGGGAGGACCAGGAGCGCAAACGCAAGCGCCTGGCCCTAGGTCTGCTCGGCGTCGCCGTGGCGGCGCTCTTGGGAGGCGCGGCCTATTTCGCGGTCGACCAGAGAAACCTGGCGGACGAACGGAACGCGGCCACTCAGTCGGTGACCGCGAGCAAACGCATTCTCGAACTGTCCTACGCACCCAGCTTCGGCCCCGCCGCGGCCGCGCTCGCGAGCGTCGAGGCCTATCGCCTGTCTCCAACTTTCGACGCCCGTAATCAGGCCCTTACGAACCTGCAGCTCAACTCGGGGATGCCGAAGGTAGTCGTCGGTCACACCCGCGACGTCGGCGCGGTCGCGTACTGGCCCGACTCCACCAACTTCACCTCCGCCGGCTACGACGGAACGGTCCGCCTGTGGAATGCGGATGGCGAGGAACTCAGGCCTCCCTTGGTGGATCGCAGCAACGGCGCAATCGACGACGTCGCCGTCAGCGAGCCCTTGAGCGATGAATCGCGAATAATCGTCGCCGGACTCGGTTCCGGAACCGCCAGGCTCTGGAAGGTCGACAAGACCGGCGGAGTGTTGTTCGGCAAAAGGATCCGCCGAGCGGGGTGTGGTTCCTATTGCAAGCTCGAGTTCAATCCTCGGATACCCGAGATGCTTGCGGTGGGAGGCTCCGAAAGCCCGGTCACGCTGTGGGACCTGACGAATCCCCGCAGACCCGAGAAGCTCGGGTCCAGACGGTCGCTAGGGACCGTCTCCGACCTCGCATTCGATGCGACGGGGCGAGGGCTGCTGGTCGCCACCGACACGGGGGTGGAATGGAAGGTCACCGATTCCGGCTTTGCCGACTCCGGTCCGGTCACCAGGGACCCGAAGGAAGTCTTTTCCGTGGCCATCGCCCCCAATGGGTCCTATGCCTTTGGAGGCCCGGGTGGGATCGACCTCTGGGACGCGGACCGGAGGCGGAAACTTCACCTGAGCTCGCCGGGAACCGTGTTGTCGCTGGCCTTCGCCCGTGGTGGGTCGGTACTCGTTTCGGGGGGATCCGACTGGAACGTCACCACGTGGGACCTAGCCACCGGCCGCCCGTTCGGTCCGCCACGCCCGATCGAGAGGGGGGAAGTGTTTGACGTGGCCGTCAGCTCCGACGGTGAGACCATCGCGTCCGCCGGCGAAGACGATCTGGTGAAACTCTGGCCGCTGAATCCCACGGGCGCCCTCGCGGCCACGGTGGGCGGCCTCAGCTCGCGAGAACTCGGGGGCGCTCTCCCGGTGATCCGGGGCCTTGCCGTCGGAGCCGGCGGCCGGGTAGCCGCCGCGGGGGAATCCGCGGGAACCTCGGTCTGGAAGCTCAACAGGGTGGACGAGATGGAAGCCGTACCGCAGCCGCTGTTTCGGCTTCGGGGCGAAAGCTCTGCTGTCGCCTACTACGGCAACGTCCTCGCCGCCGGAAGGGGAAATTCCTTCGTCCTCGAGGACACGGGGGCGGCCTGCGAGAGCATGCCCGCCAAGCCCTGCCGTCTCGGAGCCCCGGCCCGGCCCCATTCCGAAGAAGAAGTTGACAGCCTCGCGCTGTCGAAGCACGGAGGCCGCCTGCTCCTCGCCTCGTCCGGATACCGGCGAGGCGAGGACATCCTCAACCTCTGGGACGTCACCGGCGCGACGAGCAAAGGGAAGGTCGTCCATCTCTCCTCGCACCGGGTCGGTGGCGAGATCCTCCGGCTCGCGTTCAGTCCCGCAAGTCCGCTGATTGCCGTGGGAACGCGGGACGGGGAGTTGCGAGTCTGGGACGTCACCGATCCGACCGAGCCGGAAGAGATCGTCAAGCAGGCGGGCGGGAGCGAAGACCAACCCGTCTACGGAGTCGCCTTCTCACCGGACGGCGCGCTGCTCGCCTCCGGGGGACAGGACCAACAGGTGACTATTTGGAGGGTGGCTCAGAACGGTTCGGGTCCCGTGACCCTGGAGTCGACCCCGAGCACGATGTTCCAGACCCAGACCATCTTCTCACTCGCGTTCAGCCCAGACGGGAAGACCCTTGCGGCCGGCGACGGCGATGGAGCCACGTGCCTTTACGAAATCGAGAGCCGAATTTCGATCGGCGGTGTCTCCTGCCTGCTCGGGCACGACATCGAATCGGTCGGCTACGGCGGAATCGAAGCGGTGAGCTTCGCGCGGGTCCCCGGGGGCGGAACCGTCCTCCTTACCGCCGGCACGGCTCAGCCGATCGTCGCCTGGGATCCCGTCCTCTGGAATCTGAGCAAGGCTGACCAGGTCGAGGCGGAGATAGCCGCCGACGTCTGCGCCCTCGCCGGCCGGAATCTGACCAGGTACGAGTGGAGCACGATCTTCAATTCGACCACGCTCGACGACGATCGCCGTAAGACCTGCCCGCAGTACCCGCTTCCGTAAGCCGCTCCGCGAGGGCTCAGGCCTCGGCCATCGCAGCGGCCCGCGCGCGCTCGAAGGTCAGCTCGCCCTCGGCGACGTCGACCCGGACGGCGTCGCCCTCGGCGAACTCACCCTCGAGGATCTTCAGCGCCAGCTTGTCGACTAACTGCTTCTGGATCACCCGCTTCAGCGGCCGGGCGCCGTAGGTCGGGTCGTAGCCGAGGTTGCCGAGCAGGGTGCGGGCGTCGCCGGTCAGCTCGATCTCGATCCCGCGCTCGGCCACCCGGCCGATCAGCTGCTCCAGCTGCAGGTCGACGATCCGGCCGATGTCCTCCTTGGAGAGGCGGTGGAAGATCACCGTGTCGTCGATCCGGTTGAGGAACTCCGGCTTGAAGGTCGCCGCCAGCACCTCTTCGATCTGCTCGCGCATCCTCTCGTCGACCGACTCGCCGACGATCCGGTCGCTGCCGACGTTGGAGGTCATGATCAGGACCGTGTTGGTGAAGCTGACGGTGCGACCCTGGCCGTCGGTGAGGCGGCCGTCGTCCATGATCTGCAGGAGGGTGTTGAAGACGTCGGGGTGGGCCTTCTCGATCTCGTCGAGCAGCACCACCGCGTAGGGCCGGCGCCGCACCGCCTCGGTCAGCTGCCCGCCCTCCTCGTAGCCGACGTATCCCGGTGGCGCGCCGATCAGCCGCGCCACCGTGTGCTTCTCCATGTACTCGGACATGTCGAGCCGGACGATCGCCTGCTCGGAGTCGAACATGAACTCGGCCAGGGCCTTCGCCAGCTCGGTCTTGCCGACCCCGGTCGGGCCGAGGAAGAGGAAGCTGCCGATCGGGCGGTCGGGGTCCGAGAGCCCGGCGCGGGAGCGGCGCAGAGCGTTGGAGACCGCGGCGATCGCCTCGTCCTGGCCGATCACCCGGTCGTGCAGCCGCTCCTCCATCTGGATCAGCTTCTCCACCTCTCCCTCCATCAGGCGAGTGACCGGGATGCCGGTCCATTTGGCGACCACCTCGGCGACGTCCTGCTCGGTCACCTCCTCGGTCAGCATCGTGCCGCCGGCCGCGTGCAGCTCGCCCAGCCGTTCCTCGCCCTCGGCGACGGTCTTCTCCAGCTCCGGGATCTCGCCGTAGCGCAGCTTCGCCGCCCGCTCGAGGTCGGCGTCGCGCTCGGCCCGCTCGGCCTCGCGGCCGGCCTCCTCCAGGCGTGCCTTCGCCTCCTTGATCGAGTCGATCGCGTCCTTCTCGTTCTGCCACCGCGCCTTCATCTCGCCGGAGCGCTCGCGCAGCTCGGCCAGCTCGGACTCGAGCGCCTCAAGGCGCGCCTTCGATGCCTCGTCGGTCTCCTTCTTCAGCGCCTCGCGCTCGATCTCGAGCTGCTGGATCCGGCGCTCGACCTCGTCGATCTCCGTTGGCATCGAGTCGATCTCGATCTTCAGCCGCGAGGCCGCCTCGTCGATCAGGTCGATCGCCTTGTCGGGCAGGAAGCGGTCGGCGATGTAGCGCTCCGAGAGGGTCGCGGCGGCGACGATCGCGGAGTCGGAGATGCGGACGCCGTGGTGGACTTCGTAGCGCTCCTTCAGCCCCCGCAGGATCGCGATCGTGTCGCCCGTGTCCGGCTCGCCGACGTAGACGGGCTGGAAGCGCCGCTCCAGCGCCGCGTCTTTCTCGACGTGCTTGCGGTACTCGTCGAGGGTGGTGGCGCCGACCGCGCGCAGCTCGCCGCGGGCGAGCATCGGCTTCAGCAGGTTGGCGGCGTCGACCGCGCCCTCGGCGGCACCGGCACCGACGATCGTGTGGAGCTCGTCGAGGAAGAGGACGATCTGGCCCGCGGCGTCCTGCACCTCGGTCAGCACCGCTTTCAGCCGTTCCTCGAACTCGCCCCTGTATTTAGAGCCGGCGAGGAGCGAGCCGATGTCGAGCGCGATCACGCGGCGGTCGCGCAGGCTCTCCGGCACATCTCCTGCGACGATCCGTTGCGCCAGCCCCTCGACGATCGCGGTCTTGCCGACCCCGGGGTCGCCGATCAGCACCGGGTTGTTCTTGGTGCGGCGGGAGAGCACCTGGATCACCCGGCGGATCTCCTCGTCGCGACCGATCACCGGGTCGAGCTTCCCGGCCTCCGCCTCGACGGTCAGGTCGCGGCCGAATTTCTCCAGCGCCTGGACGCTGTCCTCGGGGTTGGGCGAGGTCACCTTGTGGGGGCCGCGAACCTCGCCGATCGCCTTCTCCAACGGGTCGCGGTCGGGGAGGAGGTCGGCGACGCCGGTGCCGGAATCGGTCAGCGCCAGCAACAGGTGCTCGGTGGAGATGTACTCGTCGCCGAGCGCCGCCATCTCGTTCTCCGCCTGGCGCAGCGCCTGCGCCAGCGCCGAGGACATCCGTGGCTCCTCGGCGCCGTCGCTCAGTTTCGGCAGCGCCGCGACCGCCTCGTTGGCCCGGGCGGCAATGGTGGCAGTGTCGGCGCCGAGCTTCTGCAGGATCGGGACGACGAGGCCGTCGGGCTGCTCGAGCAGGGCGACGAGCAGGTGGGCGGGGGCGATCTCGGGATTGCGCCGAGTCGCCGCCAGTTGCTGCGCGGCCGCCACTGCTTCCTGCGACTTGACGGTAAACCGATCAGCCTGCATCCGCGACGTCTCCTTTCCCTTCAAGGTGTTCGAGTCGGTGGTGGGCCCGCGCCAACTCGGTACGCAGCTTTTCCACCTGGGATTCGAGGGCGAGGACAGTCTCGACCCCGGCCAGGTTGAGCCCCTCGGCGGTCATCTGCTGGATCCGCCGCAGCCGTTCGACGTCGCGCTGGGAGTAGAGCCGGGTGTTCTTGGGGGAGCGCTTCGGCGCGATCAGCCCCCGTGCCTCATACATCCGCAGCGTCTGCGGGTGCATCTCGGCCAGCTCGGCGGCAACCGAGATCATGAACACGCCGCGACCCTCGTCGAGCGTCGCCTTCACCCGTCGCCGGTAGGTGGCCATCACCCGGCCGCCTTCCGCAGCAGCTCGGCACGGGGGTCGGCGCCGTTGAGCGCCTCGGCGAGCTTCTCCGCCGCCTCGCTCTGCTCCTCGCTGAGCTCGTCCGGGACCTCGATCTCGAGCCGGTAACGGATGTCGCCGCGGCCCTTGCCTTTCGGCTTCGGCGGCCCCTCGCCGCGCAGCCGTTGCAGGGTCCCGTGCTTGGTCCCCGCCGCCACCTTGATCTTCTTCGTCCCGTCCAGGGTCGGCACCTCGATGGTGCCACCGCGCAGCGCCTCCGGGATCGAGATCGGCACCGCGACCTCGAGGTTGCCGTCGTCGAGCCGTTTGAAGACGGGTGAGGTGGCGACCCGGGTGGTGACGAAGAGGTCGCCGGGTGGACCGCCGCGCGGCCCGTCCTCGCCCTTGCTGGCGAGCCGGATCCGGGTCCCGTTCTTGACCCCGGCGGGGACGTTGACTTTGTAGCGCTTGGTCTGTTGGGTGAGGCCGGAGCCGCCGCAGGTGGGGCAGGGCTCCTCGATCACCTGGCCGGCGCCGCCGCACTGTGGGCAGGGCTGGCTGATCGAGAAGAAGCCCTGGCTCTGGGCGTCGATGCCGCGGCCTTCGCAGCGCGGGCAGGTGACCGGTGCCGTGCCCGGCTTGGCGCCGCTGCCGTGGCAGGTCTGGCAGCGCCCCGACTTCGGCACGGTGACGCTGATCTGGGCCCCGTTGACGGCTTGGTCGAAGGTGAGCTGGACTTCGGTCTCCAGGTCGCGCCCGCGGATCTGTTGCCGCTGGGCGCGGCCGCCTCCGCCGCGGTTGAAGATCGAGGAGAAGATGTCGCCGAAGTCGCCGGCGCCGAAGCCGCCCTGGGCGCCGCCGCCCGGCCCGAACGGGCCCTGGCCGCCGCCGAACCCCGCGAACATCCCGCCGGAGTCGTACTCCTTGCGCTTCTCGGGGTCCGAGAGGGTGTCGTAGGCCCCCTGTACCTCCTTGAACTTCTCCTCCGCCGCCGCGTCGCCGGGATTGCGGTCGGGGTGGTACTCCCGCGCCAGCTTCCGGTAGGCCTTCTTGATCTCCTCCTCGGAGGCCTTTTTCGATACGCCCAGCGTCTTGTAGAGCTCGTCGGCCACGGTCTCCTTACGCGCTCACGACCACCCGAGCCGGCCGGATCAACAGGTCCCCCATCCGGTACCCCTTCTGAAGAACCTCGACAACCGTTCCGGACTCGGTCCCATCGACCGCCTGCGTCGACAGCGCCTCATGAACGTTCGGATCAAACTTCTCCCCCTTCGGATCGACCGCCTCGATGCCGTGCCGCCCCAACGTCTCCCGCAGCCCGCGGAAAACGAGGATCACGCCATGGGCAAGCCCATCCTCCGAATCCCCCTCAGGATCAAGCCCCGCTGCCTCCAACGCCCGCTCCAAGTTGTCGACGGCGTCGATCAAACCCGGAGCCAACTCGAGCTTCCCGCGGCTGGCGGCGGTCTGAAGATCGCTCGCTACCCGCTTCCGAAAGTTCTCGAAGTCAGCCTTCGTCCTCTTGGCGATTTCGAGGTACTCATCCCGCTCGCGCTGGACGTCGGTGAGGAGTGAGTCGATGTCCTTCTCGACCGCCTCTCCCGGGGGTGGCGCGGAGGTGGGGTCTTCGCCCGCAGCTTGCGAGGACGAAGGCTCCACCTCCGGGACAGGACCCGCGGGCCGGCGCTCGTCGGACGTCACTTGCTCTCACCGTCGTCCACTACCTCAGCGTCGACGACCTCCTCCTCGTCTGAGGAGTCACCGTCTTCAGAGCTTCCGTCAGCCGCCTGCTCCTGCGCCGCCGCATAGATCTGCTCCGACACTTTGGTCATCGCCGCCGTCAGCGCTTCGGTCTTCGAGTTGATCTCCTCGGCGCTCTCGGAGCCGAGCGAGTCCCGGACCCCCTTGATCGCCGCCTCGATCTCCTCTTTGTTGGAGGCGTCGACTTTGTCGCCCAGCTCCTCGATCTGTTTCTCGGACTGGTAGGCGGCGTTCTCGGCGAGGTTGCGGGCCTCGGCCAGCTCGCGCTGTACCCGGTCCTCCTCAGCGTGGGACTCGGCGTCGGAGACCATGCTCTGGATCTCCTCGTCGGAGAGGCCGGAGCCGGATTTGATCTCGATCTTCTGCTCTTTGCCGGTCCCCTGATCTTTGGCGGTGACGTGAATGATGCCGTTGGCGTCGATGTCGAAGGTGACCTCGATCTGCGGCATCCCGCGCGGCGCCGGGGGGATCCCGGTGAGCTGGAATTTGCCCAGGCTCTTGTTGCCTGAGGCCATCTCGCGCTCGCCCTGCAAAACGTGGATCTCGACCGAGGGCTGATTGTCATCGGCGGTCGAGAAGGTCTCCGACTTCTTCGTCGGGATCGTCGTGTTGCGCTCGATCAGCTTCGTCATCACGCCGCCTTTGGTCTCGATCCCCAGGGTCAGCGGGGTGACGTCGAGCAGCAGCACGTCCTTGACGTCGCCGGCCAGCACCCCGGCCTGGATGCCAGCGCCGACCGCGACCACCTCGTCGGGGTTGACCCCCTGGTGCGGCTCGGAGCCGGTCAGCTCTTTGACCCGGTCGCGAACCGCCGGCATCCGGGTCATGCCGCCGACCAGGACGACGTGGTCGATCGAGGCGTCGGCATCGCCGAGCGCCTGCTTCACCGGGCCGACGATCCGCTCCAGCAGCTCAGCGGTCAGCTCGTTCAGCTTCGAGCGGCTGAGTTTGAGGTCGAGGTGCTTGGGCTGTCCCTCAACCGCGGTGATGAAGGGCAGGTTGATCTGCGTCTCCTGGGTAGAGGAGAGCTCGATCTTCGCCTTCTCCGCCGCCTCGTAGAGACGCTGCAGGGAGTTCTTGTCCTGGGAGAGATCGACGCCCTGGTCGCGCTTGAACTCAGCGACCAGCCACTCGACGATCGCCTTGTCCCAGTTGTCGCCGCCAAGGTGGTTGTCGCCGGCGGTCGACTTCACCTCGAAGACGCCGTCGCCGATTTCCAGCACCGAGACGTCGAAGGTGCCGCCGCCGAGATCGAAGACGAGGATCGTCTGGTCGGTTTTCTCTTTGTCGAGCCCGTAGGCGAGCGAGGCCGCGGTCGGCTCGTTGATGATCCGCTTCACCTCGAGCCCGGCGATCTTGCCGGCATCCTTGGTCGCCTGGCGCTGGTCGTCGTTGAAGTAGGCGGGGACGGTGATCACAGCGCTGTCGACCGTGTCGCCGAGCTTCGCTTCGGCGTCGGTCTTCAGCTTCTGCAGGATCATCGCGCTGATCTCCGGCGGGCTGTACTGCTTGCCGCGCGCGTCGACTCGGACGTCGCCGTTGGGGCCGGCCTCGACCTTGTAGGGGACGATCGTCTCCTCCTCTTTGACCTCGGCCTCCTTGCGGCCCATGAACCGCTTGATCGAGAAGATCGTGTTCTCCGGGTTCATCACCGCCTGGCGCTTGGCGACCGTGCCGACCAGCCGCTCGCCGCTCTCGGTGAAGGCAACCACCGAGGGAGTGGTGCGCCCGCCCTCGGCGTTCTCGAGGACGGTCGGCTCACCACCCTCCATCACCGCGACACAGGAGTTGGTCGTACCGAGGTCGATCCCGATCGTCTTTGCCACTTTTTCGCGTACCTCCAGAGGTTTCGTTGAACAAGCCTAAGAAATCTAAGTGCCAGTATGGCAGATTCATGCGCGACCGCAAAACAAAAAGAGAGGGCGCCGCGCGGGCGCCCTCTCTTTCTACTACCCAGAATGCCTGCGGTCTAGCGCAGGATGTTCAGCGAGCTGAAGACCCCGGCGTGGTCGGAGTTCCAGTACCCGTTGACCTGTTTGCGACCGGTGATCGCTGAGGAGACCAGCTTCACCTTTTTCGGCCTGTTGGTCATCACGTGGTCGACCTTGTGGTCGAATTCGGCGACGCTGCCGCCGCGCAGGTCGAACACTGCACCGCCGATGCAGCAACCGAGCGGTTTGTAGGTGCTGCGCTGGCGGAAGCCGGCTTTGGTCATCACTTCGAACGCCTGGCCGTCGCCGATCCCGCCGTCGGTTTTGCTGTCGGAGTTGAGGTCGCCGACCAGGATCACCGGCAGTTTGCCCGTCGCCGGTCCACCGGCGGCGACCAGCTCGCTCGCCTGCAGGGCGCGGATGCTGGGGATGGCGGTGCGGTCGTCGAATGCCTCCAGGTGGGTGTTGACGAACCGGAACGGCCTGCTGCCGCGGACGGTGGCGTTGACGCTGGTCCAGCCGCGGTTGACCGTCACCTCGGTTGAGCCGGCGACTTTCACTTTCAGCAGGTTGGTGAAGACGTTGCTTTCGGGAACGGACGTCTTTACGCCGGCGCCGACCCGGGCGAGGATCACGTCGCGCATGGTCAGCCGGCCATTGGTCTCGGTGTTGGCGAGCGTGCCGGTGCCACCGGGCCCGTCGCCGGGAACGCCGTTGGCGTCGGCCGGGGCCTCGAAGTCGAACTCGTCCTGGACGATCACCGTCCGGTAGCGCGTTTTGCCTTTGTTCAGCTGCGCCAGCAGCAGTTCCAGGAAGTCGTACTTGACGACGCTAGCCTCCGGTTTGTTGCTGAATATCGGGCCCAGCGAGGGCGGGGCGCTCCTCCACAGGGCGACCTCCTGCATGCCGACGAGGTCCGGTTCCTTGTCGAGGATCTCTTTCGCCAGCCCTTTGGCGCGGACCGGGAAGTTGGTCGCGTCGACCTGGCGCAGGATCCCCCCGTTCGCGACGAAGAAGTTCGCCTCCGAGGTCGATTGGATCGCCGGCGCGAGGTCGGCTCCCAGGTAGAGGTTGCGGCTCATCACCTTGACGTTCGTGCCCTTGGGCTTGGCCGGCTTCGCTTGCGCGACGGCGGCGAAGACGAAGATGGCCATCGCGGCGGCCATCAGTGCCGCGGCGACCGCGCGGGGCGCTGCAGATCGGTTAATCAAGTCTCGGCTCCTCTGTGTTACCCGCCCCCTGCAGGCGGTCTTTGAGGCGCCTCCCTAACTACCGAATGTAAACGATCAGCCCTCGCCGGCCGTGCGGGCGACGAATTCGGCGACTTCGTTGGCCTGTTCCTCGTTGAGGATGCCGCCCGGCATCCTGCCCGGGGTGGTCTCCGCGTCGACGCCTTTTTCGACCGCGTTGAGGACCTGGCCTTCCCGGGATTTGATCGTGTCACCGGCGGTCGGCCCTTCCGGTGGCCCGGTCGCGGCGATCAGTTCGTCGAGGTCGGGGCCGTAGTTGCCGTTGGTGCCGGCGGAGTAGAGCGTGTGGCAGTTGCCGCAGTTGATCTGGAACAGCTCCTGGCCGTTGGTCAGGCTCGCGGCGACCTCCTGGTGGCCGGTCTCCGCGTCCCCCTTGGAGCGGAAGGCGAGCCAGGGGATCGCCACCGCGAGGACGAGGACGAGCAGCCCGAAGGCGATGAAGGTGCGTTTGCTCATTTTGCGGCGCGGATACTACTGCCGCTCCCGGTAGGCCGGACGGCCCGCTGCTGCTGCCGATACCAGGGGCACATCCGGTGCAGCGCGCACTCCCCGCAGCGGGGTTTGGGACGGCAGAGGGCGCGGCCGTGGCGGATCAGGTTCATATGCAGCTCGTAGGCGTCCTCGGGGTCGACGATCGCGAGCATCTCGTCGTGGGCCCGCTCGAAGGAAGCCTTCGCCGGAAACAGGCCGAGGCGGCCGCCGACCCGGTGCACGTGGACGTCGACCGGGATCTCCGGAATGCCCCAGGTGAAGATGAGGACACAGGCGGCGGTTTTCCGGCCCACCCCGGGGAGCGAGAGCAGGAACTCGAGCGACTCCTCGCGCGCGGCGGTCTCGGTCCACTCGAGGTCGGGCGGGTCCCCCAGCAGTTCCAGGATCGCCTGGATCCGGGGTGCCTTCTGCCGCGCCAGGCCGCCGGGACGGATCGCGTCTTCGAGCTCGGCGAGCGGCGCGTCGCGGACCTCCTCCCAGGTCGGGAACCGCTCCCGCAGCGCCGCGAAGGAGCGGTCGCGGTTGCGGTCGTTGGTGTGCTGGGAGAGCACGGTCTTGATCAGCTCGGCGATCGGGTGGCCGTGCGGATCGGCCTCCGGCACCCCGTACATCTCGCGCAACCGGTCGCGGATCGCGCGGACGCGGCGCTTGTCGGGACGTTTCCAGGCCATCGGGCGCTGAAAACTATTGACCTCGGCATATGGTTCTCCCGATGACCGTGCAGATCGAAGAGGGCGAGCTGCGGATCGACGGGGTGCGTGTCTTCTACCGGCGCGTGGCCGGCGAGGGGACGCCGGTCGTCTACTGCCACGGCAACCCCACCCACGGCGAGGACTGGCTGCCGTTCCTGGAACGCGGCGGGCCGGCGGTGGCGGTCGACATGCCGGGATGGGGCCGCTCCGACCGCCCCGATCCGGCTCGGTTCGACTACTCGATGTACGGGCTCTCGGCCTTCCTCGACCGCTGCCTGGACGAGCTGGGGGTGCAGCAGCGCAAGCTGGTGGTCCACGACTGGGGCGCGCTGGCGCTGATCGGTGCCCAGCGGCGGCCCGAGCTGGTCGAGCGCCTGGTCGTGATCGACTCGGTGCCGCTCCTGCCCGGCTACCGGTGGCACTGGATCGCCCAGCTCTGGCGGCGCCGCGGCGTCGGCGAGTTCCTCAACGCGACCACCACCCGCAGGTCGATGGCCCTGCTGATGCGCCAGGCGCGCGGCGACCGCTCACCGATGCCGCCCGAGTTCGTCGACATGATCTGGGACCACTGGGACAAGGGCACCCGCGACGCGACCCTCGCCCTCTACCGTCACGCCAACCCCGACCGCCTGGTCACCGCCGGCAAGGATCTCGACGAGCTCACCTGCCCCTCGCTCGTCGTCTGGGGCGACCGCGACGCCTATCTGCCGACCCGGTTCGCCGAGGCCTACGCCGCGGTGCTCCCGGACTCCACCCTGGAAGTAGTCGCGGGCGCCGGCCACTGGCCCTGGATCGACGACCCCGGCGTCGCCGACACGATCCTCTCCTTCACCGAGTAGAACCCCGGGCCCGTTAACCGGCGGATTACAATTGTCGGTTCCGTGTCTCGCGCCCACGCACACATAAGGGGCCGGCTGCCCAAGGGCTGGGGGGATTTCGGGCGCCAGATCGCAATCCTGGTCAGCGTCGATCTCGCCTATACGTTCGTGCGCGGTGTCGTCGACTCCGAGCGGGCGCTGGCGTTCGTCCACGGCCGACAGGTGATCGAGTTCGAGAAAACGACCGGCACCTTCTTCGAGCCGAGCCTTCAGGCGTTCTTCTTACCGGTGCAGTGGGTGATCGACTTCGCCAACCAGGTCTACCTCAACGCCCAGTTCTCGATCGCGATCGGGTTTCTGCTCTGGCTCTACCTGTTCCGCAACGAGTCCTATTACTTCGTGCGCAACATGTTCGTCGTCGCGATGGGCATCGCCCTGGTCGGCTACACGCTCTACCCGACCGCGCCACCGCGGATGTTCCCCCAGCACGGCTTCGTCGACACGCTCAACGCCTACTCCGACGTCGGCCACGACTCGTCTCTGGCGAAGATCTTCATCAACCCCTACGCGGCGGTGCCGAGCATGCACTGCGCCTTCGCGATGATGATCGGCGGCACCGGCGTGGTCCTCTGCCGCCACCTGGTCTCGAAAGTCCTCTGGGCCATCTGGCCGCTGCTGGTCAGCTGGGTGACGATCGTCACCGCCAACCACTACTGGGTCGACGCCGCGCTGGGCTGGATGGTCGCGGCGACCGCCGCGCTGGTTGCTGCCCGCCTGCTCGCCAGGGCGCGCCCCGAGGCCTGGTCCTTCCGCGCCAGGGCGACGCAAGAGGCCGAGGCGTAGCCGCGCCACGGCGCTGGCGCCCCGACCCCGCTACCCAATAGCCTCCCCATAATGGATCCTTCGGCGCCCTCCAGGGCCTCTGGCCCTCGCCGCAACGGTCGCGCCTCGAGCCGCAACGGGCAGGAGCTCCGCGTCTATGCCCGCGAACGGCTGATCGAGTCCCGGCTGACTCCCAACGCGATCTCGATGGTCGGGCTGCTCGGCAACCTGGTCGCGGCCGCGCTGGTCACCCAGCGTCTCTTCTTCCTCGCCGGCGTCGCCTTCATCCTCGGCTCGGTGATGGACACGCTCGACGGCCGCTACTCGCGGATGTCGGGCAAGGGGACGCTGTTCGGCGCCTTCCTCGACTCGACCCTCGACCGGATCGAGGAGGGGATCGTGCTGGCCGCGGTGGCCGGTTACTTCGCCGCCAACGGCGAAGACTTCGCGGCGGCGATGTGCGTGGTCGCGGTGCTCGGCTCGCTGATGGTCTCCTACACCCGTGCCCGGGCCGAGGCGCTGGGGGTCGAGTGCAAGGTCGGATTGGCGACCCGCCCGGTCAGGGTGGTGATACTTTCGATCGGCTTGGTCTTCGCCAAGGGCGCTGGGATCGGGGATTTCGAATTGCTGGCCCCGGCGATTTACGTGATCGCCGCCCTGACCATCGTCACGGTCGTCCAGCGCGTTTGGCATGTTCGCAACGAGCTTTCCGGCGAGAGCTCCGGCGCCCAAGATGGCGGCGGAGAGGGCGGAGAGCTGTAACCAGCTAGGGCGCGAGGTGTGTTCACCCACCTAGCCATCCCCAGGAGGACTTCCAACTTTATGAGCGAGACCAACGGAGCAAACGGCAGCGCCAACGGCATCGGCCGGACCGACGAGAAGGTCCGCGTCGCGATCGTCGGCGTCGGCAACTGCGCCAACTCCTTCATCCAGGGCGTCCAGTACTACAAGGACGCCGATCCCGGTGAGCAGGTCCCGGGGCTGATGCACGTCGAACTGGGCGGCTACCACGTCCGCGACGTCGAGTTCGTCGCCGCCTTCGACATCGATTCCGAGAAGGTAGGGAAGGACCTCTCCGAGGCGATCTGGTCGGGGCAGAACGACACGATCAAGTTCGCCGACGTCCCCAACCTCGGGGTCAAGGTCGAGCGGGGAATGACCCACGACGGCCTCGGCAAGTACCTGAAAGAGAAGATCACCAAAGCTCCCGGCGAGACCGCCGACATCGTCGGCATCCTCAAAGAGACCCGCGCGGACGTGCTCGTCTGTTACCTGCCGGTCGGCTCCGAGGACGCGACCAAGTGGTACGTCGAGCAGGCGCTCGCGGCCGGGGTCGGGTTCGTCAACTGCCTGCCTGTGTTCATCGCCCGCGAGGATTACTGGGACCGGCGCTTCAAAGAGGCCGGCCTGCCGATCATCGGCGACGACATCAAGTCCCAGGTCGGGGCGACGATTGTCCACCGCCAGCTCGCCCGCCTCTTCCACGACCGCGGCGTGCGGCTGGAGCGGACCAGCCAGCTCAACGTCGGCGGCAACATGGACTTCTACAACATGCTCGAGCGCGAGCGGCTCGCCTCCAAGAAGGAGTCGAAGACCAACGCCGTCACCTCGATCATGGGCCACGACCTGCCCGAGGAGGACGTCCACGTCGGCCCCTCCGACTACGTCGCTTGGCTGACCGACCGCAAGTGGGCGCACATCCGGCTCGAGGGCAAATCCTTCGGCGACGTGCCGCTGACGGTCGAGCTGAAGCTCGAGGTCTGGGACTCGCCGAACTCGGCCGGCGTCGTGATCGACGCGGTGCGGCTGATCAAGCTGGCGCTCAACAACGGCATCGCCGGCCAGCTCGACGGCCCCTCCAGCTACCTGATGAAGTCCCCGCACTCGCAGCGCCCCGACGACGAGGCGCGCGAGCAGACCGAGGAGTTCATCTCGGCCAACGCGCGCGCCGCGTCGGGAGCGCCGGACGGCGCCCGTCAGCCGGCCACCTGACAGGCGCGAGCTAGGGCGCCGAAGAGGGTCGTCCCGTCGCGAAACTTGACGCTGCCCTTGGCCTGGAGGCGCCCGTCCGCGCACTTGGCGAAGAGCCAACCGCGCTTCTTGCCGTTTTCGTCCTCGACATACCGGTAGGTGCGAATGTCGAAGTGGGTGGGTGAGCCACTGCCGCCGGCGAGCACGGGCAGCGAGCTGACGAAGCGAAGGCCGTAGGGACCGTTCGCGACCCTGGTCGCTTTCACCGTGGCGACGACCGCAGTCGGTGCTGGTATCGCCACGTAGGCGTGGACGTAGAAGGTGGTGACCCCGCCTTTCTCGCCACCGTTGAAGAGGAGGATCGGGCTGGTGGAGTGAATCGGCGTCGATTCGGGGAAGGCGACCTCGACCGTGCCCTTGCCGGTGCCGAGGATCGCCTTCGGGCAGGCCGCCTTCGCGTCGGCGGTGTTCCGGTTCAGCAGCGGAGCTTTGGCGCAGGCCGGTATCCCCTTGACGTCGACGACGACGTCCCTGTCGACGTCGAAGATCGATTCCTTGAACGCGGGCGGATGCGATCCATCGGTGGTCGCGAGGTCGGCGCTGCCCCAGAAGGCGATCGCGGCCAGTTCGTTCTTGGGCAGCGCTTTGGGGGTGACCCCGCCATTCACGGTCAAGACCAGGTTGCCCGCTCGCACCACGGTCGGCTCCGGCTTTACCCGTGCGGTGGCAATCGCGGTACCCACGGCGACGACGGCGATCACCAGTGCCGTCACACAGATCCAAAATCTTCTCATCGCTCCGTCTCCCTTTGTCTCCCGCTCGCCGAGCGCTTGCCGCTCGGGCAATTTCGCGTTAATGTTACTAACGTGAAAGTGGATAGCGCAACCCCCAGTTCCCAAACCCTGGCTGAGCTGGCGTTGCCGAAGGCACTTGTCGCCGGAGACCTCGACTCGGCGAGCGCCTGCTTCGCCAGGGACGGTTGCCTGATCACCCCCGACGCGACCGCGATCCACGGCCGCGACCGGATCCGCCCCGTCCTCGCCCAGTTGATCGCTCAACGGATCGACGTCGCGGTGGAAGGCAGCCACGTCATCGGCGGCGGCGAGGTCCGCCTGGTTCGCGAGCGCTGGCGGATCCAGACTGGGGACGAGGAGGCGCGGTTCGTCCAGGTCCTCCACCCGACCCTCGTCCTGCGGCGGGTCGAAGCGGAGTGGAAAGTGGCGATCGCGGCGCCGTGGGGCTGGGCCGGCGGCCCTCTCTAGCGGCCGAGCGCCGCCCCACGTCCGTCTAACTTGTCGCCATGAGCAAGCGGGAAGGGAGCGCCCGGCGCCCGTACAAGATGCAGGCCCGGGCCGCGGCGACGGAGGCCACGAGGGAGAAGATCCTCGATGCGGCCGAGGCGGCATTCGACGAGCTGCAGATCGACGAGATCACTCTCGCCTGGGTGGCGAAGTACGCCGGTGTCTCGGTCCAGACGGTGATCCGCCACTTCGGGACCAAAGAGGGACTCTTCATGGCATCGGCCCAGCATGTGGGGGCGAAGATGGTCGGTGACCGGGACGTTGAGCCCGGGGGGGACGTCGAGGAAATCGTCGGCATCCTGATCGACCACTACGAGAGGTTCGGCGGCCGGATCCTGCGAATGCTCTCCCAGGAGGAACGCGTGCCAAACCTCAAGCTGCTCACCGACGCCGGTCGCGCCTATCACCTGGGGTGGTGCAAGCAGGCGTTTTATCCGGCGCTGAAAGGTCTTCGCGGCGCTCGGCGCGAGCGGCGGGCCGCGCAGCTCGCCGCGGTCACCGACATCTACGTCTGGAAGATCCTGCGCAGTGATCGCGGGCTCAGCCTGGCGCAGACGAAGCTGGCGATCTGCGAGCTGATCGAACCGCTGACGGAACGGCGCAGTTGAGTCGGATACTCGCCTACACCTCGCCCTGTCGCGGTCACCTCTTCCCCCTCGTTGCCGTGCTCCAGGAGCTGCAGCGTCGCGGTCACCAGGTGGCCTTGCGGACTCTGGCGGGGGACGTCGAGGCGATGCGTTCCATGGGGTTCGACGCCGCTCCGATCGCGGCTGAGATCGAGGCGCTGCCAATGGACGATTGGAAGGCCCGAGGCCGGCTCGACAAGGGGCGCCGCATGGGACGGACCCTCTGTGCTCGCGCCCGGTTGGAGGCGCCCGATCTCCTCGGGGCGATCGAGGACGAGCGCCCTGACGCGCTGCTGGTCGACATCCTCACCTGGGGCGCACTGAGCGCCGCCGAGGCCTGGGGTGGTCCCTGGGCCTGCTTCTCGCCGCCGTTTCTCGCGTTTGCCTCGGGTACCGGACCGGGGGCCGAACGGAGCCAACGACCACAGGCAGGGCTGGTGGACCGTTCGCGTGATTGGCTGACCCAGGCAGTCAGGCGGGCGGGGTTCGACCGTCTCGCAGGCCCAGCCATGAACAAGCTGCGAGCGAACCTCGACCTGCCGTCCTACCGCCACGCTGAAGAGATGTTCATGGCGCCGCCGCTACTCCTCTACATGACCGCAGAGCCGTTCGAGCTCCCGCGCCCGGACTGGCCCGAGAGCATCGTCATGGTCGGACCCTGCCCCTGGGAGCCACCGGGCGAGCTTCCGGCACAGCTCGCCCGGGTCGAGGCACCCATGGTGCTGGTAACGACGTCCACCGAGTTCCAGGACGACGATCGCCTGGTGCACACGGCGCTGGAGGCTCTCGCTGGCGAACCCTTCCACGTGGTCGCCACGATGCCGGCGTCGAACACCGGCGGGCTCACCGTGCCCGAGAACGCCACCGTGCTGCCCTTCGCTCCGCATGAGCCGATCCTCGACCGCGCGGTCTGCGCGATCACCCACGGCGGCATGGGCGTGACCCAGAAGGCGCTGGCCCGCGGGGTCCCGGTTTGCATCGTGCCCTTCGGCCGCGACCAGCCTCAGGTTGCCCGCAGGGTCGAGGTCACCGGGGTGGGGACCCGGCTCCCGGCGCAGCAGTTGCGCCTTGATCAGCTGCGGGAGAAGGTGCACGAGGCGATTGCTTGCCGGGCTGGCGCGGAGCGGATCGCGGCCGCCTTCGCCGCCGCCGGTGGGGCCCGCGCCGCAGCCGATGCCTTCGAGCAACGGTTGCTCGACGCTTAGACTGCTCCCGTGGCCGATGCGCCCCTCTCCATCGCGCAGGTCTCGCCGTTCCGGCGGGGGGCGAGGGATCCCGCGAACGTGTTCGCCGAACGGCTCGCCGACGAGCTGGAAGAGCGCGGGCACGAGGTCCTGCGGGTCGGCACCGGCGACCCGGTGAAGAAGTTGTTCGCCGCGGCGTCGCTGGACATCGTCCACGTCCACGAGCCGTTCGCGCCGAGCGTCGCCTCGGCGGCGCTGCGCCACTCCTTCTCGCTCAACGTCGCGACTTTCCACGCGCCGCAGGAGCGGGTGCTCTCGACCCAGGTGGCGCGTCCTCTGGTGGAGATCTTCTTCGGCCGTTTGGACGCTCGCACCGTCGCCAGTCCGGCGACCGGGAAGCTGATGGAGCGCTATTTCCCCGGCCCCTACGAACTGCTCGAGCCGGCCGGGGAGGACCGTGACTGGGGGCAGGTGGCGGCCGAGTGCGAGCGGATCTACCGCCGCGTCCTCGCCCGCCGCCACGCCGAGGACGGCGACCCGGAGCTGCGGGCGCGGATCTCCGAGCGCGACCTGATCGAGGTCGACCTGCATATGCACACCGACCACTCGACCGACTGCGCGACCCCGGTCGACGTGCTGCTGCAGACCGCCCGCGACCGCGGGCTGGGGGCGATCGCGATCACCGACCACAACGAGATCTCCGGCGCGCTGGAGGCGAGGCAGATCGCCGAGCAGCTGGGAGACATCAAGGTGATCGTCGCCGAGGAGGTGAAGACGGCCGAGCAGGGGGAGGTGATCGGCCTCTTCCTCGAGGAGAAGATCCCCAAGGGTCTCTCGATGGCGGAGACGATCGCCGAGATCCGCCGCCAGGGCGGGCTCGTCTATGTGCCCCACCCGTTCGATCGGTTCCACTCGGTCCCCGACTACGAGCACCTGATCGAGATCGTCGAGGAGGTGGACATCCTCGAGGTCTTCAACCCCCGTGTGGCCCTCACCGCCTTCAACGAAGAGGCCGAGCGCTTCGCCCGCAAGTACCGGATCGTCTCCGGCGCCGGCTCTGACAGCCACGTCGCCCAGGGGCTCGGCAGCGTGCGGGTGAGGATTCACGACTTCAATGGCCCGGCCGAGTTCCTCGAGGCGATGCGGGACGCCGACATCACCCGCAAGCACAAGAACCTGGTCTACGTGCAGGCGCTGAAGCTGCTGCAGACCACGGGCCGTCCGAAGGCGCCGAAACGGCGCGTTCCCGACGCTAAGCCTGTCCGTGGCGGCAGGCCCCGAAAACGGCGTTCGGCGAGCAAGAGCTGATGCAGCTCGAGCGTGGCGAAGGAGCCGCGCCCGCCTCGTCAAAGAGGTCTGGCCAGATGCGCGGTACCGACGACGAGATCAGAGAGAAGTACCTGGAGCGGGCGATCCGCGAGCTCAACCAGATGAGCCGCGAGATCCAGGAGTGCCCGCACTGCCCACGGGGCAAGCTGATGCCCGTGCTCGGCTCCGGCCATCCCCAGGCTGACGTGTTCATGATCAAGCACGCGCCGATGGCCTCAGAGATCGAGGAGGGCGTCGCCTTCTACGGCCGTGCCGGCAACGCGCTGATGAAAAGCTTCAAACGGCTCGGCATCGACCCGCTGGTCGTCTACGGCACGCTCTGCGTCAAGTGCCCGATCGCCGAGCCCGACCTGGCGGCCCAGGAGTGCGTCGCCCGCCTCGCCGAGGAGCTGGCGATCGTGCAGCCGAAGATCGTCGTCGTCATGGGCGAACCGGCCCTACGCGTCCTCAACGGTCTCCAAGTCCCCCTCTCCCGTCCAGTCGAGCAGCGCGAGGGCGAGATCCAGGCCTTCACCCCCACCGTCGACGCCCTCTACGTCCCCGACATCGACGACTCGCTCGACGAGGAGGGCGCCAAGCAGCGCTTCTGGCGCGCCTTCAAGACCCTCGGCCTCTGGTACGAGGACCTGCCGCCGTACTGACGTCGTCAGTACGGCGGACCGCCGGGGTGGTGTTCGCGATTGGCGAGTTGACCCCGCTATAGGGTGCACAACTCGCCACTCGTTGAAGGATCGGCCGGTTAGGTCGTGGCCTGGGCGGGCGCGGGGGCTTTGCCGTCGGCGCCGTTGTCGGACTCGAGGATCTTCTCGGCGGTGCTCTTGGGGGAGAGGAAGCGGTCGATCAGGGCGAGGGCGATCGCGGAGATGACGAAGGTGATGTGGATGACGGTCTGCCAGAGCATCGTGTTGGGGTCGGTCTGGGCGGCGTTGATGAAGGTCTGCAGGAGGTGGATCGAGGAGATGCCGACGATCGCCATCGCCAGCTTCACCTTGAGCACGTTGGCGTTGACGTGCGAGAGCCACTCCGGCTGGTCGGGGTGGCCGCGCAGCTGGATCCGCGAGACGAAGGTCTCGTAGCCGCCGATGATCACCATGATCAGCAGGTTGGCGATCACCACCACGTCGACCAGCCCGAGGACCAGCAGCATCACGTCGTTCTCGGTCAGGTGGCCGACGTCGGACACCAGGTGCCAGAGCTCCTGGGTGTTGCCTCCCGTTTCTGAAGGTCTGACTTCCGCGTCGGCACGGGGGGCTACTGCAAGTGCCCCTACGAGCGCAAACGAACCGATAGCCGGGCGCGGGAAGGTGCCCAAGCCCGCTTGCTGATCGAGCGGGGGATTGGGCCTCCTGACTACTGGCTGGGAGCCATATCATCGGACCTCCCGCTACGGCGGGATTGACTGTGCCTGCGCCAGGCACCTAGCACCGACCGAATCGAGTTTGCTTGAACGCGGAAGGGCACTCTCGCGACGCGCTGGCGCATCGGGGTCACCGAGGTCGGCCTCTACGTGCGCGAGATTGTCCGAAGGACCCCAAGCTCGTCGAGCAAGGCATCCATGCCACCGGCATCCGCACCCCACCGCTGCTCGGTGCCATAGGGAGAGAACGAGTGGATCAGAACCCTCGCGCCGTCCCGGGGCAGCCGCTGCACCACCCGCGAAGCCGATTCCCGTCCGGCGACTGACTCCAGTCACCGCCCCGATCCGCTCCTCCCCCAGCCGTTCGGCCATTGTGAGTGTCTACTCGATCGGCTTGTCAACCCGGGTCGACCCACACCCAGCAGAGTGTCAAGGTCGGACGCCGTCAGCCAGCGTTCTGAAATGGTTCGCTTGACAGACGAGGTTTTGCTGTTTTAGTTTGACTCTGCCTTACATTGCCTAAGGAGACTTGTCAGTGGCGAATAGAGAGTGCTTGCACGTGCCCCGCTTAATTGTGTTGCTCGCTGTGATAGCTGGCAGTACCTTGGTATTCCCTCCTCTCGCTAGTGCGTGCGGTTTTCTGAACGAGTTCGGTGGCGACAGCTCCGGTGCGGGACAGCTCTATCGCCCCAAGGACGTCGCCGTCGATGCCTCAGGCAACGCCTGGGTCGTCGACACCCAACACAGCCGCATTCAAGAGTTCGACGCCGAAGGCAACTTCGTTCGTCAGTTCGGCATCTTCGGCACTGGGATGGGATGCTCCGCGAACCGCGTGGCATCGCTGTCAGCCCCACCTCGGGCCACGTCTTCGTCCTGGACTATCTCAACAACCGCGTTCAAGAGTTCGACGCCGAAGGCAAATTCGTTCGTAAATTTGGCAGCTTCGGCTCGGGCAATGGCCAGTTCTCGAGCCCCAACGGCATCGCCGTCGACCCTTCGGGCAATGTCTGGGTCGCCGACACCGGCAACGAGAGGGTTCAAAAGTTCAACTCCGTAGGGACGTACCAGAGCAAATTTGGAAGCGCCGGCTCAGGCAATGGCCAATTCTCGGGCGTATTTGGAATCACCGCCGACTCCGAAGGCAACATCCTGGTCACCGAGACTGGCAACGACCGGGTCCAAGAATTCAACTCTGCGGGCGAATACGTGCGCAAATATGGCTCCGCAGGCTCAGGCAACGGTCAGTTCTTGGATCCGTCCGGCATCACCGTGGACTCTGAAGAAAGGGTTTGGGTCACCGACTTCGGGAACCAGCGGGTGCAGCGATTCACGGCCAAAGGCGGCTACCTGAGCCAGTTCGGCACCGCTGGCCCCAACGATGGTCAGTTCGACGAACCACACGGCATCGTCGCCGATACCGAAGGACATCTATGGGTTGCTGACACGCGCAACGATCGGATTCAGGAGTTCTCAACGGCAGGCGCATTCATTCGCAAGTTCGGTGGCGACAGCTCCGGTGCGGGACAGCTCTATCGCCCCAAGGACGTCGCCGTCGATGCCTCAGGCAACGCCTGGGTCGTCGACACCCAACACAGCCGCATTCAAGAGTTCGACGCCGAAGGCAACTTCGTTCGTCAGTTCGGCATCTTCGGCACTGGAGATGGGATGCTCCGCGAACCGCGTGGCATCGCTGTCAGCCCCACCTCGGGCCACGTCTTCGTCCTGGACTATCTCAACAACCGCGTTCAAGAGTTCGACGCCGAAGGCAAATTCGTTCGTAAATTTGGCAGCTTCGGCTCGGGCAATGGCCAGTTCTCGAGCCCCAACGGCATCGCCGTCGACCCTTCGGGCAATGTCTGGGTCGCCGACACCGGCAACGAGAGGGTTCAAAAGTTCAACTCCGTAGGGACGTACCAGAGCAAATTTGGAAGCGCCGGCTCAGGCAATGGCCAATTCTCGGGCGTATTTGGAATCACCGCCGACTCCGAAGGCAACATCCTGGTCACCGAGACTGGCAACGACCGGGTCCAAGAATTCAACTCTGCGGGCGAATACGTGCGCAAATATGGCTCCGCAGGCTCAGGCAACGGTCAGTTCTTGGATCCGTCCGGCATCACCGTGGACTCTGAAGAAAGGGTTTGGGTCACCGACTTCGGGAACCAGCGGGTGCAGCGATTCACGGCCAAAGGCGGCTACCTGAGCCAGTTCGGCACCGCTGGCCCCAACGATGGTCAGTTCGACGAACCACACGGCATCGTCGCCGATACCGAAGGACATCTATGGGTTGCTGACACGCGCAACGATCGGATTCAGGAGTTCTCAACGGCAGGCGCATTCATTCGCAAGTTCGGTGGCGACAGCTCCGGTGCGGGACAGCTCTATCGCCCCAAGGACGTCGCCGTCGATGCCTCAGGCAACGCCTGGGTCGTCGACACCCAACACAGCCGCATTCAAGAGTTCGACGCCGAAGGCAACTTCGTTCGTCAGTTCGGCATCTTCGGCACTGGAGATGGGATGCTCCGCGAACCGCGTGGCATCGCTGTCAGCCCCACCTCGGGCCACGTCTTCGTCCTGGACTATCTCAACAACCGCGTTCAAGAGTTCGACGCCGAAGGCAAATTCGTTCGTAAATTTGGCAGCTTCGGCTCGGGCAATGGCCAGTTCTCGAGCCCCAACGGCATCGCCGTCGACCCTTCGGGCAATGTCTGGGTCGCCGACACCGGCAACGAGAGGGTTCAAAAGTTCAACTCCGTAGGGACGTACCAGAGCAAATTTGGAAGCGCCGGCTCAGGCAATGGCCAATTCTCGGGCGTATTTGGAATCACCGCCGACTCCGAAGGCAACATCCTGGTCACCGAGACTGGCAACGACCGGGTCCAAGAATTCAACTCTGCGGGCGAATACGTGCGCAAATATGGCTCCGCAGGCTCAGGCAACGGTCAGTTCTTGGATCCGTCCGGCATCACCGTGGACTCTGAAGAAAGGGTTTGGGTCACCGACTTCGGGAACCAGCGGGTGCAGCGATTCACGGCCAAAGGCGGCTACCTGAGCCAGTTCGGCACCGCTGGCCCCAACGATGGTCAGTTCGACGAACCACACGGCATCGTCGCCGATACCGAAGGACATCTATGGGTTGCTGACACGCGCAACGATCGGATTCAGGAGTTCGACGAATGCCCCTAAACGTCAAAGAAATCGAGCAAGCCGCTTAGGAACGGCTACTCGCCGGGCGCATAACGCGGGTGACGTAAGCCTGGATGTTGCGTCCCGTTTCTGTAGGTCTGACTTCCGCGTCGGCACGGGCAGCTTCTGCGTGCGTCCTGGCCATGAGAAGTTGCAACCTCCTTATGGCCAGGCCCTCGGTTGGCGTTGCAACCCCGACCGGGGCCGCTTTTCCTTGGAGTTCGACGCACGACTCCCGAACCCTGACGATTAGATCAGGATGAAAATTTCGACGGAGCCTAGAAGCGCCGCCCGTTCTTCTACGCTCGACGGCGTGAGCGAAAGCGCCACCGAAATCCGCAAGCACATCGAGGTCTTGTCCTCTTTCGAGGTCGAGTACGCCGAGTTCATCCACGCCGTTGAAGCCCTCCGCAAGACCGGCGAGCGGCGCTGGTCGGACCAGGAGTTCGCCGAGCGGAAACGAGCGATTCAGAAGAAATCCGTCCGGGCGGATTTGGATGTCAAGGCGTCCGGCGCGAATTACCTGGGGTGCCATGATGGTTCACGCCCGGAGGTCGGGCCTCGGGGCGTAGGTTGCGACCACTAACTCCTGGTAGGTGTGCTGCGGCGGCGAGCTAACACTCCAATCGCCAAACCAGCAGTCGACGCGGAAGCCGGCCTCCCCCAGCATCGCTCGAAGCTTGTCGTGGTCGATGAAGCGGATCACGTTGTAGCTCGTAATCGGCTCAACCGCCTCCGGAATCATGTAGGTCGTCTTGAACTCAATCAGATCGGTCTCGGGGGTTCGCAAAGCCGTCGTCTCGGCCGCGACCTCTCCCCGGCTCCCACCACCTCCTTCGCCGGGCGACGCGGGGGCCGAGCGCGGGGTGGAGTACCAATCTCGCGGTCGCAGATCGAAGGCGAAACGACCGCCGGGGTCGAGGTGATGGAGCGCGTTCGAGAGGACCATCCGCACGTCGTCGTCGGTGAGCAGTTCCTGGAAGGCACCGCCCGTCATCAGGACAAGGTCGAACCACCGCCCGACGTCGACGACCCGCGCGTCGTTCCATTCCCAGTCGATCAGGCTTTCCCCCCAACTGATCCGGTCGGCACCTCGCGTGCCAGCCAGCATCGGGGACTCGCGGTCGACCCCGACGAACGTGCGCTGGTGCGGATAGAGAGACCCGAATTCCAGCGACGAGGCGGCCTTCTTCAACAGGCGCCCGGTCCCACAACCCAGATCGAGGGCAGCGCGGGACGAGGTGATCAGCTCGAGATACGCCCGCTCGCATCCGCCTTCGGGATGGAGGGCGTCGTGAAGCGAAACGAGCACCGGATTGACGTACGCGTAGGTGCGCCCGGTGTGCTGGATGTCCCCCTCCGTCAGATCCACTGGCGAGTAAATGGTGCGCAAGGTTCCCCGATGCCGTTTCCGCTCGCTGTCAAGGGCATCATCGACCTGCGGCCACAATTTTTTGTAAGCAAGGAGGAAGCGAGATCCCGGCTCCTCCTGCATGAACCAATTGGCGTCCCCTCGGCGAGGAATGTTCTGAACGACCGCCCCGACGTATTGAAGAAGCTCGGCAAGCGCATCAAGCGTCTCGGCGTCAAGTGCCTCCGCATACCACCCAACCATCTGCTCTGACTGAAGCCTGATCCGCTTGACGGTTTCGACCGCGGCCTGCCAGTCCTCCGTCGACTGGATCTTCTCGTGGTTAGGTTGGCCCCAGCCCACCCATAGGAGTTCATTGGTTTCGGTTGGGAGCCATTCGATCAGTGCCTGCGGGAAGGGTGCGGTGCTGTCTTCCTCTTCCTTGAGCACCTCGAGGAAGTCGCCGCTCACCTTCCATACAGCCTCCTGCCACTTCCCCAGGAACTGATCGACCGCGGTTCTGATGTCGTGTAATTCGCGTCGTGCGGCGCGCCTGAGGGATTCCCTGCGGCGCTCCTCGGCCGCTTCGACGGCGATGTTCACCGCGAAAACGGTGATCGCGCCGACCAGCAGAGCTCCGCCGATCGAGGGAGCCCAAAGTTTGATCCACTCGCGGTCGGGTTCGACCAGGTAAAGAGCGACCCAGCCTACGCCGAAGACGAGCGCGGCCAAGACGAAGACGACGTGAGCGGGTCGCGCGCCTCTCGGCATCGAAAAACTGACGGGGTCTAAGGAGATGTCTTCGCCTTGCGAAGCCTGGATGAGATGTCGTGAATCGGCTTGGTCCCGGCAGCGATCACCAATCCGGTCAAAAAGGCGTCGGCCCAAAGCTCCAGATTCGAGGAGCTTGCAAGGGAGTCGTTCAGCAGCGTACCTGCGGTCGTGCCGAAGAAGCCGATGTTGTGAAGTAGATAGAGATCGAGCAGGCGGGCAGCAGCCACACCCAGAATGACCGCCACGCCTCCCAGCACTACGCCCCGGTTGTGCTTGAGGACTCCGAGCGCCCGACCTCCGAACTCGACCAGCTCCTGAACAACGGCGGCGGCCACCAGCACAAGACCAAGGCGGACAACAAACGCGACCGTACCGTCGGCCAACTCATCAGGCCCTACCAGGTCGACCCCAGCGGTGTCGTCAAATGCGGTCAGCGCGACTAGCGCTCCAATGCCAACGGCGACGAGACCAAACCCGCGCGCTTTCGTAGATGGCGGTGGCTCTATGGGCTTGCTGTCGTCTGGCTCTTCTTGGTCCCCATCGGTTGCGGGCTGGGGATTGATCGCACCTAGAACGCGCACAAGCCCGGCGACACCACCGGCGATCACGAGCACCGAAACGAGGCGATCAAATCCCGCGTCGATTTGGATCGAAGCCTCCGACGTCAGCGCCTGCACCGCTCGAAGGTCAGTCAGAATTACGAGCGCCGCGCCCAGAACGGCTCCATATCCCAGCCGAAGCACCGTCAGGTCGATCTCGCGCTGGGAGGGAGGCTTCGCTGCCCCCCATGGTGGAACGAACGTGAGCAGCCGATCCACGATCAAGGCCGCGATCGTCAGACCGACGAGAGCGTCAATCGTCTCGACTCGTGGCGTGAACCCATCACCCAGGTCCGCTGCGTAGGCGGCAATCAGCGAGACCCCGACGAGAACGAACGCCAAGATTCCCGCGGAGGGGGATGGAGGGCCACTTCCCTCGACTGGCGTCGCAGGAGTCACTCTAGGTCGATCGTCTTGCATGGGGGAACCTTTCGCCGCGATTTAAGGGAGCCTGATGATCATCCGCGCCGGCCGAAGCTAATCTCTGGGAGTAGAGATGAGCACCTACTTCCGACCCAGCCCAGCGCGCCCAGTCCGACTTGATTCACGGTCGCCATCCCCACGAACAGAGGGGCGCCGCCAAGGCCGATCGACGCAACAACTCCGACGCCCCCCAGCCCTAGCAGTGCTGCGCACCTGAAGGGCAGCTTGTAATCCCCTTCGGGGACCTCGCCACTGTCGACTATCGCCGACAGCTTCTCGTTCAGGGTCTGAGCTTCGGAGCCAGCCATCTCGCGCAGGTAGTCACAAGCAGCGATCGACGCACTGCGGAGCTCGAAGTCGGGAAGTTCCCCCAGCAACGACCCCAAAGACGGCGACGCCGAGGGATGCTCCGCGATCGTGCTGAACACTCGGTCAACGTATTCATCGCTAGCTTCGTTGAGCATCAGGCGTAATTCGTAGGCCCGTTGGGGGACTTCCTCGAGATCGCGTCGCATCTCGCCCACGAGATCGACCAGCGCACGGATCTCCGGATCGGGGAGAGAACCATGACCGCTCGCGCGCCTGAGTTCTGCCGTCCAAAGGTCATCGTGAGCGATCAACCGATCAGCAGCGTTCCAGCCTCGGTCGCGACATAGCGGCCGGAGGGCGTTCCCAACTCCGGGGCAGTCCGCACCGCCATTTAGCCGACCTCGATCTCCGTCGCGACGGGATAGTGATCCAACATAGGCCAGCAGCATCTTCGTACACTCAGACCAATGTCAAGTAAAACGGTCAGGTTCTCTGCGGAACATGCGCCCAACAGGATTCGAACCTGTGACCTTTCGGTCGTTGACCAAGCAAACACTTTGACGCACGACCCAAGAGCTATTGGAGTTCTTTGTACCGTGCTAGAGCCGTGATAGTGAGTTACAGCGCGCTGCTTAGGGGGCAGACGCCGGTGAATGGCGCATCGCCATTCAAGCACGAATTGCTGGGGCAATCGCCTTTCCAAGGCTGCGACTCGACCCAATACCCAGTGCCCGTCATGAGCAACTGATTCGGATCCGGCCAGTAGAGGTTTGTAGCTGACGAGGACCGACTGCTGACGTATTCTGACTCTATGGGGATGCGTCGGAGGGGAGTAGTGGTTGTTGAGGCCGCAGGTATCTTCCTCCGAGAGCTTGCCCTGAGTCGGGTTGCTCAAGGCCTGCTTGGAGCACTCGCGTTTGCCTTAACCATTGGCACCTACACTCGTGAGCCGGTTGCCGGAGCGATCCTCTTCGCGAGCCTTGCTCTGGCGGCAACCTCGGTTGGCATTTTCTTTGTTTGGCGGCGGACGCGAGTCGGGAACCCCTTCGCGGTGATCGACTATCTCGCTCAGTGGACCATTGAGGAGCCTGATGGTCACGATGTCGTGTACCTAAGGAGACTGAAAGTCCGCGTGCTCCGCAACAACACGTATGCAATGAGGGATCAAGTTTGGGGGGACGGCACAATCGGACCAGCTCAAGCTGACCCTGGACGGGTATGTGACGAATTCTCTGATGACGACGGACGGCGGACGGCCGTGATCTCCCTGGGCGAGGTGAAACACCGCGGTGATACCGGTACCTACTCAGTCACCCGACGTATTGAAGGCGTATTCGCCGAAGATCCGTGCTTCGTTCAGGTGGAGGCCCTGGCCGATACCCGTCGCCTGGAGATCAGAGTTGTCTTTCCCCGACAGCGTCCGCCAGACAGCGCGAGCTTTACCCGCCAGCGAGCTCGTCATCGGCGTGAGCCACTGACGATCAAAGGACGGCCTGACGGTCGCCAGGAAGTGTCGAAGGTCGTAACTCATCCCGCCCGTGACGAACTGCTTACGTTGAGTTGGCAATGGCCGCCTTCTCCAACCTCGGCTCATTGACGGAGGGTTGCTGATTTTCTTATCGCATTGGAATTCTCACGTACATCGCCTGGTTCAACAAGGACCGCCTAATGGCTGACCCATGGCACCTCGCGCGGGCATCCGCACTACGGTGACCCCATGAGCGCATCTATCTCAGCCGTGTGTCCGTCGTGTCCGTAGTCGTAACGGGCGCCTCTGGCATGCTCGGCAGCGCCGTACTCGCCCGCTGCGGAGGCATCTCGCAGGCCTCCGGCTGGCAGCTGCGCGACAAGGCGTCCGAGCCCTACCTGCGCCAAGTCGACATCGCCGACGAAGACGCCGTGGATGCCGCCTTCGATGACCTAGCGCCGACCCTCTGCGTGCACTGCGCAGCGATCGCCGATGTCGACCGCTGCGAGGCCGAGCCCGAGCTGGCCGAGGCTGTCAACGTCCGCGGCACCGCGAACGTTGCGGTTGCTGCCGCACGCCACGGCGCAAGACTGATTCTGATCTCCAGCGACTACGTGTTCGACGGCCGCGCCGAAGCGCCTTATCCTGAGGACGCCGAGCCTAATCCGCTACAGGTCTACGGCGCGAGCAAACGTGCCGCCGAGTTGATAGTCCTCGGGCTTGAGGATGGCTTGGTGGTGCGACTTCCGCTGCTCTACCGCGTCAATGCGGGCCGCGGATGGTTCGAGCAGACTTTGTCGCATCTGTTGGCCCATGACGAGGTACGCGCCGATGCACTTCAGGTACGCCAACCGGCACTGGTCGACGACGTGGCTGAACTGATCGTGGCCCTCGCTGGACTGCAGGAGAAGGGCATCGTGCACCTAGCGCCACAGCAGGAGTTGACCCGCTACGGCTGGGCTCGCCTGATCGCAGGGGCGGTCGGGTCTCCCCCGGAGCTCGTGCTCGCGACGGAGTGCCAGCCCGAGGTGGCGCGGCCACAAAGGGCTTCGCTTGCCACTGAACGAATCAAGGCGCTGGGGCTCGACCCGCCGCGCTCGGCAGGCGCAGTGATCGAGGCGCAGCTACCAGCTTCGTGAGCAAAACGCGGGCAACGTCAGGAAGATGTTTGACAGCTCCTCCAACTAGCTGAACGTGTTCGCGGGATCCGCCTCGTCCCCACGGGGATTCGAGGGTCAAAACGCACCCCGGGGAAGTCATAGAAGACCATGGGGCCAGCCTCCAGATTCGCCACACAGCACACCTATTCTCGTCAACCCACGCTCATCGTTCCCGTCACCCAGTAGCTAATAGTCAGCCAGACTCGCGTAGTTTCGCTGAACGTTCTAGTATCGCTATAAGTGGCTTCACGCACCCCTTTGAGCATCGCAAGACCCGATAGCGCCTCAGACTTTGGGCGAGCAATGCTCGTGTCGATGAGGCAAGCCGGAGCTGCAGCCCGCCTCATGCAGGGCCGCGTCGCAAACGAAGGCAAGGATGACGGCACGAGCCTTCCCAACGACGATGCTGCCCTGCGGAACCGTCGCGCGGCTAAGACGCTAGCTGATGAAGTAGCACAGGAGATTCTCTTGCTCGCCGCTAGTGAGTTCCTCGAGGTGGCTTCAACCGAGCTTGACGCAGAGGAGATCACTCCCAGCACCGCGCTGTTCTCGAAAGCGCCGACGTCAAGACAGACCCTCGTTGTTGACCCGATCGACGGAACCATCGAGTACTGCCAAGGCAAGACGTCCTATTCCGTCTGCGTCGGACTTGAGCGAGGCGGGGAGGTTGTGGTCGCCCTGGTCTACTTTCCGGCCCGCGACACCATGTATCGCTACGTTGCCGGCGGGGCGCCCGTGGTGGTCGAGCAGGTCTCGACCGGTCCCCAGGAGCGCCCTCTGCACCAACCTTCCTCAGCGTCCGGCCCGCCCGTCGTCTACAAGAACGGGAGGGTCAAACCCGAGACGATAACCGCACTTGAGGAGGCGGGTTTCCGCGTACGTGACGACACGGATGGCGCGATCGGCGCCCCGGACGCGATTCTCGCCTGCCTGAGCGGCGAAGCCGTTGCTTACATAAGTCACACGCGCCAGATGCGTGACATCCTGCTGGGCGCTGTGATCGGGGGACTTCCGAGTGGCGGGGCGTTCGACTGGCACGGCGCCCAACTCACCTGGCCCCGAGGAGGGCGTGTGCCACGCGCGGTCTTCATGGCAGACGACTCACTTCAGCAACGTCTCTGGCCGTGCCTTGCTGCTGATGCATAGCAGGCTCGTCGACAAGCGAACCCCTAGGAGAAGTAAATGACGGAGGGTGAGACGCCGAGCCCCGACGACCTGGCGTCATTGCTCGATGGTGAGAACTTGGCCCTGCCGATGCCTCACCAAGAACACGACGAAACCTCGGAGCTTGTAGGCGACCGACTGCCGGTCGCCGATCCTTTCGCTAGAAGCCCCGATCGCAAGCTCGACCTGCGACACAACGACGATCTGCTCGACGCACTGAACAGTCGCGTCTGGGCAATTTCCCATGCCATTCGCGAAACGATTGCACGGCACGACCAAGACATCCTGCGTGGAATCGCGCAATTGGAGCGATGGATCCGCAACCGCGAAGTCGTCAGGGTTATCGGCGCGGGACGCGCTCTGCACGCCGCATCGATTCCGGCAAACCGACTGGTGCACACCGGAGCTGCCGTTTACGTGATCAACGACGTCGTGCCGCTCCCCAACAGCAACAAGGACGGCGGCATCATCGCTTCAAGCGCATCGGGCCAGACCAAGGCAGTGCTCGAAATGATGGAGGACGCCAAGAAGAAAAACCCGAGGATCATGATCCTGGGAATCGCCGACGCCGGCGCCGACACTTTCGCCAGCCTCTGCGACATCTTCGTGGGGGTGGAGGACGATAGCGGCCCCTACGACAACCCACTGCACGCACTCGCGGACACCGGCGAGTACGTGATCAGCGAGCTTCTCGATGCCATGATCGTCGCTGCCGGCAAGCGCCTCGGTCTGACCGACGAAGACTTTCGCGCCAATCACGAGGACATCGGGCCGACCGGTCCGTATCAACCGCTTTCTCGAAACCCATAGCGACTTGCTGCCCACGCCCAGAACGCCCATGGGGCGGGACGATGAGATCGCAGCGCTTACGCGAGGAATACGCGCGGGCGCGCGGATCGTCGTGGTACGTGGTCCTCGGGGTGTCGGCAAGACCACCCTCGCTTCGGAGGCTTACCGCGTCTTCCACGAACTCGAAATGTCGATGGATTTTGTCGATGCGACCATCGGTCACGAGCGCCAGCTTGCGAGCATTCTGCTCGACTTTCTGCACGCGATGGGGGGACAGCCGGCGGGCCTGAGCACGCCGGCAGCCATCGTGGCCGAGTTGACGGCGGCCGCGGAAGCGCTCGACGGTCCCGGCCTTTATTACATCGACAACCTGGAACCCGCGATCTTTCACTCGGACGAGTTCGGCGAGGGTTGCCGTGCCTGGCTCGCGGCTCGCCATGAAGTGTGCCTCATGGTGACGGTCCGAAGCGATCTACCACACCAGCCTTTGCCACTTGCTACCGAGAACGACGTGCTTGAGCTGGTTTTGGAGGGGCTTTCAGACCAACGTGCACAGTTGACCCTCCTCGGGGAGGAGCTTAGGCGCATCCATCCTGAGCGCGATCTGCTCAGGATCGCCAAAGCCTTGGAAGGCAATCCCCAGCTCCTGCTTGGGCTGCGGTGGAGCAAGAGTGATCCCAACGACTACGTGACGAGTGTCAAGAGGGACGACCGAATTTGGGAGACCCAGAGTTCGTTCGCTACTTGGCTGTCGGATAGCGGTCTCGATGACCTATGCCTCGCGATCGGGCTGATGCGAGCGATCGAGTACGACGCCGCCCTTCTCGAGTGGCTATGGCCGCGAGTACGGAGCAGCGCCGACGAAGCGCCTTACGGCGACGCGATAGCGGTGCTTCTGGGCGAACAGGTGCTGTCTCCCGCGGTGCGCCCAGCCACTCTCAGGGTCCATCCGTGGGTGCACAGAGACTTGGCCCTCCTGGCGGAGTCCCGCCCTAGGCGTTGGGCCCAGCGCGTCCACAACGCTGCGGCCGACTATTTCTCGTCTGCCCTCAATGCCGCTGAAGTAGGTGCGGCGAGCGAGTACGTCTACCACGCGCTGCGGGCGGGGCGCTCACGGGAGGTGTGGGGGCGCCTCGTCGACGACGACCTCATCGAGGGGTGGAGGCGCAGCGGCCGCTCGGTGCAAGCCGCCGGGATCGTCGACGAGCTCTGGGATGAGGTCGAGAGGCGTCGCACCGACTTCACCGGCATCGAGCGAGCCGAGCTCTTGCTCAAGCACGCTCACGTCGCGTCAGACATGGGTCAGCCGCGGGTCTGCATCGGTTTCCTCGAGTCCGCACTCCGGCAGCTTGCTGGGACCGACGATGAGCAGATGGCACTACATCGGGCGGTGTGGACGCAACTGGCGATTTCCCATGCCAATCTCGGTGAGATCGAGCGGTGCATTCAGTACTACACCCGTGTCATCGACGCTGACCAAGCGGTGGCCGATTCTCGCACGGCGCTGGCGATGGGGTATCTTGCCTACGAGTACTGTGACGTAGGGAGAATCGCTGAGGCGCAGAGGTGGATAGGCCTCGCGCTGGCCAAGTGCCCGCGCATACGAGAGGTATCAATCTTTGCGAAGAATCTCTGCAACCAAGGCCTCGTGCGATTCTTTGCGCGCGATCTACAGGGAGCAGCCGTTTCATTTGATGAGGCAATCAACCTCGTTTCCGATCCAGGCGGCGATGGCTTCGACGTGCGCGAGCATGGCAGGGTGCTTGCTCATCGCGGCATGGTCATGCTGGCGACGGCACGTAATAACCCCGCCCACGCACTAGCCTCGCTTGAGGAAGCACAGGCTCTCAACGAGCGTGCCGGCGATAGACGTCGGGTCTACATCAGCATGGGTCGGCGCGGCGTCGCGCATGCACGCTTGGGAGACCTCGAGACCGCGTCACGGCTGCTTACTCGGGCGGCTGAGGCCCATCAACGACTCGGAGACACGCGAAATCTTGCTCTTGAGGCGCTGGCGCTCATGGCGTTGGCCAAGCTCTACCCGGATTCCCAAGATTTGCCCCCGCTTCCGTCCCTCGTCCGGCGGTTGTCGAGCGGCTTCCGGGACGGAGGCCCGCTGGCGAGATACACCGAGGTCTGGGCTAGGTCCTATTGCCTGATGCTTGACCCTGACGGCTCGCTTCGCTGACGAGCCTCTAGCGGGATTGCAGCCGGTGGCGCCAGCCCGCAATACGATCCCACTTCGCCCCCGACTAGAAGAGGAGCAAATGTCAGAGACGATCGATGCCGCCCGCAAGCTCATCGCCGAGCGCCTGCGCAAGCTTGAAGCCGAGGCCAAGCAACTGGAGCAGGCTCTGAAGAGCATGGGGGAGAGCGATCGCCCTCGCTCCGGGGCACCGAAGCCGCCCCGCAAACGAGCCGCCGGCAAGCGCCGCCGCCGCTCCAAGGCGCCCCGCGGCCTCCGCCGCGAGCAGCTGCTCGCGGCGATCAAAGCCAAGCCTGGCGCCCGGCCCTCGGAGCTCGCCGGCGAGATCGGAGTCTCGCCAAGTCAGGCCCACGGCTTGATTCGCAAAGTCCGGGCCGAGAAGCTGATTGTCAAGCAGGGCGCCGGTTACGTACTCAAGGAGTAGGACGCTGCGGTGCGGACCGGGCCGTAGGGCCGGTCCGCATAAGGCGGGGTTATCGGGCGTTCGGTGGTTGATCCGAATCGAGGTCCGAGCGCCCTTAGCGCGGCGATTCCGATGGCAAGCGCCGGAATGCGACCTGGAGAAGATCGATTAGAGGCTGAACTGAAGGCGCTGGGCGGCCTATTTTGATGGGCCCTCGAAAGGGCGTCTGGTGATGCGACATCGCTGTCGCCAATGGCGGATCACCTGCTGTCGCTCGGCGTGCCGGCTGCTGATCCAGTTCTGCCTCTTGAAGGGGGCTGAGAGCCGCAATTTCGTCTCCGCGCGCACCGGCTCTCACCCCTGCCGGATCGAGCGAGATGCGTCTTGAAGACGAACCGCGATCCTGTTCTATCCCTGATGGATGGCACACCCGTGACAGGCCAAGCCTTGTGCCTGCGCGCCCCATCCCCTTTCAAAATGGATACGTACTCGGCGCTTTCGGTGGGTGACCCGTTTGGACCAAGCCACACAGCTAGGCGCGGAGAAACGCGCTATCACCCGAAAGACGTCACGTCGTTGCGTTCGTGTCAGGTGTCGTTCGGGCTGTCAGGCATTCTACCGGACTTTCGGACGCGAATTTCTAGAGCAAGCACCATCCGTTGGCGCGTAGTGGCGCCGGGTAGTCATGCCCCGTATATGGGGCAGGGCAGGGGAGGGGCTGTCCCGCCTCGAGGTCAGGGCGCGAGCCGGTCGAGGCGGGCGGTCGCGTCGGCGATGATGGCGCGCAGCTGCTCGACCTCATCGGCGGGCTCGGCGGGACCATCTACAACCTGGGCCCCACTGTGAAATCGCACTCCCTTCGGAAACGGTACGCAACACTTGCATGAAGCGCCAGACGTAGACCCCCTGGGCGGCGATCAGGCCGAGGTAGAGCGGGGCCTGCAGCCACCGGCTGAGGAAGATCGTGGTGCCGGCGTAACGGGCCAGCGGGCGGTCTATGGGTGGGCTGTCGGCGGCGATGGGGCGCCGCATCCTAGCTACTGCGACCTTAGGGGAACCTAAGGGGCAGCGGCCTCGGCGACGGCGGTCATCGACTCGACCGTGGCGGAGGCGAGGCCGCGGACGACGACGGTGTCGAGGGCGGTGTAGGCGGCGAGGGCGGACTGGGCGGCGCCGCGGTCGGGAACGGCGACGCCGACCGTGCCCTCGGGCTCGTTGAGGCGCTCAAAGTGGTCGCGGTAGCCCTTGTGGAGGGCGAGGTAGAAGGATTCCTCCTTGGCCAGCCGGTCGGCGGCGTCGGGGCCGACGGCGGTGCGGACGTAGCCGAAGACCGGTGGGGTGGGGCAACCCGCTTCGGCGGCTCCCCCTTCGACCTTCGCCTGGGCGGCGGCGGCGTACTCCGGGGTCATCCAGTTGAAGAAGACGCCGTCGTAGGAGCCGCCGGCGAGGGCGCACATCTTCGGCCCCATCGCGGCGAGGACGAGGCGGACGCCAGGAAGCGCCTCGCGCAGCTCGGGCAGCGCCTCGCGCATCCTCGTCAGCGGCTTCTCGGAGAAGCCGGCGCCGACCCCGAGCCAGAGCCGCGCCGGGTCGATTCCGTACTCCTTGATGTCAGCTGCGATCTGGTCGGGCGGGGTGCGGTCGAGCGCGATCACGCCGACCCCGAGGTCGAGGCCCGGCGCCGCGGCGCCGAACTCAGCCAGCGTTCCCAGCCCTTTCGCCCCCGGGTGGTCGTTCGACCAAAGCGAGTCGTAGCCGAGCTCCGCGCAGCGCACCGCCAGCGGCCGCGCCACCTCGGGGTCGAGCCCTGCCGCGACGCCGAAGCCGCGGCTCATGCGCCGCTCCCCGGTCCCGCGGCGGCCTTCTCGAACAGCGCCACGCACTCGATGTGTGGGGTCTGGGGAAACATGTCGACGGGCCTCACCCGGCGCAGGGTATAGCCGGCCTCGGTGATCTGGGCGGCGTTGGGCGCGAGCGTGGTCGGGTTGCAGGAGACGTAGACGATCTTCGGTGCTTCGCACTCGAGCACCCGGCGGACGATTTTCTGCGAGAGGCCGGCACGGGGCGGGTCGATCACGACCACGTCGGGCTTGCCGGCTTTCTCGAGCAGCGGCCGCACGCCGGTGCGGGCGTTGCCGGCGAGGAAGCTGGCGTTCTCGATCCCGTTGCGCTCGGCGTTGCGCTCGGCGTCTTCGATCGCCTCGGGGACGATCTCCAGGCCCCAGACCTCCCCGGCCTTCCCGGCCATCGTCAGGCCGATCGAGCCGATCCCGCAGAAGAGGTCGAAGACGCGCTCGCGGCCGCTCAGTCCGGCGAACTCGGCGGCCACCGCGTAGAGCCGCTCGGCCATCTCGGTGTTGGTCTGGAAGAAGGCGCCGTGGGACATCTCCAGCTTCAGGCCGCAGAGTTCCTCGCGCAGCCGCTCCTCGCGGAGCACGCCTGTCGGCCCCTCGGTGCCGCCGGAGTCGTCGGCGACGATCGTGTGGAGGTCGACCGGGGGCCGTGGGAACCGGGTCTGGGAGGTGACCAGCCGGGTTTGGATCTGGCCGCCCCGCCGCCCTTCGCGGACCACCAGGTTTCGCAGCACACCGCGTTCGGCGCGGCGGTCGAAGGCCGGCACCGATTCCACTCGCGCCCACTCGCGCACCTCGTTGCGGGCCGCGTTGCCGGCCTCGGAGGCGAGGTGGCAGTCCTCGACGTCGACCACCAGGTCCCACCGCCCGCGCGCGTGGAAGCCGAGGATCGGCTCGCCCTCGTCATCGCCGAAGGAGTATTCGAGCTTGTTGCGGTATCGCCACTGCTCCTCCGCCGGCACGATCTCCTCCAGCTCGAAGCCGTCGAGGTCACCGATCCGGCGCAGCGCTTCGTCGACCTGGTCCTGCTTGTGGGCGAGCTGGCGCTCGTACGGGAGGCCCTGCCAGGGAGCGCCGGGGCAGGGCTCGCCGCCGTGCATGCAGGTGTCCGGGAGTCGCTCGGGGCCGGCCCGGAGCAGCTCGACGCAGCGAGCCTCGGCGAACCGCTTCTTGCCCTTGGTGACCTCGGCGCGGACCCGGTCGCCGGGGAGCGCCCCGGAGACGAAGACGACGAGACCGTCGGCGCGGGCGACGCCGCGGCCGCCGTAGGCCAACGAGTCGATCTCGACCTCGAGCAGCTCACCGCGGCGCGGGCCGCGGGCCTCGCGCACTGTGCCGGAGGCCGCCACGTTCTACCCCAGCTTTTTCCGGGCCCGGCGCGCTGCCTGGGTCGCCTGTTTGCGGACCGGCTCAGCCCGGCCGCCCACCTCTTTGCGAGCCTGCCTGACCAGTCGTTCCAGCTCGCCGAGCAGAACGTCGGTCTGTTTGCGGCCTTTCCGGACCAGATCTCCCAGCATCTTCTCGGCGTCGGAGCGGGTCATCCGGCCGCGTTTGACGGCGTCGTCGACTACCTCCTGGATCCGGTCGCGGCTGAGGGTGACGCTGTGCTCGAGGCTGTCGCGGAACTGGGCGACGCTCTTGTCGAGGCCGGCGGTGGGGCTGCTGTTGGTGCGTTTGGCCGCCGGTTTCCTGGCCGTCGCTTTGCGCGCGGGAGCCTTTTTCGCTTTCGGCTTTTTCGCTTTCGCGGATGAGGCCTTTTTCGCTTTGGCTTTCGGCTTCGCGCGGGCTTTTGATTTCCCGCCCGCTTTGCTGCTCGCTTTTTTCTCCGCCATCTCGACGCCTCCAGACTGGGTTTGTCCCACGGGGTGTGGCTCGACTATCTCAATTCCGCGTCAGCGGCGGGTCGGCCAGGGAAAACCTGGCCTCCACCGGAGCGTGGTCGGAAAGGCGCAGGGCACGTTCGTCGAGCGGCAGCTCGCGGCGCTCCGGCGGCCAAGCGGCCGGCGGGTCGAGGACCTCGAGCCCGCGGCTGAGCAGGTGGTCGATCGCGTCCGGCGCAGTTGGGCCGGCAAGCCCGAACTCGCCGCGCAGGCGTTCGAAGAGGCCGGGGTCCTGCGCCGGGCGGAGGTTGAGGTCGCCGCCAAAGAGGAGCGGCGAACCGGCCGCCCACTCGGTCGCCGCGGCGGCGGCGCGCAGCACGTCCTCGGTGGCCAGCTTCGGCCGGTCGTTGGTGGCGTGCAGGTTGGCGACGCAGACCCCGGCGGCGGTCCGGGTGAATGCCATCGCCCGGCGCTCCGGCTCGCCCTCGTGGATCGTCAGGTCGCGCCGCTCGGCGATCCCGCCGAGGTGGCCCGGCCGGACCAGGGTGAGGTTGGAGCCGCCCTCCCCGGACGCCATCAGGTCGGGGTTCTGGCGCGCCAGCAGGCCCCGCAGCGCGCCGGCCGAGTTGCGCGAGGTCAGCACCCGGTGCCCCTCCGCCGCGCAGGCCTTCGCCAGCGGCACCGCAAACCGGGGCGGGCACTCCTGCAGCAGGGCGACGTCCCAGGCGGTGGCGGCGAGCAGAGTCGCGAACTCGGTGGTGAGGTCGCGGTTGACCTGGACGTGGGTCTCGTTGCGCTCCTCGATCCGCAACACCCGCGAGCGCCAGCTGCGCAGCGCTGGGTCGGGCGGGAAATCGCGTCCGTGGAAGAGGTTCCAGGCGATCGCAGTGAACTCCACGGCACGTAGTATCCGCGGCTTGAAGCGAGACTTCCTCACCGGAGAGGAGTTCGGGGCCTTCGAGCTGGGCAAGCTGCTCGACCGTGCGCTGGAGCTGAAAGCGGGCCGCGCCGACGGACTCGGCGCCGACTCGCTCGCCGGCCGCAGCATCGCGCTGATCTTTGAAAAGCCCTCGACCCGGACCCGGATCTCCTTCGAGGTCGGGGTCGCCGAGCTGGGGGCGACGCCGATCGTCTTGCGCAGCGACGAGATGCAGCTCTCCCGCGGCGAGTCGGCCGGCGACACCGCCCGCGTCCTCTCCCGCTACGTCGACGCGATCGTGATCCGGTCCGGCTCCCACGAGACGGTGGTGGAGCTGGCGGCAGGGGCCGACGTCCCAGTCGTCAACGCGCTGACCCCGCTGCACCATCCCTGCCAGGCGCTGGCCGACCTGGTGACGATGCGGGAGCGCTTCGGCGACCTCGAGGGCCGCCGCCTCGCCTACGTCGGCGACGGGAACAACATGTCGCGCTCGCTGGCGATCTTCGGCGGGCTCGCCGGAGTCGAGGTCGTGGTCGCGGCGCCGCCCGGCTACCAGCTCGAAGACGGCCACGGGGCGGAGCTGACCGACGATCCCCGCGCCGCTGCCTCCGGCGCCGACGCCCTCTACACCGACGTCTGGGTCAGCATGGGCGACGAGGCCGAGGCCGACCGCCGGCGCGCCGACCTCGCCCCCTTCCAGCTCGACGCCGACCTGCTGGCGGCGGCGAAGGACGACGCGATCGTCCTCCACTGCCTGCCGGCACACCCGGGCGAGGAGATCACGGCGGATGTCCTCTACTCAGACGCATCCGCGGTCTGGGACGAGGCGGAGAACCGCCTCCACGCCCAGAAGGCGCTGTTGGAGGCGCTCCTCCTCGACTAGCCTCACCTGCCCGTGTATCCCGAGATCGAGATCGGCCCGCTGACGCTGCAGACCTTCGGTCTGATGTTCGCGCTCGGCTTCCTCGCCGCCGGTGCCTTGATCTGGCGGCGGCTGGGGGAGATCGGCAAGCCGCAGGACTGGGCGTATGAGATGGGCTTCTCGGCGCTGATCGGCGGCATCGTCGGGTCCCGCGTCTATTACCTGGTGCAGAACTACAGCGAGGTCAAGGACGACCTGCTCGGCAACCTCTTCTCCGGGGCGGGACTGGTCTGGTACGGCGGCGCGATCGGTGGTGCGATCGCCGTTTTCCTCTGGGCCTGGTACCGCGGCTTCTTCGGCCTCGCCCTGTTCGACCTGGCGGCGCCGGCGCTGGCGCTCGGCTACGCGATCGGCCGCTGCGGCTGCCAGCTCTCCGGCGACGGCGACTACGGCAGGGCCTGGGACGGGCCGTGGGCGATGGCCTACCCCGACGGCACGGTGCCGACCGAGGAGACCGTGCACCCGACGCCGATCTACGAGACGCTGGCGATGGGGCTTGGCGCCTGGCTGCTCTGGCAGCTCCGCGACCGGGTCCGCGCCGGGGTCCTTTTCGCCATCTACCTGGTGTATGCGGGGGCCGAGCGCTTCCTGGTCGAGTTCGTCCGCCGTAACGCCGACGATCTGGCCGGGCTGACCACGGCTCAGCTCGAGAGCCTGGCGATGATGCTTGCGGGAACGCTCTGGATCGCTATCGTGGTCAAACGGCACGGCGGCATTGGGCGCCAAACGACGGACGATGCAGTGCAAACCGCGACCTGAGCGGCCCGCCCCGGTTAACAAGGTTAATCTTCGCGCGCAAACTTTCGAAAGCGGTCAATAGGGAGGCTGGCAGTACATGGCGGCTGTAGATATTCAGAGTCAAGAGGGACCTTCGGCGCGCACCGTCAGCGCGGTGCTCGACGATGCCGCGGAGCGGATCGCGGCGGCGGGCGTCGAGGAGGCGCGCGCGGACGCTGAAGTCCTGCTGGCCGACGCGATGGGTGTGACGCCGGGCGATCTGTCCGCCGACGGCACCGGCGAGCTCTCCCCCGAGGTCACAGAGGTGATCGAGGAGCGGGTGCGGCGCCGCGTCGACCGCGAGCCGATGGCCTACATCCTCGGCCGCGCTCCCTTCCGCAGCCTCGAGATCGCCGTCGACGAGCGGGTGCTCTGGCCCCGCCGCGAGACCGAGCTGCTGGTCGAGGTGGCGACGGAGCTGCCCGAGGGCGCCCGCGTGCACGAGGTCGGCACCGGCTCCGGCGCGATCGCGCTGGCGCTGAAGTCCGAGCGACCGGACCTGCGGATCACGACCTCCGACCTCTCGCCGCAGGCGGCCGAAGCCGCCCGCGAGAACGCCGAGCGGCTCGGCCTCGAGCTCGAGGTAGAGGTCTGCATCGGCCTGCCCGACTCGCTCGAGGACGTCGACATGGTCATAGCCAACCTTCCCTACGTCAGCGACAGCACAATCTTCGAGCGCTCGCCGGAGATCCAGCGTGAGCCGCGGATCGCGGTCACCGGATCCTGCGGGGAGGACGGCCTCGGGGTAATCCGCGGCCTGATCGAGGAAACGCCGTCGGGCTGGCGCCTGGCGATGGAGCACGACACCCACCACGGTCCGGCGATGCGCGAGCTGCTGCGTGACGCCACTACCCTTCGAGACTATGAAGGTGATGAGCGGGTGACTGTCGGCTTCGCTCCATGAGGCACGCCCCGAGGTCATGAGCGACACTCCCACGCGGGCCGAGACGGCCGCGCCTGCGTCGGCCGGAGAGAACGGATCGGTTTCGACCGAGGCGCAGCGCCGGGCCAAGGTCGAGCGGCTGCGCGAGGCCGGGATCGACCCTTATCCCCACTCCTTCGAAGGGCGCACGAAGATCGCCGAGATCATCGCCGCGCACGACCCCGACGAGCTGGGGGAGGGTGAGCACGACCAGTTCTCCTACCGGGTGATGGGACGGGTCACCGGCAAGCGCGGGCACGGCAAGACCGCCTTCCTCGACGTCCGCGACATCACCGGCACACTCCAGGTCTACGCCCGTCGCGACGCGATCGGCGAGGAGGCCTTCGAGCGGATCGAGGAGCTCGACATCGGCGACCTGGTCGGGGTCGAGGGCGTGCTGCACGTGACCAAGCGAGGCCAGCTGGCGATCGGCGTCCGCGAGTGCACGCTGCTGGCCAAGGCGCTGCGCGACCCGCCGGACCTCTTCCACGGGATCTCCGACGTTGAGACCCGGTACCGCCAGCGCGAACTCGACCTGATGGCGAACGAGGCCTCCCGCGAGGTCTTCAAGAGCCGGGCGAAGTTGCTGGCGGCGATCCGCGAACACATGAACGAGCGCGGTTGGGTCGAGCTGGAAACGCCGGTCCTGCAGCGGCTGACCGGCGGCGCCGCGGCGCGGCCGTTCGTCACCCACCACAACGCGCTGGACCGCGAGCTGTTCCTGCGCACCGCGACCGAGCTCTACCTGAAGCGGGCGATCGTCGGCGGTTTTGAGGACGTCTACGAGTTCGGCAAGTTCTTCCGTAACGAGGGCATGTCGCCCCAGCACAACCCCGAGTTCACGATGCTGGAGATGTTCGTCGGCGGGGCCGACTACAACGGCGTCATGGAGTTCATCGAGACGCTGGTCTCGAGCGTGGTCGAGAAGGTGCTGGGGACGACGAAGGTGATGCGCGACGGGGTGGAGATCGATTTCGCCGCGCCTTGGCCGCGGGTGACGCTGCGCGACGAGCTGCTGAAGGAGACCGACGTCGACATCTACAAGGCGAGCCGCGACGAGCTGGCCGAGATCGCCGGCGACGATGCCGAGCCGACAGACGACTGGGCCGCCCTGGTCGACACCCTGCAGGGGAAGCTGATCGAGCCGAAGCTGATCCAGCCCACCTACATCATCGACCTGCCGATCGACATCTGGCCGCTGGTCAAGGTGCACCGCGACGATCCGAAGATCTGCGAGGCCTTCGACGGGATCGTCGCCGGGATGGAGATCGTCGGCGGGGGAACCGATCTCAACGACCCGGTCGAGCAGCGCAAGCGGTTCATCGAACAGCGCGAAAGGCAGGAATCCGGCGCCGAGTCCGACCCGCACCCCCACGACGAAGAGTTCGTGCGAGCACTGGAGTACGGGATGCCGCCGGCGAGCGGCTGCGGCCTCGGGATCGACCGGCTGCTGATGATCATGACCGGGTCAAACACGCTGAGAGACGTGATCATTTACCCGGCGATGCGCGAGGCGAAGGGCGACTAGGCGGAGCGGAGCAGGCCGCCGTCGATCGGGATGACCGTGCCCGTGATGTAGGCGGCGCGATTGGAGCAGAGGAAGGCGACCAGGTCGCCGTACTCCTCGGGTTGGCCGAGGCGCTGGGCCGGGACTTCGGCGCGCGCCATCTCTTCGGCGGCCTCCAGCGAGCCGACGTTGTCGATCAGGCGAGCGGTGGCGAAGCGCCCGGTGGCGACGGTGTTGACGGTGATCCCGTCGGCCGCGACCTCGCGCGAGAGCGTCTTCAGGAAGCCGACCGCGGCCATCCGGTGGGAGTTGGAGAGGTTGAGCCCCTCGATCGGCTCGCGCGTGGAGCTGGAGCCGACGTTGACGATCCGTCCCCAGCCGCGCTCGCGCATCCCCGGCACGACTGCTTCGGAGAGGATCCGCGGGGCGAGCACCAGCGACCGGTAGGCGCGCTCCCACTCCTCCAGCTTGTGGTCGAGGGCGCCGCCCAGCGGCGGCCCGCCGGTGTTGGCGACAAGGATCTCGATCGGGCCGAGGGCGGCCTCAACCTCGGTAGGCAGGGCGGCCATCCGCTCCGGGTCGGAGGCGTCGGCGCGGAACGCCGCCGCGCTCTCGCCGATCTCTCGCGCCGCCTCCTCGATCGCGTCACTGCGGCTTGCCAGCGCCACCCGCGCGCCTTCCCGCGCCAGTGCCACCGCGATCGCCCGGCCGATTCCCCGGCTCGCGCCCATCACCAGCGCCACGCGCCCCTCAAGCTCCAGATCCATCCGCCTACCCTACGTCCCGCGACAATGCTCAAACCCCGCTGCGCGGGTAAGGTTCCCGGTGGGCGCCCGTAGCTCAGTGGTCAACGGCTCCTTTCGGGGGGCCAAAGAGCGTCGGTCTTTCAAGCCGAAGGTCGCGGGTTCGACTCCCGTCGGGCGCATTCCTTGGTGTTCCAGGCCGTGCCGGGGATTGCCCGGTGCAGAGCCGAATCTTCGGTTTGCCTCTGAACTGCGTTCCGAGACCCGCCGGTCAGTTCCGGGCGGTTCCGGGGCGTCGGGGTCTCATTTCTGTCTCATTTTCACCGGGTGCTGGCTCCCTCATTCGTGCTTTTCGGAGAGCTTCGCCAGCTGCCCGATGGAGACCCCCAGCGCAGCAGCGATGTCACGCGCCGTCGCCCAGGTCGGGTTGGCGTTGCCGGTCTCGATCGCGGACACCGTTCGCCCCGTTAGCCCGGCCTGCTCGGCAAGCGCTTCCTGAGACAGGTCGCGCATTTCTCGCAGCTCCCTGATCGCTGCGCCAAGAGGAGCCTGGCCTCGCTCGGATTGCCGCATCGCATGGGACGTTCTCAGACCGTGCGGAGGCGAGGCGCGGTTGGAAGTATGTTTCTAAGTCTGCTAGCGTCGCTCTCAGACAAAAAGCGGCCCCCAGCCGGCGGTGGAACGCCAACCGAGGGCCTGACCACAAGGAGGCGTAGCTCCTCATGGCTGACCAAGACTCTATGGATCGTGGTGCTCCCAGTCCGCGCTCCAACCACGCTAAGGACCTCCACGACCAGGGCGTCGTCCTAGTTCACGTCCTCTCGATCTACCCAACGCAGCTGCGGCTGCTGGAACTCGTCCGAGAACTCATGGCCGGGTCCAAGGACTTCTCCGAGCGAGATCGCATCGAACGAGCGGTGCGCGACCTGATCGGGGTCGGCCTCCTGTTTCGCTGCGAGGGGCTGGTGCTGCCGACGCGGGCGGCGCTGCGCTTCCACCAGATCCTCGATGACGAGGAGGTCGGAGCCATCTAGCCAATCAACCCAGCCACCACAAGCCAGCCATCCAAAACCATGAATCAGGAGCCTTCAAATCAGGAAGGACCCAGGACACCAAAAGCAGGCAGCCACGGAGCCTTCCCAGCACCATCCTTAGCCCCCACCAAGCCACCCACCCCGACAGCCAGACACACTACGCACCCTCCGGTCCCATGCCTGGGCAGCACCTTGTCGATCCGAAACGTCAGCAAGGTTCTGACACCGCCGATCCACGGAGCTCCCGCCGCCCCTCCGGGCGGCCGATTTTTGCACGGCTTCGCCGTGCGACGGCCGCCTGTAGGGGGGGTCGGCTGGGCCATGACCTTCGGTCGCCCGGTGACGCTTCTCGCGGGTCACCCGATGCAACAGGTCCTCTCGATGGACATAAGGGGCATGGCGAGGAAAGCCACGGCCCCGACCTTCTTCACCGAGCGCAGCCTCGCCGCCTACCTCTCCGTCTCGGACCGCACCATCCGCAACTGGATCAGACGCGGGCAGCTCCCCAGCTACAAGCTCGGCGCCTCGCGGCGAATCGACCCCGCCGATGTCGAGGACTTCTTGGCCCGCCACCGAGACGAGGCCGCATGAGGCGCGAGGCGCCGCTCAAACGTCGCAATCCCTCCGGCAAGATCGTGTGGGTTGCGCGCTACACGGGCCGCGACGGCAAGCACCACATCGCCAAGCCGACCTGGAATCGCGGCAAGGGCACGTTCATCCGCAAGGCCGAAGCTCAGCAGGCCATCGACGAGGCCTATGGCCTTTCGGACCGACCGGACACCCTCGGCGACTATTTCGCCACCTGGACCGAGCGTCACCCCCGCGCCGAACGCACCAACGCCACCTACAACCACCGGATCGGCCGCGTCGCGGACGTGGAGATCGAGGGCATCCCCCTACGCGACTGGCCCCTCCGCGAGCTGCGCCGCCGCCACACCCTCGTCCTGGTCGACCACATGCTGACGAATGAAGGTCGAGCCACCACCGGCGCAGTCGGCATCCTCCGCGCCCTCTCAGCGATGGCCGAGGACGCGATCACCGACGAAGTCTGCGACCTGAACCCGTTCAAGGGCATCCGCATCCGCGCCAACGACCCGAGGGCAAAAAAGAAGCGCCGCCCAATCCGCGTCTTCAGCTTCGAGGAAATGCACCGCTTCGCCAAGGCCGCCGGCCGCTACGAGGCCCTGGTCCGCACCTTTACCGACACCGGCATGAGGCTGGGGGAGGTCCTGCCCCTCCGCAGAGAAGACTTCGACGGCCAGACCCTCCAGGTCCGCCGCACCGCCCACGAGGGCCGGATCCTCGAGGGCACCAAGACCGACCACGGCGAGGAGGATGCGGGCCGCCTGGTCCCCGTCCCCGCGACCCTCGCTTGGATGCTCGAAGCCCAGATGAACCTCAACGGCCCGAACTGCGACCTGCTGTTTCTCACGCCGCGAGGTCGCCTCTGGCGCGAGCGCACCTTCTACCGCGATGCCTGGAAGCCTACTCAAGAAGCCGCCGGCCTAGACATTCGTCCCCACGAGTGCCGCCATAGCTACGTCACTCACCTGCGCGTTGCCGGCGTAAACGACGCGGACCTAGCCGAGATCGCTGGGCATAGGGTTCATACTCTGTTGTCTCACTACACGCACCCAACTGGAGTGAGCTTCGACGAGGTTCGCAGGGCCATCAGTTGACAATCTCAACCGACTCGAGCCAGCGCTGGGGGGATGATTCTTCCTGTGCCCGGTCCTCACGAAAGATCAACCGGACGCTCATGGCGGTCTCAGGGAGACGTAGAGAAGGGGGTTTGGGCGCCGCGAGGGGCCGAAGCGTCGTATGCAGATCCTGACGCTTACTCATTCACTCTCGTAGCCGTCACTCCGACCCCGGCCCCAGCTACGCTCAGAAACAGTGGCTCAGAGTCTCGACATCACTGCTACCCGTTGAAAGCCTCGGCTGTCCAGTTCGCGATTGTTCGTCGTGATGATCTGCGGGGCGCTCTGACAGATATTGACGGGAGCCCTGGGTCGATGGGGCACACGAGTTTGCTGTTAGGACCCGGAAACATGGAGATGGGCTGATCGGTTCGATCCTCCATATTTCCGATCTTCACCTTGGCGTCAGTGCGGATTGGCAGCAGGTCGATGACAAGAAGAGAGAGAGTCCTGAGGTAGAACCTCGGGACCACCACCACGTTCTCGCCCAGACGCTTGACAAGCTGTTGGAAAGCGAGAGCGCCAAGCAGATCGAGGCCGTCGTGATCAGCGGCGACCTTGTCAATGGCAAGTACCCCGAAGAGGGCTTTGCGGCCTTTGCAGACTTCATCAAGCCGCTCTCGGCGCTCGTCGGCGCTGCCAACGTAATGGTCGTTCCCGGCAATCACGATATGCCCAAGAACGTGCGCTCCGGCGAGGCTCGTTATGACCCCTTTTTCACCGTCACCCGTCAGCGCGGGTTCGCAACTCCCCTGATCGACGGAATCGACTTCGATTCGGCAGGTCGCCCGAAGAAAAGGCACCGCCAATCGCCGCACCTGATCGAGAAGGAGCGATACCTGCTGATCCCGATCAACTCCAGTCACTTCTGCTGGGGACTCGATCCGCTCGAAACCGGCATCGAGGAGGAAATCGTCGACCTGCTCCAATCCGAGCGCCAACGGGAGGGCGCTGAAAAACTCCTCAATCACGATATCCCCCGGGTCTCGCCGGCGCAGATGACGGCTCTTGAGGCGATGCTGCGCAACCGCTACGCGGACCTCACGGAGCCCGACCGGACCGATCAGCGGGTTCGCATCGTCGTCATGCACCACCAGCTGCTTCCGGTCAGCTCGCGCGAGGAGTTCACTACTTTCGAGAGCATCACCAACCTCGGCGCAGTACGTGCGTTTCTTGCTGGCCTGCAAACCGATGTCGTCCTCCATGGTCACAAGCACGAGGCGGCTCTCTACTGGGACTACGTCGCCGACCAGCGCGGAATCGAACACGTCCCACACCGCATGCTCGTCAGCGCCGCGCCCGGAGACTTCAAGCCGCGTAGGGCGGCGATGCGCCTCCTTCACGTCGGCGAGCGGGCGGCGGCGAACGAAGTCACGATCGAGGAGATCATCGCTCCCGGTGGGCCGGCTGGGAGCATCGGCCGGCAGTCGTCAAGAGCACGTATTTGGCGCGACCCAGATCCCGACCGGATCGGCGACGCGATGGTCGTCTCTGACACAAGCCGGGATCGGGTCTACGCCAAGATCCAGTCTCTTTTCGAGGGCAGAGTCAAGGGAAACCCGATCCGCGATCTGATCTGCGAGATCACCGAGCCTCGGGATCTCTTGCGACTCCCAGACGGCTACCCGGAGATGCCCCGAATTGACGATCCCCAGCACTGGATGTCGGACCTCGTGAAGTGGTGGCAGCTGAAGGACCCACAGCTACTGGCACAGGTCACCTTCAATCACGGCAACCGTATCTACCGCCGATTTGGAAATCAGGTCGAAAAGGCAGCTCAAGCACTCGCTACTTCCGATGGAGCCACTACTTCGACCACCCGCGCGATCATCATCCTCCTCGACCCTCTCGGTGACGGTGGCCGCCGCGGGGACTTTCCCTCCTTCGTCTCAGTCCACCTGCAGCTGATCTGGGACGGGCCGGCGCCCCGGCTGGATTGCACCGGCTATTTCCGAAAACAGGAGATGCGCTACTGGTGGCCGATCAACGTCGCCGAACTGGGGTGCGTCAGAGATGAGGTCGAAGCGCAGCTGCGACAGCGAGACCTCGTAGTCGAGCCCGGCCGCTTGCGCACGATCAGCGCTTACGCCGCCGTCGAGGAGCGGATTCCCAACGTCGCCCTCGCCGCCATCGACCGGGCAATCGACCAGCACCCCGACGACCTCTGGAACATGGCGCACACGCTTGCGCACGGCAAGCGCACGGAGTATCAGGACGGGCGGCGCATCTGGGAGCGCTATCTGGTCGACCTCGATCCTCCCGAGGAACTCGAGCCAAACATCCAGGTTTCCCACCGGGGCTTGCGACGCGTCCATGAGATGCTTCTTTGGCTTCATGGCGAGAAATCGGAGTCAGCACAGGCATCGGAGGAGCTCGCAAGCTTCTATGAGCTCTTGGTGGAGCAGCACGCCAATTCGGGCGCCCAAGCGGCCGACGGGGCCCGTCGCCGTCTGCAAGCTCTCCGTGATGCTCTCGACCGCGATCTCTGCAAGCCGCGCAAGAGAAGGCGTCCTCGGCCCATGCGATTCTTTTGGCCATGACTAGCGAGATACAGGCTCATCGAGCGAGATGGGCAGGAGAGGTGGCGATTGCTTCGGCGGCCGTCGCCAACTACTGCGATCACGCTGAGCACAATGAGCCGGCTGAGCTCGGGTGGGTGAGCGAGGCGGCAAAAAGGTTGCGAGCGATTGCCTGTGAGCTGGCAGGCGAGGAAGGGCTCGATCTCCGTGCGCTCTATGCCTCGCGTTTGCGGGCGATCGAGGCGCGCAATCCGCTTAGCACCGATGAAAGCCTCGACGGGGGCAAACGCGCCGAAGAGGCAGGTAGCTGGCGCGACCTGCAGCTCGCCCAGATCGAACACGATCGCTACTACCACCTCGACGTAATCGGCCTATCGAAGGCCGACCAATTGCGCCACTACGCACTGCATCTCGCCAAGCTTGCCGGTGCCTACGCTGAGTTCGCCATCGGCACGATCGAGCTCGAGGACTTTCGCTCGCGCAGGCTTCCCGACACGCTGCTTTTCGGCCTTAAGCTCTCGACCGTCACCGGCAAGCGACTTCCGGACTCAGCGTTAGCTGATCGTTCGCGCTCGGCAGACTCAGTGCTGCTTCGGGTCGCCTGAGCACCGCAGCGGGGTCAAGCTCCCACTTCGGAGGGAAGAACGGTGCCGGCAGGCTGGCCTTGGCAGCGAAGCGGCTCTTGATCCGACTGCGGTTGCTTTTCAGTTCGGGGAAGGCGACGCGGCTGTACTTGTCCACCTCGCAGAAGAGGTTTTGGATATCGATTGCCTGCAGCGGCCGTCCGAAGAGGCCCGGAAACTCAATCCCGAGACGCTCGAACTCCTGGTCCTGGCGCTCAGTCATCCAGAGGATGACCCGCTCGGGGTCCCAGCCCTCACAGTCGGAAAAGCACTTGGCGATCCCGCGCAGCGCTCCCGGCCCGGCGACGGCAGCTTCGCTCTCATCGAAGTTGCAAAGCTCGCTGTAGTTGATGTCAATCGCCAGCTGATAGGCCATGAACGGGCCGATCAACGGATAGCAACGAAGCGCCTCATAGAGCTCGCCGATCGACGCCGAGCCGGCCACTGAACGGCCAAGCCCCCCGGGGGCCATCATCTCTTCAAGCAGGGCAAGGTGGTTTTGGTGCTTGCGCGGGTGACCGTAGGCGCGGGTGGCGCAGAGGATGAAGGCGCCGGTGTAGAGCTTGCGCCCGCGGCGCGCTTCGGCATCGAGGATCTCAGCTAAACGCCCACCTCGCAGGTTCTTGCGGCTGACCGGGCCGCCGGCTTCCAGCAGCTCCCAGGTCTCGGGCTTGGAGAAGAGGCGGAACAGGACGATCCTCAACAGCAAGTCCTCAGGATCAACGGCGGGTCCCGAGTAGATGACCTCGCGGATCAGGTATTGGGAGACGCGGTCGCTGGCCCGGTAGGCGTTGCAGAACTTGTAGGTGGAGAGAATCGGGTCCTCGGTCCATGGAGCCGGTTTGCCAGCCAGGCGACTGAGGTAGATGCGCTGGCGCTCGGCGGCGAAGCGCCAGTAGGCGTCGAGGACATGCTGGCGAGGGACGGGCGGCACCGCCCCAAGCATCCCACCTGGCGCCGTCGGAGCGAGTCAGCCGCGGGCGCAGCTGCCGGCAGCGCTGACGCCGGCGCCGGCGGCAATCAGATCGCCGCGCCGGCGCGCAGTGCAGCCTGCTCGATCGCATCTGCGAAGCCGGCGACGTCAGCTGGCTTGGTCCAGTCGATGATGTCGGCGCCGTAGGCTTGAAGCGCAGCGGGTATCTCGGCGCCGGGCTCGATCACGATGCCAAGCAGGCCGTTGGCACGTTGCTTTTCGAGGCTCCACTGGATCTCCTTGCTCACCCAGCTGCTGGAGGCGGTGTTGCGGCCGATCAGAACGACGGTGACGCTGGTGCCCTTCATCTGCTTGCGGATCTCGCTACCGACGTAGACGTCACGGGTCGAATCGACGGGCCGTAGCAGATGCCGCACCGAGTACTCAAGCTCGAGGTTGGGCGCGTAGCGCAGCAGGTTGAAGCCTTTGGCCCGTCCGTGGTCGCGGTGCTGGTAGGAGAGAAACACCCGGCGCGCCATCAGGCTGCCTCTTGAAGTGGAGGTGCTTCGGCGAGCGGATGGAGGGTGGCGATCGCACCGCATCCCGGGCATGCCTTCAGCAGCGCATGGCTCTCGAACTCGTTGCCGCAGTCACTGCAACTCCACCAATCGCTTGGCGAAGAGTTTCGGATCTTCGCCGGCTCGCCAAGGACCAGCGGCCCGGCACTCAAGTAGCGGTCGGCCTCGCTCCAGTCCCAGGGCTCCGAGCGCCGCCAGGTCGGGTAGCGATAGCTGGAGTGGTACTGGTTGATTCGCTCCATTCGCGCGACCTCGAGTAGGTATTCCTCGGTGCGGTCTTCTTTGCCGCGCAGATGTTCAGCGAGCTGTTCGGCGTGCTCGGACCCGAGTCGTTTTTCGAGCCGCCAGCCTCCACTGAGCAGATCGGCAAGCTCGCCCGGCAGCTGCCTGAGCGGCTCGGGGGTGACGAAGCGAATCGAGCTGGCTGCCAGCGAGAAGTCGCGGATCCGGTTGGAGAGCGACCCGGGCGCCCACCAGCCGAGCTCATACATCCCGGTCAGCTGGCGAGGCCCCTTCCTCGGCTTGGTAATGAAGAAGATGTAGCGGGGGCGATTGCTGACGATCCCCGAGCGCATCTTTGCTTGGCAGGTCGAGAAGAGCCCGTAGGTGCCCGTCTCGAGGTTGGGGTCGCTCTTGTTGTCCTTGATTTTGGTGATCGCCCGCACCGGCAGGCGGGCGAGATCATCGGCGTAGTAGTAGGAAACGTAACCGGTAGACGGCTCGACCGGCACGAGCTTGCGCCAAGGCGTGCCCTCGGCACTCGCGGCATTCATCAGCATCGGTTGTGGGCCTGCCTGGGGCATCGGTCCCTCGCTTGCGTAGCTACGCGTTGGAACCAGTATGCCCCGTAGACCGGCGGCAAACTCGGCACCGGGAAACCACGCTGTTCATCCGATCGGCGAGATAGCTTTGCCGTCGATGCCGAGAGACGCCTCTGTCGATGCCCTGCTGGCCCAACGCCGGCGGCTCTCGAGTCGGATCGAGGAGCACCTCGAAGAGCGCGAGGCGCTGATGGCGATTGTCGCCGGCATCAACGACCAGCTTGCTCGTGACGAGCACATGCTGGCCGAGGTCGAGTCCCTGCTCGGCACCGAGACCCAGCTGCGCCTCGAGCAGGCCGACCTGCGCCTGCGCGGGCGGCGCCTGGAGGAAGTCGCTACCCAGGTTCTGGCCGACGAGGTTGGCTGGGAAGCGGAGGTGCACTACCGTGACTGGTTCGCGTTGCTTCGGGCTCGCGGGTATCTGATCGGCGGCAAGGAGCCAATCAACACCTTTCTCGCACAGATCAACCGCTCCGAAGCGGTCGAGCCGATTGGTCGGCGCAGCGGCCGCTACCGTCTTACCCGCGCCGCGTAGCCGCCACAGCCTCGGGCGAAGCCATCATCGTCGATCTGACGAGCCCGTGCCAATCACCCCGTGCCCGATCGACGCGCTCGACTCGGTTGCCTTCGAGGCGGACACGGGGCTGTTGCTGGACGCCGACCTCCCACTTCATCGGTGGCGGCGACGAAGCCTCGCTGACGGCTGGCCGTTGCGAGATCTGCGCTGGTGACCTGGTCAGCTGCGGGCGAGGGGCGGCGGCGCTGGCCGAGCCGCGCCCCTCGCGGGCGCGACCGGTCTTCCTCCCGCCTGGCACCGGACCGCCCGCTGACGGGCCAGGCCCATGGCTCAGCCGAGCTGGACGTGACCTTTGCGGGCTCGCCAGAGGGTGTGCTCGCGGGAGAAGGCGCGCTCCGCGCCCTCGACGAATTCCGCCCAGCCATCCTCGTTGCCCGGCACAGGCTGGTTGGAGAGCAAGCTGATCTCCTGGGCGGTCACTGAGTAGGCCTCAGTCAGCTCGGCGTAGTCCTTGGCCCGGGCCCAGGCCGTGATCGCGGCGACCAGCGCCGCCGCGAGGCCGAGCAGGTCGACCTCGAGCCCGAAGAACGCTCGCGCCACGCCGGCGGCCACCCCCAGAGCCTGCACGGCGAGCGTCGCCATTGCCCAAGCCTTTCGCCGGCGCTCGTTCCATGCTGCTTTAGCGGCATACCAGGTCTGCTGATCCGCGATCCGCCCCTCCAGGTAGGAGCGCTCGCGGACGGTCAGCGGCGCCGCGCGCAGCTCGAGCATCGCCGGCGTCACCTGCTCACCTGAGGCGGCGACTGACGTTCCGACGCTCCCGATCCCATCCAGGATCTCGGTGACGCGAGCCAGGAATCGCCGCCGCACCTCGTCTTCGTCGTCGGAGCGCGCGAAGTCCCCTCCGCCGACCGCGAACTGCCAGGCCAGGGTCTTGACCGACTCCGCTCCTGCCCGAGCGTCGTACCAGGCGCGTTCGGGACGCTTCCAAAGGAGCCAGGCGCTGGCGAACAGCGAGACCAGGAAGCCGGCCGAAGCTACGAGGGCCGCGAGGTCGACATCGTCGCCGACGTTGACCTCGAAGAGGCTCAGGACGGCGGCTGCGACGGCGCCTCCCAGACTCGTTCTGACCGCTCGCAGGACGTTGCGCTGCATCTCGTCGGAGCGAGCGCTCCACGCCAGGTAGAGCGCTGGCAGCTGACTACGTTGCAGGGCTATCGTCGTTTCGGCTGAGTCCGGCAACCGCCGTCCTTCAATCAGCGAGGAACTTCGCTCTCTAGGCCGATCGAAAGCGACTCGATCAACGGTTCGGTGTCGGCCCTCTACGACCCAACACTAGTCGGTCGCTCGGTTGGTTAGGGGGGGGGCTCGGTTGGTTAGGGGGGGGGGGGTCGTCGGCGACCGGGCCTGTCAGCTGATCTTCTCTGCCAGCTCGACGAAGATCCCCTCGGGGCCGCGGACGTAGCAGAGTCGGTAGCTGTCCTCGTAACGCACCAGCTCGCCGACGAGCTCCGTGCCGCGGGCTCGTAGGCCGGCGACAACGGCGTCGATGTCCTCGACGAGGAAGGAGAGATGGCGGAGGCCTGGGGTGTTCGAGGGTGCGTGCGGGTCGCCGCCTTGGGTCGGCGGCGAGTGGAACTTCACAAGCTCGATTTCTCCGTGGCCGTCCGGGGTTCGTAGCATCGCTAGCTCGGCCTTGGTCCCGTCGAGCGCGATGATGCGGTCCACCCAGTCACCCTCGACCTGACCTTTGCCTCCCGGCTCTAGTCCTAGCTCGACAAAGAACTCGATTGCGGCCCCTAGATCGTTGACCACGATCCCGACGTGTTCCAACTTTTTGATTGCCATGTGCTCGATGGTAGGGAGGCCAGTTACCTGTCGGTCGCATTTCGGTCGCATCGCCGCCGCGATCCCGCTTCAACGTGCGGACGGCACCCGTCCTTTCAAGCCGAAGATTGCGGGTTCGACTCCCGTCGGGCGCATTCCTTGGTGTTCAGAGCCGTGCCGGGGATTGCCCTGTGCAAAGCCGAATCTTCGGCCGATGGAGACCCCATTGCCTATCCCATTGGCAATAGCCCTAGGTCAATTCGAGAGAAGCTGACGCCGGATCTTTCGGTACGGTGACGGTCGTGTTTGGTCACGAGTTCAATTTTCGTCGAGCGCATTACAGGGTAATGAGACGATCGACTGCCATCCCGCTGGCCTTCGCCCTCCTGGCTCTCGGGCTGGCGCAGCCGCAGGGCGCGCCAGCCGACATCAGGTGCGATTTCAACCCCGACACGCGCGTCCTCTCGGTGGGCGTCCGCGACACCACGCTGGGAGCAGAACTCGTGCTCCGGCGGGCGGGGAACCGGATCCATGTTTCGCAGTTCTTTGGGCCCCAGGCCAACTGTCACGGGACTCCAACGATCACCAATACCGACCTGATCAAACTCCGTGCCAGGGGCCCTAACGAGATCGACCTCGACCTTTTCAAAGGTCCATTTGCGCCGGGGGCGACCCCTGAGCCGGACGGTTCGCCGGAGATCGAGATCCGCGCGTCCGGCAGGGAAGCTACCTTCTGGCTCGAAGGCGGACCGACCGCCGAGCACTTCCGCTTCATGAGTTCGTCGGGCCAAAACGGTTTGAACCTGAATACGAGTCCAGACGATGAAGACATCGACCTTCTGGTGCCTCCGAAAGTCGAACTGTATGTCGACGGGAGACGGGGCTCAGACACGATCGATGTCGTTCCTCCCGTCGATCTGGAAGTCGCAGCCTTCGGGGGGCGTGGCAATGACACCCTGCTTAGCGACGTAACTGAAGATTTTGGGGAGTTTCTCACCGGCAGCCTGCTCGAAGGCGGAAAGGGACGGGACCGGATAGTCGGCAGCCCTCTCGGCGACTACATCCGCCCCGGCCCAGGGATCGACGTGGTCGAAGCAGAAGGCGGATCCGACGCGATCGGCATGCCGCCCGACAAACGTCGAGACAAAATCGACTGCGGATTCGGCAACGATGTTGTAGGAAGCGAACGCAGGGGAGTCCCCATCGACCCCTTCGACCAAGCCCGCAGCTGCGAGTACGTCCAGCGTCCGAGCCGACGCTAGACCTCGCAACTCACAGCCGCTCTCCCCCAGCGGCCCCTCTAGGGGCAACTGGGGGAGAAACGAGCCCGACCCAACGGTCCGTTAGTTATTCAACGGCGTCGACTACGTCGATCTGGAGCTTGCCGGTAACCGGTGGATGGGTGTCATCGCCTGAATAGAAGGCGTGGATCTCGTGGGCACCAGCGACAAGGGGTAGGTAGGTCGTGAGGCAAAACCCGCCGTCGTTGTTTATGAAGGGGCTGAGGGTGCACACGGGGGTGCCGATTTGCCCGACATTGCTCGTCGTGAGTTTAACCGTTCCAGTTAGGCTTTTCGAGCCGATCCCTCCGTTCACCACGCGGACAACGCAGCTCCCCAGCTCGCCTTGGACACGTACAGTGCATACCAACCTGACCGAGCTGGTGACCGTGACAGCGGTCTCAGTTTGGCTTGCGGGATGGGTGGGGTCGCCTTCGTAGCTTGCCGTGAGCAAATGTTTGTCACTTGCCTCATCGGCACCTACTACTTCCGGGACGTATTTCACCGTGCAGGCGTTACCTTCGCCGAGACTGCAGCTGCTTGGCTCGAATCGTCCTTTGTGGTCGGATTTGAAGCTGACCGTGCCGGAGATGCTGTTGGAGCCGGCGCCCGCGTTTTTGACTTCAGCGGTGCAGATGGACGCTTCTCCCACGCCCACAGATTTGGGCTGGCAGGTCAGGCTGGTCGTGGTGTCGCTAACGGGAACGGTGGTTTGGCCGTTGCTCGGCAGATGGGCCAGGTCACCGACGTAGCTGGCGCTGATCGTCTGCACGCCGCCTATGCGGGTCCGATACGTCACTGGGCAGGCGCTTTCGGGCCCAAACAGTTTGATCAGGGTGCAGGTTGGGGGGATCTGACCGCCCTCCGCGGTCAGTTTGACGGTGCCGGTCGGGGCGGGCGCCCCGACGCCTGAGCTTTTGACCCTGACCAGGCATGAAACGTCGGCGCCAGGGAACCGTAGTGCCCCTCCGCAGGTAACCGTGGTTGAGCTTGCGCGACCGGCGGTGACGGTGGCTTCATCATGGCTCGCGGGATGAGTTGCATCGCCTCCATAGGTCGCGGTGATCAGAGAGACGCCAGCCGCTTTCGGGGAAAAGGTCACCGAGCACGTGCTGCCTTCGCCCAGCGTGCAGCTGCTTGGTTCGAGCCGTTCCGCTTCGTTGCTGGATTTGAAGCTGACCGTGCCGGGGAGCCTGTCGGAGCCGGCGCCCGCGTTTTTGACTTCAGCGGTGCAGGTGGACGCTTCCCCCAGGGCAAGCGATTCGGGCTGACAGGTCAGGCTGGTGACAGTGTGGCTGATTACAATGTCCGCTTTGTCACTGCTTGGCTGGTGAGCTTTGCCGCCAGCGTAGGTGACGATAATTTTCTGCAGGGTGGGCTCTTTGGGCGTGTAGCGGCACTGGGCGGTGCTGTCGAGCCCATTTGACGGGGTCAGGATGCAGATGGTGACGCTTTTCCCTCCCGCCGAAACGGTGACGACGCCGGTCGGGGCGGTCGCCCCGAGGCCAGAGCTCTCGACCTTCACCGCACATTTGATCTCAGCGCCAAAGAATTGCACTTCCGGTCCGCAGTCAGCTGCGGTTTTGGTGGGGTTCCGCACAGTGACAGTGGTTTCCCCCTGGCTCGCAGGATGGCTGGAATCGCCTTCATAGGTTGCCGTGATGGCATGAGTGCCAATTGCTTGCGGAGAAAAGGTGACCGAGCAAGCGGCGCTTTCGTCGAGCGTACAGGTGCTTGGTTCGGGCAGCCCTTCGCTGGATGCGAAGCGAACCGTGCCGGAGGGAGTGCTGGAGACGCCTCCGGTGTTCCTGACTTCGGCGGTGCACGTCGAGGCGCCCACGCCGAACGGTCCCGGGCGGCAGGTCAGGCTGGTGGCGGTAGTGCTGACCACAACACTCGTTTGGCCGCTGCTTGGCAGGTGGGTTTGGGAGCCGACGTAGCTCGCGCTGATCGTTTGCAGGCCGCCTATCTGCGGCCTGTAGGTGCCCTGGCAGACGCTTTCGGTCCCGATCAGTTTGATCAGGGTGCAGCTTGCGGGGATCTGGCCGCCTTCCGCCGTGAGTTTGACGGTGCCGGTCGGGGCAGTCGCCCCGACACCGGAGCTTCTGACTTTCGCCGTGCACAGAACTTCGGCGCCAGGAAACCGGACTTTCCCTGGGCAGCTGATGGTGGTAGTGGTCTGAATCGTCGGCTCGGCCGCCGCTGAGCCGGGTGCGACCAAGCACGCGGCTGCCACGAGCGTCGCGATGAGCGTGGACGGACGGAATCGGTTGGCTCTTTTGAGCCGGCTGAGGACCTGCATATGTGTTTACCCCCAATGAAGTCGGGGCAGCCGCCGGTTTCCCTATCCGCCGTTCTTGCCCGAATGTGTCATCGAACTGTGCAGCGTTATATGGGGCATCCGGCGTACTGGTTCATCGCCGGGTGGTGCTTCGGACGGATGTCCTAGACGAGGCTGGGGGAGGAGATCCCCCGGCGCACCGGCATTTGGGGGGTTGCGCCGGCGCCGCCATTCATCGACTCTGAAATGGTTAACAGACTTCCCTGTTTATCATTGCACTATTCTGTGTTCAGATCACGTTGTCGCCGTTAGGGAACGGCTTCTCTCAGGGGGTAATTGGATGAGGACGTATTGGGCAAAGCGGGGAACCGCAGATGGGGCCATATTGAGTTCGGGACGGGGCATCTACGCCGCCGCAGTTGGCTTGCTGGCCGGCTTCTCGCTGATCTGGTCATCGTCCGCGGCGGCCGCGGACGCCTGCCCGAACGAGGCCCTGCGCACCGGATCTTCCGCCCAACTGCCCGACTGTCGTGCCTACGAGCTCGCCTCGCCCGTCGCGAAGAACGGCTTCGATGTCATCACCGACGGCCCAAGGGCGAGCAGCACGGGCGCGGGCATCGTCTTCGAGACCCAGGGCGCACTGCCCGGGAGCCCATCTGCCGGCCTCCTGACCTTCAACCTCGCTCGCCGCGACGCCGATGGCCGCGGCTGGACCACGGAACCGGTGTCAGCGCCGATGAACCCCTTCTTCCTGCCCAGCCTCGCGCCGATGCCGGAGTGGACGCCGGACCTCTCGCAGGCAATCGTCCAAGCGTCCTCGAACTCACCGCTTTCGCCCGATTCCCAGCCAGGGGCTCAGGACCTCTACCTCCGCGACACCGCCACCGGCGCCTTCTCGCTGATCTCGCACAGTCCCGGGTTTCCGGGCTTTGAAACGGAACCGGACTACCGGGGGGCATCGGAGGACCTCAGCCATGTCGTCTACAACAACGCCCAGAACGAGACCGCGGACCCGAACCTGCCCGTCGTGCCAGGCGCGAGATTGCTGTACGAGGGGGTCAACGGTGAGGTGCGAGTGGTGGGTGTGCTGCCAAACGGCGATCTGGCCGATTCCGGCGCCGTCCTCGGCTCGGGTCGAGTCGGCCTCGGCACCCGCAACGCGGTCTCCGCGGATGGCTCGAGGATCGTCTTCACCACCTCCACCGAAGCCTTTGGAGTCACGCCCCTGGGTCTGATCCACGTCCGGATCGACGGTACCTCGACGGTCTTCGTCTCGGGGTCCCAGAAAGCGGGAGACGACCCCGCTGCCCCCACGCCGCCGGCCACCTACTCGGGCGCGACGCGTGACGGCTCGGCTGTCTTCTTCACCAGCCCCGCAGAACTCACCGACGACGCCACCACCGGCGGTGGGGCCGGCCGCGACCTCTACCGGTTCGACGTCGACGACGAAACCCTCGTCGACCTCGCTCCCTCGCCCGATGATCTCAACGGCGCCGAGGTCCAGGGCGTCGTGGGAACGAGCGACGACGGTTCCCACGTCTACTTCGTCGCCAACGCCACGCTCGATGGCGACAACGGCATCGACGGCCAGCCGAACCTCTACCTCTGGCGAGAAGGCACGATCGAATTCATTGCGACTCTGAGCTCTCTCGACGCGCAGGCGAACTGGAGTAACGCGCCGCTCGAATTCGAACCAGCTCCGCCGATCGGCTCTCGGGTCTCGGCCGACGGGAGCGAAGCGCTGATAACGACGGTTTCCGCACAGGACGGCTTCGACAACGCCGGTCACAGCGAGATCTACCGCTACGGCACCACCCCGGCGCCCTCGTGGACCTGTGTCTCCTGTAATCGACTCGGCGAACCGGCCACCGCAGACGCGACGCTCGCGGCGCCGACCTTCCCGTTCTTTGGAAATCTGAACCCGGCATATCTGAATCGAGCGCTCAGTGCCGGCCAAGAGCTCGTCTTCTTCAGCAGCGGCGACCAGCTGGTCGCGGCGGACGAGAACAACGTCGTAGACGCTTACCGGTGGCACGCGGGAGAGCTCAGCCTGATCTCCGCGGGCGAGGGGGAATCCCCCTCCTTCTTCCTCGACGCCGACACGTCTGGCGACAACGCCTACATAGCGACCCGGGACCGCCTCGTGCCAGAGGACACCGACAACCTGCTGGACGTATACGTCGTCCGGGTCAACGGCGGCATCCCCGCCGAACCGGGCCCGCCGGGATGCGGCGCCGAGCCGTGTCGCGGTCCTTCCCCCGGACCGGGACCGGCGACCGAGCCGGGCACCGCGAACTTCGCCGGCCCGGGCAACCCGAAACCTCGAATCAAAAAACACTGCCACCGGAAACTCGGCAAGCGCCGTCTATGCCACCGGGTACGCCACACCCAGCCCAAGGCCGGGAGAACGAACCGTGGTTGAGCGAGAAAGGACCTTGAACAAGATGACGATGAAGCTCACTTCTCTCACGGTCGGCGCCTGGCTTGTCGGTGCGCTGCTCCTCGCCAGCCCGGCAGCGGCCTTCGAAGTCACCGCCTTCGACGGCCTGGTTCAGGAAAGCGACGGCTCCGCGGTCGAACAGGCCGGGGCCCATCCCTTCGAAGCGACGAACACCTTCTCGCTCAACACCGTCAGCGAACTCCCCGAGGAGAACATCAAGGACGTCGAAGTCGCCCTGCCCGCCGGGATGATCGGCAATCCCACCGCGACGCCGAAGTGCGCCAACGCAGACCTCGCCAACGCCGCCGTCCCGACGTGCTCGCCGAACTCCCAGGTGGGTGTCGCAAGCCTGACGCTCAACTTGTTTGGCGGAGTCCAGGACGCGAATGTCCCGATCTTCAACATGGAGCCCCCACCCGGCGCCCCGGCCGAGTTCGGCTTTGTCGTGGTCGGCACCCCGATCTACATCACCCCGAAGCTCCTGCCCGATCGCGAGTACGCCCTGGCGCTCGAGCTCAAGAGCGTCTCGCAGGCTCTCGCCCTGATCGAGAGCGATATCCGCTTCTGGGGAGTGCCCGGCGATCCCACCCACACCCCGGAACGGGGGTTCAACGAATTCGGCCAAGCCTGCGCGGATCCGACCGTCGACCCCACCACTTGCGCTAACGAGTTCACCGCCCCGATCAAACCCTTCGTGGTCAACCCCACGGCCTGCTCGGCGGACCCGCTGACCACCAGCCTGAAGCTCAACACCTGGCAACACCCCGAGGTGTTCACGGAGAAATCTTTCGATAGCCACGACAGTCAGACGCCGCCCAACCCCGTCGGGATCACCGGTTGCGACGACGCGAGGCTGAACTTCGAACCGGACCTGACCGCGCGCCCGACGACCACGCGTGCGGACTCGGAGACCGGCCTGGAAGTAGTGCTCCAGGTGCCTCAGAAGGACGACACGGTCGCCGACGCCGAGGACCTCTACACCGGCAGCGGCGAGGATGCGGCGATCGCCGTCCCGGCACTCCACACCGCGGTGGTGAGGCTTCCGGCCGGAATCTCGATCAACCCGGCGTCGGCCAACGGTCTCGGCGCCTGCACCGAAGAGCAGATCGAACTCGGCGGCCCGGAGCCGGCGCGTTGTCCGCCGGAGTCGAAGCTCGGCACCGCCGAGATCGTCTCGCCGCTCTTCGAACACACGCTTCCCGGCGAGATCTTCCTTGCCCAGCCGAAGCGCAACAAATTCGGCGCGCTGCTGGCCCTCTACGTGGTGATCGACGACCCGCTCACCGGAACCGTGATCAAGCTGCCGGGCCGACTCGACGCCGACCCCCGGTCAGGACAGCTGACGACGAGCTTCGACGAGAACCCGCAGCTTCCGTTCTCGGATCTCAAGCTGAACTTCTTCGGCGGTGCCGGCGCGGCCCTCAAGACTCCCGAAACCTGTGGGACCTACGGGGTCAGCGGTGAGTTCTCTCCGTGGTCCGCCGCCGATCCGGACAATCCGACCCCGGCGGAGACCGCTGAGTCGTCCGATTCCTTCACGCTGGATGGCGGTGCGGGCGGCCAGCCCTGCTCGCCCCCCCGCTTCGCCCCAACCGCCCGCGCCGGCAGCGGCGCTCCCGCGGCCGGCGCATTCAGCCCCTTCGTCCTTCGGCTCGACCGCGCGGAGGGAGAGCAGCGGTTGGCGGCGGTCAACGCGAACCTGCCGAAAGGCCTCTTGGCCAGGCTGAAGGGCGTGCCCTACTGCTCCGATGCCTCGCTCAGCCAGATTCCGACTGCCGAAGGCACCGGCGGTGCCCAGGCGGCAGCGCCGTCCTGCTCGGCGGCAAGCCAGGTGGGGGTTCTCACCACCGGACTCGGAGCGGGCGCCCGCCCGTTCTTCGCCGGCGGCAAGGTCTACCTCGCCGGTCCCTACAAAGGAGCCCCGCTCAGCCTCGCGCTGGTCGTCCCGGCACTTGCCGGGCCGTTCGACCTCGGCAACGTGGTGGTGCGGGCCGCTCTGCAGATCGATCCAGAAACGGCACAGGTGACGGTCGCCTCCGACCCGATTCCGTCCATCCTGCAGGGGATCCCACTCGACATCCGCTCGATCCTCGTCGACATCAACCGCCCTCAGTTCACCTTGAACCCGACCAGCTGCGAGCCGGACGTCGTAGCTGGGAGCGCAAGCTCTCAGCAGGGCCTCACCGCCTCGTTCTCAAGCCGCTTCCAGGTGGGCGGATGCAAAGCACTCGGGTTCAAGCCGCGAATCTCGCTCGCCCTCGATGGTCCCACGAAGCGCGGCGGCCACCCGGCGCTGCGGGCGGTGGTGAAATACCCGGCCGGTGGTGCGTACGCGAACGTCGCCCGCGCCGCGGTGCAGCTGCCGCACTCGGTGTTCTTCGAGAACGCTCACCTGACCAGCATCTGCACCAGGCCCCAGTTCGCCGCTGGGAAATGTCCTCGCAGCTCCATCTACGGACGCGCTGCCGTAACCACCCCGCTGCTCGACGAACCCCTGAAAGGTCCTGTTTACCTTCGTGCCACCGGCGGTCAACGAGCCCTGCCGGATTTGGTCGCCGAACTGAATGGCCAGATCAAGATCAACCTCGTCGGCCAGATCGATTCGAAGAATCAGGGTCTGCGCGCAACCTTCGTCGGCGTACCGGATGCCCCCATCGCAAAATTCACCCTCTCCATGTCGGGCGGGCGGAAGGGCCTGCTGGTGAACTCGACCGACATCTGCGTTCGAAAGCACCTGGCCACTGTTGGCTTCACTGCCCACAACGGCAAGGTGGCCAAATCTCGTCCGGCCGTCCGCGCCTCGTGCCGTAAACGCTGATCACGCAGGGCCTGGTGCGTCGAGCGCATCGGTGCACAAACATCAGGAGCTGACGAGCTGGATGGGTTACTAACGGCCTTCCCGGACTGAAACGCACCAACTCGATTACGGTACGGTTGCGTTCCTCTTAAATACAGTCGCTTGCCCACGACCTGAGTGTCCACGATATCGCTCGTTTTTCACTAAAGGGCTCCCCGCCGGTCGCTACGGTGTCACCTGACCGCACCGCTTCACCAAGTTGCAGCGGAGGGCATTTTTGATTTGAAAATTAGGGTGGTCAGACGAGCTCCGTGTGTTCAGGATGCTGTCCACCATGGGGAGGGTCCCCCGACCCTCAGCCCCCAGATTGGAACCAGTAGTGGCCAGTGCGGCTGCCATAATCTCTACTCAACTAGCAAAAATAGATTGATTGTTTGAAGTGAATAAAACAAACGGATGAAAAAGCCCCGGGAGTCACTGTCGCCGATACGCCGCCTGGCCATCGCGTTGGGGCACCCGCTTCGCGTCCGCATTCTCTCTGCCCTGATTACGGGGGAGGGGAGCGCTACGACGTTGTCCCGTCAGTTCGGCGACGTATCGGTGGGCGATGTTTCCTACCACCTCGGTGTATTGGCGGATGACTGTGAATTGATCGAACGTGTTCGTGCGCAACAGGTGCGAGGGGCGATGGAGAGCTTCTTTCGGTTGAAGCCTGGATCCAGCCTCGGCTCCATCGAGCTCCCTCAACCGATCATGGAGGGACTTCGAGCCGAGCTGTTCCGAACATTCGTGGACGCCGCGGTGGCAGCTCTGGAGGCGGGCTCGTTCGACGTGGGAGATGACACCACGTTTGCCGCCAAGCCGGTGACGGTCGACAAGCAGGGCTTGGCGGAGATCAACGAAGCGTTGCGAGAGGCAATGGAACGGGTTAAGCGGGCGGAGGCCGAGAGCCGACGCCGGCTCGAACTCAAGGGGTCGACCGAGCCGGTGAGCGCGGTGGTCGGTGCGGCGGCATTCCAGACGGCCGCGCCACCCGAACCGGAGGAGCGGAGATCGGTGGGCTGATTCGCCACCGGCTCCTGGCAAAGCGCCGCGGCGCGATCCGGGGCGCTCGTCGATCATGGACGGCGAGCGCCCCGGACGGCGCCGAACGTGTCAGCTGCGAACGATCTGCGAGACCCGCTGGTGGCTCATATCCATCAGCGCCGCGATATCTGTCATCGGCAGGCCCTCGCGGTAGGCCTTCCGGATCGCCCGGTCGCGCTTTACCCGCAATTCCTCGGCCCGGTGTTCAAGTTCCTGTTCTCGCTGGGAGTGCTCAGCGGCAAACGCTGCGAGTTCGGTGTGAGCCTCTGGTGCTTTGCGCTTGGGACGTGGGATCTGGAGATGGTTGAACGAATTTCTACTAATGAGTTAGCAGGAACCGCTCTGACCCGGCCGAGCTAAGCCGGCCGGGTCAATAAGGAGAGGCAATCGCTACTTGACGACGACCTTGCCGCGCATCGTCGGGTGAATCGCGCAGAGGTAGGAGAAGGTCCCCGCACGGGAGAACTTCACCGACTTCGAAGCGCCGGGGCCTATGCGGCCGGTATCGAAGCTGCCCCGTTTGGTTGCCGTGTGGGGCGCACTGTCTGAGTTGGAGAAGGTAACCGTCGTTCCCTTCGCGACCGTCAGCGTTCCTGGCTTGAAGGCGAAGTTGGCGATGCTCACCTTCTTTGCCCTGCTCGCCTGAGCGACCTCGCCGGCGGAAGCCTGCGAGCCGTACAGAGCGGCGAAGAGGAGCGCGACAGCGGCGATCGCGATCGAGAGAGTCCAACGGGCGCGGGGAGAGTCGAGAATAGTCATGCCCCGGTCTACGGAGGACCCCGGGCCAAGGTTCAAATCCCCCACGAGCAATAATTGAGCCGCGGGCGGTTAGCTCAGTTGGGAGAGCGCCTGCCTTACAAGCAGGAGGTCACTGGTTCGAGCCCAGTACCGCCCATCGCCGGGATCGGCTCGCGTTGACCTTTTGAACCCGGGCCGGGGGGCGGCCGTAGGACCAACCATGACCCTGGCGGCCGTTGTGGAGAACTTGCGGGCGCGGCTTTGGATCGCCCTCCTGGCGGGGGGCTTGGCCGTTCTGGGAGCGCATCTGCTCCCGACTTTGGCCGCGGCGCACGGCATCTACGTCACCAACCGAGAAAGCGACTCGGTCTCGGTGATCGACAGCCGCACGAACGCGCCGGTTGGCTCGCCAATCGAGTTAGGGGCGGGAGCCCAACCGACCATGATCGCGATCAGCCCGGACGGCGGGCGTGCCTACGTGGCCGGTCGGGGCACGAACGCGGTGTTCGTGATCGACACCCGGACCAACCGAGTCGTTGCGCCACCGATCGGGATCGCCGAACTGGGTGAGATCGCGATCAGCCCGGACGGCAAGGCGGCCTACGCTCTTGAAGAAGGAAGCGCGGGGGGGATATCCCGGATCGACACCGCCACGAACCAGGTCAGCGGTCCACCGATCGAAGTCGAAGGGACCCCAAGAGACCTCGCAGTGACCCCCGATGGACGGAGCATCTACGTCGTCAACGATCGCGAGGCCGTCGTGGTGGATGTCAGCACCGGGCAAGCAGTCAAGTCCATCAACGTCGGGGCAGCCCTCGATTCGATCGCGATCAGCCCGGACGGCGCGCGTGCCTACGTGACGGACTTTCTTTCCGGCGAGGTGGTTGTGATCGACACCCGGACCAACGAGGTTCTCGGCGCGCGGATCCCGGTCGGCGGGTTGCCAACGTTTCTTGCAATGTCGCCGAATGGCCGGACCGTCTACGTTTCGAGTCAGGCATCGGAATCCGTCTCGGCGATCGACATCGCGCTCAACCAGGTGGTGGCGACGATTCCGGTGGCCGGTGTGCCTGTCGGCATCGCCGTGAGTCCCGACGGCAAGACGGCCTATGTCCCGATCCAGGGCACGAACACCGTCGCGGCGATCGACACCCGAACGAACCAGCTCGGCGAGCCGATCCAGCTCGGTGCCGAATCGGACGATCTGGCGATCGTTCCCAACCAGGCCCCGGTCAGTGCCTTCTCCGCCAGGGACGCCCGGATCCGGCCGGGAGTACCGACCAGCTTCGACGCCGGCGCCTCGCGCGACCCGGACGGCGCCATCGCCGGCTTTTCTTGGTCCGTCGCCGGCCGGCCGCCCTTTGCCGCCGGTTCATCGCTCAGCCATACCTTCGCCCGTCCGGGGACCTTCGACGTCACCCTCACGCTGACCGACGACGAGGGCTGTTCGACCACGCAGATCTTCACCGGGCAGACGGCGCACTGCAATGGCTCGGGCGTGGCGACGCAGACCGTCGCGGTCAAAGTCGCCTACCCCGGCGTGCGCATCCGCTGTCCCGCGAAGGCGAAGCCGCGCCGCTGCCGGTTCGCGCTGCAGGTTGTGACCAAGGCGCGCAAAGGCAAGGCGAAGAGCCAGATCGCCAAAGCGAGTGCGAAAGCGGGCAAGGCGGCGATCGTCTCGCTCAGGCCAAAGCGCCGCTACGCAAAAAGCCTCGCCGGCGCGAAGCGCGTCCTCGTCAAGCAGACGCTGCGGGTCGGCAAGACCCAGCGCACCACCTACCGCAAGCTGAAGATCGTTCGGTAGGGCCGGCGGCGTCGCGACGCCGCTCAGGTAGCGGTGGGGTGCAGGTCGGGCCCCGGGGTGCCGCCGCGCTGGCGCTCGGCCTTGGTGACGACGTCGAAGAAGACGTCGTTGCGGCCGCGGCGCATCCGGTGCGGGAAGGCGCGACGGGCACGGCGGTGGCCGGCGGTGAAGGCGCGAAAAGCCTGCTCGTGGGCCCGGGTCCACCGGATGCCGAAGATCTCCCGCACCCGCGGCGGGAGCGTCCCCTTGATCACGTGGTTCTGCACCGCGAGGTTGCCGCGGGCGGGCGCCGGCACCGGTTGGCGGAAGGCGACCAGGGGCGCGTACTCGAGCGCGTGCCGGGTCGCCTGCAGGTCGGGCGAGGACATCCGCTCCTCCCACCAGGCGCGGAACTCGCGGTAGCTGCTCGGGACGTCCTTGCGCGGCAGGCCGAACAGCTCGCCGAACCGGACGTAGTCCTGCCAGAGCGACTCGCGCTCGTCTTCGGAGAGCGGCCGCACCATCGTCTCGTACATCTCCCGCCCCGAATCGGCGATCACCGCCAGCGTCCACAGCATCAGCTCCGGGTCGAAGGCCGAGTAGGCGCTGCCGGCGGGATGGGAGCCGACGGCCTCCGGCAGCTCGCCCTTGATCCGTTCGTGCAGGCTGTGGACCTTGGCCAGCACCGCGTCGGCCTCCTCGCGGGTGCCGAGGAAGACCGTCTCCTGGATCTTGGCGGTGCGGGCGAGGCGCTCGAAGGGCCGGTCTCCGGCCCTCGTGCTGAGCATCGTCCCGGTGTAGGTGAGCGGCTCGAGCGCCCCGATCAGCAGCGCTCGCTGCCCGTACAGGAGCCCGACCGCGCGGTCGCCGTGGACCCGGCGGGCCATCGAACGGCCGGGCGGGAAGTAGTGGTTGGCGTCGTCGCTTGGTACGGGCATAGTGCCCAAATGCTACTCGGGGCGTTCCCGCGCCATCGCGACCAGGGCCGCGCCTGAGCCCTGCGGCGCGGCGAGGCCGCGCAGCTCGTGCCGGGCAAAGATCGCGTCCAGCTCCTCGCGGGTGAGGGTCTCGCGCTCCAGCGCGCTCGCGGCGAGGTCGTCGAGGCACTCGCGGTTGGCGGCGACCAGCGCCCGCGCCCGCCGGAACGCCTCCCTGGCAAGGGTCATCGCGGCGACGTCGACGTCGCGACGGGTCGCATCGGAGATCGCGTAGTCGGAGGTCGGCAGGGCAATCGGCGGCGGCCCGTGGTCCTCGACCACGACGCCCATCCCGAACTCGGTCGCCATCTGCTTACAGACCGCGTGGACCCGGCTGAGGTCGTCGACCGCCCCGGAGTAGGCCTCGCCCATCACCTCTTCCTCGGCGGCGCGTCCTCCCAGCAGCGTCACCACCTCGTCGACCAGCTCGTCGCGGGATTTCAGGTAGCTGTCCTCGCTGGGTGAGTGGCCGACGAAGCCGAGCGCCGGGCCGCGGGGGACGATGCTGAGGATCTCCGGCGGGTCGAGGCCCAGCAGCCGGCGGCAGAGCGCGTGGCCGGCCTCGTGGTAGGCGACGATCCGGCGCTCCTTGGCGTTGAGGCGACGCGCCTGCTGAGAGCCAACCGACTGCCGCAGCAGCGCCTCGTCGAGGTCCTCGCAGGCCATCTCCTTACGGCCGGCGCGGCCGGCGATGATCGCACCCTCGTTGAGCGCGTTGGCCAGCTGGGCGCCGGTCATCCCGGTCGTCTTGCGGGCGACGTCGGCGAGGTCGAGATCGGCAGCCAACGGCTTGCCGAGCGCGTGGCTGCGGAGGATCGCCTCGCGGCCGTCGCGGTCGGGCGGGGCGACCAGCACCTGGCGGTCGAAGCGCCCCGGCCGCAGCAGCGCCCGGTCGAGCTTGTCGACGTAGTTGGAGGCGGCGATCACGATCACCGTGCCGGGGTCTTTCTCGAAGCCGTCGAGCTCGACCAGCAGCTGGTTCAGTGCCTGCTCGCGCTCGCTGGTGCCGCCGTCGCCACTGCCGCCGCTGCGGGCGCCGCCGATCGCGTCGAGCTCGTCGATGAAGATCACCGCCCGGCCAGCCTTGCGCGCCTCCTTGAAGAGGCGGCGGATGCGGGCGGCGCCGCGGCCGACGAACATCTCGACGAAGCCCGAGCCCGAGGCGGAGAAGAAGTCGACCCCGGCCTGGGCGGCGACCGCCCGCGCCAGCATCGTCTTGCCGGTCCCGGGCGGGCCGAAGAGCAGGACGCCGCGCGGCGGTTGGGCGCCGAGGGCGGAGAAGCGGTCGGGGTCGCGCAGCCACTCGGCGACGTCCATCAGCTCGTCCTTGGCCGCGTCGACTCCCTGGACCTCCTCCCAGAGCACCGGCTCGGTCTTGCTCGCCTTCACCGTTTCCGGCTTGGTCGATCCCATCGTGGTGCGGAGCAGGCGCAGGAAGACGAGCAGCAGCCCGGCCATGAAGATGACGCCGAAGACGGGATACCAGTCGAAGAAGAACCGTTGGACTTCGCCTGCCATCGGTGCAGTGTGCAGGTGCGAGCCCGAAACCACAAATCGCACATTCGTCCAATTTGTCCCGCTGAGTTAAAGAAAACCCGATCTCGGGCACGGATTGGTCGACGTATTCGCTCTTTAGCATCACCGCCGTGGAAAGCCGACGCGCGAGCGCTCCGGAGCTGAAGGCGCAGATCGAGGCCGAACGCGCCGGTCGGCCGTTCCTGGTCTTCCGGGACGGCGAGGGCGAGCAGGCGATCGTCGCGATCGAGGAGGGGGCGACCGAGCTGTGGGTCGGGCGCAGCGAGTCGGCCGACGTGCGGCTCGGCTGGGACGAGGAGGTCTCGACGCTGCACGCCCAGATCGAGGTGGTGCGGGACGAGTGCACGCTGCTCGACGACGGCCTCTCCCGCAACGGCTCCTACGTCAACGAGGAGCGGGTGCACGGGCGCCGCCACCTGCGCGACAGCGACACGATCCGGCTCGGTCGCACGCAGATCCTCTACCGCCGTCCTGGAGAGGGCGTGCCCGAGGCCACCGCCGTCGCCACCGACGTCCCGGCCGCGGCGACGATCTCGCCAGCCCAGCGCCGCGTCCTGATCGCCCTCTGTCGTCCTTATAAGGACGGCGCCTCCTTCGCCACGCCGGCGACCAACCAGGAGATCGGCGCCGAGCTGCACCTCAGCGTCGACGCGGTCAAGACCCACATGCGGGCGCTGTTCGAGAAGCTCTCCGTCGGCGAGCTGCCGCAGAACCAGAAGCGCGTCGCCCTGGCCGAGCGAGCGCTGCAGGCCGGCATCGTCAGCCGCCGAGAGCTGTAAGACAGCCGGCACGGGGTGGGTGGAGTCCACCCCTTGGGTCCCTGTCCGCGGCCCCGGTTCCGGGCGAATCTGAGTCCAAGCACAAGTGAACGACTCGACTCAGGAGGAACCGCCATGAACCGCACCGCCCTCACCGCCAAGATCGCCCGCCGCACCGGTTTCGTTGCTGCTCTGGCCGCCATCGCGACGATGGTCGCGCCCGCCGCCGGGATGGCTGCGCCGGTCAAGTTCGGCTCCGAGCTGAACTCGACGATCCAGCCGTCCAACTCCCTGCCCGGCCTCAAGTGCGCCGGCCCGGAAGACCCCGCGCCCGCCTGCACGATGGTCCAGGAGGAAGCCTACGGACGGCCGGACGGCGGCCAGCTGGCGCCGAAGACCGGCACGATCAAGAGGATCCGGGTGATCGCCGGCGGTCCCGGCAGCTTCCGGCTGCAGATCGCCAAGGTGAAGCGCTCGACCCTGTTCGGGACGAACGAGGCGAAGGTCGTCCGCACCGGCCCCAAGATCACCTACACGGGCCAGACCGACGCCAACTTCGAAAACGACAGTTACAAGGTCGAGTCGTTCCCGGTCAACGTCCCGGTGAAGAAGGGCCAGCAGCTCGCCCTGCGCGGGAACATCACCTCGATGGTCCGCTGCTCCTCCGGTGGCGCGAACACCCTGCTCTACACGCCGCCCCTCATCGCCGGCAGCCCCTTCCGGCCGGCGACGGGCACCGACGGCTGCTGGATCCTGATGGAGGCCGTAATCAAGTAGCGCCGCCCCGTCTCTCCCGCATCCCCGACACGAGGCCCCGCTCCGGCGGGGCCTCGTTTGCGCGAAACCTCCTCAACCCGCGTATATCGCGGGTTGAGGAGGTTTCGGCGCTCGGACCTACCCTTTCTCCACCTGTGAGCCGCCGACGATCGCCTCCTCGCCGCTGTCGCCGAAGACGATCCAGGCCTTGTTGCCGCCGTCGTAGTCGGGCGCCCACAGCTTCAGCGTCGCCGGCCGTCCCCAGACGGTCACCTCCTCCTCGCCGGTGGCGTCGAGCCCGCGCCAGATCCGCACGAAGGGGTTCTGCTCCCACTCATCGCCGACCGTGGTCGGCTCGCGATGGCCAGGGTGGACGCGGGTCTCCGGGGGCAGCTCCATCAGCCGCATCACCGAGGCCTGGAGGTCGGCGAAGCCGCTCGCGCCAGGCGCCATCGTGCCGCCGACCGTGCCCTTGAAGAGGACGTCGGCGGTGACCACATCGGTGCCGTCGATCAGGAAGGCGAGGTGGCCGGCGGCGTGCCCGGGCGTGTAAATCGCCTCGATCTCCAGCCCTCCGGCGTCGAGCTTCTCGCCGTCCGCGAGGATCACCTCGACCTCGTCGTCGAGCTCGGCCGCGGTCTCGGCGTGGGCGACCAGCGGCGGGTTGCCCAGTTGCTCGCGCGCCTCGGCGAGGCCGGCGACATGGTCTGGGTGAGGGTGGGTGACGAGGACGTGGGTGATCTGGATCTCGTCGCGCTCGGCCCGCTCCAGCAGCGGCCCCAAGTCGTCGTTGCCGTCGATCAGGACGCCGGTCTTGCGCTCCGGGTCGGCGACCAGGTAGGCATTCGACAGCCACTGCGGGTTCTCGGTCCTCTCGACGATCAACGCTGCTCCTCCTTCGGTGGGGTCACCGGAACTCTCCCAGACTCGCTGCCCTCGAGGAGGGTGCGGGCGACCAGCTCAGGGTCGTCCCAGGTCGGGGTGTGGCCGACGTTGGGGAGGACGAGGAAGCGCGCGCCTGCAGGGCGGCGCTCGGGCCGCGGCGGCGCAACCAGCCGGTCGAGCTCTCCCCAGGCGAGAGTGACGGGGACGTCCGCCGGGTAGCCGGCCGGGTCGAAGACGTGGGTCCGCATCGCCAGGTTGGCGCCGTCGTAGCCGCTGGCGTCGATCCAGCCGAGCACCAGCTCGCGACCGGTCGCGGCCGGGATCCGCTCCGGGTGAGCGGCGAAGGTGGTGAGCATCCGCCGGCGGATGGGGGGGACGCGCAAGGCGAGGGAGATCGCCGGCCGCAGCCGGGCCGCCCAGTAGCGCCAGTCCCGCCCCCGCGGGCCGAGCGGTTTGCGCCACAGCCCGGCGGGTGAGAGCGCGGTCACCGAGGCGGCCCACCCGGCGCGGCCCATTTCCAGGGCGACCCAGGCGCCGAGCGAGTTTCCGGCGACATGAGGGCGCTCGACGCCGAGCGCGACGCACTGCTCGTGCAGGGCCGCGGCCAGGTTCGCCGCCGTCGGCTCGACCTCGTCAGGGAGCGGCTCGGCGGCGCCGAACCCCGGCATCTCGAGCACGATCACCTCGCGCTCGGCGCTCAGCAGATCGACCACCGGGTCCCAGACCCGTTTCGAGCCGCCGAGGCCGTGGATCAGGAGCAGCGGCTCGCGGCCGCCGGTGCTCACCGCCATCGCGGTTTCGCCAGCAGGACTTGGACGTCGCCGATGCGGCGCTCGCGGAAGCCGGCCTCCGAGGAGCTCAGATAGAAGTCCCAGAGGCGGCGGAAACGCTCGTCGTATCCCTGCGATCGGAGCCGGTCCCAGGCGGCGAAGAAGCGCTCGCGCCAGGCGGCGAGGGTGGGCGGGTAGTGGGCGGTGATGTCGTCGATCCAGACCTGGCGCATGCTGGTCACCCGGGCGAGGGAGCTGGCGATCAGGCCCTCGGAGGGCAGGCAGCCGCCGGGGAAGACGTGGGTGTTGGCGAAGCTCCGCGCCCCCTTCTCGATCTCGTAGATGCCGTCGTCGATCGTGATCGCCTGCAGCAGCATCGCGCCGTCGTCGGTGAGCAGCTCGTCGCAGCGGCGGAAGTACTCGTCGAAGTACTGCCACCCGACCGCCTCGATCATCTCCACCGAGACGAGGCGGTCGTAGTGGCCGCGGAGGTCGCGGTAGTCCTCCAGCAGCACGGTCACCTGGTCCTCGAGGCCGGCTTCGCGGACCCGACGGGTGGCGAGGTCGTGCTGGGCGCGGGAGATCGTCGTCGTGGTCACCCGGCAGCCGGTCTTGCGGGCGGCGTGGATCGCCATCCCGCCCCAACCGGTGCCGATCTCCAGCAGGTGGTTGTCGGGTCCGAGCCGCAGCCGCTCGCAGATCCGGTCGAGCTTGGCCAGCTGCGCCTCCTCGAGCGTCGCGTCCTCGCTGGGGAAGACCGCGCAGGAGTACACCATCCGCCTATCGAGGAAGGCGGCGAAGAGGTCGTTGCCGAGGTCGTAGTGGGCAGAGATGTTGGTGCGGGCGCCGCCGCGGGTGTTCTCGGGGACGAGGTGGCGGACGCGGTGCATGAGGCCGCGGGGCCGGGCGACGAGGCCGCGGAGGCCGTCGAGCTGGCGCAGTTCGCGGGCGGCGATCCGGATCAGCGTGACCAGGTCGTCGGTCTCCCAGAGGCCGTCGACGTAGGTCTCGCCGAGGCCGACGCTGCCGCGGATCGGGCCGCGCCAGGCGGCCGGGTCGTTGATCCGCACCGTTGCCCGGAGGTCTGCTTCGGGCGGACCGAAGCCGCACTGCGTCCCGTCCTCGAGCACCTCGATCCGGCCGTTGCGGAGCCGGTTGAGGACCTGGCTGGTGGCGGCTCGGGAAAGCGTGGCCGTCATGGCGAGATGAACCCTTTCGGACGACTCCCCTCGGGGTGGGGGAAGTAACGCGCGCCCTTCAACTTCAATCGCAGGGACTGCGCGTAGATCTTCGCCACCACCTGCACCGACATCGCCGGGTAGCGCGCCAGCAGGCCGGCGAGCCGGGTGCGGCTGAGCTCGCGGCGGCGCAGCGAGAGCGTGGCGTCGAAGCTCTTGCCGCCTGCGGGGTCGTCCTCTGCGGCCCGGCGCGGCCGCGACTCGATGTGGACGGCGAGGCGCTCGCCGGGCTCCGTCGCGCGGAACGCGTAGGTCTGGTCCATCCCCATCAGGGGGGAGACGTGGAGAGTCTTGTCGAGCTCGTCGCTCAGCACGGTTCCCTCGCGCGCGCCGCGGGCGAGGACATAAGGATGACGCTCTCCCCAGGGAATGTTCTCGACGTCGGCGACGACCGCCTCGACCCGGTCGCCGGAACGGTCGAAGCAGTAGTAGAAGCTGACCGGGTTGAAGGAGTGGCCGAGATAGCGCAGCCCGGTGAGCAGGCGGACCGGACCACCGGGGCGGGCGTCGGTGGCGGCCTCGACGGCGTCGAGCGCGCACTCGCCGAGCGGCCGGCCGGGGTCGCCGAGGAAGTCGGCACGGCGGAACCGGGCCGGCGCCGGCCGGCGGGCCGAGAACAGCGGGAAGGGATCGAGCACCTCCGGCAGCTCGGCGAGGTCGAGGTACATGAGGAAGAACCGGTAGCGAAAGCTGTGCTCGACCGGCTCGAAGCGCCGGTGCCGGACCCAGCCCTCGTACACGGCCGAGGCGGTCACGCCGCAATCGCCTCCACCTCTGGTGCGCGGCGCTTGGCGGGGCGAACCGCGTCCGCCGCGATCTCCGCACAAGCGCGCATGGCGCTGAGCACGCCGTCCTCGTGGAAGCCCCAGCCCCAGTAGGCGCCGCAGTAGTGGGTGCGCCGCGCCGCGTTGCTGATCTCGGCGTGGCGGGCCTGCGCGGCGACCCCCTCGGCGGTGTAGACGGGGTGGTCGTACTCGAAGCTGGCGATCGCCTTCTCCGGGTCGATCGCGTCGCCGCGATTGAGGGTGAGCAGATAGGGCCGGTCGGCCCGCAGGCGCTGCAGATTGTTCATCCAGTAAGTGACCGTACTCCCGCCTGCCGGCTTCTCGGCGAGGTGGAAGTTCCAGCTCGACCAGGCGGCGCGACGGCGCGGCATCAGCGAGGCGTCGGTGTGTAGGACGGCCTCGTTGCGCTGGTAGGGGATCGCGCCGAGGACCTCGCGCTCGGCCTGGCTCGGGTCGGCCAGCAGCGCCAGCGCCTGGTCGGAATGGGTGGCGATGACGACGCGGTCGAAGTCCTCCGTCTCGCAGCCCTCGGCCTCGATCCGGACCCGGTCCGGCAGGCGCTCGATCCGGCGCACCGCGGCGCGCAGCCGCACCCGGTCGCGCCAGGGCGCGGAGATCGCCTCGACGTAGCGGGCCGAGCCGCCGCTGACCGTCCGCCAGCGCGGCCGGTCGCGCAGGCTGTACATGCCGTGGTTGCCGAAGAACTCGGCCATGAAGCTTGCCGGGAAGCTCCACATCTGCTCCGGGTCCGCCGACCACACGGCGGCCGCCTGGGGGACGATCAGCCGCTCGACGAAGTGGCGGGAGAAGCCCTTCTGCTCGAGCCAGTGGCCGAGCGACGGCGCGGTCCCGTTCATCCCGATCAGCTCCCGCGCCTCGCGGTTGAAGCGGCGCCAGTCGCGCAGCATTCCCAGAAAGGTCGGGCTGAGCAGGTGGGCGGGACGGGCGAAGAGGCCGCGCGGGGTGCCGGAGTACTCGAAGCCGCCGCGCCCGTCGGAGACCGAGAAGCCCATGTGGGACGGCTGCGTCGCCACCCCCAGCTCCTCCAGCAGCGCTTCGAAGTTGGGGTAGTTGCGGTCGTTGAAGACGATGAACCCGGTGTCGATCCAGTGCGGGCCGTCCTCGGCCTCGACCCGGACGGTGTTGGTGTGGCCGCCGAGCCTCCCGCCGGCCTCGTAGACGACGATCTCGTGGGTGGGGTGGAGGCGGTGAGCCGCCACCAGGCCCGAGATCCCGGTTCCGACGATTGCGATCTTCATCTCCAGTCCAGTACGGAGCCGGGCGCCGATCGGTTGCATCGGCGGGCGCATGGGATCTTGCGGGAGGCGTCGACGGGCGGCGTCGCGGCGCCGGGTGCGGCAGGCTGTCGTGTTAAGGGCGCGCCGCGAGCGAATCGTCCGCAGCGCCTCGGCCAATACCGTGTTCAGAGCAGAAGTGAGCCTCAATCCCGGCACCCGTCGGTGGCGCCGAATCGTCGCCTCGCTGGCGTTCATTGCCGCCCTCGCGCCCGTCGCTCTCTCCTCGCCGTCCACCGCAGGCGCGGAAACCGGTGGCGCAGCGGCACCGAGCGCGGGCAACACTCCCTTCGACCGCCAGGGCATGTGGATCTGGTACGTCACCCGGTCGGAGGGCGGCAGCGTCGCGGCGATGGTCTCCCGCGCCAAGCAGGCCGGGATCGGCACCGTCTACATCAAGGCCGGCGACGGCGGCGATGTCTGGAGCCAGTTCAGCCGCTCGCTGATCGGCGCCCTGCACGCCGGCGGGATCGACGTCTGCGCCTGGCAGTTCGTCTACGGCGACGATCCGGTCGGCGAGGCCAGGGTCGGCGCCGCGGCGGTCGCCAAGGGCGCGGACTGCCTGGTGATCGACGCCGAGACCGACTACGAGGGCAAGTACGCCTCCGCCGACCGCTACATCCGCTCGCTGCGAGCGCGGATCGGCCCGAACTTCCCTCTCTCCTTGGCCGCCTTCCCTTATGTCGACTACCACCCGTCGTTCCCCTACTCGGTCTTCCTCGGCCCCGGTGGCGCCACCTACAACCAGCCGCAGATGTACTGGAAGACGATCGGGACCCCGGTGCGCTCCGTGTTCGAGCACACCTACCTCTACAACCGCCTCTGGGACCACCCGATCTACCCGCTCGGGCAGACCTACGAAGCGCCTGGCACCAGTTCCCTGCGGCTCTTCCGCCGCTTCGCCGCCAGCCACGGCGGCCTGCAGCCGAGCTGGTGGGACTGGCAGGAGACGGCCGGCAGTGAGTGGGGCGCGCTCGGCGCCGACAGCGCCGCCCGCCCGATCCCCGGCTACAGCCCGAGCCCCGAGCACCCGATGCTGAAACGGGGCAGCAAGGGCGACATGGTCGTCTGGGCGCAGGCGCGCCTGATGGGCGCTGGCCAACTGCTTCCGATCACCGGCTTCTTCGGCAAGCAGACCCACGCCGCGGTGCGGGCCTTCCAGGGGGCTCGCGGGCTGCCGATAAATGGCAGGATCGACACGACCACCTGGGAGCAGCTGCTGACCGTCATCCCGTTCCGGATGCGCTGGGCGGGGACCGCGGCGCGGAGCGGTGCATCGACCAGCCGGGCGCTACCGGCGCGGCGTCCCCTCTCCGCCTCGTTGCCCGCTCGGGGCTACGAGATCGGGCCGGATCCGGGCCGGCCCTAAGAGCCGGCCGTCCTAGGAACCGGCCGGGGCTGCGATCCGGGTCTCCAGCCGGCCGAGCGTCGGCGACTCGATCACGACCTCGTCGCCGTCGCCGAGCCAGACTCTGGGATCGCGGACGCTGCCGACGCCCTCGGGGGTGCCGGTCGAGACGATGTCCCCCGGCTCCAGGGTCATCAGCTCGGAGAGGTGGGAGAGCAGCTGGGGCACGCTGAAGATCAGGTCCTCGGTCGAGGCCCCCTGCATCTGTTCGCCGTTCAGCGTCAGCCGGATCTCGATCTCGTCGTGCGGCCCCGCCTCCTCCGGCGTGACCAGCGCCGGCCCGCAGGGGGCCGAGCCATCGAAGACCTTGCCGGACATCCACTGCGGCGTCGCGAACTGGAGGTCGCGGGCGGAGAGGTCGTTGAGCAGGGTGTAGCCGGCGATGTGGTCGAGCGCGTCGGCCTCGGCGACGTACTTGGCGCGCCGGCCGACGACGAAGGCGACCTCGGCCTCGTAGTCGACCTTGCGGCTGTTGGCGGGGAGCGCGACCGTCGCCCCCGGCGCCGCCAGGGCGTTGCGGTACTTGCCGAAGATCGTCGGGGCCGCGGGCGGCTCCATCCCGCCCTCGGCGGCGTGCTTGCCGTAGTTGAGGCCGATGCAGATGATCTTGTCGGGGTCTGGGATCGGCGGCAAGAGGGTGACTGCTGCGAGCGGGTGGGAGGCGGCGCTGCTGTCTCCCGGCGCGTCGCCATCGAGCGCTCCGCGCAGGTCCTCGACCCGCCCGGCCGCGATCAGCTCCCGCAGGCCGGCGCGTCCCGGCTCGCCGAGCGCCGCCCAGGCGTCGATGACGCGATCGCCCTCGAGCACCCCGGCCTGCGCGCCGTCTCCCGCTTCATAAGTGACCAGCCTCACGCGCGGCAGACTAGATCAAGGCCGGTAGCGACTTAGTGTCGCTATTCGAGACTAAGTCGCCCCGGGCTCATGCCTGGGCCGCCTCCGGCTGCGCCTCGAGCGGCTCTTCACCCACCGTCTCCCGTTCGATTTCGCTCTCGCGGACCAGCCACAGCGAGAGGACGGCGCCGGCGAAGGCGAGCAGACCGCCGAGCAGGAGGATCTCGTTCAGCCCGTGCAGGAAGCCCTGTTCGGCCGCGCTGCGGACGGCGGGCTGGGCCTGTTCGGGCAGCGAGGAGACCGCCTGGGGGAGCGCCCCGGAGGAGGTCGCCTCGACCAGTTCGCGCGCCTGCTCTCCGTCGACCGCCCCGGCGGCGACGCTCTCCGTCTTCGCCGCGCCTGCGCCGAGGAAGATCGCCCCCCAGGCGGCGATCCCGACGGAGATCCCGACCTGGCGGAAGGTGTCGTTGATCCCGGCCGCCATGCCGCTGCGCTCCTTCGGCACCACGCTGAGGGCGACGTCGGCGATCACCGGGTTGAGCACGCCGATGCCGAAGCCGGTGATCAGGAACCCGGCCAGCAGCGCGGTCCAGGTCGAGTCCAGCTCCAGTCCCGTCATCAGCAGCATCCCGATCCCGGCCAGGACAAGGCCCGCGCTCATCAGGTAGCGGGCCTGGATCTTCGCCAGCGCCATCCCCGCCAGCGGCGCGGCGATGAACGAGGTGATCGTGATCGGCAGGTAGCGCAGGCCGGCGTCGATCGGCGAGTAGCCGAGGAATCCCTGCAGGTAGAGCGTCAGGTAGAGGAACAGCGCGAACATCGAGCCGGAGATCGCGAACGCCGCCGCTTGCACGCCGGTGAAGGCGCGGCGGCGGAACAGCGAGAGCGGCAGCATCGGCTCGGAGACCCGCTGCTCTATCGCCGCGAACGCCGCCAGCAGCGCGGCCGCGCCGGCGAAGAGGGAGACGATCACCGGGCTGCCCCAGCCCTCCTCGTTGCCGCGGACGAGCGCCAGCACCAGCAGGAAGAGGGCGGTGGAGAAGGTGAGGAGGCCCGCCCAGTCGATCCGGGTCGCGTTCGGGTCGCGGGACTCGGCCAGCTTCCAGTAGGTGACCGCGAGCGCCGCGATCCCGATCGGCACGTTGAGCAGGAAGACCCACTCCCACCCGAAGCTGTCGGTCAGCACGCCGCCGACCAGCGGGCCGACGGCGACCGCGACGCCGATCGTCGCGCCATAGATCCCCATCGCCATGCCGCGCTCGGGGCCGCTGGGGAACTCCTGGGCGACGAGGGCGAGGGAGACGGCGAACATGATCGCGCCGCCGACGCCCTGCAGGCCGCGGGCGAGGTTGAGCAGGGTGGGGTCGGGCGCCAGGGCGCAGAGCAGCGAGGCGACGGAGAAGATCGCGAGGCCGGCGGCGAACACGCGCCGGCGGCCGAGCCGGTCGGCCAGCGAGCCGGCGGTGAGGACCAGCGCGGCGAGCGAGAGGGCGTAGGCGTCGACCACCCACTGCAGGTCGGCGAAGCTGCCGCCGAGGTCATCCTGGATCGCGGGCAGCGCCGTGTTGACCACGGTGATGTCGAGCAGAAGCATGAAAGTGGCGACGCAGACCGCGCCGAGCGTCCACCATTTCCGGGCCATCGAGAGCCTCCTTGGCGTCGGATATAATCGTCAGGAAGCCTTGTTAGGCTCCCTGTTCAGACTGGGGACCTTATCAGGCTCCCTTACGAACTGGTGCAGCGATGGAAACCTCAGGCTCGCATATCCCGATTCCCGGCCTTCTCGAAGTGGTCAAGCAGGCGATGCTCGACGAATTCAGGGAGGAGCTGGGGAAGACCGGCTACGCCGACGTCCGCTCCACCCACGGCTGCGTCTTCCGCTTCGTCCGCGAGGACGGCATGCGGCTGACCGAGCTGGCCGCCCTCGCCGGGATGACCAAGCAGTCGGCCGGCGAGCTGGTCGACGACCTGGTCCGCCTCGGCTACGTCGAACGTGTCCCCGACCCCGCCGACCGCCGCGCCAAGCTGATCCACCTCACCCCCCGCGGCCGCAAGGCCCAGGCCGCCGGCCTCCGCCTCATCGCCAAGCTCGAAAAGCGCTGGGCCGATCGCTACGGCACCGACCGCTTCGCCGACCTCCGCGACCTGCTCGAGGAGATGGCCGCCCACGAGGCCCCCGACGCCGTCCCCGAGCTAGCCCGCCGAGAGCTCGCCAACGCCTAGCCCGCCTCCGCCCCCTGGCACCCGCTAGATTTGCCCCCTGGGCCGCCACCCATGGCCCATCCCAATCTCGGGGGCGTAGCTCAGCTGGTTAGAGCGCCGGCCTGTCACGCCGGAGGTCGCGGGTTCGAGTCCCGTCGCTCCCGCTCCCCTGTGGCGTCCTGACGCCTAAATCACAACTTGTAGCGGGGAAGTGAAGCTACTGTCTTCAGCGATACGACAAGGAATATGCCAACGCTAATTGGCCTATGTATCCTTACCTAGCCATGAAACTTTCAGAAATACAAACTTTATCGAAAGTTTCGATAGATAATAAACTTGCAGAAACTAGATATTTTCTGAAACTTTAGAGCTAGAATACGAATTTAGATATGGGGCTAAGAGAGCGCGAAAGAATTCTGGAGAACATTGCACGGCTACGACGTGCTGAGAAGAAAACTCCCAGTGCCGATATTTCGGCAGTCCGTGAAGACCTCGAATCGCAACTGGGCGGAACTGTGTCGCGCAGCTTGTCTGCGAACTTGTTGGGCGTCAGCCATACCGCGCTCAATAACTGGATCGCTGCCGGTGACGTTCCGGTTGTGATCTCAGAGCGGGGACGGAGGGAGGTTCCGATTCCGACGCTGCTAGAGCTCCAGGACCAAGTTGCCGAAGAGCGAAAGTCGGGAAGTCGAAAACTCCACACCCTGGAGCCGATCATGACCGAGGCACGTCGCCGCGCCGAGCGGATGCGCCCAAGGACGTCAGTCTCCGACTCCCGTCGTCGATCCGACCCACATCGGACTCCAGAGTTGCGCAGCCTCGCCTATCACCGAGCGATAGCTCCACGGTTACGGCGCCCGATGATCGACGAAGCGCAGCGAAAGCTCAGGCGGTGGCAGGAAGACGGAAGGATCGATCCCCGCTATGCGCAACTCTGGGAAGACGTCTTCGCCATGCCGATGTCCGAGATTCGCAAGGCGATCACCGCGGATAACGAGCGCGGACGAGACCTGCGCCAGAGTTCTCCGCTCGCCGGGCTCCTGAGCGAGCCGGAGCGACGCAAGATCCTCGAGAAGGTCTGAGCGCCCAGTGCGCCGAGAGCAGTTCGAGCATGTGATCGCTGCGGCGGCTGAGGTCTCTGGCGAGCGGGAGATCGTCGTGATCGGCAGTCAGGCGATCCTAGGGAGCGTCGAGGAACCGCCGAAGACCATGCTCGTCTCGATGGAGGCGGACATCTATCCGCGCAACGACCCCCGTAAAGCGGATGAGATCGATGGCAGCTTGGGAGAGGGTTCTCAGTTCCAGGGCACGTTTGGCTACTACGCCCACGGCGTCAGGCCGAGGACCGTTGTCGGACCCGAGGGTTGGGAGGAGCGGCTCGTCAGAGTTGAGATCCCGGCTCGAGTGGGCCAAGCCAAGGGCGCCGTCGCCTTGTGTCTGGAGCCCCACGATCTTGTCCTGGCGAAGTGCGCTGCCGGCCGCGACCGCGACTGGGAGTTTGCCCGTGACGCTCTGGTGGCAAGCCTGGTGAAGGCTACGGAGCTATTCCGCCGAATGGAAGACCTTCCGGAACCACCTGCCGATCGGGCCCATATGCAGAAGATGCTGGAAGGCATTGCCGTTCAGATCGACTGATGCACACCTAAAAGATAAACGCGGGGTCTCTCAACTAATCATTCAAGCCTTGATCAGTGGGTGTCGGTGTAGTTAGGGTTCTCGTGGCTGGGGCGGCATGTGCGCCGGTCCCGCCGCGCCCATGCCAGATACGAATGGAACCGACCCTGCCGCCGCCTGGAGTCCTGCTCGCCTGATCCCCACCGCCGGGATCAAGGGTCAGGCTGAGCAGGAGGCGCGGGCGACGTCTGCCCTGCTCGCGGTCATTACCGCCGTCCCGGCTTTCGCACAAAAGGTCCTAGCGGTGATGGACGCTCCCGGGGGCCGAATCAGTACTTACTCCGAGGTTCGGCTCAAGGGCAAGGATGGCGGCGTTCACATTCCCGATGGGGCTGTTGTTGTCGAGCTGGGCAAGCGCCGGTGGTCATGTCTCGTCGAGGTCAAGACGTCCGGCGTCGCGCTCGAAGCCGACCAGGTCCATCGCTACCTCGACATGGCCCGCCAACACGGGTTCGCCGGGGTGCTAACGATCTCCAACCAGATCGTTGCCGATGCCGACGCCCTCCCCTACAAGGTCAATGGCGTCAAGGTTGGCAAGCTCATCGTCCGTCACCTCTCTTGGTGGCAGATCCTCACCGAGGCGGTGATGCAGCACCGGTTCCGCGGTGTCGACGATCCCGACCAGGCATGGATCCTCAATGAGTTGATCCGCTACCTGACCGATGAGCGCTCCGGCGCCAGCGGCCTTGAGGGGATGGGGCCCGGCTGGGTGCGGCTACGGGATGCTTCCCGCAACGGCACTCTTCGGGCCAGCGATCCCGAGATCGAGGTGATTGCCGCCCGTTGGGAGCAGTTGGTTGAGTATCTCTGCCTGACTCTGAGCCAGGAACTCGGTGTCGCGGTGCGCCGGGTCCGCCCGCGCGGCAAGTCACCGCGTCAGCGCCTCGAGGAGGCAGTCGCACTGCTTGCCTCCGAGGGTGTTCTTCGCAGCAGCTTTCGGGTGCCAAAGGCGGTTGGGCCGATCGAGCTCGAGGCAGACCTTCGTGCGCGGCGGGTTACTACCAGCGTTGAGATCGAAGCTCCAGCAGATAGGAAGCGCCCGACTGCCCGCATCAACTGGTTGTTGCGGCAGCTGAAGGCGGCTCCTGATGACTTACGTATTGACGTTCGTTTTCCTCGTCGGCGCGAAGGGCGCTCCGAGCTCCTGAAGGACTGCCGCGAGTCCCCGCAGGCGCTGCTGCTGGGTGACGACCCCAAATGCGAGCCGCAGTCGTTCTCGCTGGCACGGGTCAGCAAGATGGGTGCAAAGAACGGTCGCGGTGAGGGCTCCTTCCTTGCCGAGACCTGCAAGCAGGCCACGGTCTTCTACCGGGATCTAGTTCAGGACCTGCGTCCACCTCAACCGAAGGCCCCCCAACTGGCCGACGACACTTCAGTAACGGAGAAGACGAGCGTCGCGGAGGAGCTGTCAGCAGAAAGTGAGAGCGCTGCGCGCCGGGAGCAGAACTCGAGCCTTCGCAGTATCGCCGAGCTCTTCGGTCCGACGTAGTGAGTGGAAAGCCAAACCTTCCGGCTAACGACTAGGTGCGCAACCCATAGTCCACGCGCTCTAGAACTGTCTGGAGGTCAGTGTGGTCGGAAAGGTCGATTGGAGAAACGGCCTCGGTTTTGCCCTTGAGATCAGGACCGCCTCGTCGGCGAGGCTCAAGGCTTTGCCGGGGTCGCGACCCCGGCTGGCTTCTTCGTATTGACTCCGCGCGAATTCGCCTACGTAGATGGCGGCTAGCTCGCCAGCGTGTTTCTTGTCAGTCTCGCGGCGGATGACGAGCATCTGGACGACCTGCGTCCCCGGTGCGACCGCCAGGGCCTCCTTCACGGTCGCAAGGGCATTGCTCCCGAGGGCCTGCAGGTATAGGGCGTTGATCTCGGTTTTCGTTCGTTTCTTCAGGGTCGGTTTGCCGGTGGGGGTGCGCGCCGGTTTGCGTTCCGGGACGATCGCCTCTGGTGAGGGGAACTGCATCACCACGGTCGTCCGATCGCCCTCACAGTCGATCGGTGCTGCTGGGGCCTCGTTGTCGGCGAACGCCTGCTCGAGGGCGGCGATCGTGACCTCGGGGTCGTTGGCTTGGAGAAGCTCCCACTGCTCGTCGAGCTGGGCCTGCTCGGCTTCGCGCTTGGCTTCACGGGCTTTTTTCTCGCCCGCAACCGCCAAGGCGAGTTCGTCGGTGACCCTCTGTCGCGCGCTTCCGAGTTTTGTCCAGAGCTCGTCCAGACGTACCTGCTCGGCCTGGTGTGCCTCAGCACGCCGGGCATCCTCCAGGACGGCCGCCCCCTCGACTTCCTCATCGGCGCTTCTTGCCGCCGCGATCCTCTCTCGCACTCGCCAGATCGGGATTCCTGCTCGCCGCTGCTTTCGGTGCTTGCGCATCAGCTCATAGCGGTCGGCTGGCTCCGCCGGGGTCGCTTGGGGGGCGACCTCGCCGCCTCCGGTCGACGCGACCAGCTCAGGGATTCCCGCGGCCTCCTCCAACTCGGTCTTGATCGGCTCTGGATCGACCTCCTCCGGTGCGGGCAACACGACCCGCTCCGGTTGGGGAAACGACTGCCCATGGACGGTGACAAGCGCCCTCTCCATGGCCACGACCTTCTCGATGTCGGCTTCGCGCTCGGCCGCCCGCAGTTCCCGTTCGTAGGCCGCCACCGAAGCTTTGGTCGGCCCCCGGTAGGTCCCACCGGTAGAAGAGCGCCGCGTACTGCCTCCGCCGAGACGTGAGGAGGCAGAGAAGGGCCCGACTCCGCTGGAAACGCCCACTTCCCGGGTGCCGACGTGCACCCGCGCCGCACGCGGGCCGACACCGGCGCTTATGCCGCGGCTCGAAGCTCGGATCCTTACCCCGGGAGCGACCTTAAAGCTCATTCCCATCAGGGATCACATCCGGTGCCGTCGCCGTCGTCATCGAGTTCGTATTCGTCATAGCCCAAAACTTCAACCGTCCCGGTGTACAGGGGGCCGTCGCCGCTGCCGCCTTCGCAGTCGTAGTCGGGGGCATAGGGATCGAGACAGCCGGAGTAATTCGGGTTGCATTCTTCGGCTTCCAGTTCTTCAGCTTCCTCCTGGGCCTGTTCTTCCGCGCGGCGGGCTTCGGCTTGCGCCTCTCGTTCTTCCTGTGCCGCAAGCGCGACGAGCCGGCGCGTGAAGCGCTTGGTGTCACCCTCGGCGCTCGCCAGCCGCGCTTCTGCGTGGCTGAGTTGACGTCGAGCCGTTCGCAAGTCGCGCCGGTCGGCATCGACGACCGCAACGAGCGAAGCTGCTTTTCGGTTGACCCTCACGGCCGTTTGCTCGGCACGAGTAAGAGCCGGCGTGCTTATGTACCTGTCCGTCGCCTCGCGGCGTAGCTCGGCTGAGGCTTCGGTGCTCTTGTCTTCGCCGGCGAAGACCGCCGTCCCGAACCCGATGAGGCAAAACGCCGCCAGCACCCCCGCAGTGATCTGGGTGACGCGCCGCGGCAATCGCTCACGTTGCAGTACTGGCTTCGAGCGACCTCGCTGAACTTCGGCCGAGTGACGGGCGAGTATCAGCGCGGTGGCAAGCACGAAGCCGAGTACGAACAGGGCGACACCGATCACGCCGAGGAAGCCGTCCGCGCTGCTCATCGCCCCCCCGATGATCACCACTAGAAGGCCGCCGCCGACGCAGATCCCTATCGCCTGGCCGAGCGAGATTCGAGCCAGCCAGGCGACCAAGGCCGAGGCTCGAAACCAGTCCCAGCCGAGGGCTATGCCCACCGCGATTAGCGCGGCCAGCGCAAGGCCAAGGCCGAAGCGGACCGTTTCGTCGTGCTTTTCGGCTGCCTCGCTCCTCTCTCCTTCGATCCGGGACACCTCGACCGCCGCGGCGACCCGGCGCGCTCGCAGCTGACTTTCGATCTCGGCGGCTCGGTTGTCCGCTGCGCGAGCAGCTGCCTTAACGGGTGCGGCGCGATTGCTGCTCGCTTTGAGGTTTCGCTCTGCCGGCCGCACGGCGGCCCCGAGTTCGTCCACTTCGAGAGCAGCAGCTGCGGCTTGGGATTCGGCTTCTCCCAGAGCGGTATTCAGATCCTGGGCTGAGGCCAGGCCGTCGCACCAGGTCAAGAGAGAAAGGCACGCCAGTAGGCCTAGCGCGAAAGCAGTTCGCATCGATCCTCCCCGCAAAGACAGGTCAGGCTCCCTTCGGGCCTAGGAGATGCGCTGCAATCTAACGAATCAGGAACCGCTTGGGTACTAAATAAGAAAGTACTGGTACTACTAAGTCAGCAGCGGATGGACGAGGTTGTGCTCGGCGCAGATCGCGGGCAGGCTCTCCATGTCGAACTCGATGTTGAAGCGCTCACCTAGGGCGGCGGGGTCGAGGGTGCCTTCCTTGGAGGTGCGGTCGAACTCGAGGAAGAAGTGCTCGAAGCCGGCGGGGGAGATGATCTCGAGGATGCGGAGGGGGTCGTCGGAGGCGTTCCAGAAGGTGTGCCACTGGTCGCGGGGCTTGAAGGCTAGGTCGCCGGGCTCGGCGTAGATGACGTCGTCTCCGAGGAGAGCGCCCATGCGGCCCTCGAGGACGAAGCTGTACTCGTCCACTCCTTGATGGCGGTGGCGGGGGGCGCAGAGGGAGCGAGGCGGCACCGGGTGTTCAACGAGGGAGAAGCCGCCTCCCGATTCCTCTCCGAAGACCAGGAACCTGGCGTCGCAGCCGCCGAGTTCGGCGACGGGACCATCGGTGGGGCCGACCTTTCTCGGCCCCTGGGAGGCGTCGAAGCGGCGAAGGGTCTCGGCGAACTGGTCTGGCGGCATCGTGGACCTCCATTTCGCGGACAGCCTGTCAGGACGACGCTAACGCGCCGGCTGCAGGGGCGCAATGGGGCAGCGCTTACGGGCGGCGCTTCAAGGGGCGCGCCCGCACCGTCTGGGTCAGGGACGCGGGAATGTGGCGGGCGTCGCCGCGGTAGCTCGCGACTAGCTTCACTCGCTTTACACCAAGCGGGAGGCGGAGCTTGCCGCTGGCCAGGCCGCCGGTGAGGGTCAGGTTGAGCTGGCGCGCCAGGCGCTTTTTGGCGCGACGACCGGTGACCTCGACGGCGACCTGGCCGGTCGCGGTGGGGGTGGCGGAAATGCGGAGGCGGAGGACGCGGCCTCGGAGAGCACCACGGAGGCCGAGCTGGGGGGAGACCGCCTGCGGTGGGGCGGGCGGTGCCGGCGGCCGGCTCGGCGGGTCCGGCTTGCTTTCCTCCGCGACGATCCGGAAGCTGCGCCGGGCGGGGACCGGCTCGGTGTTCCCCGCCCGGTCGGTAGCCCTGACCTCGAAGGTGTGCGCGCCGAGGTCCAACGGGGCGACTGGCTGGAAGGTGTTATCGCAGACGACCGGGAGGCCGTCGTCCAGGCTGCAGGCGAAGGTCGCGTCCTCATCGGCCTCGAAGAAGAAGGTCGGGCGTCGATCGGTGGTGTCGTCGTCCGGCCCGTCGTCGATGGTCGTCCGCGGCGCCACGGTGTCGACGGTGAACTGATCCCGCGGCGGGTCGGGGTCGACGTTGCCGGCTTCGTCGGTGGCGGTCACCGTCACGGTGTGAGAGCCGTCGGCCAGCGGGGGCGCCGGGAACGGGCTGTCGCAGGGCTCCGCCGGACCGTTGTCGATGCGGCAGGTGAAGGTCGCGCCCGGCTCGGAGGTGAACTCGAAGACGGGACTGCGGTTGTTGGTGAGCGGGCCGAACGGGTCGAGGTCCGTTTCCGGCGGGGTGGTGTCCACGGTGAATTGGCGGACCGCGCCGGTGGGGTCGGTGTTGCCCACCGCGTCGGTCGCGGTGACCGTGAAGGTGTGCGGGCCCTCGTCGAGTGCGGCCGTCTGGAGGGGCGACACACAAGGAGCGGCGGCCCCGCCGTCGACCGCGCAGAGGAAGCTCGACCCTGGCTTGGTCGACTGGAAGACGAAGGTGGGCGCGGTCACGTTGGTCGGCCCCGTGGGACCGGCGGTGATCGAGGTGTCTGGAACCGCGGTGTCGACGGTGAAGTCACGCTGCTTCGCCGCCCCCACGTTGCCCGCCGAGTCGATCGCGTGCACGGTGAACGTGTGGGGTCCGTCGGGGAGGGCCGGTGCCGCCGTGAACGGGCTCGCGCACGCGGTCGCGGTCCCTCCGTCGATCGAGCAGCGGAAGGCCGAGCCCGCCTCCGAGGCGGTGAAGGTGAAGGTCGGTGCCGCTTCGTCGGTCGTCCCTTCCGGCCCGCCGGTAATCGTCGTCTCCGGGGGGGTGAGATCGATCGTGAAGTTGCGCGTGACCGGGGTCGGATCGGTGTTGCCGGCCGGGTCGGTCGCCGCCACGGTCAGCGTGTGCTCACCCTCCGCGAGCGGCGCCGCGGGCGTGAAGACCGAGGTGCAGGGGGTTGGCGCGCCGTCGAGGGTGCAGCTGAAGGTCGAGGAGCCCTCGGTGGAGCCGAAGGTGAAGGTCGGCTGTACGGCGTTGGTCGAAACTCCCTCTCCCGGCCCGCTGGTGATCGACGTTTCCGGTGGCACCGTGTCGACGGTGAACAGACGGGTGTCGCCGATCGCGTCGCCGTCGGCTCGGACCGTGAAACTGTGGGGGCCGTCCGGAAGCGGGGTGAGCACCGGGAAGGGACTGGTGCAGGCGCTCGGGATCTCCTCGTCGAGGCTGCAGGTGAACGACGTCCCGCCCCCGGGGGCCTCGAAGGTGAAGGTCGGTTCGGTTTCGCGGGTCGGTCCGGAGGGGCCGGAGGTGATCCGGGTGTCGAGGGCGCCGGGGTCGACGGTGAAATTCCTCACCACTGCCGGTCCCGTCGCCCCGAGGTAGGAGGAGCTGACGCTGAAGGTGTGCGCCCCGGCGGTCAGCTCGGGTGAGGTGAAGGTGCGCCGGCAGGCGACCGCGGCCCCCCCGTCGATCTGGCAGCTCGACTTCGCCCCGTACTGCGAGGGCGCGAAGGTGAAGGTCGGCGTGGTCACGTTGGTCGTCCCCGACGGACCGCTGAGCAGCACCGTCGTCGGCGCTATCCCGGGCTCGGGCTCGAGATCGAGAGGGCTGGGAACGTCCTCGCCGACCAGCTGCGCGACCCCGGTCTCGAGGTTGACGCGGTCGATCTGGGCACTGTTGCGCTCGGTTACGAGCACTTCGCCCGCCGCGTCGACCGCCACCCCGGTGGCGTTGTCGATCGGCCCGTTGAGATTCTCGAGGAAGAGCGGGGTCTGTTCGCCGTCGTCGGGGTCGATCCGCACCAGGGCGCCTCGGAACGCGCCGTTGTAGGCGGCGTCGGCGACGACGAGGTCGCCGTCGGGCAGGAATGCGATGCCCCAGGGTCCGACCAGCGGGTTCGAGGCGACGATGCTCTGCTCGCCGCTGTCGGGGTCCACCCGGACCACCTGTCCCGCTCCGGTGTCGTCCTGGTTGGTGACGAAGATCGTGCCGTCCTCGTCGATCGCGATCCCGAACGGATTGTGCAGGAGGCCGCCGGAGGAGAGCGGGGTCGAGCTGCCGTCGGCGGGGTCAATCCGGAGCACGCGTCCGTCGGCCGCCTGGCTGAATTCCCCCAGGTCGATCGCGATCACCGATCCGTCGGGGGCCAGCGCGACGTCCCTCAGTTCTCCCGCGTCCAACGCCGCCCGGTCGATGAGCTGGTTGGTCTCGAGGTCCAGGGTCGCCACCGACTGGACCCCGACCGTGACCACCGTGTCGGGCCCGGTGACGGCGAGCCCTTTCGCGTCGAACAGCGCTTCGGCCGCGGTCAGCTGGGTCGGCGAGCCATCGGCGAGCGAGACCCGGTAGACCGCCGCGAGGAAGGTTTCGGACGGGGCGAGGGTGTCGTCAGCGACGACGAGCGGGTCGCCCGGCGCGGCGAGAGCGGTCGCTGGAGGGACCGAGAAAGCGAGGCAGAGCGCGAGCACGCTGAGCAGGTAAGAGCGGGGTCGCACGTAAATGAAGATACGCCGTGTTTATCAATCAGCCGACGCATGTATGACCCGCTTTTCTGCTCCCGCCTATCGGCGGTTCTCGCGGAACATCGTCAGCGCGTGAGCGCCCGCCGGGTGTTCGCGAAGCTCCCGGACCTTCGTCGCCATCCCCACTGGGAGCTCCTCGGGCTGCGGCAGCGGCACGCCGTACTCGGGCGGCATCAGCACCGACGCCGCCAGCGCGGCGAAGGTCAGGTCGGCGGCGGTGAAGCGCTCACCGCAGAGGTAGGGACGCCCGTCGTCCAACCGCTCGGCGACCTGGTCGAACACGGCCTGCACAACCGTCTCGGACTCCGCCGCGGTCGTCGGCGAGATGTCGAGGACGCGGTCGATCACCCGCGCCGCCACCGGGTAGACCACCGGCAGGGCGCGGCGCTGCCAATCAGGGATGCCGGTGCAGGCGTAGCCGATCGCGAGGTCCCGGCGTCCCCGCAGCCCGTAGTACATCCACCGCCGCCCGTGCGGTCCCAGGCGGGTGTCGAAGTCGCCTTCCAGCATGCGCACCTCCGCCGCGGCGCTCGGATCCTCCGGGAACAGCCGCCGGTCCGGGGGTGCTTGGGCGTCCGCCTCCTCGACGATCTCCGCCGAGTCGGCGAGCACCCGATCGCCCAGAACCAGCACCGGGGCGGTTTTCCCACCGCCGGCGCGACGAACCGCGACCCAGTGGAAGATCTGCAGGTGCGCGCGCTCCTCATATCCGACGCCGGCCCAGTCCAGCGCCCAGCGCGCCTTCTCGCAGTAGTGGCTGATCGGGATCGTGATCAGGATCGGGGAGGCATTGCTCATCGGGGCGATTGTCCCAATTGGCCGCGGAATTGGCCTCGGCGGCCAATCGCTCGAACATTCGGCTGAGGCCGGTCCGGGCGGCGATTTCGGCCTCACAGCGGGGTAGGGTCGCCGCTCGTCAAGCCAGGAAAGGATTCATCTTGCTTCGTCGTACCATGCTGCTCGCGGTCGGCCTCGCGCTCGCCCTGCCGAGCGTCGCCGCCGCTGCCACCATTCAGTTCAACCCGCCGATCTCGTGCATGGAGCAGGGCAAGCGCTACCCGCTCGGCGGCAGTGGGTTCACGCCGGAAGGCTCGATGAAAGTCGCCTATGAAGGCGGCTCCGAAACCTTCTTCACCAACCAATCCGGCGCGCTCGCTGGTGACGAATCCACGCAGCTCAGCGCACCGGAATACGCCAGCCTGACGCCGAAAACGCTCACCTTCACCGCGACGGACAACGCCGACTCGTCGAACACCGTCACCCTCACCATTCCGGAGGTCGAATTCGGCAGCAACCTGCCGGTGAACGGCAAGCCGAACAAGGTCGTCACCTGGCAGTTCGCCGGCTTCCTCAACAGCGCGCCGATCTACGCTCATTACCTCTACGAGCGCAAGGAAAAGAAAACGGTCCGCTTCGGCGCCGGCCAGGGCCCCTGCGGAACGATGACCAAGCGCGCCGTGCGATTCCCGATCAAAAAACCGAAGAACTTCGGCACCTGGGAGGTCCGGGTCGACTCCAACCCGAAGTGGGTCAAGAACTCCGAATCGCTGGACGAAACCTCGTTCAACGTCGCCAAACCGCGCCGCAAAAAAGGCTGATCCGAACACGGCATCGGGGCGGTGGGGATCGGACTTCGGACCGGTCCGCACCGCCCCGGCCGGTTTCCCGGAATGCCTGATCGTCCAGGGACTTTCCGCCCCCGGCTACAGTCATCGCTCCCTGGAGCCAGGGGATGGTCAGGGATGGTGCGGCGCTCGGGAGGACGCCGCGGTCTCACCCCCAAACGAACGAGGTCCCAGCAGATGAATCTGAAGCGCACCCTCCCCCTGCTCGCCACCGTCGCGCTGTTCGCGCTGCCGAGTCCCGCGCCCGCCGCGCCCGCCGGCTCGACCTTCCTCGTCAGCCGTCCCGACGGCACCGGCCCGCTCTCGCCGCTGTCCGACAACTCCAGCGGCGGGCCGCTCGCGGTCAGCGCCGACGGCCGCTATGTCGCGTTCACCTCCCTCGCCGACGGGTTCGCGCCGGGGGCGAACCCGCGGGCGATCAACTTGTTCGTGCGCGACACCGCCACCGGCACCACGACGCTCGCGAGCCGGTCTGACGGCGCCAACGGCGCCGGCGTGAACGCCGACGTCGAGACTCTGGGCGGGGCGCGGATCGGGATCGCGGTCGCTGCCGGTGACCGGGTCGCAGACGCGCCGTTCGATCGCCCCCACGTTTTCGTCGTCTTCAGCACCAAGGCGACCAACCTTGTCGATCGCGCGAACGGCGCCGTTCCGCCGACCGGGGGTCGCGAGGCGGTCTGGATGCGCGACGTCACGGCCGGGACCACCTACCTCGTCAGCCGTGCCTCGACCCCGACCGGAGCGCCGGCGGACGGACGCGCCCTCCAGCCCTCGATAGCGGCCGGTCCGCGCGGCCCGTTGGTCGCCTTCGCGGCCGAAGCGACCAACCTCGACAGCGCGGGGGAAACCGCCACCACCCGGACCATCTACCTGCGCGAGATGACCGAGGCCGTCACCCAGCCCGTGTCCTGTCCCCCCAACCGCTGCGGCGTCCCCGGTGGCGCCTCCTCCGAACCGTCGCTGCAGGTGGTCGAGGGCGGTCCGGCCGCTTCGCCGCTGTGCCCGAGGGGCGAGCGGTGCGCGGCGGTCGCCTTCAGGACCTCCGATCCCCTCATCGGTGGACCCGAAACGAGCGAATTCAACACCCAGATCGCCGTCGGCCGGGCGGTCGAGAAGGCGGACGGCTCGGGCCTCGGCGAATTCGGCGATTTCAAGATGGGGAGCGCGGTCTGGCTGCAGCCGGACAAGCTGGGCAACGGCCCGTCGATCAAACCCTCGCTCACCGCGGACGGGCAGGGAGTGGCGTTCATCAGCGCCGCCACCAACCTCGACCCCCTTGGACCGGCGCTGCCGCCCCAGCCGATCCAGGGTTACTTCCACCCCTTCGGCTCCAACGCGACCGGGCTCGCGACGGTCGGCAAGGCGCCCAGCGGGGCATCCGTCGCCGCGAGCGCGGGGGTCCGGCACCTCTCCGTCGGCGGTCCCCCCGGAGCGTGGCGCTTCGGCTTCGAGAGCGTCGCGACCAACCTCGGCGTCCCCAACCCGTTCGGATTCCCTCGCGCCTACCAGGTCCTGCCGGTGGCCGAGGCGCCGCGCCTGCTCGACCGAGGGGCCGGCGACGCCGGCCCGATCGGGGACCGCGTCAGCAGCGAGCCGACGCTCAGCGCCGACGGCTCGACCGCGGTCTTCGTCAGCAACTCGACCAACCTCAACGCCGGTGGCGGCCACGACTTCGCCCGCGTCTACCTGCGCCGGATCGACCCCACCGCTCCCAACTTCAACTCCGTCCAGCTCGTCTCGCGGCCGAGCGGAACCGGTTCATTCCCCTCCTCGGGGTCGGTCGAGGCTTCGATCCCGGAGTCGGCGATCAGTGCCGACGGCCGTTATGTCGCCTTCGAGTCCGAGGCGGACGACCTCTCAAGCGCCGACGACAACCGCCTCGTCAACGTCTTCGTGCGCGACACGGTGAACGGGACGACGACCCTGGTCAGCCGCGCCAACGGCGCCGGCGGGGCCGCGCCCGACCGGAGCTCCGAGCTGAACGGGATCAGCGATGACGGGCAGCGCGTCCTCTACACGACCAGCGCCGGCAACCTGGGCGCGGGCCAGCCCGGGGATCACGCCTACGTGCGTGACCTCGGCGCCCAGACGACGACGATCGTCAGCCGCGTCAACGGCTCGACCGGCTCGATCGAGATCGGGATCGGGATGAGCATCAGCGGCAACGGCAACCGCGTCGCCTTCCGTGCCCCGCGGCCGCTCGACCCCGACGCGGACCCCGGTGAGCACCTCTACATTCGCGACCTCGGCGCCCAGACGACGATGCTCGCCGATCGCCGGAACGGGGTCAACGGCCTCTCCGCCGGCGCTGGGCCGGAGGACGCCTCGCTCGACCAGGACGGCAGCCGCGTCGCCTGGACCACGACGGCTTCCCTGGGCATCGACGGCCAGATCGGCGGTCACTTCCGGAGGGTTTACGTGCGCGACCTGAGCGCCAACACCACCGTGCTCGCCAGCCGGGCCGACGGCGCCGACGGGGGGGAGGCTGACGGAAACTCGCAGGCCGCGGCGCTGAACGCGGCCGGCGACATCGTCGCTTTCGAGTCCGAGGCGACCAACCTGGGCGTCCCCGCGATCTGGTTGCGTCGGCTCACCACCGGGCGCACCGAACTCGTCAGCCGCGCCAACGGGGCGGCCGGGCAACCTGCGCGCGAGGCGGCCTTCTTGCCCTCGATCGACGCCAGCGGCGAGCGCGTCGCCTTCGTCACCCACGCGAACAGCTTCAGGTCGCCCACCGAATTCGGGCCGCCGAGCCTTGGGTTCCCGGCCTACGTCCGCGACATGAAAGCCAAGACGACCGAGCTGGTCAGCCGCGTCAACGGGGCCAGCGGCGCCCAGGCCGAACCGGAGCGCTTCGGGGGCGTCAGCATCAGCGGCAGCGGCGACTGCGTCGCTTTCGTCGGCACCGGGGCCAGTTACACCGACGACTACGCCAGCGCCGACTTCCGGCTTCTGCGCGTGCGGGTCCTGCGCGGCAGTTGCGGGCCCGGGACGATTCCGGCCGCCGGGGTTGCCGAGGCGCCGGCCGATCCGCCGGCGCAGTTGACCCGGCTGAAGATGCAGCCGACGCGATTCCATGTCGGTCCCGGGGGCGGGACGCGGGTCTCGTTTGTGCTGAGCGAGCCCTCGCGCGTGACCCTGACGTTCGACCGGCTGGTTGCCGGTGGTGCCACCAAGAAGCTCGCCCTGCGACGCGTCGGACGCGTGGTCGTGCGGGGCCGCGCCGGCGCCAACACGGTCCGCTTCTCCGGTCGTGTGCGGGGCCGAGCGTTGACGCCCGGCCGCTACCGCTGGGCGGCGACGCCGCTTCAGGGGCAGCCGAGCACCGGCCGCTTCGTTGTTGTCAGACGCCCGGCGCCCTAGCCGGCTCTGGCAAACTCGCAACGTGCGCTTGCTGCCCCATGAGAAGGAGCGGCTGGAGATCTTCCAGGCCGCGGAGCTGGCGCGCAGGCGACGGGGGCGAGGGCTGCGGTTGGGACAGGCCGAGGCGGTGGCGCTGATCGCCGACGAGGTGCTCGAGGCAGCCCGCGACGGGCTCGACTACGCCGCCGTGGAGCAGCGGGGGTACGAGGTCCTGGGGAGCGCCGACGTGCTCGACGAGGTGCCGAGGCTGGTGCCCCGGATCGAGCTGGAGCCGCTGTTCGCCGACGGCCACCGGCTGATCGTCCTGCGCGACCCGATCGGCAGCGACGGACCGCCGCCGCTGCACGCCGAGGGTGCTGCGGAGATTCCGTGGCAAGCGAACGGCACCGCGCTGGAGATCGCCAACCAGGGTGAGGTCCCGGTCGGCCTCACCTCCCACTTCCACGTCTTCGAGGCCAACCGGGCGCTCGAGTTCGACCGTCGCGCCGCCTGGGGAATGCGGCTGGCGCTGGACCCGGGGGAGAAGGTCGTGATCGAGCCGGGACAGACGCTCGAGGTGCGGCTGATCCCCATCGCCGGCGACCGGGTCGTGCGCGGGCACGGCGAGCTGGTCGACGGACCGCTCGACGAGCCGGGCGCCCTCGACACCGCGCTCGAGCGCGGCCGCGAGAAGGGCTACCGTGGTGTCTGAGCAAAGCCCGGTCCGCCTCGGGGACAGCGACCTCCATGTCCTCCCCGAAGCCGGCTTCGAGACTCCCGACGAAATCGTCCCCGGCTGGGGCGGGACGATGCGCGACGGGCTCGGCGCCCGGGCGGAGCGGGGCGGGGTCGAGATCGCCGTCGTCGGCGGGCTGGTGCTCGACCCGGTGCTCGGCGTCCGCCACGCCTCGATCGGGATCCGCGAGGGGCGCGTGGTCGCGCTCGGCCGCGCCGGCAACCCGGACACGATGGACGCGATCGACGTCGTCCTCGACACCGAGACCGCCGTCTTCGATGCCCGCGGCTTCCTCGTCACCCCGGGCGGGGTCGACTGCCACGTGCACCTGCTCTCGCCCCAGGTCTGCGACGCCGCGCTCGCCGCCGGCCTGACCACGCTGATCACCCAGGACTGGGGACCGGTGTGGAACCTCGGCTCCAACCCCGCCGAGGCGACGGCGGCGCTGTGGGCGGCGCTCGACTCGGTGTCGCTCAACATCGCGCCGCTGGTGCGCGGCTCCTCATCCCGTCCCCTCCCGGTCGAAGAGGCGCTTGCTGCGGGCGGCGCCGGGCTGAAGATCCACGAGGACGTCGGCGCCGGTGCCGAGCAGATCCGCACCGCGCTCGACGTCTGCGACCGCCACGACGTGCAGCTGGCGATTCACACCGACGGCCTCAACGAGGCGCTCAGCCTCGACGACACCCTCGCCGCCTTCGGCAACCGCACCGTGCACGCCTTCCACGTCGAGGGCGCCGGCGGCGGCCACGCTCCCAACCTGCTGGAGATCGTTGGCCGCGAGCGCATCCTCACCTCCTCGACCGCGCCTACTGTCCCCTTCGGCGCCGGTGCCGAGCCCGAGAACATGGCGATGGTCGCGGCGGTGCACGTGCTCGACCCGGTCGCCCGGGCCGGCGACGCGGCGATCCTGCGCCACCGGGTGCGCGAGTGGACGATGGCGGCCGAGTCGGTCCTGCACGATCTCGGCGCGATCCAGATGCTCAGCTCCGACTCGCAGGGGATGGGCCGGATCGGCGAGGTGATCAGCCGCGCGTTCCAGTGCGCCGACGCGATGAAGGCGCAGCGCGGCGCCGGCTCCGGCAGCGCCGACAACGAGCGGGTCCTCCGCTACCTCGCCAAGGTGACGATCAACCCGGCGATTGCCCACGGCCTTGCCGCCGAGGTCGGCTCGCTGGAGAAGGGCAAGCTTGCCGACCTCGTCCTCTGGTCGCCGGAGAACTTCGCGGTGCGCCCGGAGCTGGTGCTGAAGGGAGGCTTCCCATCGGTGGGCGCCTCTGGTGGCGGCAACGCGAGCACGATGCTGACCGAGCCGGTCACCGTGCGCCCCCAGTACGGGGCGCTCGGCGGTGCGGCCGCCGCGACTTCTCTCGCCTTCCTCGCCGGCAGCGCGCTCGAGGCCGAGCTGCCGATCGCCCGGCGGCGCGCCCGCGTCCAGAACTGCCGCGACCTGACCGCCGCCGACATGGTCCGCAACACTCACACCGGGACCGTCGCCGTCGACGCCGCGCGCCAAGAGGTGACGCTCGACGGCGAGCCGGTGCGTGCCGAGCCGGTCGAGCGGCTCGCCTTCTCCAGCAGCTACCTGCTCGGCTAGCCGCCGCCGGCGATCTCGCGCGCGGCCTCGGCGATCGCCGCCAGGGTGCCCGCCTCGTGGGTCGAGACGATGCCGGCTTCCGCGGCCCGCTCGGGCGCCAGCGCGTTCTCCCCGACGATCGCCCGCACCGGCTTCCCGGCCTGCGCGCACGCCTCCGCGATCGTGCCGACGACCTTGCCGCCGAGGCTCTGCTCGTCGATCCGGCCCTCGCCCGTGATCACGCCGTCGGCGGCGGCGAGGCGGCGCTCGAAGCCGAGCTGGTTGAGGACAAACTGCGCGCCCGGTCGCAGACGCGCCCCAAAGGCGCCCATCAGCCCGCCCGAGAGGCCGCCGGCGCAGCCGGTCATCGGCAGCCCGCGCGGATCGCGTGGGAGGGAGGCGGCGAACTCGTCGAGCCGGGCACTCAACCGGCTGACGCTGGCCGGATTTAGGCTCTTCTGGGGGCCAAAAACTCGGACGGCGTCCTCGTAGGGGTTGACTACGTCGCAGAGGACCTCGAACTGGATCGTCTCCAGGTCGATCGCTCCTTGCTCAGCCCGGGCGCGGAGCGCTTCGATGGCTCCCCGGCCGCCGTCGATGGTGGCGCTTCCTCCCGCGGCGACGAGCACGGTCCGCGCTACCGCCTCGATTGCCGCGGCGATCAGCTCGCCGGTGCCGAAGGTGTCGGCCCGCTCCGGATCGCGCTCCTCCGGGCTCAGCAGCGGCAGGCCCGATGCGGCCGCCACCTCGACCACCGCGGTCGCCCCGTGGTCCAACAACCCGAAGTCGGCGCGGATCGGTCGCCGCAGGGGATCGTGTGCCGCCGCCTCGATCCGCTCCCCGCCGCGCGCGGCCAGCAACGCCTCCAAGGTCCCCTCGCCGCCGTCGGCGACCGGGCAGGGATCCGCCTCCGCACCCGCCTCGCGAACCCCCCGCGCCATCGCTTCCGCGACTTCCGCCGCGCTGAGGGTTCCCTTGAAGGAGTCCGGGGCGAGCAGGTAGCGATCCATCCCGGCTTGGTACACGAATTTCGAACGCCTCGTAGGATGTTCGTGGGCCGAGCAAGTACCAACCAGGAGAACTGACTAGATGACCACGAGCACCGCAACCCAGGACTACAAGGTCGCCGACATCGGCCTGGCCGACTTCGGGCGCAAGGAGATAACCCTCGCCGAGGTGGAGATGCCGGGCTTGATGCAAACCCGCGAGGAGTACGCCGCGGAGCAGCCGCTGAAAGGCGCGCGCATCACCGGTTCCCTGCACATGACGGTCCAGACCGCGGTCCTGATCGAGACGCTGGTCTCGCTCGGCGCCGAGGTGCGGTGGGCGAGCTGCAACATCTTCTCCACCCAGGACCACGCCGCCGCCGCGATCGCCGCGGCCGGCATCCCCGTCTATGCCTGGAAGGGCGAGACGCTGGAGGAGTACTGGTGGTGCACCGAGCAGGCGCTGCTCTGGCCCGACGGCGAGGGCCCGAACATGATCCTCGACGACGGCGGCGACGCGACCCTGCTCGTCCACAAGGGCGCCGAGTTCGAGAAGGCCGGGAGCGTGCCCGATCCCGCCTCGGCCGACTCGGAGGAGTTCAAGATCATCCTGCAGACCCTGCAGCGCTCGCTCGAGGCCGACCCGCAGCGCTGGACCCGGCTCTCCGAGGGCATCCAGGGAGTGACCGAGGAGACGACCACCGGCGTCCACCGCCTCTACCAGCTTGCCGAGACCGGCGACCTGCTGTTCCCGGCGATCAACGTCAACGACTCGGTGACCAAGTCGAAGTTCGACAACCTCTACGGCTGCCGTCACTCGTTGATCGACGGCATCAACCGCGGCACCGACGTGATGATCGGTGGCAAGGCCGCGGTGATCTGCGGCTTCGGCGACGTCGGCAAGGGCTGCGCCTCCTCGCTGCGCGGCCAGGGTGCCCGCGTGATCGTCACCGAGATCGATCCGATCTGCGCCCTGCAGGCGTCGATGGAGGGATACGAGGTGCGGACGCTGGAGCAGGTGGTCGAGACCGCCGACATCTTCATCACCGCGACGGGCAACAAGGACATCATCACCGCCGACCACATGGCGCGGATGAAGCACAACGCGATCGTCGGCAACATCGGCCACTTCGACAACGAGATCGACATGGCCGGGCTGGAAGGGCGCTCCGACCTCGAGCGGGTCAACATCAAGCCCCAGGTCGACGAGTGGCGCTTTCCCGACGGTCACTCGGTGATCGTCCTCTCCGAGGGCCGGCTGCTGAACCTCGGCAACGCGACCGGGCACCCGAGCTTCGTGATGTCGAACTCGTTCACCAACCAGGTGATCGCCCAGATCGAGCTGTTCGGCAAGGCGGCGATGTACGAGACGAAGAAGGTGTACGTGCTGCCGAAGCACCTCGACGAGAAGGTCGCGCGGCTGCACCTCGCCGCGCTCGCCGTCGAACTCACCGAGCTGACCCCGGACCAGGCGGCATACCTAGGGATCCCGGTCGAGGGCCCGTACAAGTCCGACCACTACCGGTACTGAGCGGCTCGCGCCCGGAGAGGCGCGTCGGCCGCTAGGACGCAGCGAGCGCGGTCCACAGTCGTCGCTCGGCGGCGGCGACCGTTGCTGCGCCTTCGTCCACCCGGCGCCAGAGCCCGACCTCGGGCTCGTCGCTCTCACTGGCGAGCCGGAACGCCTCCGCCAGCTCGGTCCAGCGCGCTGCGGCCTCGGCCGCCAGCGGCGCCTCCGGGCGGCCCGCCTCTTCGAGGAAGCGCGAGTACATCAGCCGGAAGGCGCCGCCGCCGGTGCCGCGGCGCTCGATCACCTGGTAGGCGAAGCGGGCGCACCACTGCCAGTCCTCCGCCTGCTCGGGCCACGATCCCGCCTCTGCGGCGAGCCGGTCGACGGCGGGCAGCCCGCCGAACTCGCCGAACGGCGGCTCCAGCATCTCCGACGCCGCCCGTTCGATCGCCCGCGGGATCGCCGCCTCGAGCCGCTCGCGATCGACCGCCTCGGTGACGGTGAACATGTGCCCTTCCAGGGGGTAGGCGGCGTGGCTGCTGTGGCGGGCCCGGTCGAGGTTCTCCAGGCGGGTGGTCTGCAGGTCCTCGAAGTCGGTGTCGGAGAGGTGCGCGACCTCCTCGTCGTAGCCGGCCAGGACCACGGCGTGGCCCGGGAAGTGGGCGGAGTTGCCGTAGTGGTCGAGGTGGTAGATGTCGGTAAGGAGGAGGACCGGCGCGCCGGCGTCGACCTCCGCCCGCGCCGCCCCCCAGGCGCCGCCGTCCCCGTCGGCGAAGGTCCGCATCTCCAGCGCCGTCCCGGTCAGGTCGCGGAAGCTCTCCTCGAGGCGAGCGGTGCGGCCGTTGAACCACCGGCTCGGCGAGGTGCCGTCGATGACCAGGTAATAGAAGCCGGCACCGGCGCCGAGCCCGAACGCCATCTCCTCGCTGACCGCGATGCCGTGGAAGGCGAGCAGGTTGCGCAACGCGGTCGAGCCGCAGTGTTTTCCGGGGGTGTGGACGTAGCCGGGCACCGACGGCATGCGGGGATTGTTACCGAGGGCGGGAGTTCCTGACCGGTCCCCTATCCTGCGGCGCCGATGGAAAGCGCCGACATGAGACTGCTGCGCGCGATGCGCACCCGGTGGCACACGCCCGGGCTGGAGGCTGCCGCTGTGGCTCTGGGCAAGGCCGGCAACAACGCCCTGATCTGGTTCCTGCTCGGCGTCGCCCTCGCCCTGCTCGATCCCGCGCGGCGGGAAGAGTGGCTGATCTGCGCCGCCCTCGGTCCGGTCGCGATCGGCCTCAACTACGGGATCAAGCTCCTGGTGCGGCGCCCGCGGCCGGTGCTGGAGGGCCTGCCGCCGCTCGGCGGCGCCCCCAGCTCGCTCAGCTTCCCCTCGGCCCACGCCTTCTCCTCCTTCGCCGTCGCCACCGCGATGTTCCGCGTCGACCCGGCGACCGCCGGCACCTTCGCCGTCGCCATCGCCCTCTCGCTCGGCCGTCCCTACCTGGGGATGCACTACCCCTCCGACGTCCTCGTGGGCGCAATCCTGGGGATGGTCCTCGGCCTGATCGTCCCGCTCTCGCTATGACCGGCGGCACCCCATGAAGGTCGGGATCGTCGGGCTGCCGAACGCCGGCAAGTCGACCCTGTTCAACGCCCTGACCAAGGGCGGCGCGCAGACCGGGGACTACCCGTTCACCACGATCGAGCCCAACGTCGCGGTCGCCCAGGTGCCCGACGAGCGGTTGGAGAAGGTGGGGGAGACGGTCGGCAGCTCGGAGTTGGTGCCGGCGACGATCTCCTTCCACGACATCGCCGGCCTGGTCAAGGGCGCCTCCGAAGGCGAGGGGCTCGGCAACCAATTCCTCGCCTCGATCCGCGAGACCGATGCGATCTGCCACGTCGTCCGCTGCCACGAGGACTCAGATGTTCCGCACCCCGACGGCCGTGTCGACCCGCTCGCCGACATCGAGACGATCGAGACCGAGCTGGTCCTGGCCGACTACGAGCAGGTCGAACGGCGCCTCGGCCGGGTCGCCAGGCAGGCGAAGTCGGGGGACAAGGAGGCGATTGCCGAGCACGGTTGGCTGCAGGCGGTGCACGAGGCGCTCGCCGCCGGCCGCCCGGCCCGCACGATTCCGGTGCCCGACGGCGCCCCGGAGGCGGTGCAGAACCTGCAGGCCCTCACCACCAAGCCGATCCTCTACGTCGCCAACGTCGACGAGGGCGACGCCGAGGCGCCGGAAGCCGTCGCCTCCCACGCCGCCGCGATCGGCGCCGGCGTGGTCGCGGTCAGCGCCCGGATCGAGGGCGAGCTGGCGGAGCTCGACCCGGCCGAAGCGGAGGAGCTGCGCGAGTCCTATGGGGTCGAGGGCTCGGGCCTGGCGCGGCTGGTCCGCGCCGCCTACGAGCTGCTGGAGCTGATCACCTTCTTCACCGCCGGCGAGGACAAGGAAGCCGTCGCCAGGCCGCTGCACCGCGGCGCCACCGCACTGGAGGCGGCGGGGACGATCCACACCGAGATCATGGAAGCCTTCGTCAAAGCCGAGGCGATCGGGTGGTCGGAGCTGGTCGAGTGCGGCGGCTACACGGCCGCCCGCGACAAGGGCGTCCTCCGCATCGAGGGCCGCGACTACATCGTCCAAGACGGCGACGTCATAACCATCAAGGTCTGAGTGCTCTCGGGCACGCCCGCCTAGCCCGACTTGGAAATGGAGGAGGCAGGAAACACTTGCTTCGCATCACCGATCTTCATCTCTCACCCCCTTTCATTCAGGGAAAGCCGGGTCAGAATGGGAGACTAACTCCTAAGGAACAATGGGAAGGATCGCGAATGACCGTTGCAAAGACTGGCGCCGTCTTGCCGCTGAGCTCCATTCACAAGGGCGGCTAAGGCGCTATCCCATCTTGCTGATTGAAACCGCAGGAATGACTTGCTGCGCTTCGTGAATCTCCACTTCCCCTCCTTTTCTCAGCGCTCAAAAGTGTGCGCAATACCTTGTATGCGTGAGACTATCCTCGCTCTCGAGGACAGGGCTAAGGAGGTGCACGATGACGCTCGAAAAGAGGACCGCGGCTATGCCGCTGTGCTCCATTCAGAAGCAGGGCTAAGGAGGTGCGCACGATGACGATCGAAAAGAGAACCGTGGCTGTTCCGCTGAGCTCTATTGCAAAGCACGGCTAGCTGCCGGTTAGGCTTCACCGCCATGAAGGAAGAGGCGCGATTTCCGCGGGTCGCCGCCAAGGGCGGCCACTACGAGAGCTTTTACATCAAGGCCTGCCAGCCCGGTGGCGGCCGCGGGGTCTGGATCCGCCACACGGTCCACAAGCGGCCGGGGGCTGAGGCCAACGCCTCAATCTGGTTCGTTCTCTTCGACCGCGAGGCGGACGGGCCGCGGGCGACCAAGGTGACGGTGCCGGCGGCCGAGCTGTCGGTTCCCGAGGGCTCCTGGATCAGAGTCGACGGGGCCGAGATCGGACCGGGCCGCGCCGAGGGCTCGATCTCGACCGAGGCCCTCAAGGCCTCCTGGAACATGACCTTCGCCGGCGACGCCGAGCGGTGCAAGTACCTGCCGGCCGACTGGCTGTACGAGGCGCCGTTGCCGCGGACCAAGTTCGTCGCGCCCTATCCGGACGCCCGCTTCGATGGCCGCCTGGAGATTGGCGGGGAGGCGATCGAGATCGCCGGCTGGCCGGGGATGATCGGCCACAACTGGGGCACCGAGCACGCCGAGCGCTGGGTCTGGCTCGAGGGCACGGGGTTCCCCGACTCGCCCGGGACCTACTTCGACGCCGGCGCCGCGCGGGTCAAGCTCGGCAAGCGCACCAGCCCCTGGATCCCGTCCGGAATGCTGATGCTGGACGGCGTGGCGCACCGCCTCGGCGGCCTCGGCGCGATCCGCTCCTCGTCGATCGAGGAGAGTCCCTCGGTCTGCTCGTTCACGCTGCCCGGCAAGGACGTCGTCGTCCACGGCCGCGTCACCGCCCCCGTCAAGGACTTCGTCGGCTGGGTCTATGCCGACCCCAAGGGTCCCGAGCACAACACCGTCAACTGCTCGGTCTCCGACCTCGAGCTGACCGTCGAACGCCCCGGCCTCCCACCCCGCGAGCTGACCCTCAAGGCTGGCGCCGCCTACGAGTTTGGGATGCGCGAGACCGACCACGGCATCCCGATCCAGCCTTATCCAGACGGCTGACGTCTGATCCAGCAATAGCGGACAGACTGCGCCTTAGACGGGCACTACGTTGAGGCCGGGCACCCGTTCGAAGTCGCGAGGATTGGCGGTGGCGACCCCCATGCCATATCCCAGGGCCGTCGCGGCGATCCAGAGGTCGTGCGCGCCGATCGGGTTGCCTTCGCTATCGAGCTCCGCCCAGATTTCCGCGTGCGCTCGTGCGATCGCAATGGTGATGGGCAGCGGCTCGATCATGGAGATCATGTGCTCCACGAACGCCGCGCGGCGTACTCGCACCGAGCCGGTGCGAGCGCGGTGCACGCCGTGGAGAAGCTCGCTCGCCGTTATGACGCTGATCGCTCGATCCCGATCGCCGATCTTTCGGTCCAGCGCCAGCCCACGCCTCTCGGCGTCGACTAGAACAGAGGTGTCGATCAGGACGGCCACGCGCCACTCGGCGGATCCAGGGCCTCTCGCCCGGCTTCGACCTCACGTGCGAAGTCGTCGTCCGGAGAGGGGGCCTTGGCCATCAGCTCCCGCCACCTGTCCGCGGACACTAGATTGCCCAGGCTTGCCGGGCGCATCTGCACGACCGGCACGCCGTTGCGCACCACCTCGATCTCCTCCCCGGCGCCAACTCGGTTGACGACGGCGGAGAATTCCCGGGCCACCTCGGTTGCGGTTAAGCGGGTCATGAGATCGAGGCTATCAGATAAATCTGATTTGGATCAGCGGCCGGTCTCGCCGACCACCTTTTCGAATCTCATCCAGGTGTCGTAGCCGCCGAGGGCGGAGGCCAGCTCGGAGCCGGTGACGGTGGTGACGCCGCCGGTGCCGTAGAGCTTCGCGGTGATGATCCGGGGGGAGACGCCGCGTTTGGTGACGACGACCTGTTTCAGCCGGCCTTCGAGGAGTCCGCCGAGCCGGGAGCTGATTTCGGCGCCGGTGAAGCGCAGCTCCCAGGTGTGCAGGGGACACTCGCCGTCATATGGGTCCGGGACTCCCTGCAGGTAGGGGATGGCGGGCCCGCCGAAGACGTTCTGGATGCTCTCGGTGTGGCCGCCCGAGCAGGCCGAGTAGAGGGTCTCGGCGATCTCGCCGCCGTATTCGACGACCTGACCGCGGGTTGAGTCGGCGGCTTCGTTGGTGCGCGTGCTCTCGCTTTCCATTCCCTCGTAGACCTGGCTGCGGGTGTCGGAGTAAAGGTCGAAGCCGTTGCCGCCGACGCCGGCGGTGAGGGCGAAGGAGCGCGAGGCGACGGCCTGCGCTTTCAGCTCGGCCATCGGCCAAGACGGGGGCACCTCGTTCGGGAGCACCCCTTTGACGTACTGCTCGACGGCGAGCGCGTTGACCACGTTCAGCGCGCGCGGGTCGCTTTCGGTCGGGACGACCTCGAGGGCGCCTCGGTAGGTGCCGAGGCCGGCGATCGTGACCTGGCCGGCGCCGGCGGCCCGCAGCTTCGGCCCGCAGGTCGCGAGCACCATGCCGGCCGAGGAGCGCAGCCGCACGGCCCCTCCGACCCGGTGCGCCTCGTAGGTGCGCGCCGGATCGAGCGAGCGCCCGCAGGCGCTGGTGGCGCCGCTGAAGTCGATGCCGACGCTGGAGATGTCGAGCAGGACCCGCACCACCCGGGGTTTGGCGAGGGTGCCGATGGTGGTGCCGGAGTAGTAGTGGCCGAGGATGAACCGGTAGCCCTTGCCGTTCTTGGCGAAACCGTAGGCGCCGTAGGCGCTCATCCCGACCCCGTGGCCGAAACCGCGCCCGTGGACGATCCAGCTGACGCCGGCCGCGCCGGCCGTTGCGGGCATCGCTAGCCCGGCCAGCAGAGCGGCCGTCGCGGCCGCCATCGCCAGGCGCGAGTGTCCTCGAGGAAGGCGCATCTTCGGAGAACAGCTTCGCGGTACGCGAGTATCGCCCTCCCATGCCTGGTCGAGGTCTTGCGAGCGCTACGCTGGCGAGAAGTGCGGCGCGGAGGGACGATCACGAAAGGTTCGAATGGCAACGGAGACCGCTGAGGCAACCGATCACAAGCTCCTTGTCGCCGGCGAGTGGGTGGAGAGCGGCGAGTGGGGCGAGGTCAAGAGTCCCTACGACGGAAGCCTCGTTGGTCGGGTCGCTGTCGGCGATGTGGCAACGGTGGAGCGGGCGATCGCGGCCGCGCACAAGGCGTTCCGGGCCGCCGATTTCCCCCAGCACGAGCGCGCCGCGATGCTGGACCGCGCCGCCCACCTGGTCGCCGAGCGGGTCGATGACCTGGCGAAGACGATCGCCGAGGAGGCCGGCAAGCCGATCAAGACCGCGACGATCGAGGCGGAACGGTGCGTCGGGACCCTGACCTTCTCCGCGACCGAGGCCCGCAAGCTGACCGGCGGCACGGTGCCGATGGAGGCCTCGGCGGCGGGCGCCGGCAAGCTCGGCGTGATGCTGCGCGTCCCCTACGGTGTCGTCGGCGCGATCAGCCCCTTCAACTTCCCGCTCAACTTGGTCGCCCACAAGCTCGGGCCGGCGATCGCCGCCGGCAACGCGATCGTCCTCAAGCCGGCCGGCCAGACGCCGATCTCGGCGCTGAAGCTGGCCGAGGTCCTGGTCGACGCCGGCCTACCGGAGGGATGGCTGAGCGTCGTCCCCGGCTCGGGATCGACCGTCGGTAACGCGATCGTCGAGCACCAGCTGACCGGCGCGATCACCTTCACCGGGTCGGCCCCGGTCGGTTGGGATATCCGCAGCCGCGTCCCCCACAAGAAGGTCAACCTCGAGCTGGGCTCCAACGCGCCGCTGATCGTCAACTCCGACGGCGACTGGGAGACTGCCGCCGACAAAGCCCAGATCCACGCCTTCTCCCACGCCGGGCAGAGCTGCATCTCGATCCAGCGGATCCTCGTCCACACCGACGTGGCCGAGGCCTTCACCGAGCGGCTCGTCGCCAACGTCGAGAAGCTCCGCGTCGGCGCCCCGCTCGATCCCGACACCGACGTCGGTCCGCTGATCACCCCCGGGGATCGGGACCGGGTCAAGGAGTGGATCGACGAGGCCGTCGCCTCCGGGGCGAAGCTGCTGACCGGGGGCGAGCTGGTTGACGAGGGCCGCTGCCTGGCGCCGACCGTGCTTGGCGCTCCTCCCAAAGACGCGAAGGTCTGGTGCGAGGAGATCTTCGGCCCAGTGGCGACGATCGACACCTTCTCGGAGTTCGGCGAAGCCCTGGCGATGGCGAACGACTCCAAGTTCGGCCTCCAGGCGGGCGTCTTCACCCGCGACATCGGCCGCGGCCTGCAGGCCGCCGAGGCGCTGGAGTTCGGCGGCGTGCTGATCAACGAGGTGCCGACCTTCCGCGCCGACCAGCAGCCCTACGGCGGCGTCAAGGATTCCGGCAACACCCGCGAGGGCCCGGCCTACGCGGTGATCGAGCTGACCGAGGAGCGCTTCATCACCCTTCAAGGCTAGCTCGCGAGATATCCCACTGGGACCGCAGCGTAAGCGGTTACTCGACGCCGCGGTCCCAGCGACCTAAGGAGGCGTTCCTTTACTGAACCGGAACGCTGGTGTAGTCTCTACCCACTTTTTTAGAGAAATATTCTCTGAGCTAAGGGGTGTGGGAGATGAAGCAGCGGGGAGCGGCTTTCAGGTTCTGTCTGGCGGCGACGGTGGCGGGGGTGACCGCGATATCGGCATCGGTGGCCGGCGCGGCGGTCTCGGACACGGTCGGGAAAACCAGCGTCCAGCAGCGGGTCGTTCCGACTGCCCCCGGCGCGTTCCGATTCCTCGGGCTCGGCCCGGGCGAGCCCTACGTCGTGCGGCAGGATCTGGGCACGGCCGGGGCGGGACGGGCGGCGCAGCGGACCTCGATGGTCTACTTCGGCCAGCTCTCGGACTTCCAGCTCGCCGACGAGGAGTCGCCGGCGCGGGTGGAGGTCCTCGACCCGCTCTCGACCCCGCTCAACCTCCCGTTCGGGTCGGCTTGGCGGCCTTGGGAGGCGCTCCAGCCCCAGATCGACGACGCGATGATCCGCCAGATGAACCAGTTCACCGGGGCGAGCCCGGTAGCCGCCGGCAACGGATCCCACCGCTCGATGGACCTGACGATCGACACCGGCGACTCGGCCGACAACCAGCAGCTGAACGAGACGCTCTGGGTGCGGACCCTGCTCGAGGGCGGTGCGCTCAACCCCAACAGCGGTGTCGACAAGAAAACCTACTCGGCGACGCTCTGCCCCAATCTCTTCGTCCCGGGCGCGGCCGAGGCCGCCCGGTACACCGGCGTCCAGGACTACAACGACTACTTCGAGGGTCCCACGCCGCCCTTCTACGACCCGAACAACCCCAAAGGCCCGCACTTTCTCTGGCCCAAATACCCGGGTCTGATGGACCGCGCGCAGCAGGCATTCACGGCGACCGGGTTGGGCGTGCCCTCCTACGTCGCCTTCGGCAACCACGACGCACTCGTGCAGGGGAACGCAGCGGCCAACGCTGCCTTCGAGCAGGTCGCGATGGGGTGCCTGAAGCCGATCGGCCCGGTGCCCGACCCCGCCGACCTCGGCTCCTTCTTCAACCCGCTGAAACTGCTCGAATCGATCATCACCGCGCCGCAGAACACGATCTTCGTGCCCGGCGACCCGAAACGGCAGTTCGTCAACAAGAAGCAGTACAAGGACATCTTCAGGGCCGGCTCCCAGGCTGACGGCCACGGCTTCGACTTCGTCGAGCCGGCGCAGGAGTCGGCCTCCAACGGCGCCGCCGGCTACTACTCGTGGAGCCCGACCCCCGGGATGAGGTTCATCGCCGTCGACACCGTCGCTGAGGCAGGCACGATCTTCACCCCGAGCGGCGCCACCACCTCCGACGGCAACATCGATAACCCCCAGTTCCAGTGGCTGCGGGGCCAGCTGCAGGCGGCGACCGCGGCCGACGAGCTGGTCGTGCTGTTCAGCCACCACGCGCCGGAGAGCCTGGTCGCCGACGTGCCGGACGAGCTGGCGCTGCCGTGCTTCTCCTTCCAGCCGAAACTCGGTCACCACATCAACGCCGGCTGCGACCTCGATCCGCGGATCTCGCTGCCGATCCACCTCCAGGCCGATGCCGTCGCCCTCCTGCACGAATTCCCCAACGCGATCGCCTGGGTCGCGGGACACTCGCACGACAACGTCGTCAACCCGTTCCCGAACCCGGGCGGGACGGGCGGCTTCTACAGCATCCGGGTCGCCGCCGAGGCCGACTGGCCGCAGCAGAGCCGCCTGCTCGAGGTGTTCGACAACCACGACGGCACGCTCTCGATCTTCGGCACGATCCTCGACCACGTCGGGCAGTCGGCCGCGCCGCCTCCCGGCACCGCCGCCTCCGGCATGGACCTCAACGACCTCGCCTCGGTGGGACGGACGCTGTCGTTCAACGACCTCCAGTCCGGCGCGCCGGACGGCGAGGGCCAGGCCGACGACCGCAACGTCGAGCTGTTGCTCGACGACCCGCGCGTCCCGTAGGCGTATGACTTTGGGCTCGGCTCCCGCGTGGGGCCGGGCCCGACTACTCGTGCGGGCGGGCCATCCGGCGGTGGTCGAGGGCCTCCTCGAGCACCGCCGGCTCGACTCCCTGCTCGAGGGCGACCTCGCGCAGGGAGCGGCCCGACTCGGCCGCGGCCTTGACGATGTCGGCGGCGCGGTCGTAGCCGATGTGGGGGTTGAGCGCGGTCGCCGTGGCCAGAGTCGCCTCGGCGTGGCGCTCGGTCATTTCCTCGTTGGCCTCGATCCCGGCGACGCATTTCTCGTCCAGCAGGCGTGAGGCGGAGGCGAGCAGCTTGACCGAGTCGAGCAGGTTGCGGGCGATCAGGGGTATGCGGACGTTCAGCTCGAACTGGCCCTGGCTGCCGGCAACCGTGATTGCGGCGTCGTTGCCGATCACCTGGGCGGCGACCTGGATCACCACCTCGGGGATCACCGGGTTGACCTTGCCGGGCATGATCGAGGAGCCTTTCTGCAGCTCCGGCAGGCGCAGCTCGGCTAGCCCGGCGCGGGGCCCGGACCCCATCAGCGCCAGGTCGTTGGCGATCTTGTTGAGGGAGACGGCGTAGACCTTGAGCGCGCCCGAAAGCTCGACCAGGGCGTCGCGGTTTGCCTGCGCCTCGAAGGGGTCGAGCGGCTCGGAGATCGCCAGGCCGGTCTCCTCGGCGAGCTTCTCGCGGACCTTGGCGGCGAACTCGGGGTGGGTGTTGAGCCCGGTGCCGGTGGCGGTGCCGCCGAGCGGGATCTGGCCGACCCGCCGCAGCGTCCCCTCGACCCGCTGGATGCCGAGCCGGACCTGGGCGGAGTAGCCGCCGAACTCCTGGCCGAGGGTCACCGGCACCGCGTCCATCAGGTGAGTGCGGCCGGCCTTGACGACGTCGCCGAACTGCTTCGCCTTCGCCTCCAGCGCCTCCTGCAGCGCGCCCATCGCCGGCAGCAGGTCGTGGGTGACCTCGTCGAGCGCCGCCAGGTGGACCGCGGAGGGGAAGACGTCGTTGGAGGACTGGCCCATGTTGACGTGGTCGTTGGCGTGGGCGCCGTCGCCGGCGAGGGTGGCGAGAACCTCGTTGGCGTTCATGTTGGAGGAGGTGCCGGAACCGGTCTGGAAGACGTCGATCGGGAACTGGTCGTCGTGCTCTCCGGCGGCGACCGCCGCGCCCGCCTCGGCGATGCGATCGGCGAGCTCGCGGTCGAGGCCGCCGAGCTCGCCGTTGACCTCGGCGGCGGCGGACTTGATCCGGCCCAGCCACCGGACGACGGGCACCGGAACCCGCTGGCCGGATACCGGGAAGTTGTCTACCGCCTTGGTGGTCTCGCCACCCCAGAGCTGCTCAGCCACGTCGTTCCTCCGTCGAATGATCGTTGTGCTCGCAGCGTATTGGTGTAAGGTCGCGGTCGCCTAGCGACTGAGGGAACCCGGTGCGAATCCGGGACTGACGCGCAACGGTATGGGCAGAGGCCAGGCCTCCCGCCCGAGTCCGAAGACTCACCGCCAGGCGCACATATGGACCCCCTGTTCTCGCGAACTGGACGGTGGTCTCCTTCGGTCTCACTCCTCCGGGATGGGGACGGGCGACTCCACCGTTCCCAACCTAGAAGGAGATCCACAAATGCGTAAGCGAGCGTTTGCGGCCGCGCTTTTTGCGAGTGTCGGCCTGATCTGGACGGCGGTGGCTCAAGCCGCACCGACCGAACTCACGGTTCGAATCGAGGGCGTCACCCGAACCCTCTTCGAGGGCCCGATCGTCACCGACGGGCACGACATCCAAGCATCCTCGGACACCGTCGTCCGGCGCTGCGACGGGACCAACCTCGACAGCAATCCTCTGCCGGGACCCACTCCAACGGCCGCGGCCGTGGACGCCCTGGACCTGATCGGCGAGGACTTCGACGGCACCTGGTTCGGCGGCTTCGACGACTACGGAATATCGCGCTTCGGGCCCGACAACGACGATCCCGGCAACGGGGCCTTCTGGGGCGTTTTCACCGATGGAGCATCCTCTCCCGTCGGCGGCTGCCAGTCGGTCCATACGACCGGGGACCAGATCCTCTGGGCCCTCGACGCCTTCTCCGACCGCCCGGCGCTGCGCCTTGCCGCGGCCGACGATCCGCTGCCGAACCCCGCCGCGCCCTCTCCCTTCACCGCGGTCGAAGTGGAAGAGCCGCTGGCGCTCGAGGTGCACGAATTCACCGGCGCGGGTCCGACGGTGGCACCGGCGGAAGGGGTCACGGTGGGCCCGGTCGAGACCGAGGCCGGGACCGGGTTCCAGACGGTCGACACGGCCGATCCGGTGGCGGACGTCTCCGCCGCCGACGGCACCGCCGCGATCACCTTCGACACCCCGGGATGGCACCGGGTGAAGGCGCAGGACGACACCAACCACATCCGCTCGAACCGTCTCGACGTCTGCGTCGAACCGGTCGGTGGCGGTGGCTGCGGCCCGCTGCCAGCGGACGCGCAGCTGCGGACCCCGGCTCGCTACGTGGTGGACAAAGAGCCGCCGATGACGCCGCCTGTGGTTACGCCCCCGTCGCGCACCACGCCGCCGATCCCGGCTGGCACCCTGACTCTGCGCCGGGTGACCGTCGACCCTGCGACCGGGACGGCGACCATTCGCGCCTTCGTCTCGGCGCCCGGCCGCCTCGGACTGGTCGGTAAAAAGGTTCGCTCCCGCTCGGCCGACGCCCGTGCCGCCGGCGTGGTGACGCTGAAGGTCACCCCGACCGCGGCGGCGCGGGGGTCCCTGCGCGGGACCGGCAGGCTCCAGGTCGGCGTGCAGGTCGCCTACACCCCAGACGCGGGTGTCGCCACCACCAGCCAGCGGACGTTGACGCTGAGGCTTGGGTCGCAGCAGCGATGACGGTGGGGCGGCACAGAGCGGCGCTGGGCAGGGCCGCGACGGTGTTTCTCGTCGCGGCTCTGCTCGGTGTCGCTCTGCCCGCCTCTCCGACCGGTGCTGCGGCCGAGGACGCAGCGGCACGGGCGACGCTCGACCGCAGCATCCGGTTCCTCCAGGAGGCGCAGAACACCGATGGCGGGTTCGGCGGCACCCGGGGAGCGGCCTCGGACCCGGTCATCAGCGCCTGGGCCGCGTACGCCCTCGCTGCCGCCGGGATCAATCCGCAGGATCAAGCGCGACCCGGTGGCGCCGACGCTTACTCCTACCTCACCGCCCGCACCGCCGGCCTGCGGGAAACGACCGACTTCGCACGGGTGGCTCTCGACGCGATCGCCGCTGGGACCTCGCCCCGTTCCTTCGGTCTCGTCGACCCCCTGGGCGCGATCCTCTCGCGCCAGCTTCCCGATGGCTCGTTCTCCCAGCCGCCGGGGGCCCGCGACGGCTGGATCAACTCGACCGTGTGGGCGATCTTCCCGCTGAGTGCCATCGAAACCGCGGAGACCGAGGCGGCGGCCCTCGAGGCGGCAGACTGGCTGATCGAGCGGCAAAAGGCCGACGGCAGCTGGGGAGGGATCACGCCCGACTCGGCTTCCGACACCGACGTGACCGGCGGCGCGATCCAGGCGCTGAACGCCGCCGGCCGGCACGGGACCGACGCGGAGCGGCGGGCGCTGGAATACCTGCGGAGCTTGCAGAGCCCGGACGGCGGGTTCCCCGAGGCGCCCGGCGGCACGACCAATTCGGCGACCACCGCATGGGTGGTGCAGGGCCTGTGGGCGGCGGGAGAGGACCCGCGAACCTGGCGCACCGATGCCGATGCCGACCCGCTTTCCTACCTCGCCGCCTTACAGCGCCCCGACGGGAGCATCGGCTGGACGGCGACTAACGACTTCAACTCGCTCTGGATGACCGCCCAGGCCGGCCCGGCCCTGGCCGGGCACCCCTACCCGCTGCCTCCCGTTCCGCGCCAAGTCAAAGCCCCGCGGCGCGAGGCCACCACGGAAGCCCCAGCCGCCGGTCGCCTGCCGGTCACCCCGGACCGCGGCCACGGCGGCACCGGGGTGGTGCGTGGTGCCGGCGTGATCGCCGGTGGGGGCGGCCGCGGCGCCCCGCTCTACAGCGCCCCGCAGCCGCAGAGCGGCGGGTCGACGCCGGGCGGCTCCCGGCAGGTGACCGGACCGAGCGCCGCGTCCGTGTCCCCGCTGCCGGCGGTCCCCGGCGGCGGCCCCAGGGGAGCCGGCGGTGGCTACCCGGACGCGGCGGCGAGTCGTCCCGACTCAGGTGCCGGCGCGACCGTCGAAGGAATACTCGTGGGATCCAGCGGCCGTGGCGCCGCAGCTCCTGGCCTCTTCGACGCCGAGCGCGGCGGACGCCCGGATGCCGGGATCGTGCTCCCGCTGCTCGGGGCGCTGGCGGTGGCAGCGGCGATTGGGAGCCGGCGCGCGGACGCCGGGGTCAGGGTCGGCTGATGGCGGCGGCGACGCTGGCAAACGGTCTCGGCGACGCGCTCGCGCAGATGGTCAGCTGGCTGCGCGTCCCGGTGCTGATCGCGGCGATCCTCGTCCTCGTGCTCTGCGCTTTCGAGCTCGGCCGCTACGTCGCCGAGGTCTGGCGGCGGCGCCACCGGGCGCCCGCATCCGAGTTGCCGGGTTTGGTCTCGGCCGCGGTCGCCGAACCCGGCAACGCCGCCCTCTACGCCTACCGGGCGCCGAGCGGGTTCGCCGAATCGGCCGTCCTCTCGATCGCCGAGAGCCGTGCCGGCGGTCGCGACGCCGAGCCCGCGCTCGCCAGCTATGAGCTGGCGGTCCAGCGGCGGCTGGACCGCACCCGGATCCTCGTCCGCGCCGGGCCGGCGATCGGGCTGATGGGGACCTTGATCCCGCTGGCGCCCGGCCTGGAGGCGCTGGGCGCCGGCGACGTCGCCCTGCTCGCCAACGACCTTCGCGACGCTTTCGCGGCGACCGTGGTGGGGCTGCTGGTCGGCACCGTCGCCTTCGCGCTCACCCTCAGCCGCACGCGGATGTACACCGAGGACCTGGCGGCACTCGAGCGGGCGGGGGGTGGCGCGGGATGAGCCGTGTCGGGCTTGGCCGTCACAGCCGGATCGAGGAGAACGCCGGTGACCCGCTCGACGGCCTCGTCAACCTCTTCGACATTGGCATCGTCCTTGCCGTCGCCTTCCTGATCGCCGGCCTCAGCCTCACCGTCGACCCGACCAGCGGCCAGGTCGAGCGGCGCCCCACCTCCGAGGCTCGCGTCCGCGTGGTCGTCCCCGAGCCGGCCAGCGACCGGCGCGCCAGGGGACGGGGCCGCCCAGTCGGCACCGCCTACCGCCTCGCCGACGGTCGGCTGGTGATCGTCAAATAGCGCTGCGTCGTTTTTGCCCCCTATAGAGGGCAAAAACTACGCAGCGCTAGCCGCTCTCGCGGCCGGCTTTGAAGCCGCGTCCGTAGGCCGCGAGGAAGGCGGGCGGGAGAGGCTGGCGCCCAGGGGCGTAGCGGGCGGCGACGATGAGGCGGCGGACCAGGTCGGCGTGGATCCCTTCGGTCGGTTCGGTCCCGCGCATGACGGCGCCAACCAGGTAGCCGAGCTGGACGCTCGCCTCGCTGCCGGGTTCGGCGCGGGCCTCGGCGTTGAGCGAGGTCGCCGTCTCGACCATCGCTTCTCCGACCGTCGCCAGCTCGCCGCCCGCCTGGTTCTCGGCCGGGCACTCGCTGATCGGGGTCTCACCGTCGAGCCTGACCTCGCCGGGGGCGGCGGCCAGGGCTCGCAGGTAGGTGTCGCTGCCTTCCAGGCAGGCGACCGGGGTAGAGGAGTCGTCCTTGCCGCAGCCACCGGCGGCCAGGGTTGCCCCGAGGGCGACGAGGACGATCGCGGTCGGTCGGCGCATGCCGACGCATCCTATGGACGGCCCGGACCGGGCCGTCGCGGAGTGCGGGTGCGCTCAGTCGCCGTAGCCGTAGGTGCTGATTCCGCCGGTCGGCGACATCCCGTAGCCGCCGGATGGCGTGGGCGGCGTCGGCGGTGCGGGCGGGCGTTTCGGTTTGGTCCCGGGCCCGACCGCGCCGACCGGGAACACTTCGACCCATTCCGCCAGCTCGGAGCGCGGCGCCGGGGCGTGGTTCCAGGAGAGGTGCAGATGGTGGCCGCAGCCGTGGCCGGCGTCGCCGTCGTAGCCGACCCACCGGAACGGCAGGGTGGGGCGGTTCTGCAGCGGCTCGGCCCAGCGGGCGAGCCGGGTGATCCCGGCCCACCGGCCCTCGCAACGGGAGCTTCCGTCCAGGGCGACGATGTCGACCGCGAGGCCGTTGTAGTGGTCGGAGCGCGTGACGTGGCAGCCGTGGCAGCCGACGTGTTCCCCGGTCGGGAGAGGCCCCGAGTAGCCGTCGGTGATGTAGATCGGGTAGCGCTGGGCGATCCAGCGAAGGTTGGGGACGATCCGCCGGTCGACCATGTCGCCTTCTTCGTGCGGGATCGAAGCCGGGATCGGAACGAATTCTCCGGGCGCGTAGACGAGGCGGGTCGCGGCTGGCGGCGGTTCCGCGGTGGCCGAGGCGGCGAAGCTGAGCAGGCAGGCAGCGAGCGCCGCGGCGCAGGCCGCGCGCCGGACCCCCCGGTGGCTGGACGGCAAGCTCATCGAGTCCATATCGACCCGCCGCCCCCGTTCTTGAGTTCCGCAGTCGCGCTGGCGCTTTCCTCTCACATGCCGAGAGCGAAGCGCTATTGGTCAGCCGCTTTTGCCCGCGCCGGGATAGGGTTCCGGCGATGCCGACGGTCAGGGACGCGACGTTCGACCTTTTCCGAGCCCACGGGATGACGACGATGTTCGGCAACCCGGGCTCGACCGAGCTGCCGATGCTGGCCGAGTACCCCTCGGACTTCCGTTACGTGCTCGGCCTGCAGGAGGCGGTGGTGGTCGGGATGGCCGATGGCTTTGCCCAGGCGTCGGGGCGGCCGACCGTGGCCAACCTCCACACCGCGCCCGGGGTCGGCAACGCGATGGGGGCGATCTTCAACGCCCAGGCCAACCACTCGCCGCTGCTGATCACCGCCGGCCAGCAGGCGCGGGCGCAGATCACCCTGCAGGCGAACCTGACCAACCGCGACGCGACCCGGATGCCGCACCCGCTGGTCAAGTGGTCCTTCGAGCCGCCGCGGGCCGAGGACGTGCCGCTGGCTCTCGCCCACGGCGCCCACCTGGCGGCGCTGCCGCCCCGCGGCCCGGTCTTCGTCTCGATCCCGATGGACGACTGGTACGCCGAGGTCGACGAGGGCGACGCGAAAGCGGCAATCGAGCGAAAGGTCACCGGGCGCGCCGTCGCCGACCCGGAGGCCGTGCGGGGCCTGGCCGAGCGCCTCGACGCGGCCGCTAACCCCGTCCTCGTCGCCGGCCCCGACATCGACGCCTCAGGCGCCTGGGACCTCGGCATCGCCCTCGCCGAGCGCCAGCGGCTGCCGGTCTGGGCCTCGCCGGCGACCGGCGGCATCCGGCTCGGCTTCCCGGAGAGCCACCCGAACTTCCGCGGCGTGCTGCCGCCGGCGATCGGACCGGTCGGGCAGACGCTCGAGGGCCACGACCTGATCGTCGTCGTCGGCAGCTCGGTCTTCCCCTACTACCCGCACATCCCCGGGCCGCTGCTGCCGGATGGGGCGAAGCTGGTCGCGATCACCAGCGACCCCGACGAGGCGGTGCGGGCGCCGATGGGCGACGCGATCGTCGCCGACGTCAAGCTCACCCTGGAGGCGCTCTTGGAGGCGGTGCCCGAGTCCTCCCGCCCGGCGCCCGAGCCGAACCAGCCGCCGCAGGAAATCCCGCCCACCGACCCGCTCAACGTCTCGACCGTCCACACCGCGCTGGCCGAGGTCCTCCCCGACGACGCGATCATCGTCCTCGAGTCGCCATCGAGCACGCTCGCGCTGCGCAACCAGCTGCGTATCTCCAGGCCCGGCAGCTACTACTTCAGCGCTGGCGGCGGCCTCGGCTTCGGCCTCGCCGCTTCGGTCGGCGTCCAGCTCGCCCAGCCGGACCGGCCGGTCGTCTGCGTGCTCGGCGAGGGCTCGGCCCAGTACGCGATCACCGCCTTCTGGAGCGCCGTCGCCTACAAGGCCCCGGTCACCTTCCTGGTGGTGCAGAACGAGGAGTACGCGATCCTCAAGTGGTTCGCCGAAGTCGAGCAGGTGACGGGGGCGCCCGGCCTCGACCTGCCAAAGCTCAACGTCGCCTCGGTCGCCGAGGGGTACGGCGTCAAGGCGCACCGGGTGGCCGATCGCGACGGGGTCAGCGGCGCGCTCTCCTCGGCGCTCGCCTCGAGCGAGCCCGAGCTGGTCGAAGTCCCGGTGGCGCCGGGAATGTCACTCTTCTAGTCGAGAGCGATGGCACTGCTCCGGCGCGACACCGACTCGCTCGCTCCGCCGGCGACGGAGCCGGCGCCGGACCGCGCGCCCGACCAGATCGCAGCCGGTGTCGCGCAGCCGCTGCGTCGCGAGCTCGAGGAGCTGCTCGGACCGGAGCGCCTGCTCGCCCGGCCCGGCGACATCGTCCGGTACGCCTCCGACGCCAGCCCCTACCGGCTCTTCCCGCGGGCGGTGGTGATGGCGCACGACGCCGACGACGTCGCCAAGATCCTCGCCTACGGCCGCGAGAAGGAGATCCCAGTCACTTTCCGCGCCGGCGGCACCAGCCTCAACGGCCAAGGCCAGAGCGACGGCATCCTGGTCGACGTGCGGCGCCACTTCCGTGGCATCTCGGTCGAGGAGGACGGCACCCGCGCCCGGGTCAAGCCGGGCACCGTCCTCGGCCACGCCAACCGCGTCCTCGCCCCGCACGGGCGCAAGCTCGGTCCCGACCCCGCCAGCACCGACATCGCCACCGTCGGCGGCGTCGTCGCCAACAACTCCGGCGGGATGCGCTGTGGGGTGACGAGGGACTCCTACTCCACCGTGCGCTCGCTCACCTTCGTCCTCCCGTCGGGGACGAAGATCGACACCGCCGCGCCCGGCGCCGCCGAGGAGTTCGCCGAGGCCGAGCCCGAGCTTGCCGCCGGCCTCGCCGCGATCCGGGACGAGATCCGCGCTGATGAGGAGCTGAGCGAGCGGATCCGCCACAAGTTCGCGATCAAGAACACCACCGGGTACCGCCTTTGCGCCTTCCTCGACGCCGACGAGCCGGTGGAGATCTTCCGCCGGCTTCTGGTCGGCTCGGAGGGCACGCTCGCCTTCCTCGCCGAGGCCGTCTTCGAGACCGTGCCGCTGCCGGCGGTGACGACCACCGCCTGGGTCCACTTCCCCGGCATCGACGGGGCGATCGCCCCGGTCCGCGACCTGGTCGACTCCGGCGCCACCGCGGTCGAGCTGATGGTCGCGCCAGCTCTGATCACCGCCGCCTGGAACATGGTCGGCGCGCCCGAGGAGTGGAAAGAGCTGCCGCCGGAGTCGGCGGTCCTCCTGGTCGAGTTCGGCGGTGCCGACGAGGGCGAGCTGGACCGCTGCGTCGCCGGGGCGATGGAGATCCTCGCCTCCCACGAGACGATCCGGCCGATTGAGTTCACCCGCGAGGCGGAGGAGATCGAGCTGAGCTGGCGGGTGCGTGAGGGGCTCCACGGTCTGATCGGCAAGCTGCGCCTGCCGGGGACCTCGTTGATCGTCGAGGACGTCTGCGTGCCGCCGGAGCGGATCGCCGAGGGCGCCCGCGACCTGCAGGCGCTGCTCGGCGAGTACGGCTTCCTGCCCGGCGTCGCCGGCCACGCCTCCGCCGGGAACCTCCACTTCATGCTGACGCCGGACTTCGCCAAACAGGAGGACCTCGAGCGTTACGAGGCGTTCATGAGCGGCCTGGTCGAGCTGATCATCGACAAGTACGACGGCTCGTTGAAGGCCGAGCACGGGACCGGGATCAACATGGCCCCTTATGTGGAGCGCGAGTGGGGGGAGAGGGCGACCGAGTTGATGTGGCGGGTGAAGCGGCTCGCCGACCCCGACGGGGTTCTCTCGCCGGGCGTCGTCCTCAACCGCGACCCCGGCGTCCACCTGCGCAACCTGAAGACGACGCCGCCGGTGGAGGAGTCGATCACCACCTGCGTGGAGTGCGGCTTCTGCGAGCCGGTCTGCCCGAGCCGCGATCTGACGACGACGCCGCGGCAGCGGATCGTGCTGCGGCGGGAGATCGCGCGCCAGCCGGAGGGCTCGCCGGTGCGCAAGGCGCTGATGGAGGAATTCTCCTACGAGGTGATGGAGACCTGCGCCGCCGACGGCTCCTGCCAGATCGCCTGCCCGGTCGGGATCGACACCGGCCGCTTCGTCAAGGAACTGCGCCAGCGCGAGCACTCCGAGCGGGCCGAACGGCGCGCCCTCGCCAAAGCCCGGCGGTGGGGCTTGGCCGAGGGGGCGACGCGGTTCGGCCTGCGGGCCGGAGGGCCGGTGGCGCGGCGGACCAAGCGCGGCCGCGCCCTCCCCGGCGCCGCCTCGGCAGAGCTGCCGGCGACGATCCACACCGGCGCGGCGGCCGTCTACGTCCCCTCCTGCACCAACCGGATCTTCGCCGGCTCGCCGGTGGCGGCCCTGGTCGAGGTCTCGAGCCGGGCTGGGCTGCCGGTCTGGATTCCCGAAGACGTCGCCGGCAACTGCTGCGGGCTGCCCTGGAGCTCGAAAGGCTTTGCCGCGGCCCACCGGGAGAAGGCGAACGAGATGGTCGAGCGGTTGTGGGCGTGGAGCGGCGAGGGCGCGCTGCCGGTCGTGATCGACGCCGCCTCCTGCACCAACGCGGTTGCGGAACCCGGCGAGGGCGTGCTCGAGGAGGAGAACGCCGAGCGCCTGGCCCAGCTGGAGATCGTCGACTCGGTGAGCTGGGCGCAGCGACTGCTGCCCTGGCTGGAGGTCGGCGAGAAGGTCGGCTCGGCGACCGTGCACCCGACCTGCGCGACCCGCCGGATGGGCCTCGCTTCGCCGCTCCGCGACCTCGCCTCCGCCCTGGCCGAGGATGTCTTCGTCGCACCGTCGGCGAGCTGCTGTGGGTTCGCCGGCGACCGTGGCATCTCCCACCCCGAGCTGACCGCCTCCGCCACGCAACCGCAAGCCGCCGAGCTCTCCGGCCGCTCCTTCGATGCCCACCTCTCCAGCAACCGGACCTGCGAGATCGCCCTCGAGCGCGCCACCGGCGAGCCCTACGAATCGGTGATCTGCCTGCTTGAGCGGCTCACGCGAAGCGGCTGATTCCTGGGCCGGACCGAGCGGCCCGGCCCAGGCGGTCCCTAATTAGTGCTCGTGCTTAAGAGCCGGGCTATGTGACTGTTGTGAAGGAGATCGGGTTCTGTTCCTGGCCCTCTATGGGCGCCATCCTCATTGTGAGCGCGCCCGAGTGTTCTGCGGGGAGTGCACCGACTTTCAGCGTTTCTTTGGTCATTTCGTTGGTGAATACCTGTGTAGCGCCGCTGTGCTGTTCATTCGGGGCCGGCCCGCCTGTCGCGATCATCGTCCCTTTGATCGGGATGACTTTCCCTTTGAGGAAGCATTCCGGCCCTTCGAATGCGATCGTCATCAGAGCGCCGCCGCTTTCCACGTGCGGCCTGTACTCAATCCCGTGTGTGTTTTTTTCGGGGCCGAGTTCTTCGACTCCTTCGAATTCCGTTTTGAATTCGATCGGTTCTTTGACGAAGCATTTCATCGGTTTGACTTTGCATGCGGTGACTTTGATCGTGACTGTGCCTGTCACCCGGTGTTCCGCCAGAATGGGTTCCATGTTGTGGAGGGTTCCGACGCCGTGAACGTTTTGGCAGGTGACTTCAACAGGTTTGCCTTCGAAGATGAATTTGATCGTTGTGGGGGTCGATTCGAGTGTTGCGTTCGCGGTTTTTTCGTTGGAAACTGTGATTTCTGTTGTCTGGTTCTGGGGAATCGGGACATGCCCGAATGCCCCCCCTCCCCCGATGACTTTGTTGTCGCAGTGGGGGTCTAGAAAATCTTTGATGCCCCCGTTCTGCACGCATGTGAATGCTGTTGTCTTTTTGGCCGGTGCCGCCGATGCGCTCTGCGCGGTGAATGCGCAAACGACAAGCGCAGAGAGCAGCAGGACGCCGGGAATGGCTCTACGTCCAATCATTTCCATGACTCCTTAGATCGCTGGGTTAGCAGTGGCGATTGCCACCTGCGCCGATGGTCCACCACAGTGGCCCAGCAGTCAATTACTTTGGAGTAATGTTTTCTATCTCCGCGACGCGCAAATGTGTGGGTTCGCCACGTGGGCGGCGCGTGACTAACTACTCACGCTGGGCGTCTTGCCGGCGTCGACCGTTTCCGCGTCGAGGTCGCGGATCAGGGCCGCCGTTTTGGCGTCCTTCTCCATGCGGCGGTCGAGCAGGGGGTTGACAATGCCGCGCAGGGCGGAGATGTAGCGCCACCACTTTGGGACGAAGACGCGGGGCGCGCGTTCTTCGATTCCGCGGACGAGGCCGGCACCTGCCTCCGCGGGGGTGATCCGTTTGAGCAGGAAGTCGGGGCTGAGGTCTTTGACGCGGTCGGCGGTGGGTTGGGCGAAGGCGTCCTGGACGAGTTTGGTGTCGACCCAGCCGAAGTAGGCGACAGTGGCGCTCGCGCCGTGTGGCGCCAGCTCTACTCGCAGGGCCCGGCCGAGCGACTCGACCCCGGCCTTGGCGACCGCGTATGGCGTGTTGCCGAGGCCGTTGGCGAAGGCGTAGACGGAGGAGACGACGACCATCTGGCCGCGCCGCTCGACGATCTGCGGCAGCGCCGCCCGCACGGTCCGCCAGACGCCCAGCATGTCGACCTCGAAGACCCGCGCCCATTCCTCGCCGGAGATCCCACGGGCGGTGGCGAAGTTGGCCTGGGCGATGCCTGCGTTGGCGACCGCCACGTCGACGCCGCCGAGCTTCTCGACCACCTCCGCGACGGAGGCCATCATCGCTCCTTCGTCGGTGACATCGGCGCCGATTCCGATCGCGCGCGGGCCGATCCGCTCCGCCGCCTCGGTCGCCTGGCCGGCGTCGAGGTCGAGGACAGCGATCGAGGCGCCGCGCATATGCATCTGCCGCGCGGTCTCGAAACCGATCCCTCTGGCGGCGCCGGTGACCAGGGCCACCTTGCCGTTCAGGTCGAAGACGGGCACGCCCTCAGCCTATCCCCTCCTAGAATCACGCGTCCGTGAGCGCGCAACCAGCCTGATGCCCGGATTCGAGCCAGTCGACACCAAGCAGTCCTTCCCCGAGCTGGAGGAGCGGGTGCTGGCACGCTGGGGCGAGACCGGCGTCTTCGAGCGCTCGCTTGCCAACCGCGAGGGGGCGGAGGTTTGGAGCTTCTACGAGGGCCCGCCGACCGCCAACGGGCGACCCGGCTCCCACCATGTCCTCGCTCGCGTCTTCAAGGACGTCTATCCGCGCTACAAGACCATGCGCGGCTACCGGGTTCCCCGCAAGGCGGGCTGGGATTGCCACGGCCTGCCAGTCGAGCTGGAGGTGGAAAAGCAGCTCGGGATCGGCTCCAAGCAGGAGATCGAGGAGTTCGGGATCGCCGAGTTCAACCAGCGCTGCCGCGAATCGGTCTTCGAGTACGTCGAGGAGTGGGACCGGCTGACCGAGCGGATCGGGTTCTGGATCGACCTCGACGACCCCTACGTGACCCTGGAGGACGACTACATCGAGTCGGTCTGGTGGTCGCTGCGAAAGCTCTGGGATGACAGCCGCCTCTACGAGGGCCACAAGGTCGTTCCCTACTGCCCGCGCTGCGGCACCGCGCTCTCCTCTCACGAGGTGGCGCAGGGGTACGAGGACGTGGTCGACCCCTCGATCTACGTGCGCTTCCCGCTGCTGGGTGACAACCGCGAGCGGACCGGTGAGTCGCTGTTGGTCTGGACGACGACCCCGTGGACCCTGCCCGGCAACGTCGCGGTCGCCGTCGCTCCCGAGGTGACCTACACCAGGGTGCGGGTGGGGGACGAGGTGGTAATCCTCGCCAAGTCTCTGGTCGAGCGGGTGTTGGGAGAGGACGCGGATGTGATCGAGGAGTTCTCCGGCTCAGACCTGGTGGACCGTACCTATGCGGGCCCTGTCTTCAACCTCGCCGATCGCGAGCTGGGCGCCTACCCGGTGATCGCCGGCGATTTCGTCACCACCGAGGACGGCACCGGACTCGTCCACATCGCCCCCGCCTTCGGCGAGGACGACTACACGGCTGCCGCCGCCAACGGCCTCTTCGACCCGACCGAGCACGGGACGCTCTACAACCCGGTCAAGCCCGAAGGGCACTTCGACAATCGTGTGGTCGGGTTCGAGGACCGCTTCGTCAAGGACCCCGAGGTGACCAAGGCGCTGATCGCCGACCTAGAGCGCCGTGGCCTGCTCTTCCGCGAGCAGTCCTACGAGCACTCCTACCCACACTGCTGGCGCTGCGGCACGCCGCTCCTCTACTACGCCAAGTCCAGCTGGTACATCGCCACCTCCCAGGGTCGCGACCAGCTGCTCGCCAACAACGAGACGATCGGTTGGCACCCCGAGCACGTCAAGCACGGCCGCTTCGGCAAATGGCTGGAGAACAACGTCGACTGGGCCCTCTCCCGCGACCGCTACTGGGGAACGCCGCTGCCGATCTGGGAGTGCACCGGGGAGGACTGTGATGAGCGCTTCTGCGCCGGCTCGGTCGCCGAGCTGTCCGAGCGCGCCACCGGCGAGGTCCCTGAGGACCTCCACCGTCCCTACATCGACGAAGTCACCGTGGGGTGCGAGAAGTGCGGCGGCGAGATGCGCCGGGTCGAGTCGGTGATCGACACCTGGTACGACAGCGGCGCGATGCCGTTCGCCCAGTTCCACTACCCCTTCGAGAACACCGAGGAGTTCGAACAGCGCTTCCCGGCCGACTACATCTGTGAGGCCCAGGACCAGACCCGCGGCTGGTTCTACACCCTGCTCGCCGAGTCGACCCTGCTGTTCGATACCTCCAGCTACCGCAACTGCGTTTGCCTCGGCCTCATCCTCGACTCCGAGGGGCAGAAGATGTCGAAGAGCCGCGGCAACGTGGTCGACCCCTGGGACGTGCTGAACGCGCACGGCGCCGACGCATTCCGGTGGTACTACCTGACCTCCCAGCAGCCCTGGTCGGGCTACCGCTTCTCGGTCGAGACGGTAGGGGAGTCGGTGCGCCAGCTTATGCTGACGCTCTGGAACACGTACTCGTTCTGGGTCCTGTACGCGAACGCAGAGGACCTCGGTCCCGGAGACTTCCGCGGCGCCCCCGAGCCGGCGGGGGACCTCGACCGGTGGGCTCTTTCCCGTCTGCAGGCCACGATCGAGACGGTGCGGGAGCGGATGGACGCCTTCGACTGCACCGCCGCCGGCCGGGCGATCGCCTCCTACGTCGAGGAGCTCTCGAACTGGTACGTGCGGCTGTCGCGCCGGCGTTTCTGGGACGGCGACCGGGCCGCCTTCGCGACCCTCCGACACTGCCTGCTTGAGACGGCGGCGTTGCTTGCGCCCTTCATGCCCTTCCTCGCCGACGAGATCCACCTCAACCTCGCCGGCGGCGTTCTCGGCCAGACCGAAGAGCAGCCCGACTCGGTCCACCTGCGCGATTTCCCCGAACCCGACCTGGCGCTCGCCGATCCCGGCCTGGAGGCGGGGATGGAGGCGGTCCGGCTGACGGTCGAGCTCGGCCGCGCGGCGCGGGCGCAGGCCAAGGCGAAGGTCCGCCAGCCGCTGCGCCGCGCCGTGATCGTCGCCAACGAGGCCGAGCGGGAGGCGATCGAAGCGCGCGCTGCCCTGGTCACCGCCGAGCTGAACGTCAAGGAGCTCGACTTCGTCACCGACGAGGCCGAGCTGGTCAGCTACACGGCGAAGCCCAACTACCGCGCACTCGGCCCCCGCTTCGGCAAGCGGATGCCGCAGGTGGCGGCCGCGGTGGAGGCGCTCGACCCGAACCGCGTTGCCGCCGTGCTCGGCGAAGGCGGCGAGATCGGGGTCGCGATCGACGGCGTCGATCACACCCTCGGGCCCGACGACGTCACCCTCGCGCTGCAGCCCCTCGAGGGCTACGAGGTGGAGGCCGATGCCGGCCACGCCGTCGCCCTACAGCTCGAGCTAGACGACGAGCTGCGCCGTGAGGGCCTCGCCCGCGAGATCGTCCACGCTGTCCAAATCGCCCGCAAAGACGCGGGCCTGGAGATCACTGACCGGATCGAGCTCACCCTCGGCGGCGACGCCGAGCTGATCGACGCCGCCCGCGCCCACCAGGCGTACCTAGCCGGCGAGGTCCTCGCCACCTCCGTCCTCTACGACGGAGCCTCCGGCCCCAGCACCGAAATCGACGGCCGCAGCCTCCAGATCGGGGTCACCCGCACGTAGGGGGAGAGGTTGCGACGCCGCGCCCTTAGAGGTGCGTGCGGTTCACTTAGCATGCGAAGAACAGGCTGCGCCTCTATGGCTTGACCAGGGCGGACGCGGAGTTCGTGGCATCCAATCCAGTTCGAGTGGAACAGGAATCTAGAGCTAACTGGCGCTATCTTGGCCAGGTCGAAGGAATTTGGATAGTGATCGTCGTCGCAGGCGATGACCCTGACTTGATCGTTACCGTTTTCCCAAAGGAGGCATAGGTGAAAGCCGATTACGACAGCGAGGCAAATGCTCTCTCAATCGACTTGATCGCCGTCAAGCATTGGGACGATGGCAAGAGCGTTGACAAGGAGCAGCATTGCAACGTCGCGTTCTCGAAAGGCCGCCTGGCCAACGTCGAGCTGCTCTACCCGGCTGACAACCTCAGCCTCCTATCGGTCGCCGCGAAGCGCTTCGATCTCGATTCGGAGGCTCTGCTGGCGGCCGCGCAAGCCGCCTTGGCGGCGCCGGATCGTGAAGTGACGCTCGGCCTGAGCGGTCGTCTTGCGGGCAGTCGCTAGCCCCCGCTCGACAGCCTGACTACTCGCTTGCGGGCTCGCCGATGATGAAGTCGGTTTTGGAGGAGTCGGAGAACTTCACCCAGCAGTGCTCGGGGGCAGCGCCGGCGACCTCGACCAGGGCCTCTTCGATGCGCTTGGCGATTTCCGCCTTCTGCTCGTCGCTGCGGCCCTCGAACCAGTGGACGTGGACGAAAGGCATGGCCGGAGGCGCCCGCTAGGCGAGCGCCGGCTCCAGCTCGGCCTCGAGGCGGCGCTTGGGCATCGCCCCGACCACCTTCTTGGCGATCGCGCCGTCCTTGAAGAGGATCATCGTCGGGATCGAGAGGACCTCGTACTGGGCTGCGGTCTGCTGGTTCTCGTCGACGTTGATGCTGACGATCTTGAGGTCGTCGCGCTCGGCATCGATCTCCTCGACCAGGACTACCTAGCCGGGAGGTCCTCGCCACTTCCGTCCTCTACGACGGAGCCCCCGGCGCCAGCGCCGAGATCGATGGCCGCGAGTTGCACACTGCCGTCGTCCGCGCGTAGCGGGCTACGACCTCGGCGTCCAGGAAGACTCGGCCGCGCTGGAAGAAAACTGCAGGCCACAGACGCAAGCGCAGTGAAAGCCAGCGAATAGTCCTCTATTGCAGCATCTAAGTAGTTGCTTCCTGTTACCGGAGATAGAAAACATCTCGGCCAGTTAATTGCCTTATACGTCGGTTTGTCCGAGCATCGCTATGGGCGGCGTCCGCTGCTCGCCACCAGCGACCTAAGGAGTCATCAAGATGATCGGACGCAGAACCGTTATCGGCCTTTCGCTGCTCACTGCGCTTTTGCTTAGCGCCTGTGCAGCACAGAGCGCCGCGGCGGACATAGTAACGACATCGAACAACACAACAGCGTTCACATGCGTGAAAGGGACTCCGGAAACGGAGGATTTTGAAGACGCACATTGCGATAAAACACACCCGACTAAACATGGCGAATACGAACACACCCTGATCCCACTGAACACGAAAACAGCGGTCGACGGGAAGAACGAAGAAGTCACAGATTCAACAAAAAAATCAGAGCCAGCGGTGCTGACAGGCGAAATCGGCCTGGCGAAAGTTGAAATTGAATGCTCAGTCGTGAAAAACAACACGGCGAACTCATGGATTGAAAACAAAGAACCCAAAGTCGGCGAGCACACAGTGTCGGGCACAATCGAAACCGAATTCAGCGTCTGCAACGTGAAAAAAATCAACAAATGCGTCGTCCACGAACCGATCGTGGTCAAAGCCAACGTCCACGGCGTCGAAGGATTTCCTGGGCCAAACGGCGAAGCAGGCGCGATGGGACTTCTGTTCTCGGGTGACGGCGAAGAAGAGGCCTTTACGACCATAGAATTCACAAACAAAGGCGTGGAAGCCTGCTCGCTGAACAAACAGAAATTCAAAATCCAAGGCAGAGCAATCGGGACAGGCGGGCCGGCGACAAACTCAGCGCAGAACAACAAAGAGAGCGGCGCGACACTGATGTTCAACGAGAAAGCGCAGACACTGAAACTCGGCCCCAAGTCCGCGAGCTTCAACGGGCTCATCACACCGACGATGACCAAAGGCGGTAGCCCAATTTCCCTGACAACAACTACATAGTTAGTGCCGCCCATCGAAGCGGTAGCTAGCAGCGAGAAGCACTAGCTCACACCCGCGCCGGGCGTTTGCCCAGCGCGGGTGACATTAAGAAGCTTCTCCCTTTTCATCGACCGCTGGTGCTCGGCCCCGTTGGCGGCCGCCTCGCAGGGAGCGGCTACTCGGCCGCTTCGCCGATGATGAAGTCGGTTTTGGAGGAGTCGGAGAACTTCACCCAGCAGTGCTCGGGGGCAGCGCCGGCGACCTCGACCAGGGCCTCTTCGATGCGCTTGGCGATTTCCGCCTTCTGCTCGTCGCTGCGGCCCTCGAACCAGTGGACGTGGACGAAAGGCATGGCCGGAGGCGCCCGCTAGGCGAGCGCCGGCTCCAGCTCGGCCTCGAGGCGGCGCTTGGGCATCGCCCCGACCACCTTCTTGGCGATCGCGCCGTCCTTGAAGAGGATCATCGTCGGGATCGAGAGGACCTCGTACTGGGCTGCGGTCTGCTGGTTCTCGTCGACGTTGATGCTGACGATCTTGAGGTCGTCGCGCTCGGCATCGATCTCCTCGAGGACCGGGTGGACGACGCGGCACGGACCGCACCAGGGAGCCCAAAAGTCGACGAGGACCGGCCCGTCGGCCTCGATTACGTCAGCCTTGAAGGTTGCGTCGGTTACGTCCGTCAGCTTGCCAGTCACTGGATATCGGTCTCCCGGAATCGAGGTTCGTCACTCAATACTTCAGAAAGTATAGCGGCGCTGTCCAGAGGTCGTTCCGACTGTTTTACCCGATTGCGGCCGAACCGAAGCCGCGGCACCTCGAGGACCGCCTCGGCGACGATCGAGCGGTCCATCTTCGACGCCCCGACGCGCCGGTCGCGGAAGACGATCGGCACCTCGACCACCTTGAAGCCGTGCCGGATCGCGCGGTAGGTCAGCTCGATCTGGAAGGCGTAGCCCCGGGCCATCACCGCCTCGAGGTCGATCGCCTCGAGCACCTCACGGCGGAAGCACTTGAACCCCCCGGTCAGGTCTTGGACGTCGACGCCGAGCAGCAGGCGCGCGTAAGTGCTGCCGCCGCGGCTGATCGCCCTCCGCACCGGGCCCCAGTCGCCGACGCCGCCGCCGGCGACGTAGCGGGAGCCGAGCACCAGGTCGGCGCGCCGCGCCGCCTCCAGGAGGCGCGGCAGGTAGGCCGGGTCGTGAGAAAAGTCGGAGTCCATCTCCAGGACCAGGCCGGCACCGGCGCCGAGCGCTTGGCGGAAACCGGCGATGTAGGCGGGGCCGAGGCCTTCCTTGCGCTCGCGGTGAAGGACGCTCACCTGGGGATGGCGCGCCGCCAGCCCATCCGCCAGCTCGCCGGTCCCGTCAGGGGAGGAGTCATCGACGATCAGCACCTGGGCCGTGGCGGGGAGCCTGGCCAGTGCCGCTTCGACCAGGGGCTCGATGTTCTCGGCCTCGTTGTAGGTGGGGAGTACCAGCCAGGCGGGACCGCGGTCGAGCTGGGGCATCACCCCGATGCTAGTCGCAGCTAAGTTCCCCAGGTGACCAACGCCGAGATCGCCGCGGCCCTGGAAGAGCTGGGAGTGCTCTACGAGCTCGACGGAGCGGTCAAATACCGGGTGCTCGCCTACAGCACGGCGGCCAAGGCGATCCGCGAGAGCCCGGTCTCGGTCGCCGAGCTGGCCGGTCAGGGGCGGGCGACCGAGATCCCTGGGGTCGGCAAGACGCTGGCGGAAAAGATCGACGCCCTGATCGCGACCGGGGAGATCCCGGCCGCGGTCAAGCTGAAGGCGAAGTTCCCGCCGACCCTGATCGAGGTCACCCGCGTCCCCGGGGTCGGCGCGAAAACCGCGCGCCTGCTCTTCGACGAGCTGGGGATCTCCAACATGGAGGAGCTGAAGGCAGCAGCTGAGGCGGAAAAGGTCCGCGAGGTCAAGGGGCTGGGTCCGAAAGCCGAGGAGAACGTGCTCGCCTCGCTGGAGCGCCTCGGCGAGCCTGGCGAGGGGCCGGGGCGCCTGCTGCTCTCCAAGGTGCGCCCGATCGCCGAGGAGCTGGCCGAGGCGCTGCGCGAGCATCCCGCCGCCAACCGGGTCGAGGTCGCCGGCTCGGTCCGCCGCTGGGGAGAGACCTGCAAGGACATCGACCTGATCGCGACCGCCGAGGAGCCGGCCGCGCTCGCCGAGCACCTCGCCTCCCACCCCTTGATCGCCTCCGCCGGCACCCCCGGCGCCAACGGCGTCCGGGCGCAGACCCACAACGGGATCTCGGTCGACCTCCGGATCGTCGCCCCGGCCGCCTTCGGCAACCTGCTCCAGCACTTCACCGGCTCCCAAGCCCACAACGTGCAGCTGCGCGAAGAGGCGGTCGGCCGCGGGCTCTCGGTCTCCGAGCACGGGATCACCGAGACCGAGAGCGGAGAGGTCGAGCTGTGCGAGACCGAGGAGGGCGTCTACGAGCGCCTCGGCTACGCCTACATCGAGCCGGAGCTGCGCGAGGGCAGGGGCGAGCTGAAGGCGGCGCGGGAGGAGAAGCTGCCGGACCTGATCGAGCTCGGCGACATCCGCGGCGACCTCCACTCCCACACCACCCTCTCCGACGGCCGCAACACGCTGGAGGAGATGGCCGAGGCGGGTCGGGAGCGCGGCTACGCCTACATGGCGATCACCGACCACTCGGCGACCCACGGCTTCGGCGACCACGTCACTGACGAGATGCTGTGGGAGCGGATCGAGGAGATCCGGGCGTGGAACAAGGGGAAACGCGGCTTCCGGCTGCTCGCCGGCTCCGAGATCAACATCGGCCTCGACGGCTCCCTCGACTACCCCGACGACCTGGTCGAGGCGCTCGACTGGATCGTCGCCAGCGTCCACACCTCCTTCTCGATCTCCGCCGAGGAGATGACCGCGCGAGTGCTGGCGGCGATCGAGAACCCCCAGGTCGACTGCATCGGCCACCTCACCGGCCGCCTGATCGGCCGCCGCGAGCCCTACGGGATCGACGTCGAGGCGGTCGCCGAGGCGGCGGCGCGGACCGGGACGATGCTGGAGATCAACGGCAATCCCAACCGCCGCGACCTCTCCGACCGCCACGCCCGCCTCGCCGTCGACGCCGGCGCCACGATCGTCCTCAACACCGACGCCCACGGCGTCGACACCCTCGCCAACATGGCCTACGCGGTCGCCACCGCGCGGCGCGCCTGGCTGACCGCGGCCGACGTCGCCAACACCCGCGGCTGGACCGCCTTCAAGAAACTGCTCACCTAGACCGCGATTGCCCTTTGCGTCGCATAGCGACGCAAAGGGCAATCGCGCCTACCGAGCGAGCCGATCGCTGCGCAGTCCCGGCGTCCGCACCAGCTGGATCGGGTGGAAGGCCGAGTTGGGGACGACGTAGAACTTGACGCCGTCGCGCTGCTCGATCCCGAGCACGGCCGCCTCGCGGGTGTGCCAGGCGAGCGAGACGATCAGGGCGTACCCGGCGCCGACCACGGCGACGCCGGGGAAGAAGATGCCGAGGGCGCCGGCGGCGACCGCCGTCATCCCGATCGGCCAGAGACGGCCGAAGGCGATCCGGCCGGGTGCCTCGGGAGGCAGCGAGGTTGCGGTGCGAGCGCGGGCGAGCGCGTCGCGGACGTCGTCGGCAGCGCGCGAAGGCCGGCCGAGGTAGAGGCCGATCGCCAGCGAGACGAGCCACCAGGCGGCGGCGACGAGGATCGCGGTGGAGTCGCCGTCGCGGCTCGCCCCGAGCGCGGTGATCGCCCCCAGCGCGGTCGCCTCGGCGCCGGTGAGGAAGACGGTGATCCGGAGCAGTTCGGTGTAGGGCACCGCTACTCCGCCAGCGCCTCGAGGATCCCGAGCCAGCCCTCCGGCCCGGTCACGGTCAGGTCCGACTCTTCGGCCAGCTCCGCCGGCCCGTCGGTGGAGAGGACGCCGACGCAGACCGCGGTGGCCAGCTCGCCGCTCTCGCGCAGCTCGCGCAGGCGCCTGAAGGCGTCGAGGTCGGTGCGGTCATCGCCGGCGTAGACAGCGTGGGCGAGGTCTTTGCCGGCGATCAGGGAGGCGACCGCGCCGTCCTTGCCGCCGCCACCCTGCGGCCGCAGCTCCAGCACCTTGCGCCCCCAGCGCGGTTCCAGCCCCGCTTTACCGGCGGCGTTGGCGACCTCGTGTGCCCGCCGCTCGGCCGCACCCTCGTCGCCGGCTCCGCGCCAGTGCAGCGCCTGGATCGGCCCCTTGTCCTCGCGCCGAAGCCCGGCCTCGGCGAGCGCCCCGGCCCCGAGGCCGGCGAGGAACTCGTTCGCCTCGGCCTCGCGGCCATCAAGTGAGGGATCCGATCGCGGCTCCGGGTCACCGGGCAGCAACAGCTCGAGCCCGTGGTTGCCGGCATAGGCGAGGTCGTCGAGCCCGACCAGGCGACGGGCGTCCAGCGCCTGCCGGCCGGAGATGCAGCCGACCAGGCCGTAACGCTCGTTCAGGGCCGCCAAGGCGGCGCGAGCCCGCTCGGGCACGCTTGCGTCCTCGGCACGCTCGACGATCGGCGCCACCGTCCCGTCGACGTCGGTGAGGATCGCGCTCCTGGCGGGATCGCTGCGCAGCGGCTCGAGCAGGGCGCTCCAGTCCCCTGCGCCCGTCTCAGATTCGCGGGGCACGGCATCTAGTATCGCCGCATGCCGCACCGCACCGCACCGATCGACTCCGGTGCAATCGTCAAGCTGGCGGCGATCGGCACCCTGGCGGGGGTCTTCAGCGGCCTCTTCGGGGTCGGCGGGGGAACGGTGATCGTGCCGCTGCTGATCTTCTGGTTCGGCTACGGGGAGCGGCTTGCGACCGGGACCAGCCTCGCCGCGATCGTCCTCATCGGGCTGCTCGGTGCGATCGCCCAGGGCGGGATCTACGGCAACGTCCACGTCGCAACCGGCCTGCTGCTGGCGATCCCGGCCGTCGTCGGGGTGGTGTTCGGTACGGCGATCCAGCAGCGGATCTCCCAGCGCACGGTCTCCTACCTGTTCGCGGCCTTGCTGGTCGGGATCGCGGTCCAGCTGGTCCTCTCGTGAACGAGCTCCTCGCCGTCCTGATCGCGGTTGCCGGGGGGGTCGCCGGCGGCCTCGTCGGGGTCGGCGGCGGCGTCCTCTTCGTCCCCGCCCTGGCTGTCTTCCTCGGGCTCAGCCAGGTCGAGGCGGAGTCGACCTCGCTGCTGATGATCGTGATCGTCGCCTTGGTCGGGGCAGCACGCCAGAACTCCTACGGCAATGTGAGGATTCGCGAGGCGCTGCTGATCGGCGTTCTCTCGCCGATCGGCGTCCTGATCGGGGTCGCGGTCGCGAACAACGTCTCCGAGCGGGTCCTGCAGCTCTCCTTCGCCGCCCTCGCCCTATTTATGGCTCTGCAGCTGATCCGCCGCGCCCGTTCGGTCGCTTAGCTAGCGGCTTGGCGCGGGTTATCCACGCACGCGGATAACGCCACATGCCGTCGCTGGATCGCCACCCACGGCCTTGCGGGTAGCCCGGCTACCCGCTTCGTCCGCGTGCGGCGCCCAGCTCGGCCTGCGACGCTCCCGCGCACGCGCCTAACCCGCGCCAAGCCGCTGACCCCATCGTCTACGCTCACAAACGTGGAGTCTCTGCATTGGGAAGGCGATCTACCGCAGCTGCGTTCCCCCGTCCTGGTCTGCGCGTTTCGGGGCTGGAACGACGCCGCGGCTGCCGCCTCGACCGCCTTGCGGGCGATCGCGACCTCGCTCGACGCCGAGCAGATCGCCTCGGTCGACCCGGAGGACTACTTCGACTTCCAGGCGAACCGGCCGACGATCAGCCTCGACGAAGGCCAGACCCGGCGGATCGATTGGCCCGAGAACAACCTGATCGCCGCCCGCGTGCCGACGGCGGACCGCGACCTGGTGCTGCTCGACGGCACCGAGCCGAACCTGCGCTGGCGGACCTTCTCGGAAACGATCGCGACCGCGGCCGACGCCCTCGGGGTCGACATGGTGGTCACCCTCGGAGCGCTGATCGCCGAGGTCGCCCACACGCTGCCGGTACCGATCACCGGTCTCGCCTCCAGCCAGGAGCTGGTCGACGAGCTGGAGCTGGAGCGCTCCAGCTACGAAGGACCGACCGGGATCGTCGGCGTCGTCCACGACCTCTGCCGGCAGGCCGGGATCCAGTCGGCGTCGCTTTGGGCGGCGGTGCCTCACTACGTCGCCGCCGTCCCCAACCCGAAGGCGGCGCTGGCGCTGCTGCGGCGCCTCGAGGGCCTGACCGGGATCGCCGTCGAGGCCTCCGACCTGGAGGAGGAAACGACCGACTACGAGGAGCAGATCGGCCGCGCGGTCGCCGCCAACCCGGAGATCGAAGAGCTGGTCTCCCGGATCGAAGCCGAACAGGTCGACCTCCTGAACGCCGAGGGCGAGGAGCTGCCCTCCGCCGACACCCTCGCCCGCGAGTTCCAGCGCTTCCTCCGCCAACGCGGCGACAACCGCTGAGGCGCGATAACCGGCGCATCTCGGAGTCCTCGGTCGCTTGACTCGGGTCACGCACTTGAGTGCGCTCCCCTCGTCTCGCTTCCCTGCGTCTGCCGAGCTGCTTGGTTCTCGCGCCTCAGCGGTGGGCACCTGTCGCCCAGCCGCCGCCCCTTTCTCAGGACTCGGCCGCCGGACAGATCAGGCGGTAGTCGCACCAGGCGCACACGGTGGGGGAGGGGCGGGGCTCGAAGTCCTGGCTGAGGATGCCCTCGCCGACCTGTAGGACGGTGCGCTCGACCCGCTCGGCATCGTCGGGCTTGGTCGGCGCCGCGACCTTGTCGGCGTCGAGCACGTAGTAGTAGCTGCCGGCGCTGGCCTCGATTTCCCAGGCCTCGCGAGCTGCCAGCCGGTAGAGGGCCAGCTGCAGGTCGCTCTCCAGCTCCGCCGCGCTCTTGCGTTCGCCGGTCTTGTAATCGATCAGCTCGAAGTCGCCGTCGGCGAGGCGGTCGACCCGGTCGACTCTGCCGCGGACGTGGTGCTCGCCGACCTTGAAGTCAAACTTCCGCTCCAGCCAGACCGGTTCGCTCTCGGCGACCCGCTCTCGCTCCCAGTAGAGGCGCATCGCCTCGCGGGCGCGGTCGCGGAACTGCAGCTCGTCATCGCTGGAGCCAAAGCCGGTGCGTCGCCACCCGGTCTCGAACAGGTGCATCAGCAGCGGCAGGCCGTCCTCGTCCTCCTCCGGAGGCTCTTTGTGGAAGCGCTCGAGCACGTTGTGGATGAGGATCCCGAAGCGCTGGTTGATCGTCGGCTCCTGCGGGATCCCGAAGACGCGGCCGAACTTGTACTTGAGCGGGCAGGTGAGATAGAGGGTGAGGTCGGAGGCCGAGAGGCTCAGCATGCCGTCGCCGCGGCGCGGCAGGAAGGCCGAAAGCGACGGCTCGTCGCGGGCCGCGATCAGCTCCAGGCGCCGCCCGCGCTCGTGCTCGGAGTCGAGCAGGTAGGAGTCGAGCGAGGAGGCATCCAGCTCCGCCTGCTGCTCCGGCGTGGCGACCTGGCGCAGGAGGCCGTTGACCGCGTCGACTGCCTCGGCCGCCGGCTCTTCGCCGGGCCGCTGCGCCAGCGCCGCCAGCTTCAGCAGCTCCAGGTACCGGGCGATCGCCCGGTTGACGTCGACAGCGGTGTCCAGGCGCGGCTCCGAGAGCTGGCGCCCGGCCTGCCAGGAGGCCTCCAGCACCTGCTCGCGCAGGTTGCGGTAGGTCGCGTGCAGCCCCTCGGCCGGGCCGAACAGCTCCTCCTGGTGCCGCTCCTCCTCGGCCTCGGCGCCCGCCAGCGTTTCGCGGTAAAAACGCGAAGGGCGATGCTCCTCGCCCTCCTCGCCGAGCTCCAGCCGCGAGAGGACGAGGCCCTTGCGAGCCGGCCACCCGATCCGCGACCACTCGGCCTCGGCCTCAAGACCGAGCGCGAAGACGTGGTCGAACCCGTTGCCCTTGACCGCGCCCATTCCGAGCCCCTGCACCGCCCCCCGCGAGAGCGGCTCCTCGCCGCCGGCGGGCTCGACACCGGCCTCCGCGACGGCGCTGAGGTAGGCGACGAAGCCGCGGGTGGAGCCGTGCGGTTCGCGGCGTGCCCAAGCGGTCGCCAACTCGGCCAGGCGGGAGAGGCCGAGCAGCCGCTCGGCGACCTCCGGCTGGGCGGCGAAGAGCCGTTGCCGGCGCAGGCCGACCCGCTCGATTAGGCGACGGACGAAGACATCGGCTCGGCGCTCCTCCATTGCCGTCGAGGCAGCGCCGTAGAGCTTGAGAAAGGCCTGGATCCGCTCCCGCGCCTCGGGCTGGAACTGGGGGCTGTCGAGCGCCGCGTCGCAGGCGGCGACCATGTCGAGCTTGCGGCGCCGGGCGATCGTGGTCAGCCGGGCGAGGTCGCCGGAGCGCAGCTCTACCGGCGGCCTGGTCAGCGCCCGGGCCGCCGCGGCCGAGTCGTCGGGGTCGGCGAGCACGCGCAGCCAGGCGACCGCGTCGCGTACCTCGGGGCGCTGGAACAGGGCCGCCGGGCCGGAGAGGTGGAAGGGGATCCCGCGCTCCTCCATTGCCGCGGCGACGGCGCCGCCCTGGCGGGCGGGATCGGCGAGGACGACGCAGATCTCCTCCGGCGCCGCCCCGGCCGCGACCAGGTGCTCGGCCGCCCGCGCGACGGCCTGCGCCTGAGCCCGCTCGTTGGTGCAGCTCCAGAAGCTCAGAACGGGCTCCCGGAACCGGTGCTCCAGCACCACCGCGTCCCCGTCGGGATGGAGGTCCCGGAACCAGGCGGCCTGCTCGGCCTCGTCCTCGAGCGCGTAGAGCTGGTTCGCGTTGTCCTCCGCGAGCGCACCGAGGATCGCCCGTTGGGCCGCGGTCGCCTCCTCCAGCTCGTCGACCATCAGGTACTCGAACCGGGTGGCGATCTGCCGGCGGACGTCCGGTCGCTCGACCAAGAGGCAGTCGAGCGCGAGGAAGACGTCGCCGCGGTCGAGGCTGCCGGACTCGGCGAGGATCTTGTCGTGGGCCGAGTAGAGCTCGGCGAACTCGACCTCGCGCCTGGCCGCCTCGCGGGCGGCCTCGTCGCCGGCCTCGGCCTCGGCGGCGCGGGCGCGTTCGGCGAGGCTGGTCGGGCCGACGCGGTCGGCCTTGAGGGAGTCGATCCGGGCCAGCAGCCGGGCCAGCAGCCCGGCCGGGTTGCCGCGTATCTCGTGGCGGCGGAGCGGCAGCGCGTCGAGGCGGTCGAGCAGCATTGCCAGCCGCTCGGCGGGGCCGAGGACGTCGAAGAAAGGGTCGAGCCCGGCCGCCGCGGAGTGCTCGCGCAGAAGCCTCTCGCCGAGGGTCTCCCAGCTGCCGATCCAGAGCTCCTCGAACGGCCCCTCGAGCAGCGCCTCGGAACGTTCGCGAAGTCGCCGTGCGGTCGCCCGGGTGGTGGCCAGGACAAGGACCTGCTCGCCGCGCGTGCCGGTCGCGACCAGGGTGGCGACGCGCCGCGCCAGCAGCTCGGTCTTGCCGGTGCCGGCCGCCCCGAGCACCAGCAACGGCCCCTCCGCGTGGGCCAGCGCCCGCTCGCGGCCGCCGGTCTCTTCCGTTGCCGTCGGTCGGTCCTCTCGCACCGCTCAAAGCTAGCGCGACGAGTCGCGCCACTAGCATCCGCCGATGGATCTTTTCTCCGCAGACTGGCTGGGAATCTGCCGCCGCATCGTCGAAGCCCAACGGGGGATCTTCGCGGCGAACACGACCAGCGAGGGCCGCACCGTGTACGAGGGGGTCGGCGAGGGGGGCGATCACGCGCTGGCGATCGACCGGCAGTGCGAGGAGGTCGTCTTCGCCGAGCTGGAGACGCTGGCGGCCGCCGGCGCCTCGTTCATCGCCGTCTCCGAGGAGCGCGGCGAGGTCTCCTTCGGCTCCGGCGGGGCTGCCCGCGTCGTGATCGACCCGATCGACGGCTCGCTCAACGCCCGCCGCACGATCCCCTCCCACAGCGTCTCGATCGCCCTCGCCTCGGGGCCGACGATGGCCGACGTCGAGTTCGGCTTCGTCCACGACTTCGGTGCCGACGAGGAGTTCAGCGCCCGCCTCGGCAGCGGTGCCGGCCTTGACGGCCTTCCGGTCCGGGTGGCGGCGAGCGGCGAGCGGTTGGAGGTGGTGGGGATGGAGTCCGCCGAGCCGGAGTGGGCGCTGCCGGCCCTCGAGGCGCTCGCCGGGAAGGCGTACCGGCTGCGGGTGGTCGGTTCGATCGCGATCACCGCCTCCTACGTCGCCGTCGGCCGCTTCGACGCGATGCTCAGCCTGCGGCCCTGCCGTTCGGTCGACGCCGCCGCCGCGCAGCTGATCGTCCGTGAGGCCGGAGGCGCCGTCGCTTTCGGCGACCTCGGCCTCTCCGAGGCCCCCCTGGATCTCGAGGCCCGCTACCCGATCACCGCCGCGAGCGGCGACGAGGCGCTGGCCACGGTCCGCGCCGCACAGCTGGCGAAGGCGCCGTAACCAATCCCCGGAAAGGGTTTAAGAACGTGTGTTCGCAAAGAACGTATGTTCGCTAGACTCGGCCCCGCCCGAGCCAGCCAAAACCCGAAAACCGAAGGGGATTCGACTTAATGGCAACGCAGAGTAGGAACAGCAGCAAAAACAAGGCGCAGGCAAAGCGCGCCACCACCGAAACGAAGAAGTCCGCGAGCGCCGCCGCCAGCGCCGGCAAGCGCGCGGCCACCAAGACTGCCGCCGCGGAGAAGAACCAGATCCAGGTCGCCGCCGAGACCGCCGTCGACCTGCCGGTCGGCGCCGTGCTCTCCGTCAGCGACCGGCTCTCGGACCTGGTCGAGCCGTGGACCGGCCGCGACAGCGCCGAGAAGCAGCTGAAGACCTACCAGTCGCAGCTGCGCAAAACGCTGAAGCGCACCGAGCGACGTGGCCACAGCGCCCGTCGTCGGGCGACTACCGAGGCTCGCAAGACCCGCAACCGGGTCGAGCGCGAAGCCCGCAAGCACCAGCGCTCCGTCGAGAGCACCCTGAAGCGCAACCGCACCGAGGTCGAGAAGCGAGTCCGCCGCACGGTGGACGAGCAGACCTCCCGCGCCCAGAACCTGGTCGACCAGGTCACCGACCAACTGGCCGCACTGAGGTAGGTCTCTTACCAGCCGCTGCTCTGGACCGCCCCGGCAAGCCGGGGCGGTCTTTTTTTCTGCCATCAGCGGCCGGTGACGAACACCGGCCGGGAGGCTGCCGGCTCATATGGCCAGCCTTCCTGGCCGGGGAGGAAGGCGCGGAACTGGAAGCGGACGCCGCGGCTGTCGTCGTCGGTGAACGTGTAGGGGTAGCGGAAGCGGCCGGCGGCGTTGGTCTGAACGGTGCGGAACTCGCCCCACTCCGAGCCGGCGAGCCGGAACTGCAGCTCGACCGGCATCCCACCCGCGGGGATGGAGGTGCCGAGGTCGGCGACCCGGCCGCTGAACGCGACCGGCGCGCCGCCGACTCTCGCCCTCGCCGCGGAGGCGCGCAGGCGGACCGAGGTGCGCACGCCGAACCTGGCTGGGCGTCCGCTCGAGCCGGAAAGGAGCATGGTGCCGGAGAAGGCTGCCTCCACCTGCCGACTCGGGCCGGGAGCCAGGCGGACGAGGAAGGTGCCGTCGGGCCGGGTGCGCACGACGGTCTCGCGGCGTGCCGGGTCGGAGCCGGCGGCGAAGGTCTCGATCACGGTGACGGGGAGATCGCCTAGGGGGGCTCCCGAGGACGAGCCGAGGCGGCCGCTGAAGGCGGTGCCGCGACCGTAGGGCACCGTGCGAGCCTCGGGCCGCCCTTCGTAGTCCTCGGTCGCCTCACGGCGACAGCGCCGGGCACCCGCCTGGCGAGAGCAGCGGTGCCAGACCAGCCGGGCGCCACCGAACCCGGAGAGCAGCTCGGTTGCTTGCTTGAGCGGGTTCGACAAGACCATCCGGGCTCCACCGAGGCGGCGATCGCCAAGGCGGAAATTGCCCGCCGCGTCATAGCCCGTCGCTCTGAATTCATATTCCCCGGCGGGGTAGCGATCCGAGTCCCAGTGGGCAACCAGCCTTTCGTCCGAGGCCGCGGTCGGGAGCCGCGCGAACGGCTGACCCGAGCCGGCTGTGCGGATAGCGATCGTCCCACGGACAGGGTCAGGGCCGGAAAGCGCATCGGTGACGGTGGCCTCGATCCGCTCGGGTTCGGCGGGGGATTGGGCCCGGGCGAAGGCGACCTGCGGCGCCGTTTCGTCGATGCGGACGATCGTGTGGGTCGGCGGCGGAGCGCCGGCCTCGCCGTCGGCCACGTTCCCCGCCGCGTCGCGGGCGTAGAAGGCGACGCGGTGAGCGCCGTCGCCGATCGCGGTAGCCGACGTGGAATCTCCGACGGCCATGGTCGGGGCACGGCCGTCGACGGCGATCGCCGTGTACGGCCCCGCCGGGCCGGCAGCCGCCATGCCGGAGAGGCCGTCGGAGGCGGTCGCGGTGAGCCGGACAGGGTGAGCGGACCAGCCGGTTGGAGCGCCTCGCAGCTCGACCTGGGGATAGGTTGCATCCACTCGCAGCGGCGTACTCTCCACGGTCGCCGATCGCATCCCGGACCCGGATACCGCGACGACTCGGGCGAAGCTCAGGCCCTCGGGCAAGAGCCCGACCGAGATCGTGTCGTCCTCGATACCACCGCCGAGGTTGGTCTCGGCGACGGTGCACCGAGTCGCTCCCGCGCACGGCGCTCTCTCCGTCCCGCGATCGACCGAGATCGCGTAGCCGCGGATGCCGGAGACCGGCAACGGCCCTGCCGGATGCCGGATCCGAACCACAGCCGGCGAGTTCGCGGCGATCCAGGCTCCCGGAGGGAGGGGGTGCGCAGGGCCGGGTGCGACGTCGTCAAAGCGCAGGCCGGCCGACGCGATCGGTCCGGTTTCGCCTCTCGGCCCTTCGAGCCAGACCTCAGCTCGGTAGAGGCCGGGACCGGAACCGACGTGGATTTGCCCGATCGTCTGTACTTCTCCGGCGATCCGGCGAGCGGGGACGACGATCTCTCCGGCGTGATCCCGGACCAGGTAGTGGACCGCCAAGGCGGGCGGCTGGCCGGCAGGACGGTCCAGTCCAAGCAGGAAGTTGTCGACCGGGTGCCAGGTCGCCTCGCCGCCGGCGACCCGCAGGTTCGCGATGCTCGGCGGCTCGGCCGCTTTTACGGGGCTCGTCGCAAGCGCGCACCCGATCGCGGCCGCGATGGCCGCAACGGCAGATCTCGATCTGCTCACGGCCCGAACTCCCCGGCCGGGCCGCCGCCGGCCGGTTCGGGAGCGTTCGTGGGCGGCACCGAGGGAACCGGGGGCGGCGCGTATTCGACCGCGCCGCTGGAGGCGGCGGGTGCGGTGTCCGGCGAGGGCTGGGGAGGAGGTTGAGAGTCATTGCCTGCCGCTCCGGGCGGGGGCGGCGAGGGGGCGGGCTGGGGTTCCGGTTCGTAGCCGACCGGCGCTTCCGGGAGGGCAGCCGGGACGACTTGCCGCTCGAGCTTCGGCGCCGCCGCCTGGTCTCGCTCGATCGCGAAAGGGACCGGGATCACGCCGGTCGCGGCACAGGCGGCTGCTCCCCCGGCAGCGCCGACGCAGAGGCCGATCGCCTTGGCCAGCGCCACCGTGCCCGCCCCGCGCGAGCCGCCGGCGACGGCGACCTGGGAGAGGGTTGAATCGGCGGCCGCGCCGCCGCCGAACCGACCCGTGAGGGCGGCAAGAACGTCGTGGGCGCGGTCGAGAAACGAGCGCCCGACCGGCAGCACCGGCGCCAGGGCCGCGACCGCGGCGGGCGCGGCGCGGTAGGCCCGCACCGTTGCGCGGCACCGGGCGCAGGCCCGCAGGTGCTCGCGCAGGGCCGCCGTCTCCTCGGCCCCGGCCTCACCGTCGCAGAAGGTTGAGATCACCGGCCCCATCTCGACGCACCGACGGCCGTCTTCGGTGCGCGAGACCAGGCTGCGGAACCGCTCCCTCCCCTCGGCCAGGCACCGGTTGATCTTCGTATGGCTGTAGCCGGTTATCTCGCCGATCTCGGCGTAGGAGTACCCCTCGGCCAGGAGCGCGAGCGCCCGCAGCTCTTGCGGCTTCAGCGACTGGAGCGCCTCGCGGCTGCGGGCGACCGCCTCGCGCCGCTCGGCCCGCTCGGGCGGCCCGTCGGCCTCGGAAGGGATCAGCGCGACCCAGTCGCCGCTCTCGGGCGTGCCGGTCGCGGGGGGCGCACCGAGGATCCGCTCGCGGTCGTGGCGAACCGCCAGCGCCTCGTGCTTGACCACGGTCTGGGTCCACCGGATCAGCTCGCGGGGATCGTCGGTGGGCGCCTTGCGGAGCAGGATCTCGAGCCCGCGCTGGAGCGCGTCGTCGGCGTCGTCCGCGCACAACGAGTAGCGCCGGGCAGTGCGGCGAAGCGCGGCCTCGTGCCTCGAATACGTCTCGATCGCGGCGCGCTTGCGAGCGGCCCCGGCCTTCCGCGCCGGGCGCTCCCGCTCCCCCTGCTCACTGGCTGGACCCACCGCTCGGTTCCCCCTGCCCGCTCGAATTACTTTCACCAAACATCTCAGGGAATAGGTGCCGTCCAGCCGTTTTCTCCCCCGGTATGGACGATTCTCCAGGTCGAGAAATCCGTAAATTGCAGGGACATGGGTGCAGGCGCCCGAGCGCCTACCCCGATAGCATCGGCCGCGATGAGCACCTGCGTGGTCACCGGCGGTGCCGGCTTTCTTGGCTCCCACCTCTGCGAGCACCTGCTCGGGCAGGGGCACCGGGTGATCTGTCTCGACAACCTCGAGACCGGGTCGTTGGAGAACATCGCCCACATCCGTGACGAGGCGTTCGATTTCCGCAACATCGACATCACCGACCACGTCGAGATCCCCGACGAGGTCGACTTCATCTACCACCTCGCCTCGCCGGCCAGCCCGATCGACTACCTGCGGCTGCCGCTGCACACGCTCAAAGTCGGCTCCCACGGCACCCACCACATGCTCGGCGTGGCGAAGTTCAAGCGCGCCCGTTTCCTGATCGCCTCGACCAGCGAGGTCTACGGCGACCCCCAGGTCCACCCGCAGAAGGAGGACTACTGGGGCCACGTCAACCCGATCGGTCCGCGCGGCGTCTACGACGAGGCGAAGCGGTACGCCGAGGCCCTGACCATGGCTTACCACCGCCAGCAGGGAGTCGACACCGCGATCGTCCGGATCTTCAACACCTACGGCCCGAGGATGAGGCCCCACGACGGGCGGGCGATCCCGACCTTCCTCCGCCAGGCGCTCCAGGACCGGCCGCTGACCGTGTTCGGAGAGGGCGCCCAGACCCGCAGCTTCTGTTACGTCGACGACCTGATCCGCGGCATCGTCGCGCTGGCGGAGTCAGACGTCCACATGCCGGTCAACATCGGCAACCCGAACGAGTTCACGCTGCTGGAGTTGGCGAAGACCGTGGTCGAGGTGACCGACTCCCGCTCGGAGATCGTCTTCGAGGCGCTGCCGGTCGACGATCCGCAGCAGCGCCAGCCCGACATCGGCCGCGCCCGCGACCTGCTCGGCTGGGAGCCGGAGATCGAGCTGGGCGAGGGTCTGCGCCGGACGATCGAGAAGGCCGGCGTCGAGAGCCTCGTCGGTTCGGACTAGCCGGCGCTCCCCACCCACGCGCGGCAAAGAAAAGGGCGGCCCAAAGGCCGCCCTTTCCAGATTCAGAGAATCTCTTCGCTACTGGGTCTGCGCCGTGAACGAGATCGTTCCCAGCGGGTCTCCCGCGTTGATGTGAGCATCGGCGAAAGCAGCCGCAGCTTCAGCTTCGGCTTCGGCTTTCGTTTTGCCTCCGGCTTCGAGTTGTTTCTGGAGGCCGCCTTGGGCGACCTGCCTGAAGCCATCCAGCACCGAAGCTGCGACCACCTGCAGCGCGGCCCCCGCGTTCTGGATGCTGACCGTGCGGTTGACCGGGTCGATTGCGACCGTGGCGCCGGTGAGCGAGAGGTCGGCGATCGACGCCCGGCCGATTGCGCCCCGGTTGAGGTCAGCGCTCGCGTTCGATTTGAGGACCACTTCAACGCTGACCGTTTTAGCTGCCAGATCAACGTAGAACTTCCCCAGGGTTATTTCCGTTTCCGCGAATTTGCCGCCGCCGGCCGGGAGTTTCTGCACCAACTGCAGGCCCCCATCCGTTTGCACGACGCCGGCGGTTGCAGCCGGGCCCATGGTTCCACCGATGACCGGGAACGCGAACACGCCTTTCGACGGTTCCGTCGTCGGCGCGCTGACCGGGATAGTTACCCCGACTTTCGTCAGTTTGGTGAGGGTCGCGGTGTTAGCCGCCAGGGTCGTGCTTCCACCCGGCAGCACGGTCACCGTTTTCGGCTGAGCTTCGCTGGTCGCCGAGCCGAAAGCCTGGTTGGCTTTGAACGGCGGGGCGACGGTCTTGCTCGCGCTGGCTTTGCCTTTGCCTTTAGCTTTGCCTTTGCCTTTCTTGCCGGTGTAGCCGAGCTTTTTGTTCAGCTGTTTGGCGGCAGGGCCGGTCAGCTTCAGCGATTTGATCGTCAGGTTGACGCCGAACCCGTTGCGGGCGAAGGAAGAACCGGCGATCGTCGCCATCTTCATTTTCTTCCCGCCCACGTTCGCGGTCAGTGCTTTTTTGGACGTGTTGACCACCAGGGCCTTGACCGTGGCGGTTTTGCTGCCGGCTTTGAATTTGAGGCCGCCGCCGAGGTTCACGGTGCCTAGCCCGGTGGTCGGGTCAAGCGAGCCGCCGGTGACGGGGAAGGCAGCTTTCGAGCCTTTGAGAGTCCCGGGGCTGACCTTGGACAATTTCACGCCGCGTTTCTTCCAGGCGTTGACGACCCCGCTCTTCAGGGTGATCGTCGTCGTTCCGCTGGCGACCGGGTCCGGTGCGGCGGAAGCAAATGGGGCGAACGCCAGCAGCGCAAACAGCGCAGCCGCGATGAATCCAGCGGACAGCGTCGTACCCCTAGCCATGCGTGGCTGGGTGGCATCAGTCATATGTGTTCCTCCGTTGCTGCCGCCCCCTGCTGTCCCATAGGCGACTTACGGCTTGGTTTATTGCGGCCAAGACTATCCCAGCCGCCCATATAGAAACCCGCTTGTCGGACCTTTGTTCCGTTCGGGTCCTAGAAATCGGCGCGGCATCTGGCTTCCAGCCGCCCGATCCGCGTGGGCAATATCCTGCCCATTCGATGCCAGGCGGCGCCGACAGCTCAGCGGCCGAGGAGGCCCACCGCACGATCGCCCCCTTGGTCGGGCCGGATGACCCCCGGGTCTTCACCGACTCGGGGATCGAGATCGAGGCGCTCTACGATGAGGACGACGTCGCGCCGGGCCTCGAGGAGCGCCTGGGCAAGCCTGGCGCGCCCCCGTTCACCCGCGGCATCCACGAGGGGATGTACCGCGACCGGCTCTGGACGATGCGCCAGTACGCCGGCTTCGCCTCCCCCGAGGACACCAACGAGCGCTACCGGTACCTGATCGAGCACGGCTCGACCGGCCTCTCGATGGCCTTCGACCTGCCGACCCAGCTCGGCCGCGACTCCGACGACCCGCTCTGCAACGGCGAGGTGGGGCGGACCGGGGTCCCGATCGACACGATCGAGGACATGCGGATCTGCTTCGATCAGATACCGCTCGACGGCGTCTCCACCTCGATGACGATCAACGCCCCGGCGGCGATCCTGCTGCTGCTCTACGAGCTGGTCGGCGAGGAACAGGGGGTGCCGTCGGAGAAGCTGCGCGGCACGGTCCAGAACGACGTGCTGAAGGAGTACATGGCGCGCGGCAACTACATCTACCCGCCCGAGCCGACGATGCGGCTGACCACCGACATCTTCGAGTACTGCCAGGAGCGGGTGCCGAAATGGAACACGATCTCGATCTCCGGGTACCACATCCGCGAGAAGGGCTGCTCGGCGGTCCAGGAGGTCGGGTTCACCCTCTCCAACGCGATCGCCTACGTCGAGGCGGCGCTGGCGCGGGGGCTGAAGATCGACGAGTTCGCGCCCCGGCTCGCCTTCTTCTTCAACTGCCACAACAACGTCTTCCAGGAGATCGCCAAGTTCCGCGCGGTGCGGCGGATGTGGGCGAAGATCGTCGCCGAGCGGTTTGGGGCTGAGAACCCGAACTCGATGAAGATCCGGTTCCACACCCAGACCGGAGGGGTGACGCTGCAGGCGCAGCAGCCCGAGGTGAACATCATCCGCGTCGCCCTGCAGGGCTTCGCCGCGGTCAGCGGCGGCACCCAGTCGCTGCACACCAACGGCTTCGACGAGGCCCTGGCGCTGCCGACCGAGCGCTCGGCACGGATCGCGCTGCGCACCCAGCAGGTGCTCGCCTACGAGTCCGGGGTCGCCGACACGGTCGACCCCTTCGCCGGCTCCTACTTCGTCGAGTCGCTCACCGACGAGATCGAAGCCCGCTCCTGGGAGCTGATGGACAAGGTCGCCGAGCTCGGCGGCTCGGTCGAGGCGCTCGAGTTCATGCAGCGGGAGATCGAGGAGTCGGCGATGAGCTACCACGAGCGCTACAAGAGCGGCCAGGACGTCATCGTCGGGGTCAACAAATTCGTCACCGACCAGGTCGACGACGTCGACATCCTCAGGGTCGACCCCGAGTCCGAGCAGCGGCAGCTTGCCCGGCTGAAGACCTTCAAGGAGGCTCGCGACCAGGCCGACGTGGCGGCGAAGCTGGAGGCGCTGCGCGACGTCGCCCGGGGCGAGGGCAACCTGCTGCACCCGATCCGGGCCGCGCTTGCCGCCGACGCCTCGATCGGCGAGGTCTGCGGGGCGATGCGGGACGTCTTCGGCGAATACAAGGGCGGCGCCTTCTTCTAAGCAATGGCGCCTTTGTTGCCCTATGGGCGACAAAAGCGCCAATCGCCGGATTGAACGGTCTCGCCCAGGTCACGCCTGGGGGGAGGAACGGCGTCACGGCGGTGGAAGCCGCTCCCAGTGATCGAGGTTTCGAGGACGCTGATGAAGTCCGAGCCCGAGTTGGCGGAGCTGATTGCCGCCGTCGAGGGGCTCGAGGTGACGATGGCCGAGAAGGGATTCGGGACCCGGGTCCAGATCCGGGCCTCCGAGCAGAGCGGCTTCGTCGAGGCAGACCTGGAGGCGGTTCTCGACCGCCTCGCGGAACCCCAGCGCCGCCCCTTCAGCTGAGCCGGATCCCGATACCGCTGCAATGACGGCCGGCCCGAGCCGGCCTTACGGGAAGGAGCGGGACGAGTGAAGATGTTGAAGCGGCACCTAACCGTGGCCAACGCGCTTGCGGGGATGGCCCTGTTCGTCGCCCTCAGCGGCGTCGCCTACGCGGCGACCCTGGGGAAGAACCAGGTGAAGGCGAAAAACATCGCAAAGGAAGCGGTGACCACCCCGAAGCTGAAGCGGGGCGCCGTCACCTCACCCAAGCTCCGCAACGGAGCGGTGATCAACGGGAAGATCGCCAACGGCGCGGTGACCAGCGGCAAGCTGGCTAACGAAGCGGTCAGCGCGAGCAAGCTGGCGAAGAACGCGGTCACGACCAACAAGATCGGCGCCCAGGCGGTTACCACCGGCAAGCTCGGCAACGAATCCGTGACTTCCGGCAAGCTCTCGGCGTCTTTGCTGACGCAGCTGGTGAAGAACGTCACCTACGTCAACGCGATCAGCGCGGAAAACACCGAAAGCGCGAAGACGGTAACCGCCAACTGCCCGCCCGGCAAGCAGGCGATCGGCGGTGGCGCCCGTGTCAACGGGACCCTGAAAGAGATTGCGCTGACGGGATCGAATCCCTTCGTCGTCGGCAACGGCCAGCGCACCGGCTGGTCCGCCTTCGCGCGGGATACCGTCGCGGACCCGAGCGGCGGCAATTGGTCCGTCGAGGCCTTCGCGGTCTGCGCCGAACTCTAGGACCGCACCCCCGAGCCGCCGCGATTTGCGGCGGCTCGGGGCACGGCGGTTGGCTCCGAAATAGAATCGCGGCCTCCCCGCGCGGGAGCCCCAACCGCTGATGCGTGAGAAAAACCCGATCACCCACGAGGAGAAGCTCGCCTACCTGCGCGAGTTGCGTGAGGCGGCGATCCACTCGGCCTCCGAGGAGGCGGTCGAGAAGCAGCACGCGAAGGGCAAGCTGACTGCCCGCGAGCGGGTGGAGAAGCTGCTCGACCCAGGCTCCTTCGAGGAGCTCGACACCTTCGTCCGCCACCGCACCTACGACTTCGAGATGCAGAAGAAACGGCCGTGGGGCGACGCGGTCGTCACCGGCCACGGCACGATCGACGGCCGCACCGTCTTCGTTTTCTCCCAGGACTTCACCGTCTTCGGCGGCAGCCTCGGCGAGGTGATGGCGGAGAAGATGTGCAAGGTGATGGACCTCGCCGCCCAGGTCGGGGCGCCGGTGGTCGGCATCAACGACTCCGGCGGGGCGCGGATCCAGGAGGGGGTCGTCTCGCTCGGCGCCTACGGCGACGTCTTCGTCCGCAACGTCCAGTGCTCGGGCGTGATCCCGCAGATCAGCCTGATCATGGGCCCCTGCGCCGGCGGCGCCGTCTACTCGCCGGCGATGACCGACTTCATCTTCATGGTCAAAGAGACCTCCCACATGTTCATCACCGGCCCGGAAGTGATCAAGACCGTGACCGGCGAGGAGGTCGAGTTCGAGGAGCTGGGCGGGGCGATGAGTCACAACTCCAAGTCCGGCGTCGCCCACTTCGCCGCCGAGGACGAGGAGAGCTGCCTGGAGGACGTCCGTTACCTGCTCGGCTTCCTGCCCTCGAACAACCTCGAGGCGCCGCCCCGGTTCGAGCCCTCCGACGACCCCGAGCGCGAAGACGAGGCGCTCGACAGCCTCGTCCCCGACGATCCCTCAAAGCCCTACGACATGCGCGACGTGATCGCCCGCATCGTCGACGACGAGGAGTTCTTCGAGGTCCACGAGCACTTCGCCAAGAACATCGTCTGCGGCTTCGCCCGGCTCGACGGCTTCCCGGTCGGGATCGTCGGCAACCAGCCCGCCTTCCTCGCCGGGGTGCTCGACATCGAGGCCTCCGAGAAGGCGGCCCGGTTCGTGCGGACCTGCGATTGCTACAACGTCCCGATCGTCACCTTCACCGACGTGCCCGGCTTCCTCCCCGGCACCGACCAGGAGTGGAACGGGATCATCCGCCACGGCGCCAAGCTGCTCTACGCCTTCACCGAGGCGACCGTGCCGAAGCTCACCGTCGTCACCCGCAAGGCCTACGGCGGCGCCTACGACGTGATGAATTCCAAGCACATGCTCGCCGACTTCAACGTCGCCTGGCCGACTGCCGAGATCGCGGTGATGGGCCCCGACGGCGCCGTCAACATCATCTACCGCAAGGACATCGGCAACTCGCCGACCCCCGACGAGCGTCGCCAGAAACTGATCGACGACTACAAAGCCCACTTCGCCAACCCCTACTCGGCGGCCGAGCGCGGCTACATCGACGACGTGATCGAGCCCCGCCAGACCCGCCCGAAGCTGATCAAGGCGCTACGAATGCTCCAGTCCAAGCGAGTCGAGCAGCCGAAGCGGAAGCACGGCAACATCCCGCTGTAGCTCGGAGCGGGAGAGGGAGTCGGTGGCCCTCCTCACTCGCAACTCGTCGATTGGGGGTTGGCTGGCTGGCGCCGCGGGCCGCCGTTCTCCTCCCGCGCAAAACGTTCGGAGGACCACCGACTCCCGCATCCACGACGAGCAAGAGACGAATAGTTCGCCGAAACCGCCTCAACCCGCGATATGCGCGGGTTGAGGCGGTTTCGCGAGGGGAATTGGTCGCGAGATCGCATCAGTGTCCGATATGCGGATACAGATGCGGTTTCGCGAAGGATTCAGGCGAGGCGCCGACGACGGCCGGCCTCTGTCATCTGCGACATGAACTTCGAGAGCTCGAAGACCTGTTCCGCACGCTGAGCTGGCGTTAGGTCGCGGAAGTCCCGCCGGAGAGCCGCACGCTCCGCCCTTCCGTTAGGAGTCCAATTGCCCTTTCGCTTGGTGGCCACGAATTGGGCTCACGGTACCGGTCCGGCTCAGAGCATGGGACTGGAGCAGCGAGGTCGTAGTTTTGCCCGCTATCCGGGAGGAAATGCGACCTCACCGACCCCTCCCACGCAAACGCCGTCTACGGAACGGCTCTCGTCTCCGCATCGACCGTGGCCGCGGCGCCTTTGCCGCCGACCACGCCGACCTCCTCGCGGCTCAGGCGGTGGGCGAGGTAGACCGGGACGATTGAGATCAGGATCACGATCACGGCGACGGCGTCGACGATCGGGAGCTGGTTGGGGCGGAAGAGGTTGCGGAAGATCCAGATCGGCAGGGTTTCTTCGCCTGCGCCGATCGTGAACGTGGTGACGATGATCTCGTCGAAGGAGAGGGCGAAGGCGAGCAGGGCGCCGGCGGCGAGGGCCGTCCGCATGCTCGGGAAGGTGACGTAGCGGAAGGTCTGCCAGGTGTGGGCGCCGAGGTCGGCCGAGGCCTCCTCGAAGGACCCCGAGGTGCGGCGGAGGCGGGCGACGACGTTGTTATAGATCACGACGATGCAGAAGGTGGCGTGGCCGACGACCACGGTGAAGAGGCTGAGGGGGATGCCGAGGATCTGGGTGAAGGTGTTGCTGAAGGCGATGCCGGTGACGATCCCCGGCAGGGCGATCGGCAGGATCACCAGGAAGGAGACGGTCTCGCGGCCGAAGAAGCGGTGGCGGCCGACCGCGATCGCCGCCAGGGTGCCGAGGACCATCGCGATCGCCGTCGCCGCCAGCCCAGCCTGGATCGAGGTCACCAGGGCTTCGCGAGCGGAGTCGCTTTCGAACGCCTTGGTGAACCAGTCGAGGGTCAGCCCGGGCGGTGGCCACTTGAGGATGTTGCTCGAGTTGAAGGCGTAGATCCCGATCACGATCAACGGGGTGTAGATGAAGGCGAGGCCGAGCCCGACGGCGACCCGCAACAGCACTCTTGCCCGGCGCGAGAGCCTCATCAGACGTGTTCGAAGGCGCCGAGCTTGCGGGCCACGGCGAGGTAGCCGATCACGACGACGATCGGGACCAGCGCTAGGGCGGCGGCGAACGGCAGGTTGTTGGTGATCGAGGACGCGACCACGTTGCCGATGAACTGGTCGTTGGAGACCAGCCTCGGGGTGATGTAGTCGCCCAGGGTGAGGCAGAAGGTGAAGATCGAGCCGGCGACAACTGCCGGGAAGGCGAGCGGCAGGATCACCCGCCGGAAGGTGGTGAACGGCGAGGCGCCAAGGTCCTCCGAGGCGCTGATCAGCGACTGCGGGATCCGCTCGAGCCCGGCGTAGATCGGCAGGATCATGTAGGGGAGCCAGAGGTAGGCCAGCACCAGCCAGACGGCGGTGACGCCGTAGCCCGGGCTGCTCAGCCCGATCGGGTTGAGCGCCCAGTTGATCACTCCCTCCTCGGAGAGCATCGTGCGCCAGGAGAGCACCTTGACCAGGTAGCTCGACCAGAGCGGCATCAGCACCGCGATCAGCAGGATCGCCTTGCCCCGCCGGCTCGCCACCTTGGCCATGTAGAAGGCGATCGGGAAGGCGATCAGCGCGTCGGTCACGGTGACCAGGACGGCCGTGCGCACGGTCCGCCAGACGATCTCCCGGTAGACCGGTTCCTCGACCAACAACTCGAAGTTTTCGAGGCTGAACCCCCGGACCACCTCGCCGCTGAGTTCGTCGACGGTCCAGAAGGCGGTGATCAGCAGCAGGCCCAGCGAGCCCAGGTAGAGGACGACCAGCCAGGCCGCGGGCCCGCTGAGGAGCGCCCCCACCTGGAGGCGGGAGCGGCCGTGGAAGAGGCCGGCGAGCCTGCGGCCCACCGACCTCCTCGCGACGGCTTCAGTCGCCATCGACCATGGGCGTGGTGCCTAGCCCTTGATCGTGGTCCAGGCTTGGACCCAATCGTTGTAGCCCTTACAGTTTTCTTCGCCGTTGCCGCAATCCTCGAGCGGGGTTTCCCAGTAGTAGACCCGCTTCCAGAAGGCCGGATTGTCGGCGTGGTACTTGGCGCAGAATTCGGTGTCTTCGGTTTCGTCGCAGGCCAGGCTCTGCGCGGGCGCCTCGCCGAAGTATTCCGCCACTTCGGCGTTGACTTTCGGTTCGACGATCCAGTCCATCCACATGTACATGCAATTCGGGTGTTTCGCCTGTGAGCTCAGCATCCAGGTGTCCGACCACCCGGTTGCGCCCTCTTTCGGCAAGAAGCCCTGGCTGGCGGGGCTGGCCGCGACCGGCTCCCCTCCGCCTTTCAGTTCGAAGTACTGGAACTGCCAGGTGGTGCCGACATCGACGTCACCGCCGGCGAAGGCCTGGATCTGCTTGGCCGCTTCGCCCCAGTATTCGCCGACGCTGGGCCGCTGTTCTTTCAGCAGGTCGACCGCCGCCTGGAACTGTTCTTCGTTCAGCTCGTAGGGATTTTCGATCCCCAGCTCCGGCCGGTGGGCTTTCAGGTAGACCGCCGCGTCGGCGATGTAGATCGAGTCGTCGTAGACGCTGATCTTGCCTTTGTATTTGGCTGCTTTTTTCGGGTCCAGGATCACGTCCCAGGACGTCGGTGCCGGACTGACGCCGTCGGTGTTCCACATCAACAGGTTCGCGCCACGCCCGTGCGGGATCCCGTAGTGGGTGCCGTCGAAGGTGTTGTAAGGCTGGTCCTTGAGGTCGGCGAAGATGGTTTTGTAGTTCGGCACCAGGTCGACGTTGACCGGTTCGACGTCGCCGCCCTCGACCAGGCGTGCGCTGGCGTTGCCAGAAGCGGACACCCCGTCGTACTGGCCGGTGCGCATCAGTTCGACCATTTCGTCGGAGGTGTTGCCGATCTTGTTGTTGACTTTGCACCCGGTTTTCGCTTCGAACGGTTTGACCCATGGGTCTTCGACGTAGCCGGCCCAGGCGATCAGGTCGAGTTCGCCCTCGCCTTTGCCGACCTTCTGCAGTTCCTCACCCCCTCCGCCTCCACCGTCATCGTCGTCGCTGCCACCGCAGCCCGCCAGGATGAGCATGAATGCGACCAGGCCGGCGATGATGAGCCAAGCCGTCCGGGCTGGGTCCGCTTCCTTTCGTCTCCTCATGGTGCAACCTCCTCTGTTGACTTTCCCCGGACGGCGGCCGCGTGCTCCGGACGCCAGCCCACTGAGACCTCCGCACCCTGCGCCGGGAGCGCGCCCGAGGACGCGCTCTCGACGTTTTGCCTGACCAGCTGAAGCGTTCCTCCCGCATCGAGAGCGACGGTGATCCGCGTCACCATCCCCGCGTAGGAGACGGCGGCGACCCGTCCGCGCTCGGTCCGCAGGCCGTCGGTGGGGGCCGAGTCGGCCAGCAGCTCGATCTTCTCGGGCCGGATCGTCAGCCGCTCTCCGTCGCGCTCGATCACGTTCGAGACCCCTACGAACCCGGCGACGAATTCGTTCACCGGTCGCTCGTAGAGCTCGACCGGAGAGCTGACCTGCTCGACCCGCCCTTCGTTGAAGACGGCGATCCGGTCGCTCATCGTCAGCGCCTCGTCCTGGTCGTGAGTGACGTAGACGAAGGTGATGCCGACATCGCCCTGGATCGACTTCAGCTCGAGCTGCATCTGCTCGCGCAGCTTCAGGTCGAGCGCGCCCAGCGGCTCGTCCAGGAGCAGCACCTTGGGCCGGTTGACGATCGCCCTCGCCAGGGCCACCCGTTGGCGCTGGCCGCCGGAGAGCTCGGCCGGCGGGCGGTCGTTGTAGCCGGGCAGGCGGACCATCTCCAGCGCCTCGTCGCGGCGCCGAGCCCGCTCCGCCTTGTCGACGCGGGCGATCTTGAGGCCGTAGGCGACGTTCTCGCCCACCGACATATGGGGAAACAACGCGTAGTCCTGGAAGACGGTGTTGACGGCACGGTCGTAGGGCGGGACACCCGCGACCTCCTCGCCGGCCAGCTCGATCGTGCCCGCGGTCGGGTCCTCGAATCCGGCGATCATCCGCAGCGTCGTCGTCTTGCCCGATCCGGAGGGACCCAGAAGGGTGAAGAACTCTCCCCGCTCGACCTCCAGGTCTACGCCCGCAACGGCGACCACCCCACCGTATTCCTTGGTGAGGTTAGTCAGCCGGATATCGGGTGATGAAGCAGCTACCCGATGGACGTTATCCCAGCAGTCGAAGAAAGCAAGGAAAGTTACGCCGGCCTATTGGCCGCACCGGAGTACGCCTGTGGGTTTGGGACTCCGACTAGTAGCCGGCCGGGTGGCGCGCCACGAAGCCGACGTTGTCGCGCAGGTCTTCGTGCCAGCGCGGCCCGGTTTCGCCGCTGTTGCCGGAGGTGTCCCAGCGGTAGCCCGCGATCACCGCGTAGGCGTGACCGGGGTTGGCGTAGACGCTTATCCAGCGCCCTTCGCCCGCCAGCCCCCACTTCGCCATCGGCCCTGAGGGCAGAGGGCTATCGAGGAAGTCGCCGCCATGGAGGGCGTAGCTGACCGCGCCGGAGCAGTCGTAGCCGCGGTCCCACCAACGTGCGTGGCCGCCACCGAAGACGTAGGGCTTGGAGCGAATTTTGTTCGCCGCCGCGATCACGGCCTTGACTTTCGCCGGGGCGCTCGCGGGCGGCACCAGCATCCCGTTGGGGAGGAGCCGCGCTTTCTCGGTCGGGGTGCAGATGTCTACTTCGGCCGGCGTGAGGCCGCCGGTGTCACATCGGGCGGAGGCGCTGCCGGGAGCGATCAGGGCGACCGCGCCCAAAACCGTCACGAGCGCCAGCCCTGCCTTGAACTTCCACCTGTCAAACAGCAAACCGATCTCCTTTGTCGGCCTACGGGGTTAGCTGTCGGGCTGGCGCGAAAGGAGCCTGCGCCCCCACCTCGAGAGGTGGGTTAGCCCCGAAAACGTGGTTCCCCCGTTCCCTTTGCGCCCTGTGGCGCGTCGGGATTCGGCGTTCCGGTTTTACGGACCGGCGGCACCCTACACGATCTGGCGGCGTATTGCTCACGAAACGCAAACATTTGGACGGCTTTCGCACTCGCATCCCAGATTCCTGTCGGCCGTGTGGCTGCTAGCTTGCGATCTGGGATGGAACTTTCGGACCGCACAGCACTTCTCACCGGGGCCACCGGCGGCCTCGGACGGGCGATCGCGAAGGCCCTGGCCGAGCGGGGGGCCACGCTGGCGCTCAGCGGGCGCAGCGCCGAGGCCCTCGAAGCGCTCGCCGCCGACCTGCCGGGCAGAGGTCACCGGGCGCTGACGGCCGACCTCTCCCAGCCCGGCGCCGCCGAGAAGCTTGCCGCCGAGGCAGGGACGATCGACGTCCTCGTCGCCAACGCCGGGCTGCCCGCCACGGGGCGGCTGCCGAATTTCTCGCCGGAGGAGCTGAACGGTGCCCTGCGGGTCAACCTGGAGGCCCCGATGCACCTCGCCAGGGCGCTGGAGCCGGGGATGCTGGAGCGGGGCTCTGGCCACATGGTCTTCATCTCCTCGCTCTCGGGCAAGTCGGCGACCCCGCTCTCCTCCGTCTACAACGCGACCAAGTTCGGCCTGCGCGGGTTCGCCCTCGGCCTCCGGGCCGACCTCGACCCGCTCGGCGTCGGCGTCTCGATCGTTTCTCCGGGGACGATCCGCGAAGCGGGCATGTACGCGGACTCGGGCGCCGACCCGATCCCCGGGCTCGGCACCGGCTCACCGCAGCAGGTCGCCGCCGCGGTCGTCAAGGCGATCGAGCAGAACAAGGTCGAGGTGGCGGTGGCGCCCGTCCAGCAGCGCCTGCTCGCCCACTTCGCCCTCGCCAATCCCGGGATCGCGGTGAAGATCGCCAGCGGCGAGGCCGGCCAGAAGGCCGCTGCCAACGTCGCCGCCGGACAGGTGGACAAGAGGTAGAGACGACGACTTTGGGAGACGGAAAGTGAGCAGCGATTCCTTCGGCGCCCGTTCGACCCTCGAGGTGAGCGGGCGTCAGTACGAGGTGTACCGGCTCGACGTCCTGCAGGAGCGCTTCGACGTCGCCCGCCTGCCCTACTCGCTCAAGGTCCTGCTGGAGAACGTGCTGCGGCTGGAGGACGGCGTCTCGGTGACCGCCGCCGACGTCGAGGCGATCGCCTCCTGGGACGCCGCCGCCGAGCCCAGCGTCGAGATCCCCTTCCAGCCGGCCCGGGTGTTGATGCAGGACTTCACCGGAGTGCCGGCCGTGGTCGACCTGGCGGCGATGCGCGACGCGATGGAGGAGATCGGCGGCGACCCGGCGGCGATCAACCCGCTGGTCGACGTCGACCTGGTGATCGACCACTCGGTCCAGGTCGACGCCTTCGGCAACGAGCGCGCCTTCGCCGTCAACGCCGAGCGGGACTTCGAGCGCAACCGCGAGCGCTACTCGTTCCTGAAGTGGGGGCAGCACTCCTTCGCCAACTTCCGCGTCGTCCCGCCGGCCACCGGGATCTGCCACCAGGTCAACCTCGAGCACCTCGCTCAGGTCGTCTACAGCCGCGAGGTGGACGGGACGACGCAGGCCTACCCGGACACCCTGGTCGGCACCGACTCCCACACGACCATGGTCAACGGCCTCGGCGTGCTCGGCTGGGGCGTCGGCGGGATCGAGGCGGAGGCGGCGATGCTCGGCCAGCCGATCTCGATGCTGCTGCCCCAGGTCGTCGGCTTCAAGCTCTCCGGCGAGCTGCCCGAGGGTGCTACGGCCACCGACCTAGTCCTCACCGCCACCGAGATGCTGCGCCGCCGCGGCGTCGTCTCCAAGTTCGTCGAGTTCTTCGGCCCCGGCCTGGCGACCCTGGGCCTGGCCGACCGGGCGACGCTCGGCAACATGTCGCCGGAGTTCGGTTCGACCTGCGCGATCTTCCCAGTCGACGCGGAGACGCTCCGCTACCTCGACCTGACCGGGCGACCGACCGAGACGATCGAGCTGGTTGACGCTTACACGCGCGAGCAGGGGATGTTCCACGACGAGAGCGCCGAGGACCCGGTCTTCTCCGACCTGCTCGAGCTGGACCTGGGAGAGGTCGTCCCCAGCATCGCCGGCCCGAAACGGCCGCAGGACCGGGTGCCGCTCTCCCAAGCGAAGCAGTCGTTCCTGGAGGCGATGACCGAGTTCGCCCCCGAGGCCGCCGAGCAGATGGGCAACGGGCGCGACGAGGCGATCGCCGAGTCCTTCCCCGCCTCCGACCCGCCGGCCGAGGACCACGACGATGAGCGCGGCAAGCCCCGCCCGGCGGTGGGCAGGGCCGCGACCGCCGAACGCCATACCCGCGACGCGGTCGAGGTGACGCTCGAGGACGGCACCACCGTCGAGCTCGACCACGGCCGGGTGGTGATCGCAGCGATCACCAGCTGCACCAACACCTCCAACCCCAGCGTCATGGTCGGCGCCGGGCTACTGGCCCGCAACGCGGTCCGGCGCGGGCTTTCCCGCCGGCCCTGGGTGAAGACCTCGCTGGCGCCGGGCTCGACCGTGGTCACCGAGTATCTCGAGCGCGCCGGCCTGACCGACGACCTCGACGCGCTCCAGTTCAACCTGGTCGGGTACGGCTGCACCACCTGCATCGGCAACTCCGGGCCGCTTGCGCCGGAGATCTCGGCGGCGGTCGCCGAGAAGGACCTGGCGGTCTGCGCGGTGCTCTCCGGCAACCGCAACTTCGAGGGCAGGATCAACCAGGACGTGAAGGCGAACTACCTGGCCAGCCCACCGCTCGTCGTCGCTTACGCGCTCGCCGGCCGGATGGACATCGACCTGGCCTCCGAGCCGCTCGGCGAGGGGTCCGACGGCGAGCCGGTCTTCCTGCGCGACATCTGGCCCGACTCGGAGGAGATCAAGCGGGTGGTGGGCGCCTCGGTCGCGGCGGAGATGTTCAAGCGCAACTACGCCGAGGTCTTCGCCGGCGACGAGACCTGGAACGCGGTCGAGGTGCCCGAGGGGGGCCGCTACACCTGGCCCGACTCGACCTACGTGCGCCAGCCCAGCTTCTTCGAGCAGATGCCCGCCGACCCGCCGGGGGTGGAGCCGATCGCCGGGGCGCGGACGCTGGCGGTGCTCGGCGACTCGATCACCACCGACCACATCTCCCCGGCCGGGGCGATCAAACGCGACAGCCCCGCCGGCCGTTGGCTGATCGAGCAGGACGTCGAGCCCGGGGACTTCAACTCCTACGGTTCGCGCCGCGGCAATCACGAGGTGATGATCCGCGGCACCTTCGCCAACATCCGGCTGCGCAACCAGCTGGCCGAGCGCTCCGGCGGTCACACCCGTCGCTTCCCGGACGGTGAGGAAACCACGATCTATGACGCGGCGATGACCTACGCCGAGGAAGGCGTGGCTCTGGTCGTGCTGGCCGGCAAGGAGTACGGCTCGGGCTCCTCGCGCGACTGGGCTGCCAAGGGCACCAAGCTGCTCGGGGTGAGGGCGGTGATCGCCGAGAGCTTCGAGCGCATCCACCGCTCGAACCTGATCGGGATGGGTGTGCTGCCGCTCCAGTTCGCCGAGGGTGAGAGCGTCGCCGGCCTCGGGCTAAGTGGTGAGGAGAGCTTCGACGTCGGCGATCTCGAAGGTGGAAAGGCGAAGACCGTGACGGTGACCGCTCGCGCTGACGACGGCTCAGAGAAGGCCTTCACCGCCACCGTTCGCCTCGACACCCCGAACGAGATCACCTACTTCGTCAACGGTGGAATCCTCCAGACCGTCCTGCGCAAGCTAAGGGAATAGGCGCAGTGGGGCCGCGGGAGGCAGGGGGGTCCGCGCGACCCACACTGCACCTGCGCGCCGGTAGCCAGGGAGGGATGCCGACGCGGCCGTTCCCCTGGACGGGACTGCCCAGAAGAACAGTCAGGGGTTAGCTATACCGGGTACTCCGCTGTCGGTCAAGCGAAATGCACCGCTTAGGATCCTGACTTAGTGGCGATCTGACGCGCTTTGCGCGGCTCCTGCGGCCGGCCCCGGTGGTGCCGCGACGCCCCAACCCTTGCGCTCGATCAGCTCGATCCCGACCACACTTCCGACCGGACCCACGGGGGTGAGGGTGGCCGCGAGCAGGGTGTAGGGGGCCTCACGTTTAACGGCGGTCACCCAGATCAGGATGCAAAGGGCGATGAACCCGAGGCCGTGGGCCCACCCGAACACCATCGTCTCGGTCTCGAAGCCAGGCAGCAGCCAGAAGGCAAGCAGCCCCGCGAACACCCACAGCTCCACCCACGAGACGCGCTTGACCCAGACGAACAGCCGACCCGGTACGGGCTTCTCAAAAGGACTCCTCGGCATCGGAGTCAGGTTCCGGGGGTGAGCGCGGTTAGGACTATTCGTTCCTGCTCGCGCGCGTGGGCGCCGGAGTAACCCTCACCCGTGCTCGCCCTACCCGGGCGCCCGATGAAGGTGAGCTCGACGTTCTCGGGCAGCACCTCGGGCATCCGTCTCGACATCACCTTCCAGGCGCCCATGTTGCGCGGCTCCTCTTGGACCCAGGCGATCTCCTTCAGGTTCGGGTAAGAGCCGATCAGCTCGGCCAGCTGGTCCCTGGCGAACGGGTAGAGCATCTCCACCCGTGCGATCGCGACGTTCTCGGCAGCGGCACGACGGTCGTTGGAGTCCATGTCGAAGTACAACTTGCCGGTGCAGAGGATCAGGCGCTCGATCTTCTCGCGGCGGTCGGCCGCGGTCGGGTCGTCGAGGATGAAGTGGAATTTCCCGTCGGTCAGTTCCTCGAGGCTCGCCCCGGCCCGGTCCAGTCGCAGCAGCCCCTTGGGGGTGAAGACGACAAGCGGCCGTGGCTTGCGGATCAGCGCCTGGCGGCGCAGCAGGTGGAAGTACTGGGAGGCGGTGGTCGGGTAGGCGATCCGGATGTTGCCCTCGGCGCCGAGGGCAAGGAAGCGCTCGATCCTGGCGCTCGAATGCTCCGGGCCCGAGCCCTCGTAGCCGTGCGGCAGAAGCAGGGTCAGGCGGCTGGTCTGTCCCCACTTCGCCTCCCCGGAGACGATGAAGCTGTCGATGATCACCTGGGCGGCGTTGGCGAAGTCGCCGAACTGGGCCTCCCAGAGGACCAGGGCGCTGGGGGTCGCCGCCGAGTAGCCGTACTCGAAGCCGAGGCAGGCGGTCTCCGAGAGGGGGCTGTTGTAGAGCTCGAATGGGGCCGATGCCTCCTCGAGGTTCTGCATCGGGGTGTAGCGCAGGCCGGTGTTCTCGTCGTGGAGGACGAGGTGGCGATGGGAGAAGGTGCCGCGCTCGGTGTCCTGGCCGGTGAGACGGATGTGGACGCTCTCGGTCAGCAGCGAGCCGAAGGCGAGCGCCTCGGCATGGCCGAAGTCGACCCCGCCCTCCTCCTCGATCGACTCCAGGCGCTTGGAGAGAGGCCGGCGGAGCTTGCGGTGGACGTTGAAGCCCTCGGGGGTCTTCAGCAGGGCCTGGTTGAGGCTGAGCAGCCGCTCGGCGGGCACGGCGGTGTCGACCGGAGGGCTGGCGGTGCGGTCCAGCTCGCCGGTGCTGGTGGTGATCGTCGGGTCCTCGTACTCGCCCGACTCCATCTTCGCGCGCAGATCTTTCAGCGCCGCCGACATCTCGGCCTGGCGCTGCCCGCTCCCCTCCGCCACGTCCTCGGCCGAGACGACGCCCTCCTCGATCAGCTTCCTGGAGTAGATCTCGGAGACCGGCGGGTGGGACTTGATCGCCGCCGCCGTGGTCGGCTGGGTGTAGGCGGGCTCGTCGGTCTCGTTGTGGCCGAAACGGCGGTACCCGATCACGTCGATGACGATGTCGCGGCCCCAGCGCTCGCGGTAGGCCATCGCCAGCCGGACGGCCGCCGAGCAGGCCTCGACGTCGTCGGCGTTGACGTGGATGATCGGGACGTTGAACCCCTTGGCCATGTCGGCCGCGTAAGGGGTGGAGCGAGCTTCCTCGGGATCGGTGGTGAAGCCGACCTGGTTGTTCTGGACGAGGTGGACCGTGCCGCCGGTGCTGTAGCCCTTCAGCGACTGCAGGTTGAGCGTCTCGGCAACCACACCCTGGGCGGGGAAGGAGGCGTCGCCGTGCAGCAGCACCGGCACCGCACGCTTCGGGTCGTGGCTCAGCTCGGCGCCCTCGAAGTCGGACTGCAGGAAGCGGGCGCCGCCGGTCACCACCGGGTCGACGAACTCGAGGTGGCTGGGATTGGGGTAGAGGCGGACCGAGATCTTCTCTTCCTTGTGGGTCTCGTAGACCCCCCGGTGGCCGTAGTGGTACTTGACGTCGCCGGTGCCGCCGTGGGGGATCGCCGCCACCGCCTTCACCGCCTCGATCCGCTTCGAGCCCTCGAACTCGGCCAGGATCGACTCGACCGAACGGCCGAGGTTATGGGCGAGGACGCTGAGGCGCCCGCGGTGGGCCATCCCGAAGACGACCTCCTCGGCGCCGCCGCGGTGGGCGAGGGTGACCAGCTCGTCGAGCATCGGGACGATCACGTCGAGGCCCTCGATCGAGAACATCTTCTGCCCCAGGTAGGCCTTCTCGAGGAAGCGCTCGAACTGGAAGACATCGATCAGGCGTTCCAGCAGGCGGCGTTTCTCGTCGTCGGCGAGCGGCTGGCGGTGGGCGCCGGTCTCGATCATCTCCCGCAGCCAGATCCGCTGCTGGTGGGAGGAGAGGTGCTCGAACTGGTAGCCGATCGTCCCGCAGTAGGCGGTCCGCATCCGCGGCAGCGCCTCCAGCAGGGTCTCCCCGGGCACGCCGATCCGGAGGATCGAGGCGGGGATGCGGCTCATCAGCTCGGGGGTCAGGTTGAGGTTCTCCGGCTGGATCGCCGGATCGCCTTTCGGCGGTGAGCCGAGCGGGTCGAGGTGGGCGGCGAGGTGGCCATGGGTCCGGTAGCCCTTGAGCAGGGAGGTCGCCGCCTGCACGGCCTGCAGCAGCTCCTCGTCGACCTCGCCCGCGGCCCTGGCCGGTTCGGCACCCGGGGCGGCGGTGCTGAGCGGCGGCGCCGAGGCAGAAGCGGGGTGGGCCTTGGAGATGCCATCGGGGTCGATGCCGATGTCCCGGGCGACGTCCTCGTAGAAGGAGTCCTCGCCCTGCAAGAGCTGCTCGACCCGGCGCAGGAAGGCGCCCGACTCGGCCCCCTGGATCACCCGGTGGTCGTAGGTGGAGGTCAGCGTCATCACCTTGGAGACGCCGAGCTGGCGCAGCCGTTCCGGCGACGCGTGCAGCCACTCGGGCGGGTAGGCGATCGAGCCGGTGGCGATGATCGCGCTCTGGCCGCGGAGCAGGCGCGGGACCGAGGCCATCGTGCCGATGCCGCCGGGGTTGGTGAGGGAGATGTTGGTGCCGAGGAAATCGTCGGCGGTGAGCTTGTTCTCGCGGGTCTTCGCGATCAGGTCTTCGTAGTAGGAGTGGAAGGCGGAGAAATCGAGACCGTCAGAACCTTTGATCGCGGGGACCATCAGGCTGTGGGAGCCGTCCTTGCGCTCGACGTCGACGGCGATGCCGAGGTTGACGGCGCCGCCCTCGACCGCGAAGGGCTTGCTGTCGCGTTCCTCGAAGGTCCGCACCATCACCGGGAAGTCTTTGGTCGCGCGGACGATCGCCCAAGCGACGAGGTGGGTGAAGGAGACCTTCAGCCCGCGCTCCTTGAGCACCGAGTTGATCGCCTTGCGCTTCGCGTCCAGCGTGTCCACGGCAATCGTCCGGAACGACGTCGCCGTCGGCACCGCCCGGCTCTCATCCATCGCCTTCGCCAGCATCCCCGCCGGCCCCCGCAACTGCTTCGCCTCACCTGCACCTACAGCGCTCGGAGCCGCGGCGCTCGCTGCCGGCGCCCCACCATTGGCCGCCAACACATCGTCCTTAGTGACTCTCCCCCCAGGCCCCGACCCGCTCACCGAACCAAGATCGACCCCATTGGCTTCAGCTACCCGGCGCGCGACCGGCGTGGCCCGAACGTCTTGGGAGTCGCCAGCTGCCCCGGTACCCGCGCCGTTGCCAGAGCTGTCGTCGGTCCCGCTCTTGCTGACCTCGGTCCCTGGTGAGCTTTGAGCGGTCCCTCCCGCGGGTGGCGTGGTGGATGGCTCTTCGCCCGCAGCTTGCGAGGACGAAGAGTCGTCCTCCGCGACAGGACCCGCGGGCTGCCCGCCCTCATCCTCACCAGGCTCCATCTCAGCAAGGGTCGCCCCGACCGGCACCTCATCGTCGACTGACGCGACGAGTTTCGTAATCACGCCACTCGCAGGCGCCGGGACCTCGGCGTCGACCTTGTCAGTGGACACCTCGACGACCGTGTCCCCCTCGTTGACGAAGTCACCCTCGGCGACGTGCCACTCAAGAACGATGCCCTCGGTCACCGACTCGCCCATCTCGGGCATGGAGATCTGCACGGTGGCCGTGTCTGGCATTTCGATCACCCAGTCTATGAAACCCGGCCAATGAACATTCCTAGCCAGATACCCTGAGAGCGATGAGTTACTTCGTAACCGGGGCAACCGGTTTCATCGGGCGGAATCTGGTTGAGCGGCTGCTGCAGCGCGAGGGCACGATTTACGCGCTGGTCCGCGCCGGCTCGCGTGGTCGCCTGGAGGAGCTGCGGACCGGGTGGGGAGCCGATGGCGCCCGCGTGGTCCCGATCGCCGGCGACCTCGCCCAGCCCGGGCTCGGGGTCGCCGAGGAGGACCTCGTCGCGATGCGCGGGGAGATTGACCACTTCTTCCACCTGGCGGCGATCTACGACATCACCGCCGACGCCGAATCGCAGGAGATCGCCAACGTCGAGGGGACGAGGCACGCGATCGAGCTCGCCGGAACGGTCGAGGCAGGCTGTTTCCACCAAGTCAGCTCGATCGCCGCCGCTGGGCTCTACAAGGGCGTTTGGCGCGAGGACATGTTCGACGAGGCGCAGCGGCTGGACAACAACCCTTACTTCCGCACCAAGCACGAGTCCGAGCGGCTGGTCAGGGATGAATGCCCGCGCCCCTGGCGTGTGTACCGGCCGGGGATCGTCGTCGGCGACTCGCGAACCGGCGAGATCGACAAGATCGACGGCCCCTACTACTTCTTCAAGGCCCTGCAGCGCCTGCGCCGGGTGGCGCCGGCCTGGCTGCCGATGGTCGGGATCGAAGGCGGTGAGATCAACATCGTCCCGGTCGACTTCGTCGCCGCGGCGATCGACCACATCGCCCACGAGCCGGGGCTCAACGGACGCGCCTTCCACCTCACCGATCCCAACCCCCGCTCCGCGGGCGAGGTGATCAACATCTTCGCCAAGGCCGCCGATGCCCCGCAGATGGCGTTGCGGCTGGATTCCGGCCTGACCGAGCCGGCGACCGGCGCGGCTCGCTCGGCGCTGAAGCTGCTGCCGCCGGCCAAGCGGGCAGCGAAGGTGGCGCTCGGACAGCTGGGCCTGCCGGCCTCGGTACTCACCTACGTCGATTACCCGACCAGCTTCGACTCCAGCGGCGCCCAGGCGGCGCTGGCGGGATCGGGCATCGAGGTGCCGCCACTGGAGAGCTACGCCTCGCGGGTCTGGGACTACTGGGAGCGCAACCTCGACCCCGACCTGTTCAAGGACCGCTCGCTGGCCGGGGCGGTGCGGGGGAAGATCGTGCTGATCACCGGCGCCTCTTCGGGAATCGGCAAAGCGACCGCGGTGAAGGTCGCCGATGCCGGCGCCACCGTGCTGCTGGTCGCCCGCTCGATCGAGAAGCTGGAGGAGACCAAAGAGGAGATCGTCGCCGCCGGTGGCGCCGCCCACATCCACCGCTGCGACCTCTCCGACATCGAGGACATCGAGCGGATGGCCGAGGAGGTGCTCGCCTACCACGGCCACGTCGACATCCTCGTCAACAACGCCGGCCGCTCGATCCGCCGCTCGGTCGCCCTCTCCTACGACCGCTTCCACGACTACGAGCGGACGATCCAGCTCAACTACCTCGGTGCCCTGCGGCTGATCTTGGCGCTGCTGCCGACGATGCGGGCGCGCAAGTCGGGCCACATCATCAACATCAGCTCGATCGGGACGCAAACCAACCCGCCGCGCTTCTCCGCCTACGTCGCCTCGAAGGCGGCGCTCGACGCCTTCAGCCGGGTGATCGCCTCCGAGGTGGTCGACGACAAGGTCCACATCACCACGATCAACATGCCGCTGGTGCGGACGCCGATGATCGCGCCGACGCGGATGTACGACATGTTCCCGGCGATCACGCCCGAGGAGGCCGCCGAGATGATCGCCAAGGCGATGGTCAGCCGGCCGAAGAAGGTGGCGACCCGCCTCGGCAACTTCGGCGAGCTGCTTTACGCCGTCGCGCCGAAGGCGAGCGACAACATCCTCAACACTGCCTACAAGCTGTTCCCGGATTCACAGGCGGCCAAGGGGAAGGGCGAGGAGGCAGCCGACAAAGCGCCTTCGACCGAGGCAGTCGCCTTTGCGCACCTGATGAAAGGCGTCCACTGGTAGGAGCTCCGGGCGGGCGGGTCCTGCCCCAATGTGGCAGACCTGCGCGCGAGGTTTACGTGCTCGGCCCTGCCACATTGGGTCACCCACCCGGAGGAGCGTCCTCCGTGGACTAGCTCACCGTGGAGCCACCCGTCGGAGGAGTCCCCAAACCCCTGCTTACGAGCGTGGTTGCCCTTTTACCCGCATACCGGGCAAAAGGACAACCGCGCTTCGCGTATAGCGTTGGCAGATGACCAAGCGGCGGCTGAAGCACTGGGGGTGGGGGTATGAGGACCAGGCTCCCAGTGCGACGCAGATGCGCGAGGCCGCGGAAGGGCTGAGGGCGCGGTTCGGGTTCGGCGGAGAGGTCGAGAAGCCGGTGCCTCTGGAGGAGGTGGAGCTGCGCAAGTCGCGGCTGAAGCGGCCGAGCGGGCTTGGGGACCTGTTCTCCGACACCGATTACGAGCGGGTCTCGCACGCGCTCGGCAAGGCGTACCGGGACGTGGTGCGAGGGTTCCGGGGGGAGTTCGAGAACCCGCCTGATTTGGTCACCTTCCCGAAGGACGAGTCGGAGATCGAGACGGTGCTGAGCTGGGCCGAGGCGGAGGGCGCCGCGGTTGTGCCGTTCGGCGGTGGCACCAGTGTCGTCGGCGGGGTCGAGCCGCGGCTGGGCGACCGGCCGGTGGTGACGATGGACCTGCGACGGCTCGACCGGGTGCTCGAGGTCGACGCCGAGTCCCTCGCCGCCCGGATCCAGGCAGGCGCCACCGGGACGCGGCTGGAGGAGCAGCTGCGCGAGCACGGCCTGACCATGCGCCACTTCCCACAGTCCTTCGAGTACTCGACCCTCGGCGGCTGGATCGCCACCCGCGCCGGCGGGCACTTCGCCACGCTCGAGACCCACGTCGACGACCTGGTCGAGTCGGTGCGGGCGATCACCCCGCGGGGCACCTGGGAGAGCCGGCGGCTGCCGGGTTCCGGCGCCGGCCCGTCCCCGGACCGCCTCCTCGTCGGCTCGGAGGGGATCCTCGGCGCCATCGCCGAGGCCTGGGTGCGGGTGCGGCCGCGGCCGGAGTTCAAGGCCTCCGCCGGGGTCGAGTTCGCCGACTTCGCCACCGCCGCCCGCGCCGTTCGCGAGATCTCCCAGTCGGGCCTTTACCCGTCCAACTGCCGCCTCCTCGACGCCTCCGAGGCGGAGCTGACCGGCGCCGGGAGCGGCGGGGCGAACCTGCTGATCCTCGGCTTCGAGTCCGCCCACCACCCGGTGGACGCGCCGATGGAGACGGCGCTTGAGATCGCCAAGTCCCATGGCGGCAAACCGAACCAGCTGCCGAGCAGCAAGAAAGTGACTCCCGCCTCGACCGATCGGCCCACCGACGGCAGGGGAGAGGGAGCGGTCGGCGCCTGGCGCTCGGCGTTCCTGCTGGCGCCCTACCTGCGCGACACCTTCGTCGCCTGCGGGATCCTCTCGGAGACGTTCGAGACCGCGATCACCTGGGACCGCCTCGAGGACTTCCACGCCACGGTGATGGAGACCGCGCGCCGGGCGGTGGCCGAGGCGAGCGGAGGCTCGGCCGAGGGGGCCGGTTCGCCCCGTGTCAGCTGCCGCTTCACCCACGTCTACCCAGATGGCGCCGCGCCCTACTTCACCGTCCTTGCCCCAGCCGTCCGCGGCGGCGAGGTCGAGCAGTGGGACGAGATCAAGGCGGCGGTCTCGGAGGCCCTGATCGACGCCGGCGGCACGATCACCCACCACCACGCCGTCGGCCGCGATCACCGCCCCTGGTACGACCGCCAGCGCCCAGCCCCCTTCGCCGCCGCCCTGCGCGCCGCCAAGTCCGAGCTCGACCCCGCTGGAATGCTCAACCCAGGCGTCCTGATCGACCCAGCCTGATTTTGGGGAGGGGGAATGACGGCAGCCAGCGGTACCCTTTCGCGATCCGATTCTTCGCGGCGCGCTGGGCTTTGAGCGTGTCGCCGGCCACCCAGGATGGAAACGATCACCTCCGAACAACCGACTGTGCCAGCCGAGGCTGGGCAGCCCCCGACTGAGCCCGTGGTGCCTCGGCGCTCGCCGCTGCGGGCCGCGATCAAGACCGGGCGGCCGCACGAATGGATCAAGAACGTCCTCGTCTTCGCCGGGCTGCTGTTCTCGGGAAAGCTCGGTGAGTCCCATGCGGTGATGGAGGCGGTCATTACCTTCGTCTCCTTCTGCCTGATCTCCAGCGCCGGTTACTTCGTCAACGACCTGATCGACGTCGAGCTGGACCGCAAGCACCCGAAGAAGCGGTTCCGGCCGATCGCCGCCGGGGAGCTTTCCGAGGGAGCTGCGAAGGCGATCGCCCCGGCTCTTGCGATCGCGGCGATCGCGCTCGCCTTCGGCGCGGTCAACTGGGAGGTCGGCCTGATGGTGGTCGGCTACGGCACCGCCCAGATCGCCTACAGCCTCGGCCTCAAGCAGATCGTGATCGTCGACGTGATGACCCTGGTCGGGCTCTTCATCCTCCGCGTCGCCGCCGGCGCCAGCGCTGTCGACGCCCACGCCTCGGAGTGGCTGATTCTCTGCACCGGCATGGGTGCCGCCTTCCTCGGCTTCACCAAGCGCCGCCAGGAGGCGGTCTCCGAGCTGCACACCGGCACCGCCACCCGGCCGGTCCTCGAGCACTACTCGCTTCCGTTCCTCGACCAGATGGTCTCCCTGGTCACCACCGGCACGGTGATCAGCTACGCGATCTACACCGTCAACTCGCCGCTGATCGGCAGCCAGATGATGCTCACCATCCCACCGGTCGTCTACATGATCTTCCGCTACCTGTACCTGATCTACGACCGCTCCGACGACCGCTCCACCGCCGCGATCGTCTCCGAAGACAAGGGCATGATCGCCGCCGGCGCCTGCTTCGTGCTGATCGCTTTCCTGCTGCTCTACGTCTTCAACTAGACGGCGCGATCGCCTAGCCCATTTCGATCTCGGGCGGGGCTTCCATCAGGTAGAAGCGGGCGCGGCCGAGCTCCTCGCCGTTGACCTGCACGACGGCGGCGTGGGGGCCGGGGGCGGTGAAGGCGGCGGTGGCCGCAATCGACATCACCAGGCGCTGCTCCTGGCCCTGGGGCATGCCGGGCGGGCGACCGGTCTCGAAGTTGGCGGTCAGGCCCTCGCCGAGTTCGACCCCGTCGGGGTCTTGGATCGTCACCGCCAGCTCGTGCGGGTCGTTGGTCTCGTGCCAGGCGATGTCGATGCCGAGGCCGATGTGGAAGGACCACTCGGCGGGCAGCTCCGGCAGGCGCAGGACGTTCCAGCCGCCGCCGGTCAGGTAAAGCTTGCCGTTGACGGCCTCGCTGTGGTCGCAGAGGAGGAGGAAGCCGATGTTCACGATGCCCCCTGCGGGTACGGGATTATGGCGAGGTCGGAGACCAGCTCGACCTTGCCGTCGCGGGTGAACTGCAGGTCGATCGTCTCGTTCTTGCGGTAGGTGCCCCAGAGGCCCAGGTACATCGCCAGCCAGCGGCCGGTCCCGACCTTCTCCTTGACGATCGGGCGGCCGAAGACGATCTCCCCGCCTTCGATCGAGTAGTCGGCGCCGAGGCTCCGCTCGATGCCGTTGATGAAGACGGTGAACGGCGGTTCCGCGCGCGCGGGCAGCTTCACCCGCTCGCCGGCGGCATAGCTTCCCTTGGGGATCTCGGTGCTCGCGTCGCTGCTCATCCGGCCTCCAAAGTCTCGCGCACGAGGTCGAACGGCGTCTCGTGGGCGCTCGGATCGAGCTCTCTTCGTCCTACCCCGCCCTTGAAGGGCACGAACGTCCCGTCCCCGCGCACGTCCACGCCCGCCACCGGCTTGCGGAGGAGCCCCCGCCCGGAGAGCTGCAGTCGGGCCCGCACCTGGTCCTCGGGCTTGAAGGTCCTCAACGAGTTGACCGTCCGCGCCGGTCCCCCGCTGCGGATCGCCATCGCCCGCTCCCGCATCGCCGCAACCGCCTCGCCGAGCTCATCGAAGCTCCGGTGCTCGACCTCGGACCCGTGCCGCACGGTGAGCTTCCACTTCGGGCCGGCCACCTGAGCAGCGTAAGCGATGCCCTCTAGGCGCCGCGGCGAATCCGCTTCGGCCGCCGCGCCGGCGGCCCGACGATTTTCTCCGGCCCCTGCCTGTCGGCCACCGGGACGTAGTCGAGCTCCCGCGCCCCGGTGTAGATCTGGCGCGGCCGGGAGATCTTCTGCTCGTCGTCTTCCTGCAGCTCCATCCACTGCGCGACCCAGCCGGCGGTGCGGGGGATGGCGAAAATCACCGTGAACATGTCGGTGGGGATCTCCATCGCCTCGTAGATGATCCCGGAGTAGAAGTCGACGTTCGGGTAGAGCTTGCGGGAGGTGAAGTACTCGTCGTCGAGCGCCCGCTTCTCCAGCTCGCGGGCGATCTCCACCAGCGGGTTGTACTCGGTGGCTTCGAAGACCTCCTCCATGTGCTGCTGGATGATCCGCGCCCGCGGGTCGTAGTTCTTGTACACCCGGTGGCCGAAGCCCATCAGTTTCTCCTCGCGCTGCTTCACCCGTTCGAGGAAGTCGGGGATGTTGTCCGCCGACTCGATCCGGCGCAGCATCCGCAGCACCGCCTCGTTGGCGCCGCCGTGCAGCGGCCCGTAGAGCGCGGCGACGCCGGCCGCCACCGCCGAGTAGGGATCGACGCCGGAGGAGCCGACACCGCGGACGGCGTTGGTCGAGCAGTTCTGTTCGTGGTCGGCGTGGAGGATGAAGAGCACGTCGAGAGCTTTGGCCAGCCGCGGGTCGGGCTCGTAGTGCATCTCGGTCTTCTTGAACATCATCGAGAGGAAGTTCTCGGGGAAGTTGAGGTCGTTGTCCGGGTAGACGTAGGGCAGCCCCATGTTGTGCCGGTAGGAGAAGGCAGCGAGGGTCGGCACCTTGGCGATCAGCCGGACCGCGGCCATGTAGCGCTCTTCGTGATCGTCGATCTGCTTCGCGTCCGGGTAGAAGGTGGAGAGCGCGCCGACCCCGGCCAGCAGCATCCCCATCGGGTGGGCGTCGTAGCGGAAGCCCTCGAAGAACTGCTTCAGGTCCTCATGGACGAAGGTGTGGTGGGTGATGTCGTAGACCCAGCGGTCGAGCTGGGGCTGGGTCGGCAGCTCGCCGAAGATCAGCAGGTAGGCGACCTCGAGGAACGTGGAGCGCTCACAGAGCTGCTCGATCGAGTAGCCGCGGTGTTCGAGGATCCCCGCGGCGCCGTCGATGTAGGTGACTGAGGAGCGGCAGGAGGCGGTGTTGGTGAAAGCCGGGTCATAGGACATCAGCCCGAAGTCGTCCTCGGAGACTTTGATCTGGCGCAGGTCCATGCCGCGCACGGTGCCGTCGGCGATCGGCAGCTCGTAGGTCTGGCCGGTGCGGTTGTCGGTGACGGTCAGCGACTCCGACCCGGCCAGCCCGGTGGTGCTTGGGGCGGTCGCATCATTGCTCTGCTGCTCGGTAGCCAATCGCCCTCCTTTTAAGCCGCTCGTCTTTTCGGCAGAAGTATCGCACCTCTATTTCGCCGGCCGGTTGCCGAGATGGGAACGCGAGCGGCTATTCAGCGACGGTGTCGAGGCCCTCGAACTGGGTCATTCCGCGCAGCGCCTCGAAGCGGTCGTCGATCTCCTCGCGGCTGAGCCGGGCGACGCGCTCGGTCCCGAACTCCTCGACGTTGAAGGAGGCGAGGACGGTGCCGTACCCCATTGCCCGCCGCAGGTGCGCCTCGTCGGGATCGCCGTCGACGCCGTCGAGATAGCCGAAGAAGCCGCCGGCGAAGCTGTCGCCCGCGCCGGTCGGGTCCCGCACGTCCTCCAGCGGGAAGCCCGGCAGGGCGAAGAACCCGTTCGCGGTGAACAGCGCCGCCCCGTACTCGCCCTGCTTGGCGACCACCGCCCGCGGGCCCAGGTCCATCACCGCGCGGGCGGCGCGGGCGAGGTTCGACTCGCCGGTCAGCTGGCGGATCTCGGCGTCGTTGACGACCAGGCAGTCGACCTCGGCGATCGCCGCCCGCAACGAGTCCCGGGCGGTTTCGATCCAGAGGTTCATCGAGTCCAGGCCGCTGAAGCGCGCCTCGCACTGGGCGCGGACCTGGCGCTGCAGATCCGGCTGGATGTTGGCGAGGAAGAGGGTGTCTGCCTGTCGCGAGCGCTCCGAGAGCTTCGGCTCGAACTCGGCGAAGACGCCGAGCTGGGTGTCCTCGGTGTGGGCGACGTTGAGGTCGTACTCGTAGCGGCCGCGCCAGAAGAACGACTGCCCACCGGAGACGCGCTCGATGTCCTCGGTGAGGATCCCGCGGCCTTCGAGGACCTCGAACTGGTCGGCGCCGAAGTCGTCGCCGACCGGGCCCACCGGTCTCACCTCGGTGAAGAAGCTCGCCGCGAGGGAGAAGTGGACGGCGGCGCCACCGAGCATCCGGTCGCGCTCCCCGAACGGGGTCTTGACGGCGTCGAAGGCGATCGATCCGACCACGGTGAGCGACATGCGGACGGCAGCCTAGCGGCTGCCCTGCGAGACTCATCGCCTCATGCAGTCGATCCAGATCAAGGAGTTCGGTGGCCCGGACGTCCTCGAGTACGTCGAGCTCGACGATCCGAGCGTCGGCGAGGGGGAGGTCCTGGTCGAGGTGGCGCGCAGCGGCGTCAACTTCGCCGACACCCACGCCACCCGCAACGACTACCTGGCCGAGCAGGAGCTGCCGCTGACGCCCGGGGCGGAGATAAGCGGGCGGACGAGCGACGGGCGCCGGGTCGCGGCCCTGCTGGGCAACGGCGGCTACGCGCAGAAGGTCGCCGTCCCCGAGGCGCTACTGATCCCCGTGCCCGACGAGGTCGACGACGACCAGGCGGCCGGGGTGCTGCTGCAGGGCCTGACCGCGATGGGGCTGGTGCGCCGCTGCGCCCGGATCGAGGCGGGGGAGACGATTGTGGTCGAGGCGGCCGCCGGGGGGACCGGGACGATCGCCGTCCAGCTCGCCAAGCGGGCCGGCGCGAAGGTGATCGGGCTCGCCTCCAGCGAGGAGAAGCGAACCCTGGTCGAAAGCCTCGGGGCGGATGCCTGCGTCGACTCGCGCGCCGAGGACCTCGGCGCGGCGATCCGCGAGGCCAACGGTGGCGGCCGCGTCGATGCGGTGCTGCACATGAGCGGCGGCGATGCTTTCGATGCCGAGATGGGCGTGCTGGCGCCGTTGGGCCGGATGGTGGTCTTCGGGATCGCCTCGCGCGAACAGCGCGAGGTCTCCACCGCCGCTCTTTTGCGTGGCTCCAAGAGCGTGATCGGCTTCTGGCTGGTCCACCTGCTGGCGCGTCGCGAGCTGGCCGCGCCGATGATCGGCGAGCTGCTCGGCGCCGTCGCCTCGGGAGACCTCGACGTTACGATCGGCGGCGTCTACCCGCTCTCCGAAGCGGCGCGCGCCCACGAAGACCTGATCGCCCGCCGCAGCACCGGCAAGCTCCTCCTGGACCCCTCGCTTTGACCGCTTTCAAAGACCTCGGCCTCTCGCCTCCGATCCAGCAGGCCATCGACGAGCTCGGCTTCGAGGACCCGACGCCGATCCAGGAGCAGGCGATCCCGGAGCTGCTCGGCGGCCACGACGTGATCGGCCAGGCCCAGACCGGCACCGGCAAGACCGCCGCCTTCGGGCTGCCGCTGTTGCAGTACCTCGACCCCGAGAACGACGAGGTCCAGGCGGTCGTCCTCACCCCCACCCGGGAGCTCTGCATCCAGGTGACGCAGGCCCTGCGCGCCTACGCCGAGCACCTGGACATCGAGATCGTCGCCGTCTTCGGCGGCGCCCCGATCCGGTCACAGCAGTCCCAGCTGCGCTCCGGGGCCCACGTCGTCGTCGCCACGGTCGGCCGGATGATGGACCTGATGTCGCGCCGCTCGCTGGTCCTCACGGCGGCCCGCTACGTCGTCCTCGACGAGGCCGACGAGATGCTCGACCTCGGCTTCATCGAGGACGTCGAGAAGATCCTGCGGATGTGCCCGAGCGGGCGCCAGACGGCGCTCTTCTCGGCGACGATGCCGCCGCCGATCCAGAAGCTCGCCGAGGGCCACATGTACGACCCGACGACGATCCGGATCACGCCGAAGAAACTGACCGTGGACGCGATCGCCCAGGCCTTCGTCGAGGTGCCGGCCAAAGACAAGGCGGCGCGCCTGGTCGAGCTGCTGAAGATCGAAGAGCCCGAGCAGGCGATCATCTTCACCCGGACCAAGATCGGCGCCTCGAAGCTGGAGAAGACCCTGAAGGACAAAGGGCTCGACGTGAAGGCGTTGCACGGCGACCTCAGCCAGGGCGTCCGCGACGGCGTGATGATCTCCTTCAAGGACCACCGCGTACGGCTGTTGGTCGCCACCGACATCGCCGCCAGGGGGCTCGACATCGAGCACGTCACCCACGTGATCAACTACGACGTGCCGAACTCCTCCGAGGTCTACGTCCACCGGATCGGCCGCACCGGCCGGGTCGGGCGGACCGGCCGCGCGATCACCTTCGTCACCCCCGCTCAGCGTGAGGAGATCGACCGGATCGAGCGCGACGTGAAAACCTCGATCGGCGAGTGGGAGAGCCCGGAGGAGCGCCTCGAGCACGCGCCGCGTCCGCGACGGCGCGAGCGGCGGCCGCGCGAGACGGTCGAGAACGGTGCCGGGGCGAGCTCGCCAGAGCCAGGCGAGGAGAAAAGCGACCGGGTCAAGCTCTTCGTCAACCGCGGCGAGAACAGCGGCATCGGCGAGGACGACCTGCGGTGGGCGCTGCGCGAGGGCGCGGTGCTCCCCGACGAGGCGGTCCACGACGTCCGTGTCCTGCACCGCTTCTCCTTCGTCGAGGTCGATCCCGACCATGCCGAGCGCACGGTCGAGTTCCTCGACGGGACCAAGCTGAAGGGCAAGGAGATCCGGCTCGAGATCGCCAAGAGCTAGCTGGTCAGCGCGGCGATCCGGTCCAACAGGTCGTCGAAGTCGATCGGCTTGGTGACGTAGCCGGCGATCGCCAGGTCGGTCGGGGCGTCGGCGTCGCCCGGGTCCTGGTGGGCGCTGACGATCAGGGCCGGGATCTCGATTCCCTCCGCCCGCAGCTCCCGCAGCGCGTCGATGCCCGACTTGCGGGGCATCATCGCGTCCAGCAGCAGCACGTCCGGGCGCCCCCGGCCGCCATCCCCCATCAGCTCGGTCACCTCCTGGCCGTCCGCCGCGGTCAGCACCTCGTGGCCGGCCATCTCGAGACGGGTCCGCATCAGCAACAGGATCGTCTCGGAGTCGTCGGCGACGAGGACTGTGGCCATCAGCTCCGCTCCGCTCTGGCCGGGTCCGGTTGAGCCTGGGTGGGAGTGGGTGCACCGAAGGCGGGAAGCCGGAAGCTGAAGGTCGAGCCCTGACCGACCCTGGAGCGTGCCGCGATCGTGCCGCCGTGCAGCTCGATCAGGGACTTCGAGATCGCCAGGCCGAGGCCGGTGCCGCCGACGCGCTGGGTGAGGCCGGCGTCGCCGCGGGTGAAGCGCTCGAAGACGTGCTCGAGCTGGTCCGGCGGGATGCCCGGCCCGTTGTCGCTCACCGCGATCTCGACCTGCCCCTCGACGGCGCGGGCCTCGACCGAGATCGAGGCGCCCTCGGGTGAGTACTCGTGCGCGTTGGTCAACAGGTTGAGCAGCACCTGCCGGACTCGGTCCGGCTCGACGTTGACTTGGGGCAAGCCCGGTTCGACCCGCTCGGTCAGGGTCTGGCCGCGGCCCTCGGTCTGGCCGCGCATCGTCCGCACCGCGTCGCTCACCAGGGTCGAGACCTCTGTCGCCTGCGGCCGGATCGTCAGCCGCCCGGCGTCGGAGCGGGCGAGGTCGAGCAGGTCGTTGAGCAGGCGGACCAGGTGGCGGCAGTTGTCGAGGATCACCTCGACGGTCTCCACCTGCTTGGAGGTGAGGGAGTCGCGCTCCAGCATCAGCAGCTCGGCGAAACCGAGCACCGAGGTCAGCGGGCTGCGCAGCTCGTGGGAGGCGGTGAGCACGAACTCGTCTTTGAGCCGGTCGAGCTGGTCACGCTGGCTGGCTTCGCGCTCCAGCTCGTCGGCCATCTCGTTGAAGGCGGACCCCAGCGCGGCCGTCTCGGAGAGGCCGCCGACCTGGACCCGGGCGCTGCGGTCACCGGCGGCGAGCCGGCCGGAGGCGTCGACCAGCTCCTCCAGGGGGCGCCGCATCGAGGCGATCAGGCCACTGAACAGCAGCAGCGCCCCGGTCAGCCCGGCGATCAGGCCGGCCGCAACCAGCAGCGCCGTGTCGCGGGTGTCGGAGGAGATCTCGTCGCGCAGCTCGGCCCGTCGGCGCCCCTGCGCGGCGACGGTAGCCCGCGCGACCTGCGGACGCCTCCCTTCCGCGACGTTGACTCGGGCCGCCATCTCCACCTGGTAGGAGCGGGCGATCGCGTCCTCGAAGTCCTGTCGCTGGGAGGTGAAGCGGGCGACGCCGATCACCGCCATCGCCGTCAGCACCGCGAACCCGATCGCGAAGCCGATCCTCAACCTGTTGGCCAGCGACGGGCTCAGCCGTCGGGATCGTGAATAAGCTTGCGAAGCTATGGGCGACGAGGCTACAGGCCAGGCCGACGGTGCCGCGACGGCTCCGGAGGGGATCGAGCCCGCGGCCCTCGAAGAGTGGTTTGCTGCGCACGCGCCCGGCACGGTTGCGCCGCTGGAGTTCGAGCGGATCGCCGGCGGTCACTCGAACCTGACCTACCGGGTCGAGGACCGGGCAGGCAAGCGCTGGGCGTTGCGCCGCCCGCCGCTCGGCAAGCGTCTCGGCTCGGCCCATGACATGGGCCGTGAGCACAAGGTCGTCTCGGCGCTCGGCCCCACCGAGGTGCCGGTCGCGCCGGTGGTCGGGCTCTGCGAGGACGAGAGCGTCAACGGGGCGCCTTTCTACGTGATGGAGTTCGTCGAGGGGCCGATCCTGCGTGGCCTGGCCGAGGCGGAGATCTTTCCCGACGAGACCGACCGGCGGGCGATCGGCGAGCGGGTCGCCGACACGCTCGTCGCGATCCACGGCGTCGACCCCGATGCGGTCGGCCTGGGCGACCTCGGGCGCAAGGAGGACTACGTCGCCCGCCAGCTGCACCGGTGGCAGGGGCAGTGGGAGAAGTCGAAGACGCGCGAGCTGCCGGCGATCGACCGGGTCCATGAGCGGCTCGCCGCCCGTATCCCCGACCAGGGCCAGGCGACGATCGTGCACGGCGACTACCGCCTCGACAACATGATCCTCACCCCGACCGGCGAGGTCGCGGCGGTGGTCGACTGGGAGCTCTGCACCCTCGGCGACCCGCTCGCCGACGTCGGACTGCTGATGTGTTACTGGCCGAAGCCGGGCGAGGAATTCCGCTCGCTCGGCCAGCCGGCAAACCTCGCTCCCGGCTTCCCGGCCAGGGAGGAGCTGGCGGCGCGCTACGCAGAGCGCTCCGGTCGCGACCTCGCCCAGCTCGACTTCTACGTCGCCCTCGGCTACTGGAAGCTGGCGATCATTCTCGAGGGCGTCTACGCCCGTTACGCGGCCGGCGGCTACGGCAAGGTCGATGCCGGCTTCGAAGCGTTCGCGAACCTTGTCGAGCGGCTGGCCGAGACGGCTGAAGAGGCTGAGCAGCGCGGCTGAGCGCTACTTCGGCACTTTTTCCAACGCGGCTTTGAGTTCGCGGCACTGTTCGTCCGTCAGTGCCTTGGGGCATTCCCCGCGCGCGAGCGCGCCTTCCCCGCTGAATCCTTCGAAAAGTTCGTTGCATGCCTGCTGGCTCAAGGAAGAGGGGCACGGGGCATCACCGGCCGCCGGCGCCGATTCGGTGCTTGGAGGTTCGGCGGTTTCGGTGTCACGCTGCTTCTTCTTCTTCTGCGGCGAGGCGTTTCGCTGGGGGGCGTTATTGCCGTCATCGCCGGCCTTGTTGTCGTCCGGGGTCGACTCGGCCTTGCCCTTGTCATCGCTCCCATCGTCGTTCTTCGCTCCGTCGGGCTTCTTCTGACCGTTCTGCGTGCCCTGTGCCGTGGGCTTCCCGTTTTGGGTGTCGGACTTTGCCGATCCGTCGCCGGCTCCGGTCCGGACCGTGTTGGACTCCCCGTCATCGCTGCCGCAGGCGGTCAGGGCAAGTGCGGCCAGAGCTGCGGCGAGCACTATCGCCAAGAGCGGTTGAAGCTTTCGCGCGGTCATTGAAGGCAGGACCGTACCGAACTGGAACACAGAGAGGTTCCTCCCCTGCTTGGCCAAGGGCCGGGATCGATGCGGAGTCCGAGGATTCTCACTCAGGGCGCCGAATCAACTCTGGAATTTGCGCAGTTTAGAGCTCATATATTCGTTTAATCCTCTGAACTTTCTCGTGTTCTATCCGTAGTCGCATAGATTTCTCTCTGGGCCTTCCGCGGTACGGGCAGGGTGCAGGGTCGGTCCACTTCGACGAACCTCGACAAGGGAGAATCTGTGACGTTTCTACGCGCGAAGCTCACCTACGCGAACGTGATGGCTACGCTGGCCGTCTTTCTGGTCCTCGGCGGCGCTACCGCCTGGGCCGCGCTGGGCAACAACACGGTCGGCACCAAGCAGCTGAAGAACAACGCGGTGACCACCAAGAAGGTCAAGAACAAGGCGGTGACGACCGCGAAGATCAAGAGCAACGCGGTGACGACCGCGAAGATCAAGAACGGGGCCGTGACCGGCGCCAAGGTCAACGAGGCAACCCTCGGAACGGTGCCGAGCGCCACCAGCGCCGGCAATGCCAACACCGTGAACGGCGTCAGCCTTGTCCGGTTCAGCTACAACCATAATTCGCCCGCCGGTCCGATCCAGATCCTCAACGTGAACGGGCTGCAGCTGACTGCAACCTGCGCCGGGGGTGCGGTGACGCTGGTCGCGACGACGACGGTCAGCGACAGTGAGATCTCAGCCGAGAACACGAATGCGACGGAAAACCCGGCGACCTTCTCCTATGGCCAGTTCGAGGACGATTTCAACCCCGGCGTCGTCTTTACCGCCAGCGGCGCCGACCACACCGACATCATGGGCCGGGTCTTCTACACCAGCGGCACCTTCAACGAGGTCCAGGTCTTCTTCCACGAGGAGGACGACATCGGCGGGAGGAGTTGCATCCTCAACGGGTACGCCTTGGCCAGCTGAGCCGGGCGACTCTGACGGATTCGGTTCGCGTTAAAGGGCCGGGCGCTTCGCGCCCGGCCCTTTCGTTTGCAGGGTGAACTCGGGCGCCGAGGCCTGCGTATCAGCGGAGAACAGCCCCTCGAGAAGGAGAGCCTCCTTGAAACGCATCCGCGGTCGCCTCACCTACGCGAACGTCATCTCGACCCTCGCTCTGTTCCTCGTCCTCGGCGGCGGCGCCGCGATCGCGGCGACGGAACTGGAACCGAACTCGGTCGCGACGGTCCATATCCAGCCCCAGGCCGTCACCGGGGTCAAGATCAAATCCGGTGCGGTGATCTCGAGCCGGCTCGCCGACGAAGCCGTGACCGAGGGCAAGATCGCCGACGGGTCGGTGACCGCGGCGAAGCTCGATCCCGGTCTCCCCTTCTCGAGGGTTGTGGAGCGGATTCGGAGCACGGAAGACGTTCCGTTCCCTGCTTCCAATGGCGTCGATGTCCCTTATCCGATCGAGAACCCCACCTTCACCCAGCCCGCCGGCGAGACCCACCAGTACATCGGCTCATTCCAGGTGCACTTTCCGGCGACCTGCGGAAGCCGCCGAGACGCCGATGTCGCCCTGCGCATCGACCCCGGTCCGCGCCCCTTCGAACCCGGCGCCCTCGTGGGCCTTGGCAACATCCTTGACGATGGGTTCGCCGACGAGGTCCTCACCGGTCATTTCGTGCCAGTGGCGCGCAGCCGAATCGCGACCGCCGCTCCGCTCTCTCCCACGTCGCACACTTTCTCGGTGACGCTGGAGGGCGCGAGTTGCGGCGGCTTCGCCGACCCCGGCGGGACCTCCATGCGCGGTGTCCAGATCGAGGTGATTGGGACCCGGTAGTTCCAGGGCGCGGGGCGGCGCAGGTCGCCGCCCCGGAGTCCTTAGACCATTCGCGGCGCGTGCCGCGGCTCCAGCTCCCCGGCGGCCGCGGCCTCGTCGCGCTTCGCCCACCGGTTCAGCTCGCGGCGGGCGAGGACCATCTTGTGGACCTCGTCGGGGCCGTCTGCCAGCCGCAGCATGCGGCTGAAGCGCCACAGCGCCGCCAGCGGGGTGTCGTCGGTCATCCCCAGCGACCCGTGGATCTGGATCGCCCGGTCGAGCACGTTCATGACGATGTTGGCGGCGACGATCTTGATCGAAGAGATCGCCTGGCGGGCGGCGCGCTTGCCCTCGGTGTCCATCTTCCAGGCCGCATACAGGGTGAGCAGGCGGGCCTGGTCGATCTCCATCCGCGACTGCGCGATCGCCTCCTGGACGAACTGCTTGTCGGCCAGTGGCCCGCCGAACGCCACCCGGCCGTTGGCCCGCCGGCACATCATCTCCAGCGCTCGCTCGGCGGTCCCGATCGCCCGCATGCAGTGGTGGATGCGGCCGGGCCCGAGCCGGTCCTGGGCTACCGCGAAGCCGCCGCCCCGCTCGCCGAGCAGGTTCCCCTTCGGCACCCGGCAGCCTTCGTACCGGATCTCGCAGTGGCCGGGCCCGGCGGCGTGGCCCATCACGCTGATCGGCCGCACCAGGTTGAAGCCCGGGGTGTCGGTCGGCACGCAGATCATCGAGGCGCGCCCGTAGGGGTGGGCGTCGGGGTCGGTGACGACCATCGCGATCGCCAGCTCGGCGCCGACGGCGCCGGAGGTGAACCACTTGTGGCCGTCGATCACCCACTCGTCCCCGTCGAGCTCCGCCCGCGCTTGCAGCAGCGTTGGATCTGAGCCAGATACATCGGGCTCGGTCATCGAGAAGCACGACCGGATTCGTCCCTCGAGCAGTGGCTCCAACCAGCGCTCGCGCTGCTCCGCCGTGCCGTGCTCGGCGAGGATCTCCATGTTGCCGGTGTCCGGCGCGGAGCAGTTGAACGCCATCGGCGCCGCCGCCGGGCTGCGGCCCATCTCCTCGCAGAGCAGCCCGTACTCCCAGTTGGTCAGCCCCGGCCCGAAGCGCTCGTCGGGCATGAACAGGTTCCAGAGGCCCTCGGACTTCGCCTTCTCGCGGATCGCGACCAGGTTCGACGGGTAGGGGACCCCGGGCCCGACCTCCTCGTCGAGCGCTTCCATGATCTCCCGCTCCTGCGGGTAGACCTCTGCATCGATGAAGTCGAGGACGCGCTCGCGCAGGGTTGCGACCTCGGGGCTGGGGGTGAAGTCCATCGGCGTCCTCTCGTCGTCGTGCTTGCCGGAGGAACGCTAGCTCAGGGACGCCGGTAGCGGACGAACAACTCACCATCCTTCTCGAGCAGCCAGTTCAGCTCGAGCCGGGCAACGGCGGGAAGGTCGCCCTCGACGATCCTCGGTGCGTCACCGCCGGAGAGCTTCGGGGCGATCGTCAGGAAGAGGTCGTCGACGAAGCCGGCGCCCTCGAGCTCGCCGTGCAGCCCCGGGCCGCCCTCGCAGAGCAGCGCCCGGACCCCGCACTCGTGGCGCAGGTGGCGCATCGCTCCGGCGAGCTCGACGAAACCCTCGTGGCGGACGACCTCCAGCGGCGTCGCCGTCGCCGGCGGCTCCGCCTCCGATCCGGTGAAGATCAGCACCCGGCCGCTGCCCTCGGTGAACAGCGGAGCGTCCCAGGGGAGGTCGAGGCGGCCGGTGACGATCACCATCAACGGGTTGGGGGAGAGGCCGATCTGCTCGCGGCGCTCTCGCTTCTCAGGGTTGGAGACCGGGGGCCCGTAGCGCTCCGCCCGCATCGTCCCCGCCCCGATCATCACCGCGTCGAACCGGGTTCGCAGCCCCGCCAGCATCGCCGTGTCGGTGTCGGAGCCGATCGGGCCGGAAACGCCGGCGATCGTCGCCCGCCCATCCACGGTGGCGACGAAGTTGACCGCGACCAGCGGTCGGTCCTCGCGCGGTTCCTCCCAGGGCCGGTAGGTGTCGAGCTGCTCCTCGACGGTCGTCTCGCCGGGATCTGGCAGCAGGCGCCGCATCGGCCGAGCCTACTGGGAGGGGAGTCCGGCCCCTAGGAGTAGTCGTGCCAGCCGGCGAACTCGCGGCCGGCGAACCGCTGCAGCTCGGCGACGTCCTCACCGAAGCGGCCGCGGACGGTCTCGAAGAGGTCGTCGGGGAGCTTCGGCTTCGGCGCCGGCGGCTTCTCGGGGTCGTGGACGACCTTCTCGACCAGCCACCGCATCGACTCCGGCAGGCGGTCGAAGTTGCGGTCGAAGGAGCGGAAGCCCGGCAGCTTGATCAGCTTCTCCATGAACTGGTATTTGTCGCCCTGCTTGGCGCTCGACTTCTCCCACTCGCGGTCGAACTGCTCGGAGGTGAAGGTCTCGTCCACGCCGGCGAAGGCGAACGCCTTGCGCATCGTCTCCTCCCGTTCGGTCTGCAGCTCCTCCTGGGTGATCACCTCGATCTGGGAGCGGTCGAAGCGCTCGAGGTAGGGCTGCAGCTGCATCCAGTACTTGGACCGGTTCATGTAGGAGGTGTCGGGTTCGGAGAGGGTCGGGACCAGCTCCCGGGTCTCGTATCCGGCGCCGGTGGCGTGGACCCAGTGCGAGAGGATCCGCTTGATCGGGTCGCGGACCATGTAGAGCAGGCGCGCGTCCGGGCAGTGTTCGCGGATCCGCTGGGCGGCGCCGTCGAAGCGCGGCAGGTTGGTGTAGTGGGGTGAGGACTCGCCGCGGACCTTGAAGCGGTCGTCGAAGCGGCTCGCGTACCAGTCGAGGCCGAGGTCCCAGTTCATCTCGCCGACGAAGAAGTTCAGCTCCTTCGGCTTCGACATCTGGATTTCGGGGTGCAGCCCCAGGTAGTGGTGGATGCTGGTGGTCCCGCACTTGAGGCCGCCGATGATGATCAGGTTCGGCAGCTCCGCGTGCCGTTTACGGCGCCGGCGGATGCGGCTGTTGCGGTCGGCTGTGTAGCGCTCCCGGGCACGCGCGCACATCGCCTCGTCGGCGGGATCTGGGGCGGCTTTTGGGGGCGGCGTTTGGGTCTCGGTCTCTGACACGAGCGGGCTAGTGTAGCTGCGATGCCTTACGCCGATCTCGCATCCAGTTTCAACTTCTTCTTCAACAGCGCGGCGGAGTTCTTCCGCAATCTCTCGCAGATCGAGTGGACGGCGTTCGCGATCGCCCTGCTCTGCCTGGCGGCGATGCAGCTGTGCCGTGCCTGGGCCTGGCGCAACGTCCTGCGTGCCGCCTACCCGGGCAAGCCGATCCCCTTCCTACCGCTCTCCGCCGCCTACCTGGCCGGGGCCGGGATCAACGCCGTCCTGCCGGCCCACGCAGGCGACGTGACCAAGGTCTTCCTGGTCAAGCGCCAGATCCCGGACTCCTCCTACCCAGCCGTCACCTCCTCCTTCCTGGTCCAGACCGTCTTCGACACCACGGTCGGCATATTGGTCCTGATCTACGCGATCACCCAGGGGTTGCTGCCGCCACTGCCGCGCATCCCAGACCTGCCTGCCTTCGAGATCTCCTTCTGGGCTGAGCACCCGAGGACCCTGGCGATCGTCGTCGCCGTCCTGGCGGTGGCGATCATCGTGGGGATCTACCTCCTGGCCCACCGGGTGCGCCGGTTCTGGGCCAGCGTCCGTCAGGGGGTGGCGATCCTCGGCCAGCCGCGCCGCTACCTGCGCGAGGTCGCCGCCTGGCAGGGGATCGGGTGGCTCTTCCGCTTCACCGCCTTCTGGTTCTTCCTCGAGGCGTTCGGCATCGGCGGCTCGGTCGGCAACGTGATGCTGGTGATGAGCGTGCAGGCGATCGCCAACGTGGTCCCACTCACCCCGGGCGGCGCCGGCGCCCAGCAGGCGCTGCTGGTGGCGACCCTTTCCGGGCCCTCGCGGACCGCCGTCCTCTCCTTCTCCGTCGGGACCCAGATCGCGATGGCGGCTTGGTCGGTCGTCCTCGGCTTCGCCGCGATCCTGCTCGTCTTCAAAACCACCGACTGGCGCGGGTTGATCCGCCAGGCCGAAGAAGAAGCCGGCAAGGAGAAGGCGGCGGCGTCAACTTGACCGAGCTAGCGGCTTCGCAGCCACCGCTCGAGGTCGCCCCGGTTGACCACACCGGCTACGAGCAGCACGCGCTCCTCCTTGAGGATCTCGAAAACGACCCGCATATCCCCGACCCGAAGGCGGAAGAACCTGTCACGGCGACCGCGAATCCGCTTTAGGGACTTGCCGCCGCGCGATCCCGGCGTGGCGGAGCTCTCCCTTGCCAGCTGGCGGAGGGCTTCTAGGAGCCGCTCCCGCTCGGCGCTGTCCAGCTTGCGGATCTGCCTGGCGGCCTCCGGGGTCACCCGGATCTCATATCTCTCCCTCTCGGCCATCGCCGGCGACTATCGGACGCGGACGCTTGGCGTCAGACGTCGTCGAGGCCAACCGTTTCGCCCGCTGAGTACGCGGCCCGCGCTTTCAGGCGCATCTCCACGTACTCCTCCGCGTGAGCGAGAACGAAGTCCTCCACATCCTCCATCGACATGATCACGGCGGCCGGCCGGCCGCGTTTCGTCACCACGACCCGCTCGCCCGCCTCCACTTCCGCGATGACCCGCGAGGCGGAGTTCTTCAGCTCCTTGATGCCGATCTCATGCAATGGGTAGCTCCTCAGGTAGCTACCTGCATCCTGGTGATCGACAGGCGCTCTGTCAAGCACGCTCCTCAACTTGACCATCCCGGGTGGTGGGCCTGGACGTGCCATTGCCAGGGCGGGCGTTCGTCGGTCGGGAACTCGTAGTGGTTGCGGCCGGGGAGGGTCTCGAGCGGGACCAGGTTGGGGTCGTCGCGGAGCAGGACGCGGACATCGCCGGCGGCTTCGACGTCTGCCTGGCTGGCGCGGCGAGCGGTGCGCTCCCAGCCGAGGCTCGGCCGGTAGAGCCAGTAGACGACCTCGACCCAGCCGAGGCCGCGGCGGCGGTCGAAGACCTCGGTGAAGGCGGTCGTGCGCCGGCCTGAGGCGGTCAGGTGCGGCCCGGCCGCGACGGTACAGCTCTCGCGCCGGCAACGGCGGAAGTCGACCGGCACGAGGGGCAATCCCGCCGGGCCGAGGTGGGCGGTTGGCGTCGGCGCCAAGGCCCGGACCAGGCGCGCCAGGGGCCAGCCGTAGGCGGTGACCAGCGGGTGATGGTGACAGGCGTCCGGCAGGCGCGGCGCACAGGCCAGGCGGCGGCCGATCGCCCCCGCCAGTTCCCGACCGGCGTCGATCTTCCCGCCGGCGGCGACGGCGGCTACCGCCCCCACCAGCAACACGGCAAGCAGGGCCGCAAGACCGACCTGCTCGACGCTGGCTGAGCCCCGCTCCCGTTCGCTCGTCGATCGCATGCCCCGACGCTAAGGAGCGGGGACGCACGCGTGGCGCGCACAAAGCAAGGACTTCGTGCCGCCGAAGTGACCTCTCTGCTTACATTCGGGCATGGAGGGAAGCCCCTTCAACCTGTTCGGCGACCCCGACGAGTTCCGCGCCCGCATGGAGGAGCTCTCGGAGCAGATGCAGTCCTCCCAGCGCGTCGCCTGGGCCGACAACGCGATCAAGCTCGCGGTCGAGATGACCGTCGCCTCGATCGGGCGGCTGGAGCTGACCGGCAACGCCGACGAGCAGGCGATGCAGGTTCGCGACGCGATCCGCGTCCTCTTCCCGGAGGCCGTGACGCTGGTGCGCGAGGCCCGCGAAGGCCTCAGCTAGCGCCCTACAACAGCTCCGTCCGCACCGAGATCACCCCGCCGCGCCCGAACACCCCACCGGCCAGCTCGATCGGGATCGCGACGAGCAGCGCCGGGATCGCCAGCACGACGCTTGCCAGGGCGTCGATCCGCCGCTGCCAGGGCTTTGGTGCCCGCACCGCCTCGCCCCAACCAAACGCCCCGAAGACGACGTCGTGGCCGAACGTGACGCTGTTGAGCAGCGTCTGCCAGGTCAAAAGGAGGCTGGGGTAGGCCGACCATCGCGCCGTGCGAACCACCTGGTCGCGCCGGGCGACAAGCCTGCGAACCGCCTCGACCGTGAAGAAATAGCGGGCGCCGGGTCCGAGGGCGGCCCAGCCGGCGCTCCCGAGCGAGGCCGCGAAACCAGCCCGGTTAGCGATCAAGATGCGCTCCCCGCGGAGTGCGCGGTCGAGCTCCGCCAGCGCCTCCTCCGGTCCGGCGGACTCGCCGGCAACGCCGAGACCGCAGCTCTCGCAGCGCTTGACCGGTCCGTCGAGGCCGGGCCGGGTGGTCAGCCATCCGAAGAGCGGCTCGCCGCAGGCGGGACAGGGTGGGTTGTCGGGACCCGCCCCGGCCTCCAGCGGGACCACGGGCGTGTGCTGTGGGTTGCTCACGGTCGATAGCGTACGGCCCGTGCGGCCGAGAGAGATCATGACCGCCGGCATCGTCACCGCTGGCACGAAGGGATAAGAGTGGATCGAAGCAAGGAGGACGTCCTCGCCTGGGAGAAACGCTGGGCGCTGCCGGCGGCGCTGCTGACCTTTCTCGCGATCGCGGCCCTGGTCGCCTCGGCGGTTGCCCTGGGCCCGATCGAGGGCGAGGGGAGCGCCGAAGTCCTGCGGTCCACCTACGAACACGAATCTTCCCAGCTGCTTTCGGGGATCTTCCAGGGGCTTGGCTTCGCTTTGCTGGCGGTGCCGCTCTTCTACCTCTTCCGCGCTGACCGGGCGCGGAGCAGCCGGGTCCGCAACCAGCTGGTCGGTCTGGTCGTGATCGCGCCGCTGTTCCTCGGTGCGTCGGTCGTGCTCGGCGGGATCGCCAAGAACGAAGGCGCGAAGGCGTTCGTCAACGGGGAAGCCAAGGCGACCCTTTCGGTCAAGGACGCGAATGAGGAATGCGCCGAACAGCGCAAAGACGACGGCGCGAAATCCTTCGCCGAGGATTTCGAACCGAAAGCGGGAGAAACCCCGCTCGCGGCTTGCCGAACCGAGAAGATCGCCGACGACAAGGCCTCCAACGCGGTCACCGAAGCGTCGCTGAGCGGCACCGTCGCCGGCTTCGGCTTCGCCGGCGCGTTCGGTCTCATCATCGCTCTCTTCTACACCAGCCTTTGGGCGATGCGGACGGGCCTGCTCGGGCGGTTCTGGGGCTCGCTCGGGATGGCCCTCGGCGTGGCGATCCTGATCGGCATCATCCCGCTGGCGATGATCTGGTTCCTCTACCTCGGGCTGTTGTTCATGGGCTGGCTCCCAGGTGGGCGTCCCCCGGCCTGGGACGCCGGCGAAGCCGTGCCGTGGCCGACCCCGGGAGAGAAAGCGGCCGCCGAACTGGAGCCGGAGGGGCCGGGTGGAGATCCGGAGCTCGAAATCGGCGACACCCAGAGCGACGGCAGCGAGCGCCGCAAGCGCAAGCAGCGCGATTAGCCCGCGTGGGCGCGCTTCCGGTGAGTTCGGATCTCACTGAGGATCCGCTCCAGACGTGGTTCCGCCGAGGTGTCGACATGCGTCATCGCTGCTGCAACTCCGGGGTGGACTGCGGCGATGCGGTCGTGCATTGCTTGGGCGACGGCGCGGTAGGTGGGGTGCCCCTCGCGGCCGGAACGCAGCTCGATCAGGTGCATCGCCTCGCGCGCGTTGAGGTCGAGCGTGTACCGGATCCGGTAGGCGAGGCTGAGCGCGTAGGGGGCCTGCTCGGGGAGCCCGGCCGCCACCAGGCGTTCGTACTCGTTCCGCGAGACCTCCAGGGCGCGTTCGAACTCGCCGCCGACCCCGGCTTCGCGCACCTCGTCGGGCACGCCGGCGCCAAGGTCCGGGCCGAGGCGCTGCCACTGGCAGGTCAGCATCCGGTGGCGCTGCAGGTCGCGGAAGGCGCCGTAGTCGGAGACGATCTCGAACCGGTAGCGCAACGCCTCGAAGCCGCGGCCGGGGCGGTGGCGGCGGTTGGCGCGGTCGCCGACCACGGCGGCCAGTAGCTCCGCCCGCTCGTCGCGGTCGAGGACGTCGATCCGCGACAGGATCTCGGTCTCCGGAGCGCTCGCCGCCTCGAACAGGCAGGAGGCGAGCAGGTCCTCTTCGGTGCCGTCGACGTGGATCAGCTCGACCGAGGGGGAGTCCTCGCCGTCGCCGCGCCGGTCCAGCCCGAGGCGTGCCACCCAGCTCTCGGTCCGCTCCCGGCGCCGCTCGAAGTAGGAGATCCACTCGCCACCCCGATCGGGGCGGTCGACCCGGGAGACGAAGCTCGGCATCACCCGCTGCAGCTCGGTGAGGATCATCCCTCCGTACTCGCGCGCCTCCGGCAGCGGCGAGGCCATCAGCCGCATGATCAGCTGCTCGTAGGCCTGGCCGGAGGCGTAGATGCCGACGTGGCTGAGCGTCGCTGCCGGCAGCAGGCCGCGCAACAGGTCGAGTGCCTTGGCGCGGATCGAGCGCTGCCAGGCGCCCTCGGGCTCCTCCTCGCCGCGCGGCCAGCGCTCGGCCGCCCAGGCCTCGACCTCGGTCAGCGAGCGCGAGTAGATCCCGAACAGCTCGTCCATCGCGGCGGTGAACTCGGGGCCGAGCTCCTCGCCGCGGTAGAAGCGGTAGCCGCCACCGGGCAGCGGCTGGTCGTAGGGGATGTACCGGGTCGACTGCTCCAGGTAGGCGGCGAGCCGGCCGCGCTGCAGCAGCTTGGTGAGGATGTTGGAGACCCACTCGCAGGCGATGTGGGCGCCACCGACCTGGGCGATCGAGTCGTCGCCGTAGCCGACGAAGACCCGCTCATACAGCTGCGCCGCCCGTGCTCCCTCCTCCTCGTCGAAGGGCCGACCGCCGGTCGGCGCGTCGGCCGCGAACTCCTCCAGGAAGAGCCGCCTAACCGTCCCGGAATACCGCGAATAGCGGGCAAAAAGGGCGCCCTTGACGGTCTCCGGCAGGTTGACGAGAGCGAACACCGGCCGGTCCAGGTTGGTGAAGTGAGGGGTGAGGAGCTCCCGCTCCTCGGGACTGAACTGTTCGACCGGATAGTCCACCGGGGCATCGTAGTGGGAGGTGCCGACGCGCCCAATCGGGACAAGGGGGGAGGCTTTTCGTCTCTCAGACATTAAGTTGCTGTGGGCTATGCTTGCGATCGTGAAAACGCTCAGGATCTCGACGCTGGGTCAGCTGCTGGCGCCGGCCGCCGTGTGGCGGCGCCGGCGCGCTCGCTTCGTCCCCATCGAGCACGGCGGTGGCGGTTCGACTTCGCAGGCCGCCCGCGAAGCAGCGATCGAGGCCGCCGCCGGGGTTTTCAAGGACTACCCAGGCCCCTCTCTCGAGGAGATGAAGCGAATGGACCGGGAAGAGGAACGGCGGGCGGAAGAACGAAAGTTCGGTCCCGACCCGGAATAACGCTCCTCGATGCAACCGCCCTGCTCGCGTTCCTCGGGGACGAGCCTGGGAAGGCGGAGGTCGCTGGGCTCCTGCGCGGCGGACCGTGCGCGACGCCGGCAACCTGCCTTTGCGAGGTGGTCGATCGACTTATTCGGCGAAAGGGTGTGCTTCCAGAGGAGGTGACCACCCAATTCAACCCGTTAGTCGAGGCTTCTCTGGGAGTCGTGCCAGTGGAAAACAAAATTGGCTGGCTGGCCGGCGAGGACAGGGCTGTTCACTACGCACGGAACAGCGCCGATCTGTCGCTCGCAGACTGTGTCCTGCTCGCTTGCGTGGGACCGCAGGACCGCCTCGCCAGCTCGGATCGGACTTTGCTTCGTGTCGCGCGCGAGCTCGATCTCAGGGCGATCTCACTTCCGGACAGCCGGGGGCGCCGCCGAGGGTAGTGCTCGCCATTAGACCTTCGCTGGCGGCGCGGCCATCAGCTCGACGCGGTGGCCGCCGGGGGCGATCGCGTGGGCTCGCAGGGCGCCCCAGTGTTCGCGGCGGGGTTCGACCTCGAAGCCGCGCTCGCGCAGGCGGGCGATCGTCGCCTCGAAGTCGAGGGCGACAACGGCGAGGTGGCCGCGAGGCGGGACCGTCGGGCTCTCCTCGGGCATCAGGTGAACTTGGGTGCCCTCGCGCTCGAGCCAGGTGAACTCCGACAGGGTTGGGGGCGGCTCGACTCGCTCGAATCCCAGCGCCGTGAAGAACTCGACGGCGCGCTCGATCTCGGTGGGCACGACCTCGATGCTGACGTGGTGGAGCATCAGAACAACAACGAGCCTAGGGCAACGAGGATCACGATCGCGGTCGACCAGGCGACCGCCTCGGCGACGATCTGGTTGTCGAGCCCGTAGGCGTGGGAGACGATCATCGCGTTGATGCCGGTGGGCATTGCCGACATCAGCCGGTAGGCGGAGGGGAGGTCGATCAGCGGCGCCGCCAGCAGCATCAGCAGCGCCGGGACCATCACCAGGCGCGAGAACAGGGTCAGCAGGACCGGCCGGGTCAGCGGCGGCGGCAACGGCAGCTCGCCGTGCTCGGCGCCCTCGGCGAGGGTCGCTCCCACGGCGAAGAACCCGATCGGCAGGATCGCCACGATCAGCGCCTGCGAGATGTCGACCAGCAGGTCCGGGGCGAGCGCCGAGGGCGCCAGCAGCCCCGCGATCGCCGCGTAGAGGGGCGGGTTGCGAGTGAAGAAGGCCAGCACCCGCTCGCGCGGCGTCTCCCCCGACTTGGTTCCGAACGCCGCGCCGATCGCGAAGGCTCCAAGCAGCAGACAGGGGCCGGTGACGAGGACGTCGTAGAGGACCGCGTTGGGAAGCTCATCGCGGCCGAGCAGCGCCACGGTCAGCGGGTAGCCGAGGTAGCCGGTGTTGACGCTGAGTACGCCCACGACCACCGCCCCGGCCCGGTGCTTCGCAAGCCTCAGCACCCGCCTCGCCACCCACCAGGCGAACAGCGCCGAGATGGTGGCGGCCCCGAGCGCCAGGCCGAGGCCGACGCTGTGGGTGAGGTCGATGTCCGCGGCGGCGAGGTTGAAGAAGATCACCGGCGGCAGCAGGACGTAGAGCAGGAGCAGCATGGCTTTGCGGGCCGCGTTGGCGGCGCCGAGCGGCCAGCGGCGCTCCGACCAGACGCCGACCGCGACGGCGAGGAGGATCGCGCCGGTGGTGAGCAGGACGGCTATGGCGAGCGCCTGGCGGTCGCCTACCCGAAGAGCGACGCGCCGGCCCGGGCGGCGAAGTCGACCAGGGGCTGCGGGATCACGCCGAAAAAGATCGTCGCCGCACCCGCCACCAAGGCGGGGCCGACCAGGTAGGGACGCCGGCCCGCGGCCGGGTCGATCGGGTCGGCCTCCGGAGCGGCGCCGGCGATCGCGGGAGCCGCTCCGGTGGGTTCCTCTTCCGGCCGCATCCACATCGCCGCGACCACCCGCAGGTAGTAGGCGAGGGAGATCATCGTGCCGACGGCGATGAAGACCGCGAGCCAGGTGTAGTCGCCTTCGACCAGGGCCTCGATCAGGTAGAGCTTGCCGACGAAGCCCGCGGTGGCGGGAAACCCCGCCAGCGCCAGCATCGAGATCGTCAGCGGCCAGGCGAGCAACGGCCGCTCGGCGCCGAGCCCGCGCACCGCGCGGATGTCGTCGCCGAAGGGCGTTTCCCGCTCGCGCGCGACGATCACAGCGAAAGCGGCGAGGTTCATCAACGCGTAGGCGGCGAGGTAGAAGACCAGCGAGCTGACCCCGGACTCCGAGGCGACGACGACCCCGCCGAGCATGTAGCCGGCCTGGGCGACCCCCGAGTAGCCGAGCAACCGCTTCAGCGAGTTCTGGCCGAGGGCGCCGACGTTGCCGACGACGATCGAGATCGCCGCCAGCGCGGCGAGGGCCGGTTGCCAGTCGTCGACCTGCGCCCCAAGAGCGGTGTCGAAGAAGCGCAGGAAGACGGCGAAGGCGGCGGCCTTGGTCGCCACCGCCATGAACCCGGTGATCGGCGTCGGCGCCCCCTGGTAGACGTCCGGGGTCCACTGGTGGAAGGGGGCGATCGAGGTCTTGAAGGCGAGGCCGACGGCCGCCATCGCGATCCCGATCAAGATCAGCGGGTCGCCGACGAGGCCCTGGTGGCCGATCCCCGCCGCGATCCCGGCGAAGTCGGTCGAGCCGGTGCCGCCATAGAGAAAGGCCATCCCGTAGAGCAGCGTCGCCGAGCCGAGCGAGCCGACGATCAGGTACTTCAGCCCCGACTCGAGCGAGCCCTCGCGGCGCAGGTTGGCGGCGCAGAGGATGTAGAGGGGGATCGAGAGGATCTCGATCGCGACGAAGAAGGTGACCAGGTTGTCGGCCTGGGCCAGCAGGGTCATCCCCAAAACGGAGCCGAGCAGCAGCGCGTGGTACTCGCCCGACCCTGCTTCCTCGGTGGCCGGCTCGCGGACCGAGAGGAGGACGCAGCAGGCGGCGGTGAGGATCGCGATCAACGAGATCGAGATCGCCAGGTCGTCGAGGCGGAGCGCCCCGGCGACCAGCTCCAGGGACTCCCCCCAGTGCCAGATCAAGAGGCCAGCGGTCGCCCCCAGGGTCAGCATCGTCAGCGCCGGCGCGCTCCTCCGCAGCGGCTTGAAGACCCCGCTCAGCAGAACGACACAGAGCCCGACCGTGAGCGCGATCACCGGCGCGATCCCGGCGTAGTCGATGTGTGGAGCCTCGAAACTCATGGTTCCACGCCAGTCGCGATCACGGTTGGTTCGGGCTCAGCCGCCAGGCGCGCCTCGGGCGCCGGCCCGCCGGTCACCCGCGCCACCGTCTGCTGGACGGTCGGGTCGGTGCGGTGGAGGATCAGCTGCGGGTAGAGGGCGAGACCGAGGATGCAGAGGACCAGCGGCGCCAGGACGAGGCCGTCCCGGAGGCCGATCTCTCGCGAGAGCAGGCCGTCCGGCTTGCGGTTGTGCATCGCCTGCTGGTAGAGGCGGAGCGCGTAGTAGGCCGACATCGCTACCCCGGTGATGGCGATGAAGGCGAAGACGATCTTCTCCTGGAAGAGGCCGTTGAGGATGTAGAACTCGCCGACGAAGTTGGCCGAGCCGGGCATCGCCAGGGTCGCCAGGGCGACGATCAAGAAGAGCGCCGCGAGGACCGGCGCGCGCAGTGCCATCCCACCCATCTCACGGATGTCCTCGGTTCCGGTGCGCTCCACCAGCAGGGCCACGATCAGGAAGATCGGCGCCACCACGAGGCCGTGGTTGACCATCTGCAGGATCGCCCCGTCGGCGCCGTCGGCGCGCAGGGCGAAGATCCCGGCGGTGATGAAGCCGAGCTGGGCGATCGAGGAGTAGCCGGCGATCAGCCGCACGTTGGTCTGGGTGAACGCCATCACCGAGCCGTAGAGGATCGAGGCGAGGGCGATCACCAGGATCACCTCCTGGAATTCCACCGTGGCGTCGGGGAAGATCGGCAGCACCACCCGGAGGAAGCCGTAGGCGCCGACCTTCGCCAGCACCCCCGAGAACACCGCCAGCACCGGCAGCGGCGCCGCCCGGTAGGCGTCCGGCATCCAGCCGTGCAGGAGGAAGGCGGGCATCTTTACCAGGAAGGCGGCGGCGAAGAACCAGAAGATCCAGCGCTGGCTCTCGACCCCGATGCCCTGCTGCTGGAGCGCCGCGATCGAGAAGGTGATGTCGCCACCGTCGGCCGAGATGATCGCGGTGGCGACCGCCGCGACCAGCATCAACAGCGACCCGATCAGCGTGTAGACGATCATCTTCAGCGTCGCCGCCGAGGCGGTCGGGCCACCCTCGCGGTCGCTGCCCCAGGCGCCGAAGAGGAGGTAGAACGGGACCAGCATCAGGTCGAAGAAGAGGACGAAGAGCAGCAGGTCCTGGGCCAGGAACGACCCCAGAGTCGCCGTCTCGGCGAGCAGCATCAGGAAGAAGAAGAGCTGCGGGCGCTCCCGCTCGCGCAGCGCCGCGAAGGCCGTGCCGCCGACCCACAGCACCGCCGTCAGCAGGACCAGGAAGACGTTGAGCCCGTCGACGCCGAGGCTGTAGTCGACGCCGAGGCCGGGGATCCACTCGACGTCGACGGTGTCCTGCAAGGCCGAGGAGCCGGAGTCGAAGCCGGCCAGCACCGAGATCGCGAGCGCCAGGGTGACGAGCGTGCCCAGCGTCGCCCACCACCCGGTCGCCCGCTTGGGCAGGAAGAGGCCGACGACGCCGAACAGGAGTGGGGTCCAGAGCACCGAGTTGGTCATGAGCTGCTCAGCAGGAAGTAGAGGGCGAGGCCGGCGAAGCCGGCGATCAAGAGCAGCGCGTAGCTGCGCACGAAGCCGTTCTGGACGGCGCGGACTACGCCGCCGGCGCCGCGCACGGTCTCCTCGGTGCCGGTGACGAGGCCATCGACGACGACGCGCTCGAAGACCCGGTTGGCGAAGCGGCCGACGGCGAGGGCGGGGCGGACGACGAGGACGTCGATCAGCTCGTCGAAGTACCACTTGTTGACGAGGAAGGTGTGGACCGGGCGGAGCCGGCGGATCAGCGCCGCCGGAGCCTCCGGCCGCAGGACATAGAGCCAGTAGGCGATGCCGATGCCGATGATCGAGATCACGCCGCCGATCGTCAGCCCGAACCAGTCGGCGCCGGTCGAGGGGTGGATCTCGGCCAGCGGCGAGTCGTGGAAGACGGGGTCGAGGAAGTGGGTGATCACCTCGTCGAGGCCGGGGACCTGGACCAGCCCGCCGACCAGGGCGAGGAAGGCGAGCACCGCCATCGCCGCCCGCATCGGCCAGGACCCCTCGGCGATGTGGTGCTCGGCACCTGGGAAGCCGACATCGGTGTCCTCCTCCTCGCCGGTCGCCGGGTTGCGCGGCGGCTCGTGGGCGACGTGGCCGGTGTCGATCAGCTCCTCCGCCTCCTTGCAGGGCCGGCCCGGGAGGATGCGGAAGATCAGCCGGAAGGTGTAGATCGCGGTCAAGAGCGCCCCGAGGTACCCGAGCACGGTGAAGATCAGGTACATCCCGCCGCGGGCCGAGGCGTAGGCGAGGATCTCGTCCTTGGAGAAGAAGCCCGAGGTGAGCGGGAAGGCTGCCAGCGCGAGGGCGCCGCAGAGCATCGTGACCGAGGTGAACCGCATCGCTTTGCCGAAGCCCGACATCCGGTCGATGTTCTGCTCGTTCGCCATCGCCGCGATGATCGAGCCGGCGGCCATGAACAGCAGCGCCTTGAAGAAGGCGTGGGTCATCAGGTGGAACATCCCGGCGCTGTAGGCGCCGATCGAGACACCGACGACCATGTACCCGATCTGGCTCATGGTCGAGTAGGCGATCGCCCGCTTCAGGTCGGTCATCACCAGCGCGATCGCCGCCGCGACCAGCAGGGTGGCCAGGCCGACGAAGGCGGCGATGTCGGCGGCGGTCGGAGCGAGGACGAAGAACGGGTGGGTGCGGGCGATCAGGTAGACGCCGGCGGTGACCATCGTCGCTGCGTGGATCAACGAGGAGACCGGGGTCGGGCCCTCCATCGCGTCCGGCAGCCAGGTGTGGAAGGGCAGCTGGGCCGACTTGGCGAAGGCGCCGACCAGGAGCAGCAGGCAGATCGCCGTGATCGTCCACTCGTTGGTTTGGAAGACCTCCGGCGCTTTGGCGAAGGCGCTCTCGAACTCGAAGGTCCCGAGTTCGCGGAAGATCAGGAAGGCGGCGAGGACGAGGCCGATGTCGCCGACGACGTTGATCACGAAGGCCTTCATCCCCGCCCGGGTGGCGGTGGCGCGGCGGTACCAGAAGCTGATCAGAGCGTAGGAGGCGAAACCGACGAAGGCCCAGCCGACGATCAGCAGGACGAAGTTGCCGGCGAGGACCAGCAGCAGCATCGAGAAGACGAAGAAATTGAGGTAGCTGAAGAAGCGGTGGTAGCCCTGGTCGGACTGCATGTAGCCGAACGAGTAGAGGTGGATCAGGGTGGAGACACCGGTGACGACCAGGACCATGAAGGCCGAGAGCGGGTCGAGGAAGATCCCCAGCTTGATCTCGAGGCCGGCGACGCTGGCGTAGTCCCAGAGCGAGGAGGCGTGGTGGCGGGCCTCGGGGGACTCGCCGAGCAGCTCGATCAGCGCGGCGACGCCGCAGAGGAAGGCGAGGCCGATCGCGGCGGTGCCGACGATGCCGGCGACCCGCGCCGGCATCACCCGGAAGCCGAGCCCGATCGCGATCGAGCCGAGCAGCGGGAAGAGCAGGACCAACCAGGCCCAGGCGGTGGCGCTCACCCTCGCAGCCCTCTCAGGTCATCGACGTTGAGCGGCAGCTTGCGGCGGAAGATCGCGACGATCAGGCCGAGCCCGACGACCACCTCGCAGGCGGCGATCACCATCACCACGAGGGCGAAGACCTGCCCCTCCTGGTTGCCGACCATGCGGCTGAAGGCGACCAGGGCGAGGTTGCCGGCGTTCAGCATCAGCTCGAGGCAGAGCAGGATCACCAGCGGGCTGCGGCGGATCAGGATGCCCGTTGCCCCGATAGTGAAGAGAAGAGCGGAAAGCACGATGTACCACTCGGTGTTCATGCCGTCTCTTCTCTATTACGGCCAGCGAGGACGATTGCGCCGACCGCTGCCAGCAACAGTAAAAGCGAGGAGGCCTCGAAGGGGAGCAAGAACTTCTCGAGCAGCAGGCGACCTATGGCTGCCGGGTCGCCGAAGCCGGGGGGGACGTCGGGGCCTTGGGTGCCGAGGGCGAGGAGGGCGGAGGAGAGGACGGCTACGGATAGCTCGATGAAGAGGGCGAGGGCGAGCAGCGGGGCGATGAACCGCTGGCCGGGGATCGGCTCCCAGGCCGACTCGCCGCCGCCGCCGACGTAGGAGACGACGAACACGTAGAGGACCATCACCGCGCCGGCGTAGACGACCACCTGGGCCGCGGCGACGAAGGCCGAGGTCAGCAGCAAAAAGAGGACGGCGAGCGCGAAGAGGTGGACAATGAGTGCAAGCACCGAGTAGAACGGGTTGCGCATGGCGACGACGCCGACGGCGCCTCCCAGCGCCCCGATTGCGGCGAAGAAGAAGAGGACCGCTTCCATCAAATCCACCCCCCAGAGGAGGAAACATGGACACCTACGTGATTCTCAGGCGGAAGGGTTGGCAGACCCCGGACGAGCTCGGGGCGGCCGCCGAGCGTTCCCGCGAGGTCGGCGAGAACGAGATGGCCGACGACGTCAGCTGGATCCGCAGCTACATCCTCGACGAGCCCGACGGCTCGCTCGGCACGGTCTGCATCTACCAGGGGACGAGCCCGGAGGCGCTCCGCGAGCACGCGAAACGCTCGGGCCTGCCCGCCGACGAGGTCATCCCTGTCGCGGACACGGTCCTGGTCAACGCGGACCCCGTCTAGGGCTGTCACTCGCCCTCGCTTTTCAACGGGGTGCGCTCGATCGGCTCGGCCAGCAGCATCTCCTTGGTGAAGATCAGGTCGTGGCGGGTGTAGTCGGCCATCTCGTAGTCGTGGCCCATCGTGATCGCGTCGAAGGGGCAGGCGATCTCGCAGTAGCCGCAGAAGATGCAGCGCGAGAGGTTGATCTCGTAGACGGCGGCGTAGCGCTCACCTGCCGAGACCCGCTCGCCGGGGATGTTCTCGGCGGCGACGACGCGGATGCAGTCGGCCGGGCAGGCGGCGGCGCAGAGCGAGCAGCCGACGCACTTCTCCAGGCCGGTGTCCTCGAAGCGGTGCAGTTTGTGGCGGCCGCGGAAGCGCGGGTAGACCGGCGTCTTCTCCTCCGGGTACTGGATCGTCAGCGGTCCCTCGATCAGCCGGGCCATCGTCGTCTTCAGCCCGCGCAGGGTCTCGCCGAAGGCGCGGTAGGCCCCGCCGACGCCGCCCGGCTCGGGGCCGCGCTGGACCTCGACCACCTCGATCGAGTCGAGGTAGGGGGCCGATTTCGGGTCGAAGCTCACGTCAGCACCACCAGCACGGCGGTGACGAGGACGTTCAGGGTCGCCAGCGGGAGCAGGACCTTCCAGCCGAGCGTCATCAACTGGTCGTACCGAAGCCGCGGCAGGGTCGCCCGCACCCAGATGAAGACGAGCACCAGCCCGAGCATCTTCGCCAGCATCCAGATCGGGTCAAGCCACTCCGGCCCGGGGCCCATCCAGCCGCCGAGGAACATCGCCGCGGCGATCCCGGAGACGACCAGGATCTCCATGTATTCGACCAGCAGGAAGGAGCCGAACCGCATCCCGCCGTACTCGGTCATGAAGCCCTGGACCAGCTCGGCGTCGGCCTCGGGCATGTCGAACGGGGTGCGGTTGGTCTCGGCGAACCCGGCCAACATGAAGATCAGGAAGCCGACGAACTGGGGGACGATGAACCACAGCGCCCCCTGGGCGTGGACGGTGTCGACCAGCGAGAGCGAGCCACTCATCATCACCACGCCGAGTAGCGCCAAGCCCATCGAGACCTCGTAGGAGATCAGCTGGGCGGCGGAGCGCATCGCGCCGAGCAGGCTGTATTTCGAGCCCGAGGACCAGCCGCCGAGCACCAGGCCGTAAAAGGCGATCGAGCCGACGGCGAAGAAGTAGAGGACCCCGATCGGGACGTCGATCCCGTAGAGGCCGACGCCGTCCTGGACGTCTCCCCAGGGGATGATCGCGAGAGCGAGGACGCCGGAGACCACCGGCAGGAGCGGCCCGAGGATGAACAGGGTCGGGATCGCGTTGGCGGGCCGGAACGACTCCTTGGAGATCAGCTTGCCGACGTCGGCAAGCGGCTGCAGAATCCCGAACGGGCCGACCCGGTTGGGCCCATAGCGATGCTGGAAGCGGCCGATCAACTTGCGCTCCAGCACCGTCAGCAGCGGCAGGATGCCGAAGATGACGGCGAAGATCACCAACGACTTGAGGACCATGATCCAGGTCGCTTCGGCGAAGCCGGTCTCGGCGATCGGCAGCATCAGGCGCGGGCCTCGGTGAGCTTGGTGACCTCGACCCGGACTGGGCCGCCATTGAGCAGCGCGTTGGCGTTGCCGGACTCGGTGCCCTCGATCAGGAAGCAGACGCCCTCTTGGATCCGTTCCTTGACCAGGACCTTTGCTTTGACGCTCGAGCCGTTCTGGCCGACGGTGACATCGTCGCCGTGCTTCAGGCCGAGGCGCTCAGCATCAGCCAGGGAGATCTCGAGGCGCTGCTGGGGCGCCAGGAACTTCAGGGGCGGGTTCAGCTCGGTGATTGGGCCTGCCCACAAGTCGCGGTACGTGCCTAGGGCGAGGGTCTCGCTGGACGGGAGCTGGGGGGAGTCCGGGGCTACCTCTCCGGACGCGCTTACGCGCTGAGTGTCCTGAGAGGTAGCCCCGGACTCCCTCTCAGATCCGGGGAGCTCGCTTCCTGCTGGAGGTACGTTCGCGGCCGCATTGGTCTCCTGCCAGCGGATGCCGCGGCCTCCGATCTTGGCGTCGGCGATGTCTGAGTAGAAGGGCACCGACTGGGCCAAGGCCGCGAAGGCCGTTGGCTGGGAGTTGATTCCCGTGTCGTGGCCGAGGGCTGAGGAGAGGTCGGACAGGACTTGCCAGTTGGGGCGGATGTCTCCGGGGCGGGAAGCGCTGGGGCGCACACGCTGCAAGCGGCCGTCGGGGTGGGTGACGGTGCCGTCTTTCTCGGCGTGGGTCTCGAGGGGGAAGAGGACGTCGGCCTTGGCGGAGGTGGAGTTTTCGTGCATGGAGAAGGAGACGACGAAGTCCGCTGCCGTTAGGGCGGCCTCCCAGGCGGGGGTGTCGGGGAAGTCGCGGAGGGGGTCGACGCCGAAGAGGATCAGGGAGGTGATCTCGCCGGACTCCAGGGCGGTGCGGATCTGCTCGGTTGACATGCCGGGCTCAGTCACCGCGAGGCCAGGGCCGGCGTCGGGAAGGCAGCCGACCTCGCGGAGGCCACGGGCGTTGGCGAGCTCGGGGACTTCGAGCAGACCGGAGCCCTCGACCTCCGCAAGCTTTAGAGCGCCGGCAAGATCGAGCAGCGCGCTCGCCCCCAGGAAGCCGATTCGCTCGCTCCAGACGACGACCACCTTGGCGGCGTCGCGCAGGCTGTCGGCGAGCGACGTCGTCGCGTTGTCGGTGCCGCTGATCGCTTTGGTCAGCTCGCGGACGAAGTGAACCCCTTCTCCAGGGGCGTAGCGAGCGACCGCCGCGGCACCGCCGTCGAGCGCGGTCGGGCGCTCGGTCGCGACCGCGAGGCGGGCGCCGTTGCGGCGGATCGCCTTGCGCACGCGCAGGTCGAGGATCGGCGAGCTGTGCAGGGGGTCGGTGCCGAGGACGAGGATCGCGTCGGCGGCGTCGAGGTCGCGGACCCTGGCCGAGACCGACGGCTGCGCCAACCGGACGAGCGCCTCGCGCCCCGGCCCGCGCGAGGCGCGAGAGTCGATGTGCGGGGAGCCGAGCGCCTCGCGGACGATGCGCTGAACCAGGTAGCCCTCCTCGTTGGAGGCATCGCCGACGATCGCCGCGACCTTGCCGCCGGCCGCGCCCAGTCCCGCCGCCGCAGCCTCGATCGCCTGCTCCCAGCCCACCGCCGCGCCGCCTTTCAGCCGTGGCCCGTCGACTCGGCTCTCGTCGGTGAACATCTCGAACCCGTAGCGGCCGCGGTCGCAGAGCCAGCCGTCGTCGACCTCGGCGTTGTCGCGGGCAACCACCCGCTTCACCTTCTCGTCGCGGATGGTGAAGCTGACGTTGCACTGGCTCGGGCAGAGCGTGCAGACCGACCCCGCATGCTCGATGTCCCAGGGCCGGGCGCGGAAGCGGTAGGTGTAGTTGGTCAGCGCCCCGACCGGGCAGAGGTCGGTGATGTTGCCGTGGAAAGGAGCGACGTAGGGGCGGTCGTCGAAGGTGCCGACGAAGGTGCGGTCGCCGCGCTCCAGCAGCTGCAGCTGCTCGTCCTCGGCGACCTCCTGGCTGAACCGGACGCAGCGGTAACAGAGGATGCAGCGCTCGCGGTCGATCGCGATCAGCGGCGAGAGTTCGACCGGCTTCTGGAAGTGGCGCTTTTCGTCGATCACCCGGCTCTTGCCCGGTCCCCAGCCGTAGGAGATGTCCTGCAGCGGGCATTCGCCGCCTTTGTCGCAGACGGGGCAGTCGAGCGGGTGGTTGACGAGCAGGAACTCGACCACCGCGCTCTGCGCCTCTTTGACCTGCTCGGTGCGGGTGTGGACGACCATGCCGTCGCGGACTGGGGTCGAGCAGGAGGTCTGCAGTTTCGGGATGCCCTCGATCTCGACCAGGCACATCCGGCAGGCGCCGACCGGGTCGCCGAGCTTCGGGTCATAACAGAAGACCGGGATCTCGACGTCCCCCCTTCGGGCGGCGTCGTGGAGCATCTCGCCCTCGATCGCGGCGACCTCGCGGCCGTCGATGGTGAGGGTGATCTCGCGGCTCATACCGAGGCTCCCAAGGTCTCAGCCGGAGCCCGCACCGCAGCGTGCGGTTCGGCGCCGGGCGCGGCGGCCATCGCTTCCTCGAACTCGTCGCGGAACTTGCGCACCATCGCGCCGACCGGCATCGCCATCGAGTCGCCGAGCACGCAGAGGCAGTGGCCGATGATGTTCGCCTGGACCGAGGCGACGATGTCGAGGTCCATCGGCGTCGCCTCGCCGCGCACCATCCGCTCCAGCATCTTCACCGTCCAGTTGGTTCCCTCGCGGCAGGGGGTGCACTTGCCGCAGGACTCGTGGTGGTAGAAGCGCGCCGTGCGCAGCGCCAGGTGCGGGATCGAGACGGTGTCGTCGGCGACGATGATCGAGCCGGAGCCGAGCATCGAGCCCGCCTCGGCCATCGCCTCGAAGCTGTAGGGGAGGTCGAGGCCCTCCTCGGCGGTGAGGACCGGAGAGGAGGAGCCGCCGGGGAAGAAGGCCTTGATCTCCCGACCCTCCAGCGGACCGCCGGCGAGGTCGCAGATCAGCTCCCGCGTGGAGATCCCCAGCTCGACCTCGTAGTTGCCGGGACGCCGCACGCCACCGGAGACCGAGACGACCTTGGTCCCGGGCGACTGCTCGGTGCCGAAGCCGCGGAACCACTCGGCGCCGTGGGCGACGATCCGCGGCACGTTGGAGAGCGTCTCGACGTTGTTGATCAGCGTCGGCCCGCCGTAGAGGCCCTGGACCGCCGGGAACGGCGGCTTCAGGCGCGGGTTGCCGCGCTTGCCTTCGAGCGCGTCCAGCAGCGCCGTCTCCTCGCCGCAGATGTAGGCGCCGGCGCCGCGGTGGACGACCAGCTCCAGGTCGCGGTGCGTGCCGAGGATGTTCTCGCCCAGGTACCCCGCCTCGTAGGCCTCGGCGACCGCGGCGTCGAGGATGTCGGCCTGGGCGTCATACTCGCCGCGGATGAAGATGAAGGCGTGGCCGGCGTCGGCGGCGAGCGCCGCGATCGCGATCCCCTCGATCAGCTGGTGGGGGTTGCGCTGCATCAGCTCGCGGTCCTTGAAGGCCCCCGGCTCGGACTCGTCGGCGTTGCAGCAGAGGTACTTGGCCATCTCGCCGCGGGGCAGGAAGGAGGCCTTTTTGCCCATCGAGAAGCCGGCGCCGCCGCGTCCCCGCAGACCGGAGTCTTCGAGCTCCTTGAGGATCTCGTCCGCCTCCAGCTCGCGGTAGGCCTTCTCCAGGGTGGCGTAGCCGCCGTAGCCCTTGTAGCCGTCGATCGTCCGCAGCGCCGGGTCCTCAGCGTGCTCCAGCAACATCCGGGTCTCGCGCGGGTCAGCCATCGGCACTGCCTCCGGCCCGCGGCAGGTCGCCGGCCAGCGGTCGCTTCGCCAGCGACTTCGCCGGCAGCACGTCCTCACCCGCCTTCAGCTGGTCGATCGCGTTGCGGGCCTCGGCCGCCTCGAGCGGGCCGTAGTAGCGCTGGTCGATCGAGGCCATCGGGGCGATGTCGCAGGCGCCCAGGCACTCGAACCCGGTGACGAAGACGTCCTCGCCCTCGGCGGCGGCGCGGAAGGCGTCGAGCAGCCCATCGCCGCCGCGCATCCAGCAGCTGATGTTGGTGCAGACCTCGATCCGGTGCGCCCCGACCGGTTCGAGATGGAGCAGGTCGTAGAAGCTCGCCACCGACTCCAGGTAGGCGGGCGTCACCCGCATCACCGCGGCGGCCTGCCGGATCCCCTCTGGCGTGCACCACCCGTAGCGCTCCTGCACCGCCCACAGCGCCGGGATCGAGGCCGAGCGGCGGTCGGGGTAGCGCGACATCAGCGTCTCGATCCGCTCCGCCAGCTCCGGCGGGCACTCGACCTCGTGCAGCTCCGGTATCTCCTCCTGGGCCCGGTCGGGGACGCGCCCCTCGACCACCGCGGGATCGACCGGCAGCCGGCTCTCGGTGCTCACCGGTCCACGCCTCCGAGGATCGGGTCGAGCATCCCGAGGCTGGCGATCATGTCGGCGACGTAGGTGTCGACCGCCATATCGCGGAAGGCCTGAAGGTTGACGAAGGAGGGGTCGCGGAAGTGGACCCGGGCCGGCTTGGCGGAGCCGTCGGCGAGGACGTAACAGCCGAGCTCCCCGCGCGGACCCTCGATCGCGTAATAGGCCTCGCCCGGCTCGACCCGGAACCCCTCGGTGACGAGCTTGAAGTGGTGGATCAGCGACTCCATCGAGGTGGACAGCTCCGAGCGCGGTGGCAGCACGTACTTGCGGTCGTCGGCGATGAAGGGCCCATCGGGGAGGGCGTCGAGCGCCTGCTCGACGATCCGGGTCGACTCGACCATCTCCGCCACCCGCACCCGGTAGCGGTCGTAGTTGTCGCCGACGGTGCCGACCGGGATCTTGAAGTCCATCTCCGGGTAGGCGAGGTAGTCGAAAGCCTTGCGCAGGTCCCAGGGCTCGCCGGCGGCGCGCAGCAGCGGCCCGGTCACGCCCAGCTCCAGCAGCCGCTCGCGCGGCACGATTCCGACGCCTTTGGTGCGCGAGAGGAAGACCTCGTTGCGGTCGAGCAGGTCCTGGTACTGGCCGACCCGGACCGGCATCTCGGCGACGAAGGCGCGCAGCTTCTCCTCGAACCCGACCGGGATGTCCTCGATCACGCCGCCGACCTGGAAGTAGCGGGTGTGCATCCGTTGGCCGGCCGCCATCTCGAACAGGTCGAGGATGCGGTCGCGGTCGCGGAAGCAGTACCAGAGCATCGAGATCGCGCCGAGGTCGAGCGCCGTCGTCCCCAGCCAGACAAGGTGGGAGTGGATCCGGTTGAGCTCGAGGAAGATCGTCCGCAGGTACTTGGCCCGGGGCGGGATCTCCAGCCCGATCAGCCGCTCGACCGCGCCGCAGTAGGCCTCCATCTGGAAGAAGTAGGAGACGTAGTCCATCCGCTCGACGAAGGGGATGACCTTCCAGTAGCTCTTGTCCTCGCAGGACTTTTCGATCCCGGTGTGGACGTAGCCGATCACCGGCCGCAGGTCGCGCACGATCTCGCCTTCGAGGTCGACGACCAGCCGCAGCACCCCGTGGGTGGCCGGGTGGTGCGGCCCGATGTTGACCGTCATCACCTCTTTGGTGCGGTCCTCGTTCAACTGCAGCTCAGCCATAGTTGCGCTCGTTGTAGGTGAAGGTGACCGGCTCGCCGCCGACCGGGAAGTCGCGCCGCAACGGCCACCCGACGTAATCCTCCGGCAGCAGGATCCGGGTCATGTCCGGGTGGCCTCGGAATTCGATCCCGAAGAAGTCGTACGCCTCGCGCTCCTGGAACTCGGCGGTGGGAAAGAGCCCGACGCAGGAGTCGATCTGCGGCAGCCCGTCGCTCGAGTCGGCCAGCATCGCTTTGACCCGGAGGCGCTCGCAGCGGTCGCGGTTCAGCAGCTCGTAATGGACGCCGAAGCGGGGCTCGGCGGGCAGGTAGTCGGCGACGTGCAGGCTGGAGAGGAAGGCGTAGCGCTGGCCTGGCTCGTCGCGCAGCCAGCCGAGGACCTCGAGCACCCGCTCGGGGTCGACGACCAGGGCCGCCTGGTGGCGATCGAAGGAGGTGGCGAGGACGGCTCCGGGATGGTCACGCTCGATTTCGCCCCGGATCAGCTCCAATCCCGGGGCGTCAGGCACGGCCCAGCTCCCGCGCCTGCTCGTAGGCATGCACCGCCTCCGGGCTCGGTTCGCTGCGGGGGCCGCCGCGAGCCCACTCCTCCGTGCCGGCGGCGTTGTAGCGCTGGCGCCAGCCCTGGTCGGGGTTGCCCATGATCTTGCGCTGCAGCTTGGTGAAGCCGTAGAGGACCGCCTCCGGCCGCGGCGGGCAGCCGGGAATGTGGAGGTCGATCGGCATGAACTTGTCCGCCCCCTGGACCACGGCGTAGTTGGCGAACATCCCGCCCGAGGAGGAGCAGGCGCCCATCGAGATCGCCCACTTCGGCTCCAGCATCTGGTCGTAGAGGCGGCGGACGACCGGCGCCATCTTGATCGAGACCCGGCCCGAGAGGATGATCATGTCCGCTTGGCGCGGCGACGCGCGCAGCGCCTCGGCACCGAACCGGGCGAGGTCGTAGCGGGCGGTGACCAGGGAGATCGGCGCCTCGATCGCGCAGCAGGCGAGGCCGAAGGTGAGCGGGAACATCGAGTTCGCCCGCGCCCAGTTCTGCATCTTCTCGAAGGTCGTGGTGACGACCCGTTCTTCGACGTAGCGCTCGAGGTCCTCACCCTCGAGGTCGCCGCGCAGCATCTCCCGGGCTGAGAGCTGCTTGGAACGCAGGCTTGACCGCTCTACCTCCAATCCAGGGCCCCCTTGCGCCAGACGTAGACGAAGGCGACTCCCAGCAGGACGACAAAGGTGATCAGCTCGCCGAGCACGAAGATGCTGTCGGCGTCCTTGAGGATCACCCCGACCGGGTAGAGGAAGACGACCTCGATGTCGAAGAGGATGAAGAGCATCGCGACGAGGTAGAAGCTGACGCCGAAGCGCAGTCCCTTGGTCGGCTCGACTGGGATCCCGGACTCGTACGGCTCCCCCTGGCGGCGGCTGGCGGAGGTGGGCTTCGCCGGCCGCTTTGGCCCGATCAGGTGGTTGAGCATCGCGAAGGCCCCCCCGACCGTGAGGCCGAGGACCGCGAAGACAAGGATCGGGAGGTAGGTCTTGAGCACTGGGGGTGTGAATTTGGCCGAGCGACGCCAGGGCGGCTTCGCCCTCGCTCGACGCCCGTACTCGCTGTTATACACCCACCTTGTGACAACTTGCTACATAGTGCTTTTCCGCATCAGTAAGCGGAATCCCGACCCCTTTAGGCGGATATAACGGATGGTTGGCGTCCACATCGCGGTCGGCTTCGCGGTCATCGCCCTGAACCTCGCCGCGGGGGCGGTCGGAGGGCTGGCCTGGTACCGAAACCGGCCCTCGATTCCCTTCTGGTATCTGCTCCGTGCGGCCCAGGTCTCGGTCTTCCTCCAGGCCCTTCTAGGGGGTCTGCTCGTCGTCACCAACCACGAACAGAGCGAGGACCTGCACTACGTCTACGGGATCCTGCCGCTGGTCGTCTCCTTCATCGCCGAGGGCGCCCGCGCCGGCGCCGCCCAGCGCGAGCTCGGCGAGACCGACTTCGAATCCCTGCCGGCGGACGAGCAGCAATCGATCGGCCTGGCGATCGTCCGCCGCGAGATGGGGATCATGGCCGTCAGCTGCGGCGTCATCCTCTTCCTCGCCCTGCGCGCCGCTTTCACCAGCGGGCTCTAGCGGCCCGACCCCGACGAGACCTGCTTTCGCCCCCTATAGCGGGGTCAATGCAGTCCTCGTCGCTCACTCGATGCGGAACGCGGGGTGATCGGGGGCGATGCGACGGAGCTCTTCGTCGCTTGCGTTGGCACCGACCCCACCGAAAAAGGCGCCGGTCTCCCACTTCCACTTCGCCAGGTAGGCGCGGAGGAGGGGAGGACGCTGCTCGAGCGGCACCTCGGTCGCGGTGAACTCCTCGGCCCGGCGCCCGAGCACCAGCCGCCCGCCGCCGCTGACCCGCATGTTCCGCACCCACTGCGTGTTGCCCCGCGGGGCGACCAGGTAGCGGTGCCCGTCGAACTCGAGCAGGTTGACCGGCGTCCGCCGCCACTCGCCGCTCTTCCGTCCTTTCACTTCCAGCACCCGCGACCCGGCGACGCTGATCCCCACCCTGGTCGCCGCGGCGACGAGCCGGTTGAAGACGTTCTTGGTGAACCAGCCCGGTTCCTGGAACCGGTCTTCTCGAGAGCTCATCGACCGATTCTCCCAATGTACTGGCGCCTTGGTCGCATATAGAGCGACTAAGGCGCCACTCGGTCAGCGCAGCGGCCGGTACTCGCCGCCGTGGAAGACGAGCGGGTTGCCCTCGCCGGTCTCCAGGTCGGTGACCTCGCCGGTGACGATCACGTGGTCGCCGGCGGAGACGACGTCGCGCAGGTCGCAGGCCAGCCAGAGCAGGGCGGCGTCGATCGCCGGGACGCCGCCGTGGTCGGTCCACGCGACGCCGTCCCACTTCCGGGCCACCGGCTCCTTGGTCGCGAAGCTCCGCGCTATCTCCTCCTGGCCCTCGTGCAGGACGCTGATCCCGAAGCGGTCGGCGGCCTGGACCGCGAGCAGGGTGCGGGAGCCGCGGTCGAGGCAGGCGAGCATCAGCATCGGCTCGATCGAGAGCGAGGCGACCGCGTTGGCAGTCGCTCCGGCCGGGCCGTCGCGGCCGCCGGCGGTGACGATCGTGACCCCGGTGGGGAGGTTCGCCATCGCGGCGCGGAAGCGGGGTGGGTCTGGAGGCGGCATGTCAGAAGATCGGGATCGGCGCCAGACAATATGATGCGCGCCGCGTGCGTCCAGTACTGATCATTGCGTTGACGATCGCCGCCGCCCTCGGGCTCGCTGCCTGTGGGTTCGGCGAAGAGTCGATCTCCGTTTCCGAGAGCGACCCCACTCACGAGGGGGCCGTCCTCTTCTCGACCCACTGCTCGGGCTGCCACACGCTCGCCGCGGCCGGCAGCCAGGGAAGCGGCAACAGGGGGCAGCGGACGCAGGGGCCGAACCTCGACCAGCGAACCGAGACCTATGACGACGCCCTCTTCGCGATCCAGAACGGCGGCTTCTCCGGCGCGATCATGCCCCAGAACATCGTCGTCGGCGAGGAGGCCAAAGCGGTCGCCCGGTTCGTCGCCAAGTACTCGGGGGACGAAGCCGAATCCTCGCCGCGGCCGGGCCAGACCTCTCCCTGACCCGGGATCGCGATGCTTGACCTGAAGCTGATCCGCTCTGACCCCGAGCGGGTCAAGACGGCGCTGGCCCGCCGCGGCGCCGCCGAGCGGGTCGACGAGCTGCTCGCCCTCGACGCTCGCCGCCGCGAGCTGCTGCCGGAGGTGGAGAACGCCCAGGCCGAGCGCAAGGCCATCTCCAAGCGGATCGGCGAAGCGAAACAGGCGGGGGAGGACGCCGAGGCGGAGATGGCGAGCGTGGCGGCGCTGAAGGAGCGGATCGAGTCGGCGAAAGAGGGGCTGGAGAGGATCGAGGCGGACCTCGACCGCCTTGCCCTCACCCTCCCCAACCTGCCCGACCCGGATGCTCCGGACGGGATGACGGAGGAGGACGCGGTGACGCTGCGCGAGGTGGGGGAGCGGCCCGAGTTCGACTTCGAGCCCCGCGACCACCTCGAGATCGGCACCGAGCTGGGCCTGATCGAGATGGAGGCGGCGGCGCGCCTGTCCGGTTCCCGCTTCGCCTACCTGAAGGGCGACCTGGTGCTGCTCGAGCTGGCCCTGGTCCGGTTCGCGATCGAGCTGGTTCGGGGCGAGGGCCACGAGCCGGTCGTGCCGCCCGTCCTGGTCCGCGAAGAGGCGCTCGAGGGCACCGGCTTCCTGCCCGGCGACCGCGACCAGATCTACGAGGTTCCGAAGGACGACCTCTTCCTGGCCGGGACCTCCGAGGTCGCCCTCGCCGGTCTGCACGCCGGCGAGATCCTCGACCCCGGGGCGTTGCCGCTGCGCTACAGCGGCTTCTCGACCTGCTTCCGGCGCGAGGCCGGCGCCGCCGGCCGCGACACCCGCGGGATCTTCCGCGTGCACCAGTTCGACAAGGTCGAGATGTTCTCTTTCGTCGAGCCTTCCGAGTCGGCCGCCGAGCACGAGCGGCTGCTGGCGATCGAGGAGCGGATCCTCGGCGAGTTGGAGCTGCCCTATCGGGTGGTCAGCGTCGCCGCCGGCGATCTCGGCGCCCCCGCCGCCAAGAAGTACGACTGCGAGGCGTGGATCCCCAGCCAGGGCCGGTACCGCGAGTTGACCTCCTGTTCGAACACCACCGATTACCAGGCGCGCCGGCTCGGCTGTAGGTATCGGCCCGCCGAGGGCGAATCCCCGGACATGGTGCATACCTTGAATGGAACCGCTGTGGCGGTGGGCCGGACGATCATCGCCCTGATCGAGAACCGGCAGGAACGCGACGGCGGTTTCACGCTACCCAATATTTTGCATCAATACGGGTCTCCTGCGAGAATCGCGCCGCAATGAGCTCAAGCGTGCGGGAGGCCAAGCGTGTGGTCCTCTGCGACGACCACGAGATCGTCCGTGAGGCGATCAAGGCCCGGATGGCGGACTCCAACATCTTGGAGATCGTCGGCGAGGCCACCAACGGCCGCGACGTCGTCGACGTCGTCGAAGAGCTGGAGCCCGACGTCCTGATCATCGACGTCGAGCTGCCCAAGCGCGACGGGATCGAGGCGACGAAGGAGGTGCTGAAGGCCCGCCCGCGGACCAAAGTGATCATCTTCACCGCGCATGCCCAGCCCGACCTGCTGGCCCTGGCGCTGCGTGCGGGGGCGTCCGGGTACGTGCTCAAGTCTGCTCCGGCGGAGGACATCGCGCGGGCGGTGAAAGCGGTGACCGGCGGCGGCACCTTCCTCGGCGGCGACTTCGCCGGGGGCAAGCCATCGGAGGTGGAGAAGCTGCTCGACCTCTCACCGCGCGAGCGCCAGATCCTCGAGCTGCTGGCCGAGGGCCTGCGGGTCAAAGAGATCGCCGAGCGGCTGGCGCTGAGCCCGGCGACCGTCCACACCCACGTCCGCAACGCGATCGCCAAGCTCGAGGTCGACACCCGCACCGAGGCGGTCGCCCTGGCGGTCCGCTTCAGCTACCTGGGCGCCGGCGGCGGCGCCCTGTAGCCCCTACTTCTCGTCGAAGCTGAGGGCGCAGCCGTTGATGCAGTAGCGCTGGCCGGTCGGTCCCGGCCCGTCGTCGAAGACGTGCCCGAGGTGGGCGTCGCAGTGCTTGCAGACGACCTCGGTCCGCTTCATGAACAGGCTGTTGTCGGGGCGCAGCTCGACGTGCTCGAGGTTGGCCGGCTCGGTGAAGCTGGGCCAGCCGGTTCCCGAGTCGAACTTGGTGCCCGACGCGAACAGCTCGGTGCCGCAGCAGACGCACCGGTACATGCCCTCGCGCTTCTCGTCGACGTAGGGCCCGGTGAAGGCGCGCTCGGTGCCCGCCTCGCGGGTGACCTCGTACTGCTCGGGCGTCAGCTGGTCGCGCCACTCCTGCTCGGACTTCTCGATTTTCGTCGCCATCTTTCTCCTTTCAGGTCCCCAACAAGCGTACGCCGTCACCATTACCGGTCAGTGACGGGCAAGACTGCACTTCTGGCGGGCGCGGCACTTCTTGCTGCCCTGGCGCTGGCGTTCGCAGCTCCCGCAGCGAGTGCGGCCTGTCCACACCAGGGAGACGCGACGGCCCCGGCCGCGGTGCAGGAGCAGACGATGCGGTGCCTGGTGGACCGCGCGCGGACTGCACGTGGGCTACCCAGCTTCGGCGCCGCTGCCGGCCTGGACCGAGCCGCCACGCGCAAGTCAGCGGACATCCTGCGCTGCGGCGAGTTCACCCACGAGGCCTGCGGTCGTGAGTTCAGCTACTGGATCCGGCGCTTCGGCCACTTCGGTGCCGGCTGCTCCGGGATCGCCGAGAACATCGCCTGGGGCACCGGCAGCTTCGCCACCCCTCGCTCGATCTTCCGCGCCTGGATGCGCTCCCCCGGCCACCGGCGGAACATCCTCGGTGCCTACGACCTGATCGGGATCGGTATGCGCGTCGGCGCCCTCGAAGGCCGCTCCGGCGCCCACGTCTGGACCCAGGAGTTCTCCGGCCGCGACTGCTGACACCCCCCCTTGGGGCGCATAGGATGGCCGCGTGGGGGATGCGTTCTATGAGCGGGATGGCGCTCAGTTCGTCTCGACGGAGCTGACGCGTGGGCCCTGGGACCCGGGTGCCCAGCACGCCGGGCCGCCGGCGGCGCTGCTCGGCCACGCGCTGGAGGGGTTGCCCGATGCGGAGGAGTTCCAGGTCGGCCGGGTCACCTACGAGATCCTGCGCGCGGTCCCGATCATGCCGGTGGAGGTCACCGCCCAGGTGGTGCGGCCGGGACGGCGGGTGCAGCTGCTCGAGGCGGAGCTGAGCGCCGGCGAGGAAGTGCTGATGCGGGCCACCGCCTGGCGGATCCGCACCGGCGAGGTGGACCTCCCGGCCGAGGCGGTCCTCGCCTCACCTCAGCCCCCGCCCCCGGAGCGCGGCTCGGAGGTCAGTTTCTTCCCGACCGGGCAGGAGCACGGCTACCACACCGCGATGGAGGCGCGGTTCATCTCCGGTGGCTTCCTCGAGCCCGGCCCCGCGGTCGCCTGGCTGCGCATGCGCCATCCGCTGGTCGCCGGCGAGGAGCCGACGCCGCTGCAGCGCGTCCTGATCGCCGCCGACGTCGGCAACGGCATCAGCGCCTCCCTCGACTACCGGCGCTACCTCTTCATCAACGTCGACCTGACCGTCCACCTCGAGCGGATGCCAGCCGGCGAGTGGGTCTGCGTCGACGCGGTGACCTTGCCGCAGCCGAACGGTGTCGGCACCGCCGAGTCGCTCCTCAGCGACGGCGAGGGGCGGATCGGCCGCGCCCTGCAGACGCTGCTCATCTCCGAGCGATAGTAGACCCGATCAGCGCCGCCGCGCCGAGGGCGATCGCCGCCGCGAGCAGGAAGGAGCCCTCGTAGTCGGTCAGCGCCGCCGCCACCCCGGCCAGCGGTGCGCCGAGGCCGACGCCGGCGTCGAAGAAAGCGGTGAAGGTGCCGAGCGCCGCCCCCCGGCGGGCTTCGGAGATCCGGCTGACGACGATCAGCGAGAGCGAGGGATAGAGCAGCGAGAAGGCGGCGCCCATCGCGAGGGCGCCGGCGATCGCCACCGCCAGGCTGCCGGCGAGCGCGAGCGTGGCCAGTCCCGCCGCCTCGACCAGCGCCGCGCAGAACGCGACCCGGGCGGGACCGACGCGGTCGGGCAGGTCACCGCCGAGCAGCCGGGTGAGGACGACCATCGCGGCGAAGGCGCCGAAGACGAGCGCCCCGTGGCCGACGCCGCGCTCGTCGAGGTGCAGGACGACGAAGGTGGCGACGGCGCCGTAACCGATCGCGCCCATCGCCAGGGCGACCCCAGGACGAATCGCCTCGCGCGCGATCAGGCCGTGGTGCTCGTGCTCGGAGCGCGGCAGTGGGCGGAACGGGTCGGGGATGCGCGACGCGATCAGCGCGCCCACCGCCGGCATGACGCCGGCGAAGATCCAGACCGCGTCGTAGCCGGCCAGGTGCTGGATCAGTTCGCCGAACAGCGGCCCGATGCTGAGGCCTGCCCAAACGGACAGCCCGTAGAGGCCGATCACCCGTCCCCGCCGCTCCAGCGGCGCCAGGTCGACGATCCAGGCCGAGCCGGCGGTAAAGACGGCGCCCTCTCCCGCTCCCAGTACCAGCCGTGCCGCGATCAGGCCGCCGACGCCGAGCGGCAGCAGGTAGAGGAAGCCGCCCGCCGCCACCAGCAGCGAGCCGACGACCACGGTCGGCCGGCGCCCGACCCGGTCGGCGAAGCGCCCGGCGAAGGGGCGCAGCAGCAGGCCGGTGACCGCGTAGGAGCCGACCACGATGCCGACCGCGACGTTGCCGGCGTCAAGTGGTCCGCTGACGTAGCGCGGCAGCACCGGCAGCACGGCGCCGACCGCGAGCAGGCCGCTGAAGGTGACCATGAAGATCCCGGCGAAGGCGGCGCCCGGGCGCTCGTGACCGACCGGATCGGCGCTGGCCTGGACAGGGGGCTCGACGCTCACGCCAGCAGTCCGGCCAGGGTCTCGATCACATGGTCGGGAGGAAGGTCGGCGCTATCAGCGCCCTCGCGGTCGTCGGCGCCGCTGAGGACGAGCACGGTCGCGAGGCCGGCACGCCGGCCACCCTCGATGTCTGAGGAGACCCGGTCGCCGACCATCGCCACCCGGCCGTCTACACCGAGCGCGGCCAGGGCCATCTCGAACAGGTGGCGCTCGGGCTTGCCCGCGATCTCGGCGGTCCGGCCGGCGGCGGTCTCGACCGCGGCCAGGATCGCCCCGGTGCCTGGCCAATCGCCACCCGGCATCGGCAGGGTCGGGTCGCGGCTGGTCGCGAAAAGGGCGGCGCCTTCGTCGAGGGCTCGCTTCGCGGTCAGCAGCTCCTCGTAGTCGAAGCCGCGGTGGCCGGAGACGACGACGACGTCAGCCTCGTGCGCGGCATCGCCCTCCACCAGCCGCGCACCTGCGGCGGTCGTCAAGTCCTTCAGGGCGGTCGCGCCGATCACGAAGGCGCTGCCGTCGGCGCCCGCGGCCTCGGCGGCGAGCTGCGCCACGACCATGCCGGCGGTGACGATTTGGCCTTCGTCCACCTCGACGCCCATCTCCCGCAGCCGCTCCGCGTAGCGGGAGGGATGGCGCGTTGGATTGTTGGTGACGAAGACGATCCGCTTGCCGTCTTCGAGCAGTGAAACGAGCGTCTCGGCAGCGCCCGGGACCGGCTCGCGGCCGATCCACACCACCCCGTCGAGGTCGATCAGCAATCCGTCTAAGTCGTCCGCGAGTGGCACGGGCGCAGGCTAGTGTCTCGGCGCGATGCGCCGCACCACCGCCATCGCCTCTGTCGCATGCACGCTCCTGCTCGCCGCGCCCGCGGCCACCAGCGCGACGACCGAACGCCCAACGCCCAGGTTGGACAAGGTCGAGTACGCGGATTTCACCGTGGGTGCGAGTGACGGCCTCTCGGCGAAAGTGGAAGCGCGGCCGAACCGGGTCGTCATGTACGTCGGCAAGGGTCGGCTGATAAACGCGTACACCGTCCCCGGCGAGCTCTCCGCTCGCGGGCTTGAGGCCAGGTTTGGCGAGCTGGGGCGGGTATCGGTCGAGTTCAGGCCCCTCAGAACGGTCAGTGTCAACCAGCTCTCCGAAGGCTGCGAGGGCGAGACCTACACGACGGCGGAGGGGGTCTTCTCAGGCACCATCCGGTTCCGGGGAGAGGGGGGCTACGTCACGGTCGATACCGCCCGGGCAAAGGGGAGGGTGGAATCCACGTCTCGCCGGTCGTGCCCACGGCGACCGGGGGCGGATCCCTTTGCCGCCTTCGAGAAGTTAGACCGGGAATCAGAATTCGGGCGTGTGGCGGTGCTCCAAGCCACGGACCGGCATCGCCTGCTCGCGGCGCTCGCCGTCGACACCGAGGAGAGGCACGCTGCCTTCTTCTACGGCGGCGCTCGTGAGCGAAGAGGTCGCATGGAAGTTCTGCGGCTGGCGGGCGTGAAGGCCCCGCTTTCCGCGTTCACCTTCAACCACGTGGCCGGTACCGCCACGCTGACGCCCCCCGCACCCTTCACCGGCAGCGCCACGTTTCAGCGCAACGCGGATGGATCGAAGAGCTGGACCGGGTCACTGAGCGTTTCGCTTCTGGGGTCCGAGCCGGTCTTCCTGGCCGGGCCTCGCTTCCGAGCCGGCCTCGTTCCGGACTTCAACGAAGACTGAGCTGCCGGCGCGGCGAGCGCCGGTACGCCGGGGAGTCGCACTCGATACCGTGCGAGCGGTGAGCCTGAACGGACAGGTTGTCGTCGCCACCGACCTGACCCGCCGCTACGGCGAGGGGGATGCCGCCGTTGATGCGCTGGCGGGGGTGAGCACCGGTTTCGAGCGCGACCGCTTCAGCGCGATCATGGGACCGTCTGGCTCGGGCAAGTCGACCCTGATGCACATCCTCGCCGGGCTTGACCGGCCGACTTCGGGGACGGTCGAGCTCGACGGTGTCGACATCACCGACCTCGATGACGGCGAGCTGACCAAGCTGCGCCGCGACAAGCTCGGCTTCGTCTTCCAGTTCTTCAACCTGCTGCCGGTCCTCACCGCCGAGGAGAACCTGGTGCTGCCGCTCTCGATCGCCGGCCGTAAGCCCGACCGCGAGTGGGTCGACCAGCTGATCGGCACCGTCGGCCTCGAGGATCGCCGCACCCACCGTCCCTCTGAGCTCTCCGGCGGCCAGCAGCAGCGGGTCGCGGTGGCGCGGGCTTTGGTCTCCAAACCGGCAGTCGTCTTCGCTGACGAGCCGACCGGCAACCTTGACTCGAAAGCGAGCACCGACGTCCTCGACCTGCTCCGCCGCGCCGTCGACGAGTTCGACCAGACGGTGGTGATGGTCACCCACGACCCGGCCGCTGCGGCCAGGGCGGACCGCTTGATCACCCTCCGCGACGGCAAGGTCGTCCAGGACGGCTCGCCGGGGTCGACGGACGATGTGATCGAGCTGATGAAGCAGATTGACTAGCCTCGCCCTCAAGAGCCTCTGGGCTCGCAAGGTGCGCGCGCTCACCACGACCTTCGCGGTCGTCATCGGGGTCGCCTTCGTCGCCGGCTCCTACGTTCTCACCGACACGATCTTCGCCGCCTTCGACGAGATCTTCACCGAGTCGCTGAAGGGGACGAGCGTCGTCGTCACCGCCGAGAACCCGGTCGAACAGGAAAACGGCGAAGTGCCGTCGATCAGCGCCTCGCTGTTGCCACGCGTACAGAAGACGCCGGGGGTGAGGCTGGCGGCGGGAGCGATCTTCACTCCCGGCGGGTTCTTCGACTCCGAAGGCGAGAAGATCGGCAACAAATTCGCCCCCAAGTTCATCTCCTCGACTCTGCCGGGCCAGCTCGAGTCGCTGACCTATGTCGACGGGCACCAGCCCCGGGGGCCGACCGAAGCCTCGATCGACAAGGCCGCCGCCGAAGCCTCCGACCTCAAGCTTGGCGAACAGATCGAGCTGATCGGGCAGGGGCGCGCCCAGAGGTTCCGCCTGGTCGGGTTCTCCCAGCTCGGCAACGCCTCCTTCGGCGGCGCCAGCATCGCCCAGGTGACCCTGCCCGTTGCGCAGCGGCTGACCCACAAGGTCGGCCGCTTCGACCAGATCTCGGTCGCGGCGGGGGAGGGGGTGTCGGCGAGCGCCTTGAAGAGCCGGATAGCGGCCCAGATGCCGACCGGGGTGAGGGTAGAGACCGGCCAGGAAAACGCCGACCGCGGCTCCGAAGAGATCCGCGACGACCTCGGCTTCCTGCGCACCGTTCTCTTCGTCTTCGGCTTCGTCGCCCTCTTCGTCGGCGCCTTCCTGATCTTCAACACCTTCTCGATCACGGTCGCCCAGCGGGTGGCCGAGTTCGGGATGCTGCGCACGCTGGGTGCCTCGCGCCCGCAGATCCTTACCACGGTGATGGCCGAGGCGCTGGCGATCGGGCTGCTGGGAGCGGTGATCGGCATCGGCGGCGGCTACGTGATCGCGGTTCTGCTCAACGCGCTCTTCGAGGCGGTCGAAATCGACCTGCCGACGACCGGGTTGGTGATGGAGACGCGGACGATCGTCGTCTCGCTGGCGATCGGCGTCGTCGTCACCCTGGTCTCATCGCTGATCCCGGTGCTGCGCTCGACCCGGGTGCCGCCGATCGCCGCGCTCCACGCGGTCTCCGCACCCCCGAGCCGGCGCCGCCGCCTGCTCTACGCGGTCCTCTCGGTCCTGCTCGGTTTGCTCGGCCTGGGCATGATGCTCGCCGGGCTGTTCGGCGACGCCGACCCGGGGGCCGCCGCCGGGCTGATGGGGGCCGGCGCAGCGATCGTCATCCTCGCCGTCTCGATCTTCAGCCCGCGGCTGGTCCCCCCGCTCGCCGCCGTCGCCGGCTGGCCACTGGAGCGGGTGCGCCGCCTGCTTGGCCGGCTCGCGCGGGAGAACGCGCAGCGAAACCCGGGCCGCACCGCGGTCACCGCCGCCGCCCTGATGATCGGCCTCGCCCTGGTCACCTTCGTCACCGTCTTCGCGGCCGGGCTGAAGAGCACGGTCGCCACCGTCGTCGACGAGAACTTCACCGGTGGGCTGGTGATCCAGAACAGCGACGGGTTCTCGCCGATTCCCGCGGGAGCCGCCGCGGCCGCCGAGAAAGTGCCCGGCGTCGAGTTGGTGGGGAGCATCCGCGCAGCAGAAGCCGGAGTGATCGGCGCCGGCTCGAAGGCGCGGGTCTCGGCGCCTACTCGCGATATCGGCAGCGCGATCACGATCGAATGGAAGCAGGGCGGGCCGGAGACGCTGCGCCGTCTCGGGGACGCCGAAGCGATCCTCTCCGACTCCTTCGCCTCCGAATACGGGCTCGAAGTAGGGGACCGGTTCCAGCTGCTCAGCCAGACCGGTGCCCGGCCGGTCTTCACGGTCGCCGGCGAGTTCGATTCCAAGCTCGGGGTCTTCGGCAGCGTCCTGGTCACCCAGCGCGTGCTTGCCCGGGATTTCAACCAGACCCAGGACCAGATCGACTTCGTCAAAACGGCGCCGGGGGCGGATGCGGCGACGGTCCAGACGGCGTTGACGAAAGTCGTCGAAGTCGCCTATCCCGTCGCAGAAGTGATGAACCAGCAGGAACTGAAGGAAAGCCGCGAAGACCAAGTGCAGGCACTGGTCAACCTCTTCTACGTCCTGCTCGCCCTGGCGATCCTGATCTCCCTCTTCGGCATCGCCAACACGCTCGCCCTCTCGATCCACGAGCGCACCCGGGAGCTGGGGATGCTGCGGGCGATCGGGATGTCACGGCGGCAGGTGCGGACGATGATCCGGTACGAGGCGGTGATCACGGCGCTGATCGGGGCGATCTTGGGGATCGTCCTGGGGGTGATCTTCGCGGCGCTGATCGCCCAGCCGCTGAAGGACGAAGGCTTCACGCTCTCTTACCCGATTGGCACTTTGGCGATCGTGCTGGTCGTATCCGGGCTGTTCGGCGTGCTCGCCGCGATCCAACCCGCCCGGCGCGCATCGCGCCTCGACGTTCTCAACTCACTCCAGTACGAGTAGCTACGTCGCCAGGCCCATGCGCAATGCGCCGGCGGTCTCCAGCATCGCCCCGCGGGAGGTGCGGCTGACCGCGGTCATGTTGGCGAAGCCGTGGACCAGACCGGGATGGCGGCGCAGCGCCACCGGGACGCCGGCCTCCCGCATTCGCAGGGCGTAGGCCTCGCCCTCGTCCCGCAGCGGGTCGAAGCCGGCCGTGCAGACGTAGGCGGGCGGCAGGCCGGTCAGGTCGGGAGCGTGGAGGACCGAGACGCGCGGGTCGCGGGAGTCGGTTCCGGGCGGCAGGTAGTGGGCCTCGAAGGTGTCCATGTCCCCTTTGGTGAGGAAGAACCCGTTGGCGAATAGCTCCCGCGACCGCTGGCCGCCGACCGCGTCGGTGACCGGGTAGATCAGCAGCTGCATCGCCGGCACCGGCCCACCGGCATCGCGGGCCGAGAGGCTGACCACGGCCGACAGGTTGGCCCCGGCGCTGTCGCCGCCGACCGCGATCCGGCCCGGGTCGACACCCAGCTTGGCGGCGTTCGCGGCGGCCCAGGTGAAGCCGGCCACCGAGTCCTCGACAGCTGCCGGCAGGGGATGCTCGGGCGCCAGCCGGTACTCGAGCGAGAGCACGGCGACGCCGGCCGCCGCGGCGAGGAAGCGACAGAGGCCGTCGTGGGTGTCGAGGTCGCCGACCACCCAGCCGCCCCCGTGGTAGTAGACGAGCAGCGGTGCCGGCTCTCCCGCCGGCAGGTGGCCGGGGACGTAGAAGCGAGCGGTCAGCGCACCGGCAGCGCCCGGGACCTCGACCGCCTCCACGCGCGCCATCGGGATCGGCGGCTGGGAGGCGATCACCTCGGCGCCTTCGCGGTTCGTCTGGCGCGCCTCGGCGACCTCCATTCCGTCGATGACCGAGCCGCCACCCGACATCTCCGACAGTTTCAGCAGGGCGTGGATGTCGCTCGCCAGCGTCTGCCCGTCGAGGCTTGGCGGCGGGCCGAAGAGCCGGCGCTGCACCCCCGGCGGCAGCCCGCAGGCGGACTTCACGATCCTGTGCTCTGCCTTCGGCGAGAGGCGGGGGAGGGTCGCCATCGCGGGCAGGCTATGCGAACAGGGATGGGTGAGGATCGATCGTCCCCCTGAGAACTAAGCGACCAACGTCACACTCAGGCGGTCGCGAGGCGCGGTAGCGTCGGACGTAGGCCGATGGAGGCGACGGTGAAACCGGCGGCGGCGGGCGTCCCGAACGGGGTGGGGGCGATCCGGGGCCTGCCGCCGGGGCCGCGGATGCCGCGGGCGGTGCAGACGGCGATCTGGTCGCGGCGGGCCCAGTGGTTCTTGGAGCAGAGCCGTGCTCGCTTCGGCGACATGTTCACGCTGCGGATCGCCTACGAAGGTACCTGGGTGATGGTCAGCGACCCGGAGGCGATCAAGCAGGTCTTCACTGGCGACCCGCGGATCTTTCACGCCGGCGAGGGCAACCAGTTGCTGGGGCCGATCCTCGGCGAAAACTCGGTCCTCGTCCTGGACGAGAAGCGGCACATGAGCCAGCGCAAGCTGTTGCTGCCGCCCTTCCACGGCGAGCGGATGCAGGGCTACGGGGAGAAGATGGCCGAGATCGCCGCCCGCGAGATCGAGAGCTGGCCGACCGGCGTCCCCTACAAGCTACGACCGCGGATGCAGGCGGTGACCCTGGAGATCATCCTCGAGACGGTCTTCGGCGTGCACGGGGGAGAGCGGATGGAGGCGCTGCGTGCTGCGCTTCGCGGCTTCCTCGACCTCACCACCAACCCCCGGATGCTGGCTCCGGCCCTGCTTGCCGGGCCCGAGCGGATCACCCGGCTGGGTCCGTTCCGCAGCCGGATCGAGCGGGTCGACGAGCTGATCGGCCAGGAGATCGCCGACCGCCGCACCGCGGAGGACCTCGAGGAGCGCGACGACATCCTCTCGATGCTGGTCGCCGCCCAGCACGAGGACGGCAGCCCGATGAGCGACGTCGAGATCCGCGACGAGCTGCTGACCCTGCTCGTCGCCGGCCATGAGACCACCGCCACCGCCCTTTCCTGGGCGATGGAGCGCCTGGTCCGCCACCCGCAGAAGCTGGAGCGCCTCCGCGACGAGACGCTGGCTGGCGAGGAGGCCTACCTGACGGCGACGATCCAGGAGACCCTGCGGCTGCGGCCGGTGATCGTGATCGTGATCAGGAAGCTGACCGAGCCGGTCGAGATCGGCGGCTACGAGATCCCCGCCGGCGCCGCCCTGACCCCCTGTATCCACCTCGTCCACCGCGATCCTGAGATCTACCCGGAACCGGACCGCTTCCTTCCCGAGCGCTTCCTCGACAGCCCGCCCGGCACCTACACCTGGATCCCCTTCGGCGGCGGCGTCCGCCGCTGCCTCGGAGCGTCCTTCGCCCAGTTCGAGATGCAGGTCGTCCTCCGCGAGCTGGTCAAGCGCCACGAGGTCCGGCCCTCCAACCCCGCCTCCGAGCGCCCCTTCCGCCGCGCCATCACCGAGACCCCTCGGCACGACGCCGAGGTTGTGCTCAGTTGAGTCTCGGCTCTCTTTCATAAATATCAGAAATGATATATTTCGAGGGATGGTCGACACGACTAGCTCTGCCCGTTGTGGGCGCCTGGTCAAGGAAGCCCGCCTTCGGCATGGCCTCGGTCAAGTCGAGCTGGCAGAACGTCTGGGCACCAGCCAGCCGGCGATAAGTCGTATCGAGCGCGACCTGGTCTCGCCGAGCCTCGAGACCCTGGAGCGGATTCTCAACGCGGTCGGGGAGACGCTTGGCGTCTCGACGCTGTCCCTGGGGGCGCCGGCGCCTGGGGGGAGCAACCAGTCGATTGCCGAGCTGCGGGCCGACTATCGACTGACCGCAGAGGAGCGATTGGCGCAGGCGGCAAAGTTGAGTGAAATCGCGACCGAGCTGGCCGCTGGGGCCGAGCTTCGGTGAATCGCGAGTCCGACACCAGTGCGCGGCTCAACGAGCTCCGACCACTTCGCCCCGAGCAGCTGCTTGCCACGCTCGTGTCTCACAAGGTCGAGTTCGTCGTCCTTGGCGGCTACGCGGTCGCCGCACACGGCTTCGCCCGCGCGACCAAGGACATCGATATCTGTCCCGATTCGGCCGAGGCGAACCTGGAGCGGCTGGCAACGGCCCTCGCTGAGCTGGAAGCGACGCCGATCGGTCTCGAGGAGTTCGCGGGCGAGTTCGATCTGGAGCCCAACCTGACGGGATTGAGGAAGGGCGGTAATTGGACGTTGATGACCAAGCACGGCCGGCTCGACGTCATGCAGACCTTCAGCTTCGATGCTGGAACGGACGGCGAAGGCGGCTACGAAGACCTGGCAGCCCACTCGGTGGAGCGGAACTTCCTGGGCCACCAGACGCGGTTCTGCAGCTACGACGATCTCCTGCGGATGAAGCGTGCAGCCGGCCGCGCCCAGGACAAGGTCGACATCGAAAGCCTCAAGGCCGCCCGCGGCGAGCTGTAGCCGCGGGGTATCTGCCTTCGGCTCAGCCGCAGCCGGTGTTGTTGCCGCAGCTGGAGCAGGTGTAGCAACTGCCCGTGCGCTGCATCATGCCGCCGCACTGCTCGCAGGCGGGGCCGAGGTCGAGGCCGGACATCTTCGCCGGCACCACCGGTGGGCTGTCGGTCATCGCCGACGCTGCGGGGACCGTGGTCCCCGGCTTCGAGGACGCATCGCCGCCGTTGCCGGGCTTCGAGTGGCCGTTCCCACCGTTGGCCGGGCCGGCGGTGTCGCCGGTTGCGATCCCGAGGCCCAGCTGGGTCGTCTCGGCGTCGCGCTTGGCCCGCACCTCTTTGGTCAGGATGCCGAGGTCCTCGAGGGTGTCGGTGTCCTCGATGAACCGGCTTGCCAGCCAGCGCATGATGTAGTCGGGCAGCGATTTGGCGAACGGGATCTCCGGGTTGCCGGTGATTCCCTCCGGCTCGAAGCGCATGTAGCTGAACTTGCGCACGAAGACCTCGAGCGGGACGCCGTACTGCAGGCCGATCGAGATCGCCGTCGCGAAGGCGTTCATCAGCCCCCGCATCGTCGATCCCTCCTTACCGATGTCGGTGAGGAAGATCTCGCCGGCGGAGCCATCCTCGTACTTGCCGGCGGTGATGTAGCCCTCGTGGCCGGCGATCGAGAACTTGTGGGTGATCGACTCGCGCTCGCGCGGCATCCTTTTGCGCTCGGGCGGGAGCACGACCACCTCGGCCTCGGCTCCCTTTTCCTCCTGCGCGTCGGTACGCAGCGCCTGCGCCGTCTTCGAGCCGTCGCGGTAGATCGCCAGCGCCTTCAGCCCGCCCTTCCAGCCGCGGGTGTAGGCGTCGCCGATGTCGGCGACGGTGGCCGACTGCGGCAGGTTGACGGTCTTCGAGATCGCTCCGGAGATGAACGGCTGGGTGGCGGCCATCATGTCGATGTGGCCGGTGTGGGAGATCGCCCGCTCGCCGACCGCGACGTCGAAGACCTCCAGGTGCTCGTCCTTGAGGCCGGGAGCGCCGACGATCGTGTTCTTCTCGGCGATATAGGCGTTGATCTGGTCGATCTCAGTCTCGGAGTAGCCGAGCGTTTCGAGCGCCAGCGGCACCGAGCGGTTGGGGATCGTCATCGAGCCGCCGCCGACCAGCTCCTTGAACTTGACCAGGGAGAAGTCGGGCTCGATCCCGGTCGTGTCGCAGTCCATCAGGAAGCTGATCGTCCCGGTCGGGGCCAACACCGTCGCCTGCGCGTTGCGGTAGCCGTGCTCCTCGCCCAGCTCGACCGCCTCGTCCCAGGCGCGCTGCGCGGCCTCCAGCAGTTCCCCCTTGATCCCGGTCGGGTCGACGTCGTAGGCGGCGTCGCGGTGCATCCGCATCACCCCGTTGTGGGGCTCGCGGTTCTTCTCGTACTCCTCGTAGGGCCCGGTCGCTCCGGCGGCGATCAGCGCCGACTGGCGATAGGCGCGCCCGGTCATCAGCGCGGTGATCGCGGCGGCGACGTTGCGGCCGGTGTCGGAGTCATAGGGAAGCCCATCAGACATCAGCAGGGCGCCGAGGTTGGCGTAGCCGAGGCCGAGCTGGCGGAAGCGATTGGCGTTCTCGGTGATCTCCTCAGTCGGATAACTGGAGAAGCCGACGACGATCTCCTGCGCGAGGAAGACGATGTCGACCGAGTGCTCGAAGTCGGAGACGTCGAAGCTGCCGTCCTCCCGGCGGAACTTCATCAGGTTGAGCGAGGCGAGGTTGCAGGCCGAGTCGTCGACGTGCATGTACTCGCTGCAGGGGTTGGAGGCGTTGATCCGGCCCGACTCCGGGCAGGTGTGCCAGCGGTTGATGATCGTGTCGTACTGGACCCCGGGGTCGGCGCAGCGCCAGGCGGCGTCGGAGATCTGGTTCATCAGCTCGCGCGCCGGCAGCGTCTTCGTCGTCGCGCCGCCGTTTCGCGCCAGCAGGTTCCAGTCCTCGCCGGCCTCGACCGCCTCCATGAACTCGTCGGTGACCCGGACCGAGTTGTTGGCGTTCTGGTACTGGATCGAGGTGAAGCCCTCGCCGTCGATCGACATGTCGAAGCCGGCGTCGCGCAGCGCCTCGGCCTTCTTCTCCTCGTCGGCCTTGCACCAGATGAAGTGCTCGATGTCCGGGTGGTCGATGTCGAGCACGACCATCTTTGCCGCTCGCCGCGTCTTGCCGCCGGACTTGATCGTCCCGGCCCAGGCGTCGGCGCCGCGCATGAAAGAGACCGGCCCGCTCGCGGTGCCGCCCTTCTGCAGCGGCTCCATCGAGCCGCGGATGTTGGAGAGGTTGATCCCCGAGCCCGAACCGCCGCGGAAGATCTTGCCCTCCTTGGTGTTCCACTCGAGGATCGACTCCATGGTGTCCTCGACGCTGAGGATGAAGCAGGCCGAGCACTGCGGCGTCTCCTCGAAGCCGACGTTGAACCAGACCGGCGAGTTGAAGGCCGCCTTCTGGTTGAGCAGGATCGAGGTCAGCTCCATCTCGAAGGCCTCGGCGTCCTCAGGGGAGGCGAAGTAGCCGCCCTCGCGGCCCCAGTTGGCGATCGTCCCGGCGACCCGCCCGATCATCTGTTTGACCGAGGACTCGCGCTCGGGGCTGCCTAGCTGCCCGCGGAAGTACTTCTGGGCGACGATGTTGGTCGCGTTCTGAGACCAGCTCTTGGGGAACTCGACCCCGCGCTGCTCGAAGGCCGGGTTCTCGGGATCGCCGATCACCGCATCACGGATCTCCCACTCGATCTGGTCGAAAGGATGCACGCCGGCAGTCGAAAACCGCCGCTCCACAGAGAGGCCCTGGAGACCGTTTTTGGGAGTGCTGGTGGCGGTCTTGGACATCGAACTTCTCCTCTCGCAGCGACTTTCAGGGGTAACTACGCAGGATCGTTGACGGAGCGGACAGAAAAAGGCCCGAAAGGCGCAATTAAGGCACTCTGAAGAAGCGCCTCCTCGTCACCTATCTTGGCAAGTCCGCAATCTCGGCAAATGCCCTGTCGGACCGGCGAGGGCGCGATCTCTCGGGCGCCCCGATGTACTCTGAGAACATGGTCGAAGACCTCCGCAAGGGTGCTGAGCGGATGGGCGAGCGTGCCAGCGCCGCCCGCGACGCGATGGGTGAGCGGGCCACCGCGGCCAAGGAGGCGACCGCGGACGCGATCGCATCGGTGAAGCCGAAGCTGCGGGGCGTCTCGCACGAGTGGGCGTTCTTCCTCTCGCTCGGCTTCGGCGCCGCCCTGATCATCCTCGCCGAGACGCCGAAGGCGACGCTCGCCGTGACGATCTACGCGGTCAGCCTCTCCGCCCTGCTCGGCACCAGCGCCCTGTACCACCGGGTCAACTGGACCCGCCCCAACGTCCGCCTCTGGATGCGGCGGCTGGATCACTCGATGATCTTCTTCCTCATCGCCGGCACCTACACGCCCTTCGCCCTCCTGGTCCTGAACGGCCCCCTCGCCAGCGCGATCCTGATCGTCGTCTGGATCGGAGCGATCGCCGGCGCCATCGTCGAGATGGTCTGGATCAACCACCCGAAATGGGTGGGGGCGCTGATCTACCTGTCGCTCGGCTGGGTGGCCGTCGCCGCCTTCCCCGAGCTGTGGTCTTCGATGGGGGTTGCCGGAACGATGCTCGTCGCCGCCGGCGGCCTGCTCTACACCGCCGGCGCCGTCGTCTACGCGACCCAACGGCCGAACCCGAACCCGGCGATCTTCGGCTACCACGAGGTCTTCCACCTCTTCGTCATCGCCGCCGCGGTCGCCCATTTCTCCGCGGTCGCCTTCTTCGCCCTGCCCAACGCCTGATCGCTGGTATCCTTACCTGGCGATAAAGGTAAGGAGAACGAGATGGACATCGCTGCCAAACTGACTTCCAAGGGGCAGGTCACCGTCCCCAAGGCTGTCCGCGACACGCTGTCGTTGAAGCCCGGCGACCGGCTGCTCTTTCGGGTTGAGGACAACCGCGCGATCATCGCCCGCACCACGGACTTCCTCGGGCTCGCCGGCAGCGTCGCCGTGCCGCCCGCCAAGCGTGGCGCGAGCTGGGACGAGGTGCGCAGTGAGACGCGTCGAGCTAGGGCCCGTCGCGGCGTTTGAGCGCTCTGCTCGACACCAACGTCGTCATCCGTCACCTGACGGGGGACCCACCGGCGATGGCTCGGAGGGCGACGAAGTTCCTCGCCTCGGCCGAGCACTTGGTTCTGGTCGACCTGGTTGTTGCCGAGTGCGTGTACGTGCTCGAGTCCTTCTACGAAGTCCCGCGTCCTCGTGTTGCCGAGCTGATGCGAGCGGCCCTCGCGATGCCGACGGTCTCCGCCGACTCCGAGCTACTTCTGCGTGCGCTCGAGCTATATGAGGTCGAGCGCCTGGACTTCGCCGAGGCGTACCTCGTGGCGACCGCGGAGCTGACCGGAGCCGGCGCGGTCGCTTCGTTCGACAAGGCGATTGACAGAGTTCGGTCGGTGGAGCGAATCGCGCCTTGACCGGCGTCCACCGCCAAATCGGACAGGAAAACCGCTCTAGAAAGCGAAAAAAAGCCGCTTTTGGCGAGGATGAAAGCATTCCGCGACCCAGTCTGCGCTCCACGCACGGAAGGGCAGACGGTCCGCTATGTCGAAAGAAGCGACCATGAGCGTCGAGCGTATCTACCACTGCGAATGGCGGGACTGCGAAAGCCACGTTAGAACGGCCAGCCCCGGACCCCCAAGCGCTTTCATCACTGTGGAGGAGGATGCTGGCCGTTCAACGCAGCACTTCTGTTCCTGGGACTGCCTATTGATGTTCGCGGGGGAGAAACCCCCTACCGTGACGATCCCAGTTGACGAAGAAGCGGCTTAGCGCAGCGGCGCGTTTGCCGCGTTCTTCTGGGCGAACCTGACCGCGTTCTCCGCGCTCGCGTACGAGTTATACGCCTCGGTCCACCACACCAGCTCACCGTTGCGCGCGTAGAAATAGGCCCTCCAGCCGCTGGTCCGCTTCTGGATCTTGAAATACGGCGTTGCTGCCGCCATTCATTACTCCTTACCTTGGGGTTTCCCGCTTAGAACGCGCAGGTGCGAGCCGTGGGCGTCCTAATGCGGATTGGCTCGAACATCCTGAACGCGTTCCCGGACGGATAACCAAGGAGACCTGGTGGGATTGCGCCCGAACTCGTCGGACTTGATCTATAGCGTGGGTGGTGCGAGCCGTAACAACTACCGCCGCCTCCCCGCTGTTTTGGGGATTTCCAGCGGGGAGGCGGCTCCCTCTCAATCTCAGGCTGAACGGCCAGGCAGTCTTCTTCTTCTTCTTCTTCTTCTTCGGGAGGAAGACCTTCTCGATGTCGAACTCGGTGGGATAGTCCCTCTCCGAAATCGAGGTATCAACGTTGAAGCAGACAGCAACCCCGCACTACGACCGGGCTAGCGGGTTTCGCTAGTACCACCTAGGCCAGCGCCGGCTCTGGCTCGCCCCGCTCCTCGACTTCAGCCATCAGCTCGGCAAGCAGACCCTCCAACTGGCGGGACTGCTCGGGCGCCAGCTCCAGCTCGCCGTCGCTGAGAAGTTCGTTGGCACGCCCGACCGGCAGCTCGGCCTCCACCACCCGGGCGCCGAGGGCGCCGAGGACCTTGCGCGTCTCCGCCTGTGCCCAGACAGCGCCGAAGATGCCGGTGGAGGCACCCACCACAGCAGCCGGCTTGCCGTTCATCGCGCTCTGGCCGGCCGGGCGCGAGGCCCAGTCGAGGACGTTCTTCAGTTGGCCGGGGATCGAGTGGTTGTACTCCGGCGTCGCCACCAAGACTGCGTCGGCGCCGCGGATCGCCTCGCGCAGCTCCCGGACCACCTCCGGCGTCCCCTCCGCTTCCAGGTCGGAGTCATAGGGCGGCACCTCACCCAGCCGGTCGAACTCGACCAGCTCGGCCCCGGCGGGCAGCCGCGCCGCGGCCGCCCGCAACAGAGCATCGTTGAGCGAGCCTCGACGCAGGCTTCCGGAGATGCCGAGGACTCGCACCGGTCAGGACTCCTGGGCGACGAGCTCGAGCTCGACCACGATCGAGACGTCGTACTCCAGCGCCCGGCCGCCGTTGGGCAGGTCGGCGTTCCAGTCGAGCCCGAAGTTGCGCCGGTCGATGGTCGCCTCGAGCGAGAAGCCGAGCCGCTCTTTGCCGGTGATGTCGGCGCCGATCCTGCCGAACCGCCCCGTCGCCTGCACCGCGTGGGACTCGCCCCTGATCTCGAGACCGCCGCTGAGGCGGACCGCGCCGGCCTCGCCGACGACGAGCTCGGTCGAGGCGAACTTGATCCGCGGGTGCTTCTCGGCGTCGAAGAAGTCGAGGGAGAGGAGGTGCCCCTTCAGCATCTCGTCGGAGATGTCGACGCTGGCGACGTCGACAGCGCCCTCCAGCCGCGGGTTCTCACCGCCGGTCAGGGTCCCCTCGTAGGAGGTGAAGCCGCTGCGGAAGCTGGCGACACCGTTGTGGGTGATCGCGAAGTTGATCGACGAGTGAACCGGGTCGGCGGTCCACGTCCCCGCGGGGAGCTGCTGGCTGACGGTGTCGGTGCTCATGAAGTCCTCTCAGTAAGTTTGTTGCTTCTCAAACTGTTGTCGTAGAAAGCATTCTACCAGAGAAGGTTGTAGATACAAAGGTTGTCTCGACAAAGGTTGTATGGAAGAATGCGAGTAATGGGCGCCACCGCAATCACCCCGCAGGCCGACGCCTGGGATGCCCTCAGCCGCGCCTACGCCGCGGTCAGTCTGCGGCTCCAGGAGGCGCTCTCCCAGAACGACTTCCCGCCGCTGCCCTGGTTCGAGCTGCTCGCTGCGGTCGCCGCCGCCCCCGAGCAGAGGATGCGGATGGGCGAGCTGGCCGAGGCCCTGGTGATGACCCGGGGCGGCCTCACCAAGCTGGTCGACCGCCTGGTCAAGGCCGGTCTGCTGGAGCGGACCTTCTGCGAGACCGATCGCCGGGTCAGCTACGCGACCCTGCTGCCGGCCGGCGCCGAGCTGCTCGCCGAGATGCGCCCGGTGATCGCGGGCGAGCTGGAGGTGACCTTCTCCGACCAACTCGGCGCCCGCGAGGCCCGCGAGCTGCGCGGCATCCTCGAGCGCCTGCGCTCCTCCGCCTGCGGCGACTAGATCGCCTGGCGCTCGCTAGGCGAGCGCGGCGGCTGCCCGCTCTTTGGCGGACTCGATCAGCGCCAGCACCGCGGTCTCCTCGCCGTCTCGCAGCAACGCTGCCGGGTCGGGATCGCCGTTGACGATCCCCTCGAAGAACTCCTTGCGATCCTGGTAGGTCGGCAGCGTTGCCTTCGCCCAGCCGCGGGCGTCGTTGAGGATGACCGCCAGTCGCGCGTACTCCTCGCCGAACAGCTCCGACACCTCGCGCTTCATCCGCTTCGCCAGGGCCGGCGAGGCGCCGGCGGTGGAGATCGCGATCGCCAGCGGTCCGCTGCGGACGATCGCCGGCAGGATGAAGTTGCAGAGCGGCGGTACGTCGACCACGTTGACCAGCATCGCCCGCCTCTCGGCGTCGTCGAAGACGCCGATGTTGACCTCGGTGTCGTCGGTCGCCGCGATCGCCATGAAGACGCCCTCGAGGTCGGCCGCGCCGGCGTAGGGGCGCTTCTCCCACTCGATCGAACCCTCGGCCGCCAGCCCTTCCAGCTCAGGATGGGCAACCGGCGCGATCAGGGTCACGTCGGCGTCGCAGGCGAGCAGCCCCTCGACCTTCTCGAGCCCGATGTCGCCGCCGCCGACCACCAGGCAGCGCCGTCCCTTCAGCTTCAGGCAGGCGATGTAGAACGGCGTCTCCAGCATGTCGCGGACGCAGGACTGGTCGCAGATCCCCTTGCGGAGCTGGCAGACGCACTCCTTGCCGGCATAGGCCTGGGCGGGCATGACTGGAAGGCTAGCGATGTGGGCAAGTGGTTTGACCGGCAACGTCGCCGGGATTCTGGCGAGACTCGGGGGTTGCCGTGCAAGGACGCAGGGAGCCGGAGTAGCAGCGCTACTTCGGCGACTGAGGACGCCGCACGGCGATCATCCGAGGCCGTCCAGAAACCGGCGAACGTTGGTGGTCAAACCACTAAATCGCATCCAGGGTGAGGCGCAGGCCCTGGTTGAGGTCGGTGCTTGCGCGCCAACCCAGCTCGCGCTCGGCCCGCGAAGCGTCGAGGGCGATCCGCTGGACCTCGCCGGCCCGCGCCGGCGCGAACTCCGGCTCGAAGCTCTCCGCGCCGCCGAGCCGCTTCAGCGCCGCGGCCAGCTCCAGCACGTCGGTCTCGCGGCCGGTGCCGATGTTGACCGGGCCGCTCAGCTCGGACTCGGCCGCCGTCAGCGCCGCCGCGACCACGTCGCCCACATATATGTAGTCGCGGGTCTGGGTGCCGTCGCCGAACACGGTCGGCCGCCCGCCGGAGTCGAGCAGGCCGCAGAAGATCGCGATCACACCGGCCTCGCCGAGCGGGTCCTGGCGCGGGCCGTAGACGTTGCCGAGCCGCAGCGAGATCCCGGAGAGGCCGTAGAGCCGCTCGTACAGCGCCAGGTAGCCCTCGGCCGCGTACTTGCTCTGGCCGTAGGCCGACATCGGGGCGATCGGCGCGTCCTCGCCGAGCGGCAGGTCCTGGCCCTCGCCCTCGCCGTAGATCGCGCCGCCGGTGGAGACGAAGACGACCCGGCCGCAGCCGCAGCCGCGCGCGGCGTCCAGCACGTTGGCGGTGCCGCCGACGTTGATCGCGGCGTCGAAGTCGGGGTCCTCCAGCGACTTGCGGACGTCGATCTGGGCCGCCAGGTGGAAGAGGGCCTCGGGCTTGCGCTCGCTCGCCAGCTCGGCCACCGCGGCGGCGTCCCTGATGTCCAGCTCGGCCAGCTCGGCGCCCGCCGCCAGCGCCCCGTCGAGGTTTGACCGGCGGCCGGTGGAGATGTCGTCGACCACCGTCACCTCGTCTCCGCGCGCCAGCAGGGCATCGACCAAGTTGGAGCCGATGAAACCCGCGCCGCCGGTGACGAGACTCCTCATGAGCGCGCCGATCCTATGGGGATCGGCGAACGGGAGGCAGGCGGAACGGCCGAACGCCCCTGCTACCCTCGCCGGCCCATGAGGTTGATCGTCACCGAGAAGAACAACAGCGCCCAGAAGATTGCCGACATCCTCGGCAAGGGCGGCGCTGCCAGCGATAAAAGCTACAAAGTCCCGTTCTACACCTGGACCGACGGGAACGGCGAAGAGCAGATGACCATCGGCCTCAAGGGCCACGTGCTCGGCCCGGCCTTTCCCGAGGGCTACTCGAACTGGCAGAAGACCGACCTCCACGACCTGATCGACGCCGAGCTGATCAAGGAGCCGACCGACAAAAACGTCGTCAAAGCGATCAGGAAGGTGGCCAAAGGCGCCGACGAGCTGGTGATCGCGACCGACTTCGACCGCGAGGGCGAGCTGATCGGCCTCGAGGCGCTGGAGGAGATGCTCGACGCTAACCCCAAGCTCGGCTCACGCGAGGGCACCGCCGACGGAACCCTGCGGATCAAGCGCGCCCGCTACTCGGCGCTGACCAAAGAGGAGATCGAGCGCGCCTTCTCCGAGCTCGACGAGCTCTCCTACCCACTGGCCAATGCCGGCGCCGCCCGCCAGGACATCGACCTGCTCTGGGGGGCGACGCTGACCCGCGCCGTCTCCCTCGCCACCCGCCGCTTCGGCTCCAACTTCCTCTCCGTCGGCCGGGTCCAGAGCCCGACCCTGGGCCTGATCGTCGAGCGCGAGCTGGAGCGCCGCGCCCACGTCGCGAAACCGTTTTGGGAGCTGTTCGCCAAGTTCGAGCACCCCGACGGGACCTTCGAGACCCACCACACGGTCGACAAATTCTGGGAGAAAGCGGAGGCCGACGCAGCCCTCGCCGGCACCTCCGGCCCCGGCACGGTGAAATCGGTTACCGCGCGCAAGAACACGCGCCGCCCGCCGAGCCCCTACAACACCACCGCCTTCAGCACCGACGCCTCCAGCCGGCTCGGCATCACCCCCGCCAGCGCGATGCGGATAGCCGAGGACCTCTACATGGACGGCTTCATCTCCTATCCGCGCACCGACAACACCGTCTACCCGCCCTCGCTGCCGGTCCGCGAGCTGGTCTCTTCGCTGGTCCGGATCAAAGAGTTCTCCGCCGCCTCGGGCCTGCTCGACGGCGAGCTGAAAGCGACGCGGGGCAAAAAAGAGACGACCGACCACCCGCCGATCTACCCGACCCAGGCGGTCCATCCCGGTGCCCTCGAGGGACCACGGAAACGGGTCTACGAACTGGTCGTCCGCCGGTTCCTCGCCACCTTCAGCCCGCCGATGATCACCGAGTCCACCCGCGCCGACATCGAGGCCGGCTCGGAGACTTACTTCGTCCGCGGCTCGGTCGTCGTCGACCCCGGCTACGCCGGCATCTACACCTACGCCCGCTCCGCCGATGAGGAGATCCCGGCGCTGCAGGAGGGGCAGACCCTGCAGCTCGAGGGCGACCCCTGGATCGTCGACAAGGAGACCCAGCCGCCGGGCCGGATCTCCCAGGCGAAATTGATCGAGATGATGGAGGAGCGCGGTCTCGGCACCAAAGCGACCCGCGCGGACATCATCCAGAAGCTCTTCGACCGCGGCTACGTCTATGGCAACCCGCCGGTCCCCTCGGAGACCGGGATGGCGATGTACGAGGCGTTCAGGACGTACGTGCCGCGGATGGCGACGCCGGAGATGACCGCCCAGCTGGAGGAGGAGATGGACCGGATCGCGGCCGGCGACATGACCAAGTCCGCGGTCGTCGCCGAGAGCCGTGACCTCCTGCACCGGACCTGGTCGGAGATCGACGAGAGCCGCGAGGACCTGGCCAAAGTGGTCTGGAAAGGGATGGACGAGGACCGCATCCTCGGCCCCTGCAAGGTCTGTGAAGAAGCCGGCCGCACCAAGGAGGATGGCTCGCCCCACATGCTGCGGATCATCCGGGCGAAAAAATCGGGCAAACGGTTCGTCGGCTGCACGGGCTGGACCTTGGACGATCCGGACTCCTGCGACCAGACCTTCCCGCTGCCCCAGCGCGGTGACGTCTTCCGTCTGGAGGACCGCTGCTCGGTCTGCGGCGAGACGCCGCGGCTGAAAGTCGTGCCGTTCCGCGGCCGGGCGTGGAACCTCTGCCTCAACGACGACTGCGAGTCGATGCAGGAGATGAAGAAACGCCGCGCCGAGCGTGAAGCCGCCCGCGCAGCCAAAGAGGCGATGGAGAAGAAGCCGAAACCGGCGGGCGACGAGGACGCCGCACCGAAGAAAACGCGGAAGAAAAAAGCGTCGAAAGCGGATACCGCGACGCGAGGGCGCAAACGCGCCAAAGCCGCGGCCAAAGGCTGAGGCGCCCAGCGTTGTTTATTTCCCTGGAGGGCGTCGACGGCTCCGGGAAGAGCACTCAGGCGCGCCTCTTGGTCGAGGCGCTCGGCCCGGAGACGGTGGCGATCCGCGAGCCGGGCGGCACCGAGGCGGCGGAGCGAATTCGCGACCTGCTCGCCGACCCGGCGTTGGCGCTGGAGCCGCTGGCCGAGCTGATGCTCTTCTGCGCCGCCCGCGCCGACCTCACCGAGCGGGTGATCCAGCCGGCGCTCGAGCAGGGTCGCGACGTCGTCACCGACCGCTTCTCGGACTCCACCGTCGCCTACCAGGGAGCGGCTCGCGGGCTCGGCGTCGGCGAGGTGATCTCCCTTTGCGACACCGCCACCGACGGGCTCTGGCCGGACCTGACGCTTTTTCTGCGAGTCGACCCCGAGGTCGGCCTCAGCCGGGCTGACGGCGAGGACCGCTTCGAGGCGGAGGGCCTCGAGCTGCAACAGGCCGTCGCCACCGCTTACGAGGAAATCGCCCAGATCGCCAGCGACCGCGTCGTCGTCATCGACGGAGAAGGCAGCGTCGAGGAGATCCACGAGCGGGTGATGGCTGCGGTCCGAGATCGCCGGTGAGCGTGCAGGCCGCCACCGAGCACCAGGCGCGGGCGCAGGTTGCGCTGACTGCCGCGCTTGCCTCCGGACCCTCGCATGCGTACCTCTTCCGCGGTCCGCGCGGGGCGGGGAAGCGGGCCGCGGCGCGGGCCTTCGCGGCGGAGATCCTCGCCTCTGCGGCCGAGGACCCTGAGGACGTCCGGCGGCGCGCGCTGCTCGACCCCTCGCCGCATCCCGACCTGGTCTGGCTGGTGCCGCGCGGGGCCCAGCACCTGGTCGAGGAGGTACGCGAGCGGGTGATCCGCGCGTCCGCCTACCGGCCCTTCGAAGGGGGCAAGCGGGTCTTCGTCGTCGAGGCGGCGGAGGCGATGCGCGACGAGAGCCAGAACGCGCTGCTGAAGACGCTCGAGGAGCCGCCGGAGTTCGTCCACTTGATCCTGCTCAGCGCCGAGCCCGAGGCGCTGCTGGAGACCGTCGCATCGCGCTGCCAGCCGGTTGACTTCGCGCCGCTTCCCGCCGAGGTGATGGAGCGGGAGCTGGTGGCCGGTCCCGGGGATGCCGGGGCGGAGGAGGTCGCGGCCGCGGCGAGGCTCGCCGCCGGCGACCTCGACCGGGCCCGGCTGCTGCTGACTGAGCGCGGCCGCGAGCTGCGCGCCGAGGTCGAGCGCTGCCTTGCGGCGGCGCTCGCCGGCGAGCTTTCCTCGGCCCCCTGGCGGGCGCTGCTCGACCGCGCCGAGGGCGCGGGGGACGACGCCGAGGCCGCCACCAGGGAGGCGCTCGAGGAAGAGGCGGAGTCCGGCCTCAAACGCACCGCCCGCGACATCACCGACGAGGCCAAGCGGGCCGGCCGCCGCCGGCGCACCGAGATCCTCGACCTCGGCCTCGAGCTCTGCGCCGCCTGGCTGCGCGACCTGGCCGCTCTCGGCGCCGGCGCCGAGGAGATCGCCTTCAACCGCGACCGCCTCGACCTGCTGCGATCCCAGGCCGCCGGCCTCGACCCCACCGCCGCGCGCGCCGGTGCCGAGCTGGTCCAGGAGACGCGCCGCAGTTTCGAACTAAACGTCTCCGAGGAGCTGGCCCTAGAGGCGCTCTTCTATCGCCTGGAGCGACTGCTCAACTAGGCGTGTCTGAGCTCGAGGGGTCTATACGACCCCGCACCTCAGACACGTCCGCTGCGCCGGTGCCGTTGCCCTGCTCCGCCTGTTCGCGCGCCTTTTCCAGCGCCCGCTCCTGGGCCAGCCGGGTGATCTGGGCGGCTTGGCGGGACATGATCACGCTGAAGTTGAGCGCCAGGCCGAGCAGCAGCAGCAGCACGATCGAGAACAGGGCGACGTTGGTGTCGCGGACGCCCATCGCGTCGGCGACCAGCTCCAGCAGACCGGGGAAGGCTGCCCCCGCGAGCATCCCAACCCCGGCGAGCAGCCAGATCACGCTGTAGCGCTCCTGCAGTTTGTCGCGGCGGATCAGCTCGAGGATCAGCAGCATGAAGGCGACCGCGAGGACGGCCGCCAGGATCCGCGCCTGGGAGGTGAGGTGGACCGTGGTCTCGTCCGTTGCCGCAAGCACCAGCGCGCTCATCGCTCCGCCTCCACCCGGCGCGGCCGGAACTGGCCGACCAGCAGCACCACCACTCCCTTGAAGATGAAGAAGGCCGAGCGCAGCGGGGTCAGGAAGGAGGTGCCGCCGGTCCGCTCGAGCATCCGCACCGGCACCTCCTCGACCCTCAGGCCCTGGCGCACCGCCAGCTGGAGCGACTCGATCTCGGCGAAGTCGGGCGAGTAGTTCTCGCTGAACAGCGACATCACCCGGCGGTTCGCCGCCCGCATCCCGCTGGTCGTGTCGGTGAAGCGCTGGCGCGTCGCCAGGGTGAGGAAGAAGCGGAAGACGCTGGTCCCGATCCGCCGCGAGATCGTCGGCCGGTAGTCGTCGCTCTCGGCCTCGGCATCGCCCCCGTCGTGGTAGCGCGACCCGATCACCAGGTCGGCGCGGTCGGCTGTCACCTCCTGCAGCAGCCGGGCGACCTCGTTCGCAGGGTGCTGGCCGTCGGCGTCGAGGTGGGCGCAGCAGTCATAGCCCTCGCGCAGCGCGTAGAGGTAGCCAGTCTGGAGCGCCGCCCCCAGCCCCTGGTTGAAGGGAAGCGAGGCGACGAGCACCCCGCACTCGCGGGCGCGCGCGGCGGTGGCGTCGGTGGAACCGTCGTCGACGATGAGGATGTCGGCGTCGGGCAGCGATTTGCGGACGTCGGAGATCACCTCGGCTACCGAGGCCTCCTCGTTCCAGGCGGGTATGAAGACGAGCGTGCGCACCACACCGATTCTCCCATGAAGGCCCGATCCCCCAGCCCTGGCGCACCCGGCGGGCATGAGATTGTGTTAGTAAACCTTCATGGCTGAAGGGGAGGCAAAACCGCCCAGCTCCCAGGGGAGCACGCCGCGAATCGGAATGCGCCTCTGGCTGACCGCTGCCTTCGCCGCGGTCAGCCTGATCACCGCCGCCGCGGTCTATCTCTTCGGCGACAAGCCCCAGGCGCTGGTCGCCGCGGTGACGATCGGCGTCCTCGCCGGGTTCCTGATCGCCGTCGCGATCTCCCACCGCGTCGTCAGCCTGGCGCGGGCCGCCGGTGAAATGGCCGGTGGCTCCTTCGACGCCCCGCTCAGCGTTTCCGGTCCCGATGAGATCGGCGACCTCGCCCGCGCCCTCGACTCGATGCGCGCCTCGCTGAAGGAGAGCTTCGGCGTCCTCACCGCCGACCGCAACAAGCTGGCGGCGATCTTCGACGGGCTCACCGACGCGGTGATGGTGGTCGACTTCGAAGGCCCGGTCCGGTTCTCCAACAGCGCCGCGGCGCGACTGCTGGAGGACGCCGACGGGAAGCCGCCGGAGGTGGTCCGTCCCCAGCTGCAGCGCGCCTCGGAGGTCGGCTTCTCCGCCCACCCCGCGTTGCGGATCGGCGACCGCGCCTACGCGATGACCGCCCGCTCCCTGCCCGACGAGCGCGCCGTCCTCGCTGTGCTCCGCGACCGCACCGACGAGCTGCGGCGCGAGCTGGCCGAAGCCGACTTCGTCTCCAACGCGGCGCACGAGCTGCGCAACCCGTTGGCCGGCATCTCGGGGGCGATCGAGGTCCTCCAGGGCGGCGCCAAGGACGACCCGGGGGACCGCGACCACTTCCTCTCCCGGCTCGCCGACGACGCCGAGCGGATGAACCGGCTGACGCAGTCGCTCCTCACCCTGGCCCGGGTCGAGTCCCGGGGCGCGGCGGAGTGCGAGGCGGTCGACGTCCCGATCGCGATCCGCGACGTCGTCGCCGCGGTCGAGGCCCCTCCACACGTCGAGCTGGTCGTCGATATCGAGCCGGAGCTGGCCGCGACCGGCGACCCGACCCTGCTGCGCCAGGTGCTGATCGGGCTGCTCACCAACGCCTTTAAGAACACGCCGCCGCCCGGCACGGTTACCGTTCGCGGCCGTCGCGACGGCGAGCACGAGGTCATCTTGGAGGTCGAAGACACTGGAACCGGAATCCCAGCAGTGGAGATCGAGCGCGTATTCGAGCGCTTCTACCGCCGTCCCGAGTCCCGCAAGCAGGAGGGCTTCGGCCTCGGCCTGGCGATCGCCCGCCGGATGGTCGACGTCATGGGCGGCCGGATCGGCGCCGACTCGACCGAGGGCAAGGGCAGCACCTTCTGGGTCCGCCTCCCGATCGCAAAACCAAGCCCCACCCCGGTCGCATGAGTAGCGGGCGCATCCTCATCGCCGACGACGAGCCCTCGGTCCGCGACTCGGTCGGGTACGCGCTGACCCAGGAGGGCTTCGACGTCACCGCCGCCGAGGACGGTGACCAGGCGAGCGACCTGCTCGGCAACGGCGTCCCCTTCGACCTGCTGATCCTCGACATCATGATGCCCGGCCCCAGCGGCCTCGACATCTGCCGCGACGTGCGCTCCCGCAGCGCCGTGCCGATCATCGTCCTCACCGCCAAGGACGCCGAGGTCGACAAGGTGGTCGGCCTGGAGGTCGGCGCCGACGACTACGTGACCAAGCCCTTCTCGGTCCGCGAGCTGCTGGGCAGGGTGCGCGCCCAGCTGCGGCGGCGCGAACTCGACCGCTCGCCGTTGGCCCAGGCGGTGAACATCGAGGCCGGCCCGGTCGCGATCGACCTGGTCCGCCACGTGGCCACCGTGCGGGGGGCGGCGGTCAACCTGACCCGCTCCGAGTTCCAGCTGCTGAGGCTGCTGGTCGGCCGGCCGGGGGAGGTCTTCGCCCGCTCCCAGATCATGGAGGAGCTGTGGCAGACCGAGTTCGACGGCGACGAGCGCGCCTGCGACGTCCACATCTCCAACCTTCGCCAGAAGGTCGAGCGCGACCCGCAGCGGCCGGAGCTGGTGCTGACGGTTCGCGGCGTCGGCTACAAGTACAGCCCCGACGGCGCCTAGGAGGCATTGGCTCCTAGAGCAGCCGCCGCAGCCTGCTCAGGCGCTCGTCCCACTCGGCACCGATCCCGCCGAGCCACTCGGCGGCGTCGGCGAGCGGGCCGGGGTCAAGCTCGAAGCGAGCTTCGCGTCCGCTGCGGCGGCTGCTGACCAGGCCCGCCTCGCCGAGCAGCTTCAGGTGCTTGGCAACGGCCTGGCGGCTGATCGGCAGGGAGGAGGCGAGGCCGGTCGCGGTCGCGCCCGGCTCGGCGGCGAGCGCAGCGACCAAGTGCCGGCGGGTGGGATCGGCGAGGGCGGCAAAGACGGCACCGGCACGGTCGTCGTCTGGGTGCAGAGCGGGCATCGCCTAGGCGAGCACAAGGCGGCCGAGCGCCAGCGGCAGCCGCGCCAGCGGCGCCGTCCACGATGCCGCCAGCAGGGGGGAGGAGACGGGCAGGAGGCCGGACTCGACCACGGTCAGCCTGGTTCCCTCGGCGACGGCGTCGAGGACCAACTCGACCCGGCTCGGGCCGGAGTCCTGGCGCCACCACCGGAAGCTGAGCCTTTCTGCCTCCTCCACCAGCTCGACCTCGCCGCGGCGCTCCTCGCCATCCTCGTAGCGGCAGACCAGCTCGCCCCCCTCGCGGGCGTCGAGCTCGACCTCGGGCGCGAGCCATTCGCAGAGGGCGGTTTCGTCGGTGAGCGCCTCCCAGACCTGCTCGGGAGGAGCGGGGAGGAGGACCGAGCGCTCTACGGTGTGTGGTAGCTTGGACACGCAACTATATGGTTGCACATCAATCCCCGGAATGGAGGCCCAATGCCACTGGTACCGATGGTCGTCGAGCAGACCGCTCGCGGCGAGCGCTCCTTCGACATCTACAGCCGCCTGCTGGCCCAGCGCATCGTCTTCCTCGGCGAGCCGGTCAGCGAGGACCTCGCCAACCTGATCATCGCCCAGCTCCTGCACCTCGAGTCCGAGGATCCGGAAAAGGACGTCAGCCTCTACATCAACTCGCCCGGCGGCTCCGCTTACGCGGGCCTGGCGATCTACGACACGATGCAGTTCATCAAGCCCGACGTGCAGACGATCTGTTACGGGATCGCGATGTCGGCGGGTTCGTTGATCCTCGCCGGCGGTGCCAAGGGCAAGCGGATGGCGTTGCCCAACAGCCGCATCCTGATCCACCAGCCGAGTGGTGGCTTCGAAGGCCAGTCGACCGACATCGAGATCCACGCCAGGGAGATCCTCAAGCTGCGCGAGCGCCTCGACGGGATCTACGTCACGCACACCGGCCAGTCCGCCGAGCAGATCCACGAGGACATGGAACGCGACAAATTCTTCATGCCCGAGGCGGCGGTCGAGTACGGCTTGATCGATCGCGTGATCGAGACGCACGACTTCAAAGCGACGCCGGTCGGATTCCGCGACAACGGCGACGGTAACTAGGAGGGCCTAGCCGAGCCGGCGCCAGGCCAGCAGCCCGGCGACGGCCGCGGCGCCGCCGGAGGCGACTCCGACGAGCCCGGCGCGGCGCGCTTCCGGGTTCCGGCCGGCGACGCCGAGACCGACCGCGTCGGCGGCATCGACCGCGGCCGAGACCGCGGTCGCCACCCGCAGGCTGCGGAGGTCGTCGCGGGCGGCCAGGGTCACCAGGGCCAGGGCGATGTCCCGGGTGCCGACCAGTTGCGCCAGGGCCCGTCCCGTCGCATCGGGCTCCGGAAACCCGAGAGCCTTGAGCGCCGGGCCGGGAGCGAGCAGGGCGCCGAGGCCGAGCCCTACGCGACCGGCCGCAATCGCGATCGCGGCCTGACGGGCCAGCGGATCGATCCTGGCGCCTCCGAGCATGCAGGTGACTTTAGCCGCCACCGGTGGGTGGTCATCATCTATGGGTGGCTGAGGGCGACACCATCCTGCGCGCCGCGCGTCGGCTTGAGCAGGCCCTGGCCGGGGAGACGATTTCCGCTGCAGCGCCCAATCCGCGTGGGCGGGCGGCTGGGGTGGAGCGCCTCGACGGTCACCGGCTTGACGCAGCCGAAGCGCGCGGCAAGCACCTCCTTTTGCGCTTCGGTGACCTCGCCCTTCACAGCCACCTGGGGATGAGCGGGGGTTGGCACGTCTACCGCCGTGGCGAGCCCTGGCGCCGACCGCGCTCCTCCGCCTGGGCGGTGCTCGCCGGCGAGCACCGCGAAGCGGTCCAGTTCGGCGGCCCGACCCTGCGGGTTCTCCCCGCCGCCCGACTGTGCCGCGACCCGCAGCTGGCCCGCCTCGGCCCCGACATCCTCGCCGAGGGCTTCGATCCGGACGCCGTCGTCACAGCGATGCGCACCGACCCGACCCGCCGCTTGGGCGACGCGCTGCTCGACCAGAGCCTCGTCGCCGGCATCGGCAACATTTTCAAGAGCGAGGCCTGCTTCGCGGCCCGGCTCGATCCCTGGTGTGCTGTCGGCGAGCTCACAGACGAGGAGCTTCAGCGGGTGCTTTTCACCGCCCGCTCGGCGATGGTGGACGCCGTCGCCACCGGCCGGCACCCCACCGAGGTCTACCGTCGTCGCGGTCCCTGCCGCGTCTGTGGCGGCCGGATCGCCTCGCGCGGACAGGGCGACGCCAACCGCACCACCTACTGGTGCCCGGCTTGCCAACAGCGCCCTGACTTAAGTGTGAGTTAGCGGCGCAGAGCCGCAGCGCTCCGTCCGGGAGGTCCGGACGCCCAGTTCTGCTCCGTCGCGTCCATGGCCAGATGTCCAAACGTTTGAACCCATACTCGACTCCGTGCGTAAGAAGGGCAGCTTTGCGCCTGGATACCGGAATGGTCAATTTAATCAAGCTTTGTCTCGCCCTCCTCTGCCTGTCGGCGGCGGTTTTCCCTGCCTTCGCCCAGGCCGACGTCCAGACGATCGACTTCGACACCGCCCCGCCAGCTCTCGGCTCGCCGGTGGACAGGGTCGGCGACGTCAGCTTCCCGCTCAACTTGGGATTCCGCCCCTACCGCACCGAGGTCGGGCTCCGTGCCCACTCCGGCACCACCGTCGCCGACCTTGGCCGCTGCTCTGAGGAGGTCGAAGCGCGTGGGGGGGACCCGATCTCCTGTGAGTTCTTCCAGGCCCTGACCACCGGGGCGCTCGCCCGCACCGCCCGCTCGGTGACCCTGTTCGCCGGGCGCTTTGGCCCGGCCACGCCCTTCGACCCCCCGCTTCAGGCAACCCTGACCGCCTTCTCCGCCGGCGGCGCTCAGCTCGCCACCACCGGCCCGATCGCGATCAACGCCAACGGCTTCAACACCCGCCTCAGCGTCTCGAGCGCAAACGGCAACATCGCTCGCTTTACCGTCAAGGCCACCAGCGGCCCCAACGCCGAAGTCGAGGCCGGCGACCTCGGCATCGACGACGTCACGGTCAACTTCGCCGACGGCGGTGCCCCCGACTTCACCGTCTCGGCGCCCAACCAGGTCCTCGCCCTGGTCCAGGGCCAGAGCGTTGAGGTGCCGGTGCAGATCAACCGCCTAAACGGCTCCGCCGGCCCGGTCGCGCTCTCGGTGACCGGCCTGCCCAACGGAGTCAGCGCCGCCCCGGTGACGATCCCCCGCAACCAGAGCGCCGCGACGATCGTCCTCAACGCCGCGCCCGGAGCCCCCGATACCAACTTCCTCCCGGCCGAGGCGACGATCACCGCTACCCCCGAGGACGCCAACGTCGCCCCCGCCCCGCGCACGGCGCGGTTGCTGGTGCGGGTGGCGAAGGAGTTTGAGTTGAGGCTTGGCGGTTTCCCCTCCATTGAGGTGCCTGATTGCGCGCCGGTCGATGTCCCGCTTAAGGTCATCCGCGACATCGCCTTCAACCGCGATGTCACCCTGAGCCTGCGGGGTCCCGCCGACGGGGTGGAGCTGCGGCCCGGGCTGAGCGGGGAGTTCATGCCCGGCTCGGTCGTCGCCCCCGGCGGCGCGCTGGCGGCGGAACGCGCCCTCCGCCTCACCCTCGACCCCAACCTCTCCGGCGGCTTCCACTTCGCCGCCATCGAAGGCAAGGTCGAGGGCGGCTCCTCGCAGGTGCTGCCGATCCAAGTGAGCCGTGCCCAGCCGCGGGCCACGATCGGCACCAGCACGCCCGGGTCGGCGTCAGGCCTAACCTCGCGCGCCGGCAAGCCAGGAACGACGGTCCGGGTAACCGGGACCGGTTTCTGTCCCGGGACCCAGGTCCTAGTTGGCAACGGGTTCGCGATCGCCCCGGCAAAACTGGTCGACCCACACACGATCGAGTTCACCGTTCCGCGCCACGCCACCACCGGGCCGGTCACGATCATCCCCCGCGACGGGGATCGGTTCGCCTACAGCACCACCGACCGGCTGGTCGTCGACAGCTTCCGCAACGTCAAGGGCTTCGCGTTCGAGAATCCCAGGACCGACTCGATCTCGTTCGACGAGCTCGTCACGGCCTTCGGCAAGGACGACCTCTTCTTCAAGGTCAACCCCTGCTGGCCCTTTGCCGATTGCTCGGTGCCGACCGGCGCGCTCGACCCGCTCGCCTTGGTCAAGTGGAAGGTGATCGAGAGCTTCATGACCGCCCACTGCTTCGGGATGAGCTTGGCCACTCAGCAGCTCGGCACGAAGAAGTATCCCTACCGCCATTACGCGGACCAAGGTCGCGGGGGCGCCTCCAGCCCGTTTGAGATGTCCGGGCCGGACGGTCCGGGCAAGGCGCTGGAGTCCTTCCTCGACGCGGAGCAAATGAAGACTGCGTCCGGTGAGGTGATGGAGGCATGGGCCAACCGCGCCCTCTCGCTGGATCGGCAGCTCAGCCTGATCAGGAGGGAATTCAGCCAGAACCACAAGCCATTTTTGAGCATGGCGGCGAAGCGCTCGGATGATCCGAGCACCCCTGAGGACGAGTCTGACGAAGGGCGACACGCGGTCGTCGTCTATGACATGGAGGAGACGGCGAGTACCGCCGACATCCACATCTATGACAGCAACAAGCCATTTCTGGCAGACGAGGACCGATTCGGGGCGACCCACAAATCCGAGCTCGATTTGAGCGTCATCCACGTCGACAAGGTTGCGGAGACCTGGTCCTACGACTTCACTGCCGGGGAGAGATGGTCCGGCGGCAACGGGGGCAGCCTGTGGGTGGTCCCCTACAGCGCGCTTGCCGACGACAACCTCTCGCTGCCGGGAGTGACTGCCCTGGGCGAGGGACTGCACTCGTTGCTGTTCGACCCCTCCGACGGGACGGCGGAAACCATCGAGGCATCCCCGCAGGCGGAGTTCATGGCAAGGGTCGATGGCGCCCTTGAATCTGAGGGCGCCGGCACCTGGGTAAGCCGCAACCCCGACCGCCCGCTCGAGGTGAAGGTCCTGGGCACCGGGAAGGGCGCCTACACCCAGGCCTACATGGCTCCCGGCTTCGTCGCCGCCGCCACCGACGTGCCAACCGCCAAGGGCGTCCGCGACACGGTCAAGGGCGTGGATGACTCGCTCACCTTCGAGAGCGGCAAGGATCGGCCGCTGACGATTGACCTCGCGCAGAGCTCTGGCGCTTCGATGTCGACGGCGGCAACGCTCGAGACGCATGCCTCGGCGAACGGCACCGACAGCGCCGGCTTCTCGGCCGACAGCGCTCTCACCTACGCCCACGATGGAGCCCCGACCACGGTTGAGTTCACCCTGACCACGGTGCGCCGCAACGGCGGCCCGGCGACCTTCATCTCGGGCCCCGTCCCGGTCGGCCGCGGCGACCGCTTCTGGGCCGAGCCGGTCGATCGCGACTTGCGCCGGGTCAAGCTGACGGTCCGCGACGCGCGCGGCGGGAAGATCACCCGAGTGCTGCGCAACAAGGGCCGCTCCCAGGGGCGCCTGAAGCTGGGCACGGCGAAGATCTCCAAGCAACGGCTGGCGATGCGTGTCAGGCTCTCGGGCCTGCAGAGCCGCGCGGTTGTCGGCGCTTCGCTTCGCCTGGTTCGCGACGGTCGCGTTCTCGCCCGCAAGGCGGTGGCGCTGAGGGGCTCCAACGACACGCGGAAAATCTCCTGGCGCCTGCCTCGCTCGCTCCGGGGCGGTCAATACCGGCTGGTCGTGGACGCCCGCGCGGTGACCGTGGCGACGCGCGCGTCGACCTCGGCGGGGAGCGTTAGGGCGCACCGGGCCGCCGGGGTCTGGCTCGGGCGCTAGCCCGCGCACTGCGACAAACGGCCAGCCGCGCCCTGCCGGCGCATAGGCTGACCGAATCGCCCACCTGATTCCACTTCTCTCGACCCGACCGCGCGCTGCCCAGGCGGCGCTGGTGGTTGGCGGGCCGGTTCTCTTCGGCGGCCTCTGCGGGGTCCTGCTGGCGACTTCTGAGACCGCTTACCTCCTCGCCACCGTCCTCTCGATCCTCGGCGGCTTCCTCGCCGGGTTCGAGCACGCCGGATCTCGCGAGGGGGCGATCCGGGGCGCCATCGGGGGGACCCTGTTCGGCTCCTTCATCCTCATCGCCCACGCGATCGATGGCCGCGACGCCACCGCCGACCTGCCCCACCGGCAGATCCTCCTCGTCGTCGCCACGCTTGTATTCGGCGTCCTGCTTGGCGCCCTTGGCGGCTGGGCGCGGAGCCGGGCCGAGCGCCGCGCTAGCTGATCGCGCCGGTCGCGGTCAGGCTGAGGACCAGGACGCCGAGCGCGATCCTGTAGACGACGAAGAGGTCGAGGCTGTGGCTGGAGAGGTAGCGCAGCAGCCAGGCGATCGCCGCGTAGCCAGAGACGAAGGCGACGAAGGTGGCGATCACAGTCGCCTCCACAGAGGCGCCGTCGCCGCCGATCTCGCGCAGCTCGAAGAGGCCGCTCAGCACCACCGCCGGCACCGAGAGCAGGAAGGAGTAGCGGGCGGCGGCGACCCGGTCGAAGCCGCGCAAGAGGCCGGCGGAGATAGTCGCTCCCGAGCGAGAGACGCCCGGGATCAGGGCCAGCGCCTGCGCAAAGCCGATGAACAACCCGTCGCGGCGGTCCATGTCCGGCAGGACCCGGCGGCGGCTGCCTAGGCGCTCGGCGAGGAGCATCACGAAGGAGAAGAGGATCAACGCCGACCCGATCAGGTAGAGGCTGCGGGCGCCGGACTCGATCTGGTCGCTGAAGGCGAACCCGAAGATCGAGATCGGGATCGTGCCGAGGACGATGAACCAGCCGAGCTTCGCCTCGTGGCTGCGCCCGCCTGCCGGAGCCCGCAGCTCGCGCATCCAGGCCACCGCGATGCGCCAAAGGTCGGCGCGGAAGTAGATCAGCACCGCCGCCATCGTCCCCAGCTGGATCACCGCCGTGAACCCGGCCCCCGGATCCTCCCAGCCGAAAAACGCCGGCACGATCCGCAGGTGCCCGCTCGATGAGATCGGCAGGAACTCGGTCAGCCCCTGGGCAAGACCGAGGACGATGGCTTCAAGGACGTTGATGGCCGGCGGAGGCTATTCGGTGGACCGGCTCGAGTTCAAAGCCAGGTGATGCCGAACTCCGATGAGGCGGCCGCATAGGCATCCTCGTCGAGGTTGCCCTCTTTGTCAGCGGCGGCAAGGTGGCGGAAAAATCCCTCGAAGCCACCCGGCGCCAACACGAGGAGAAGCCGACCAACGCCTGGATCGATTCGCCGCTGAGCATGCGGGATGCTACGCGGCGCGAAGATCCCTTCGCCGGGCTTGAGGTGGTGCTCCTCCTCTCCCACCCTGATCATGTGCTCCCCTTCGATGATGTGGAAGTACTCGTCCTCGTTCGCGTGGATGTGGGCGGGGGTATCGAGGAGCGGAGGCAGCTCCTCGATCAGCGAGAAGGCACCGCCAGTCACTTCAGCCGATGCGCGGATGGCGATGGTCAGCCCTCCGAACCTGAGGATTTCGCCTCCTGAACCCGCCACGTCAAAAGTCTAAGGAGTTCGCCGGGTTCGATGCAGAATTGCCGCAGCTGGCCCTTGCCCGGCTATTCTGGCCGGGTGCCAAAGCCTGATTCTCGGCAGCTCATGGCAGACGTGGGCGCCCGCGCAAGAGCAGCTGAGCAGCGCGGAGATGACGCCTTGGCTGGGAAGGAATGGCGTCGGTTCCGGCTGATCCAGGATGCTCATCGCGATCCCGATGAGCTGCTCGCCGAAGGTATCGCGCTGTCCGTGCAGGCGATAGAGCTTGCCTCCGCGAGCAATTGACCGGCTTCGGCCGCATTCTCCACGACCTTAATGAGGCGGGCATTCGCTACGTCCTCATCGGTGGCATTGCCCTAATTCGCCATGGAGTTGTTCGGGCGACGCGCGACATCGACGCGGTTTTCGATCCCGATCCCGAGAACGTAGACCGCATTCGCGCACTGATCGTTCGGTGGGAAGCCACCCGCCCCGATGGCTCCCCCGTTCCCACTGAGGGCATCTCAGGGGACCGCAGCATCCACTTAGCGACCCCACACGGAGACCTGGACCTCGTCGCTGAGAAGCTGGCATCGGCCAAGTTCGATCAGCTGGTGGCCCGCGCCGAGACTCGCAAGGTCGATGGCATCGAGGCTCCAATCTGCTCCCTCGCCGATCTCGTGATCATGAAGCGGGCTGTGGGTCGTGAACGTGACCTCGCGGATCTCGCTGATCTCGAAGCGGCCCACGGCGAATTGCCAACTGACCGCGAGTAGAGCCGACGCACGGGCTTGAGCCGCAATCTTTCGCCCTCTCCTTGATGATCGGCTCGCCCGATGATTGCCGTCTAGCCTTCCACCTTGCCGAGAATCGCGGCTCGCGGAATGGGTCCCCAGTAACGGCTGTCGTTGGAAGCGCGGCTGTTGTCGCCCATGATGAAGTACTGGCCAGGGTGGATCGTGGTCGGCTTCGGCAGGTTGCAGGCGTTGCCGGAGCACTTCTGGATCACCTTGGTCAGAACTGCCCTGCCGTTGACGACCGGCTGACCGTCACGGATGCTGATCCTGTCGCCGGGCACGGCGACGATGCGCTTGATGAAGACCTCTGAAGAAAGGCCGCTGGTCGGCTTTGGACACGGCTGTGAGGGCGGACTCTGTACTCCGCAGCTAACGCTCATATCGATCCCAGCCGGCGGGTGGAAGACGACGATGTCGCCTCTGACCGGGACGGCGTGGTCATATGCGTCGAGATCGGCGGTGACCTCCTCTTGGTAGGAGATGGTCGGCTCCATCGATTCGCTGGGGTAGGCATAGGTCTCCGTGCTGCCGCCGCAGGCGACGAGGCAGAGTCCGGCACATACGGCCGCGAGCATCGCAATCGACTTCATCGGCGGCGCAGGCTATTTGGCGACTAGCGCCTGCTGGATCATTCGTCCGGCCTGTGAAGGGCTTCGTACTTTCGGCTAAATCGGTGTGCTGGACGAAGCCCAATTCCGTAATCAGGGTTAGCGAGGCGTTAGCCGTTGGAATCAGCCTTTGCAATGTGCACAGCAAAAAGATGGAGGTCGCATTGAGATTGAGAACCGCCAGCCTTCTGCCAGTGATCGCTCTGATCGCTCTCTTGGGCGCCGAGTCGGCATTCGCCTGCAGCTGCGTACCCTCAGACGCGAACAAACTCCTTCCGCGCAGCGACGCAGCGGTTGTTGGCCGACTAGTCGCGGTGACCCCGGTCGGCCAAGCGGCCGACTACAAGTACCGCGTGCGCCTCGTGGTCAAGGGCTCACGCCGCATTCACCGCGGGCAGATGCTTACTGTGCGCGCTGCGCGGGATGAAGCAGCTTGCGGGCTTCCCCCGGGCTTGGGGCGGTCGTATGGGCTTTTCCTCGACCGTGCCGCTGGGAGCTGGAGCTCATCCCGCTGCGAAGTCGTCTCGCCGGAGGAGATGAGGGAGGCCGGTCGCAGCGGGACTTCGACGGCGCGCCCGTCCGGGTGCGGTTGACCAACTGGAGCAATGGCCAATATGGCTATTTGCTGGCCTTCCAGAGCCCACGGCCGGACTTGAACCGGCGACCCCTTCATTACGAATGAAGTGCTCTACCAACTGAGCTACGCGGGCGCAGAGGCCATTCTAGGAGGGATCGGGCGGCGGTTCCGTCGAGGCCGCCGTCGATCATCAGGAGGATGGCGAAGGAGCGGGTGGCGAAGCGGCGGGAGGGGAACGAGATCGAGTTCTCGCGGATCGTCGCGTTCAGCGACGGGGTCTTTTCGATCGCGATCACGCTGCTGGTCCTCAATCTGGGGATCTCCAACAGCCTTGGCCATGGGGAGGTCGGGGATGCGCTCTAGGACCAGCGGGAAAACCTGCTCGCCTACGCGCTCAGCTTCGCCGTGATCGGCCGGTTCTGGGTCGTCCACCACCGCTTCTTCGGCGAAGTGACCGCCTTCGACGGCAGGTTGATCGCCCTCAACCTGGTCTACCTCGGGTGGATCGTGCTGATCCCGTTCAGCAGCGAGGTGCTCGGCGAGTACGGCGACCAGACCGCCGGCGTGGTCCTTTACGCCATCAACCTCTCCGGGGTTGTCCTGATCGGGATGCTGATGGCCGCCGACGCCCATCGCGGCGGCATCACCTCCGCCGGCCTCGCCACTCAGCAGGAGGCGCGCAGCCGGTCCATCTACATCGCCTCGGTCTTCCTGCTCTCGATCCCGGTCGCCTTCATCTCGCCCGGGCTCGCTCCATTGATGTGGCTGGTCCTCTTCGTCGACCCGGCCAAGCGCCTCGCGAACCGGGTCAGCCGCCGGCCGCCGGCGTGACCGGCTCGGCCGGCTGCAGGTGGCCGCAGACCGGGCAGTCGGGCTCGGGCACCACCGGTTCCCGCTCCACCGTCATCGTCCGCAGGTCGCAGATCTGGGACACGCCCAGGGTCGAGGGCTCGCAAAGGCCGGTCAGCAGGTGCATCACCTCCATCGCCACCTGGCCGCCGATCTGCACGCAGGCGGGGCCGAGCGTCGCCGCCGGGGCCGGCTTCGCGCGCCGCTGCTCGATCGCGACGTCAAAGAGCGGGTACCGGCGCCGGTAGGCGGCCTCCTGGCAGATGTAGCAGCCGGTTTGCCCGGGGACGTAGAGCGGCCCGACCCGAGCGATCGGCGGGAAGTGGCTCATCGTGATGTAGGGGATGCCGGCCTCAAAGCAGGCGGCGTTGCACCAGCGCTCGATGTCGTGGGCCGGCCAGTCCGCCGCGTCCACCACGACGTCGGCGCCGTCGATGAAGTCGGCGATCTCCACCTCGCTCTCCAGCCGTCGCGCCGTCGCGGTCACCTTCATCGCCGAGTTGAAGGCGCGCAGCCGCGCCGCCGCCGCCTCCACCTTGAGCAGGCCGATGTCGGCCTCGGTGTAGAGAATCTGGCGGTTGAGGTTTGAGATCTCGACCCGGTCGCCGTCGATCAGCCACATCTCACCGACGCCGCAGCAGGCCAGCGCCCAGGCCGCGGAGCCTCCGAGCCCGCCGACGCCGAGCACGGCCACCGTCGCCTCGCGCAGCCGCCGCTGGCACTCAGACGGGGTCAGGCCATCGGTGCCGACGTCGCTGAAGTAGCGCAGCTGGCGGTCGAACCGTTCCAGCTCCCCCTCGGCGAGCAGATCGTCATCGGCGGCGTCCTCGATCACTTCCAGCTCTTGCATCTTGGAGATCGCGTCCCCGACGGTCTCCTCGCCGAACTCCTCGTGGAGTTGTTCGAGCGTGTGTTCGCCGTCGAGCGCCGCCAGCAGTCGACGTTCGCCGTCGTCAGGGTTTTCGATCCGGATGTCGGTGCCGGCGCTCGGCCGCATCAGCAGGATGTCGCCGTCGGGTGAGTCGATCGGCTCCGTGGTTCGTTTGATCCGTGGTCGAAGCATCGCTGTCCTTCCCCTGGACATTGGTAGAGACCATCCAATCATTAATAAGGGTTCCTCCAAACCGCGCGTTCGCCGAATCGCCCGCGCGCCTAACCGCTCAACTCCCTGGCCCGGGCGAAGACGGTGTCGATCATCGGCACCGTCAGCTTGCCGGTGAAGGTGTTCTGCTGGCTCGGGTGGTAGCAGCCGAGCAGCCGCCAAGGCCCGATCTCCACCTCGGCGCCGTGGCCGAAGGGCGGCCGCGGCCGCGGGACCTCGATCTCCAGCGTGCGGGCGGTGCGCAGCACCCCGTCCCAGGCGAAGGCGCCGAGCGCGACCACCACGCGGCAGCGCTCCAGCAGCCCCAGCTCCCGCTCGAGATAAGGGAGGCAGTTGTCGCGCTCCCCGGGCGTCGGCTTGTTGGCCGGCGGCGCGCACCGGACCACGGCGGTGACGTAGGCGTCGCGCAGCCGCAGCCCGTCCCCCCGCCGCTCCGAGGTCGCCCGGTTCGCGTACCCGGCCCGGTGAAGCGCCGCGTACAGCCACTCTCCGGAGCGGTCGCCGGTGAACATCCGCCCGGTCCGGTTGGCACCGTGGGCGGCCGGGGCGAGGCCGACGATCGCGACCCGGGCCGCGGGGTCGCCGAAGCCGTCCAGCGGCCGCGCCCAGTACTCCTCGCCCCGGTAGCGGCGCGGCGGGTCGGCGGCGCAGGCCTCGCGCCACTCGACCAGGCGCGGGCAGCGCCGGCACCCGTGCACCTCCGCCGCCAGGCGGGCGAGCGCGTCGCCGCTGCCCGAGCTCATAGGCTTGGCTCCCTCTCCATGGTCCCGAACCGAATCATGCGAGGCGGCGCCGCGCGCCGCACCCTGCTCTCGCTCGCGGCCGGTCTGGCGATGGCGCTCGCCTTCAGCGCCTGCGGAGACGACGGCGGGAGTGCCGAGGAGGAAAAGGCCGCCGACGTCGAGCTCCTCAACGAAGTGCTCGGCCGCCAGCTGGCGATGGTCGATGCCTACGACGTCGCTCTGCCCGGGCTGCGTGGCCCGGCCCTCGCCGCCGCACGCCAGTTCCGCGCCCAGGAGCAGGAACACGTCGACTCGGTCGTCAAGTCCCTGCGCGGCTTCGAAGCTGCGGCCGAACCCGAGCCCGAGGAGATCGAGGCGAGCGACCTGGAGACCCAGGCCGACTACCTCCTCTTCCTCTACGAAGTGGAAAGCGAGACGATCGAGTCCGAGCTCACCGCGATCTCCAACTTCGCCGAGAGCTGGCCGCGAACCCTGCTCGCCGCCACCGTCGCCAACCGGGCCCAGCACCTGGTTCTCCTGCGCAGGGCGCTCGGCACGCCGCCGCTGAAAACCGTCCCAGGGCCGTTCGAGGACGGCATGACGCCGGCTCCATAGGCAATGATCCAGCTATGACGGCCCCCCTCTATGCGATTGGCCGTTTCTGCTCCCGGCATCACTACCCGGTCATCGCCGCCTGGCTCCTCGTCGCCGTTGCGCTGGTCCTGTTCGGGCAGGCCGAGGGAAGCAAGACCAGCGAAAACCTGACCCTGCCGGGCACCGGCTCGACCAAGGCGACCGAACTGCTGGAAGACGACCTGCCCCAACAGGCATACGGCAGCAACCCGCTGGTGATGGAGACGAGGAACGGCAAGCTGACTGACCCGAAGTACTCCGCCGCGGTCGCCGAAACCGCCAAGAACCTGGAAGAACTCGGCGACGTCAACTCGGCGGTCAGTCCGCTGAGCCCGGCCGGCGCCGAGTTCCTCAGCAAAGACCAGCAGATCGGCTACATCCCGGTGGTGCTCGGCATCGGCCCGGGTGAAATCGACGAAGAAGAGGCGCAGCGGATCCTCGACGCGGCCCAGCCGGCCCGGGCCGCCGGCCTGAGCACGGCGGTCGGCAGCTACGTCGGCCAGCAGCTTTCCAAGCCTTCGACCGAGACCAGCGAGGCGATCGGCCTCGCCGCGGCGGTGATCATCCTGCTGTTCGCCTTCGGCACCGCGACGGCGATGATGCTGCCGATCGTCTCGGCCGTGATCGGCCTCGCCTGTGCCCTCTCGATCATCCGCCTGCTCGAGCACGCGATCCAGGTGCCGGGGGTCGCTTCGACCCTGGCGACGATGATCGGGCTCGGGGTCGGGATCGACTACGCGCTGTTCATCGTCACCCGGCACAAACTCCAGCTCGCCGAAGGAATGGAGCTGCGCGAGTCGATCGCCCGCGCCACCGCGACGGCGGGCGGGGCGGTGGTCTTCGCCGGCTTCACCGTCGTGATCGCGCTCTGCTCGCTGGCCTTCGCCGGCATCCCCCTGGTCTCGACCCTCGGCTTCACCGCCGCGATCGCCGTCGTCGTCGCCGTCTGCGCGGCGGCGACGCTGCTGCCGGCGATGCTCGGCGCGCTCGGTCCCCACATCAACTCCTTGCGGATCAAGATCGGCAAGACCCACCCCGACGACAGGAAACCGCACGGCTGGCGCCGCTGGGCCGACGGCGTCGCCGCGCGGCCCTGGCGCTCGGCGCTCGCCGCGATGGCCGTCTTGGTGGTGCTGGCGCTGCCGATCTTCCAGCTCGAGCTGGGGCAGAACGACATCAGCGCCCTGCCCAAGGACACGACCTCGCGCCAGGCCTACGAAGGTCTCAACGAGGGCTTCGGCCCGGGTGTCAACGGGCCGCTGCTGGTCGCCTCCGAATTCACCTCGCCGGCGGAAGCCAAACAGGTGCTGCCGGGGCTGCAGAAACAGATCGCCGCCGTCAAGGACGTCGCCGCTGTCACCGAACCCACCCTCGACAAAAAGGGCACGGCCGCGGTCTTCACCGTGATCTCGAAATCGGAGCCGTGGGCCGACGAGACCGTCGAACTGGTCGAAGACCTGCGCGACGACGCGGTCCCGAAAGCGCTGGAAGGGACCAAAGCGACCTCCTACGTCGGCGGCCAGACCGCCGGCTACATCGACCTCGCCGACCAGATCGCCGAAAAGCTGCCGCTGATGATCGCGATCGTCGTCGCGCTCAGCTTCCTCGTCCTGCTGGTCGCCTTCCGCTCGCTGCTGGTGCCGATCAAGGCGGCGGCGATGAACCTGATCTCGGTCGCGGCCGCCTACGGTGTGGTCACCGCGGTCTTCCAGCTCGGCTGGGGCTCCTCGCTGATCGGCCTCGACCACTCGATCCCGATCGTCAGCTTCGTGCCGCTGCTGATGTTCGCGATCCTCTTCGGGCTCTCGATGGACTACGAGGTCTTCCTGCTGACCCAGATGCGGGAGCACTACAAGCAGTACGGGGACGAGCGCCGCGCCGTGGTCGAAGGCCTCGCCAACACCGGCCGGGTGATCACCTCGGCGGCGGCGATCATGGTCTGCGTCTTCACCAGCTTCGTCCTCAACGGCGACCCGGTGGTGAAGGAGTTCGGGGTCGGGTTGGCGGTGGCGATCGCGATCGACTCGACCCTGGTCAGGTGCCTGCTCGTCCCGGCAGTGATGGTCCTGCTCGGCAAGCGCGCCTGGTGGCTGCCGCGCTGGCTGGACCGGGTCCTCCCTCAGATCAGCATCGAGGGCGAGGAGTTCTTCGCCAAGCGGGACGCCGCCGCGAAGAAGGGCCCCGCGGCCGCTGTGCCGGCCGCCGCTGAGGGGGACGGGTGAGCCGGGATGTTCCCGCTCAACCTGCCGAACGCGCTGACGCTGCTGCGGATCCTCGCGGTGCCCGTCGTCGTCGTGGCGCTGCTGGGGGAGACGCCGAACGGCGATGCCCTGGCCGCCGCGGTCTTCGCCCTCGCGGCGGCGACCGACGGGCTCGACGGCTACTTCGCCCGCTCTCGCGGCGCGGTCACGACCTTCGGCAAGCTGATGGACCCGCTTGCCGACAAGCTCCTGGTCACCGCCGCCCTGGTCTCACTGGTCTCGCTGGACCGCCTCGAAGCCTGGGTGGCGATGGTGATCATCGCCCGCGAGATCGCGGTCACCGGTCTGCGCGCGATCGCCGCCGAGCGCGGCATCGTGATCTCGGCCAGCTGGCTCGGCAAGGTGAAGACGGTGCTGCAGATCGCCGCCGTGATCGCGCTGATCGCCGCCAACCCGGCGCCCGCCTGGGTCGACGCGCTCGTCTACCTCGCGCTCGCCGTCACCGTGCTCAGCGGCGCCGACTACTTCTTCGGCCTGCGGCGGCGAATCGAGGCACAGCAGCGGACGAGAATCGACCCGGCGGCCTGAGCGGCGACCTGGCAAGGAAGCAGGGAGGGACGCGTGCTTCGCACACGAGCGACCGATGACGCAGCCAGGTCGCCGCTCAGGCGCCGGGCGCCTCGAGCCACTCGCGCACGGTGATCTGGTGCGCGGCGGGCTCGCCGCCGGCCAGCTCGGCCCGCAGCTCGCCCAGCGTCCCGTGACGCTCGGCGACGACGTTGTGGCGGTGGATCGTCTCCAGGTTCTCCTGGCGCGCCATCACGAAGGCCTCGCCCGGCAGGTCCGGGTAGCCCTCGACCACCTGGCGAACCATCTCCCGCACGCAGTCCTCGACGAAGCGCGGCTGTTCGTGGGCCTTGACGACGACCGACATCTCGTCGGTCCGCTTCATCAGCTCATAGATCTCCGAGCTCATCGAGCTCTCGACGATCCGCAGCAGCTCCGGCGCCTCGATCCAGGCCGGACCGCCCTCGGGGCAGCCGACGTAGAGGGTGCCGATGCCGCGCTGGTTGTGGGTCGCGATCGGGACCACCTCGACCACCCGCTCGATCTCCTCTGACCCGAAGCCCTCCTCGGCGAGGCGCTCGCGGGCCAGCCCGGCGACCATCTCTTGGGCGCAGGGACAAGCGGTCATGCCCTGAGCCTCGACGCCGGTCAGCGTCCGCGTGCCGCGCTCGGAGTCGACCGCGGTCCCGTAGAGGACGTAGATCTCCTGGGTGCTCTTGCCGCTCTCCGGCGTCATCGCCGTCTCCGGGTAGCGCGCCGTGACCGAGACCTCGGCCCGCTTGCCGCCCTGACGCTCGCGAACGCGCTGGGCAACGTGCGCCGCCAGCACCTCCGCTTTGAAGGCCTCGCCGAGCACGACCTCGTCGATCGCCTCGCCGACGATCTCCTCGAAGCGGGACATGTGCACTCCCGCCTGCTGCGGGTTGAGGTCGACGAAGCACTCGAATCCGGCGTAGAAGAGGTTCTCGGAGCCGTTCGACTTGACCCTGATCACCTTCTCCACCCCGGTCACCCCGACCCGAGAGAGGCTGACCTGGGTCGCCGGCACGGAGGCCTGGACGTCGGGAGTAGTGCGGGTGGCAGTCGGTTGGCTGGCCATCGGCTTATGAAGCGTAAGCGACCGGCACCCTCGGCGGCTTTGGCGCCAGCTCCCTGTCAAGACCAGCCGAACGAACGTCCGCCTATACTTCGCGCGACCGGAGCTTCAGGGCCGGTGTCCCGGGAATGGGGAGAGAGGGTTCCACGGAGGCAGTGTCAATCGAACCGCTAGAGACGGCGACCGACGTCATCGACCGCGACTCGGGAGATAGCCCGATAGCCGAGATCGAGGAGCTTCGCGGGCTGATCGCCCTGGGCCGCGAGCGGGGCTATCTGACCTTCGAGCAGATCGCCACCACACTGGAGGAGGTGGAGATCACCAAGGAGCAGGTCTCCCAGCTCCACGCCCACCTGGTTGAGCACGGGGTTGACGTGATCGCCGAGGACGGCGTCAGCGCCTACAAGGCCCAGCGCGAGACCGGCGCCAGCGGCCCGGCTAAAAAAGAAGAGCTTGACCTGACCGTCGAGCCCAGCCTCGACTCACTCCGCCTCTACCTCCGCTCGATCGGCCAGGTGGACCTGCTGACCGCGGCCCAGGAGGTCGAACTGGCGAAGCGGATCGAGCGCGGCGACATGCTCGCCAAGCGCCAGATGGTCGAGGCGAACCTGCGCCTCGTCGTCTCGATCGCGAAAGGCTATTTGGGCCGCGGGCTGAGCTTCCTCGACTTGATCCAGGAGGGCTCGCTGGGGTTGATCCGCGCGGTCGAGAAGTTCGACTACCGCCGCGGCTACAAGTTCTCCACCTACGCCACCTGGTGGATCCGCCAGGCCGTGACGCGAGCGATCGCCGACAAGGCGCGGACGATCCGGATCCCCGTCCACATGGTCGAGAAGCTGAACCGGGTCGCCCACGTCGAACGCCAGTTGGTCCAGAAACTCGGGCGCGAGCCCGAGCCGGCCGAGATCGCCGAGGAGCTGCGCTGGCCCGTCTCCGATGTCCGCGACATCCTCCGTGTCGCCCAGCTGCCGGTCTCGCTGGAGAAACCGGTCGGCGACGAGGACGAATCCGAGCTCGGCGACTTCGTTGCCGACGACGCGGTCCTGGAGCCCTTCGAGGAAGCCAGCGAGCATATGCAGAAGGAGGGGGTGCGCCGCGCCCTCGACGCGCTGCCCGAACGCGAGCGCCAGGTGATCGAACTCCGCTACGGCCTCGCCGGCACCGAGCCGCTGACCCTGGAGGAAGTCGGGCGCACCTTCGGCGTCACCCGCGAGCGGATCCGCCAGATCGAGAACAACACGCTGAAGAAACTGAAGCGACTCCCCGAGGCCCAGATGCTTCGGGAAGCCTCCTGACGGTCCGCTAGCCCGCGGCCGGCTCCAGCACGAACACGGCGATGTCGCGGCTGGTCCGCGCCTCGTAGTCGTCGAAGCCGGAGTACTGCTCGTTCGCCTTTCGCCACAGCTCGGCTCGCTCCTCGCCCTCGGCGACCCTCGCCCGGACGTCGATCCGCTTGCGCCCCAGCTCGACCTTGGCGTCGGGGTTTGCTTTGAGGTTGAGCGACCAGGCGGGGACGCGGGCGTGGCCGGCGTTGGAGCCGATCACGATCATCCGCTCGCTGTCGGCGAGGTAGACGACTGGTGCCGTCCGCTCCTGTCCCGATTTCCGTCCCGTCGTCGTCAAGAGCAGCACCGGCGCCCCGCCGACTTCACCGAGGATTCGCCCGCCGCTGACCCGGTACAGCGGAATGTTGAGCTTGCCGACCCAGCGCAGGGCGGTGGCTCCCATCGTCATCGAGGCGCGCGTGTAGAAACGGTCGCTCGGCATCGCGCCGAGTATCCCAGGCGAGTGGCGCATTAGTTGCTCTATGTGCGACAAATGCGCCACTCGCCCCCTAAAGTGGAAGGCAATGGCCGAGCCGCACTCCTTCCGTCGCGCCGCCGAAGCCAAGGACCTCGAGCAGATGACCGAGACCCTGTGCGAGGACGTCGTCCTGCACAGTCCGATCCTCTTTCGCGGCTTTGAGGGACGCGAGGTCGTCTCCGCCGTCCTCACCCACGTCGCGGCGACCCTGGAGGACCTCACCTACACCGACGAGCTGGCCGAAGGCGACACCGTTGCCCTGCGCTTCAAGGCGAAGGTCGGCGACCGCGAGCTGGAGGGGATCGACTTCCTCGAGCTCGACGAGGAGGGCAAGGTCGCCGAGCTGACCGTCTTCATGCGCCCGCTCTCGGCGATCACGGCCTTCAACGAGCGGATGACCGAGCGGCTCGCCGCCACCTAGCCTCTGCTCCCGCCTCCTCTCTAGAATCGCCACTCCCACCACCCTGGGGGAGTGTCCGAGTGGTTAAAGGAGACGGGCTGTAAACCCGTTGGCTCTGCCTACGCAGGTTCGAATCCTGCCTCCCCCATTGCAGTGCCGCCAGCTCGCATTGCCGGCTCTCATTGGTGGAACTTGAACTGGTGGACGGTTTTGTCTTCGGGATCGGTCACCCAGGCGGTGTTGTCGTCGACGGCGAGGTCGCTTGAGAGGGCGTTTTCTCGCTTCTCCCCAGGCTTGGCCGCCGGAAAGTCGGAGATTTGTTCCTTGTCCACGAATTTCTTCGTGCCGGCATCGATTCGGGTCAGCCAACCCCCGTCCGGATTCCAGACGATCACCGCGTCCCCGGCGACCGCGATGTCATCGCCGAAGACGCCGTGCTCCTTGAGCCCGATGCTCTTGACCATGTCTCCCGTCTTCGCGTCGATGGCGAGTATCACGTTCCGGCCGTCGCCGGAGTCGGCGATCCATACCGTCCCTTCTCCATAGGCGACGCCGCCGAAAAACGATTCTTCTCGGCTGTAGACGGGTTCGGGTTCGGGTGCTTCGGAATCGAGGTCGATCCGGGTCACCGCCGAGGTCCCGTTGTTTTCGAGCGCCCATACGGCGTCCTCGCCCACTGCGAAGACACCTTCGAATTGGTCGCCTAGGAAAAGCGGCTCTTCGAGCTTTTCGCCGGAATCCAGGTCGAGCCTCGTGATCGAGTGCTTGTCCGCCGAACTAACCCAGAGTTCGTCGTGGGCGATCTCGAGCTCGGTGATCGGGCATTCGCATTCCAGGGAGTCGACCGGGGGTTCTTTGACTTTGCGCGTCTGTGGGTCGATCCGCACAAGCCGCTGCCCTTCTTCGATGCTGACCCACACCGCGTCATCCCCGGCGACGATCTTGCCGGGGTTCCGCCCGACGTCGATGCGTTTGAACCTTCTTGAGGACGAGCCGATCTTTTCCACCTGACCGCGGTCGTAGAGCGCCACCCAGATCGCTTCCTCGTCCACCGCGATCCCGTGCGGCGAGCCGCTCACTTTGATTTCAGGCCCAGCGATTTCGGGGCCGGCGGGCGGCGGCGGTGGGAACGAGTCTCCCTCCCCGCCTCCCATCAACAAGGCCGCGACCGCGACCAGGGCAGCGACGATCGCTCCCGCCCCGATCGCGACCGCGCGGCGCCGGTTGGGAGGTGACGGGCCCGCCGGCTTTTTGTGGCGCGGCGGGGAGGGGGGAGGTGGTGGGGCCTGAGATGGCGGAGCGGGCGCGGCCGGCGGTGGGAGGTTCGGCTCTGCAGTGTCGGGAGCGCCGTCGAGAGCCGCACGAGCCGCGGCCGCGACACTGGGGATGTCCTCGGCGGCGATGCGCTCCAGCTCTGCGCGAGCGGTCAGTGCACGGCCCGCGTTGGCGCCGGCCAACAGGTCGGCCAGCTCCGCTACGGCGCCCTCCCGAACTCGCGATCGCGCGCTCTCGAGCAGGATGAGCAGGTCCTCCGGCAGCGGTGCCGGCTCGACGATCGCGCCGCGGGGGCTGCGAGCTACCAGCAGATCGCCCTCGGCGCCGTAGCTCCACAGCGTCGGCGTCTGCCGCGCCTCCTTCGCCCGGACCGCCTCGTAGGCGTAGTCGTAGAGCTCGCTGACCGTGACCATGCCATCGCCGTCACGGTCCGCCTCGCCGCTGCGCAGCCCCTCCACGAGCGCGCTCGTGAACACCGACGACACGCTGTCGCCTACGACGCCCTCGTGCTCGAACGAGTACTCCGTCCCTCGCGACCCGGTCAGGACGATGCGGCCCCGTCCCTCGAAGCGCTCGCGCAGGGCGAGCTCGCTCTCTCCCTTGGCGCCCTTTGCGAACGCTCCGCTGTGGCAGCAGTCGAGCACGAGGATCTGTCGCCGGCAGCGGCAGTCCTCCAGCTGCTCGTTCAGCCACGCAGCCGATACGGCCGTCGCGGAGAGGAGCCCGCGGTCGGTATCGCCGGTGGCGTAGTAGAGCCGCCCGCGATCGTCGAGCACTCCATGGCAGGACAGGTAGACCAGGGCGAGGTCGCTTGGACCCGTCTGCGCGCAGAACTGTGCGATCCGTCGCCGCATCGACTCCGCGGGCGCATCGAGCACCATCTCGACCTCGAATCCCCCGACCGCCGCGTCCTCGAGCACGGCGGCGAGATCGGAGGCATCCTGCCCGGGTGCGCGCAGCTTCGCCAGCGTCGGGTCGGCATAGGCCGCCGTCGCGACCACGAGGGCGAGCCGCCGCCCAGCCGCTCGTTCAGTCGTCGTCGGCATGGCGAGTGACCCACTGCTCGATGAGCTGACTCTGCTCCTCGGAGGACACTCCCGTTACCTCGAGCGTGTCGCCGTCGAGGGTCAGCTTCACGCTCCTTGCCTGCTGGCGCCCCAGCCACGCCACCGTCGCGTCCACCACCGATCTGAGCACCGACGACCTCAGTGCGAACTGGATCGCCAGTCCGCCGAAGGCCAGGATCTCGGCGCCCTTCGCACCCTCGGGCGCCTCGCCTCGAGGTCCTGGGTCGACCGAATCCACGTCGAGCTCGAGCAATTCACCGCGAAGCCCCTGAGTCAACTCGAGAAGTTCCTCGGAGTCATAGTCCGGTCCGGCATCGAGCACTGCAGCTAGCTCGGTCAATTCGGGTGGCATTCCACTTGAGTATCCCTCATTGATCGGGGATTTTGAGACGATTATCCTGCGGCAATGGCTGAGCTCGAGGGACGCGTGATCGCGATCGCTGGCATTGGCGGCGGGCTCGGGCCGCTGGTTGCGACGCGGCTGGCCGAGGCCGGGGCGGTCGTGGCCGGCACCGATCGCGACCAGGAAACGCTCGACGCGTTGACCACGGATCTGGAGATCCCCGAGGAGCGCTGGGACGCTCGCGCGGTCGATCTGCTCGATGAGGACGCGACCCGCGGTTGGTGCGCGTCGCTGGTCGAGCGCTTCGGCCGGGTCGATGGGCTCGCCCACCTGGTCGGCGGCTGGCGGGGTGGAGAGCCGTTGCACGAGGCCCCGCTTTCGGACTGGGACCTGCTCCATAACCTGCTCGTGCGCACCGTCCAGCACACGACCCGGGCCTTTCACGACCAGCTGGCGGCGAGTCCGCACGGCCGCTTCGTCCTCGTCTCCGCCAAGCAGGCGCAGGCACCGACCAACTCCAACGCCGCCTACGCCGCGGCCAAGGCCGCCGCTGAGGCTTGGACGCTGGCGTTCGCCGACGGCTTCGAGCCGGGTGGAGCGACGGCGAACATCATCGTCGTCGACGCGATCCTCACTCCACGCATGCGTGAGGAGAGCCCGGGCAAGGACTTTCCGACCTTCACGCCCGCTGAGCACATCGCCGACGCGGTCGCGTTCCTCTGCTCGGATGCGGCGGCGGAGATGAACGGGCAGCGCTTGCCGCTTACGATGCGTGGATGAGTAAGACCGCGCCGGGCAAAAAACCCGACGGCAAGATGACGATCGGGGAGCTGGCGCGGCGGACCGGGATGACGATCCGCAACATCCGCGCCCACCAGACCCGCGGGCTGCTGCCGCCACCGGAAGTCCAGGGCCGCACCGGGTACTACACCGAGGACCACGTCGCCCGGATCGAACTGACCCGGGAAATGCAGGCGGACGGGCTCAACCTCGAGGCGATCCGGCGCGTGCTCGAGAGCACCCAGGGGTCCTCGCAGGAGATCGTCGACTTCGCCCACGCCCTGCGGGCGCCGTTCGAGGACGAGACGCCGGAAATATTCGAGCCGGCGGAGCTGGCGGCCAGCTGGCAGGTCGACAGCCTTGACCCAAAGCTGATGCAGCGCGCCGAGAAGCTGGGGATCGTGCGTGGCCTTCCCGACGGCAGGATGGAAGTCCTCAGCCCCCGTCTGCAGCGCAGCGCCGTCGCGTTGATCGAGCTGGGTTTCTCAGCCAAGGCCGGGCTCGCCACCGCCGAGAAGCTGCGCAAGAACGCCGAAGGCGCCGCCCGCACCTACATCGACCTCTTCGCCAAGGAGATCTGGGAGCCGTTCGACCGGGCGGGCCAGCCCGAGGAGGAGTGGCCGAAAGTGCGCGAAACCCTCGATCGGGTGCGCCCGCTGGCCTCCGACGCCCTGCTGGCGATTTTCCAGATCACGATGGCCGAGGCGACCGAAAGGGCCGGCGAGCGGACGCTGCACGAGGCGGCGAAGCCGGCGCGGAAAGCACGCCGGGCGACCAAATCGGCGAAACCGAAACGCGGCAAGCGCCGCGGCCGGTAATCCCGCGCCCGCTTAGTTCCTGACCACGACGGTCATCCTCATCTTCGTCGGGTGGATGGTGCAGAAGAACTTGTAGGTGCCGGGGGTCTCGAAGGCCTTCTGGAACCGGGCTTCAGCGACCGCGGAGGTCGTGGTCGAGTAGGAGCGTTTTTCCTGCAGCCCTTTCGGGCCCGACTTCAGGTGCACGTCATGTGGATAGGTGTTGGCGCTCGACCAGATCCACTTGACCGAGCCGCCTTTCCGGATCGTCACGGTGCTCGGGGAGAAGAAGTAGTCGTTGACCGTCACCCGCGCCGGTCTGGGTGGAGCTTGGGCCACCGCCGCGCTCGCCCCAGAGAGGACGAGCGCTCCCAGAAGCAGGGCCGGCAGGTGGAGAGACCGGAAAGGAGCCACCTGGCTCATGGGCAGGTGAGTTCGCCTGGCAACGCCGCCACCTCGGCCGGGGTGTACTTCTGGAAGGGCGGGTGCGTGGCGACGCGCCGGACCCAGCTGCACTCCTGGTTCTGAGGCGGGGTCGAGCTGGCGTAGCCGAAGATCGTTTTCGGGTCGCTTTCCTGGGCCAGGTTTATCTGCAGGCCGGCAGAAATGTCGAGGCTGCGCACCTGGTCGGCGAGCACTTCGGTCTGCGGGCAGGTGGGATAGATGGTCGAAAGCGGCACTTTGCCGTTGCCGGGCGCGAAGGTCGAGTTCCCGCTGTTCCCGGCCCAGCAGTTGCCGCCGCCGGTCGCGTCGTTCCAGAAGTCGAATTCGCCGTTGGGGTCGGCGCCGTCGCGGCCCATCGTGTTTTCAAAGAACTGGTTGTTGATGTTCTTGGCGTCGTCGCCGACATTGGCGACGATGACTTCGCCGGGCGCAGAGAAAGAGGCCACCCCCCACTTGTAGTTGCCGAAGATGTTGTTCTGGCTGACCACCGTGTTGGCGCTGCCGAATAGCACGATGCCGATCCCGGTCGGGAAGTTGACCGTCGCGTTGCCCACTTGGGCGAGCCCGTCGGAGATGGTGCGAACCCGCGTCCCGGAGAGGAAGTAGTTGTAGTTGTTCCAGAACACGTCGTTGTTTTCGATCACGGTCCAGCCGGTCGGCTCGAAGCGCTCGCTGTCGAGGGTGTTGGGGACGATGCCGGCGCCGTTGTTGTAGAAGGCGGAGTCGAGGATCCTCACGTACTTGGCGTTGGTCCCCGAGTAGCCGAGCACGTTTTCGTAGGACTTCAGGTCCTTGAGCAGAGTCCACTTGGGTTTGCGCTGGCAGGGCGCCGGCGGCGGCACGATCCCGTGATTGGTCCAGCTGGGGCTGTCGCAAAGCGTTTCGCCGATGTAGAAGCCGGAGTCCCCATGGCGAAAGGCGGTTGAGTTGGTCATCTTGCCGCCCCGGCAGCCCCTGGCGAAGAGGCCGTAGCCGCCGTTGTCGGAGGCCAGCAGGTTGGTCATCGTGTAGCCGTTGCAGCTCTTGCCGTCGATGGAGCGGACGAAGAAGCCGTTGGCCTGGAAGTTCCGCGCCCACAGGTTCTTCATCACCACTTCGTCGACATTGATCGCGTCGATCCCGTTCGCGGCGGGCCCCAGATCGCCTTTTGCGTTTCGCCCCTCGAGGATGACCTTGCGGCGGTTTTTCACGGCCCCTTCGATCGTCAGCCCGTCGAAGTTCTTTCTCCGCAGGGTGCCGTTGAGGACGACGTCTTCCACGTACTTGCCCGGGCGCACCGCGACGATCGCCTTCGTCTTCGCGTTCTTCTTCTTGAACTTGAAGGTGCCGGCGGCATCGACCGCTTTCTGGATCGTGCGGTACTTACAGCCGCGTTTGCAGGCTTCGAAGACCCTCGTCTTCGGCGGTTTCCCCCTGCCCGCGTCCGCGGCGAGGGCCTGGGCGCAGAGGCCGGTGGCGGCGAGGCAGAGTGCCAGGGCAAGGGAAGGAACTGCCAGCCAGTGCTTCATGTCTCTCCTTGGGGCGTCGGTGGCTTCGACTGTCGCCAGAGTGTTTCAAGCGCATCGAGTCGGCTCGGAGCGGGTACGGAGGGGAGAAGTGCGCTCCTTGCCTATATGCGCGATTCTCGCTCTGATGCTCGCTGCCTGCCTCGGGGGGCCACCGGCAAGCCTCGCAGCCACGGCATCACTGGCACCGACCTGTGCCGAGGGCCCGGCCACCGTTGGCGACACCACGCTGGGTACGCCGTGCGCTGACCTGATCGTCGCGCCGCCCGGGGTCGAGCGGGTGCAGGGGGGAGGCGGGGACGACACCATCGTCGCCGGCCCGATTACCGCCGCCGCGCCCTGCCCGGCGGGCTGCCGCCTCGGCGTCGGCAGCCAGATCTACGAAGGCGGGCCCGGTGACGACATCGTCTTCGGCGAGCGGGGCAACGACATCCTCCGGGGGGAAGCGGGCAACGACCAGCTCTTCGGCGGGATCGGCGATGACCTCGTCCAGGGCGGGCCCGGGGCGGACCTGCTCTCGGGGGGCTTCGGGGCCGACTCGATCGACGGCCAGGGGGACGACGACTACGTCCGCGGCGACGGCACCATCGACAGGATCTTCGACACCGGCGGCGGCAACGACACGCTGAGCTTCGCTACCGGGGTAACGCCCGGCTTCGGCGGCACCGCCGCGGCCGAATACGCCGGCTTCCCGCCGGCCGGTGGCGAGCGCGGGGTCCGCCTCGAACTGGCCGCCCCGGGCGAAAACGCCAACGACGGCGTCGCCTCCTTTGGCGGCGGGGTCGACGAAGTCGAAGGCCAGAGCTTCGAGCGGGTGATCGGCACGCCCTATGCCGACTTCATCGTCGGCACCGAGGGCGCCAACTGGATCTTCGGCGGCGGCGGAGCGGACGTGATCCTCGGCAAAGGAGGCAACGACGCGCTGCTCGGCGGCGCCGACGGGGACGACCTGGACGGCGGCATCGGCGCGGACGGGCTCGACGGCGGGGCCGGGACCGACCACTGCCAGGACTCCGACGGTCCGACCGGGTGCGAGGCGACGGCCAAACAAGTCGTTCCCCGCGACACCTCCAAAGTGGCCGTCGGGATGACGACCGGCGCGCCGGGCCTCACCCAGGTCTATGTGACCGGGAGCGGCGGCGAGGACGCGCTCACCGCGACCTACTCGCCCTCGGCCGTCACCCTCTCGCTCACCGCTGGCAGCTTCGACACGGCCGCGGCTGCCGACGGCGGCTGCGCGGTGACGGCAAGCGCCGCGACCTGTTCCCTTGCCTCACCGTTGGACGCGATCGTTCTCGCCGGAATGGGCGGCGAGGACGCGATCGTCGCCAACGGCTTCCCCGCCACCGTCGGCATGATCGTCACCGGCGGCGAAGGTGGCGACGAGCTGACCGGCGGCGAGACCGAGGACGTCCTCGTCGATGGGCCTGGGAGCGGCGGTGACGATCTCAGCGCTCTCGGCGGCGACGATGCCCTCATCCACAACGGCGGCACGGACGAACGACTCGGCGGCGAAGGCAACGATCTCTTCCTCTCCGTCTCGATCTGCGACGACGACCTGTTGGTGGGCGGGCCGGGCCGCGACAACGCTTCCTGGGCGCGGTTGGTCGGCGAAGGGGTGGGGGTGAGGCTCGACCAGGGCCGCGCTGGGGAACCAGGTGCCGGTGGCGCTGCGCCCTGCCCCGGGGACGCCTTCGACACCCTGCAGGAATTCGAGGACCTCGAGGGCTCCGGTTCCGCCGACGCCTTTTTCGGCGACCTCGGGCCCAACCAGCTGCTCGGCCACGGCGGACCTGACATCTACTTCGCCCAAGCCGGCGATGACTCGATCCTCGCCAACTCCGGCGACTCGGACCCGACGATCGATTGCGGTGACGGAACCGACAGCGCCGTGATCGACATTCCCAGCCACGAGCCGCCCGACGAATACGAAGACGCCGCTCCCGTCAACTGCGAGACCGTCCGCGAAGCGGCCCCGAACAGCTTCCGGGCGCCCACCCAACTTCCGCCCCCACCGCTGGTTCCTGTCGTCCAGCCGAAGCCACCGGTCCGCGACCGCAAACCCCCACAGACCGGGATCACCGGCCGGCCCGCCAGGCTGCTCCTCGCCGCCGGCCCCCACCGCCGGGTCGTCTTCCGCTTCGTCTCCAACGAGCGCGGCTCGCGCTTCCGGTGCAGGCTCGACGCGAGGCCGTACCGGCCCTGCGTCTCGCCGCGCGCCTTCACGGTCGGACGGGGAGCGCACGCGGTCCGGATCGTCGCGATCGACGCCGCCGGCAACGCCGATCCCACCCCGGCCCTCTTCCGCTTCCGCGTCCGGGTGCCCTGAGTCGCCTCAACGCCTTTTGACCGGCCGCCGGGTCTTCCCCCGCTGCCCTAAGATCGTCTGCGGAACCTGCCCGGATAGCTCAGTTGGTAGAGCACTTCCATGGTAAGGAAGGGGTCACGAGTTCGAGTCTCGTTCCGGGCTTAGGGGCGGCAAGCTAACCAGCATTCATGCGGGCCTTCTCATGACCCGTAGTGGTTCAGTCGTTGAATCTCTTCCTTCCGTGCCTGGGTAATGCGCTCGTCGTAATACTGCTGGGCAAATATTGCGGCTCGAACCAGATAGCCGTCGGAGTGCTTCATCCAGGCGGCAAACCCCTCGCGGGCGGCTTCGTAGCTCGGCACCCGAGATCCCATGAACGAGGTCGGTTCGCGTGCCTGTACGACCATCGCGATCGATTCGGGCGACGCATCCGCCGCGAGCACGGCCGCCGCGTAGGACTCGAACCGCTCCCAGCTCATCGGGCTGCTAAGTACCCGGTGAACGTAGGCGCGACCGGAGCCGCTCTCCACCCACCTTTGTAGGCGGTTTTGTAGGACGCCATCGTCGAGCGCCAGCGCCAATTTCAACAGCGAGTCTTCTGCCCGCCAGTTCGACGGCGGTTCCTGCTCGAGGCGGTCCAGAACCTTTGCCAGCTTCTCGCCGTCGCCCTCCGCAGGAATGAGTGCGACCATGCTTCCCGGAATCGCTTCGAGCAGAGCACTCCGACCGCCTTCGGCTTTGAGGCGATCGAGGCGTCGCCAGATCCACGACCAGACAAGATCGCGGCCCAGCTTTCTCATTGCTTCCACTGCTTCCGGCACGAGACTGTCGTCCCTGCGGCTTGGCTGGTCGGCGGTTTTGAGTAGCACCGTTTCGATTCTTTGCAGCTGATCGAGGTCCAGGGTCGCGCTCTCGTCCTGCTCGGTCAGATCCTGAAGGAGGTCGCTGAGTAACCAAGTGCCGCCGTCCTCGAGGGCGAGATCGAGCACCAAGTCCACCCGCCAGCCGGAAAGTCCGGTGCGGTATCGCAGTGCCCTGGCGGTTGCTTCGCGGACGGGGGCCTCGGAGTCGTGGGCAAGGACTTCCATTAGTCGCCTCTGGAGCCCTTCCTCTCTGAGTTCCGCCGCCGCCCAGGCGAGCGCTACGCGACCCGACACCGGAGACGACTCGAGCCACCCCCCCGCGCGCTGCGGCTCTCGATTCAGGGCCGCGCCCATTGCGACGGCGGCGTGGGCGAGCAGTGGCGAGTCCGTTTCGAGGAGCAGCTCGAGGACCTCTATTCCACGTGCAGAATCGATCTCTACCACCCGCTCGAGCAACATTCCCAACGTCTCCTGGTTCGGAGCCTGGCCGCCCGTCGTGAGGCGCAGCTCGTACCAGCTCCGCCACCGCTCCAGCTGGCGCTCAGGCGTGGGGTCGGCAGCGAGTAGCTGGGCGTGGCGGCCAGCGATCGCACGGAGGCGATTGCGTCGGTCGCGGCGCGGTTCCTCTCGGCTCCAGTTCTGACCTGGCTCGATCAGCTCCCGGTAGTCACGCAGCTCCTCCGGCACCTCGAATTGCGTCGGCGATGGCTGTCCGAAATGTGTACGCCACTCGACCAGCTCGAGGACGGCGGTGGCAACCGGCAGCGGCAATCGCGGCAGGTTGTGTGCGAGCCAGGGCGATGCGGTCTCCTCAAGGAGCTCGTTGATCATGGCCTGGGTCTCCTTGCTGAGCTCGAGGCCGAACGGTCCGGCGAAGCCAAGGGCCGGATGCGCGAGTCCCCGCAGCGTTTCCACTGCGCGCAGCTGGCCCTTCAGGGACAGCTGCGGCATGGCTTCGAGAAGCAGGCCGAGACCGGCGGCCAGGCAGCGCTTCGTGAACTCGCTGGCGGGAACGCCGATCGAGATCATGTTGATCTGCATCGCGTTGGCCGCGTCGGCACGATGAATCTCGAAGATCGTCGTCACCAGCGTCCGGGCCGCCACTAGCGCCGTCTCGGGGGCGCCGGGTCGGGAGCATTCGTCCTTCCACCAGGCAGGGGTCAGTTGCGCCATCGCCTCCTGCACGCCGGCGAGCACTTTGCCGTCGCCGGGCGAGAGGTCTACCGGCAGGCGCTTATGCACGCTTCCGAAGGCTTCGCAAAACGCTTTCAGGGCGGTCATCCACTCGTCGTCTCCCCGCCACTGTGAGTCGACGATCGGGTCCTCGAAGTTGTGCGCCGCGAACAGTCGGCGGGTCAGGGTCAGCATCCGGCGCCAGCCCTCCGGAAACTCTGGGACCCGGGCCGGAATCTCCAGCAGGGGCTGCCAAAGTCCAGGGCTGCTTTCGCCGTCCTCGTTGAGGTCGGCGAGCAGGCGATCGAAGCCCTCGAGGGCGAGGGCGGACAGTCCAGGGGCGACGGCGGCCAGCGCCTCGGCCGTCTGCTCAACCGACCAGGTGCCGCTGCTGGAGCCGAGCAGGTCTCGGCGGACGTCGTCGAGCTGAGGGCTCGAGGCGCGGGCGGATTCTGGCGCAGATTTGAACGCTTGGCCGAGTATGGCCAGCATCTCCATTCGTCGCCGCGGTGCGAAACGGCGGTAGACGTCGGCGTAGTCCAGCGCCGGGGCCCAGTTGCGGTCGAAGAAGCAACCGATCAGAACGTGCTCGGCGAGCAGGTCAGGTTTAATCGAGACCAACCCCTCTCGCTCAAGCAGCATCCCGCGATCGGCCAGGTCAGCGACTTCCCGGCGCAGGTGTGGGAGTGGCAGTCCCAGCAGCTCGGCGGCGAGCTCCGCGTCTGCGTCAAGCAGGTTAAGGCGACCGACCGCGGCGACCAGGGCCATCAGCGCGATTCGCTCGCGCCCGCCGGCTCCTGCCTCGCGCAGTACCGCGCCGGCGTAAGCGCGTATCACCTCGCTCCCGCGCAGCTCGTGGACCGCGAGACCCTGCTGCGAAAGTTCGGCCGCTATCAGGGCGATTTGGGGGTTGCCTTCGGAGAGTTCGACGATGGCGGCGCGCAAACCCCCGAAACGAATCTCCAGCGGCGGCTCCTCCAACATCTTCGCCAGCTCGGGTCGCGCGAGAGGAGGGAGGGACCGATCTTCCGCCGGGCCGAAGGCGAGACCCTCAAGGTCGCGTGCGATCTCTTCTTTAAAGCCGGGCCGGCAGACGAGCACGATTAGGGGGCGAGGGACCCGTCTCTCCAGGGTCGAGAGCAGGGCCCGCCGGTCTTCGCGTCGGTGGGCGTCGTCGACTACCACGACGACCTCGCCGGCGCCGGTCTCGGCCAGTGTCTCCGGCGCGAACGGCATCCCCTCTCGCACGAACAGCCAGCGCCGCTCCTCGTCGCGACGGGCAGCCTCGGCCAGCAGCCGCGACTTCCCCAGTCCCCCAGGAGCCTCGAGGATGATCGTCCTGGCGTCCCGCAGAGTCTTGGCCAGGTGCGCGATCTCGTCCTCGCGTCCGACGAAAGGCACCTGCGTACTGGACGCGGCGGCAGCGAGCAGATGCGAGTACTCCTCCACGTCCAGGAACAGTCCCGGCTTCGGCGCTGCTAGGCCGAGGTGGTCGCGGCAGAGGTCGGCGTGCTGTGGTTGCGCCAGCTGGGTGGCGAGCCAGCGCGCGTCGAAGACGGTCAAGCCCCAGCCGTACGTCGCCGCTTCGCGCTCGAGTCTCTGTAACCGCCGCTCGTCGGTGAGCCGGTTGGTCACCGCGTAGACGCGCCTCGGGGCGAGCTTCCGGTCGGCGAGCCGCTTCATGTCGGCGCCCACCTTTCGCGACCAGTCCTTCGCCAGCGAGACCGTCACAACGAGCTCCTCACCGACCGAGTGACGGTTATCGCCGGCGACCGCGTCGCGGCCGCGGTCCCCCGAGCGCTGGGTCGGACGCAAGTCGGGGATGAACTGGCCGAGGAGCAGGTTCGCCATCTCCTCGAACTTCACCGCGCCGGTCAGGCTCGCCAGCCGCGCCAGGATCTCCGCGTAATGGCTGCCCCCCTCGACTCCCTGCTCGGCCTCGGCTCGCTCTGCCGCCTGATAGATCGCCTGGACCGAGACATCGAGGAGGTTTGCCAGCTCCCGGGCTGAACTGCCGGCGCGGATTGCACTTAGCACGGCCCTATCGCGCTGAGCCGAGTTCGAGCGACGCGTGTTTGAGCTGCGATTCGCCTGTCCTGCGAGCTCCTCCCACGGGTTGCGGGGCACTGGCTGCTGGCCCTGATTCTGTGGCATCAGCCCAAAACCCTGAAGAGCGACTCGGCCACTATGCCGATGCCGCCTATCCCTCCAAGGATGGCCGCTGCATCGCGCAGGCGTCGGCGCCGCATCTCCCCCAACTTTCGAAGCGACCTTTTGACCCCTGCTTGGATATCGCGGTCTCGCTGCTCCTCGGCGCTAGCGCGACGGAACTCATCAAGTTGACGCTCGAGAAGCGCGACGCGGCTTGCTAATGCGGAGTCCGGTTCCACTCGGCAAGTAAAGCACGTATTTAAAGTACGCTTGAAAATGTTTGCCGACTTACCGTAGTGGGGTGTCCACCGCCGCACATGAACGGCGCACGCCTCGAGATGGCAGTCCCTGGATCTCGAGTCTCGTTCCGGGCTTCACGAGGGCCTTGCGACGTCATCGTCGAATCGCTCCGGCCAAGTGAAGATCACGCGATGCTCTTGGGCGAGCGCGCGCCAGAGATCGCTGTTGGCCGGCTCTCGCTCGGCAATGAGATACGCGGTCACGTCCTCGATCCCGTTCCGTTCGGCCTTGAACCGGTTGTGCAGGATCTGGCCGAGGCCCTTTTGCAGTTGGCCAACCTCGTTTCTGGAGTTGATGCTCTTCACCTCGGCGATCGAGAAGGTCCCGTTGACCTCCCAGCCACCGTCGTGGTTGATTCCAGGCGTCCCCTTGCGGAAGGTTGGGCCGACATGACTGGCTAGCTTCCCGACGGTCTCCTCGTGCGCGAGGTATCCGCGGCCGGACACATCGGGGTTGGACGGCTCGCGTTGCTCTCGTTGCTTGGGTGGCTTCTCCGGAACCCCGGGGAACTCGCGGCCGAGCAGTATTTCCTCAGCACTGGGGGCAGAGATCGCGTCTTCCGCCGCCGCGGTCGTTCCGGCCGTCGATACGAACGCCTCGATCGACCCGAACTTCTCGAGCAGCATTTCCTGATGCTCGGGCGTCGGGTACTGAAGCCCTTGCGGCCACCAACTCTCGTCGTACCCGAGGCTCTCGCGGACCTCGACGATGTCCAGGTCCACTGGCTGGACGAGGCTGAAGAAGAACATCAGCTCCCAGGTCTTCCCTTTCTCATCCCGACTCCAAAGATGCTCCGCGAGCGTCTCCGAGCGCTGCTTGTGGGCGAGCTTGAGCAGATAGGGAAACCGGCCCTTCCCGACGTAGACCATCGCCCAGTGCCCGGGACGCATCCTCTCCCAGCTCCTGAGATTGCCCGGCCCGGGGATCGAGCCCCAGCAGCGGACGGACTCGAGGCTCTGGTCGCCGAGCTCGGCCGAGATGCTCGGATCGATCTGGGCGATTTCGCCTAGCGGCACCTCCATCGCGATCGTCCGCTGGAAGTGGGCCTGCGCGGCATCGCCGGCCGCGGTGAAAGCAAAGATTTCCGAATCCATCGCATCCTCCCTCAAGTGAGTGGCAAGGGAGAAGACTTTAGCGCTTAGAAAAGGGAAATTCTGTCCACTGCCTCTATTCAGCCGACGGCCGGCGCGAATACTTGGTCGATTTGCCTTTTGAGAGCGTGACCGGATACCTCTCCGCGTTGCTGTCGATCTTCCGGTCGATCGCGCTTTGAACATCGACACCCGCCGCCTCAGCGAAGTTCAGGCACTGTGATCATCACGTCGGCGAGCTCTGCCTCGATCTCCTCGGCCGGGAGGCGAGGATCTCATCCTCCGTCTCGTTCGAGGACCAGAGAAACAACTCGAGGAGCTCCGCGGCCTCGACCGAGATCGCGCTCGCAAGGTTCGCCGGGCTGTGGAACTGCGCCCAATCGCGCTCGCCGCGAAAGCTCCGCAGGCGCTCCTGGATCTGCTCGAGGGTCGTCGGCGCATCCATTCCCCAAGGGTAGGTCCGGGCCCGGCCGTCTCAGGTTCGTCCCGTTGGCGGAATCGGTGGTGAACCGTCGCCGGTATCGGGCTGTAACACCGAGACCGATGCCGGACATTCAGAAGTAGATGCCGCTGGGAGGTCCCGAAATCGAGTCGTACGTTCGCGCCGCCGCCGAGGCGCAGTTCGCGCGTCTCTACGCGGACCACAGCCGGGACGTCCTCGCCTACGCGCTGCCGCGGACGACCGGGCCGGAGGACGCCGCCGATGTGGTCGCCGAGACCTTCCTCGTCGCCTGGCGCCGGGCCCGGGAGGTGCCTGATGGCGCCGAGGCCCGCCTCTGGCTGCTCGGGGTCGCGCGACGGGTGCTGGCCAACCAGCGCCGCGGCGATAGCCGGCGAACCCGACTCGGCGAGCGGATGCGCACCGAACTTCGTGCCGCGACCGCGGCCCACCCCGCCCTGGGCGCCCCCGAGAACGCTGTGATGAGCGCCCTCGGGCGCCTAAGCACCGATGACCGCGAGCTGTTGCTTCTCGCCGGCTGGGAGGAACTCAAGTCGCCTCAGATCGCCAAGGTGCTCGGATCTCCGCGGTCGCCGCGCGCACCCGTCTGCACCGCGCCCGGCGGCGGCTGCGGGCCGAGCTCGCGACCGAGGAGGAAGGCACCGCGGTGTCCTGTACCGACGAACTTGGATTGGAGGAAGCGTGATCAGAAAACGGGGTATCGATTCGGGCCTTTCGGCCGCCTACCCGCTCAGCCGGGAAGCGATCGAGGACCTGGCACTGGACACGGCCGATCGCGAGCTGATCGCCTCGATCGTGGCCGAGCCACAGGAGTCTCCGGTTGCGCTTCGAGGGCCCCGCCAGCCCCGCCTAACCGCCCGCCGCCTCGGGGGCCTCGCCGTCACCGCCTCGGCCGCCGCCGCGATCTTCCTCGTCTTCTTCGGCGTCGGCGGTGGAGCGCCGGGCTCTCCCGCGCCGGCCTACGGCGCCAGGCTGCTGCGCCTGGCCGAGATCTCCCCGCACATCCTCCTCGACCTGCCGAACTGGCGACCCGTGGTCGTCGAATCGGGCCAGGCATTGGAGGGCTGGACCGAATTCGAACGTGGGGAGGTCGCGAGGCGGGACCCGCCGCCGCAGCAGGTCGCCAAGTTTCGTTGGCATGCCGTCTCGCTGCAGAAGCGGGAGGGTGAAGTCGTCTCCAACCGCGCGGCCGAAGCCGGCATCGCTCCCGTTCTCGGGACCAGCGCGCAGGTCTACACCTACCCCGGCCGCCCGCGGGGCTTCCTTCTGGCCACGGCACTCTGGGACCAGGGCGGCCGGGCATTCGAGTTCCGCGCCGCCGTTCGGGACATAGGGGAGTTCGAACAAAGGTTGGCTGCCCTCCAACGGGTTGACAAAGCCACGTGGCTTGCGGCACTGCCGCGCCCCGAAGGGCCGTTCGAGATCCGGTGCTATGACGCCAAAGGCGTCCAGGTGGCGCACGAGGTGACCAAGGCCGAGCCCTCCTACGAGTTACTTAAAGAGCTGGCGCCGATGGGAGGAACTTGCTCCATCAGGTCCTCATAGTTCGGATCGTCTACGCGCGTCGGACCTGACTGGCTGAGCAGCCAAGGCCCGCCACCGGCAGGTAGGCTGCGGCCGTGGATTTCGCCCTCACCGATGAGCAGGAGGATTTCGTCGACGCGATCCGCGATTTCTGCGACCGCGAGTGCGGCACGCAGGACCAGCGGGAGCGGCTCACCGACGGCTACCGCGAGCACCACAACTTCGAGATCTACAACCAGATGGCCGAGCTGGGATGGCTCGGGGTGACGATCCCCGAGCATTACGGCGGCTCTGACGGCTCGATGCTCGATGCCTGCCTGTTCATGGAAGAGACCTCGCGCGGCCTGGCGCCGATCGGCGGCTACGCGACGACCCTGATCGTCGCCGGCGCTACCCAGCGCTTCGGCACCGAGGAGCAGAAGACCGAGATCCTCGGCGGCATTTCCGGCGGCTCGGTCGAGGCGATCGCGATGACCGAGCCCGAGGCCGGCTCCGACGTCGGCGCGCTCTCCTGCTCGGCGGAGCGGGTCAACGGCGACTTCGTCCTCAACGGCCAGAAGGTGTTCTGTTCCAACGCTCACATCTCCGACCACATCCTGGTGGTCTGCCGCACCACCAAGGGCGCCGACAAGCACCAGGGGATGACGATGATCTGGGTGCCGCGCGACGCCGACGGGATGGAGGTGGTCCCGATCGAGACGATGGGCGGTCGCGAGACCAACCATCTCTACTTCACCGACTGCGCCGCCCCGGCCGACGCGGTCCTCGGCGAGGTCGACCAGGCCTGGACCCAGCTGATGGCCGGGCTCAATGTCGAGCGCCTGATCCTCGCCGCGACGATGCTGGGGATCGCCCAGCGCGCCTTCGACGACGTCCTCCTCTATGTAAAGGAGCGGAAGCAGTTCGGCCGGCCGATCGGCTCCTTCCAGGCGCTCCAGCACCGGCTCGCCGACCTCGCCACCGACCTCGAGGCGGCTCGCCTGATGACCCGCTGGGTCGCCACCCTCACCGACGAGGACCCCGACCGCATGCTCCCCCAGCAGGCCTCGATGGTGAAGCTCTTCGTCACCGAAGTCGCCAAGCGCACGACCCTTGAGGGAATGCAGCTGATGGGCGGCTACGGCTACTCCTCCGAGTACGACATGGAGCGCCTCGTCCGCACCTCGCTGGTCTCAACGATCTACGGCGGCACCTCGGAGATCCAGCGCAACATCATCGCCAAGACGCTCGGCCTCTAGGGCGACCTGCGCCGGCCCGTGGAGTGACGCTATCCTTGCCTCAGCCTCGCGCCCTGGGCCCGGGGTTTTCTTCTGTAACGACCTGATGGAACGAGGAGAAGCATGGCTCGCGGAGATGTCCGCATCGCGGTGACCTTGGCTTGCGAAGACTGCAAGCGGAGGAACTACCAGACCAACAAGTCCCGGCGCAATTCGCCGGACCGCGTCGAGCTGCGCAAGTTCTGCCGCTGGTGTGGGCACCACACCGCTCACAAGGAGACCCGGTAGCCGCCGATGGCAAAGACCCGCGCACAGCGCAAGGCCGAGCGTCGGGCCCGGGAAGCTGAGGAGCAAAAGCGCTCCGATGGCGGCGAGAGCACCGCTCGCGCCCAGCACGACACCCAGGTTCCGGTCTCCGGAGAGGTCGCCGAGATCGAGGCCGTGGAGGCTGGGATCGCGGCCGGCGCCCCCGAGGGGCAGCTCGAGACCCCCGACGCACCGAAGCCGCGGTCGGCCCGCCGCGCCGAAGCCAAGGCGCTGAAGGAAGGCGAGAAGCGCAAGCGCGACGAGCAGAAGCGTCGCGAGCGCGAGCAGCTCGCCAAGAAGGAAAAGCAGGCCAGCGCCGAACGGCAGCGCGGCGGAGTCATCGGTTTCCTTGCTTCCTGCTGGGCCGAGCTGAAGAAGGTCCAGTGGCCGGATCGTGAAACGCTGATCCAGGCGACGGCGGTTACCGTCATCTTCGTCGCGGTCGCGGCGGCCTACCTCGGCGCTCTCGACGCATTCTTCAACTTCCTGATCAAGCAGATCCTGTAGCCACCGGATCTCCGAACAAAGGCCTCTGATTTGTATCGCTGGTACGTGATCAACACCTATTCCGGGCACGAGAACAAGGTCAAGCACAACCTTGAGCACCGGGTCGAGACGATGAGCCAGAACCGCAACGTGCGGCAGGTCGTCGTTCCCACGGAGCAGGTCTCGGAGATGAAGGACGGGCAGAAAGTCCAAACCGAGAAACGGACGATGCCGGGCTACGTCCTTGTCAACATGGAGATGACCGACGACGCCTGGGGGTTGGTCAAGAACACCCCCGGCGTGACCGGGTTCGTCGGCTCGCGCAACAAGCCGGTGCCGCTCTCCAAACCGGAGGTCGACCGGCTGCTGCACCGCGAGACCGCGGAGCGCCCCCGTACCCAGGCCCAGTTCTCGATCGGTGAATCGGTCAAAGTCATCTCCGGCCCGCTCTCGGATTTCTCCGGCGAGATCGCGGAGATCAATGAGGACGCGGCGAAACTGAAGGTGCTGGTCTCGATCTTCGGTCGCGAGACCCCCGTAGAGGTCGGCTACGACCAGGTAAAGAAGATTTAGGCGGCGGACCGCTACTCTCCGCAACCCGCTTATGGCCAAAAAAGTCCTCACTCTGATCAAGCTGCAGATCCAGGCCGGCAACGCCAACCCGGCGCCGCCGGTCGGTCCTGCGCTGGGCCAGCACGGGGTCAACATCATGGACTTCTGCAAAGCCTTCAACGCGCAGACCCAGTCGGACAGCGGCACGATCATCCCGGTCGAGATCACGGTCTACGAGGACCGCTCGTTCACCTTCATCACCAAGACCCCGCCGGCCGCCGTCCTGATCAAGGAGGCGATCAACATCGGCAAGGGCTCCGGTGAGCCCCACGTCAACAAAGTCGGGACGATCTCCCAGGACCAGATCCGCCAGATCGCCGAACGCAAGATGCCCGACCTCAACGCCAACGACCTCGATGCCGCCTCGAAGATCATCGCCGGCACCGCCCGCTCGATGGGCGTCGACGTCGCCTAGGAGAGCTGTGGCCCACGGGAAGCGATACCGCCAGGCGTACGACAAGGTCGACCGGGACCGTGCCTACCCGCCGGCTGAGGCGATCGGCCTGGTCAAAGAGACTGCCAGCGCCAAGTTCGACGAGACGGTCGAGCTGCACGTTCTGCTCGGGGTCAACGTCCGCCACGCCGACGAGCAGCTGCGCGGGACCCTGGCGCTGCCGCACGGGCTCGGCAAGGACGTCACCGTCGCCGTCTTCGCCCAGGGCCAGCAGGCCCGGGACGCCGAAGCGGCGGGCGCCGACTTCGTCGGTGCCGACGACCTGGCGAAGAAAGTCGAGGAGGGCTGGACCGACTTCGACGTCGCCGTCGCGACCCCGGACATGATGCCGGCGGTCGGCCGCCTCGGCCGGGTTCTCGGCCCCCAGGGCAAGATGCCCAACCCGAAGGTCGGCACCGTCACCGACGACATCGAGAAGGCCGTCACCGACTCGAAGGCGGGCAAGGTCGAGTACCGCACCGACCGCCAGGCGATCGTCCATATGGCGATCGGCAAGGCCGGCTTCGAGGCGGAGAAACTGCTCGACAACTACAACGCGGTGTACGAGGAGATCGTCCGCGCCAAGCCCGCCTCGGCGAAGGGCCGCTACATCGTCTCCTGCACCCTCTCCACCTCGATGGGCCCCGGCATCCGGGTCGACACGGCGAAGCAGAAGGACCGCGAGCTGGTCGGCGCCGCCGCAGGGGACACGGCAGAGGAGCCGGCGAGCGCCTGAGACGGTCGCTTGTGGTCCCGCGTGGGACCGGGGGTGCGAGTGACCGAGCAGATCAAGGACGCGGGGTGAAGCCTTTGGTGGAACCAAAGGCAAGCCCGAGGACGCCGAGATGCGAAGTGTCACACGCGCCATCCGGGCGTGCGCGGGATCGCGAGTGATCGTCTACACTGCGTCGCCGCTGACCCGAGACCATCGGTGGGGCGCGAGCCCGTAAGCCCGGTGCAGGTAAGACGATGAACCGCGAGGAAAAGTCCGCAACCATCCAGGAGATCGCCGCCCAGATTGAGGCGTCCGAAGCGATCTTCGCCGTCGACTACCGCGGCATCAGCGTTCCCCAGGCTGCCGAGCTGCGCGCCAAACTGCGCGAGGCCGACGCAAGCTTCCGCATCGTCAAGAACCGGCTGACGAAACTTGCTGCCGACAAAGCCGGCGAGGAGCGGCTGACGGAGCTGCTCCAGGGCCCGACCGCCCTCACCTTCGTCCGCGGCGACACCGCCCAGGCCGCGAAGGCGATCACGACCTTCAACAAAGAGCACGAAGTCCTCACCTACAAGGGGGGCTTCATGGCCGAAACGACGCTGGACGAAGACAGCTTCAAGTCGATCGCCCGGCTCCCGGCCCGTGACGTGCTCAACGGCCAGTTCGCCGGCATCGTCGCCAGCCCGCTGACCGGGCTGGTCCGCGGGCTTGGGTCGATGATCCAAGGGCTTGCGCTTCAACTCGGGCAGATTGCCGAGAAAGGGCTAGTAACTGGTGAGGCTCCTGCGTCTCAGCCGGCGGGTCCTGTCGAGGAGGATGACTCCTCGTCCTCGCAAGCTGCGGGCGAGGAGCCACCCTCCACGCCACCCGCCGGAGAGGCGGAGGAGGCTGACGGTGAGGAGCCCAAAGCGGAAGAGCCGTCCGAGGAGGCCAAGGACGAGGAGCCTCAGGCCGAGGAGGCCGCAGACGAGCCCGAGGCGGAAGCTTCCGAGGGTTCGGAGGCAGGACCCGCGGACGAGGCGCCTTCGTCGGAGGGTGACAACACTTCAGATCAAGATTCGAGCGAGGAAGAGGAGCAGAACTGATGGCAGCAGCAACGAAGATTTCGACCGAGGACTGGATCGAGGAGCTGAAGGGCATCTCGGTCCTCGAGCTCTCCGAGCGGATCAAAGCGCTCGAGGAGGAGTTCGGCGTTTCCGCGACCGCAGTGGCGGCAGCGGCACCGGCGGCTGCCGGCGCTCCGGCCGGCGACGGCGATGGTGGCGACGAGGAGTCCTCGACCGTGGACGTCGTCCTGACCGAGGTCGGCGGCCAGAAGGTCCCCGTGATCAAGGTCGTCCGCGCGGCGACCGGTCTCGGCCTGAAAGAGGCCAAGGCGCTGGTCGACGAGGCCCCGAAGGCGATCAAAGAGGGCGTCGAGCGCGAGGAGGCCGACAAACTCAAAGCTGATTTGGAGGAGGCCGGCGCGACGGTCGAGCTCAAGTAGAACGCCTGTCTTGCACCCCGTAGATCCCAGTCAGGGAGCCGAGCCTGCAGCCGCATGCCGCTGTGTGTTATTTTTCGCGGTCGCGCGCCGTTTCCGTTCCCCTGCCCATATCTGCGCTTTATCTACGTCCCTCTGACCGTTCGAGGAGTCGCCAACTTTGGCACGTTCCAACGCTGCCCCAGTAACCCGTAGGAGCTTTTCCCGTCTGGAGAATCCGCTCGAAGTCCCACATCTGATCGATATCCAAAGGCGTTCCTTTGAGGAACTGACGGATCCGAAAAGCGGTGGGCTGCGGGAGACGATCAACGACATATCCCCGATCGAGGACTACACGGGGAACCTCCAGATCGTCTTCGGCGAGTTCAAGTTCGAGGATCCGCCGCACTCGATCGAGGAGTGCCGGGAGAAGGACATGACGTACTCGCGGCCTCTGACCGCGACGGTCGCCTTCCAGAACAAGGAGACCGGGGAGATCCGCGAGCAGGCGGTCTTCATGGGCGACTTCCCCTGGATGACCGAGCGCGGGACTTTCATCATCAACGGCACCGAGCGCGTCGTAGTGACGCAGCTGGTGCGTTCGCCCGGCGCCTACGTGATGGCGCCGAAGGACCCCGAAAAGCAGGTCTTCATCGCCAACCTGATGCCGGCCCGCGGCTCCTGGCTGGAGCTTGAAGTCGACAAAAAAGGCCGCGTCTACGTCCGCATCGACCGCAAGCGCAAGCTGCCGGTGACGGTGCTGATGCGGGCGATGGGCTACGTCGAGGACGAGAAGCTGCTCGACATGTTCGACAACTCGGTCTACATCCGGCACACGATCGAGTCCGACACCGAGGCGACCCGGACCGAGGAGGGCGCCCTGATCGAGCTGTTCAAGAAGCAGCGCCCGGGAGAGCCGCCGTCGGTCGACGCCGCCCGCGCCCTGCTCGAGCAGCTCTTCTTCGATCCCAAGCGCTACGACCTGACCCGGGTCGGCCGCTACAAGCTGAACGCCCGCCTCGACCTCGACATCGACCTCGAGACGCGGGTCCTCACCCACGACGACATCATCGCCCTGGTCAAGGAGCTGGTCTCCCTGCCGAAGCTGCTCGGGATCCCCGAGGAGATCGACGAGGAGAACCCGATCAAAGACTATGCCGCGGAAGCGATCACCTACCCGCGCGAGCCGGTCTACGAGCACCTCGACGAGTACGAGCACTTCGGCAACCGGCGCCTGCGCACGGTCGGAGAGCTGATCCAGGAGGCCTTCCGGATCGGCCTCTACCGGATGGAGCGCGTCGTCCGCGAGCGGCTGACGACCGAAGACTCCGACGCGATCACCCCGCAGACGATCATCAACATCCGCCCGGTCGTGGCGGCGATGAAGGAGTTCTTCGGCTCCTCACAGCTCTCCCAGTTCATGGACCAGACCAACAGCCTCGCCGGCCTCACCCACAGGCGGCGGCTCTCGGCGCTCGGCGCCGGCGGTCTGACCCGCGAGCGGGCCCCGATCGAGGTCCGCGACGTGCACACCACCCACTACGGCCGGATGTGCCCGATCGAGACCCCGGAGGGGCCGAACATCGGCCTGATCGGTTCGCTCGCCTCCTACGCGCAGGTGTCCGAGCACGGCTTCGTCACCACCCCGTACCGGCTGGTCAAAGACGGCGTCGTCAGCGAGAAGATCGTCCACTACGACGCCACGCAGGAGGAGGAGAAGGTAATCGCCCAGGCCAACGCCGAGGTCGATCCCAAGACCCGCAAACTGAAAGGGCCGCAGGTCCTGGTCCGCGCCGGCGAGCAGGAGTACGCGACCGCCGCCCCCAAAGAAGTCGACCTGATGGACGTCTCGCCGTCCCAGATCTGGTCGGTGGCGACCTCGCTGATCCCGTTCCTCGAGCACGACGACGCCAACCGGGCGTTGATGGGCTCCAACATGCAGCGCCAGGCGGTGCCGCTGCTGAAGCCGGACCCGCCGCTGATCGGCACCGGGATGGAGCGTCGCGCCGCGGTCGACACTGGCGACGTGGTGCTGGCCAAGAGCAGCGGCGAAGTCAACCATGTCGACGCCGAGAAGATCGTGGTCACGAGCGGTTCGAAGAAGGACGAGTACCCGCTCCACAAGTTCATGCGCTCCAACCAGGGGACGATCATCCACCAGCGTCCGATCGTCGAAACCGGGCAGTCGGTGAAGGAGGGCGACGTGCTCGCCGACGGCTCCTCGACCGGCGGCGGCGAGATCGCCCTGGGCAAGAACTGCCTGGTCGCCTTCATGTCCTGGGAGGGCTACAACTTCGAGGACGCGATCATCCTCTCCGAGCGCCTGGTCAAGGACGACGAACTGACCTCGATCCACATCGAGGAGTACGAGATCGACGCCCGCACGACCAAGCTCGGCGACGAGGAGATCACCCGCGACATCCCCAACCGCTCCGAGGAGAGCCTGCGCAACCTCGACGAGCGCGGCATCGTCCGGGTCGGCGCCGAGGTTGTCTCCGGCGACCTCCTGGTCGGCAAGGTGACGCCGAAGGGCGAGACCGAGCTGACCGCCGAGGAGAAGCTGATCCGCGCGATCTTCAAGGAGAAGGCGCGCGAGGTCCGCGACACCTCGCTGAAAGTCCCGCACGGCGAGGGCGGCGTCGTCATCGACGTGCTCACCTTCAGCCGTGACGAGGGCGACGACCTGCCGCCCGGGGTCAACGACCTGGTCCGCGTCTACGTCGCGACCAAGCGCAAGATCGCCGAGGGCGACAAGCTCGCGGGCCGCCACGGGAACAAGGGTGTGATCTCCAAGATCGTGCCCGAGGAGGACATGCCCCACCTTGCCGACGGCACCCCGGTCGACGTGATCCTCAACCCGCTCGGCGTGCCGAGCCGGATGAACATCGGCCAGATCCTCGAGACCCACCTCGGGTGGGTCGCTGCGAACGGCTGGTACGACGACGGCTCCGAGGCCTACAAGCAGGCCCACTCGAGCAACGGCGACGGTCGTGTCTACGTCGCCACCCAGGTCTTCGACGGCGCCACCGTCGAGGACGTCGACACCGCCCTGGTCGAGTGGTCGAAGGAAAACGAAGACCGCGGCATCGACCTCGGCGTCGACGCGGGCGAGCGTGTGGGCGCCCAGTGCGCCGGCACCGCCCAGCTCTACAACGGCCGCACCGGCGAGCCCTACGAGGGGAAAGTCACGGTCGGGTACATGTACATCCTCAAGCTTCTGCATCTGGTCGACGACAAGATCCACGCTCGCTCGACCGGCCCTTACTCGCTGGTCACCCAGCAGCCGCTGGGAGGCAAGGCGCAGTTCGGCGGCCAGCGCTTCGGCGAGATGGAGGTCTGGGCCCTGGAGGCCTACGGCGCCGCTTACACGCTGCAGGAGATGCTCACGGTCAAGTCCGACGACACGGTCGGGCGGGTCAAGGCCTACGAGGCGATCGTCAAGGGCGAGAACATCCCCGAGCCCTCGATCCCGGAGTCCTTCAAAGTGCTGCTCAAGGAGATCCAGAGCCTTTCGCTGGATGCCAACGTCGTCTCCGAGGGGACCGACGTCGAAATCTCCGACGAGGAGGACGACCTGCTGAAGGCGGCTGAGGAGCTGGGGATGGACCTGACCGGCGTTCGCGCCGAGTCCTCCGACGGAGCCGCCGACGAGCAGGAGGAGCAGGTCGTCGCCGAGGGCGACGGCGGGACCGGCGACGGCACCGAGAAGAAAGCCGAGCCGGCCGAGGTGGAGGACTGATGATCGACATCAACAACTTCGACGCGATCGAGATCGGTCTCGCGTCCTCCAAGAAGATCCGCTCCTGGAGCTGGGGCGAGGTCACCAAGCCGGAGACGATCAACTACCGGACCCTGAAGCCGGAGAAAGACGGGCTCTTCTGCGAGCGCATCTTCGGTCCGACCAAGGACTGGGAGTGCTACTGCGGCAAGTACAAGCGGGTCCGATACAAGGGCATCGTCTGCGAGCGCTGCGGCGTCGAGGTGACCCGCTCCAAGGTCCGCCGTGAGCGGATGGGTCACGTCGACCTCGCCTCTCCGGTCTCCCACATCTGGTTCTTCAAGGGAGTCCCGAGCCGGATCGGCTACCTGATCGACATGGCCCCGAAAGAGCTGGAGAAGGTCCTCTACTTCGCCGCCTCGATGATCACCTGGGTTGACGTGGAGGCCCGGGACAAAGACATCGGCAAACTCGAGAAAGAGGTCAAAAAAGTCTCCGACTCCTACGAGTCCGAACGGGAGAAGCGCACCCAGGAGCTGAACGAGTCCCTGGAGCGCCGGATCGCCTATCTCGAGGGCGGCAGCCAGGACAAGTTCGACGACGAGGACCACATCTGGGCCGACTCGCTGAAGCTGACCGCGGCGCAGTTGCGCAAGCTCAAGGACGACGACCGGGCCAAGATGGTCAAAGAGCTGCGCAAACAGTTCGACGCCGAGATCGCCGACACCGAGGCCTACCTCGAAGAGGCGGTCGAGCGGATGGAGGAGGTCTGGAAGATCTTCACCGAGATGAAGCCGAAGGACGTCGTCAACGACGAGACCGTCTTCCGCGAGCTCAAAGACCGGTTCGGCTCCCCGTTCGGCTGGGGCGAGTACTTCCGCGGCGGCATGGGCGCCGAAGCCGTCCGCGACCTGCTCGAACAGGTCGACCTGGAGGCCGACTGCGAGGAACTCGAGCAGATCATCAACAGCTCCAAAGGCCAGAAACAGGCTCGCGCGGTGAAGCGGTTGAAGGTCGCCTCGGCCTTCCTGCACTCCGAGAACAAGCCCGACTGGATGGTTCTCGACGCGGTGCCGGTGATCCCGCCGGAGCTGCGGCCGATGGTCCAGCTCGACGGCGGCCGGTTCGCGACCTCCGACCTCAACGACCTCTACCGCCGGGTGATCAACCGCAACAACCGGCTGAAAAGGCTGCTCGACCTCGGCGCTCCCGAGATCATCGTCAACAACGAGAAGCGGATGCTGCAGGAGGCGGTCGACGCGTTGTTCGACAACGGCCGCCGCGGCCGCCCGGTCACCGGACCCGGCAACCGCCCGCTGAAGTCGCTCTCCGACATGCTCAAGGGCAAGCAGGGGCGCTTCCGCCAGAACCTGCTCGGCAAGCGCGTCGACTACTCCGGCCGTTCGGTGATCGTCTCCGGGCCGAGCCTGCGACTGCAGCAGTGCGGCCTGCCGAAGCTGATGGCGCTGGAGCTCTTCAAGCCATTCATCATGGCCCAGCTCGTCGAGCGCAAAGCCGTCCAGAACATCAAGGCGGCGAAGAAGATGGTCGAGTCGATGATCCCGGAGGTCTGGGACGTGCTCGAGGAAGTCATCCACGAGCACCCGGTGCTGCTGAACCGCGCACCGACCCTGCACCGCCTCGGCATCCAGGCGTTCGAACCGGTGCTGGTCGAGGGCAAGGCGATCCAGGTCCACCCGCTGGTCTGCCACGCCTTCAACGCCGACTTCGACGGCGACCAGATGGCGGTCCACGTGCCGCTTTCCGCAGAGGCCCAGGCCGAGGCGCGGATCCTGATGCTCTCGGCGAACAACATCCTCTCGCCCGCCCACGGGGCGCCGCTGGCGACCCCGACCCAGGACATGGTGCTCGGCATTTACTACCTGACCTACGGGGCTGATGAGGAGGAGCTGGCGAAGATCGACGAGGAGCTGAAGGCCGGCAAGGGGAGCGGCAACGGCTCCGGGCCGAAGACCAAGGTCTTCCGCTCCGCCCAAGAGGCCGAGCTCGTCTACGAGAACGGCGGCACCAAGCTGCAGGACCACGCCGAGTACCGGCGGGCCGGGCACGAGCACTTCCTGACCACGGTCGGGCGGATCATCTTCAACGAGAAAATCGAGCGCGCTCTCGCCGAAGCTCTCGGCGAGGACTTCGATCCCGAGCAGTACGAGTTCGTCAACCACTCGCTGAAGAAGCGCGACGTCAACGAGATGGTCTCCAACCTGGTCGAGACCTACGGCGCGCCGCCGGTCTCACAGGTGCTGGACGCCTTCAAGGACCTCGGCTTCCATTACGCGACCCAGGCCGGGATCACGGTCTCCAAGAACAACGTCGTCTCACCGCCCGAGAAGGCCGAAATCCTCGAGCGCTACGAGAAGGAGACCGAAGCGATCCAGAGCCAGTACGACGACGGCTACATCACCGCCGAGGAGCGGCACGAGGCCGTCACCGCGCACTGGAACCGGGCCACCGACGAGGTCGCCGAGGCGATGGAGAACAACCTCGACGAGTTGAACCCGATCTTCATGATGGCCAACTCCGGTGCGCGCGGATCGTTCAAACAGATCCGCCAGCTTGCCGGCATGCGTGGTCTGATGGCCAACCCGAAAGGGGAGATCATCGAGCGCCCGATCAAGGCCAACTTCATGGAGGGCCTCTCGGTCCTGGAGTACTTCATCTCCACCCACGGCGCCCGAAAGGGACTCGCCGACACGGCGCTGCGGACGGCCGACTCCGGCTACCTGACCCGGCGACTCGTCGACGTCGCCCAGGACGTGATCGTGCGCCAGGAGGACTGCAAAACCAAAGACCACATCGAGATGGACCTGCGCAAGGACGACGGCTCGCTCAACGACAACCTGCTCGGCCGTCAGGCCGCGAAAAAGTTCGAAACCAAGCGTGGACGCGAACTCCTCAAGCGCAACCAGGAGATCACCCTGCCCGAGGTCGAGCAGATCGCCGAGGCGTTCGGCGACGAGGAGGTCAAGGTCCCGGTCCGGTCGACGCTCAAGTGCGAGGCCGAGTCGGGGGTCTGTCGTGCCTGCTACGGAATCGCTCCGGCGACCGGGTCGAAGGTCGACATCGGCGACGCGGTCGGCATCATCGCCGCCCAGTCGATCGGTGAGCCTGGGACCCAGCTGACCATGCGGACCTTCCACACCGGCGGCGTCGCCGGCCAGGACATCACCCAGGGCCTGCCGCGCATCGTCGAGCTCTTCGAGGCGCGCAAACCGAAGGGGCTTGCGCAGATGGCCGAGGCGGCCGGCAAGGTCTCGATCGACGAGACCGACAAAGCGCTGAAATTGATCGTCACCGAGTCCAGCGGCGAGGAGCACTCCTACAGCTTCCCGCTGCGGACCCGACTGCACGTCGCCGACGGCGAGAAGGTCGAGGTCGGCCAGCAGCTGAACGAAGGCTCGCTCTACCCGGCCGACCTGCTCGCGATCCGGGGCCGGACCGCGACCGAGCTCTACCTGGTCGAAGAGGTCCAGAAGGTCTACCGGGCCCAGGGCGTCGACATCAACGACAAGCACATCGAGCTGATCGCCAGGCAGATGCTGAAGAAGGTGCGGATCGAGACCAAGGGCTCGACCAGTCTGCTGCCCGGCCAGCTCGAGGATCGCGGCAACCTCAAACGGCTGAACAAGAAAACCAAGGAAGAAGGCGGTTCGGCGGCCAAAGGCGAGGAGGTCATCCTCGGGATCACCAAGGCCTCGCTGGCGACCGAGTCCTTCCTCTCCGCGGCCTCCTTCCAGGAGACGACCAAGGTGCTCACCGACGCTGCCCTAGAGGGCAAACGCGACCGCCTGGTCGGCCTCAAGGAGAACGTCATCATCGGCAAGCTGATCCCCGCTGCGACGGGTCTCAAGCACTACCGGACGGTGGCGATCGAACCCGCTGTCGCGATCGAGGCGCCGAGCGACGAGGACCTGCTCGAGGAAGACGAGCTGGCGGCCGAGCTGGGCGTCGACGGAGTCGAGTCCCCGGTCGAGGGCTTCGGTCTCTCCTTCGCGGAGGAGCTCGAGGAGCTCGCCCAGGAGATCGAGTCCACCTCGGACGAGCCCAAATAGCTCACGAGTAAGGCCCCGGGTGCCCCTCCCCCGGAGGCCGTTGCGCAGCTTGTCGCGCTCTGGGGGTTCGGTTTGTTGGTCCTTGAGCCTCCGGGGGAGGGGCACCCGGGGCCTATCGCGAAGCGTTTGCACGCAAAACGGCCGGGACTTGAGTCCCGGCCGTTGAGCTTGCTTGGTTCGTCTGTTAGTTGCTGGTGCCGCCGGTGAGGCAGTAGGCGTAGGCGGTGAGGGTGGTGTCGTTGTTGGCGCTTGAGCGGGCGTCGACGTGCCAGCCGTTGCCGCTGCGGTAGGAGCCGGACGTGGCGACCTGGTAGAAGCCGCCGCGGGCGCCGCCGCTGATCACGACCGTGCCGGCCGGGCAGGCGACGCTGACGCTGGCGTTGCTGTCGCCTTTAATCGCGGTCTCGCTGGAGACCCCCGCGAAGAGCCAGAGGAACTCGCCCAGGAGATCGAGTCCACCTCGGACGAGCCGAAATAGGGCGGTAGAGGAGTCGGCTTTATGCGCCTGGCAGTAATGAACTGTCATGTCAGTAATCCATTAACAAACTGTCATGTTCAGTGAACTCGCGTGTCGGAGTTAAAAAACATTGGCACAAAAATCTTGACCATATGTTTTCTCGGTGGCACTCTAGTGGGCGACGGGGACCTACGAGACCCCGTCATGCGATGGCCGGACACGGTACGTCGGTCGATGGATCACGGGCGGGTCCGGCCGCTACTACACAAGGAGAGTCATCAAATGATTGGACGTAGAGCCGTTATCGGCCTCGGGCTGCTGAGCGCACTGTTGGTCTGCGCTTTTGCGGCGCAGAGCGCCTCAGCGTTGGTAGTCACGAAATCGAACAACACAACAGCGTTTACATGCGTGCCAGATCCCTCCAAAGAAGGAGATTTCAAAGACGCCCATTGTGACGTTACAGACATAGGAAAAGGGTCGTTCGAACATGAACTGATCCCGCTGAATACGACAACAAAAATCGCTGGAACCAACAGTGGCACGAAAAACAACACAACCGAATCGACTCCGGCGGTTCTCAAAGGCACCATCGGCTTGGCCAAAGTAGCGATCGAATGCACCACCGTCGAAAATGACACGAAAGAAGAAAACTCCGCGATCCACAACGTCGAACCAGGCCTCGGTAAACATACAGTCACAGGTGCGATTCGAACCAAATTCACCAATTGCAACGTCAAAGAATTGGCGAAATGTATTGTCGCTGAACCAATCGAATCTACCGCGACGATTCACGGCGTGGAAGGAATGGAAGGCCCCCTAGGCGAAAAAAATGCGATGGGCGTGGAGTTCGTCGGCTCCCAAGCTGAAGAAACCTTTGCGAAAATCGAATTTAAAAACAAAGGCGTAGAAGCGTGTTCCCTGAACGCGAAAACGTTCCCAGTGAAAGGTCGAGTAGTCGCGACAAATGGGCCGACGGACGTATCGCCTCAGGAAGGTAAAGAGACCGGCGCGACACTGGTGTTCACGCCGAAATCCAAAATGCAAACACTGAAACTTGGACCCAACGTAGCTGACTTTACCGCAATAGCCACATCGAAGATGGCCCCAGACGCCGGGAAACCAGAGCACCCAATTTCCTTGACAACAACTACATAAAACGTTCTCGTTATAGTCAGAAATAGATTGCCGTAACACACTGGGCCGGGACATGGGTCTCGGCCCAGTGTATGTCTTTCTGAAATATACCTAATTTTAGGGCTTTGCCTCATTATCTCTTGACGATCTCAGGTAGGCGTGATCCACTGCCAGCGCGCTGGGAACGCAGCCGTATTGACCGAGAACGGGTAGTTATCGGCGGGGATTGAGTGTCAACGAGTAAGAGGAGCGCATTCAGCGATGAGATTCTGCGGGAGGGTTTCGGTAGCGCGGTCGATTTGCGGGCTGGCGGTTGCGGTGAGCCTTATGTTCCTGGCTCCCTCCTCAGCATCCGCACTGGAGCATCCTTTCATCGAAGACTTCGGCAGCGTCAGCGAACCGTCCTTCATTGAAGCGCAGGGGATGGCGATCGATCAGGCGACTGGCGATCTGCTTGTCCTTGACAGGGATGCGAAAACCCTCAGCCGTTGGCATTCGGACGGGACGCCCGCCGAGTTCTCAGCTCTGAGTACTAACGTGATCGGCCCTCTTAACTTCGGCACCGGGAGTCTCAAGGACCCGGGAGAAGTGCAGGTCGCGGTCGATAGCTCCTGCGCGCTTCACGAACCCCCTCTTAGCGAGCTGACCACTCCGACCTGCGAGGAATTCGATCCGGCTAATGGCAACATCTACGTCGCGGAGGTCGGGGCAAAAATCGTCACCATCTTTGACGAAGACGGCAGCCCCCTAGGTCAGCTGACGGGATACAACGACAGTAGTGCGAAAACGTTCAACGCGGTCTGCGGGGTCGCGGTAGATCCGTCGGGCAACGTCTTCGTCGGCGACTTCTTTTCGGGAACGGTTCACAAGTACGAACCGGCGGCCAACCCCCCGGTGAACGGCGACAATGTTGCCAACTTCCCCTTCGCGCAGAACTGCAACATAGCGGCTGGGGCGGGGACGGGGGACGGGTTCCTATTCCCGGTTCAGTTAAACGGGAAAGTGTCGAAGCTCGATAGTACGACCGGGACCGAAAAATACGAAGTCGATTCAGGGCCGACGACGACCGCGACCGTTGACCCGACGACTGGCACTCTCTACACGGCCTCCGGCAGCGAAGTCAAGGAATTCGATGTCATCGGGGAAGCTGAAGCGACGGAGGGTCTACCGATCGCACCCGGTGGAGAAAAAGTCGGTGGCATCGCGGTCGACGGAGACACCGGCAGGATCTATGTTTCGCGAAAGGGCAACGCCAACATCGAAGTTTGGGGGAAAGCGGTCGATCTGCCGAAAGCGATCACCGAAAGCGCCTCGGTCATCGGCGACACCGTGACGATGCGCGGTGTGGTCAACGCCAACGAAGGACCGCCGACCAGCTGTGTGTTCCAGTATGTAGAAGCAAAAGAGAAAGGCTTCAAAGGGGCGACCTCGGTGCCTTGCACGCCAGCCGGCTCGTTCACCGGCAACACCAACGAAGCCGTGAGCGCTGAAGTCAGCGGCTTGGCCGAAGGCACCTACCGCTTCCGCCTGGTTGCAAGCAACGAAGACGGGTCAAAAGCAGGAGCAATGCTCTTCTTCACCATCTCCAAACAGATCGGTCTTCCAGACGGCCGAGCCTATGAGATGGTCTCGCCGTCGCAGAAGGCGGGAGAGGTGATCCCGCCCGAACCCGAAACGCAGCTGGGGGGCAGTTGCGGCGACTGCCTGCCAGGGGTCAATGACCTAAGCATGCCGATGCAGACCCACCCCGACGGCTCATCGGTGCTCTACCTTGGGCAGCCTTTCGCTGCGGGCCTTGCCGCGGGCCCGAATGAGTACCTGGCGCCGCGCAGCTCGACCGGGTGGGGCACGCAGGGCCTGAGCGCGCCGACGACGACGGGTCGGTTCCTGGCCTTCTCAGAAAAGCTCTCGCAGGCGGTGCTCGCCCAAGCCGATCCGCCCCTTTCCCCGCAAGCGCCGATCCGGGGCGGCAAAGGCTTCCCCAACCTCTACCTGCAAGCTAACGGTGGGCTAGAGCCGGTGATCGCGACCGAACCGCCGAACCGCGAACCGGGCGATTTCGAAGTCAGCTTCGGTGGGGCGAATGCGGGGACGATCTTGGTGCCCGCGTTCGGGCACGTTGCTTTCGAAGCCAACGACGCGCTGACCGAGGCAGTGGGGACGATCGCCCCGGCGGCGCCAGAGGTTGAAGTCGGCCCAGCATGCTCGCTCCCCGGCGCGGAGTGCAACCTCTACGAGTGGGAGGGCGGGGAGCTTCGGCTAGTCAACGTGCTGCCGGGCAACGTCGCCGCTGCAGGGGGAGCGGTGATCGGCGCGGGGCGGATGCTGGCTTCGTTCCCAGCCGCCGAGCAGGCCAACATCGAGAATGCGATCTCCGACGACGGCAGCCGGATCTTTTGGAGCTCAGAACAAACCGGCGAGGTCTACGTCCGCGTCGAAGGCGAGGAAACGCTCGAGATCCCCGGCGCGGGCAGCTGCAAAGAAATCGAACCGGCGAAAGAGCGGGCCTGCTTCCTGACCGCCTCGCCGGACGGCTCGACGGTGCTGCTCTCAGACGGCACGATCTATGAACTGAACGGAGCGGAAACCGCCTACGAAGCAACCATCGACCTGACCGAGACCAAAGGCGGCTTCGAAGGGATCCTCGGGGCGGCAGAGGACCTCTCGCGGATCTACTTCGTCGACACCGCGGCGCTGACCGCCGAAAGCGAGGAGAACGAGAACGGCGAACACGCGGAAACGGACGAGCTCAACCTCTACGGCTGGGAGGGGGGAGAGTCCAGCTTCATCGCCATCCTTGCACTCGGTGACCAAAGGTTCGGCCTTAGTAACTACGGGGCATTGGCCGCCTCGCCCTCGCAGCGCACCGCGCAGGTGACCCTCAACGGCAGCTACCTGGCGTTCATGTCGCTGGCGCCGTTGACCGGCTATGACAACACGCGGCGGGGCGGTGGCAAATGCCGCAGCAGCAGTACCCCGGCCTGCCGGGAGGTCTTCGTCTACGCGGCCGACTCGGAGAACCTTGCCTGCGCTTCGTGCAACCCGAGCGGCGAGCAGCCGCTGGGGGACTCCAACCTGACGCTGATCAGACCTCAGGGCCCGTTCCGCCAACCGGGCAACCTGAGCCGCGAGGGCGAGGGGCGCCTGTTCTTCGAAAGCCTGGACGCCTTGGTCCCGCGCGACGTCAACGCCAGTACCCAGGACGTCTATGAGTGGGAGCCAAATGGGGTCGGGAGCTGCAAACGAGCGCAGGGCTGCGTCTCTCTGATCTCAAGCGGCCAGAGCCCCAACGACTCGATGTTCGTGGACTCCTCCGATAGCGGGAATGACGCCTTCTTCATCACCCGCGAGAAGTTACTGCCTCGCGACAAAAACGACCAGCTGGACCTCTATGACGCCCGCGTCGGCGGCGGCTTTGAAGAAGCGGCTCCCGCTCCCTGCAGCCCGGAAGCGTGCGCAGGGCCGATCGCGAGCCCGCCCGCCCAGCCCAGCGCCGCCAGCAACGAAGTGACCGGCCCCGGCAACCCCAAGCCCAAGCGCTGCAAGCCGGGCTTCGTGAAGAAGCAGGGCAAGTGCGTGAAGAAGAAGCCAAAGAAGAAAAAGAAGGCCGCCGACAACCGCAGGGGCTCGCGATGAGGGCCGCCAAGCGCAGCCTCGCCTTTGCCGCGGCCCTTGCCGCGCTCCTGGCCCTCGCCGCCCCGGCCCAGGCGGACTTCGGGATCAAAAGCTGGAGTGCGGGGGCGTTCAAGGAAAACGGAGAGTCCGAGCTGCGGGCGGGCGCTCACCCTTACGAATTCCAGCTCAACTTCGAGATGAACCTGGACGCAGATGAAGTCCCGGAAGGGACCCTGCGCGAGCTGGTGATCGACCTGCCGCCGGGGATGGTCGGCAACCCGCTCGTGGTGCCGCCCTGCTCGGGCGCGGAATTCGAGGGGGTCTCAACGAACTGCTCGGGCGCCACCCAGATCGGCGTCGCCCGGATCCGCGAAGTCGGGCTGCCCGGGCAAACCGTGGTCAGCCCGATCTACAACCTGATCCCGCGCGAGGGGGTGCCGGCGAGCTTCGGGTTCAGCATCGCGGGCTTCAACGTGTTCAACGAAGCCTCGCTTCGCAGCTCAGACTACGGGGCGAGGATCTCAGACTTCACGATCCCGACCAGCGTCGGGCTGCAGGCGGTGGAGGCGACTATCTGGGGAGTGCCGGCAGCACCCTCCCACGACCCCGACCGCGCCTGCATAGTGGACGGGGCACTCGTCAGAGGCTGCACGAGCGATGCTCCCAAAGACCCCTTCCTCAGCCTGCCGACCTCCTGCGGGCCCCCGCTCACCTGGACGCTCAGCGTCAAGTCGGTGCAGGAACCGGAAGCCACCTCCTCGGCAAGCTCCGAATCGCTCGGCCCCGGCGGCACCCCGCGCGGGCTCACCGACTGCGATCAGCCGCCGTTTGACCCCTCGATCACCCTGAGGCCCGAAACCTCGCTCTCCGATTCCCCCACCGGCCTGAACGTCAACCTCCACATCCCCCAAAACGAGTCGGTGACCGAAGTCGACCTCGAGCCCCGCGACGAGGTGCAGCGCCTGGAAGTGATCAACCCCCTCAGCGGCAGCTTCACCCTCGCCTTCAAAGGCCAGAGCACCGGAGGCAGTGGGCTCGGTGAGTTGACCGAAGGCTCCAACGTGATCAGCGGCCTGATCGCCGCCAGGGGCACCGGCAATCTCAACGAAGGCGTTTCGACCGTAACCGGCCTCAACACCACCGACGGCAAATTCATCGTCGGCCAGCGGATCGCCGGCACGGGGATCGCGCCCGGAACGACGATCACCGCCGCCTCGGAGACGAGCCTGACCCTCTCAGCACCGGCCACCGCCGCGGGGACCGCGGTGGCGCTCACTTCCAGCGGCGCCCCTCCCTTTGCCGCCGGTCAGGCGATCGCCGGCGCCGGCATTCCCGCGGGGACCACGATCACCGCCGTCGACGCAGTTGAAGGAAAACTGACCCTCTCGGCCCCGGTGCAGGCCGGCGCCAGCGCCACCGAAGTGCCGATCGAATCGGGCATCGCCTTCGATGCGAACGCGGCCGAGATCCAAGCCGCCCTGCAGGGCCTCGGCACGATCGGCGCCGGCAACGCACTGGTCAGCGACGCAGGCGGCTTTTACCGGGTCACCTTCGTCGAAGCCCTCTCCAACCAGGACGTGCCGCTGATCGAAGCCCTCTTCTCCGGTGAAGGCGACGCCCTCGTCACCTTGCTTAAAGAGGGGCGCGGGCCGGGGGTGCCCGGGCCCGAACCGCTGCTCGCCACCGCGCACCTGAAGGAGACCGTGGTCACCCTGCCTCAGGGCCTCGCGATCAATCCCTCGGCCGCCGATGGGCGGGTGGGCTGCCCGCTCACCGGCCCGGAAGGGATCAACCTGCCGGGCTCCGGAGAGCCGGCGCAATCAGAACCGGCCAAGTGCCCCGCCGCCTCCAAGGTGGGCACGGTGAAAGTCGGCTCACCCCTGGTCGATCACCCGATCGCGGGGGACGTCTACCTGGCAAGGCAGGGAGAAAACCCCTTCGGCTCGCTGATCGCCCTCTACGTCGCCGTCAACGACCCCCAAACCGGGATCGTGGTCAAGCTCGCCGGCAAGGTCGAACCGAACCCGCTCACCGGGCAGCTGCGGACGGTCTTTGAGAACAACCCCCAGCTGCCCTTCGAAGACTTCGACTTCGAGTTCTCCGGCGGCCCCCGCTCACCGCTCACCACCCCACCCACCTGCAACACCTACACCACCACCGCGGAGCTGACCCCCTGGACCTTCCCCGAAGGGCCCAAGGCCTTCCTCGCCGATTCCTTCGCGATCGGCGCAAGCCCCGCCGGCGCCTGCGCGGGCACCGAATCCCAGATGCCGCACTCCCCGGGCTTTGAAGCGGGGACGGTGACGCCCATCGGGGGCGCCTACTCCCCCTTCGTGCTGAAGCTCACCCGCCAAAACGGCTCCCAGCGCATAGCCGCCCTGAACACCACCCTGCCCCCCGGCGTCACCGCCAACTTCAGGGGGGTGGCGGAATGCTCTGAGGCCCAGATCGCCTCCGCCGCCGCCAGGGGCAACCCCGGCCAGGGCGCCCTTGAGAAGGCAAGCCCCTCCTGCCCGCCCGCCTCCCAGCTCGGCACCGTCAACGTCGGCGCCGGCTCAGGCAACCCGATCTTCGTCCAAGGAAACGTCTACCTCTCAGGCCCCTACAAAGGCGCCCCCTTCAGCCTCGCGATCATCACCCCCGGGGTGACCGGGCCCTTCGACGTCGGCACCGTGGTCGCCCGCGCTGCCCTCTACGTCAACCCCGAAACCGGCCAGGGCACGGTGAAAAGCGACCCGCTGCCGACGATCCTGCAGGGGATCCCGCTCGACATCCGCCAGATCAACGTCAGGATCGACCGCCAAGGCTACGTCTTGAACCCGACCTCCTGCGAAGCAAAGCAAGTCACCGCGGAAGCGATCTCCACCACCGGCGCCATCGCCCCGCTGACCAACCGCTTCCAGGTCGGCGGCTGCGGGGCCCTCGACTACACCCCCAAGCTGGCGCTCTCGATGAAAGGCGCGGTCCGCCGCAGCGGCCACCCGGCCTTCAAGGCGGTGCTCACCCAGCCCTCCGGGCAGGCCAACAACAAAAGGACCGTGGTGATCCTCCCACCCACCACCTTCATCGACCAAAACCACATCGCCAATCCCTGCACCAGGCCCCAGTTCGCCGCCGGCAATTGCCCGCCCGCCTCGGTGCTCGGCACCGCCAGGGTCTTCACGCCGCTGCTTGAGAACCCGCTCGAAGGCAAGGTCTACTTCCGCGCCAACGGCGGCGAAAGAGACCTGCCCGACGTCGTCGTCGACCTGCACGGCAGAGTCGACGTGGTCGCGGTCGGCTTCGTCGACGCGGTGACCCGCAAAGGATCGGAATCCTCAAGGGTCAGGACGCGCTTCAACAACTTGCCAGACGCCCCGATCACCAAGGCGATCTTCTCCTTCAAGGGCGGCAAAAAAGGCGTCTTCGTCAACTCGGCAAACCTCTGCAAGGTGCCGAACCTCGCCACCGTGAAGATGGTCGCCCACAACCAGAAGACCGAGGAAACGAACAAGCGGATAGCCACCAGCTGCAAGAAGTAGGGCCAGACTTCTTCCTCGGATCAACCAGTTAAAAACGAGATGAAAGGACCACCATGAGGTTCTTGAAGCACAGGCATCCTGCACGGATGCTCGTAGTGGGAGGCATCACCGCGATGCTGGGCGTACTTTTGTTCGCGTCCTCGGCGTCAGCCTCAACCTTCAACCCGAAAGGCGAATTCGCCAACTTCGGCGAGTGCCCGCTGGGCAACCCCAAAGTCACCGAATGCGTCTACGCCCTGACCAGCAAAGGCAACTTCACCGTCGGCAAAAAGAGCGTGCCGCTGGTCAACCCAGTGACCCTGCAGGGCGGGGCCTTTGAAAACGAAGGGGGGACCGTGACCTTCGTCGGAGCGGCGAACGGCGTCACCCTCTCGAAAACCCCGCAGCCGGTCCCAGGCGGTCTGACCGGGATCGTGGCACCGAAATGGTGGCCGCAATTCATCCAGGACTGGTTCAACGGCCAGATCAACAAAGGGTTCACCGGGGTCACCGCGACGGTCGAACTCGCCGCACCGGCGAGCTCGATCCAGCTGAGCACCCAGAACCTGGTCAACCAGGAAGGCACCGCTCTGGGCCTGCCGAGCAAGGTCAAGCTCGACAACGCGATCCTTGGCAGCAACTGCTACCTCGGCTCCAACTCCAAACCGATCCAGATCGATTTCACCACCGGTAAAAGCGGCTCCCTTGAAGGCGTCGTCGGTGAAATCACCTTCAACGAATCATTCACCCTGGTCACGATCAGCGGTGGAAAGCTCGTGAACAACACGTTCGCAGCACCGGGCGTCAGCGGATGCGGAGGGATCTTCTCCTTCCTCGTCGATCCGCTGGTCGACTCGATCCTCGGCACGCCCTCGGCGTCCGGGAAAAACTCGGCGATCCTCGAAGGCAAACTGCAGTCCGGTAACGCGGCTGCGGTCAAAGCCAGCGAATAGCCGCAGCGCAGTTCCAGCTGTTCAGTTCTAGTGCAAAGCCCCCGTCGCGTCAGCGGCGGGGGCTTTTTGTCGCTTAGAAACTCCACCGTAAATTAATTTGACCGGTGGATCGTCTCGGTGGACGATGAGTGGAGAAGGCAGCCAACCGCTGCCTCCCACCCGACGACCCCAAGGAGGTCATCGAGATGATCAGACGTAGAGCGGTTATCGGCCTCTCGCTGCTCAGCGCGCTTTTGGTCTGCGCGTTCGCGGCGCAGAGCGCTTCGGCGCTAAAACCGCCAACATCAGCTAACACAACAGCGTTCACATGCGTCAAAGGCGCCGGGAAAGATTTCAAAGACGCCCACTGCGACGAAGCAGTGCCTCAGACCGGGGAATTCGGACACGTGGCAATCGCAAATGACACGACAACAGAAATCGACTTGACCAATAGCGCGGTAACAGAATCGACAAAAAAATCAGAGCCGGCCATCTTCACAGCCACCATTGCTTTGTCCAAAATCGAAATCGAATGCCTGAAAGTCAAAAGCATCGTGAAAACCTCAACGGTTCACAACGTCGAACCTGTATCGAAACAGCACACATTCACAGGCACAATCGAAACCGAATTCAGCGAATGCAACGTCAAAAAACTCACCAAATGCGTCGTTTCAGAACCGCTGATATTCAAATTCAACGTCCACGGCGTGGAAGGAATGGAAGGGCCCAAAGGGGAAAAAAACGCGATGGGCATTGAGTTCGTCGGTGACGGGCCAGAAGAACTCATCGGGAGCATTACGCTCACAAATAAAGGCGCGGAAGCATGCTCTCTGCACAACAAAACATTCCCGATCAGTGGCAGCATGATCGCCACAAACGGACCGACGACAGAATCGAAGCAGGACAACAAACATAGTGGCTCGACATTGGTGTTCACGCCGAAATTCAAAATGCAGACACTGCGACTAGGCCCCAATTCCGCGGAATTTCACGGAATCCTCACACCGACGATGGCGGGGGGCGGTAACCCGATTGCAATGACAACAACCACATAGTTACTACAGCTATTCGAAGTAGAACAAGTGGCCCACGGCTACCAGCAGCGCTCCCCGGGTCGGTCAATTGTCCGGCCCGGGGAGCCGAAAACCTCTGTCCTGCCGGCACAGTCCGAGAACCGGGATCCGAAACAAGGAAACCCCAAAAACGTGGGATTACCTCTCCTCAATAAACTTTGCTGTAACGCACGCGTGATTGAGGATAAAAAACATTGGCCAAAAAAACTTGACCAAGTGTTGCCTTGGTGGGAGCCTAAAGACGACGGGCTGCTCTAACTAACTAGGCCCCGTCCACACGATGCCGGGAGCGGTTTATTAAACGATAGACGGCGGGCGGATCCGGCACTATCAACAAGGAGAGAATCGAGATGATTGCACGTAGAGCCATTATCGGCCTCTCGCTGCTCAGCGCGCTTTTGTTCAGCGCCTTTGCGGCACAGAGCGCCTCGGCATTACTGGTAACGGTATCGAACAACACAACAGCGTTCACATGCGTCAAAGGTGGGCCTACTAAAGATTTCTCGAAAGCACACTGCAATAAAGAGGACACAGTTGTACCTCCTACCGGCGAATACGGTCACGAAGTGATCGCACTGAACACGACAACAGAAGTCGATGCAACCAACAAAAACGTCACAAACTCAACAAAAGATTCAGAGCCATTGGTGCTGACAGGCACCGTCGCCTTGGCAAAAGTTGAAATCGAATGCCTGACGGTCAAAAATAACGCGGCGAATTCAACGGTCCATAACGTTGAACCCGTATCGAAACAGCACAAATTTACAGGCACGATCCAAACCGAATTCAGCGAATGCAACGTCAAAAAAGTCACTAAATGCATCGTCAAAGAACCGATCATATCCAACGCCACGGTCAACGGAGTCGAAGGAATGGAAGGGCCCAAAGGTGAAAAAAATGCAATGGGCATGGAGTTTGTTGGCTCCGGCGCAGAAGAAACCTTCGCGGAAATCGAATTCAAAAATAAAGGCGCAGAAGCATGCTCCCTGAACGGGAAAACCTTCCCAGTTAAAGGCAGGGCAGTGGCGACAGACGGACCGACGACAGAATCGTCACAGGAAAACAAAGAGAGCGGCGCGACACTGGTATTTACGCCGAAATTCAAAATGCAAACACTGAAACTCGGCCCCAACGCGGCGGAATTCCACGGAATTCTTACACCGAAAATGGCTGGCGTGGGCGGTAACCCAATTTCGATGACAACAACTACATAGCTAGGAACAGCCGGTCGAAGCGGTAGAGAGTACCGAGCCGGAGCCAAGCGCTCCGGCTCGGTGGCGTCGGCGAGAAGGCCCGGCCAGCGTAGTTCGACAGAGATAGAAAACGTCAGCCAAAAAAACTTGACCGTTTTGCCTGATCGTGGGAAGTTAAAGGTTTGCCGGGCCTTGCCCGAAGGCCATGCCGGAAAATGGGTCTATCGAGACGGGCAGGTCCGGCACTACACCCAATTAAAGGAGAGTTATCAAATGATCGGACGTAGAACTGTTATCGGCCTCTCGCTACTCAGCGCGCTTTTGGTCTGCGCTGTGGCGGCGCAGAGTGCCTCGGCGCTAAAACCGCCGACATCAAACAACACAACAGCGTTCACATGCGTCAAAGGTGCCGGGAAAGATTTCAAAGACGCCCACTGCGACGAAGCAGTGCCTCAGACCGGGGAATTCGGGCACGTGGCAATCGCAAATAAAACGACAACAGAAATTGAAGGGACCAACAACGCAGTCACAGAATCGACAAAAAAATCAGAGCCAGCGTTGCTCACAGGCACCATCGCCTTGGCTAAAGTCGAAATCGAGTGTCTTAAAGTCAAAAACAACGTGAAAAACTCACTGGTTCATAACGAAGAACCCACGCCAAAACAGCACACATTCACAGGCACAATCGAAACCGAATTCAGTGAATGCAACGTCAAAAAAATCGCTAAATGCATCGTGAAAGAAAATATTATTTCCAAAGCTACGATTCACGGCGTCGAAGGAATGGAAGGACCCAAAGGTGAAAAAAATGCGATGGGCATCGAGTTCATCGGTGACGGGCCAGAAGAAACCTTCGCGGAAATCGAATTCAAAAACAAAGGCGCAGAAGTCTGCTCTTTGAACGGAAAAACCTTCCCAGTCAAAGGCAGTGTGATTGCGACAAACGGGCCGACGACAGAATCGAAGCAGGACAACAAACACAGCGGCTCGACACTGGTGTTCACGCCGAAATTCAAAATGCAGACACTAACTCTCGGTCCCAACCCCGCGGAATTCCACGCGATCGCCACACCGACGATGGCAGGGGGCGGTAACCCGATCTCGATGACAACAACCACATAGCTAGGAACAGCTATTCGAAGCGGTTGCTAGTAATCAGAGCCACCGATAGCTCTTAGCTCTTACCGGACCGGAGCAAAGTGCTCCGGTCCGGTCTGTTTTCAGCACATACCAAATTTTGGGGTTTACGATCGCAAGGCGATGTGCTCACTGACAGGGCGCTGGGAACGGAGTAGTATTTCCTAGGGAACGCTATTGGATCGGCGGGAACCGATTCTCAACGAGCGGAGGAGCGCGATTCAGTGACGGGGTGTCGGGGGAAGGGTTCGGAGGGACGGCTGGGTGCTGTTCTCGGAAGCGCGCTTGGCGCGGCGCTTCTTCTGTTTCCCGTTTCCGCCTCGGCTGACTACGTCTTCGCCGAAACCTTCGGTAGCGCGGCGCAGCCCAGCTTCACCAAAGCAGAGGGGCTCGCGGTGGATCAGTCAACTGGCGCTCTGCTTGTGATCGATGCGGGTCCGGGTCCGGGAACGGGAACGCTCAGCCGCTATAACGAAGACGGCACCCCCTCCAGCTTCTCCAGTCTGGGCTCCAATGTAATCGGCAGCCTCACCTTCGGTGGCCCGGGAGAAGTGCAGGTGGCGGTCGACAACTCCGGCGGGGAAACCGACGGCAACATCTACGTCACTCAGGCGGGCGCCCATCGAATCGAAGTCTTCGGCGAAGACGGCAGCCTGCTGGAACAGCTGACCGGCTTTAACGAAGGTCCCGGAGCCGAAGGATCGGCGAACCTCTTCGGTGAAGTCTGCGGCGTCGCAGTCGACCCCTCCGGCAACCTCTTCGTCACCGAGTTCGGGTTCTTCGGCGTCGGCGCGATCCACAAGTACGAACCGGCCGGCGCGTTCCCGAAAAACGAAGACAACGTCGCCAACTTCGCCTTCCTGGAATCCTGCACGCTCGCGGCCGGCGCCGGGCCGACGGCGAGCTCCATCTTTCCGACCAAGATCTTCACCGGCGCGGCGTCGAAGCTCGACAGCGTCAGCGGGACCAAAGCCTACGACTTCGGCTCAGGGGCCACGACGGTTACGGTCAACCCGGCGACGGGTCACGTCTTCACCGTCGGTGGCAGTGAAGTTAAAGAGTACGACGCCTCCGGGGCAAGCGAAGCGAAACTGGTCGAAAGCTTTTCCCCGGGTGCAGCGCTCACCGGCGTCGCTGTGAACCAAACTACCGGCAACGCCTACATCGCCCGCAGCGGCAATCCCAACATCGAAGTCTGGGAGGAAGCCGCGCTCCCCGAAACCACCACGGAAGCCGCCTTGGTGATTGACGGCGTCGTTACCCTGCGTGGCACCGTCAACGCCGCCGAAGGGGCGGAGGCGACCTGCGTCTTCGAATACGTGGAAGTGAGCGCCGAAGGCTTCGAAGGGGCGACCTCAGTGTCTGTCACCCCACCGGGGCCGTTCACCGGCACCACCCCGGTGGGGGTAAGTGCGGAGGTCAGCGGCCTTGACGAAGCGATCTACCGTTATCGCCTGGTGTGTAGCAACGAAGACGGCTCGGCGCCGGGCGAAACGCTCTTCTTCGCCACTCTCGAAAAAGTCGGGCTTCCCGACGGGCGCGCCTATGAGATGGTTTCCCCGCCGAAGAAGGCGGGCGAGGTGATCCCGCCGGAACCGGTGGGGCAGCTGGGCGGCAGCTGCGGCGACTGCCTGCCGGGGGGCAACGAGCAAATGATGCCGATGCAGAGCAGCTCCGAGGGGGAGTCGGCGCTCTATCTGGGTCAGCCGTTCACCGGCGGCTTGGCGTCCGGCCCGAACGAGTACTTCGCGCCGCGCAGCTCGGCCGGGTGGGGGATCCAGAGCCTGAGTTCGCCGACGACGACCGGAAGGTTCGTGGCATTTTCAGCCGATCTCGCGCACGGCGTCCTCGCTCAGGCTAGTCCGCCCCTCTCTCCCCAAGCGCCGACCCGCCCTGGCGAAGGCGGCTTCCCCAACCTATACCTGCGCGAGGGCGGCGCGCTACAGACGCTGATCACCGCCGAACCACCGAACCGCGATCCGGGCAATTTCAGAATCAGCTTCGGCGGCGCCAACGCGGGGTCGGCTTTGGTGCCCGCCTTCGAGCACGTGGCCTTCGAAGCCAACGACGCACTGACCGAGGCGGTTCCTGGGATCGCGCCGGTGGCGCCGGAAGTGGACGCGAGTGAAGAATGCGCCTTTCCCGGCGCGGACTGCAACCTCTATGAGTGGGAAGGCGGGGAGCTTGGGCTGGTCAACGTGCTGCCGGGCAATGGCGCCGCCGCGACGGGGGCGGTGATCGGTTCGGGGCGCCTCTTGGTGTTCAGTAGCCCCCAGCTCCAGCAACCCAACATCGAGGCGGCGATCTCAGGCGACGGCAGCCGGATCTTCTGGAGCTCAGAAGAAACCGGCCATGTCTACGTCCGCGTCGACGGCGAGGAAACCCTCGAAATTCCCGGCCCCGCGAGCTGCAAAGAAAGCGTGCCGCGAGAGGAACGGGTCTGCTTCCTTACCGCCTCCCCCGATGGCTCCACCGTGCTGCTCTCCGACGGCAAGATCTATGAGTTAAACGGCGCCGGCAGTGCCTACGTGGAAAGCGTCGATCTAACCGAAGGCGAAGAAGGCTTTCTCGGGATCCTCGGCGCCTCAGAGGACCTCTCCCGCGTCTACTTCATCGACACCGAGGCACTGACCGAGGAAAGCGAGGAGAACGAAAACGGCGAACACGCCGAAGCGAGCGAGCGCAACCTCTACGCCTGGGACGATGGAGAGCTCGGATTCATCGGCATTCTCGCCCCGGGTGATAACGGGTTCAGTACTCGTAGCTACGGAGCGTGGGCGGCCTCGCCCTCGCAGCGTACCGCCCAGGTCACCTCCGACGGCGCCTTCCTGGCATTCATGTCGCTAGCGCCCTTGACCGGGTACGACAATACGCTGCGCGGCGGGGGCAACTGCCGCAGCAGCAATTCGCCGGCCTGCCGGGAGGTGTTCGTTTACTCCGCGGACTCAGAGAGCCTCGTCTGCTCTTCCTGCAACCCGAGCGGGGAGCAGCCGCTGGGGGATTCCAATCTCAGCTTGCTGAGGTCGACCAGCCCCTTCCGCCAGCCCGGCAACCTGAGCCGCGAGGGCGATGGGCGCCTGTTCTTCGAAAGCCAGGACGCGCTTTCCCCAGGGGATTCGAATGGCAACATCCAAGATGTCTATGAGTGGGAGCCGCAAGGGGTGGGAAGCTGCAACCGAGACGAGGGCTGCGTCTATCTGATCTCGAGCGGGCAAAGCCGGAACGACTCGATGTTCATGGACTCCTCAGAGAGCGGTGACGACGCCTTCTTCATCACCCGCGAGCGGCTACTGCCGCTGCGCGACAAAGACCAGCAGCTCGACCTCTATGACGCGCGGGTGGGCGGAGGCTTTGAAGAAGCGAGCCCCGCGCCCTGCAACCCGGAAGTGTGTGCGGGGCCGTTGGCGAGCGCGCCGGCCCAGCCTGCCTTCGGCAGCGAAGAATTGACCGGCCCCGTCAACCCGAAGCCGAAGCGCTGCAAGCCGGGCTTCGTGAAGAAGCAGGGCAAGTGTGTGAAGAAGAAGAAGCCGAAGAAGAAGAAAAAGCGAGGCGGCAACAATCGCGGAGGTTCGCGATGAGGGCCACGCGCAGTTTCGCTATTGCGGCGGCGCTCGCGGCGCTCCTAGCCCTCGCCGCCCCGGCCCAAGCCGACTTCGGGATCAAAAGCATGAGCGCGGGGGCGGTCAAGGAAGACGGAAAAACGCCCGAGCTGCGAGCGGGTGCCCACCCCTACGAATTCAAGCTCGCCTTCGAGATGAACCAGGACGCCGAAGAAACCCCGGAAGGGACGCTGCGCGAGCTGATCATCGACCTGCCGCCGGGAATGGTCGGCAACCCGCTGGCGGTGTCGCAGTGCTCGGGGGCGGACTTCGAGGGGGTGAGCACGAACTGCCCTGGGAACACGCAGGTCGGAGTGGCGCGGATCCGCATAGCGGGACTGGAAGACACCGCCGTCAGCCCGATCTACAACCTGACGCCGCCGCTGGGCGTGCCGGCGAGCTTCGGCTTCAGCATCGCCAGCTTCAACGTGTTCAACGAAGCGTCGCTTCGCAGCAGCGACTACGGGGCGAGGATCTCCAACATCACGGTCCCGACCAGCGTGCCGGTGCAGTCGGTGGTGGTGGAAACCTGGGGAGTGCCGGCGCTGCCCGCCCACGACGCAGACCGAGTCTGCATCGTGAACAACGAAATCGTCAGGGGCTGCTCGAGCGATGCCGCCAAAGTCCCCTTCCTGTCGATGCCGACCTCCTGCGGGGGGCCGCTGACCTGGACGCTCAGCGTGAAGTCGGTGCAGGAACCGGAAGCCTTCCAGTCAGCGAGCGTGCAGTCGGTAGGCCCCGGCGGGACCCCGCGCGGGCTGACCGAATGCGATGAGCCCGGCTTTGACCCTTCGATCACCCTGCGACCGGAAACCGCGGTCTCAGACTCGCCCACCGGCGTTCACGTCAACCTCAACATCCCCCAGAAAAACGAACCGGTCCCCCCCGAACTGCCGGCCACCGCGCACCTGAAGGAGACCGTGGTCACCCTGCCCCAGGGCCTCGCGATCAACCCCTCGGCCGCCGACGGGCGGGTGGGCTGCCCGCTGAGCGGCCCAGAAGGAATCAACCTGCCGGGCTCCGGAGAGCCGGCGCAAAGCGAAGCGGCGAAGTGCCCCGCGGCCTCCAAGGTGGGCACGGTGAAAGTCTCCTCGCCCCTGGTCGATCACCCGATCGCGGGCGACGTCTACCTGGCGAGGCAGGGCGAGAACCCCTTCGGCTCGCTGATCGCCCTCTACGTCGCCGTCAACGACCCCCAGACCGGGATCGTGGTCAAGCTCGCCGGCAAGGTCGAACCGAATCCCATCACCGGGCAGCTGCGGACGGTCTTTGAGAACAACCCCCAGCTGCCCTTCGAAGACTTCGACTTCGAGTTCTCCGGCGGGCCGAGGGCGCCGCTGACCACCCCGCCTACCTGCAACACCTACACCACCACCGCAGAGCTCACCCCATGGACCTTCCCCGAAGGGGCGAAGGTCTTCGAATCAGACTCCTTCGCGATCAACTCGAGCCCGGCCGGCGCCTGCGCGGGCACCGAATCCCAGATGCCGCACAACCCGAGCTTCAGGGCCGCAACGGTCGATCCGATCGCCGGCGCCTACTCCCCCTTCGTGCTGAAGCTCACCCGCGAGAACGGCTCCCAGCGCTTCGCCGCCCTGAACACCACCCTGCCCCCCGGGGTGACCGCCAACTTCAGGGGGGTGGCGGAATGCTCAGAGGCCCAGATCGCCAACGCCGCCGCGCGCTCTGCCCCCGGCCAGGGCGCTCTTGAGAAGGCAAGCCCCTCCTGCCCGCCCGCCTCCCAGCTCGGCACCGTCAACGTCGGCGCCGGCTCCGGCAACCCGATCTTCGTCCAAGGAAACGTCTACCTCTCAGGCCCCTACAAAGGCGCCCCCTTCAGCCTCGCGATCATCACCCCCGGGGTGACCGGTCCCTTCGACGTCGGCACCGTGGTCGCCAGAGCCGCCCTCTACGTGGACCCCGAAACCGGCCAGGGCACGGTCAGAAGCGACCCGCTGCCGACGATCCTGCAGGGGATCCCGCTCGACATCCGCCAGATCAACGTCAGGATCGACCGCGCCGGCTACGTCTTGAACCCGACCTCCTGCGAAGCAAAGCAAGTCACCGCGGAAGCGATCTCCACCACCGGCGCCATCGCCCCGCTGACCAACCGCTTCCAGGTCGGCGGCTGCGGGGCCCTCGACTACACCCCCAAGCTGGCGCTCTCGATGAAGGGCGCGGTCAGGAGAAGCGGCCACCCGGCCTTCAAGGCCGTCCTCACCCAGCCCTCCGGGCAGGCCAACAACAAAAGGACGGTGGTGATCCTCCCCCCGACCACCTTCATCGACCAAAACCACATCGCCAACCCCTGCACCCGCCCCCAGTTCGCCGCCGGCAACTGCCCACCCGCCTCGGTGCTCGGCACCGCCAGGGTCTTCACCCCGCTGCTTGAGAACCCGCTGGAAGGCAAGGTCTACTTCCGCGCCAACGGCGGCGAACGAGACCTGCCCGACGTCGTCGTTGACCTGCACGGCAGAGTCGACGTGGTCGCGGTCGGCTTCGTCGACGCGGTGACCCGCAAAGGCTCGGAATCCTCCAGGGTCAGGACCCGCTTCAACAACCTCCCCGACGCCCCGATCACCAAGGCCGTCTTCTCCTTCAAGGGCGGCAAGAAAGGCGTCTTCGTCAACTCGGCAAACCTCTGCAAGGTGCCGAACCTCGCCACCGTGAAGATGGTCGCCCACAACCAGAAGACCGAGGAAACGAACAAGCGGATTGCCACTAGCTGCAAGAAGTAGGGCCAGACAGCGGATGGCCTGCGTTGCTCGGCAAACTCCGGCGTCAGTGTAAGGAACACCACTGTAAGTTAATTTGACCGGTGGGTGGTCTCGATGGACCATGGGCGAGGGCAGCCACACCGCTGCCTCCACTCAACCACCCAAGGAGGTCACCGAGATGATTGGACGTAGAGCCGTTATCGGCCTCTCGCTGCTCAGCGCGCTTTTGGTCTGCACGTTTGCGGCGCAGAGCGCTTCGGCGCTAAAACCGCCAACATCAGCTAACACAACAGCGTTCACATGCGTCAAAGGCGCCGGGAAAGATTTCAAAGACGCCCACTGCGACGAAGCAGTGCCTCAGACCGGGGAATTCGGACACGTGGCAATCGCAAATGACACGACAACAGAAATCGACTTGACCAATAGCGCGGTAACAGAATCGACAAAAAAATCAGAGCCGGCATTGCTAACAATTACCATCGCATTGTCAAAAGGTGAAATCGAATGCACGACGATCAAAAGCAACACGAAAAACTCATTGATTCACAACGTGGAACCCGCAGCGAAACTGCACACATTCACAGGTACAATTAGAAAGGAATTCAGCAGCTGCAACGTTAAAAAAATCGCCAAATGCGTTGTCGCTGAACCGATCGTACTCACCGCCAATATTCACGGAGTCGAAGGAATGGAAGGGCCCAAAGGCGAAAAAAATGCAATGGGCATTGAGTTCGTCGGTCATGGGGCAGAAGAAGAATTCGCGACCATCGAATTCAAAAACAAAGGCGCAGAAGCGTGTTCTCTAAACGGGAAAAGCTTCCCGATCAGAGGCAGCATGATCGCGACAAACGGACCGACGACAGAATCGAAGCAGGACAACAAACATAGTGGCTCGACATTGGTGTTCACGCCGAAATTCAAAATGCAGACACTCACTTGTGGTCCCAATCTGGCGGAGTTCCACGCGATCTTCACACCGACGATGGCGGGGGGCGGTAACCCGATTGCAATGACAACAACCACATAGTTACCTACGTACAGCTATTCGACGCAGTAGCAGTAGGCAGAGCTATCAGTAGTCCTCCCCGGGCCGTGCAATTGCCCGGCCCGGGGAGGAGTGAAATGCGCTGTGGTCGCGTCGCCCAACCAAAGGACCGAGGAATCCGACAAGCGGATAGCCACCAGCTGCAAGAAGTAGGGCCGGGACGGAGCAAGCTCCGCCCCGGCCGTTCTCGCTTACCTGGTGATCGTTAGTTGCTGGTGCCGCCGGTGAGGCAGTAGGCGTAGGCGGTCAGCGTGGTGTCGTTGTTGGCGCTTGAGCGGGCGTCGACGTGCCAGCCGTTGCCGCTGCGGTAGGAGCCGGACGTGGCGACCTGGTAGAAGCCGCCGCGGGCGCCGCCGCTGATCACGGTGGTCCCGGCCGGGCAGGCGACGCTGACGCTGGCGTTGGCGCCGCCTTTGATCGTGGTCTCGTTGGAGACCTGGATGATCGCTCCCAGCTCCGAGGCCCTTACGGCGCTCGTCTGCAGCTCCGTGGAGCCGACCGAGTCAGTGCCGAGGTCGGCGCTGCCGAGCGACTCGTCCTGGACCTCGGAAGGCCCGACCGAGTTGGCGGCGAGGTCCGCCTCCGTCAGCGACTCAGGCGCCACCTCCGGAGAGGCGACCGCGTTCGGGGCGATCTCCGCTGAACCGACCGCGTCGAGCGCGATCTGGGTCGAGTTGACCGCGTCGGGCGCGATCTTCGGCGAGTTGACCGCGTTGTCGCGGAGGTCCACGGTGCGGACGGTGCCGTCGACGATGTGAGACGAGCGGACGGTGTTCTTGCCGACCGCCAGCGCGGTGCCGGTGAGGGCCAGGAACAGCGCCACACAGCTGATCACGATCGACGGGGAGGGGCGGAATGAGCGGGTCTTGCGGGTCATCGGGGGACTCCTTTCGTTTGTTTGTTTCCCGATGAGCCCAGCTTCCGGCCGATCCGCCTTTCTCTCTACGGACCCCAGGGGTGGACCTCTTCACCCCTCCTTCCCATAAATTTCAGGCCATGAAGGTCTGCATCATCGGCGCCGGCAGCTCAGGGATCACCGCCTGCCAGGTCCTCGACGCGCGCGGGATCGCCTTCGACTGCTTCGAGAAGGGCTCCCAGATCGGCGGCAACTGGCGCTACGAAAACGACAACGGGATGTCGTCTGCCTACCGCTCGCTGCACATCAACACCTCGCGACGGGTGATGGCCTTCAAGACGCTGCCGATGCCGGAGCACTTCCCCGATTACCCCGACCACTTCCAGATGGCCGCCTACTTCGACGAATACGCCGACCACTTCGGCCTGCGGGAGAAGATCCGGTTCCAGACCGAGGTGAAGAGCGTCGAGCCGGTCGATGGGGAGTGGGAGGTGGCTGTCGAGGGTCCCGATGGGAATGAGACCGCGCGCTACCAGGCCGTCCTGGTCGCCAACGGCCATCACTGGGACCCGCGCTGGCCCGAACCTGCCTTCCCCGGCTCCGAGGAGTTCGGCGGCGAGCAGATCCACGTCCACCACTACCGCGAGCCCGACGTGCTGCGGGGCAAGCGGGTGCTGGTGCTGGGGCTCGGCAACTCCGCCACCGACGTCGCGGTCGAGTCCTCGCGGATCGCTGACAAGACCTTCCTGGCGGTGCGCCGCGGCGCCTACGTGCTGCCGAAGTACATGAACGGCAAACCGATTGACGAGACCTCCAACGACCTGATCTCCCGGCTGCCGCTCTCGGTCCAGCGCTTCTTCGCCATGCGGGTACTCGGGGTCGCGGCCGGCGACGTGACCGACTACGGCCTACCGAAGCCCGACCACAAGCTGTTCGAGGCGCACCCGACGGTCTCCTCGGAGCTGCTGCCGCGGCTCGGCCACGGCGACATCACGGTGAAGCCCAACATCGAGCGCTACCCAGGCGGCCGCACCGTCCGCTTCCTCGACGGCAGCGAGGAGGAGATCGACCTGGTCGTCTACTGCACCGGCTACAAGATCACCTTCCCCTTCTTCGACCCGAGCGTCTTCCGCGCGCCCGACAACCGGCTGCCGCTCTACCACCGGGTAGCCGCGCCCGACCACCCGGGGCTCTACTTCATCGGCTTCATCCAGCCGTTGGGGCCGATCATGCCGCTCGCTGAGGCGCAATGCGAATGGGTCGCCGACGTGCTCGCCGGACGCGCCCCGCTACCGCCTACCGCGGAGATGAAGCGCGAGATCAGTGAGGAAGAACGCAGGATGGGGAAGCGCTTCGTGACCTCTAAGCGTCATACGGTCGAGGTCGACTTTTTTCCCTACCTGCGTCAGCTCCAGCGCGAGCGAAACCAGGCTGTGCAGCGGGCCTGACCACCCTGGTGCGGCCGCCCGGCGGGCACTCGGGCGGGGGAAGCGCCGTGCCTCCTCCGTGCGGCCCCCGGCGCGGTCCCCGCGGCAGCTTCGGCCGCGGCCGGCGCCGCTTGGAGCCGCCGTCGGAATCCTCCGCTCCGTCTGGCTCAGGCGTGGCCTGGCTCGCCCACCAGACGAGCCAGAGTGCCCCCAGGACCGGAATCTTGAGGACGACCAGCAGAAAGAAAATCGGCCAAAACCCGGTCACCAAGTCAGTGTAAAGAGTTGGAAAGCTGCCTCAGGGCGCGGCTCCCTCGACCTCGAGGCCCCTGGCCCAGGCGGCGAGCGCCTCGGTTTCGGCCTCCTGCAGGCCAAGGGCCGGCTCGGTCGGAACCAGCAGCGTCGGCTCGGGGCGCTCGCGCGCCCACTCGTAACAGCTCTCGTCGAAGTTGTCGTCGACCCAGGCCATCGCCCGGCCCTTGCCGTACTGATCCAGTGGCCCGAGCTTCCAGTGGGCGGAGCCGAAGCGGGCGGCTCCATCGAAGGTCAGGTGCGGCAGCTCGGGCAGGCCGAGCATCTGCGGCAGGTAGTAGTTCGCTTTGTCCTCCCACCCGGTTGCCCAGACCAGCTCGTAGTGGGCGGAGAGCCGGCGCAACCGCTCGCCCGCCGGGAGGGAGATGCAGTGGACCATCCCGTCGACCAGCTCGAATCTGGCGAGGTCGCGAGCAGGCGGCTCGTCGAAGCCGAACAGGCTGATCACCCCATCGACGTCGACCGCGAGGATCGGACGGCTCATGGGCTGACGTTAGCTACCAGCGGTAATGGGCGAAGGCTTTGTTCGCCTGCGCCATGCGGTAGATGTCCTCTTTCCGCTTCAGCGCGTTTCCCTGGCCCTGAGTGGCGTCGAGGATCTCGTTCGCGAGCCGGTCGGCCATCGAGTACTCGCGGCGCTGACGGGCGAACTGGACGAGCCACCGGACGGCAAGCGTGCGGGCGCGGCGGGCTGGAACCTCGACCGGCACCTGGTAGGTCGCGCCTCCGACCCGGCGGGAGCGAACCTCGAGCACCGGCGTAAGCGCCTTGATCGCCGCCTCCAGCGTCTCGACCGGATCCTCGTTGCCGCGCTCGCCGACGATCGCCAGGCTGTCGTAGACGATCCGCTCGGCGAGGGACTTCTTGCCGTCGGACATCACCTTGTTGATCACCTGCTGGACCAGGCGGTTGCGGTGCCTGGCGTCGGGCTCGGTCGGCCGGATCTGAGCTGCGGAGCGGCGCGGCATTAAATCGTGACCAGGGTCGTGGCCGCGTGCGACTGGGGGCGCGCGTGGCCAAGCAGATCAAGGACGCAGGGTGCAGCCTTTGGCGGCGCCAAAGGCAAACCCGAGGACGCTGAGATGCGCAGAGCCACGCGCGACATCCAGGCGTGCGGGGTCGCGGGCCTGGTCACGATGCTTTGACCCCGTAGAGGGAGCGGGCCTGCTTGCGGTCGGAGACGCCGGCGGCGTCGAGGGTGCCGCGAACGACCTTGTAGCGGACGCCGGGCAGGTCCTTGACTCGGCCGCCGCGTATCAGCACCACCGAGTGCTCCTGAAGATTGTGCCCCTCGCCGGGGATGTAGGTGGTGACCTCCATGCCGTTGGTCAGTCGCACACGGGCGATCTTGCGCAGGGCCGAGTTCGGCTTCTTCGGGGTGACCGTCGCCACGCGGGTGCAGACGCCGCGCCGCTGTGGGGCGGCTACGCGCTTCTTGCGACCCTGGCCCGACTTGAGGCCCGGCGTCGTGGTCTTCTTCTTCGGGCGCTTGCGGCCCTTCCTGACGAGCTGATTGGTATTCGGCACGGCCGCGCATAGTAGAGCAGTCCGGCGAGAATCAGCCCCGAGGCCGCCGCCAGCTCGGCGTAGAAGCCATCATCGAGGACCGCCGAGGCGCCGGCGAAGCGGGCGCTCTGGGCGCTCTCGTCGAGGCCGGCGGGAAGGTCGACGAGGAGGATCACGGCGAGCGCGACGAGCCCGAGCCCGGCCACGGCGAGCCCCAGACCGCGCCGTTCGCGCCGCGCGCAGGTGAGGCCGAGCAGGGCCGCCAGGATTCCCAGCGGGACAAGCAGATAAGAGTGGGCCTGGCCCGCCGTGCGGACGTCGACCTCTGGAGCCGCCGCGACGCCCGGGAGGCCGGCGTACCCCGGCTGCCCGATCTCCACCGCGCGGTAGTCGATGAACTGGGAGACGACCAGGCAGGCGGCCGCGGCGATGACCACGCCGCCGATCGCCCGGCGCGGCGTGACCACGGCGCCGGCCGCGGTCGCGGCCGCCATCGCGAGGGCCCAGGCTCTCCGCAGGCCGCGATCGGCGCGCGCCAGGGCGCGGAAGAAGCCTGCCCCGAGCGGACGCAGCCGCGGGCCCGCCCAGGCGGCGGCGCTCCTGGCCGTCGCGGTGGCGGTGCGGCGGACGCGAACCAGCAGCGGATAGGCCCGCTGGAGCCCACGGTCGGCGATCCGGTCGATCTGTCGGGACCACCTCCTCGCGGCCTTGGGAAGCGAAGCCAGACGGGCGCCGATGCGCGGCCGAACCGCTGCTATCATCGCCCGTCGCTCAGGCAGTTTTTTCGCAGTACGCTTCGCCGGGCCCGCTGGGGCCCTTTTTTTGCCCTGATGTTGGTTGCGCCGATCCTGAGCAGCGCGGGGGCGCTTCCGTTTCACCAGAGACCCGATTCGAGACAAACGCTTACCTTAGAAACCATGGCACGCAGCTTTCCATTAGAGAAGACCCGGAACATCGGGATCATGGCGCACATCGACGCCGGCAAGACGACGACGACCGAGCGCATCCTCTACTACACCGGTCGTACCCACAAGATGGGCGAGGTCCACGAGGGCGCCGCGGTCATGGACTGGATGGAACAGGAGCAGGAGCGGGGGATCACGATCACCTCCGCCGCGACCGCCTGCGAGTGGAACGGCCACCGAATCAACATCATCGACACCCCCGGCCACGTCGACTTCACGGTCGAGGTCGAGCGCAGCCTGCGGGTGCTCGACGGGGCGGTCGCCGTCTTCGACGCGGTCGCCGGGGTCGAGCCCCAGTCAGAGACGGTTTGGCGCCAGGCGGACAAGTACAAGGTCCCGCGCTTCGCCTACATCAACAAGATGGACCGCACCGGCGCCGACTTCTTCAACTCGGTGCAGACGATGACCGACCGGCTCGGCGCCAACCCGCTGCCGATCCAGCTGCCGATCGGCAGCGAGGACAACTTCAAGGGCGTCGTCGACCTGGTCGAGATGAAGGCGATGATCTGGACCGACGAGCTCGGCGCCGAATACGAGACGATCGAGATCCCCGAGGACCTGCGCGACCAGGCCGCCGAATACCGAACCCAGCTGATCGAGGCCTGCGCCGACTACGACGACGAGCTGATGGAGGCCTACCTGGCCGAGGAAGAGATCCCGCACGAGCGGATCGCCAGCTCACTTCACCGCGCCTGCCTGGAGACCAAGGTGACGCCGGTGCTCTGCGGCTCCTCGTTCAAGAACAAGGGAGTGCAGCCGTTGCTCGATGCGATCGTCGAGCTGCTGCCCTCGCCGCTGGAGGTCCCGCCGGTGACCGGGCTGGTCCCCGCCGGCAAGGGCGAAGACGAGCCGACCGAGGCGGATCGCCCCGCCGACGAAGACGGCCCGTTCGCCGCGCTCGCCTTCAAGATCATGACCGACCCCTACGTCGGCAAGCTCACCTACTTCCGCGTCTACTCCGGCAAGCTCGAGAAAGGTGGCCGCGTCCTCAACGTCTCCACCGGCCGCACGGAGCGCATCGGCCGGCTGCTGATGATGCACGCGAACAGCCGCGAGGAGATCGAGGAGTGCTACGCCGGTGACATCTGCGCCGGCGTCGGCCTCAAGGAAACGGGGACCGGCGACACCCTGGCGGCCCCCGACGCGCCGATCGCCCTCGAGAACATCGAATTCCCGGACCCGGTGATCGCGGTGGCGATCGAGCCGAAGACGAAAGTCGACCAGGAGAAGATGGGAACCGCCCTGCAGCGCCTGGGGGAGGAGGACCCGACCTTCCGGATCGAATCCGACGAGGAGACCGGGCAGACCCTGATCCACGGGATGGGCGAGCTCCACCTCGAGGTGATCGTCGACCGGATGCTGCGCGAGTTCAAAGTCGAGGCCAACGTCGGCAAGCCACAGGTCGCCTACCGCGAGACGATCCGCAAGCGGGTCGAGAAGGTCGTCGCCCGCTTCGTCCGCCAGACCGGCGGCCGCGGCCAATTCGGCCACGTCGTCATCAACGTCGAGCCGGCGCCAGGTGAGGGCTTCGACTTCGTCAACAAAATCAAGGGCGGCGTCATCCCCGGCGAATTCATCGGCCCCGCCGAGCAGGGGATGAAGGAGGCGCTGGAAAACGGCGTCAAGGCCGGTTACCCGATGGTCGACGTCCGGGCCGAACTCGTCGACGGCTCCTTTCACGACGTCGACTCCTCGGAGATGGCCTTCAAAATCGCCGGCTCGATGGCGATCCAGGACGCCGCCCGCAAGGCCAGCCCGGTCTTGCTGGAGCCGGTGATGTCGGTCGAGGTGGTCACGCCCGAGGACTTCCTCGGCGACGTGATCGGCGACCTCTCACGGCGCCGCGGCAAAGTCCAGGGGCAGGAGCAGCGCGGAAACGCGCTCGCGGTTCAGGCCTTCGTACCGCTCGGGGAGATGTTCGGATACGCCACGGACCTGCGTTCCTCGACCCAGGGTCGCGCGACTTACACGATGCAGTTTGAGCGTTACGAGGAGGTACCCAGCAACATCGCCGAGGAGATCGTCGAGCACCGCTCGGGAGACCCGGTGGGGGCGAGTTCATAGGCCCAACCGCGAGCACATGGGCATCTGGCTATATTTCCCAGGTTCGCCCGTAAGCAGGACAAACTTGCCTGCAAAGCAGTGCCACTAAAACTCAAGCAGATAAACCAGACAGAACACGACTGCGAAAGGTAGAACGGAGAGAGATGTCAAAGGAGAAGTTCGAGCGCGACAAGCCGCATGTGAACGTCGGCACGATCGGTCACATCGACCACGGAAAGACGACGCTGACGGCCGCGATCACGAAGACCCTCTCCACCAAGGGCGGCGCAGAGGCTAAGAGCTTCGAGGAGATCGACAACGCTCCCGAGGAGAAGGAGCGTGGGATCACGATCGCGACCTCACACGTCGAGTACGAGACCGACAACCGGCACTACGCCCACGTCGACTGCCCGGGCCACGCCGACTACGTCAAGAACATGATCACCGGCGCGGCCCAGATGGACGGGGCGATCCTGGTCGTCTCCGCGGCTGACGGCGTGATGCCGCAGACCCGCGAGCACATCCTGCTTGCCCGTCAGGTCAACGTCCCGCACGTGGTCGTCTTCCTCAACAAGGTCGACCAGGTCGATGACGACGAGCTGATCGAGCTGGTCGAGGAGGAGGTCAAGGACCTGCTCAACGAGTACGACTTCCCGGGCGACGAGACCCCGATCGTCAAGGGCTCGGCCCTGAAGGCGCTGGAAGGCGACGAAGAGGCCCAGAAAGCGGTCTTCGAACTCGCTGATGCCCTCGACACCTACATCCCGGAGCCGGTCCGCGAGCTGGACAAGCCCTTCCTGATGCCGGTCGAGGACATCTTCTCGATCACCGGCCGCGGCACGGTCGCAACCGGCCGCGTCGAGCAGGGGATCGTCAACACCGGCGACGAGGTCGAGATCGTCGGTATCCACGACACGACCAAAACCGTCGTTACCGGGGTCGAGATGTTCCGGAAGATCCTCGACGAGGGCCAGGCCGGCGACAACATCGGCGCCCTGCTGCGCGGAACCAAGCGCGAGGAGATCGAGCGCGGCCAGGTTCTCTGCAAGCCCGGCTCGATCACGCCGCACACCAAGTTCAAGGCCGAGGTCTACTGCCTGAAGAAGGAGGAGGGTGGTCGTCACACGCCGTTCTTCTCCGGCTACCGGCCTCAGTTCTACTTCCGGACGACCGACGTGACCGGGATCGCCAACCTCCCCGAGGGGACCGAGATGGTGATGCCCGGCGACAACGTCGAGATGACGATCGAGCTGATTCAGCCGATCGCGATGGATCAGGGCCTGCGGTTCGCCATCCGCGAGGGTGGCCGCACCGTCGGCTCGGGGGTCGTGGCCGAGATCATCGAGTAGCGACCCGACGGGGGCGGGTGCGCCCGCCCCCTCTCCGCCCGACCGGGCGGAGAGACAACTGCAAGGACATACGACCGGGGCGGCGCCCCACCCAAGGGGCCCCGCCCTTATTGCGCGGTAAGAGCGAAAAAAGAAAGACGAGAGACGGCGGTTAGAAGTGGCAGCGATAGCAGGAATGAAAATCCGGATCAGGCTGAAGGCGTACGACCACGACGCCATAGACCGGGCTGCCCGCGAGATCATCGAGACCGCGGAGCGGACCGGCGCGACCGTCTCCGGACCGGTGCCGCTGCCGACCGAGAAAAACGTCTACTGCGTGATTCGCTCGCCGTTCAAGGACAAGGACTCTCGCGAGCATTTCGAGATCCGCACTCACAAGCGCCTGATCGACATCCTCCAGCCTTCGCCGAAAACGATCGATTCGTTGCAGCGTCTCGACTCGCTCCCCGCCGGCGTGGACATCGAGATCAAGCTTTAGATATGGCGGCGATCCTCGGCAAGAAGTTGGGCATGACCCAGGTGTTCCGTGAGGACGGCAGCGTCGTGCCGGTGACCGTGATCGAAGCCGGTCCCTGCAAGGTCACCGCCGTGCGCGAGTCCGAGCGCGACGGCTACTCCGCCGTGCAGCTCGCCTTCGGCGAGGTCAAGCAGGGCAAGCTGACCAAGGCCGAGGAGGGGCACCTGAAGAAGGCTGGCGCGGCGCCGATGCGCCACCTGGTCGAGTTCCGCGACGAGGACCTCGGCGCCGAGGAGGGACCGAAGATCGGCGACGACGTGACCGTCGCCGGGTTCGAGGCGGGCCAGACCGTGAAGGTGTCCGGCATCTCGATCGGCAAGGGCTTCCAGGGCGGGATCAAGCGCCACAACTTCCACCGTGGGCCGGTCAGCCACGGCTCCCACAACGTCCGCGCTCCCGGCTCGATCGGCGCCAGCGCCTGGCCCGCCCGCGTCTTCAAAGGACAGAAGATGCCTGGCCAGATGGGCAACAAGCGGATCACCCAGAAGGGTCTGGAGATCGCCGACATCGACGCCGACCGCAACCTGCTGTTGATCAAGGGCTCGGTGCCGGGCTCGCGCAACGCGATCGTCGAGGTGAGGACCGATGGCTAAAGCGACCGTCCTCGGCAAGACGACCAAAGCGGACCTGCCCAAAGAGCTGTTCGCCGAGCCGTTCCACCAATCCTTGGTGCACGAGGCTGCTCGCGCGGACCTCGCTTCGCGCCGCCGCGGCACCGCCTCGACGCTGACCCGCGGCGAGGTTGCCTTCACCACCGCCAAGGCCTGGCGCCAGAAGGGCACCGGCCGCGCCCGTGCCGGCTCGCTCGGCGTCCCCAACCGCTTCGGCGGCGGCGTTGCGTTCGGTCCCAAGCCGCGCCACTACACGGTCAAGGTGAACCGCAAAGCGCGCCGGCGGGCGATGCGCTCGGCGCTCTCGGTGCACGGCGAGCGCGGCAGCGTCGCCGTCCTCGACGCTTCCGCATTCGAGACGCCGTCGACCAAGCAGGCGGCGACGGCGCTGGCGAAATGGGGGGCGAAGAGTCCGACCCTGGTGATCCTCACCGCCGAGGAGACCGGCGCGATGAAGAGCTTCCGCAACATCCCGCGCACGCAGGTCCTCGAGGTCGGCGCCGCCGGCGTCGCCGATGTGATCGGCGCCGCCGCGATGGTCGTCTCGGAGACCGCGCTCGCCTCGCTGCAGGAGAGGCTCGGCTGATGGACGCCCGCACGATTCTTATTCGCCCGGTGATCTCGGAGAAGAGCTACGCGCTGATCGCGGAGGGCAAGTACACGTTCCGGGTCGACGATCGCGCCCACAAGACCCAGATCGCGCAGGCGGTCCACGAGGTCTTCGGGGTCGAGGTTGCCCAGGTGCGTACCTCGAAAGTGCGCTCGAAGCCGAAGCGCCGCGGCCTCAGCAAAGGGCGCACGCGATCCTGGAAGAAGGCGGTCGTCCAGCTCGCCCCCGGCGAACGGATCGAGCTGTTCGAGGGTGCCGAGACCGCGTAGGAGACTGAAGATGCCGAACCGCAAAACGAAACCCACCAGCCCCGGCCGCCGCTTCGCGACCTACCCGCTGCGCGAGCAGCTGACCGCGTCGGAGCCGGAGCGGAAGCTGACCGAGGGCCTGCGCAAGTCCGGCGGGCGCAACGCCAACGGGCGCGTCACCGCGCGCCATCGCGGCGGCGGCGCCAAGCGGCGCTACCGCAAGATCGACTTCAAGCGGCTCAAGGACGGCGTACCGGCGAAGGTCGCGACGATCGAGTACGACCCCAACCGCAGCTGCTACATCGCCCTCCTGCACTACGCGGACGGCCACAAGGACTACATCCTCGCCCCGGCGCAGCTCGCGGTCGGCGACGAGGTCAAGTCCGGCACCGGCGCCGACATCAAACCGGGCCACGCGATGGCGCTGGCCCAGATGCCGACCGGCACCATCGTCCATAACGTCGAGCTGATCCCCGGCCAGGGCGGCAAGCTCGGCCGGGCCGCCGGCACCGCGATCCAGCTGGTCGCGAAGGAGGGCGAGATGGTCACCCTGCGCCTGCCGTCCTCGGAGATGCGGCTGGTCCGCGCCGAGTGCCGCGCCACCGTCGGACCCCTTTCCAACGCCGAGCACCAGAACCTCAAGGTCGGCAAGGCCGGTCGCAGCCGCCACAAGGGCAAGCGCCCGCAGAGCCGTGGCGTCGCGATGAACCCGGTCGACCACCCGCACGGCGGCGGCGAGGCGCACCACACCCCCGGCGGCCACCCGGTGACGCCGTGGGGCAAGCCGACCCTTGGTTACAGGACCCGCAAGAAGGGCAAGCAGTCCGACCGCTACATCGTTCGCGGCCGGCGTCGTGGCAAGAAGAAGGGCGGTCGCTGATGGGACGCTCGACCAAAAAGGGTCCGTGGGTGGAAGAGGCCCTGATGAGGCGGATCTCGGCGCTGAACGAGGGCGGCAAAAAGCAGATGGTGAAAACCTGGTCGCGGACCTCGACGATCTTCCCGGAGATGGTCGGCCACACGATCGCGGTGCACGACGGCCGCAAACACATACCGGTCTTCATCTCCGAGTCGATGGTCGGGCACAAGCTCGGCGAGTTCGCCCCGACCCGCACCTTCCGTTCGCACTCCGGCACCGGCAAGGGTGAATAGGCATGGCCGACGAGAAAAAAGACACCAAAAAAGCGGCGAAAAAAGCGCCGCGGAAATCGTCCGCCAAAGCGAGCAAAGAGCCGGCGAAAAAAGCGACCAAAAAAGCCGACGCGAAAAAGCCGGCGGCGAAAAAAGCGACCAAATCTACTGCCAAATCGGAGACCAAATCCAAAGCTTCAACGAAAAAAGCAGCCCCGCCTCCGGCGCCCGTCGCGCCGCCGGTCGTGCGCGCCAGCGCCCGTTACGTGCGGATCGCCCCGCGCAAGGCGCGGCTGATCGCCGACCAGGTCCGCGGCATGCACATCGAGAAGGCCCGGGCACTGCTGCAGTTCTCCCCGCGCGGCGCGGCGGAGGACATCCACAAGCTGATCGACTCGGCCGCCGCCAACGCGGAGAACAACCACGACTTGATCGGCGATGAGATGAGGATCTCTTCGATCACCGTCGACGAGGGCCCGACGCTGCGCCGGTTCCGGCCGCGCGCGCAGGGCCGGGCGACCCCGATCAACAAGCGAACCAGCCACATCGCCGTGGCCCTGACCCCGGCGGAGGACTGAGATGGGACAGAAGATCCACCCCGAGGGGTTCCGCGTCGGCTATATCCACGACTGGAAGTCGACCTGGTACGAGGAGAAAAACTTCGCCGACGTCCTCCAGGAAGACCTGCAGATCCGCGATCACATCGTCGGCAAGCTCGCCCATGCCGGCCTCTCGGACATCACGATCGAGCGGCGCGGCGAGGTTGCGGTCGACATCCACACGGCGCGGCCGGGGATCGTCATCGGCAAGTCGGGCAGCGAAGTCGACGCGCTCCGCAAGGAGCTGCACAAGCTCACCGGCAGCCCGGTCAAAGTCAACATCCGCGAGGTCAAGCGCCCCGAGCTCGACGCAAAGCTGGTCGCCCAGTCGATCGCCGAGCAGCTGCAGAACCGGGTTGCCTTCCGGCGGGCGATGAAAAGGGCCCTGACCTCGGCGATGCGCTCCGGCGCCAAGGGCGTCAAGGTCCAGGTCTCCGGCCGCCTCGGCGGTGCTGAGATGGCGCGGACCGAAAGCTACTCGGACGGCCGGGTACCGCTGCACACGCTGCGCGCCGACATCGACTACGGCTTCTTCGAGGCACGGACGACGACCGGCCGGATCGGCGTCAAATGCTGGATCAACAAGGGCGAGGTGATGCCCGAGGGCTTCCGCTCCGACCTCGCCTCCACCGACGGCGAGCCGCAGGGCGGTCAGCGCGACCGCCAGGGTGGCGGTAGAGGCCCGGGCGGCGGGCGCGGCGACCGTGGCGGTAGAGGCCCCGGTGGCGGCGGACGTGGTCCGGGTGGCGGACGTGGCCCCGGTGGCGGTAGAGGTCCCGGCGGCGGACGCGGCGGCGACCGTGGCGGGCCGCGCGGCGGAGGTGGTCGCTGATGCTGATGCCGAAACGGGTCAAGCACCGCAAACAGATGCGTGGCCGGATGCGCGGCAACACCAAGGGTGGCAGCACGGTCGCCTTCGGCGAGTACGGGCTGAAGTCCCTCGACCGGGCGTGGATCACCAACCGCCAGATCGAGGCTGCCCGTGTCGCGATGACCCGCAAGATCAAAAGGGGCGGCAAGGTCTGGATCAACCTCTTTCCGGACAAGCCCTACACGAAGAAGCCCGCCGAGACGCGGATGGGCTCCGGCAAGGGCAACCCGGAGGGCTGGGTCGCGGTGGTCAAGCCCGGCAAGGTGATGTTCGAGCTCGCCGGCGTGCCTGAGGATCTGGCCCGCGAAGCGCTTCGCCTAGCGGGGCACAAGCTCCCGGTGAGGACGAAAATCGTCCGGCGCGAGGGGGCTGAGGATCGATGAAAGCCTCCGAGGTGCACAACTTGAAAGACGACGAGCTGGTGGCGAAGCTGATCGACGCCAAGCAGGAGGCGTTCAACCTGCGCTTCCGGCACGCGACCGGCGAGCTGGAGAACAGCTCTCGGCTCGGCGCGGCAAGGCGCGACGTGGCGCGGTTGCTGACCGTGGCGAAGGCGCGGGGGATTGACGTCAGAAAAGAGACCGGACGGGTATGAGCGACGACGAGACTAAAAACGAGTCAGTAGACGAGCCTCAGGACGAGACGCAGCAGGACGCGGGTCCTGTCGAGGCAGAGGACTCTTCGTCCTCGCAAGCTGCGGGCGAAGAGCCCTCCGCCACGCCACCCGCGTCAGATGCGTCTGAGGATGAGGCTCCGGCTGCTGACGAGGGTTCAGCTGACGAGGCGCCGGCCGCAGAGGCTGAGTCCGGCGACGCTCCGGCTGACGAAGCTTCCGCTGACGAGGAGGGTTCGGCTGACGACGCCCCGGCGGAGGAGGCTCCGGCGGAGGATGCACCGGCCGCGGAGAAAGCTCCGGCGGAGGAGGCTGCTCCGGATCCTGACGGCGATCTTCCTTGGAAGGCGCGTCGGCGGTTGCAGCGTTCGAGGAGGCCGCATGAGCCTAGGCCGCAGGCTAGTCCTGAGGAGAGGGCGAAGCAGCGGGCGGAGCACCGGAAGGCGAAGGCTGCGGAACGGCGCAAGGAACGGGCCGGGAAGAAGGCCAAGAAGGGTGCTCCGGGGACCGGTACCTCGGTCGCCGAGCACGATGCCAACGCCGCCAAGGTCCGCCAGGGGATCGTCGTCTCCAACAAGGGGAACAAATCGATCACCGTGCGGATCGACATCGCCCGCCGCCACCCGACCTACGAGAAGATCGTCCGCCGCTCGCGCACGCTGCACGCGCACGACGAGCGCAACGAGGCGGGGGAGGGCGACGTCGTCCGCATCGTCGAGACCCGCCCCCTGTCCAAGACCAAGCGCTGGCGCCTGGTCGACGTGGTCGAGAAGGCGAGGTAGGAGCGCCCGATGATCCAGCAGGAGTCAAGGCTGAAGGTCGCCGACAACTCGGGTGCCCGAGAGATCCTCTGCATCCGGGTCAAGGGCGGCTCGCACCGCCGCTACGCCAGCGTCGGCGACGTGATCACCGCGACCGTCAAATCGGCCAGCCCGCAGGGCGGAGTCCGCAAGGGCGAGGTCGTCCAGGCCGTCGTCGTTCGCACCCGCAAGCCACTCGGCCGGCCCGACGGCACCTACATCTCCTTCGACGAGAACGCGGCGGTGCTGATCGATCCCGCCAGCAACAACCCGCGCGGCACTCGCATCTTCGGCCCGGTGGCGCGCGAACTGCGCGATCGCAACTTCATGAAAATCATCTCCTTGGCCCCGGAGGTTCTCTAGTGGCCAAGTCGATGCGAATCCGGACCGACGACCAGGTGCTGGTGATCGGCGGCAAGGACGCCGGCAAGACCGGCCGCGTCGTGCGCACCGACCCGCAAAAGCGCCGGGTCTACGTCGAGGGCCTGAACATCATCAAGCGCCACGAACGCCCGCGCTCGGTGAAAGAGACCCAGCGCGGCGCCCAGGTCGGCGGCATCGTCGAGAAGGAGGGGCCGATCGACGTCTCCAACGTGATGCTGCTCGACCCCAAAGGCAACAAGCCCACCCGGGTCGGCGTGCGTCGCGATGCCGGTGGCAAGCGAGTGCGCTACGCCAAGCGCAGCGGGACGGCGATCGACTGATGGAGGCGACCGCGACCCCGACCACCCAGGCGGCCCCGCCGCCGCGCCTGCGTGAGCGCTACGAGCAGGAGGTCCTGCCGGCGCTGACCGAGAAATTCGGCTACTCGACGCCGATGGACGCCCCGCGCCTGATCAAGATCACGCTGAACATGGGGCTCGGCACCGAGAAACAGGACAAGCGGTCCTTCGAAGCCGCCCAGAACCAGCTGGCGACGATCGCCGGCCAGCACCCGAACGTGCGCCGGGCGCGCAAGTCGATCGCCTCCTTCAAGGTCCGCGAGGGCATGCCGGTCGGTGTCTCGGTGACGCTGCGGCGGGCGCGGATGTGGGAGTTCTTCGACCGCCTCACCTCGATCGCGGTGCCGCGGATCCGCGACTTCCGCGGCCTCAACGCCCGCTCCTTCGACGGCCGGGGCAACTACTCGATGGGCGTCAAGGAGCAACTGATCTTCCCCGAAATCGACTACGACTCGATCGACGTGGTGCGCGGGCTCGACATCACGATCACGACCTCGGCTAAGACCGACGTCGAGGCCTTCGAGCTGCTGCTTGCGCTCGGCATGCCCTTCGGCCAGCAGGGCCGGCCGGGAGAGGCCGCCAGGGCGGAAGCCGAGGCCGAAAAGGAAGAGGAGCAGCGCAAAGAGGAGGCGCGCCTCCGCGCCGAAGCCGAGCAGGCGGCGCTTGAGCAGTTGAAGGAGGAGAACCCCGAGGCCTACGCCAAGCCAGAGCGCGAGGAGGAGGGCGAGGGTGAGGGTGAGGGTGCCGAGGACGGAAACGACCAGGCCGAGGAGCCGAAGGCCAACGAGGAGAGTTCAGAGGATGGCTAAGACTTCCCAGAAGGTCCGTCAGGGCCGCAAAGCCAAGTACAAGACCCGGGCTTACAACCGCTGCCGCCGGTGCGGTCGCCCGCGCGCCTACTACCGCAAGTTCGGCCTCTGCCGGATCTGCCTGCGGGAGGCCGCGCACGAGGGCTACATCCCCGGCATGACGAAGTCGAGCTGGTAGCGATGCAGACCGACCCGATCGCCGATTACCTGACTCGGATCCGCAACGCGATCCGCGCCGGCCACGACGAGGTGGAGATCCCCCTGTCCGGCCTGAAGATGGAGATGTCGCGGATCCTCAAGGAGCAGGGCTACATCAAAGACTTCCACCGCAAGCCGGCCACCGTCGGCGAGGCGATCAACGTCAGCCTCAAGTACACCGAGGACCGCCAGCCGGTCATAATCGGGATCGAGAGGGTCTCCCGGCCGGGACGCCGCCGCTACGTCGACCACAAGCACGTGCCGCGCGTCCACGGCGGAACCGGGACCGCGATCGTCAGCACTTCCGTCGGAGTCATGACCGGGCACGAAGCCCGGGCGAAGGGCGTCGGCGGGGAGGTCGTCGCCTACGTCTGGTGATTTAGAGCTATGAGCCGAATCGGAAGAAAGCCCGTCCCCGTACCCGAGGCCGTCACGGTCGAGATTGCCCCCGGCAACATCGCCGTCAAGGGCCCCAAGGGCGAGCTGCGCCAGACCCTCTCCCAGGAGATGGCGGTCGAGCAGGCAGAGGGCGCGGTCACCGTCGCCCGGCCCACCGATCGTGGCGAGCACCGCGCCCTCCACGGCCTCACTCGGAGCTTGATCGCGAACATGGTCGAGGGCGTCACCGAGGGGTTCGAAAAGCGGCTGGAGATCCAGGGCGTCGGCTACCGCGCCCAGCTCAAGGGCAAGAACCTGGAGCTGGCGCTGGGCTTCTCCCACCCGGTCGCGGTCGAGGCCCCGGAGGGGATCGAATTCGAGGTCCCGCAGCCGACCGAGATCATCATCAGGGGCATCGACAAGCAGCTGGTCGGCCAGGTCGCCGCGGACATCCGCAAGCGCCGCCCGCCGGAGCCCTACAAGGGCAAGGGAATCCGCTACCAGGGCGAGACGGTCCTGCGGAAGGTGGGTAAGCGGGCATGACCGTTCTCACCAAGCCGCAACAGCGACTGCGTCGGCGCCGCCGGGTCCGCGCCCGAGTCAGCGGCACCGCCGAGCGCCCTCGCCTTTCCGTCTACCGCTCCAACCGCGGCGTCTTCGCCCAGCTCGTCGACGACACCAAGGGCCACACCGTGGCCGCGGTCAACTGGATCGAGCCGGACCTGCGCAAGCTCACCGCCACAGATCAGGCGAAGAAGGCGGGCGAACTGCTCGCCGAGCGGGCCAAGGCCGCCGGAGTGGAGACCTGCGTCTTCGACCGCGGTGGCTACCAGTACCACGGCCGGGTCAAGGCCCTCGCCGACGGCGCGCGCGAGGGAGGCCTGGTCTTCTAGTTCGCTACGGTGGGCCGCTCGCTATGAAGGGAATGGACACGAAGAACGTCGAGACGGTGAGCCCGCGCGGGCTCGACCTGCAGGAGCGCGTGATCGAGATCAACCGCGTCGCCAAGGTAGTCAAGGGCGGCCGGCGCTTCTCCTTCACCGCACTGGTTGCCGTCGGCGACGAGGAGGGCGTGGTCGGGATCGGCTACGGCAAGGCCCGCGAGGTCCCGCTGGCGATCCAGAAGGGCGTCGAGGACGCCCGTAAGAACTTGATCCGCGTGCCGAAATACGGCCAGACGATCACCCACAGAATCATCGGCCGGTTCGGCGCCGGGCACGTGGTCCTGCGCCCGGCCAGCCCTGGTACCGGCGTGATCGCCGGCGGCGGCGTCCGCGCCGTGCTCGAGCTGGGCGGGGTTCGCGACGTGCTCACCAAGAGCATTGGCACTCAGAACCCGATCAACCTGGTCAAGGCGACCATGGACGGCTTGATCCGGCTGCGGCGACCCGAGGAGGTCGCCGAGCTGCGGGGACTCACCGTCTCTCAGGTGCTTGGGCTGCAGAACGGAAAGACCGCTGACGGAGAGCATCTGTCAGTGGGTCCTGCTGGAGATGCAACTGCGTCAGACGCCGACGCCTCTGCCGCGGGTGACTCCGTAGGGGGGCCCGCCCCCGAGGAAGCTTTAGCTACCGGAGGGGGTGGGGGGTCCCCTGCGGAGGCAGGACCCGCGGCCGAGGAGCCTCCGTCTGCTGACGCTCCGGTCGAGTACAGGCAGCCCACGCCCCTTCCCCCCGAGGAGCCGGTCGAGCAGCCGAAGCCACTGCCTCCCGAGGGTTCCGAGGAGCAGTCGTGAGTGCGGTGAAGGTCAAGCAGGTTCGGTCGGCCGCTGGATCCAATCCCAGCCAGAAAGCGACGCTTTATGCGTTGGGGCTCGGGCGGATCGGGAAGGCTGTTGAGCGGAAAGAATCGCCGCAGTTGCAGGGGCAGCTGAAAGTGGTCTCGCACCTGGTGGAGGTGTCCTGATGGCTGAGACGCCGCGCTCGGAGGAGATCGGGCTGCACAACCTGAAGCCGAAGCCAGGCTCGCGCCGGCCGCGCAAGCGGATCGGTCGCGGCGAGGGCAGCGGGCTGGGGAAGACCTCGGGCCGTGGCCACAAAGGCGCCGGCTCGCGTTCGGGCGCCAAGCGCAAGGCCGGCTACGAGGGTGGCCAGAACCCGATCCACATGCGGATGCGAAAGCTGCGCGGCCCGCACATGAAGAAGTCGATGCCCTTCGAGAACTTCCGCACCAAGACCCAGCCGGTCAACATCTCCGACCTGGAGGCGCGGTTCGACGCCGGCGCCGAGGTCAACCCGGAAACGCTGAAGGAGAAGGGCCTTGCGAAGCGGTCAGATCCGGTGAAGATCCTCGCCCGCGGCGAGATCAAGAAGAAGCTCGACGTCCATGCGCACGCCTTCAGTGCCGCCGCCAAAGAGCAGATAGAAGCGGCCGGCGGTTCCTGTCACACTCTGGAGCCGTAATGCTCAGAACTATTGCGAACGCTTTCAGCGTCGCCGACATTCGCAAGAAGCTGGCTTTCACGGCGGCGATGCTGCTGCTGTACCGGTTCGGTGCCTACATCCCGTCGCCGGGCGTCGACGCCAACGCGATCAAGGAAATCCAGGACAACTTCGGCGGCTCGAACATCCTCGGTTTCCTCAATCTGTTCTCGGGCGGCAGCCTCGAACGGTTCAGCCTCTTCGCGCTGGGGATCATGCCCTACATCACCGCCTCGATCATCCTGCAGCTGCTGACCGTCGTCGTGCCCTCGCTGGAGCGGCTGCAGAAAGAAGGCGAAGTCGGCCAGCAGAAGATCACTCAGTACACGCGCTACCTCACGGTCGGGCTCGCCTTTTTCCAGTCGCTCGGCTACGTCTTCCTCTTCCGCTCCTTCGGCAACGAAGCGGGCGTCAGCCCGGTCGGGACCCTCACCTTCGGCAAGACCTTCCTGATCGTGATCTGCCTGACCGCCGGCTGCACCTTGTTGATGTGGCTGGGCGAGCTGATCACCCAGCGCGGGATCGGCAACGGGATCTCGTTGATGATCTTCGCCTCGATCGTCGCCTCGCTGCCGAACGGGATCACCCAGTGGTGGAGCAACCCGGACCAGGTCTTCGTCGTGATGATGCCGTTCATCGCCCTCGCGGTGGTCGTCGCGATCGTCTTCGTGCAGGAGGGCCAGCGGCGGATTCCGGTCCAGTACGCGAAAAGGGTCGTGGGCCGGAAAATGACCTCGGGCGGCTCCACCTACCTGCCGCTGCGGGTCAACATGGCCGGCGTCATTCCGGTCATCTTCGCCGCCTCGATCATGGCCTTCCCGCCGACCATCGGCCAGCTGCTCAACACGCCGGCCGCGCTTGACTTCGCCGCCTTCTTCAGTCCCAACAGCTGGGCCTACGTGGCCGGCGAGGTCTTCTTCATCGTCGTCTTCACCTACTTCTACACGGCGGTCACCTTCAACCCGGTCGACCAGGCCGACAACCTGAAGAAATACGGCGGCTTCATCCCTGGGGTGCGTCCGGGCCGGCCCACGGCCGAGTACCTGGACCGGATCCTCTCCCGCCTGACTTTCCCCGGCGCGCTCTACCTTGGCGCGGTCGCGGCCCTGCCGACGATCCTGATCAGCCAGACGTCGGCCAACTTCTTCTTCGGCGGCACCTCCATCCTGATCGTGGTCGGCGTTGCGCTGGACACGGTCAAGCAGTTGGAGGCGCAGCTGATGATGCGGAACTACGAGGGCTTCCTCAAATAAGCTCCGGCGCATGCCCGAGCTGAACCTAGTGCTCCTCGGTCCTCCGGGATCGGGCAAGGGCACCCAGGGCGAGCGGCTGCAGGAAGACCTGCGACTGCCCTACTACGCGACCGGGGACATTCTCCGCGCGGCGGTGCGCGAGGAGACCGAGCTGGGCCGGACCGCGAAGGAGTACATGGACCGCGGCGACCTCGTCCCAGACGACGTGATCGTCGGGACGATCGCCGAGCGGATCGACTCCTCCGAGGCGCTTGATGGCTTCATCCTCGACGGCTTCCCGCGCACCACACCGCAGGCCGAGGCGCTCGACGCCAAGCTCGAGGAGCTGGACCGGACGGTCACCGCGGTGCTGCTGATCGACGTCTCCGACGACGAAGTGGTTCGCCGCCTTGGCGGCAGGCGCACCTGCCTCGCCAACGGCCACGTCTTCCACGTCGACTTCAACCCGCCGGAGAAGGAGGGCGTCTGCGACATCGACGGCTCCGAGCTGGTGGTCCGCGACGACGACGAGCCGGAGGTGATCCGGAAGCGCCTCGCCACTTACCACGAGAAGACCGAGCCGCTGGTTGCCTACTACGACGACCGCAGCCTGCTGCGCCGGATCGATGGCGAGCGCCCGGCGGACGAGGTCTGCGAGGAGATCCGCAGGACCCTGGCTACCATGCGTATGGAGCAGGACGAGGCTGTCTAGCGGCTCTCTCCGAGGACGTAGCGTGTACCGGATGATCAAGCACAAGAGCCCTGAGGAGATCGAGCGGATGGCGGCCTCGGGCGAGATCCTCGTCCGCTGCCTGAAGATGCTGGTCTCCAAGGTCCGCGCCGGGATCACCACCGAAGAGCTCGACGCGGCGGCGGAGAAATTCATCCGCTCCCAGGACGCAGCCCCGGCTTTCAAGGGCTACAACGGTTTCCCGGGGTCGATCTGCACTTCGCCCAACTCGATGGTCGTGCACGGGATTCCCGGTCCCCACGAGCTGAAACGCGGCGACGTGATCTCGATCGACGTCGGCGTGAACAAGGACGGCTGGGTCGCCGACGCGGCGATGACCGTTCCGGTCGGCCCGATCGGGCCGGAGGCGCGCAAGCTGCTCGAGGTGACCCAGGCCTCGCTCTTCGCCGGGGTCGAGAAGATGCACCCTGGCAACCACCTCGGCGACGTCTCGGCGGCGATCCAGCGCGCGGTTGAGATCGAGGGCCTCTCGATCATCCGCACGCTGGTCGGTCACGGCATCGGCCGCGACATGCACGAGGAGCCTCAGGTGCCGAACTTCGGCGAGCCCGGCAAGGGGCCGGCGCTGGAGGAGGGGATGGTGTTGGCAATCGAGCCGATGGTCAACGCCGGTGGGCCGCTGGTGCGGATGGGCGATGACGGCTGGGCGGTCTTCTCCGAGGACGGGTCGCTCGCCGCGCACTTCGAGTTCACGGTCGCGGTGACCGCGGACGGGCCGCGCATCCTCACCCCTTGGTACGAGGACGAGTAGGGATTCTTCAGGCGGTTCAGCGGGCAGATCGACTGTTCGGTATTGTTGCCGCCGCGGCGGGGGCGCCGCAACCATAAGGAGAGACGTTGATCGCTCGACTGCGCTGTGTGCTGCCCCTGCTTGTTTCGCTGTTCGCCATCCTCGCGCTCGGCCCACCGGCCGTCGCGGCGACTCCTCAGCCATATGGGACCAACGACGCGGGCGGCTTCCGCAACGTCCTCCCTCCCGGAGAGACCGGTCTGGCCACCCTTCAGCAGGTCTTTGCCTTCAGAGGGCAGGGAGTCCTGCCGAAACATTTCGCCGATCAGCAGCCGCTCTACGAAAACCTGCTTTATGCGAGCCCGACGCTGACCGATGACCAGATCCCCAACTACTTCAAGGACGCCACCTTCGGGATTCCGCCAGGGCAGGTTGAATCGACTATCGAACCCCGCCCGGGCGTGACCATCCTGCGCGACTCCGGCTACGGCGTGCCGCGCATCTATGGCGACACCCGCGCCGACACCATGTTCGGCGCCGGTTACGCCGGAGGGCAGGATCGCCTCTTCCTGATGGACGTGCTCCGGCACACCGGCCGCGCAGAACTCGCCTCGTTCCTCGGCGGCAGCAACGCCGACAACGACGCCTCCCAGTGGGGTTTCGCGCCATACACCGAGGCTGACCTCGAAAAACAGATTGCGCAGATGCCCGCGCTTTATGGGCAGCTCGGCGTGCAGGCGGTCGGCGATCTGCAGGCCTACGTCGAAGGGATCAACGCCTTCATCGCCAAAGCCAAAACCGACAAAACCCTTGAACCGGGCGAGTACACGGTTCTGGGAAAGCCGATGGAACCGTTCAAAACGACGGACGTGGTCGCGATCGCCTCCCTGGTCGGTGGCATCTTCGGCCGCGGCGGCGGCAACGAGCTCAACTCGGCCCTGACGATGCAGGCCTTCGTCGACAAGATGGGCGTCAAAGCCGGGCGCAAGGCCTGGCTGGAGTTCCGCTCCAAGGAGGACCCGGAAGCTCCGACCACGATCTCCAAACGGTTCCCGTACCAGCAGCGCAGCGCCTTCGCCAAACGGGGCCTGGCCCTGCCCAACCCGAAATCGGTAAGGGATGCGCCCACCGTCGCCTCAACCTCGGGGGCGACGGTCGGCCGCGAGGGCATCGGCAGCGTCGGCGACACCCTGCAGGCGGCGCTTGAGGCCGCCGGGCACGCGTCGAACTGGGAGCTCGTCTCCGCCAAAAACTCGGTCAGCGGCCACCCGCTTGCGGTGATGGGTCCGCAGGTCGGCTACTACGTTCCGCAGATCCTGATGGAGCAGGAGCTCCACGGCCCGGGCATCGACGCTCGCGGCGCCTCCTTCGCCGGGATCAACCTCGTCATCCAGCTCGGCCACGGCCGGGACTACGCCTGGAGCGCCACCACGGCGACCTCCGACAACGTCGACACGTTCGCCGAGGTGCTCTGCCAGGACAACTTCCACTACTCCTACCGCGGCAAATGCCTGCCGATGGAAAAACTGGAAAAGACCGAGAGCTGGGCGCCGAACGCGCTCGACTCGACCGAGGCCGGCTCGCAGACGATGGTTGCCTACCGGACCGTGCACGGGGTCGTCTTCGCCCGCGGCAAGGTCGGCAAGCGCAAGGTCGCCTTCGTGCGCCAGCGCAGCACCTATTTCCACGAGGCGGATTCGGTGATCGGGTTCACGCAGCTCAACGAACCGGGAGTCGTGACCGGGGTGGAGGGGTTCAAGACCGCCGTCTCCAACATCGGCTTCCTCTTCAACTGGGCCTACGTTGACTCCGATGACATCGGCTACGCGCTCTCCGGCTCGATGCCGCAGCGCTCGCTCGGCGTCTCACCGGACTTCCCGATCCTGGGAACCGGGCAGTACGACTGGAAAGGGTTCAACCCGACCACGCAGACGGCCGAGTGGCTGCCCTTCTCCAAACATCCGCAAGCGGTCAACCCCGAGTACCTGGTGTCCTGGAACAACAAGCAGGCGCCGGGATGGGCAGCGGCCGACGACAAGTACAGCTACGGCCCGCTGTTCCGCTCCCAGATGATCGCCGACAAGGTACGGAGCGCTACCAAAGGCCCGAAGAAATTGACGATCGCGCAGCTGGTCCAGTCGATGTCGGAGTCCGCGACCCAGGACGTGCGCGGCTACCGGTTGCTGCCGACGATCCTCAACGCAGTCGGCAAACCGAAATCGCCGACCCTGCGCAAAGCGGTGGCCACTCTCAGCACCTGGAACAAAAAAGGCGCCCACCGGCGTGACCTCGACCGCGACGGCATCTACGAGGAAAACGCAGCGGTCCAGCTGATGGACGCCTGGTGGCCGAAGCTGGTCGAAGGCGAGTTCAAATCGTCGCTCGGCGCGGTCGCCTACGAACGACTGGAAGGGATGCTCGAACTCGGTGACGTCGTCGGCGTCTCGCCGAACGCGCCCGCCTTCTCGGATGGCTGGTGGGGCTACGTCTCCAAGGATCTACGCGGGATGTTCGGTCCGAAGCCGAAAGCGCCTTGGAGCCAGTCCTACTGCGGCAAAGGCTCGAAGAAAGCCTGCCGGGCGATGCTGCAGCGGACCCTCGCTGCGGCGCTGAAAGTCACGCCCGCGCAGCTCTACGGAGGGGGCACCGGCCGCTGCGCCGCCAACCCGCAGCCCTCCTGCTACGACCAGAACCGGCCGCAGGTGACCTCGGGAATCACCCTCAACCCGTTCCCGTTCCAGAACCGGCCGACGTTCCAGCAGGTAGTTCAGCTGACCCAGCGCCTGCCGCGCTAGAGGCTCAAGCAGAGGGGCGGCGGCTCGTCCGTCGCCCCTCGCCTGAGGCTCTGCTCGAGTGGCGCATTTGTTGCCTATAGAGCAACAAATGCGCCACTCGCCGCCTCTGGGTGGGAGGATCGGTCGATGGGTGAGGAGACCTGGTCCGCCGTCGACGGGTTCATCGCCGAGACGCTGACGCCGCATGACGAGGCCTTGCGGGCGGCGCTGGAGGCGGCGGAGGCGGCGGGACTGCCTCCGATCCAGGTCTCACCGCCGCAGGGCAAGCTGCTGGCGCTGCTCATTCGGTTGGTCGGCGCTAGGAAGGTGCTCGAGTTCGGGACTCTCGGCGGGTACAGCTCGATCCTGATGGCGCGGGAGCTGCCGGCGGGAGGCAGGCTGATCACGCTGGAGGCGAACCCGGACTACGCCGAGGTGGCACGGGGCAGCATCGAGGGGGCCGGGCTCGGCGACGTCGTCGAGCTGCGGGTCGGGCCGGCGCTGGAGAGCCTCGAGGGGCTCGAGGGCGACGCCCCGTTCGACCTCGTCTTCATCGATGCCGACAAGGTGAACACCCCCAACTACTTCGCCTGGGCGCTCGACCATGTTCGCCCTGGCGCCCTGATCGTCGCCGACAATGTCGTCCGCGGCGGCACCCTGGCCGAAGCGGCGAGCACCGACGACGCCACCGAAGCCCAGCGCCGCCTGCACGAGATGCTGGCCGACAATCCCCGGATCTTCGCCACCACGATCCAGACGGTGGGCGTCAAGGGCTACGACGGCTTCACGATCGGGCTGGTCGAAGACACCTGACTTCGGCCGGTTGGGAGGGGGGAGAGCCGATGCCCCTCGCGAGATTCCTCAGAGGGACACCGGCTCCCGGAGCTCTAGCCGGTGGGGGCCACCACCGGGGTGCAGATCGCGGTGAGCGTCATCAACCGGGGGGCTTCCGCGAAGGAACGGCCATTTGCCGTCCATCCGTTGCGATCGGGGGTGGGGCCGCTGTCGTTGAGGAAGGCATCGCTGCCGCTCACCGTCGCTCCTCCGCCGATCACCTTGGTGCCCACCGGACACGAGGCGACGCCCGTGATGCTGGGTTCCGAGAGGGGGATGCTGGCGGTTGCGTACTGCACCGTGGCCAGGCTGCTCGCCCTGACCCCAGTCAGGCTGCTTCCGACGACCTGCTTTGCGGTCAGCGAGCCTGCCTTGACCTGCTTGCCCGTGATCGTCCCGGCCTTCACCCGGTTGCCCGGAAGCGAGTTCGGTTTGATCTGGACGCCGCTGATCTTGCCGGCGGCGTAAACCGTGCCACCCAGAGCTACGAAGAGCGCGATGCAGGCGATCACGTTGGAGAAGCTGAACAACTTCGTAATACGTCTCACTTATGTTCCTATCCACGAATTGGAGGCCGCATAGGCAGCCGATTGGTCAATTCGGGCGAGCATGCCACGAGGACTCGGCTGCAATCGGGACAACCTTGGCTCGGTGGACGCATGGAGGAGCCCGCGTCGACCTTGGCGGCTCCTCCACAGCCGACGCTCGAACGCGCGCCCCTGCTATCTTTCCCGGTCGGCCCAATGGGCCGAAAGTTCATGCCTGCCGTCCGACTCATGGGGCGCGCGGGAATCCTGTATTCGATACGAGATCCGGAGCGATGAAGGTTCGAGCTTCCGTCAAGCCGATGTGCGAGAAGTGCAAGATCATCCGCCGCAATGGCGCGGTTCTCGTGATCTGCCAGAACCCGCGACACAAGCAGCGGCAGGGCTAGCCGATGGCGCGTATCGCAGGGGTCAACATCCCCGTCAACAAACGGATCGAGATCGGGCTCACTTACATCTTCGGCATCGGCCACTCGACTGCCCGGCAGATCCTCGCCGAGACCAAAGTCGACCCCGGGACCCAGGCAAAGGACCTGACCGAGGAAGAGGTCGTGAAACTGCGCGAGGCGGTGGAGAACCGCGAGGTCGAGGGAGACCTGCGGCGCGACCGCTCCCAGAACGTCAAACGCTTGATGGAGATCGGCTCCTACCGGGGACTTCGACACCGCCGCGGCCTCCCGGTCCGCGGCCAGCGCACCAAGACCAATGCCCGCGGCCGCAAGGGCCCGCGGCGCCTCAGCATCGCCGGCAAGCGCAAGGTGTAGGGACAGACGATGGCTGAGAAAAAACCCGCCAAGGGGCGCGCCCGCCGCCGCACGAAAAAGAACGTGACCTACGGCCAGGCGCACATCAAGACCTCCTTCAACAACACGATCGTCACCCTCACCGACACCGATGGCAACGTGATCGCCTGGGAGTCGGCGGGATCGGCGGGATTCAAAGGCTCACGCAAGTCGACGCCGTTCGCCGCCCAGGTGACCGCCGACGCTGCCGCCAAGAAGGGCATGGAACATGGCCTGGAGCGCGTCGAGGTCTTTGCCAAGGGCGCCGGTTCCGGACGCGAGACGGCGATCCGGTCGCTGCAGGCCGCCGGGCTGGATGTGACCACGGTCAAGGACGTCTCCCCGCAGGCCCACAACGGCTGCCGGCCGAAGAAGCGGAGGAGGGTCTAGATGGCGCGCGACACCTCCCCGCAGTGCAAGCAGTGCCGGCGCGAGGGCCAGAAGCTTTTCCTCAAGGGCGAGCGGTGTTTCACCGACAAGTGCGGCGTCGAGCGCCGTTCCTACCCGCCCGGCGAGCATGGCCGCGGCAGGCTGCGGCAGTCCGAGTACCGGGTCCAGCTGCGCGAGAAGCAGAAGACCCGCCGGTACTACCAGGTGCTCGAGAAACAGTTCCGCGCTTACTACGACAAGGCTTCGCGCCAGGAGGGCGTCACCGGCGAGAACCTCTTGCGCCTGCTCGAGTCCCGGCTGGACAACGTCCTGGTTCGGCTCGGCTTCGCTGCCTCGCGCCGCCAGGCGCGCCAGCTGGTCAGCCACGGGCACTGGATGGTCAACGGCCGCCGCGTCGACATCCCCTCCTACCAGGTGCGCCCGGAGGACGTGATCTCGATCAAGGCCGGCTCCTCCGCCAAGGACACGATTCAGCGGGCGACCGAACTTGTCTCAACCGTTCCCGCCTGGTTGCAGGCGGATCACGATGCCCTTACCGCCAAGGTCCTGCGCTATCCAGAGCGCTCCGAGATCTCGGCGCCGGTGCAGGAGCAGCTGATCGTCGAGCTGTACTCCAAGTAGTCCGGAATCCGAAATTTCTGAACACGCATACGCAAGGAACTCATGACCACTGATTTCCAGGTTCCCCGAATCATCTCCGAGAAGGTAGACGACCGTCGTGGCACCTTCACGATCGAGCCGCTCGACAAGGGCTTCGGCTACACGTTCGGAAACAGCCTGCGGCGCGTCCTGCTCTCATCGCTGGGCGGCGCTGCTATCACCAGCGTCCGCATCGAGGGCGTCGCGCACGAGTTTTCAACGGTGCCCGGCGTCAAAGAGGACGTCACCGACATCATCCTCAACCTCAAGGACCTGGTCGTCCGGATGCACACCGACGCCGACGAGGTCGAGGCTCCGCTGGTGGCCACCGGCCCCGGTGAGGTGAAGGCGAAGGACATCGACCTGCCCTCGGGCGTCGAGATCCTCAACCCGGACGCTCCGATCGCGACGCTGGAGAAAAAAACCAAGCTCGAGGTCTACCTGACGATTGGCCGCGGCCGCGGCTACTCGCCGGCCGAAGAGAACAAGTCCGACGAGCAGCCGATCGGCGTGATCCCGATCGACTCGATCTTCTCGCCGATCCGCCGCGCCTCCTACGCGGTCGCCGCAGCTCGTGTCGGGCAGCGGACCGATTTCGACAAACTCAGCCTCGACCTCGAAACCGACGGCTCGCTCGAGCCGGCCGCGGCGCTGCGCGAGGCCTCTGAGATCCTGATCAAGAGCCTGGCGATCTTCACCGACGCCGACCGGGTCGAGGAGCTGACCGCGCGCGAGCCGGTTGCGGCTGTCGCGACCGACGCTCTCGCTGCCTCGGGTGGCGACGGCAGCGCCGCCGCCAACGGCCTCGACGAGATCCTGATCGAGGAGCTCGAACTCGGTGTTCGTTCCTACAACTGCCTCAAGCGCGCCGGCGTGCAGACCGTCGGCGACCTGGTCCGCAAGTCGCGCGCGGAACTCAACGCGATCCCCAACTTCGGTCAGAAGTCGATCGAGGAAGTGATCGAGACCCTGCACGCCCGCGGCCTCGATCTCCAGCAGGACTAGGCGCGGGAGCGAGGGGAGAGTCCTGTGCGCCATCGCAAGAAGCGGAACAAGCTCAGCCGTGACGCTGCGCACCGCGAGGCGCTGCTCTCGAACCTCTCGAAGCAGCTGATCGAGCACGAGCGGATCAAAACCAGCCAGGCGAAGGCCAAGGCGGTCAAGCCGGAGGTCGAGCAGCTGATCACGCTCGCCAAGCGCGGCGACCTCCACGCCCGCCGCCAGGCGCTGGCGACGCTGCACAACGACAAGTTCATCGTCCACAAGCTGTTCGACGAGGTCGCCCCGCGCTACGCGACGCGACCCGGCGGGTACACCCGCATCGTCAAGCTCGGGCCGAGGCGAAGCGACTCGACCGAGATGGTCTACCTAGAGCTCGTCTAGCTCACTCGTAGGCGACCGACTCGAGGTACAGGCCGTGCGGGGGCGCCGTATCGCCAGCCTTGGAGCGAGGGGCGCCCTTCAGGAGCGCGGCGAAGCTCTCGACCGAACGTCGGCCTGAGGCGACTTCGAGTTGCGTGCCGACGAGGGCGCGGACCATGTTGCGCATGAAGGCGTCGGCGGTGATCAGGAAGGAGAGGACGTCGCCGTTTTGCTCCCAGGCGGCGGCGAGGACGTCGCGCTCGAAACGGACGTGGTCGGTCTGGGTGGGGGTGAAGGCGGTGAAGTCGTGGGTTCCCGGGAGGGCGGCGGCGCAAGCCTCGAGGGCGTCGCGATCGATCCGGTGCGGCCACCAGAGGGCGCGGTCGCGCTCGAACGGGCTCGGGGAGCGGCGGGCGAGGACCCGGTAGCGGTAGGTCCGCGAGAGAGCGTCTCCCCTGGCGTCGAACCCGTCGGACGCCGGCGCGGCCGCGGTCACGGTGACATCCGCCGGCCCGACTCCGTTGAGGTTGCGGGCGAGGTCGGGCGGCAGCTCGGCCGCGGTCTCGAAGCTGGCCACCTGGCCGCGGGCGTGCACGCCGGTGTCGGTCCGCCCGGCGACGGTCAGGGCGACCGGTTCCCGCAGCACGGTCTCCAGCGCCGCCTCCAACTCGCCCTGCACGGTGCGTAGGCCCGGCTGCCTCGCCCAGCCCCGGAACCCCGAACCGTCGTATTCGATGTCCAGCCTCACCGTCGTCATCTGCTGGCGAACGTTATGAGACAGGCCACTCAGCGGCAGTATCGCCGAGACCCGGGGTCGCGTCCCTAGAATCGGATCCGTGCGCATCCTTCTCACCAACGACGACGGCATCTCCGCGCCCGGCCTGCAGGCGGCCCGACGGGCCCTGCGCGAGCTCGAGGGCGTCACGGTCGACGTGATCGCCCCCGACTCCAACCGCAGCGCCACCGCGCGCAGCATCACCACCCGCTCTCCGCTCAGCGTCGAGGAGCTCGAGTTCGGCGATGGCGACAGCGGCTACGCGACCGATGGAACGCCGGTCGATTGCGTCCGATTCGCCGAGCTGGGCCTGGTTGGGCACCGTCCCGATCTGATCGTCTCCGGGATCAACCACGGCGCCAACCTCGGCGACGACATCACCTACTCGGGGACCGTGGCTGCCGCTCTGGAGGGGATCATCCTCGGCATCCCCGCCGTCGCGATCTCCCAGCAGTCCTCCGGCGGGGGCATGGGCTACGTCAGCGGTCGCTTCGACTTTGACGTCGCCGCCGCTTTCACCGCGCAGTTGGTCGACCAGCTGAGGACCGTGACTATGCCGGAGGCGACCCTGATCAACGTCAACTGCCCCGCCGGCGAGCCGAACGGGATCGAGGTGACGAAACTCGGCAAACGCATCTACAACGACGAGCTGAAGCTGGTCGACGAGGAGTCCGACGGGGGCCGCCGCCGCTACGAGATCTACGGCTGGCAGCCCGGCTATGAGGAGATCGACGGGACCGACCTCTACGCCGTCGCTCAGGGCCGGATCTCGGTCACCCCGATCCATTTCGACCTCACCGACCACGGCGGTCTGGCGAGCCTTCGCGGCTGGGGGTTCGAGGAGATGCTGGCAGCCTGCAGCGCGCCGGCGTGAGCGGCACCGAGCAACGCGCGGCAGAGCTGCGCGAGCAACTGGACCGGCACAACCGCCTTTACTACGTTCTCGACGAACCCGAGATCGGCGATGACACCTACGACGCGCTGCTCGACGAGTTGCGGGAGATCGAGGCCGAGCACCCCGAGCTGCGCACGCCGGACTCGCCGACCCAACGGGTCGGGGCGCCGCCGCTGGAGCGCTTTGAGCCGGTCGAGCACCACGAGAAGATGCTCTCGCTCGGCAACGCCCGCAACGAGGAGGAGCTGCGGGCTTGGGAGACCCGGCTGGCGAACTACTTGAAGCGGCTGGACATCACCGCCTCCCAGTTCAGCTACACGACCGAGCCGAAGATCGACGGCCTCGCGGTCGCCCTCACCTACGAGAACGGGGTGCTTGTCCGCGGGGCGACCAGGGGCGATGGCCGGGTCGGCGAGGACGTGACCCAGAACCTGCGCACGATCGGTTCCGTCCCCCTGCGGATCGAGGACGCGCCCGAGCTGATCGAAGTGCGCGGCGAGGTCTACCTCCCGATCGCAGCCTTCAAAGCCCTGAACGAGCGCCGCGCCGAGGCCGGCGAGCCGACCTTCGCCAATCCCCGCAACTCGGCCGCCGGCTCGATCCGCCAGCTCGACCCGGCGTTGGCGGCCGAACGCCCGCTCTCGATCTGGTGCTACGGGATCGGTGCCGTCCGTGGCCTGGACCTGGCGACCCACATGGACGAGGTCGAGTGGCTCGGCGACCGCGGCTTCAAGGTCAATCCCGACACCAGTCACCACGATGGGGTCGAGGGCGTGGTCAAGCGCTGTCACTGGTGGGAGGAGCGCCGCGAGACGCTCGACTACGAGATCGACGGGGTCGTCGTCAAGGTCGACGAGCGGGCGCTGTGGCGGGAGCTGGGGGTCGTCGGCCGCGAGCCGCGCTGGGCGATCGCCTGGAAGTTCCCACCGACCACGGCGACGACGAAGATGCTCGACGTCGTCTGGAACGTCGGCCGCACCGGCCACCTGGTCCCGTTCGCGATGCTCGAGCCAGTTCACGTTGGCGGCGTCACCGTCAGCACTGCCACCCTCCACAACGAGGAGGACCTGGCGCGCAAGGACGTGCGGGTCGGCGATGAGGTGGTGGTGATGCGGGCCGGGGACGTGATCCCTCAGGTCGTCTCGCCGCTGGTCCAGCGCCGCAAGAAGGGGGCGCGGAAACCGAAGCCGCCGAAGAAGTGCCCGGCCTGCGGCACCGAGACGGTGAAGCCGGAGGACGCGGTCTTCACGATCTGCCCCAACCGCTCCGGCTGTCCCGGCCAGTCCTTCCAGCACGTCAAGCACTTCGTCAGCAAGGGCGCGATGGACATCGACGGCCTCGGGGAGAAGCAGGCGCTGCGCTTCCTCGAAGAAGGCCTGATCGCCGACGTCGCCGACATCTACGAGCTGGACGAGGAGAAGCTGGCCGGGTTGGAGGGCTTCGGCGAGGTCTCCGCCCGCAACCTGGTGGCGGCGATCGAGTCCTCGCGCGGGCGTCCCTTCAAACGTGTCCTCTACGCGCTTGGCCTGCCGGGCGTCGGCTACGTCACCGCGGAGGCGCTGGCGGACCACTTCGGCTCGATCGATGACCTGCACGCGGCGGATCCCGAGAGGGTCGAGGAGGTCGAGGGCGTCGGACCGATCATGGCTGTGCAGATCGCCGAGTCACTGGCCGACGAGCTGACCTGGGCGTTGGTCGAGAAGCTGAAGGAGAAGGGGCTGCGGCTGGAGGCCGATGCCTCCGAAAGGCGCGCCACCGGCGGCCCGCTGGAAGGCAAGACTCTGGTCCTGACCGGGACGCTGCCGGAACTGACCCGCGAGCAGGCGGCGGCGATGGTCAAGAGCGCCGGCGGCAAGGTCGTCAACTCGGTCTCGAAAAAGACCGACTACGTGGTCGCCGGCGAGAGCCCAGGCTCAAAGCTGGCGAAAGCCGAATCGCTCGGGACCGAGGTGCTCGACGAAGCTGGCCTGCTCGTGCTGCTCGGCATAGATAGATAGAAAACATTGAGCAGCAAAAGTTGACTAAAAGCCCGTTCCCTGAGAATGTGCGGGAGAGGGAGCCCAAAGGCGCTCCCACCTCATAGACCGGAAGCAGGCCAGTCGGATTACAGCCGACGGGTATGCCCGGGATATGACTATCGAAAAGGAGTCATTTAATGATCGGACGTAGAGCCGTTATCGGCCTCTCGCTGCTCAGCGCGCTTTTGGTTTGCGCGTTTGCGGCGCAGAGCGCCTCGGCACTGGTGGTAACGAAATCGACCAACACAACAATGGTCACATGTGTGCCAGTCGTGGGGACCGGAGGATTCGAAGACGCGCATTGCGATAAAAAAGACGCAGAGGGCAATGGAAACTACGCCCACTCAACGAGCGGAATTAGCGCGAATACAGAAATCGACGGAACCAACCAAAAAGTCGCAAACGGAACACTAGACCATGTGCCAGCGCTGCTCAAAGGTACGGTCGCCTTGGCGAAAGTCGAAATCGAATGCACAAAAGTCAAAAACATTGCGGCAAACTCGAAGGTTAGCAACACCGAACCTAAAGGTGGCGAGCATACATTCAGCGGCAAAATTGAAACCCAATTCAGCGAATGCAACGTCAAAAAATTGGCTAAATGCATCGTTTCTGAGCCGATCATATCCAACGCCAACGTCCATGGTGTGCAGGGATTTAAAGGCCCCAAAGGTGAAGCAAACGCGATGGGCATAGAGTTTGAAGGTATTGGTGCAGAAAAACTCTTCGCGAGCATTACCTTCACAAACAAAGGTGCAGAAGCATGCTCCTTGCACAACAAAACATTCCCGGTTACCGGTAACGTAATCGCGACAAACGGGCCGACGGCAGAATCGAAGCAGGACAACACCCACAGCGGTTCGACACTTACGTTCCAAGACAAAACGGGCGAAGTCGAAATGCAAACACTGAAAATGGGCCCGAACGACGCGGATTTCACCGCGATCGCCACACCGACGATGGCGAGCGGCGGTAACCCGATCTCGATGACAACAACCACATAAGTTACGTTCGCCTATCGAATGATAGTCAGTAGCTAGAAGCAGTGAGTCACACCGAGCCGGAGTCGAATGCTCTGGCTCGGTGTGTTTTTTTCAAGGTATACCTAATTTTAGGGCTTTGCGATCCCGGCCCTTGACGATCCTGAAAAGGCGTGCTCCACTGGCAAAGCGCTGAGAACGCGGCAGTATCTGCCAGGGAACGTCAGTGGGTTTGGCGGACTGAGCTTGATGAGCGAGGAGCGTGATCAGCGATGAGGTGTCGGGGGCGGGTTTCGACGGGACCGGCGGGACAATTGATATGTGCTCTCGCGGTCGCCCTGGGTATGGGACTGCTAGTTCCCGGGTTGGCGGCTGCGGCCCTGGAACACCCCTTTCTCGAAGACTTCGGCAGCGCAGCGCAGCCGACCTTCACCGAGGCTCAGGGCCTTGCGGTCGACCAGGCGAGCGGAGACCTGCTGGTGATCGACGCGGGAGAACGCGAACCGGGGGAAGGCACCCTCAGTCGATTCCACGCGGACGGCACGCCCTCTGACTTCTCAGCCCTCGGCGACAACGTGATCGAAGGACTGTCCTTCAGGTTCCCGGAAACGGGACAGGTGGCGGTCGACAACTCGGGGGGGGCGACCGACGGCAACATCTACGTCGCTTCTCAGGTGGAGGAAGGGGTAGTCAAAATCTTCGATGAAGATGGCAGCTCCTTAGGTCAGCTCACCGGGTATGAGGCGGGTCCAGCCGCGGAAGGAGCGGCGACGCCATTCGGCAGCTTCATCTGCGGTGTAGCGGTTGACCCCGCCGGCAACGTCTACGTCAGCGAATTTAGCGGCGGCGGCGCTATCCACAAGTACGAACCCGCCGCCAACCCACCGGTCAACGGCGACAACGTCGCCAACTTCGCCTACGCGGAGGCGTGTACCGTGGCAGCCGGGGCGGGGCCGAGCGACGGCGTCATCTTCCCCGCCCACCTGAATACCGAAGGGGAGGCGGTGGCAAAGCTAAACAGCACCACCGGCGCGCAACAGTACGTCGCTCACCCCGGTCCGACGACGACGGTGAGCGTAGACCCGGGGACCGGAACGCTCTTTGCCGCCGCGGGCAACGAAGTGAAGGAATATGACGCCTCGGGCCCAACCGAATCGATTGCGGGGGTGCCGATCGCACCGGGTGGAGAAGAAGTCGCGGGGGTCGCCGTCGACCAAGACACCGGCAGGATCTACGTCTCGCGAAAAGGCAACCCCAACATCGAAGTCTGGGGCAAAGCGGTGGAGCTGCCGATAGCGATCACCGAAAGCGCCTCTGTGATCGACGACACCGTCACCCTCCGCGGAGTCGTCAACGCCAACGCTGGCCCCTCGACCACCTGCGTCTTCGAATACGTGGAAGTGAGCGCCAACGGTTTCGACGAGGCTACGGCTGTGCCCGTCACCCCACCGGGCCCGTTCATCGGCATTACCCCGGTGGCGGTGAGCGCGGAAGTCAGCGGCCTGGTCGAAACCGCCTACCGCTATCGGCTGGTGTGCACCAACGAAGACGGCTCAAAAGCTGGCAAAACGCTCTTCTTCACCATCTCCGAACAGGTCGGCCTCCCCGATGGGCGTGCCTACGAGATGGTCTCACCGCCGGAGAAAGTGGGCGAGGTGATCCCGCCGGAACCGGTGGGGGTGATAGGCGGCAGCTGCAGCGATTGCCTGCCGGGGGCCAACGACCCAAGCATGCCGATGCAGAGCAGCCCCGGGGGGGAGTCGGTGCTCTACCTAGGGCAGCCCTTCAGCGGCGGCCTGGCGTCTGGCCCGAACGAGTACCTCGCCCCGCGCAGCTCGACCGGATGGGGGACCCAGAGCCTCAGCTCGCCGACGACGACGGGCATCTATGAAGCTTTCTCAGCCGACCTCTCACGCGGCATCCTCGCTCAGGCCGACCCGCCGCTCTCCCCGCAAGCGCCGACCCGCGGCGGCGAAGGCGGCTTTCCCAACCTCTACCTGCGCGAGGGCGGTGCGATTGAGCCGCTGATCACCATCGAACCGCCAAACCGCAATCCGGGCAACTTCCAGGTCGGCTTTGCCGGCGCCAACGCGGGAACGGCGTTGGCCCCCGTCTTCGGGCACCTATCCTTCGAAGCCAACGACGTTCTGACCGAGGCGGTCCCCGCGATCGCGCCGGCGGCGCCGGAAGTGGGGGTAGGCGAAGAATGCTCCCTTCCCGCCGCAGACTGCAACCTCTATGAGTGGGAGGGCGGCGAGCTTCTGCTGGTCAACGTGCTGCCGGGCAACGCCAGCGCCGCGGCGGGGGCCACGATCGGCTCGGGGCGCCTACTGGCATTTACTAGTCCCCAGGCTGAGCAGTCCAACATCGACCATGCGATCTCAGACGACGGCAGCCGGATCTTCTGGAGCGCAGAAGAGACCGGCCACGTCTACGCCCGGATCGAAGGCAAAGAAACGCTTGAGATCCCCGGTCCCGCGAGCTGCAAAGAAAGCGTGCCGCGAGAGGAACGGGCCTGCTTCCAGACTGCCTCCCCCGACGGCTCGGCGGTGCTGCTCTCCGACGGCAAGCTCTATGAGCTGAACGGTGCAGGCACGGCCTACGTGGAAAGCGTCGACCTGACCGAAGGCGAAGGCGGCTTCGAAGGGATCCTCGGCGCCTCAGAAGACCTCTCGCGGATCTACTTCGTCGACACCGCGGAGCTGACCGAAGAAAGCGACGAGAACGAGAACGAAGAACACGCCGAAACTGGTGAGCTCAACCTCTACGGTTGGGACGAAGGAGAGCTGACTTTCATCGGCATCCTCCTCCCCGGCGACAACGGGATCAGTCCTTCTAGGTACGGGGCGTGGGCCGCCTCACCCTCGCAACGCACCGCTCAGATCACCGCCGACGGCGGCTGGCTGGCGTTCGTGTCGCTGGCTGCGCTGACCGGCTACGACAATAGGCTTGGTGGCGCAGGCAACTGCGGCAGCAGCGAAACGCCGGCCTGCAGGGAGGTCTTCGTGTACTCGACGGACTCAGGGAACCTCGCCTGCGCCTCCTGCAACCCGACCGGCGAGCCCCCGTTGGGGGAATCCAACCTGACGTTGATCAGGCCGCGCGCCCCCTTCCACCAACCGGGCAACCTGAGCCGCAATGGCGATGGACGTCTGTTCTTCGAAAGCCAGGACGCGCTCTCCCCCCGCGACAGCAACGGCAACGTCCAGGACGTCTATGAGTGGGAGCCAGACGGGGTGGGAAGCTGCAACCGAGCGGGGGGCTGCGTCTATCTGATCTCAAGCGGGCAAAGCTCGAACGACTCGATGTTCATGGACTCCTCAGAGAGCGGGGACGATGCCTTCTTCATCACCCGCGAGCGACTACTGCCGCTGCGCGACAAAAACCAGCAGCTCGACCTCTATGACGCCCGGGCGGGAGGGGGCTTTGAAGAACCAGAAGTCTCTCCTTGCGGAGGGGAAGCATGCAAAGGACCGGTTACGAGCCCGCCGGCGCAGCCCAGCGCCGGCAGTGCCGGCTTCGCTGGCCCCAGCAACCCTCCGCCCAAGCGCTGCAAGCCGGGCTTCGTGAAGAAGCAGGGCAAGTGCGTGAAGAAGAAGCACAAGAAAAAGAAGCGAGGCGGCGGCAACCGAGGAGGGTCGCGATGAGGGCCGTCAAGCGCAGCCTCGCTTTTGCCGCGGCGCTCACCGCGCTCCTGGCCCTCGCCGCCCCGGCCCAAGCCGACTTCGGGATCAAAAGCTGGAGTGCGGGGGCGTTCAAGGAAGACGGAAAAACGCCCGAGCTGCGAGCAGGCGTCCACCCCTACGAATTCAAGCTCGCCTTCGAGATGAACCAGGACTCCGAAGAAATCCCGGAAGGGACGCTTCGCGAGCTGATCATCGACCTGCCGCCGGGGATGGTCGGCAACCCGCTGGCGGTGCCGCAGTGCTCGGGGGCCGACTTCGAGGGGGTCTCGACGAACTGCCCAGGGAACACGCAGGTCGGAGTGGCGCGGGTCCGCATAGCCGGACTGGAAGACACCGCGGTCAGCCCGATCTACAACCTGACGCCGCCGTTCGGAGTGCCGGCGAGCTTCGGGTTCAGCATCGCGAGCAACAACGTGTTCAACGAAGCCTCGCTGCGCAGCGGCGACTACGGGGCGAGGATCTCCGACATCACGATCCCGACCAGCGTGGCGGTGCAGTCGGTGGTGGCGGAGATCTGGGGGGTGCCGGCGCTGCCCGCCCACGACGCGGAACGGGTCTGCATCGTCAACAACGAAATCGTGCGGGGCTGCTCGAGCGATTCCGCCAAAGTCCCCTTCCTCAGCCTGCCGACCTCCTGCGGGGGGCCGCTGACTTGGAGCCTCAGCGTGAAGTCGGTGCAGGAACCGGAAGCCTTCCAATCAGCGAGCGTGCAGTCGCTTGGCCCCGGCGGGACTCCACGCGGGCTCACCGAATGCGATGAGCCGCCGTTTGACCCCTCGATCACCCTGCGACCGGAAACCACGGTCTCCGACTCCCCCACCGGCGTTCACGTCAACCTCAACATCCCGCAAAGCAACGAACCGGTCCCGCCCGAACTGCCGGCCACCGTGCACCTGAAGGACACCGTGGTGACGCTGCCACAGGGCCTCGCGATCAATCCCTCGGCCGCCGATGGCCTTGTCGGCTGCCCACTGACCGGCCCTGAAGGGATCAACCTGCCGGGCTCCGGCGAGCCGGCGCAAAGCGAACCGGCGAAGTGCCCCGATGCCTCCAAGGTGGGTACGGTGAAAGTCGGCTCGCCCCTGGTCGATCACCCGATCGCGGGCGACGTCTACCTGGCAAGGCAGGGCGAGAACCCCTTCGGCTCGCTGATCGCCCTCTACGTCGCCGTCAACGACCCCCAAACCGGGATCGTGGTCAAGCTCGCCGGCAAGGTCGAACCGAACCCGCTCACCGGGCAGCTGCGGACGGTCTTTGAGAACAACCCCCAGCTGCCCTTCGAAGACTTCGACTTCGAGTTCTCCGGCGGCCCCCGCTCACCGCTCACCACCCCACCCACCTGCAACACCTACACCACCACCGCGGAGCTGACCCCCTGGACCTTCCCCGAAGGGCCCAAGGCCTTCCTCGCCGATTCCTTCGCGATCGGCGCAAGCCCCGCCGGCGCCTGCGCGGGCACCGAATCCCAGATGCCGCACTCCCCGGGCTTTGAAGCGGGGACGGTGACGCCCATCGGGGGCGCCTACTCCCCCTTCGTGCTGAAGCTCACCCGCCAAAACGGCTCCCAGCGCTTCGCCGCCCTGAACACCACCCTGCCCCCCGGGGTGACCGCCAACTTCAGAGGGGTGGCGGAATGCTCTGAGGCCCAGATCGCCTCCGCCGCCGCCAGGGGCAACCCCGGCCAGGGCGCCCTTGAGAAGGCAAGCCCCTCCTGCCCGCCCGCCTCCCAGCTCGGCACCGTCAACGTCGGCGCCGGCTCAGGCAACCCGATCTTCGTCCAAGGAAACGTCTACCTCTCAGGCCCCTACAAAGGCGCCCCCTTCAGCCTCGCGATCATCACCCCCGGGGTGACCGGGCCCTTCGACGTCGGCACCGTGGTCGCCCGCGCTGCCCTCTACGTCAACCCCGAAACCGGCCAGGGCACGGTGAAAAGCGACCCGCTGCCGACGATCCTGCAGGGGATCCCGCTCGACATCCGCCAGATCAACGTCAGGATCGACCGCCAAGGCTACGTCTTGAACCCGACCTCCTGCGAAGCAAAGCAAGTCACCGCGGAAGCGATCTCCACCACCGGCGCCATCGCCCCGCTGACCAACCGCTTCCAGGTCGGCGGCTGCGGGGCCCTCGACTACACCCCCAAGCTGGCGCTCTCGATGAAAGGCGCGGTCCGCCGCAGCGGCCACCCGGCCTTCAAGGCGGTGCTCACCCAGCCCTCCGGGCAGGCCAACAACAAAAGGACCGTGGTGATCCTCCCACCCACCACCTTCATCGACCAAAACCACATCGCCAATCCCTGCACCAGGCCCCAGTTCGCCGCCGGCAATTGCCCGCCCGCCTCGGTGCTCGGCACCGCCAGGGTCTTCACGCCGCTGCTTGAGAACCCGCTCGAAGGCAAGGTCTACTTCCGCGCCAACGGCGGCGAAAGAGACCTGCCCGACGTCGTCGTCGACCTGCACGGCAGAGTCGACGTGGTCGCGGTCGGCTTCGTCGACGCGGTGACCCGCAAAGGATCGGAATCCTCAAGGGTCAGGACGCGCTTCAACAACTTGCCAGACGCCCCGATCACCAAGGCGATCTTCTCCTTCAAGGGCGGCAAAAAAGGCGTCTTCGTCAACTCGGCAAACCTCTGCAAGGTGCCGAACCTCGCCACCGTGAAGATGGTCGCCCACAACCAGAAGACCGAGGAAACGAACAAGCGGATAGCCACCAGCTGCAAGAAGTAGGGCCAGACTTCTTCCTCGGATCAACCAGTTAAAAACGAGATGAAAGGACCACCATGAGGTTCTTGAAGCACAGGCATCCTGCACGGATGCTCGTAGTGGGAGGCATCACCGCGATGCTGGGCGTACTTTTGTTCGCGTCCTCGGCGTCAGCCTCAACCTTCAACCCGAAAGGCGAATTCGCCAACTTCGGCGAGTGCCCGCTGGGCAACCCCAAAGTCACCGAATGCGTCTACGCCCTGACCAGCAAAGGCAACTTCACCGTCGGCAAAAAGAGCGTGCCGCTGGTCAACCCAGTGACCCTGCAGGGCGGGGCCTTTGAAAACGAAGGGGGGACCGTGACCTTCGTCGGAGCGGCGAACGGCGTCACCCTCTCGAAAACCCCGCAGCCGGTCCCAGGCGGTCTGACCGGGATCGTGGCACCGAAATGGTGGCCGCAATTCATCCAGGACTGGTTCAACGGCCAGATCAACAAAGGGTTCACCGGGGTCACCGCGACGGTCGAACTCGCCGCACCGGCGAGCTCGATCCAGCTGAGCACCCAGAACCTGGTCAACCAGGAAGGCACCGCTCTGGGCCTGCCGAGCAAGGTCAAGCTCGACAACGCGATCCTTGGCAGCAACTGCTACCTCGGCTCCAACTCCAAACCGATCCAGATCGATTTCACCACCGGTAAAAGCGGCTCCCTTGAAGGCGTCGTCGGTGAAATCACCTTCAACGAATCATTCACCCTGGTCACGATCAGCGGTGGAAAGCTCGTGAACAACACGTTCGCAGCACCGGGCGTCAGCGGATGCGGAGGGATCTTCTCCTTCCTCGTCGATCCGCTGGTCGACTCGATCCTCGGCACGCCCTCGGCGTCCGGGAAAAACTCGGCGATCCTCGAAGGCAAACTGCAGTCCGGTAACGCGGCTGCGGTCAAAGCCAGCGAATAGCCGCAGCGCAGTTCCAGCTGTTCAGTTCTAGTGCAAAGCCCCCGTCGCGTCAGCGGCGGGGGCTTTTCTATCCCTCGGTCAAGAGATAGAAAACATCCCGGCTAATTAATTGACCGACACACGGGTTTGTTCGACCATCGCCTTGGCGGCTGAACGCCGCTTACACAACCCCAAGGAGAGAATCAGATGATCGGACGTAGAGCCGCTATCGGCCTCTCGCTGCTCAGCGCGCTTTTGGTCTGCGCGTTTGCGGCGCAGAGCGCTTCGGCGCTGGTAGTAACCAAATCGAACAACACAACAGCGTTCACATGCGTTAAAGAAGGCGGTGTTCAAGATTTCTCAGGAGTGCACTGTAATCCTGCCGATACAGTCGCTCCTGGTAACGGAGAGTACGGCCACGATCTGATCGCGCTGAACACGCCGACAGAAATCGACATGACTAACAGCGCGGTCACAGAATCAACAAAAAAATCAGAGCCAGCGGTGCTCAAAGGCACGATCAGCTTGGCGAAAGTGACGATCGAATGCACGACCGTCAAAAACAACGTGAAAACCTCATTGGTTGAAAACACCGAACCGATTGCAGGCCAGCACACATTAAAAGGCACAATCCAAACCGAATTCAGCACTTGCAACGTCAAAGAATTGGTCAAATGCATCGTGGCCGAACCGATCGTAGCCGGAGCCACGGTCCACGGTGTCGGAGGAATGGAAGGGCCTTTTGGTGAAAAAAACGCGATGGGCTTGGAGTTCGTCGGCCATGGGTTAGAAGAAACCTTCGCGACTATCAAATTCAAAAACAAAGGAGCAGAAGCATGCTCCCTGAACGGGAAAGAATTCCCAGTCAAAGGCAGGATGATCGCGACAAACGGGCCGACGACAGAATCGGCGCAGGAAAACAAAGAGAGCGGCGCGACACTGGTCTTCACGCCGAAAGTCAAAATGCAGACACTGAAATTCGGTCCTAACGCGGCGGAATTCTCCTCTGTTCTTACACCGACGATGGCTGGGGGCGGTAGCCCGATCTCCATGACAACAGCCACATAGGCGAAGTAGGGCCATCGAGGCGGTAGCCAGTAGTCCAAAAGCAGCCGCTCACACCGGGTTGGGCAATCGCCTGGCCCGGTGTGCCTCGACGATCGCCCCTTCAGTAGGAGGCGACGGCTGCGGCGATTCGGTCCTGGTTGAGGTGGGCGAGGCCGAGGTCGGTGACGCCGCTCATCAGGATCGAGAAGACCATCACCCGGCCGCCGGGGTTGAAGCAGTAGCCGGAGAGGGCGCTGACGCCGGTCAGGGTCCCGGTCTTGGTCCGGCAGCGGCCGTAGGCAGCGGTTCCGTGCATGCGGTCGTCGACCGTTCCCTCCTGGCCGGCGATGGCGAGGTCCTCGACGAAATCTTCGCCGGCCGGGTCGTTTCGCATCGCCAGAAGTAGGTCGGCAACCTGCCTCGGGGAGGCGAGGTTGGTGCGAGTCAGGCCGGAACCGTCGACCGCGCGGACGCCGGAGCCTTGAGAGCTGGCGAAAGCGCTGATCGCTGCCGCCCCTGCGGCGGTCGTCCCGGCACCGCCGATCCGGGCGCCGATCAGCTTGATCATGGTCTCGGCGAAGAAGTTGTTGGAGTAGACGTTGGTGTGGTCGGCGAGCTGGGTGATGGTGGGGGAGCGGACCACGCCGAGCCGTTTGGCGTTGGCGGGGGTCTTCGCCAGGGCGACCTGTGCGGGGACCGTGACGCCGGCGGCGCGCAGCGAACCGGCCAGCTTCGTGGCAGCCAGCTTCGCCGGGTCCGAGGAGAAGCCGCTGGAGCTGGTCGAGCCCTTGAAGCCGGAGTTGAAGGCGAGGCCCGAGAGCGGCCCGATGTAGGGGCTGGTCGCGTAGCCGGAGTCGGCGACGCCGCGGCGTCGGTCAAAGATCGTCGCGTCGGCGTAGAGCCGGCCGGTGATCGTCTCGATCCCGGCGGCGCGGAGCTGTGCCTTGAGCGAGAAGAGGTTGGTGCCGAGGCCGGCGAGGTAGCCGTTGTAGAAGGCTGGGGTGCCGAGCGCCGGGTCGCCTCCGCCCTTGAGGTAGAGGCTGCCGTGGAAGGTGCCGGAGGGGTCGAGGCGGCCGTCCCCCATCAGCTCGGTCGCGATGCGCGTTTTCGGTCCGAGCTTCGATAGAGCGGTGGCGGTGGTGAAGAGCTTCATGTTCGAGGCCAGCGGCCGCTGGGTCCCCGGGGCGCTGCCGCAGACCACCTGCCCGCTTTCGGCCTCAATCACGATCAGTCCGCTCGCCGATCCGCCCTGAGCCAGCCACCCCCGCATCCGGTCGCAGGCGGCGCTTCCCCTGGCAGTCCCGGCAGCGAGCAGAAGTAGGGCCGCGCAGGCGACCATGAGGACGATCCCTCGTCTCATCGTCCGTAGGAACACAGGAAGCGGCCAAGGTAGCGGGTCCTCCGGCTGCCGTGCCTGTGATAATTGGCGTCTTCCTATGGGCAAAGTCGTCGATATCGAGTCGAAACCGCGCCGCAAAGCGCGCAGCCGCAAAAAGCCTTCGAAAACGGCTCTGGTACTCGGCGGCGGCGGCTTCACCGGCGGGGTCTATGAGATCGGCGCCCTGCGCGCCCTCGACCTGCTCGCCGTCAACAGCACCGTCAACAACTTCGACGTCTACGTCGGCACCAGCGCCGGCTCCTTCGTCGCCGGGATGCTCGCCAACGGCGTCACCCCCGACGAGATGATGCAGGTGCTCAACTCGCGGGTCCCATCCGAGCTCGAAGACCTCGATCTGAGCAAGGTCCTCAAACCCAACTACCTCGGCTTTCTCTCCAAGGCGGCGGCGCTGCCGCTGCGGACGGCGGAGCTGGTCCGTTCGCTGGCGCGGATCGGCGAGCTCTCGGCGATCGACATCGGCGTCGGTCTCGCCGAGGCGCTCCCCACCGGCCTCTACTCGGGCGCCGGCCTCGGTGACTACGTCGAGGGGGTGCTCTCCGAGGGCAACCGGGTCAACGACTTCCGCCTGCTCGACCGCGAGCTCTACCTCACCGCCACCGACCTCGACACCTGCGAGCGGATCGTCTTCGGCGAGGAGAAGTGGGACGACGTGCCGATCTCGAAGGCGATCGAGTGCTCGACCTGCCTGCCGATCGTCTACAAGCCGGTCGAGCTAAAGGGCCGGCAGATGGTCGACGGCGGCATCCGGTCGACCACCAACGTTGACGTCGCCGTCGAAAAGGGCGCCAAGTTCATCGTCGTCGTCAACCCGCTGGTGCCCTACGTCAACGACTTCGAGAAGACAATTCCCACCGTCTTCGGCCGGCGCGTGCGCAGGGTATCCGACATGGGCCTGCCGGCGATCGCCAACCAGACCTTCCGCCTGATCGCCCACCAGCGCCTGCACCAGGCGGTCCAGCACTGGCAGGAACGCTACCCCGGCGTCGACATCATCCTGGTCGAGCCCGAGCCCACCGACGAGCTGATGTTCGGCACGCCGATCATGGACTACTCGCAGCGGCTGAAAATCGCCCGCCACGGCTTCGAATCGGTCACCGCCACCCTGGCCAAGGACTACGACCGCTACCAGGAGATCGCCGGCCGCCACGGCCTCGAGATCTCCGAGCGCCGCGTCCGCCGCGTAGTCGAGCGGGCCGCCGAAGAGGAGCCCGAGCAAATCTCCGCCTGGCGACGGGTTCTAGAGCAGACGACCTCGGTATTGCTGCGGCAGTCTGGCGAGGCTTCCTGAGCTCACACGCATGGGCTACTTGCTGAAGACGAACTTCTGGAGCAATGCCAAGATGATTAGAGCTTGAATTGCGAGCGCGACTTCCATTCTCTGCTCCCCTAGCGGCGATTAGGCCCCGAGTGGTTCAGTTCTAGCTGCAGGGAAGGACCACATTGCAATCCCCCGGTCGGCTGAACGGCGAACCCTTGCGGTCCCAGGACGTAACCACAGCCCATACGGCTCGTCAACTAGGCGTAGCGTCGTCGACGGGAAAACGTCTTTGAAGACACTATATACGGCGTACTGGTAGGCGTTGGCAGAGTAGAACCCCAGATATAGGGTCCAGGAAGAATGCATTGTCCACGCTGCTTTGTTGACGATGGCAAGCAGAGTCGAACCGAAGTCCGAGAGACTCGGCCCGAGCGCTCAAACGAGCGGAATCTGGGGGTTCGGCGGCGCCGTCAATGCACGATCTGTGGGCACCGTTTCACGACTATCGAGCGGCCCAAGGCCGCCACGGTCCGTACTGGCGATGGGAAAACTGAGGCCTTTGACGAGGACCGGCTGTTCCGGAGCCTGCAGCGTTCAACTGCAGGCGCTGACCTAGAGGACCGCAAAATTCGTGAAGTTGCCGCACAGGTGCGAAGGGTCGTCGAGAGGCACCGAGGTTGTGTGACGCCTGGGAATCTCGCCCAGCTGTCACTGGAAGAGTTGGGCTGGAGAACCCATGCTCGAGCGCTGTATCGGGAACGGACCCCCAGTCTGGCAGATGAGGAGTACACCGCTGTTGGCCTGGTCAAGAAGCGTTTGCCGCGGAATGGTTTGGTCGTGCGAACAGACGAACAGCGGTTTGAACCGTTCGATCGCCGGAAACTCCTCACCTCCCTGAGGCTTATTGTTCATCGCCGGGTCAAGGAGGACGCCATAGTGCAGCTCGTAGATACCATCGAGCGCCGGGCTGCAAAAGCCGATGGGCCGATCTCGACCGAAGCGATTCGAAGCTGGGTAGCCGACGGCCTGAGACCGCTGGATCCCTTCGCGTACTTGCAAGCCCTCGCGACCGCTCCGGACGCAGACCTCAATGCACTGAGAAGGTTGGCTGGGGAAATTCAGCATGGTCTGGTGTGGAGCCGCGCATTGAGGCAGTCTGAGCAATTTTCGCGGGACAAGCTGATCGCAAGAATCAAGCGGGCCACGGCCAGCCGAGATGCAATCTCCGACAGCGACATCGAGAACTTTGCGGCTGAGGTTGGACAGAGGGTGCGTGCGAGAGTGGAGCCGGTGGAGAGCGGTCAGATTGGGCAGTGGGTGCTTGCCTGGCTGAGGCAGCGCGACCCGGTCGCATTCATCAGCCTTCAACTCGACTTTCAACCGCCCGATAGCCCGGGTGATCTGGTACAGGCGCTTCGGGACGACCGAATTGGGTGATGGTGTGCGCTAGGCGTCTGGCCCCACCCTCATTGGAAGAACCTTAAGCCGCGTAAAGCTTGTCGATCTCGTCCTCGTGCTTGGCCGTGACCACGGCGCGCTTGACCTTCAGCGTCGGCGTCAGCTCGCCGGACTCTTGTGAGAGGTCGTGGGGGAGGATGGCGATCTTCTTCACCTGCTCGACGCGGGCGAATTTCTCGTTGATCTTCTCGACGTGGGCCTCGATCGCGGCGCGGATGTCGGCGTTGCGGGCCAGCTCGGCCGGGTCTTCTGAGAGGCCGTTCTCTTTCGCGTAGCCGGCCGCCTCTTCGGGGTCGAGGGTGACCAGGGCGACCAGGTAGGGCCGGCGGTCGCCGACGACCACGCACTGGGAGACCAGCGGCTGCTGCTTGATCTCGGCCTCGAGGTTGGCCGGGGTGATGTTCTTGCCTCCGGCGGTGATGATGATGTCCTTTTTGCGGCCGGTGATCTTGATGAAGCCCTCGGAGTCGATCTCGCCGATGTCGCCGGTGTGCAGCCAGCCGTCGACGATCGTCTCCCGAGTCGCCTCCTCGTTCTTGTGGTAGCCCTGGAAGACGTTCGGCCCCTTGACCAGGATCTCGCCGTCATCGGCGATCCGGACCTCGCAGCCGTGGAACGGTTTGCCGATCGTGCCGACCTTGAAGTCATCGGGCTGGGAGATCGTCGCCGCGGTCGAGGTCTCGGTCATTCCCCAGCCCTCGAGCACCAGCACCCCGGCGGCGTCGAAGAAGCGGAGGATGTCCGGGTTGATCGGCGCCGCGCCGGAAACGGCGAGGCGGATGTTGCCGCCGAAGAGGTTGCGGATTTTCGAGAGCACCTGCTTGTCGGCAAACGCGTATTTGCGCTTCAGCAGCGGCCCGGGCTGCCGTCCTTCGCGCTCCATCTGGCGCACCTTGGCGCCGACGTCGATCGCCCAATCGAAGATCCGCTTTTTCAGCCCACCCTCTTTTTCGATTGCGCTAGTCGCGGCGGTGTAGATCTTCTCGAAGATCCGCGGCACGGACGGGAAGTAGGACGGTTTCAGTTCGGCCAGGTTGACCATGATCTTCAGTGGGTCGCGCTCCCAGTAGGCGATCGTCGTGCCGAGGTCGAAGCTGCCGAGCTGGATCAGCAGGGCGAAGGAGTGGGCGAGTGGGAGGTACAGGTAGGTGACGTCCCCCTCTTCGATCACGCTGGTCTCGTTGACCATGTCGAGCATCGCCCGGTAGTTGCCGTGGCTGATGACGCAGCCCTTCGGCGGCCCGGTGGTGCCGGAGGTGTAGATGAAGGTGCAGATGTCGGCCGGCGTCACCGCCGAGTAGAGGGCCTGCCAACGGGAGGCGTCCACAGCCTCGCCTTTGGCGCTCAGGTCCGCCATCGAGATCGCGTCCTCGGCGCTGCCGTCCATCAGCACGATCTGCTCCAGCTGCGGCAGCTGGTCCCGCACCTCACGGACCTTGGCCAGTTGTTCCTCGTCCTCGACGACGACGATCTTGGAGTCGGAGTTCTCCAGCACGTAGCGGCACTCGTCAGGCGAGTTGGTCTGGTAGATCGGGACCACGGTGGCACCGATCGAGAGCGCGGCGTAATCGAAGTACGTCCACTCGGGGCGCGTGTTGCCGAGGATCGAGACGCGATCGCCTTTCTGGACTCCCAGCTCGGCTAGCCCGAGCGCCAGCGGCCGGACGATCCCGACGACCTCGGTGAAGCTACGGTCGACCCACTTCTCGCCGTCCTTGTAGCGGACCGCCGTGTTGTCCCCGTACATCTCGGCGGAACGCGGCAGCAGATCAGCGAGCGTCTGGGATTTGGTTCCCCTCCCCGGCATCTGCGGCAGTTTAGTTCAGCTTTGCCCCCGATAGCTAGGAGAAGTCGACGGATGGGCCCCGGCGTTGCGCAGCGAGATCTCGAACAGGGTCCGGTCGATGCGGCCGTGGTAGATCGGGACCCCCATCTGGATGCACTTTCCGATCACCTCCTGCCGCTTCATATGGAGCTGGTCGGCAAGCTCGCTCGGCGTCAGGTGATGGGCCATGGAGGACCTCCCGTGTTGTGGAAAAGTGGGGTACCCAATACTCGTTCCCGGTAGGCGGCGTTGTCAATCTCCGTGGCCGCACGTTGCGGCGTCCCCAGGTGGCCAGTCGGGATAATGAGCGTCGATGAGCGAAGCGGCGGTGAAAGCGATGCCCAGGCGCGGGCGGGTCTGGGTGGCGGGGATCCTCGCCCTCGGGCTGATCGTGCTCGGCTACACCCTGGTGGAGGTCGCGACCCAGGAGGCCGGCCGCCAGGTCGTCCGCGTGGCCGGCATCTCCGACGCCCAGGAACTGTTCGGCGGCGTGCCGCAGGAAGGCGACCGACTCGGCTCCGCCGATGCCCCGGTCTCGATTCAGGTCTTCAACGATCTCCAGTGCTCCGGCTGCCGCGACGACTTTCTCAGCACGATTCCGGCGCTGGCCGAGCGCTACGCGCGCCCCGGTGACGCGAAGCTCCTCTACTACCACTACTCGAACAGCCAGCGCGTGCAGCAGGAGGGATTCTTCGGCGCCGAGGCGGCGGCGGACCAGAACTACGCCTGGCAGTACATCTATCTCTTCTTCCGCAACCAGGAGGAAGCCGAGCGGTTTGGCGTCGACCAGGACTTCCTCGCTTCGATTGCTACCGGCGTGGAGGAGCTGGACGGCGCAGAATGGAAGGCCGACCTCGAACGGAACGATGGCCCCGACGGTGTGATCGCCAAACGGCTCGAAGCCGACGAGGAGCTCGGCCGCGGCCTCGGCATCCGCACCGGGCAGGGGATGATCGTCAATGGCCCGAACGGGACCGAGACCCTCCAGGAGGGCCCCACGCTGGCCGAAGTCGAGGCGGCGATCGCGGCGGTCGAATAGCCGCTCAGGCTGCGGGCCGAAGCCGTCGCCCTCGCCTGTCGATCACCGCCCCCCACTGCGAGTCGTCGATCCGGGCCGGGGAGGTGGTGGCGAGGAAGTCCTGCAGCACGCCGCCGAGCCCGTCCGGGTCTTCGAGGTTGGGGAAGTGGGCGGCGCGCGGGAGCACCTCAAAGCGGCAGTTTGGGATCGCCTGCTGTGCCTGCAGCCCGTGGGCGAGCGGGATCGTCCGGTCGCGCTCGCCCCACACGATCAGGGTCGGCATGTCGCCGAGCAGGTAGAGGCGGTCCCGGGCGCTGACCCGCTGGCCACGGGCATCGATCACCGAGCGCAGGGTCTCCAGGAAGGCTCGCCGCGAGCCGGGCGCCTGCAGCGGCGCCAGCGCTCGCGCCACCGCCTGCAGGTAGACGCCGGTCGAGCTGCCGCGGCTGCGAAGGCCGGCGCCGGTGGCGACCAGGGCGCGGAGGGCCCCCGGGTGGGCCACCAGCCGCAGCAGCGCGGCCGAGCCGGGGAGGGTGGCGGCGCGCAGGAGCGGGCTGACCTCGTCGCCAAGGCCGCCGCTGGAGATCAGTACAAGGCGCTCGGTGCGTTGGGGGAACTGGTAGAAGAACTGCATCGCGACCCCGCCGCCGAGCGAGTGGCCGACGAGCGTCGCCCGCTCGACCCCGATCGCCGTGAGCAGGTCGCGGATGCTCGCCGCGTGGGCGCCGAGCGAGTAGTCGCCCCGGGGCGTGGCGGAGTCGCCGTGGCCGATCAGGTCCGGCGCGATCACCCGGTGGCTGTCGGCGAGGCGGGTCGCAACTGCCTCCCAGTGTCGGGAGGAGTTGACCATCCCGTGGACCAGGACGACGGTCGGGCCGCTGCCGGCCACCCGGTAGACCGCCCGGTGGCCGTGCAGCTCGACCTCATGTGCAGCGAAGGCGCCGCCAGGGTCCATGTCGAGACCCTAGCGGCGCGTGGCGGTCAGCCTTCCCAGACGACCGGTTCGTCGTAGTAGGGGGTGAGGTCCGATCCGTCGGTCGGCCCGGTGCCCCACTCGACCTTTTCGATCGAGCCGCCGCCCGGGACCAGGTAGGCGAGGCACCCTTCGAAGCTCTCGCCACTGGTGAACGGCCGCGGCATGTCGGTGTTTTCGCAGCGCTCGAAGTCGCCGATGAAGGTGACGTTGGACTGTTCCTGCCCGCGGTCGTCGATGGCGTCGAAGGCGATGTACGGTTCTTCATCCGGCGGCGGTTCGGTGCCGGAAAGCGCCTCGACCTTGAACTTCACGTAATAGGGGGTCGATTCCTCTTCTTCGGGTTCCAGTTCGATGTTGGCGAAGTCGTCGATCGAGCCTTTTTCGATTGCCTCGACCGTGACTTCGACGTCGATTCCCTCCTCCGGTTCAGTGGCGCTTTCTTCGCTGAACGGGACCCAGGCCAGGGTCGCTTCTTCGCCGACTTTGAGCTGCGTGCCGGGGGGCGTCAGCGCGCCACCCTGGCTGTTCGACGAGTCCGGGGTCTCGGCGGTCGTGGGCGTGGACGAGGTCTCCGACGAGCTGTCGTCGGAGCCGCCGCAGGCGGCGAGTCCAAGGACGAGAGCAAGAGACGCCGCTGCGATCAGCGCGGCGATCCGGCTTGACTTCATGCGTGCTTCTCCTAGCCGCCCGGACCGCGGGGGGACCGGGCACGTTTCTTTACAGCCGGCGGGCGCCGGGAGGGGCGCGGGACGCTACCAGACGGGGTCAACAGACATCCGATGATTCAGGCCCAGGCGGTAGCCTCCACCGCCGTGTTCGATCCCCTTGCCGTCGCCTCCTCCAGCCTCATCCAGGTGGTCGGAGTGACCCGCGTCTACTGCTCCGAGTGCGATCCGGAACTGCCCTTCTGGCAGGAGGCGCTGCTCGCTTCGCTCGCCATCGCGATCGCGTCCGGGATCCTCTACCTGATCTTCCGGGTTGGACCGATCAGCCGGCGCATGCGCAACCTCCGGCTGGGGACCTGCTTCCTCTCGGTGCAGCGGGGCTGGGAGAAGGAAGATCCCGCCCAGTTCGCCCCTTTCGTCACCTACGAGCTCGGCGAACGGTTGCGTCGCCAGCTGGCGGAAATAGCCGCCGACGGCCGGGTGATCCACCACGAACGGCCCCGCCTCCGGAAGGTCCGCGTCGTCAGCGGCGGCGGGAAAAAGGACGACGAATGCGTCGCCAGGATCGAGTCCTCGGTCCGCCACTGGCTGGCCGACGCAACCAGCGGCGAGCTGGTCGGCGGCAGCAAAGAGGTCTCCCGTGACGAATCGCACTGGCGCTTCATCCGCGACCCCGCCACCGACTGGCTCGCCGCGGAGATCGGCGTGACCCCGCCCGCCGTCGGGGCTCGGTAGGGGCCAGTCGAGGCAGGTTAGGACTGAGGGCGCTCGGCGGCGCGCTGGCGCGCTTCGGTCTTCTGCTCGAGCGTCATCGCACCGGGGTGGCCGTCGCCGGGCCACGGAGTGAGAATCAGCAGCAGACGGGCAGCCGACTTCGCGACGACCGTGTGGCGCTCGCCGGGGTCGAACTCGAAGAGATGGCCGGCGCTCGCCGGCACGCTCTCCCCGTCGGGGGTGGTGACGTCGATGTCACCCTCGATGACGAGCAGCCGCGCCCGCTCGTGCACCTCGTGCTCCTGCAGTTCCTCCCCCGCCGGGAGGTGCAGCACGATCGTGCGTGCGTCCTCGGCCGAGGCGAGGATCTGCGGTTCGTGCGGCTCCGCCTCCACGGTCTTCAGGTCCCAGCTCTGCATCGTGGCCTCTTGTTTTATCAGGACCGCTAGGGCGCGATCCTGTCGCCGAAGATGTCTTTGCCTCGACGGCGCTGCAAGCGGCGCCATGCTTCGACTGAGAGCGTGACGAGGCCGGCGACGCCGAGCGCGATCAGCAGCGGCAGCCAGATGTTGTCTTCAAAGGTGGCGCCCCCCAGGTAGCCGAGCATCGAGATGTAGAAGGCCCACAGCACCGCGGCTACCGCATCGGCGAGGAGGAAGCGGCGGTAGGGCATCTTCAGCGTGCCGGCGGCGATCGTGGTCGCGGTGCGACCCGCGGGTATGAACCGGCCGATGGCGATCAGGGCGACCCCGCGTCTGTGGATCGCCGTTTTCGCCCACTCGAATCGCGCCCGCGCCTTCTCCCCCCGGAACAGGCGATTGGCGACCGGTTGTCCGACCTTGCGCCCGAGCCAGTAGGCGAGGTTGTCGGCAAGGAAGGCACCGAGCGCTGCCGCGGGCACGATCCCGGCGATCAGCAGCCCGCCGTCGGCGGCGATCACCGCGGCCGCGATCACGATCGTCTCCGACGGCACCAGGGGGAAGAAGACGTCGGTCGCCGCCGCGCCGAAAACCACCAGGTAAGTGATCGGGTTGTTCGAGACCTCACTCGTCAGCCACTCGAACAAGACCGGCCTCCGCGGATGTCGGGCAGGGGGGAGATGCCCACCCAGGTACCCGCTTCGGGCGCAAAGCTGCGCAGGACGTCTAGATGCTCATGGGAACGCGCACTGGAGTGCTACTGCTATCCGGCCTTGACAGTCGTTTCCCTGGCAGGATCGTTGCTGGTCACCTCGGCGGTTTGCACCTCCAGGGGCGCAGTGTCCGACCCGACCTCGGTCCGGCGCAGCCGCTTGCCGCTCGAGCTTGAGACCCGGTTCAGCCGCTCGCCGCGTGGTTTCGGGGCCCCAAGTGCCTGCGTGCGCTCGATCCGGTGGAGGAACGCCTCCCAATCGGCCTCCCGGGTACGGCGAGCTTCGAGGTGCTGTCGTTGGGTGCGGCGGTCCCAGAGGTCGAGGCCAACTCGCCAGCCTGAATAGGCAAGGCCGAGGGCAAGCACAATCGCGGCCAGCACCAGCAGGGCATTGGAGTCCGAGCCCCCCCGCTCGCTGGAGTTCGCGGGCACAGCAGCGGGCGGCGGAGACGCCGATCTCTCGTTGCCGCCCTGAGGCGCTTTGGGCAGAGCCACCGCGGCGGCGGTGCCGACGTCCACGTTGGCGGCCTTGGCGATCGGGGCGGGCGGCGCCACCGGCCGGGTGGCGCTCTCCGCTTGACGCGGGCTCGCGGCATCCTCGAAGGTCGGCGGCGCCGACGATTCCAGTTCGTCGTAGCCAGCTGAACCGGCGGTGTAGGAGGGTTCTTCGCCGGTCGACGTGACCTGTTCCGAATCGCCGCTGTCGTTGCCGTTGCTGCCGGCGCCGCTTCCGAGCGAACTTCCACGCCGGATTGAGGAAGTCCCGTCGCTGGAAGTTCCCGTGCCAGGACCCACCGGGGTCCAGCCCGTCGAACCCGGTGAGGAGGCGGCGGGTTCCGCCGGGGCGCTAGGAGATTCGGTCGCGGTTTCTCCCGGCGGTGGAGCGCCGCCGGATTCTTCTCCGGTCGTCACCGCCCCCGCGGGCGACGCGGCCACCAGGGTCATCGCTGCAACGACTATCGCAAGCCCAATAGAGCGATGCAGGCGCAGCCTCATTTGCCGACTCGTTCCGTCATAGTTCAAAAGGTGGACGCATATTGTAGATCGGTGTCGGAAACTGCGACGAAAAAGTCGCTAAGAGCGAGAAAAAGCTTGGTTTTCAGGGAACGCGGGCGCGCCGGGAGCTTCAACAGGGCGCTCTGATAAGGATGAGAATTTTTCACCGGACCGCGCTTGGAGGGTCGGCAGGCGCCGGCATCGCGACGTGCCTGGGGTTGGTGCTCGCAGCCACCTCCTCAGCCGCCACGCCGACGCTGGGCGTTACGGCCACCGACGCGATCGTCGGGCAGGCGATTCATGCAACCGCTCAACTCTCCGAAAGCACCGATGCCTCCGGGGAGATCTCCTTCGAAGTGTTCGGACCGGGCGACCCGGGCGACCCGGACTGCTCCGGGCCTGACTTGACGCCGGCTCCGGCGTCGGCGTCAGTGGACGGCGACGGGGAATATTCCTCCGGAAACTTCACCCCGCCCGTCGCCGGGAGCTATTTCTGGAGCGCCCATTACCCGGGTGACGTGGACAACGATCCAGCCGAGTCCATCTGCTCAGCGGTTTCGACCGTCGATAAGGCTTCACCCTCGCTTGCAGGGTCCGCGACCTCCGGGGTCACCGTCGGCTCGACGATCACCGACGAAGCGACGCTCACCGGAGGTTTTGAAGCCGGCGGCCAGCTCGTCTTCCGCGCCTTCGGGCCAAACAACCAAGCCTGCGCGGGCGCCCCCAAATACCAAGATACGGTCGCTGTCGACGGCAATGGCTCCTACTCACCATCTGGATTCGCCCCGGTGCCAGCGGGGCTCTACCGCTGGACCGTCGAATACGAAGGTGACCAAAACAACAAACCGGCCGACTTGGGCTGCGGGGCTTCCAACCAGTCCTCAGCCGTGAACAGAGCTTCACCGATCCTCTCAGGGTTGGCAACCTCCGTCGTCACCGTCGGCTCTCCGATTCACGACGAGGTGACCTTCACCGGAGCCTTCTCTCCCACCGGCGAAGTGACTTTCAAGGTCTTCGGGCCGACTGACACCGACTGCTCAGTGCCGTTGGCAACGGATGCCGTGCCCGTACAGGGTGGCCAGGCTACCTCTGCGAATTTCCTTGCTCAGCAGGCCGGGGAATTCCGCTGGACCGCGGATTACCCCGGGGACGCAAACAACGAACCGGCCAGCCTGCCTTGCAACGCCACCAACCAGACCTCGACCGTCAACAAAGACTCACCGAACCTTTCAGGGTCGGCGACCTCCACCGTCATGGTCGGTTCGACGATCACCGACGAAGCGACGCTCTCCGGCGGCTTTCAGGCCGGCGGTCAGCTCGTCTTCCGCGCCTTCGGCCCCGGCAATGAGACCTGCACGGGCACCCCCCAACACGAGGAGGCGGTCGCCGTCAACGGCAACGGCTCCTATTCGCCGGCCGGGTTTATCGCGGCACCGGCGGGGTCCTACCGCTGGACCGTCGCTTACGAAGGGGATGGCAACAACGAACCGGCCAGCCTCCCCTGCAACGCCGCCAACCAGACCTCGACCGTCAACAAAGACTCGCCGAACCTCTCGGGGGCGGCGACCTCCACCGTCACGGTCGGTTCGACGATCACCGACGAAGCGACCCTCACCGGCGGCTTTCAGCCCAGCGGTCAGCTCGTCTTCCGCGCCTTCGGCCCCGGCAACGAGACCTGCATGGGCACCCCCCAATACCAGGAAGCTGTCGCCGTCAACGGCAACGGCTCCTATTCGCCGGCCGGGTTTGTCGCATCTCCCGCGGGGCTCTACCGCTGGACCGTCGAATACGGAGGCGACGCGAGCAACGAACCGGACAGCTTGGGCTGCAACGCCGCAGGCCAAAGCTCCACTGTCAACAAAGCCTCGCCGTCGCTCGCGGGGATCGCGAGCTCCGCCGTCGTCGGCTCGCCGATTCACGACGAAGTGACCCTCACCGGGGACTTCTCTCCCACCGGGGAAGTGACCTTTTCGGTCTATGGGCCGACGGATACCGGCTGTTCGACGCCGCTGGTAACGGGGTCCGTACCCATCCAGGGCAACCACGCCACTTCCGCGAACTTCCTCCCCCAGCAAGCCGGGGAATTCCGTTGGACCGCGGACTACCCGGGTGACGCGAACAACGAACCGGCCAGCCTCCCCTGCGGCGCCACCAACCAAACCTCGATCGCAAGCAAAGCCTCACCGAACCTCTCGGGGACGGCGACCTCTGCGATCACGGTCGGTGAAGAGATCACCGACAACGTCACTCTCACCGGCGGCTTTGAGGCCGGCGGTCAACTCACCTTCCGCGCCTTCGGCCCCAACGACCAAACCTGCGCGACCACTCCCAAATACGAAGATACGGTCACCGTCAACGGCGATGGCTCCTATTCCCCGTCCCCTCCTGAGTTCGTCCCGGCGCTGGCGGGGCTCTACCGCTGGACCGTGGAATACGGGGGCGACGCGAACAACGAACCGGCCAGCCTGCCATGCGGGACCACCAACCAGGCTTCGGCGGTCGGCACTGTTTCCGTGACCCTTTCAGCCAGCGCCACCAGCGCCACTGTCGGGGGCTCCGTAACCGCCATGGCGTCGATCCAGGAAGGAGCGATTCCGGCCGGGCAGATCACCTTCAAAGCGTTCCCTCCGAGCGACGCGACTTGCTCGGGCGCCGCCGCCTTCAGCTCGACCGTCGGCGTTTCGGGGCTCGGCTCCTACCGTTCGGCCGCATTCGTGCCTCCTCGGGTCGGCATCTTCCGGTGGACCGTCGGGTACTCGGGCGACCCGAACCACGCCCCAGCGGCCGTCGGTTGCGGCGGAGCGACGTCCGGTGTCTCCCAGGCAAGGCCCACGATCGCCACCGGCGCCGTCGGGCAGCGATTCGTCGTCGGTGCCCCGTTCCGTGCCGCTGCGACGCTGCAGGGGGGTTTCGCGCCCGCCGGCACGGTCACCTTTCGGATCTACGGCCCGGGCGCGGGGGACTGTGTCAAACCGCTCTCGGTCAACACCGTCGCCATCGCCGGGAACGGCGCCTTCCTCTCGGATCCGTTCGTTCCGCAGCGCCCCGGTCGCTACCGGTTCGTGGCGAGCTATTCGGGCGACGCGTCGAACCAAGGGGCCGCCGAGGCGTGTGGCTTGGCCGGCCAAATAGCCCAGGCGCAAAAGCGAACGCCGAAAGTGAAGCCGCGCGCGCGTTTGAGCGGCAGGCAGATCTCGATACGCGCGCGCCTCTCGGGCACGATGTCTCCCTCCGGGGCAATCACCTTTCGCCTCTACGGGCCGGGCAACAAGCGGTGCAAAGCTGCCCCCGCCTTCAGCGGCAGTATCGGGGTGAAGTCGAACGGCAGCTACTTGCTGGCCAAGTACCTCGCAACCCAACGAGGCATCTACCGCCTCAGCGTCGGCTACTCCGGGGACCTGCGCAACCGGCGAGACCCCGGCAGCTGTCGCGCCGCACAGCTTCTCCAGGTCGACTGACCTCACCGAGCCCGCCTCCGCGGGACCGAGGCAGTCTTGCTCAGCCGCGAAGTGCTCGCCAGACAACCCCTGGCCGTCTAGCGACCTTCGGTCCGAGGATCAGGCCGAATAGCGTCAGGGCCAGCCAGGGTCGAAGGTGAGGGCTGATCTTGCGGATACGGCCATCGGGTTCCAACTCGAAGACCATCGCGTCGGTCATATGCACAGGCCCGAGCCGTGCATGCCCCAGAGCGACCCAATGCTCGTTTTCGCCGAGCGTTCGCGTCCAGCGCAGCCCCTTCAGGCTCCCGTACACAGCGCTGAGCAGAACCTCGACGTCGTCTCGCCCCGAAAGACCATTCGGCCCGAGATCGGGGAGACGACCTCGATATCCGCGGTGAGCGAACTCATGATCCCGTCGATGTCTCCAGCCTCGGAGGCAGACAGATAACGCTCCACCGACTCGTCCATGGGATAACCATATGGCGGCTGAGATCCGAAGAGCTTCGGGTGCTGCAGTCGTGCGGGTCATCCGATTGTTCATCCTTGATGGCGAGCGTTCGGTACTGGCTCGCCGGAGGGGACCTCACGTAGGAACTAGATATTAGCTAATCCCTAATAAATCTCAGATATCAGGAAGCAGCTAATAGCAGCAGGGCGATCACCGCGGCGATGATGACGCTGGTGAACGTGCCAACGAGGAAGTACTCGGTGAGCCCATCGATTTTGGCTCCATTGTTTTCTCGGCTGATCTCGGGGAAGCGGAGCAGTCCCTTCGCTGCGATCACGAAGCCGGCTCCGGCGAGGTCGCCCGAGACGATCGAAGCGGCGACGATCAAGCGCTCCATCGGGCCAAGGAACCGCCCCCCTTTGAGTGGTTCCGGCTTCTCGTCTACCTCGGTGTCTTCCTTGGTCGCTGCGAGCACGAGCACGACGATCCGGTTACTCGTCGCGAGCAGGAAGAGAAATGCCCCGACGCCAAGGACGAACTGATCCACGGGCACCAAGCCCGACGCGGCGACGGAGAGGGGGAGGCTTTCGTACCAGTCCTGCAGCGAGCCCCCGACCGGACTCGCCGATCCACTCGCGGCGACCGTGCCCACGAGCGCGACGGTCGGCAGCACGAGCGCCCAGACATAGTGTCGCTGGGTTCCGAATTTCCAGTCGACCAGCAGCCAGGCGACCGCGGGCAGGGCGACGATCGTCGTCAGCGCGACCGAGCACCAGTCCATGCCGCTCAGTCGCGCCATGCCCCAGGTTGCGACGAGGGTGCCGCCGATCGCGATCGAGGTTCGGAGCCGCACCTTCTCTGGTACCAGCCTCAGCAGGTCACCCACCCCGAAGGCGAGCAGGGCGAGAGCCGGCAGGATCACCAGGAGCCACCTTCGAGGCGGGCCTGGGCCATGTGGACGGCGTTGGCGCCGCTGCGCGCGAGGTTCTGGGAGATCGCGCCCTGGGTCTTTCCCTCAGCTGCGGCTATCCGCGACTGCGACCACCCTCGCATCAAGCCGTAGAGGCGCCGGCGGCTCTGGGTGTTCATCCGGTCGATCATTGCGTCGCGGCAGAACAGGAAGGCATTCAGGGAGGCGGCCTCCGCAAGTGCGGCATTTCCGTCGCTCGGGTCCGGCTCGAAATAGGTGCGGACGAAGGAGGTCGAGTTGGCGTCGGCCATCTCCTTCGCGACATCGATCCCACGCCGCGCCGTCCACCAGCCGGGGCCGTCCTGGGAAACGGGCTTGCGCGCCGCGAAGACGGTGATCGGTCCGTGGCCGAGCCCGAACCTCGTGTCGACTTCAGCGCGTTCGAAGAACACCAACCGGATGACCAGGCTCGCCCGAACCGCTTCCGCGACGCTCACGAACCCCCCTTGGAACTCGTCCCCGATCGTCGGTTCGAGGCGCAGCGCCGGCCTCAGCTCTTTGTTCATCTGCCGAAGCATCGCCCCGAGCTGCTTCTGGAGGGCGGGTCGATCGTCGGCATGTCGTGACCCGACGATGTCGCCGATCAGGGTGTAGACGGGTCCGTGTAGACGGAGGATCTCTGGTTTCGGCATAGCTATTAGAGGATAGCTAATAAAGACAGGAAATTAGCTATTTCCTAATAGGCACAAAAAGCTGCAGATGGATGGTTGGAGGCTCACCAGGGGTCGGCCCTGATCCTGTTGTCTACTCATCGGGGCGCCCGGATTTGAACCGGGGACCTCACCGACCCGAACGGTGCGCGCTACCAGGCTGCGCCACGCCCCGAGAGCGGGGATTATCCCAGAGCGAGGCCGGGACGCGGTGCCGGGACCTCTCCCGCTACTTTTCGCCTGGCCCCGGTTCCCCAAGGAGACCATGACCCGCAAGCTGATTCCGTTCCTGTTCCTCGTGCTGCTCGCGCTCGCGCCGGCGACCGCGCGAGCGGGGCTTCCCCCTGGGTTCATCGGCATCTCGCCGCAGAACGCGTCCAACGAGAAGGACTTCGAGCTGATGCGCCGGGCCGGGATCGAGAGCGTGCGGGTGCAGCTCAACTGGGGCGGCGTCGAGAGCGAGAGCCCGCTGCTGGTCGAACCGAACTGGAGCGGCTTCGACCGCGAGGTCGAGCTGGCCGCCGAAGCCGGGCTCCGGGTGATGCCGTTCGTCCTCGGCTCGCCCGACTGGGTGACGCCGGAGCCGCTCGAGTTGCCGGTGCGCAGCTCCTGGCAGCGCTGGGCCTGGGCCTCCTTCCTGCGCTCCGCGGCCGATCGCTATGGCCCGCAGGGCATCTTCTGGGAAGAGCACCCTGAACTTCGCTTCTTGCCGATCCGGAAATGGGAGATCTGGAACGAGCAGAACATCGTCAGCTTCACGCCCCGGCCTGATCCGGTCAGGTTCGCGACGCTGATCCGGTCCGCCGGCCGGGCGCTGCATGCGGTCGACCCCGGCGCCCAGGTGATCCTCGGTGGCCTCTTCGGGCGACCGCTCCAGATCCCGCCGAACATCGCCTCGGGGGATTTCCTCAATCGCTTTTACAAGGCCGGGAACGTGAAGCCGTACTTCGACGGCGTCGCCCTGCACCCCTATGTCGCCGATGCGCTGGCGATGGGAGCTCAGATGGAGAACCTGCGGCGAATCATGCGCCTGCACGGCGACGCCCGCACGGCGACCTACGTGACCGAGCTGGGATGGGGCTCCCGCGGCGGCCCGACGCGGTGGGAGCGTGGCCTCTTCGGGCAGGCGGAACAGCTCTCCCGCGCCTTCGAGTTGCTTTCGGACAACCGGTTGCGCTGGCGGGTTCGCGGCGCCTGGTGGTTCACCTGGAGCGACGAAGGCGGCGCCTGCGCGTTCTGCGGCTCGGCCGGGCTGCTGACCGCCGCCCGCGAGGCGAAGCCCTCCTGGTACCGGTTCAACGAATGGACCGGCGGCAATCCCGAAGCGGCCGAGCGCTCGCTGATCGGTGACGCTGGCTAGAGGCTAGGCTCCGCAGGAACCTTCCACACGAGCTAAGGAGATCTTCGATGGCTTTCTCGGTCCCGGACCTGCCGTACGCCTACGACGCGCTCGAGCCTCATATCGATGAGGAAACGATGCGCATCCACCACGACAAGCACCACCAGGCCTACGTCGACAAAGCCAACGGTGCCCTTGAGGGAACCGAGTGGGCTGACCGCGAGGTCGAGGACGTGCTTCGCAACCTCTCCAGCCTTCCTGGCGACAAGCAGGGGCCGGTCCGCAACAACGCCGGCGGCCACTACAACCACTCGCTGTTCTGGGAGATGATGAGCCCCGACGGCGGCGGTGAGCCCGAGGGCGAGCTGGCCTCCGCGATCACCGACACCTTCGGCTCCTTCGACGCCTTCAAGGAAGAGTTCAAAAACGCCGGGATCGCCCGCTTCGGCTCTGGCTGGGCCTGGCTGGTCAAGGACTCCTCCGGCCTGGCGGTGGTCTCGACCCCGAACCAGGACTCGCCGATCTCAGACGGCAGCGTGGCGCTACTCGGGTGCGACGTCTGGGAGCACGCCTACTACCTCAAGTACCAGAACAAGCGCCCGGACTACCTCGACGCCTTCTGGAACGTCGTCAACTGGAGCTACGTGGCGGAGAGGTTCGCCGAGTAGCTGCGGTCCGCGGCATCGGGTATCTGGCTGATGGCGTGCTCGGCGAGTGCGGCGATCGTCAGGCTGGGGTTGACGCCGACGTTCGCCGGCACCGCCGCGCCGTCGCAGACCAGCAGGTTCTCGTAGCCGAAGACCCGCTGGTCGCGGTCGACGACTCCGTCCTCCGGGCTGTGGCCGATCACCGCGCCGCCGAGGATGTGGGCGGTCGTCGGCACGTTCATCAGCGCCTCGTTGACCGAGCTCTGGGCGATCCCCCCGGTGCGCTCGGCCAGCCATTCGGCCGCTTCGTTGGCGACCGGGATGAAGGTCGGGGTGGGCCGGTCGGGATCCTGCTCGGTCTGCAGCCGCACGTCGCCTGAGCGCTTCAGCTTCGGCCGCAGCGCGATCGCGTTGTCGAGCGTCTGCATCACCAGGACGATGATCGTGCGGCGCGACCAGCCCTTCGGCCACATCACCTGGGCGAAGCGAAGCGGGTGGCGGACGATCTGCGCCAGCAGCTTCAGCGGCCGGGTCACCCGGGTGCCGTCGCCGACCAGGAGGGTGTAGAGGGTGTTCATCGAGTCGCCCGCGGCGCCGTAGGTGACGGTCTCGATGTGGGTGTGCGGGTCGGGGTAGATGCTGGAGGTGATCGCCACCCGCTTGGTCAGGTCCTCGGGGTAGTCCTCGGGAACCGTGACGGCGAGGATCACCTCGCTGTTGGTCCGCACCAGCTCGCCGAGCCGGGAGGAGATTCGCGGCAGTGCGCCGCCGAGCCGGCAGCGCTGGAGCAGCTTGTTGGTGCCGAGCGGGCCGGCGGCGACGACGACGCCGCGGGCGGTGACGGTGCGGCGGCCGCGCCCGGGAAGCAGGCCGGAGCGCTCGCTCGCGACCGCGTAGCCATCGCTGCCGTCGGCGGCGCCGAGCGGGCGGATCTCGGTCACGGTGCGCTCGGGCGTCACCTCGGCCCCGCGCCGTTCGGCCAGCCAGAGGTAGTTCTTGACCAGCGTGTTCTTGGCCCCGTGCGGGCACCCGACCATGCACCGCCCGCACTGCATGCACCCGGTCCGGTCCGGTCCCTCGCCGCCGAAGTAGGGGTCGGGGACGGTCTTGCCGGGCTCGCCGAGGAAGATCCCGATCGGGGTCTTGCGGTAGGTGTCGCCGACCCCGAGCTGCTCGCCGAACTCGCGCAGGAGCTGGTCGGCGGGGTCGTCGTTGTCGTGGACGACGACGCCGAGCATCCGCTGCGCCTCGGCGTAGTGGGGCGCGAGCGTCGCCTCCCAGTCCTCGAGGTCCGCCCACTGCGGATCCTGGAAGAACTTGGACGGCGGCACGTAGAGGGTGTTGGCGTAGCCGAGGCTGCCGCCGCCGACCCCGCAGCCGCTGACCACGGCGACGTCCTTGAAAGGCGTCATCCGGAAGATCCCGCGGAGGCCGATGCGCGGCGCCCAGAAGTACCGGCGCAGGTCCCAGGTCGACTTCGGGAAGTCCTTGTCGCCGAACCGGCGCCCGCACTCCAGCACGCCGACGCTGTAGCCCTTTTCGGCCAGGCGCAAGGCCGAGACCGAGCCGCCGAAGCCCGAGCCTACGACCAGCCAGTCGTAATCGAATTCCGCAGGCATGCGGCGGAGGGGGTGTGGATCAGGCCTCGCCCGGCTCCAGGGGGCGGAAGTCGGTGGTCCGAGCACCGCAGACGGGGCAGAACCAGTCCTTCGGTATCTCCTCGAACGGGGTCCCGGGTGGGATGCCCCCGTCGGGATCCCCGATCTCCGGGTCGTAGATGAACCCGCAGCTGTCGCAGATCCACTGGGTCGCTTCGATAGTCGCGCTCATACCTGGGATTCTAGAGCGTTATTTGTCGCCGAAGCTGACCGCGACCGGCTCGCGCTCGGCGCCCTCGACCTCGAAGAACTCGCGCTCGGTGAAGCCGCCCTGGTTGGCGATGACCGAGCCGGGGAACTGTTCGATGTCGGTGTTGTAGGCCTGGACGTTGGAGTTGTAGATCCGCCGCGACGCCTGGATTTCGTCCTCCAGCTCGGAGAGGTTGCGGGTCAGCTGCTGGAAGTTCTCGGTCGCCCGCAGGGTCGGGTAGTTCTCGGCGACGGCGCGCAGTTCGGTCAGGGCGCCGCTCAGTTTCGACTCGGCCTTGGCGGTGTCGTCGACGCCACCGGCCTGCATCGCCTCGGCCCGCGCTTTGGTCGCTTTCTCGAACACCTGGCTCTCGTGCTCGGCGTAGCCCTTGACCGTCTCGACCAGGTTGGGCACGAGGTCGTGCCGGCGCTTCAGCTGCACGTCGATCCCGCTCCAGGACTCGTCGACCCGGTTGCGGGCGGCGATGATCGAGTTGCGCTTCCCGATGAAGTAGAGGACCGCGATTACGACTATCGCGACGACGACGATGATGGCGATGATCATGGGAGCTCCTGTGGTCGAACCGCGGTTGGACCCAATCCTAACGCCGTCGCCCCGCGCCTTCCGCGATTGCGCCTAGGATCGGCCGATGGGTGCCAAGCAGGAAGCGCAGGAATGGACCGAGGCGGTGCGCCGCTACGGCGAGCGCAACGGCCTCACCTACGAGGAGGTCGGCGGGATCAATCCCAAAGACGGGCCGGTGGCGCTCTGCGTGGGCGGGGTCAACCGCCTCACCGGCCAGCTCGCCGAGGGGTTCTGGGGGTCCTCCTGCGACGCCGACGAAAAGGAGGCTGGCGGTCTCTTCGCCAAGGCGGTGCTGCCGACCGCCGTCCTCGCCAAGGCGCACATGCCGGATCTGGCCGAGGTCGCCCCCGCCTTCAACGTCGAGTCGATCGAGGGCCACGAGGCGGTGACCCAGCGCTTCTCCCGCAAGGTCGAGTTCGAGTCGATCGAGTTCAACCGGCGCTTTCTCGCCACGGTGCCGAAGGAGTACGACCCCGTCGCCCTGCGGGAGCTGTTCGGCCCCGGTTTCCTCGGCTGGGTGACGACGATGACCGGGGAGATCGACTTCGGCATCAACGACCGCCAGCTCTGGTTTCTCTGGCGGCTGCATGAGCGCACCGAAGCGGAGCTGAAAAGCGCCCTGAAGAACGCCGGCGAGCTGTTCAAACGACTCCAGGGCGAGATGGAGGAGAGCGGCATCAACACCTATCCACCGGGCCCCTGGCACGCGGGGCTGGAGCCTTTTCCGGCGAGCTAGCGCCGCGCTGCGGTTGCCTCAGGCGGGGTAGTCGGGGTCGCCGGGCAGGACCACGCGGTGGTCTTCGCGGGTGCCGATCACCTTCGGCAGGATCGCCTCCACGGCGCGGCCGCGGTGGGCGGTGATCGCCTCCTCGGCGGTGCCGTACTCGACCAGCGAGTGGAGCTGACTGAGGGTCGGGAAGGCCAGCGTCAGCTCGCCGGCCGCCTGGGCCTCGAGCGCCGCCGCGGGCTGGAACCACCGGGCCTCGGTGGTCTCGACGCCGTCGGCGGTGGGGGGCGTGTGCGCGGGGGCGAGGGCGAGGAAGAACCAGGCGTCGTACCGGGTCGCAATCACCTCCGGCGTGATCCAGCGCGAGAACAGCACCAGCTCCGAGCCGGCCGGCAGCTCGATGCCCGCCTCCTCGCTGAGCTCGCGCATCGCGCAGGCCCGGTGGCCGTTCTCGCCCTCACCGTCGACAGGGTCGACGGCGCCGCCGGGAAAGACCCAGACGCCGGGCATGAACTTGGCCTCCTCACTGCGCTTCAGCAGGAGCAGCTCGAGTGCGCGTTCGGAGTGTTTGCCGCCGCGCCGCAGCAGCACCACAGAGGCGGCGGGCCGGGGGGTGGAGGGCTCCCCGAAGTTCGGCTGCTCACCCGACCCACGCCGCCTCTCGCCCATCCGCCCACCCTATAAGGACGTGTCTTAGCTGAGGGCGCGTTCGCGGCCGCGGCGCAGCCAGGCGCGGTGGGCCAGCCAGGCGAGGAGGGCGATCAGAGCGATCGGGCCGAGTACCGCGAGGGAGACGAGGGTGACGGCGGCGGCGATCGCGAGGATGTGGCCAGCGTCATCGAGGGCATCGCCGATGCCCCAGGTTCCGCCGCCGGAGGAGGACGCACCGCCGGTCTCGATTGCCACCGAGACCCGCGAGAAGTTGGCGCGGCGGTCCAGCTTGGCCAGCCGGGTGCGCAGGAAGGCGGCGTGGCGGCGCTCGCCGCGCAGCTCGGTTTCCACCGCTTCGCGCTCGGATTCGGTTTCCGCCGCGGCCAGCTGGCCGAGCAGGCCGTCGATCCGTGCCCGGGAGTCCTGCAGCCGCTCCTCGACCCCGACGGTCGGGGCGGTGATGTCGGCGGTCGCCTCCTGGCGCGACCGGACCTGATCGATCGCCGAGAGGTCGGCCAGAGCGTCGCCCAGGTTGGCGCTCGGGATCAGTAGGTCGAAATCTGCCCTCGCCCTGCCCGCCGGGCCCTCGACGGTCGAGGAGCGGAGGACTATTCCTTTGGCGGCCTGGACGGCGTCGAAGACCTCGTCGGCGTCCTCGGCGAGGTCGGCTGGGTCGGCTCCGAGGACGATCTCGGCAGAGCGTTCGACGTCGCGGTTGGCGGCGGCTGCGGCGTATGAGGGGCTTAGCGGGGAGTCCGTCTCGGCGATCCCACCACTCGTCGTGGGGACTACGTTTGAGAGCTGAGGCAATGGCCTCCCGGCCCCTTGCTTCGCACCGGCAGGCTCTTCGAAGAACCCCTTGGAGTCCCTGTCGGATGGCTTGGCGGCGGACTGCGGCCCCACCGTGGGGTCCGACTCCGTACCGACCACCACCACCGTGGCAACCGCGATCGCGGCCAGGGCGGTGGCGCCGGTGGAGAGCATCAGGCGGCGGGGCGAGAGCGCGCGCAGGCGCTCCCCGACGCCGGCCAGCGCCGAGCCGTGGAGCCAAGAACGGCGCGGGAAGCCCGCGGCTGCCCTCTCGTCCAGCTCGGCCGCGAAGGTCGGCTGCGGCGCGGGCCGCAGGGCTCGCAGCTCGGCCGCCAGCTCGGCGTCGTCCCTATGCGGATTCATCGCATGCCTCCCTCAGTTTGGTCATTGCGCGGTGCAGCTTGGTGCCGGCGTTCGACTCGGAGATCCCGAGGACCCTGGCGATCTCGGCGTTGGTCAGGCCGGCGAAGAACTTGAGCGCGATCAGCTCGCGCTCTCGCGAGTCGAGGTGCGACAGCGCGGCGGCGAGTGCCAGCCGGCGCTCGCGCGCCTCCACACCGTCCTCGAAATCCGGTTCTGAAAGATCGGCTTGCTCCGCCGTCAGCTCAGCACGGCGGCCGCGCCGGCGCAGCTCATCGAGCGCGGCGTTGCGGGCGATCCCGAACAGCCAGGCGCGCGGTTCCCCCCGCTCGGGGTCGAAGCGGGAGCGCTTCCGGTAGGCGCGCTCGAAGGCGGTCGCCGTCACTTCCTCGGCGGCGGCGCGGTCGCGCACCAGGCTGGCGACGTAGGCGTAGACGTCGTCGCGGCTGGTCCGGTAGAGGCGATCGAAGGCGGGGGAGGCCTCCCGCGGTGCCTCCTCGGCGCTGGCGACCAGGGTCTGACTCGTCATGCCCCTACTACGGCCTGCCGCCGGATCCATCACATATGAGTATCGGTCAGGCGGCTTGGCGGAGCTGCACCCGCGGCTCCGCCGGGGCGGAGCGACCCGAGATCCGGGCAGCCTCGATCGAGACCGAGGTGATCTCGAGCAGCTGCCCCAGCTCCTCCTCGGTGATCGAAAGCGGCGGGACGAGGACGACGGTGTCCCCGAGCGGGCGCACGATCGCACCGCGCTTGCGCGCCTCCAGCGTCACCCGGTGACCCATCCGCCGGGACGGGTCGTGCTTGCCGAGGTCGATGCCGACCATGAAGCCCCGGCCCCGCACCTCGGCCACCTCCAGCATCGCCTCGATCTCGGCCAGGAGCTCGCCGAGCAGGCGGATCTTCGGCTGCAGCCGCAGGATCGTCCGCTCGGTCTCGAAGACGTCGAGGCTGGCGATCGCGGCCGCGCAGGCCAGCGGGTTGCCGGTGTAGGTGTGGCCATGGAAGAAGGTCCGCTGCTCCTCGGGCGTGCCGAGGAAGCCCTCGTAGATCCGCTCGGTGGCCAGCGTCGCGGCCAGCGGCAGGTAGCCGCCGGTGAGGCCCTTGGCGAGGCACATCAGGTCGGGTGCGACTTCCTCCTGGTCGCAGGCGAACATCGTCCCGGTGCGGCCGAAGCCGGTGGCGACCTCGTCGCAGATCAGCAGGATGCCGTAGTGGTCGCAGAGTTCGCGGACCGCCCGCAGGTAGCCGGGGGGGTGGACGAGGATGCCGGCCGCCCCCTGCACCAGCGGCTCGACGATCACGGCGGCGATCTCCTCCGCGTGGACCGAGAGGATCCGCGCCAGGCTCGACGCGTCGCCGGGCTCGGCCGCGTGGGTGTCGAAGAGGAGGGGCCCGTAGGCGGAGTGGAAGAGGTCGATGCCGCCGACCGAGACGGAGCCGATCGTGTCGCCGTGGTAGGCGTCGCGGAGGCGGACGAAGGAGGTTCGAGCCGTGTGCTCCCCGCCGCGCTGCTGCTGGTACTGGAAGGCCATCTTCAGCGCGATCTCCGCCGCGGTCGAGCCGGAGTCCGAGTAGAAGACCCGGGAGAGACCGGATGGGGCGATCTCCACCAGCCGGCCGGCGAGCTCTGAGGCGCCAGGGTGCCCGAGGCCGAGCATCGTCGAGTGGGAGATCCGGTCGACCTGGTCGTGCACCGCCCGGTCGATCGTCGGGTGCCGGTGCCCGTGGACGTTGCACCAGAGCGAGGAGACGCCGTCGATGTAGCGGCGACCGTCGCTGTCGATCACATAGGAGCCCTCGCCCCGCTCGACAATCAGCGGTTCTTCTTCTGCCCAGCCCTGCTGCTGGGTGAATGGATGCCAGAGATGCTCTCGATCGAGACGTGCGAAGTCGACCGACATCAAAACGACCCTAGCCGTGGGGTCGGCCGGAATGGAACCCCTTCGTAACGGGAGACCCCCCAAATAGCGTGAGGCTGAGTGACATGGATCACACGAGCAAATATTGTGCTGTCGAAATGATTGCGCTTATGCAAATATTGTCGTATGCAAGCCACGCACGCGAAGGCGATCGCCGAGAAGGCGACTTCCCGGGTCGGGACAGAGGAGCATGAGACCGCCGCCAGGCTGACGGCGCTGTTTCGCCATCTCTTCCTCTACGACCGTGGCAACGTGCTGCGGGTGATCGAGGAGTCCGGGCTCTCGATGACCCAGTCCAAGGCGCTGCTGGAGCTTGGCGGCCTGGGGGGAGAGGTGGAGACCTGGCAGGTCGGTGACTTGGCCGAGGTCTTTGGCGTCTCCGTTCCCTCGATGAGCAGGGCGGTCGACGCCCTGGTCAAGGCCGGGCTGGCGACGCGGGTCGAGGATCCCGAGGACCGGCGCGCCCGCCAGGTGAAGATCACCGGCAAGGGGAAGGAGCTCGTCGACACCCTTCTCACCCTGCGCCAGACCGGGATCGAGACTTTCGCGGCGGGCCTCAGCCCTGCCCAGCGGCGCAAGCTCGACGCCGCGGTGGACTCGTTGATGGACCGCGAGGACATCGCCGCGACCTACGAGCACCTGAAAGGCGAGCGCGCTTGACTCGCTACCGCCACCTGATCACCGACGAGAACCGCCGCTGGTGGACTCTAGGGGCGATGTGTTTCGCGCTGTTCATGATCATGCTCGACAACACGGTCGTGAACGTCGCCCTGCCGTCGATCCAGCGCGACCTCGGGGCCTCGATCTCCGGCCTGGAGTGGACGATCAACGGCTACACGCTCTCCTTCGCGGTGCTGCTGGCGACCGGGGGGCGGCTCGGCGACATCTTCGGGCGCCGCCGGATGTTCCTGATCGGCGTCGTCATCTTCGCCGCCTCCTCCGCCACCGCCGGGCTGGCTCCGGACCAGACCTCGCTGGTCCTCAGCCGCGTCGTCCAGGGCGTCGGCGCCGCGCTGATGATGCCGGGGACGCTCTCGATCATCACCGATGCCTTTCCGCCCGAGGAGCGCGGCAAGGCGATGGGGACGTGGGCGGGGGTCTCCGCGCTGGCGCTGGCGATCGGGCCTGTGCTGGGCGGCTTCCTCACCGAGCACGTCAGCTGGCGGGCGATCTTCTACATCAACATCCCGGTCGCGATCGGCGCGGTCGTGGCGACGCTGTTCGCGGTGCGCGAGTCTCGCGACACCTCGGTCGGCCGCGACGTCGACTACGCCGGCGTCGCCGTTCTCACCGCCGGGCTCACCGCCCTCGTCCTGGCCCTGGTCGAGGGCAACAGCTGGGGCTGGGGATCGCCGCAGATCATCGGCCTCCTGGCGGTTGCCGCGGTGGCGCTGCCGGCCTTCGTCGCGGTTGAGAACCGGGTCAAGGCGCCGATGGTCCAGTTCGAGCTGCTCTCCGATCGGAACTTCCTCGGCGCTGTCGTGGTCGCGCTGATCATCAGCTTCGCGATGCTCGGAGTCTTTTTCTTCCTCGCCCTCTACATGCAGAACATCCTCCACTACTCGCCGCTGGAGGCGGGCATCCGGTTCCTGCCGTCGACCCTGATGATCGTCGCCGTGGCGCCGGTCGCCGGCCGGCTCTCGGACCGGGTCGGGCCTCGCTGGCTGATCGCCGGCGGGCTCGCGCTCGTCACCGCCTCGCTGCTCTCGTTCAGCGGGATCGCCATCGACTCCGGCTATCTCGACCTGCTCCCCGGCTTCATGCTGCTCGGCATCGGGATCGCGATGACGATGTCGCCGATGACGAGCGCGGCGATGAACGCGGTGCCGGTGCAAAAAGCCGGGGTTGCCTCCGGCGTCCTCTCGATGTTCCGGATGGTCGGCGGGACCCTCGGTATCGCGATTACCGGGGCGATTTTCCAGGGAGCCGTCGGCGGCAGCTTTGAGAGTGCGAGCCCGCAGCAATTCGTCGACGCGCTGAGCGAGGCGATGCTCGTCTCCGCGGCGGTGGCATTTGCCGGCGCGGTCGTCGGCGCGATCGCGATCCGCGCCAAGCCGAGAAAGACGACGATCGAGACGGCCGATGCTGGTCCTGTTGCCCCCGTCGGAGGGTAAGGCGGCGCCCGACGGGGGTGAGTCGCTGGACCTTGGGTCGCTCGCTTTCGCCGAGTCGCTCGGCGACCGCCGCGAGGCGGTTCTCGACGCGCTCGAAGGGCTTGCTGCCCTGCCGCGCGAGAAGGCGGTCGCGACGCTCGCCGTGAGCAAGGGCCAGGCCGGAGAGGTCGATGTTGACGCACGGCTGCGGGCTGCCCCCGCGGCGCCGGCGGCCGAGGTCTACACCGGGGTCCTCTACGACCACCTCGGCCTGCCGGACCTGCCGGCGGCCGCGCGCGGCCGGGTCCTGATCTCCAGCGCCCTCTGGGGCGTGGTGCGGCCGCAGGACCGTATTCCCTACTACCGCTTCTCGGCCAAGGCGCGGCTGGACGGGATCGGGGCGCCGGCGTCGTGGTGGCGCCCGGCGCTCGCCGAGGCGATGCCGGACGAGCCCGGTGACCTCGTCGTCGATATGCGTTCTGCCGCCTACGCCGCCGCCTGGAAGCCGAAGCGGGCGACCCTGCTGGCGGTGCGGGCGTTCACCGAGAATGGCGGCAAGCGCAAGCCGGTGTCCCATATGGCGAAGGCGGTGCGGGGTGACCTCGCTCGAGCACTGCTGGTGGCGAAGAAGCCGCCGGCGGACCCCGAGTCCGCCGCCGCGATCGCCGAGGCGGCCGGCTTCACCGTCGAGCTCGCTCCCGGCAACCTCGACGTGATCGTCTAGCTAGGGGCTCAGCGCCGGCCAGCTGGAGGGGTCGTTGAGGTCGAGGGGTGGGAGCGTCTGGATCTCGACCCCGGCCAGGGAGGCGATCGTCTCGCGGTTGGATCGCTCGATCTCGGTCGGCTCCTCCGGCCAGGGGGTGAGGACGATGGAGGCGACGTCGAGGCCGGCGGCGCGGGCCGACTCGACCGTGAGCAGGGTGTGGTTGATCGTGCCGAGGCCGGGCGAGGCCGCGACCACCACCGGATAGCCGAGGTCGACGGCGAGGTCGCGGACGAGGTAGCCGGGCGCGAGCGGGACCAGCAGGCCGCCGACCCCCTCACAGACGAGGACATCACCAGCGGCCGCCGCGGTTCGCGCCGCCTCGAGGAGCCGCTCGCGATCGATCTCCTCACCCGCCATCGCGGCCGCGAGGTGGGGAGAGGCTGGTGGCCCGTAGCGGTAGGGCGCGATCTCCTCGTCGCTCTGGTCCGAGCCTGCGGCGCGCCTCAGCAGGGCGTGGTCGGGCTCGACCTCCTCCTCGAGGCCGGTCACGCAGGGCTTGAAGACGGCGACTCTCTGTCCGGAGGTCGCGGCGGTGCGGGCGATCGCCGCAGCAACCACGGTCTTGCCGACCTCGGTCCCGGTGCCGGTGACGAAGATCAAGCGGCGATGGGCTGGGGCGTCAGCAGGCCGACCTCGCGGGCGGCGGCGCCGACCTCGCGGGCGGCCCGCGCCAGCTCCTCGGCGGAATGCGTCGCCATCACGGTGAAGCGCAGGCGCGAAGTCCCCTCCGGCACCGTCGGCGGCCGGATCCCCTGGGCGAAGACGCCGCGCTCCAGGGCACGCTCGCTGAGCTCCATCGTCGTCTCGGCGTCGCCGACTTCGACCGGCACGATCTGGGTCGAGGAGCGCGTCGGGGCAAGGCCCTCGGCGACGAGCGCCGCTCGCAGGGTGTCCGCCGCCGCCCGTAGCTGCTCGACCCGCTCGGGCTCGGCTTCGAGCAGCTCCAGCGCCATTGCGGCGGCACCGAGGGCGGGCGGTGGCGGCGCGGTGGAGAAGATGAAGGGGCGGGCGGTGTTAATCAGCAGCTCGACTGTCTCGGCGCCGGCGCAGATGTAGGCGCCGTAGGAGCCGAGCGCCTTGCCGAGGGTGCCGACGACGACATCGACCTCGCCGCTCAACCCGGCGGCGGAGACCGACCCGCGACCGCCTGGCCCGACGGCGCCGGTGGCGTGTGCCTCGTCGACCATCAGGCGGCAGCCGTGGCGACGGGCGAGCTCCAGCAGCGCGCCGAGGGGTGCAACGTCGCCGTCCATCGAGAAGACGCCGTCGGTGACGATCAGCGAGGCCCGCCCGCCGGCCTCGCTCAACCCCCAGGCGAGGTGCTCGAGGTCGGCGTGGCGGTAGACGAAGGTCTCGGCCCGCGAGAGACGGCAGCCGTCGACGATGCTGGCGTGGTTCAGCTCGTCGGAGAAGACGACCTCGTCGCGGCCGGCCAGCGCCGCGATCGTGCCGGTGTTGGCGAGGTAGCCGCTGCCGAACAGAAGCGCCGCGCCGTAGCCCTTGAACCCCGCCAGCTTGGCCTCGAGCTCGCGGTGGGGCTCCATGCTCCCCGAGATCAGCCGCGAGGCGCCGGCGCCCGCCCCCCACCGGATCGCTGCCTCGGCGGCGGCCTCCCGCACCTGGGGATGGTCGGCGAGGCCGAGGTAGTTGTTGGAGCAGAGCAGCAGGACCGGGCGGCCGCCCAGCGTCACCGTCGGCCCCTGCGGGCCCTCGATCAACCGCAGTCGCCGGTGAAGGCCCCGCCCGCGGAGCTCCTCCAGCCGCTCCGCGACGTCGGTCACGCCGCCTGTGGGTAGGGGGGAGGCTTTTTCGCCTTCTTGACCACCCGCAGCTGGGTCGAGGGGTCCCAGAAGTTGGCCTCCTCCTGGTGGTCGATCAACTCCTCCATCGGCGTCTCGGGGGTCTCCCCGTCGAGCCAGCCCGAGCGGTTGTCCGGCCGTGGATTGGCGCCGTTATCGGACTGACGGGCAACGTTCAGTCCCAGCTCCTCGAACATCGCCCGGTCATCCTCCGGCTCGGCGCCGAGAGTGGTGAGGAAGTTGCCCATCATCACCCCGTTGAGGCCGGCCTTGACCGCAAGTGGCTGCAGGTCGCCGAGGTTCTCGACCCGGCCGCCGCAGAGACGGAAAAGGGCGCCGGGGATGATCAGCCGGAAGATCGCGACCCACTTCACCACCTCCCAGGCGTCCATCAGGTCGCGGTCGCCGAACTTCGTCCCCTCGCGCGGGTTGAGCAGGTTGATCGGCACCGAGGTGGGGTTGATCTCGGAGAGCTCGAAGGCCATCTCGACCCGCTGCTCCGGGCTCTCGCCGAGGTTGAGGATGCCGCCGACGCAGGTCTCCAGCCCCGCCTCCTTGACCGCCTGGATCGTCCTCAGGCGGCCCTCGTACCGGACCGTCGAGGTGACCTCGGGGTAGTAGGAGCGGGAGGACTCGACGTTGTGGTGGACGCGCTGGATCCCCGCCTCGCGCAGTGACTTGGCCCGCTCGGTCGACATGTGCCCGATCGAGGCGCACCGCTTCAGGTTGGTCTGCTCGGCGACCAGGCGGGCGCCCTCGAGGATCTTCTGGAAGTCCCGTTTGGAAAGCCCCTGGCCCTGGGTGACCATGCAGAAACGGTGGGCGCCAGCGGCCTCGGCGGCTTTCGCGTGTTCGAGGATCTGGTCGGGCTCCATCATCGCGTGCATCGGCGTGTCCGCCTCGGCGTAGCGGGACTGGGCGCAGAAGCCGCAGTCCTCGGCGCAACCGCCCGACTTGGCGTTGACCAGCGAGCACATGTCGGTGGAGTCGCCGAAATTCTCGCGGCGCACCGCCCAGGCGCGCTCGACCAGGTCGCCGATCTCTTGGTGGTCGGTGAGCCCGCCGTAGGCGAGCGCTTCGTCGAAGGTGATCAAGGGGGGCATTCCGGGTCCTTTTCCGGGGGATGACTGGCTCGCAAGGCTAGGTATCGCCCCGGACGCAGGGCGTGTCTGAGTTGCCCCGCCATATATGGGGGTCGAGCTCAGACACCCCGGTAGGGTCGGCGCCCATGAGCGGAGTGAAAGTACGGAGGCGGCGCCTGTCCCTGGCGGTCCTGGCGGGATTCGCCGCCGGTGCCTTCGCGTTCGGGGCGGCGCTCGGGGACGGAACTCCGAGACGGATCGAGGTATCGGAGACGCTGCCGGCGGCGCAGCTGGCCGGAGAGCGGATCGTCACCGGGCTTCCCGGCACCGGCATCTCGCCGCGGCTGCGAGGGGCGATCGCCGAGGGGCAGGTGGCCGGCGTCGTCCTCTTCGACGCCAACTTCCCGACTCGCGCCGCGGGCCGGCGGCTGATCTCCCGTCTTCAGGCGATCCGCCGCCCGCCGGCCCTGCGCGACCCGTTGCTGGTCATGGTCGACCAGGAGGGCGGCCTGGTGAAGCGGGTCGGTGGCGCGCCAACCGCGTCCGCCCTGCAGATGGGCGAGCGCGGGCCGGACTTCAGCCGCGAGCAAGGCCGCCAGACCGCCGCCAACCTGCGCGGCATCGGGATCAACGTCGACCTCGCGCCGGTGCTCGACATCGCCCGGCCCGGCGGCACGATCGCCGAGACCGAACGCGGCTTCGGCTCCACCGCGGCCGCTGTGGCGGCCAACGCGATGCCCTTCGCGACGGCGCTGCAGCAGGGCGGCGTGGCGGCGACCGCCAAGCACTTCCCCGGCTTCGGGGCGGCACGGGAAAACACCGACTTCGCCGTTCAGCGGATCGGCCTCTCCCAGGAGCGGCTCCGCGCCGTCGACGAGCCCCCCTACCGGGACTTCATCGCCGCCGGGGGCGACCTGGTGATGCTGAGCACGGCGATCTACCCGGCCTTCTCTCCCGACCCGGCGGCGTTCGCGCGCCCGATCGCCACCGGCGAGCTGCGCCGCCGGCTCGGCTTCGCCGGGGTCTCGATCACCGACGCTCTGGAGACGGTCGCGGTCGAGGACTTCGGGGGGCCCGCGAAGGCCGGGATCGCCGCCGCCCGCGCCGGCACCGACCTGCTGCTCTTCACCAGCCTCGCGCCGGCCGAACGTGCTTGGCAAGCGCTGGTCGGCAAGCTCCGCGCCGGCGCGCTCGACCGCGCCGAGTTCGAGGCATCGGCACAGCGGGTGCTCGACCTCCGCGCCCGGATGGACCCCTAGCCAGGCTCCGGCGCGGTCTCGCGGACCACGCCCGGATCGAAGACGCGGACGTCGTCGCGACCGCCGTCCTTGGCCGCGTACATCGCCGTGTCGGCCTCCGAGGCGATCGACTCCGGGCTCAGGGTCGGGTCTTCGCCGAACATCGCGATGCCGATGCTGGCGGTGACCGGCTCGCCGCCATCGAACCTCGCGCTCTCGCGGATCGTTGTCGCGATCGCCTCCGCGACCAGGAGCGCTTCCTCGACCCCGGTGTTGGGGAGGACGATCGCGAACTCGTCGCCGCCGATCCGCGCCAGCACGTCGGTCTCGCGCACCCGCCGCCGCAATAGAGCGGCGACCTCCTTGAGCAGGCGGTCCCCCGCCGGGTGCCCGCTCGTGTCGTTGACCCGCTTGAAGTGGTCGAGGTCGATCATCAGCATCGCCCCGCTGGTCCCCTGCCGGCGGGAACGCGCCACCTCCCGGCGCAGCCCCTCGTCGAAGCTGCGGCGGTTGCTGAGCCCGGTCAGCGAGTCCTGGCCGGCCTCGCGCTCCAGCTCGAGGATCCGCTCGTTTCTGCTCCAGACCAGGATCAGCGCCGCGAGCAGAGCGGCGAGGGAGATGCCCACCCCGCTGATCAGGAGCGGCAGCCCGGGGCCCGGCCGGTTCGGGTCGCTGACGATCACCACCCAGTTGCGATTGGCGATCTGGACGGTCGCCCGGGCCGGGTCCTCCAGCTCTCCGGGGTCGCCGAGCGTCATCCCGGCACCGACGCGAAGCTGCACGTCGTGGGCGGCCGGCAGCTCTGCGGCGGCCGCAGCAGCGAGGTCCCGGAGCTGGAAGACCCCGGAGGCGAAGCCGGTCAGCGCCGACCGCCGCTCGGCGACGGTTGAGGTGGGGGCGCCGTCGCGATAGACGGGGCGGTAGACGATTATCCCGAGCCCTGCGGCGAGGAGGGGCACCGGGGGAGTCGCCACAGAGACCCCCTGATCCCGAGCGCGGCGCAGGTACGGCGCTCGGTCGGGGTCGGACTCGAGGTCGTACCCGAGCGTCGTTTTCGCGCTGCGTTCGGCGAGGGTGAAGGCGATCGGGAAGTACTCGCGCCGCGGCTTCGCTGCCACCAGCCCGCGCGCCGTCGGTTCGCGGATCGTGACACCGCGCTGGCGTTCGAACTCGCGGCGGTCAGCAGCGGTGACGCGGTCGATGAAGGAGGTGCCGTAGAGGACGCCGGGTCCCAGCAACGGCCTGGCAATCAGCCGGAACTCGTGCTCGTCGAAACGGTCCTTGGCGCGAAAGAAGGCCGCGGCGCTGGCGAGCTGCCCGACCGAGAGGGCGGCGACCGCCTCGGCCTGTCGCGCCGCCCGCATCGCCTGCTCACGCTGAGCCGCGTGGAAGCGGTCGGATTCGGTGTCCTGGACGACCAGGCCGGCGCCGACCGCGCCCGCGGCGAGCAGCAAGACGGCCGAAAGAGCGATCCAGAACCGGAGTTGCATCCGGGAATTGTTGACTATTCCGGGACGGCTGACAGAGACTCCCACAGATATATGGAGGCGAGGCTCCGGTGCGGGCGCCACACCTCACCGATCTCGAGCACCTTTTCCGGCGTCGGCATCTCGTCCAGGCCGTACTCGATCTGCACCGCCTTGCGGATGCCAAGATCACCGCCGGAGAGGACGTCGGGCCGTTCGAGGTGGAAGATCAGGAACATCTCCGCGGTCCACTGGCCGAGCCCGCGCACGGCGACGATCTCCTCGATCGCCTCCTCGTCGGAGAGCTGGCCGAGGCGGTCCAGCTCCAGTTCGCCGCTGAGCACGTGCGAGGCGAGGTCGCGGATGTATTCGACCTTGCGGCCGGAGAGCCCGGCTCCCCGCAGGTCGGGTTCCTTTGCCGCCAGCAACTGTTCGGGCGAGGGGGTCGTGCCGTCGAAGAGGTCGACCACCCGCAGGTAGATCGTCCGCGCCGCTTTGGTCGAGAGCTGCTGGCCGACGATCGCCCGCAGCAGGGCTCCGTAGGCGTCGTTCGGCCGCTCCTCTTTGCGGCGTTTCAGCCGCGTCGCCAGGTCGATCGTCCCGATCCGCTCGATCAGGGCCGCCATCGTCGGGTCGGAGTCGCCCAGCGCCGTGCGAGCTTTTTTGCTCACCGGCCCGTCCACTTGGGCGAGCGCTTCTCGGCGAAGGCGGCGATCCCCTCGCGAAAGTCCTCCGAGGAGAAGCAGGACTCGCGCAGCGCGATCAACCCAGCCTCCTGCTGCTCGGTGAGGACGGGGGAGGAGTTGAGCAGGTCGATCGCGTGCTTGTTGCCGCGCATCGAGAGTGGCGCGTTGGCGGCGATCGCGGCCGCCAACTCGACCGACTCCGCCTCCAGTTGTCCGCCGCCGACCACTTCGTTGACCAGCCCGATCTGCTCGGCCCGGCCGGCCTCGACGTTTCGCCCGGTCAGGAACAGCTCTTTGGTCCGCGCCAGGCCGAGCGTGTCGAGGAACTTGCGCAGGCCGGTGTGGCCGTAGATCAACCCGAGTTTTGCCGGCGGCATCCCGAGCTTGGCGCCGGCGGCGCAGATCCGCAGGTCGCAGGTGATCGCCAGCTCCAGGCCGCCGCCGAGGCAGTGGCCGTTGATCGCCGCGACGGTCGGCCACGGGTGCTTGGCGATCGCCTCCATCGCGCTGTGGAAGGGATGGGCGACGAGCGCCTCGGCGTCGCGCTCGAAGGTCGCGGCCGGGATCGCCGCGATGTCGTAGCCGGCGGAGAAGACCGGCGGCTCCCCGGTGATCAGGACGCAGCGCGTCTCGATCCCGCGGTCGAGCCCCGGCAGGGTCTCCGCGATCGCGTCGAGGATCTCGTGGTCGAGGGCATTGCGGCGCTCTGGGTTGCAGATCCGCAATCGCGCGACTGCCTCGGCGGGCCGGTCGAGGAGGAGCTTGCCGCCGGCGAGCCGCTCGTCCACGTTGCGCCTACTCCAGCACTACGAGGACGTCGCCTTCGGAGACCGACTGGCCCTCCTCGCACCGGATCTCCTTCACGGTGCCGTCGTCTTCGGCCTCGACCGGGATCTCCATCTTCATCGACTCGAGGATCACGACGGTGTCGCCGTCGGAGACCTCGTCGCCGACCGCGACCTCGACTTTCCACACGTTTCCGGTGATGTGCGCCTCGATGTCTGCCATGGCCCGAGACAATATCCGCACCATGGGACCGGAAGAGAGTGCGGGTGACCAGCGGCTCGCGGCGATCGTCGCCGCGCGAAACGAGGCCGACCGCATCGGCGCGACGGTTGCGGCGCTGCGGGAGGCCTTTCCAGTGGCCGCGATCTGGGTCGCCGACGACGCCTCCACCGACGGCACCGCCGATGCGGCGATGGTCGCCGGGGCCGAGGTGGTCAGCCGCGCCCGTTCGCACGGCAAGGGCGGCAACGTCACCGCAGCGGCCGAAGCGGCGCTCGGCGCCGACTCGGCGCTGCACCTCGTCCTCCTCTGCGACGGCGACCTCGGCGCCTCAGCGGCCCGGTTGGGACCGCTGGTGGAGGCGGTGGAGCGGGGCGAGTGCGATCTCGCCGTCGCCTCCTTCTCGCGCCGCGTCGGTGGCGGCTTCGGGGTCGCGCTCGGCTTCGCCGGGTGGGCGATCCGGCGGCTCTGCGGGGCCGAGACCGAGGCACCGATCTCCGGCCAGCGGGCGCTGCGGGCGGAGGCGCTACGAAGCTGCCTACCGCTCGCCGCCGGCTTCGGCATGGAGATCGGGATGACGGTCGACGCCGTCCGCCAGGGCTACCGCCTGCGCGAGTACGAGCTCGACCTCGAGCACCGCGCCACCGGCCGCACCTTCGGCGGCTTCCAACACCGAGCGGTCCAGCTACGCGACTTCCTCCGGGTGTATGCGTCCCGCCGTCGCAAGGGCGGGACGCAATCGCCGGCCGGCTAGCCTCGCTTCGCGTACTCGCCGACGTCGCCGAAGTCGACCATCACGCACGGCTCGTCCCCGGGCACCTCGGCGTGGTGGCCGGGAGGGATCGAGACGACGTCGCCGGCGCCGATCTCGACGTCGCCGCCGCCGTCGTCCATGTGGACGATCATGCGGCCGGAGAGAACGTAGGCGAGGTGTGGCACTTGACAGGAATCGGTGCCAGCGATCGGGCGGACGTTCTCAGACCAGCTCCAACCGGGCTCGAACGTGCCGAGGCCTATCGTGTGGCCGGCCATTTCCACCACCTTCGCCTGTCCATTGCCTTCGAACGGGCGCACTTCGTCGGGGGAGTCGAAGTTCTTCACTTCCGCAGTTGCCATTTTGGGGCTCCTGACGTCGAGGTTCGTCCCCTACCCAGTTCGACCGTACACCCTCGTCCGCACTATGGCCAGTCGGGGCGTGTGTAGCCTGCCCATCCTGAAGTGATCCTCGCGATCGACCAGGGAACCACCGGTACCACCTGCCTCGTCTTCGATCCCGAGGGGCGGGTCGCCGGCCGCGCCTACTCGGAGTTCGAGCAGCACTTCCCGCGGCCGGGTTGGGTCGAGCATGACGCCGGCGAAATCTGGGAGGTCACGCGGCGGGTCGCCACCGAGTCCCTGGCGGATGCCGGCATCGACGGCGGCGCGCTGGAGGGGATCGGGATCGCCAACCAGCGTGAGACCGTGGTTGCCTGGGACCCGGCGAGCGGCGAGCCGGTGCACCGGGCGCTGGTCTGGCAGGACCGGCGCACCGCCGAGCGCTGCGAGGAGTTGCGGGTGGCGGGACACGAGGGGCTGGTCAGAGAACGGACCGGGCTGACCATCGACCCCTACTTCTCCGCGACCAAGATCGAGTGGATGCTCCGGAACGTCGAGGGGATCGAGGGGGCGGTCTTCGGCACGATCGACTCCTGGCTCCTCTTCAAGCTGACCGGCCGCCACGTCACCGACTACACCAACGCCTCGCGGACGATGCTCTTCGATATCCGCCGCTTGGCCTGGGACGAGGAGCTGTGCGGGTTACTGGGGGTCGACCCAGCCCGCCTCCCCGAGCCGCTGCCATCGGCCCATATCTTCGGTACGACCACCGAGTTCGGTGGCGAGGTGCCTGTCGCGGGGGTCGCCGGCGACCAGCAGGCGGCGCTGTTCGGGCAGGCCTGCCACCGGCCGGGGATGGCGAAGAACACCTACGGCACCGGCAGCTTCGTCCTCCTCAACACCGGGCCCGAACCGCCGGCCGCGGCGGAGGGCCTGCTCGGTACCGTCGCCTGCGGCCTGGGGGAGGAGGTCGCCTACGCCCTGGAGGCCTCGATCTTCGTCACCGGGGCAGCGGTGCAGTGGCTGCGCGACGGGCTTGGGATCGTCGAGGCGGCGGGGGACACCGAGGCGCTGGCGGCCTCGCTCGACTCCAACGAAGGCGTCTACTTCGTCCCGGCCCTGACCGGCTTGGGCTCACCGCAGTGGGATCCTTACGCCCGCGGCACGATCGTCGGCCTCACCCGCGGCAGCGGCCGCGCCCACCTGGCGCGCGCCGCGCTGGAGGCGATCGCGTATGAGACGGTCGACGCGGTTCGCGCCCAGGAGGAGGCCTCGGGGGAGCGGCTGGAGGTGCTGAAGGCCGACGGCGGCGCCGTCGCCAACCGGTGGCTGATGCAGTTCCAGGCCGACGTACTCGGCGCTCCTGTCGTCGTCCCCGAGATCGCGGAGACGACCGCGCTCGGCGCCGCCTACCTGGCGGGGATCGCGACCGGGCTGTGGAGCGGCGAGCAGGTGGGCCAGATGTGGCGCGAGGCGGCGCGGTATGAGCCCGAGATGGGGGTCGAAGAGCGCGACTCGCTGCTGCGCGACTGGCACCGGGCGCTGGCGCGCTCGCGCGACTGGGCGACGCCGGAGTAACCCCGTCGCCGGCCGAGGGTAGGCACCATCGGCGGATCCACCCCTCCGCCACTTTCGTCATGGCGGACATGAAGCCACAGGTGTACAAGGACCCGCGACCGGCGGAGTACTTCACGCAGTTCCACACCGCCGCGCGGAAGGGCGTCGGGTGGACCTACACGCTCGCTCGCTCGATCCTCACCTTGCCGACGATTCTGCTCTACCGGGTGCGCGGCGTCGGCGTGAAGAACGTCCCCCGCGAGGGAGGCATCGTCCTGGCGCCGAACCACTTCAGCCAGATGGACCACTTCTTCGTCGGCGTCTACCTGCGGCGGAAGATCCGGTTCATGGCGAAATCCCAAATGTTTGGTCCGCCGGTCCTCACCTACATCTACAAGCACGGGGGCGTCTTCCCGGTCCGCCGCGGCCACCATGACGAGGAGGCATTCAAGACCGCCTACGAGATCCTCCGCCAGGAAGGGATGCTGCTGGTCTACGCCGAGGGCGGGCGCTCTCGCTCAGGGGAGATGGGTACACCGAAGCCGGGGATCGGGCGGATCGCGCTGGAGTCCGGCGTGCCCGTCGTCCCCGTGGCGATTCACGGCTCGGCCCGGGTGCGCGGCTGGAAGCGACTCCGCTTCCCGCAGGTCACGGTCGAGTTCGGCGAGCCGCTTGCGTTTCCGGTTGAGGACTCGCCGAGCCGCGAGCGCCAGTTGGAGGCGGCGACCGACGTCTTCGACCGGGTGCGGGAGATGTACGAAGGGTTGGCTACTCGTAGCGAGCGCCGAGCTGAGAGTAGAAGTCCGGATCGTGCCCGGGCGTGATCACCGCGTCGGGGAACTGTTTGCGGAAGAGGCGCAGCTCCTGCAACGAGCGGCGGTAGTTGTGGGCGTCGTAGGGACGCGGCGGCATCGGCGCTGAGCCGTCGAGCTGGCCGCTGGTGTAGGTCGTGTCGCCGCCGATCACGAAGTCCCGCTGGGAGAGGCGGACGATCACCGAGATGTGACCGGCGCTGTGGCCGGGGGTGGAGGCGAGGCGGACCGAGCCGTCGCCGAAGAGGTCGAAGGTGCGGCCGAAGCTGGCGTAGGAATCGATCCCGCCGCGTTCGAAGTCGATCGTGCGGTAATCGAAGGCGTAGTCGAAGTGCGGCCGGCGGTAACCGTTCATCACCGGTTGGGAACCATGTGCGGCGGCCTGCCACTCGGTCTCGCTGACCACGAACGTCGACTTCGGGAACTCCGAGATCGCCGAGGTGTGGTCGATGTGGAGGTGGGTCATCACCACGACCGGGAGCTCGCCCGGGTCGAGGCCGCGGTCGCGCAGCTGCGAAGGCACGTCTTCGCCGGGCTCCAGGGTGGGCTTGCCGAAGCGGGTGCCAAGACGGCCGAAGTTCTCGCCACCGTCGGTGGCGATCGAGGGGTGCAGGCCGGTGTCGACGAGGATCGCGCCGGCGCTCGGGTGGCGGATCAGGAAGGCCGGCACAGGGACCACGTTGGCCGGGGCGCCGAAAAAGAGTGCGCGCGCCAGCTTCAGGGTGACGAAGCGGCCGCCGGGGCTCTCCATCATCGCCAGCGGGAAATCGACATGGCCGGCGATCAGCGGTTCGACGACCGCGGTCGCTCCCGGGGTTCCCCCGGCGAGCGGCTCGTGCAGCGGGTGTGGTTCCACGTGAACGGCCATCGCCGGGCCACATTACGTCGCCAAGGCCACCTATAGGCTTGCCGGCCGATGGCTGAAAGCTCGCATTCGCAGGTGTTCCGGGACGGTTTGCTGGACGGTCAGGTGTGTGTGGTGTCCGGCGCCGGCAGCGGCCTCGGGCGCGAGGCCGCGCTTGAGCTGGCGCGGCTGGGTGCGACCGTGGTCGGTTGCGGGCGCCGCGAGGAGCCGCTGGCGGAGACGGCGGAGCTGGCCGCGGGCCTGCCCGGGGCGTTTGCCTACGAGCCGCTCGACATCCGCGCTGAGGACGCCGTCGAGAGCTTCTTCGACGGCCTGCTGGAGCGCCAGGACCGCCTCGACGTGCTCGTCAACAACGCCGGCGGCCAGTTCCTCAGCCCGGCCGAGGCGATCTCGCCGAAAGGCTTCCGCACGGTGATCGAGCTGAACGTGCAGGGAACCTGGCTGATGACCCACGCGGCCGCGACCAAGGCCTTCATCCCGCAGGGGGGAGGCAAGATCCTCAGTGTCACCCTCTCACCCCACCACGGGATGCCCGGAATGGTCCACTCCGGCGCGGCCCGGGCCGCGGTCGAGAACATGATGCGGACCCTCGCGGTCGAGTGGGCGCGGTTCGGGATCCGCACCTGCGCCCTCGCCGCCGGCCAGTTCGCGACCGAGACGCTGCTGACCAAGTATCCGAGCGTGGTGGTCGAGAACCTCGAGCGCTCGATCCCGGTCGGGCGTGCCGGGCGGCCCGAGGAGCTGGCTTGGCTGGTCGCCTATCTCGCCTCGCCCGCCGGCGACTTCGTCTCCGGCACCACGATCACGATCGACGGTGCTCGCGACAACTGGGCCGGACCCTGGCCGCCCCAGGCGATCGCCGACGAGAGCGGCACGCCGGTAGCAGAGGAGCGGCGGGAGAAGTAGCTACCCCGCGCGGGGCTCGAGCACCACGAGCGGGATCTGGCGGTCGGTGCGGGCCTTGTAGTCCTCGTAACCGTGGTAGCCCTTCACCGCCAGGGCCCAGAGCCGGTCGTACTCCTCGGGGGTGGCGACGCGGGCGTGTACGGCGCGATGCTCCGAGCCGACCTGGACGGTGGTATCGGGGTTGGCAACCAGGTTGTGGTACCAGGCCGGGTTCTTGGGGAAGCCGCCTTTGGAGGCGACGATGACGAGGTCCTCGCCGTCCCTGACGTAGAGGAGGGGGGAGGTGCGCTTGGTGCCGCTCTTGGCGCCGACGTGGTCGAGCAGGAGCATCTTCCCCGGCACTCCCGGGATCGTGTGGCCGAGACGCCCACCCGTCCTCTGGTAGAGGAACGTGTGGACGCCCATGAAACGACGGGTGGCAGGCCAAACCCGGTCCGCTACGTCGAGGTAACGGGGTGGGCGCCTGCCACTTGTCGCCGTCTCGCTCAGGTGTACATCCCTCCGAATTGCCCACCGGTCACGTTCAGCACCTGGCCGTGAACGTAGTTGGCGAGCGGGCAGGCCAGGAACAGCACCGGGCCTGCGGCCTCCTCGGGCTGGGCCGGGCGGCCGAGCGGGATGATCGCCGAGGCCATCGCCCGCATCTGCTCGGGGATGCCGAGCTCGATTTTCTCGCCGGTCGGCGAAGTCATCTCGCCACCGGCCTCCTTGGCCGCGGTAAGGCGGGTCTCGACGAAGCCGAAGGCGACGGCGTTGACGTTCACCTTGAACTGACCCCACTCCTTGGCCAGCGTCTTGGTCAGCCCGACCACGCCCGCCTTGGCGGCGGAGTAGTTGGCCTGGCCGGCGTTGCCCATCGTGCCGGAGATCGAGGAGACGTTGATCAGCTTGCGGAAGACCTCCTTGCCCTCGCCGCGCTCGGCCTTGGCCGCCTCGCGCCAGTGGGGAGCGAGGGCGCGGGTGATGCGGAAGGGAACCACGGTGTGGATGTCGAGCATCGCCTGGAACTGCTCGTCGGTCATCCGGTGGACGACGCCGTCCCAGGTGTAGCCGGCGTTGTTGACGACGATGTCGATCGCGCCGAAGGCGTCGACCCCGGCGGCGACGAGCTTGTCGGCCGCGTCGGGTTGGGTGAGGTCGCCGGCGTGGACCGCGGTCTCCCCGTTGATCTCGCCGGCCGCCTGCCCGGCGACGTCGGCGTCGAGGTCGTTGATCAGAACCTTCGCGCCCTCGGCTGCGAACAGTTCGGCGGTCGCCCGCCCGATGCCGCGGGCCGACCCGGTCACGATCGCCGCTTTGCCATCCAGAAGTCCCATCAGTCAGCGTCTCCTTTGGTTCGTGAATCGGCCGCGGAGGCTACAGGGATCGGCGCAATCCTGGTTGACCGGCCAGTCGGGCTGCGTAACCGCATGGTGTGCGGGCAGGCGCGCTGTCAGCTCAGGTGGACGCCGCCATCCTCGTCGAGCCGCCAGTGTGGATTGTGGGCGACCTCCCAAGGATGTCCATCCGGGTCGAGGAAGACACCGCTGTAACCGCCCCAGAAGGTTTCGGCCGGCTCGCGCCCGATCTTCGCTCCGGCAGCCCGAGCCTCCTCGATCGCGGCGTCGACCTCTGCTGGCGAGCCGAGATTGAGGGCGAGCGTCACGCCTCCCCAGCCGCCGGAGTCCTCGACGCAGCTGTCCTCGGCGAGCCTGGCGCGATCCCACAGTGCCAGGACCATGTCGCCGGCCTGGAAGAAGACGACATCGTCGCCCTGCTCGGCCCCGGTCGTCCACCCGAGTCCTTCGTAGAAGATCCGGGCGCGGCCGACGTCGCCGACGCCGAGGGTGACGAGACTGACCCGCTGCTTCATCGCGACCATTGTCGCAGTCAGAATGCGCGGGCGATGGGGGACCTGGGGAGCATCTTCGGACTGGCGCTGTTGGCGATGTGCACTCCGGCGCTGCTGGCCGCGGTGACGGTGATGATGCTGCTGCCGAACACCAAGAAGCTGATGCTCGGCTACCTGCTCGGTGCGTACCTGGCCAGCATCGGTTGCGGGATGTTGATCGTGTTCTCGCTGCACGACTCGGGAAGTGTGGAAACGGCGAAGCAAACGCTCGGACCGGCGGAGGACCTGGTGCTCGGTGCGATCGCGCTGATCGTCGGGTTCGTCCTGGGCACCGGCCGCGACGAGCCAGTGCGAGAGCGACGCCGGCGGCGCAAGGAAGCCAAGGAGCAGGGGCCGCCGAGGCAGTCTTGGCCGGAGCGGATGCTCGGCCGGGGCTCGGCCCGGGTCACCTTCGCGGTCGGCGTCTTGCTCACCTTCCCCGGGGTTTCCTACCTCACCGCGCTCGACCGGATGGCGAGGCTCGACGCCGGCACCGCCGAGACCGCGCTCTTGGTGATCGTCTTCTGCGTGATCCAGCTGGCGCTGTTGGAGGTACCGCTGGTCGGCTACGCGCTGGGGCCGGAGCGAACCCAGGAGGCGGTCAACGGGTTCCGCTCCTGGCTCGAGCGCAACGGCCACCGCGCCGCGGCGGGGGTCGCCCTGACGATCGGCGCGCTGCTGATCCTGCGTGGGGTGGTGACGCTGCTCTGAAGCCTTACTCCATCACCCTTTCCTCGACGATCTCAAAGACTCCGTCGGTGCCGAGCGATTCGACGTACTGATCCGCCGCGGAGCGGCGCTCGTCGTAGTCGGCATCGCCCTGGTTGGCGCGCAGCTCCTCGAGGGTGCCGTCGAAGAACCCGAAGGTGATGATCTCGTTTTCGTCGGAGACACCGCGCAGGGCGTAGAAGCGCTTCCACCCCGGTGGCGGCTCTCCGGTGGGGACGAAGGCCTCCCTGAAGTCCTCCATCGAGCCCGGTTTGAGCTTGCGGACAGTCAGCGCACAGAGCATCTGAACTCCTCTCATCTGGCTTCGCCCGGCCGGAAGACCCGGCGCGGGGCCGGTACTCCGATCCTAGTCCCGACCCGGCTGAGTGGCTAGAGCTTTCCGGCGGCGGCCAGGTACTCGTCCAGCTTCTTGCTTTTCTGGGTGTCCTCGTAGACCTCGTAGTCGCGCAGCAATCCCCAGGAAAGGTGTCCCCAGATCACGTACCTGTTTTCGTACACCCGCTCGCCGGCAGGGGAGTCGAGATGATCGGTGCCGCGGATGCAGATCGTCTGTCTCCAGGGAAAGCCCTTCAGCACCACCTCGTCGGGGTGGATCTGGAGGCCGACGTCGGCGAAACGCTGTAACCACTGCTCCAGCTTCTCCTTGCCCTGCAGCTCGGTCGCCCAGGAGCTGTCGCCGGGGAAGCGGAACCGGACGTCCTCGGCATCCATCTTCAGCGTCGGGCCGATGTCCCCGGCGCTGGCCCGCTCCATGTTGCGGGCAATCATCTTCTTGGCCAACCACGAAAGCATCGTTGCCTCCTCGCGTTGGGACGGTTGTCTGGAACGTAGCGCTCGGCAGGCTCGGGTCTAGCCGCGCCCGGCCTCGGCGATCCGCGCCAGCTCGCCCGGCCGCAGCAGCGCCACCAGGGTCGAGCCGTCGAGGACCGCGATGCCGCCCTTGCGCATCTTCGCCTTGGCGCCGGTCAGCCGGGCTACCTCGGAGGACAGGTCGGGCTCGTGGCCGACAAGCAGCACCTCGCCGCGGCCGGTCGCCAGAGCGAGCGCGTCGAAGCCACCGCCACGAAGCTCAGCGGCAGTCTCCGGCTCGAGCGCCAGCGCCTCGCAGGCGAGCCGCGCGGTTTCCGCGGCCCGGGTCTTGGGGCTGGTCAGGCAGGCGTCGAGCTCGACGCCGAGCGCCGCCAGCGCCTGGCCGGCAGCGCGGGACTGGCGCTGGCCCTTCTCCGTCAGTCGCCGGGCGTCGTCGTTCCCGTTGCCATCCTCGGCGTCGCCGTGCCTGAGCAGGTAGATCACCAGACGCATTTTATGAGCCAACGCTCACATGTCGGCCAAGATCTCTACTATCGCGCGGATGCCGTTACCCCCAGGCAGGCGTTTCGTCGTTGTCTTGCTCGTGGCTCTGGGCCTGATGCTGGCCCCGTCCGCGGCGACTCCCGCTGGCCAGATAACCATTCACGGAGCTGCTTCGGGCACGCACTTGAGGCTCTCGGTGGAGGGGCCGAGGCTGGTCGTCGAAGGCAGGATGGCCCGGGCGAAGACGCGCAGCTGCCGGTTCGTTCGTGGGCACACGCTCGCCGTGTGCCGCCTCGCCGGGGCTTCCGCGATCGAGGTGACCGGCGGCCCGTCCGGGGACTTCATCCGGGTCGCCGACCGCCTGCCGGTGCCGCTCACCGTCTATCTCGGCGGCGGCTCGGACAAATTCATCGGCAACGACGAGCCGGACACCTGCTACCCGCAGGGCTCGCGGCGCAACCGGTGCATCGGTCACGGCGGCAACGACATCTGCATCACCGGCAAGGAAAACAGCGACTGCGTCGGCGGGCCCGGCGACGACTACTGCCGCCACGGCCGCGGCAGCGACGGCTGCTGGGGCGGCCCCGGGCGAGACATCTGCGTCATGGGCCCGGGCCAGGACGGCTGTCACGGCAACGGCGGCAACGACCGCCTCTTCGGCGGCGCCGGTGCGGACCAGCTCTACGGCGGCCGCGGCACCAACTACTGCGACGGCTCACCCGGTCGCGGCAAGTCCCACTCCTGCACCGTCGGCCCGCGCCGCTGAGTCGCTATCGGCCAGAGGCCGGAGACCTATATCCCGCCCACCGGGTCGACGCCTATCGCCAGCCCCGGGGTGGCGCTCCGGTCTCCGGGAGATGACCTCGATATGCCCCAAGCGCTGGGCCCGCCTCGCTTCCGTTGGCGTTCCCTCTCGTCGAGGCAGCCCGGCCCATCCGGCCCGGTTCCGTCGCTGATCGCGCCCACGAGTCCCCATGCTCCGCAGAATCCCGCCCAGCCCTGAGACTCGAGCGGCAAGAGGCTCTCCCAAGTCGGCCACGAGAATCCCGAGGCGATCGACGAGGTGTGGTCGGAAACCAACCCAAGGGTGGGGCGGAGCCGGTGACGGCCAGAAGTCGGGTAGGTCGCGTGGTCGCCGTCGGCGACGAACCCGACGAGGCGAGTGCTCCCCTGCCATTTCGTTCGGGGGACGGGGCAGGAGAGAAGGGTGCCGCCGGGAGGGGCGATCGAGCAGGTGGCACCGACCGCTTTGGGAGAGCCATGGGCGGAGTAGGAGACCGCGTCGAGCGTCCAGAGCAAGGAGCCGGGAGCGTCCTGCTGGAAGAGCAGCGTGATGTTCTCCCAGTCGCCTTGGTGGTTGAAAAGGGGGCCGCCTCCCGGTGCGTCGTTGTAGGGGTAGAAGAACCAGTAGGAGATGTAAGCCTGCCGGGGGCTCTTGGCAGAGCCGCTTGGGCTGAACAGCTCGCCGTCGTCATAGTAGATCGGCGAATCAGTCACGAATTCATGGCCGCCGGTCGCCTTCGTGAACGACATGCCGCTCTTCCCGCCTTGATCCAGGTTGGCCTTCAGGTAAAAACCCTCACCGCGGTGGAGGCCGGGTGGGCGGTTCGCCTTATACGGTCGGGTGTAGTCCGTCACCAAGAACACGGGGCCGCTGCGGTGGCAGAGAAACTCCTTGGTCTGGTATCGCCACCGACTGCCACTCCCCACCAGGAGGCCCAGCTTGCGAGTGGCGGTGTTGGTCCAGGGCCCGTCGTAGACCGTCTCGTCCCTACAGGGCTTACGCTCGGCAAACCTGAGCAGCGAGCGGTCGAGAAACCACGGCGCGCTCGAAGGGCCGTTGTCCTCCTCTGCGTACATCACGAGGAGGGGAGAGAACCGCTGAATCGTGTCCTGGGTGAAGAAATCGGCCGAGGCAACCGAGCACCGCATCAGCGCGACCAGGACGACCGTCGCGACGAGCAGCCATCGCGCCGCCCACGCGGCCCCCAATTTCCTAACCCCTAGCCCTGTCGCCTCCGAGCGCAGAATTTCTGAAGCCTAGGTACCAAACTGCACCCAGTCAATACTCAGCTATTTATCGACTCCTACAAGTTGCGGACTCTCCGACCGATCTCCCGATCGAGTGGGTAACCGGCGGACTCCCAGAACCCTCCCGCCACCTCGTCGTCAAAGGCGACCAACGCGGTCACCCGACGGACACCACACTGGCGTAGGTAGTCCTCGCCGGCCCGCGTCAGCGCCAGCCCGATGCCTTCCCGCCGATACCCATGGCGGACGGCGAGCCGGTACATGTTTCCCCGCCACCCGTCCCAGGCCGCGATCAGCGCCCCGACGATCTCCCTGCCCTGCTCGGCCACCAATAGAGCAGCGGGAGATTCACCCACCAGCCGCTCAACCTCCTCGAGCCGATCAACCGTGCTCGCATGCTCACTCCGAGCCTGTGCCCACAGATCCAGTACTGCCGGTACCTCGGACCGCCGACAACGCCGTACGTTGAATCCCTCTCCCTTCAAGTGCGGAGCATAACTCCGCGAATTCCTACACCGCCGGCGTACAACCCCAGCTGCTTGCTGAGGATCTCCTTAGTGAACCGGAGGGTGGGACAAGCGGGGCGCAGGGGCATCGCGGGGCACGCATTTGCCGCAGATGAACCTTGTTGAGGAAGAGGGCAACGATCTGGTGTGATCGCGTTCTGCTGGTCGGTGTGTCCGGATTGTGTCGTCGCTGCCGCACCCATTTTGCGCGGGTTCGATTGAGCACCCGCTGGTTTTTCTGCGATTCTGAGCCGATGGACTGGCTGCGCGGTCGCAGGAAGCGCAACACGATTTCGGCCGACCCGGGATCTGCGTCGTTTGATCTCGACGCTCCAGGTTCTCGGTTCACGATGAGTCTCGCTCTCGCGGTCGGGCTTGGCCCGGAATGGATGGAGCACTCGGAGGGCAAGAAGAACTTCGCTCGCACAGCCGTGGCGGAAGAGCTGGGTGAGCCGTGGCTTGCGCGAGATCCCGACCTTGGAAAGGTGAAGGTCCTCGATGGCAGTGTTGGCCGAGGTGCTTCTGGTTGGATCCCCGTGCTGGAATGGTTCGGTCTGCAAGCGGCGGGGGGGGCTCGTCGGCCTTGCGGCAGGTCAAGCCGCCAGAGAGGGAATACGGCGAATTCGCGAGAAAATTCGAGAAGCGAAAGCTTCTGGACACGGCCCCCTCGTCTCTCGCGGATTGGCTGCCGCTCTCGCGACGGAGCACGTCTTCGAGAGCACCGATGAGACCCAGGTACTTCACGTCGAGTTCGCCCAGGAGCCGTCGGTTTTGGGAGGTCGAGCCCCCACGGAGACGAGCTACACCGGGCTAGAGCCCTGGATCATCTCGCTCGTCAATGGGTCTCGGCGGATTCGATATGTCCTGGTTGTTGCACCCGACGGCGACGTGCAGGGTTGCATCATGGCCCCTGCCGGGGAGTTCGATCCAATGTTCGGCCTCCTGCGCCCGACTGAATAGGCGTAGGAGGTTCGGTCACCTGGGAAGCGTTAACCCTCTCCGGGCATTGAGACGCCCGCCGCCCGCATCGCCACGCCCAGGTTGTGGCGTGCATTCTCTGGCAGAAGCTTTGAATTTGCCTTAAGGAGGAGAGCGAGTACCTGCCCGGCTTCGGTTCTCGCGGATGGAAAGCCAACTCCTTCGAGCCACGTGAGGTGGTTCCGGAGGAACTCACTCAGCTGGTCAAGATCGCCTTCCTCTAGGAGCGCGGAGACGACAAGCGTGTCCACCGTCGGCAGGATTCTGTTGGTCTTCTCGATTCGGCCGGCGAGCAGAACCCAGAGTCGAGCGACACGGGCATCGCCCGCTACGAGAGCCTGCCGACCCAGGAATGGTGCGAGCCAGGGATCCTCTGGTCGCTTCCTTTTCCACAACCGGAGCGCAGGGCTGGCAAGTAGAGGCTGACGATGGATCAGCCACCACAATCTGGCCCTCCAACCGTCTGGCAGGGTTGGAAGTAGCCGCGGTATCCCAAGCAAAGACCGGGCGTTGCGGGCTGCGAACATCGCCGCCGAATTGGCCCTCAGTTCCTTCCGGTAGTACCTGAGTGCCTCCTTTCGATGGCCGAGGGCTGCATAGCAATCGCCGATTTGCCAGCTTTGTGGCGATCCCCGCCTGGATGCCGCCTTGTAGTTGGCAAGCGCAGCGGCGGGTTCACGTCGTTCCCAGGCAATGTTGGCGCGCAGCCTTGGATTCCCCGGGTTGTCAGGGTCACTCTCCAAGACCTGGGCAATGAGCTCCTCAGCCCCAAGCAGGTCGTGCGCCTCTACTGCTCCTGCGGCCACGTTGAGGAGCACGTTTGGATCGTCCGGAAATCGACTCCCTATCTCCTGCAATTTCGTGTACGCGTCACTGCGGGAAATCCGGCGCTCGACGCTTGCTGCGAACCACTGGTTCTGGACCCAAATGGCGTAGTCGACGCTAGAGATCTCGTTGATGCAGAGATCGTGTACGTAGCGGAGAACCGATTCGTGATCGTCGCCGAGACCAAGTCTTGCGAGCGCCTCGAGAATCGCGGTTCGCCCGCGAAGGTTTGGGCTGAGGTCTTCGTCCTCTGGGTCTGGGATGACCAGTATCCGTGGGTCCTCAGCCTCTCGCTCGACTACAAGTTCGCTCGCGAGCACGCCAGCGATTTTCCCAAGGACCTTGAAGTGGGGGACCTTATTGGTGGCTGCAACGAACTGAGCTAGATCGGTTCCACCGTCTATGTCGTGGCTGGCCGTCATCGTGGGAACGGTTCGGAGTCTGGTCATCAATGGGGGCTTTTCATCATGGACCAGCAGCGAGAACTCATATTTGGTCAGGTGAACATCGGGCCGGCCCTCTCGGAAGTGAGCCCACCACTCCCATCGACTGACACCTGCTGCGGCATCACCGGTGCCCCGAATGACCATCAGAGCACGCGAAAGCCGCAGCAAACGTTCTGCTTGTGCGTCCGAGAGAGGCAGCGCAATCTGCCTGACCCGAAGTGGTCCCACTTTGTCGAGATACTCGGTTTCGTCGAAGAAACGGGCCAGCGCGCCAAAATGCGTTTCTGCTGCTTCCCGACCGACAGCCGAGCGAGCTTTGAACTGGCTCACGAAGACAATTGGCTCGCCTCCCCGGCCCAGCCACCCCCAGTGCCCGAGAACCGCACCGACCACCCCAGCGGGAACCAACAGAGCTGCGCCGACCAAGGGCGGAAGCAACAACCAAGCGGCGATGTTGCTCACGAGAAGAAGCACAAGGGCCGCTAGCCACAGGCGCCGTGAGAAAAGGAAGGGCCGCTTAAAAAGCCAGAGGAATGCCGACAGAGCAACGCGACCAAGAGCAGCGAAGATTCCGCCTGGTAGGGGAAGTTCCGACATCACGCGCAGGCTAGCGGTGTGCCTTATTCGATACCCGCGAATCCCTCGGACTGCTTTGCTTGGGTCGAGCAGGCACGGCGCGATGTGTCCGGATTGTGTCCGCCTAGCGCCGAGGGCAACTCAGAACTCTAGAAAGCCCCGCAAATCCTTACAACCCCAGCTGCTTCCCTAGGATCTCCTTCATGATCTCGTCGGTGCCGCCGCCGATTGGGCCGAGGCGGGCGTCGCGGACGGCGCGCTCGATGCCGTACTCGCGCATGTAGCCGTAGCCGCCGTGGATCTGGAGGGACTGGTCGGCGATCTCTAGGACGCCGCGCTGGGTGATCAGCTTCGCCATCGTCACCTCTTTGATGCAGTCCTGGCCGGTATGGAAGAGGCGCAGGGCGTCGTAGGTGAGGGCGCGGGCCACGTCGGCCTGGGTCGACATCTCGGCGACCTGGTGGCGGACCGTCTGGAATTTGCCGATCGGGCGGCCGAAGGCCTGGCGCTCGAGGGCGTAGTTGACGGTGATCTCGATCAGGCGCTGCATCGCCCCGACGGCCCCGATCGCCATCAGCAGCCGCTCCCAGGCGAAGTTGGCCATGATCAGTTTGAAGCCGCCGTTCTCCTCGCCGAGCAGGTTCTCGGCCGGGACCTCGACGTCGGTGAAGGAGAGCTCGCCGGTGTCGGAGGAGTGCCAGCCCATCTTCTCCAGCTTCTGCGCGACCTCGTAGCCGGGCATCTCCCGCTCGAGGACGAGGAAGGAGATGCCATGGTGGCCGCCCTCCTGGGTCGTCTTGCAGGCGCAGACGAGGAAATCCGCGCGAACACCGTTGGTGATGAAGGTCTTGGCGCCGTTGACCACGTAGCCGTCGCCCACCCGCTCGGCCGTGGTGGTGATGCCGGCGACGTCGGAGCCGGCGCCGGGCTCGGTGACCCCGAGGGCGCCGATCTTCTCGCCGGCGATCCCGGGAACGAGCCACCGCTGCTTCTGCTCTTCGGTGCCGAAGTTGAAGATCGGCGGCATCGCGATCGAGGCGTGGGCGTTGAGTCCGGCGGCGACGCCGCCGGAGCCGCCGGAGCGGGCCAGCTCTTCGACCCAGATGGCGTCGTGCAGGTGGGTGCCGCCCTGGCCGCCGTACTCCTCCGGGAACTTCAGCCCAAGGAAACCGAGCTCGGCGCAGCGCGAGTACAGCTCACGAGGGAATTCCCGCGCCGCCTCCCACTCGTCGACGTTGGGGGCGATCTCCTTGGAGACGAAGCGGCTGACGGTCTCCCGCAGCTCCTCGTGCTCCTCGCCGAACGGCGGCGGCGTCGCCCGCCGGCCAGTGTCCTTGACGACCGTCACGCGGGGCTTTCCTCGCTCTTAGTAGGAGCCGTCCAGTCCTCGAGCATCCTGTAGCCGCGCGCCTTGTGGTCGAAGCCGAGCAGGTCGCCCTGGGGATTCTTGGGTCCGCCGTGGTGGTAGGCACGCACCTCAGCGATCTTGCCGTCGCGGATCAGGAACCACTCGGTGCCGCGGTCGAGCCGACGCTCGCCGCTCTTGGGATCGCGCCAGGTCATCGTCCACTCGATTACCACCTGGTCGCCTTCCTCGATCACGTTCTCGATGTACCACTGGGCGTCGATCGTCGATACCCCCAGCGCCGCATAGTCGCCGATCGTCTTCGCTCCCTCGTGCGGGCCGAGCCGGGTGTAGTAGTGGACGGCGTCGTCGGTGAAGTGGGCCGTGACCCCCGCGGCATCGCCCGTATTGAGGGCTTTGTAGTAGGCCTGGACGCGCTCGGTGCCAGTCATAGGACGAAGGTGCTACAAAGAATTTGCAGACAACGCGTTTCGCGTGCGCTTTTCTTCTCTAGCGTGCTATCCATGGAGCGGACGATGTGGACCGACGAGCGACTTGACGATCTCTCACACCGGGTCGACGCCGGCTTTGACCGAGTCGACAAGGACATCCGGGAGCTGCGCGCAGACGTCGGCTCCCTCCGGCTGGCGATCTTCCAGGTAGGAGGAGGCTTGGGCATCGGCCTGATCGGCGTCATTGCCTCGATCCTCATCAGCGGCGGCTAGCTAGAGAGCAACTGGGCCTACAGGCCGTAGCTCCGCCCGATCACCTCGAGCATGATCTCGTCGGTGCCGGCCCCGATCCGGTTGAGGCGGACGTCGCGGTAGGCGCGCTCGATCTCGTACTCCTTCATGTAGCCATAGCCGCCGTGGATCTGGATGCACTCGTCGGCCACCTCGCAGGCAATTCGCGAGGTGTATAGCTTGCACTCGGAGATCTCGCGGACCGGATACTCGCCGTTGGCGTAGCGCCAGGCGGTCGCGTAGGTGAACTGCCGGGCGGCCTCGATCTTGGTCGCCATCTCGGCGAACTTGTGGCGGATCACCTGGAAGTTCCCGATCGAGCGACCGAAGGCCTTGCGCTCTTTGGCGTACTCGAGCGTGCGGTCGAACATCCGCTGCGCCCCGGCGACCGCCCCGGCGCAGGCGACCATCCGCTCGCTCTGGAGCTCCCAGGCGATGTGGTAGAAGCCCTTGCCCTCCTCGCCGAGCAGGTTCTCGGCCGGGACGCGAACGTCCTCGAAGCTGAGTTCCGCCGTGTCGGAGGCGTGCATGCCCATCTTCTCGAGCTTGCGCGAGACGCTGAAGCCGGGCACCGTCTCCCCGTTCTCGTCGCGCAGGTCGACGACCAGCAGGCTCATCCCGTCATGCGCTTTGTCGGGATCGGTCTTGACCACGAGGACGATGAAGTCGGCACGGGCACCGTTGGTGATGAACGTCTTCGAGCCGCTGACGACGAATTCGTCACCGTCGCGAATCGCCTTGGTGCGGATGCCGGCGACGTCGGACCCCGCCTCCGGCTCCGTGATCCCCAGGCAACCGATTTTCTCGCCGCGGATCGCCGGTGGGAGGTAGCGCTGCTTCAGCTCCTCGGTGCCGAGCATCTCGATCGGCGGCAGCACCATGTCGGTGTGGACGACGAAGCCCATGTTGAGCCCGCCTGAGCCCGAGTAGCTCATGCACTCGGCGCGGACCATCGAGTAGTAGTAGTCGCCGCCCTGGCCGCCGTACTCCTCCGGGAAGCAGAGGCCAAGGAAGCCGAGGTCGCCGGCGCGCTTCAGAACCTCGCGCGGCCAGGTGGTCTCCTCCCACTCGTTGCGATGCGGCCACAGCTCCTTCTGTACCCAGGACTGCATCGACTCGCGCAGGTCTTCGTGCTCCTGCGTGAAGATCATGTGCTTGCGCTCGGCGGCGTGGTCGGGCTTGATGACGCTGGAGCCGTTGGTCGTCGCGGTCGCCATGTATCTCTCCCTCGCTCGTGTTCTCCTAAAAGCCGAGTAGACAGTAGCACTTCCTACTTTCAGCTTGGTCGGCTATCGTTGCCGCCGTGAGCACCGAGAGCTACGAGCTGGTCGCCTACGAGGTCACCGACGGCGTCGCCACGGTGACGCTGAACAACCCGGAGAAGCGCAACATGCTCTCCGGGCAGATGCTGACCGAGCTGGTGTCGGCGATGAAGCAGGCGCGCGACGCCGAGGAGGTCCGCGCCGTCGTCCTCACCGGCGCGGGGGACAAAGCCTTCTGCGCCGGCGCCGACCTCGGTGGCTTCGCGGCGGAAGTGCCGCTGGTCGCCAAACACTTCGCCTCCGACCTCTTCCTCGAGTTCTTCCGGCTGATGCCGCGGCTCGGCAAGCCCTCGCTCTGCGCGGCCAACGGGCACGTGCTGGCGGGGGGGATGGGGCTCGCCCTCTCCTGCGACCTGGTGATCGCCAAGGAGGGCGCGACCTTCGGCACGCCGGAGATCAACGTCGGCGCCTTCCCCTACATGATCATGGCGATCATCTACCGCAACGTCCCGCGCAAGAAGGTCAACGAGATGATGCTTCTGGGCGAGCGGTTGAGCGCGGAGCAGGCGGTCGAGTTCGGCCTCGCCAACAAGGTCGTCCCGGCCGCGGAGTTCGACGCGGCGGTGGCCGAGTGGGCGGGCAAGCTCGCCTCCAAGAGCCCGGTCCTGATGCGGCTCGGCCACGACGCGATGTACCGCCAGCAGGACATGGCCGTCGACGACGCGCTCGACTACCTGCGCTCCCAGCTCTCCCTCACCTTGAGCACCGAGGACATCGTCGAGGGCGTCACCGCCTTCTTCGAGAAACGCGAGCCGCAGTGGAAGGGAAGGTAATGGCGAGCACCGAGCAAGAGCCGAGGGATCTGCTGCCGGGCACTGCGCCGCTCGGCGATCTGACCGACCAGCTGCACGAGCGGCGCGAGAAGGCGAAGCTCGGCGGCGGCGAGGAGAAGATCGCCAAGCAGCACGAGCGCGGCAAGCTGACCGCCCGCGAGCGGATCGATCTGCTGGTCGACGCCGGGACTTTCGTCGAGCTGGGCGTCCACGGCCGCCCGCACTTCGCCCAGCGGGCGATGGAGGGGGTCGACGCGCCGGCCGACGGCGTCGTCACCGGTTGGGGGGACGTCGACGGACGCGCCTGCTGCATCGCCGCCTATGACTTCACCGTGATGGCCGGCTCGATGGGGATGACCGGCGAGCTGAAGGTGACGCGGCTGCGCGAGATGGCGCTGCAGAAGCGGATGCCGTTCATCTGGCTGCTCGACTCCGCCGGCGCCCGGATCCAGGAGGCGTCCGGCTCGCTCTTCGCCGGCTCTGGCCACCTCTTCCGCGAGGAGGTCGAAATGTCGGGGGTGATCCCGATGGTCGCGGCGATGATGGGTCCCTGCGCCGCCGGCACCGCCTACATCCCGGCGCTCTCGGACTTCGTCCCGATGGTCTCCGGCCAGGGCGCGATGGCGCTCGCCGGGCCGCACCTGACCAAAGCCGTCACCGGCGAGGACATCACGATGGAGGAGCTGGGCGGGGCCAAGGTCCACTGCCGCAAATCGGGAGTGGGGGACCTCGAGGTCAAAGACGACGAGGAGTGCATCCGCGTCGTCCGCGACTACCTCTCCTACTTCCCGCCCAACTGCGAGCAGAAGCCGCCGATCCGCGAGAGCGCCGACCCGGTAGACCGGATGTCGGAGAAGCTGATGGAGATCGTCCCCGAGTCCTCGCGCCAGCCCTACGACATGTACGACGTGATCCGCGAGATCGTCGACGACGGCGAGTTCTTCGACATCAAGCCGAAGTTCGCCCGCACCCTGATCACCTGCTTCGCTCGCTTCGGCGGCCAGCCGGCCGGGATCGTCGCCAACCAGCCCAAGCACCTGGCCGGGATCCTCGACAACGACTCCTCCGACAAGGCGGCGCGCTTCATCAACCTCTGCGACGCCTTCAACATCCCGCTCGTCTTCCTCCAGGACGTTCCCGGCTTCATGGTCGGCTCAAAAGTCGAGCACGCCGGGATCATCCGCCACGGCGCGAAGATGCTCTACGCGGTCAGCCGCGCCACCGTGCCGAAGGTGACCGTCGTCGTCCGCAAGGCCTACGGGGCCGGCTACTACGTGATGTGCGGCAAGGCGTACGAGCCCGACCTGATCGTCGCCTGGCCGGGGGCGGAGATCTCGGTGATGGGCGCCGAGGGCGCGGTCAACATCATCGGCCGCTCAGCGATCGAGGCCTCCGACGATCCCGACGCGACCCGCGAGGAAATGCTGAATGCGGTGCGCCAGCAGATCGACCCTTACATCGCCGCCGGGAACGCGGTGATCGACGACATCATCGACCCGCGGGAGACCCGGCCGACGATCGTCAAAGCGCTGCGGATGGCGCGGAACAAGCACGTGGAGAAGCCGAAGAAACGCCATGGAGTAATGCCCGTATGAGCTCCTTCGGCGACCCGGTGATCATCAGCTGCTCGATCAGCGGGGTGATCGCCAACCGCGACCAGTGCCCGGCGATCCCATACACGCCGGAGGAGTACGCGGCGGAGGCGCGGCGGGCGGTCGACGAGGGCGCTTCGCAGATCCACATCCACGCCCGCAAACCGGACGGGACGCCGTCGTATGAGATCGAGGACTTCAAGGCGATCACCGAGGCGATCCTGGCCGAGGTCGGCGACGTGATCGTCAACTACTCGACCGGCGCGATCGGGATCCCGGTCGAGAAGCGGCTGGAATACCTGCGGGCCATGCGCCCCGACGTCGCCGCTCTCAACATGAGCTCGATGAACTACGCCAAGTACTCGCCCCGGCGCAAAGACTTCGTCTTCAACACGGTGTTCGAGAACAGCTTCGACACGATCATCGAGTTCCTCACCGAGATGCGGGAGCTGGGGATCAAGCCCGAGCACGAGTGCTTCGACTCCGGCCACGTCGCCAACCTCGACCCGCTGGTCGACATGGGGCTGCTGGAGCCGCCGCTGCAGATCTCGTTGGTGATGGGGGTGACCGGCGGCATCCGCCCGACGCCGCGCAACGTCAACCTGATGTCCGACCAGATCCCCGGCGGCCCCGAGGGGCCGAACCAGTGGCAGGTGATCGGGATCTCCCGCGACCAGTGGAAGCTGCTCGCCTCCTCGCTGGTGCTCGGCGGCAACGTCCGCGCCGGGGTCGAGGACAACCTCTACCTGCCTAACGGCGAGATGGCGAAGTCCAACGGCGACCTGATCGCCAAGGCCCGCCAGATGGCGGAAGACATCGGCCGGCGGCCGGCAAGCGTGGCCGAGGCGCGCGACCTCCTGGGAGTGCCGCGCCGGGCCGAGGCCTAGGCAAATGGCGACCACGATTCACCGCGCAGGCGTTTCCTGGGACGGTGGCGAGGCAGGAGACGTTCAGGCCCATCAGGTTCTGCTCGGCGTCCAGTCGCTGCCGAGCTCCTCGGCTCTCGAGCTCGGCGGCGACGACACCAAGTCGAACCCCGAGTCGCTGCTGGTCGGGGCGCTATCCAGCTGCCACATGCTCTGGTTCCTAGCGCTGGCTCGCAAACGGGGTTTCGCGGTCGCCTCCTACGAAGATGACGCCGACGGGATCCTCGACGGCAAGCGCTTCACCGCGGCGACGTTGCGGCCTCACGTTCGCTGGGAGGGCGAGCCGCCGCCGCCCGAGGCGATCGAGGAGTTGCACCGCCGTTCCCACGAGCTCTGCTTCATCGCCAACTCAGTCGAGTTCCCGGTCGGGGTCGAGCCGCAATGACCCGCGAGCTGCCGCTCTCAGACGTCAAGGTCCTCGACCTGACCCGGCTCCTCCCCGGGGGCTTCTGTTCGCTGCTGCTGGCCGACCTCGGTGCTGAGGTGCTGAAGGTCGAGGACACCGGGATGGGCGACTACATCCGGTGGGCACCCCCCTACTACGGGACGGACGAGGAGCAGGCGCTCGGCACCCGCTCGGCGCTCTACCTCTCGCTCAACCGCGGCAAGCGCTCGGTCCGGCTCGACCTCAAGAGCGACGCCGGGCGCGAGGTCCTGCTGCGCCTGGTGGAGTCCTACGACGTCGTCCTCGACGGCTTCCGGCCCGGGGTGCTCGACCGGCTCGAGGTCGGCTACGAGACGATGCGAGAGCGCAACCCCCGGATCATCTACTGCGCGATCACCGGGTATGGCCAGGACGGTCCCTACACCCAACGCGCCGGCCACGACATGAACTACCTGGGGCTGGTCGGGCTGCTCGGCCTGACCGGCCCGCGCGACGGCCCGCCGGTGCAGTCCGGCGGCCAGATCGCCGACATCGGCGGCGGCGCCCAGATGGCGGCCTTCGGGGTGATGGCGGCGCTGCACGAGCGCGGGCGCTCCGGCGAAGGCCAGATGGTCGACGTCTCGATGGCCGACGGCGCCCTCTCCTGGCTGGCGATGGTCGCCGGCCGCTACTTCTGCGACGGCGAGGTGCCGCGGCGCGGCGAGCAGCAACTCGCCGGCGGGCTGGTCTGTTATTTCCCCTACGAGGCTGCCGACGGCTGGGTCAGCTGTGGCGCCCTGGAGCCGAAGTTCTGGGCCGCCCTCTGCAACGGGGTCGGCCGGCCGGATCTGATCGACAGCCAGTTCGAGGCGCCGGGGTCCGAGGCCTGGCGCGAGGTCGCCGAGATCTTCCGCTCGCGCACCCGCGCCGAGTGGCTTGCTTTCAACGACGAGCACGACTGCTGCATCGAGCCGGTCCTCGACCTCGACCAGGCGCTCGAGTCCGACCTGGTCCAAGCCCGCGAGATGGTGGTCGAGATGGACCAGCCGCGCCTCGGCAAGGTGCGCCAGATCGGCGCGCCGGTGAAGCTGAGCCGCACCCCGGCCGACCCGACCCGCCCGGCGCCGGCCTTCGGCGAGCACACCGACGAGGTGCTGCGCGAGGCGGGGTACTCGGCGGAGGAGATCGCCTCGATGCGAGAGGTCGGTGCGGTGGCGGGACCGAGCGCCGACGCCGAGCCCTCGGAGTTCCGCGCATGAGCACCGCCGGCACCGAGCTGCTGCGGATGGGGGAGCTGGCCGAGGCATCCGGCGTCCCGGCCCCGACGATCAAGCACTACCTGCGCGAGGGGCTTCTGCCGGAGCCGGTGAAGACGAGCCGCAACATGGCCTACTACCCGCCTGAGTTCGTCGACAGGATCCGGCTGATCAAGCGGCTGCAGGAGAAGCGGTTCATGCCGCTGAAGGCGATCCGGGCGGTGCTCGAAGAGGACCCCGACCGGGCCGAGGCGATGCTCGACCTGGAGGACCAGATCCTCGACCGGGCCCTGGCCACGGAGCGCTCGCGAACCAGCGCCGCCGAGGTCAGGGAGCGCTACGGCGTTCCTGCCGAGGTTCTCGACCGCCTCGCCGAGCTGGAGGTCCTGACCCCGAACAGCCGCGGCTACACCCCCTCCGACGTGACCATCATCGAGGCGATCAGCCGTTTCCGCGCCGGCGGCTACGACGAGCAGATCGGCTTCACCGTGTACGACACCCTGCGCTACAAGACCGCGCTGGAAGAGCTGGTCCGCCAGGAGGTCGACGTGGTGATGAACCGGCTCGCCGGCGAGGTGCCACCCGAGCGGGTTGTCGAGATGCTAGAAGCCGGCTCACAGCCGTTGAAAGACCTGATCGCGGCGCTCCACACCAAGCTGATGGTCGCCGAGCTCGAGCGCCACCGCGCCGGCCGCGACTGAGAGCTACGCCCGGCTGGGGGAGAGGGCGTCGCGCTCGGCTTCGATGTCGGCGAGCAGGCTGAGGGCTCCCGTATCCCGGGCCACCTCCGCTCCCTCCGCGAGTGCATCGAGGGCCGCCTCGTGCTCCCCTTCCTCGACCAGGCCGCGGGCGAGGGCGAGAAGCGCGATTGGCAAACTCCACCGCAGGCCCCGCTCGCGGCAGATCTCGGCGGCCCAGGCCGCCAGGTCGATTGCCTCCTCGGTCCGTCCAGCCCCTCTCAGCGCCTGGGAGCGAAGGGCGGCTCGCCAGCCCTCCATCTCGCCGCCGCTCCCCATCGCCTCGCGGTAGAGGCGCTCGGCCTCCTCGATCGCCTCCAGCGAGTCCTCGTATTCCTCGGCCGCGAGCTGAGCCCAGGCGAGGTTGGCGAGCGCGACGCTGCGTGAGAAGACGTCGCCGAGCCGGTCGGTGAGCTCGTAGTTGCGCCTGGCCAGTGCCACCGCGGCGTCGGTATCGCCGCGAACCGCCATCAGGCCGGCCTGGTTGCTGCGGATCCAGCTCGCCGTCTCGGGGTCGTCCTCCTCGATCGCAATGCGCAGGGCCGCCTCGAACAGCTCATCGGCCTCCTCGTACTGAGCCCGCTCGCGCTGCGCCATGCCCTTCCCCATCAGCCCCCAGGCGTGGGGGCTGCCGAGCACGATCCCGGCCCCGACAGATGCCTCCCCGTCGGTCAGCTCGAGCATCTCGTCGAGTGCTCGTTCGAAGCCGTCGAAGTCGCCTGCGCAGAGGAACGCATACGCGCCCGCGCTGCGAATCGCCACCCGCAGGTGCCGGTCGCCCGATTCGTCGGCCAGGCGGTTCGCCTCGGCGGCCTCCGCGAGCCAGTCGTCGACGTAGTGCTGGACCCCGGGCCGGACCGCCACCGCCACCCGCAGCAGGGCCAGCGAGCGCAGGTCTCCTCGCCTGGTCGCGATCTCCTCCGCCTCGGAGGCCAGCCGCGCCTGCTCCTCCGGCGCCATCCCCAGGCGCCAGGCGAGCTGGAGTTGCAGCAGCCGGGAGGTCACGGCGAGGGCCGCGGTCTCGTCGTTCTCGTCGAGCTCGCCGGCCAGCTCCATCACCTTGTGCCAGAGGTGCAGCGACTCCCGCGGCCGGCTGTGGCCGGCCCAGTAGGCCGCCCGCGCCGACCACCGGGCCGCCTCCAGCGTCTCCCCGCCTTCCTCGAAGTGGTGGGCGATCAGCGCCGAGATCTCGTCGTGGCGCTCCGGGTTCAGCTCGATCAGGGCGCGGGCGGCGGCGGCGTGCGTAGCCGCGCGCCGGTCCGCCAGCTGGGTCCCGTAGGCGACCTCGCGGGTCAGCGGGTGGCGGAACGCCAGCACCCGCTGTGGGTACATCTCGGCTTCGAAGAGGAAGCCGGCGTCGATCAGCTCGCAGAGGACGGGATCGATCTCATCCGGCTCGAGGCCGGCGGCCAGCCCCAGCGCCCGGCCGCTGAACTCCTTGCCGACCACCGAGGCGACCTGGACCAGCTGCTTCGCCCCGGGACTGAGGCGGTCGATGCGGGCGGCGAGCACGGCTTGGACGGTGACCGGGACTCCCGCGCCCTCGATCGGGCGGGTCAACCGGTAGGCGCCGCGCTCGCCCTCCATGTATCCGGCCTCGGAAAGCTCGCGGACGATCTCCTCGATGAAGAACGGATTTCCCTGCGTGCGCTCGTGGATCGGGTGGTCGAGTCCCTCGAGCGAAGGGTCCTCTCCGGCAAGATCGCGCAGCAGCTCCTGCGTGTGGCCGCGGGTCAACGGCTCCAGCGAGATCATGCGGTACGCCGACGAGGCGAACCAGGTGGGGGAGTATTCGGGCCTGTGGTTGACGACGGCGAGGGTGTTGGTCCCCCCGATCGAGTCGATCAGGCCGCCCAGCATCGTCGCGCTGCCGTCATCGATCCAGTGCAGATCCTCGATCACCAGGACCAGCGTCTTACGGCGGCTGGGGGTGTTGACCAGCCGGCAGACGATGCCGCCGAGGGCCCGTTGCCGCGCCTCCGGGCTCATCTGCGACACCGGTCGGTCCGGGTCCGGCACCCCGAGGAAATCGAACATCAGCGGCAGGTCCTCGGCGAACCCGGCGTCGAGCAGCAGCGCCCGGCCGGCGATCTTCTCCCGTGCCACCTGTTCCGGGTCGCGGTCGGCGATCCCGAAGAAAGAGCGCAGCATCTGCAGCACCGGCATGAACGGGATCGATTGCCCGTGCGCCTGGGCCTGCGCCTCGAAGACCTCGACCCCCTCACTGTGGCAGTGCCCGATGAACTCGTGGCAGAGCCTGCTCTTGCCGATCCCCGGTTCGGCGACGATCCCCACCGCTCCTCCGGAGCCGGCCTTCGCATGCTTCAGCGCTTCTTCGAGCACGCGCATCTCCCGATCGCGGCCAACGAAGCGGGAGAAGCCGCGCTCGCGGGCCAGGTCGAGGCGCGACCGAGCCTGGCCGACCCCGGCCAGCTCGAAGACCCCGACCGGCGTGCTTGCTCCCTTGATCTCGAACTCGCCGAGATCGGAGAGGTCGAGGAAGCCCTGGGCGAGTTCGGCCGTGCTCTCGGTCACGTAGGCCTTGCCCGGCTCGGCCAGCGCCTCCATCCGTTGCGCCAGCCCGACCGTATGGCCGATCGCGGTGTAGTCGTCGTCGCTGTCGGAGCCGATCGCGCCGGCCACCACCTCGCCGGAGTTGATCCCGATCCTGGTGGAGAAGTTGAGACCCGGCCCGCGGCGCAGCTCGCCCGCGTACTCGGAGACGTCGTCGAGCATCTGCAAGGCGGCGTAGCAAGCGCGCCGCGCGTGGTCCTCGTGTGCGATCGGCGCTCCGAACACGGCCATGATCCCGTCGCCGGTGAACTTGTCCACGGTCCCCTCGAACCGGGTCACCGCGTCGGCGAGGATCGAGAAGAAGCGCTGCATGATCTTGCGCCACTCCTCGGGATCCTGGTGCTCGGACATGTCCATCGAGCCGCTCACGTCGGCGAACAGCACCGTTACCTGCTTGCGCTCGGCGTCGTCCCTGGGGGTTTGGTTCACGATGACCGTCAAGGTTACGCACGTGCCGTCCTCGGCTCACCGTATGTAGCCTGACCGTGTGCGTTCGGTACTCGTAACCGGAGCGTCCACCGGCATCGGCCGGGCGACGGCGATGCGGCTCGACGGGGCGGGCTGGCGGGTCTTCGCCGGAGTTCGTAAGGAGGCCGATGCCGAAGGCCTGCGGGCGGCGGCCTCGGAGCGCCTCATCCCGTTGAGCCTCGACATCACCGAGGCCGAGCAGATCGCGGCCGCCGCGGAGCGCATCGCCGCCGAGGCGGAGGGAGGGCTTGACGGGCTCGTCAACAACGCCGGGGTCGCGATCCCCGGACCCCTGGAGACGCTGCCGATCGACGACTTCCGCCGCCAGCTGGAGGTCAACCTGACCGGTCAGGTCGCGATGACCCAGGCCGTGCTCGACCCGATACGCCGGGCGCGCGGGCGAATTGTCTTCATCAGCTCGATCGGTGGCCGCGTCGCCTTCCCGATGACCGGCGCTTACCACACGGCCAAGTTCGGGATCGAGGCAGTGGGAGACGTTTTCCGTCAGGAGCTGCGCTCGTGGGGCATCTCGGTCTCGATCGTCGAGCCGGGGTCGATCGACACCCCGATCTGGGAGCGCGGCGAGCGCAACGCCGACGAGATCAACGAGCGCACCCCGCCGAAGCAGGAGGCGCTCTATGGCAAGGCGATCGAGCGCTACCGCAAGGTCGTCCGGCAGACCGCTGAGCGCGGGATCTCACCCGACAAGGTTGCGAAGGCGATCGAGCACGCCCTCGCCGACAGCCGGCCACGGAGCCGCTACCTGGTCGGGATCGACGCCAAGGTCCAGGCGAGGCTGAAGCCACTGATCCCGACGCCGGTCTTCGACCGCATCGTCGGGCGGGTCATGGGCCTGTAGCGACGTTCGGCCGGGAGCCGCCTGGGCCCTCCTATACTGGGAGTACCGATTGACTGGTCAATCAGGTACCCAGCACCGACGACCGCAGTGGAGGATACGAAGCTCTTGCGCGTAGCCGCGGTACAGCTCAACTCGACCGGGGACAAGCCTCGGAACCTCTCCACGGCCGAGCGCCTCGTCCGTGACGCCGCCGCCGACGGCGCCGAGCTGGTCGCGCTGCCGGAGAAGTGGAACCTGCTGGCTGGCGGGCCGGACCAGCTCGCCGGCGCCGAGCCGCTCGACGGCCCGAGCTTGAGCGCCGCCCGCGGCTGGGCCCGGGATCTCGGCATCCACCTTCTCGCCGGCAGCATCAGCGAGGAGGCCGGAGGAGAGAAGGCCTTCAACACCTCGGTCCTGATCGGGCCGAGCGGCGAGGACCTCGGCGTCTACCGCAAGATCCACATGTTCGACGTCGATGCGGGCGGCGTCTCCTACCGGGAGTCCGAGTACGAGCAGGCGGGAGCAGAGGTGGTGACGGCCCCGGTTGGCGGGCTGATCGCTGGGATGAGCGTTTGTTATGACCTGCGCTTCCCCGAGCTGTTCCGGATCCTCGCCCTGCGCGGTGCCCGCCTGATCGCAATTCCCTCCGCTTTCACCGCGGCCACCGGCCGCGACCACTGGGAGGTGCTGCTGCGCTCGCGGGCGATCGAGAACCAGCTCTTCGTGCTGGCGCCCAACCAGGTTGGCCAGGCACCGCCGCACTACGAGTCCTTCGGCCGCTCGGCGATCGTCGATCCCTGGGGCGTCGTGCTTGCGACCGCCCCGGACGAGGAGTGCTTCGTCGCCGCTGACCTCGACCTCGACGCGCAGGAGCGCATCCGCGAGACATTGCCGGCGCTGGCCAACCGCCAACCAGGGGCCTACGCCTGGCCGCAGGAGGCCCACGCCTGATGGCCAAGGCACCTCCCGCCGACAAGCGGCGCCAGATCCTCGACGCCGCGATCCGCGTCTTCGCCCGCCAGGGTTTCCACGCGACCCGTGTCTCCGACATCGCCGACGAGGCGGGCGTCGCCTACGGGCTGGTCTACCACTACTTCAACTCGAAGGACGAGGTCCTGAACGAACTGTTCCTCGAGCGCTGGTCGCTGCTGCTGACGGCGATCGAGGAGGCCGACCAGACCGGCGACACTCCGCGCGAGAAGCTCGGCGCGGTGGCGACCTTCATCTTCGAGTCCTACCGCCACGACCCGGACCTGATGAAGGTGATCATCGTCGAGGTAACGCGCGCCGCCAACTCGTTCGGGCGCACCCACCTGGAGGAGATCCGCCGCGCCTATGAGTCGATCGCGAAGATCGTCGAAGACGGCCAGGCGGCGGGAGCCTTCCGCGCCGACGTCGCCCCCGATTTCGCCTCGATGACCTTCTACGGAGCGGTCGAGCAGCTTCTCTCGGGTTGGATCTTCGGCGTGATCCCGGCCTCCGATACCGACTTCGACCAGGCGAAGGACCTCTTGCTGATGACGATCTGCGACGGTTTAGAACCTCGCTGAGGGGTAAGGTCGAGCCACGTGGACAACGAGATAGTCAGAAGGCTGGTCTGGAGCGGGATGCTTGCCGCAAGCAGTGCTCTCGCGAGCATTCTCGCGGCGCGCCTCTCGGCGACGCTCTGGCGGCGCCTCTTCGACGAAGACCCGCCGGAGTAGCCCTCGTGCCCGAGCCGAACCAGACGCCGCCACCCATCCCGCCGCCGGAGCCCGATCGCCGCTCGGTCGCCGAGCTTGCCTTCGATGTCTCCGAACGCGCCTCGACGCTGATCCGTGAGGAGTTCGAGCTGGCCAAGGCGGAGGTTTCCGAGAAAGTCGGCAAGATCCTTCGCGGCTCGGTCGTCGGCGTCGCCGCCGGCGTCTTCGCCTTCCTCGCCCTGATCCTGGTGATGGAGGGGGTTGCCTGGCTGCTCAACGAAGAGGTCTTCGACGGCAAGGCGTGGCCCGGGTTCTTCGTCGAGGCCGCCGCCTTCCTCCTGATCGCGGCCGCTGCCGGGTTCATCGCCTACCGCTCGGTCCGCGCCGGCGCGCCGCCGGTGCCCGAGCAGGCAATCGAAGAGGCAAAGCTGACCAAGGAGATGCTCGAAAAGGAGGAGGTCAAGTGAGTGCGAACCCGCCGCCGGCCGGACTGTCCACCGCGGGGCTGCCGGGTCGCACGGCGGCCCAGATCCGGCGCGACATCGATGTCCAGCGTCGCCAGCTCGGCACCTCCGTTGAAGCTTTTCGCGGCCGGGTCGCCGAGCTGACCGACTGGCGCCGTCAGGTCAACGAGCACAAGCGCGAGCTGATCATCGGCGCGGCAGCCGTGGGATTTGCCATCGGCGTGCGCGCGATGTTGCGCCGCCGCTGAGGAGCGCTCAGTCGAGAACGGACGTCGGCACGCTGCCGACGCCGAGCAGCCCGGGGCCGACGTGGGCGCCGAGGACGGCGCCGATCTCGGAGACGAAGACCGGCTCGCAACCGAAGATTTCACGGCAATCGTCGATCAGCGCCGCCGCCGTCTCGTCGTCCTGAATGTGTTGGACGACCCAGCCGTCGGCACCAGACTCGTGCCGCTGGCGGGCGTAGCCGCGCAGCCGCTCCAGCGACCGGGCGCGGGTCCGCACACGCTCGACCGGCGTGATCTCCTCCTCCAGGGTGAGGATCGGCTTGATCTTCAGGGCGCCGCCGATCCAGGCTCGGGCGCCGCCAATGCGCCCACCCCGGCGCAGGTACTCGAGAGTGTCTATCGCGAACCACATCTTCAGCTGCCGGCGGGTCTCCTCGGCGCGGGCTACGACCGCCTCGCCGTCGCCGCCGGCGGCAGCCGCGGCGGCCGCCCCGAGCGTGCAGAGTCCCATCCCGCCGGCCGCCGTGCGGGAGTCCATGACGTGGATCCGCTCGCCGCCCTTCCCTTCCTCGATCAGGCGTTCACGCGCCTGGCCGGCGGCCTCGAAGGAGCCGGAGATGCCGGCGGAGATATGGATCGAGACGATTTCGCGGCCTGCGTCCAGCAGTGGCTCGTAGGCCGCGATGAAGTCGCCGATCGAGGGCTGGGAGGTGGTAGCCCCGTTTTCGGACGCCCGCAGACGCTCGTAGAAGGCGGCGTAGTCGGAGATCTCGGACTCGGCCTCCTGTGTGCCGTCAACCGAGACGTAGAGGCTGATCGTCTGGATGCCGTGCTCCGCCACCAGCGCTGATGGCAGGTAGGCCGTGGTGTCACAAACGACGGCGGTCTCGGCGCTGGAGTTCAACGCGGCGATTCTGGCAGACGCGCCCGTGCGCGGACTGCCGCCTGCGCCAAGCTACACTTTGTGAAGTGAACGACACGCCCGACGCAGCGATCACCCTCAGCGCCAAGGCCGCGGAGAAGATCGGCGAGCTGCTTGGCAGCCAGGCCGAGAGCGGCGAGCAGGCCCTGCGGGTTGCCGTCCGCGGCGGTGGCTGCTCCGGTTTCCAGTACGCGCTCGCCTTCGACAAGGCCAAGGACGACGATCACGTCTTCGAGGTCGATGGCGTCGCCGTGCTCGTCGACAAGGTCAGCATGCAGTTCGTCTTCGGCTCGGAGGTCGACTACGTGGAAGGCCTGCAGGGCGCGGGTTTCCAGGTCAACAACCCGAACGTTGTCGCGGCATGCGGCTGCGGCTCCTCTTTCCAGGTCAAAGAGGACGCCGCCGAGCAAGCAGCCGCCGTCTAACCGGCGCATCTCTGCGTCCTCGGTCGCTCGTGTGCAGAGCACACCACGCTCCCTGCGTCCTTGACCTGCTTGGTTATTCGATTTGGAGCGGTGGTGACTGAGTCGGCGGTGCGTTCGGCACCTTCGCGGCCTCCGGCTGCTCGACGCCGAGCGCCTCGGCAAGCTCGCCGGACTCGAACATCTCCTCGACGATGTCGGCACCGCCGATCAGCTCGCCGTTGACATAGAGCTGGGGGAAGGTCTGCCAGTCGGAGATCTCGGCAGTCACTTCGCGCAGCGGCTGCAGCGCGGGCAAGACGTCGATCGCTCCGTACTCGACGTCGACCGAGTCGAGGACCTGCACGACCCGCATCGAGAAGCCGCAGCGCGGCATGTCCGGGGTGCCTTTCATGAAGAGCAGAACCGGGTTGGCAGCGATCAGCTCTTCGACCTTCGTTTTCAGCTCGGCATCAGCCATCGACACAGGGTAGCTGCCAGTCCCGATCGGCTTAGAGCTGGGTTGCGATCAGCCCGATCATCGCCGCCATCAAAGCGATGAAGGCGGCCATCAAGCCACCGCCGACCTGGATGATCGTGTGTTGGAGAGCGTCGATTCGGCCGGTAACTCGCTCATCGAGGTCCCGCACTTGCCTACTGAGCTCGCTCACCCTGTCGCTGAGGCCGTCAAGGCGTGAGTCGGTCCAGGTCGATCGCATTGACTTCATGACCTCCATGCTAGGGATCAAGGTGATACACGTGGGCACGGAAGTGTAACTTATTGTCTGCTGTCCGGACTTTGGGGCGCGGGACTATTCAGGCGACCTCGGTCTTCACCGAGAGCGCGTGGATGGTGCCGTCCTCGAAGCGCTCCTTCACCGCCGCCTTGACCAGCCGGTGCTGGTCGAGCCGGGAGATGCCCTCGAACTGAGAGGCGGTAACGACCGCGCGCAAGTGGTCGCCGGTGCCGGTTTCGTCGCTGACCTCGACCGCGGCGCCGGGCAGCGCGGCCTCGATCATCGCCTTCAGTTCCGCCAGGTCGGCAGCCACAGCGGGTGGCCTCAGCCGGAGATCTTCTCGCCGAGGGTCTCCAGCATCTCCTCGACGTGGACGAACTTGACGCGGGGGCGGCCATGCGGCTCGCCGCGGCCGACCTCGGCCTGATCGATCGCCTGCCAGTCCTCGAAGCTGACGTAGCGGACGCCGCGCTCTGCCAGCAGGTCCTCGACCGCCGATGGCTCTGGGTTGGCCGGTGCGAGCAGGGTCTGTGCCTCGACGTCGGCGAGCAGGTGGGTGACCGTCTCCAGCGCGTCTTTCTTGTTGGTCCCGATCACGCCTGAGGGCCCGCGCTTGATCCAGCCGGCGGTGTAGTGGCCGACCTTGTGGCCGGCGTCGTGGGAGTCGAGCACGCGGCCACCGTCGTTGAGGATCAGCCCCCGCTTGTCGTCGAAGGGAACGCCCTCGATCGGAATTCCGGTGTAGCCGACCGAGCGCAGCACCAGGCCGCACTCGAGTTCTTCGCGCTCGCCGGTGTCCCTGGCACGCAGGGTGCCGCCTTCCTCGACCAGCTCGTTGCGGCCAATGACGATGCTCTCCACCTTGCCCTCGCCCTTGATCTCGACTGGAGAGGAGAGGAAGCGCAGGACGATCCGCTGGCGCTTGCCCGCCGGCGAACGCTGAGAGAACTCGCGCACGGTCTCGACGTTGACCCGGGTGGTCTTGTCGGCGTCGTCGGACTCCAGGTACGCGGCGCTCGCCTCGTCCAGCTCGACCTCGCCGGGGTCGACGACGACGTCGGCGTCCTCCATCTCACCCAGCTCCCTGATCTCAGGGTTGGTGAAGGCGGCCTGGACCGGCCCACGGCGGCCCAGCACGACGATCTCGCGGATCCCCTTTGCGTCGAGCACGTCGATCGCGTGGTCGGCGGTATCGGTCTGGCGCAGCTCGTGGTCGGTCAGCGCCAGCATCCGGGCGACGTCCATCGCCACGTTGCCGTTGCCGATCACCACCGCCCGCTCGCAGGAGAGGTCGAAGTCCTCCTTGGCGTAGTCGGGATGGGCGTTGTACCAACCGACGAAGGCGGTGGCCGCGTGGCTTCCTGGCAGGTCCTCGCCAGGGATGCCGAGCTGGCGGTCAGTCTCGCAGCCGACCGTGAAGACGATCGCGTGGTAGAGCCGCTCGAGGTCCTCGACCTCGATGTCGTGGCCGACCTTGACGTTGCCGAAGAAGCGGAATCCCTCACGGGCCGCCGTTTTTTCGTAGACCCGGATCACCGACTTGATCTTCGGATGGTCGGGAGCGACGCCGCCGCGGACGAGGCCGAACGGGGTGGGGAGGCGGTCGAAGAGGTCCACCTGGGCGTGCAGGTCCTCGCCCTTGAGGATGTGCTCAGCGGCGTAGAAGCCCGAAGGGCCGGCGCCGACGATGGCGACTCGAAGCGGGTTCTCCTGGGTTCCGATCTGGGTCATCTCGTTTCCGAATGTAGAGGGGACGCGTCGCCGGCATGAAAGGCGAGCGCGAAGAATAGGGAAGTCGGTTTCAGCCGAGCGCGGGCGTCTCGGCCGCGATCGCCGCCGGGGCGCCGTCGAGGGCGTCGAGCGCCTTGCCGACGGACATCGCGACGCAGGTGAAGATCGGGGTCTCGCGCTCGGTGTACTCGCTCGACTCGGTCGGCCGCAGCTCGTTGACGAGGTCGAGGAACATCCCCGGGTCGTCGCCCTCGAAGGCGACGACGAACTCCTGGTCGTCGAGGCCGAACGAGTAGGTCGTGTTGATCGTGATCTCGGGGTAGCGGCGGCCGACCTCGATGTGGCTTTTCATGATCCGGCCACGCTCCTCCGCCGGCAGCCCGTACCAGCGGCGCTGCTTGACCATCGGGTAGAGGAAGAGGTACTTGCGCTCCGACACGCAGATCTCGGTTCGAGCCTGCTCCTCCGAGTAGGGGGAGCGTTTGGTCATCGAGAGGTACGAGTACGGGGTCTCAGCCCACTTCGCCAGCCCGCTCTGGCCGAGCACCACGTGGAAGGTGTGGATGTCATCGAGGTTGGGGCTCTGGCTGAGCAGCAGCAGGTCGACGTCGCCGCGCGTGCCTATGGTTGAGTAAGCCCGCAGCGAACGGTCGATGCCGAAGTCCTCGCAGGCGGCGAGGAACTCCCGCTTGTCCGCGGCCCGAAGCTCGGGATCTCGACGGCGCCAGGCTGGATCAACCTTGAAAAACGTGAACTTGGCGAACGTGCGGTCGGTCATCGGAATCACGATAGCGCTCGCCTTCGCAGCGGTGGCGGGGGGGAGCGGGCAGGGGGCTTCACTTAACTTTTTCGGTGAAGCGCTTGCGGCTGGCCGCGCCCCGGGCACCGAAAAAGTACAAGACGTTCCGCCCCCTGCCCGCTCCCCACACGTCACCATCGCATGGCTCCCGAGCGGGGTGACGGCTGAGCAGTTGGCGGCCGCCGATCTCTCTCCTGGCGTGATGAGTGCCGGGCTCGGGGCCGTGCCTGCGGAGCAGACCTATCTCGATGTCGGGCAGGGCAACCGGGTCTTCGATTCGTTGTACGGCTCGGAGCTGCCACCGGGGGGGCCAAGCCGCCCGGGGTGGTGGCAAGCCGTGACGGAGCGGGCGGAATCCGCGCCCGCTGACATCCTCCCGGGCCTGCTCGCGGCGAGTCTCACGGATGCTCAAGCGGAGGCTTTTGAGGTCCGAGGGGCGACTCAGAATCAGCTCCCCAGCCTCGCCCGGGGTCTGCGGGCCGACGACCTCGTCATCGCTATCGCGCGTCCCACCGGTCGCTCGGACGACCCGCTGCCGATCGGCATCGCGGGGCGGGGCTACGACGGCAACCTCACCTCCGACAGCACCCGGCTCGACGGCTACGTCCTCTCGACCGACGTCGCGCCGACGATCCTCGAGCGCTTCGGTGCCGACGTCCCCACGGAGATGTCGGGACAGCCGATCCGCTCCGAGGGCTCGGTGGACCCGGCGGCGGTCGAATCGCTGGTGGACCGGATGACGGTGATCTCGTCTCGGCGTGGGCCGGTCATCGGGTTGAGCCTCTTGCTCTGGCTCGTCGTTTTGGTGGGGGCGGTTGTGGCGACGTCGGGACGGGCGGCGCGGGTGGGCGTCCGGATTGCCGGGCTCGCGGTCATCTACATGCCACTGATCCTGCTCGGGGCCGCCGCGATCGAGCCGGGGGAGGGGACGGAAGCGCTGATGGTGGCGCTTGGAGCTCCCTTGCTTGGCGCTTGCACCCTTGCCCTGTCGAGCGGCTACCGCGCACTCGCCATCGCATCGGCGCTGACCGTGCTCGCTTACGGGGTCGACGTGATCGCCGGCTCGCCGCTCACCTCGTTGTCGCTGCTGGGGCCGAACCCCGGCCTCGGCGTGCGCTTTTACGGGATCGGCAACGAGCTGGAGGCGCTGCTCGGGGTGCTGGTCGTTGCGGGGACTGGGGCCGCCCTGGCGGGGTTTGCGCCCCAGCTCTCGCGCCAGCGCTGTGCGGTGAGCTTTCTCGCGGTTGGCCTGCTCTGCGCGTTTGTCTTCGCGGCCGGGAGGTTCGGCGCTGACGTTGGCGCCGCGATCGTGCTGCCGGTCGGTGCCGCGGTCGCCGCGGTGCTCGTCGCCGGCCGCGGCAGCCGTTCGGTGCTGCTGCTCGTGGTGGCGGCTCCGTTCGCGGTTCTGGCTTTGCTCGCACTGGTCGACCTCGTCTCGGGCGCCAACGCCCATCTCACCCGGTCAGTCCTCGACGCCGGCGGTCTCGGCGACCTCGCCGACGTCGCGCAGCGCCGCCTGCAGCTTTCCGCTCGCAGCTTCGGCCGGCCGATCTTGCTCGCCTTCCTGCCGGTGGTGGCGATCCTCGGCGCGCTCGCGGTCGTCTACCGGGATCGCCTGGCTGCCTGGCTCAGCGGTCGCCCTGCTGTGCGCGCCGGTCTCTGGGGCGCCCTCGTCGCGACCGCGGTCGGCACCCTCGCCAACGATTCCGGCGCCCTCATGCTCGAGATCGGAACCGCCTATCTGCTCGTCTTCGTCGGCTTTGTTTGGGCGGAAAATGCGGATGAAAGCAAGCCGACGACAAAAAGTTACAATTACGCGCGCCACGCGTGACACCTGTTTCCCTAGCATGGAGCTGTGGAGTCGATGAGATCAACCTGGACCGATTCGCGCCTCGACGACCTCAACGGTCGCGTCAGCGAGCTATCTCTACGGATAGATGCCCTGCAACGCGCGATCATCCAGGTCGGTGGAGCCATCGTCGCCTCGGCCATCGCACTGTTCGCGGCGATGCTCGGCCTGATCGCGACCCAGCTCTAGGTCCTGGTGCGGTAGCGGGTCGGGGCCGGGCGATGATCTACCCTTAACCCTTCGTGCGCATAGGTCTCGTCTCGCCATATTCCTGGTCCTACCGGGGGGGCGTAAACCGGCACGTCGAGGCCCTCGCCGAGGAGTTTCTCGGTCGGGGTCACGATGTCCGTGTGCTCGCCCCCTTCGATCCGCCTGGCCGGATCAGCCGGGTGCTGCACCGGGCCGATCCGGAAACCCGGACGATCCCGGACTACCTGGCGCCGCTCGGGCGCACCGCCGGCTTCGGCGCCAACGGGTCGGTCTCCAACCTTGCCCCATTCCCCTTCGGCGGGGTCGTCGCGCCCCGCCGCGAGGTCCGGGCCGGCGAGTTCGACGTCATCCACGTCCACGAGCCGGTGGTCCCGCTGGTCGGGTGGAATGCGACCCTCGGCTCGAGGGCCCCGGTGGTCGGCACCTTCCACGCCTACTCGACCAAGGCGGTTCCGAACCACATCGCCAACGGCCTCGGCGCACGCCGGGTCTTCAACCGCCTCTCGGCCCGGATCGCCGTATCGGAGGCCGCGGCGTGGACCGGCCGGCGCTGGTTCGGCGGCGACTACACGATCATCCCCAACGGGGTCGACGTGGGCGCCGCGCCCCGAGGAAGCGCACGGCCGGATGGGGAGTTGCGAATCCTCTTCGTCGGCCGTCCCGAGGAGCGCAAGGGGCTGCCGATCCTGCTGACCGCGTTCAACGCCCTGGTCGAGCACGTCCCCTGCCGGCTGACGGTGATCGGGGCCGAGCGCGAGGACGTCCTTCGCTACATCGCCGACCCGGAGTTGATGAGCTCGATCGAGATTCGCGGCCGTGTCTCCGGCGAGGACCTCTGGGCCGAGCTGCACCAGGCCGACGTTCTCTGCGCTCCTTCGCTCTCCGGAGAGAGCTTCGGCATGGTCCTAACTGAGGCTTTCGCCGCCGGGACGCCAGTGATCGCTTCCGCCATCGCCGGCTACAGCGACGTGGTCACAGACGGCGTCGACGGTTTGCTCGTCCCGCCCGCCAACCCCCAGCGCCTGGCCGAGGAGTTGCAGCGCATCCATCACGAGCCGCAGCTGCTCAAGGCGATGGGCGATGCCGCACGGCGGAGCGCCCAGCGTTACGCCTGGCCCCGGATCGCCGACCAGGTGACGGACGTCTACGAGCGCGCGCTGGCGGCGCCGAAGCCGGTCACGAGGAGCGAGCGGGTTGCCCACTGGGTGGGGATTCGCCCCGCTGACGGCGGGCCGAAGCTGCCGCCGCGTCGCCTGCCGTCGCTCGACCCCGAGCCGACGCAGGCCGGCAGTCGGGGAAGGCGGCTGGCACGCCGGGTTGGGCTTGGGGTCGCCGGTGCGCTCGGCATCGGCCTCACCCTCTTGGCGGCCCAGAAGATCGGCGTCGACAAGGTCGTCGAAAGCATCGTTCGCTCGAACTTCACCTGGGTGCTCGTGGCCTGTGCGCTGATGGCCGCCTCACTCTTCTTCCGCGCCGCCTCCTGGTACTGGATCGCCCGCGCGGCACTGCCCAACCGGTCGTTGCGGCGGCGCGACGTCACCTCGGCGACGATGATCGGGGTGCTGATGTCGGCGACGCTGCCTGCCCGCCTCGGCGAGCCGGCGCGCGCTCTGGCGCTCGCCAGGCGTACCGGCCGGATGCGTGAAACGTTCCCGGTCCTGCTCGGCACGCTGGTCTCCCAGACCCTGCTCAACCTGGTCGCCCTGGCGATGCTCGGCGTGATCATCGTCACGACCACGCCGCTGTTTCACTCCGGCACCCAGAAGCTGTTCGTCTTCAGCCTCGTCCCCCTGATCCTCCTGGTCGTGGTCCTGGTCGCGCCGCTGCTGATGCGGCGAAACGGCAACGGCCGGCTGGCTCGACTCGGCGCCGCCGTGCACCGGGCCCTGGTCCAGGTACGTGCCGGCCTCTCGGTCTTCCGCGATCCCCGCCAGGGCAGCGCAGCCGCCGCCGCCCAGCTCGGCGCCTGGGCGATCCAGCTGGCCGCCTGCTGGGCGCTCTTCTACGCGCTCGGCCTCGACGGCAAGGCCGGAATCGGGGCCGCCGCCGCGGTCCTGTTCGCGGTCAACGTCACCGCCGTCGTCCCGGCAACGCCTTCCAACATCGGCGTCTTCCAGCTTGCGGTGATCAGCGTCCTCCACACCGGGTTCGGGATCGGCACCGCCGACGCCCTCGCCTATGGCGTGATCCTGCAGGCCGTTGAGATCGCGACCGCGGTCGCGCTCGGCTTGCCCGCGCTCGTGCGGGAGGGCCTCACCTGGAGCGATCTGCGGGTTCAGGCTCTCTCCGCCGCGCCGGTTCGGCTCGAGCCGACGCCGCGTTCTCGTCGCGCGCAGGCGAACCGCGAAGGCGTTGTTTAAGAAGACGTTGTTTACGTGAACTTTCGCTGAGCTATAAAAAAACTGCCCTGTATTCCATTAGGATCGCTCGTGGAGACGCCGCCACCGTTCCCAGGCCGGCACTCCTGGCTACGAGGAGGCATGAGGCCGGCGCCGGTTCCATCCAGCCGACGCCGGCCCGCCTTCTCGGCCGGTTGGCCAGCCAAGCGCTGACCTGAGACGCTCAGCCGAGCGTCTCAGCGGCAGCCGGCTCGGCCTCTTCATCGTCGGGCTCGGCCTCGGGCGGCAGGCCACCGCCACGGTCCGTTCCCGCGATCAGCTCGTCCGGGGCCTTCTCCTCCGGGATGAAGCCGGACTTCATCCCGAAGTAGACGGCCTGTGGGTGATGGGCGACGATCGCGACCGTCGACTGCTCGGGCATCACCGCATAGCCGTCGGAGAGCGTCATGCCGATCTGTTCGAGGTCGAGCAGGCGCCAGACCTTCTCGTGCTCGGACTGGTCCGGGCAGGCGGGGTATCCCCAGGAGTAGCGCCTTCCCTGATCGAGCTCGATGCCGAGTTGCCGGCGGACGTCGGCGTGCAGCCACTCGGCCAGCCCCTCCGCCGCCTGCACGCCGATGCCGTGCACGTAGAGCTGCTCGGCGAACTCGCCTTTGCCCTCCAGCCGCTCGATCAGCTCGGTCACCTCGGGCCCGACGGTGACGCCCTGCAAAGCGACCACGTCGCGTTCGCCGGAGTCCAGCGGGCGGTAGAAGTCCGCCAGGCAGATCCGGTCGTGCTTCGGCTGGCGCGGGAAGGTAAGGCGCTCGATCTCGCGATCCTGGTCCTCGGGGTCGAAGATCACCAGCTCATTGCCGTCCGAGTTGCAGGGGAAGTAGCCGAGGCGGGCTCGGGGGCGCAGGTAGTCCTGCTCGCGCCACATACGCTCCAACCGCGGCGCGAAGCCCTCCTCCTCGTCGGTTCCCTCGACCAGCTCCCGCCAGGCGTCGCCCTTCACCCCGCGACCGCCCCAGTGCAGCTTGAAAAGCACGTGACGGTCGAGGTAGGGGAAGACCTGGTCGAACTCGATCTCGACCTCTTGGGCGCCCCAGTGGGGCGGGCTGGGAATCGGGGCATCGGTCCTGGCAGCGGAGCGCACGCTGGCGTCGGTGGTCGGAGGCGCGTTGTCCTCTTTGACCGGCTTCTCTCGCAGCTGCTTGGCCTCGGCCCGGATCCGGTCGACCAGCGCACGGCGCGCGTCGGCGTCGACCAGCGCGTCCATCGTGTCGAGCCCCTGGAAGGCGTCCTTGCAGTAGAAGACCCCCGGTTCGTACACCTCGTCGGACTCTTTGCCCTTCGGGTAGAGGGTGCGGCGGCCGAAGTCACGGTTGATCGCGGCGCCGCCGATCAGCACCGGGAAATCCAGGCCACGCTGGTGCAGCTCCTGGACGCAGGTCGGCATCTGCTTGGAGGTCGAGACGAGCAGGGCTGAGAGGCCGATCGCGTCGGCCTCGTTTTCCACCGCGGCATCGATGATCGCGTCGACCGGGACCTGCTTGCCGAGGTCGATCACCGTGTACCCGTTGTTGGTGAGGATCGTGTTGACGAGCGACTTGCCGATGTCGTGGACGTCGCCGAAGACGGTGGCGATCACGACTTTGCCCTTGGTGTGGCCATCGATCCGGTCCAGGTAGTTCTCCAGCTGGGCGACGGCGCGCTTCATCGCTTCCGCCGACTGCAGCACGAACGGCAGGATCAGTTCGCCGGCACCGAATTTGTCGCCGACCTCCTTCATCGCCGGCAGCAGGACCTCGTTCAGGGTCGGGACCGCCCCGATTTTCTCCACCGAACGGTCGATCCAGTCCTCGACCCCGTCCTTCTTGCGGCGCAGGATGTGCCAGTGCAGGGCCTCCTCGGGCTCCATCCCCGCGGTCGGGTCCGCTACCTCGGCCCCCTCGGCGTCCTCGCCCTTGGACTCGAAATGGGCGATGAAGCGCTCGAGCGCGTCGCCGCGGCGGTTGAAGACGAGGTCATCGGTCAGCTCGCGCTCGGAGTCCGGGATCTCGCTGTAGGGGGTGATGTGGTTCGGGTTCACCATCGCCAAGTCGAGCCCGGCCTCTACGCAGTGATGCAGGAAGACCGAGTTGAGGACGGCGCGGGGCCGCGGTGAGACGCCGAAGGAGACGTTGGAAACGCCGAGCGAGGTCTTCACCCCGGGGATCTCGGCCTTGATCCGGCGAATCCCCTCGATCGTCTCCACCGCCGAGGGCTTCCACTCCTCGTCCCCGGTGGTGAGGGTGAAGGTGAGGGCGTCGAAGATCAGCGCCTCAGGGTCGAGGCCGTGCTCGTTGCAGGCGATCTCGCGGATCCGTTCGGCGATCTCGACCTTGCGGTCGGCGGTCTTCGCCATCCCCACCTCGTCGATCGTCAGTGCGATCAGCGCCGCGCCGTGGGCCTTCGCCAGAGGCACGACGACGTCGGCCTTGTCGCGGCCGGCCTCGAGGTTGATCGAGTTGACGATCGCCCTGCCGGGGATCTGCTCCAGCGCGGCCTTGATCACCTCCGGCTCGGTCGAGTCGACCTGGATCGGCGCCGGCTGGGTGAGGGAGACCCGCTTCACGACCGCGCCCATCTGCTCGTCCTCGTCCTGGCGCTCGGTCAGCGCCACGCAGACGTCGAGCACGTGGGCGCCGCCTTCGACCTGGTCTTCGGCGACCTGAACGAGGCCGTCGTAGTCGTCGGCGAGCAGCAGCTCCTTTGCCTTGCGCGAGCCCTGCGAGTTGACGCGCTCCCCGACCAGGGTGGGGCGCGGCTCCTGCGCGAGCGGGGTGGAGGTCATCATCGAGGAGACCTCGATCTGCCCCGGCGCCGGGCGCTCGGCCGGCGCACGATCGCCGATGCGCTCACGGATCGCGCGGATGTGGTTGGGCGTGGTGCCACAACAGCCGCCGACGATGCCGACGCCATAGCGCTCGACGAACTCGCCGAGCGTCGCGGCCAGCGGCTCGGGCTCTTCCGGGAAGATCGTCTCGCCGTCAGGGCCCTGCAGGGGCAGCCCGGCATTGGGAATGCAGTGGACCGGCAGCGGGCTGGTCTCGCCCAGGAACCGGATCGCGTCGCGCATGTCCTCGGGCCCGGTCGAACAGTTGAGGCCGATCACGTCGACGTCGAGCGCGGTGAGCGTCGTCAGCACCGCCTGGATGTCGGTGCCGAGCAGCATCTTGCCGCCGTTGGGGAGCAGGGAGACGCTGATCTGCAGCGGCAGCCTGCGCCCGGCCTCCGAGAACGCCTCGCGGGCGCCGAAGATCGCCGCCTTCACCTCGAGGATGTCCTGTGCGGTCTCGATGATGATCAGGTCGGCGCCGCCCGCGACGAGGCCGCGCGCCTGCTCGGCGAAGACGTCCACCAGCTTGCCGAAGGAGATGTCGCCGAGGGTCGGGTCGGTCGAGGCAGGCAGGAACCCGGTCGGGCCGATCGAGCCGGCGACGAAGCGCTCCTCACCGGCCGCCCTACGGGCGATTTCCGCCGCTTTGGTGTTGATCTCGAGCGTGTGCTCGCCCAGGCCCCACTCCTCGAGCTTCAGCCGCGAGCCCTGGAAGCTGTCGGTCTCGACCACCTCGGCCCCCGCCTCCAGCATCGAAGCGTGCACCCCCTCGATCACATCCGGGCGATTCAGCACCAGCGCCTCATGGCACTTGCCCTCGAGGCCGCCGTAGTCCTCCTGGGTGAGGTCGAACTCCTCCAGGGTCGCGCCCATGCCGCCGTCGAAGACGACGACGCGCTCGCGCACTGCGGCTATGTAGTCACGCTCCGGCATGAACCTAGGAAGGGTAAGGGGTCGCTCCCCCTTCCCCGTAGGTTCAGCCGCGCATGCCCAAGCGGCGCTTCCAGTCGCGGGCGTTGAAGAGCGGGACCATTCGTTCGATCAACCGGCGGCGGCCCTTCGTGTACGGGTACCAGGTGGGCTCGCGCTTGGCGCCGAAACGAGTGATCACCACCGACTCGGTGCGGCAGTACTTCTTGATCCCCGGCTCACCGTGCCGGTACCCGATCCCCGACTGCTTCCAGCCGCCCATCGGCACGTCGGAGGCCAGGTAGTTGACCAGCACGTCGTTGACGTTGATCGCGCCGCACTCGACCCTGCGGGCGATCCGCTCGGCCCGCTCCTTCTCGCCGAAGACCGAGCCCGAGAGCCCGTAGCGGCTGTCATTGGCGAGGCGCAGCGCCTCCTCGGAGTCGCGCGCCTTCATCACTCCGACCACCGGGCCGAAGGTCTCCTCTCGCATCACCTTCATCGAGTGGTCGACGTCGACGAGGACCGTTGGTTCGAAGTAGTCGCCCGGCCCCTCGACCCGCTTGCCGCCGGTCAGCGCCCTGGCGCCGGAGGCGATCGCGTCGTCGACGTGGTCCTCGACGATCGCGGTCTGGTTGGGCGAGGTCATCGCGCCCACGTCCTTGGGCGAGCCGGCGTCGTCGGCGCCCTGGCGCAGCACCCCGACCTCCTTGACTAGTTTGGCGACGAACTCGTCGTAGGCGGGCTCCTCGACGTAGATCCGCTCGACTGACATGCAGATCTGGCCGGAGTTCATCATCCCGCCCCAGGCCGCGGCGTTGGCCGCCCGGTCGAGGTCGGCGTCGGAGAGCACGATCATCGGGTCCTTGCCACCGAGCTCGAGGCTGACCGGGGTCAGCGTCTCGGCGGCGCGGGCCATCACCTTGCGCCCGGTCCGGTCGGAGCCGGTGAACTGGACGAAGTCGACCGCATCCACCAGGGCGCCACCGGTCTCGCCGATTCCCTGCACGCAATCGAGCACGTCCGGGCCGCCGATCTCCTTCTTCCACGCCTCGACTACCTCGGCCAGGCCGAGGGGGGTGAACTCGGAGGGCTTGATCACGACCGCGGCGCCGGCCTGCAGCGCCGGGATCGCGTCGCCGAGGGCGAGGATCAGGGGGAAGTTCCAGGGGGCGATGATGCCGACCACCGGGTGGGGCCGGTACTGGACTCGCAGCTTCTTGGCCGCCAACAGGGCGGAGTGGGGCCGCACTGATTCCTCGCCGATGAAGCCGGCCGCCTTGGCGCCGTAGAAGTTGATCAGGTCGGCGAGGTAGGCCGGCTCGTTGGAGGCGTCGGCCCGGACCTTGCCGGTTTCCCGCTGCATCGTGTCGAGGATCCGGTCCTGGTTGTCGAGAATCCAGTCGCGCAGCTTGCCCAGCCAGTGGTAGCGGCCCTCGATCCCCATCGCCTCCCACTCGGCCTGGTTCGCGCGCACCCTGGCGACGGTCTCGGTCACCTGCGCCGGCGAGGCCACGGCGATCGTCTCGATCAGCTCTCCGGTGGCGGGATTGTGCACCTCCAGGTGCTCGAGCCGCTCGCTCTGTGCGGCTTGGGCCTCGACGGCCGTCCCGTTCGTCTCGGTCCTGGTCTCGGCGGTTCCGCTCTCCACTGGGTGCTCCCTTCCCTTGGCCCTTTGGCTGGTCAGCCAAACTGTACCGGGCCTCGCCCCGACAGCCCGGCCTCGGGGTCAGGAAAGGAGGACGCTCAGGAGTGCCGCGAGGACCGTCGCAAGGATCGTCCACTGCATCAGGTCAAAGCGGCGGGTGAGCGCGTCGAAGCGGCGATTCAGTTCGTCGAACTGCTTGTCGATGGCGTCGAACCGGACCTCCATTTCGCCTCGAAACGCCGCGATCTCCGCCTTCAGTTCCTCGCGGGTCGCGAGCGGCTTGATGTCGGCCTGAAGCGCCCGTACGTCGGCATGGACCCGTTCGAACTGCCGGTCGACTTGCTCGAACTGGCGGTTGACCCGTTCGAACTGGCGATCGACCCGGGCGAAGCCGGCATCCATATGGGTCACCAGGTCGTCCAAGCGCTCGTCGGTCCAGGTCTCCCTCGCCATCGTCGGCATCTTTGCAGTGTAGACAGAACGTTGCAACATTTGGCGCGCAGAAATCGACGAATGTGTGAAATGTTCGTGTCTCAACGCGGTACGAGCCGGTAGACCGGGCCCGAGAGCGAGGCGACGTAGACGCGGCGGGCGTTGTCTTCGCCGAAGGACGAGGGGCTCTCGATGCTGAGCCCGAGCTTGCGGTCGCCGGTCGCTCGGGTGAGGTGGGGGACGAGGCTGCGCAGCTGGCCCTCGCAGAGGTCCGCGTAGACATAGCGCCCGCGCAGGGAGGGCAGCCGCGGGTCGCCGACGACGTAGCCGCCGATGATCGTGCAGCTGCCGCCACGGCTGTGCGGGTAGGCGAGGATCGGTTTGGTCGTCCCGCCGGGATCGGCAGTGCCGCTGCTGGCGCCGGTGTAGGGGTCGAAGCCCTCGAACGCGTCCCAGCCGAAGTTGGCGCCCGCGGCGGCGCCGACGGTCGTGTAGTCGACCTCCTCGAAGCCGTCCTGGCCGACGTCGCCGCTCGCGATCCGGGGCCGTTTCGCGGTCACGGTGTCGAAGGAGAAGCGGAACGGGTTGCGCAGCCCGTAGCTGTAGATCTCGTCGCGGCCCGGGCGGCCGACGAACGGATTGCTCGCCGGCACCGAGTAGGGGGCGCCGCCCGAGCGGCGGGGGTCGATCCGCAGCAGCTTGCCGAGCAGGACGTCCTTGTTCTGGGCGTTGTTCGGCGGGTCCCCGCCTGAGCCGCCGTCACCGGTGCCGAAGTAAAGGAGGTTGCCGAGGAACTGCAGCTGGCCGCCGTTGTGGTTGGAGTTGACCGGGTGTGGGATCTCGATCACCTTGCGGCGGGTGTTCGGGGCGGCCCGGGTGGGGGTGCGCCGGCGCAGCTCGTCGACAAGGATGTTGCCGGCGTTGTCGGTGTAATAGACGTAGAACCGGCCGCTGCGCGCGTAGTCGGGCGGGAAGGCGACCGAGAGCAGACCTTCCTCGCCGCCGTAGCCGACCGTGCCACGGATGTCGAGGAACGGGCGCTGGAGCCGGCGGCCGTCGCTGAGGACCACGATCCGCCCCAGCTGCTCGACTACGAAGAGGAGCTTCGGTGACCCCGGAGCGCCGGTCACATAGACGGGCGCCTCGAAGTCGCCGATCTTCTTCAGCGCCACGCCGCCTTTCCCCGCCGCGCGCTCGCCGCCGTTGCCGGAGGGCGAAGGATCGCGATGGTTCGCCGAGCCGCACGCCGGCAATGCCAGCCCGAGGAGCAGGGCGATCAGAACAGAGGCTGTGAAGGGCCGGCGCACGCTCGAAAACTACCCACTGCGAGTGCCGGCTATTCCGAGCCGGCCGAGCTGCTCTGGCGCTGCGGCTTGATCTCGCGAATTTCGCCGCTGTCGGTCACTTCGGTTTCCGGCAGCTCCGCGGTGATCTCGGTGGCGAAGGAGCCGCCGGGAGTGACGTCACCGTCGGTGACCGCCCGGGCGGTGCCGGTGACGCTGGCGTCGACGCTGTAGAGCAGCGTGAACTTGCCGGACCGCACCGCGCTCAATTTCCAGATCGCTTCAGTGCTTGCCCCCGGCTTCAGCGGGCCGAGGTCGAAGGTCTTGCGGTTCGACGTCTCGGCGCCCCCGGGCCTGTCCGAGCCGGCGAACCGGGGGTAGGTCTGGGCCAGAACCCAGACCGGGCGTTCGGGCTGTGCGAGGCCGGTCTGGGGGTCGCGCACTCCGAACGGCAGCGAGGAGCTGACCCCTTCCTTGCCGGCGATGGTGAAGGTGACGGTCAATGCCGGCACCGTCTTGTCGCCGTTGTTGCGCAGGCCGAGTCGCAGGAGCGAGGTCTGCCCGAGCCGCTGCAGGGTCGGGAAGCTGGCGCTGTCGACGTCGACCCGGTAGGTCCCCGAGGGTGCGTCGGCGTCCGAGGACGAGTCGCCGCCGCAGGCGCCGAGCATCGCCGCCACTGCCAGCGCGGCTAACCCGGTCGCGGTGGCTCGGAGGCGGGTCTTCCGGGAATGTCTTCCGGTCCCCCGCAAATCGGCCGGAACATAGCACGGGGTTTCGCCACCCCAGCGGGCATTTCCGGGGACCGCGGACGGGTTAGTGGGATCTCAACACTGAGCTAATGGTTGGTGCTGGCCCATCCCCTAGACTCAGGCCACCGAGTGGGACGCCGCGCGCCTGCGGCGTGACTCGTTGGAGGAGCTGATGGTCGGATCCGCGGTCAACAGGGCATTCCTGCCCGCTAAGTCGCTGTTCGAGCAGGTGGGGGAGATGATGATCCTCACCGCGCGTACGATCGTCTCCGCGATCAAGCCGCCCTATCCCTATGGCGAGGAGTTCATCGGCCAGTTCCTCTTCGCCCTGCAGCTCTGCTGGTTCCCGCTGCTGGTTTCGACTGTTGCCTTCGGCTTCGGCGCGCCCGGCCTGCAGGCCGCCAACTTCCTCTCGCTGTTCGGCGCCCTCGACCGACTCGGTGGCTTCTTCGTCCTCGCCTCGATCCGCGAGTTCGCGCCGTTCGTCACTGCCGTGGTCGTCGCCGGCGTCGCCGGCACCGCGATCACCGCCGACCTCGGCGCCCGCAAGATCCGGGAGGAGCTCGATGCATTGCAGGTCCTCGGCGTCGACCCGATCAAGAACCTGGTCGTCCCCCGCTTCCTCGCCCTGATGCTGATCACCGGCCTGCTCGACATCTACGCGCTGGTCTTCGGCATCAGCGGCGGCATCCTCACCGAGATGCTCTACAACCAGCCGCTCGGCGGCTTCTTCGCCACCCTCTTCTCCAACGCCTCGATCACCGACCTCTGGGGCTCGGTGATCAAGTGCACCCTGTTCGGGGCGTTGATCGCGGTCGTCTGCTCCTACAAAGGGATGACTGCGTCCGGAGGCGCGGCCGGCGTGGGCCGGGCGGTCAACGAGGCCGTCGTGATCTCGTTCATGGGCGTCTTCGCCTTCAACTACGTCTTCACCCAGACCCTGCTCGCCACCAACCCGGAGTTGCAGACGATCCGATGAACGCCTGGCTGGCGATACCGCGCGGCTGGCTCGACTCCTTCGGCGAGATCGCCCGCTTCGGATCCCGCGTTTCCGGCCTCGTCTACTCGGGGCGCGTCTTCCGCTTCTTCGGCGAGAGCCTGCGCCAGGCCGGGATCCTGATCCTCGGCTCGGCCCTGATCATCTGGGGGCTCGTCTTCACTCTCGGCCTGCAGTGCGGAATCGAGGGCGCCTACCTGCTGCGCGCCCAGGGCGCGCCCGCCTATGCCGGGGTCTTCTCCGCCTGGTGCGACCTGCGCGAGATCATGCCCTACGCCTTCGGCTACATGCTGGCGGCAAAGGTCGGGACCGGGATCGTCGCCGAGCTTGGCGCGATGCGGATCTCCGACGAGATCGATGCGCTCGAGGTGATGGGCGTCCCGCCGGTCACCTTCCTCTGCGCGACCCGCCTCCTTGCCGCCTGGATCGCCTTCCCCTTCATGTACCTGGTCGGGATCGGGATCATGTACCTGGCCAGCTACCTGGCGGTGGTCGAGCAGATCGGCGACGTTTCCTCCGGGGGCTATCTGCTGATCTTCTGGATGTTCCAGAACCCGCCCGACCTGATCTTCAGCCTGATCAAGGGAATGGTGATGGCGACCGCGATCGTGCTGGTCGGGTGCTACTACGGCTACACCGCCTCCGGCGGGCCGGTGGGAGTCGGCACCGCGACGGCGAAGTCGATGGTCCTGAACATCGTCTTAGTCCATATCATCGGGATGCTTGGGACCCTGGTCTTCTGGGGAGCCAACCCACGAGCGCCGATAGGAGGCTGAAGTCTCGATGGACGAGCAGGAGCGCCTCAACGAGGCCGGCGAGGGAGAGTTCGAGAAAGAGGTGGAGACGAGCGCTGGGGCTGCTCCGCCGCCGCCCGTCTCCGATACCGGCGAGCCCTACGTGAGCGAGGACGGCCACGTGATGGGCCGGGACTTCGTCATCCCCGGCGTCGACCCCAGAGAGCATGACCCCTACCGCTTCCACACCGGCCGCAAGCGCGACCACGGTGGCGAGGACGCGATCGAGATCATCGACCTGGTCAAACAGTTCGGCCGCGCCCGCATCCTCAACGGCCTCAACCTCGGCCTGCCCGAGGACCAGGTCTCGATGGTGCTCGGCCCATCGGGGACCGGCAAGAGCGTGCTGATCAAGCACATCGTCGGCCTGCTCTACCCCGACTCAGGCGACGTCCTCGTCCACGGCGAGTCGATCCCGAACATGACCGACGACGAGCTCTTCGAGGTGCGCAAAAAGTTCGGCCTCCTGTTCCAGGACGGCGCCCTCTTCGGGTCGATGAACATCTACGACAACACCGCCTTCCCGCTGCGCCAGCACACCGACAAAGGCGAGGAGGAGATCGGCGAGATCGTCAACCGCCGGCTGAAAGAGGTTGGCCTGGCGGAGGCGACCTACAAGATGCCGAACGAGCTTTCGGGCGGGATGCGCAAGCGCGCCGGCTTCGCGCGGGCGCTGGTGCTGGAACCGGCGATCGTGATGTTCGACGAGCCCGACTCCGGCCTCGACCCCGTGCGCACGGCGCTGCTCTGCGAGCTGATCCGCGAGGTCCATGCCGAGAACGGCGGTTGCTACCTGGTGATCAGCCACGACCTCGGAACCGCGCGGAGGATCGCCGACTTCATCGCCGTGTTGTGGAGCGGCAAGATCGTCGAGTCCGGACCGAAAGACGAGCTGTTCGACTCCAGCAATCCGTTCGTCAGCCAGTTCCTGAACGCGGACGTCAGCGGGCCGCTCTCGATGGACTGAGTTGAGCGCCGGGGACTGGTTCGGCCGCGTCGCGGCGGGAGCGGCCAGGCACGCTCGGGTAGTGGTTGCAATCTCCGCCCTGGTCGCCGTGGCGGCCGGCTTGGGCGCGACGCGGATCTCCACCGACGCTGGGGTGGGGACGCTGGTCGACGCCGACTCCTCGACCTACCGGGCGACCAACGCGGTTCGCGAGGCGTTCGGGGAAGAACCGGTGCTGGTGCTGGCGCAGGGCGACCTGCCGGAACTGGTCCTGACCAGCGACCTCTTCCAGTTGCTGCACCTGGAGGGGTGCCTATCCGGGAAAGTCCCCGAGGGAGCGAAGACGATCCCGGGGCCGTGCACGGAGCTGGCGGCGCTCGAACCGGTGGAGTTCGTCTCTGGCCCCGCGACCTTTCTCAACCAGGCGGTCGTCCAGATCGACGAACAGTTGCAGAGGCTGTCACAGCGGGTGCCGCCGGCGCAGTTCCGCGAATTCCTCCTCTCCGTCGCCACCCGGTACGGGATCACCAGCATCCCCAGCCTCGAAAACGAAGAATTCGTCGCCACCGTCGTCTTCGACCTCGCCCGCGCCCGCGGCACCCCCAAGGCGCGCCTCTCCTACCTCTTTCCGAACAGCCGCTCGGCGCTGATCGCGGTGCGCCTGAAGCCGGGGCTGAGCGAAGCCGAGCGAGCCAGGGCGATCGAGCTGATCGAGGCCACCGTCGAGGACACGACGCCGCGTAAGGCCTGCGGGGAGGAAGGCAAACCGGCGCCGTGCTTCGAGCTGCAAGGCGGCACCTACGTCGTCTCGGGGGCACCGGTCGTCGTCGACGGGGTCGCCGATGCCCTGAAGGACGCGCTGCTGGTTCTCTTCGCGGTCGCCATCGCACTGATGGCGGTGACCCTGCTGATCGTCTTCCGGTCGCGGATGCGGCTGTTGCCGCTCGGCATCGCGCTCGCCGCCGCCGCGATCACCTTCGGTCTTCTTGCCCTTGTCGGCGGTGCTCTGACCCTTGCGTCGATCGCAGCGCTTCCGATCTTGATCGGGCTCGGGGTCGACTACGCGATCCAGCTCCAGGCCCGCTTCGACGAGGCGGTGGACGCGGGCGCTGGCGGGGTGGAGGCCGTCAGGCGAGCTGCTGCGGCTGGAGGGCCGACGATCGCGACCGCGTGTCTCGCCACCCTGGCGGGCTTCCTTGCACTGCTGCTGTCCCCGGTTCCAATGGTGCGCGAATTCGGGCTGCTGCTCGTCGTCGGAGTCGCGATCGCGTTTGGCTTGGCACTGACCGCTGGGCTAGGGGCGCTGACGCTCCGGCGGGCGGGTCCTGTCGCGGGGATGGGGTCTTCGCCCGCAGCTTGCGAGGACGAAGACCCCAGATCTCCACGCCACCCGCCCGAGCAGCGGTTGTTGGCCCTAGCGATTGGGTGGCCGAGTCGGGTCGTCGGGGTCGGAGTCGTGCTGGCGATAATCGGGTGGGGCGTTGGGACGCAGGTCGAGACCACTGCCGACATCAATTCGCTGGCGCCACAGAACGTCGCGGCGGTGCAAAACCTCAACGAGCTGCAGGACACGACGGGCGCGTCCGGTGCGATCGACGTCAGCATTGAGGCACCAGATCTGACGGACCCCGCCACCATCGAATGGATGGCCGACTTCAAGCGCCGTGTTCTAAGAGCCAACGGCTTCGCCGGCGAAAGCCCAAGCTGTCTCGAAGCTGACATCTGCCCGGGTCCAGCGCTCTCGGATTTCCTCGTGCGGGCGAGCAATCCGGTTACGGCCAACGGGATAGACGCGACGCTGGCGGCGCTTTCGCCGTACGCGCTGCGACAGGTGGCACCCATCGATCCCGAGACCGGACAGCTTGGCGAGCGGGCATTGATGTCGTTCGGGATCAGGTCCCAGTCGCTGGAGGATCAGCAGGCGTTGATTGAGCGGGTGCGCGCGGAGATCGGGACGCCGGGACGCCGGGGTGGACCGCCTGAAGGCGTCGAGGTGCAATTGGCAGGGCTGCCCGTGATCGCCGCCGAGGCGGCGGATGACCTTTCCAGCAGCCGCTACTGGCTGACGCTCGCGGGGATCGTGGCGGTGGCACTCGCACTCCTCGCGGTCTATCGATCGGTCGGAAGAGCCCTGATACCGCTCGTGCCGACGGTGCTTGCCACTGGGTGGGCGTCGTTGGTCCTCTGGGTGAGCGGGATTCCGTTGAACCCGATGTCGGCGGCGTTGGGGGCACTGACGATCGCGATCGCGACGGAGTTCTCGGTGATTCTCGCGGGGCGGTTCCACGAGGAGCGAGGGGCGGGGCACGGGGCCGAGGAGGCCTTGCGGCGCGCCTACGGCCGGACCGGGACGGCGGTGCTCGCTTCGGCGACGACGGCGATCGCCGGGTTCGCGGTGCTGATCGCGAGCGACGTCCAGATGCTGCGGGACTTCGGCTTCGTCACCGTGGTCGACCTCGCGGCGGCGCTGCTCGGCGTCTCCCTTGTCCTTCCCGCCGTGCTGTTCTGGAGGGAGGGGCGGTGAGGGACCGGTACTCGGTCGTCGTCGGCCTGCTCTTCCTGGCCATCATCGTGATCGCCACCCTCAACACGCTGGGGGGAGACGGCGGCGGGGAAGGGACCCTCGGTCTCGAGCCCAGGCCCGACCGGTGGCCACTGCCGGAGTTCGCGGTGCCGGCTGCGGCGGGCGCCCTCGAAGGGGACGCGAACGTGGCCCAGGACGATTGCGAATCCTCCGCCGTCCCCTGCCCCGACGATGCCCGCCGCGAGCCGGCCTGCCGGATCCGGGACCCCGGGGCGATCCGCGTCTGCGATCTTTTCTCGCGCCCGCTGGTGATCTCGTTCTGGTTCAGCGAAGGAGACGACTGTGCCGAGCAGCAGGACGTGGTGGATTCCGTCTACCAGCGCTACCGTGGACGGGTGAACTTCCTCTCGCTGGATGTGCGCGACGATCGCGACGAGGTTCGCGAGCTGGTTCGCCAGCGGGGTTGGAGCATGCCGGTCGGCTACGACCGCGATGGCGCCGTCGCCAGCCTCTACCGGATCGGGGGCTGCCCGACCTTTGCTTACGCGTACCCCGGCGGCACTCTGCAGAGCGCCAGCATCGGCGAACTCAACGAGGCCCAGCTGACCGGCCGGGTCCGCCGGCTCCTCAACGCGACGGCGGCGGCGGCGGCGGAAGCGGGCTGAGATGGCCGAGCCACAAGCAACCGGCGCCGGCATCGGGTGGGACCCCGCCCCGCGACAGGGGTGGGTGGCCCCCCGGATCGCGGCCGAGTTCCCGGGGCTCGGGCTCGCCTGGGTAGAGGCCGACGTCCGTCCCGGCAAGAGCCCCGACCCGGTCAAACGGCGACTGCGGGTCCTCTCGGACCGGACCTACGGCGGCGAGGCGATCCGTTTGCGCGAACGGCCGATTCCCTGGGCCTACCGGGTGTTCTTCCGCCAGATCGGGCTGGACCCTGACCGCGACCGCACGCCGATCGAGCGGCTGACGCTCGAACGCCTCCACGACGGCGGGTTCAAGAGCCATGGCCTGCCCCGCGACGCTCTCGACATCGCGATCGTCGAGACCGGGGTGGCGCTGCGTGCCTTCGACGCGGACCGGATCGCCGGCCGCCTCTGTATCCGCGATTCCGCCCCCGGGGAGTCGCTGCCGGGCCGGCCTGGCGAGCTGGCGCAGGGGACGCTGACGATCGCCGACGAGTCGCGCCCGGTCGCCCTGCTTTTCGGCGACACCGGCGAGGGCTACGGGGTCGAGCGCTCGACCCGCCGGATCGCGATCGTCGCGGTCCAGGTCAACGGAGTTCCTCAGATAGCTGTCGAGGAGGCGCTCTGGATGGCCGCCGCGACCGTCGAGGCCGCCTGATCCTTAACCGATTCCCTCTTGCGACACCTGGTGCGTGATCTACACTCGGCAACGAGTCTGATGCCGGATCTGCTCGAACGAGACAGCCTTCTCCACGTCGAACCTGACGAGCTGCTCGCCCGTCAGGAGTTGCGGCGCCAGGTTGGGCGCCTGGAGAGGGAGCTGGCGGGCCTATTTGCCGAGGCCTTCGGACGGGTGTCGCTCGAGTGCGAGGTGGCTCCGCTGGCCGCGGCGCCACGTGTCCTGGATCTCGGTGAGCTGGAGCGCTTGCGCGACGAGCTGGCCGAGCGAGTGGCGGACGCTCGCCTGACGCTGACCGAGCAGGACAGGGTCGAGGCTGCAAACCGCGAGCGGTTGCGCCAGATGATCGCCTCGCCCGCCGATTTCAAGTGGGTGCAGATCTCCCGCGACGACATCGGCGCGCCCGGGTGCGGGCACTGGCACTCGCGCCCCCGCCTCGGCCCGATCGGGATGCTGATGGGCTGGTGGCGGGTCAGGGTCTCCTCCGGATGTCCGTTAGCCGGGCGGCTTGCGGCCGTTGAGCGGGAAGAAACGCACTGCTGAGGAGCGACCTCCGGCCCCCTGGGGAACGGCCCCGCTCGCCGAGCTGGTCATCCTCGCCGGCATCGTCTCGCTGGTGATCGGGATCGTCGGGCAGAAGCAGACCGCGATTGGGATAGGGGTGGCCCTGGCGTGCCTGGGCGGCCTCGAGGTCTCAGTCCGCGAGCACTTCGCCGGCTACCGGTCCCACACCACCCTGCTGGCCGGGTTCGCCTTTGTGGTCACCACGGGAATCGTCTACTACGCCGCCGACCAGATCCTGGCGGTTGCCCTGGCGGTCGGCGCGGTCGCCTTCCTGATCGTTTTCTTTCTGGCACGCCGCGCATTCCAGCGAGCTTCCGGTGGCCTCAGCTTCCGGGCCGGCGGAATGCGCGGCTGAGCCTTAAGCGACTTAGACGGCGACGGTTTCGCGGCTCTCCGTCGCGGAACCCGTGCGGGACGCGAGTTCGGTCGAGAGCAGCCGTCGCTGCCGCGAGGTGAGGGTGCCGAGCTGCTTGTTCTCGTTCAGCGAGAGTGGCATCAGGAACTTGCGCGCGCGGGTCCGTCCCCAGCGGCGCTGGCTGGTCAGGAGCTCGGAGATCGTCATGCTCTCCGTCTCCCAGGGGCACTCGCGGACCACCTCCGAAGCTTCCATGTCGCCTCGTGCTATTGCACGCTTCAGCTCTGCGCGGGCCAGTCGTACGAGGTTGGCTCTTTCCAGTGCCCTCATGTGCTGGGGGGCATCGGCCGAGGATGCGGTCGTCATTGCGGGTGCCGTTGGGGCAGCGTCCACTGGACTCCTCCCTTCAAGGAATCGAAATTAGCTGGGGGGTATCGCTGGTGGCCGGTTGCAGGGTGGCCTGCGTCCGACCTGAGTTCTCTCCAAACGCCCGCCCGGGTCGTTCGGCGAGGTGGGCAACGTATGCCGTCGAGGTGGGGCCGTCAAGCGAAGATGGCCGGACGGACGCGCAGCGCGGTCGCTAAGAGCAACAATTTCGACGCGAAGCCAACCTTGTTCGTATCTGGACAAGCCTGAAACTACCCAGGACGGGGGATGTCAAAATCCCGTTACGGGGCAGTTATGCCCGCGGAAGGTCCGGGAAGGCCCCGACCACCCGCGCGATCGTCCCCAGAGCGGCGTCGAGGTGCTCGCGCTCGTGGGTGGCCATCAGGCTGGTCCGGAGCAGCGCCCCCCCGGGAGGGACGGCGGGGTGAATCGCGACGTTGGTGTAGACGCCAGCGTCGAAGAGCGCCTTCCAGAGCATCACCGCCTGCCAGTCATCGCCGACCATCACCGGCACCACCGGGGTGGTGGCCACGGTCCCGTCGGGCAGCGTACCGGGCTCGACAACCTGCAGACCAAGGTGGCGGAGGCCCTCGCGGAGGTACTCCGCGTTCGAGAGCAGCGCCCCAAATAGCTCCGGCCCCTCGGACCGGATCACCCGCAGGGCCGCGAGTGCCGCCCCGACCGCCGCCGGGACCGCCGAGGCGCTGAAGATGAAGGAGCGCGAGGCGATGCGGAGATACTCGATCACCTCGGTGGGCCCGGCGATGAAGCCGCCGCAGGAGGCGAGGCTCTTGGAGAAGGTCCCCATCCGCAGGTCGACCTGGTCCTCGAGGCCGAAGAGCTCGCTCGCGCCGGCGCCGCGGGCGCCGAGGACACCGGCGCCGTGGGCCTCGTCGACCATCAACCGCGCTCCGTAGGCCTGGCAGAGCTCGACGATCCGGGGAAGGTCGCAGACGTCGCCCTCCATCGAGAAGACGCCGTCGACGATCACCAGGACGCCACCACCGTCTTCCGCCGCCCGGCCCAGCATTTTCTCCAGCTTCTCCATCCGGTTGTGGCGGAAAGGGCGCAGCTTGGCGCCGGCGAGCCGGCAGCCGTCGAGGATCGAAGCGTGGTCGCCCGAGTCGCAGATGACCGTGTCGGCGGGCCCGAGGATGGTCCCGATGCAGCCGACGTTCGCCTGGTAGCCGGTGGTGTAGACGATCGCGTCCTCGGTGCCCATCCACTCGGCCAGCTCGCGCTCGAGGTCGAGGTGCAGCGGCGTCGTCCCGTTGAGCAGGCGCGAGCCCGTGACCCCGGTTCCGTAGGTCTCCAGAGCGTCACGGGCGGCCTCCTTCACCCGCTCGTCGCCGGTCAAGCCGAGGTAGTTGTTGGAGCCGAGCATGATCGTCTCCCGGCCCTCCATCTCGACCACCGGGCCGGCCTGGGAGGTGAGCAGGCGGAAGTAGGGGAGGAGGTCGTGCTCCTTGGCCGCTTCCAGCTGCTCCAGGCGGTCGTGGCTGCGGGCCTTCTCGAAGACGTCGACCGGGGCCTTCGCCGTCTCGCTCATCGAACAGAGTGTAGGTTGCGCCCCACATGGGAAGCGTGACGATCCGCCCGGTTCGAAACCGTCGCGAGCGCAAGCGCTTCATCGAGGTTCCCTTCTACCTGTACCGCGACCACCCGCTGTGGGTGCCGCCCTTGAAACTCGAGCGCCGGCTGTTCCTGAGCCGCCGCATGAACGCCTTCTTCAGCCACGGCGAAGCCGAGTACTTTCTGGCCCTCCGCGAAGGCCGCGTGGTGGGCAGGATCACCGCCCACGTCAACGATGCCTTCAACGAGTACCACGGGCGGAGCTGGGGCTGGTTCGGGTTCCTCGAGTTCGAGCAGGACCCGGAGATCCTGGCGGCGCTGCTGGATGCCGCTGCCGTCTGGCTGCGCGAGCGGGGCCAGGAGCGCATGGTCGGGCCGGCGAGCTTTGCGATGAACGACGAGTGCGGGGTCCTGGTCGAGGGCTTCGACCTGCACCCGATGATCCTGCAGCCGTGGAATCCCCCCTACTACCAGCAGCTGATCGAGCGCAGCGGGATGACCAAGGCGATGGACCTGCTGATGTGGAACCTCGAGGTTGGCGACCGCAGCAAGGTCCTCCCGGTCATCTTCGAGCTTGCTGAGAAGGTGCAGAGCGAGCACGGGATCCGAGTCAGGCCGATGCGGCGCCGGCAGTTGCGCAAGGACATGAACGCCTTCGCCGAGGTCTACAACGCGGCCTGGTCGGAGAACTGGGACTTCGTGCCCTACTCGAAGAAGGATCTGGACGCTTACGCCCAGGAGCTGCAGCTCGTCTTCGACAAGCACTGGTTCATGCTCGCCGAACGCGAAGACACCGGCGAGGTAGTCGGCATGGCGATCACCGTTCCGGACATCAACCAGGTCCTGGCCCGGATGAAGGGGCGGCTGCTGCCGTTGGGTTGGTGGCGCTTCCTCAACAAGGCGAGGACGATCGACCGCGTCCGCGTCGGCTTTCTCGGGGTCAAGCCTGAGTACCAGCACACCGGGGTGGCGGCGAAGTTGTTCGTCGAGCACTTCAACGCGGCATCCGAGCGGCCGCAGACGGGCGGCGAGATGGGCTGGATCCTCGAGACCAACGAGCCGATGAACCGGGCGATGGAGGGGATGGGGGGTCGGGTGGTCAAGCGGTACCGGATGTATGAGCGGGGGCTTTAGGGGTCCTCGGGTGGGACTCGCCTGCGCAACAGATGGGGAGGCTTGGCGAGTCCCACCCGGGGACCCCGAGAACGTCCGCACTTTCCGGTGAGGATCAGGGAGCCGACTTGGAGTCTCGCTAGAGTCGGTTGGGTGAGTGAGCTTGATGTAGACGGCGAGATCGTGGCGGAGGAAGACGCCGCGCCGGACGCCACCGATTCGGTCCGCGCCCTGCCGCTGCCCTACGAGGAGACCCAGCTTGCCCCGGTGCTGCGGACCGAGGTCCGCACCGCGGCCATCGCTGCCGCCGGCGGTGTGATTGCCGGCGCCGCCACCGTCGCGGCGGTGAGGGCCGTCGGCGCGGCGGGATCGAAGGCGCGCACGCCGCGCCGCCTCGGTCGCCGTCGCGACCGCTCCAACGTCGTCGCCAGCCGCTCCTTCCTGGTCGACGTGCACCTGCTCGGCCGCTGACGCGGTCGATGTCGCGCGCAACCATCTCTGCCCCCGAATCTCGTCCGGTCGGCGGAGTCCTGGAGGTGGAGGCGCGGCCGCCCTCGCCCTTCGGCATGCCGCGTGGCAGCGCTGACGGCACCTTGCGGGTCGAAGGTGGGGTGGCGACCCGCCTCCTTCACGTCGGCGCCAGCCCGGTGTTGGTGCGCGCCTGGCAGCCAGCCGGGGATCGCGTCACGCTGCGCGCAGAGGCGGTCGACCCGGAGCAGGTCAGGCGGCCGTTGCCGGCAACCGAGGCGGACTCCGCTCCGGCCGGTGCGGAGGAGCTGGGGGTGGCAATAGAGCGGATGCGCTTCGCCCTCGGCGTCGACGAGGACCTAGGTGAGTTCCACCGCCGGTTCCGGCGCGACCCACTGCTCGGGCCGGTGATACGACGGACGCCGCGCTTTCGCCCCAAACGCCACCCGTGGCCCTGGGAGGCCTTGGCCTGGGCGATCGTCGGGCAGCTGATCGAGTCCGATCGGGCGGCGCGGATCCAGCGCCGGATCATCGGCCGGTGGGGACCGCGGATGGGGGAGGGCCGCGCCGGCAGGCGCGACGTCCCGCCTGCAGCAGCGATCGCCGGCCGGGCGCCGGCCGAACTGGAGTCGATGGACCTGGTCGCGAGCAGAGCGGTGGCGATGCGCAGGGTCGCCCGCGAGGTCGCCGCCGGCCGTTGCGCGATCGAGACCGCCGCCGGTGACCGGCGGCTCCTCTCGATTCCCCAGGTCGGCCCCTGGACGGTCCAGTGCCTGGGGCTACTCGGCCGCGGCGAGATGGACTTGCTGCCGGCCGGCGACCTCGGCTATATCAAGCTGGTTGGCCGCCTCGCCCGGCTCGGACGCCGAGCCACCGTCGCCGAGGTGGAGGAGTTCTACGCGCCCTACGCCCCCTTCCGGGGCCTCGCCGGCAGCCTCAGCCTCGCCGGCCTGTACCGCACGGTGGCGCATGGTCCGCCGCTCCGCCGAGCTGCCTGAAAACCCCGCGCCGACCGGATCGGGTTTTTGCACGAATCGGTGCCTGGGTAGGCGGCGGTCAAGCGTGCAGAAAATCTGTCGATGACTCATGCAATGAGGGAACTCGGAGACGAGCGGGGTTGGCCCGACGAGGGGGTGCGCGAGTTCCTCGATCAGCTGACGACCGGTAGTCACGACTACCGCCAGCTCGTCGAGCGCCTCCCCGTCGTCGTCTACACGGCCGAGCCGGGGGAGAACGGGAGGTGGCGCTACGTCAGCTCCCAGGTCGAGAAGATCCTCGGCTACGCGCCGGAGGAGTTTCTCGCCGACCACACGCTCTGGGGCCGCCTCCTGCACCCCGATGATCGCGAGCGGGCGCTCGCGGCCGAAACCGAGGCATCCGCCAAAGCCGGGATCTCCGGGGCGGTCGAGTACCGGATGCGGAGCCGCACCGGGGAGGAGGTCTGGGTCCTTGACCAGGCGGTGCTCGAGGCCGACGAGGAGGGGGTCGAGGTCTGGCACGGGGTGCTTTATGACGTCAGCGAGCGCAAGCAGGCCGAGCAGGGCCTGCAGCGCGCCCTCTCCCAGCAGGCGGTTGTCGCAAAGCTCGGCGAGCGGGCCCTGCAGGACGGGGACCCCGAGGCGCTGATGCGGGCAGCGGTCAGCTTGATCGGCGAGATCGAGGGCATCCACAACGCCTGCATCTGGGAGCTCGGCCGCGAGGGCCGGCGACTCAACCTTCGCGCCGGCCTCGAGGACGAGGCGGTTGGCGCAGGGCGGCGGGTCTCTGCCGCACGAAGCTCGCACGCCGGCGCTGCGCTCGACTCCGGGCAGCCGACGATCGTCGGCGACTGGGACGAGGAGGAGCGCTTCACGATGCCGCCGGTACTGCGGGCCGTCGGTGCCGCCAGCAGCCTGGCGGTGACGATCGACGGGACCGACCGGCCCTTTGGGGTGCTTGACGTCCACGCGGCCGAGCCCGAGCGTTTCACCACAAAGGACGCCCCCTTCGTCCAGGCCGTCGCCAACGTTCTCGCCGACGCGCTCGAGCGCCACGCCGCCGACCAGGCGCTCCGCCACCGTGTCCTGCACGACGCGCTGACCGGGCTGCCAAACCGGCTCAGCTTCGTCGACTCACTCAGCGAGGCGCTCTCGCGGGCGGCCGTGTCCGGCTCCCCGGTCGGGATCCTCTTCCTCGACCTCGACCACTTCAAGCTGATCAACGACAGCCTCGGGCACCACGCCGGCGACGCCCTGCTGCGAGCGGTCGCACCGCGCCTGCGGGCGCACCTGCGGCCGGGAGACATCGTCGCCCGCTTCGGCGGCGACGAGTTCGGTGTCCTGATCGACCGTTTGGCCGACGAAGGGGAGGCGATCGCGATCGCCGACCGGGTGGCGTCGGCGTTCTCCCACTCCTTCTCGATCGACGGGGTCGAGCACTTCGTCACCGCCAGCATCGGCGTCGCCGTGACCCGCGCCTCGGACCGGCAGTCGGCCAATGCCGAGCTGCTGATCCGCGACGCCGACGCGGCGATGTACCGGGCCAAGGCAAGCGGCCGGGCCCGGTGCGAGCTCTTCGACGCCGAGATGCGGGCAACCGCGACGCGCCGGCTCGAGCTCGAACGCGAGCTGCGCCACGCGCTCGACCGCGACGAGCTGGCGCTCTACTACCAGCCGATCGTCGACCTGCGCAGCGGCGAGATCACCGGCCTCGAGGCGCTGGTGCGCTGGCACCACCCCGAGCGCGGGATGCTGGACCCGGCCGAGTTCGTCTCGATCGCCGAGGACAGCGGCCTGATCGAGCCGATCGGCCGGTGGGTGCAGGAACACGCCTGTCTGCAGGCGCTGAAATGGCACCAGGAGCGCCCCGACGCCCGGCCCTTCGACGTCGCCGTCAACCTCTCGGCCCGCCAGGTCGCCCACCGCGACCTGCCCGCCACGGTCGAGGGGATCCTCGCCCGCACCGGCCTCGATCCGGTCAACCTCCGGCTGGAGATCACCGAGAGCGTCCTGGTCGAGGAGTCGGCGACCGCGGTCTCCTCACTGGAGGCGCTGAACGAGCTCGGCGTCCGGCTGGTCCTCGACGACTTCGGCACTGGGTACTCCTCGCTCGCCTACCTCAACCGGTTTCCCTTCCACGCTTTGAAGATCGACCGCTCCTTCGTCGACGGGCTGGGGATCGAGCAGGAGCGCACGGCGATCGTCGAGGCGATCGTCGGCATGGCCCGGGCGCTGTCGCTGGAATTCATCGCCGAGGGAGTCGAGAGCGAGGTCCAGCTGGCGGAGCTGCGCCGGCTCGGCTGCGACTACGCCCAGGGCCACCTCTTCCACCCCGCGATGCCGGAGCGCGAGGTCAGCCGCCTGCTGCGCAAAGGGGCGCTGCGCTATTCCGGGATCTCGCCCGACAAGTAGTCGTTGCTGAGCAGCGCCTCGGCGCCGAGCAGCGAAGAGACGACGCCGTTGTCGCGCATCCAGCCGGCGAACCGGGTCCACTCGGCCGGGTCCATGTAGCCGTACGGGCGTGAGGCGTTCGGTGCCGGCGGCGCCAGCAGGGGAAGCGTCGCGTCGACCTCTGCGCGGGTCAGTTTCGGGTCGAGGTCGCGGTTGGCCTCCAGGACCGCGGACGTCGCGGCCCCGGGATTTTCCACCGCGGCCCTGGTGCCGCGTTCGAGGGCGGCGATGAAAAGGCGGAACTCATCCGGTTCTTCCTCCAGGCTCGCGCGCCGCGCGACCAGGACCAGCTCGTCGTAGGTGGGGACGCCGAGTTGGTCGACCGGGGTGACGACCGGGGCCTTGCCGCGCTCGCGCAGGTCGACGCCCTCGACGTTGCTGTAGCCGCCGAGCATCGCCTGGGCGCTGTCGCTGATCAGCGCCGGCAGCAGGCCGAAGCCGACGTTGACGGTCTTGACATCTTCCGGCGTCAGTTTGGCGCGAGCGAGGATCGTCTTCAGGAAGGCTTCCTGGTAGGGGATTCCGGCGGTGGCGATCGTCTTGCCTTTGAGGCCTCCAACCCCTTTGATCCCCGATTTCTGCAGCCACATCATCGAGGTCAGCGGCCGGTTGACCAGGGCGCCGATCGCGACTACGTCGAGGCCCTTCTCCTTGGCCAGCACCACCTCGGGCTCGTAGGAGATCGCCAGGTCGGTCTGCCCGGCCGCGACCAGCTTGATCGGCGCCGAGGGGTCCGAGGGCGCGTCGATGCTGACCTCGAGGCCCGCTTCCTCGAAGTAGCCGAGCTTCTGGGCCATGTAGATCCCGGCGTGGTCGGGGTTGGGATAGAAGTCTAGGGTGAGGCTGAACGGCTGCCTTTCGCCGCTCGTCTCCTCGGACTTCTCGCCGCAGGCGGGGAGGAGGAGGGCCAGCGCGAGGAGCGCGACCGCGACGGTGATCGCGGAAATCCGGGGCGGCTTCATCACCGGGAGTTCTACCGCCAAGTGACGACGCGTCGCTCGACGAGGGCGAGCAGCCCGAAGAGGGCGACGCCGATCGCCGCGAGGACGGCCACCGCGCCGAAGACCCGGGCGATCTCCAGTTGGGCGTTGTCCTGGAGGATCTGGTGCCCAAGGCCGGCGTCGGCGCCGACCCACTCGCCGAAGATCGCCCCGATCGGAGCGATCACGACGGCGATCCTGGCGCCGGTGAAGAAGCCGGGCAGGGCGCTCGGCGCTTCCAGCCGCATGAAGCGCTGCCAGCGCGAGGCGTAGAGCGTCCGCATCAGCTTGATCGCCTCCGGATCGACCGAGCGCAGGCCGTCGAGGACGTTGACGGTGATCGGGAAGAAGCAGACCAGCGCAACGATCGCCAGCTTCGGGGCGATCCCGTACCCGAACCAGACGACCAGGATCGGCGCCAGGACGATCACCGGGATCGTCTGCGTGGCGACTATCCAGGGGTAGGTCGCGCGGAGGACGATCCCGGAGAGGTGCATCGCGATCGCGAAGCTGACGCCGGCCACGAGGGCGCAGCCGAAGCCGAGGAGGATCTCCCGCAGCGTCACCCAGGCGTTTTCGGCCAGCAGTTCCCGGTTCTCCCAGATCGCCTCGGCGATTTCCGCCGGCGAGGGGACGAGGAAGCTCTCCAGGTCGAGTGCTTCGGCCATCGCCCCGGTCGAGGCGGCGAGCTGCCAGGCGCCCACCACGGCGACGGCGAGCACCACAGGCGGCAGCCAGCGCTTCACCGCGATCCCTCCCGCAGCGCTCGCAGCGCTTCCTCGCGGACCGCGACGAAGGCCGGGTCGGTGACGGCGGCATCGCGATCCTCGGCCCGTGGCGCCGGCGCCTGCAGCTCGGCGACGACGCGGGCGGGGCGGGCGGAGAGCACCGCGACCCGGTCGGAGAGGTAGAGCGCCTCCTCGACGTCGTGGGTGACGAGGACGACGGTGCGGGGATCGGCGTGAAGCGCCCCGGCAAGCCACTCCTGCATCTCCGCCCGGGTGATCGCGTCGAGCGAGGCGAACGGCTCGTCCAGCGCCAGCACCGGCTTGCCGGCCAGCAGCGTGCGCAGGAAAGCGACGCGCTGACGCATCCCGCCCGACAGCTCCGCCGGCCGGGCGCGCTCGAATCCGGCTAGCCCGAAGCGCTCGAACAGCTCGCCCGCTCGGCGTCGGGCCTGGGCGCGGTTGAGCCCACGGTTGCGCGGCGCCAGCGCGGCGTTGTCGATCGCCGAGTACCAGGGCAGCAAGAGGTCGCGCTGGGGCATGAAGGCGCAGCGGGCGAGGCGCTCGGAGGCGGCGGTCGCTCCCCCCACCTCGACCGCACCGCTGACGGGCTCGCGCAGGCCGCAGATCAGCTCCAGCAGCGTCGACTTGCCGCAGCCGGAGGGCCCGACCAGGCCGAGGACGCCATGCGCACCGATCCCGAGGTCGAGCCGCTCGATCGTCCGCAGCTCTCCGTAGGCGTGCTCGAGGGCGGCGATGGCGACGGCGTCGCCGGGGATCGGGGTGGTCTGGGGCGGCACTTCAGAGAGCCCGAGATGGCCGGATTTTGCGCTCATCCTGGTATCCTGCCGCACTCCGCACTCCTGACCAAGAGGGTCAGGAAAGTCGATAAGTACCCCTGTGCGGAACCCAGGAGAGCTCTATGGACCCGGCAATCGTCATCTTTGGCTTCGGCATCGGCGCAATGGTCGGCATGACCGGGATGGGCGGGGGAACCCTGATGACCCCGCTGTTGATCCTGCTCTTCGGCGTCAAGCCGGTGACCGCGATCGGGACCGACATCTTCTACGCCGCGGTGACGAAGACGGTCGGGGGTTGGCGGCACCTGCGGATGCGCACGGTCAACATGAGCCTGGCGCTGTGGATGGCCGCCGGCAGCGTGCCGGCGGCGGTGAGCGGCGTCTGGGCGATCTCGATCCTGCAGAGCAAGATCGGCGAAGAGCGCCTCGACTCGATCGTCTACGCCATGCTTGGCGGAACCCTGCTGATGGTCGGGATCATCACCCTGGCCCGGGCGCTGATCCTCAGCAAGCTGATCGAAGAGCGCGACGACTTCGAGCTGCAGCGGCGTCATAAGGTGGCCGCGGTGGCGATCGGCGCCACCACCGGATTCGTAATCGGGATCACCTCCGCCGGGTCGGGGACCGTGATCGCGATCCTGCTGATCGCCGTCTTCCGCCTCACCCCGGTCAGGGTGGTCGGGACCGACGTCTTCCACGCCGCGATCCTGCTCTGGGCCGCCGGAATCGCCCACTGGGTCGGCGGCAACGTCGACTTCATGCTGGCCGGCAACATCCTGCTCGGCTCGGTTCCGGGCGTGATCGTCGGCGCCCATTTCGCCACCCGGGCGCCGACCGGATTCCTGCGCACGGCCCTCGGCGTCGTCCTCGTCGCCTCCGGGATCATCACCGTGCAGAAGGGAGACCCGGTGGTCTGGCCGATCGCTGCTGCGGTCGCCGGCATCGGCCTCGGACTGCTGATCTGGTTTCCCCGCTGGTGGAACGAGCGTCGCCTGCGTCGCGAAACAGAGCAAGCTCGCGACCGCTCCGACGACCTCGCGCCTGAAGTCACGGGCTGACTGATTTACTAGATCTATGCGCGTTTCCGCCAAGGCTGACTACGCGGTGCGCGCGGCCGCGGAGCTGGCCGCCGCCGACGAGGGCCCCGTCAAGGGTGAGCGCTTGGCTGACGCGCAGGACATTCCGCTGCAGTTTCTCGAGCACATCCTGCTGGAGCTCAAGCACCACGGCATCGTCCGCGCCCGCCGCGGCGCCAAGGGCGGCTACTGGCTCGCCCGGCCCGCTGACGACGTGACCATCGCCGAGATCGTCCGCGCCGTCGAGGGGCCGATCGCTCACGTGCAGTCAACCCCGCCTGAGGAGATCGAGTACCGCGGCAGCGCCGAGCACCTGCAGGAGGTCTGGATCGCGGTCCGCGCCAGCCTCCGTTCGGTGCTCGAGGAGGTGACGCTGGCCGATCTGGTCTCCGGCGAGCTGCCGAGCGCGGTCAGGGAGCTGGCCGCGACTCCGGATGCCTGGGCCGCTCGGTAGTTCGCTGCTCGGGATAGATAGAAAACATCACTCTCAATAACTTGACCGATGGCCTGTCCGGTGAAACACTCGCGTGGTGTGGGTACTCTTTTGTCCCCACATAGGACGGCAGGCGGAACGCTTGAGTGATTCTCCAGCGAGTCGCCAACCGGACAACAACCACCTAAGGAATCGCTCATATCTTCAATTCTTCCTTCGGGCCAAGGGGCTCCGGAGGCAGTGAATTCGTTTGGGCCGGCGCGTAAGTCGATCAATAGTCGATGTCTCGTGGCCAATCTCGAAACTTGAGACGGTCAGCAAGCTGACAAAGATGATTCTCTCCTTGTCTTCGTGTCGGCCCGAGCGAATCAGTCGGTCGGGCTGAGTACCGCTTCCTGACCCGAGGTCTAGCTCGGGGCGAGGGCGGCTCGGAGGCGGAAGACTTCAACCGACCAGGATGCGTTCACGGTGAGGACGGTGCGGCTGGTGAATTCCGCCACGGTTCGACCCGTGGCCCGCTCGACGATGGCCGTGAAAGTTGGGGCGATCGCGGCCCGGTATGCCTCGTGGCTGGTCATCACCGAATTCGCGCTGCCGACGTCGATCAGGGTCGTCTCGGCTTCGGAGAGCTCGATGTCCATGATTGCCACGACCAAGCCGGTCTCGATCGCGACTTCGAAGTTGCTGGCGGCGTTGCCGTAGGAATCCTCATGCACCTTGGTGATCTCACGGGCGATCTCCGCCTTGATGTGCGCCGCGGTCGGCGCGCCGTCGATCATCCGTCGGCGCCTATTCTTCCTCGTCGTCGAATAAGAAGAACTCGAGTGCGAAATCGGACTCGACGTCGACCTGGCTGAGGCAGAGCTTCACCCTGCGTCTGGTGATCCGCTCGACCACCTCGACGAACTCGTCTCTCACAGCGTCCTGGAACTTGCTGCGGGTCTCCCGGACGTGGTCCTCGGAGCCGGCCTCGATCAAGGTCAGCTCGGCGGTCGTGAAGATTTCCTCGAGCAGGCAGATTGCGTAGTCGGAATGCAGGTAGGTGCGCGCCTTGGTCGGCCCCCGTCCATAGAGGCGCGCATGCAGCTGCACGATCTCCTGGGAGAGCTGGGAGACCAGAGGGCCCGTGGCCCTGCCGTCGGGTGAGTCGAGACGCTCCAACTCCGGCTCCTCTCGCTAGGTGGATGTCGGGGGCGTGCGGAGCTTTTGCTCGCATGCCGGTCCAAAAGTGTTGCACCCTAGCTTTGTTGTAGCCCCCGCATGGAACCGAACGCTTGGCTTTGGCTCAGCGCCGCCAAGGCACCTAGGCAAATCAATGATACCACTCAGGTTTTTAAGTAGTACTGGCAACCTGCGCATCAGTTCTTGGCTGAAATTTCCCTTAGCGGCGTCGGCACCAGGTCGAACTCGGTCCCCAGGCGCAGCTCGCTGTAGCGCTGGGCCCAGTCGTCGTTGATCACGTCGGACTGGCGCTTCATCCGCGGCTCGAAGGCGAAGCCCTCCGGTGGTGAGAGGCCGAGGCGGTCGAGCAGGTTGAGGGTGCTGGTCTCGTAATCGGCCTCGAAGTTCTCGTAGAGGACCAGGATCGGCCTGATCCCGGTGTGCTCGAAGAAGGCGTCCCAGCTCGACTCCTCGACCAGGATCTGTTCCAGCAGGTGGCCGATCGCCCGGTAGTGGAACCGGAGCTGGGGGCGGTGCTCCTCGATGAAGCGGTACGGCGGCGACCCGTCCTCCTCCACCGAGGCGGCCTTCGCGTTTGCCTGGTCCTCGCGCCAGGTAGCGCTCTGCACCGCCTTCCAGAGGGAGACCGCCTGGCGCAGCTTGTTCGCCCGCACGACTCTGACGAAGGTCAGCTCCGGGAAGACCGCGGGCAGGAGTTCGGCCAGGGAGAGGTCGCGGTAGCGGGGCACGTTGCGGAGCAGGCTGACGAAGTCGCCGAGGTACCCCCACATCAGCTTCGCTCCGAAGACCCCGTTGGGCGTGGTGCCCGCCTCGAACGCCCACTCGAGGTAGCGGTCGTAGGCAGCCCTGCTCCACAGCGGCGAGCGGGGAGGGGGCTCGGAGCCGATCGCCCGCTCGCCGAGGTGGTCGCGGATCGTCGGGTCTTCGACGCCGATGAAGTATTCCTCGGGCCGCCGCGGGCGGCCGCTGTGGCGAAGCGCCTCGAAGTACTCCTCGGGCCGGCCTGCCACGCCCGTCTCTTCGAGCGCGTGGCAGACCAGGGTGCTGCCGCTCCGGGGCGTCGCGCAGACCAGGTAAGAACGCTGCGGTTGCATCAATTCTCCTTTCCGGCTCTACCCGCCGGACCGGCCTTTGCAACCCCTGGCGCCTGTCTAAGGTGAAAGGCCGCGATGGATTCGCCGCCGAACATCCTCTACATCCACTCCCACGACACCGGCCGCGTCGTCCAGCCCTACGGGTTCCAGGTGCCGACGCCCAACATCCAGCTGCTCGCCGACCAGGGTGTGCTCTTCCGCGAGGCCTTCTGCGCCGCCCCGACCTGCTCGGGCAGCCGCGCCAGCCTGCTCACCGGCATGCACTGCCACAACAACGGGATGCTCGGGCTCGCCCACCGCGGCTGGAAGCTGAACGACTACGGGCAGCACTGGGTGCACACCCTGCGCCGCGCCGGCTACCGCTCGGTGCTGATCGGCGAGCAGCACATCTCCGTCGACCCGGGCGTGATCGGGTACGACGAGATCGTCCCGGTCGACTCCAACCACGCCGAGTACGTGGCACCGCTGACGATCGAGACCCTGCGGGACGCGTCGCCCGGGCCCTGGTTCCTCTCGGTCGGATTCTTCGAGACCCACCGCGATTTCTTCGCCCCGACCTCGGTTCGCGACAGCCTCTACTCGCTGCCGCCGGGCAACCTCCCGGATTTGCTCGCCACCCGCAAGGACATGGCCGCGTTCAAGGCCAGCGCACGCTCACTGGACCAGGGAATCGGCGCCGTCCTGCACGCGCTGCACGACTTCGGCCAGGTCGAAAACACGCTGGTGATCTGCACGACCGACCACGGGATCGCTTTCCCCGGCGCCAAGGCGACCCTGTTCGATCGCGGCATCGGCGTGATGATGATCATGCGCGGGCCCGGCGGTTTCACCGGCGGCAAGGTGGTCGACGCCCCGGTCAGCCACCTCGACGTCTTCCCGACCCTCTGCGAGATCGCCGGGACCGAGTGCCCCGAGTGGCTGCAGGGCACCTCGTTGATGCCACTGGTGCGGGGCGAGGTCCTCCGGATCCGCGAGGCGATCTTCGCCGAGACGACCTTCCACGCCGCCTACCAGCCGCACCGCGCGGTGCGGACCGAGCGCTGGAAGTACATCAAGCGGTTCGACGACTACCCGCACCCGATCCTCGCCAACTGCGACGACAGCGCCACCAAGGACCTTCTGATCGAGGCGGGGTGGGGCGAGCAGGTCGTCCCCGCCGAGCAGCTCTACGACCTGATCCTCGACCCGCAGGAGGGCCGGGACCGCGCCACCGATCCGGCCTGCGCCGAGACTCTGGCGGAGATGCGCAGCCGCCTCGATACCTGGATGCGCGAGACCGATGACCCCCTTCTCGCCGGCCCGGTGGCGCCGCCGCCCGGGGCGGCCGTCAACGAGCAGTGGCAGATCTCGCCCGACGATCCGGCGCGGATCGTCAAGGACGATCCCACGGCCGCTCCATCCAGGTAAGGCAGCTCCAGCCGGGGACCTCGTTCCCGGCTGGGTCGGTGGTCTCGCCGTGGGCGAAGACCGTCAGCCCGCAGTTGTGCGAGGCCAGGTGCCAGATCCGTCCCGCCATCTCCGCTGCGAACTCCTCTTCCAGCACCGAGTCGAGGAGGAAAAATCGGGTGAAGATTCCGTGGGTGACCAGCAAGGGGCGGTCGCCGGCCTCGCCGCGCTCCAGTTCCCCCTTCAGGGCGTGCACCCGGGCGATCGCAATCTCGAAGCTCTCTTCGCCGCGCAGCTCGTGGGCGCCGGGAATCTCCACCGGATCAAGCCCGATTGCGGCGCCGATCGCCTCGGCGGTTTCGCGGGTGCGGCGCATCGGGCTGGTCAACAGGCGGGTGATGCCGAACTCCTCCAGGCCGGCTCCGGCTGCCCTGGCCTGCTTCAGCCCCCGCTCGGTAAGCCGGTCACCGTCGGAGTCGGGCAGCGGCTCGGGGCCGCCGTGGGCGTTGTGGGCGGACTCGCCGTGGCGCAGGAACAGCGCCCGGCTCATTCTCCCGCCGGGGCGCCGCCGGCGACGACGTTGACGAAGTTCTCCAGGTGGCGGGTGGTCCAGCACTCGAAGGCGCCGTCGCAGTAGCGCTCGTAAGCGGCCATCACCGAGTCGCCGTAGTTCCAGTAGAGCTTCGGCTCCGGGTTCAGCCAGAAGAGGCGGCCGGCCCGCTCGGAGACCTGGGCGAAGACCTCGGCGTGGGGCTCGCGTCCGTTGGTGCGTGCGTCGCCGAGCACGATCACGGTCGAGCGCGGGTCGAGCTCGTCGGAGATCTCGGTCAGGAACTCGAGCCAGACGCGGCCGTAGTCGGTGTACCCAGAGACGTCGGCGACGCCGCCCTCGCTGGAGATCTTCTCGGCGACGGCGGCGAAGTCCCGCTCGGACTCGAAGACGTCGGTGACCTCGGAGATCCGCTCGATGAAGACGAAGCTGCGCAGTTTCCGGAAGGAGTCGTGGAGAGCGTGGAGGACGGAGAGGAAGAAGACGCTGGCGGAGGTGACCGAGGTGGAGACGTCGCAAAGGACGTAGATCTCCGGGCGGCGCGGGCGCTTGGGCCGGTAGCGCAGCCGCAGCGGCACTCCGCCGGTCTCCAGCGACGCCCGCATCGTCCGCCGCACGTCGACAGCCTGGCCCTTGCGGCGGCCGCGCTGCTCCTGGCCGAGCGTCGCCAACCGGCGCTTCATCTGGGAGACCGCCCGGTGGACGGCGGCGAGGTCCTGGGTGGGGCTGGTCGGCAGCGCCCGGTCCAGCTCCGCCAGCGGACGCGAGGGGGGCAGGGTGGAGGTGCGCTCGATCAGGTCGCGCTCCAGCTCACGGCGCAGGTGGCGCTCGAACCGGTTGAGCTGGTCGCGGTCGATCGGCGGGCGCTCCTCGCCGTCTCCCTCGGGCGGCCGGGTGCCGGCGCTCAGCCCCAGGGTGCGGCGGATCCGTTGCACGTCGACCCCGACCACGCCCGAGCCCTCGCCGCGGCCGAAGGCGGCGATCGCCAGCCGCGCCAGGTCGCGCAGCCGGTCCTCATCGCCGGCCTCCATCGCCTCGCGGATCGCTTCTCCCAGCTCTTCCAGGTCGAGTCGCTCTCCGGCGCTGCCCTCCTCGTCGCCGGCCTCGCCGCGCTCGCCGACCCCGCGCTGCACCGCCTCGGCCTCGGTGGCGCGGAAGAAGTAACGGTCGAAGAGCAGCTCGAAGGCGCGGCGGTCGTCCTGGGACTTGGCGATCGTCGCCGCCAGCGCCTCGCGGAAGTCCTCACGCGAGGTCCACTCGACCTGCTCGAGGGCGGCGAAGGCGTCGAGGATCTCCGAGGTGCCCACAGCCACGCCCTCGCTGCGCAGCTCCTCGCAGAAGCCGAGCAGCTTCCCCGCCATCCCCGGCGGCCCGGGGTCAGCCTGCGGCCCGTAGGGCGACGCCGGCACCGGGCTCACCCGGCTCGGGTCGGTGCCTCGGCGAGTTTGACCCCGACCCGCTCGGCGACCAGGTCGATGTCGGTGCGGTGCTTGACGATGATCGACATCGATTGGTTGAAGGTCTCGCGGTCGATGTCCTCGGCGCCCATCAGCAGCAGCGTCCGCGCCCAATCGATCGACTCGGCGATCGAGGGCGGCTTCTTCAGGTCGAGCCCGCGGACCATCTGGATCACCTCGACCAGCCGCCGCGCCAGCGCCACGGGCAGATCTGGAGCATGCAGGCGGACGATTTCCATCTCCCGCTCCACATCCGGGTAGTCGAGCCAGAGGTACAGGCAGCGGCGCTTCAGTGCCTCGGTCAGCTCGCGCGAGTCGTTGGAGGTGAGGACGACGATCGGCATCGTCGTCGCCGAGATCTGGCCCAGCTCGGGGATCGTGATCTGGAAGTCGGAGAGCAGCTCCAGCAGCATCGCCTCGAACTCCTGGTCGGTCTTGTCGATCTCGTCGATCAGGAGCACCACCGGCTCGGGGCTGGAGATCGCTTGCATCAGCGGACGGGCGAGGAGGAAGTCGGAGCCGAAGATGTCCTCCTGGACGTCCTCCCATCCGGCCTCGCCGCCGGCCTGGATCCGGAGCAGCTGCTTGCGGTAGTTCCACTCGTACATCGCCTTCGCCTCGTCGAGCCCCTCGTAGCACTGCAGGCGCACCAGCTCACGCCCGGTCGCCCGCGAGAGCGCCTTGGCCAGCTCGGTCTTGCCGACCCCCGCCGGGCCCTCTACCAGGACCGGCTTGTCGAGTCGTTGGGCGAGGAAGGAGACCAGGGCCGCGGGCTCGTCGGCGAGGTAGCCGACCTTGGCCAACGCCTCCTTCACCTCTGCGACGGAGCCCTCGGGCATGAACGCGATGATAATCCGGCTTCGTGATCGACCTCCTACTGCCGCTCGCCGCGCTGTTGCCGGACAGCCCCGGCCCCTACATCGCGCTGATGCTGATCGGGTTCGCCGTCGGCATCCTCGGCCACCTGACCAGGTCGCGCTGGCTGATCGCCTCGGGGGTGGCGCTGATCTTCCTCGGCGCCCTGTTGTTCCCGCTGCTGGTGAACCTGACTACTGACAACCGGCCGCCGCCGATCGAGGAATCGCGCGGGGACTCGGGGCTGGAATGAGGGCGCTGGGGGCGGGAGCCGCCACCGCCCCGGGGGCCTAGAATCCCGGGTTCGATCGTTTCCGACCCGAGGAGCGCCCTCCCTTGAGCCGTTTTCGCATTCTTGCCATGTTCGCGACCTTGGCCGCGCTCGCAGCCGTGCTCGCCGCCTGCGGAGGTGGCAGCGGCAGCAGCGACGACCCCCAGCAGGTGATCGAAAGCGCCACCCTGGAGGGCGTGGAAAGCGGCGTTCTCGACCTTTCCGTGCAGATCCAGTCCGACGGCACCGAAGGTGGCGACCTCGCTGTCAGCGTCTCCGGCCCGTTTCAGAGCGAAGGCAAGGAAAGCTTGCCCCAGCTCGATGTGGAGGCGAAGGCAAAAGGGAACGTCGACGGCGAAGCGATCGATTTCGAAGGCGGCCTCACGGTGCTCTCCGACCGGGCTTTCGTCGCCTACGAAGGCACCGAGTACGAAGTCGACCCCACCACCTTCGGGTTCGTCAAGTCGGGCCTCGAACAGGCCGAACAGGGTGGGAGCAAAGACGCTGGGAATCCATCGGCCTGCCAGGAAGCCGCCGCGGGGCTGAACGTGGACGAATTCGCCGAACAGCTCAAAAACGAAGGCAGCGTCGACGTCCACGGCACCTCGACCACAAAGCTGAGCGGCGAACTCAACGCCGCCAACGCGATCGACGCGTTGATCGAGCTGACCGAAGACCCCGCCTGCAAGACCCAGCTTGAAGCCGCCGGGGACCTGCCCCTTGACGAACTGGAGGAGGCCAGGCGCGAAGTCTCCACCGCTCTGAAGAAGAGCCATGTCGACCTCTATGTCGGCGAGGACGAGATCATCCGCAAACTCACTGCCGAACTGACGATCGCCCCGAAGGACCGTGATGAATCAGTCAAGGTCGACCTCGAGCTCTCGCTCGGCGAGGTCAACGAGCCGCAGCAGATCACCGCGCCGTCAAGCTCGAAGCCGCTGGAAATCCTCTTCCGGAAACTCGGGATCAACCCACTCGAACTGCTCGAAGCCGGCACCAGCGGCGAAGGCTTCGGAGATCTGCTCGAAAGCCTGGGATCGGACTCCAAGGGAGACGGCGGCAGCTCCGGCTCCGGCAACTCGGGCGCCGGCTCCACCGAACCCGCCGGCAGCGGCCAGGACGCCTATCTCGAGTGCCTCCAGAACGCCCAGACGCCCACCGACCTGCAGAACTGCGCCAGCCTGTAGCGACCAGCTAGTCGCCCAGCACAGTCGTGAACGCCTCCTTCCTGCGCACGCCCACCGGGTGGCCCTACCTGCTCACGCCGCTGATTCCGGCGGCGGTCGCGCTCGAGCTCGCCGGTGCCTCGGCGACGGTCGTCTTCGCCGTCTCGGCGCTCGGGATCGTCCCCACGGCTGCGCTGATGGGCCGCGCGACCGAGGAGCTGGCGGCGCGCTCGGGCCCCGGGATCGGCGGCCTGCTCAACGTCACTTTCGGCAACGCGCCAGAGCTGATCATCGCCCTCTTCGCGCTCAACGCGGGACTGCAGGAGGTGGTCAAGGCCTCGATCGTCGGCTCGATCATCGGCAACATCCTGCTTGTCCTCGGCGCGGCGATGCTGGCCGGGGGCATCGGCCGCGACAAACAACTCTTCAGTCGGACGAGCGCCAGCATCCAGACGACGATGCTGATGCTCGCCGCAGCGGCGCTGATCATGCCGGCAATCTTCGAGCTGGTCGAGGGCCAGGGGCTGCCGGCGCCCAGCGCCGAGTCGACCAACTACGACTCCACGGTCGAGCATCTCTCGCTGGCGGTCGCGATCGTCCTCATCGCCACCTACGTGCTCGGCCTGTTCTTCTCGCTGCGCACCCACCGCGACATCTTCAACCCCGAGTACGAGGAGGAGGACACCTGGGGATGGTCGACCCGGAAATCGGTGATCGCCCTCGCCGTCTCGGGGCTCCTGGTCGGGCTGATGTCCGAGGTGCTGGTCGGCTCGATCGAGGAGGCATCGCACTCGATCGGTCTTTCCGAGTTCTTCGTCGGGGTGATCGTCGTCGCGATCGTCGGCAACGCCGCCGAGCACTGGGTCGCGGTCCTGGTCGCGATGAAGGACAAGATGGACCTGGCGGTCAACATCGCAATCGGCTCCAGCGCGCAGATCGCCCTCTTCGTCGCCCCAGTCCTGGTCCTTGCCTCGTTCTTCATCGGTCCCTATCCGCTGGCCCTGGTCTTCAACGGCTTCGAGCTGGGGGCAATCCTGCTGGCGATCCTGATCGCGAATTACACGACCCAGGACGGCGAGTCGACCTGGTTCGAGGGCGTGCAACTGCTCGCGGTGTACTTCGTCTTCGGTCTCGCCTTCTACTTCGCTTGATCGACTAGGGTCGCCGCAATGGATGCGCTCCTACTGGCGGTCAGTTTCGCGATCGTCCTCTCGGGAGCGTTGCTCTTTACCAACGCAGTCGAGTGGGTTGGTCACCGGCTGGGCGTGGGTGAAGGCGCTGTAGGCAGCGTCCTCGCCGCGGTCGGCACCGCGATGCCGGAGACGCTGATCGCGATTGTGGCTCTGCTCGGCGCCGCCGAGGGCTCGGAAGACGTCGCGATCGGCGCGATCGTCGGCGCCCCCTTCCTGCTTGGGACCCTGGCGATGGGGCTGGTCGGCCTCTTCGCCTACCTCTACCGCGAGCGCCGCCCGCAGGGAGTCCGCCTCGAAGCGCATGGCCCGACCCTGGAGCGCGACCTGCTCTTCTTCCTCGCCTTCTTCGCCGGTGCCGGACTGCTCGCCTGGGGCCCGCCAACGGCGCTGAGGGTGACGGCGGGAGTCCTCTTCCTCTGCGCCTACGTCTTCTACCTTCGCCGCACGTTGCGTGGTGGGGGCGAGGTCCAGGGGGAGGAGACGCTCGGCCCGCTGATCTTCGAGCGCCGCCCCGATCGGGCGGCGGACCCGGCGCTATCGCTCTGCGTCATCCAGCTCCTGGTCGGGCTCGGCGCGATGGTCGGCGGCGCCCACCTGTTCGTCGAGGAGCTGCTCAAGATCGCCGACAGCCTCGGCGTCGACGCGCTCGTCCTGGCACTGATCCTGGCGCCGCTGGCGACCGAGCTGCCGGAGAAGGTCAACAGCTTCTTCTGGGTGCGCGAAGCGAAGGACGCGCTGGCGCTCGGCAACATCACCGGGGCGATGGTCTTCCAGTCGACGATCCCGATCGGGATCGGCCTGATCTTCACCGAGTGGACGCTGACCCGCAACGCCGTGCTCTCGATCGGACTCGGCCTGGCGGGCGGCGTGCTCGCCTACGTCAGCCTGCACCGCCGCGGCCGCTTCGCGCTCTCGGCGGTAACGGGGTGGTTCATCCTTTACGCCAGCTTCATCATCGCTGTTGTACTGAGCGCCTGAAGATCAGGCGGCGGCGAGCTCGCCCAGAGCCTTGAGCACCAGGTCGTCGTGCTTTTTCGGCGAGACCTTGGGGAAGACCTTGGCGACCTTGCCGTCGGGGCCGATGATGAAGGTCGCCCGGGCGACGCCCATGTACTTCTTGCCGTACATCGACTTCTCCACCCAGGCGCCGTAGGCCTCGGCGACCGCGTGGTCGGCGTCGGCGAGCAAGGTGAACTCGAGGTCATATTTGCCGGCGAACTTCTCGATCGCGCCGACCTCGTCGGGGGAGACCCCGATCACCCGCACGCCCGCCGCCGCGTACTCAGCGGCCCGGTCGCGGACGCCGCAGGCCTGGGTCGTGCAGCCGGGCGTATCGGCTCGCGGGTAGAAGTAGAGGACGACGGTTTCGCCCTTGAGGTCGGAAAGCTTGACCGGATTCCCGCCCTGGTCGGGGAGCTCGAAGTCGGGCGCTTTGTCGCTTGCCTGAAGCATCGGCGCGGGAGGCTAGCTCACCCGCGGAGCAGGGTAGGTTCACGCGGTGCCGCCTCCGAGCCGTCCTCCGGGCCTCACCGAGATCGCCAGGGAGTGGGGCAGGGTTGGGTGCATCGGCTTCGGTGGCCCGCCCGCCCATATCGAGTTGCTGCGCGAGCTTTGCGTCAAGCGCCGCGCCTGGCTTTCCGCCCATGAGTTCGAGGACGCGATCGCCGCCTGCAACCTGCTCCCCGGCCCGGCTTCGACTCAGCTGGCGATCTTCTGCGCCTGGAGGATCGGGGGAAGGCCCGGGGCGTTGGTCGGTGGCCTCGGGTTCATCCTGCCGGGCCTCCTGTTGATCCTCGGCCTCTCCATCCTCTTCCTGTCGGGCACGCCTCCGGTTTGGGTGCGCGGCGCGGGTGCGGGGGCCGGCGCCGCGGTCGCCGCCGTCGCCGTCCGGGCGGGCGTCGGGCTGATCCCCTCGAGTTGGGCACGGGCCCCGGTGCACGCGCGCTGGATCGCCTACGCCCTCCTCGGCGGGGTGGCCGGAGCGCTGGTGGGCGCCTGGTTGGTCCTGGTCCTGATCGCGTGCGGGGTGGGGGAGGTCCTGTTTCGCCGGGCGAGGACGCCGGGACAGAACCTCAGCTTTCACGCGTGGCCGGTGATCGTCGCCGTAGCCGGAGCCAGCGGCGGGCTACTCGCCCTGATCTGGATGTCGATAAAGGTCGGCGCGCTCTCCTACGGAGGCGGCTTCGTGATCGTCCCCTTGATGCAGGGGGACGCCGTCGATCGCTACCACTGGATGACCGACCCGCAGTTCCTCAATGCCGTCGCCCTTGGCCAGGTCACGCCGGGCCCGGTGACCCACACGGTCGCCGTGGTCGGCTACGCGGCCGCCGGCATGGGTGGGGCGCTGCTCGCCGCCTTCGTCGCCTTCCTGCCCTCGTTCTCCTTCGTCCTCCTCGGCGCCCGGCACTTCGACCGGCTGCGGCGCAACACCGGCGTCCTCGCTTTCCTCGACGGAGCCGGCCCGGCTGCGATCGGGGCGATCGTCGGCTCAGCGGTCCCGCTGGGGATGGCGTTGACCGAGCCGTGGCAGGCAGCAGTCCTGGCGGCCGCGGCTATCGCGCTCCTCGTCGCCCGCCGCGGCGTGGTTCTGGTGCTGGTGACCGCCGGGGCGCTCGGTGCCCTGGTCGGCCTGCTCGGGGCCGGGGTGCCGGGCGGCTGAGCCCGCCCCCGACGTCCCTCGGATTTCAATTCCCTACTTTTCTGATCACCTTTATGCTACTCTGCCGCTCCGCTTTAAGCACTAAGTCAGTCAAGAAACTAAGGCAATCAGAAAAGGAAGGAACCCAGGACATGCGGAACGCTCCCACTGAATCCCGGCGCCGAGGCACGAAAGCCGGACTCCTCGCCGCTCTAGCCGCCCTCGCTGTCGTTGTCGCCGCCGGCTGCGGCAGCAGCGCCAGCGGTGGAGATGGAGGGAGCGTCGCCCTCGTTGCCTACTCGACTCCGCAGCAGGCCTTCGAGGAGGGGATCATTCCCGCCTTCCAGGAGACCTCCGGCGGCGAGGGTTCCGATTTCACCACCTCGTTCGGCTCCTCCGGCGACCAGCGTCGCGCGGTCGAAGCGGGCCAGAGCGCCGATTTCGTCGACCTCTCGCTTGAACCCGACATGACCAGCCTGGTCGAAGAGGGCCTCGTCGACAAAAACTGGAACGCCAACGAGAACAAAGGAATCATCACCGACTCGGTCGTCGTCTTCAGCGTCCGACCGGGCAACCCGGAGGGCATCGAGAGCTGGGAGGACCTGGTCACCGGGGACGTCGAGATCATCACTCCGAACCCGGCCACCTCCGGCGGCGCCAAGTGGAACATCATGGCCGCCTACGGCTCCCAGATCGCCCAGGGCAAGTCCGAGAAAGAGGCCCTCGAGTTCGTCGCGAAGATCTTCGAGAACACCTCCGTCCTCGACGACAGCGCCCGCGACTCGTTGCAGACCTTTGCCAGCGGCAAGGGTGACGTGCTGATCGGGTACGAGAACGAGGCGATCCAGGCCCAGGACGAGGGGGTCGACCTCGAGTACATCATCCCCGACGACACGATCCTGATCGAGAACCCGGCGGCGGTTACCACCGAGGCCAGCGACCCCGCGACCGCCAAAGCGTTCCTCGACTTCATCTGGACCGACGAGGGCCAGCAGCTCTTCGCCGACTACGGCTACCGCCCGGTGACCGAGTCCGTGCTGGCCGACAACACCGACAAATTCCCCGACGTCCCCGGGCTGTTCACGATCGAGGAGTTCGGCGGCTGGGGCACGGCTGACGACGAGTTCTTCGACGACGAAAACGGCAAGGTCACGGCGATCTTGCGAGACCAGGGCGCGCCGCTCGAGTAGCCGCGAAGCAACATGACCAACCCGGCAAAAACTGCAGCCGCCTCCCTGCCGCGGGTGGACCTCCGGGTCCCCTTCGGCGGGGAGGCTCTTACTCGTGGCATGGTGCTGACCTGGCTCAGCGTGATCGTCCTGATCCCGCTGGCGGCGGTCGTGCTGCGCTCCACCGATGAGGGCATCGGCGCCTTCTGGACGGCGATCACCGCGCCGGAGGCAATTGCCGCAATCCGCCTTACCCTGCTCTCCTCGCTGGCGATCGTCGTGGTCAACGTCGTCTTCGGCGTGCTGATCGCCTGGGTCCTGGTCCGCGACAACTTTCGCGGCAAGCAGCTGGTCAACTCGATCATCGACCTGCCGTTCGCCCTGCCGACCATCGTCGCCGGCCTCACCCTGCTCACCCTCTACGGCGCCGACAGCCCGGTCGGGCTCGACCTCGCCTACACCAAGTGGGCGGTCGGGCTGGCACTGCTGTTCGTGACCCTGCCCTTCGTGGTCAGGGCGGTGCAGCCGGTGCTGCACGAGGTCGACCAGGAGATGGAGGAGGCGGCGGCTTCGCTCGGCGCCAGCAACGTCCGCATCTTCCGCAGCATCCTGCTCCCCAACCTGACCCCGGCGATCGTCGCCGGGGCGGCGCTGGCCTTCGCCCGGGCGATCGGCGAGTTCGGCTCCCTGGTTTTGATCACCGGCAACATCCCCTTCGACACCCAGGTCGCCTCCGTCTACATCTTCGGCCGCATCGAGAGCGACAACACCACCGCCGCCGCGGCGGTCTCGGTGTTGCTGCTGGTGATCTCGGTGGCCCTGCTGTTCGCCCTCAACCTGTTCGCACGCTGGAGGAGCAGGCATGAGCGCGCCTAGCCCCTTCGCCCGCTACGGGCTGCGAGTCGTCGCCCTCGGCTACCTCGCGGCCCTCCTGGTGGTCCCGCTGGGCCTGGTCTTCTTCCGCACCTTCGAGGACGGTCTCTCCGCCCCGATCGAAGCGGTGACCAGCCCCGATGGCCTGCACGCCTTCTGGCTGACCATCGTCTGCGTCGGGATCGCGGTGCCGCTGAACACGATCTTCGGCGTCGCCTGCGCCCTCGTCCTGGTCCGCCAGCGCTTCCGCGGCAAGGCGGTGATCGATTCGTTGATCGACCTCCCGTTCGCGGTCTCGCCGGTCGTGATCGGCCTCGCCCTGGTCCTGGTCTACGGCCAGGACGGGTGGTTCGGCGGCACCCTCGCCGAGGCGGGGATCCAGATCATCTTCTCGACCCCGGGGATGGTCCTGGCGACGATCTTCGTCTCGCTGCCGTTCGTGGTGCGCGAGGTGCAGCCGGTTCTGGTGGAGATCGGCAACGAGCAGGAGGAGGCGGCCTCGACCCTTGGCGCCTCCGCCTGGCAGACCTTCTGGAAAGTCACCCTGCCGGCGATCCGGTGGGGAGTGACTTACGGGGTGGTGCTGGCGACCGCCCGCGCCCTCGGCGAGTACGGCGCGGTCGCCGTCGTCTCGGGAAAAATCTCCGGCCAGACGGAGACCCTGCCGCTCTTCGTAGAGAACGAGTACATCAACTTCAACCTGGCGGGTGCCTACGCCGCAGCCATCGTGCTGGCGCTGCTCGCCGTGACGGTGCTGGTCACGGTGAGCTGGCTGCGGCGGCGTGGCACTTCCGCGGAAGACCCCGCGGAGACGCTTGCGTTCAACCCGGCCGGCTCGGTCGAGAAGGAGGCCTGAGATGAGTAACGCAACGGAGGAGCTATCGGTGCCGACCCCCGGCTACACCAATTCCGAGGGGGGTATCGAGGTTCGTGGAGTGACCAAGCGGTTCGGTGACTTCCTCGCCCTCGATGACGTCTCTATCGATGTTCCCAGCGGCGGTTTGACCGCCCTGCTGGGGCCGAGCGGCTCGGGCAAGTCGACCCTGCTGCGGGTGATCGCCGGCCTCGAGCAGGCCGACAAGGGGTCGGTCCTGATCGCCGGCGAGGACACGACCCAGGTGCGGGTCCAGGATCGCAACGTCGGCTTCGTCTTCCAGCACTACGCCGCTTTCAAGCACATGACGGTGTTCGACAACATCGCCTTCGGCCTGAAGATCCGCGGTGCCGACAAGGGCGAGATCCGCACCCGGGTCGAGGAGCTGCTCGCCCTGGTCCACCTGGAGGGCTTCGCGCACCGCTTCCCGAGCCAGCTCTCCGGCGGCCAGCGCCAGCGGATGGCGCTGGCCAGGGCGCTCGCGGTGGAGCCCAAGGTGCTGCTCCTGGACGAGCCCTTCGGTGCCCTCGACGCTCGGGTCCGCAAGGACCTGCGCACCTGGCTGCGCCGCCTCCACGACGAGATGCACGTGACGACGATCTTCGTCACCCACGACCAGGAGGAGGCGATGGACGTCGCCGAGCAGCTGGTCGTGATGAGCGACGGCAGGGTGGAGCAGTCGGGCACCGCCGACGACCTCTACGAGCACCCCGCCAACGAGTTCGTGATGAGCTTCGTCGGCGAGGTCAACCGGCTCGGCGAGCACTTCGTCCGACCACACGACATCGATGTGGTGCTCGACCCTGGCGACCGAACCGAGGAGGCGATGGTGCAGCGAATTGTCGCGCTCGGGTTCGAGATCCGGGTCGAGTTCGTGATCGGCGACGGCACCGAGGTCTGGGCGCAGCTGACCCGTTCCGAGCTCCAGAAACTGGAGCTGCGCGAGGGCCAGATCGTCCACCTGCGGCCCGGCCAGGCAAAGAGCTTCAGCGGTGATTCACCGCCGTCCAACAACCGTGGGGCCTCGACTCCCCACAGTGTCCAGGACAGCGGCGACGCAGAGGAATCTGCAGCCGTCTGAAGAGGCGAACGGGGTGGGGCGTCCTCTTGCCGGGTGGCGCCCCGCCCCAACTCGCCGCACGCCGCACCGTCGCTGCAACCGGCGACGATCGGCGGTTCCTAGTCCTCCCGGCCGGGCTCCTGGCCGTCCTCGTCGCCGTCCATTTCGTCGTCACCCTGTTCGAGCGCCGTGGCCGAGACGGAACCGGCTGAGCCGGGGTGGTAGTGGGTCTGGAAGGTCTCGAGGATGCGGTCGCGGCCGTCCTCGTCGATCGGCGTCTCCTCGGAGATGCGGACCCAGTCGGCGCCCTCGTAGGCCTCCATGTTGAAGACCTCCTGGTCGAGCGACGCGGAGTCGTCGACCACCACGACCACCTCGGTCTGGGGGTTGAAATAGGTGCCGGGCTGCACCAGCAGCTCCTCGACCTCGTAGAGGTTCTCCTCTGGTCCGGCCATCAGCGCGATCCTACGAAATCGGCGAGCTGACGTTCGGTCTCCTTCTCCACGTCGAGCGGCTCGAGCCCCTGTCTCAGCCGCCGTTCGTTGCGGCTGACCACGAGCTGGCGCACCTCTTCCCGCAGCTCGGCTTCGATCGGGTCGCCGTCGCCAGGGGTGTCGGCCTCGGCGAGCAGGCGTGTCGTCTCCGCTTCCACGTCCAGCGGCGCCTCGCCGCGGCGGCGCAACCGCTCGGCTTTCGACTCGAGCATCTGGCGCACCTCGGCCGCCTGGATCGCTGGATCGACGGGCTCCGACCGGCCGGAGCTGCGGACCGGCGACGGGGCTTCCGGCTCGATCGCGAACGGGCCCTTGCCGATCGAGCGCCAGGCTTCTCCGGAACGGGCGAAGAGGAGAGCGGCGATCGGCACGGCGACGGCGACGATAACCACCAGTACCGCTCCGTTCTGGGCAGCCGTCATTGCCAGCGTCGAAGCCATGGGAACAAGGGTAGACACCCCATGGGTCCGCGGCCATTCGGTAGTCTTCAGGTGGTTGACTGACCAGTCAATCGGCGGAACGCGGCGCCGACAGGCGGCGCTCCGGGCACAGACTTCAAAGCATCGAGCAAAGGAGCTCCGCGGTGGTTGACTTCACCCTGACCGACGAGCAGAAGGATCTCCGCGAGCTGGCACACAGCTTCGCGGAGAAAGAGATCCGCAGGGTCGCCTGGGAGTACGACAAGGACGGCACCTGGCCTCAGGACATCATCGACAAGGCCTGGGAGGTCGGGTTGATGAACACCCACGTGCCGGAGGCCTACGGCGGTCCCGGCCTCGACTACCTCTCCGGCTGCCTGATCGAGGAGGAGATGGGGTGGGGCTGCTCCGGCATCGGCACCTCGCTGATGGCCAACGGCCTGGCCGGCGCGCCGGTCGCCCTCGGCGGTTCCGAGGAGACCAAGAAGAAGTACCTCGGGATGCTGACCGAGGCGCCGAAGCTCGCCTCCTTCTGCCTGACCGAGCCCGACGCCGGCTCCGACGTCAGCGCGATGAAGACGCGGGCGGTGAAGAAGGGCGACAAGTACGTCATCAACGGCTCCAAGTGCTTCATCACCAACGGCACCTACGCCGACTGGTTCACCGTCTACGCGAAGACCGACCCCGAGGCTGGCCACCGCGGCATCAGCGCCTTCGTCGTCGACGCCGACCTCCCCGGGGTAAGCGTGGACAAGAAGGAGGACAAGATGGGCCAGCGGGCGTCCAACACCGCGACCATCTCCTTCGACGAAGTCGAGATCCCTGCCGAGAACCTGATCGGCGAGGAAAACAAGGGCTTCAAGCTGGCGATGATGACCCTCGACCGGACCCGTCCGGGCGTCTCCTCGATGGCCGTCGGGATCGCCCGCGCCGCCTTCGAGTATGCGGTCGAGTACTCCAAGGAAAGGGTCCAGTTCGGGGTCCCGATCGCGATGCACCAGGCGATCCAGTTCATGATCGCCGACATGGCGACCAAGGTCGACGCGGCCCGGCTCCTGACCTGGCACTCCGCCGTCCTGCTCGACCAGGGCAAACGCAACACGCTGGTCTCATCGGAGGCCAAGCGCTTCGCCGCCGACTCGGCGATGGAGTGCACCGTTGACGCCGTCCAGGTCTACGGCGGCTACGGCTTCATCAAGGAGTACCCGGTCGAGAAGCTGATGCGCGACGCCAAGATCATGCAGCTTTACGAGGGGACCAGCCAGATCCAGCGCCTGGTGATCGCCCGCGAGGTGCTGCTGCCACGCAACATCGACGAGACCACCCCCGAGGCCGAGGCCAAGAAGGCCGACGGCGCCCGGGACAGTCAGTCCGAGCAGGCAGCGGCTACCGTCTAGCCCATGGACGCCACCGAACGCGCCGCTGGAGGTAGGGCGGCGCGTTCGGTGGCGCGTCGTTCCTCCCACGCCGGCTGGGAGCCCTCACCTGACCGCGAAGACCCGGTCGCGATCCTCGAGCGCCAGGCGCGGAGCCGGGTACCGGAGCTGTTGCCGATCCGCTACGGGCGAATGTCTGCCTCCGCCTTCGCCTTCTACCGCGGCGCCGCCTCGGTGATGGCCGCCGACCTGGCCCGCACGCCGGTCTCGGGGCTGCAGGTGCAGGTTTGCGGCGACGCCCACCTCTCCAACTTCGGTGCCTTTGCCGCTCCCGACCGGCGGCTCGTCTTCGACCTCAACGACTTCGACGAGTCGCTGCCCGGCCCCTGGGAGTGGGACGTAAAGCGGCTCGCCGCCAGCTTCGCGATCGCCGGCCGCGAAAACGGCCTCGGCCGCAAGCAGAGGCTGGAGACGCTCTTGAGCGTGACCGGCACCTACCGGGAGTCGATGCGCGAATTCGCCTCGCAGCGCAATCTCGAGGTCTGGTACGCGCGGCTCGATCTCGAGAAGGCGATGGGGGAGGTCGAAGGCGAGGACCCGAAGGCGCTCAAGCGGGCCCGCAAGGGGATAGCCAAGGCGCTCTCCAAGGACAGCCTGCGGGCGTTGGAGAAGCTCACCGAGGAGGTCGACGGGGAGCTGCGCTTCCGCAGCGAACCGCCGCTCCTGGTTCCCGCCGAGGAGCTCTTGCCCGCGGGCGAGAGCCGCGACCTGCGCGAGATCATCCTCAACGTCCTCGACGTCTACCGGGAGACGCTGCCGGGCGACCGCCAGCACCTGCTCGAGGGTTACGAGTTCCAGCGCATTGCCCGCAAGGTGGTCGGCGTCGGCAGCGTCGGCACCCGGGCTTGGGTGATCCTGCTGACCGGCGGCGACGACCGCGACCCGTTGTTCCTGCAGGCCAAGGAGGCAGTGGCCTCGGTGCTGGAGCCCTACGCCGGCCCCAGCCGCTTCCGCAACCACGGCCGCCGGGTGGTGGAAGGCCAGCGCTTGATGCAGGCGGCCGGGGACATCTTCCTCGGCTGGTGCCGGGCGGAGGGCACCGAAGGCCAGCGGGACTTCTACGTGCGCCAGCTCTGGGACTGGAAGCGCTCGGCCGAAATCGAGCGCCTCACCCCGCGCGGCTTCGAGCTCTACGCGCGGATCTGCGGCTGGACCCTGGCCCGCGCCCACGCCCGCTCCGGGGACCGAGTCGCGCTCGCCGCCTACCTCGGTGGCGGCGACTCCTTCGAGGAGGCGATCGCCAAGTTCGCCGAGTCCTACGCCGACCAGAACGAACGCGACCACGAGGCCTTGGTTGCTGCGATCGACTCCGGCCGGGTCGAGGCGCGGGACGTTTAGCTCAGACGCCGAGGGACGGGAGCGCAGCGTCCGCCGACGGGGCGAAAACCTCCAATGGCTAGGTAGGTATTCGCCCCGTCGGCGAGATGGAGGCGTTGAAGGGGGGAGAAAACCGAGTGCGATTGTCCTTTTGCCCGGTATGCGGGCAAAAGGACAATCGCAACCCCATCGGGAACTGGCGGACCTGGCGAAGCGCCAGCACGGAGTTGTCTCCATTCGTCAGCTGACCGGGCCACTGGGCTACTCGCACAGCGCGATCGATCGCGCGCAGGCAGCGGGGCGCTTACATCGCCTTTACCGCGGGGTCTACGCCGTAGGCCACACTCGCCTTACCCAGCAAGGACGCTGCCTTGCCGCGGTGTTGGCCTGTGGGCGTGGTGCGTTGCTAAGCCACGATTCGGCTGCATGGCTCTGGGGCATTTCGACGAAGTCGCCCGTCCCTCACGCGGTTACGACGCCCAGCTCGCGCAAGCCGCGGCCACCAATCCAGCTCCATGTCGCAAAGAGCCTTGCCCCGGAGGACCGCGGATTGCGCGAATGCATCCCGGTCACCTCAGTCGCCCGCACCTTCCTCGACGTCGCAGCGACCGCACGTCCCAACCGCCTGCAGCGGATGCTCGAGCGAAGCGAAGAGCTGCGGCTGTTCGATCTCGGCCCAGTGGAATCAGTTCTTGAGCGCAACAAGGGACACCACGGGTACGGGCCGCTCAATCGCGCCCTTGCCCTTTACAGGCCCGCTCCCTTCAACCGCTCTGGGGTGGAGCGACGGTTTCTGGAGCTTGTGGGCGAGGCCGGCCTGCCGCGGCCGGCCACCGGCTTCAACGTCTGCGGCTACGAGCTCGACGTCTACTGGCCAGACCAACGCTTTGCGGTCGAACTCGACGTCTTTGAGACCCACGGCACCCGGGAGGCCTTCGAGCGCGATCGTCTCCGCGACGAGGAGCTGAAGCTCGCCAGCGTCGAGCTGATCCGCGTCACCGGCACCCGCCTCGAGCGAGAACCGACCGAGGTAATCAACCGCATCGCCCATTTCCTCTCAGCCGCGCCCCGACGACCGGCCGAAAACCCACCTAGCCAGTTGCGGTTTTCGGCCGGTCGTCGGGATCTCTAACCCAGCTTTGGCGCCGCGTTGCCGAGCTTCGCCGCCTTGAGGCGGGGGTTCTTTTCGAGGATCAGCTTTCGCAGGCGGATCGACTCGGGGGTGACTTCGACGCACTCGTCGTCGCGGACGAACTCCAAGGCGCCTTCCAGCGAGAGCCGCGCGGGCGGGGAGAGGCGGACGAGGATGTCGGCGCTGGCGGCGCGGACGTTGGTCTGGTGCTTCTCCTTGGTCGGGTTCACGTCGAGGTCGTCGGCGCGGGCGTTCTCGCCAACGATCATCCCTTCGTAGACCTCCTCGCCCGGCCCGACGAAGAGCGTGCCGCGTTCCTGCAGCGCCTGGATCGAGTAGCTGGCGGTCTTGCCGCGCCGGTCGGCGACGAGCGAGCCGGACGGGCGGGTGCGAAGCTCGCCCGCCCACGGCTCCCAGCGGTCGAAGACGTGGTGGAGGATGCCGCTGCCGCGAGTCTCGGTGAGGAACTCGGTGCGGAACCCGATCAGCCCACGGGCAGGGACGAGGAACTCCATCCGCACCCAACCGGTGGAGTGGTTGACCATCTGTTCCATCCGGCCCTTGCGTGCCGCCAGCATCTGGGTGACGGCGCCGACGTGCTCCTCGGGAACGTCGATCGCCAGCCGCTCGACCGGCTCGTGCACTTCGCCTTCGATATCGCGGGTGAGGACGCGAGGCTGGCCCGCGGTCAGCTCGAAGCCCTCGCGCCGCATCATCTCCAGGAGGACGACGAGCTGCAGCTCGCCGCGGCCCTGCACCTCCCAGGCATCCGGCCGCTCGGTATCGGCGACGCGGATCGAGACGTTGCCGACCAGCTCGGCGTCGAGCCGAGCCCGGATCTGGCGGGCGGTGAGCTTCTTGCCCTCCTGGCCGGCGAGCGGCGAAGTGTTGATTCCGACCACCATCGAGAGCGAGGGCTCATCCACGGTGATCACCGGCAGCGGCCGCGGGTCCTCGGGGTCGGCGAGCGTCTCGCCGATCGTCACCTCTTCGAAGCCGGCGATGGCGATGATTTCCCCTGGCCCGGCCTCCTCGGCGCTGACACGCTCGAGCCCCTCGGTGACGTACAGCTCCGATACCGCCGCCCGTTCGACCTTGCCGTCCGCCCGGCACCAGGCGACCTGCTGGCCGGAGCGGATCGTCCCGTGGTGGACCCGGCAGATCGCCAGACGGCCGACATAAGGGGAGGCGTCGAGGTTGGTGACACGTGCCTGCAGGGGGTGGTCGGGGTCGTGCTCGGGGGCCGGGATGCGCTCCAGCATCAGGGTGAGGAGCGGCGAGAGGTCGGTTCCCTCGACGCCCTCCTCGAGCGAGGCCCAGCCGGCCCTGGCGTTGGTGTAGACGATCGGGAAGTCGATCTGGTCGGAGTCGGCGTCGAGGTCGATGAACAGCTCGTAGACCTCGTCGACGACCTCGGCGATGCGAGCGTCCGGCCGGTCGACCTTGTTGATCACGAGAACGATCGGCAGCCTCGCCTCCAGCGCCTTGCGCAGGACGAAGCGGGTCTGCGGCAGCGGCCCCTCGGAGGCGTCGACCAGGAGCAGCGCCCCGTCGACCATGGTCAGTGCCCGCTCCACCTCGCCGCCGAAGTCGGCGTGGCCGGGGGTGTCGACGATGTTGAGCTTGGTATCGCCGTGCCTGACCGCGGTGTTCTTGGCGAGAATCGTAATCCCCTTCTCGCGCTCGAGGTCCATCGAGTCCATCACCCGCTCGGCCACGTCCTGGCCTTTGCGGAAGGTCCCGGTCTGCCACAGCATCGCGTCGACCAGGGTCGTCTTGCCGTGGTCGACATGGGCGATGATGGCGATGTTGCGCAGATCGTTTCGAGTGGTGCTCATCGGCGATGGAGAGTAGGGAACTTGCGTTGCTGGCGACTGGCCAAGCAGGTCAAGGACGCAGGGAGCGCCGTGTGCTTCGCACACAAGCGACCGAGGACGCCGAGATGCGCCGGTCAGGTGCCAGCAAGACGAAGCCCGCCGAAAGGCGGGCTTCGCAGGCTGGTATTTCCCGGTGCGACTACGAAGTCTGCTGGACGCTCGCGGCGGCCGGACCCTTGGGGCCTTCTTCTGACTCGTAAGTCACCTTGGAACCCTCGGTAAGGGACTTGAAGCCCTCTCCGAGGATTGCGCTGTGATGGACGAAAACGTCCTTCGAGCCGTCGTCGGGCGTAATGAACCCGTAGCCCTTATCGTCGCTGAACCACTTGACAGTTCCAGTGGGCATGCATTGCCTCCACTTAGTGTGCTGCGAACGCGGAGGATGCATGAAGCAACGACTGCGAGCGCTAGACACATACTTTTGCCGGTATGAACCGGCCCTAACACGGGGCACCGTAGCAGGATCACCGGCAAGGGACGGGTCAAATTAACCAGTAGAAGTCCATGGGACCGCTCGAAGTCCTCCTCCGATGTGTTTCAGAACGGACCGGTCGTGCCGATACCAGTTTTCAGATGAACTCCGCTGGCCCTATCCGTCGTCGGGCGACGCGGCGATCCAGGCCGATAACTTGGGGCAGGATGCTGGGACGCTTGGGTATGGGTCGGTTGGCGGGTCGCTCCTTGGCGATCGCGATAACCGCTGCGTTCCTGGTGGCGCCGAACGCTGCCGCCGGGGCGCCCAGATTGAAGGAGCGGGGCGCCCTCTCGCCTCTGCTGAGCCGACTCGCGAAGCCTTCCGTGCGCTCGCAGTCGCGGACGAAGCAGGCGGTGATTCTCGGGGTCGCCTCGAGCGGCCCCGGCAGTCTGATGCGTGCAAATGGCAAGCTCGTCGTCAAGGTCCGCTTCGAGCATGGTGCGATTGCCAGTCGCGACGAGGTCCGCTCCGCCGGCGGACGTGTTCTCGGCGCCAACCGCCGCTACCAGTCGGCAACCGTGCTCGTGCCGCCGGCCGGCCTCCGGGCCGTCGCCGCGGTGCCAACTGTGGCTTCGGTCAGGCCGATCCGCTCGCCGCTGATCTCTGAAGTGTGCGAAGGCGGCTCGGTGATCTCAGAGGGCGTCGCACAGCTCGACGTGCCGGCCGCCCGGGCGAAATTTGGAGTTGAAGGGGAAGGCGTGACGGTCGGCGCTCTCTCCGACTCCTACGACGAGTCCACCGAGGCCCCCGACGGCAGCGGCCCAATTGCCACCAAAGCAGGTGACGACATCCTCGCCGCCGACCTGCCGGGCGCGACCAACCCCTGTCCTGGACAAGTGACCGCCGTCGATCTGCTTGAAGACTTCTCTTCCTCGGAAGCGACCGACGAGGGTCGGGCGATGCTGCAGATCGTTCACGACGTCGGCCCCAAAACTTCGCTCGCCTTCGCCACCGCTTTCGGGGGGGAAGAACAGTTCGTCGAGAACATCGAAGCGCTCGCCGCAGCGGACGCTGAGGTGATCGTCGACGACGTCACCTACTTCGAAGAGCCCTTCTTCCAGGACGGGCCCGTCGCCGCTGCGGTCGACAAAGTCAACGCCGCCGGTGTCGTCTACCTCTCTGCGGCCGGCAACAACAACTTGTTCGACGGCGAAGAGAACGAAATCGGATCCTGGGAGGCGCCCGCATACAGAGACTCGGGGGGCTGTCCGAGTGCGGTCGGCTCGCTGACCGGACTGAACGGCACCCACTGCCTCGATTTCAATCCCGACGCCGCTACCGACCGGACCTTCGGGATCAAAGTGCAATCCGGCGAAACGCTCTCCGTCGACCTGCAGTGGGCCGAACCTCGGAACGGCGTCGGTACCGACCTCGACGCCTTCCTCTTGGACGCAAACGGACGGCTCCTGACCGGCTCCACCGAAGCCAACGGCAACACCGGGGAACCGCTTGAGATCGTCCAGTGGACCAACCCGAGCGGGTCGGAGAGGAGCGTGCAGCTGGTGGTCAACCGCTTCGCCGGTGACAGCCCCCGGCTCAAGTTCATCCTGCTCCAGAACGGCGGCGGCGTCAGCGCCACCGAGTATCCGAAGTCGGGCGGTGGCGACTTGGTCGGACCGACGGTGTTCGGCCATGCCGGCGCGGAGGGCGCGATCGCGGTTGCCGCTGTCCCATTCTTCACCGATTCCGAACCCGAGGAATTCTCATCGCGCGGTCCCGTGACCCACTACTTCGAGCCGGTCGACGGGGCGGTGCCGGCGGCCGAGCTGCCATCGCCCGAAACGATCTCCAAGCCCGACCTTGCGGCGACCGACTGCGGCGCCACGACCTTCTTCTCCCAACGCTTCAACGGGGTCACCTGGCGCTTCTGTGGCACCTCGGCCGCAGCGCCCCACGCCGCCGGCGCTGCCGCTTTGCTGCAGGGCGTCGAACCGCTGGCGACGAACACCGACCTTCGAGCCGCGTTGGCCGGCACCGCTGCGACGGTAGGGCTCTACGGGCCGTGCGCGGTCGGGGGAGGACTGGTTGACACTCTTGCTGCAGGAGAAGGTCTCAAAGGAGAAAAACCAGTCGTCGAACCGGGCTCGTGCTCACCTCCTGATGCTTCCGGCGAAGTCTTCGTCGCCCCCGGTTTCTGGGGTCTCGAAAATCCACCTTCCCCCCCCACGACCGGTGGCCCGACCGTCGTTGCGCCGCCGCCCGGGACGTGGTTCGTCAAGCACCCGCCGAAGCGGGTCCGAACCCGCGGCCGCGGCGTTCTCCTCACCTTCCGCTTCGGCTCCGACCAGCCAGGGGCGACCTTCCTGTGCAAGGTCGACCGGAGTGCCTTCGTCTTCTGCGGCGCCCGTCTCCTGCGGCGGTTCGGGATCGGTTCTCACACCGTCCGCGTCCAGGCGAGGACGGCGGACGGCCAGATCGACGCCACCCCTGCGGTGTTCAGCTTCCGCGTCAAACGGATCTCCTAGCTCGTCCGGTTCCCTCGCTGGCGTCGCAGCACCCAGTGGCCGACTCCCAGCAGGGCCAGCAGCGCCGCGGCGCTGCCGAGCACCAGCGGGTCGGTCACCGAGAGACCTTCCAGGCGGGAGCCGAGGTAGACGGAGATCGCGGTGATCGGCAGGTAGCCGACGGCGGTGGTCCAGATGAACCGCCAGATCGGGACGCGGGCGGCTCCGGCCGCGTAGGAAGAGAGGCTGAACGGGACGATCGGGATCAGGCGCATCGCCAGCAGCAGGGTGACCCCGCCGCGCTCGATCATCTCCTCGGTTCGCTCGAAGCGGTCGGTCCCCAGCCAGCGGTGCAGCAGCGGCCGGGCGACCGAGTGCCCGATCGCGAAGCAGATCAGGCCCGAGAGCAACCAGCCGACCATCATCAGCGCCAGCGCCGGCCAGAACCCGAAGGCGAACCCGGCTGCCGCGTCGATGATCTCCGCCGGGTAGAAGACGACGGAGTGGACCAAGGTGAGCGCGAGGACCAGCAGCGGGCCGGCGATGCCGAGGCTGTCGATCTGCGCCCGCACCTCCTCCGTATCCCCCTGGATGGCGGCGACGAAGGCGTCGCGGAGAGCCGGCACAGCCAGCACGATCAGCGCGACCAACCCGATCCCGGCCAGGGTGACGCCGATCTCCACCAACGGCACGCCTGGCCGCTCGGCCTCGGCGCGCGAGTCAGCCAAGCCGCTCGGCCAGGGCGGAGTGGCGGCCACCGCCCTCGTCGCGGCGCACTGCCGATGCCAGCGCGGCGCTGTCGCCGACCAGCACACAGCTGTGGCGGGCGCGGGTGATCGCGGTGTAGAGGAGCGGCCGGGTCAGCATCCGCGAGTGGGACCGGTGGCAGACGCCGACGACGACCGGGACCTCGCAGCCCTGTGCCTTGTGGACCGAGATCGCGTAGGCGAGCCGCAGGGTCGCCGTCTCGCCGTAGGGGATGATCAGCGAGCCGCCCTCGTCGGTGTCGACGGAGATCGCCTCCTCCTCGGGGTTGTCCTCGCGGAGGAAGACGATCGACCCGTTCATCAGTCCCAGCTCGTGCGAGTTACGGGTCTGGATCAGCCGGTCGCCGATCCGGAAGCGGTCGCTGACGGCGCGCTTCCCGTTTGGGTTGAGCCGGGCCTGCAGTCGCTCGTTGAGGGCTTCGATCCCGACCGCCCCTTTGTACATCGGCGCCAGCACCTGGACCTCGCGGATCGGGTCGACGTCGAAGCTCTTCGGCGCCCGCTCGGCGACGACCTCGACCACGGTCTCCAGCGCCCGCTCGGGGTTGGTCCGCTCGACGAAGAAGAAGTCGTGGACCTGGTCCTCGCCCGGCTCCAGGTGGGGGGGCCGGCCGTGGTTGATCTCGTGCGCGGCGGTGGTGATCATCGAGCGCGCCGCCTGGCGGAAGATCTGGCTCAGCCGCACCACCGGCGCCACCCCTGAGTCGATCAGGTCCTCGAACGGCTTGCCGGCGCCGATCGGTGGCAGCTGGTCGGCGTCGCCGACGAAGACGACGTGGGTCGACTCGGCGAGGCCCTCCAGCAGCACCTCGGCCAGGCGCAGGTTCAGCATCGAGGCCTCGTCGACGATCACCAAATCGGCCGGCAGCGGGTGCCCGGGCCGGTACGTGGGCTGACGGCCCGGCATCCACTCCAGCAGCCGGTGGATCGTTTGCGCCGCGTGACCGGTCGCCTCCTCCATCCGCCGTGCCGCGCGGCCGGTTGGCGCGCAGAGCGCGATCGTCGCGTTCGCGGCTTCGGCCTCGGCAACGATCTCCTTCGTGCAGACGGTCTTGCCGACCCCCGGGCCGCCGGTGAGGACGGAGACCCGGGAGGCGAACGCGCCTCGCACCGCCGCCCACTGCTCGTCGGTCAGCTGCTCCCGCGGGGCGTCGCCGGGGTCGTGGTCGAGGTGGGGGGGAGCGGCGACGCGAGCCCGCAGGGTCGCCGCCAACGCGACCTCGCTGGCGTGGGTCCCCTCGCGGTAGACCCGGCCCTCGTCGACCAGCAGCCCACGGGCTTCGGCCAGCACGTCGGGGTCGGGGGGAAGGCCGATCAGCCGCGCCGTGCGCCGGGTCAGCTCGTCCAGTGGCAGGTGGCTGTTGCCCTGCTGTTCGGCCTCGATCAGGGCGAAGACCGCGGCGGCCTGGGCGCGGCGGCTGGATTCCGGCGGGACGTCGGCGGCGAGGGCGATCTTGTCGGCGCGGGCGAACCCGACCCCGTCGACCTCGGTCAGCCGGTAGGGATCCTCGTGCAGGATCGCCATCGATTGGTCGCCGTAACGGGCGTGGATCGGCGCTGCCAGGTGCGCCAGGCCGTGCGGGGCGAGCTGCACGTGGAGGTCGCGCACGGCGCGGCTCGCGTGCCAGGATTCGGCCGCCGCTGCGGCCTGGTCGGCGCTGACCCCGCGCAGGGAGGAGAAGACGCCCTGGGGGTCGGCGGCGATCGCCGCCAGCACGCCCTCGCCGTGCTCGTCCACCAGCCGTTCGGCCCTGGCCGGGCCGATGTGGCGCAGCGAGGTCAGGTAGGCGACCTGGCCCTCGCGGTCGGCCGGATCCAGGGGCAGCGCGCCGCTTGCCTTCAGCTGGCGGCCGTAGCGCGAGTGCGTCTGCCACTCGCCGCTTATTTCGGCCCGGTCCCCCTCGCCCAGGTGGGCCACCGGGCCGACCAGGGCAAAGCCTTCGCCGGAGTCGGCCTCGCGCACCTCGAGCACCGCGTAGCCGTCGTCGTCGGCTCGGTAGATCACGCCGATCACCTCGACCGTGCCGGTGTAGGCGGCGGCGTCGGCGTCGAAGAGGGTGGCGGTGCCGTTCACACTCCAAAGCTAGCCACCCACGAGGCCGGACCCGCCGGCCCAAGCCGCACTTTCCCCACGATCCCAGGCGCCGTAGCATCGAGCGATGGCCGTCGCGGTAGAGCGCCTACCCCACGTCGACGAGCACTCGGTCGAGGTCGACGCCTCCCCCGAGGCGACCTGGTCGGCCCTGCTGCGCGTGGTCGACCGCTCGGTCGGGGGCGGCGCGGCGCCTCACCTGGCGGGGCTGCTCGGGTGTGCCGAGGTGACGGCATCCGGCCCGCGGCCGCTCGCCGAGGGGTCGACCGTGCCCGGTTTCCGGGTCGCGGCGGCCCGTCCGGCCGAAGAGCTGGCGCTCGCCGGCCGCCACCGGTTCTCCGACTACGCGCTCGTCTTCCGGCTGGACCCGGTGGGGGACGGTCGCACCCGGCTGCGGGCCGAGACCCGGGCCGAGTTCCCTGGGCTGCGCGGGAGCGTCTACCGGGCGCTGGTGATCGGCACGAAAGGCCATGTTCTTGCCACCAACAGAATCCTGCGGGCAGTCAAGCGGGGAGCGGAGAGGTCATGACCGCGGAGCCTCGCAGGCGCGTTCGCTCGCCGATCGGGCTCTGCGACAGCTGCCTGCACCAGCAACTGGTCCCCAACACTCGCGGCTCGGTGTTCTCCCTCTGTGAGCGCTCGAAGACCGACCCGGCCTACCCGCGCTACCCGCGCGTCCCGGTGCTCAGCTGCCCGGGGTTTGAGCCGCGGCCGGGGCCCGAGGTTCCCTAGACGCTCCGATCGCGGCCCCGAGCAGGCCAAGGCCGAAGACGACGGCAGCGAGCCCGACCAGGAAGCCGAGGACCGGGATCAGAGCCAGCAGGCGGAGGATCGCCAGCCCGGCGAGGAAGGAGAGGTAGCGACTGCGGGGCGGCTTCACGATCACCCTGCCGAGGGCCCAGGCGGCGGCGACGTAGGCGACGGCACCGATCGGCAGCAGCGCCAGCCCCAACCCGATCGCCAGCGGCAGCCCGACCAGGGTCACCGCCGCGAGCACGACCAGCACCGGCAGCACGATGCCGATCGCGATGCCGATCGCGATTAGCGGCCCGATCCGCTCCCGGGCCCGGTCGTAGATGGCGTCGGCCGCCCGCGGCCCGATCAGCAACAGCAGCAGCCCGAGCAGGGCCGCCGAGATGCCGACCGCCAGCCAGATCACGAAGCCGCCGATCAGGAAGGCCAGGCCGCCGCCGGCGTCCGGCCAGTCTTCCTTCTCGATCGTTCCCCCTACGGCGGCGCCCTCGGCCACGCGTGGCCGGTCGTCGCCATAGCTGAGGTCCCCGGTGACCACCGCTCGTGGCAGCAGTCGAGTAACCCCGTCGGCGACGAAGACGTCGCCGTCGACCCGTCCGGCGACGGTGAGATCGCCGCTGATCAAAAGCACCTCGCCATCGACCCGCCCGGCGATCCGGATGTCGCCGCTGATCACGAAGACCCCGTCAACGACCTCGCCGCGCGGCACCACGACGTCGCCGGAGATGACGACGATCGCGTCGTCCTCGTGGCCCTGCGCGCTCGCCGCCGCCGCACCGGCCGGGGCGACGAGCGCCAGCAGGACCAGCGATGCAGCTACACGCCAAGCACGTGGCAGCACATAAGTAGCCTAGCTCGCCATGGGGTCGGGTTCGCCGAGCTTGCTGTTGTCCGGGGCCACGTAGGTGCCGCCGGGGACGCCGCCTAGACAAACCAGACGGATCCCGTCCGGGCCCGGCCAGATCTTCCGCTTAGTCTCCGGCGCGACGCGGGCGATGTGGTTGTCGTCAAGCGGGAAACGCTCGCCGTCGATCTCGATCTCGCCACCGCCGCGCATCACCAGGAAGACCTCCTCCTGGTTGTCGTGGCTGTGGTCGTGCTCGGGGTAGTTCTCGAAGTTGGGGGGCATATCGATCACCTGCATGCCGAACGACTCGACCCCCAGCTCGGCGCGGGCACGCTTGAAGGCGCCGCCGTACACCGCCTCCATGCCGTCGATCTCCTTCACCGCGAAGCTGCTCATGGCACTCCCTCCTGTTCGATCCGATCGTGGGCTTGCATCCTAAGCGATTTGCACGAACGTTCGTGCTTTTTTGTACTCTGGGCTGGTGAGCAAAGGCGCCGAGACCCGGGCCGCGATCCTCGACCGCGCCGTCGACGTCGCCTCCGCGGAGGGGCTCGAGGGCCTCTCGATCGGTCGCCTCGCCGCCGAGCTGCAGATGAGTAAGAGCGGCCTGTTCGCCCACTTCGGTTCCAAGCAGGAGCTGCAACTGGCGACGGTCGAGGCCGCCGCCGAGCGCTTCCGCGCCGCCGTGGTGGAGCCGGCGATGGACGCGCCGGACGGCGCTCCCCGCCTGCGGGCGATGGGGGAGCGCTATCTCGACCACCTCGACCTGTACTCGGGCGGCTGCTTCTGGGGGGCGACCTCGGCCGAGTACGACGACCGGCCGGGGCCTGTCCGCGACGCGATCGTCGCCACCCTCGACGCCTGGAACGCCGAGCTGGCGCGCCAGGCCGAGATCGCCGGCGTCGAGGACCCGGAGCATTTCGCCTTCGAGCTGCGAGCCCTGATGATGGGCGCGAACGCCAGCTACCGGCTGAGCGGGGACCGCCGGGTCTTCGACTACGCCCGCCGCTCGATCGAGCGGCTCGGTGCGGAGCTGCCGGCTTGACCGACCCGGCGGAGTTCGTCGACCGGTTTGCCGCCTACTGGCGAGCGCCGTCGGCCGATGGCCTGGACGCGCTTCTCACCCCCGACGTCCGTCTGGTCGCGCCGATGACCCCGACCACCGACACCCTCGCGGACGGGAAGCGGGCATTCGCCGCGATCCTCGAGCTGGTCCCCGACCTCACCGCCGAGGTGCACCGCTGGGGCCCGACCGAGGACGGCGTCCTGATCGAGTTCACCCTCTCCGGCACCGCGGGCGGTGGGCCCGTCTCCTGGGACGCCGTCGACCGGATGGTCCTGCGTGAGGACGGGCTGGCGACAACCCGCATCTCCTACTTCGACACCGCGCCGCTGATACGCACCGTGGCCCGTCGCCCCCGCGCCTGGCCGGCCTTCGTCCGCAGCCGACTGCGCCGCTGAGCTCAGCCCAGGGGGTTCTCCCACCGGAGCTGCCGGAACCTGCCGAAGTCGCCGTCGGTGCTGCAGAGCACCAACCCGTGCTCGAGGGCCAGCGCGGCGAGGTGGGCGTCCGGGACCAGGCGGTGCGAGTGCTCTGACTCGAGCAGCTCGGAGAGGATCCGCGGGTGCTCCTCGGTGGGGTTCGGGACCCAGGTCCCGGGAAGCTCGAGCCAGGCACGAACCTGGGCCCGGGCGTGCGAGAGCGACGCACCCTCGAACAGCCTCGGGTTCGAGACGATCCGCATGAAGGCCAGCAAGCTGGGCCAGGGGAGGCCCACCCGCTCGAGACTGTTGAGGCGGCCGTCGAGCCACTCCTTGGCGGCCTCGTGCTGGGGGCTCTCCGGCGCGCTGGCGTAGATCAGGAGGTTTGCGTCAACCAAGATCACCGGTGTCGCTCGCCCTCGGCGAAGGCGAGAACGTCGGCGATGTCGTCGAAGCTCTCCACCAGTGGCTTGCCCAGAGGTAGCGCCTTGGTCTCGAACCGGGCGTCGGGGACGGACTGCTCCGCGGTCTCGCGAAGCCCGGCCCGGAGCAGGTCATTGATCTCCGCCTTCATGGTCGTGCCGCGCGCACGCCGGCGGCGTTCGAGCTCGGCGGCGACATCGGGGTCAAGGGTAAGGGTGGTCCGTGGCATCAACGCATAGTTTAGCTGATGCTTTGATGCGTTACTTGGAGCTCCGTTTTTAACGTTCGCAAGCCCGTTCATCTCCACGTCAAGTCCCGGGGCATCCCGAATTCACCCCCCCGGCGCTAGCTTCCTCGAGGTGGCCGCCGCGAATATCGAAGTCCGCCTCCGCCCCCGCGGCCACCGGGACGAGCTGATCGGGATCGAGGACGGCGTGCTCCAGGGCCAGAAGTCCCGGGACAAGCTCGTCCGGGTCGATGGGATCGAGGAGGCGGCGCTGGTGAAGGCGCTGTCAGCGCCTCGCTAGGGTTGCTCGCCAACCGAACTCGGAGCAGGGAGGGCGCCAGATGGAGATTGCGATTGGACTGCCGAACGCCGTGCCCGGGGCCACCGGGGACCAACTGGTCGAGTGGGCGCGTCGGGCCGAGGCTCGCGGCTTCTCCAGCCTCGGCACGATCGATCGCATCGTCTACGAGAACTACGAGCCGATGATCGCCCTCGCGGCCGCCGCCGCGGTGACCGAGCGGATCGGACTTTGCACCTCGGTGTTGCTAGGCCCGCTGCGGCCGAACGCGGCTGAGCTGGCGAAGCAGGCGCTCAGCCTGAACGCGCTCTCGGGCGGCCGCTTCACGCTCGGGATCGGCCTCGGCGCGCGCGAGGACGACTACGAAGTAAGCGGCGTCGAGTACCGCGATCGCGGTCGTCAGTTCGATCGCCAGCTCGAACGGATCAAGGAGATCTGGGCCGGGGGAGAGGTCGGGCCGACGAGCGACGGCGCTCCCCAGCTGATCCTCGGCGGCCACGCCGACGCCTCCTTCGCTCGTGCGGCGCGCTTCGGCGATGGTTGGATGGCCGCCGGCGCCGGGCCCGACCAGTACGCCGAGCCGGTCGCCAAGGCGAGGGCCGCCTGGTCGGAGGCGGGCCGAGACGGCGAGCCGCGGACGATGGGGCTTGCCTACTACGCCCTCGGCGAGAACGGCGAGCAGGGCGCGCGCGAGGAGCTGGGCTCCTACTACGCCTGGCTCGGCGACGAGATAGCCGGCTACATCGCGGGCAATGCCGCGACCGATCCGGAGACGGTGCGCCAGCAACTCACCACCTTCGAGGAGGCGGGCTGCGGTGAGCTGATCTTCATCCCCAGCATCAGCGACCCCGCCCAGGTCGACCTGCTCGCCGACGCGGCCGGGCTATGAGGGCCGGCGGGAGCGGCTAAGGCGAGCGCCGTGGACCGCCCTCTGCTCGAATCGACGCTGGCCGACGCTGGCGAGCCTTCCTACCGGACCGCCCAGGTCTGGGAGTGGGTCGCGCGCGGAGCGCGCGAGTACGGCGAGATGACGAACCTGCCGGCCGCGCTTCGCGACCGGCTGGCAACGGAGGTGCCGCTCTCCACCCTGACTGTGGCGACCGAGGCGAAGTCCGACGACGGCACCGTCAAGGCGCTCTTCCACACCGCCGACGGGCGGCCAATCGAGGCGGTGCTGATGCGCTACCGCGACGGCCGCCGTTCGGTCTGCGTCTCTTCGCAGTCGGGCTGTCCACTGACCTGCAGCTTCTGCGCCACCGGCCAGATGAAGTTCGGCCGCAACCTCAGCTCCGATGAGATCCTCGACCAGGCGCTGCATTTCCGCCGCGTCGAGGCGATCGACCACATCGTCTTCATGGGGATGGGCGAGCCGACGATGAACATCGACGCGGTCCTCGCCGCCTGCGAGCGGCTTCCCGACCTCGGCGTCACCCACCGTCGCACGGCGATCTCCACCGTCGGCTGGGTGCCGGGGATCGACCGGCTCGCGGAGTGCGAGATGCCGGTCAGCCTCGCCCTCTCTCTGCACGCGCCCAACGACGGCCTGCGCTCTCAGCTGATGCCGGTCAACGACCGTTACCCGATCGCCGACGTGCTCGCCGCCTGCGAGCGCTACCGGGCGCGTCGCCGGCGCAAGGTCTTCGTCGAGTACGTGATGCTCGACGGAGTCAACGACCTCCCCGAGCACGGCCGCCAGCTCGCCGCCCTGCTCGATCCCCGCATCTACAAGGTCAACCTGATCCCTTACAACCCGACCGGCGCCTACGACGGCTCTTCGCCGGAGCGGATCGAGCGCTTCCGGGCGATCCTCGCCGAGCACCGCCTCACCGCCACCGTTCGCCTCACCCGCGGCCGCGACATCGACGCCGCCTGCGGCCAGCTCGCCGCCGCATCGGCCTGATCCACGCGAGTGGCGACTTTTGCACCCCATAGGGAGTACAACTCGCCATTCGCGAAACTGGCTGGTCAGCCAGTTATCATCGGCGGATGGCGACGGTAGACACTGCGGCACCGGTCGAGCGGCCACCCGAGATGTCGGCCAACCCGGTGCGCCGGGTCGCCGAGGACATGGTCGCGGAGTGGCGCGGGCGGGGGAAGTTCCCTCCCGGCCCCGGTGACTTCAGCTTCGCCCGCACGCACCAGATCGCTCACGACCCGCTGCCGCTCCTGCTGGGTGCCTACGAACGCTACGGGCCGATCTTCAGCATGCGGCTGCTGCACTCGCGGGTCGTCTTCATGCTCGGCCCGGAGGCCAACCACTTCGTCACCGTCGCCCACCCGGAGAACTTCCACTGGCGCGAGTCGAGCTTCGGCGACCTGATCCCATTGCTCGGCGACGGTCTGCTGACGATCGACGACGACTACCACGACCGCGCCCGGGCGATCATGATGCCCGCCTTCCACCGCGAACAGGTGGCGGCTTCGATGGCGGCGATGGAGACCGAGACGGCGGCGGCGATCGCCACTCTGCCCCGCGGCGAGGTCGTCGACATATACGACTGGATGCGCAACCTGGCGATGCGGATCGCGATGCGCGCTCTGCTCGGCCTCGACCCCGACGAGCGGGGCAAGGGAGCCGCCGCGGCGGAGCACTTCGAGCGCGCGCTCGGCTACTACGGGATCGACTACGGGCTGCGGCTGCTGCGCGGACCCGGATCGCCTTGGCGCAAGCTGGTCGCCTCCCGTGAGGTGCTCGACGAGATCGTCTTCGGCGAGGTCGCCCGCCACCGCGCCGAGCCGGACCCCGAGCGCCGCGACATCCTCAGCCTCCTGGTCGGCGCGCGCGGCGGGGCGGGAGAGGCATTCACCGATCGCGAGGTCCGCGACCAGGTGATGACGCTGATGTTCGCCGGCCACGACACCTCGACCTCGACCCTGACCTTCCTCGTCCACGAGCTGGCCCGGCACCCCGAGGTCACCGCCCGGCTGCGCGAGGAGCAGGACCGCGTCCTCGGTGGTGCCACCCCGACGCCGGAGCAGCTCGAGCGGGAGATGCCCTACCTCGACATGGTCCTCGACGAGGTCCTGCGCCTCTACCCGCCGGCCTGGATCGGGCCTCGCCGCGCCGTTCGCGAGTTCGACTTCGGCGGCTACACGGTCCCGCGCGGCGCTTACGTCAACTACTGCTCCTGGGCCAGCCACCGCATTCCCGAGGTCTTCCCCGACCCGGAGGCGTTCATCCCCGAGCGCTTCACCCGCGAGCGCAAGGCGGCGCTGCCGCGCGGCGCCTACGTCCCCTTCGGCGGCGGCCAACGGATCTGCATCGGCAAGCGCTTCGGCCAGACCGAGGTGAAGCTGGTGGCGACGATGCTGCTGGCGAGCCTCGACCTCGGCGCCCTGCCCGGCCGCACGATGACGGTCCGCCAGATGCCGACGCTCTCGCCCAAGGGCGGGCTGCGAATGCGGGTCGCTGAGCGCGCCGCGTAGAGACGCCGTCTCAGATCCAGGATGATGGGCGCCGGTGCGAGCGCTGGTCATCTCCGACACCCACTTCGGCGCCTGGACGGGGCGCGACCTGTTGCGGGAGGAGTTCTTCCTCGAGCGGCTGGCGCCGCAGCTGGAGGGGATCGACGAGCTGATCTTCCTCGGCGACCTCTTCGACTTCCTCTTCGGCTCGGTCACCGACGCGGTCGAGTCGGCTGACGGTCTGCTGCGCCTGATCGCCGAGAACCTGGGAGGGAAGCGACTCGTCTTCCTCGCCGGCAACCACGACCACCACCTGGTCCACCGCGACGAGGAGGACCGGCTCGAGGCGACGCTGGCGGGAGCTACGTCTGCGACGACTGACGCCACGCCCGGCCCGGCTTACTTCCAGGCCTTCCTCGAGCGTCGCCTGCCCGGGGTCGAGGTCGAGATCGCCTACCCCACCTACGAGTTCGGCGGCGTCCTCTGCACCCACGGCCACTACCTCGATCCCCACGCCAGGCTGACCGGCTCGCGTGGCGACCGGCTGCTGACCAGGACGCTGTGGGCGATCGCGGCGGGCGGCCCGGAGGAGCCGAAGTGCGTCGAGGATTACGAGTCGGTGACCACGCTGCTCACCGAGTGGCTCTACATCGCCGCGCAGATGCCCCACGGCACCCACGCCCAGCAGAACGTGTTCCGGGCGGCGCAGCGGGCTGGGCGGTTCGCGTCCGCGCTGACCCTGCCGGTTCGCGGCGCCAAGCGGCTGGCGGCCGAGCTGCGCGACCGCGGTGTCGGTGCCGAGGCAGACTCGCTCCCCAGCCAGGACCACTTCGACTCGGTCGTCCGCGGCGAGGCCGAGCGTCAGGCCCGTGAGCAGCCGGTGGCCGGGCCCGCCTGGTCGCGGCCGCTCTACCCGGAGCCGACGGTGATCTCGCGCAGCGACCCCTCCGAGCACGCGCTCGAGGCTTTCGCCCGGGTGGTCGAGAACCTCGGCTGGAGAGGGGAGGCGGAGCAGATCGTCTTCGCCCACACCCACCAGCCGCTCGCCGATGTCCGCTCCAGCCGCGACACGCGCCCGCGCTACTGGAACACCGGCTCCTGGATCTACGAGCCCGACCTCGGCTCGCGCCAGGCCTACGCCCGTTACCTCCGCTATGCCTGGCCAGGGACCGCGGTCATGATCGACGAGGACGAGCCCGAGCCGCGCCTGGTCGAGCTGCTCGCCGACCTCAACCCGCTCCACGGCGGGCCGGGGCTGCCGCCTCCGTAAGCAGCCCCGGGTCCAACCGAACACAGAGTTCGTCCGTATCCCGGTCACAGATTTCGCTCTGCCGACTATCCAGGGGTATGGACTTCCTCGAACGACTCAACGATGCCGAGCTGCTCGAATGCACCGCACGCGAGCCGAAGGCGTTTGCCGCTTTTTACCGGCGCCACGAGGCGCTGGTGCTGCGCTTTCTGATGTCCCGGTGCCGCGATGCCGAGCTGACCGCAGACCTCGCCGCCGAGACCTTCGCCAGCGTGTTGGAAGCCGCTGATCGCTTCGATCCAGCCCGCTCCGGCGGGACCAGCGCCGTGCCCTGGCTGCTGACGATCGCCCGCAACACGCTGCTGGCGAGCGTACGACGCGGCGTCGTCGCCGACGACGCTCGCCGCCGCCTCGGCGCTGAGCCGCTGGTGCTCGACGACGAGGCGCTGGAGCGGATCGAGTACCTGGTCGGCCTCGAGCTTCCGCCGCTGGAGCAGATGCTCGAGGACCTGCCGAAAGACCTTCGCGATGCAGTCGTCGCCCGCGTTCTGGAGGAGCGCGAGTACGACGAGATCGCCGCACAGCTTGGCTGCTCGCAGCAGGTGGTGCGCAAGCGCGTCAGCCGAGGGTTGACGCGCTTGCGGTCCGTCCTGTTGCCGGCCAGCCATTGAAGGAAAAGGCAATGACTAGGAAAGGACTCATCTTGAGACGCAGAGGAAACGAGACGACGCTGCCGGAGCTGGAGCGCATGCTCACGACCGCAGCCGCCGGTCAGGTGAAGGAGTCGAGCCGCCGCATCGGCCGGATTCGTCCGTCGCGCATCGTCGCGGTCGGGGCCGCTTGCCTGGCGTTCACCGGCACCGCGGTCGCGGCTACCGGTGACTGGAATCCGCTCGTCGGCAGCAGCGACAATCCGGCGACGCTCTCCGACACGCCGGTGCCGGCGGAGTTGACCGCGGAGCTCGGCGTCCTGCGAGGCGAGCAGACCGCCCAGGATCGCTCCGCCGAGGTCGAAGCGACCCTGAACGGCGGCGTGGCGCTACCCGCCGGCGTACGACTCGACTCCGTCCGCTACCTCGCCCCCGCGGCCAACGGCGAAGCGACGATCCTGCTCTCCGGCGGGGACACCTCACCGATCTTCACCGAGAACGAACCGCTCTGTGCAGCTCGACCCTTCGTGGGGGTCAAAGAAGCCCTGTCCTTCTGCTTCGACCTCTCGATGCTGATGAGCGGCGATGCGCGGACGACGATGGTCGACGAAACCAGCGGTTCGTCGCTGGCATTCGGGTTGGTCCCCGACGGAGTGACCACGGTTACCGCCAAATTCGGGAGTGCGCCCGACATGACGGTTCCCGTCGCCAACAACTATTTCGAGCTGCCCCTCAGCGGCTCGGAGCTGAGCAACGCCAACGGCGAAGCGGGCGTGCAGACGACTGTCTGGCGCGACGCGGACGGCAACGTCGTCCCGCAGCAGTAGACCGACTCACTCCCGCTCGACGAAAGGGCCCCGCAATTGCGGGGCCTTTCTCGTCCCCAGAACTACCTGGACGAACGTAAGCGAAACGGTTTTCAACCATTCCGCCGCGATCTATATTCGCGGCAATGGCCGCCAAGCGGCCCCAGCCTGGGAAAGGAAGTAAATGAACACGACTGTCTACCGAGCCCCGCGCCTCTCGCGCGCCAAGGCTCTGATCGGCGCCCTCCTCGCCAGCCTCGCGATCGCGGGAGCTGTGCAGGCGACCGCTCCGGATTCCGCCTCAGCCATGAGGTTCGATAGGTGCTACTCGTGGGGCGTTCTAGCGCAGGAAGCGGACAGCCGGGGTGAACAATACGTCGCGGCGTTCTACTACGCCCTTTGGGAAGCGTGCTATCTGGGAAGAGTCTGATCTCCTAGCCGCGCAGACACGAAAAGCCCCCGCATATGCGGGGGCTTTTCGTGAAGCACATCAGAGCGCCGCTACTTGATGAACAGCATCTCCTCGTACTTCGGCAGCGGCCAGAGGTCGTCGGCGACGACCCTCTCCAGCTTGTCGGCGGCCTCGCGCACCTTCGCCATCGCGGCGATCTGGTTGTCGCGGGCGTAGACGGCCAGCTCCAGGCCCTCGAGGTCGTCGGGGTAGGCGTTGGCCTCCTTCAGCTCGCCGAGCGCGGCGACCAGCTCGTCGACCAGCTCGCGGACCTCGCCCTCGAGGTTGGAGACGCCCGCCTGGCCGATCAGCGCCAGGTGGCGCAGGCCCGCCGGGAGCAGCATCGTCTGGGCGATCGCGTAGGTCTCCTCGGCCTCGATGTTGGCCCGGATCGCGTACTGCTCGACCCAGACCTCGTAGCGGGACTCGAGCTCGCGCTTGGAGAGCACCTCGTAGTTCTCGAACGCCGCCACACTCTGGTCGGCGAGCACTTCCGGGAGCGCGTCCGGCGTCGTGCGCAGGTTCTTCAGCCCGCGCTGCTCGGCTTCGGAGTGCCACTCCTCGGAGTAGTTGTCGCCGTCGAAGCAGACGGCCTTGTTGGCCGAGTAGGACTCCTTGACGACCTCCATCACCGCGGCGGGCATCTCCATCCCGCCCGAGATCTTCGCCTCGAGCTTGTCGGCCAGCTCGTCGATCGCCTCGGCGGCGATCGTGTTGAGGACGGTGTTGGGGAAGGCGAGGGACTCGCTCGATCCCACCGCCCGGAACTCGAACTTGTTGCCGGTGAAGGCGAACGGCGAGGTCCGGTTGCGGTCGCCGCCGTGCATCGGCAGCGGCGGCAGCACGGTCGCGCCGAGGTCGAGGAAGGACGCCGGCGTGTTGGGGTCCCCTTCGCCGGTCGCGATCGCCTCGAAGGTCTTCTCCAGCTCGGCGCCGAGGAAGATCGAGATGATCGCCGGCGGCGCCTCGTTGGCCCCGAGCCGGTGGTCTTGGCCGATGTTGGCGACCGAGGCCCGCAGCAGGCCCTGGTGCTTGTTCACCGCCTGGATCACCGCCGCGCAGAAGAACAGGAAGTGGATGTTGTCGGCCGGCGTGTCGCCCGGGTCGAGCAGGTTGTCGCCGGTGTCGGTCCCCATCGACCAGTTGTTGTGCTTGCCGGACCCGTTGACCCCCGCGAACGGCTTCTCGTGCAGGAGGCAGACCAGGCCGTAGCGGCGGGCGACGTTCTCCAGCGTCTGCATCAGCAGCTGCTGGTGGTCGGAGCCGACGTTGGTGCTCTCGAACACCGGCGCGATCTCGTACTGCGCGGGGGCCACCTCGTTGTGGCGGGTCTTGACCGGGATGCCGAGCTTCCGCATCTCCAGTTCGGCCTCCATCATGCAGGCGAGGATCCGCTCCGGGATCGAGCCGAAGTAGTGGTCGTCCAGCTCGTGGCCCTTGGGCGGCTTGGCGCCGAACAGGGTGCGGCCGGTGGCGATCAGGTCGGGGCGCTCGAAGAAGTACTGCTCGTCGATCAGGAAGTACTCCTGCTCGGGCCCGACGGTGGTGAAGACACGCTGGCTCTCCTCGTCGCCGAGCAGCCGCAGCGCCTTGATCGCGGAGCGCGAAAGCGCGTCCATCGAGCGCAGCAGCGGGATCTTCGCGTCGAGCGCCTCGCCGGTCCAGGAGGCGAAGGCGGTGGGGATGCAGAGCAGGGCCCCGTTCGGGTTCTCGAGGATGAAGGCGGGGCTGGTCGGGTCCCAGGCGGTGTAGCCGCGGGCCTCGAAGGTCGCGCGGACGCCGCCGGTCGGGAAGGAGGAGGCGTCGGGCTCGCCCTGGATCAGCTCTTTGCCGGAGAAGCCGGCCAGCGAGGTGCCTTCGCCGGCGGGCTCGAAGAAGGAGTCGTGCTTCTCCGCGGTCGAGCCGGTCAGCGGCTGGAACATGTGGGTGTAGTGAGTGGCGCCTTTCTCCAGCGCCCACTCCTTCATCGCCTCGGCGACGGCGTCGGCGAGGCTCGGGTCGAGCGACTCGCCACCGGCCAGGGTGGCCTGCAGCTTCTCGAACACGTCGCCGGGCAGGCGTTCGCGCTGCACCGGGACGGAGAAGACGTTGGCGCCGAAGGCTTCGTTCTCGGGAAGGGTAAGGTCGAGCGCGCCGAGGGCCTCCCCGTTGGAGCTCCACTGCGCGGCGGTCACGTTCTGCTGGCGAATGCGGGTCATCGCTTGGTGTTCCCTCGCTTGGCGCGCGCCCAGTCCCTGAGCGCGATCGGTTACGGATCTCACTCCCTTATAGAGAGAGCAAGGCAGATTAATGGCCGAGCGTTTCGGATGGCTTTGTACCGCCGTACAAACCTCGGCTGTCCACCGTGTCCCTGGTGTCGCTAGCCTCCCCGCCGCACCGCCAAGCCGAACCGAGACCGAAGGGACCAGTCGCAAATGTTCGTTTCCAAGGCCGCCGTCGTCGGCGGTGGCACGATGGGCGGCGAGATCGCCCAGGCGATCGCCGCCGCAGACATCCCAGTCGTCGTCAAGGACATCGACCAGAAGTTCGTCGACGCCGCGATCGAGAAGGCCCGCGCGGTCACCGAGGGCCAGCTGGCCCGGCTGGTCAAGAAGGAGAAGCTGACCCAGGAGCAGGCGGATGCGCGCCTGGCCGAGGTGATGGACCGGGTCATCGGCACCACCACCTATGAGGAGTTCGGCGACGTCGACTTCGTGATCGAGGCGGTGCCGGAGAAGATGGCGATCAAGCAGGCGGTCTTCGCCGAGCTCGACGCGGCGACCCCGGGCCACGCGATCCTCGCCTCCAACACCTCTTCGCTCTCGATCACCGAGATGGGGGAGACGACGCTGCGCGCCGACAAGGTGGTCGGCTTCCACTTCTTCTACCCGGCCTCGGTGATGCCGCTGGTCGAGGTGATCGTCGGCGAGGACACCTCGCGGGAGACCGCCACCGCGGCCTACAACTTCGCCCAGGCGATCAAGAAGCAGCCGATCGTGTGCGGCGAGGTGCCCGGCTTCGTGGTCAACCGGGTGCTGATGGCGACGATGGGGGAGATCTGGCGCGCCCAGGAGGAGCAGGGGCTGTCGCTGAAGGCGATCGACGAGGCGATGGCGGAGGCTCAGGTCGCCCCGATGGGACCGTTCTTCCTCACCGACCTGCTCGGGCTCGACACCGTTCTGCACGTCGCCGAGCACCTGCACGAGTCCTACGGCGAGAGCTTCTATGTGCACCAAGGGCTGAAGGGCCTGGTCGCCGACGGCAAGCTCGGCGCCAAGAGCGGCGGCGAGGGCTTCTTCAAAGACGGCGAGCAGACGATTCCCGGCGATGCCGCGCCCGATGCCGAGGAGCTGGTGGCGATGTTCACCTGCCGCGCCCTGATCGAGGCCTGCCAGCTGGTCGAGGAGGGGATCTGCTCGGTCCGCGACATCGACGTCGGGATGATGGCCGGGGCCGGCCTCGATCCCCGCAAAGGCCTCCTGCCACCGTTCTGGAAAGCCGACGTCGAGGGCCTTGGCAAGGTGCTGGAGCAGATGGAGCAGCTGCAGGAGAAGCACGGTGAGCGCTTCGCGCCGCCGGTCACCCTGCGCCGGCTCGTCGCTCAGGGCCGCCTCGGCCTCGCCTCGGGCCAGGGCTTCTACCCCTACCCGCAACCCGACGAGGGCGAGCAGCCCGAGACGGTGAAGCTGGAGACCCGCGACGGGGTCGCGATCGCGTGGCTCGCCAACCTTCCGATGAACGCCCTCTCCCCGGACGTGATCCGGGACCTCGGCACGGTCTGGGAGCGGGTCAAGGCGGACGACGGCGTCGGTGCGATGGTGATCGCCTCCTCGATCCCGCTGGTCTTCTCGGCGGGGGCCGACATCAAGGCCTTCCTGGAGATTGGCGAGGACGGCGGCGAGGAACTGCTCCATACCGCCCACGCCTTGCTGCGCGAGTTCGGCACCTCCAGGGTGGCGACGATCGCCGCGGTCAACTCGATCGCCTTCGGCGGCGGCTGCGAGCTGGCGATGGCCTGCGACTTCCGGCTCGCCGCCGAGGCGGCGGTCTTCGGCCAGCCGGAGATCAAACTCGGGATCGTTCCGGGGTTCGGCGGCACCCAGCGGTTGCCGCGGCTGGTCGGCCCCAGCAAGGGGCTGGAGATGAACCTGGTCGGCGACGCGATCCTCTCCGACGAAGCCCTCGAAGCCGGCCTCGTCAACCGGGTCGTCCCCGACCACGAGCTGTTCGAGGCGGCGCTGATGTGGGGCATCAAGCTGGCCGGCCAGGCCCCGGTGGCGGTCGAACAGATCAAGGCCAACTCGCACAAGGGAGACCTCGACGAGGGAATCGAGGCCGAGAAGCGCGCCTTCGCGACCGCCTTCGGCAGCGAGGACGCGAAAGAGGGCATCGGCGCCTTTCTCGCCAAGCGCACCCCCAAGTGGACGGGCAGGTAACACCCGTCGCCACCGCGGCGCGGCTGGCCGAGCTGCTCGGCGAGTCGGGATGCACGGTGGTGCTGACCGGGGCGGGGGTCTCGGTGCCCTCGGGAATCCCGGACTTCCGCACGCCGGAGACCGGGCTCTGGGCCAACGTCGACCCGATGGAGGTCGCCCACATCAGCGTCTTCGAACGCGACCCGGAGCGCTTCTGGTCCTACTACCGGCCGCGCTTCCACTCGCTTGCCGACAAGCGGCCGAACGCCGCCCACGAGGCGCTGGCCGAGCTGGAGCGCCGCGGGCTGGTCGAGGGCGTGATCACCCAGAACATCGACCGCCTGCACCGCGCCGCCGGCTCGCGCAACGTGGTCGAGGTGCACGGCTCGATCGAGACCTCCTCCTGCACCCGTTGCGCCGTCGCCTTCGAGCTCGAGGAGGTCGAGCGGCTCCTCGACCAGCGCGGAGTCGCCGTCTGCTCCGCCTGCGGCGGGGCGGTCAAGCCGGACGTGGTCCTGTTCGGCGAGCTGCTGCCGGAGCGGGCGATAGTGCTGGCCACCGACCTGGCCGAACGGGCGGAGCTGATGATCTGCGTCGGCTCCTCGCTCGCGGTCCACCCGGCTGCCGGCCTGCCGCGGCTGACGCTGGAGGGTGGCGGGCGGCTGGCGATCGTCACCAAGGGAGAGACGCCCTATGACGACGCCGCGGAGCTGAAGCTCGGCGGCGAGGTGGACGAGGAGCTCGCCGCCACTCTCGCGGCGCTCGGCTAGGGATGGGCGGCTCTCCGACCACGGAGGCGGTGGCGCCGCCCGAGGCCGTCGTCTTCGACAACGACGGCCTCTTGCTCGACACCGAGTCCGTCTGGACCAGGGCCGAGGAAGACCTCTTCGCCCGGCGCGGGCTTGAGTTCACCCCCGCCGACAAGCGCGAGCTGGTCGGGACCTCGGCGGAGATCGCCGGCGCGGTCCTCGAGCGGCGTCTCGGTGAGCCGGGCCGGGCCGGGGAGCTGATCGAGGAGCTGAATGCTCTCGTCGTCGCCGAGCTGGAGCACGGGGTCGAGGCGATGGTCGGCGCCCGCGAGCTGCTGCGGGAGCTGAAGCAGCGCGGCACCCCGATCGGCCTCGTCTCCAACTCGCCGCTGGTGTTCGTCCAGCGCTCGCTCGAACTGGTCGGGTTCGAGGGCACCTTCGACGTCGTTCTCAGCGCCCACGAAGTCGCCGCCCCAAAGCCGGCGCCGGACCCCTACCTGGAGGCCTGTCGCCGGCTCGGCGTTGAGCCCGGCCCCTCGGTGGTCGCCCTGGAGGACTCACCCACCGGCGTCGCCGCCGCCCGTGCCGCCGGCCTCACCGTGATCGGCGTGCCCTCGGTCGAGGGGGTCGCCCTGGAGGAAGCCCACCACCTGGCCGACTCGTTGCGCGACGCGGTGATCACCCGCAGGCTGGCGCTCTAGCCGCGCAGCACGCGACGCCGACGCAGCACCCGCTCGCAGATCTCGAGCAGTTCGATGACGGCCCTGACCCGCTCGGCGGTCAGCTCGCCGTAGAGGGCGGCGTTCGCCGCCTCGCCGGCCTGCGAGCGGCGCTCGCGCAGGGTCGCCATGTCCTCCTCGTGGGCGGGGTCGGTGAGCGCGCCCTGCAGCTCCTCCAGCAGCGCCTCCAGGCCGACCCGGAGCTGCAGCGCGGCCTCGCGGTCGCGACCCGCATCGAGGTCGGCGCGAGCGCGCAGCAGCAGCGTCTCGCAGGCGTCGATCCGCTCGCGGCCGCCGAGCACCGCGGCGACCCGTTCCTGCGGCCTCAGGTCTTCGCGACGTTGCCGGCGTCGCGATGCACCGGCCGCGCGCGGATCCACCTCGCGTGCCGCCGTGAAGTTCCCGGCAGCGACCTCGTCGCCACTGCCGTAGCCGATTCGCGCCGCGACCGCGCGCTCCAGCGCCAGCTCACGGGAGTGGGGGTCGGCGGCCGCGGTGGCCTGGGCGTGAAGGGCACGATTGAGCAGTGCCGCGCCGTCGGCGAGCAGCATGTCGACGGTGTCCTCGGCCTCGGTCGCCTCGTCGAGCCAGCGCTCGGCCTCGGCCGGGTCGTCGAACGGCGCGAAGGCCCGGATCGCCGTCGCCCGCACCAGCGGCAGCGGCGAGGGATCGGCGTCGGCCTCGGCCGCTCGTGAGCGCCGGCGGCGCTTCGCCGGCGGTGCCGGCGCCCCCAGCGTCTGCAAGACGAGAACGCTCTCGCGGGCGTCCTCGTCGGTCTCGCGGGCCAGGTAGCGGCCGTCGGCCAGCGGCAGGGAGCCGGGGAAGTCGAGCTGCGCGAATCCGAATGCGCGGGAATCGGCCATCTAACCGGGATTCTCCCGGCTAGGGCTCTAGGCGCACTGCTAGTCGCCGCCCGGGAAGGGGGTGCTGCCGTCGTCCGGGAGCGAGTAGCGCGAGGGCCTCACCGGCACGTCGGGGTTCTCGATCTGGCCGAGGCGGTCGATCAGCCGTTGCCACTGGTCGGGCTTGAGCAGCGAGAGGAAGCGTGCTTCCTGGGGGCTGCCGACGCCGATCGGCTGGAAGCCGACGTGGACGTGGTCGGCGTGGTCCGCCATCGCGAAACTGGTCGGGCCCGGGAAGTCTTCGAGCGATATCACCTGGTCAGGTTCCATCGTCCCCTGCAGCTGCAGGACGTCTTCGAGCAGTTCGTTGGTCAGCGAGCCGGGCCCCTGGTGGCCGAGCACCGGGATCCCGTTGATCGCCGGGATGTCGACCGCATCGCCGGTGACGTGCTCGGAGACGTTGCCGGAGCTGGTCAGGTAGCCGTGGCCGCACTTGAGCGAGGTGACGGTCAGCTCGTAGCCCTTCGAGCGCAGATAGGCCAGCAGCGCCAGGACCCGGCGGCCGATCTGGCCGGTGGCGATGTCTTCACGGCCGCACTCGTAGATCGAGAGTCCCTTGTCGGCGAGCACCCGCTTCTGCAGCGCCTCCTTGGAGAGCAGCAGGACCCCGGCGCCGCTGAGCTTGGCGGTGAACGGGTTCTTGCCCTTGGCGCGGTAGATCGCCGTCGCTTCGAGCAGCTTCCAGCCGTCGAGGATCGGCTTCGGGTCGATCTGCGGGGCGCCGCGGCCGGCCGGCCGGATCGAGAAGTTGATGTGTGGTTCGACGCCGTCCCCGCCCTCGGCGACCCGTCCCAGCACGGTGCCCGCGATCACTTTCGAGCCGGTGCGCAGCGAGCCGTCGGCGCTTGCCACCTGGACCGTGCCGGTGCCCTTGCCTCCCTCGGGACGCTCTCCCTCGGTGGCCCGGCCGGGCAGTGCCCGCAGTCTCGGGCGAAGGTTCTCGCTTTCCACCGGGATCTGCTTTTCCTCGCCGGTGGTGATCACCACGGTGCGGCGGTCGCGGACGATCTCGCCCAGTTCCGCGTAGGTGTAGCGGTTGCCGTAAGTGTCTTCGAGGACGACGAACTTGCCCAGCTTCGCCGAGCTGCCGACCTTGCGGATCACCCCGTCGTTGACCGCCACCACCGGCGCGTCGGTGTCGGAGAAGATGTTGATCCCGCGCGGCGTCGGCGAGGAGGAGATCACTTCGGCGGCGTCGCCGTAGCTCTCGTCGGTCTCAGGGGAGGACTGGCTCAGTGCCGCCCGGGCCGAGACATCGTCGGCGTAGCGGGAGTCGGCGGCGATCGGGAAGTGGGCGCCCTCGGTGAGGCCGGTCAACGAGCCGACCAGGTCGGCGGGGAGCCTGCCGTAGGCGCGGGCGTAGAGCAGCACCTCCTGCACGTACCAGTCGGCGTGGTTGTAGGCGAAGATCGCGTCGTAGAGGTTCTCGGCGCCGCCGGCGACCTTGAGGTAGTGGGCGGCGGCGCAGATCGCGTCGACCGGGTTGTAGGGGTCTTTGCGCCCGTCGCCGTTGGCGTCGAGCCCGAACGCTTCCCAGCTGGAGGGCAGGAACTGCATCCACCCGACCGCGCCGGCGCTGGAGACGTTGAGATTGGTGCCGAAGCCGGTCTCGATCTTGTTGATCGAGGCGAGCACCTCCCAGGGGATTCCGTATTCGGTTCCGCAGGCCTGGTAGATCGGCAACAGGAAGGGCGGGATCTCGAAGGAGTCGATGACGAAGTTGGGAACGCCGATCAGGGCGGGCCCGAAGGGGGCGAAGGTGGTCGTCGGGTTGGCGGTGGTCGGGGCACCGCCGGCGGAGTACTGGGAGCCGCCGTCGCTGCCCTCCGCCGCCGGCTGGTCGCCGCCGGTGGCGCTCGGGGCACTGAGGCCGCCGCTGTTGCTGGCGCCGCCGCTGGCGTCGCCGAGACTCTCGTTGCGGACGACCCCGCCGCGACGCTCGGGGGCCCCGCCGCCGATCGGGGAGCCTTGCTGGACGCCGCCCGATGCCTTCGGGGCCGGGTCTTGGCCGGCACCCTCGGTGGGGGCGGCGACCGCTTCGGGCGCCTCGTCGAGATCCGCCGGGGTGACGCAGTCGGGGTCAGCCAGGTCGATCAGGCCATCGGCGTCATCGTCGACGCTGTTGACGCAGGCGGGGGCTTGCAGCTGTGGGATCGCCGGAGCGGCCGGGGCCGGTTCCGCCACCTCGTTCCCGGTCAGCGGGTCGGCGCCGGCGAGGCTGGCGCCCAGCACCAGGCCAGCCAGCAAGCCGGCGAGTGCGACTATCGATGCGATCTTGGTTCTCATCCCGTAGCGCCTCGGATCCGCAGCCGTGCAACACGGAAGCGCGACCCCGCCCTCCCCGGCACATGAGGCGAGTTCAAGCTACCCGTTAGACCAGGGGCACGCAACGGCGTCAGCCGCCCCCCAACATGGCCTTAATCCGCTGCAAAAACATACGCGCGGTGGAAGGAATACCAATCGAACCAGATACGGTCGTTAACGTGACGTAACGAGTTTGAGAAAGGGCGGCGGCGTGACCCACGACGAGAACGATCAGGACGGCCTCAGGGCCCGCTCCGAGCAGGCGATCGGCGAGCTGGCGCAGGCGCTGATCGACAACCCGACCCTCCACAACGCGATCTCGGCCGCCTTCGGCGCCAGGGAGAAGGCGATCGAGGCCCAGCAGGCAGCGATGAGCGCCCTGAATCTGCCTTCGGCGACCGACGTCGAGCGCCTGGAGCGGCGGCTGCGGTCCTTTTCGCAGCGACTCGAGGACCTCGAGGAGCAGATCGACGAGCTCAACCGCGAGCTCGGCGCGATGCGGCGAAAGACGGCGAAAAAAGTCAAAGACTAACCCTCGACTTTAGGGTTAGAGTATGGCCGCAGACGCCGCTCCGGCCAATTTCGCCGCCTGCTGCTCGGCCTCGTCTCCGATGCGCTCGCCGTTCGCCGCGGCGGTGACGATCAGAACCGCGGCGATCGCCACCCCGAGGCCGGCGCCGCTCCCGAACAACGCCGCGGTCTGCATGTCCGCCGCGTCGGCACCAAGCTTCTCGGCGTCGGCCTCGGGCCCGTGCAGGGTGTCGAGGCTGGCGACGGTCCCGCGCCGGGCGTCATCGCCGAGCCGGGCGAGCAGCGCCGAGGAGAGCTCCGGGTTCGGGTGCACGGCCTCGCCGTCGCGCCCTCCCGGCCCGCCCCACGCATGCGCCTCCTCGACGCAGAGCAGGTCGCCGACCTCGAGCTCCTCCGTCAGCCCGGTGCAGGTTCCGATCCGCACCGCCCGCCGGACCCCGAGCTCGGCGAGGTCGGCGAGGACCACGGCGGCGCTGGGGCCGCCCATGCCAGTTGCCTGCACGGTCAGCTCGTGGCCGCTCGGGGTTCGTCCCGAGTACCCCCACAGCCCGCGCGCGTGGTTGCTCATCTTCGGCTGCTCCAGCAGCTCCTGCGCTAACAGCAGAGAGCGGCCGGGGTCGCCGACGAGGATCGCGTCAGTGGCGAGTGAGCTCGTGGGGCGGAGTCGCGACGGCATCTTCGGCCGACCCTAGTGAGCCGCCATCGCCGTTGCCGTTCGGCGCGCCCGGCGCCGGGGAGAGATCGTCCCGTGACTCCTCGTGGGCGGCGATCGCCTGGCGCAGCTCGCGCTTGCGCATCCACTCGGCGGCGAAGTAGCTGCCGATCACGAAGACGAAGGCGAGGAGCTGCGCGACCAGCGTCTCCACAGTCGGGTAGACGCCGAGCCAGGTACCCATCCAGAGCGGCAGTTCGACGTCGATCGGGTGAATCGAGAGCCAGCCGATGCCCTGCATCGTCCGGGCGGTGTTGCCGACCAGGACGACCAGCACCAGCGCGATCAGCACGCCGGTCGCGACCAGCATCTTCTTATATGGGAGCTTGCGCTCCAGGGCGAAGGTGAGCGCCCCGACGATCCCGGTCAGGACCAGGCCCAGCGAGACGCCGGCGAGGACCACCCCGGTGCCGGAGCTGAGCTGCAGCGCCTGCAGGAAGAGGACCGTCTCGAAGCCCTCCCGGAAGACGCTGGTGAAGCCGAGCACATAGAGGCCGGCGACCGTCGCCGCGCCGGCGCCGGTCGCCAGCGCGGCGCCGGTCAGCGCCTTACCGCGGTCGCGGTGGCCTTTGATCCACTCGGTCCAGTAGACGCGGTGGAAGAACCAGTTCATCACGAGTAAGAGGACGCCGATCGCGACGACCCCGACCACCGCCTCGAGTTTCTCCCCGTACTGGGACAGGGAGTCGAGCAGCAGCAGGGCCAGCACGAACATCAGCACGCTGGCCGGCAGCGCCAGCAGGGCGCCGCGCTGGACCGGACGGCGCAGCCGCGCCCGCGGCCCGACCATGCTGGCGGTGATCGCGGCGAGGATCAGGATCGCCTCGAGGCCCTCGCGGAAGACGATCAGCGCCGAGTTGGTGATCGTCGTCATCGTGCTGGCGCCGTCGCCGGTCAGCGCCCGGGCGTTGGCCAGTTCTTCGTCGAGGACGACCCGGGTCTCGCGGATCTCGTTCAGCGGCTGGTGGTTTGCGATCAGGTCCGCGAGCCCGGCCTGGCCGCTCGCGCCGTACCAGATCAACCCCTCGATCTCGAGCGCCAGCTGGGGGTCGAAGGCGCGCAGCTTCAGCTCCGGGCCGAACTCGAAGAAGCCGTAGGCGGCGAGGCGGGCCTGCTCGGCCTCCTGGTACCGGCCGGCCCCGGCGGCGGCTTCGAGCTGGTCGAGGGAGATGTCGACGAGTTCGTAGTCGGCTTCGTCGCTCGGTTCCGTCCATTCCTCCGGCGAGATCCGTTCGAAGATCTCGCCGACGCGGTCGCTGGCGGCGTCGAGCTCCTCCTGGGGCGCGACGGAGACGCCCTGCTGAGCGTTGTCGACGTCCTCGCGCAGCTCGGCGAAGGAGGTCTTGATCCGCTCCACCGCCGCCGGGTCGCGCTCCAGCAGGACCGACTCGAGGTCGGAGAAGGCGGCTTCGACGCCGTCCATGAAGGCGACCGCCTCCTGCACCTCGAAGGGGATCGTCACCTGGCCCTCGGCGGTGCCCTTGTCGTACTCCTTCGGCACCAGGGCGTTGAACCGGGTCAGCTGGCTCGCCCGGTTGACCTGCTCTTCGGGGGTCAGCGGCGCCGCGGTGAATCCCTCCAGGTCGGCTTCGACCCGTTTGCGCGCGGCCTCGAACTGGGCCCGGTCGGCGGCGGCCCCGGCGGCGGCGAGCAACTCGAAGTCGCGGTTGGTCGCCCGGCGCTCCTCCCCGTCGCGCTGCTCGGCGTACTCGGGCGCGATCGCGAGCCAGTAGCCGCGGACCGTCGCCGCCGTTTCAGCGAAGCGCCCGTCGAAGCCCCGCTCCGCGGCCTGGGACGCTTCGTCGAGGTTGGTCATCAGGCGGGCCTGGAAGGTGTCGAGCAGGTCCTTTTCGATCTGGACTACCGCTTCGCGGGGACTGATTTCCTTCGCTGCCAGCTCCTGCAGCGCCGCCGTCCCGTCGACGCCCGGCCGGGTGAAGCGGGTGGTCTGGCGGAAGTCGCGGATCTGCATCCAGCTCCGCGCTTCGGCCGCCGCTCCATCCCGCGCCGCCGCCACGGCGACGGCCAGCGCACCGCGGCGCAGGGCGGAGACGATCCGCCCCCTGGCGGCCGCGAGCGCCGTTTCGTCGAGGTCGGCGGCGGCCCGCCCGGCGGCGCGCAGCGAGACCTCCACTTCGCGCAGCTCAGCCGCGGCGTGCTCGGCGAGGCCGCGGCGGAGCGGGCCGCTCAGCCGCGCCTCGGCGGCGGCGACCGAGTCCCCGGTGCGCTCGGCGAAGAGCAGCTGCGCCTGCGCCTCGAAGAGGTCCGCCCGGATCGCGTCGGCGGCCTGCCAGGGCGGCTCGGCCGCGGCGCTCGAGGCCGAGCAGAAAAGGGCCATCGCCGCGACCAGGGTCGCGGCGATGGCCCTTGCGGCGGCTCGGCTGCGGGGTCTCGCCGTAATCGCTCCCTAGCTTTCCTGGAGTTCGACTTCCAGCTGCTTGGCGGCCTGCGTCACCTGGCCGGCGATCGCCTCGGCCTGGGCCTGAGCCTGGGCGCCGAGCGCGTCGGCCTGCTTGGCGGTGAATTTCTCGCCTTCGGCCTCGCGGTCGCGCAGGTCGGAGGCGAACCCGACCAGGCTCTTCAGCTCGCTCCGGGTCTGCTTCGCCTGGGCGGCGTTCTCGGAGGCGATCATCGGTTCCATCCCGTCGTAGGTGACGAGGATGCCGCCGAGGATGTCGGCGATGTCGGAGAGGCGCGAGGTGGCGACGAACCCGAGTTCCTCGGCGCCCTCGCCGGCGATGAAGCGGGAGTTCTTCCAGGCCTCGAAGTACTCGCTCATGGTCGGCGTCATCACCACGATCGAGGTCAGCGCGTCGGACGGGGTCGGTTCGAACTCCTGCGCGTCTTCGTCGAGGCTCTTCGCCTGGCGATCGAATTCGTCCAGGGTCGCTTTGTAGATGTCGGCGTCGGGCAGGCCCTCGCCGAACTCGACCTTGCCGTCCGCGTCGACGTCCGGTTTGACCCCCTTCGCCGCCACGTCCGGGTTGGTCCCGTAGAGCGCCGTCTCGGTGAGGAAGAAGAGGTTGCCCGGCTGCTTCAGCTGCTTGCCGGATGGGGTGGTGAGGCTGAAGGAGACCGCGTCTTCGGGGGTCGAGGCATCCGAGCCGGCGTCGATGTCGACGTCGTACTGGGCCAGCCGGGGAACGCCGGCGACGATGCCCTCCATCTCCTCGTAGGCGGGGTTGGCGACGACGAAGACGTCCTTGGAGTCGCCGAGGATTTCCGCCACCTCATCGCCGTGCTCGTCGAGCAGCCGCTGGTAGTCGAAGTCAACCGACTCGGCGAGCTCGTAATAGCGGTCGGCGTTCGCCTTCAACAGCCCCACCTGCTCGACCAGGTCGGCGGAGTGGGCGGTGAGGTAGCCCTTGACCGGCGCCAGTTCGGCGGCGCTCGCGCCGGTGGCCGTTTCCTCGCTGCTGTCGCTGTCGCCGCAGCCGGCGGCGAGCGCGGCGAGTGCCACTGCGAACACCGCTGCCAGGTTTGCTCTGAGCTTCATCGAGTCGGTGGCCTCCTGAGTTAGGGGAGCCTACTAAGGGCTCCCTAATGCCTTTGAGTTAGGCAACCCTAACGCAATCCGATCAGGTTGGTCGGAATAGCGGTGAGCCATGGAGGCGGCCGGCCCCCTGCTCAGCTCGCCACTCGTGAGAACCGGACCCCCCGTATTTCCTCCACGCGTCTAAACACAGCCTGGAGAGCCGAATCTACGGTGCAACTGGAATCGGCAAACCCGCGACCGCTGGAGCCCGCTCCGGTGGGCTAGGAGGGAGAATCAATGAAAAAGAGGCTCTGGATCGCAGGCCCGGTGGCCGCGGTTGCCTCGCTCGTGTTGCCGGGGATCGCCTTCGGCGCCAATACCCCGGTCCTCGAAACCCCGGAGGCAAGCATCAACGCGATGTGGGTGATCGTCGCCGCGGTCCTGGTGATGTTCATGCAGGCGGGCTTCCTGCTCTTGGAGGTCGGTTTCTCACGCGCCAAGAACGTAGGGGCCGGCGTGGCCAAGGTCCTGGTCAACTTCTCGGTCGCCTCGCTCTGTTACTGGGCGGTCGGCTTCGCGCTCGCCTTCGGCGGGCTCGGCGAGATAGCGGGGACCCACGGGTTCTTCCTTGACGTGGGCACCACGGTCGAAGAGGCGGGCAAGAGCATCCCGTTCGTCGAAACGTATTCGATCAGCCCCGCGGCGTTCATGTTCTTCCAGTTCGTGTTCTGCGCCGTCTCCTTGGCGATCGTGTGGGGCTCCACGCTGGAGCGGATCAAGTTCGGCGCCTACATCATCTACGCGGTGATCTTCAGCTCCGTGCTGTACCCGGTCCTCAGTCACTGGATCTTCGGCGGCGGCTGGCTGCAGGTCAACATCGGCATGCAGGACTTCGCCGGCTCCACGGTGGTCCACCTGATCGGCGCCACCGGCGCCCTGGCCGCGCTGCTGCTGCTCGGCCCGCGGATCGGCAAGTACACCAAGGACGGCAAACCGCGGGCGATCCCCGGGCACTCGATGCCCATGGTCGGCCTCGGCGTGCTGATCCTCTGGCTCGGCTGGTTCGGGTTCAACCCGGGCTCGACCCTCGGCGCGATCGGCGGTCGGTTCGCCGAAGTCGTCGTGGTCACCAACCTGGCCGCCGCGGCCGGCGTGGTCGCCGCGGTCACGGTGATGTACCTGAAAACGCAGAAGATCGACATCGGCATGGCCGGCAACGGTGCGATCGCCGGCCTGGTCGCGATCACCGCCCCCTCCGGCTACGTCGAGTACTGGGCGGCGCCGATCATCGGCGCGATCGCCGGGGTCATCGTCGTGCTCGGGGTGCTGGCGATCGAGAAGGTCATCGACGACCCGGTCGGCGCCCTCTCGGCCCACGGCCTGGCCGGTATCTGGGGCACGTTGTCATGCGGGCTCTTCACCTCGCCCCGCCTGGCGTCACTCAACGAAGTCGGCGATCCGGGCCTCTGGTACAGCGGCTCGTTCAGCCAGCTCGGCGCGCAGGCGCTCGGGGTGCTGGTTGCCTTCGCCTGCGTGTTCGTCGTCTCCTACGCCGTCTTCTTCATGATCAAGAAGACGATCGGACTCCGGGTCACGCCGGAGGAAGAGGACGCCGGGCTCGACATCTCCGAGCACGGCATGTACGGGTACCCGGAGCAGTTCATTCCCCAGCCGGAGTACTCGACGGGACTGCACGTGGGCGGCGCGCCGCCACCGGTCGCGGCCCCGGCGGCACCGGCTGTCAGCCCGATAACTACCGAGTCCAACTAGGAGGATCGAGCGCATGAAGAAGATAGAGGCGTTCATCCGCCACGAGGCGTTCGAGCCGATCAGGGCCGAGCTGCTCGAGCTGGGATTCCCGTCCCTCTCGATCGTCGAGGCCAAGGGCTCGGGTCGCCAGAAAGGGATCGTCGAGAGCTACCGCGGCTCGACCCTCACCGTCAACGTCCGGCCGAAGATCAAGCTGGAGGTGGTGGTCGAGGACAAGGACAAGTCGGTCGTCGTCGAGACGATCCTCAAACACGCCCGCACGGGCGAGGTCGGCGACGGCAAGATCTTCGTGCTGCCGGTCGAGGAAGCGATCCGCATCCGCACCGGCGAGGGGGGCGAGGAGGTCCTCCAGTTGCACGAGGGGTCGGAGATCCCGACGTAGGCAATGCCCAGGCGACTGTGCTTCCGGGGAGGGCATGGATACCCCCTCCCCGGAGGCCGTCGCGCAGCTGGGTTGCTCGCGGCGATTTGGGTTGCCTGTCCGTGAGCCTCCGTGGAGGGGGTATCCATGCCCTCCTAGGCGGCGGCTAGCCTCGCTGGGCATGGCTGACGAGCGGATATCTCTGAGTGAGGCGGCGCGGCGGTCGGGTGTTCCGGCCAGCACGCTCAAACGGTGGGCCGGGGAAAAGGTGATCCCGGTGCGGCGCGGCCGCTGGACCGCGACCGCCGCGGCCCAGGCCCGGGTGGTGGCGCGGATGCGCGAGCGCGGCTACTCGCTCGAGGACCTGAAGGCCGCCGGCAGCGAGGGGCGGCTCGCGTTCGGCTTCACCGAAGAGCTGCTCTCCGGCGACACGGGCGACATCTCCGTCGCCGCCGTCGCCGAGGAGACGGGGCTGGAGCCGGAGCTGATCGAGCGGATCCTGACCATCCTCGGCACGCCGAAAGGGCGGGAGCGGATCCTCGGCCCGGAGGACGCCGCGGCAATCCGCCACTGCGCCCGCGTCCTCGCCGCCGGCTTCCCCCTGGTCGCCTTCCTGCAGCTGGTTCGCGTCTACGCTCAGTCGATGCGGCGGATCGCCGACGCCGAGGTCCGCCTCTTCCACCTCTACGTCCACGAACCGTTGATCCGCGACGCCGTCCCCGAGCTGGAGATGGCGGAGGAGATGGGGGAGCTGGCCGCCGACATCCTGCCGCTGGCGGCCCCGATGACCGAGTACCTGCACACCCGCTACCTGCGCTTCTTCGTCGAACAGGACGTGGTCGGCCACATGGAGACCGACGCGCAGAGCGACGTCGGCCCCGATACCGCGGAAATCGAACTCGGGCACGTCACCGTGACCCTCTGCTTCATCGACCTCACCGGGTTCACCCGCTACACCGAGGAGGAGGGAGACCTGGAGGCGCTCGACGTGGTCGAGAACTTCATCGCCACGGTGGAGTCGACGCTGCCGCGCGAGGCGACGATCGTGAAGACGATCGGCGACGAGGTGATGGTGGTCTCGCCGGACGCCGCCTCGCTGACCGAGTGGGCGGTCGGGTTCCTCGGCCGCTTCCCCGAGCGGCCGCAGCCGCGGGTGGGAATCCACTGCGGGGACGCCGTCTACCGCGACGGCGACTACTTCGGCAGCCAGGTCAACCTCGTCCACCGCGTCGTCGACCGGGCGCTGGCCGGCGAGGTGCTCGTCACCGACCGGGTCGCCGAAGCGATCGACGGGCGGGAGAGCCTCGAGCTCGAGCCGATCGGCCAGGTCAGCCTCAAGGGCTTCCCGACCCCGACCGAGCTGTTCCTGGTCCGCGCCGCCGCCTGAGCGTCGACCCCGCTCCTAGACTCACTTCGTGGACACCGACCGATTGCTGGAACGGGTGGTGGAGGGGGGGACGATCGCTCCCCCGGCACCGGTCCTCGCGATGCTCTCCGGGGGCCGCGACTCGGTCTGCATGCTGGACCTTGGGGCGCGCGCCCGCGACGCCGACGCGGTCAGCGCGCTGCACGTCAACTACGGCCTGCGCGAGGACTCCGAGGAGGACGAGCGCCACTGCGCCGAGCTCTGCGACCGCCTCGGGGTCGAGCTGGCGGTCGAGCGGCCGGTGCGCCCCGAGGGCCCCGGCAACCTCCAGGCCTGGGCGCGCGACACCCGGTACGCCGCCGCCGCCCGGCTCGCGGAGGCGAGCGGGGCGACGATCGTCACCGGCCACACCGCCGACGACCAGGTCGAGACGATCCTCTACCGGCTCGCCTCCTCGCCGAGCCGCCGGGCGCTGCTCGGGATGCGGCCCCACGACGGGCGGCTGGTCCGGCCGCTGCTCGGCACCACCCGGGCCGAGACCACCGCCTACTGCGAGGCCCGCGGCCTGCGGTGGCGGGACGACAGCTCCAACGCCGAACCGGCCTACGCGCGCAACCGGATCCGCCACGGCGTGGTGCCGGAGCTGGCGAAGGTGCACCCGGCCGCGGCCGAGAACGTGCTGCGCACCGCGGCCCTGCTGCGCGACGAGGCGGAGGTCCTCGACGCCCTCGTCGACGCCGAGCTCGACGGCTCCGGCGATGCGCCCCGCGGCGCGATCTCCCTGCGGCGGATGGCCGAGCTGCACCCGGCGCTGCGCCGCCTGGTCCTCCAGCGCCTCGCCGACGCTGCCGCCGGCCGCCCGGTCCCCGGCGCCGCCCGCTTCGCCGACCAGGTCACCGGCCTGCGCCGCACCGGCACCGCGATGCTCGACCTCGGCGGCGGCGTCCGCGCCGTCGTCGAAGGCGGCGTCCTGCGCGCCGAGCGCGACTGACCTCCCTATATCTAGACTGCGGCCAGTGAGCGACCCAGCGATCGGCGAGACCCTCGTCGCCAGCGAGGATCTGCAGCGGCGCGTCGCCGAGCTCGGCGCCGAGGTGAGCCGCGACTACGCCGGCCGCGAGCTGGTGATGGTCGGCGTGCTGAAGGGCGCGGTCCTCTTCCTGGCCGACCTGATGCGCCACATCGACGTTCCCTGCGAGATCGACTTCATGGCCGTCTCCAGCTACGGCTCCCAGACCGATACCTCAGGTGTGGTGAGGATCCTCAAGGACCTCGACGCCTCGATCGAGGGCCGCCACGTCCTCCTGGTCGAGGACATCATCGACTCCGGCCTCACCCTGCACTACCTGATGCGCAACCTGAGGGCCCGCAACCCTGCCTCGCTCGAGGTCTGCGCGCTGCTCACCAAGCCGGAACGACTGCGGGTCGAGCTATCCCCTCGCTACATCGGATTTGAGATCCCCAACCGGTTCGCGATCGGCTATGGGTTGGACCACGGCCAGCGCTACCGCAACCTCGATTACGTGGCTGCGCTGGCCGAGTAGCGCAAAAACCGCCCTGGTACGCTGATTTCACCCGTGAGGCGTTTTTTCAAAAGCGCGGCATTTCCGATCCTGCTGGTGGTCATCCTGGCCTTCATCGCCCAGCGGGTGATCACCGACGACCCCGGCCCGGAGGCGCCCGCCTACAACGAACTGATCAAGGCGAAAACCGGGCTGATCGCCGAAGGCAAGATCAAAGAAGTCGACGTCAACGTCAAGGACTCGACGCTCGACGTCACCCGGACCAACGACGAGAGCTTCTCCACCGGCTACCCGCCCGACGCGGAAGAAAGCCTGATCAACACGCTGGAGGCGAACGACGTCGCCACCAAAGTCCACGGGACGGGTGGCTCCAGCCTGCTCTCGCTGCTGACCTACATCCTCCCCTTCCTGCTCTTCTTCGGGTTCTGGATCTTCCTGATGAACCAGATGCAGGGCGGTGGTTCGCGGGTGATGAACTTCGGCAAATCGAAAGCCAAACGGATGTCCGTGGACGCGCCCAAAATCACCTTTCGCGACGTCGCCGGCGTCGACGAGGCGGTGCAGGAGCTCGAGGAGATCAAGGAATTCCTCGAGAACCCGAAGAAGTTCCAGGCGCTCGGCGCCCGCATCCCCAAGGGCGTGCTGCTCTACGGCCCGCCCGGCACCGGTAAGACGCTGCTCGCCCGCGCCGTCGCCGGCGAGGCGGGCGTCCCCTTCTTCTCGATCTCCGGCTCGGACTTCGTCGAGATGTTCGTCGGTGTCGGCGCCAGCCGCGTCCGCGACCTCTTCGAGCAGGCGAAACAGAATTCCCCCTGCATCATCTTCATGGACGAGATCGACGCAGTCGGCCGCCACCGCGGCGCCGGCATGGGCGGCGGTCACGACGAGCGCGAGCAGACCCTGAACCAGCTGCTGGTCGAGATGGACGGCTTCGAGATGAAGGACAACATCATCCTCATCGCCGCCACCAACCGGCCCGACATCCTCGACCCGGCCCTGCTGCGGCCCGGCCGCTTCGACCGCCAGGTCGTCGTCGACCGACCCGACCGCAAGGGCCGCAAGCACATCCTCGAGGTCCACACCCGGGGCAAGCCGCTGGCGCGTCAGATCGATCTCGATACCCTCGCCGGCCAGACCCCCGGCTTCACCGGGGCCGACCTCGCCAACCTGATCAACGAGGCGGCGCTCCTGACCGCTCGCTCGGGCAGCCGCGAGATCAGCATGAAGGAGCTGGAGGAGGGGATCATGCGGGTGATCGCCGGCCCGGAGAAGAAGACCCGGGTGATGAGCGAGAAGGAGCGACTGATCACCGCCTACCACGAGCTCGGGCACGCGATCGTCGGCCAGCTGCTGCCCAACTGCGACCCGGTCCACAAGATCTCGATCATCAGCCGCGGCCAAGCGCTCGGCTACACGATCAGCCTGCCGACCGAGGACAAGTTCCTCACCACCCGCGCCGAGCTGACCGACACGATGGCGATGACCCTCGGCGGCCGCGCCGCCGAGGAGATCGTCTTCGGCGAGATCACCACCGGCGCCTCCAACGACCTCGAAAAGGTGACCGAGACGGCGAAGCAGATGGTGATGCGGTTCGGGATGTCCGAGCGCCTCGGCCCGCGCGTCTTCGGCCATGACCGCGGCCAGCCCTTCCTCGGCCGCGAATTCAGCGCCGAACCGGATTACTCCGACGAGATCGCCCGAGAGATCGACGACGAGATCCGCCGCATCGTCGAGGCCGCCCACCAGACCGCCAAGGGGCTGCTGGGCGAGAACCGCGAGGAGCTCGAGCGGATCTCCAAGCTCCTGCTTGAGCGGGAGACGATCGACGCGAAGCAGTTCGCGGCGCTGCTCGAGGGCAAGCCCGCGAGTGAGGTCTTCGCCGACGACGAGGAGCCGTCGAAGCCGGCCGAGCCGGAGCCAGAGCCTGAGCCGGCCCAGCGCGAGGGTGCACGACCCTCGCCGCGCCCACGCCCCGGGTTCGCCGGCGGCGACGCAAGCTGAACGCCGCCCCGAGATTGATGGGGGTCGTGAACGTGACCCCAGACTCGTTCTCCGACGGCGGGCTGTACCTCGATCCTGAAGCGGCGGTTGCGCATGGCGAAGAGCTGGCGCGGGCGGGGGCGGCGATCCTCGATGTCGGCGGTGAATCCACGCGGCCGGGGGCCGAGCCGGTGGCCGAGGCCGAGGAGCTCTCGCGCGTGGCGCCGGTGGTCGCGGGGCTGGCCGGGGGCGACGCCGAGGTCTCGGTCGACACCTCCAAGGCGGCGGTCGCCGCGGCCGCGCTCGACGCGGGGGCGACGATCGTCAACGACGTCACCGCCCTGCGCGGGGATCCCGGGATGGCGGCGCTCTGCGCCGAGCGCGGGCCCACGGTGATCCTGATGCACATGCGCGGCGACCCGCGGACGATGCAGGACGACCCCGCTTACGACGATGTCGTCGCCGAGGTCAGGGCGTTTCTCGCCGAGCGCTTGGAGGCGGCGGTCGCCGCCGGGATAGACGAGGAGCGGATCTGGCTCGACCCGGGCATCGGGTTCGGCAAGACCGTGGCCCACAACCTCGAGCTGCTGCGCCGGCTCCCCGAGCTTGCCGGCCTCGGCCGCCCACTCGTGGTCGGAACCTCCCGCAAGGGCTTCATCGGCGGGATCGACGGCTCGGAGGCACCGGAGCGGCTGGGCGGCACCGTCGCCTCCTCCGTCCTGGCGGCCGCCGCCGGCGCCGAGGTGCTGCGGGTGCACGACGTCGCCGAGATGGCCCAGGCGCTGCGGCTCACCACAGCGGTACTTGGGTAGGTTGCGCTGAATGAGCAACGGAGCCCGCAGATGAACCCCCACGGCAACGGCACCGAGTCGAGCGCCGAAATCGAGCTGCGCGGGCTCTCGATCTACACCCACCACGGCGTTACCGACGCCGAGCAGGAGATCGGACAGCGGCTCGAGTTCGACATCTCCTTCGACATCCCCGACTGCGACGCGATGCTGACCGACCGGCTCGAGGACACCGTCGACTACGCCCAGGCGGCCGACATCGTCGTCTTGGCCGCGACCGAGCGCAGCTACCGGACGCTGGAGCGCCTGGCGCAGGTGGTGGGGGAGCGGTTGATGGAGCGCTACGGGTGCGAATCGGTCCGCGTGCGCGCCGCCAAGCCGGAGCCGCCGGTACCGCTGGCGATCCAGGAGATCGCGGTCGAGGTCACCCAGGAGCGCTCGGTCGAAGAGGAACCCGGCGCGTCCGAGAGCTAGCGGCGTGACCGGGTCGGTGCGCACCGGTTATCTCGGGCTCGGGTCCAATGTCGGCGACTCCGCCGGCCACCTGCGCGCAGCGCTCGAGCTGCTCGCCCGGCGCGAGGTCGAGATCGACGCCGTCTCCTCCACCTACCTGACCGAGCCGGTCGGCGAGGTACTCGACCAGCCCGACTTCCTCAACGCCGCCACCCGCGTCCGCACCGCCCTGGAGCCCGAGGCGCTGCTCGATGCCTGCAAGGCGGTCGAGGCCGAGCGCGGCCGCTCCTTCGAGGCTCCCCGCCACAGCCCCCGCCCGCTCGACGTCGACCTGCTGCTGCTCGGGGACCTCGAGCTGCAGACCGACCGCCTCACTCTGCCGCACCCCGAGGTGACCACCAGGCGCTTCGTCCTCGCCCCGCTGCTGGAGCTCGACCCCGACCTCACCCTGCCTGACGGCACCCGCCTCGCCGACGCCCTCGCGGCTCTCCCGGAAGGACAGCGGGCAGAACGAGTGGGGCCGCTTTAGGCCGCGGCCGGCTCGCCGCGCAGCGGTGCGAGCCAGGCGGGAGGAAGGATCGGCGGGGCGTGGCCGGGGTAGTTCGGGACGACCCGTTTTGCCAGCTGCCCGGCGGGGCGGTTCTCGATTGCCGGGCGCAGGTCCTGGAGAGTGAGGGCGAGTCCGAGGCTGGGGGCGATCTGGTAGTCGGCCGCGTTCAGCTGCTCGCCGCCGAGCACACCGGCCGCGATCCAGTCGTCGACCTTCTGCAGCATCGCCGGCAGCGCCGCCAGGTCGCGCTTGACGTTCTCGTCATCGGCCTCGTTGAAGCGGGCGGAGAGGGCGACGATCGGGGCTGCGGTTTTCATCGCCAGGCCGATCGGCATGCCGATCTTCGCCCCTTCCGAGTAGCTGCGAAGCGGGGCCCTGTCCTTCTTGATCGACCACCAGAGGATCTGGCGGATCGGGTGCTGCAGCTCCTCGTCGCCGAAGCGCTCGGCCTGCTCGACCGCCGCCCGCTTCTCCGGGTCGGCGGGGAAGAGGGGAGGGTCGGGACGCAGCCGGTCGAGCTCGCGGGCGATCTGGCGCGAGCCCTGCACGCGCTGGCCGTCGATCTTCAGCGCCGGCACGGTGACCCCCGGGAAGCGCGCCGCCCGCAACACGCCCTTGGAGATCACCGGCAGCAGATCAGTCTGCTTGTAAGCGATCCCCTTGTGGTCCAGCATCAGCTGCGCGGTGATGCTCGGGTGCGAAGCGGGAATCACGTAGAGCCGTGCGTTCATGTCACGATCCTATGCACAGGAAGGCTTATCCGCCACCCCTTCCGACTTTTTGGTCCCCATAGGGGCCACAAGGTCGGAAGCGTCGTTCGGGGGACGGGACGGGATAATGGCTCGATGCTCCTCGCGGTCGACGTCGGCAACACCCAGACTCACCTCGGCGCTTTCGAGGGAGAGCGGCTGGCCGAGCACTGGCGCTTCCAGACCCGCGCCGGAGCGACCGGGGACGAGCTCGCCGAGCGGATCAGCGGCCTGATGGACCTGCGCGCCATCGGCCTCGAGGAGCTCGACGCGGTCTGCGTCTCCTCGGTGGTGCCGCCCCTGGGGACCCAGTACACCCAGCTCAGCGAGCGCTACCTGGAGGCCGAGTGCCTGCTGGTCGGTCCCGGGGTCAAGACCGGGATGCCGATCCGGATCGACACCCCGCAGGAGGTTGGGGCGGACCGCCTGGTCAACGCCGTCGCCGCCTACGAGAAGTTCGGCGGGGCCTGCGTCGTCGTCGACTTCGGCACCGGGATCAACTTCGACGCCGTCTCCGCCGAAGGCGAGTACCTGGGTGGCGCGATCGCCCCCGGCCTGGAGATCTCCCTGACCGCGCTGGTCGACCGCGCCGCGCGGATCCCCCAGATCGACCTCACCCCGCCTGAAGCCGCGATCGGCCGCTCCAGCCGCGCCGCGATCCAGTCTGGCGTCGTCTTCGGCTTCGCCGGCTTGATCGACGGCGTCGCCCGCCGGATCGAGGCGGAGCTGGGGGAGGCGCGCTTCCTCGCGACCGGCGGGCTCGCTTCCTCGATCGTCCCCTTCACCGAGACGATCGAGGAGGTCGACGACCTGCTCACCCTCAAAGGACTGCGCCTGATTCATGACCGTAACCAGCCATGAGCTGACCGATCCTTTCGAGATCGGCGGGGTGCGGATCTCCAACCGGGTGCTGCTCGCGCCGCTGGCGGGGATCGGCAACTGGTTCGTCCGCTTGCAGGCGAAGCGGCACGGAGCGGGGCTGGCAGTCTCCGAGATGGTCTCCAGCTTCGCCCTGCACTACCGCAACGAGCGCACCCTGCGCGAGCTGATGCGGATCCACCCCGACGAGCACCCGGTCTCGATCCAGCTCTTCGGCCACGATGCCGAGGTGATGCGATCCGGCGCGGAAACCGCGGCCGCCGCGGGCGCCGACCTGATCGACATCAACATGGGGTGTCCGGTGCCGAAGGTGCGCCGCACCGGCGCCGGTGCCCAACTGCTCCGCGACCCGGAGCTGGCGCTGGCGCTGGCCCGCGCCGCCGCCGAGGGCGGCGGCCTGCCGGTGACCGTGAAGCTGCGGTCGGGGATCGAGGCGGGGGATCGCTCCGGCTTCGACCTCGCTGTGCGGCTCGCCGAGGAGGCCGGTGTGGCGGCGATCGGGTTCCACCCCCGGGCGGCGACCAGGGGCCACAAGGGCTTTCCCGACTACGCCCTCACCCGCGAGCTGGTCGAACGGGTGGAGGTGCCGGTGATCGTCTCCGGCGGCCTCGATACCGCCGAGGCCGCCCGCGCCGCATACCGCGAGTCCGGCGCCGCCGCGGTGATGATCGCCCGCGGCTCGCTCGGCAACCCGTGGCTGTTCGAGGAGCTGACCGGCACCCGCACCCGGCCACCGAGCCGCGAGGAGGTCGTGGCGGAGCTGCTGTGGGTTACCGACCGGGCCGAGGAGCACCTCGGGACCGAACGGGCCGAGCGCTACCTGCGCAAGTTCTACCCCTGGTACAGCGAGCGTTTGGAGGCGCCGCGGGCGGTTGCAGAGGAGCTTCAGCGCAGCGCCGACCTCGGTCGCGCCAGGGAGCTGATCGCCGGCCTCGCCGAGCCTGCCGCGGTTGCATAGAAGACGCCTGATTGCCGGTCTCGGTCCCTCGCTATAATCCCGCGGCTCTGTGCCCAGGTGTGGCGCCGTTTGTGGCCGCATCGGGGCTTTTTTCGGCTCTGGGAGTCGCATGCGGGCGACTCCTCCCAATCTAAAGCGAGGTCGTTCAAGTGAGTCGTCAGGCTGTCATCACCCCAGAGGGGCTCGAGAAGCTGAAAGAGGAGATCGAGCTCCTCACGACGACGAAGCGCCGCGAGGTCGCGGCGCGGATCAAAGAGGCGCGCGAATTCGGCGACATCTCCGAGAACGCCGAATACGACGACGCGAAGAACGAACAGGCTCTGCTCGAGGGCCGGATCGCCCAGCTGGAAGAGCGGCTGCGCCGCGCCACGGTGATCGACGAGAAGGCGCTCGGAACCGACGAGGTCGGCTTCGGGTCGATTGTCCACGTCAAAGACCAGAAGACCGGCGACTCGCAGAAGTTCCAGATCGTCGGTTCCACCGAGGCCAACCCGTCGGAGCACAAACTCTCCAACGAGTCGCCGATCGGCAAGGCGCTGGTCGGCCGCAAACGCAACGACGTGGTCACCGTCGAGGTCCCGCGCGGGCCGAAGAAGAAACTGAAAATCACCAAGATCGAGAAAGCCTGAGGACGCCGGAAAGCGGCGCTTCTCGGGGTCATCGGCCTCGTCGCTGCGCTCACGTACTGGGGTACGCTCGCTTGCGACTGCGGCCTGCTTCCCCCGAACTGCTTGCTCTCCGACGCTCTCAGAACGTGACTGAAGACCCCAAACCGGAACTCTCCGACGTACTTCGCGATCGGCGGGAGAAGCTGGAGCGGATACGGGAGTCGGGGATCGAGCCGTTCCCGCACGAGTTCTCCGGGCGCGAGGACATCGCAGAGGTGCGGGCCGCGCACGAGGGCCTGGCGCCGGGGATCGAGACCGAGTCGCGACACCGTGTCGCCGGCCGTCTGGTCGCCCGGCGCGGCCACGGCAAGGCCTGCTTCCTCGACCTCCGCGACGGCAGCGGCCAGATCCAGCTGCACGCCCGCGAGGACCTGCTCGGAGAGGACGCCTACGGGCTCCTCGTCCACCTCGACCTCGGCGACATCGTCGGCGTCGAGGGAACCGCGCTCTCAACCCGCAGCGGCGGCGAGCTCTCGCTGGCGCTCGACCACTGGCGCCTGCTCGCCAAGAGCCTGCGTCCGCCACCCGACAAGTTCCACGGCCTCGAGGACACCGAGACCCGGTTCCGCCGCCGCGAGCTCGACCTGATCGCCAACGAGGAGAGCCGCCGCGCCTTCCGCGCCCGCGCCCGCGCCGTCACCGAGATTCGCCGCTGGCTCGACGACCACGGCTACGTCGAGGTCGAGACCCCGGTCCTGCAGCCGCTCTACGGTGGCGCTCTCGCCCGTCCCTTCACCACGCACCACAACGCCCTCGACCGCGACCTCTACTTGCGGATTGCCACCGAGCTGTACTTGAAGCGGCTGGTGGTCGGCGGGATCGACCGGGTCTACGAGCTGGGCAAGGACTTCCGCAACGAGGGCGTCTCCCACAAGCACAACCCCGAGTTCACGATGCTGGAGTGGTACGAGGCCTACGCCGATTACGAGAAGACGGCGCACGACCTCGAGCTGCTGGTCTCCGAGGTCGCCGAGCGGGTCCTGGGGACGACGAAGGTCCCCCGCGGGGACATCGAGATCGACTTCGCTCCGCCGTGGCGGCGGATCACCCTGCGCGAGGCGATCCTCGAGCGGGCCGGCATCGACATCGCCGAGCACCCGAGCAGGGAGGCGCTGGCCAAGGCGATGGGGACCGAGCCCGACCCCGCCGAGGGTTGGGGCAAGCTGGTCGACGGGCTGCTCGCGCGCGAGGTCGAGCCGGGCCTGATCCAGCCGACCTTCATCCTCGACTACCCGGTCGAGCTCTCGCCCTTCGCCAAGGCGCACCGTTCCGAGCCGGGCCTGGTCGAGCGTTGGGAGGCCTTTGCCGGCGGTGTCGAGATCGCCAACTCCTTCACCGAGCTGAACGATCCAGACGAGCAGCGGCGGCGGTTCGAGCAGCAGGCGGCCGAGCTGAAGCGGGGCGACGAGGAGGCGCAGCCCTACGACGAGGCCTTCGTCGAAGCGCTCGAACAGGGGATGCCGCCGACCGGCGGCGCGGGGCTCGGGATCGACCGGTTGGTGATGCTGCTTACCGGCGCGGCGAGCCTGCGCGAGGTGCTGCTGTTCCCGGCGATGAAGACCTGATCGACACGGTTCCGCGCGTGGAACGCCTGGAATCGCGCCGGAAGTGTGCCATTTTCACTCTGAAAGGTCGCTCTTAGCGCATTCCTGGCGCGCTGGGCCGGACAGGCGGTCCCGGTATCGTTAAGGGACGCGACGACGCCCTCCGATACCCAAAGGGCGCCGGCGGTACTTATCCGGGCCATCCGGGTTCGACCAAGAAGAGGATTCATTTGTTCGAGCGTTTTACTGAGAGAGCCCGTCAGGTCGTCGTCCTAGCTCAGGAGGAGGCCCGGACTCTCAAGCACAATTACATCGGCACCGAGCACATCCTGCTCGGTCTCCTCCGCGAGGAGGAGGGGCTCGCCGCGCGGGTGCTCGAGTCGCTCGACATCACCGTGGAACGCGTCCGCTCGCAGGTGGTCCGCATCGTCGGTTCCGGCGAGGAGGTCACCTCCGGCCAGATCCCGTTCACGCCGCGGGCAAAGAAGGTGCTCGAGCTGGCGCTGCGCGAGGCGCTCTCCCTCGGCCACAACTACATCGGCACCGAGCACATCCTGCTCGGCCTGGTGCGTGAGAACGAGGGCGTCGCCGCCCGCATCCTGCTCGACTTCGACGCCGACTCCGACAAGATCCGCAACGAGGTGATCCGGATGCTCTCCGGCCCCGGCGGCCGCCGTCAGGGTGGCGGCAGCGGCGGTGGATCGGGCGAGGGCAAGAAGTCATCCAAACTCCTGGACCAGTTCGGCCGCAACCTCACCCGCCTAGCGGAGGAGGGCAAGCTCGACCCGGTGATCGGCCGCGAAACCGAGATCGAGCGGATCATGCAGATCCTCTCCCGCCGGACCAAGAACAACCCGGTGCTGCTGGGCGAGCCCGGGGTCGGCAAGACCGCCGTGGTCGAGGGCCTGGCCGCCCGGATCAACAAGGGCGAGGTCCCCGAGCTGCTCAAGAACAAACAGATCTACACGCTCGACCTGGCGGCCCTGGTGGCCGGCTCGAAGTACCGCGGCGAGTTCGAGGAGCGGCTGAAGAAGGTGATGAAAGAGATCACCCAGCGCGGCGACATCATTCTTTTCATCGACGAGCTCCACAACCTGGTTGGCGCCGGTGCCGCCGAGGGGGCGATCGACGCCGCCTCGATCCTGAAGCCGGCCCTGGCCCGCGGCGAGCTGCAGACGATCGGCGCGACCACGCTCGACGAGTACCGCAAGTACCTCGAGCGCGACTCCGCCCTGGAGCGCCGCTTCGCCCAGATCAAAGTCGACCAGCCTTCGCCCGAGGACACGGTGAAGATCCTCGAAGGGCTGCGCGAGCGCTACGAACAGCACCACCGGGTGACGATCAACGACGAGGCGCTGGCCGCCGCCGCCGAGCTCGCCGACCGCTACATCTCGGACCGCTTCCTGCCCGACAAGGCGATCGACCTGATCGACGAGGCCGGCTCGCGGATGCGGATCAAGAGCATGAGCACGCCGCCGGTCTACCGCGACCTCGAGGAGGAAATCGAGACGACGCGGCGCGACAAGGAGGCCGCGATCGAGGCCCAGGAGTTCGAAAAAGCCGCCAACCTGCGCGACACCGAGCGCCAGCTGACCACCCGCAAGCGCCAGCTCGAAGACGAGTGGGCAGACGGTGAGAACGGCGAACGCCCGGAGGTCGGCGAAGAGGAGATCGCCGACATCGTCTCAATGTGGACCGGGATCCCGGTCTTCAAACTGACCGAGGCCGAGACCAAAAAGCTGATCCGGATGGAGGACGAACTCCACAAGCGGGTGATCGGCCAGCAGGTCGCGATCACCGCCGTCTCCAAAGCGATCCGCCGTTCCCGCGCCGGGATCAAGGACCCCAAGCGCCCGGCCGGCTCGTTCATCTTCCTCGGCCCCTCAGGCGTCGGCAAGACCGAGCTCGCCCGCACCCTCGCCGAGTTCCTCTTCGGCGACGAGGAGGCGATGGTCCGGATCGATATGTCCGAGTACATGGAGAAGCACGCGGTCAGCCGCCTGGTCGGCTCGCCGCCGGGCTACATCGGTTACGACGAGGGTGGCCAGCTGACCGAGGCCGTGCGCCGCAAGCCCTACTCGGTGCTGCTCCTGGACGAGATCGAGAAGGCCCACCCGGACGTCTTCAACATCCTTCTGCAGATTCTCGAGGACGGGCGGCTCACCGACGCCCAGGGCCGCACGGTCGACTTCCGCAACGCGATCGTGATCATGACCTCGAACATCGGCGCCTCGGAGATTTCCAAGAACACTTCGATCGGGTTCACCGTCTCCGACGAGACCGGGATGTCCTACGACGACATGAAGAACCGGATCATGAGCGACCTGAAGAAAGTCTTCCGGCCGGAGTTCCTCAACCGGATCGACGAGGTGATCGTCTTCCACAAGCTGGCCAAGGAAGAGGTCAAGGAGATCATCGAGTTGATGATCAACCGGGTCCGCGTCCAGGTCGCCGAGCACGAACTGCAGCTGGAGCTGACCGACGAGGCCAAGGACCTGCTGGTCGAGAAAGGCTGGGATCCCTCAATGGGCGCCCGGCCGCTGCGCCGCGCGATCCAGCGCTACATCGAGGACCCGCTGGCCGACGAAGTCCTGCGCCAGGGCCAGATGACTCCTGGCTCGACCGTGATGGTCTCTCGCGACCCCTCCGGGGACGAGGAGGACCGTCCGCTCAGCCTCACGATCATCGCTCCGAAGAAGCCGCAGCAAAAGCCGCCGCAGCCGCCCGAGCCGGAGAAGGTCGGGGTCGGCGCCAAGAAGGGCGACGACGACGAGGGCCATCACGGCCCCGATGCCGGCGAGGACTCGCCGCACGACGACGCCGGCTCCTGAGCTGAGCCCGGCTGCCTGAACGACGGCGATGCGCGAGCCCGGCCGCAGTGCGATCGGCACCTGGAGCGGAGGGCGCTACCTGCACTTCGGCGAGGCGATCGCCGAGGACCGGCTGGAGACGCTGCTGCGGCCCGGCGATGGCATCGACACCGTTCTCACCGCCGACGCCTACGGCCAGGGCGAGGCCGACCGCCTGCTCGGCCGTGCCCTGGAGGGCGTGCCGCGTCCGGATTACTGCTTGATCGGCGCCGTCGGGCACGACTTCTACGAGGGCGAGCGCAACGGCCCCAAGGGCTTCCCGCGGTTCACCGATCCGGCTCTGCGCGGACCCGGGGAGTACGCCGACTACCTGCGGATGGCGAGCGAGGCGAGCCTGGAGAGGATCGGCGCCTCCTCCTTCGACCTGCTGCTGCTCCACAATCCCGACCGCACCGGCTACACCAGCGAGGCGGTCTGGGACGGGATGGAGGCGCTGCGCGAGGCCGGCCTGACGGCGCGGATCGGCGTCGCCCCGGGCCCCGCCAACGGCTTCACCCTCGACCTGATCTCCTGCCTGGAGCGCTTCGGCGACCGGATCGACTGGGCGATGATCATCCTCAATCCGCTCGAGCCGTGGCCCGGCGAGCTCTGCCTCGACGCCGCCGCTCGCCAGGGGGTCGAGGTGTTGACCCGGGTGGTCGATTACGGCGGCCTCTTCTGGGGCGATCTGCGACCCGGCATGGAGCTGGCGAAAGGCGATCACCGTGCCTTCCGGCCCGCCGGCTGGATCGAGGCAGGGCTCGAGAAGCTGGAGCGCCTTCTGCCGATCGCCGAACGGGCCAAGCTGACCCCGATCCAGCTCGCCTGCCAGTGGAACCTCGCCCACCCGGCGGTCGAGTGCGTCGCCCCGACCCTGATCCAGGAGCTGGGGGAGGAGGCGTGCCCGATCGAGGCCAAGCGCCTCGAACTCGCTCACCTCCCCACCGAGCAGCGCCTCAGCCCCGAGGACGTCACCAAGATCCGCGCCATCGGCGACAACGCCGGTTGCATGACCCTGAAGGGCGCCAACCCCGACCACGAAGGGGACGAGCAGCCCGACCGCTGGGAGCTAAACGACGACCTCACCAAGGTCGGCATCCGCTGGGGCATAGACCCGGCTCGGGACTTGGTCGCTACCCACTGACTCCTGGGAAACCGGTGCGGCTGAGGGACCGGATGCCCCTCCCTCAGAAGCCGTTGCGCAGCTGATCGAGCTCACGTGCTTCGGGATGTCCGTCCTTGAGCTTCTGCGGGAGGGGCATCCGGTCCCTCGTCACACGGGGTCCCGAGACCAGCTGTCGGGATGAGACCAGGAACCCCCTCTCCGGAAAGCTCAAGGAACCACGCACCGAACTTCCGGAGCTCGCCCCAGCTGCGCGACGGCTTTCAGGAGAGGGGGTTCCTGGTCTCTAACCGCTAGCTAATCCGGGACTCCGCCGCGGGCGGCGGTAGCGTCGCTTCATCGCGAGGATCGACGGGGGCAATCGGAAATGGTGGACGCTGGCGGGGGCCTGCTGTGGGCTCTTCTTGCTGATGCTCGACTCGACCGTGGTTGCGCTGGCGCTGCCGGCGATTCGGGGCGATGTTGACGCTAGCGCCGAGGGCCTGCAGTGGGTGATGAACGGTTACTTGCTGACGATCGCGGTGCTTGTGGTCACTGCCGGCCGGCTCGGCGACATGTTCGGCCGCAAGCGCGTCTTCATCCTCGGCACGGTCGTCTTCGCGGCCGGGTCGGTGGTCTCCGGCGCCTCGAGCGACCAGGTCGAGCTGATCGCCGGCCGCGTCCTGCAGGGGGCGGGGGCGGCGCCGATGCTCTCGCTCTCGCTGGCGCTCGTCGCCAATGCCTTCCCCACCTCCGAGCAGGCTCGGGCGTTCGGGATCTGGGCCGCCGTCTCAGCGGTCGCGTTGGCGATCGGGCCTCTCGTCGGGGGGCTGCTGATCGAACTCGACTGGCGCTTGCTCTTCTGGGTCAACCTGCCGGTGGCGGCGCTCGGCATCGCGATCACGGTCGCTGCCACGACCGAGTCCACCGACCCCGGAGCGGGTGACCGGATCGACTGGCTCGGCCTGGCCGCACTCAGCGTCGGCCTGACCGCGATCGTCCTGGCGCTGATCCAGTCGCGCGCCTGGGCCGGCGTCGCGGTCGCCGGCCTGGCACTGGTGGGCATCGCTGCCCTTGCCGGCTTCTGGTCGATCGAGCGCCGGGTGCGCGACCCGATCGTCGATTTCGCCCTCTTCCGCAACGGCCCCTATTTCGGCGCCAGCGCGGCCGCCTTCGCGCTGGTCGGCTCCTACTGGGCGGTGATGTTCTTCCAGCCCCAGTATCTGCAGGACGTGCGCGGCCACTCGGCAATCCTCAGCGGAGCGATGATCCTGCCGATCACCGTGCCGATGGTCTTCGTCTCGCCGTTCTCGGGCCGGCTGATCTCCCGCTTCGGCGCCCGCCGGCTGATGACCGTGGGGATGGCGCTGGGCGTCGGCGGCCTGCTCGTCCTCACCCGGCTCGAGGCCTCGAGCTCCTACACCCTTCTGCTCGCCGGCTATCTGTTGTTCGGCATCGCCCTCGGTCTCGTCTACGCGCCGATGTCGACGGCGGCGATGGCGGCGATGCCCGGCGAGAAGGTCGGGATCGCCGCCGGGGTGCTGGCGATGGACCGGGTCCTGGCCGGCGCGGTGGCCCTGGCCGCGAGCGGTGCCGTCTTCCACGCCTTGCTCGGCGACGGGCGCTCGTTCTCCGCCGCGGTCGCGGGCTCCACCTGGGTGGTCGTCGTCCTCTGCGCGTTCGGCGCGGCGCTGACCCGGGCCTTTGTCCGCGACCCCGGCGAACCGGACTCCGCCGTCGCCGGCGAGCCGACCCCTGCGGCGCTCCACCACGCGAGGCACCACCGGCACTTTCACCTATGAGGGCGAAACGGCCGTCCGTTCGCTTGACAAAAGCAAATCCGAGCTGTCCACTCGGATATCACCAGACCGCATTCCAGAGCGCTTTTTGGCATCCTAGAACAGATGCCTTCTTTGTCCGGGGATGAGCTCCATGAGCTTTCCGAACGTCAGGATCCTCGGCTACTGAGAGCACTGGACGTCGTCGCGCCCGGCGGTGCGCTGCGTGAGGGAATCGACAACATCGTCCATTCCCGTACCGGTGGCCTTCTCGTAGTCGGCGACCTTGACGACATTTCCCACCTGCTCTCCGGCGGGATAAAGCTCGACGTCGATTACTCGCCGGCGATGCTCTACCAGGTGGCAAAGATGGACGGGGCGATCGTGCTCAACGCCGAGGCGACGAAGATCGCCTGGGCGAACGTCCAGCTGATGCCCGACCCGACGATCCTCAGCTCGGAGACGGGCACCCGCCACCGCACCGCCGAGCGCGTCTCCAAACAGACGACGGCGCTCGTCGTCGCGGTCTCGCAGCGGCGCGACGTCGTCTCCCTCTACGTCGAGGGGACCAAGTACATCCTCCAGGACATCCCCGCGGTCTTGGCCAAGGCCAACCAGGGGCTGGCGACGCTGGAGAAGTACCGCGAGCGGCTCGGCCAGGTCTCGGCCAGGCTGACCGTGCTCGAGTTCGAGGGCGGCGTAGTCCTCCACGACGCGCTCTCGGTGATCCAGCGGGCGGAGCTGGTGACCCGGATGGCGGTCGAGGTTGAGCGCTACATCGTCGAGCTCGGCACCGAGGGCCGGCTGATCGAGATGCAGCTGGAGGAGACGATGGTCGGCGTCGCCGCCGACAAGACCGCGCTGATCCGCGACTACTCGGTCGAGGACTCCGAGCAGAACCTGACCGCGGTGCTGCACGCGCTGAGCCGGATGCCGCACCAGGACGTGCTCGACTTCGGTCGCCTCGCCGAGCTGCTCGGCTACGACCGCAAGCTCAACACCCTCGACTTCCCGGTTTCCCCCCGCGGCCACCGCGTGCTCGGGCGGATTCCGCGCATCCCCAAACTTGTCGTCCAGAAGATCACCCACGAACTGGACGGGCTGGAGGAGGTCCTGGCGGCCTCTGACGCAGAGCTGGCAGCCGTCGACGGTGTCGGTCCCACCCGGGCCAAAGACATCCGCGAGGGTCTGCGCAGGCTCCAAGAGGTCGATCTGGTCGACCGGTATCTGCAGAGCTGACGGCGATAAGGCCGTCGAAGAGAAAGGAGTCCCCCGATTTCCGAGCTAGAAGAGACGATGGAGGCAGTCCTCGAGGAGGACATCGAATATGTCTGCGACTTCGAGGAGGGTGACAAGGTCGTCTATCCCCACCACGGTGCGGGCCTGGTCCTGACCAAGGAGACCCGCGAGCTGATGGGAACCGAGCGTGAATATCTCACGATCAAGATCCTCCACAACGAGCTCACGGTGATGGTCCCCTGCGAAAACGCCGGCAAGGCGGGACTGCGACGGATCATCGATGAGGAAGAAATCAAGAAGGTGACAACTGTCCTCACCGATGACGTGTCGGAGATGCCGAAGAACTGGAACCGGCGATTCAAGTACAACCGCGAGAAGATCAAGACCGGCGACGTCTTCGAGCTGGCAGAGGTTGTCCGCAACCTTGCGATCCGCGAGATGGAGAAGGGACTCTCCACCGGCGAGAAGCAGATGTACACGCGGGCGAAGAAGATCCTCGCTTCGGAGTTCATGTACGCGCTCGACAAAGACGAGGACGGCGCGGAGGAGTACCTCGACGGGCTGCTGGAGGAGCGTTTCGCCCCTGCGGCGACCGCCTAGAGCAGCTGCTGTAACCGCAGTCATCGCGGCCGCCGGTTCCGGGGAGAGACTCGGAGCCGGCGGCCCGAAGGCTTTCGTGCCGTTGGCGGGGAAGCCGATGGTGCGGTGGTCGGTTGACGCCTTCGGGGCGTGTGCGGCTGTCAGTGCGATCGTCGTCGCGGCGCCACCGGGGCAGGAGAAGAAGCTGGGTGGGGAGGTGGGTGCGGCAGGCGACGCCACCGAGCCCCCCCTCACGGTCGTGGCTGGGGGTGCGACGAGGGCCGAGTCCGTGGCCAATGCTCTTGCGGCGGTGGAGACCGAGCTGGTCGCGATCCACGACGCGGCAAGGCCGCTGGTGACGGCTGAACTGGTCGAAGCGCTGGTCGCCGACCTCGACGCCAACCCCGAGGCCGCCGGCGTGATCGCCGCCACCCCCGTCACGGACACCGTCAAGCGGGCCGTCGCCGGGACGAGGACTGCATTGACCACGCTAGAGGGGGCGAATGCAGTCCTCGTCGTGGAAGGGACCGAGGATCGCTCTCGGTTATGGGCCGCGCAGACGCCTCAGGTGTTTCGGGCCGAGGCGTTGCGCGAAGCGTTGGCGGGAAACGCCGAGGGACAAGCGGCGGCTACGGACGAGGCCATGCTTGTCGAGGCCGCCGGCGGGACGGTGCTGATCCACCCGTGCGGGCCCGAGAACCTCAAGGTGACGACGCCGTTGGACCTGCGGTTGGCCGAGATGCTGCTGGCCGATCGTGCCGCCGGTGGCCGTTGACGGGCGCGACAGACTCAGTCCTTCAACAGCACCCAGACCAGGACCGCGGCGAAGCAGAGCTGGCCGACGCCGAGGGCGACGCCGAAGTTGGCTGCCCCAAGCAGGGCCGCGATCGCGGTGCCGGCGGCGAGGGCGAGAACGAGGAAGAGCAACTGCCGAGCCATGGTCGCGGCAGTCTAGGCTCCTCGCATGCTGACCGACTACCACCTCCACCTGCGCCCGGACGACCCTGGCACGGCCGCCGAGCGGTACTTCACCGCCGAGAACGTCGATCGGTATCTGGCAGCTGCCGCGGCCGCGGGAATCGAGGAGCTGGGCGTCTCCGAGCACGTCTACCGGTTCCGCCAGGCGCTCGACCTGTGGCGCCACCCGTTCTGGGTGGAAACCGCCGAGGACGACCTCGACGCCTACTGCGAGTTCGTCCAGGGCACGCCGCTGCGGCTGGGGGTCGAGTGCGACTTTGTCCCCGGCGCCGAGGAGCGCACCGCGGCGCTGCTGGAGTCGCGGCCGTTCGACTACGTGGTCGGCTCGGTCCACTTCGTCGGCGAGGGCTCCTCTGCGGTCGACCACCCGGACTGGGACATCTGGGAAGGGAGGGACGCCAATCAGGTCTGGCGGCGCTATTTCGAGGCGGTGGCGGAATGTGCCCGCTCGGGACTCTTCGACATCCTCGCCCACCCCGACCTGGTCAAGGTGTGGGGCCGCGCCAACCCGCTCCCGGATCGTGATCTGCGCAGCTTCTACGAACCCGCCGTCGAGGCGATCGCCGAGAGCGGGATCGCAGTCGAGATTTCCACCGCCGGTCTGCGAAAGCCGGTCGGCGAGCTCTATCCCGCCCGTGCCTTCGCCGAGATGTGCGTAGAGGCAGGGGCAGCCTTTGCCCTTTCCTCCGACGCGCACCTGCCGGAGCACGTGGGCTTCGAATACGGGCGCGCGGTCGAGCTGCTCGACCAGCTCGGGGTGGAGGAGATCTGCGTCTTCGAGGGTCGGCACCGACGGCTCGCGCCGCTTCCCACCGGGGTCCGGTGAAGGTGGTCGGTCTCGGATACGACAGCCACCGGTTCGCCCCCGGCCGCCGCCTCATCCTCGGCGGGGTCGAGATCGAGCACGAGCTGGGGCTCGACGGCCACTCAGACGCCGATGTCCTGACCCACGCGGTGATCGATGCCTTGCTCGGCGCCGCTGGCGAAGGCGACATCGGCACGATGTTCCCCGACGACGATGAGCGCTGGAAGGACGCGGACTCGATCGACCTGCTGCGGACGGTGGTCGGGACGCTCGCGGGCCGGGTCGCCAACGTCGACGCCACGCTGATCTGCGAGCAGCCCCGCCTCGGCCCTCACAAGGCGGAGATGGAGCGGGTGCTCGCCGAGGTGATCTCGGCCCGTGTCAGCGTCAAGGCGACCAGCAACGAGGGGATGGGCTGGATCGGCCGCGGCGAGGGAATCGCCTGCATCGCGGTCGCCACGCTTGTGAGCGAATAGTCTTCATCGTTCGATGTCGAGCTTTGGCGCGAACCTGTCGAGCCTGCGATCCTCGGTGGCGGACTCCGCCTTCGAGGTCAAAGTGCTGCACGAAGCCGGCGTCGTCGGCCTGGTGCGCCCCGACAAGGCGGCGAAGATCGGGTCCGCTTTTATCCGCTGGGGCGCCTCGCCGGCGCTCGGCATCACCACGGCGGCGATCCACCATCCACACGAGATCGCGATCGTCGACGAACGCGGATCGCTCAGCTTCGAACGGCTGCACCGGCGCTCCAACGCCCTCGCCGACGCTCTCGCGACCGAGCTCGGGATCGGGTACGGCGACGGGATCGGGATCATGTGCCGCAACCACCGCGGATTCATCGAGGCGACCCTGGCGGCGGCAAAGCTCGGCGCCAGCGCGCTCTACCTCAACACGATGTTCGCCGGCCCGCAGCTGGCCGAGGTAACCCGGCGCGAGGCCCCGAAGGCGCTCGTCTACGACGAGGAGTTCGGCGACCTCCTGGCCGGGGTCGACAGCTCGGTCCAGAGGGTCGTTGCCTGGACCGACGGCGACGGCGGGGGGGAGAGGACGCTGGAGGGCCTGATCGCTGGCGGCTCTGAGTCCAACCACCGGCCGCCGCCCGACAAGCCGCGTTTCGTGATCCTCACCTCCGGCACCACCGGCACGCCCAAGGGGGCCCAGCGCTCCAGCCCCGACGGGCTGTTCACGCTGGCGGCGCTGATCGACAAGATCCCCTTCCGCAGCCGCCAGACGATGATGGTCGCGGCGCCGCTCTTCCACTCTTGGGGCTTTTTCCACTTCGTGATGAGTCTGCCGACCGCCTCGACCCTGGTCCTGCGGCGCCGTTTCGATCCAGAGCAGACGCTGCGGGCGGTGCAGGAGACCAAAGCCGACGTGCTCGGGGTCGTGCCGGTGATGCTGCAGCGCATCCTTGCTCTACCGGAGGAGACTCTCGCCGCCTACGACCTCTCCTCGTTGCAGATCACCTCGGTCTCGGGCTCGGCCCTGCCGGGGGAGCTGGCGATCGAGTGGATGGACCGGTTCGGCGACACCGCCTACAACCTCTACGGCTCGACCGAGGTCGCCTACGCGACCGTCGCCACCCCCGAGGACCTTCGCGCCGCCCCCGGCACCGCCGGGCGCCCCCCGCGAGGCACCGAGGTACGGCTCTACGACGAGAACGGGCGCGAGGTCCCGCAAGGGGAGGTCGGCCGGATCTTCGTCGGCAACGAAATGTCCTTCGAGGGCTACACCGGCGGCGGTGGCAAGGAGGCGATCGACGACCTGCTCTCCAGCGGCGACGTCGGCCACATCGACGCTGACGGGCGGCTCTTCATCGACGGTCGCGACGACGAGATGATCGTCTCCGGCGGCGAGAACGTGTTCCCACGTGAGGTCGAGGACCTGCTCGCCGACCACGAGGACGTCGCCGAGGTGGCGGTGATTGGAGTGGAAGACGCCGAGTACGGCCAGCGGCTGAAGGCCTTCGTCGCGCCGAAGGCCGGGGCCGAGATTGACGAAGCGGACCTGATCGCCCACGTCAAGGCTCACCTCGCTGGCTACAAGTCGCCGCGCGAGATCGAGTTCCTCGACGAGCTGCCGCGCAACGCCACCGGCAAGGTGCTGAAGCGCGAGCTTCGCGAGCGCGAGCCCGGCAAAGCGGTCTAGAGAAGGCTGGTACGCGGCCGTCCCCGATGGGGCGCGCAAAATGCGGAATTTGCCGCCCCGCGGCCGGTGGGTGGCCTCCGCTGCCCATAGTAGTTTGCCCCTGGTATGCGCGAACCAGCCAAGCAGCTGAGGGAGGTCGGAGAGGCTACCCGGACGATGCATGGCGTCGCCGACCAGGCGCTGGAGTGGGTGAAGGTCTCAGAGCGCCGGGTCGCCGAGGCCGAGCGGCGCGCCGATGCGGTTCGCGAGCAGCTGAAGGAGCGGGCGATGGCGAAGCTGCGCGAGGTCTCCTCCGAGGCCCGGGACCGGATCGCCGCCGAGCGCGGACAGAGGCGCGAGGTAGAGACCAGGGTCGCTGGCGCCGAGGCCGGGCGCGACCGGGCCGAGAAGGCTTTCGAGGACTTGGCGCAGCGCTCGCGGGCCGAGCGCGAAGAGGTTCTCGCGCAAGCGGCGACGGCACGGGACGAGGCTCAGAGGACGGTCGACCAGGCCTCCGAGAAGCTTGAAGAGGAGATTGCGCGCCGGGTCGAGGAGGCGCGCGTGGAGATTCAGGCCGAGGCCGACCGCCGCGTCGCCGCGACTGAGCAGCGTGCCGCCGACGCCGAGGCTGCCGCGGCCGAGTCTTATGAAACCGCCGTTCGTCTGGAGACCGAGATCGAGCGACGGGTGATGGAGGGCACCGAGGACGTCCGCCGGGAAGCCGAGGAGAGCGTTCGCAATCTGGTCGAGAAGGTCGAACGGGAGGCCGAGGAGAGCGCCCGCGCCCGTGCCGAGGACCAGCTGCGGCAGGAGTCCGACCGCATCCGGGTCCAGGCGCAGCGTCGGGAGGAGCGCGCCAGGGAGGCGACCGAGGACGAGATCAGGGCCAGCGTCAGCAAGGCGAAGCGAGAGGCGCAGGCCGCCGCGGAGGAGACCGCTCCCGCCTGGCTGCGCAACGAGTCGAACGCCGCGACCGCCGGCTACCGGACTTTCTAGTCCCGCCCGCTCCAAAAACGATCGACTAATCTCGCCTCGCGATGCGCGAGGTACGGATCAGGGACACGCTCAGTGGCGAGCCGCGGAAAATCGACCCAACCGAGGAGGTTGGGATCTACGCCTGCGGTCCGACCGTCTACAGCCGCATCCACATCGGCAACGCGCGGCCCTACGTCGTCTTCTCGCTCTTCGCCCGTTTCCTGCGCTCGGAGGGCTACCGGGCCCGGCTGGTCGTCAACGTCACCGACGTCAACGACAAGATCTACACCGCCGCCGTGGCCGCCGGGGAGCCCTCGGCCGAGTTCGGCGCCCGGATGACCGCCGCCTATGTCGAGGACACCGACCGGCTCGGCCTTGGCCGGCCCGACGCCGAGCCGCTGGCGACCGAGCGGATCGACGGGATCGTCTCTCTGATCGCCGAGCTGGTCGAGTCCGACCACGCGTATGAGTCGGGCGGCGACGTCTACTTCCGCGTCCGCAGCTTCGACGGCTACGGCAAGCTCTCCAACCGCCGTCCCGAGGACATGGACCAGGGCGAGGAGGCGGGGTCGGACTCGCTCAAGGAGTACCGGCTCGATTTCGCCCTTTGGAAAGCCCACAAGGAGGGCGAGGACACCAGCTGGGACTCACCCTGGGGCCGCGGCCGGCCGGCCTGGCACATCGAGTGCTCGGTGATGGCTGAGCAGGAGCTGGGCGCGTCCTTCGCGATCCACGGCGGTGGCTCCGATCTCGTCTTCCCCCACCACGAGAACGAGATCGCTCAGTCCGAGGCGGCTGGGCGTCCGTTCGCCCGGGCGTGGATGCACAACGGGATGGTCGAGACCGATGCGGAGAAGATGTCGAAGTCGGAGGGGAACATCTTTCAGCTCTCCGAGGCGTTGGATCGGTATGGGCGCGAGGCAGTCGTTGCCTACCTGATCTCTGGGCACTATCGGCAGCCACTTGCGTTCGGGGCGGAGCAGATGGAACAGGCGGTGGCGAGGGTCGAAGGGCTTCGCAATTTCTTTCGAGATCACCCCGTGGGGGAGTCAGGGGAGGGCTCCCCGTCGCAACAGCGGGGAGGCTCCGGGGAGCCCTCCCCTGACTCCCGTCTCGAGGCGTTCCGCGACGCTCTTGCCGACGACTTCAACACCCCACGGGCTCTGGCCGAGGTCTCGGAGCTCGTCGCGGAAGCCAACCGTGCCGAGATCTCCGGAGCGCCGGAGGCTGTGGCGGAGATGCTTGAGCTTGTCGGTCTCAGCTCCCTTACCCAGCCGGATCAGGGAGTTGAGACCGACGAGCGGGCTCACGAGCTGATGGAAGAGCGCGAAAAGGCTCGGGCGGCTAAGGACTTCGAGCGGGCTGATGCGATTCGGGATGAGCTGGCGGAGCTGGGCTGGGAGGTTCGGGACTCGGCTGACGGCCCTCGCTTGGTTGCCAAGACCTGATGGCCAGCCAGATCATCTATGGGCGGCGGCCGGTGGCTGAGGCCGAGCGGGGGAGACGGCGGGTGCACCGGGTTTGGCGGGCGCCGGAGACGCCAGGGGACGAGCTGGAGCGGATCTGTGGGTCGCCGGACCACCAGGGCGTGGTCGCTGAGGTCGATCCGTATCCGTACGGCGACCCGGTGGGGCTGCTGCGCGGGGAGAGCAGGCTGCTTGTCGCCCTCGATCAGGTCCAGGACCCGCGCAACCTCGGCGCCGTCTGCCGCTCGGCCGAGTTCGCCGACGCCGCGGGAGTCGTCGTCCCCGAGCGCCGCGCCGCGGCCGTCACCGCGGTCGCTTGCAAGGCCTCCGCCGGCGCGGTCGAGCACCTCGAGGTCGCCCACGTCCGCAACCTCGCCGACTGGCTCGCCGAGGCGAAGGCTGCAGGCTTCTGGATCTGGGGTGCAGATGCGGAGGCGGAGGCGACCCCCTGGTCGGTCGACCTGACCGGACCCACCGTCCTCGTCCTCGGCGGCGAGGGCAAAGGTCTCCGCCCCCGCGTCGCCCAGTCCTGCGACGGCCTTATCGCCCTCCCGCGGGGCGGAAAAGTCGAGTCCCTGAACGTCTCCGCGGCTGCCGCCGCGCTGCTTTTCGAGGCCTCGCGCCAGCGCGGCTAGCCCTCCACGCAAATGCAACGGCGTTTGCATTTCTGCAAATTGGGGGTTGACAGAACTCTGCGCGGCCGTAAACTACCGGCGCAACAAGGGTTAACCTCAACTTGAGTGTGAGGTACGCCCGTCAATAACGGGCGCCTCGGGGGAGGTAAGCGGCGCCACGACCCTTCAGCAAGGAGAAGGATCTGTGGCTCTATCTACGCCTACGCAAGCACCGCGAGTTTCCGCGGCCAGTGGCGCCATCGCGGCTCGCGTCCCTCACAGTAACGCTCAAGCTGAGCTTGATGATCACTATCTGGTCGCCCTCGCCAAGGACGGCAAGACCGACGCCTACGACATGATCGTCCGCCGCTACCGCGGCTTCGTCCGTCTCAAGGCCTCTTCTTACTTCCTGCTCGGCGGTGAGGCCGACGATTTGATCCAGGAGGGCCTGCTCGGCCTCTACAAGGCGATCCGCGACTACCGCACCGATCGCGAGTCGAGCTTCCGCAACTTCGCCGAGCTCTGCATCACCCGTCAGATCATCACCGCCGTGAAGACGGCGACCCGCAACAAGCACACGCCCCTCAACCAGTACGTCTCCTTCAGCCAGACTCCGGCCGCGGCAGGCGACTCCGACACCACCCTGGACGAGATCCTGCCCGGCCCCAGCGTCCACGACCCGGTCAACCAGGTGATCGCCTCCGAAGAGCTGGAGAGCCTCGTTTCCTGTCTTTCCGGCGTCTCCGGCGTTCTCTCCGACCTCGAGAGCCGGGTTCTCTCCCTCTACCTGGACGGGCACTCCTACGAGGCGATCGGCGAGCGCCTGGAGTGCGACACGAAGACCGTGGACAACGCCCTGCAGCGGGTCAAGCGCAAGGTCGGAACCCACCTGGCCTCTCGCGAGGTGGCGGTCTAAGGGCGGTTGGCGTCGTCGAGAACGTAGGAGAGCAGCTCCCGCCCGTGGTCCGAGGCGACGGCGACGTCGTCGGCCTTGACTCGGACCCTGTGCAGGGACTGCATCCGCAGCACGTCGCCATCGGTGCGGCGGTTGGGGAAGACGCCGGCGTAGGAGACGCCGAGGCGCTCCAGGTGGTCGGCCACCAGCGCCGTCGCCGGCGTCTCCAGCGGCAGGTCGACGTAGATCGCGTCGAGCCCGGCGCGGTGGAAGAGGTGTTGGCGCTCGGCGGCGATCACGGTCTCCAGGTCGGCGCCGGGGACCCGCACGGTCAGCAGCGCCAGGTTGTGATCGCGGTCGACCTCGACCTCCAGCTCCGTGCGCTCGGCCAGGGTGGTCCCAGCGGGAACCTCGGCGAGCGTGCCGCGAAGCTCGCACAGCTCCAGCGTTCGGCCGACGATCTCGCGGTGGCGCTCGGGCGCGTAGACGTCCCGCTCGTGGCCGTCGTTCAGCTTCGTATAGAAGAGCGCCGCCGACTGCCGCCGCCCGCGCTCCCCGTCGGCGGCGTCGTTGGCCACCGAGGCGGGGATCCAGCCGAGCAGGAAGCCGGTCTCATGCGCCCCCAGCTCGAGGTTGGCGCGCTGGCTGTAGGGGTGGGCGGCGGTCGCCTCGCTGAACATCCCCGCCAGGCCGCGCTCCCGCGCCCAGTCCATCAGGAACCGCTTGGTCCGGGTGAAGAGGTGCTGGCCCCGCGCGGCGGGCATCGTTACCGCCTGGCCGGAGTGCCCGACCGCGTCGCCGGCCGCCGCCAGGCTCATTCCCTCGTGACAGAGAAGCTCCCCGTCCGCGGTCTCGGCAACACACGACACGTAGGTCCCAGCGGCCAGCCGCGAGGCCACCTCGGCCGGGTCGTAGACCCAGCGCACGTCGTAGGTCTTGCCGTAGGCAGCTTCGATCGCCCCGGTCAGCACGGTACCCTCACCTGGCCCCAAGAACCTGAAGTTCACATCCACCAAGCCATTCTCTGCCACCACGCCCGCCTAGCTCAACCTGGGAGAGCACCTGATTTGTAATCAGGAGGTTGCCGGTTCAAGTCCGGCGGCGGGCTCTCGAGTCCCACGCGAGAGCTAGGCTGGCGCTCGCATGCGTCTCTTTGCGAGCAACGGAGGATTCCTAGATCAAATTGGATCGGAGTTGGTGGTTGGGATTGCAGCCGCGATCGTCCTTGCGATCCTGGCGGGGCTGGTAAGGCCTATCCGCCGACGAATCATCCAGCGAGGACGTCAATTTCGCTCTGACCGGCGGGCAAGGAAGGACCTGCCAATCCTCAACGCGGAACTCATCTCCTTCATGACTCACCTCCGAGATGTGACGAAGGCGTTTCGAGGGGTGGACGGGTCGGCCGAGGCGATCCGCGAGAGGGTTCGAAGGGAGATCCTCGAGCCAATTCGGGGCTACATCCCGACCAGAGCGGGTGAGCAGATCAGGGTTGTTTGGTTCAGGCCTCACGCGGACGGGATCCACCTTCATATGTATGAGCAGGTTGGCCATACCGAGGAAGGGTCTGAGGCTCTGCGCCTCCGAATCGGGGGAAGCATCGCGGGCAAGGCGTTTTCCGACGCCGAAATGATCTATCGCCAGAGCTGCAGGGACGACCCCATCTTTCAGCGGGTAGAGCATTCGAAGGCAGCGGGATCGCTCGTATGCATCCCGATCCTTAGGCAAGGAAATGCGACCGGCGTGCTCAGCGTCCTCTCCTCTTGGGAGAATGCTTTTGGGCTTGGCCAGATCACCTACATGGAGGCTCTGGCCGCTGCCATAGGATCACTGGAGGCTTTTGAAAAGGTTTGAGGGCGGGAAACCGCTTGACATGGCGAAAGGGAAGGTCCGATGAACGACATCCACGCACGAAGCTATGGCGTTCCTTCCGCCCCCTTCCGGGATCTTGCGGAGAAGCGCATTACGGGTGATGAATATGCCCGGCGCGTACGTCGAGAGGTTGAAGAGCGAGTTCGTGAAGCTCCTGTGCCTCGTCCTCGCAAGTCAGACAAGGGGAGCTCCAAGGCAACTGGTCGCTGAGACGCTCGGCAGACCAGTCAGTCGCTGCCGGAGCCGCTGAGAAGGCGCGTCTTCTCAGCGGCGAACTCCTCGTCGGTGAGGACACCCTTCTCGCGCAGGTCAGCGAGGCGCTCGAGGCGGGCTAGGCGAGCATCGTCACCGTCGAGCGCCTGGGTCGGCGCCTCGGCGCCCTCCTCGTCGGTGCGTCGCTCCGGCAGCCTCAGTTTCGAGGCGCGCTCACCTAGGTTGGCGTCTTTGACCGCGCCGACCACCTTGTCGCGGGTGCGACCGAAGACGTCGTCGTAGGTGGCGTCGGGGAATTCCTCGGTCGACTGTTTGCGCAGCTCGTGGATGCCGAAGGCGGCCATCCCGGCGATGATCAGGGTGGTGAGGAAAGAGCGCAGGCCCTGGGTCGGGGCCGAGAGGAAGTAGATCCCGACGATGATCGCGAGACCCGAGTAGACGTAAGCGGGGTAGTCGCGGAGCGCCGGCGCGATCGCCTTGCGGGCGGCCTGGGCGCTCTCGCTGGGCGAGCCCAGCCAGCCGGCGATGCCGAAGAGGACGCCGACGACGATCACCGTGGTGGCGATGCTGGTCATCAGCGAGGTGCCGATCGACCAGGCGGCTTCCCCGGCGGGCTTGGCGCTTTCCGCCGTAACGAGCTGGTCGACGACGATGCCGCCGGCGATCTCGCGGAAGACGATCACCGCGAACCCGGCGGCGATCAGGCCGATACCGCTGAACAACACGGTCACCCAGCGGCTCTCGCGTGAGAGGTAGATCGCCGCGCCGAAGGCGGCGAAGGTGAGGATCGTGAGCACGATGGCCAGGCCCTTGATCGCGACCGCGATGTTCTGGGCCGTCTTTAGCTCGTCGGAGCGGAGGATCTCGATCTGGCCGGCGTCGGGCGGCAGTTTTTCGGCCAGGGTGGCGCCGATGCCGACCTGGTCGGCGAGGTTCGTCAGCAGCGCGCCGAGGTTGAGGCTGACGTTCCCTTCTTCGGTGGAGACCGCTTCGCCCTTGTCTTCGAGCACGGCCAACAGCTGTTCGTGGGTCGAGCGGTTGGCGTCTTCCCACAGGGTCTGCGCGGTCGAAGTTTCCAGGATCCTTTCGGCCCCCTCGCTGGCGACGGTGCGCAGACCCCCGGCGGCCGGTCCGGCGAGGTCCTTGGTGTCGCCGGGGAGGATTTCTTTCAGTTCTTTCTCGACGTTGACGTTTTCGTAGAGCTGGTCGACGAGGTAAGTGCTGACGGCGCTGCGGATCTCTTCGTTCGCAAGCATCCGGTCGCTGGTCGCGACCCAGTCGTCGGTGTTGAGCGCCTGGCGCTCGGTCCAGATCGCGAAAACGCTGAGGAAGGCGAGAAACGACCCGAAGGCGACGAGGGCTTTCACCGTGCGTCTGCGTCCGCGGCCCATTTGGGGATGGTATACGTGACCTATGAAGCTGGAGGGCATTCACCACATCACCGCGATCACCGAGAACGCCCAGGCGAACGTCGACTTCTACGCCGGTGTCCTCGGATTGCGGTTGGTGAAGAAAACCGTCAACCAGGACAACCCGACCGTGTACCACCTCTTCTTCGCCGACGAGGCCGGCGACCCGGGCTCCGACCTGACCTTCTTCGAGTACCCCGGCGCGGCACCCGGGAGGGCGGGGGCCGGAATGGTCCACCGGATCGTCTGGCGGGTCGGCTCCCCTCTCGCGCTCGACTTCTGGGAAGGCCGGCTGAGCATCAACGACACCGCCTCCGAGCGCGAGGGCGACCGCCTCCGGTTCTCCGATCCCGAGGGGCTCGACCACGAGCTGGTGGTCGTCACCGACGTCCCCGACCCGCCGCTGATCGCCGAGCATCCCGACATCCCGGCCGAGCTGGCCCTGCAGGGGTTCCACGCGGTGCGCGCCTACAGCGCCGCGCCGGAGGCCAGCGCCGCCCTGCTGGAGGCGCTCGAGTTCGAGCTTGGCGGGGACGCCTGGGAGGCGCGCGGCGAGAACCGCGGCGGCCTCTACGCCTTCGACGAGCCGCCGCCCGAGCCGGGATTGCAGGGTGCGGGCAGCGTCCACCACGTCGCCTGGGCCTCGAAGCCCGAGGAGCACATGGAGTGGCGCGAGCGGGCTGTCTCCGCCGGGGCACAGCCGACCCCGGAGATCGACCGCTTCTACTTCCGCTCGATCTACTTCCGCGAGCCGAGCGGGGTGCTGTTCGAGATCGCGACCCTTGGCCCCGGCTTCACCGTCGACGAGCCGCTCGAGCACCTCGGCGAGAAGCTCTCCCTGCCGCCGGACTACGAGCACCTCCGGGCAGAGGTCGAACCGAACCTGCGGCCGGTCCGGAACCCACGCGCCGAGCTGGAGGGGTGAGCGGCGAGTTCACCTGGCGCGACGCCGGGCGGACCGTCGTCTTCCGCCAGGCCGGAGGCGCCGACGCTCCCGAGCTGCTGGCCGAGCACGGCTTCGCCGAGTTCGAGCTGCTGAGCACGCCGAGGGCGCTGGCGGGCGCCCCGAGGCTCGTCGCCGCGGCCGCCGCCGTGCACGAGGTGCCGCCGGGACAGGTGCCGGAACTGGCGGCCGGCTTACTGGACGCGGTCGGGCCGGGACCGCTGCTCGCCCTTGGCGGTGGGCGTGTCGTCGACGCAGCGAAGGCGATCGCCTCGGTCACCGGCGCCACCGTCGCCGCGATCCCGACGACGATGTCGGGCGCCGAGATGACCGCGATCCACCGACTGCCGGAAGGGGCCGAGCAGCGGGTCAGGGGGATGGTCCGGCCGGCGCTCGTCCTCGCCGACGCCGAGACGATGACCAGCCAGCCCGAGGCTCGGCTGCGGGCAAGCTCGATGAACGCCCTCGCGCACGGCGCCGACTCGCTCTACACCCCGCTCGCCAACCCGGTCTCGGAGATGACGGCGCTGCACGGCGGCGGCCTGATCGCCGCCGCCCTGGACCAGAGCCCCGGCGAGCGGGACCGCGCCGCGCTCGCCCTCGGCTCGGTGCTCTGTGGCTACGCGATCGACTCCGCCGGGTTCAGCCTCCACCACGTCGTCTGCCAAACGCTGGTCCGGGTCTGCGGCAGCCCGCACGCCGAGACCAACGCGCGGATCCTTCCCCTTGCCCTGGAGCTGCTCGCCGGCCGTGCCCCCGAGCCTTTCGCTGCCCTCACCGATGCCCTCGGCACCACCCCTGAGGCTCTGCCAGGCCGCGTCCGCACGCTCGGCGGCGACGTCCCCGGCCTCGGCGAGCTGGGCGCCGACCGCGCCCGCTTCGACGACGCGGTGGAGGGGATCCTGGCGCGCCCGGAGCTGGCCTCGGTGCCCGATCCGCCGGGGCGTGAGGAGTTGGCGGCCTTCCTCGACGCCGCCTGGTAGCGCGGGCCGGGTAACTCCGGCGCCGTCGCCGTGTAGCGCTCTGCGTGACCGCCGAGCGACTGGCCGCCTACCACGCCTACACGCGCAAGCACAGCGTCAACTGGCCCCTCTACCTGGCGGCGCGAGTCGTCCTGACGCCGTTCTTTCTCATCTACTTCCGGCTCGCCCGGATGGGTCGGGTCCACGGCAAGGTCAAGGGCGGCCTGATCGTCGCCGCCAACCATCGGAGCTTTCTCGACCCCTTCGTCGTCGGCGGCTGCCTGCCCTGGCGGCGGCCGATGAACTACGTCGCCAAGGTCGAGCTGTTCGAGCGCCGCTGGCAGGGCTGGACGCTCTCGCGGCTGGGCGCCTTCCCGATCCGTCGCGGTGAGGCCGACGAGGACTCGATGGAGACCGCGCGGCAGATCGTCGAACGCGGCGGGACCGTCTGCATCTTCCCCGAGGGGACGCGGACCCGGCGAGGAACGATCGGCTCGCCGAAGCGCGGCGTCGGCCGCCTCGCGCTGCAGACCGGGGCGCCGGTCGTCCCGACTGCGGTGATCGGCACCGAACACGTCCGGCGCGGCTGGCGGATCCGGCCGCGCAAGGTGAAGGTCCGCCTCGGCAAGGCGATGACCTTCCCGCGGGCGGAGGAGCCCTCGCCGGCGCTGGCGGAGACTGTCACCGGCCGGATCTGGCCGAACGTGCTGCTGCAGTGGGAAGACCTCGGCGGCCTGCCGCCGATGCGCCGCGCCGCGGTGATCGGCGCCGGCAGCTGGGGAACGGCCGTCGCTGTGCTGCTCGCCCGCGGCGGCCTCGAGGTGCAACTCGGCGCCCGCACCCCGGAGCGGGTGGCGGAGCTGGTCGAGGCGGGGGAGAACCAGCGCTACCTAGCCGGTGTGCCGCTGCCGGACTCGATCGACGTCCGGCCCGCATCCGACATCGAGCTTGCCGGCCTCGACCTGGTCTGCCTCGCGATCCCATCCAAGTCGCTGCCGCAGGCGGTCGGCGCGATCGCCGACCGGGTCGGCGATCGCAGCGCTGTCCTGCTGCTGACCAAGGGCCTGATCGCTCCCCAGGCTCAGCTGCCGGCCGAGTACGTGGGGGAAAGGGTTCGGGCGCGGGCGATCGCCTGCCTCGGTGGTCCGGCCCACGCCCGCGAGGCCGTCTCCGGCTCCGCCGCCCTCGTCCTCGGCTCCGCCGACGCCGATCTAAGGGTGCAGCTCGGCGAGGTCTTCGACCGGGCCGGCCTGGTCTGCGAGCGCTCCCCAGACATCACCGGGGTCGAGATGGCGGGGGCGGCGAAGAACGCCGCCGCGCTGGCCGCGGCCGCCGCCCAGCCGCATGGCCTCAACGCTGCCGGGATCGCCGTCGCCGAAGTCTGGCGCGAGTGCATCGAGTGCGCGATCGAGCGCGGGGCGGAGCTGGAGACGTTCGCCGGCCTGGCCGGCGTCGGCGACCTGACGGCGACCCTGATGGCCCCGGACGGGCGCAACCGCCGGGCAGGCGAGCTGCTCGGAACCGGTACGCCGGCTCAGGAGATCCCGAAGGCGATCGGGCAGGCCTCGGAGGGGCTCGACACGACGCCGCTGCTCGCCCGCGCGGTTGCCGAGTCGGGCGTTCCCGCCGACGCGCTGAGCGGGCTCGCAGAGCTGATCCGGGGCGAGGTCGACGCCGAGGAATGGGTGGCCGGGCTGCGCCGCGCCGAGCGCGCCAGGAGGGCCGCCTGATGCGGCTAGGCTTGGCCGGTGAACGGCCCCACGGAGAACGTCGAGCCCGGCGACCTCGGGCCGGCCGCGAAGGCGGAGCTGGACCGCGCCTTCTCGGACTTCTACCGCTCGCATTTGCGCGACGTCTACTCCTACGCTTACTACCGGGTCGGCAACCATCACGACGCCGAGGACCTGACCGAGCAGGCGTTTCTGCAGGCCTACCGGCACTTCGACCGCGCCCGGCGCGAGTCCGACGGGCGGCCGCTGCGGCCCTGGCTGATCCGGATCGCCCACAACCTTGCTTCGAACTACTACCGCGACCGCTCCCGGCGCCCGCAGACGCCGCTCGACAAGGCCGACCCGATCGCCGCCCGCCACGACACGGTTGCGATCGCCGAGGGCCGCGAGGAGCTGCGCCGGGTGATGGCCAACCTCGAGCACCTCTCCGAGGATCGGCGCGAGGCGCTGATCATGCGTTTCGCGCTCGGCATGGACAACCGCGAGATCGCCCGCGCCCTGGGTCGCTCCGACGGCGCCACCAAGGTCCTCATCCATCGCGCGATCAAGCAGCTGCAGGAGGAGATGAGCGATGAGCCCGCAGAGTGAGCCGCTCGGCTCCGCCACTTGGGACGTCGAGAGCCTGCTCGCCGACGCCCTGCGGCCGATCGAGCCGCCGGAGCGGCTCTCGAGCCGGGTCGAGGACACCTTTGCCGCGGTCACCCAGGCGGCCGCCGAGGAGCTCTCGGACTGGGCCGAGGAGCTCTCCGAGAGCGAGCTGCGCGCGTTGCGGGACCCGCGCAACTGGGTGCGGCCGGTGGTCGCGGTCGGCGCCGGCGGGGTCGCCACCGGCGCCCTGGTCCTGCTCGAGCTGCGCCGGCGTAGCCGACACAAGAGCGAGACCGGCCTAAGGGCCCTCGCCGGCGGCCTGCGCTCGCGGCTCTAGGTCCCGCCGGCTGCCCTTCCGGGTTCGCCGCCGTCCCGGCCGCCGCTTCGCGGTGCCTGCCGCCGCGGCCAGCCCGAGCAGCCCGAGCACCAGGTGCAGCGCGTCGTCGCCGCCGCTGGCCGGGAGGAAGCCGAGGATCGCATCGTCGGAGCCGATCGCGAATCCCCAGATCGCCAGCACCGTGTACAGCGCGCCGATCGCGAGCGCGTAGGCGCGAGACGCGTAACCGGCCACGAGCAGACCTAGCGCCCCGGTGGCGATGTGGAGGACGTTGAGCCAGCCGTTGACCCGCAGCGCGCCCACCGAGGGGTCGACGCTGCCCGGACTGCCGAAGGAGGCGCTGGAGAAAAAGCCGACGATGCCGAGGACGACGAGGAACGCGCCGAGCGCGGTGGCGTAGAGACGGGCGGGGCTGGGTGGCTCCATCGGCGGCGATTGTAGGCTGCCCATCCCGATGTCCCAGACTTGTTATCGCCACCCCGACCGCGAGACCGGTGTCTCCTGCTCCTCATGCGGCCGGCCGATCTGTCCCGATTGCATGACCCCGACCCCGGTCGGCATGCGGTGCCCAGAGTGCATGCAGGAACGGACCAAGGTCGTGCAGGGGGTCGGCGGTGGCACCGGGGGCTTCGGCGACGCGCCCGCGACCTACGTCCTGATCGCGATAAACGTCGTCGCCTATCTGATCGAGATCGCCGCCGGGTCCGGAGGACTGGACAGTGCGAGCGGCAGGATCGTCTTCGACTACGGGTTGTTCGGGCCGCTCGTGGCCGAAGGGGAGTGGTACCGGCTACTCACCAGCGGGTTCCTGCACGCCGGGATCATCCACCTCGGCTTCAACATGTTTCTGCTCTTCCTGCTCGGCCGGTTGTTGGAGCCCGCGCTGGGCACCGCGCGATTTACCGTGCTCTACTTCGCTTCACTTCTGGCCGGTTCGCTCGGAGCCTTGTTCCTGGACCCGAACGCACTCACGGTTGGGGCATCCGGCGCGATCTTCGGCCTCGCGGGGGCCACCTTCGTGATCGCCCGCGGTCGGGGGATGGACGCGATCGCGGGCCAGATCGGGTTCTTGATCCTCTTCAATCTGATCTTCAGCTTTGCCGCCAGCAACATCAGCGTCGGCGGGCATCTCGGCGGCCTCGCGGGCGGCGCGCTCTGCGCGCTCGCCGTCGTGGCGGGAGAGCGGGGGGTGTTCGGCCCGCGTCATCGTGCCGCCGAGTTGGCGCTGATGGTCTCGATCGGAGCCGTCTCGGCGGTCGTCGCCGTCGCGGTCGCCTGAGCGTCGTTCAGCGGTCCCGGGCGGGCCTGGTGACCGGCGCGCGCAGCGCGCAGAAGTCGGCGTTGCCGGGGGAGTCGATCAGGTCGGGATGGAGGATGTGCCCGAGCAGCTCCACCCCGTCGACCAGGCGCGGCCCGGCATCGGAGAAAGGGTCGGACTCGACCGCGAAGAGCCTGGTCGCGCCGAGCGAGGCGATCAGCTCCCAGTGCTCCATCGCCTGGGCCTGGGCGTCCTCCAGGGAGCCGTTCGGCATCGCCACGACGACGTCGGGACGCAGGCTCGCCAACTCCCCCCAGCCGACTTCGGGTGGGTTCAGGCCGGGGTCCCCAGCGACGTCTTCGCCCCCAGCGATCGAGATCATCTCCGGGATCCAGAAGCCGCCGACCCGTGGCGGGTCGAGTCGCTCCAGGGCGATCACCCGCGGGCTGCCGGTCCCCGAGACCGCCGCCCGCACCGTCGCCAGCCGTCCCTCGAGTTCGCCACGGAGTTCGTGGGCATGCTCTTCCATGCCGGTCGCCTCGCCCAAGCGGACCACCTCTTCGAGCATCTCACTGAGGGTCGCGACACGCGGCATTTGCTCAATATCGCATCTTCCTTAAGTTGCCAGTGACGGGGGAGCTATATTGCGGTTGCCGAATGGCCGAGGACGTCCCAGCCCGAAGTACCGGGCCGCATAGCCGATGAGCGTCCTCCTGCTCGTCCTACTGCTGGTGCTGATCGCCATCAACGGCTTCTTTGTCGCGGCCGAGTTCGCGCTGGTGCGCAGCCGCCGGGGGAAAATCGAACAGCTCGCCGAGGAAGGCGAAGCGGGGGCCGACGCCGTGGTCGAGCAGCTCGACAAGATCGACGAATCGCTCTCCGCCTGTCAGATCGGGATCACGATCGCTTCGATCGGGATCGGCTTCCTCGGCGAGCCGTCCGTGGCGAAGCTGATCGAGCCGGTCTTCGGCGGCCTCTCGCACGGGGTCGCCGCGGGGATCTCGCTGGCACTCGCCTTCATCCTGGTCACCGCCCTTCACATCAGCATCGGCGAGCAGGTGCCGAAGATGATGGCGATAGCCAGCGCCGAGCGCACCGCGCGCCGGGTCTCACGGCCTTTGAACTGGTTCCGGGTCGCGACGGCGCCGGTGACGATGGCGCTGAGCGCGTTCTCCAACGCGATCGTCCGCCTCTTCGGCGTCAACCCCAAAGACCTTGAAGAGCGCCACACCTCCGAGGACCTGAAGCAGATCATCGACAGCTCGAGGATGGGCGGCACCCTCGACCCCGGCGAGGCCGGGATGCTCGGCGGCGTCTTCCACCTGCACGAGCAGGAGGCGCGCGAGGTGATGACGCCGATCCCGGCGGTAGTCACCGTCGACGCTTCGGAGACGGTCGAGGCGGCACTGCGGCGCTGCGTCAATTCCGGTCACACCCGGCTGGTGGTGATCGAGGACGACAACCCCGACCGGGTCAAGGGGATCGTCCACAACAACAGCCTCGCCCGTCTCTACATGAGCGACGGCCCGGACTCCTCGATCGAGCCCGCGATCCGCGACGCCCTGATCGTTCCCGAGACGCGGCCGCTCGACGACCTGCTCCACGACCTCCAGGTTCAGCGCACCTCGCTCTCGGTGGTCGTCGACGAGTACGGCCGCACGGTCGGGATCGTCACCGTCGAGGACATCCTCGAGGAGGTGGTCGGGGAGATCGAGGACGAGACCGACCCCCGCGCCGCGGCACTGCGTCGCCTCACCAACGGCGACTGGTTCGTCCGCGGCCACGTCTCGCTCGGCGACCTCGCCGACGCCGGGATCGAGCTGCCGGTCGACACCGACGCCTACAACTCGGTCGGCGGTTACGTCTTCGGCGAGCTGGGGCGGCTGCCGAAGCGCGGCGACTCGATCCAGGCCAACGGCTACACGATCAGGGTCGAGGCGGTCCGGGAGAACCGGATCGAGGCGGTTCGGATCAGCGGTTCCGTCCGCCCCGCGGCCTAGTTTCTCCGGGCAACCCGCACCCCGCAGAAACGTTGGAGGTACCGCATGTGGGTTGTACGCCTGACCGACAAGCAGCTAGAGGTCCTGCGAGCGCTGCTGCGCTCTGAGGAACATCTCGGCCCGGCGCTCAAAGGCTCGATCGAGGCACTCGACCTGGCCCGCTGGGACGAGCTCCCCGAGGCCGAGCTCCCCTGGGACGAGGTGGAGATCGTCGCCCGCCGCCAAAACATCTCCGAGGCCGATGTGATCTGGGACATATCAGGGAAACCAAAGAAGGCGGCGAAAGCCGAGTAGCGAACGGCCTAGTCGTACGGATAAAAGCCCGCTCCGGACTTCCGGCCCAACTTCTCTTCGCCGACCATCTTTGCGATCAGGTCCGGCGGCTTGTGGGTCGGCTCGTCGGAGTCGGCGTGGAGGGCGTTGCCGATCGCTTCGGCGACGTCGAGGCCGACGAAGTCGAGCAGGGCCAGGGGGCCCATCGGGTGGCCGGCGCCGAGCTTCATGCAGGTGTCGACCTCACCGGCCTCCATGCCGGTCCTTTCGACCAGGCGGACGGCGTCGAAGAGGTAGGGGAAGAGCAGGCAGTTGACGACGAAGCCGGCCTGGTCGGGGACCTCGACCGCGGTCTTGCCCAGCGCCGCGCACCAGGCGAGCGCCTTCTCGCGGGCGCTGGCGGCGCCGTCGGGAATGCAGACCTCGACCAGCATCATCCGCGGCACCGGGTTGAAGACATGGAACCCGAACAGCTTCTCGGTCCCGGCCGCGGCGCCGATCTCAGCGATGCTGAGGGAGGAGGTGGTGGTCGCGAGGTCGGCTTTCGGGCAGGCCTCGGCGATCGTCCCGATCAGCTCGCCCTTCGGTGCCACCTCCTCGACGATCGCCTCGACGATGACGTCGCAATCGGCGAGGTCGGCGGGGTCGGTGGTGACCCGCAGCCGCGAGGGCTCGGCGCCCTCGAGCTTGGCGCAGGCAGCGACGACTTTCTCCTCCGCCCGCCAGGCCGAGGCCTCGCTGCGGGCGAGCAGGATCGTGTCGGCGGTAGTGGTCGAGACGGCGGCGAGGCCGGTGGCGATCGCCCCGCTTCCGGCAATCCCTGGGCTGGTGTATCCCTGGTTGGCGCTCATTGCTCGGGGGTTCCTATCACGGGCCATGCCCGCGATGCCGCGAGGGTCGCGGGCAGGTTCCGAAAGTGGGCTGATTGACGAATCAGTCGGCTATCTTTGATCTAGGTCGGCGCGCCGCGCCGCGGCAACTGAGAGGACGGAGACGCCATGGCGGAGAACGGAAAGGGCAAGTTCGGAGGACGGGAAGTCGTGATCGTGGAGGCGGCGCGAACGCCCGTCGGCCGCGGCCACCCGGAGAAGGGCTACTACAAGGACACCCACCCCTCCAACCTCCTGGCGAAGACCTACTCGGAGCTGTTCGAGCGCTCCGGCGTCGACCCCGCCGAGACCGGCGACGTGGTCACCGGGTGCGTCTCCCAGTTCGGCGAGCAGGGGCTGAACATCGGTCGCAACGCCTGGCTCGAGGCGGGCCTGCCGCTCGAGACGCCGGCGACGACGATCGACCGCCAGTGCGGCTCGGCCCACCAGGCCGTCAACTTCGCCGCCTCGTTGATCGCTTCCGGGGTCGAGGACGTCGCGGTCGGCTCCGGCGTCGAGCACATGGGCCACCTGCCGTTCGCCGCCGTCGCCAAAGTCTCGGAGGAGTTTGGCGCCCCCTTCTCGCCCGAGCTGATGGAGCACTACAACCTGATCCCGCAAGGGCTCTCGGCGGAGATGATCGCCGACAAATGGGAGATCACCCGCGCCGAGCTCGACGAACTCGGCTTGCGCTCCCAGCAGAACGCGATCAAGGCGACCGAGGAGGGGCGGTTCGAGCGGGAGATCATCCCGTTCGCCGTCAACGGCGACACCTACGTCACCGACCAGGGCCTGCGCGAGAGCACGCTCGAGGGTCTCTCTCAACTGAAGCCGGCCTTCAAGGAGGACGGCAAGATCACCGCCGGCAACTCCTCCCAGGTCTCCGACGGCGCCGCCGCGGTGCTGCTGATGGCGCGCGAGAAGGCCGACGCCCTCGGGCTGAAGCCGCGGGCGCGGATCTATGACCAGGCCGCGGTCGGGGTCGACCCAGTGATCATGCTGACCGGCCCGATCCCGGCGACCCAGAAGCTGCTCGAGCGCAACGGGATGCAGATGGACGACATCGACCTGGTCGAGATCAACGAGGCCTTCGCCTCGGTCGTCGTCGCCTGGCAGCGTGAGCTAAAGCCGGATATGGACCGGGTCAACGTCAACGGCGGCGCGATCGCCCTCGGCCACCCGTTGGGCTCGACCGGCGCGCGGTTGATCACCACCCTGCTGCACGAGATGGAGCGCTCCGACAAGGAGATGGGCCTGGTGACGATGTGCTGCGGCGGCGGGATCGGGACCGGGACGCTGATCCAGCGGATCTAGCCGCCGCGCGGGGTACGTTGGGTCTCCGGCAACCCCGACGGGAGGTTCAAGTGAGTAAGCGATCGATCGCGATGCTTGCGGCTGCGCTGGCGATCTTTGCCGTTGCGGCCGGTTGTGGCGGTGGCGATGACGGAGACAGCACCGCCGCCGAGACGAGCTCTGACACCGACGCTCCGGCGCTGACGAAGGCCGAGTTCATCAAACAGGGCGACAAGATCTGTGCCACTGCCAGCAAGGAGTACAACGAAGGCATCGAAGACTTCAGCACCGAAAACGAAGTCAGCCAGGCCAAGGGACCGACCGAGGAGCAGGAAGAAGAAGTGCTTGCCGAGATCGTTCTGCCCCGGATCAAGGTCGAGATGGAAGAACTTCGCGAGCTCGGTCCGCCCGATGGCGAAGAGGAGCGGGTCGACGTGATCTTCACCGGCGTCGAAGAGGTGGTTGCCGAAGGCGAAGATGACCCGAGCACCGTCGCCGGCAACGAAAACCCGTTCGCCGAGCCCAACGCGGAAGCCAAGGCGTTTGGCTTCGAGGTCTGCGGGCAGTCCTGACCTCTAACTAATTTCCGTCCAGACCCACCTTCGGTGCCCTGTTTTGCCCATAGGTTGCGCCTTCTTTCAAACTGGATGGAGGATCAATTGAGTAAGCGATTCATCGCGACGCTCGCTGGCGCGCTGGCGATCGTCGTCCTCGTCGCGGGCTGTGGCGGCGGCAGCGACAGCGGAGACAGCGGCTCGGCCAACGCGGACAGCACGACCAGCGGTGATACCGCCCCGGTGCTGACCAGGGCTGAGTTCATCAAGCAGGGAGACGCGATCTGCACTGAGACCGCGGCGACGCTCGCGCAGGGGGCCAAAGACTTCCTCAGCGACGCCGGGCTCAGCGAAAGCGAGGAACCGAGCGAGGAGGCGCAGGAAGAACTAGTCGGCGAGGTGTTCCTGCCGGCGTACCAGACCCAGGCCGAGGAACTCGGCGCGCTCGGCGCCCCCGAGGGCGAAGAGGAGCAGGTGGAAGCGATCGTCACCGGCTTCGAAGAGGGGGTCGCCTCGGCCGAAGACGACCTCGGCGGCGCGATCAGCGAGGACCCGCTCGCCGATGCCAAAGGCGCAGCGGCCGATTTCGGGTTCACGGTCTGCGGCGAATAGCCGACCCGGATCCCGTCTGCTGAAAGAGGTCTCCTGGCTCGCCAGCCAGGAGACCTCTATATTTCCCCGTCGATGGACCTGACGCTCTCGCCATCGGAGGAGGAGTTCCGCGACGAGGTTCGCGCCTGGCTGGAGGAGAACAACCCCGGCCCGGAGCCCGACGGCGATCTCGACGAGGTGATCGCCTTCCGCCGCGAGTGGCAGCACAAGCTGCACGAGGCCGGCTGGGCCGGCATCTCGTGGCCGAAGGAGTACGGCGGCCGCGGCGCGACGATGATCGAGCAGGCGATCTTCGTCGGCGAGGCGGCCCGCCAGGGAACGCCCAGCCCCGCCAACGTGCTCGGACTGGCGATGGGCGGTCCGGTGGTGATCGCGCACGGCACCGAGGAGCAGAAGCAGCGCTACCTGGAGCCGATCCTGACCGCCGATGAGATCTGGTGCCAGGGCTTCTCCGAGCCGGAGTCGGGTTCCGACCTCGCCTCGCTGAAGACCCGCGCGGTCAAGGACGGCGACGAATGGGTGATCACCGGCCAGAAGGTCTGGACCACCCTCGCCCAGTTCTCCAAGTGGTGCATGCTGGTCGCCCGCACCGACCCCGAGGCACCCAAGCATCAAGGCCTCACCTACTTCCTGATGGACATGGAGCAGGAGGGCGTCCAGGTGCGGCCGCTGGTGCAGATCACCGGCGAGGGCGAGTTCAACGAGATCTTCATCGAGGAGGCTCGGGTGCCCGAGGCCAACATCGTCGGCGAGGTCGGCAACGGGTGGTCGGTGGCGATCACGACGCTGATGAACGAGCGCGCCGGGCTCGCCTTCGGTGCGATCGCCCAGATCCAGAACAACCTTGGCCGGCTGGCCCGGCTCGCGACCGAGGTCCGGGTCAACGGCGGCACCGCGGCCGAGGACACCTCTTACCGGCAGCGGATCGCCCAGCTCCACATCGAGGCCGAGACGATGCGCCTAAACGCTTACCGCGGGCTGACCAAGACGATGCAGGTGGGCATCCCCGGGCCCGAGGGCTCGCTCGGCAAGTGGCAGTGGGCCGACATCAACCAGGACCTGACCGAGCTGGCGATGGAGATCGAGGGCGCCCACGCGTTGCTGGGACGCGGCGCCGAGCAGGCGATCGACAACGGCTCCTGGCAATACAGCTTCCTCCGCTCTCGCGCCAATTCGATCGAGGGCGGCACCACCGACATCCTCAAGAACATCATCGCCGAGCGGGTCCTGGGCCTGCCGAGGCTGCGCTAAGGGGACGAGCCATGTACTTCGACCTCACCGACGAGCAGCAGGCGATCAAGTCGACCGCGCACGACTTCCTCGCCTCCCGCTTCAAATCCGAGCGGGTCCGGGAGATCGCCGAAAGCGAGGACGGCTTCGACGCTGGTTCCTGGAAGGAAATGGCGGACCTGGGCTGGACCGGGCTTGCTCTGCCGGAGGGGTGGGGCGGGCAGGGCCTCGGCATCGTCGAGCTCGCCGTCCTCTTCGAGGAGATGGGCTACGCGCTAGCTCCCTCGCCGCTGTTCTCGAACACGATCGCCGGCCTGGCGCTCGCCCTCTGCGGCTCCGACGACCAACGCGAGCGCTACCTGCGGCCGCTGGCCACGGGCGAGCTGCGCGGGACCCCGGCCCTCTGGGACGCCGGTGAGCCGGTAATTCCGGGCGGCTTCACGATGCCGGCCGAGGCTGATGGCGACGGGATCGTGCTCAACGGCGAGAAGATCCTGGTCCTCGACGCGAACAGCGCCGACTTCTTCCTGGTCGCGACCGCCGACGGCAGGCGCCACCTGGTCGACGCCCGCACCGACGGCGTAACCGTGACCCCGGAAACCTCGATCGACCTCACCCGTCGCCTCTCCACCGTGCGCTTCGACGGTGTCCGGGTCGCCGCCGCCGACACCCTGCCCGGCGCGGAGGCCGACTACTACCCCGTCTTCTTCCGGGTCTGCGTGGCGCTTGCCGCCGAGTCGACCGGGATCGCCCAGCGCTCGCTCGAGATGGCCGTCGAGTACGCCAAAGACCGGCAGCAGTTCGGCCGGCCGATCGGCGCCTACCAGGCCGTCTCCCACCGCTGTGCCCAGATGCTGCTGGAGACCGAGAACGCGCGCTCGGCCGTGTACGGGGCGGCGTGGGCGGCCGACGCCGAGCCGGAGTCGCTGCCCCTGGCGGCCTCGACGGCGAAGGCGTACGCCTCCGACGCCGGCTGGCGGGTCCCCGACGCTTCGATCCAGGTGCACGGCGGGATCGGGTTCACCTGGGAGCACGACCTCCACTTCTTCCTCAAGCGCGGCCGCGGCAACGCGGCGATCTTCGGCGATGCCAAGTGGCACCGCGAACGCGTCGCCGACGCGGTGCTCACCCGGGCCGCCGAGCCGGCACCGGCCTGAGCCGCCGCCGATGGCCGCTCTCGACCGGATCTCCGTTGCAGCGATAGCGACCACGGTCACCGACCTCGAGGCCGAGGCCCTGCGTGCGGAGGCGGCCGGAGTCGAGTGCGTCTGGGCGCCGGAGCTCTTTCGCAGCGCCGCCACCCAGGCCGCCTATCTGGCGGCGAAGACCGACCGGATCGGCGTCGCCACCGGGATCGTCTGGGCCTTCACCCGCAGCCCGTTCATCCACGCGGTCACCGCGCTCGACATCGACGAGATGTCCGGCGGCCGGTTCCGGCTCGGGATGGGAGCGGGGGTGAAGCGACTCAACGAGACCTGGCACAACGCCGACTACGGCCGGCCAGCGCCGCACCTGCGCGAGGCGATCGAGGCGACCCGGCTGATCATGCGCCAAGCCGGCGCCGGCGAGCCGATCCGGTACGAGGGCGAGTACTACGACATCGACATCAAGGGCTGGATCAGGCCGCACCCGGCGCCGCGCGAGGCGGTGCCGATCTACACGGCTGCGGTCCAGGCGGGAATGGCGCGGATGGCCGGCGACGTCGCCGACGGGTTGATCGGGCACCCGATCCAGAGCCTGCGCTGGATCGACGAGGTGGTCGTCAATGCCTTCGAGGAGGGCCTTGCGCGCTCCGGCCGCGAGCGCTCCAGCTTCGACTACCTGCCGACGGTCTGTTGCGCGATCGACGACGACGAGGGGCGGGCGATCGAGATGGCCCGGCGGACGATCTCCTTCTACGCAACGGTCAAGACCTACATGCCGCTCTGGGAGCTGCACGGCTTCGCCGACAACGCGGTCGCCGCCGGTGACGCCTTCCGGCGCGGCGACCTCGCCGCGGTCCCGGCGGCGATCAGCGACGAGATGGTCGACGCCTACTGCGCCGCCGGCCCGCTCGACAAGGTCCGCGCCAGGGTCGAGCAGACCGCCGAGCGCGCCGACGGGCTCTTCCTCACCCCGCCGACCTACTTCATCTCACCGGAGGAGCTGAGCGAGTACCAGAACCGCATCATCGACTCCTTCGGGCCCGGCGCCTGACGGAGGCGGGCGACACCGGCCTCCTCGAAGTGCTCGAGCGAGTGCGGGAAATCCCACCCGGCTTCGTGCGGACCTACGGCGACGTCTCTCCGGGCGCCCCGCGCTTCGCCGGCAGCGTCCTCTTCGCCGCCGACGAGCCCGACCTGCCCTGGTGGCGGGTGGTGCGCGCCGACGGCTCGCTCGCCAAGGGCGCGCGGCAGCGGGCCCACCTTCTCGCCGAGGGGGTTCCGTTCCGCGGCGAGAAGGTGGACATGCAAGCTGCCCGGATCGAGTGACCTACGGGCAGATGACGATCAGGTGGAAGTCGGCGTCCTCGTCGGCGCCGGCTTTGTCCCTGGTGCGAACTTCGATCGCGTTGGGGTTCGCGGGGGAGGTGTTGGTCTGCGCGTAGCCCGCGGCGGGTACCGTCGTACCGGCGTTGTTGCGGCCGGCGACCTCGGCGCAGCCGGTGACGTTCTGCGGGAAGGCAACGGTGATCGCGCCCCCGCCCTCGGTGGCGGTGATCCCCGCGGTGCTGGAGCGAGCGAGCGTCGCGTTGCCGGGGCTCGCCGGGTTGTTGACGACGGCCCAGTAGGTGTGGGTGGCGCGCACCGCCGACGGCACCACGCCGAGCTTGTTGGTGTTGATCTGGAAACCGGTGAGGGTCTTTTTCTTCAGCTTGCCTCCCCCGATCGTCTGCTTCTTGATCGCGCCGCCGTTGATCGTCTGGGCGGCGTAGGCGGTCCCGGCGAGGGCGGTGACCAGGGCAATGACGGCGACGACCATCGCCGGCGACGGGCGTCCTCTTCTGAGCGTGCTCATCTTGACTCCCTTCGGTTCGGGCATTCGAAGTAGCTGAAATTAGGTAACCCGCCGGATGCAGGGAAGTTCCGCGGCCTGGGGCACCTCCAGCGCTACAGTCGGTTAGGGCGAATGAGTACCCCGACGCACTACGCGCAATCACCGGATGGCACCAACATCGCCTACCAGGTGCACGGCGAAGGGCCGCTGAATCTGGTCTTCGTTCCGGGGTTCGTCTGCCGCGTCGAGCTGATCTGGGAAGCGCCGTCGTTTGCGCGCTTCCTGCGCCGTCTCGCCTCCTTCTCGAGGCTGGTCGTCTACGACAAGCGGGGGCAGGGTCTCTCGGACCGGCTCGGCCGCCCGCCGACCCTGGAGGAGTCGATGGACGACCTGCGGGCGGTGATGGATGCGGCGGGCTGCGAGCGCGCGGCGATCTTCGGGGTCTCCGAGGGCGGACCGATGTCGATGCTGTTCGCGGCGAGCCACCCCGGCCGCGTCTCCTCGCTGGTCCTCTATGGCACCTACGCAAGGATCCTGGCCGCACCCGACTTTCCCCAGGGAGCTCCTGAGGAGGCGTTCGACGCCTGGGTGAAGGTTGTGCGGGACCAGTGGGGCGGGCCGGTCGGGGTCGACTTCTGGGCGCCCAGCGAAGCGGGTAACCAGGAGTTCGAACAGTGGTGGGCGCGCCTGCTGCGCCAGGGCACGAGCCCTTCCGGCGCGCTCGAGCTGCTCGATCTCTACCGGGAGATCGACGTCCGCGCCGCCCTGCCCGCGATCGACGTCCCGGTCCTCGTCCTCCACCGTCACCGCGATCGCCTGGTGCCCGCTCGCCAGGGGCGCTACCTGGCCGAGCGGATCCAGGGCGCCCGCTACGTCGAGCTCGAGGGGCGCGATCACCTGCTCACCGCCGGCGACCAGGCGGCTCTGCTTGACGAGGTCGAGGAGTTCCTGGTCGGCAGTCGCGGCGCCCACGACGGCGACCGGTCGTTGGCGACGATCCTCTTCACCGACATCGTCGGCTCTACCGAAACCGCCTCCAGGCTCGGCGACCGCCGCTGGCGCGACCTGCTGGAGCGCCACGATGCCACCGTCCGTCGCCAGCTCGCCGTGCACCGCGGCCACGAGGTGAAGACCATGGGCGATGGCTTCCTCGCCACCTTCGACGGCCCCGCCCGGGCGATCCGGTGCGCCGGCGCGATTCGGGACCAGCTTGGGGAAATCGGGATCGAGGTGAGGGCGGGAGTCCACACCGGCGAGATCGAGACGATCGGGACCGACGTCGGCGGTATCGCGGTCAACATCGGCGCCCGGGTCGGAGCTCTGGCGGAGCCGGGCGAGGTGCTGGTCTCAAGCACGGTGAGGGAGCTGGTGGTCGGCTCCGGTATCGAGTTCCAAGAACGCGGATCCCACCGCCTGAGGGGAGCGCCCGACGAGTGGCGCCTCTTCGCCGTCGCGGCGTAGGTGGCCGGCGACTACTCGGGCAGTGCGGTGACGAAGCGCTCGAAGGCGCCGATGTCGGTCACCGGCGGGCCGTGGCCGGGCAGGATCTGGGTCGGGTTCAGCTCGGCCAGCTTGCGGATCGAGCGGCGGTTCTCGGCCGGGTCGTAGGTGAAGATCTTCGGTGGCTCCTTGATCCCGGGCAGGCCGGTGGCGTAGCTCATGTTGCGGATCACGTCGCCGCAGATCGCCACCCGGTCGGACTCGCGGAAGAAGATCACCTCGCCGCGGGAGTGGCCGGGGGCGTGGTGGACCCGGAACCCGGCGACCTCGTCTCCCTCCTGGAGCACCCGCTCGACCTTGAAGGGCGGCCCCTCCCAGATCGCCTTGATCACCCGGTTGACCGGGTTGGTCGCCGCCGCCTCCTGGATCGGGCGCTTGCCTTCCATCGCCTCGACGTCGTCGGCGTGGCAGGCGAGGGGCACCCTGCGGGCCTCGCAGACGTCCTTGGCGACCCCCTGGTGGTCGGGGTGGACGTGCGTCAGCGCGACCATCGAAATCTCCCGGCCCTCCAGCTCGGCGAAGATCCGCCGGCGGTCCCAGCGCCGCCCGGCGTCGATCAGCACGTCCTCCGCCAGGTAGACGTTGATCGTCGGGGCGGGGAACTCCCTCAGCCGCCAGACCTCGGGGGCGAGGTTCTTCAATGTGAGATCCCCAGGGTGCCGCGCGGGTCGCCGCTGTGCTCGGCGAGCTCCTCCAGGCGGGCGATCTTCCGTTCGCCTTCGATTCGCGCCGGGTGGTCTGCCGGCAGCGGCTCGATCAGGCGACGGATCCGGTTGCGGATCTGCAGCGCGAAGTGGGGGGTGGAGGGGCCGGCGAGGGCACGGATGTCCTCGACCGTGACCGCGTGGTCGGTGCCGAGCAGCGTCGGGTTCTCGGACTCGCTCACTTCTCGCCGCCGATCCTGGCCAGCTCGGCCAGCTGGTTCACTTCCGCCTGCTGGTTCACGTCGATGGCCTCCTGGTCTCCGATCACCCACACGTGGTTGTAGAAGGCGCGGGTCGGGTTGGTGGTGTAGCCGGGCTTCACGTCGAGAAGGTAGTCGCGCAGCTCCGCCGGCAGGGTACCGGGGTCGTCGGTGAGCAGCAGCGGACCCCAGGTCCCGGAGGCCGAGAGCGGCGAAGCGGCGGCGGCGTCGAGGGGGCGCTCCTCGCGGGCGAGGACGAAACCGTGGCCAGGGTCGTTGATGTTCCAGCCGAAACCGCCGTCGGCGTAGCGGGCGAAGGCGACCGCATTGGCGACCGGGTCCTCGCCGGAGACCCGTTTCACCTCGGGCCCGATCTTGGCGATTTCGCGGACCACGTCGGAGGAGATCGCCAAGGAAGGACCGAGCACGTAGACCGGCACTTTCGGGTGCTGTTTCAGCGCTGCCGCGGTCGGCCGCGGCAGCACCTTCGGGCCGGAGAAGAGGACCGGATCGCCGGAGCGGGCGGCCCAGGCGGCGGCGGGCATCGCCAGCTGCGGATGGGCCGAGGGCGCGATCACGACGTGGTCGGGAGGCGCACCGAAGAGGCGGTCGCGGAGGCCGGCGATCTGGGCCGCCTCCGCTGCGGGAGTGCCGGCGGGAACCCGGGTCACCTCGCCGAGGGGGGCGGCGACGTCGCCGATCGCGAACGCGGCGCTGCCGCCGGTCGATTTACTGCCGGCGGGGTCCAGCGCCGCCAGCGCTTCCTCGGTCGCATCCGGGATCTCCTCCTCCCCGGAGACCAGGACCGGGGCCCGGACCGGCGCCGACATCAACACCGACGCTGCGATCGCTCCTGCCCAGTCATCCTCGCCGACCAGCGTGACTGCGGCGGGGCGCAGGGCGGGGGTGGTGGAGGGGAAGACCGCCAGGGCCACGGCTGCAGCGGTGGCAGCGGGGTCCGAGCCACCGACCCGGGTGGTGTTGCCGGTCGCGAAGGCGGGGTAACCGAGCTGTTCGGCGGTCTGGGATGCGGGGGTGTCCGGCGCGTCCGCCTCGGGCGCCGCTGCGGGCGCCGGCGCAGGGGACTCGACGCTCGAGCCCGCGGGATTGCCGCTGCCGCCGAGCACGGCGGCGACGACGAAGCCGATCGCGATCAGGACCGCCCCGGTCAGCAATGCCGGGATCAGCGGCAGGGACGCCCGGCGGCCTCGGCGCAGGGGCTGGGGCGCCGGTTCGCCTCCCGGCGCCTCGGCGTTGATCGGTCGCTCGGCCCGCACCGCGGGAACGGTACATGGGCTTCTTCGGCCGTTCGGTCAGGTAAAGTGTCGGCGACTGGCTGATTGACCAGTCAATCGGTCCACGCCGAGGAAGGAAGCAATGGATTTCGCACTTAACGAGGAGCAGCTCGAGTTCAAAGCCCGCTGCCGGAAGTTTTCCGCAGAGGTGATTCGCCCCGCCGCCCGCAAGCACGACGAAGAGGAGAGCACCCCGTGGGAGGTGATCAAGGAGGCACGGCGCCAGGGTCTCCAAGGGATCGATTCCCTGCAGCGGATGGCGACCGACGCCGACGGCCAGATGTCGGTGATCTCGGCCGAAGAGCTGCACTGGGGCTGCGCCGGCACCGCCCTCGCGATTGCCGGCTCCGGACTCGCCGCCGCCGGCATCGCAGCCTCCGGCACGCCAGAGCAGATCGGCCACTGGGTCCCGGAGTGCTTCGGCGCCGGCGATGAGATCAAGATGGGCGCTTACGCGGTCACCGAGCCGCAGGCCGGCTCCGACGTCAAGAGCTTGAAGACGACCGCCAAGCGCGACGGCGACGAGTGGATCCTCAACGGGACCAAGGTATTCATCACCAATGGCGGCATCGCCGACGTCCACGTCGTCGTCGCCACCGTCGACCCGGAGTTGGGAACCCGTGGACAGGCCTCGTTCATCGTCGGTAAGGGGACGCCCGGCCTCAGCCAGGGCAAGAAGGAGACCAAGCTCGGGATCCGCGCATCCCACACCGCCGAGGTTGTGCTCGAGGACTGCCGCGTCCCGGCCGAGAACCTGCTCGGCGGCGAGGAGAAGCTGGAGAAGAAGCTGGAGCGCGCCCGCTCCGGGCAGAAGTCGCGCTCGGCCGACGCGCTGGCGACCTTCGAGGTGACCCGGCCGATCGTCGGTGCCTCCGCCCTCGGCATCGCCCAGGCCGCCTACGAGTGGACGCTCGAGTACCTCGACAGCCGCTCCGAAGGCGGCGTCCCGATGCTGAAAACGCAACGGATCCAGCAGACCCTCGCCGACGTCGCGACCGAGATCGAAGCGGCCAGGCTGTTGGTGCAGCGCGCCTCCTGGATGGGTCGCAACGGGGTGCCGATGACCGGCGGCCAGGGCTCGATGTCGAAGCTCAAGGCCGGCGACGTGACGATGTGGGCGACGGCGACCTTGATGGATCTGGTCGGCCCCTACGCCTGGAGCACCGAGTGCCCGCTGGAGAAGTGGTTCCGCGACGCCAAGATCTACCAGCTGTTCGAGGGCACGGCGGAGATCCAGCGGATGGTGATCTCCCGGATGCAGGCCCGCGAGTACGCCGAGCGGCTCCAGTACGGGGCCGAGGTGGCGGCCAAGGCGATGGAGGACAGCGCGAAGAAGGAGCCGGTCGCGGCGTAAGGTCCGGGTCGTGCACGGCCCGCACGGCCACACTCACTCGCTCGACGCCAGGCGCGGCGACAGCCGTCGCCGGATCTGGTTGGCGCTGGGGATCAACCTGGCGATGGTCGTCATCGGGGTGGTGGGCGGCGTGCTCACCGGTTCGCTGGCGGTGCTCGCCGACGCCGGCCACCTGCTCTCCGATGTTGGCGCGATGGTGCTGGCGCTGATCGCCTCCCGGCTGGCCTCGAGGCCGGCGGCGGGGCAGCGCACCTTCGGCTACCAGCGCTCGGAGGTGCTGGCGGCGCTGGTCAACGGGCTGCTCCTGGTCGCGGTCGGGCTCGCCGTCGGCGCCGCTGCGATCGGCCGGTTCGGCGACCCGCCGGCGATCGACGGCGCCGGGGTGCTGGCGCTCGGCGTCCTCGGGCTGGCCGGCAACGTCGCCGCGACGGTGGTGCTCGCCGGCGGCGAGCGCGCCGACATCAACCTCGAGGGGGTCCTGCGCCACAGCGTCGCCGACGCGCTCGGATCACTCGGCGTGGTGGTGGCCGGGGCCTTCGTCCTCGCCGGCGGGTCCGACGTGGTCGACCCGGTGGTCGGCCTCTTGATCGCGCTCCTGGTCCTGGCCTCCTCCTGGCGGTTGATCAAGGAGCCCTTCGAGGTGCTGATGGAGGCGGCCCCGGCGGGGGTGGAGGTCGACGCGGTCGGTGCCACAATCTGCGAGGAGGAGGGTGTGCAATCGGTGCACGACCTGCACGTCTGGACCGTCACCTCCGGGTTCGCCGCAATCGCCGCCCACGTAGTCGTGGCCCGCGACTGCGACCGCGACCTGGTCCGCCGCCGGCTCGAGCTGACCCTGAGGGAGCGGTTCGGGATCGAGCACACGACCCTGCAGATGGAGGAAGAGGCCGAAGGCGGCCTGCTGCGGGTCGAGAACGCCCCCGAGCAGGGCTGATCGCAAGGCGGGTTGCAGGGGGCGCCCAGGTCGCCTGGCCCGCATTGCGGCTTGGCTAGCCTCGTACCGATGCTCCTCAGGAATCGTCCTGTGGGGGCGGGGGCCCTCGTCGCCGTCGCCACCGTCTGCGCCCTTTTCCTCGCCGGCCCGTCGGCGAGCTCCGCCAGCCTCGAATCCAAGCTGGAGGCCAAACGGTCGCAGCTGAGCGAGGTCCAGGAACGCAAAGGGGTGCTGACGACGACGATCTCCCGCTACGGCGACCGGATCGACCGCCTCACCACCGAGGTGGCCGAGATCCGCAACCGCGAGGCGGAGGTGAGGTCCCGGCTCGCCGTCAAGCAAGCAGAGCTTGACCGCGCCGTCGCCCAGCTCGACGTCGCCCGCGGCCGGCTGGAGAAGCTGCGGGCGCACCTGAAGCGAGCGCTGATCGCGCTGCGCGAGCGGCTGGTGGCGATGTACCAGACCGGTACCCCGGACCTGCTCAGCGTCATCGTCGGCTCCAGCGGCATCGAAGACCTCAACGCCCGTGCCGAATACCTCGACCGGCTGCACGGGATGGACGAGGCGATCGTCGGCAGGGTGCGGGACCTGCGCGACGAGGTGAAGCGGGTCTTCCTGCGGCTCCGCGACGCGAAGGAGACGATCGAAACGGCGCGCGACGCGATCGCCTCCGAAAAGGACGCGCTGGTCAGCGCCCGGTCGGCGCTGCAAGAGCGCGAAGGGGCACTTCGCGGCGCCCGCGCCCAGCGTGAATCGGCACTCGATCGGATCAGCGAGCAGGAAGAAGAGCTGCACGGTCACGTGGCGGCCCTCCAGGGCAAGCTCGCCGCCCAGCTTTACGGCACCGGCTTCGTGCCGTTGCCGGCGGGCCCGATCAAAGGCGGCAGCGGGGGCATGATCTGGCCGGTCGACGGCCCGGTCGTCTCCGGCTTCGGGCCGCGCGATCTCAACGGCAGCTACGAGAACCACCCCGGTATCGACATCGCGGTCGGGGAAGGGACGCCGATCCGCGCCGCCGCGACCGGCAACGTGGTCTTCACCGAACCGGAGTCCTCCAGTGGCGGTTACGGCAACTTCACCTGCATCGACCACGGTGGTGGGCTTTCCAGCTGCTACGCCCACCAGACCTCCTTCGCGGTCTCGGCCGGCCAGGCGGTGAGTCAGGGGGCGATCATCGGGTACACGGGGTGCACCGGTTACTGCCTCGGGCCCCATCTGCATTTCGAGGTGCGGATAAACGGCGTGGTAACCGATCCAATGGGCTATCTTTAATAATTCAAGTAACCTGTTTTAAGTAAGTCCCCCATGGTTCGTCAGGCGCACACCTATCTGGTGAGCGCGATGTCCGGAGCGACGCTGATCGCAGCCGCCATCGCCGTGTTCGTCGTGCTCGTCTCCGTGCAGGTCTTCGAGGCCTGGCCGATCACCGGCTTCGGCGGCGGAGGCGGCAGCGCTTCTGTGGCTCCCGGCCAAGCCGCCGAGCCGGCCACCGCCGCCGGGACCGCGGCGAAAGGAAAAGCCACCGGTGCCGCCGACTCCGGGTCTGTCGCCAACGTTACGGCCGATGAGAACCGGCCGGGATCGAACGCCGTCTCCACGGGCGCGGCCGGTGACAGGAGCTTCCAGCCAGGTGGCGGTGCACCCGCCGGCGAAACCGGCTCGGGCGCCGCACCCGACGGCGCCGCCGGTTCACCCGCCGCGCAGGCCGCCGGCAACGGTGGCGGTGCCGACGGCGCGGGTGGGGGGAAAGCAAGCGGCGGTGGGGGTGGCAGTGGCGGCGCCGGCGCCGGCGCGGGATCGGGCTCCTCGCCTTCGGGGAACGTGACCAACACCGTCAACGAAACGGTCAACCAGGTAGACCAGACGGTCACCGGCGGCGCCCTCGAAAAAGCCGGCGTGACGGGGCTCACCGAAGAAGTGGTGGACGGCGTCCTCGGGCCGGAATCGACGGTCGGAAAAGTCGTCGACGGAGCTGCCGGCGCGGTTGGCGGCTTGCTTAGCCCCAAACGCTGACCGGGCTCCCCTCCCCTTAACCGTCAGAATGCCGGTCCGATGGCGGAGCGAGCACATGCGGGATCGGTCGCGAGCGGCGATCCGATCGAGGGGTCGGCGGTCTTCCCGCAGGGGAGCCGCGTAAACGAGCGCGGCCATCTTGAGGTGGCCGGATGCGACGTGGTCGAGCTGGCCGCCGAGCTGGGCACCCCCGCTTACCTCTACGCCGAGGACGACATCCGTGCCCGCGCCCGCGCCTACCGCGACGCCTTCGAGCGCCGCGGCGCCAATTACGAGGTCCTCTTCGCCAGCAAGGCGATGCCCTGCACCGCCGCCTACCGGCTGCTCGCCGAGGAGGGGCTGTCGGTGGACGTCGCCTCGGGCGGAGAGCTGCACATGGCGCTGCGCGCCGGCTTCGACCCCGCCCGCATCCACATGCACGGCAACAACAAGACCGACGAGGAGATCCTCTTCGCGGCCCGTGCCGGGGTCGGCCACCTGATCCTCGACTCCTTCGACGAGATCGAGCGTTGCGAACGGCTGCTGGAGGAACCGCAGCGGGTGCTGATCCGGGTCACCCCGGGGATCAAGCCCTCCACCCACGACTACGTCCAGACCGGTCAGCTCGACTCCAAGTTCGGCTTCGGGCTGGAGGACGGGCTCGCCGCGGCGGCGATCGAGCGGGTGCTCTCCTCCGAGAAGCTCGAGCTGGTCGGTCTCCACGCGCACATCGGGTCCCAGATCTTCGAGCTCGAGCCCTACACGTTGGCGATCCGGGCGCTCGGCGAGCTGGCCGGGGATTGGTGCCGCGTCGTCAACGTCGGCGGCGGTCTCGGCGTCGCCTACTTGGCGGAGGACGAACCGCCCTCGATCGACGCCTACGTCGAGGTCAAGGTCCGCGGGGTCGCGGAGGTGTTCGGCGAGGGTGTCCGGATCCTAGTCGAGCCCGGCCGCTCCCTGGTCGCCAATGCCGGGATCACTGCCTACCGGGTCGGCACGATCAAGGAGATCCCCGGGGTCCGCACCTATCTTGCGGTCGACGGCGGCATGTCCGACAACATGCGCCCGATGCTCTACGACTCCCGCTACGAAGCCGTGATCGCCGACCGCGCCGCGGCGGTGCCGGAGACCCGGGTGACGGTCGCCGGCATGCACTGCGAGTCCGGCGACGTCCTGGTCAAAGAGGCGATGCTGCCCGCGCCGGCCGTCGGCGACGTGCTCGTCACCCCGGCGACCGGCGCCTACGGGTTTGCGATGGCGAGCAACTACAACGGCGTGCCGCGTCCCCCGATCGTCTTCTGCCGCGACGGCGAGGCGCGGGTGGTCGTGCGGCGCGAGACCTACGAGGACTTGACCTCCCGAGATGTCTGAACCTTCCAAACCGATCCGGATCGGGGTGCTCGGCCGGGGCACCGTCGGCGGCGCCTTCCTCGACCTTCTCGCCGAGCGCGCCGACGCGGTCGAGGCGGCGACCGGTCGCCGGCCCGAGGTCTCCGGCGTGCTCACCCGCAGCGAGGGGGACTTCAGCGCGATCCTCGAGAGCTCCGACGTGATCGTCGAGCTGATCGGCGGTACAGACCCCGCCCGCCAGTACGTGTCCGACGCGCTCCGCGCCGGTCGCCCGGTGGTCACCGCCAACAAGCAGCTGCTCGCCCAGCACGGCGACGAGCTCTTCGGGATCGCCCGCGAGGCCGGCGTGCAGCTGCGCTTCGAGGCCGCGGTCGCCGGGGTGATCCCGATCGTCCGGGCGATCCAGGAGAGCTTCGGCGTCACCGAGATCTCGAAGGTGTTCGGGATCGTCAACGGCACCACCAACTTCATCCTCAGCGAGATGGCTGCAACGGGTGCGGGGTACGGCGACGTGCTCGCCCAGGCGCAGGAGCTCGGCTACGCCGAGGCCGACCCGACCGACGACGTCAGCGGCGCCGACGCGGCGGCGAAGATGGCGATCCTCGCCCGGCTCGCCTTCCACACGCCGGTCACCCTCTCGGAGGTCTCCTACGAGGGCATCGAGGCGATCCAGCCCGATGACCTCGCCTACGCCAAGGAGCTCGGCCTCTCGCTGAAGCTGCTCGGGGTGGCGGAACTGCGCAACGGCGGGATCAGCGTCCGGGTCTTCCCCTGCTTCCTCTATCGCGGCCACCCGCTGGCGCCGATCGAAGGCCCGTTCAACGCGGTCATGGTCGAGGCGCCGGCGATCACCGAGGTGACTATGTCCGGGCCTGGTGCCGGCGGCCTGCAGACGGCCTCGGCAGTGCTCGGCGACGTCGTCTCGATCCTCGCCGGCGATGCCCCCGTCCACGAGACCCGGGTCGAGCTGCCTGTCATCCCCGACGTCACCTCCTCCTTCTATCTCTATCTCGAGGTCGCCGACCGGCCGGGCGTGCTGGCGCGGATCGCGACCGTGCTCGGCGACCACGACGTCTCGGTGAAGAGCGTCGTCCAGCGCGGCGCCGGCGAGGACGCGCGCCTGGTGATGGTCGTCCACGAGTGCCTCGAGTCCCGCTTCGCCGAGGCGGTGGAAGCGCTGGAGGCGCTCGATGACCTGCGCTCCTCGCCGCGGTCCATCCACGTGATCGAGGAGGAGTTCTAGTGTCAGCGCCGCTGATCGCGCGCTATCGCGATCGGCTTTCGCTCGAGCCCGGCGATCCGGTGGTGACCCTGAACGAGGGCTCGACCCCGTTGATCGAGGCGCCGCGGCTCTCCGAGCGGATTGAGGCCCGCGCCTACCTCAAGTTCGAGGGCGCCAACCCGACCGGGTCGTTCAAGGACCGAGGGATGACGGTGGCGGTCTCGCGGGCGAAGGGGCGCGGGGCGGAGGCGGTGATCTGCGCCTCGACCGGCAACACCGCCGCCAGCGCCGCCGCCTACGCCGCCCGGGCGGGGCTGCGCGGCGCGGTGATAGTGCCCGAGGGCAAGATCGCGATCGGCAAGCTGGCCCAGGCGCTGATGCACGGGGCGCGGGTGATCGCCCTGCAGGGGAACTTCGACGACGCCCTGCGGATCGTCCGCGAGCTGGCCCAGAAGCACCCGATCGAACTCGTCAACTCGGTCAACCCGCATCGGATCGAAGGCCAGAAGACCGCCGCCTTCGAGGTCGTCGAGGAGTTGGGCGAGGCACCGGGAGCGCTGGCGATCCCGGTCGGCAACGCCGGCAACGTGACCGCCTACTGGCGCGGCTTCCAGGAGCTCGGCGCTGCGCCCTACCTCTACGGCTTCCAGGCCGAGGGCGCCGCGCCGCTGGTCACCGGCTCCCCCGTCGCCAACCCCGAGACGGTCGCCTCGGCGATCCGGATCGGTAATCCGGCCCGTTGGGAGGAGGCGATGGCCGCCTTCACCGCCTCCCGCGGCCGCGTCGCCGCCGTCTCCGACGACCAGATCCTCGACGCCTACCGCTGGCTCGCCGCCAACGAGGGGATCTTCTGCGAGCCCGCTTCGGCAGCCTCCGTCGCCGGCCTGATCGCCCACGGGATGCCGACCGGCGAGGAGGGAGCGCCCCCGGAGTCGGTCGTCTGTGTCCTCACCGGCCACGGCCTCAAGGACCCCGACACGGCGCTCGGCAAGGCCCCCGCGGTGGTCAGCTGCGACAACGACCTCAGCGCGGTCGAGCGGGCGGTCTTCGATTGACCGCCCGGCACCGCCTGGTCCGCGTCCCGGGCTCCTCGGCCAACCTCGGCCCGGGCTACGACACGATGGCGGCGGCGGTGTCATTGCACCTGGAGCTGGAGGTCGAGGAGACGGGTGAGTTCTCGCTTGACCCGGGTGGGCTCGACGTCTCGACGGGGCGGGAGAACCTCCTGGTGCGGGCGTTCGAGCGGTTGCACTCCGCCGACGGGATCGCCTTCCGGCTGCGCAGCGAGATCCCGCTGGCGCGCGGTCTGGGCTCCAGCGCGGCGGCGATCGTCGCCGGGCTCTTCGCCGCCGACCACCTCTTCGAGCTCGCCCTCTCGCGGGAGGAGCTGCTGGCGCTGGCGACCGAGATCGAGGGGCATCCCGACAACGTCGCCGCCTCGATCTACGGCGGCTTCGTCGTCTGCGGCGCCGGCTGGGACGGCGCCCCGATGGCGGCCCGTTTCGATCCGCCCGAGGGCCTCGAGGGGATCGCCGTGATCCCGCCCGAGAAGGTCTCCACCAAGCGGGCCCGTGAGGCGATCCCCGCCGAGGTCCCGCTGGCCGACGCGGTCGCCAACACCGCCTCGGCGGCGCTGCTCGTGCTGGGCCTGCGCAGCGCCGACCTCGACCTCGTCGCCCGCGGCCTCGACGACCGGATCCACCAGTCCCGCCGGCGCGACCTCTACCCGCGCTCGATGGAGATCGTCGACTCGGCGACGGAGCTGGGCGCGCTCGGGGCGACGATCTCGGGCGCCGGCCCGACCGTGCTCGTCTGGACCACTTGGCAGGATGCCGGCACCGTGGTCCCGGCCCTGGAGGAGCGCTGCGACGGCTGGGCGGAGGTCCGCCGCCTTCCCTTCACCCCCCTCGGCGCCGACGTCCCGGAACTCTGAGATGGACTGGGTCGTCCATGTCGGCCTGGTGGAGCTGGCCCTCGGCGGCTTGCTCGGGTGGGGCATGGTGATCCGCGACGAGAAGCCGGACTGGCTGAAACGGATCGGCGTGGTCGCGCCCCACCGCGTCCGCCAGGTCCACCTCGACTACGTGATGATGGGCCTGATCCTGATCGGCGTCGGCCTCGCGGTCCCCGACCTGCCGACCGGCGTCGCCATCGCGCTCGTCTTCGGCACCGCCGTCAACCCCTTCCTCTTCGTCCCGCTCGCCTTCGACCCCGAGCTGCAGGCGCGGCTCTGGTACCGCGCCCTCGCGGTCGTCTCCTTCGTCGCCCTCAGCGGCAGCCTCGTTGTTGCGGCGATCGTCGGCCCGGGCTAGGCCTAGAGGGGCCAGCAGCACCAACACACTGCCTCGGTCGCCCACAACCAGAAGACCGAGGAACCGAGAAGCGGATAGCCACCAGCTGCACGAAGTAGGCCGGGTCGGGGCAAGCCCCGACCCGGCCATCTCACTTCACTTGCTAGTTGCTGGTGCCGCCGGTGAGGGCAGTAGGCGTAGGCGGTCAGCGTGGTGTCGTTGTTGGCGGGCGTCGACGTGCCAGCCGTTGCCGCTGCGGTAAGGAGCCGGAGGTGGCGACCTGGTAGAAGCCGCCGCGGGAGCCGCCGCTGATCACGGTGGTGCCGGCCGGGCAGGCGACGCTGACGCTGGCGTTGCTGTCGCCTTTGATCGTGGTCTCGTTGGAGACCTGGATGATCGCTCCGAGCTCCGAGGCCCGAACGGCGCTGGTCGCAGCGACCCGACCGCGGCCTCTCCTTCGCGGAGGAGCTCGAGGAGCTCGCCCAGGAAATCGAGTCCACCTCGGACGAGCCGAAATAGCGCGGTAGGGGGATGGGGATACCCCCTCCCCTCAGACGGTTCCCAAGTACCCGGGCTCTCACGAAGGTACGTTTGCTTGATCCGCCCGGCATGGCCCCAGCTCGGGCTAAAGTCGCCGATGAAATGGCACCATGCGCTGGTGGCGTAGCCATGGCCATTAACGAACTGTCATGTTCAGTGAACTCCCGTGTCGGAGTTAGAAAACATTGGCACAAAAATCTTGACCATATGTTTTCTCGGTGGCACTCTAGTGGGCGACGGGGACCTACGAGACCCCCGCCATGCGATGGCCGGACACAGTACGTCAACCGACGTATCACGGGCGGGTCCGGCGCTACTACACAAGGAGAGTCATCAAAATGATCGGACGCAGAGCCGTTATCGGCCTCTCGCTGCTGAGCGCACTTTTGTTCTGCGCTTTCGCAGCACAGAGCGCTTCGGCGATGGTAGTACCGCCATCGACCAACACAACAGCGCACACATGCGTGAAAGCAAACCCTGTCAAAACGGGGCACTTCGAAGACGAACACTGTGACAAAACACATCCCAAAAAAGAAGGTGAATGGACCCACTCATTGATCAAAATTGGCGAAACAACAACTATCGACGGGACTAACGAGAAAGTCACAAACTCAACAAAAGACAAAGAGGTGGCGACACTCAAAGGCACGATCGGCTTGGCCAAAGTTGATATTCAGTGCAACGTTGTCAAAAACAATACGAAAAACTCATGGATTCGCAACGCCGAACCTAAAGCAACCGAACATACATTCGAAGGCACAATCGAAACCGAATTTACCGACTGCGAAGTCAAAGAACTACTCAAATGCGACGTTACTGAGCCGATCGTGTCCAAAGCCTTGGTTCACGGCGCCGACAAATTCGAAGGACCCAAAGGTGAACCAAACGCGATGGGCATTGAGTTCGTCGGTGAGGGGCCAGAAGAAGAATTTGCGACCGTTCAGTTCACAAATCTAGGCCTGGAAAAATGCAGCCTGCACGAAAAAAAATTCGTAGTCAAAGGAAGGGTAGTAGGTACAAACGGACCGACCACAGAATCAGCGCAGAACGGCAAAGAGACCGGTGCGACACTCGTGTTCACGCCGAAATTTAAAATGCAGACACTGAAACTCGGCCCCAACGCCGCGGAATTCTCCACGATCGTCACACCGCAAATGCCTAGCGGTGGACCGATCGCTCTGACAACAACGACATAGCGACGTACGGGTTGTCGAAACGGTAGCCACTAGAAGCAGTAGCTCACACCGGGTCGGAGCAGCACGCCGGCCCGGTGTGTTCCTGCGCATACCAAATTCTGGGGTTTGCCAGCATCTAAGAACGCAGTAGTATCAGTTAGAAACGCCATCGGGTAGCGTGAATTGGATTCTCAAGCAACAGAGGAGCGCATTCAGTGATCAGGCGTTGGGAAGGGGGTTCGATAACGTGGCTGATCTGTGCTCTGGCGATGATCGTGAAGGTCGGACTCTTGATTCCGTCCTCGGCGACGGCGCTGGAACACCCCTTCATCGAAACCTTCGGGAGCGCCAACGAACCCTCCTTCGAAGAGGCGCAGGGGATGGCGGTCGATCAGGCGAGCGGCGATCTGCTGGTGCTCGACAGGGACGCGGGAACGCTCAGCCGGTGGCACTCTGACGGTACGCGCTCCAACTTCTCCGCCCTGGGCAGTAACGTGATCGGCGGCTTCGACTTCGGTCCAGGGACCGAACAGGACCCGGGAGAAGCGCAGGTCGCGATCGACAGCTCTTGCGCGCTTCACGAACCGCCACTCACCGAACTGACTACTCCGAGCTGTGAAGAATTCGATCCCGCCGACGGCAACATCTACGTCGCCACGCGGGGCGAAAACGCAATCGACATCTTGGACGAAGACGGCAACCCTCTGGGCCAGCTGACCGAATACAACGACGGCATCGCCAAAACCTTCGCAATCCCCTGCGGGGTCGCGGTGGACCCTTCGGGCAACGTGTACGTCGGCGAGATCTTCACGGGCGTCCACAAGTACGAACCCGCAGCCAACCCGCCGGTCAACAGCGACAACGTCGCCAACTTCCCCTTCGCGCTGAACTGCAACATCGCGGCAGGGGCCGGGCCAGTGGAGGGCTTCATCTTTCCCGCTCAGCTCGAGGGAAAAATATCGAAGCTCGACAGCAGCACGGGTGCCGAAAAATACGAAGTAGACGCCGGTCCGACGGCGAGCGCGGCGGTGGACCCGTCAACCGGCATCCTCTACACCGCCTCGGGCAGGGAAGTGAAGGAATACGACGTCTCGGGCCCAACCGAAGCGATCCCGGGGGTGCCGATCGCACCCGGGGGAGAAAGAGTGCAGGGCGTCGCCGTCGACGCAGCCACCGGCAGGATCTACGTCTCGCGAAAAGGCAACCCCAACATCGAAGTTTGGGGCAAAGCGGTCGAGCTGCCGGCGGCGATCACCGAAAGCGCCTCGGTGATCGGCGACGCGGTGACGATGCGCGGGGTCGTCAACGCAAACGAAGGACCGGAAACCACCTGCGCCTTCGAATATGTAGAGGTGAGCGCCGAAGGCTTCAACGGCGCCACCGTGGTGCCCTGCTCCCCGGCGGGGCCGTTTACCGGCAAAGCGAACGAAGCGGTGAGCGGGGAAGACAGTGGCCTGGCGGAAGGCACCTACCGCTTCCGCTTGGTGGCAAGCAACGAAGACGGCTCAAAGGCGGGCGAGACGCTCTTCTTCAACATCCTGGCGCCGGTCAGCCTTCCCGACAGGCGGGCCTATGAGATGGTCTCCCCGCCGGAGAAGGTGGGCGAGGTGATCCCGCCGGAACCCGTGGGGCGGCTGGGGGGTAGCTGCAGCGACTGCCTGCCGGGGGGCAACGAGCCGATCATGCCGATGCAAAGCAACCCCGACGGCTCATCGGTGCTCTACCTGGGCCAGCCCTTCACCTCCGGCCTGGCCTCGGGCCCGAACGAGTACCTGGCGCCGCGCAGCTCGAGCGGATGGGGGACGCAGAGCCTGAGCTTGCCAACGACGACGGGGCGCTATGTGGCCTTCTCGGCCGACCTTACCCGCGGCGTGCTCTCCCAAGCCAACCCGCCGCTCTCCCCGCTGGCGCCGATCCGGGGCGGGGAAGGCGGAGGCTTTCCTAACCTCTACTTGCGTCAACGCGGTGTGTTTGAGCCGCTGATCACCACGGAACCGCCCAACCGCGACCCGGGCAATTTTCGAGTCAGCTTCGGAGGCGCCAACGTGGGGTCGGCCTTAGCGCCCGCCTTCGAGAACGTCGCCTTCGAAGCCAACGACGCGCTGACCGGCCTGGTGCCGACGGCGCCGGCGGCTCCGGAAGTGGAAGCGGGCAAAGAATGCGGCCTGCCGGGGGCGAACTGCAACCTGTATGAGTGGGAGGCTGGCGAGCTTCGGCTGATTAACGTGCTGCCGAACAACAGCGCCGCCGCAGCAAGGGCGACGATCGGCTCGGGGCGGCTGCTTGTGTTTGGCATTCCCCAGACCCAGTTCCCCACTAACATCGACAACGCGATCTCCGACGACGGCAGCCGGATCTTCTGGAGCTCTGAACAAACCGGTCAGGTCTACGTCCGTGTCGACGGCAAAGAGACGCTTGAGATCCCCGGACCGGGGAGCTGCAAAGAAATCGTGCCGAGAGACGAACGGGCCTGCTTTCAGACCGCATCACCAGATGGCTCGACGGTACTGCTCTCAGACGGCAAGGTCTATGAGCTGAATGGCAACGCTTATGTGGAAAGCGTCGACCTGACCGAGACCAAAGGCGGCTTTGAAGGGATCCTCGGTACCTCCGAGGACCTCTCGCGGATCTACTTCGTCGACACCGCGGTGCTGACCGCAGAAAGCGAAGAGAACGAGAACGGCGAACACGCGGAAGAAGACGAGCTCAACCTCTACGCCTTCGACGAAGGGGAGCTCGACTTCATCGGCGGCCTCCTCCCCGGTGACAACGGGATCGGTGCTCCCAGCTACGGAGCGTGGAATGCCTCGCCCTCGCAGCGCACCGCCCAGGTCACCCGTGACGGCGGCCATCTGGCGTTCATGTCGCTGGCATCGCTGACCGGCTACGACAACACGCGTAGCGGCGGCGGCAAATGCCGCAGCAGCCAGACGCCGGCCTGCCGGGAGGTGTTCATCTACGCGGCTGACTCAGAAAGCCTTACCTGCGCCTCGTGCAACCCCAGCGGCGAGCAGCCGCTGGGGTCTTCCAACCTCAGCCTGATCTTGCCGGACCGCCCCTTCCGCCAACCGGGCAACCTGAGCCGGGAGGGCAACGGGCGCCTGTTCTTCGAAAGCCTCGACGCCTTGGTCCCGCGCGACGTCAACGCCAGTACCCAGGACGTCTATGAGTGGGAGCCAAATGGGGTCGGGAGCTGCAAACGAGCGCAGGGCTGCGTCTCTCTGATCTCAAGCGGCCAGAGCCCCAACGACTCGATGTTCGTGGACTCCTCCGATAGCGGGAATGACGCCTTCTTCATCACCCGCGAGAAGTTACTGCCTCGCGACAAAAACGACCAGCTGGACCTCTATGACGCCCGCGTCGGCGGCGGCTTTGAAGAAGCGGCTCCCGCTCCCTGCAGCCCGGAAGCGTGCGCAGGGCCGATCGCGAGCCCGCCCGCCCAGCCCAGCGCCGCCAGCAACGAAGTGACCGGCCCCGGCAACCCCAAGCCCAAGCGCTGCAAGCCGGGCTTCGTGAAGAAGCAGGGCAAGTGCGTGAAGAAGAAGCCAAAGAAGAAAAAGAAGGCCGCCGACAACCGCAGGGGCTCGCGATGAGGGCCGCCAAGCGCAGCCTCGCCTTTGCCGCGGCCCTTGCCGCGCTCCTGGCCCTCGCCGCCCCGGCCCAGGCGGACTTCGGGATCAAAAGCTGGAGTGCGGGGGCGTTCAAGGAAAACGGAGAGTCCGAGCTGCGGGCGGGCGCTCACCCTTACGAATTCCAGCTCAACTTCGAGATGAACCTGGACGCAGATGAAGTCCCGGAAGGGACGCTGCGCGAGTTGGTGATCGACCTGCCGCCGGGGATGGTCGGCAACCCGCTGGTGGTGCCGCCCTGCTCGGGCGCGGAATTCGAGGGGGTCTCAACGAACTGCTCGGGCGCCACCCAGATCGGCGTCGCCCGGATCCGCGAAGTCGGGCTGCCCGGGCAAACCGTGGTCAGCCCGATCTACAACCTGATCCCGCGCGAGGGGGTGCCGGCGAGCTTCGGGTTCAGCATCGCGGGCTTCAACGTGTTCAACGAAGCCTCGCTTCGCAGCTCAGACTACGGGGCGAGGATCTCAGACTTCACGATCCCGACCAGCGTCGGGCTGCAGGCGGTGGAGGCGACTATCTGGGGAGTGCCGGCAGCACCCTCCCACGACCCCGACCGCGCCTGCATAGTGGACGGGGCACTCGTCAGAGGCTGCACGAGCGATGCTCCCAAAGACCCCTTCCTCAGCCTGCCGACCTCCTGCGGGCCCCCGCTCACCTGGACGCTCAGCGTCAAGTCGGTGCAGGAACCGGAAGCCACCTCCTCGGCAAGCTCCGAATCGCTCGGCCCCGGCGGCACCCCGCGCGGGCTCACCGACTGCGACGAGCCGCCGTTTGATCCCTCGATCACCCTGAGGCCCGAAACCTCGCTCTCCGATTCCCCCACCGGCCTGAACGTCAACCTCCACATCCCCCAAAACGAGTCGGTGACCGAAGTGGACCTCGAGCCCCGCGACGAGGTGCAGCGCCTGGAAGTGATCAACCCCCTCAGCGGCAGCTTCACCCTCGCCTTCGAAGGCCAGAGCACCGGAGGCAGTGGGCTCGGTGACCTGACCGAAGGCTCCAACGTGATCAGCGGCCTGATCGCCGCCAGGGGCACCGGCAATCTCAACGAAGGCGTTTCGACCGTAACCGGCCTCAACACCACCGACGGCAAATTCATCGCCGGCCAGCGGATCGCCGGTGCGGGCATCGCGCCCGGGACGACGATCGTCGCCGCCTCGGAGACGAGCCTGACCCTCTCAGCACCCGCTAGCGCCGCGGGGACCGCGGTGGCGCTCACTTCCAGCGGCGCCCCTCCCTTTGCCGCCGGTCAGGCGATCGCCGGCGCCGGCATTCCCGCGGGGACCACGATCACCGCCGTCGACGCAGTTGAAGGAAAACTGACCCTCTCGGCCCCGGTGCAGGCCGGCGCCAGCGCCACCGAAGTGCCGATCACCTCGGGCATCGCCTTCGATGCGAACGCGGCCGAGATCCAAGCCGCCCTGCAGGGCCTCGGCACGATCGGCGCCGGCAACGTGCTGGTCAGCGACGCAGGCGGCTTTTACCGGGTCACCTTCGTCGAAGCCCTCTCCAACCAGGACGTGCCGCTGATCGAAGCCCTCTTCTCCGGCGAAGGCGATGCCCTCGTCACCCCGCTGAAAGAGGGGCGCGGGCCGGGGGTGCCCGGGCCCGAACCGCTGCTCGCCACCGCCCACCTGAAGGAGACCGTGGTCACCCTGCCTCAGGGCCTCGCGATCAACCCCTCGGCCGCCGACGGGCGGGTGGGCTGCCCGCTCACCGGCCCGGAAGGAATCAACCTGCCGGGCTCCGGGGAGCCGGCGCAATCAGAACCGGCGAAGTGCCCCGCGGCCTCCAAGGTGGGGACGGTGAAAGTCAGCTCGCCCCTGGTCGATCACCCGATCCAAGGGACGGTCTACCTGGCAAGCCAGGGCGCCAACCCCTTCGGCTCGCTGATCGCCCTCTACGTCGCCGTCAACGATCCCCAGACCGGGATCGTGGTCAAGCTCGCCGGCAAGGTCGAACCGAACCCCCTCACCGGGCAGCTGCGGACGGCCTTTGAGAACAACCCCCAGCTGCCCTTCGAAGACTTCGACTTCGAGTTCTCCGGCGGCCCCCGGGCGCCGCTCACCACCCCGCCCACCTGCGGCGGCTTCACCACCACCGCGGAGCTCACCCCCTGGACCTTCCCCGAAGGGCCCAAGGCCTTCCTCGCCGACCCCTTCGCGATCAACTCGAGCCCGGCCGGCGCCTGCGCGGGCACCGAATCCCAGATGCCCCACTCCCCCGGCTTTGAAGCGGGGACGGTGATGCCCATAGGCGGCGCCTACTCCCCCTTCGTGCTGAAGCTCACCCGCCAAAACGGCTCCCAGCGCTTCGCCGCCCTGAACACCACCCTGCCCCCCGGCGTCACCGCCAACTTCAGAGGGGTGGCGGAATGCTCTGAGGCCCAGATCGCCTCCGCCGCCGCCCGAGGCAACCCCGGCCAGGGCGCCCTAGAGAAGGCGAGCCCCTCCTGTCCCGCTGCCTCCCAGCTCGGCACCGTCAACGTCGGTGCGGGCTCAGGCAACCCGATCTTCGTGCAAGGAAACGTCTACCTCTCAGGCCCCTACAAAGGCGCCCCCTTCAGCCTCGCGATCATCACCCCCGGGGTGACCGGTCCCTTCGACGTCGGCACCGTGGTCGCCCGCGCTGCCCTCTACGTCAACCCCGAAACCGGCCAGGGCACGGTGAAAAGCGACCCGCTGCCGACGATCCTGCAGGGGATCCCGCTCGACATCCGCCAGATCAACGTCAGGATCGACCGCGCCGGCTACGTCTTGAACCCGACCTCGTGTGAAGCAAAGGCGGTCTCAGGCGAAGCGATCTCCACCACCGGCGCCATCGCCCCGCTGACCAACCGCTTCCAGGTCGGCGGCTGCGGGGCCCTCGACTACACCCCCAAGCTCGCGCTCTCGATGAAAGGCGCGGTCCGCCGCAGCGGCCACCCGGCCTTCAAGGCGGTGCTCACCCAGCCCTCCGGGCAGGCCAACAACAAAAGGACCGTGGTGATCCTCCCACCCACCACCTTCATCGACCAAAACCACATCGCCAATCCCTGCACCAGGCCCCAGTTCGCCGCCGGCAATTGCCCGCCCGCCTCGGTGCTCGGCACCGCCAGGGTCTTCACGCCGCTGCTTGAGAACCCGCTCGAAGGCAAGGTCTACTTCCGCGCCAACGGCGGCGAAAGAGACCTGCCCGACGTCGTCGTCGACCTGCACGGCAGAGTCGACGTGGTCGCGGTCGGCTTCGTCGACGCGGTGACCCGCAAAGGATCGGAATCCTCAAGGGTCAGGACGCGCTTCAACAACTTGCCAGACGCCCCGATCACCAAGGCGATCTTCTCCTTCAAGGGCGGCAAAAAAGGCGTCTTCGTCAACTCGGCAAACCTCTGCAAGGTGCCGAACCTCGCCACCGTGAAGATGGTCGCCCACAACCAGAAGACCGAGGAAACGAACAAGCGGATAGCCACCAGCTGCAAGAAGTAGCAGCAGACTTGCCTTAGATATCGAGCAGGCCCACCTGCCGCAGGATCGAGACGCTGTCGGAGTAGACGTCCTTGCGCTTGATGAGGCCGTCCTCGAAGGGGATCGAGTCGATGCCCTCCCACTCGACCCGGTTGCCGGTCGGCTCGGCGACGAGGTCGCCGCGGCGCATCGTGTTGGCGTGGGTCGCGGTGGCGGTCCATTCCTGCACCACCAGTCCCGCGCGGACGTAGAGGCGGCGGGTGGTGAACTGGATGTCGGGCCAGGTGGCGAAGATCGAGCCGATGTGGGCACGGGCCTCCTCGCCGACCGCCGACTCGCCGGCGGTGTGGTTCTCGAAGACCATGTCGGGCGCGTGCATCGCCATGATCGCGTCGAGGTCGTGGGCGTTCCAGGCCTCGTTGTAGCGGTCGATCGTCTCCCGCAGAGCCGCCTCGGAGTCCTTCGGGTTACCGCTCACGTCTCTCCTTCCATTCGGGGCTGGGCGGATGTATGGTCGCACCGAGTGGCCGATTACACGATCAAGCACCGGGACGAGTTCGAGTCGATGGAGGGCTCCGGCGAGGCGACCTGGAAGCTCGCTCGCAAAGCGCTCGGCACTTCGTGCTTCGGCTTCAACCTGGTCGAAATCGGCCCCGGCGGCGAGCTCCCCGAGCACAACGAGGCCGAGAGCGGCCAGGTCGAGCTCTACGTGATCCTCGAAGGCGACGCGGTGCTGCGGATAGAAGGCGAGGAGCACCCGGCGCCGGCCGGCACCTTCGCCTCGATCGAGCCGCCCGCGTCCCGTACCGTCCTCAACCGCTCCGAGGCGCCGGTGACCGCGATGCTGATCGGGGTCCAGCCTGAGGGCGGCTACGAGCCGATGACCTGGGGCTAAGGTGCCCACCTAGGGCTGAATCAGCCCTATACTTTCCCGACTTGTCAACCCGTCGCGTGCCCGCTCGGAGAAGGCACGGAAACCGGGAGGTCAGATTGCCGCAACCCCAGTCCGGTACCGGCGCGAGTCCGCAGCGCTACTCGCCCGAGCGTCCCTATAAGCCACTGGTCTCGCCGCCGAGCGTCGAGGACAAGGACGCCTGTGCGATCTATGCCTCGGTCCGCAAGGACGCGACGCCGAGCCACGAGCCAATCGAGCTGGCGGTCCCGGCGCTGCAGAAGATGCTCCACCGGGCCGGCAACGTCGACGGCGAGGGGGACGGGTGCGGCCTGCTGCTCGACCTGCCGCGGAAGATCTGGGCCGAGGAGGTGCGCTCCGGCGGCCATGACCCATCGCTCACCCTCGACGACGCCTTCGCCGTCGCCCACGTCTTCATCGAGCGCTCCCAAGATCGCGAGAAGATCCAGCACGACGCCCGCGAGCTGCTGAACGAGGGCGGCTTCCGTGTCCTCGCCGAGCGGATCGGCGTCGTCGACTCACCGGCGCTGGGGCCGACCGCGCGCGAGGAGGAGCCGCACTTCTGGCAGATCGCCGGCCTGGTCCCCGACGCCGCCCATCGCGACCGGATCCTCTTCGAGCTGATGATCGAGCTGGAGCAGCGCCTCGACGTCCACGTGCCGTCCTTCTCGGCGACCACCTGCGTCTACAAGGTGATGGGCGCGCCGAAGGTGCTCGGCGAGTACTACCCGGACCTGCGCGACGAGCGCTTCGAGACGATCGGGTGCTTCGGCCACAACCGGTACTCGACCAACACCTGGCCCTCGTTCAAGCGGGTGCAGCCGTTCTCGGTGCTCGGCCACAACGGTGAGATCAACACGATCGAGCAGCTGCGCCAGGAGGCGCGGATGCTGGCGGTGCCGATCCAGCCCGGCTCCTCCGACTCCCAGGACCTCAACCGGACGATCGACACGATGGTCAGCCGCGAGGGGTTCAGCCTGGCCGAGGCGATGGAGATGGTGGTGCCGCCGATCGTCGAGGAGATCCGCTCCCTGCCCGAGGACCTGCACGGCTTCTACATGTACCTGCGCCAGGCGATGGGCCCGTTCGCGCAGGGCCCGGTGGCGCTGATCGCCCGCCACGCCGACGAGTGCGTCTTCTCCGCCGACGCCCTCGGCCTGCGGCCGCTTTGGCAGGTGGAGACCGAGGACGATTACGTGTTCAGCTCCGAGCCGGGCGTCGTCTCGGTGCACGCGATGGTCTCCGAGCCGAAGCCGCTGGCGCCGGGCGAGAAGGCGCTGGTGCTGATCGACCGCAACGAGCGGCGCTCGGTCCTGCACCCCCATGACGAGATGCTGCGGATCGTCCGCGACAACTGGCTGCGCCGCAACGGCACCGAGGAGGTCGCCGGCTACGACCGCGCCTTGCAGACCGGCGGCCCGATGGAGGGCGAGGACGTCCCCGGCTATTCCGACGCCGGTCCCGAGGAGCCGGTCAAGGTCGCCGATCGCGTTCTCGCCGGGTTCGGCTGGCAGCGCGACGACGTCAAACTGGTCCAGCAGATGGCGTCCAACGGGGCCGAGCCGATCGGCTCCCTGGGATACGACGGCCCACTCGCCGCGCTCTCGCCGGAGCGCCAGAACCTGGCCGACTACTTCAAGGAGACGGTTGCCGTGGTCACCAACCCGGCGATCGACCGCGAGCGCGAGATCGAGCACTTCTCGACCCGGGCGCTGTTCGGTCGCCGGCCCTCGCTCGAGGCCGCCGGCGAGGACACCGGCACCGTCGAAACCTCCTTCCCGGTGATCCTCGGTGGTCACCACGGCCTGGCCCCGCTATCCGACAAGACCTACCGCCGGATCGCCCGCGAGCGCAACACCTACCTGCTGGAGGACCTCTGGGAGGAGTTCCGCGGCCGCGCCGCCGCGGTGGACATCTCCCTGCTGGAGTCCGAGACCACCCGCGGGGCGATCGACCGGATCAAGCAGGAAGCGGTGAAGAAGGTCCGCGACGGCGCCGAGCTGCTGGTCCTCACCGACCGCACGGTCTACGACGCCGAGCGCCGCTACCTCGATCCGCACCTGGCCACCTCCGCCGTCGACCAGGCGCTGAAGCTGTTCAAAGTCGAGCGCGGTGAGGAGAACCTGCGCCGCCGCTGCGGGCTGGTGCTGCGCTCGGCGGCGATCCGCAACGTCCACGACGTGATGCTTGCGCTCGGGCTCGGCGCCAACGGCGTCTGCCCCTACGTGATGGTCGAGGTGATCTGCGTCGAGGACTACGAGAGCGACGTCGGCAACCTCTGCGCGGCGTTGACCAAGGGGATCGAGAAAGTGATCTCGACGATCGGCATCCACGAGGTGCGTGGCTACGCGCGCCAGTTCAGCTCGATCGGGGTAAAGCCCGAGCTGGCCGAGATCTTCCAGACCGAGGCCTTCGCCGCCTCTGAGAGCGGCGGCACCGGCTTCTCCAACCTCGACGAGGCTGCCAACGAACGGGCCCGCGCCCTCAGCGGCGATGACGAGGCGGCCAAACCGGCGAAGACGTTCCGCTTCTACCCGAAGGTCTACAAGGCCGCGATCGCGACCGCCAACGGCTCCGGCACCTACGAGGAATACTCCGAGAAGGTTCGCGACCTGGAGCGCCAGAGCCCGATCTCGATGCGCCACATCATGGGCCTGGTGGGCGACAGGGAGCCTTTGAAGGACGCATCCGTGGTCGACGCCGGCGTCGGCCACCACGACTACCCGATCGTGATCTCCTCGATGAGCTTCGGCTCCCAGTCCGAGCCGGCCTTCCGCGCTTACGCGGAGGCGGCCAAGGCGACCAACATCCTCTGCGTCAACGGCGAGGGCGGGGAGATCCGGGACATGTACGGCCGCTACCGCAAGTGGCGCGGCCAGCAGGTCGCCTCGGGGCGCTTCGGCGTCTCGGCGGAGATGATCAACTCCTCCTACGTCGCCGAGATCAAGATCGGCCAGGGCGCGAAGCCCGGCGAGGGCGGCCACCTGCCCGGCAAGAAGGTCTCCGAGAAGGTCGCCGCCGCCCGTAACGCGGCTCCCGGCACCGACCTGATCTCACCCTCCAACAACCACGACCTCTACTCGATCGAGGACCTGGCCGAGCTGATCGACGAGCTGAAGACCGTCAACCCCGACGTGCGGGTCTCGGTCAAGGTCCCGGTGGTGCCGAACATCGGCACGATCGGGCTCGGGATCGCCAAGGCGGGCGCCGACATCATCACCCTCTCGGGCTTCGAGGGAGGGACCGGCGCCGCCCGCCAGCACGCGCTGCGACACGTCGGCCTGCCCTCGGACATCGGCACCCGCGCGGTCCACCGGGCGCTGATGGAGGCGGGCCTGCGCAACCGGGTCGAGATCTGGGCCGACGGCGGCTACCGGACCGGCCACGACATCGTCAAGCTGCACTGCCTCGGTGCCAACCGGGTCGGGTTCGGCACCCTGGCGATGGTCAGCCTCGGCTGCACGATCTGCCGCGGCTGCCAGCTCGACACCTGCCACGTCGGCATCGCCACCCAGATCGAGACGGTCGAGCAGGCCCAGCAGCACGGCCTGAAGAAGTTCACCCCGCAGGAGGTCGAGCTCGCCGCCGAGAGCTGTGCCCGGTTCTTCTCCTCGATGGGGGAGGAGGTCAAGCAGGTGGTCGCCTCGCTCGGCTACGACCGCGCCCAGGACCTGGTCGGTCGCTACGACCTGCTGGAGCAGGTCGCGTCCAAGGACAAGATCGACCTGGCGCCGCTGATCACGCCGCTGGAGGAGTTCCTCGACCTCGAACCGCTCGACCTGCCGGTCACGGAGGAGCTCGAGGAGCGCGCCGAAGCGGGGCTGGTCATGGCCCGGCCGATCCGGATGGAGGCGAAGCTCGCCTCGGCCGAGATCGCCGCGCTGGCGCCGGAAGTCTGCTCAGGCGGCACCGTTCGCTCTGAGTTCCCGCGCCCGACCGACGCCAACGACCGCGTGCTCGGCACCGAGCTCGCCGGGGCGATGGCCCGGTCCCGGATCTTCGAAGACGGCCCGGAGTCCACCGACGAGGTGCTGGCGAGCCTCGAGTTCAACGGCGGCTCGGTCGCCGGCCAGGGCCTTGGCGCCTTCAACGCCTACGGCGTCTCGATCCGGATCGAGGGCGGTGCCCAGGACGGCGTCGGCAAGGCGATGCTGGGCGGCTCGATCGCGATCCTCAAGGGCAAGGGAGCGAAGGGGAAGCGGCTCAACGGCTCGGTCGGCAAGTCCTTCGCTTACGGCGCCCAGCGCGGCAGCCTCTACGTCCAGGGCTCGGCCGACTCGCGCTTCTGCATCCGCCTCTCCGGCGCCGACGTGATCCTCGCCGGTGAGCCCGAGCACGACCTCGACGACAGCCGTGGCTGCCTGGTCGACCGCGCCAACGCCAAGGGCTTCGCCTTCGAGTACATGACCTCCGGCCGCGCCGTCGTCCTCGGTGACATCGGCCCCTGGGCCTGCGCCGGGATGACCGGCGGCCGGGTCTATGTCCGCCACAACGCCTTCGGCATCGACCGCGCCGCGATCGAGCATCGCCTCGGCGAGGGCGCCAAAGTCGCGCTCAAAGACCTCGACGCCGAAGGTCTTCTCGACATCGACGAGCTGCTCAACGGCTACGCCCGCGAACTGCGCGCCAGCGGCCAGGACGAGGAGGCCGACCGCGTCCTCGCCCTCTCAGCCGACGCGACCAGCAATTTCCTCATGGTCGTGCCCGAGAAGGTCCAAGCGGACCCGAGCATCTCGACCGAGTGACGCCTACGGGGCGCTGACCCCGTCTAGGAACCGCCGCAGGTCCTTCATCAGGAGGATGCGGTGGAGGGGATCGGTCGGGGAGGCTTCGAACCCGAAGCGGTCGTAGAACCCGTTCGCGTCCTGGTGGGCATGGGCCACGACGGCCCGCACTCCGACCGAGTCGGCGACCCCGGAGCAGCGCAGCAACGAGTCCTGGAGAAGCGACCTGCCGACCCCGGATCCCTTGTGCTCCTGGTCGACAGCCAGGCGGGCGAGGACCAGGACGGGGACCAGGCGGTTCGTCGGCTGTCCCTTCAATAGCCGCTCCGTTCCGTCCCCGGGCTGGACCTGCCCGATCGCGAGAGCGTAGTAGCCGACCACGCGCTTCCCGTTGGTGGTGACGAAGGTGCGGGCCGACCCGGCCGCCTCGGCGTGCCTGGAGTGGCGGTGCAGCCACTCGTCCAGCGAGTCATCGCCGCAGCAAAAACCTTCGAGGTCGTGCTTGCCCCGCAGCGGCTCGGGCCGCGAGTACGCCATCCGCGGGCGCGTTACTCGAAAACGCTCGGCCGCGCGTATAGATCGCGCAGCCCGCTGGGCACGCGGGGGGGCCGGTCGAGGAGCTGCGTGAACTGCGCCCACGCATGCGCGTCGAGTGGAAACTGGGTTCGGTCGGCAAGCACCCGGCGTGCCTCGGAGACCGCCGCAGTCCGCACGAAGCTGCTGTAGCTGGTCTCGGCTACGTCGCTGGCGGCGCGGACCAAGGCGTCCTCGGAGTCCTCGACGCGCAGGTTCCAGCGGCGGTCGCGGGTTTCGGTGGGTTCGGCGGCGGACATCACGTTCTGTCTACAGTGTACAGACAACGTGCACCACTGATGTTCGCTAACGGCCGCCTTCGAGCCGGTCTGCGATCGCTCGGACCTCTTGGAGGAGGCTGTCGAGCATGCGCTCGGTTTCGCTGTGCATGCGGTATTCGGCGAGCTTGCGCTCGGCGTCGAGCTGGTCGAGGCGCCGCTCCAGGGCGGTGGTGCGCTCGTCGATCCGGTCGACCCGGCGGCCGGTCTTCTTCTCGCTGCGCCGGACCCGCTTCTTGACGTAGAGGCGGGTGTCCTCTCGGAGCGCGTCGAGCTCGCGGCGGAGGTCGGTGTCGGCAGGGCCCTGCTGCTCGGCGAGCATCTCTTCGACGCCGAGACGGACTCGCTCGATCTCCTCGTGCAGCTGTTCTCGCGCCCTGTCGGCGGCGGCGGAGATCGAGGGAACCTCCGGCGGCTGGGAGGGATCGACCGGATTGGGAGCGGCGTTCACCGCTCCCAATCCTACGGACGGCGTCGGAACCCGCCTACGCGGTGAGCGCGAAGAGCCGGTAGCGGCCGATCGCCAGCTCGTCGCGGTCCCTCAGCCTCGCCCACTCGACCTCCTGGCCGTTGAGCAGGACGCCGTTGAGGCTGCGGTCGTCGAGGACCCGCAGGCCGCGTCCGGGCTCGGCGACGATCAGCGCGTGGCGGCGGGAGACGCTCGGGTCGTCGAGGCGCAGGTCGGCGGTCGCGCTGCGCCCGATCCGGGTCCAGCCGCGCTGGATCTCGAACTGGTCGATCGATTCGGCATCGTCGAGCCAGGCCAGGTAGTAGCCGGGCCGGGTCTGCTTTCGACGCGCCTCATCCAGCCAGCCCGGTGGGGTGTGCTCCGTATCTGTGCTGAATTCGACCGTCGGAGCGGCGTGTTCCTGCATCGACTCGAAGATCGAGTCGCGCTGGAAGCGGCCGCTGCCGCATTGGGGGCAATCGGGGAGCTCGTCGGTCTCCCGCATTGAGAGCTGCGATCCGCAGCTGAGGCAAAAATAGGTTCCTGAGCCCGGGATTGTGCCGGTGCCGAAGCAATCGTCCAAGGGGCTGCTGGTTACGCTGTCGAAGATTGGGGGGCCTCCTTCCGTAGCGTTGCAATCGATACTAACGCTCCCTCGCTCTCAAGTCACCTAATTTCGATGAGGAATCCCGGAAAGTAGGGGGATCTCTAGACTCGCGCCGCGATGGGTCCGATCAGCGCCGAAGTCGAGGTCGACGTCCCGCGCGAGCGGGTGTTCGAGGCGCTCGCCGACCTCGCCGCCAGGCCGTCCTTCACCGACCACTTCCTGGCCGACTTCCACCTCACCCGGATTGATGCCGCCGGCGTCGGCGCGGGGGCTAGATTCCGGGTCGAGGCGCCGCTGCGCTCGGTCTGGATGGACACCACGATCGTCGCGCAGGAGGCGCCGTTCCGGATCATCGAGGAGGGCCGGGGAGGCCGCGTCAACCGGATCAAGACCCACACCGTGTGGGAGCTGACCCAGGGTCCGGGAGCCCTGACCGCGGTCCGGGTCTCCCACTGGACCGAGCCGGGGAACCCGATCGACCGCGCCCTCGAGATCGCCTCGGCCGGCTCCTTCTGGCAGCAGCGCAGTTGGCGCGAGGCGCTGCGACGGCTGCGCGACACCCTCGAGTCCGAGCGGGCGGCCGGCGAGCGCGTCGCCGTGGCCGGGGGCAACCGCTACGCGACCGGCATCCCTTAATAGACTCCGCGCCCTCGATGCCCTCGCCCCGCAGACTCGCCCTGCCGCTGTTCGCCGCCCTGGCTCTGGCCGTGCTGGCGCTCGGGGTCGCTGCTTGCGGCTACACCAGCGAGGAGACCGAGGTGGTCGAGGGTGAGCCGGTGGAGTTGGGCGAGCTCAAGTTCAACGTCACCTTCTCCCGTTTCCTCAACCCGGCCGACAACGAGGACTCCTCCTACCTGGTCGGCCAACCGGCGCCGCCGGAGGGCTCCGGCTACTTCGGGGTCTTCTTCGAAGTTCAGAACGAGAGCGAGGAGGCCCAGCCGCTGCCCTCGACCCTGGAGATCGTCGACGCCGACGACCAGACCTTCGACGTGCTCCCCAGCGAAAGCCTCTACGCGCTCGAACTCGGCGGCGAGGTCGAAGCCGAAGAACAGGTGCCGGTGCTCGACTCGACCCCCCAGCAGGGCTCGATCGAGGGCTCGGTCGCGATCTTCCTCCTGCCCGCCTCGGCCTCGGAGAACCGGCCTCTGACCCTCCACATTCCCGCCGCCGACGGCGAGACCGGAGAGGTCACGCTCGACCTCTGAACAATTGATGGATTGATGACCCCATAGGGTCAAAAAGCCATCAGTTGTTGTTCAGAGCCCGGTCGAGAGCACCGCGGAGGCGATCGGAGCGGCGACTTCGCCACCGGCGGCTTCGGCTTCGATCAGCATCACGCCGACCGCCAGCCGGGCCTTTTCGGCGGGGGCAAAGGCGGCGAACCAGGCGTCCTTGATCTGGATCGGGTTGTCGGAGTTCTCCTGACCCGGCTTCGGCCCGAGCTCGGCGGTGCCGGTCTTGCCCGCCACCTGCGCCTCGACTATCGCCCCGGCGGTGCCGGTGCCTTCGGTCACCACGCCGACCATCAGGTCGGCCATGTCGCCGGCCAGTTTCTTCGACATCACCCGCACCGGCTCGGCCTCGGGGCGCAATTTCTTGTTGTTGACGATCGAGGTCGGCTGGCGCACGCCGCCGTTGGCGATCGTCTGCGCCACCGTCGCCATCTGCAGCGGCGTCGCCAGCACCTCGCCCTGGCCGATTGCGGTGACGCCGAGTTCCACTTCTTCGGGGATCTCGGTCGGGATCGTCGATTCGGCCGGTTCGACTTCGGCGACGATCCGCGAGGCGTAGAGGGTGGGGGGCGAGTTGAACCCGAACCGTTCCGCCGCGGTGACGAGGTCCTCGCTGCCGAGCTTCGGGCCGAGCGGCACGAAGTCGGCGTTGCAGGACTCGGCGAAGGCTTCCGGGAAGGTGCCGCCGCAGAACTCGCCGTTGGCGTTGTGGATGAAGCGGCCGCCGACGTTGACCCCGTCGACGATTTCGAATTCGTCGTCGAGGGAGACGACGCCCTTCTGCAGGGCGGCGACCGAGGTGATCATCTTGAAGGTGGAGCCTGGCGGCTGGGGGGCCGAGTAGGCCTGGCCGGCCAGCGCCCGGACGTCGCCGGTGCGGGTGTCCAGGACCGCGACTCCGCCGGCGCGCCCGGCCAGGGCCGAGACGGCCGAGACCTGCAGCTCGGGGTCGATGGTCGTCTTCACCGGCGCTCCGGCCGTCGGCTCGGAGCGGGCGAGGGTGCGGACCGCGGCGCCGCTCCCATCGGTGGCGAGGAGCGCGCCTCCCGGCTTCCCGGCGAGCCTCGTGTTGAACGCCTGCTCGAGGCCGCTGACGCCGACCGGCGTGTCCGGGGGAAAGCCGTGCCGGGCAAGCTTCGGCAGGTCTTCCTCGGGCGCAATCCCGACTTCGCCGGTGACGTCGATCGCGGCGCTGCCGAGCGGGTGTTCGCGCGCCGCCGCCGGGCCCTCGGCCAGGGCGGTGCCGTCCCGGGCGAGAATCGGCGCCCGCGGCGCCAGCTCGACGTCGGCTTCGAGCTGCTCGCCCGCCCGCAGGCCGGGGAAGGCGAGGCTCGGGTCCCACTCGATGCCGCCGTCTGAGAACGGCAGCACGAGTTCCGCCTCGAGATTGCCGAAGGCAACGGTGGAGATCGAGACCGGCACCGGCACCGTCGTCCTCCCGCTGGCCTCGGCGGGATCCTCGGCGGAGCTGGGATCGAGCGAACGCGCGGTCGCCACCTCTTCGGCTTCGCGATAGGCGAGGGCGAAGGCGGCGGTACCGGTCGCGGCCCGCGAGGCCGGGTTCAGCTCTCGGTACATGGCGGCAAAGTCGCGCGACTCCCAGGCCTCGACGAACCGGTTCGCCGCCTCCTTCTCGGGCGAGCTCGGGGCCCCGGCGGCGGCACCGAAGGCGAAGGCGACGGTTGCGATCAGGGCGAGCGGGAGCGTGCGAGTGACAAGGCGACGCCGTCGCTCCACCTCGGGGGATAACCCACTCACTGGTCGAAAGTTAATAAAGCGAACCCGCGCGTGCTTCCATTCATCACATGACTGTTCTGGATTGGGCGATCATCGCCTTCACTATCGCGCTGGGAATGTGGGGTTACCGGCAGGGGCTGATCGTCGGCGCTCTCACCCTGGTCGGGTTCGGCGCGGGTGCCTTCGCCGGCGGCCGGCTCGGCCCGCTGGTGCTCTCGCAGGGGTCCGAGTCGCCCTACGCGCCGCTTTGCGCGGCGCTCGGCGCGCTGCTGGTCGGGGCGCTGGTCGCGGTCGCCGTCGAGAGCCTCGCCCTGGGCTTGCGGGCAAGGCTGATCCGGAGGCCGGCCCTGCACCTGGCCGACGGCGCCGGCGGAGCGGCGCTGATCGCCTGCGTGGCCCTCGGCCTCGCCTGGGTCTTCGGCGCGGTCGCCCTGTACGCCCCGGCGACCGAGCGGCTGCGGGCCGACGTCCAGAGCTCGGTGATCCTGCGCAGCCTCAACGACGTGCTGCCTCCATCGGGTCCGCTGCTCAACGCGCTCGACCGGGTCGACCCCGCGCCTTCGGTGCTCGGGCCCGCCGCCCCGGGTCGCCCACCCGGCAACGCGATCGCATCCGACCCCGACGTGCTCGCCGCCGGCGGCGCCGTGGTCAGGGTGCTCAGCACCGCTTGCGGGCTAGGGGTCGAGGGGTCGGGATGGGCCGCGGGCCCCGGCCTTGTGGTCACCAACGCCCACGTCGTTGCCGGTGCCGATGACACCACCGTAACCACGCAGAACGGCGTCGAGCTCGAGGCGACCGCGGTCTATTACGCGCCCGAGCAAGACCTGGCGGTGCTCCAAGTCGGGGCCGATCTGCCGACCCTGCCCCTCGCCACGCAGCGCCGGGTGGGCTCCTCAGCGGCGGTGCTCGGCTACCCCGAGAACGGGCCCTACGCGCTCTCCCCGGCCCGGGTCGGCGAGACCAGGTCCACGGTGACCGAGGACTCCTACGGCAGCGGCCCGGTCGAGCGCCCGATCACCGCCCTGCGCGGCCTGGTGCGGAGTGGCAACTCGGGCGGCCCGGTCGTCGACAGCCAGGGCCGGGTCATCGGCACGATCTTCGCCGCCACCACCGGCGGCCCGCCGGGCGGTTTCGCGATCCCGGCGGAGCTGGTCAGCGAGGCTCTGGCCCAGGTGGGGCAGCCGGTCGGGACCGGGCCCTGCACCCGCTGAGGTTCATCGGCCCATCACTTACGTTGGGTAAGCTCCTATCCAGTGGAACCGGTCAGGGTGACCCAGGTCGAGGCCGGCGGTGAGGCCGCCGTCTGTCCGCACTTTCATGCTGCGATCGAGCTGATCGGGAAGCGGTGGACGGGCGCGATCGTCTGCGCCCTGACCGAGCGACCGATGAGGTTCGGCGAGCTTGGCAGGGCGATCCCCGGGCTTTCCGACCGTCTGCTCTCGCAACGCTTGCGGGAGCTGGAGGAGGAAGGGCTGGTCGAACGCGAGGTGGAAGCAGGGACCCCGGTGCGCGTCACCTACTCGTTGACCGAGGTCGGACGCGAGCTTGGGCCAGCGATCGACGAGCTCAAGACTTGGGCTCTTCGCTGGAAACAGACCGGATAGCCATAGAGACCGAGGCGACATCCAGCCTTGGCCGGGTGGACTTGCCAGGGCCCTTCCCGGTCGGCGCCTACGCGCGGAAGCTCCAGCAGGAGATGCGCAGGCGGGCCCGGGTTCAACTGATCGGCGAGGTGACCGGGGTCGGGCGGAGCAAGGTCCAGGCCTACTTCGAGCTGCGCGACGGTGAGGGGGCCGTCCCCTGCGTGATCTGGCTGAATGATTTGGAGAAGGCGGGCCTGCCGGAGGGCGGGCTGCGCGATGGGGCCGAGGTGGTGATCGCCGGCGGTCCCGACTACTACCCGGGGGGCGGCCAGGCGTCGCCCAGTTTCAGCTTTCGCGCCACCCACGTGCGCCTGGCCGGGGAGGGGGACCTGCTGGCGCGGTTGGAGGCGCTGCGCAAGCAGTTGCGCGCCGAGGGCCTGTTCGAGCTGCAGGGGCAGCTGGCGCGGCCGCTGCTGCCAAAGGCGATCGGGGTGGTGACGGCGGAGTCCGGTGCCGCCCGTCGCGACCTGCTCGCCGGTCTACGCAGGCGCGGCTGGGGCGGGACGGTGGTCTGGGCCTTCGCGCCGGTCCAGGACCGTCACGCGGCGCCGGCGATCACGGCCGCGATCCAAGGACTGGCCGCCCGCCCCGAGGTGGAGGCGGTGGTCGTCACCAGGGGCGGCGGCAGCCTTGCCGACCTCTGGGCCTTCTGCGACGAGACCCTCTGCCGCACCGTGGCGCTGCTGCGGGTGCCGGTCATCAGCGCGGTCGGCCACGAGCGTGACTCGACCCTGATCGACGACGTCGCTGCGATCGCCTGCTCGACCCCGACCCACGCCGCCGAGGCGGCGGTGCCGCTCGATTTGGGGGTGGCTCGCCGCGAGCTGGGCCGGGCGGGGGGCTCGCTGCGGCGCGCCGCGGAGTCGGCGATCGGTGCCCGTACCCGGCACCTCGGGGCGCTTGCGCGCGGCCCGGCGAGGGCGTTGCAGCGCGAGCGTGCGGGCCTCAACCAGAAGGTCCGCGAGATCCGGGCCGCGTCGGTGCGCGGGCTTTCCGAGCGGGCCGCCTTCCAGCGCCGGATCGCGGCGATCGTGCTCGAGCGGGCACGGCGTCGGGGGATCGAGAGGGCGGCGGCCGCGGCCGCCACGGAGCGCCGGCGCGGCCTTGCGATCGAGCGCTCGGCGGGGCGCGGCCTGCGAAGGCGGCGGGAGACGTTGGAGAAGGCGGCCGTGGCCCTGCGCGCGCACGACCCCGAGCGAACCTTGGAGCGCGGCTACGCGCTGGCGGAGACGGTCGAGGGCGAGCCGGTCACCTCGGCCGCGGCGGCCGGCGCCGCCGACGAGATTAGTCTGCGCTTTGCCGACGGACGAGTGAGGGCGCAGACCGAGGGAGAGATTGACCGAGACGCCGGATAGCTATGAGGTGGCAGTGGAGCGGCTGGAGGAGATCATCGACCGGCTCGACTCCGGCCAGGCGGGCCTGCGGGAGACGCTCGAGCTCTGCCGCGAGGGTCGCGAGCTGGTCAGCTTCTGCGCGGCCGAGTTGGACGCGGTGGGCGAGGGGCTGAAGGAGCTGCAGTTGGACGACCTGGCAGCGAAGCTGGATTCCTCGGCCGAGCCCACCTGATCACTCGGCTTCAGGGCCGCTGCAAAGCCCGCCAAGCGCAGGGCATCCTCGGCATAGCGCCCAAGTCCGATCCTCTGGCGGAGCTGGCGAGAGCTCGCCGCGGCCGATCCGGGAGATCGTTGTTTCGAGGCTCGCTCGGGCCTTCACCAGCTCGGCGGGGCCGAGGAGGGTGGTGACTGGTTCCTCTGGGCGCTCGAGGAAGACGTAGGCGACCTCGACCTCCTCCGCTTCCAACGACTCGGATACCGCCAGCGCGTAGATCGCGCGCTGGGCCTCGTACCGGGCCGCGTGAGTCGCCGGGCCGGAGCCGTTCAGGCGGTCGGTCTTGTAGTCGACCACCAGGGGTGGGGCGCCGTCGCGCTCGACCAGGAGGTCGATCGAGCCGCGCAGCACGGTGCCGCCGACCCCGAGCAGGATCGGCACCTCGGCACGGGCCGGCTCGGCGGCGATCCGGCTCCGCAGGTCGGAGTCGAGCCAGCCGCGGACCGGCTCCAACAGCTCGGCGACCTGCTCCTCGCCGAGCCCGGCGGAGAGGGCGTGAAAGCGCGCCAGCTCGGCCGGCGGCTGCTGCCACTCGTTCGCCTGGCTCCACTCCAGCAGCGAGTGCACCGCCACCCCTCGCGCCGTTCGCTCTTCACGCGGCGAATCCCCGGCTGAGGTCGCACTTTGTTCCGCTATGCGAGAGGAAGTGCGAACTCGAGCGGGACCGCCGTTGCCGTTGAGGTCCAGCACGCGCTCCATATAGAAGCGGTAGGGGCACTCCTCGTAGGCGGCGATCGCGGTGTAGGAGAGGGGGCGGCTGGCGACGATCGGAGGGCGGCGCTCGACCAGCGGCGGCGGGCCCTCGCCCAGCGGGTGCTCGGCACCGGCCTCGCGACGGGTCGCGGTCAGCTCGGCGGCGCGCTCGGGGGAGGGGAGGTTGACGTGGACCGCGATCTCCGAGGGCTCGAACGTAGCCTCGAGTCCCGGCCGCGGCAGGGGGGCCGGCACCGCGACACGCGCGTCGCCATCCCGCTCGACGCCGAGGGCCTCGACCAGCCGCTCCACGACCGGGGTCCCGGGCCGGGTCTCCCGGCCGGCCTCGGGTTTGACCACGCCGCTGAGGATCAGGTGGCGCCGGGCGCGGGTGGCGGCGACGTGGAACAGGCGCAGGCCCTCTTCGGAGTCCCGCTCCCGGGCTTCGTCGCCGAGCACCGGATAGTCGTAGAGGTTGATCGCGGCGCTGCCCAGCCGGCGCAGCTGCATGCCGACCCGGGGCGGGTCCTCGCGGCCGAGCGCGACCAGCGGTGGCCGCGTCCCCGCCAGCAGGCTGCGCGACAGGTCGGGCACCGCGACCACCTCGAACTCGAGCCCCTTGGCGTTGTGGACGGTCATGATCCGGACCCCGTCGTGTCCCTCCGCGGCGGTCGCCGCCTGGGCGTCGGCATCGCTCTCGGCGCGGGCGGCGAGGAAGTCGAGCAGGCCACGCAGGTCACGGCCCTCGCGCGACTCGAACTCAGCCGCCAGGCGGGCCAGCTTGCGGACGTTGGCGAGGCGCGCCTCGCCGGAGGGCCGCATGAGGACGGCGAGGTCGTACCCGGTCTCGGTTATCGCTGCCTCGATCAGCCCGGCCAGGGTCAGCCGGCCGGCCCGCTCCCGCAGGCTTTCCAGCCTGGAGACGAAACCCTGCACCAGCTCCAGCTCGGATGCCGGGATCTGCTCCAGCCGCTCCGGCTCCGCCAGCTCGGCCTCGCCGATTCCGGCCGTCCGCTCCAGCGCCGGCCAGACGTGGCGCCGTTGCCCCGCGGCCGCACGCAGCAGCCAGAGCGTGTCCGGGGCGAGGCCGCAGGCGGGGGAAGCAAGGGCGCCGAAGAGCGCCTGGTCGTCGAGCGGGTTGGCGATCGTCGCCAGCAGCGCGCCGACGTCGGCGACCTGCTGCTGGGACCAGTAGCCGCGGCCCCCGACCACGTAGGGACGCAGCCCCGCCCGCTCCAACGAGTCCTCGTAGGCGTCGAGGTGGGTGAAAGCGCGCAGCAGCACGACCATCTCGCCTCGACCGACCCCGGCGTCGGCCAGTTGCCGCAGCCTGGCGGCGAGGAAGCGGGCTTCGGCGAGGCAGTTGAGCGGGGTGGAGCCATCGATCGCCGGCTCCAGGTGGATGCCCTCGCCGTCCCAGCCGTCGCGAGCGGTCAGCAGCAGCTCGACCGCGGGCTCCTCGGCGGGGGGCGGTTCGGCCGGCGGGAGCGTTCCCACCCGCAACGGGCGGTACGTGTCTCCCAGGAGCGCCGCGCCGAAGAGGTTGACCGCGGCGATCAGCTCCGGCCGGGAGCGGAAGTTCCCGCTCAGCTGCATCAACTCGGCCCCCGTGCTCTGTTCGGCCAGCTCCCGCCGGCGGCGGAAGACGTCGAGGTCGGCGTGGCGGAACCCGTAGATCGATTGCAGCTCGTCGCCGACCGCGACCAGCTCGGACCGCGGGCCGCGCAGCGCGTCGATCAGCCTCAGCTGCAACCGGTTGGTGTCCTGGAACTCGTCGACCAGGAGGTGGCTGAACCGGCCGCGGTAGGACCCTCCCACCTCAGCCCTCTCCAGTAGCCGGGCGGCGAGGATCTGCAGGTCCTCGAAATCGACCCCACCGCGCCGGTCCTTGGCTGCCTCGAACCGGGCCGAGAAGAGCGTTAGGAGCTCGGCCAGGTGGGCGTAGGCGCGGTCGCCCTCGCCGGCCTCGGCGGTGCGGGCGATCGCCGCGTCGATCGCCTCGCGGTAGGTGGCGATCGCCTTCGCCTTGCTGGTTGTTCGCAGTGCGCGGAGCTCGTCGAGGCCGGGCGCCGGCGCGTCCCCGAGGCGAGTGAGCGCGCGTTCGAGCAGCTCGCGCTTGGGGTCGGAGTCGCGCAGCTCCTCGAGTGCCTCGGCGGCGGCGGACGCCGCCCGGGCCACCGCGGCCGCCGGGTCGGGTGGCGGCGGCTCCGGCAGCCGCGGCTTCGCCTCTCCGCGGCTCCGCAGCTCGGCGTGGACGCCGGCGACGATCGCCCGCAATCCCTCGACCTCGTAGGCCGCGACCGTCTCCTCGCGAGCGGGGTCGTCGCCGGCGAGGAACTCGGCGAGGGCGTCGTCGAACGCCTCGCGCGCCGCTCGCGAAGCCTCGGGTGCGTCGAGCACGCGAAACCCGGGGTCGACGCCGGCGGCGACCGGGTGCGCCGCGAGGACCCGGTTGCAGAAGCCGTGGATCGTCGTCACCCAGGCGGCCCCGATCGCGCTCAGCAGCTCTCCCCCTCGCTCGGAGCCGGCCTCGGCCCGTCGCGCCAGCTCGGCCCGGATCCGTTGGCGCAGCTCGGCCGCGGCGCGGTCGGTGAAGGTGAAGGCGAGGATCGCGTCCGGCGGGACGCCTTCGTCGCAGACCAGGCGGCAGTAGCGCTCCACCATCACCCCGGTCTTCCCGGTCCCCGCTCCCGCCTCGAGCAGGACGTCGTGGCCGGAGGCCGCGATCGCCGCGGCCTGCTCCGGCGTTGGGGCACGCTCAGCGCTCACCGTTCTCCACCTCCTCGTCCTCCTCGTAGCGGGGCGCGCGGTCGCGGCGGCAGACGGTCGCGAAGGTGCAGAAGGCGGGGCAGACGTCGTGGCCGCGCAGGCCCGGGCGGGGGCCGGGGTCGCGGCGGATCTCGCCGGTGCGGATGCGGGCGACGATCTCCCCGGCCCGGCGGCGCGAGTCGGCGAGCAGCTGCTCGAGCGCGTCGCCCTCGACCACGTCGTTGTCGTAGAGCCCGTAACCGCTGAGGTCGGCGGCGGCTTCCTCGGCGACGACGCCGCGCGGCCTGCGCACCGAGGTGCCCCGCAGCGGGTGGTAGAGAGCGCCAACCGGTGTCGCGCCCCAGTGCTCGGCGACGGCGAGCAGGTAGAGCGGCAGCTGCAGCTTCGCCCGCTCCTCCAAGCGCTCGCGCGGCGTCACCGAACCGGAGAGCTTGTAGTCGAGCACGACGGCGCGACCGTCGGCGGCGCGGTCGACCCGGTCGATCGCCCCGTGCAGGCCCCATCCGTCGAGCTCCAGGGTCGGTCGCCCGCTGTCGGCCTCCGCCCCGAAGGCGGCCTCCAGCAGCCACGGCTCGAAGCCGCCGGTCTCGCGCCCCGCCTCCTCTGCGAGGAAGCGGTCGAGCAGCCGCTCGACCCGCCGCGCCATCGCCCGCTCGGCCGGGTGCGAGCCGAGCTCGCGCTCGGCGGCGATCTCGGCGACCAGCTCGCGCCCGCGCGCCGTCCAGGCCGGGAGCGAGCCGGGGCGGGGCAGCGGGTCGCCGCCCGGCCGCTCGCGATACAGGCGGTCGAGGGCGGCGTGCATGATTCCGCCCTGGACCAGCGGATCGGGGACGGGATCGAGTGGCTGGGGACGCAGCTCGTGCCCGACGAACCAGCGGTAGGAGCAGAGATCGAACTCCTCCAGCGTCGTTCCCCCGAACGCCGCGGTCGCCGTCAGCGACTCCAGCACCGCCGGGTTGGTGAGCGGCCCGGGCGCCCGCGAGGCGGCCTCCGCGCGCCGCGCGGCGCCGATCCGGTTGCCCAGGCGCCCCGCGAGATCGCCGCCGACCCCGGCGGCTTCAAGCAGGACACCCGTGTCCGCATTGGGCCCGTGGGCGGCCAGGGCGCGGGCGAGCTCGTCCTCGGAGGGCGCTTCGGCCACCGGGTGGACGACACGGGCCAAGTCCCACCCGCGGGTGATCGCCTCCTCGACCCGGTCGGGCGCCGGCCCTTCCTCGGGCGGCGCCAGCAGCGCCCGGACGTCGTCCAGGAACGGCGAGCGAGGTTCGGCGGCGCCGTTCTCGTCGCTCTCTCGGTAGCAGAGGAAGAGGCTGTGGCGGGGCAGCGAGAGGCAGGCGGCGAATAGGTAGCGCTCCTCCGCCTCGCCCTCGCGCCGCGGGTCGAGCCCGAGCGCGCTCCGCTGGGCGTCGGAGAGGAACGGGTCGCCGCCGCGGTCGCGCCGCGGGAACTCTCCGTCCTGCAGCGAGCCGACAAAGACGTGGTCGAAGCGGGCGGCGCGCAACCGGTAGGGGCTCGCGATCCTCACCCGGCCCTCGACCGGCCCCGACCAGACGCGGAACTCGAGCGATGCCACGGTCGCCGCCAGCTCCTGCGGCCCGGGTGCCAGCTCCCCCAGCTCGGCCAACTCGCCGAGCGCGGCGCCGAGCGCGGCCGCGGCGCGCAGCTCGAGGCCGTCCCCAGGCCCGAGCGACGGGCCGTCCTCCTCACCGCGGAGCGGCCGGGCCGCCATCCTCGCCGCCAGCTCGCCGGCCTCGGCGGCCAGCGCCGCGGGGGAGACGCGCGCCGCCTCGCGCAGTCGCTCGAGGTCCCGGGGCGGGTCGCCGTCCTCGCCCTGCCACAGCTTCAGCGCGGTCTCCGCATCGCGGACCCGGCCCCGGCGCAGCGCGCGCTCGAACCAGTCGACCCTGCCCCGGGAGAACCCGGAGGGCCCGCGCAGATAGCGCAACAGGTCGGCCGCCAGGCCGGTGCCGAACTCGGCTTCGAGCAGAGCGAGGAGGCCTCCGCCGACCCCGGTCGCGGCGACCGGCATCTCCGCCTCCAGCGCGGTGGCGATGCCGTTGGCCTCAAGCGCCGCGGCGATCTCCGGCCCGCGCCGCCGCGGGTCGCGCAAGGCGATCGCGATCTCGGCCGGGTCGGCGCCGCCGTGCACCAGCCGCGCCACCTCAGCCGCGATCGCCTCCGCCTCGCCGCGGGCACCGGCCGAGCGCAGCAGCGCCAGGCCCCCGTCCGCCTCGCGGCGCACCGCTGCCTGGTGGCCGAAGCCGCGGGCAAGGTGGAACAGCAGCGGGTTGTCGGTGTTGCCGGGGTCGGCCTCGGTCAGCTCCTCCTCGTCGACTCCGATCCGGTCCCGCAGCCGCTCGGGCAGGTTGGCCCGGGCGGCGAGCGCCGGGTTGCCCTGCTCGAACAGCACCACGATCGTTACCTCGGTCCGCCGCGCCAGGCCCTCGACCAGCTCGAGCTGGTTCGCGGTCAGGTCGTCGAACCCGTAGAGGAAGACCGGACGCTCCCCCCAGAAGGACCCGTCGCGCACAAGCAGCGCGATCGCCTCGCGGGCGATCTCGTGGGGGTCGAGGAGGCCGGTCCGCTCGCGCGCCTCCTCGTAGCCCGCGAACAGGGCGGCGACGTCGTCGAGGTAGGCCGAGCTCTCCAACGTCGCCGCGCTCGCCGCCACCACTGCCGGCTCGACGCCGCCGGCTTGGAGGTCGTCGAAGAGTCCCTCCAGGGCACGGGCGAAGCCGGGGCGGCCGGCGGCCCTCCGCAGCGGCCCGAGCCGGGCGCGGCGCGACTCGATTGCCGCCGATACCACCCTCAGCCGCTGCGCCGGTGTCAGCTCGGCAGCCGGAGGCCGCCCGGCGGCGGTGGCGACGGTGCGAAACAGCGCCCCGAACGTCATCACCGACCCGCCCAGGACCGCCGCGTCGCCGCAGAGCTCACGCTCGAAGGAGAAGACGTCGTCGGTGTTCGGCACGACCAGAATCGGGTCGTGGTCGAGCGCCGCCGCGAAGCGGCGCCGCAGGACACCTGCCCTGCCGGAATTCGGCGGTCCCTGGATCAGTTTCAGCGGCACCCTCCCAGCCTATGGAGGGGTGCGGCGCGCTCCCGCAAACTGGGGCGAGGCCGGCCCGTTTTGGCGTCTACCGCCGTCTTTAGATTGCGGACCAGCTCATGTCCCTCTGCTTTGTCGATCCAGCCGATGCGGTCCGCGCCATCTCCGACTCGGTCGGTCGTGAGGCTCGCCGCCAGCTCCTGGGAGAGGCGGTGCGCGCCTGGGTCGACGAGATCCCCGACTCCGAACTCGAGCTCCACTACGCGAAGGCGATCGCCGAGCTCGACGAGCACGACCTCTCGATGCTCGCCGCCTGGCACGGCTCGCTCGAGGGCGGGCAGCCGGTTCCCAACCGTGACTTCCTGATGGGCGCCTTCGACTCCCTCGGCGACAACCGGCGCGAGGCGTTGAAGCTCGCCGCCGGCTTCCGCGGCGAGGAGGCGGTCGACGCCGGCGTAACCGAGGACGACGCGCTGGAGCTGGTCCTGGGTCTGCTTGCCCCACCGCGACTGATGCAGCTCGCCGTCGAGGCGGTCGAGCTCTATGTCTGGGACCGGGCCGGTTCCGACAACTAATCGGTCGCCGAGCGCCGTCCGCATAGCTTGGTGTCTGGCGGCTCTGGTCGCTGCCTGCCTGTTCGGAGCTGACGCCGCCCTGGCGCGCGGGCTCGGCGACCCTTTCTTTCCCGGCACCGGCAACCGGGGTTACGACGTGGCCCGCTACGACGCGCAGCTTGCTTACTCGCCCGGCAGCGGTGAGCTGCGCGCGACGGCCACGATCTCCGCGACTGCGACTGCGAGCTTGCGCCGGTTCTCGCTCGACCTCGACGGCCTCCGGGTGACCGACGTCACCGTTGACGGGGCGTCAGCCAAATTCTCTCGCGGCACCGACAAGCTGATCGTGGCCCCGGCGACGCCGCTTCCCGCGGGCGCCCAGTTCACCGCCGTCGTCCGCTACCGAGGTGCCCCTCGCCGGGTCGTCGACCCTGACGGCGGCGTCGAGGGCTGGATCCGCACCGACGACGGCGCCGTCGCGCTCGGTGAGCCGGTTGGGACGGCGTCCTGGCTGCCCTGCAACAACACCCCGCGGGACAAGGCCGAGTTCAGCTTCCGGATCACCGTGCCGGAGCGGCTGAAAGGCGTTGCCAACGGCCGCCTGCTTGCCGTCCGTCACCGCTCCGGGCGCAAGACCTTCACCTGGGACGCGTCCCAGCCGATGGCGCCATACCTGGCGGTGATCGCCATCGGTCGCGGCAAGCTCGTTCGCACCGAGATCGCGGGCAAGCCCGCCTGGACGATGGTCGACTCGCGGCTGGCGAAGTCCTCGCGGGGCGCCCTGCGGGCGCTCCCGGAGATCGTTCGGTTCGAGAGCCGGGTCTTCGGTCCCTACCCCTTTGACACCTTCGGCTCGATCGTCGATATCGCTCCGGTCGACTACGCCCTGGAGACCCAGACGCGGCCGATCTACACCGGCACGCCCGACAGGCCCACGATGGTGCACGAGATGGCGCACCAGTGGTTCGGCGACTCGGTCGGGCTGACGCGGTGGCCCGAAATCTGGCTCAACGAGGGATTCGCGACCTGGGCTGAGTGGTACTACGCCGAGCGCCACGGCGGCCAGTCCGCCCGCCGCGTCTTTAGCCGCCTCTACCGAACGCCGCCTTCGGCAGAGGGATTCTGGAACCCGCCCTCCGGCCACCCCGGAACCGCCAGGTACCTCTTCGCCACCTCCGTCTACCTACGCGGCGGCATGGCCCTCCAGGCCCTGCGGATGAAGATCGGCACCAAACCAATGCTCACCATCCTGCGCCGCTGGACGACCGACCACCGCCACGCCAACGCCACCATCCCCGACTTCATCTCCCTCGCCGAGGAAGTGTCCGGCCAGCAGCTGGACCAACTGTTCAAGGACTGGCTGTACCTTCGCGGCAAGCCCATGGGCTACGGCTGAAGGGGAGTCGGGGAGGACTCCCCGACTCCCTCCCGCTAACCCATGAGCGCTGCGCGGATCTCCGCGATCGCCTGCTCGTTGTCCCGGAAGTGCACGGCGGTCATGCCGGCGTCACGCGCGCCGTCGCAGTTATGCGGCAGGTCGTCGACGAACAGGCAGGCCTCGCCGGGCAGCCCGATCCGTTCCAGGGTCATCTCGTAGATCGGCGGTTCGGGCTTGCGGACACCGACGAAGCCGGAGTCGACCACCGCCTCGAAGATTTCATCGACCGGAAGCATCGAGCGCCACAACGGCTCCCACTCACGCACGTTGTTGGTCAGCATCGCCATCCGGTAGCCCTCGGCCTTCAGCTCCCGCATCAGCCCGATCATCTGCTCGTTCGGGTTGAGCGCCTCGAAGTAGATCTCTTTGAACCGGTGCAGCTCGGGGCGGTGGCCGAGCAACGGCTCCAGCCCTTCGCCGAGGCGCTCGAGGAAGGCGGCCTCGGTGACCTCGCCGCGCTCCAGCCGGTAGAGGGGGTTCTCGCCGTCCTCCTCGGTGATCGCTGCCATCGCCTTGCCAAGGTCCTCGGTCGAGATCCCGGTCGTGTCCTGGAAGGCCATGAAGGAGCCGAGCAGCGGCGTGGTCAGGACGCCGCCGAAGTCGGAGACGACCGCCTTGATCTCAGCCACCGGTCCGGGCCACCTCGTAGTGGCCGAGGCCCTCGCGGCCCTCGACCGACCAGCGGAAGAAGGCGATCCGGGACTCGAGCCCGTGCCGGCGCACGGCGACCGAGCTGATCAGGCTGCCGGCGCCTCGCAGCGGCCGGCCGTCCTCGACGCTCGGCCACAGCTCCAGCGTCGCCCGCCGCTGCACGCCGTCCTCGCCGTACTCGGTCGAGAGCAGGGCTTCCTCGAACTCGACCGGGGCGGCGTCGGGGTCGCAGAGCACCCCCGCGACCTCCTCCGCGCCGTGTCCTGCACGTCCCTCCGGCAGGGTGGCGGTGAGCGCCAGCAGGCCGCCGTCGGAGAAGACGATCCCTATCGCCCGCCGCTGGACCTGACCGGGGTCGCTCATGCCTGGCAGCCTATTGAGGGATGAACCCGATCGCGATCCGCGACGCAGAGCCCGACCGCGACGCCGCCGCCTGCGCGGCGATCTATGCACCCCACGTCGAGGACGACGCCACTTCCTTCGAGGAGCTGGCACCGAGTGCCGCGGAGCTCGCTCGCCGGATCGAGCAGATCTCCGCCACCCACCCGTGGCTGGTGGCCGAACGCGGGGGAGAGGTGGTCGGCTACGTCTACGCCTGCCCGCACCGCGGCAAGCCGGCCTACCGGTGGTCGGTCGACGTGGCCGTCTACATCGCCGAGGCCGAGTGCCGGCAGGGGCACGGCCGGCGTCTCTACGAGGTCCTGTTCGAGCGGCTACGCGGACAGGGCTTCCGGATGGCCTGCGCTGGGATCACGCTGCCCAACGAGGCCAGCGTCGGCCTGCACGAGGCCCTCGGGTTCCTCCCGATCGGCGTCTACCGCGAGATCGGGTGGAAGCAAGGCGCCTGGCGCGACGTCGGCTGGTGGCAGTTGGAGCTGTCGCCCCCGCCGGACGAAGCGCCGCCGGAGCCGCTCCCGCCAACCGGGGGTGGCTGAGGCTTGGGGCCTGGCTACCGGACCCTGGTTCTGGTGTAATCAGCGGACGTCTGATGACTTCGCCTAGGAGGCTGCACCAAACGACCGTTTTTCAGAGGAGCCATAAGAGATGATCAACGTCGTCTTCATGCTCACTCACAACGACGCGACGGTTCCCAACGCGCTCGAAGTGCTTGAAGAGCTGCGCGGCAGCGGTCTGCGGTACGTCGGCTTCAAGGATGTCGGGGCCAGCGTCGAGCAGCTCACCGAGGTTGCCGACGCCGCTCATGACCAGGGATTCGAGGTGATGCTCGAGGTCGTCTCCACGAGCGAGGAGGAGGAGCGCCGGTCGCTCGAGGCGGCGGTCTCGATCGGCGCCGGGTGGGTCCTCGGCGGGACCCATCCCGAGGTCGGCACGGAGATCCTCGGCGGCGCCGAGGTTAGGTACTGCCCGTTCCCGGGCACCGTCGTCGGCCACCCGAGCGTGCTTGCAGGGACGGTCGAGGAGATCGCCACCGAAACGCACCAGCTGACCAGGACCCCCGGCATCGACGGCGTCAACCTGCTCGCCTACCGGCATCCCACTGCCGACGTTGGTGAGCTCGCCCGCGCCGTCGTCGCCGCTTCCGCCGGCCCCGTAATCGCGACCAGCTCGGTCGTCGAGCTCGACCAGGTCCGGCTGCTGGAACAGGCGGGCGCTTGGGGCTTCACGATCGGCAGTTCGATCTTCGACGGCAAGCTCCCGGGCGCCCCCGACGTCGTCGCGCAGGTCCGGGCCGTCCTCGACGCCTCGGCGCCCAGCGGCTCGCCCGCGGAGGTCCTGTGACCACCCAGCGACTGACCGCGGTCGAGCGGATGCGCGAGGAACTGCTTGGCGAGCTGCTGGATGGCACCTACCCGAGTGGGATCAAGCTGCCCAACGAGGACGAGCTGGCGGAGCGCTCCGGGGTCAGCCGCGCGACTGTGCGGGAAGCGGTCGGCGGGCTGGTGGAAGCGGGGTACCTCACCCGGCGCCATGGCTCCGGCACCTTCGTCGCCGAGACGCTGCCGCGCCGTCACGCCCTCGACGCCTCGGTCAGCTACACGAGCATGATCCGCGAGGCCGGGATGACGCCGGGCCTCGTCGTCCTCGACCAGAGCGAGCACAAGGCCACCTCCGAGGAGGGGGGGCTGCTGCAGGTGCCCGAGGGAGAGCCGCTGCTGACCGTCGAAAGGATCCGCACCGCTGACGGCCGGCCGGTCATCTACTCGGTCGACCGCCTGCCGCGGAGCTTCGCGCCCGACGATCCCTCGGAGCTCGAGGCCTCGCTGTACAGCGTTCTGCAGCGGGCTGGGCACGCGGTGCAGAGCGCCAGCGCCAGGCTGGTGCCGGTGGTCGCCCAGGAGCGCCTGGCGACCTTGCTGGAGGTCGATCGCGATTCGCCGCTGCTGCACATCGACCAGGTCGACTTCGACGCCTTCGGGCACCCGGTGATGCTCTCGGCCGAGTGGCACGTCGCCGACGCCTTCGAGATGCACGTCAACCGCAGGGCCGCGCGCTAGGCGCCGCGAGCCCCGCCTGGCCGCCTGAGTACCATTGGGCCATGCCAGATGAGCAGACCACCGTTCTCACCGAGGACGACGTGATCGAGGCACTCGAGGAGGTCATCGACCCCGAGCTGGGCCTCGACTTCGTCTCCCTCGGCCTCGTCTACGACGTCGAGATCGAGAACACCGACGTCTACGTCACCTTCACCCTGACGACCCCCGCCTGCCCGATCGGCCCCCAGGTCTCCGAGCAGATGAAGGAGTTCGTCGGCGACCTCCCCGGCGTCACCGCGGTCCACCCGAAGATGGTCTTCGACCCCGCCTGGTCCCCGGAGATGATGTCCGAGGACGCCAAGTTCGCCCTCGGCTTCTAGGCCGGGTCGCGGAGTCGCCTCGACCGGACTACGAGGCCGACGCTGACCAGGACGACCAGGCAGACGGCGACGGCTGGGATCACGTTGGTCTCAAGCTGAGACCCGAGCCCGAAGGCGACCCCGACCGTCGACATTACGTTGGCATAGGTGAACCGGCTCACCCGGTGTCCCTAGTTCCCGGCGCGCCAGGTGATGCCGTTGAGGAACACGCCGTTGACGTTGGCGAGGGCACCGGGGAAGAAGTTGACTTCGCCGTTTGGTTCGACCCCGATCGTGCCAAGGCCTGCTCCGATCGTGATCGCGGGGAAGAATTGACCGTCTTCGGGGGCCGGCGCGTAGGCGGCGGGGAGGGTGAAGATGGTTATGGCGTTGGAGCCAGGGGCGCGTTTGACCTCGCCCTGCAGGTGGACTATGCCCTGCTTGTCCATGTAGAAGGAGGCGCGGCGGTTCGGGCCGACGTTCTGCCAGCCAGCGCCAAAGCCGGGCTCGCCGCCCCCAGTCCCGACGACGTGGAGGAGCTCCGGTGGAGAGATCCGGGTGGCGAGGTCCGCGGTATCCGCTCTGGTCGCGGTGGTCGCCTGGGTGGCCTGATCGGCCCTAGCTGCCCGGTCCGCGCTGGCCGCGCTGTCGGCACGCCCCGCGGTGGTGGCCCTTTGCGCAGTTTTGGCGCTGTTGGCGGTGTCAGCGGCGTTGGCGGAAGGCACCTGCCCGAGGGACGAGGCGTTGACGTCCGCTCCGCCCAAGGTGCCGTCCTTGACCTTGGCGCCGGTAACAGCGTTCGCCTTCAGCTGCTTGGTGCCGACGCTGTTCTTGCCCAGGTTCGTGGCCGCGACGGCGGTTGCGCCACCGAGCACGAGGACGAGCGCGATCGTCGAAACGACGTTGGCGTAGGTGAGGTTGTTGCGTATCCGCTGCACGGGTTCCCCTTCGGTCTCGCTTTCGGAGGGGTACGGCGGACTGTCTGGCTAGGTTCAGTTTTCGTCGCCGTTGGGCAGGCGCCGCTCGGCGCCGTCACCGTTGGGCGGCACCTCTTCGGCGCTGGCGTCGACGTCGTAGGGACGCCCTCCGGGAGGGGGCGCGCCGCCGGTTCCGCCGAAGCCGCCGGGAACGCCGACGACGGTGAAGCGGCCGACGGTGAACCGGCGCAGCACCCGTCGGGCGACCGCGCGCGTCGGCGGGATCAGCAGCAGCAGGCCGGCGATGTCGGTGAGGAAGCCGGGCGTCAACAGCAGGGTGCCGCCGATCACGATCAGGACGCCGTCGGCGACCTCCTTGCCGGGGAAGCGGCGCTCGGCGAGCGCGGCGTTGAAGCGTCGCCAGGCGCCACGGCCCTGGTGGCGCAGGAGCAGGGAGCCGAGCAGCGCGTCGGCGAGCAGCAGCGCCAGCGTCGGCCAGACCCCGATCGACTGGCCGACCTGGATGATCACGTACAGCTCCGCGATCGGGACGACGATGAAGAGGATGACGAGGAAGGCCATCAGGCCCTGGCGGCGGCCTCGGTGGCGGCTTGCTCCAGCTCGGCCAACGAGTCGTTGATGCCGTCGCCGATCTCTTCGATGTCCTCCATCGAGTCGTAGTCGGCGAGCAGGCCGAAGCCGACCTTGCCGTTGTAGCTCATGATCGCCACCGCGAGGGCGTGGTTCTCGGGCAGGAAGGCGACAGGGAAGACCTCCTCCAGCTCCCGGCCGAGGACGTAGAGCGGGATCTGCGGGCCGGGGACGTTGGTGACGATCATGTTGAAGAGCCGAGTCGAGAAGTTGATCCGCGAGGCCTGGGCGAGCAGGGTGGGGGGCGCGAAATCGTTGAACCGCGAGATCACTTCGGCGCCGAGCGCCTGTTTGGAGCGCTTCAGGTCGGCCATTGCGTCGCTGATCGTCCGCAGCCGCCGCACCGGGTCCTCGACGTAGACCGGCAGCGGGCCGCGCATCAGGGCGATCCGGTTGCCGAGGTCGCCGCGCTCGTCCTCGCTGCGGATCGAGACCGGGACCAGCGCCCGCAGCTCAAGGCCCTCGGTGCGAATCCCGCGCCGGTGCAGCCAGTTGCGCACCGAGCCGGTCACGACCGCCAGCACGACGTCGTTGACGGTTCCGCCGAGCGCGTCCTTGATCCGCTTGAAGGTCGCCAGCTCCGAGCGCGCCCAGACGTAGCGGCGGTGCGGCCCGATCGGGTGGTTGAGCGGCACGTCGGGCGCCGGGTCGGCGAAGGCGGTGACGATCTCGCTCAGCCCCTCCAGCGCCTCGACCGCTTTGCGCGCGGTCGTCTCCGGGTGACGCACCGCCTCGACCGCCCGCTCGGCGAACTTGACCGGGGCGGCGGCCGCGTCGCTCACCCCGCGCGCGACCAGCTGGGTGGTCCCCGGCTCGGGCTCGGGGACCCAGTCGTCGACCACCGCGGCGGGCTCGGGGACCGGCTCGAGGTCGAAGAGGACGGTCCCGATGTCCACCCCGGAGACGCCGTCGACCATCGCGTGGTGGGTCTTGGTCAGGATCGCGAACCGGTCGCGCTCCAGGCCCTGCGCGAGCCACAGCTCCCAGAGCGGCTTGGAGCGGTCGAGCTGCTGGGAGAAGACGCGTCCCGCGAGCCGCTTCAGTTGCGCCTCGCCGCCCGGATCGGGCAGCGCGGTGTGGCGGATGTGGTAGGTGAGGTTGAAGTTGACGTCGTCGGCCCACAGCGGCCTGCCGGCCTCCAGCGGTGGCACGACGAGCCTCTGGCGGAAGCGGGGCACCTGCGACAGCCGCCCCCGCACGTGCTCGACCAGGTCGACGTAGCGGGGCGGCGGCCCCTCGAAGATCAGGATGGCGCCGACGTGCATGTGGCTGTTCGAGCTCTCGTTGGTGAGGAACGAAGCGTCGACGGCGGTCAGTCGGTCGAGGTGGCTTCCTGCAGTGGCCATGCCAGAAGGCTAGCCGCTCAGACACGCCCCTCGGTACCCTGCAGGCGTATGTCCACTCCCGCCACCGCCGCACCCAAGCGCGTTCTGCTGGCCGCTCCGCGTGGCTACTGCGCCGGGGTCGACCGCGCCGTGCAGACGGTCGAGCGCGCGCTGGAGCTCCACGGGGCACCGGTCTACGTGCGCAAGGAGATCGTCCACAACAAGCACGTGGTCGAGGAACTGGCGAAGCGCGGCGCGATCTTCGTCGAAGAGGAGACCGAGGTGCCGGAGGGGGCGATGGTCGTCTTCTCCGCCCACGGCGTCGCCCCGGCGGTGCATGAGAACGCCGCCGCTCGCGACCTGCGCACGATCGACGCCACCTGCCCGCTGGTGACCAAGGTCCACGTCGAGGCCCGCCGCTTCGCCGCCCAGGGATACACAATCGTGATGATCGGCCACGAGGGTCACGAGGAGGTCGAGGGGACGACCGGCGAGGCGCCGGAGAGCATCGTCTTGGTGCAGACCGCGGAGGAGGTCGCCTCGCTCGAGGTCGACGATCCCGAGAAGGTCGCCTTCATCACCCAGACCACGCTCTCGGTCGACGAGACGGCGGAGATCATCGCTGCTCTGCGCGCCAGGTTCCCCTCGATCGTCAGCTCTAAGTCCGACGACATCTGTTACGCGACGACCAACCGCCAGATCGCCGTCAAGCAGCTGGCCCGCGAGTGTGACCTGGTGTTGGTGATCGGCTCGACCAACTCCTCCAACTCCAACCGCCTGGTCGAGGTCGCCCGCGAGCACGGCGCCGCCTCCCACCTGATCGACAACCACGGCCAGGTCCAGGAGGAGTGGCTGGAGGGCGTCGAGACCGTCGGCATCACCTCAGGCGCGAGCGCCCCCGAGGAGCTGGTGGAGAGCCTGGTCGGCTTCTTCCGCGAGCGCGGTGCCGAGGACGTCTCGGAGCTGCGCACCGTCCACGAGGACGTCCGCTTCATGCTCCCCAAGGAGATCCGGGAAGAGCTCGCCGCGCGGGCCTGACGCCCGCCGCGCTCAGTCGTCGTAGGGCGCGTAACGGTTGTGCAGCATCAGGTCGTTGCCGTCGGGGTCGGTGAAGAGCGCCATGTGGCAGACGCCGGTGTCGAGGATGTCGCCCTGGAACTCGATCCCCTTCCCCTCGAGGTCGGCGCGGGACGCCGCGACGTCGTTGACGTGGAGGGCGATGTGCCCGTTCTTCTGCGGCGCGAACTCGGAACCGAATTTGGTCGGTTCCCAGATCCCGAAGCAGGTCCCCCCGACCCAGAACTCGAAGCGGCTGTGCTCGTCGGGCTTCAGCCCAAGGGTCTCGATGTAAAAGCCGCGCGTCCGCTCGGCATCGGTTGACGGTACGGCGACGAAGTCGAGCTTGTCGGTCATCGATCTCTCCCGGTCTCGTTGTCTTGTCCACCCACCTTAATCAGGCGGGGGAGAGTTCTCGTCGTCCAGCACTTGCATATGGGTGGGGAACAGGGAGGCAGGTTCGAGGACGAAATCGCCCCTGGCGCCTGGATCAATGTTCGCATCAGAAGAGATTCGGTCAAAGGCTACGACTGGGCGGTCGTCCTGTCGGTGAAGCGCCAGGGGCGTCGCCAGCCGGTCTGTCTCTATGACAATGCTCATGGCTCTCCCGAGCGACACCTCTACCGGGATGGCGTGAAACTCGCCGCCGAGCCGGTTTGGTTGCGAGGTGTTGCCCGCTATGACATTCCGGCGGCTATCGAGGAGGTGAAACGTAGATGGAACGGTATGGTGGAGCGATGGGAGAGGTGAGGAACGGCAGCACCCCGGCAGGCGAAATCGCCCTTGAACGGTTGACCGAGCTGGCGCTGGCGGACGAACCGGAGTATCCAAACGACACGGTTCTGATGCCCTCCGATCTGCCGGAACTCGGCGAGAGAATCTCGCAAGCCCTGGAGAGGGAGGTTCCGCTGGTGATCGTGTACCCCGATGGTCGCGAGCGGTTTATCGCTGCGCCGGCACTCCCGCGGCGAAGCTGACGGACCAGATCCGCAGGCCAGGGGTGGGGCGGAGGACGACGTTGTGGGACTCGTGGCTTGGGTGCTCGGCGAGGGTATGCAGGGCCGGACTCTGGCAGGAGACCGTCGTCACTGTGCGGCCATCGAGCTCGACCGCGATCTCGCCCTCGCCCTCGACGGTGACAAAGGCGCCGCCGGCCTCGTAGAGGATCGCCAGCTCTTCGCCGTCCTCGCCGGCGGTCCAGGGCCGCTCCCACGACCCGCCCGGGAAGAGCTCCGGAGTGGGGGCCATCACACGGGCGCCGGGAGCGTCGGTGGGGCGGACCGGGGTCATCGGCTCAGGCAGTTCGCGCAGTGCATCGATCTCGCGCAGCTCCTCCTGGATCGCTTCCTCGGTGGCCAGGTATTCGCCCTCGCCGAAGTGGGCCCAGGCGAGGGCGCCGCCGAGGCTCCAGAGGAAGAGGCTCGGCCAGCCCTCGCAGCCATAGGCGCTCCAGAGGTCGCGCTCGGCGTCAATCACGACCGGGAACTCGACCCCGAGCGCCGCCAGGCCGGCCGCCGCTGCGTCCGGATTGGCGCCGAACGGGAAGCGCGGCGCCTGCACGCCGATCACGCTGAGGCCGAAATCCCGGTACCGGCGCGCCCACTCGGCCAGGTAGGGCAGGGTGCGAACACTGTTCAGCTGGGCGAAGTCGAAGAAGTGGACGATCGCCGGCCCGGGGGCGGTCAGGGCCGGCATCGATGCCGGCCCCTCCCCGATCCAGGCGAGCCCGGCCGGGAGGTCGGGGGCGGCGATGTTCTCGCGTCCAGGGCGCATCGGCGCGGACGTTATCCTGGGCCGCCGTGACCCAGCTCGGCGCCTTCCTGCTTCCCGCCGCCCCGCTGCTCCTCCTGCTCGCGCTGCTGCTGTTCGGGCGGTATCCCGGCTGCGAGGCGATCGTGCGTCTGGCCGAGCGACTCGGCGCGCGCGCCCCGAGCAGGCCGACCGCTGCTGTGTCCCGGCCCCGCCCGCCACGCTCCTTCGCGCCCGGCGGTGGCCTGCTGCTGGCGCTCGCGCTCTCGGGTCGCGCCCCGCCCGCCTGAGGGCGACCGATCCAACGCCTTCCGCGCTCCGTTCTGCCCGCCGGCGATGCCGGCGGCGCCTCGCGAGCGCGCCACCCGACCGAGAGGAACAAACCTGATGAGACACGTAAAGAAGCTGGTCCCGACGCTGCTCGCACTCATCGCAGCAGCTGCCCTGGCCGCCTGCGGGGGCAGTGACAGCAGCGCCGAGAGCAACGAGAGCGAAGCGGTCAGCGGCTCGTTCGCGCTGCTCGCCGGAGCCCCGTCCGGATACAAAGACCTGTCCGGGGAGGCGACCCTGGAGCGCGCTGATGGCGGCACCACGGTCTCGCTGGATCTAAGTGGCCTGATGCCGAACACGGAGTACATCGCCCACCTCCATACCGGTGGCTGCGGCGAGTCCGACCCGGGCGGGCCGCACTTCCAGTTCGAAGCCGGTGGCCCCGAAGAGCCGCCCAACGAGATCCACCTCGAGTTCGGGTCCGACAGCGCCGGGGACGGCGTGGCGAAAGCCTCGAGCAAGCGCGAAGTCCCGGCAGGCGAAGCGGGCTCGGTGGTGCTCCACGCCGACGATCACAAGAACGTGATGGCCGCGTTCGTCCACGAAGGCGAGCACCACGACGATCACGGCGGCGACGATCACGGAGGTGGCCGGCGCAGCCACTCCGACAAGATCGCCTGCGCCGAACTGGAAGGCGGTTCCGCTTCGGCCCAGTCCGCCGAAGGCGGCTCTGGCGCGGTTCCAACGATCGAAATCGAGGACGGCGCTCCGGTCGGCGGCGTCACCGAGCTCGAGTTCGACGCCGGTGACCAGATCCGGTTCCGGGTCGAGTCCGACGTCGCCGATGAGGTCCACGTCCACGGCTACGACCTTTCGGAGCAGGTGGCGGCCGGCGGTACCGCCTCCTTCGACTTCCCGGCCGAGATCGAAGGGATCTTCGAGGTCGAGCTGGAGGAACGGGTCGAGCAGATCGCGGAGCTGCGGGTAAACCCGTGAGCCTGCTGCCGTTCGCGCACGCGCTGGCCGCCCGGGACGACCTCCCGGTCCCGGCCTGGCTCTTCGCCTGGGGGGCTTCGGTCGTCCTGATCGTCTCCTTCTTCGCGCTCGCGGCCGGCTGGCGGCGGCCCCGCTTCGAGCAGCTGCACTGGCGGCCGTTCGGAGCGGGGGTGTCCCGCATCCTCCTTGGGCTGCCGGTGCAGGCGGCCTGCGGCTTCGTCGGCGTCTTCCTGCTCGGCGTCGCCGTCTACGCAGGGCTGCGCGGCACCGAAGCTCCGGACCGCAACTTCGCCCTCACCTTCCTCTTCGTCACCACCTGGCTTGGCTTCCCCGTTTTCTCGGCCCTGCTCGGGGACGTTTTCCGGCCCTTCAACCCCTGGCGCGCGGTCGGGCGCCTCGCCGGGGCCGGGTTCACGGCGATCGCCGGCCAGCGCCCAGCCCACCTCCCCTACCCGGAGGCGCTGGGTCGGTGGCCCGCGGCGATCGGCCTTCTCGCCGTCGTCTGGCTGGAGATCGTCTACGGCGCCAGCGGCGGGGTCGCCGTCGGCCTCGATCCCCACGCTGCTGGGGTGGCGGTGCTGATCTACACCGCCTACACGCTGGCGATGATGGCCTTGTTCGGGGTCGAGAAGTGGTGCGAGCGCGGCGAGGTCTTCTCCGTCTACTTCGGCATGTTCGGTCGGCTCGGCTGCTTCGGCGTCGAGAACGGCCGCCTGGCGCGGCGCCGGCCGTTGTCGGCCGCGACCGGGTGGGCGAGCGTGCCGGGCTCGCTCGCGGTGGTGATCGCCTCGATCTCCACGACCAGTTTCGACGGCGCCGCGGAGGGGCCGCTGAAGGGGGCGATCGAGAGCGTCTTCGATTGGTTCGCCGACGCCGGGCTGGGGCTGACCACCGCGCTCCGCCTCACCGACACCCTCTTCATGCTGCTCTGCTTCGCCGGAATCGCCCTGGTCTACCTGCTCGGGGTGCGAGGGATGAGGACTGTGCCCGGGGCGCCGTCGGCGGCGACGCTGCGGACCGGTTTCGCCCACACGCTGATCCCGATCGCCCTCGCCTACCTGGTCGCCCACTACTTCAGCCTCTTCGTCTTCCAGGAGCAGGCCCAGTTCACCTACCTGCTCTCCGACCCGCTCGGGACCGCCTCGACCGACCTTTTCGGCACCGCCTCCTCGGGGATCGACTTCACCATCCTCAGCGCCAATGCGATCTGGTACGTCCAGGTCGGCTCGCTCGTCGTCGGCCACGTCCTCGCGCTGACGCTCGCCCACGACCGCGCCCTGGTCTACTGGCCCGACTACCGCGACGCGGTCCGCTCCCAGTACTGGATGCTGGCAGTGATGGTCGCCTTCACCTGCTTCGGTCTCTACCTGCTCTCGGTCGCCAACTCGTGACGCTCCCCCTGGCGCACCTCGGCCACTACCTCTGGATCCTCTACGTCGTGCCGATCGTGATCGTGATCGTCGGCATAGTCGTCTCCGCCCTTCTGGGGAGACGCCAGGGGCGCTCTTAGAGGATCTCGGCGAGACGTTTCTCAAGCGCCTCGGAGATGCTGTCCCGCACCGGGCCCTTGGCCAGCCTTTCGACCAGGGACTCGAGGAAGCCTTCGATGATCAGCGACTTTGCCGCCGCCTCGTCGAGCCCGCGGGAGGTCAGGTAGAAGAGCTGGTCGCGGTCGACCTGGGCGATCGCCGCGGCGTGGGTGCAACGGACGTCGTCGGCGAGGATCTCCAGTCCGGGGATCGCGTCGGCGTGGGCCTCGGGGGAGAGCAGGAGGTTGCGGCACTCCTGGAAGGCGTCGGTCTGCTGGGCGCCGGGGTCGACCTTGATCATCCCGCGCCAGACCGCAGTCGCTCCGGCGGCGAGCACGCCGCGGAAGGCGAGGTCGGAGTCGGTGTTCGGCGCCGCGTGCTCCTGCGTGGTGTCGTAGTCGAGGTGCTGGCCGGGGCCGCCGGCGTAGCCGCCGGTCACCCTTGCCTCCGAGCCGGGCCCGGCGAGCTTGGTCTCCATCCGGACCTTGCCGCGGCCCGAGCCGAAGCCCAGCGCCGCCCAGTCGAGGCGGCCGTCGCGCTCGACCTGGGCGCGCTGGGTGGCGAAGATCCAAGACTTCTCGGAGATGTCCTGGGTATTGACGTAGCGCAGCGTCGCCGCCTGTCCGACACTCAGCTCGACCACCGAGTTGAGGATCGCGTCGACGTCGTCAGAGGGCGAGGACCAGTGCTCCCAGACCTCGGCCTCGGCGCCCTCCTCGAGCACGATCAGGGTCCGCCAGCCGAGCGCGGCGGGGACGTCGACCGGAACCTCGACCTGGATCGGCTCCTCCAGCTTCACCCCGGCCGGTACGTGAACCAGCACGCCGTCGCTCCAGCCGGCCTCGTTGCGGGCGACGAAGGGGTCCTCGACCGGCACGAGTGAACCCAGCTGCTCTTCGAGCAACTGGGGATGGGAGTTGAGGGCATCGCTCAGAGGGAGGACGGTTGCTCCATCCGCGCCCTCTATCCGAGCCTCGACGGCGGCGGGCTCATACGCATCGAGGTCGAGCTTCGAGAGGTCGGTGAATTCCCACCCCTTCGACTTCTGGTCGGGCAGCGGCAGGCTCTCCGCGAGAGAGGCGCCACGTTGGCGCCTCTCCGAAAGCCACGCTGGTTCGGTCGCGACCTCAGCCAATGCTTCCCTCCATCTGCAGCTCGATCAGCCGGTTGAGCTCGACCGCGTACTCCATCGGCAGCTCTTTGGTGACCGGCTCGATGAAGCCGTTGACGATCATCTTCGAGGCCTCCTCCTCGTCGAGCCCGCGGCTCTGCAGGTAGAAGAGCTGCTCGTCGCCGATCTTCGAGACAGTTGCCTCGTGGCCGACGTCGGCGTCGTTCTCGTCGATCCGGATCGTCGGGTAGGTGTCAGAGCGCGAGTCTTCGTCCAGCAGCAGCGCGTCGCAGACGACCTTGGAGCGCGATTCGCTGGCCCCGTCGGCGACTTCGAGCAGGCCACGGTAGGTGGCGCGGCCGCCATCCTTGGAGATCGACTTGGAGAAGATCGAGGAGGAGGTGCGCGGGGCGGCGTGGATGATCTTGCCGCCGGCGTCCTGGTGCTGGCCGTCGCCGGCGAAGGCAATCGAGAGGATCTCCCCGTGGGCTTCGGGCCCGAGCAGGTAGATCGACGGGTACTTCATCGTCAGTTTCGAGCCGAGGTTGCAGTCGACCCACTCCATCGTCGCCTTCTCGTGCGCGACGGCGCGCTTGGTGACGAGGTTGTAGACGTTCTGCGACCAGTTCTGGACGGTCGTGTAGCGGACCCGCGAGCTCGGCTTGGCGACGATCTCCACCACCGCCGAGTGCAGTGAGTCGCTCGAATAGACCGGCGCCGTGCAGCCCTCGATGTAGTGGACGTCGGCGCCCTCCTCGGCGATGATCAGCGTCCGCTCGAACTGGCCCATGTTCTCGGTGTTGATCCGGAAGTAGGCCTGCAGCGGCATCTCGACCTTGACCCCGGCGGGCACGTAGACGAACGAACCGCCCGACCAAACGGCGGAGTTGAGCGCCGCCAGCTTGTTGTCGTTGGGCGGGATGATCGTCGCCCAGTACTCGCGCAGCAGGTCCTCGTGCTCGCGCAGCGCCGTGTCCATGTCGGTGAAGATCACGCCCTGGGCCTCGAGCTTCTCGTTTACCTGGTGGTAGACGACCTCGGACTCGTACTGGGCGCCCACCCCGGAGAGGAATTTCCGCTCCGCCTCGGGGATCCCGAGCCGGTCGAAGGTGTTCTTGATGTCCTCCGGGACCTCGCTCCAGTCGCGGCTGTTCTTGTCGGAGGCGCGGACGAAGTAGTGGATGTCGTCGAAGTCGATCTGGGCGAGGTTGCCGCCCCAGCTCGGGGTCGGGCGGTCTTCGAAGTGCTGCAGCGCCTTCAGCCGGAAGTCCCGCATCCACTGCGGCTCTTCCTTGTACTCGGAGATCGATTCGACCACCTCGCGCGAGAGGCCCTTCGGCGCCTTGTAGGCGTACCCGGTCTCGGGGTCGTGGAAGCCGAACTTCTCCTTGTAGTCGGCGTTGATGCCGGCCAGCTCTCTCTTCTCTGCGACTGCCTCAGGCGTTGCCATGGCTATGCGACCTCCAGGGTGACGGTGTCGTCCTCGATGGCTATCGGGAACGTTTGCACCGGGGAGAAAGCGGGGAGCGTCTTCGGCCTACCGGTGCTCAGGTCGAAGAGGGAGCCGTGCCGGGGGCACTCTACGGTGCAGGTCGCCGGGTCGAACTCGCCCTCGGCGAGCGGACCGTCGTCGTGGGAGCACCGATCCTCGATCGCGTACAGCGCGCCCTCGCAGTTGAAGACGCCGATCTTCTGCCCCTCGTGCTCGACCAGGCGCATCTCTCCGGGCGGCAGCTCGGCCACTGGGCACACGGCAATTTTCGTTCCTGCGGTGTCGGTCAAGAGGGTGGGTTGCTCCCGGGCAAAAGCTAGTGCGGGATGAGACTTAATCCTACTTATCCAGTCGGATTTTAGCGGCCGGGCCGGTCCGGCCCCCTAGGCTGTCACGAAACCCTTCGAGGAGAGGAAGCGAGAATGAGCGAGAGGACGAGTTACGAGCCCGGGACCCCGAGCTGGGTCGACCTCGGTACGCCCGACATCGACGCGTCCATCGCGTTCTATTCCGGCCTGCTCGGCTGGGAGGTGCCGGAGTCCGAAAACGTCGAGCAGACCGGCGGCTACCGCCGGGCCACCAAGGACGGCGTCGACGTCGCCGGGATGATGCCGCTGATGGAAGAGGGCCAGCCACCCGCTTGGACGACCTACGTCTCGGTCGCCGACGCAGCCGCCACTGCGGCCGCCGTCAAAGACGCGGGAGGCAAGGTCCTGGCGGAGCCGATGGACGTGATGGGGCTAGGCACGATGGCGATCTTCGCCGACCCGACCGGGGCGGCGTTCGGGATCTGGCAGCCGGGGACCTTCATCGGCGCGGGCCGCGTCAACGAGCCCGGCGCGCTTTCCTGGAACGAGCTCAACACCCGCGACCCCGATGCCTCAAAGGCCTTCTACACCGGCGTATTCGGTTGCGGCACCGAAGACCACGAGTTCCCTGAGGTCGGCAGCTACACCACCTGGCAGGTCGGCGAGGAATCGGTCGGAGGAATGCTCGACATGCGCGGCCGGGTCCCCGACGAGGTGCCGCCCCACTGGCTCACCTACTTCGCGGTCGAGAACACCGACGCGGCGCTGGAGACGGTGAAGTCCTCCGGCGGCGGCGTCGCCTTCGGCCCGGTCGACATCCCCGCCGGCCGGTTTGCCGTCGTCCACGACCCCCACGGCGCGATGTTCGCCGTGATCCAGATGCCCGAGGAGGCCGCCGCCTAGCGCGGCGAGCCTAGATCCGCGCCGCTTCCGCGGGATCGCCGGTCTCGCCCTCGTCCTCCCATTCGGCGGACTGGCCGAGGCTGGCGCTCTTGACGACCTTGAGGCCGAGCATCGCGCACTTCATCCGGGTCGCGGAGATCTCGATCCCGAGCAGCTCGAGGACGAACTCCTTCGGCATCCGCAACAGCTCCTCGCGCGATTTCCCGACCAGCTCGTCGGTTAGCAGCGAGGTCGCCGCGGTGGAGATCGCGCACCCTTTTCCGTCGAAAGCGACCTCCGCCACCTTGCCGTCCTCGCCGAGTCGGATCGTCACGTGCTGTTCGTCGCCGCAGAAGGGGTTGGTGTCCTCGTACTCGAGGTCGGGAGCGTCGAGCCGGCCGAAGTTGTGCGGCCGCTTGTAGTGCTCGAGGATCTGGTCGCGGTAGAGCTCGTCCATGGTTCGAGGCTAGCGGAGGCCGGGGCCGGGTCCCGGGATTCCACTTGCTTTCATCGGGAACTAGGCAAGAGAGCCGAATTCGATCTGAGGAGGAGACATGGATTTGCCGCCGATCGTCGAGGAGACGGAGTGGAGGCGCTCCCACGAGGCGCTGCTCGCCAAAGAGAAGGAGGCGACCCACGCTCGCGACGCGCTCGCCGCCGAGCGCCGCAGGGCGCCGATGATGGAGTTCCCGACCGAGTTCGTCTTCACTGGGCCCGAGGGGGCGGTGGGCTTCCTCGACCTCTTCGGAGGCCGCACCCAGCTGATCGTCTACCACTTCTGGTTCCCACCGGACGGCACTCCCTGTGGCGGATGCTCGATGTTCACCGACCAGGTCGGTGAGCTCGCCCACCTAGCTGCTCGCGACACCTCCTTTGCCCTTGTCTCGCGAGCGCCCCAGGATGAGATCCAGGCGCTCAAGGGGCGCATGGGCTGGTCGATCCCCTGGTACACCGACGGCGAGGACTTCCAGCGCGCCTGCGGCACCACCGAGTACTTCGCCCTCGACGTCTTCCTCCGCGATGGAGATCGCGCCTTCCTCACCTACGAGACGCGAGGGCGCGGGGTGGAGGCATTGGGCAGCGTCTGGACCTTCCTCGACCTGACCCCGCTGGGCCGCCAGGAGGACTGGGAGGACACCCCGGGCGACCGTCCCCAGGGGCCGCGCTACAAGTGGTGGCGCCTGCACGACGAATACAGCTAGCCGGTGAGGCCGAAGACCCGCCTCGCGTCTTCGAGGCCGTCGACCAGGCGGTCGATCTCCTCGGGCGTCGTGTAGACGCCGAAGCTGGCCCGGGCGGTGGCGGCGACGCCGAGGCGCTCCATCAGGATCTGGGCACAGTGGTGCCCGGCGCGGACGGCGACGCCGTGGCGGTCGAGGATCTCGGAGACGTCGTGGGCGTGGATGCCGTCGATCTCAAAGGAGACGGGACCGAGCCGCTCGGGGCCGGGAGGGGGGCCGAAGATCCGCAGCCCCGGGACCTCGCCCAGCCGGCCCAAGGCGTAGGTGGCGATCTCGCGCTCGTGCTCCCGCACCGCCGTCATCCCCAGTAGGTCCAGCCAGCGCAGCGCCGAGGCCATCCCGATCGCCTGCGTTATCGCCGGCGTGCCGGCCTCAAACCGGGCCGGCGGGTCGGCGTAGGTGGTGCCCTCGCGGCCGACCTTGCGGATCATCGAGCCGCCGCCGAGGAAGGGGGGCATCTCACGCAGCAGCTCGAGCCGGCCCCAGAGTGCCCCGATCCCGGTCGGCCCGTAGAGCTTGTGCCCGGTTACGGCGTAGAAGTCGACGCCCAGCTCGGCCATCTCCAGCGGCAGCTTCGGCGCCGCCTGGGCGCCGTCGGCGAGCACCAGCGCCCCCGCCTCGTGGGCCATCCGGGAGATCTCGGCAAGCGGATTCTCGGTCCCGAGCACGTTGGAGACGTGGGCGACGGCGACGAGCTTCGGGCCGCGCTCGACCAGCGCCGCGAAGGCGTCCATGTCGAGCGCCCCGTCCGGGTCGATCGGCGCCCAATCGATCTCCGCTCCGACCCGCTCAGCCAGCTGCTGCCAGGGGACGATGTTGGAGTGGTGCTCCATCTCGGTGAGCAGGATCCGGTCCCCTGCGCCGATGTTGGCCTCGCCCCAGGCTCGCGCGACCAGGTTGATCGCCTCGGTCGCGTTGCGGACAAAGACCACCTCGCGGCGGTCGGCGGCACCGATGTGGTCGGCGACGGTCGCCCGCGCCCCCTCGAAGGCTTCGGTCGCCTCGGCCGAGAGGGTGTGGGAGCCGCGGTGGACGTTGGAGTGGTGGCTCCGCTCGTAGCGGTCGACCGCCTGGATCGAGGCCGACACCCGCTGGGAGCTGGCGCCGCTGTCGAGGTATGCGACCGGCTTACCGTGCACCTCCCGCTGCAGCGCGGGGAAGGCGGCGCGGACCTTCTCGATCGGAAACGCCGCGGTCGGGGCGGAGCTCTTCGCGGCTGCCGGCTCCATCGTCCCGAGGCTAGGCGGTGGCGCCCGCCTCTACCTCCTCGCGGATCCAGCCGTAGCCCTTCTCCTCCAAGAGGTTGACCAGCTCCGGGCCGCCTTCCTTGACGATCCGTCCCTCGAACATGACGTGGACGAAGTCCGGCTTGACCATGTGCAGGATGCGCTGGTAGTGGGTGATGATGAGGACGCCCATGTCAGGGCCGGCGAACTTGTTGACGCCCTCGGCGACGACCCGCAGGGCGTCGATGTCGAGGCCCGAGTCGGTCTCGTCGAGGACGGCGATCTCGGGACGCAGCAGCGCCAGCTGCAAGAGCTCCATCCGCTTCTTCTCGCCGCCGGAGAAGCCGTCGTTGAGGTAGCGGCTGGAGAAGTCTTTTGGGATGTTTGCCAGCGCCATCGCCTCCTGGGCGACCTTGGCGAAGTCTTTGATCTTGATCTGGGCCTCACCGCGTGCCTCGCGCTGGGCGTTGATGATCATCCGCAGGTACTTGCTGACCGAGACGCCGGGGATCGCGACGGGGTACTGGAAGGCCATGAAGAGACCGGCCTGGGAGCGCACGTCGGGATCGGCCTCGGTGATGTCCTCGCCCTTGAAGACGATCGAGCCCTCGGTCACCTCGAAGGCGGGGTGGCCCATGATCGCGTTGGCGAGCGTCGACTTGCCGGACCCGTTGGGGCCCATCAGGGCGTGGACCTTGCCCTTCTCGACGTCGAGGTCGAGGCCCCTGAGGATCTCTTTGTCCTCGGCCTTGACGTGCAGGTTGCGTATCTCCAGCTCAGCCAATTTCACTCCGTTTCTGGGGGTTTAAGGTGGATCAGGCGGCGCTGCCGACCGCGGCTGGCAGGCGCTCGCTCGGCGCCGAGAACTCGACCAGCTCCGCCAGCGTGGTGCCGGCGAGGGCCTTGGTGACGCCGCCCTGGACCCGGGTCCAGAGCAGCTTGGTCGAGCAGGCGCCGCCGCCGTCGATCTCGTGCGAGCAGAGCACTTTGCCCTCCGGCGCGTCGTGGAAGCACTCCATCGGGGCGATCTGCCCTTCGAGCGCCTCGACCACCGTGTCCATCGTGATCTCGGCGGCCGGCTTTGCCAGCCGGTATCCGCCGTGGGCACCGCGGGTGGAGGTGACGAGGCCGGCCTTGCGCAGTTTCGCGACTAGGTGCTCGAGGTAGGAGAGCGGCAGCCGCTCGGCCTCGGCGACCGTGTTCAACGAGATCGGCTCGGACCCGGGCTGGCGGCCCAGCTCGATCATCAGGCGAACTCCGTACTCGGCTTTGGTCGAGAACAGCATCTGAGCTAAATCCTACCGAAGAGGTCGGTTATGGCTCGATAAGGCCGCGGCGGATCGCGTACCGGACCAGCTCGACCCGGTCGCGCATGCCGAGCTTGCGCATCGCGTTGGCGCGGTGGTTCTCGACCGTCTTCTCGGAGAGGTGGAGGACCTCGGCGATCTGCTTGGTCGTGTTCGCCTCGGCGACGAGCTTGACGATCTCCTCCTCGCGCGGCGTCAGCTCCTCCTCACCGCTGGAGCCGCGCTCGAGCACGTCCTTGATCAGCGTCCGCTGCGCCTCCGGGGTGAGGAACGGCTCGCCCCGCTCGACCGCGCGGATCGCCGCCAGCAGATCGGTGTCCGCCTGCGCCTTCAGCACGTAGCCCGAGGCGCCCGCCTTCAGCGCCTCGAACAGGTAGCGCTCATCGTCGTGCATGGAGAGGATCAGGACCGAGACCTCCGGGGCCTGCCGCTTGATCTCCCGCGTCGCCTGCAGCCCCGTCAGCTTCGGCATTTTCACGTCGAGGATCGCCAGGTCGGGGCGCTCGCGCACCGCCAGGTCGCGGGCCTCGGCGCCGTCGGCGGCCTCGGCGACGACCTCGATGTCGGGCTGGCGCTCCAGCAGCAGCCGGATCCCGGAACGGACGATCCCGTGGTCGTCGGCGATCAGGACCCTCATCGGCGCGATTCTCCCGGGACCGTGAGCCGCACTGTGGTTCCCCGGCCCGGTCGCGACTCGATCGTCAGCTCGCCGCCGACCAGCAGCGCCCGCTCGCGCATGCCGGCGATCCCGAGGCCGCCCTCGGACTCGTCGAAGGCGAAGCCGCGACCATCGTCGGTGACGTCGAGCGCCACGCCACCTCCGGCGGGCCGCCTCAGCCGCACCTCGATCCGGCCGGCGCCGCTGTGGCGGGTGGCGTTGGAGAGCGCCTCCTGGGCGACCCGGTAGACGACCAGTTGGGCGTCGTCGTCGAGGTCGGAGAAGTCGCCCTCGGCGTCGAACTCCGCCCTGATCTCTCCCCGCGCCAGCTGCTCCACCTGACCGGCGATCGCCGCCGCCAGGCCGAGGTCGTCGAGCGCGGTCGGGCGCAGCTGGCGGGCGAGGGAGAGCAGCTCCCGCATCGCCTGGTTGGCAAGCGCCCTGGTCTCGGCAAGCTCGACCTCGAGGTCCGGCGGCGCCTGCTCGCGGACCGCCTCCAGTCTCAACAGCAACCCGGTCAGCGATTGGTTGACCTCGTCGTGGAGGTCGCGGGCGACCCGCGCCCGCTCCTGCTCCTGGGCCTGCAGGGCGGCCGACCCCGCCCGCCGCCGCTCGGCTTCGAGCCGGCGCATCATCCGCAGGAAGGCGAGCTCGATCCGCTCCACCTCCTCGGTCTCGCCGACCCCGTCGATCGAGGCGGGCAGAAGCGGTCCGGGCCGGCTCAGGTCGACCTTCTCCATCTCCTCGATCAGGTGCTCCAGCGGCGCGAACCTGCGCCGGTTGCGAACCAGGCTGACGGCGAGTACCGCCACAGCGGTCGCGAGCAGGACTATCACTGCCAGAGTCACCGCCCAAGCCTAGAAGGCCCTAGGTGGCGGACCGGGGCCGAACGGGGGTTGGCACCCATGGTGGTGGGCCGAGCGCCGGGTCATACTTTCGAGTGCAATCGACTGAGGAGTAGCCACGCCATGAGCACCACCAAGCAATCGACCTTCGGCGCCACCCTGCGGACCACGATCCTGCTGGCGTCTCTATCCGGCCTGCTGGTCCTGATCGGCGCCCTGATCGGCGGCCCCAGCACGGCCGCGGTCTTCCTCGGGATCGCCCTCCTGATCAATCTCGGCTCCTACTTCTTCAGCGACAAGCTGGCGCTCAAAATGAGCCGCGCCAAGCCGATCGACGAGTCCGAAGCGCCACGGCTCTACCAGATCGTGCGGGAACTGACGACCCGCGCCGGCCTGCCGATGCCACGCCTCTACATGATCCCGCAGGACCAGCCCAACGCTTTCGCGACCGGCCGCAACCCGAAGCACTCCGCGGTCGCGGTCACCCAGGGCATCACCAAGCTGCTCTCCGAGGACGAGCTGCGCGGCGTGCTCGCGCACGAGCTCGCGCACATCCAGCACCGCGACATCCTGATCCAGTCGGTCGCCTCGGCGATCGGTGCGGCGATCACCTACCTCGCCTACATGTTCATGTGGTTCGGCAGCGACGACGAGTCGCCGCTCAGCCTCGTCGCCTCGCTGGCGATGGTCCTGCTGGCGCCGATCGCGGCGAGCATCATCCAGCTCTCGATCTCGCGCCAGCGCGAGTACGCCGCCGACGCCGGCGGAGCGCAGATCTGCGGCAACCCGGAGTCCCTCGCCAGCGCCCTGCTGCGCTTGGAGGAGGGGGCCAAGGCGATCCCGATGCAGGTCAACCAGGCCGCCGAGCCGCTCTACATCGTCAAGCCCTTCTCCGGCAAGGGCATCGCCGGCCTCTTCTCGACCCACCCCCCGATCGAGGAGCGGGTCCGCCGCCTCCGCCAGATGCGCCCCAGCCTCGGCTAGGGCGTCGGGGTGCTCCAGGGTCTCGGAGTCCTAGTGGGAGGGAAAGCCAGCGCGCGCGCTATTCCTCGTAGGCAATACGCAGAACTTATTGAGAGGTTATTGCGTCCGAACGTCCAACTATTGCTTTGTGGGACACGATGGCGCTATCTTGGTGAAGCGGATTCACTCCAAACGGGTACCGCAATGAGGGCCTGACCAACCCGACAACGCAGCATCACTCCTAATGTTTAGGCGACTTCTCGACTCCATACGGAAAGCGGCCGGACGCGGTACGCATGTTGCCCCTACCCACTGGGATGAGGAGAGCAAGGAGCTCCATGCCGAGATCGAGTTCAAGGTCTCCCTCGTCGAGGACGAGGTGGACGGCGGCTACGTCGTCGAGTGCCTAAATCTTCCCGGATGCATGAGCCAGGGGGAGACCATTGAGGAGGCCGTCGACAACATCGGTGAGGCGATCGCTGGGGTGCTGGCCGCTCGCCTTGAGCGAAATCTGCGAGCGCAGGAGGCCGTGAGTGAGGCAGGCCCCCATCAAGCCCGTGAGTTGACGGTCCCGCTGCAGCTCGGCAGGTCTGATCGCGACCACGTTCCGGCTTAGAGGTCGTACGCAAATCAGCTGATCGCACTGCACCGGGACACTGCGAGAAGGCCAAGTTACATCTTGCACTTGGCTTTCTAGAGCCAAAAAAATGTAATGTCATTACATTTTTCCCGCCCTTCGAGGCCCTATAGTGCCACCTGTTCACGCCGCCTTCAGCCTTGACGGGGAAGGACTTAGACGAAGGGTCGCCACGGGTTCCGGCGGCCCTTTGTCATTGGCGTCCGCCGGCTCCAATATCTTCAACGCGTGATTCCTGAATAGGAACAGAGCTGTATGACCTCTGCCGGTTGGCGTCAGGCGTGAACACCCGAGTCGCGACGGTAGAGCCAATCAGGCAGTGGAACCCAGTCCCGCAATCCAATTTCGGACGAGGCCCGTTCTTCGGGTTCACTCGCCCGCTTCTCTATAGGGATGCCTGGCATACGCGACCTTCCCGAGGCAAAAGGTGAGCGCCACGTCAAGGCGTTCTGCCGCTGTGGCTGGAAGGAAGCCCGGAGCAGAGGCAGCCACAGAATCCTTGAGAAGGACGGCAAGGAGGCCATTCTCTCGATCCCATGCGGCGGTAAAAACGTCAAGCGCACACTTCTCCACAGCCAGATCAAACTTGCGGGACTGACGATCCCTGAGTACCTCGCCGTCTTCAAGTAGCGCGAGCGCTTGTCCAGTCGAGCATCCTGGCCCACCTTTGAGCATAGGCCGTCTCCCATTCGCGCCCTTCGGCAGGTCGCTATACTTTTTGAAGTAAAGCTGATCCGATTTCAGGGGATTTAGGGCGATGGCGACTGGCGCAGAGACCGAGCGAGCGGGCACGATCGAGGAGATCGAGCCCTTCGAGGCAGCGGCGGAGATCGAGGGCGGCGACGTCGTTCTGGTCGATACCCGCGAGCCGCACGAGTACCAGGAGGCGCATCTGGAGAACGGCAAGCTGGTGCCGCCGGGGCTGCTCGGGGACGAGATCGGGGCCGCTGCGCCCGACCGCTCCGCCCGCACGATTCTCTACTGCCGCTCCGGCAACCGCTCCGCCCTCGCGGCGGCGCAGATGCAGGCGCTCGGCTACGACAACGTCGCCTCGATGGCGGGCGGCATCCTCGCCTGGCAGGAGCAGGGGCTGCCGGTCGTGGCGACCTCCGGGATGACCCCGGAGCAGCGCGACCGCTACTCCCGTCACACCCTGCTTCCCGAGGTCGGGGTCGACGGGCAGCTGAAGCTGCTGAACGCGAAGGTCCTGCTGCTCGGCGCCGGCGGGCTCGGCGCACCCACCGCGCTCTACCTGGCCGCTGCCGGGATCGGCACGATCGGCCTGGTCGACGACGACGTCGTCGACGCCTCCAACCTGCAGCGCCAGGTGATCCACAACACGGAGCGGATCGGTGAGCCGAAGACGTCCTCGGCTCGCAAGACGATCGAGGCGCTCAACCCCGACGTCGAGGTGGTCGAGCACCGGATGCGCCTGGATGCCTCCAACATCCTCGACGTGATCCGCGACTACGACGTGATCGTCGACGGCGCCGACAACTTCCCCACCCGGTACCTGCTCAACGACGCCTCAGTGCGGCTGCGCAAGCCGGTCGTTTCCGCCTCGATCCTCAGCTTCGACGGGCAGATCTCGACCTTCGTCCCCTTCGAGGGGCCCTGCTACCGGTGCCTCTACCCGACGCCGCCGCCGGCCGAGCTGGCGCCGAGCTGCTCCGCCAACGGGGTGCTCGGGGTGATGGCCGGGACGATGGGCACGCTGCAGGCCAACGAGGTGATCAAGCTGGTCCTCGGTGTCGGTGACCCGCTGATCGGCCGGCTGCTTCTCTACGAGGCGCTCGGCACCCGCTTCACCGAGCTCAAGGTCCGCCGCGATCCGGAGTGCCCGATCTGCGGCGAGAACGCGCCCGAGGTCCCCGAGTCGGAGATGGGCCAGTTCCCCGACTACGAGCTCTTCTGCGCCGGATAGTCGATAGGTTTCCCGCCTGATGGCGACCGTGAGGATCCCACCCGTGCTGCGGGCGAAAACCGGCGGACAGCCCGAGGTCGAGGCCTCTGGCGGCAACGTCGGCGAGGTCCTGCGGGCGCTGACCAGCGCCCACCCCGACACCGCCGAGCAGCTGTTCGGCGAGGGCGGAGAGCTGAACCGCTACGTCAACGTCTACCTCAACGACGAGGACGTCCGGGTCCTGGACGGCCTCGAGACCGCGGTCTCCGAGGGCGACACGGTTGTAATCCTGCCGGCGATGGCCGGCGGCATCTAGCTCGGCCGGCCTAGCGCTCGAGTACGAGCCCGAGGAATTTCTTCGTCCGCTCCTCGCGCGGGTTGTCGAGCACGTCAGCGGGCTTGCCCTGCTCGACGATCACGCCGCCGTCCATGAAGACGACCCGGTCGCCGACCTCTCGGGCGAACCCGATCTCGTGGGTGACGACGAACATCGTCATCCCTTCTTCGGCCAGCTCGCGCATCACGTCGAGGACCTCTTTGACCAGCTCGGGGTCCAGAGCGCTGGTGACCTCGTCGAAGAGCATCACGTGCGGGTCCATCGCCAGTGCCCGGGCGATCGCCACCCGCTGCTGCTGGCCGCCGGAGAGGCGGTCGGGGTACTCGTCGAGCTTGTCGCCGAGGCCGACGCGTTCGAGCAACGCCGCCCCTTTCTCCCGCGCCTCCGCGGATGAGCGGCCGAGCACCTTTTCCGGTGCCATCGTCACGTTTTCCAGGGCGGTCTTGTGAGGGAAGAGGTTGAACTGCTGGAAGACGATCCCGACCCGCTGGCGGACGAAGTCGAGGTTCCAGCCCGCCTCGCCCTTTTTCGACCCGGGTCCCTTGCAGATGTCGGTGCCCTCGAGGAAGATCTCGCCCTTCTCGGGGGGCTCGAGCAGGTTGATGCAGCGCAGCAGCGTGCTCTTGCCCGAGCCGCTGGGGCCGAGGACGCAGACGACCTCGCCTTTCTTGATCTCGAGGTCGACGCCTTTCAACACTTCCAACTCGCCGAAGCGCTTGTGGATGCCCTCCAGCTTCACCATCGGCCCACCGAGGCTCACCGTCGCCTCCATCAGAGCGCCTCCATCCTCGGTGCGCCGCGGGTGAAACGGCCCTGCTCTCGGGAGATCAGCTTGTCGACCAGCCTCGCCAGGGGCAGCGTGACCGCGACAAACATCAGCGCCCCGAGCGTCAGTGCTGAGCTGTTGAAGGTTTCCGAGTAGATGTCGTTGCCGACCAGCACGACCTCGTTCAGCGCGATCACGCTGACCAGGGTGGTGTCCTTCATCAGCGCGATGATGTCGTTCAGCAGCGGAGCGATTACCTTGCGCACCGCCTGCGGCACGATCACGCTGCCCATCGCCTGGCGGTGGCTCATCCCGAGCGAGCGCGCTGCCTCCATCTGACCTTGGGGCACCGCTTCGATCCCGGCTCGGTAGACCTCCGCCATGTAGGCGCCGTAGGTGATCGTCAGCGCCATCACGCCGAACCAGAATGGTTCGGTCTTGCCGAACCATTCCGGCAGTCGGAGCCATTCCGGAAGAAAGGCGAGTTCTGGCAGGCCGCCGGAGATCAGCAGGATGATCAGCAGCAGCGGGATGCCGCGAAACACGTCAATGTAGCCGATCGTCACGAACCGGACCGGGGCAAGCGGCCGCCCGGGCAGCTGCCGCAGCAGAGCGAGGACCAAGCCCCAGATGAGAGCCAGGACCCCGCCGACGATCGACAGCTGGATGGTGATCCAGAAGCCCTCGAGGACTTCCCCGAAGCGGTCTCCCATCAGGCTGATGTCGAAAAACTGGTTGAGGAGCTCTTGCATCGTTACTTCCGGCTAGTTAAGGATCGTTGCAGGTTCCAAGCGGGACAAAATGGGGCGCCATGAAGGCGCCCCATTCCGTCACCTAGTACGAGCTTTTTCTACAGCAGGTTCAGCTGGGCGTGTGCGTCGCCGAGAAGATCTCTTTCGGCGGCTCGTGCTTGAACCATTTTTCGTAGATCTGCGCGTACGTACCGTCGTCCATGGCTTCCTTCAGCCCCTGGTTCAGTTCGTCGAGCAGCTCGGTTTCGCCCTGTTTGACGACGAATCCATATTCTTCTTCGGTCGGGATCGCGGCGGAGATTTCGACGCCCGGTTCCGCTTCGACGGCGTTTTCGGCGACCGGGATGTCGATCACCACGGCGTCGACGGCACCGGTCCGCAGCGCGGCGACGGCGTCGGGGCCCTGGGGGTAGGGGCGAACTTCGCCGGCTTCGGTCTGTTCGTCGCTGAATTCCTGCCCGGTCGTCCCCTGCTGGACGCCGACGGTCTTGCCTTTCAGGCCCTCGACCGAGTCGATCGCTTCCCCGCCTTTTTTGACCAGGATCGCCTGTTCAGAGCGGTAGTAGGGGTTGGTGAAGTCGACGGTTTTCTCGCGTTCGTCGGTGATCGTCGTCGCCGACGCGACAGCGTCGAACTTGCCCTGGGCGAGGTCGCGGAAGATCGTGTCGAAGGAGGTGTCCTCGAATTCGACTTCGCGGCCGATGTTTTCGCCAATCGCTTCCATCAGCCCGACGTCGAAGCCTTCGTAGTTGGGCGCTTTGCCCTGCTCGAACGGCGGGTAGGGGATGTCGGAGCCGACCGTCAGCGCCTCCTTGGCGGCGCCTTCACCACCGTCGGCACTGCCGCTGTCGTCGTCGCTTCCGCCGCAGCCGGCTGCCACCAGTGCGAGCGCCAGTACGGCGAGCGCAGCGAACAGCCGGGAGAAATGGGACCTACTCATCAAGAACTCCTCCGATTCAAATGATTGCAGGGTCGGCGAACCTACTCCGCCGCTTGGCACTGCGCAAGGGGTTCTAGACGGCTAGGCGGGTCGGGCTATACTTTTTGAAGTAACGGGGCAGGACATGCTGCGCGACGAACTACTCAATAGACCTTGCGGTGGTCGTTTCGGCGACATCGTCGAGTCGATCGGCAATACCCCGCTGGTCGAGTTGCCCCGTTTCTCGCCCAAGCCAGGGGTGAGGATCTACGCCAAGCTCGAGGGTCACAACCCGACCGGCTCGGTCAAGGACCGCGTCGCCAAGTCGATGATCGAGGCAGCCGAGGCGCAGGGGGCGATCGAGCCCGGGCAGACGATCCTCGAGCCGACCTCCGGCAACACCGGCATCTCGCTGGCGATGATCTGCCGGCGCAAGGGTTACCCGTTGAAGGTGGTGATGCCCGACAACGTCACCGAGGAGCGCAGCCAGTTGCTCAGCATGTACGGGGCGGAGATCGCCTACTCCGAGGGCGCCAAGGGCTCCAACGGCGCCGTCGAGGTGGCCCTCGAGATGGCCGAGGACCCCGGCTTCTACATGCCCTACCAGTACGGCAACGAGGCTAACCCGCTGGCCCACTACAACGGCACCGCGGTGGAGATCCTCGAGGAGCTCGACGAGGTCGCCGCCTTCGTCGGCGGGCTCGGCACCGGCGGCACCCTGATGGGGAACGGCCGCCGCCTCAAGGAGGCGAACCCGGAGACGCTGATCGTCGCCGCCGAGCCGATGCAGGGCGAGCTGGTGCAGGGCCTTCGCTCCCTCGACGACGGCTTCATCCCGCCGATCATCGATCTCTCGATTCTCGACCGCAAGATCATGGTCTCCAACCGCGACGCGATCGTCTGGACCAAGCGGCTGCTCGACGAGGAGGGCGTCTTCGCCGGCGTCTCCTCCGGCGCGATTGCCGCGATCGCCGCTCGTATCGCCGGCGAGATCGAGGGCGGCAACGTTGTCTTCCTGATCCCCGACGATGGCTGGAAGTACCTCTCCTCCGGCGTTTACACGAAGCCGATCGAGGAGATCGAGAACCTCGACTCCACCGTCTGGTGGTAGTCGCCAGCGCCCAGCCGATGCGGATCGCTCAGAGCCTGATCGACGAGATGGTCGCGCACGCGCGCGAGGACCTGCCCAACGAGTGCTGCGGGATGATCGGCGGGCGCGACGGCGAGGCGACCGAGGTGGTCCGGGTCGTCAACTCGGCCGCCAGCCCGCTGCGTTACGAGATGGACCCCCAGGAGCAGTACAACGCGCTGAAATCGATCGAAGATGGCGGCGGGGAGCTGCTCGGGATCTACCACTCCCACACCAAGAGCGCCGCCTATCCCTCCCAGACCGACGTCAACCAGGCGGTCGCCTGGCCCGACCAGATCTACGTGATCGTTTCCCTTGCCGATCCGGACGCGCCGGACGTGAAGGCCTACCTGCTCAAGGATTTGAGGATCGCGGATGTCGCGCTCGACCTCTCCTAGCCACAGCCGCGGTGCCCACAAGCGTGGCTCCCACGGCGGTGGGGGCGGTGGCTCGGAGGGCGGCGGCGGTGGAGGAGGCGGCGGCGGCGGCAAGCTGGTCAAGGTCGCCTTCGCCCGCACCCAGCCCGAAGCGGAAATGATGCAGGGGCTGCTGAGTGAGTCAGGGATCCCCAGCGTCCTCAAGCGCAGCCGCGGCTTCGACAACCCCGATTTCCTCGCCGCCGGGCCCCACGACGTCTTCGTCAACTCCGACCTGGCGCAGAAAGCGCGCGACGTGCTCGCGGACACGATGCTCGAGAGCGAGGCCGAGGAGCGGGCCGAAGTCGAGGGCGGGATCCGTGGTGCGCGGGGAGGGGCCGAGACGACCCCGCCGGCTCGCCTCGCCCTGTGGGTCGGTGCCGCGTTCCTCGGCGCCGTGATCCTGGTCTGGGTCCTGTACCAGCTCAGCTGAGGGAGAGAATGTCGGCGTCGGACGGAAGTCAGATTGACGACGGTGGTGACGAGTTGGTCCAGGTTGCCTACGCCGGCGATCTGGCCGAAGCGGAGATGATCCGGGGCCTGCTCGAGGCGAACGGGATCGTCAGCATTCAGCAGGGGGTCGGGGTGAACGGGCCGCTGCTCGGCTTCGGCCTGTTGAACCCGGGCGGTGGTTCGCAGCGGGTGATGGTCCGCGCGGGGCAGGCGCAGGAAGCCCAGGCCCTGCTGGCCGAAACGGTGGCTGAGGGCGGAGAAGAGGCGTGGCCGGAAATCGCCAACGCCGATCACCTCGCCGACGCGGGTGGCAGGAGGCCGCGCAACTACGGGCTCATCGGCGCGTACGCCCGGATCTACCTTTGGGCGTTCGTCACTTTCGCCGTCGCCTTCGGCATCTTCATGCTCCTGCGCGTCACCTGAGCCGGGGCTCAGCTGAGGACGGGCGGGCGCGCCATCGATCGGAGGTGGTCGCGCCAGGCGGACTCGATGTCGCGGAAGCGGGCGTCGAAGGCGTCTTCGATCGTCGGCACGGCGCCGCCGGGGAGGAGGCCGTCGACGAGCCGCTCGCAGGCCTCGGGTCCGCGCTCGTTCTCGAGCAGGTCGAAGATCGTGCCGCCGAGGATCACCGCGTCGCGGCGGGATGGCGGGAAGGAGGGCCGGCCGCTCTCCCGCAGGCGGCGGATCACCGCCGCGCGGTAGAGCCCGACCTGGCGGGCGAAGTACTGGGCGCTGCCTTCGACCAGCCAGGCCCAGCGCAGGTAGCGGCCGAAACGGCGCGGCGTCCAGGAGGGGGGGAGGGCGGAGTTGTTGGCGGCGACGACGAGCTGGGCGTAGAGCCGCTCGGCGGTCCCCCGCAGCGCCTCGAGCGAGTCGTCGCCGGCGGCGCGCCGCTCCATGTGGAGGTCGTTCAGCACGTGCAACTCGGTCGCCATCGGCCAGCCGGCGAGGTAGCGCCTGCCCGCCGGCGCCGCCGACCAGCGGGCGGCGGGGAGGAAGGGGTGGGCCATGGTCAGCCAGGCGGGGCTGGTGTGGACGACGATCGTGACCTCGCCGGGGACCCGGTCGAAGCGGTCTTCCAGGCGCAGCCGCAGGCCCTCCAGCCGGTCCAGCGTCCGCTCGGCGAACGCGGAATCCTCGGAGTCATGGCGGGCTGTGAAACTCAGCGACTCCGTCTCGACCCAGGACATATGTTCGAGCCTAGCGCTCGTGTCCGAAGCTCAGACGAGGGCGGGCTCTGCGTCTCCGCATACGGCGTGAATCTCTTGCCGGGCGCGGTCGAACTCTTCGTCCGCCATCACCGGCGTGCCCTCGAAGGGGAGTTCCCGGTCGATCTCGACCCAGGAGCGGCAGCCGTGGTACTCGTCGCGGACGCGCACCGTCACCGGCCGGGGGATGCGGTGGACACGCAGCAGCAAGATGTGGAGGGGGTGGCGCCGCTTCCAGCTGAGTCGCTTCTCGGCGTAGTCCGGCGTCCAGATGTAATACGGCGAGAGGCTGTCGAGCGTGCGGCGGTCGTTGATCGTGACGTGGTCGGTCACCTCGGCCCAGGCACGCAGCCGCACCCGGTCGGGCTGGGGGATGCCGCCGTCCTGGAGCAGCGCCCGCGGCGGCGGCTCCTCGTCGGGCCAGACGCCCTCCTCGAGGGCGCGGCGAAGCTCGGGGTGGTGCGATTCGCGCACCAGGTCGTTGCGCTGGTGGTCAAAGGTCGGGTAGAGGAAGAAGCGCTCGTGCTCGAGCTCGAAGTGCTTGTTCTCCTCGCGGATCCCGCCCTTGCGCAACGTGAGCAGCTGCTCACCCTCCGCGAGGGCGCGGACGGTTACAGCCCATTCCTTGAGAGCGATCGGCATTGAAGTAAGTACCTGCTAAAGCGAAGATTGTGTCGAGGTGGGGCGGGTCTGTGCTTCAGAACCGCCAGGGCCCGTTCTGCCCGCCCGAGACAGAGCATTCTAGAGAAACGCGGGGAAATCTCAAATTAAAAGCCCATAAATTCCTGTAAAGAATCCACTAATTACGGCCTCCACCGCCCGGAGTCTCGATTCTGAGCCGGTTTCCGGGCTCTAGCTCTCCTTCGCACTTGCTCGGCAGCGACCCCCCGTTTAGCTGGTTCAGGCCGGTCGCCCCGTCGCTTCCCCCGCGGCCGCGGGGGGCGTGGCGGCGGCGCTCGGTGATCAGACTGAACCGCATCGGGGCCAGCGCTTCGATCTCCCGCAACAGTCCCTCGCCGCCCTGGTGGGCACCCTCCCCGCCGCTGCCCTTGCGGATCGAGAGCTCGCGGACCCGCAGCGGGAATTCGGTCTCCAGCGCCTCGACCGGGGTGTTCAGCGTGTTCGACATGGCGACGTGGATGGCGCTCGGCCCGTCGGCGCTCGGGCAGGCGCCCTGGCCGCCGCCGAGAGTCTCGTAGTAGGTGAAGTCGGGGTTGGCCAGGGTCAGGTTGTTCATCGTGCCCTGTCCTTGCGCCGGCGCCGGCAGCGCGCCCGAGAGCGCCGCGATCACCAGGTCGGCGACCCGGCTGGAGGTCTCGACGTTGCCGGCGGCGACGGCTGCCGGGTAGGCGGCGTTGAGCAGGCACCCCGGCGGGGCGAGTACCTCGATCGGCCGGTGAGCGCCTGCCGAAGGAGGCGCGTCGGGATCGGCGAGGACCCGGACCGCGAAGAAGGCCGCCGATTTCGTCACCGAGAGCGGGCAGTTGAGGTTGCCGGCGACCTGCGGGTCGGTGCCGGCGAAGTCGAGCCGCAGGCTCTCCCCGGAGATCGTCGCCTCGACCCGAAGGACGACGTCGGACTCGGTGCCGTCGGCGTCGTCCTCGAGCACGTCCGCGGCGGAGTAAGAGCCGTCGGGAAGGCCCGCGAGCGCCGCCCGGGTGCGCCGCTCCGAGTAGGCGAGGATCTCCGCCATCCCGGCTCGCAGCCGTTGCGGTCCGACCCGCTCGCCCAGCTCGCCCAGGCGCAGCTCGCCGAGCCGGTTGGCGGCCTGCTGGGCGCGCAGGTCGGCGAGCCGTTGTCGAGGCGAGCGCATGCGGTTGGCCAGTGCCTCCAGCTCGTCCCCCTCCACCCGGGTCGGGGGGATCACCACGCCCTCCTCGTCGAGGCTGGTCGAGTTGGCCGGCATCCCGGCCGGGGCAGCGCCGCCGACGTCGGCGTGGTGGGCGCGGCCGGCGGCGAAGCCGAGTAGCCCGGCGGCGTCGAACACCGGCGAGATCAGGGTGATGTCCGGCAGGTGGGTGCCGCCCCGGTAGGGGTCGTTGAGGATCCAGGCGACCCCGGGCCGGTGCTCCTGGTCGAGGACCGCCGCGACCGCGTCCGGCATCGAGCCGAGGTGGACGGGGATGTGCTCGGCCTGCATCACCAGCTCCCCGGCGGCGTCGAAGAGCGCGGTCGAGCAGTCGTGGCGCTCCTTGATGTTGGCCGAGTAGGCGGAGCGGATCAGCGCTGCGCCCATCTCCTCGCAGGCGGCGCGCAGGCCGCCGATCAGGACCTGCAGGGCGATCGGGTCCAGGGTGCTCACCGCTCGACCTCCGCTCGGATCGTGCCGGCCCGGTCGACCTCCGCCAGCCAACCCGGCGGCAGCACCAAGGTCGCCTCGGGAAGCTCGAAGACGACCGGTCCCTCCGCCCTGGTGCCCTCCGGCGGCTCACCGCGAAGTACCGGCGTCTCGACCCACTCACCGTCGAAGTGGACCGGCCGTGAGTGGTGTCGCAGTTCGCCCTCCGCTGCGACCGGGCGCAGCTCGGGGCCGGAGACGACCATCGCCAGGCGAATGTCGACGAGCACCACCTCGCCGTCGGGGTCGCGGTGCCCGTAGCGCTCCTCGTGGGCGCGTGCGAAGCGCTCGATCAGGTCGGCGGGGTCGGGGTCGCGCGGCCCGGGGATGGGCAGCTCGAAGGCCTGGCCGTCGTACCGCATCTCGTAGACCAGCTCCGGAGTCGCCCCCTCGAGGCCGGCGCCGGTGGCGGCGATCAGCCCCTCGACCTCCTTGGCAAGGCGCTCGGCGCTCAACTGGGGCCCGCTCAGCATCACCGTGCGCACGGTGTCGCGCCGGCGCTCTGAGGCGCAGAGGCCGAGCGCCGAGAGGACGCCGCCGGCCCGCGGGCAGAGGATCGTCCCGATCTCCAGGTCCGCGGCGATCGCGGCGGCGTGCATCGGCCCCGCCCCGCCGAACGGCAGCAGCGCGAACTCGCGCGGGTCGACGCCGCGCTCGACCGTGACCACGCGCAGCGCGCGCACCATCTCCTGGTTGACGACGCGGAGGATCCCGGCGGCGGCCTGCAGCCGGTCGAGGCCGAGCTTCCCGCCGAGCTCGTCGACCGCGCGCTCGGCCGCATCGGCGTCGAGCGCGACGTCCCCGGCCAGGCGCGAGTCGGCCGCCAGGTGGCCGAGCAGGAGGTTGGCGTCGGTGACGGTCGGCTCGGTGCCGCCGCGGCCGTAACAGGCGGGACCCGGCTCGGCCCCCGCGGACTGCGGCCCCACCCGCAGCGCCCCGCCCGGGTCGCGCCACCCGATCGAGCCGCCGCCGGCGCCCACGGTGTGGACGTCGACCATCGGCAGCTGGATCGGCCGCCCGCCGATGTGGCGGGAGTCGGTGCGGCGGACCTCGCCGTCCTCGACCACACAGACGTCGCAGGAGGTGCCGCCCATGTCGAACCCGAGGGCGTTGCCGTCGCCGCTGACCCGCGCCAGCAGGCCGGCGCCGACCGCGCCCCCCGCCGGGCCCGAGAGGACGCTCCAGGCGCCGGCGCGGGCCGCCTCTTCGGCCGGGGCGACCCCGCCGGAGGAGCGCATCACCAGCGGCGAGGGAAGGCCCGCGTCGGCCGCGGCAGCCCGCAGTCGGTCGAGGTAGGCGCCGAGCAGGGGGCTGAGGTAGGCGTCGATCGCCGTGGTCGAGCAGCGCTCGTACTCGCGGAAGCGGGGCAGCACCTCGTGCGAGGCGGAGACGTGCAGGTCGGGGAGGCGCTGGCGGAGGTGGGCGGCTATCCGCTGCTCGTGGGAGGGGTCGAGGTAGGAGAAGAGCAGGCAGATCGCGACCGACTCGGCGCCCGAGCGCTCGAGCAGGTCGGCCAGACGCTCCGGCTCCTCCGCCGCGAGCGGCTCGATCACCCCCTCGGGGCCAGTCCGCTCCTCAGCCTCGAAGCGCAGCTCACGCTCGATCAGCGGTGCCGGCTTCGGCGCGCAGAGCCGGTACAGCTCGGGCCGGTCCTGGCGGCCGATCTCGAGCAGGTCGGCGAAGCCGCGGGTGGCTACCAGCGCCGTCCGCGCGCCGCGTTCCTCGAGCAGGGCGTTGGTGCCGACGGTCATCCCGTGGGCGAAGACCTCGACCTCGGCCGGCTCCGCCCCCGCTCGCGCCAGCACCTCGGCGACCACCCGCATCACCCCGCTGGACTCCTCGCGCGGGGTGGTCGGGACCTTGGCGGTGTGGACGGTGCCCGCCTCGAGCAGGACCGCGTCGGTGAAGGTCCCGCCGACGTCGACCCCGAGCAGCATGACCGGAACCTAGCTCCACTCCTCGTGGCGGGCGGTTCCGTCGGCGCCGAGGACGACGTGGACCCCGTCGAGGCTGGGGTCGGTGTCGGGGCAGTCGGTGCGCAGGTGGCCGCCGCGCGACTCCCGCCGGTCGAGGGCGGAGATCGCGGTCGCGTTCGCCAGCGGGTAGGGATCGGAGACCAGGCGGGCGAGGTCGTCGGGGTTTCGCAGCGGCCCGGCCAGGCGCCAGACCGCGTCTCGGGTCTCCTCACTAGGCGGGTCGAAGCGCCATTCCGGGACCGCCGCGCGAGTGGGTGCCGCGGTCTCCTCTAGGGCCGCGGTGGCCGCCCGGGCGCCGAACACGAAGCACTCGCTGAGCGAGTTGGAGGCGAGCCGGTTGGCGCCGTGCAGGCCCGTGCAGGAGCACTCGCCGACGGCATAGAGCCCGGCGACGGAGGAGCGCCCGTCGAGATCAACCGCGACACCGCCCATCGTGTAGTGGGAGGCGGGGGCGACCGGGACGGGTTCCGAGCGCGGCTCGAGCCCCGCCTCGGCGAGAGAGGCGAAGACGTTGGGGAACCGGGCCCGATCGATCCCGCGCAGGTCGAGCCTCACCGCCGGGGTTCCGTCGGCGCGCATCCGGTCGAGGATCGCCGCGGTGACGGTGTCGCGGGGGGCGAGCTCGTCGGTGAAGCGCTCGCCCGCCGCGTCGAGCAGCCGCGCCCCCTCGCCGCGAACCGCCTCGGTGATCAGGACGCCGTCGAAGCGGTTGCCTGGGAGCGCCAGCGCGGTGGGGTGGAACTGGCAGAACTCGAGGTCGGCGAGGTCGGCCCCGGCGGCGCTCGCCAGCACCGGGCCGGCGCCGATCGCGCCGCGCGGGTTGGTGGTGCGCCGCCACAGCGCCGCCGCGCCGCCGGTCGCCAGGACGGTGGCCGCGGCGGCGACCGGGCCGGAGTTGGCGATCACCCCGTGGCAGCGCTCGCCGTCGCTCCACAGCGCGCTCGCCGACGTCCTCTCCATCACCTCGATGCGGTCCTGGACCGCGACCATCGCCGCCAGCTTTGAGGTGATCTCGTGTCCGGTCTGGCTGCCTCCGGCGTGGACGATGCGGCGGCTCGCGTGGCCGCCCTCCAGGCCCAGCGCCAGCCGCCCCTCGTGGTCTAGGTCGAAGACGACGCCCCGGCCCTGCAGGTCGCGGACCGCGCCCGGTGCCTCGTCGGCCAGCACCCGCACCGCCGAGGGCCGGCAGAGCCCGCGCCCCGCCGCGATCGTGTCGTTGGCGTGGCGGTCCGGGGAGTCGTCTGGCTCGAGGGCGGCCGCCAGCCCTCCCTGCGCCCAGAAGCTGGCGCTCTCGGTCAACGGCGTGCGGGAGATCAGGCAGACGCTGCCGCCCTGCTCCGCCGCCCTCAGCGCGGTCCAGAGCCCGGCGGCGCCGCCCCCGACGACGGCGACGTCGAACTCCGCGCCCGCCGCTATCGGCCCTCAGCCTCCCGGCGGATCGCCTCGAGCTGCTCCCGCAGCCAGGCGGCAGCCGCCTCGCGGGCCCTCGCCCGCTCGTCGGCCACTTCGCTCTCGGCGGCGTCGGCTCGCCGCTCGGCTGCCTCGACCCGTTTCTCGGCCGCGTCGGCCTGGGCCTCGATCTCCCCGAGCCGCTCCTCGGCCGCGGCGATCGCCTGCTCCCGCTCCCGGTCCTGGCGCTGCAACGCCTCCTCGTTGGCGAGCCGCAACTCCTCGCGCACCCGGTCGGTCTCGGTCCGCTCTTTCTCCAGGTCGGCCTCGAGTGCCTTGATCTCCGCCTCGGCCCTCTGCTGGGCTTCCTCGGCGAGCGCCGCGGCGGCCTGCAGCCGGCGCTCGGCGTCGGCCACCTGCGTCTTCATGCTCTCCCCCGCGGGGTTCGCGTCGGCGCCGCTCATGCACTCAATCTATTACCGCCTCGGGGGCAATGTCACGGTAGGCCTCGATCACGCGTTCGGCCATCCGCGAGGCAGAGAGCGCGCTCGCCCGCTCCACACCAGCGACCCGGGGATCCGCGGAGCGCAGGTGGCGCTCGGCAGTCGCGGCCCAGGCTGCGGTCTCGAACGGGGCGCAGAGGCAGCCCTCGACGTCGCCGAGGACGAAGGGGGCAACACCGACAGGGGTGGAGAGGACGGGCACCTTGCAGGCCAGCGCCTCGACCGCCGCCATGCCGAACCCCTCGTAGTCGGAGGTGACGAGGACCGCGTTGGCGGCGTTCAGCCAGAGCGGCATCCGGTCGGGCTCGATCGAGCCGCCGGTGAGGAGCTCGGCTTCGCAGGCCGCGGCCAGCTCGGCGGCGCGGTCGTGGCGCTTCTCGGGTCGGGCGGGGTTGGCGGGAAAGAACAGGTAGCGGCCGGCGGGATCGAGGCCGAGCTTGTGCCGCGCCTCCTCGCGCGGGATCGGGGCGAACCGGCTCAGGTCCGGGCCGCAGGGGAGGACGGCGGAGCCGGGGACGGGGGGGAGGCCGGGCCGGCCGTCTTCGGGGGCGAAGAGCGCCTTCGACGCCGCGGCGACCAGGTCGATCCGCCAGGCGAGCCGGCGCGAGAGTGCACCGACGACCGCGTGGCGGACGTCGGTGCCGTGGAAGGTGACGATCAACGGCTGCGCCCCGGCCAGGCGCGCGCACCATCCCGGCAGCCCGTAGTGGGCATGGACCAGGTCGAACCGCTCCCGCCGCAGCAGCGCCCGCAGCCGGCGGGTCGCTGGCAGGTACTCGCTGCGGCCGGGGGGGAAGGCGAAGACGTCGACCTCGACGCCGCGCTTTCGCACCTCGTCGACCTGGTCTCGCACCCACTGGCCCCGCTGCGGCGCCGAGTCGTCGGGCACGAAGTTGGTGACGACCAGGACGCGCACCCCGGGCAGGGTATCTACGTCCGCAGCTTCGGTACGACCGTTTTCCTGATGGTGCGGGGATTGCCGGCGGGATCGGTTACGACCGCGCTGAGGGCGAGGGAGAGCTTGCGCTGACGGGCGAGCAGCCCTCGCAGCGCGCTCGGCAGCTGCAGTTTGACCACCGTCTTGGCGCTCGCGGCGAGCTTGAAGGCCGTGGGCTTGATCCGGCCTTTCCGGGCGGAGGCGCTGGCTTTGCTCGGCTTGCTCGTGAGCTTGCCTTTGATCCCGAACGGGTTGGCGTTGGCGATCCGGATCGCGACCGGGCCGCGGGCGGAGATGCGCCGCGAGACAAGCGCGAGCGTGACTTTCGCGTTTGCGCCGAAACCCCCGGATCCGGATGCGACGACGCGGTGGCCCGCGCTCGTCTGGGAGCCGGCACCAGCCGCGTTGCTCGCCGTGACCCGGCAGCTGTAGGTGCCCGGGGTCCCGGCCGTCACCGAGCTCTGGGTCGCTCCTGGAATGTCGAGGCTGTCGCGGCTCCACTGAAAGCCGAAGGCCGCGGGCGCCCGGTAGAAGAAGGACTCGATGACATCGGTTGACCACGTTCCCTGCGAGCAGGTGAGCACCGATCCCGCGGTCGCGTTTCCGCTCACCGCCGGGGCCGTGCCCGGGTTCGGCGAGGAAACAACCTGAGGGAACTGTGGAGAGATGATGCCGTTACTGGCGCCGGTGATCGTCGTGGGGATGTTGCCTCCACGCCCCAAGCCGTCGAGGTTGGCGAACGAGACGGAGTTGCCGAACTGGTTCGCCCAGTAGACCCTGCCGGCGTTCGCGTCGATCGCTATCCCGCTCGGCCGGTTCACCGTCGCCCCGGTCGTGTTGAGGTTGCCACCGCCCGAGCCGTCGAGCCTGGCGAAGGAGATCGTGTTGCCGCCGGAATTGGCCCAGAAAACCCGGCCTTGGGAGGGGTCGACCGCGATGCCCGTCGGTTCGTTCAGCACCGCCCCGGTGGTGTTGAGCGTTTGTTCTCCCGATCCGTCGAGATTGGCGAAGTTGACCCTTTCGGCGACAGCCAGCTCGTTGACCCAGTAGATCCGCCGCTGCGCCGGGTCGATCGCGACACCGCCCGGAAAGCGGTTTATCGCTTTCGCCAGGTTCAGAGCGCCGCCGCCCGAGCCGTCCAGGTTGGCGAAGGAGATCGCCCCGGTCCGGCGTTCGGCCCAGTAGATCCTGCGGCCGACCGGGTCGATCGCGAGGCCGGTGCCTTCGGCATTAGGCGCCCCGGCCGTATTCAGCTCGCCGCCGCCGCTGCCGTCGAGGTTCGCGAACCGGATCGTGTTGGCGCCAATGTTGCCGATGCGATTGATCCAGTAGATCCTTCCCGTGGCGGAGTCGATCGCCACCCCTTCGACGATGTCCACCGCCGTGCCGCCGGTGCCGAGCACGCCGCCGCTGGAAGCGTCGGCATTGGCGAAGCCGATGTCGCTGTTGCCGCCCCAGTAGACCCTGGTGGCAGCGTCCGCCGCTCCCGCGATCTGCAGGGACAGCACCACCGCCATCACAATCGCCGCTCCGCTCCGTCGCATCGTCATGCCTACGGCGAGATGGGCCGCATCGTTCATACGTGGTACTCCTTCTTCTATGAGTCGCGTGTTCGACGATCAGGGCGCCAAGGCCGACGCCTCGGACTGGAAGCGGGATTACGAGGCGAACGCCGAGCGCGACGCCGAGTTCTCGACTCTCTCCGGGCACCCGATCGAGCCGCTCTACACCGAGGAGGACGGGGGCGCCGAGGGCGAGGACCGGGTCGGTTATCCCGGCAGCTATCCGTTCACCCGCGGTCCCTATCCCTCGATGTACCGGGGGCGGCTGTGGACGATGCGCCAGTTCGCTGGGTTCGGCACGGTCGAGGAGACCAACGAGCGCTTCCACTACCTGCTCGACCACGGTCAGACCGGCCTTTCGACGGCCTTCGACATGCCGACCTTGATGGGGTACGACTCCGACCACCCGCGCAGCCTCGGCGAGGTCGGTCGCGAGGGCGTCGCCGTCGACACGCTCGCCGACATGGAACAGCTCTTCGAGGGCATCCCGCTGGGCGGGGTGACGACCTCGATGACGATCAACGCCCCGGCGGCGATCCTGCTCGCCTACTACGTGCTGGTGGGGGAGAGCCAGGGGGTGCCGCCGGAGAAGCTCGGCGGCACGATCCAGACCGACATCCTCAAGGAGTACATCGCGCAGAAGGAGTGGTGCTTCCCGATCGAGCCGGCGATGCGGCTGGTCACCGACATGATCGAGTGGTGCACCGAGCACATGCCGCGCTGGCACCCGGTCTCGATCTCCGGCTACCACATCCGCGAGGCCGGGTCGACCGCCCAGCAGGAGCTGGCATTCACGCTGAAGGACGGCTTCACCTATGTCGAGCGGGCGATCGAGCGCGGCCTCGACGTCGACGACTTCGCCCCCCGCCTCTCCTTCTTCTTCAACGCCCACGTCGACTTCTTCGAGGAGATCGCCAAGTACAGGGCGGCGCGCCGGATCTGGGCGCGGGAGATGCGCGACACCTACGGCGCCAAGCGGGAGGAGTCGATGCGGCTGCGCTTCCATGCCCAGACCGCCGGAGTCTCGCTGACCGCGCAGCAGCCGCTCAACAACGTCGTCCGCACCTCGCTGGAGGCGCTCGCGGCGGTGCTCGGCGGCACCCAGTCCCTGCACACCAACTCCTACGACGAGGCGCTGGCGCTGCCGACCGAGGAGGCGGCGCGGCTGGCGCTGCGCACGCAGCAGATCATCGCCACCGAGTCCGGGGTGACCAACACCGCCGACCCGCTCGGCGGTTCCTGGTTCGTCGAGAAGCTGACCGACGAGATGGAGAGCGCCGCCTACTCCTACTTCGCCCGGATCGACGAGCTGGGAGGGATGGTCGAGGCGATCCGGCGCAACTTCCCCCAGCGCGAGATCGCCGAGGCATCCTTCACCTACCAGCGGGAGCTGAACGAGCGCAAACGGATCGTCGTCGGCGTCAACGACTTCACCCAGGACGGCGAACCGGAGCCGCCGATCCTGAAGATCGACCCGGCGCTGGAACGCAAGCAGACCGACCGGCTGGCGGCGACCCGGGCCTCACGCGACGCCGCTGCGGTCGAGGCGGCCCTGGCCGAGCTGAAGCGGGCCGCGGCGGGGGAGGGCAACATGATGCCCCCGATCGTCGAGGCGGCGCGGGCGCGCGCCACCGAGGGCGAGATGATCGCCGCGATGCAAGAGGTCTTCGGCACCTACACCGAGTCGCCGGTGTTCTGAGGTGGCGCGATGACGGTGCAGGGGACGGTCGCCGGCGATGGGGTCTATGCGGTCCCCCAGGAGCTGATCGACTTCCGCGACACGATCCGCCAGATCGTCCGCGAGCGGGTCTGGCCGCGCGCCGCCGAGATCGACGAGGCCGACGAGTATCCGCGCGACATCCGCGAGCTGTTCGCCGAGCACGACATCCTCGCGCTGCCCTTCGCCGAGGGGTACGGCGGCACCGGGACCGGGACGCTGATGCAGCAGATGGCGGTCGAGGAGATCGCCAAGGCGAGCGCCTCCTGCGCCCTGATCCTGATGATCCAGGAGCTGGGGACGCTGCCGATCCAGCTGTTCGGCTCCGAGGAGCTGAAACAGCGTTTCCTGCCGAAGTGCGCCTCGGGCGAGTGGAGCCCGGCCTTCGCCCTGAGCGAGCCGGAGGCCGGCTCGGACCCGGCCTCGATGCGGACCCACGCGGTCCTCGACGGCGAGGAGTGGGTGATCGAGGGGGCGAAGAACTGGATCACCAACGCCGGGGTCGCCGACTTCTACGTGGTCTTCGCGGTGACCGACCGCGAGCAGCGCCGGATCACCGCGTTCGTGGTCGAGGCCGACCGGCCCGGCTTCTCGGTCGGCAAGCTCGAGCACAAGCTCGGGATCCACGGCTCGCCGACCGGGTCGCCGACCTTCGACAGTGTGCGGGTGCCCCAGGAGAACGTGATCGGCGAGGTCGGCAGGGGCCTCGGCGTCGCCCTGGGGACGCTGGAGCGCACGCGCCTCGGCGCTGGGGCGCAGGCTGTCGGGATCGCCCAGGGGGCGATCGACTACGCCCGCGACTACGCCAAGGAGCGGATCGCCTTCGGCCAGCCTGTCTTCGACTTCCAGGCGACCCAGTTCAAGTTCGCCGACATGGAGACGGGGACCGCCGCCGCCCGCGAGCTCCTCTACAAGGCCTGCGCGCTGGCCGACCGCAACGACCCCGAGCTGGCCAAGTACTCCTCGATGGCGAAGCTGTTTGCCTCCGACAACGCTATGGGGGTGACGGTCGAGGCGGTCCAGATCCTCGGCGGCTACGGCTACGTCAAGGAGTACCCGCTGGAGCGAATGATGCGCGACGCCAAGATCACCCAGATCTACGAGGGAACCAACGAGATTCAGCGCGTGGTGATCGCCCGCTCGATGCGGTAGGAGCTCGCGCCTCGCTTGGGGGTCGCGATCCGGGGTAGACAACCGCTGTGTGGATTGTCTGGAAACGGGTTCCCTGGAAGATGGTGTGGACCGTCGTGCTCTGGCTCGGGGCGAAGGGCCGGGAGCGGGTCCAGCTCAACCTGACCCAAAAGGAGCAACACGAGTTCTGGCGACTCCTCGGGAAGTCGAAGGGGCGTCCGAGCAACCTCTCGCAACGCGACAAAACCCGGCTGAAGAACATCGCCGGCAAGGCGATCCGCGGTTCTCGGTAGGCCGAGCTCGGGCCGTGAAGGACACTCAAGTGATGGGCAGCGGCACGAGACGGCTCGCCTTTTTGGCCTTCGCGATCGCGATCTCGGCGGTTGCCCTGGTCGGCGCGGGCTGTGGAGGCGCCGGGGAGGCGGAGCCGGGGCCAGCCCCATCGGTCACGATCGAGGGTCTATTTCCCAGCTTCGATCCTGCCGAGACCCACTACGTCTCGCGCTGTGGGCGGAACGCCGCGCCGATCCGGGCCGAGGCCGGCGACGGCGCGAAGATCGAGGTCGGTTCCGGGCCCGCGCAGACCGGAGCCATGCAGATCGACCCCGGTGTGCGCCCCGGCGAGGATTTCCCGATCGCGGTGGTCGACGGTGGCGGGCGCGACACCTACTGGGTCCGTTGTCTTCCCGCGGACTTCCCCGAGTGGCAATTCGAGTCGTTGCGGCCGGCTGCGCCAGGCCTCTTCATGGTCAGCTTCAAGGCCTCTCGAGATGAGCGGTCGTGGGTCATCGTCTTCGACAACGAAGGTGTTCCGCGCTGGTGGTACAGCCCGGAGACACGTGCCCTCTGGGGGCAGGTCCTGAGCAATGGGGCGATCTCCTGGGCGCGATCGTTCGGCGACGGGTACGGGATGGACCCCCGCATGGCCTACGAGGTTCGCTCGCCCGCCGGCAAGCTGCTCCGGGTGGTCAGGACGAGGGATTCGATCATCGACGGGCACGAGTTCCGCGAGGTCGGCGACGGCAACTTCCTGACCGAGTCCTATGTGCCGGGCAAGGCCAACCTGCGGCGCTTCGGCGGGCCCGCCAAGGCGGCCGTGGTCTCCGCCGAGATCGAGGAAGTCGATCCGGATGGCCGGGTGCGTTGGCACTGGAGCTCACGCGGGCACATCGGCTTGGGAGAGACCGGCCGTTGGTGGCGGAACGTGCTGAGCAACGCCAAGCCCGGCCTACGAGCGCTTCCCACCTTCGATCCGGTCCACATCAACTCGATCGAGCCGAGGGGAGCGGACGAAGTGGTGATCTCGACCCGCCACACCGACGCGCTGTACGGGATCCAACGATCGACCGGGGAGATTCTCTGGAAGTTGGGAGGCACGAGGACCGCCGACTCGTTGCGGGTCGTCGGCGACCCGGCCCGCAAGCTGCTCGGTGGCCAGCACGACGCCCGGATCGCCGACGACGGGAGCCTCAGCGTCTACGACAATGGGAAGGACCGCCCGCGCCGGCCACGGGTCGTCTTCTACCGCCTCGATCCCAAGCAAGGCAAAGCGACCTATCTCCGCCAGCTCAACGACCCCGCGGTGAAGACGAGCCACTGCTGCGGCTCGGCCAGGGAGTTGGAGGACGGGGGCTGGCTGGTCAGCTGGGGAGACAATCCGCTGGTCACCGCGTTCGACGACGAGGGGCGGGTGGCGTTCCGGTTGAAGCTTGCCGCCTCCACGTTTCGCGCCGTACCCGCTCCCAGTGGAGCGGTGACCCCGCGCGAGCTTGACCGGGGCCTTGAGAGAATGGCGGCGGAAAAAGAATAGAAAAGCAGCGTTTACGAATCCCCTCGAGGGGTATTCACTTGCTCATGTCACTATCCATACTGCTCATCGTCATCGGAATCGTGCTCGCAATTCTCGTGCACTATGCGCTTGGGATCATCTGCATAGTGGTTGGCCTGGTGCTGCTGCTCCTGCCGCGGCTTCGGACCGGCACCTCGCGCGTCTAGTTCGCGCGGTCACGATGAATTGACACACGCGTAGGGGAGATGGCGCTTTGGCGTCTTGTTCCGTGCGTCCACGACCTCCAGCATCGACTTCAATCGATGGAGGGAGGAAGGGATGGTCTACGCGTTGATGGGCTGGCTGCACGCCGCCGTCGAGCGGCGGGTGATGGAGATCCGCGCGCTTGCGGGTGAGCGGGGGCAGGGGACGGTCGAGTACGTGGGGCTGATCCTGCTCGTCTCGCTGCTGATGGTCGGGATGGTCGCGGCGATGAGGGGGTTCAACGGCAAACAGGGAACCGAGTTGGCCGACGTGATCGTCAACAAGATTAAGGAGGCCGTCGACAAGGTCGCGTTCAAATAGGCGGTGGGGCGCGCCGGGCGTCCGGTTAGCCTTGCCCGGTGCGCCCGATCTGCGTCGACCACATGACGCTGCCTGTCGGCGACCTGGAGCAGTCGCTGGCCTTCTACCGCGGCGCCCTCGTCGCCGGGATGGGCTGGGTTGAGCAGGACATCGAAGGCCTTCCGAGCTTTGGACCGGAGGGCGCCGAGGACGTCACCCTGGCTCCTGGCGGGCCGCTGCGGCCGACGATCCACCTGGCCTTCGCGGCCGACGACTTCGCCCAGGTGGCGCCGACCTCCCTGGCTGAGCCGGGGCCGAGAACCGCCCGGTTCGGGCCTCCCCGGCTGCCGTTCCCATGACAAACTCGCGCGATGCCAGCCTCGCGAAGCTATGACCGCGCACCGGCCGACCTGCGGCCGGTGACGATCGATCCGGGGTTCGTCGGCAGCGCCGACGGCTCAGCGCTGATCTCGATCGGGAAAACCCGGGTGATCTGCACCGCCTCGGTGCAGGAGTCTGTGCCCCGCTGGATGCAGGGGCGCGGCAAAGGTTGGGTCACCGCCGAGTACGCGATGCTGCCGGCCTCGACCGGGGACCGCAAGCAGCGCGACATCTCGAAGGGCAAGCAGGACGGGCGCGGGGTGGAGATCCAGCGCCTGATCGGCCGTTCGCTGCGGGTCGTCGTCGATTTCCAGGCGCTCGGCGAGCGCAGCGTCTACGTCGACTGCGACGTGCTCGAAGCCGACGGCGGCACCCGCTGCGCCGCGATCACCGGCGGCTACGTGGCGCTCCGCCAGGCCTTCCAGCGATTGCTCGACCGCAAAGCGATCGAGACGATGCCGCTGACCGGCTCGGTAGCGGCAGTCAGTGTCGGGATGGTCGGCGGTCGTGCTCTCTGCGACCTCGACTACGGCGAGGACTCCAACGCCGAGGTCGACGCCAATGTGGTGATGACCGGCGACGGAGGGCTGGTCGAGGTGCAGGCGACGGCGGAGCGCACGCCGCTCTCTCGCGCCTCTTTGGATGAGCTGTTGGCCCTTGCCGAGGGCGGCATCGCCCGCCTGCGGGAGGTGCAGGAGCGGGCAGCTTGATCCTCTCGACCCGCAACCGGCACAAGCTGGCCGAGATGTCGGAACTGTTGCCCGGGGTCGAGCTGCGACCGCTGCCGCCTGAGGTCGAGCTGCCGCCGGAGAGCGGCGAGACCTTCGAGGCGAACGCCTTGATCAAGGCCCGGGCCGCGCACGCAGCGCTGCCCGACGAGGTGGTGATCGCCGACGACTCAGGGATCGAGGCCGCCGATCTCGGCGGCGCGCCGGGGATCTACTCGGCTCGCTACGCGGGGGTCGGGGCCAGCGACGAGGTCAACCTGGAGAAGCTGCTGCGCGAAGTAGATGCCGCCGGTGGGGAGCGCCGCGCTGCCTACGTTTGTGCGCTGGCGCTGATCGACGCCGACGGCGCCGAGCACGTCTTCGAAGCCCGTTGCGAGGGCCGGCTGTTGGACGAGCGACGGGGCAGCGGCGGGTTCGGCTACGACCCGGCCTTTGTCCCCGACGAGACCGGGCCTGAGGACCGGCGGACGATGGCGGAGCTGAGCGCCGCCGAGAAGCACGAGATCAGCCATCGCGGCCGCGCGGTGAGGCTGTTGGCCGACCACCTCGGCCTTGCGGCCAGGGGGTCGCCGTGATCCGGACCAAAAGCGGCGCGGCGGGTCTCTCGATCGCCTCCAACGCGATCCTGATCGCGCTCAAGCTCGCCGCCGCCGCGGTCACCGGGTCGATCGCAATCCTCACCGAGGCGATCCATTCCCTGATCGACCTGGTCGCATCCGTGGTCGCCTTCGTCTCCGTCCGCAAAGCCGACGAGCCCGCCGATGCCGATCACCCCTACGGCCACGAGAAGCTCGAAAGCTTGGCGGCGACGATCGAGGGGATGCTGATCCTGGTCGGCGCGGCGATCATCGTCTACGAGGCGACCCACCGGCTGGTCGTCGGCTCCTCCGTGGAGACGCTCGGCGTCGGCATGGCGGTGATGGCGTTCTCGCTGGTCGCCAACCTCGGGGTGTCCAGTGTCCTCGCGCGGCAGGCCAAGACACACGAATCGCCAGCCCTGGAGGGAGATGCCTCCCACCTTCGCACCGACGCCCTCACCTCGGGCGGGGTGCTGGTCGGCCTGGCGCTGGTGGAGATCACCGGCGCGGCGGCCTTCGACTCGATCACCGCGCTGGTGGTTGCGGCGGCGATCGTCTGGGCTGGGATCAGGATCATCAGGCGCTCCTCAGGCGTTCTCGTCGATGAGGCGCTGCCGCCGGAGGAGATGGACCGGATCGAGCGGGCGATCGCGGCCGCGCGCACGCCGGAGGTCGCCGGGTACCACCGGCTCCGCGCCAGGCGAGCCGGCAAGCACCGCCATATCGACTTCCACGTCCAGTACCGCTCCGGCACCAGCCTCGAGCGCGCCCACGAGCTCGCCCATGTGATGCGAGCCGCGATCGAGGCCGAGATCACCTCCGCCGAGGTGCTGATCCACGTCGAGCCCGAGACCTCACTGCGGCCACCGAGCGAGAGTCGCAGGGAGCCGTTCCGGGCGGGCTGAGAGGAGGCGCTCGATTCGGTTGATGACCTCGGCCGGTTCTCGTTCCAAGCGGGTGCCGGTGACGCGAATCAGCTCGATCCCGGCCAGCTTCAGCTCCTCGTCGCGGACGCGGTCGCGCTCGAAGGCCTCGCGGGAACCGTGGTCTCATAGGTGTCTAGTTCCACCGCGAAGCGCTGCTCGGGCCAGTAAACGTCGAGCTCGAATCCCTCCTCGTTGAACCCGGTGGCGGGTTGTGGCAGGCCGGCTTCGGCGACAAGCTCGAGAAACCGCCGCTCGATCCCGGATCGGTTGAAGGGAGAGGGCTTGTAGAGGGCGAGGGCCCTGCGGAGCGGCCCGGCACCGTGATGCCCCACGTTGCGCTCGAGCACTGATTCCACCGGTCTCAGGTCGAACAGCCGCAACTCTTCGCTTCGCTCGAGCATGCGCTGCAAGCGGGTGGGACGTGCGGTCGCCGCGACGTCTAAGAAGGTGCGGGCGACCGAGGTGACCGGGATCCCCTTCACGTAGGGCTCGATCCTCTGAGGCCAGGTTCCCGGCGTATTGAAGGACGATGGGTGCCCGTGGCTTGCGTCGGACCGGGGTGGTGAGAGCCGGCGGGAAGGGTGACTTGGTCGAGATGCCCCAAAGCCACGCAGCGGAATCGTGACTGAGTAACGCTCCACGCCCACAAGCCAACACCGCGGCAAGGCAACGTCCCTGCTGGGTAAGGCGAGTGTGGCCTACGGCGTAGACCCCGCGGTAGAGGCGATGTAAGCGCCCCGCTGCCTGCGCACGATCGATCGCGCTGTGCGAGTAGCCCAGAGGCCCGGTCAGCTGACGGATCGAGACAACTCCGTGCTGGCGTCTTGCCAGCTCTGCGAGTGCTTCGTGTGAGCGCGGTCGTCCTTTCTCCCGCATACCGGGCATAAGGGCGAACGCGCTCTGGTTCTCCCCCCGCTCCATCCCGCCGACGGGGCGAAAACCCACCTAGCCATTGGAGGTTTTCGCCCCGTCGGCGGACGCTGCGCGTCCGTCAGGCCGGGGGCAGCAAGTTGACCGAGGCGGCGAGGCCGATCGCGACCAGGGTGATCGCGTAACCGGTGTAGCCGCTGAAGGCGAAGAGGACCGCGGCGATCGCGCAGACGGCGACCACGATGGTCCAGGAGGCTCGGGCCAGGGGCATGGTCGGTATTTTCACCCACATGCCCGACGCTGCCGCTACCGATGCCCTTGCCGGCGACTCCGCGGAGGCGGCGCTCGCCTTCCTCGCCGAGATGTCGACGGACCTGCGGGGCGCCGCCATCCTCGATTCCGGCGGAGCCGTTCTCGCCGCCTCGGCCGAGCCCGAGCGGTGGCGCGAGGATGCCGCCAACCTCTTTGCGGTCGCCGAGTCGGCCGGGGAGGGGACGGTCGAGCAGGTCCACGTCGCGACCGAGCAGGGCGAGGTCTTCGCCCTGCGCCACGAAGGTTTGGCCGCGGTCGCCGTCACCGAGCGCTTCGCCCTCGCCTCGCTGATGTTCTTCGACATGCGCTCGACCCTGCGCTCCCTTGCCCGCGGGAAGTCGGGGGAAGGCTGATGCCGCCGAAGCCGCACCGCGTCTTCCTCGACCGGGTCTCCGGCTACGCCGACGAGGCCGCCGCCTACATGCGCCGGCGCCGCGTCGCCCGCCGGCCCTTCGCCCGTCTTTACTACGCCAACGGGCGCAGCGCCGATCACGCCGGCGACACCACCAAAGGCGCCGAGCTGTTCGTCGCCGCCGGCCGTCTAATCGAGGTCGCTGGCAGGCGACCGAAGTCGTGACCGAGCTGATCGATCCCGGCGTCGCTGAGCGGGTGCTGGCGCGGGCGCTTGCCCACGGCGGTCGCTTCGCCGAGGTCTTCGCCGAACGCCGCCGCGGCTTCTCGGTGTCGATCGACGAGTCGCGGATCGAGTCAGTCCAGTCCGGTGCCGAGGAGGGTGCTGGCGTCCGCGTGGTCGACGGCGGCACCACCTACTTCGCCCACGTCGACGGTCTCGACCCCGACGACCTCGAGCGGGCCGCCGTGGAGGCCGCTTCCGCCGTGCGCGGCGACCGAACCGAGCCGCGGCCGCTGCGAGCCGAGGCGCCATCGCCGCTGCCGGTCGAGCGCCGCCCCGAGGACATCCCGGCCGAGCGCAAGGCAGCGCTGCTGCGGGAGCTCGACGAGCGCGGCCGCGCCCAGGGCGATGAGATCGCCCAGTTCACCGCCTCCTACGCCGAGGGCCGGCGCCAGGTCGCGATCGCCAACTCCGACGGCCTGCTCAGCGGCGACGACCGGACCCGGGTCCGGATCGGCTCCCAGGCGGTCGCCCGTCGCGGCTCTACGGTCGAGACCGGGGCAGAGACGCTGGGCGCCCACCGTGGCTTCGAGCTGCTCGAAGACGACCCGTTGCAGATCGCCGAGCAGGCTGCCCGCAAGGCCCTGACCCTGCTCGACGCCGGTCCCGCCCCCTCGGGGTCGATGCCGGTCGTCGTCGGCGGTGGCTTCGGTGGCGTCCTCTTCCACGAGATGACCGGTCACGGCCTCGAGGCCGACCACATCCACAAGGGCGCCAGCGTCTACGTGGGCAAGCTCGGTGAGCAGGTCGCCCAGCCGCTCCTCAACGCCTACGACGACGGCCGCCTGCCCGGTGAGTGGGGCAGCGACGCGGTCGACGACGAGGGTACGCCGACCCAGAAGACGCAGGTAATCGAGGACGGCCGGCTCACCACCTACCTCTACGACCACCTCAGCGCCGAGCGCGACGGCGTCGCCTCGACCGGCAACGGACGTCGGGAGAGCTTCCGGCACCTGCCGATCCCGCGCATGACCAACACCTACATCGCGCCCGGGGACGCGACCCCCGAGGAGATGATCGCGGAGGTCGAGCGCGGCTTCTACGCCGTCTCCTTCGCCGGCGGCCAGGTCGACCCGGCGACCGGCGACTTCGTCTTCGGGGTCTCCGAGGGCTACCTGATCGAGGCCGGCAAGGTGACCCGCCCGTGCCGGGGGGCGACCCTGATCGGCAACTGCCTGGAGGCGCTTGAGGCGATCGACGCGGTCGGCGACGACTTCTTCATGAAGACCGGGATCTGCGGCAAGGGAGGCCAGAAAGTCCCGGTCGGCACCGGCCAAGGCCACGTCCGGGTGCGGGCGATGACGGTCGGGGGAACCGAGCGGTGAGCGAGCTGAGCGAGATCGCCAGGCGCGCCGTCGAGGCCGCCCTCGGAGCTGGCGCCGGCGAGGCCGAGGCGTACGCATCGCGCGAGAGCGGGCGCGAGGTCAGGGTCCACGGCGGCGAGGTGGAGAGCCTCACCGCGGCGACCCAGAGCGGCATCGGCGTTCGTGCATGGGCCGACCGGCGGGTCGGCTACGCCTACGGCACCGACCTTGGCGAGGCCGGGGTGACGGCGATCGCCGCGCGCGCGGCGGAGGCGGCCCGCACCGCCGACCCCGACGAGTTCGCCGCGCCTCCCGCCCCGGCCGAGATCGAGGCGCTGGCCGGCCTCAGCGACGCCTCGGTCGCCGGCTGGGAGACCTCGCGCGTCGCCGACCTCGCGCTAGCGGTGGAGCGGGCCGCGCTCGCCACCGACCCGCGGGTAGCCGGGGTCGAGCAGGCGGTCTACGCCGACGCGGCCGAGCGGGTCTCGATCGCCTCCTCGACTGGGGTCGGCGGCGAGTACGAGTCCTCCAGCTGCTTCGCCTATCTGCAGGCCCTCGCCGAGGGCGACGGGGGCCGGGAGACTGGCCTCGGGTTCGGCCTCGCCCGCGGGCCGGCCGGCCTCGACCCGGACCGGATCGGGCGCGAAGGGGGAGAGCGGGCGGTCTCGATGATCGGCGCCGCCAAGCCCGCCTCGCGCGCCTGCCCGGTGGTACTCGACCCGACCGTCGCCGCCAGCTTCGCCGGCCTGATCGGCGGCGTGCTCGGGGCGGGTGCGGTCCAGCGCGGCCGCTCGCCCTTCGCCGGCCGGCTCGGCGAGGAGCTGGCGAGCGGCGCCTTCGTCCTCCACGACGATGGCCGCGACCCCGAGGGGCCGGCCTCGGCCCCGTTCGACGGCGAGGGGGTCCCGCGCCGCCGCACCGCGCTGATCGAGGGCGGCCGCCTGCACTCCTACCTCTACGACACCTACACCGGCAACCGCGAGGGGCGCGCCTCGACCGGCAACGCCTCGCGTAACGGCTACCGCTCGCTGCCCTCGGTCTCGGTCTCCAACCTGCTGCTCGGCACCGGCGATCTCTCTGAGCAGCAGCTGCTCGAGGAGGCCGCCGACGGGGTCCTCGTCACCGACGTCGCCGGCCTGCACTCGGGCGTCAACCCGGTCACGGGGGTCTTCTCCGTGGGCGCTTCGGGGCGGGTGATCCGGGGCGGGGAGCTGGCCGAGCCGGTCCGCGAGTTCACCATCGCCGGCGACCTCGTCGGCATGCTCGGCTCGGTCCGCGCGGCCGGAGCGGAGGCGCGCTGGGTCCCCTTCGGCGGCTCGGTCTGCGCTCCCCCGCTGCTGATCGGCGAGATGGCGATCAGCGGCTCGTGACGGTCAGGCAGGTCCTTACGCCGTGCCCGCTGTTAGATTGCGCCGATCTCGAACCCCCTTTAGGAGGACTACGACGTGACCAAGGCTGAGTTTCTGGATCAACTGGCCGGCGACGACCGGCTCGGCAGCAAGAAGGCTGCCAGCGATGCGGTCGATGCTGTGCTTGACGCCATCACCGGCGCGCTGAGCTCCGGCGAGGATGTCAGCTTCACCGGGTTCGGCAAATTCCACGTCGCCGAGCGTGGTCCTCGCCAGGGAGTCAATCCCCGCACCGGCGAGCGGATCACCATCCCCGGCGGCAAGGTGCCCCGCTTCTCCGCCGGTTCGGCGCTGAAGACCAAGGTCAAGGGCGGCTGAGTTCCTGCTGCCTTTCGCCGATCGGCTCGCGGCGCTGGTAACTGAGCGCCGCAGCCAGATCTGCCTAGGCCTCGACCCCGACCCGGCCAGCCTGGCTGGGGAGGGGGCCGTGGCGGGCGAGGGAGATGCCCCGCCCGCCGAGTTGGCGGCCGCCGCGGTGCTCTCGCACTGCCGCCGCCTGATCGACACCGCCGGCCCAGCTTGTGTGGCCGTGAAGCCGCAGCTCGCCTGCTTCGAGCGCCTCGGGGCGCCGGGATGGGCCGCCCTTGCCGGTGCCTGCGCCGCCGCCCGCGAGGCGGGCCTCCTGGTCCTCGCCGACGGCAAGCGCGGTGACGTCCCGGTCACCGCTGCCGCCTACGCCCAGGCGCTGGTCGGCGAGACCCCGACTCCGTGGGGTCCCGTCGCCGGCCTCGGGGCCGACGCCTTCACGACCAATCCGTTGCTCGGCCTCGACGCGCTGGAGCCGCTCGTCGCGGCGGCGGCGGAGGCGGGGGCCGGGGTCTTCGCCCTGGTCCGGACCAGCAACCCCGGCGCCGCCGACGTCCAGGACCTGCCCTCGCCCGAGGCGCCGCTGTACGAGCGGCTGGCCGGGCTGGTCGACGGTCTTTCCCAGCGACTGCTCGGAGAGTCCGGGCTGAGTGGGATGGGGGCCGTGGTCGGTGCCACCGAGCCCGAGCGCATCGGCCGCATGCGGGAGTTGATGCCGCGCTCGATCTTCCTCATCCCCGGGGTGGGCGCGCAAGGGGGGCGGCCGGAGTTGCTCGGTGCGGCCTTCTCGGCCGGGCCTGCTGCCGCCCTGGTCGCGGCCTCGCGGGGAATCGCCGCGGACCCGGACCCCGCCGCCGCGGCCGAGCGCCTACGCCAAGCGGTTTGGAATATCTCGACCGTTTGACGGGATCGCGGCCAAAGCAACCTCCACCGCGACTACGATCACCGGCGCCGACCCGAACCCCAGCCCAGTCCAATGGAACCACGAACCAACGCTTCGGCCAGGATCCTCGCCGCCCTCGCCCTGGTGGGGGCGGTCCTCGTCGTGGTGATCGTGATCGCCTCTGGCACGGGGGGCGACTCCTCTCCGGACCAGCGCGATACCACCCGGACGGCGAAGCAGCAGCGCGATCCGGACAAGCCTGCGCCCGCCACCTACGTAGTCGAGACCGGCGACACCCTGACCTCGATCGCCCGCGAAACCGGCGTTCCGGTGGCTGAAATCCTTGCCCTCAACCCCGAAGTCGACCCCCAGATCCTGATCGCCGGGCAGACGCTGAAACTGCGATGAACCCGCGGCGCGCGGCCGTCGCCACGCTGGCGGCGCTGATCCTCGCCTTCTCTGGCGCGACCGCCAACGCGGCCTCCGAGCCGCCCCCGGTCGAGGCGCGGTCCTGGGCCTTGATCGACGCGCGCAGCGGTGAGGTCCTGGCCTCGCAGGCCGGTGCCGAGCGGTTGCCGGTCGCCAGCACGACCAAGCTGATGACCGCCTGGGTGGCGATGCGTGAGATGCAGCTCGACGAGATCGTTCGCCCGGGTCCCTACGTTTCGACCTACGGCGAGTCGTTGCTCGAATTTCGCGCCGGCCAACGGATCAGCGTTCGCGACCTCCTTTACGGGCTGATCCTGCGCAGCGGCAACGATGCCGCCCAGGCGCTCGCGGTCGCGGCCGCCGGCTCGGTGCCTCGGTTCGTCCATCAGATGAACCGCAGCGCCGCCGCCCTCGGCCTCGCCGACACCCACTACGCCAACCCGATCGGCCTCGACCAGGCCGGCAACTACTCCAGCGCCTTCGATCTCGCCGCCCTGACCCGGCGCCTGCTGCGCATCCCGGCCTTCGCCAAGATCGCCGACGCGCGCACCGCTTTGTTGCGCAGCCTTCGCCCGCCGCGGCGGATCTCGACGATCAACGAACTGCTGTTGATGGCCCCGTGGGTGACCGGGGTGAAGACCGGGCACACCTTCGGCGCCCACTACGTCCTTGTCGGCTCCGGCCAGCGAAAGGGGGTGCAGCTGATCTCGGCCGTAATCGGCGCCCCCAGCGACGAAGGCCGCTACGCCGCCAATCTGGACCTGCTCGAGTACGGCTTCTCGCTCTACCGGAAACGGACTCCGGTCCGTGCCGGCGAGGGGCTAGCCGAACCCTCGATCCGGTATTCCGGCGGCACGCTCCCGCTGCGCGCCTCTCGCACCGTCACCGTCGGCCTCCGCCGCGGGCAGCGTCCGCGACTGCGGGTCAGGGCGCCGGCTGAGGTCGAGGGGCCGGTTCGGCGTGGCGCCGTCCTCGGCCGGGCGACGGTGTTCGTCGGCCGCAGGCCGGCCGGCACGGTGGCACTGCGAGCGGGGCGTGCGATCCCCAAGGCCAGCACCTTCGACCGTGTCCGGGACTTCCTCGACAACAATTTGGCGCCCCTCGCCCTTGCCATGTTCGTGATACTCATGGTCGGGGTATTGCTGTACCGCCGGCTGACCCGGGGAAACGAGCAAAGGGGCCGAAACGGGTGAACGCCAAGTGATCCTCACCGTGACGCTCAACGCAGCGATCGACCGAACCGTCGCGGTGCCGAACTTCCGACTCGCCCAGCGCCACCGCGCGGTCGAGAGCCGCACCGTGGCCGGCGGCAAGGGCATCAATGTGGCCCGCGCCCTCAACCTGCTCGGCCGGCCGGTGATCGCCACCGGCTTCATCGGCGGCCCGACCGGGACCAGGGTGATGGAACAGCTGCACGAAGAATCGGTGCTGACGGACTTCATCCGGATCGCCGCTGAGACGCGGATAAACCTCGCGGTGATCGATCCCACTTCCGGCGACCAGACCGAGATCAACGAGCGCGGTCCGGCGGTCAGCCCGGTCGAGGTGAAGGAGCTCTTCGAGCGGATCGGGTACCTGGCCGGCGGGGTGAAGATCTGCGTCCTCGCCGGCTCCTTGCCGCCCGGTGCCGGGGACGACCTCTACGCCCGCCTGATCGCCGACCTCGGCCGCCGCGGCGTCCCAGTGGTCCTCGACGCCGAGGGCGAGGCGATGCTCTCCGGGGTCCGTGCGGGGGCCTCGATGGTGACCCCGAACGAGCGTGAGGCCGAGGAGCTGGTCGGCCAGGAGTTCGATGACGCCGGCGACCTCGCCCAGGGGCTGCGGGAGCTGGTTCGCCTCGGCGCCACCGAGGCGGCGATCACCCGACCCCAGGGCTGCGTCGCAGTGGTCGGCGAGAACTCCGACCGGCGGCTGCTCGAAGTCCACACCGAGCCGCTCGAGCCGGTCTCCACGGTCGGCTCTGGCGATGCCTTCCTGGCCGGCTACGTCGCCGCCCGATACGAAGAGCGCCCGGCCGAGGAGTGCCTCGCCTACGGAGTTGCCTGCGGCGCCGAGTCGACCCAGCACTTCGGCGCCGGAATGGTCGACCGGAACCAGGTCGAGAGGCTGCTCGGCGAGGTCGCCGTCCACGATCTGGAGGTCCCCGCGGAAGTGTAGGCTGGCTGTTCAACGCCAGCCTTGGAGGACTAACTTGGAAATCGAAATCGGTCGCGGCAAGAAAGGGCGGCGGGCGTACGGGTTCGACGACATCGCAATCGTCCCCTCACGCCGCACCCGCGACCCCGACGACATCGACATCAGCTGGACCCTCGGCCCATATCGCTTCGACCTGCCGCTGGTCGCCTCGGCGATGGACGGGGTTGTGAGCCCCGACACCGCGGTCCTCGTCAACGAGCTCGGCGGCCTCGGGGTGCTCAACCTGGAGGGGATCTGGGCGCGGTTCGAGAACGCCGAGGAACGCCTCGAGCAGATCGCGGCTGCCCCCAAACATGTGGCGACGCGGCTGATGCAGGAGATCTACGCCGAGCCGGTGAAGGCGGAGCTGATCGCGCAGCGGGTCGCCGAAATCAAGGAGCGCGGCGCTGTCGTCTGCGGTTCCCTGACCCCGCAGAAGGTGCGCGAGCACTACGAGGTGGCGGTCGAGGCGGGGCTGGACATCCTCGTCATCCAGGGCACCGTGATCTCCGCCGAACACGTCTCGACCACGGTCGAGCCGTTGAACTTGAAGGAGTTCATCACCGAGGTGCCGGTGCCGACCGTGGTCGGCGGCTGCGCCTCCTACTCGACCGGCCTGCACCTGATGCGGACCGGCGCCGTCGGGGTCCTGGTCGGGGTCGGCCCGGGCGCCGCCTGCACGACTCGCGGGGTGCTTGGGATCGGCGTCCCGCAGGCGACCGCGATCGCCGACGTCGCCGCGGCCCGCGCCCAGCACATGCTGGAGACCGGCGAATACGTCAACGTGATTGCTGACGGCGGCATGCGGACCGGCGGCGACGTCTCCAAGGCGATCGCCTGCGGTGCCGACTCGGTGATGGTCGGCTCGCCCCTGGCTAGGGCCAAGGAGGCCCCCGGGCGCGGCTTCCACTGGGGCATGGCGACCTTCCATCCCTCGCTCCCGCGCGGGACCAGGGTCTCGACCAAGCAGGACGGGACGATGGAGGAGATCCTGCTCGGTCCGGCGCAGGAGAACGACGGCACCTTCAACCTGATGGGGGCGCTGAAAACCTCGATGGCCACCTGCGGCTACGAGGACATCCGCTCTTTCCAGCGGGCCGAGGTGATGGTCGCTCCGGCGCTGATGAGCGAGGGCAAGAAGCTCCAGAACGAGCAGTCGGTCGGGATGGGCTCCAACGGCCGCGCCGCGGTCTCCGCGGGAGTTGCCGTCTCGGATGACTGAGGAGTCCGGCGCCGTCCGCGAGCTGCCCGCGGACGACGTGCGGGCCCTGGAGGAGGTGCTCGTCCTCGACTTCGGGGGCCAGTACTCGCAGCTGATCGCTCGCCGGATCCGCGAATGCGGCGTCTTCGCCGAGCTCCTGCCGTCGACCACCTCCGCCGAGAAGATCCGCGAGCGGGCGCCGAAGGCGCTCATCCTCTCCGGCGGCCCCGCCTCCGTCTACGAGCCGGAGGCGCCGCCTTTCCCGACCCAGCTGCTCGACCTCCAGATCCCGATGCTGGGCATCTGTTACGGGATGCAGGCGATGGTGCTGGCGCTGGGCGGCAGGGTCGAGTCGGCCGAGACGGGGGAGTTCGGCCGCACCGAGCTGGTCCTCCGCGACGGCGGCGGACGCCTGCTCGGCGGCCTGCCCGAGGAGCAGAGCTGCTGGATGAGCCACCGCGACGCCGTCTTCGAGGCGCCTGAAGGGTTCACCGCCCTGGCCTCGAGCCCCAGCTCCCCGGTCGCGGCCTGCGAGCTGCCCGACCGCGGTCTCTACGGGATCCAGTTCCACCCCGAGGTCGTCCACACTCCCTACGGCACCGAGATCCTGACCCGGTTCCTGCGCGACATCGCGCGCTGCGAGCAGCAATGGAACCCGGAGTCGGTGATCGCCGAGCAGGTGGCGAAAGTCCAGGCCCGGGTCGGCGAAGGGCGGGTGATCTGCGGGCTCTCCGGCGGGGTCGACTCCTCGGTGGCGGCGCTGTTGGTCCACAAGGCGGTGGGGGACAGGCTCACCTGCGTCTTCGTCGACCACGGCCTGATGAGGCTGAACGAGGCCGAGCAGGTCGTCGAGGCATTCAGCCAGTTCGGCATTCCGCTGGTCCACGTCGACGCGGAAGAGCGCTTTCTCGCCAGGCTGGCGGGGGTCGAGGACCCCGAGCGCAAGCGCAAGATCATCGGCGAGGAGTTCATCCGGGTCTTCGAGGAGGAGGCGGAGAAGCTCGAGGATGTCGGCTACCTGGTCCAGGGGACGCTCTATTCCGACGTGATCGAGTCCGGCGGCTCCGACCACGCGGCGACGATCAAGTCCCACCACAACGTCGGCGGCCTGCCGGAGGAGTTCGACTTCGACCTGGTCGAGCCGCTGCGGATGCTGTTCAAGGACGAGGTCCGGGCGGTGGGGGCGGAGCTGGGCCTGCCCGAGCGGATGGTCTGGCGCCAGCCCTTCCCGGGCCCGGGCCTCGGGATCCGGATCGTCGGCGGCGAGGTCACCCGCGAGCGCCTCGACATCCTCCGCGCCGCCGACGCGATCCTGCAGGAGGAGATCCGCGCGGCGGAGCTCTACCGTCAGCTCTGGCAGTCCTTCTGCGTGCTCCCGGTCGTGCGCTCGGTGGGGGTGCAGGGCGATGGCCGGACCTACGCTTACCCGATCGTGATCCGGGCCGTCACTTCCGACGACGCGATGACCGCGGACTGGGCGCGGCTTCCCTACGACCTGCTCGAGCGCGTCTCCAACCGGATCATCAACGAGATCCGCGACGTCAACCGGGTCGCGCTCGACATCTCCTCGAAGCCGCCCTCGACGATCGAGTGGGAGTAGAGCCCGCTCAGTTCTGCACCGACCCCGCGGTCTCGAAGGCGGCCATGCCGACGACGGTGGATACCGCGTCCTGCGGGCCGCCGCCGCGATCCTGACTGCGCCGCTGCGCCGCCAGGATCAGGTTGGTTGCCTCTTCCATCACCGCCACCACCTCTTCCCACCCGGTCTGGTCGAGGAACAGGGGCATCCAGCGGAAGATCGTTTCGTCGCGCCCATCGAGCGTGCCCGCTTCGAGCGCGTCGATCGCCTTGTCGACGAAGGTCTGCAGAGTGGCCCCGGAAACGCCGCCGAGCAGCGGTCGGGGGACCTTCCGCCAGTTCCGGTTGCCGAGGAACGAGTCCGGAGTCGCCTTGTAGAAATGCTCGGTGGCGCCGCGGCGTTGTGCCGTCTCGACTAGCTCTAGGCAGCCGTAACCGTCAAGAGCACGGGTGTGGTAGGCGACGTCGCTGAGCCCGGTTTTCAGGTCGATGGAGAGGCGGTGGGGGCTCGCCACTCGGTCGGAGAGGATCTCGAGAATCTGGACGCGGAGTGGGTGGGCCAGCGCGCGGACGAGTCGTTGGTCGATCGCTTCCGGTTGGTTCTGCATCGGGGTGGCTCCTTTTGAGATGGGGATAACCTCTAGTCTCCTTGCATACTCAAATACGTGCAAACCAATGGCGAGGATCAAATCGTCATTGCGAAAACCCCAATTTCCGAACATCCCTCTCTACCACCTGGCCGATTGGTCGAGCCGTACCTATCCGGGTTGCAAGCGCAATCCCCGCCCTTGGACAAGGGGGAAGCCGGCCTTAGATAAGGCCGCTAGCCCGACTTGACGATAGAGCTGGTCGGAATCACGCTCGGTTTCCGCTCGATCCTCATCAATCACCTCCCTCTGGGTCTCCCTAGTAACCCAGAGACTATTTCGATTGGTGAGGTTGTTTCCACTACCTGCCTGTTAAGGCAGTCTCAGCTGTAGCGGTCCCATTTCTGGAGGTAGAGAAGCGGGTCGACCGGGCCGCCACCTTCGTACCAGCCCGGTGCGGTCCACATCTCGAAGTGGAGGTGGCAGCCCGAGGCGGAGCCGGTTTCGCCGACCAGCCCGATCGGCTGTCCGGTGCGAACGATTTCGCCGGTCTGCAGCGGCGAGGGTTCGAGGAAGTGCGCGTACATGAAGTCGTACCCGGTGCCCTTGCCGTCGATGACGACGTAGTTGCCGGCGGCGGAGTGGTAGCCGGAGAACTGGACGCGGCCGCCGCGGGCCGCCACCAGCGGGGTGCCGCAGGCCGCCATCACGTCCTGGCCCTGGTGGGTGTGCCCGGACCGGCCGGCGCCGAAGACGCCGGCGTCGAGGCTGTATTCGTGCCCGCCGAGGATCGGGAAGGCGTAGGTGTAGAGCGCGAAGCTGAGGCTGAGGGTGGTCGTGGCGCGGGCCTCGCGGGCCACCGGGGCGGGCGTTTGAGGTTCGATCCGGAAGGTGTACTGGCCGTTGCGGGCGGGCCGGCCTTCGGCGGTGGTGCCGTCCCACCGGATGCTGTCGGGGACGTTCGGGGCGACGTCTTCGCGGTAGAAGCTCCTGACGACTTCGCCGAGCGTGTTGACCACGTCGATCCGCAGGTCGTTCTGGGGCTGGGTGCTGCCGATCGTGTAGCTGAGGCGGGGGCTGCGGAAGCCGAAGTAGAAGGACTTTTTCGGCGAGGTGGTGGCCGAGACCAAGGTCAGCGCGCCGGCGCTGGGGGAGACCGCAGGGGCGCCGGTCCCGGTGCCGGGGGGAGGCGGTGCGCTGCCGGGCAGCGCGGCTCCGCCGGTCGCCGCCGAGGCGCTCCCGGCCAGCCCGACCAGTAGGACGAGCACCGCCAATATGAATATTCCGCCAGCCGCTCGCGGCTGGGCGAACCCGTTCCTGCGCACTGAAGCCCTCTCTTTCGATCGCCTGCGGAGTTAGCTGTCGGGCTCGCGCTGAAAGAGTCGCGCTACGGACGGTTTCGTCCGATTCGCCCCTGAGACCTGCAAAGGCCTCTTCGGTTCCTCCGCTCCCGATTGGTGGTCCGCACGGGATTCGGCACTGCTGGCGCGGCAGTATAGACGCAGAGATGGCTATCATCCTCCGGCCGCGCAGGGTTCCCGCGCGGTTTTTGCGCGATGAAGACCTTTGTTGCCACTCCAGCCAACCGCCAGCGCGACTGGTACGTCGTCGATGCCGAGGGCAAGACCCTGGGCCGGCTGGCGACCCAAATCGCCAACACCCTGCGCGGCAAGCTCAAGCCGGAGTACACCCCGCACGTCGACACCGGCGACTTCGTCGTGGTGATCAACGCCGAGAAGATCCGCGTAACCGGCGACAAGCTGGCGCAGAAGACCTACTGGCGCCACAGCGGTTACCCCGGTGGGATCAAGTCGCGGACCCTCGGCGAGATGCTCGAGCGGCGCCCCGAGGAAGTGATCCGCAAGGCGGTGAAGGGGATGCTGCCGCGGAACCGGCTGGCGAGGCAGCAGTTGACCAAGCTGAAGATTTACGCCGGGCCTGAGCATCCGCACCAGGCGCAGCAGCCCAAACCTATGGAGACGAACTGACTTGATGGCTGAGGACGAGAAAACTCCCGACGCGACCGACGAGACGACCGAGGGTCAGGACGCGGCAGCCACGGGTCCTGTCGAGGAGGAGACCTCCTCGTCCTCGCAAGCTGCGGGCGAGGAGGCCACCTCCACGCCACCCGTGGATGACGCGTCTGATGCCTCGGCCGATTCGGCGGAGTCCGAGGCCGTCGAGGAGTCCGTCACGGCTAAAGATCAGGAGCCCGAGGCGGAGGCGGCTGCCGAGGAGGCGGAGGCTGAGCCCGAGGGGGATAAAGCTGAGGAGCCTGAGGCGGCTGAGAAGGCCGAGGAGAAGAAGAAGGACGTCATCCCCGGTGCCGATCTGGAGCCGATTGCGGTGGAGACGGAGGGTCGGGAGCTGAGCGCGGAGGAGAAGGCTCGGCAGGAGGCCGAGGAAGAGGAGAAAGCCAAGCGTGAGGCGGCGCTGACCGGTGGCGACGAGCCGGAGGACGAGGCCGCGAGCCGCGCCCCGGCGCAGATGGAGAGCGGCGCCCGGTACCTGGCGACCGGCAAGCGCAAGCGCTCGATCGCGCGGGTGACGCTGCTTCCCGGCGACGGCAAGTTCGAAGTCAACAAGCGCCCCCTCGAGGAGTTCTTCCCACGCCCCCTTCACCAGACGATGGCCAAGCAGCCTCTTTCTGTCTCCGGCTACGAGGGCAACGTCGACGTCCGCGTCCGCGTCCACGGTGGCGGCATCAGCGGCCAGGCCGGGGCGGTTCGCCACGGCGTCGCCCGGGCGCTGACCGAGATCGACGCCGAGCTGCGCGGCGACCTCAAGCGGCGTGGGTTCCTGACCAGGGACGCCCGGGTCAAGGAGCGCCGCAAGGCCGGACTGAAGAAGGCGCGTAAGCGCCCCCAGTTCAGCAAGCGCTAAGGGGCCTTTGGCTACCGCTCGCAAGCTCTTCGGAACCGATGGGGTCCGGGGAGAGGCCGGGACGTTCCTCGACGCCGAGCTGGCGACCTCGCTGGGGCGGGCGACCGTCGCCTCGCTGGAGGCCGAGCGGCCGCAGGTCCTGATCGTCCGCGACACCCGCGAGTCCGGGCCGATGCTGGAGGCGGCGCTGGCCGCCGGGATCGCTGCCGCAGGCGGCGATGCACTGCTGGCGGGAGTCCTGCCGACCCCCGCAGCGGCGATCCTCGTCAAACGGCTCGGCCTCGACCTGGCCGCGGTCGTCTCCGCCTCCCACAACCCTTACCAAGACAACGGGATCAAGTTCTTCGACCACCGGGGAGTGAAGCTCGCCGATGAGGTGGAGGCGCGGATCGAGTCGCGGCTCGAAGAGCAGCCCAGCGGCGCGCACCCCGGCCATGTCCGCGAGCTGAACGGTGGCCTCGCCGACTACCTGCGCGAGCTGGAGGCTGCTTTCAGGCTCGATCTTGCCGGCCGAAAGGTCGTCCTCGACTGCGCCAATGGGGCCACCTACCGGGCGGCGCCGGCGATCTTCGAGCGGCTCGGGGCCGAGGTCGAGACCCTCGGCGACGAACCCGACGGGCGCAACATCAACGCCGGCTGTGGGTCCACCCACATCGAGGCGCTGGCCGAGCGGGTCGCCGCCTCAGATGCTGAGATCGGGTTCGCCTTCGACGGCGATGGTGACCGAGTGCTGGCCGTCGACGGGTCCGGCAGGGTCCACGACGGCGACGAGCTGATCGCTCTCGCCGCTCGCGGGATGGCCGCCCGCGGCGAGCTGGGCGGCGGTGTGGTCGTGACCGTGATGAGCAACTACGGCTTCCACCAGGCGATGGAAGAGGCCGGGATCGAGGTCGCTGTGACCCAGGTCGGCGACCGCTACGTGATCGACGAGATGCGCAGACGCGAGTGGCTGCTCGGCGGCGAGCAGTCGGGTCACATCATCGCCTCGGACTTCGTCGCCACCGGTGACGGGATCGCCGCCGCGTTGACGACGATGCGGGAGCTGGGCGATGCCGGCCTCGCCGGCGCGGTGCCGATGGAGAAGCTGCCCCAGACGCTGGTCAACGTCGAGGTCGCCGATCGCGAGGCGATCGCCGGCGCCGCCGCGGTCTGGGAGGCGGTTAAGCGCGAGGAGGAAGGCCTCGAGGGTCGTGGCCGTGTCCTCCTGCGTCCCTCCGGGACCGAGCCGTTGGTGCGGGTGATGGCCGAGGCCCCCAGTCTGGAAGAGGCTGAGCAGGTTTGCGAGCGACTGGTTGCGGTCGTTCGCCAAGAGCTGGCCTGAGGGCCTGAGGGCAACCGCCCTCTACCCTTACTCGCCTTCATGTGCGGAATAGTCGGATACGTCGGCGCTCGCCCCTGCGAGGAGCTGCTGCTCTGCGGGCTGGAAAAGCTCGAATACCGAGGCTATGACTCGGCGGGTATCTCCCTGCTCGAGGACACCGAGGTTGAGAGCGTGCACGCGGTTGGCAACCTCGCCAACCTGCGCGCCGCGGTCGAGTCCCGCGCCAACGGCGCCGGCGCCCTGCGTCCCGCCAACACCGGCATCGCCCACACCCGTTGGGCCACCCACGGGCGGGTCACCGAGGAGAACGCGCACCCCCACGACGACAGCTCCGGCCAGGTCCACATCGTCCTCAACGGCATCGTCGAGAACCACGCCGCCCTGCGCAAGCGCCTGCAGGCCGAAGGCGAGGAGTTCACCTCCGAGACCGACGCCGAGGTGGTCGCCCACCTGATCGCCAGCCATTACGACGGCGACCTTGCCGTTGCGGTCAGGGCCGCCTTCGCGGACCTGCGCGGCCACTACGCCTTCGTCGCCATGCACGCCGATGAGCCGCACCGGCTGATCGGCGCCCGCAAGGAGTGCCCGCTGGTGGCCGGGGTGGGGGAGAGCGAGGCCTTTCTCGCCTCCGCAATCCCCGCCTTCCTCGCCGACACCCGCACCGCGGTGCCGATCGAGAACGGCGAGATCGTCGAAATCGAAGCCGGCGAGGTGCGGATCACCGACACCGAGGGCGCCCCGGTCGAGCGCGAGCCCGAAGAGGTCACCTGGGATGCGGATGCGGCCGAGAAGGGCGGCTATGAGACCTTCATGCTGAAGGAGATCCACGAACAGGCCGACGCGGTCGCCGACACGCTCGCCGGCCGCCTGCCCGGCGACGAGGGGGTCGACCTCTCCGACGTCGCCCTCGAGGACTCCGAGCTGTGCGATCTGCGGCGGATCGTGATCGTCGCCTGCGGGACCTCCTACCACGCCGGCCTGGTCGGCCGTTACGCGATCGAGGAGTGGGCGCGGGTGCCGGTCGAGATGGACATCGCCTCCGAGTACCGCTACCGCAACCCGGTGGTCGGGCCCGGCGACCTGGTCGTCGGCATCACCCAGTCCGGCGAGACCGCCGACACGCTGGCGGCGATGCGGCTCGCCCGCGAGGCCGGGGCCAAGGTGCTGGCGGTCACCAACATCATGGGAAGCCAGGCGACTCGCGATTCCGACGCCGTCCTCTACACCCGCGCCGGTATCGAGATCGGCGTCGCCGCGACCAAGACCTTCGTCGCCCAGGTGGCGGCGATGTACCTGCTGGGACTGCGGATCGCCGAGCTGCGGGGGACCCTGGAGCCGGCCCGCGTGGCCGAGCTGGTCGCCGAGCTGAAGTCGCTCCCCTCGCGGATCGAGGAGACGCTGACCGCGGTCGAAGGACCGGTGCGGGCGGTCTCGGCGGCCCACAGCAAGCAGGACTTCTTCCTCTACCTCGGCCGCCACATCGGGTTGCCGGTGTGCCTCGAGGGGGCGCTGAAGCTGAAGGAGATCTCCTACATCCCCACCGACGCCTACGCCGCGGGAGAGATGAAGCACGGCCCGATCGCGCTGCTCGATGAGTCGACCCCGGTGGTCTGCATCGCCACCGACAGCCCTGTCCTCGAGAAGGTGCTCTCCAACGTCGAGGAGGTTCGCGCTCGCGGCGCCCAGACGATCGCCGTGGCGACCGCCGGCGGCGAGCGCGCGGCGGAGGTCGCCGACGAGACGATCGAGGTCGCGGCAACGGACTGGATCCTGCAGCCGATCGTCGCGATCCTGCCCCTGCAGTTGCTCGCCTACGACATCGCCCGCGCCCGCGGCCTCAACGTCGACCAGCCGCGCAATTTGGCAAAGACCGTGACTGTCGAGTAATCGTCTCGGTACGATGCCGGACCGATGAAGGTTCGCACCGCTCTCCTCCTCGCTCTTGCCGCGCTCGCCTCGGCGCTGGCGGTCGCCGGCTGTGGCGGGGGCGACGGGGGTGGCGGCTCTGACGCCACCGACCCGGCGAGCGTGGCACCGCCTGACTCCCTGTTCTTCCTCGAAGTGACCCGGCCGAAGGGCAAAGCGGCCGCTAACGTCGAGGCGCTGGCGGAAAAAATCGCCGGCATCGACGATCTCGGTGAGCTGATCGTCTCCGAACTGGAAAGCTCCGCCCTCGAGGAGGGAGACGAAGTCGACTACGCCAAAGAAATCGAGCCCTGGCTCGGCAATAGGGTCGCCTTCTTCTCACGCGACTACGACGGCGACGACTTCTCCGAAGGCGGCGCGGCGCTGCAGACGACCGACCCCGCCGAAGCCGAAGCGTTCCTGCGAAAGCGGATCGCCGCGCCCACCGACCCGGTGCGGGAAGGCTCCTACGAGGGTGTCGATTACAACATCGACAGTAACGACGGCAGCGTCTTCGGCGTGATCGGGGGGCTGGTCGCATATGGCGAGAGCGAGGCGACCTTCAAGGCGATGGTCGATGCCGCGGGCGGCGACTCGCTCGCCGACCTGGAGAAGTACAGGAAGACGATCTCTGCGACCCCTAAGGACTCCGTCGCCGACGTCTACGTCGACATCGGCAGCATCGTCGAGGAGGAAGGTGAACCGATCGACTCCGATGCCCAGACCGGCCTGAAGCTGCTCGGCATCGAACCGAAGGGCGCGACCGCAGTGGCGAGCGCGATTCCGGGCTCCGACCAGATCGAGATCAATCTCAGCAGCGACGTCGCCACCGATCCGCCCCCGGCGGAAGACAACTCGTTCCTGCTCGGCTCCATGCCGGGGGACTCGGTGGTGGCGCTGGCGTCCTCCGGGGCCGGTGAATCTCTGGCGACCGCGTTCGATCGACTCGACCGCGAAGGAATCCCGGATGAGGACATAAAGCCGGGTGAACTGAAGAGCGTCTTCAAGCAGGCCGGCATCGATCTCGACTCGATCGCCTCCTCGATCACCAACGTCGCCGCTTTCGCCGAAGGCGGCACCGAGTCCAGCCTCGAAGGCGCTGCAGTGTTCATTGCCAGCTCGGCGCAGGAAACCGTCACCGACCTCGGCGACTTCCTGCGCGCAGCGGGCGTCGGCGGCTACACCCAGATCAATGGCAAAATCACCGGTTTCTCGATCCGCGATCCGGACTTGGGCAGCAAGCCGTTGGTGGTTCTCGCGGACGAAGGGATCCACCTTGTCGTCGCCTACGGCCGTCGCGCGGCGGCCAATTACTTCAACTTCGACGAAGAACTCGGCGACAACCCGGTCTTCAAGGAAGCCACGGCTTCACTCGACGGCCTGCCGATCGCCGGCTTCGCCGATGGTCCGGCGGCGCTGCGCCTGGCCCTGAGCCTGGTCTCCGGGGAGGATCGGGAGGGCTTGCTCGAGGCCAGGCCCTACCTGAGCAAGATCGACTTCCTCGCCCTGGCCTCCGAAAGCACCGAAGACCTGGCGAAGGCGAAGCTGGTCGTCGGCATCGGCAAGTAGGAGAGATGTCCGGCGTCGGCATCGACCTGCTCGAGATCGACCGCATGGAGCGGGCGCTGGAGCGCCATCCCCGGCTCGCTGACCGGGTCTTCACCGGCGCCGAGCGCGAGTACGCCGCCTCCAAGGCCCGGCCCGGCCGCCACCTCGCCGCCCGCTTCGCCGCTAAGGAGGCGGTCGTCAAGGCACTCGGCCTGACCGGCGGCTTTGGCTTCCGCGAGATCGAGGTCCTCGCCGGCGAACCCCCGACCGTCCGCCTCGCCGGCCGCGCCGCCGAGGCTGCCGAGGGCCTGCAAGTGGACATCTCCCTGACCCACTCCCGCGACAACGCCGCCGCGGTCGCGGTCGTTCGCGGGTAGCCCAACCGGGACGCCAGGTCTAGGCTGGGGCCGATGGAGGCCTGGCTGAAGCCGCTATACGACGCCGCGGGGATGCGGGCGGTCGACCGGTGGGCGATCGAGGAGCGGGGCGTCCCCTCGCTGGAGCTGATGGAGGCGGCGGGGCGCTCGCTGGCCGAGGCCGTGGCTGGGCTGGCGCCGGCGGGGCCGGTGCGGATCGTCTGCGGCAAGGGGAACAACGGCGGCGACGGCTTCGTCGCGGCGCGATTGCTGAAGGGGATGGGGTTCGAGGTCGAGGTGCTGCTGCTCTGGCCATCCGAGGAGCTGCGCGGCGACGCCCAGGCGAACTTCAAGCGGGTTGAGGGCGAGCTGGCGGAGGGTGATCTGAGCGGGAGGTTGGCGGGATCGGGCGCGGTCGTCGACGCGATCTTCGGGACCGGCTTCGAGGGGGATCCCCGGGAGCCGGCGGCCGCGGCGATCGAGGCGATCAATGGCTGTGGTGCGCCTGTGGTCGCCTGCGACATCGCCTCCGGCGTCGAGGCCTCTACCGGCGAGGTCGGGGGAGTCGCGGTCGAAGCCGACCTCACCGTCAGCTTCCACGCCGCCAAGGTCGGCCACCGGGTGGCGCCCGGCAAGTGGCACACCGGTGAGCTGTGGGTCGCCCCGATCGGCATCCCCACCGGAGCGCCGGCGGCCCCTGCGGCAGGGGCCATCGACCCCTCGGTCCTTGAGCTTGCGCCGCGGCGAGGTGAGCGCTCGACCAAGTTCAGCTCCGGCCAGGTGGCGATCGCTGGCGGTTCGCGCGGCCTCACCGGCGCCGTACGGATGTCCTCGCTGGCGGCGATCCGGGCCGGTGCCGGCTACGCGACCGTCGCCGTCCCGGCCGATCTCGAGCTGGTCTTCGAGCTGGCCCAGCCGGAGGTGATGTCGGTGGGCTGCCCGGGTGGCGACGGCTGCCTGGCGCCCGCCTCGAGGAAGGCGGTGCTGAGGACCTTCGAGCGGGCAGCGGCAGGCGTCCTCGGCCCGGGGCTGGGTCGCGACCCCGGAGCGCTCGAGCTGGCCAGGGAAGTGGTCGGCGAGATCGAGGCGCCGCTGGTGATCGACGCCGATGGACTCAACGCCTTCGCCGAGGGCCTCGAGCCGCTCGAGGCCCGTGAGGGAGCGACGGTCCTCACCCCGCACGCGGGCGAGCTTGGCCGGCTGCTCGACCGCGACTCCGAGGAGATCGGTGCCCACCGGCTCGCCGCCGCCAGGGAGGCGGCCGATGCGGCCGGCGCGGTGGTCGTGCTCAAGGGCGACGACACGATCGTCACCGACGGCGACCGCGTCGCGGTCAACGAGGTCTCCGCTCCCGGGCTCGCCACCGCCGGCACCGGCGACGTCCTCTCGGGGATGACCGCGGCGCTCCTTGCCCGCGGCCTGGAGCCGTTCGCCGCCGCCTGCGCCGCCGTCCTCGCCCACGCCCGCGCCGGCCGCGATGCGGCGATCCGGCTGGGAGCAGCGGAGTCGGTGAGCGCCGGCGACGTGATCGACTCGATCCCCGCGGGGATGATGCGTGGCGGAGCCGTCGAATAGTCTGAGCACCCTTGTGAAGACCGCCGAGGACATCATGGCCTCCGACGTCCCGAGCGTCTCGCCGGACGACGACGCCCGCACCGCGATCGATCTGCTGGCGAAGACCGACCTCGGCGCGATCCCGGTCGTCGACGAGGACCGCAAGGTGGCCGGCATCGTCAGCGAGTCGGACCTGATCCTCAGCAACGAGGAGTCCGACCTGCACCTGCCCCACTACCTCAACATCATGGGCGGGATCGTCTTCGTCGGCTCGATGAAGGGTTTCGAGGAGCGGCTCGACAAGGCCTTCGCCACCGAGGTCTCCGAGCTGATGACTCCCGACCCAATCGTCGCCCACACCTACGAGGGGGTCGACCGGGTCGCGAAGAAAATCGCCGACAAGCACCACAACCACCTCCCCGTGGTGGACGCCGACGGGCGCTTGGCGGGCATGGTCACCCGGGCGGACGCGCTCGCCGCCCTCGTCGACGCCTAGCCATGGAGCGGGCCCTCGCCCGGGTCGACTTCGAGGCGATCCGCGCCAACTGCGCCCGACTGAAGGCCGAGCTGGGCGAGCGCCCAGAGCTCTGCGCGGTGATCAAGGCCGACGGTTACGGCCACGGCGCCGACGGTTGCGCCGCGGCGGCGGTGGCGGGGGGAGCGAGCCGGCTGGCGGTGGCGACCGCGGTCGAGGCCGAACAGGTGGGGCGACGGTTCCCTCACATTCCCCTGCTGACGATGGGGGCCGTGAGCGCCGAGGAGGTGGATGTCGTCCTCGAGGCCGGATCCGAGCTGGCGCTTTGGCGCGAGGACTTCCGTCGCCTCCTCGCCGATCGCGCCCGCGCCCAGGGCCGCCCCGCTCGGGTGCACGTCAAGCACGACAGCGGCATGGGCCGCCTCGGCACCGCCGACCCGGCCGAGGTGGTGGCGCTGGCGCGTGCCTGCGACGAAGACCCCAGCCTCGAGCTGGCCGGCGTCTGGACCCACCTGGCGACCGCCGACGAACCGGAGTCCGGGTTCTTCGACGAGCAGCTCGACCGGTTCGAGCCGGTGGCAGCGGCGGTAAAGGCTGAGTTTCCCTCGGTTCTCGCCCACGCCGCGAACAGCGCCGCCGTCTTCCGCGACGCCCGTTCCCACCTCGACATGGCCCGGTGCGGGGTGGCGATCTACGGGCTCGACCCCTTCCAGGGAGACCCGGCCGAGCGCGGCCTGGTGCCGGCCCTTTCCCTGCGCTCCTACGTCGCCGACGTGAAGCGCTTCGAGCCTGGCGCCAGCGCCGGCTACGGGCAGACCTGGGCCGCGACGGCGCCGACCTCGGTCGGCGTGATCCCGCTCGGCTACGGCGACGGCGTCCGGCGAGGGTTGAGCAACAACGCCGAGATCCTCGTCCGCGGTCGCCGCCACCCGGTCGTCGGGACGGTCTCGATGGACAACATCACGATCGACCTCGGCCCCGAGACCGAGGTCGAGCCGGGCGAGGAGGCCGTCCTGATCGGGTCCCAGGGAGATGAGGCGATTCGGGCTGAGGAGATCGCCGCCCGCCTCGACACGATCAACTACGAGGTCACCTGCGCGATCTCGGCGCGGGTGCCGCGGCGCCCCGCCTGAGATTGGCGCCTTTGTAGACCTATGGGCCACAAAGGCGCCAATCTCGAGGAGCGGCTGCGAGCTGCCCCGCTGGTCGGAGCCGCGACGCGGGCGCTGGCGCCGGTCGGGGACGCGTGGGTCGTCGGCGGCGCCGTCCGTGACGCCGTGCTCGGGCGCGAGGTAACCGACCTCGACCTCGCCGTCGCCGGCGATCCCGGCATCGCGGCGCGTGCCCTCGCCGCCGAGCTGGGCGAGCCCGCCTTCGAGCTCTCGGCCGAGTTCGGGACCTGGCGGGTGGCGTCGCCGGACCGCTCGTGGCAGGTCGACCTGACCGCGCTGCGGGGAGGGGGGATCGACGCTGACCTCGCCGATCGCGACTTCACGATCGGCGCTGTCGCCGTGGCGCTTGGAGGGGGTGCCGCCCTTGACCCCTTCGACGGCCTCGGCGACCTCGAACGTCGCCAACTGCGTGCGGTCGGCGAGGGCAGCTTCGACGCCGACCCGCTGCGGCTGCTGCGGGCGGCTCGTCTGGCGGCGGAGCTGGAGCTCGAGATCGACCCCGGCACCGTCCGCCTGGCCCGCGCCGCCGCCCCCCGCGCCGCCGATCCGGCAGGGGAGCGCCAGCTGGGCGAGCTGCGGCAGCTGCTCGGCGGCCCCGCCCCGTTGCGCGGCCTCAGGCTCCTCGACGAACTCGAGCTGACCGCCGTCGTCCTGCCGGAGGTCGAGCGCCTGCGTGGGGTCGAGCAGGGCCCCAACCACCACCTCGACGTCCACGGCCACACCCTCGCTGTGCTCGAGCACACGCTGGAGGTCGAGGGCGACCTCGACCGTTTCGCGGGCGAGCGCTCCGCCGAGGTCGCCGCACTGCTCGCAGAGCCGCTGGCCGACGAGATGAGCCGCGCCACCGCCCTGCGCTTCGGCGCTCTCTTCCACGACATCGGCAAGCCGGACACCCGGGCCGAGGTCGGCGGCTTCGTCGGCTTCCGCGGCCACGACCAGGTCGGCGTCGAGATCGTCGGCGGGATCTGTCGCCGTCTCCGTGCCAGCCGTCGCCTCACCCAACACCTGCAGGGGCTGACCCTCCACCACCTGCGGCTCGGCTTCCTCATCCCCCAGGCGCCGTTGCCGCCACGGCTCCTGCACGAGTACCTGCGCGAGACCGAACCGGTCGCCGTCGACGTCACCCTGCTTACCGTCGCCGACCGGCTCTCCGCCCGCGGCGCGGGCCCGCTCGCCAGCCCGGAGATGGTCGAGGCCCACCTCGCGCTCGCCCGCGAGATGATCGCCGCCGGGCTCGACTGGCGCCGTGAAGGCCCACCGGTACCGCTGCTGCGCGGCGACGAACTGGCTTCAGAACTGGGAATCGAGGAGGGACCGCGGCTGGGCGAGCTGATGCGGGAGCTGGAGGCGGCCCAGTACGCCGGCGAGGTGAGCGATCGCGCCGGCGTGCTGGAGCACGCTAGGAACTGGCTGGTTTGGTCCGCCGAGCAGTCCTGAACGGGCTCTCCGCGGCGTCTCAGGTACGCTCCGGCGCGCATGGCTGAGGAAAAGATCGAAATGGAGGGGGAGATCACCGAGGCTCTCCCCAACACCATGTTCCGGGTCAAACTCGACAACGGGCACGACGTGCTCGGCCACATCTCCGGCAAGATGCGCCGCCACTACATCCGCATCCTTCCGGGGGACCGGGTGAAGATCGAGCTTTCGCCTTACGACCTCGATAGAGGTCGCATCACTTACAGATACAAATAATCCGGCCGAGGGTCGCCCAACTCGGCCACTAGCGCGGACCAGGCGAAGTCCTTCGCGCCCAGACCCTTTCCGGTCCTCGGGTCGTAGTACTCGTGCAGGCCTTCGCGGGCGACGGCGGCGATCACGCCGTCGGCCAGCCGCGTCGCCTCCTGCTCGTAGCCGAGCCGGCGCAGGCCGAGCCAGACCATCCAGGCCGAGTTGACCCAGGTCGGCCCCCGCCAGTAGCGCCGGATCGGGCCGCGGCTGCCGCCGGGCTCATAGCCAGGCTCGGTGACGGCGACCGACGGTGGCGCCACCGGGGTGAGGAACTCGCGCTCGTCCAGCAGGTGCTCCTCGACCAGCCGGCGGCCGATCGCCTCCGGCAGGTCCGGCAGCGCCAGCGGGGCCAGGGCCGCCCAGGTCACCACCTCCGGCCGGATCCCCCCTGGCTGGGCCTCGTCGAGGAAGAGGCCGAGCCGCTCGTCCCAGAGCCGGTCGACCAGCGCCGGCGTCGCCGAGGGGCGCCCGACCGCCTGCAGCGAGAGCGACCACATCGTGTTGACCAACACCTCGCAGAGGACGGGGCCGCCGCGTTCGCGGACCCGGCGGGCGTCGAACCCGAGGCGGCGGTTGCGCCGGACCAGCAACGGGAACCCGATCCGGCCGTTGGAGCGCCGTCCCCAGACCGGTTCGAACTTCGGCGAGGCGTCGAGGCCCGACTCGTCGGGCTGCAGGATCCAGAGCAGCCCGTCGCCCTCGAGGTCGCGGTTGGCGGCCAGCCAATCGAGGTGCGCCGCGATCCGCGGCTCCTCCCGTGGGTCGCCGACCGCGATCCGCCAGGCCCAGGTCAGCAGCGGCGGTTGGATCGTCTCGGTCTGCAGGGCACTGCGGGAGGCGACGTTGTAGAAGGCGAGGCGAGTCAGCGAGACCGGGCGGCGCCAGAAGATCGTGTGGCCGAGGAAGCCGTCAGGGCGCTGGACCGCGAGCAGGCTCTCCAGCTCCGCCCGTGCCTGGGCCGGGTCAAAGCGCCGCCACACGATCGCCGCGAAGCAGGAGTCCCAGTACCACTGCCACGGGTACCGGCCCGGGCTGGGCTCGGTGTAGGAGTAAGCGAGGCTCTCGCGGGCTCCACGCTGCAGGTTCTGGCGCAGGACGCGCTCGGCCTCGGCGACGACGAGGTCGGCCGGGGCGCCCATCGGCTCAGAGCGCCGTGCGCCGCATCTCTCGCAGGGCGAGCCCGCCAAGCACCACCAGCAGCCCAGCGAGCGCCAACAGCCCGGGCCAGGTCCCGGCCCAGGTGACGGGGCCGACGAAGCCCTGCCTTGCCGCTTCCACCACCTCGTTCACGGGGTTGATCTGGGCGACCTCCTGGAGCCAGGGCTGCAGCAGGGCCAGCGGTGCGTAGGCGGTGGTGGTGAGGATCACCGCCATCATTCCGGCTTGCATCAGCGGCGCCGCCGCTTGGCTCTTGAAGTGGAGCGCCAGCATCGAGCTCCAGCAGGCGGCGACCGCGGCCATCGCGGTGACCATCACGTAGGTGACGAGCAGTCCGTCGATTCCGGGGAAGCCGGCGCCGAGCGGCAGCGCGATCGCCAGCACGAAGGTGGCCGGGATCAACGCCCGGGTGCTCGCCGCGAGCACCGTCCCGCCCAGGAGGACCCAGCGCGGGGCGGGGGAGACGAGCAGCCGGTCGACCCATCCCTGCTCCATGTCGCGGGCCAGGTTGACCCCGGCGGCGGCGCCGGTGAAGCCCGCTCCCTGCAGCATGCTTACCGGGACGATGAAGCTCTCGTACGCCCCGATTTCGAAGCCCCGAAGCTGGGTGAGGGCGCCGAAGACGCCGTTAAGCCCGAGGAAGAAGATCGTCGGCGCCAGCACTCCGGGGATCGCCGCGCCGGGAACCCGCACCAGCTCGTTGCGGCTGCGCGCCATCAGGGCGCGGATCGTCGCCAGGTTGGCGCGCCAGGCCGGCAGGGTCGCGGTCGCTTCCATCAGCCCACCCTCAGCCGGTGGCGCAGGGCACGGGCGCTCAGCACCAGCCCGAAGGCGGCAATGCCGAGAATCGCCGCCAGGGCGGCCAGCGTGTCGGAGGCGTCGATGCCGGAGACGATTGGCTCGCGCACCCCTTCGGCGACGAAGCTGAACGGGTTGTACTCAGCGATCGTCTTCGCCGGCTCGATCATCAGTTCCTGGGGGAAGAAGGCGGAGGAGAGGAAGAGGACGACGAGGACCAGGGGGAAGAGTCCCTGGACGACGCTGGAGCTGCCGGAGCGCAGGGCGATTGCCGCGCCGACCCCGCCGACCGCGAGCGCGGCGAAGGTGATCAGGGCCACCGACAGCAGCGCCCCGGCAACGCCGCCCTCGATAGTCGCGCCGAAGATCAGCCCGATCGCAAGGAACCAGAGGGCGGCGAAGAGGCCCAGCGCCGCGGTTCCCGCCAGCCGCCCGAGGACGATCGCGAAGCGGGGTATCGGGGCGGAGAAGAGGCGGTCGGTGAAGCCCCTCTCGATGTCGACGGCGAAGGCGATCCCGCCGCTGTTCCCGGCCAGCATCATCGATTGCATCATCGCCCCGGCGAGCATGAACTGAAGGAAGCTCTGCACCGGCGGGAAGCCCGGCAGGTTGATCGCCCCGGCCGCGCCACCGGTCTGGATCGCCAGCAACAGGGTCGGGAAGACGATGATCGGGGCCATCAGCTGCGGCCGGCGGAAGGTCTGGCGCACCGACCGCATCCCCAGCGCCCGCACGACCCGCAGGTTGGCGAGCAGGCGGGAGCCCGCGCCGGGCGCGCTCACGCCTCCACCTCCCGCTCCTCGGCCTCCTCGCCCTCGGCTTCGAGGTGGTACCCGGTCTTGGCGACGAAGACGTCGTCGAGGGTCGGCCGCATCAGCTCCAGCGACTCGACCGCGATCCCGGCGTCGTCGAGCGCCCGCACGACCCGCGGGATGTCGGCGGCGCCGTGCTCGACTTCGACCAGCACCCGCTTGCCGTCCTTCGGCGGCAGCAGCTTGCCGATGCCGGCGCAGATCCGCTCGGCCTCGGCGACCGAGCCCTCCGCCAGCTGCAGCTCCACGTGTGGGTTGCCGATTTCCCCCTTCAACGACTCCGGCGTGCCTTCGGCGACCAGCTTGCCGCTGTCGATGATCCCGACGTTGTCGGCGAGCTGGTCGGCCTCCTCCAGGTACTGGGTGGTGAGGAAGACGGTGGTGCCGGCGTCGTTCAGCGCCCGCACCTCTTCCCAGATCGTTTTGCGGCTGACCGGGTCGAGGCCGGTGGTCGGCTCGTCGAGGAAGAGGACGCGCGGTTCGTGGACCAGGGCGGCGGCGAGATCGAGTCGCCTCTGCATCCCGCCTGAGTACCCGCCGACGCGGCGATCGGCGGCGCCGGAGAGGTCGACCCGGTCGAGCAGGTCGTCGGCGCGGCGGCGTCCCTCGGCGGGCGGCAGCCCCTGCAGCGTCGCCTGCAGCCGGATCAGCTCGCGGCCGGTCATCAACGGGTCCAGGGCCGCTTCCTGGAGGGCGACCCCGATCGTGGAGCGGACCGCGCGCGCATCGGCGATCACGTCGTGGCCGGCGACGGTGGCGCGGCCGCCGGTGGGGAGCAGCAGGGTGGTGAGCATCCGCACCGTGGTCGTCTTGCCGGCCCCGTTCGGACCGAGGAAACCGTAGATTTCGCCCTCGGCGACCTCGAGATCGATCCCCTGCACGGCGAGCACGTCCCCGAAGGTGCGCTCAAGCCCTTCAACGACGATTGCTGCCCTGCCTGGAGTCTTCATCTCGGCGCCCGACCCTACCGAGCCGGAATGGCCGGGATCGTGCAAGGGTCACGCAGCCCTCGCATTCAAGGCCGTTCGGCGGCAGAATCGCGGGCGCAACTGGCGTAGCAGCGCCGTGTTGCCTGGTTTATGCCCGAAACGGACTACAAACGCCTGCCCGGCCGCACCTGGGCCTCGCTCGCCGCCGCGAGCTGCCTGTTCGCGACCCTGGTCGCACTGGTGGCGCCGGGGGCCGCCGACTCGGCGCCCCTGCGGGTCCTCGTGCTCGGCCAGACCGCGGAAACGCCCACCGCCTCCTGCCCCGGCAAAATCGTCAACAACGTCGAGATCACGCCCTGCCGGGTGGAGGGTCACGTGAGCGGCTTCCAGGCGGTCGCCGAAGGCATCCAGCGACCCTACGAAGCTCCGTTCGAAGGCAAAATCGTCGCCTGGTCGATCACCCTCGCCAAGCCCTCGAGGGCCAAAACCGCGACCACGGTGGACGAGGTCGGCGTCTTCAACGAACTTCTCGGGGAACCGTCGCAGGCGAGGATTGGGGTGCTGCGCCCGGTCGACGAAGAAACCAAACCGCCGCGCTACAAACTCGTCCGCCAGAGTCCGCTGGAGGTCCTCAACCCCTACTTCGGCACCACGCCGGTCTTCGCCCTGGAGCACCCCTTGACGATCCTTCCAGGCCAGATCGTCGCCCTCACCGTCCCCACCTGGGCGCCGATGTTCGCCTTCAACGTCTCCGGCGAAAACACCTGGCGCGGCAGCCGCCTGCCCGAACACTGCTCTGCCAAGGAAGACATCCAGAACGGCAACCCCCAGCAGGGCGTCGGCAAAATCAAGACCTACGGCTGCTACTACTCCAACGCGCGGCTCTTGTACACGGCCACGCTTGTGAAAAAACCGTAGGCGCCGGTTAGAGCGCTTCTTGGCGGAGGCCGCAGTGCGGGCAGTCGCTCACATCAAGACCGATCAGCTGGTCGCAGCGGCGACAGGCGCGGAGGTTCTCGGGCGAGCGGGGGAGGGAGGAGGCCGAGGGGGCGAGCGGCAGGACCATCGCCACCGGCTCCATCTCCTCGCCGGTCTCGCGGTCGACGTAGACGGCGCCCGGCTCGGCGTGGGCAAGCGCCTCGCGGCCGGAGGCCGGTGCGCGCATGCGGTAGAGCTGACGATCGTTCATCGCCGCGAAGCCTATTAGTTTGCCCGGCACCGATGCGGGTGCTGATCTTCCACGGATACATGCTGCGCGGCACCGGCAGCAACATCTACAACGCCAACCTCGCCCGCGCCCTGGCCCGGCTCGGGCACGAGGTCCATCTGCTCTGCCAGGACCGCGAGGTGAAGATCGCCGGGGTCGAGATCCACAACCCCGATATCGGCGGCCTGCTCCCGGTCTACGTCAAAGACCCCTACGAGGGCTTCGAGGTCAAGGCCTTCCCGGAGCTGACCGAGGCCGAGCTCGACCGCTACATCGAGGCCAATGTAAGTGCGGTTCGCGAGGTCGCCGCGGCAACCGGCGGAGTCGACCTCGCCCTCGCCAACCACCTGGTGATGGGCCCGGCGATCCTCGCCCGTGCCGATATCGGGCCCTTCGCGGCGAAGATCCACGGCTCGGCGCTCGAGTACACGGTCAAACCGCATCCCCGGTTCCTCCCGTACGCACGTGAAGGGATGGAGGCGGCCTCGGGAGTGCTCGTCGGATCGGCTCATACGGCCCACTCCCTCTGGGAGGCGCTACCCGACGTTCCGGGCCTCCAAGAGAAGACTCGGCTGGGTCCCCCTGGCGTTGACGTCGATGAGTTTCAGCCGCGGCGAGAGCCCGGGGAAGGGGATCCTGCGAGCGAGGTTTACGTTCTCGGACCCCCTTCCCCGGTCTCCCAGCGCGAACCGCTCATCGTCTTTGTGGGGAAGCTCATCGTTTCCAAGGGTGTCGACCTACTGCTGGCTGCGTGGCCGTTGGTGAAGGACGCATGCCCGGAGGCGAGGCTGCAGGTCGCCGGGTTTGGCGAGTACGAGGATGGCCTTCGTCGCTTGCTGGCAGCGCTCGAAGCGGGGGACTTGGACGATGCGCGGGAGGTCGCTCGGCTTGGCTGGGCGCTGGAAGGCGGGGAGGAGAAGGCGTTGCCAATCCTCTCGGCGTTTCTCGACGATCCACCGGAGGGGTATCTCGAGGCCGCCAAGGGGATGGCTGGGTCGGTTGAGCTCGTCGGGCGCCTTGAGCACGAGGAGGTGGCGGAGTTGCTGCCCCGGGCGGAGGCGATGGTGATGCCGAGCACCTTCCCGGAGGCGTTCGGGATGGTGGCGGTGGAGGCCGCGGCCTGCGGGGCGCTGCCGGTCTCGGCCGGGCATTCCGGGATGCTCGAGGTATCGCGCCAGCTCAGTCCGGAGCTGGCGGCGGGCATCGCCGAGCTGACTTCCTTCCCGGTCGATCCGGGCGCCGTGGAGGCAATCGCCGGGCGTCTTCAGGCCTGGCTGGCGCTGCCCGAGGCGGAGCGCGAGGTCGTCCGCGCGACGCTCGTCGACACGGTCCGGCGGCTGTGGAGCTGGGAGGGCGTGGCGCGTGGCGTCCTCGCCGCCGCGGCCTCGGAGCTGGAAGCTCTGCCGCGCGTCAGATAGCTAGTGCGAAGCGTCACCTGAGGCGGAAAACCTCCCGCCGTCGCTTCAATAGAATCCCCGCCGCCTGATGATCGGCCGCCTCCCGATAGCGAAGATGCTCGCCGCCACGCTTGTCTTGACCGTGGCTATCTCGGCGGTCATGGTCCCGATCAACTGGGACGGCCAGCAGGGCTCGACCGCAGCCCCGAAAATCGACGATCTCCTCAACGTGATGATCGTCCTCTCCGCCTTCGTCTTCTCGCTGGTCATGGTGATGCTCTTCTACGCGCTGTGGAAATTCAAAGTCAAGCCCGGCGATGAATCCGACGGCGAGCCGATCCACGGCAACACCCGGCTCGAGGTCGCCTGGACGCTGATCCCGACGATCATCGTGCTCTTCGGCGGCGGCTACAGCTGGGCGGTGCTGAACGAAATCGAAGAGAAGGCGGACGACGCGATGGTCGTCTCCGTGTTCTCCCAGCAGTTCGCCTGGAGCTTCGCCTATCCGGAAGCCGGGTACGCCTGGAACGAGGGTGAGCTGCACGTGCCGGTCAACCGCCAGATCCAGTTCAAAATGCACGCCCAGGACGTGATCCATTCCTTCTGGGTTCCCGAGTGGCGGATCAAGAAAGACAACGTCCCGGGACTCACCACGACGGCGATCGTCACCCCCGACAGGGTCGGTACCTACCAGCTGGTCTGTACCGAGCTCTGCGGGTTCGGGCACGCCACGATGCGAGCCAAAGTGGTCGTCGAGCCGGTCGGCAAATTCGAAAAATGGGTCGCAGGCTTGAAACAGAAGGCCCCCGAGGCTCTGCTCGAATCGGTCCGGGAGGACACCGAGTCCGACCCGACGCCGGTAGGGACGGGCGGGGCATAATGGAGGGGACCTGATGGTGGCAGCGATCAAGCAACCGGGGTGGATCCGCGGGGCCGTCGGGGCCCTTGCCGCGGCTGCGTTCGGCTTCGGCCTGGTGATCGCCCTGCGGGCGATTTCCGACCTGCCGCTCTACCAGACCGAGCAGACCGGGTACCCGCATGTCGTCGTGCCGCTGATCCTCGCCCCGCTCGGCTTCCTCGCCGGCTTCGGTTGCTTCGATTACTGGCTGCGCTGGGCGGTGGGCGCGCCGACGATCCCCGACGACCACTCCCAGCACGGCGCCAAGACCTGGAAGGACTACTTCCGCTTCAACACCGATCACAAGGTGATCGGCATCCAGTACATCGTCACCACCTTCTTCTTCTTCTTCGTGGGCGGCATGATGGCGATGCTGATCCGGGCCGAGCTGGCGCAACCGGGCACCCAGATCGTCGAAGCGGCGACCTACAACAGCCTCTTCTCCACCCACGCGGTGCTGATGATCTTCGTCTTCGTGATCCCGGTCTTCGCCGGGATCGCCAACTACGTCCTGCCGCTGATGATCGGCGCGCCGGACATGGCCTTCCCACGCCTCAACGCGCTCAGCTTCTGGATGCTGCCGCTGGCCGGCATCCTGTTCATCGGCAGCTTCCTGGCCCCCGGCGGCGCCTTCGACGCCGGCTGGACCGGGTACGCGCCGCTTTCCACCGGCGCCCCGCTGGGGCAGTCGTTCTTCAACCTTGGCGTGCAGTTCGCCGGCGCCTCCTCGATCGCCACCGCGCTCAACTTCCTGGTCACGATCATCACCATGCGTGCGCCCGGGATGACCTTCTGGCGGATGCCGCTGCTGGTCTGGGCCAACCTCTCGACCTCGCTTCTGGTCGTCGCCGCGACCCCGTTCATCGCCGGCGCCCAGTTCATGGTCCTCTTCGACCGCATCCTCCACACCAACTTCTTCGAGTTCGCCGCCGGCGGCGACGTGGTCAGCTACCAGCACATCTTCTGGTTCTACTCGCACCCAGCCGTGTACATCATGATGTTGCCCGGCTTCGGGATCATCAGCGAGGTCATCTCTACCCATGCCCGAAAGCCGATCTTCGGCTACCGGTTGATGGCCCTGGCGCTGATCGGGATCGTCGTCCTCAGCTACTCGGTCTGGGCCCACCACATGTTCGTCGCCGGCATGTTCAGCTGGCTGCGGGTGCCGATGATGTTCACCACGCTGCTGATCGCGGTGCCGACCGGGATCAAGATCTTCTCCTGGTTAGGCACGCTCTATTTCGGCAAGATCCACACCTACTCGACCGCGATGCTGTTTGCCCTCGCCTTCATCGTCACCTTCACCATCGGCGGGATCAGTGGCGTGATGCTGGGGATGGTGCCGATCGACATCCACGTCTCCGACACCTACTTCATCGTCGCCCACATCCACTTCGTCCTCTTCGGCGGCTCGGTCTTCACGATCTTTGCCGGGATCTACCACTGGTTCCCGAAGATGACCGGGCGCATGTACGACGAGAAACTCGGCCGCGTCCACTTCTGGGGAACTCTGCTCGGCACCTGGGGGACCTTCATCCCGATGCACTGGGTCGGCATGGACGGGATGCCCCGCCGGGTCGCCGACTACGCCACCCAGTTCGGCGAGTGGAACCTCTTGATCACCTGCTTCGCCTTCATCCTGGGTGCCGCGCAGCTGGTCTTCCTCTACAACATGGTCGTCAGCTGGCGCTTCGGGCCCAGGGCCGAGGCCAACCCGTGGCGCGCCAACTCGATCGAGTGGCAGGTCTCCTCGCCGCCGCCGATCTTCAACTTCGACGAGATCCCGCGGGTGGTCGGCGGGCCGTATGAGTTCGGCGTTCCCGGCGCTCGCCACGCGATCATGGCCGGCGAGGGCGCTGAGGTTCCGGACGCCAAACCGAGCGTGGTGGGCTCCTCGTGAGCGGCGATGACGACCGCCGCCCGCTGCTGGTCTTCCTCAACGAGGTTGCCGGGGGGCGGAAGCTCCTGCAGGCCGTCCGGGAGCGCGTGGACCAGGTCTCCGGGGTCGTAGTAGCGGCGCCGCAGAACCAGCCGTCGGTGGGCCAGCTGATCGACGCCGGCGAGCTGCGTGAGGCCGCTCGCGCCAGGGTCGAGGTGACGATGTCGGTGCTGCGCGAGTTCGGCATCGACTCGGTTGGCGAGGTGATGGACCCCGAGCCCTCGCTGGCGATCGACGACGCCGTCCGCGCCCACGAACCGGCCGAGGTCCTCCTCTCCTGCCTCTCCGACTCCCGCTTCGGCCTCACCCGTAAAGACCTGGTCGAGTGGGTGCGGGAGCGGATCGAACCGGAGACGAAGCTGACCCACATCCCGGTGCGGATCGAAGACGACGCGATCCGGTGGGACCTGATCCACACCCTGGTGGTCGCTACCCAGACTGTGGCAACGCCCGACCTGGTCGACCGGCTGAAGGAGCGCGCCGCGGCCAGCCCGCACCGCTACACGATCGTCTGCCCGCGCACCGAGGACGTCAGCGAGCCGGAAATCGTCCGCGACCTCGCCTCGACCCTCGCCGAGCTTTACCGGGCCGACATCGACGCGACCGGGCAGCCGATGAGCCCCGACCCCTTCCAGGCCGTCAAGAACGCGATCGAGCACTACCGGATCGACGAGGTCCTGATCTCCACCTTCGCCGGTGAGGGGTCCCGGTGGCTGGAGGAGGACCTGATCGGCCGGGTCCGCGAGATCACCGACAAGCAGGTCGAGCACATCGAGGTCGGCCGGCCCGCCGCGGCGGTCGCCGCCGCGGTGGCCGAGGGAGAGGAGTCCTGATGGAGAGCGCGACCGCCACGCTCGACCACGGCCACGCCGAGCACCACGGCCCGCCCGAGGCCAACCAGAGCTCGCGGATCGACCGCCAGACCCTCGGGATCCTGCTCTTCATCGTCTCCGAGGTGATGCTGTTCGGCGCCTTCTTCGCCGCCTACTTCTTCCTCCGCGTCGTCGTCGGCCCCGAGAGCTGGCCGCCCGAGCCGTTCGAGCTGCCGGTCGGGGTCGCCGGGATCAACACCGCGATCCTCGTCTCCTCCAGCTTCACCATCCACTATGCCCTGGAGTCGATCCGCCGCGACGACCACAGGGGCCTGAAACTGGGACTGGTCCTGACCTGGGCGCTCGGGGCGACCTTCCTCTTCATCCAGATCAACGAGTACGTGCACCTCGGGTTCAGCGACCGCGACCTCGCCTTCGGCTCGATCTTCTACAGCCTCACCGGCCTCCACGGCGCCCACGTCTTCGTCGGCCTCCTCCTCCTAACCTTCGCCACGATCCGCGCCTTCCGCGGCCACTTCGGCCCCGCCGCCAAGGACCACCTCGGCGTAGAGGTGCCCGGCATCTACTGGCACTTCGTCGACGTGATGTGGATCATCGTCTACACCACCGTCTACATCCTCTGAGGCGGCTGCAAACCTGCGCCTGGCGGTGTCCTCGGTCGGCCGGCTGCGGGTCACGCACATGAGTGCGCTCCCCTTGCCACCCTCCCTGCGTCCTTGCCAGGCTTGGTTTTCGCCGCCTCAGTAGGTTGGAGTCTGGATGAACCTCTCGGAGGACGCGGTTTTCAGGTGGGTGGTGATCGTGGGGGTCGCGGCGGCTTCGGTGATCGCGTTGACGTTGTTGACGCGGCCGCTGGTGGGGGCGCTCTGGGGATTGGTGCTGGTCAGCGCGGCCGCCTGGCATGGATACAGGTGGCTCGCGCGGAAGAAAACCCAGAGCTGATACGAAGTCTTTAAGTTCCGCAGACAACACGACGCATTGTTCTCGCTAATCTGACAGGATGGCGGTCATGACCGAGGATCGGACCAGCGAACAGATCGAAGATCTGAGTCGGCGAGTGGAAGAAGGCTTTGCCCGGATGGACAAGCAGCTCGCCCGTTTCGATCGTCAGTTCGAACGTATCGACGAGCGCTTCGAAGGAGTCAACCAGCGCTTTGAATCGGTAGAGAGCGAAATGCACCTGAAATTCGAAGCGATGCAGAAAGAAATGAACCTCCGCTTTGAAGGGGCTCAGCATGAAGCGAACAAACGCCAGGATGCTTTGACCGTGCGTATCGACACGGTGCAGCACACGATCGCCTACGGGCTTATTGGGGCGCTCGGGGTTGTCGGAGCTGTTCTCGCGGCGGTTCTCGGGTTGGTCTAGGTCCGAGCCAAGAGCGACCAAGCTCCAGCACGGCCAGAGTCAGGGCGATCGGGACGGTGGCGGGGAGGAGGTCGACGGCGAAGAAGAGCAGGTCGAAGCTGAGCCCGATGGCGGCGGTTAGGGCGGCGCCGGTGAGCTGGAGGCGTCGGTTGTGGGCGAGTAGGGCGCCCAGGGCGGCGGCGAGGAAGAGGTCGCCGAAGCCCATCCTCGCGGACCCGAAGGAGACGAACTGGAGGCTTGGTAGGCCACCCGGGGAGGCCGCGTTGAGGATGGCGTTGGGCTCCTGGAGGAGATTGGAGGCGACCAGCCAGGCGTCGATCGCCGCCATCGCGTAGATCCCCAGCTTCAGCCACCGGCTGGGGACCACGCAGGCGACCAGCCAGCCGAGGCTGACGCAGGCGAGGGCGGAGAGGGCCAGCGCTGCCGTCTCGCCGCCGAGGGCGTCGCGGGCGGCCCAGGCGAGGGCGAACAGCGGCACCACCAGGAGGGCAAGTGGCGGCCGGGCACCGCGGGCCAGCCAGCCCAGGGCCGCGGCGGCAAGCGGTGGCACCGCGATCAACGCGAGGTAGGTGAGGAAATCGGCGGTGGCCGACTCCAGGGCGATCGCCGCGACCACCAGCCCGATCGAGAGCGGCAGGACGAGTGCCCACCAGCGGCTGGCTAGCCGGCTCAGCAGGGGGTTGATCGCCGGCTTGGGCGCCGCCACCAGGGCGGCCTGGACCAGGCTGAGAAAGCCGATCGAGACGGCGAACGGGAGCAAGCTCAGAGGGCGCCGGCCGGCGCCCTCGCCGGACGTTCGCCGCTCCCACCGCCGGCGGGAGCGGGCTCCCCGCGCGGCTCGAGGCGACCCGCGGCGGCGACCGTCCAAAGCATCGCCAACCAGTTCACGGTGGCGATCGCGATGTGGAGCCAGACGATCTCGGTCGGCAGCTCCAGCGCCCACTGGAGCCCACCGACCAGGCCCTGGACCCCCAACAGGACGATGACGACGGTCAGCGGCCGCAGCGCTCTGCGGTCGCCTCCGGGCCGGCGCAGGAGCAGCCAGACGCCGATCGCGGCGAGGCCGTAGATGGCGGCGATCGTCGCGTGCCGCTGGACCACCCACTCCAGCGTTCCGCTTCCCTCGAAGGTGAAGCGCTTGACCAGCTCGTTCTCATGCGACCCGGCATGCGGCCCGGAGGCGGTGGCGACGGTGCCGGCGAGGATCGTCAGCTGGCCGAGCGGGATCAGTCCCCGCACCGCCCAGACGCCGAGCCGGTCGCTGGACCGACGCCGCTCGGTGGGCTCGTAGCGCGAGCACCAGGCGAGCGCGAAGGCGGCGTCCAGCAGCAGCATCGAGAGGATGAAGTGGGACATCACCAGGCCAGGGGCGAGGTGGTACTTGACGACGAGGGCGCCGAGGATCGCTTGGCCGATCACGCCGAGCGGCAGCAGCGCGCCGAACAGCGCCAGGTGTCCGCGGAAGGGGTTGCGGAACCAGGCAAGGACGCTGGCGGCGATCACCGCGGCGCCGACCAGGCCGGTCAGTAACCGGTTGCCGTACTCGATCACCGCGTGGGACTCGAGCGGCGGCACCGCTCCGCCGTGGCACCGCGGCCAGTCCGGGCAGCCCAGCCCGGATCCGGTCAGCCGTACGGCGGCGCCGGTGAGCACGATCAGGGCGAGCGCGGCGAGCGCGACCGCGGTCACCTGCGCGTAGCGGCGGGGGGAGATCTCGAAGCGGCTCTGGAGGCGTGCCCGCATCGTCTTGGATCATGCCAGCGGCCACGCGGCCGCTGGGCTCAGAGCCTCAGGCGCCTTTGGATTTGGAGCCGGATTTGCCTTTGCCCGCCGGCGAGTTTTCGCTCAGGAGCTGGACCAGGTCTTCCAGTTCTTTTTTCGAGAGGGTTGCGCCGTAATCCGGTGGCATCACGTTCGGGGGGAAGCCTTTGACGATTTCGGCGTTCGGGTCGACGATCATTTTTTCGATTGCGGCGAGGGAGTCTCCGGGCGCCAGCGATTCGTCGAGGTTGGGCCCGACGACCCCGCCCGAACCGGCCGCTTCGAAGGTGTGGCAGCCGCCGCAGCCGTTGTTGGCGAAGACCTGCGCACCGGGGCCTCCAGGGACCTGCGGCGGCGCGGCGCCCGGGACTCCGGCCCAGGTGCCGACGTAGGCGGCAACGTCCTCGAGGTCCTGCCCGGTGACGATGTCGGCCGGCATCGAGACGGCCGGGTTGTCGGTGCTCGGCCGCGGGAACTCCACCTGCGCCTTGACGACCCCCTCGATCGTGCTGTCGGTCTCGCCCGCTTCCCGGGCGGAGCCGAAGGCGTCGTCGAGGTTCGGGCCGGCCTGCGCGGTCGTCCCGGCCTGGGCCAGGGTGTGACAGGTGCCGCATTTCTGGACGAACAGCTCGCGCCCCCGATCCTCGTCGGCCGTCGTCGTACCGCAGCCGGATGCCATCGCGACGACGGCGCCTAGCGCGGCGAGTGCGAGCAGCGTGCGGATGGGTTTCGAGCGAGCGTCCATGGGGCGGGCGGCGGGCCGGAGTCTATATGCCGCGACCGCCACCAAGCGTCCTGTCGCAGCCGTGGATTCGGGTAGTCTTGAGGCGATTCGCACTAACTTCGGAAGCCGACCTGAAAGGGGGACGAGATGCAGGTGAGGGACGGCATGTCGGAGGTCTCGCTGACCGTGGGGCCCTCGCACACCCTGCGCCAAGCGGCGGCGATGATGGTGGAGAAAGGCACCGGTGCGGCGCTGGTCTCAGACGCCGAGTCACCGACCCCCGGGATCGTCACCGAGCGCGACCTGCTGATCTCGGTCGGCGCCGGCGAGGACCCGGACGTCGAGTTGGTCGGAGACCACATGAGTGAGAGCGTGATCGCCGCCGCGCCGGACTGGAGCCTCGAGCGCGCCGCCGCGGAGATGTCGCGCCGGGGTGTCCGCCACCTGGTCGTCTTCGATTCCGGCGAAGCCGTCGGCGTCCTCTCGATGCGCGACATCGTCCGCGTCTGGACCTCGGACGGCGCGACTTCAGGGATGACCCCCGGCTGAAAGCCGCTCAGGCGAGCGCTCAGTCGTCGAGCGTGATCGTTTCGACCGGCAGAGCCGCGCCGCGGGCGCGTTGCCTGCGCGGCAGGCGGTAGTAGTCGCGGATCGCGCCGCGGACGATGCTGCGGAAGGCGGCGAGGACGAGGATCGCGCCGACGATCATGTAGACGAACGGCGGGAAGATGAACCCGGCCGCGAAGATCCCGCAGACGATGCCGGTCGCGCCCATGGCGATGAAGATCGGCGCCCAGGAGGGCTTCGGCGCGTAGGTCATCTCGCCGGGCTCGGGGATCTCGCGGTGCTCGCTCATTGGGCGATGTAGAGGAACGCCGCTACGAAGCAGAGGGCGAAGACCGCGGCGGCGAAGCCACCTGCGACCAGACCCGCGGACATGTTCTTACGAGCGGTCTCACGATCCATGGCCGGATTTCTATCAGGGACGCCGGTCTCAGAGCTGGGCGTCGATCGCCGCCGCGGCGAACAGCAGCGCCAGGTAGGCGAGCGAGAAGAGGTAGGTGCGGAGCGCCCAGCGCCGGTCGGCCTCGCGCAGCAGCTTCACCGCGAAGAAGATGAAGCCGGCGCCCAGCAGCATCGAGGGGACGAGGTAGGCGACGCCCAGCCCTCCAGCGCAGAACGGCAGCTGCGTCACCGCGTACAGGAGGATCGTGTAGAGGAGGATCTGGCGCCGGGTCTCGGCCTCGCCGCGGACCACCGGCAGCATCGGGATGCCGGCCCGCGCGTAGTCGTCCTTCATCAGCAGCGAAAGCGCCCAGAAGTGGGGCGGGGTCCAGAAGAAGACGATCGCGAAGAGGTAGAAGGCCATGCCGCTGAGCTCGCCCGTGGTCGCCGCCCAGGCGACCAGCGGCGGCACCGCTCCGGCGGCCCCGCCGATGACGATGTTCTGCGGCGTCGCCCGCTTCAGCCAGAGGGTGTAGACGAAGACGTAGCCGACCAGGCCCGAGAGCGAGAGCGCCGCCGCCAGGGGATTGACGGCCAGCGCCAGCAGCACGAAGGAGGCAGCCCCGAGCAGGGCGCCGAAGGCGATCGCGGCGGCGGGGGAGATGCGACCGGCCGCGACCGGCCTAGTGGCGGTGCGGGCCATCATCCGGTCGATGTCGCGGTCGACGGCGTGGTTGATCGCGCCGGCGCCGCCGGCCGAGAGGGCACCGCCGAGGCAGGTGAGGAAGACCAGGCCGATCGAGGGGTCCCCCGCCACGTACATCGTCGTCACCGTCGTGAACAGCAGGAGCGACTGGACCTTCGGCTTGGTCAGCGTCAGGTAGTCGCGGACGATCCCCGGGGTGGAGACGGCTGGGGTTGCCGTCGGAGTGGGCGCGGTCCGGGCGCCGGCGCCGGAGTCCATCGGTGGCACTAGCTCAGGCTACCGGCTGGGTCTCGCGCGGAGCCCGCTCGGCGGCGGCGGTGCGGTGTGCGATCGCATCGCGGATATCCCGCATCGGGCGGGCGCTGCGCACGTCCGGCAACACATCGAAGTTGTGGGGCTCCGGGGGCGAGAGCGCGAACCACTCCAGGGTGTCCCCGCCCCACGGGTCGTGACCCGCCTCGGGGCCGTTCTCACGGCTGAGGATCGCGTTGATCAGGGTCATCACGATGCCGGCAGCGAGGACCACGGTGCCGATCGAAGCGATCAGGTTGTACGCGTTGACGCCGGTGTCGTCGAAGAACTTGTAGGCATCGATCACCTGGCCCTGCTCGGCGCCGGCGAGAAACAGCGGTACGAAGGCGAGAAGCATCCCGAGCGCCGTCGTCCAGAAGGAGATCCGGGCCAGCGTCTCGCCCATCGTCCGACCGGTCATCTTCGGGAACCAGTAATGGAGCGCCGCGAAGCCGCCGAAGACGGCGCCGCCGACCAGGGCGAAGTGGGTGGCGGCGGTAGCGTCGGTGGTGTTCTTCAGTTGCCAGGCCGCACCCACCATCGAGTGCTCGATCTCGGCCCCGAGGCCGAGCGAGATCGAGGAGATCGCCCCGACCGCGAAGAGCAGCGGCGCGCGCATCCTCAGAGTTCCGCCGACCAGGGTGGCGATCAGGTTGAAGATGATCAGGCCGAAGGGCACGATCAGCGCCAGCGACATCAGCATCGCGAAGTACATCCACCCGATCCCGATCGGTGCCGTGTACATGTTCTGCATCCAGGCGAGCGTGCCGAGCACCGCGATCGCCGCGAGTGAGCCCATCACCGCGCCGCGGTTGAAGAGCGGCTTGCGGGAGAAGACGGAGACGATTTCGGCGATCGCGCCGAGGGCGAAGATCAGGATCAGCATGTAGGCGCCGGAGTAGAAGATCCAGCTCAGGTGCTGCCAGAGCAGGGGCGCACCGCCGGAGCCGTCGGCGAAGAAGATGCCGTCGTAGTTGCGGTCGATCAGGAGCATCGCCACCGCCGCCAGGAGGACGGGGCCGACGAACAGCACCAGCCACGAGCCGACCGCGGCCGCCCAGGCAAAGATGGGGACTCGCCGCCAGGCCATCCCAGGCGCCCGCATGTTGCGCAGCGTGGTCGAGAGGTCGATCGCGATCAGGACGAAGCCGAGGGTGACCAGGCCGGTCGCCGCGGCCCAGGCGTCGACCCCGTTGTTGGAGAGGAAGGCGACCTCGCTGAGCGGGGCGAGCGGGTTGACCCCGGCCTCCGACGGGGTGAAGAGAAGGCCGGCATAGAGGACCGTGGCGCCGGCGGCGTACATCGCCATCCCGGCTTGGCCCAGCCGCGGCAGCGCGGTGCCGCGGGCACCCACCTGCAGCGGCGCGACGTAGTAGAAGAGCCCGAGCACCAGCGGGACCGCGAAGAGGAAGACCGCGGTGGCCCCGTACAGGGACAGCATCCGGTTGAAGCCGACCGGGGTGAGGAAGGTGTTCTCGGGGATCGCCAGCTGCAGCCGCATCAGCACCAGCTCGACCAGGGCGATGAAGAGGAACCCGAGCGAGCCGACGACGAGGATCCGGCCGATGTCCTTGTGGTCGGCGCTGGTTGCCAGCTCGATCCAGCGCGGGCGGCGCTTGGGGAAGCCGTCGACGACCAGCTCCGGGCGCCCTGCCTTGCTCATGGGACTTCCCCGTTTTCGATCAGCCCGGCGACCCGTTCCTGGGCTTCTTGGATCTGGGTCCCCTGGCTTTTGACGAAATCTTCGTAAGCCTTGGGTGAGACGACCTCGACCTCGGTCCGCATCGCCGCGTATGACTGTCCCGAGAGGGTCGCCGACTCGCCGCCGAAGCTGCCTTCCTCGTCGGCTCGGAAGGCGACCTGGTGGACCTTGCCCGGGACCGCGTCGCGCTTGCCGGCGAGGTCGGGGACGTTCCAGGTATGGACCACGTCGGTGGACTGCACCTGCAGCTCGACTGCGGTGTCGACCGGGACCACGAGCTTGTAGTAGGAGAAGGCACCGTTCGGGTAGTCGTAGCGCCACAGCCACTGCTGGCCGGTCGCTTCGATCCGCAGCGGCTGGGTCTCGGCCGCGGCCAAGCCCTCGGTGCCGGTGGCCGGGGTCGTCTCAGCCTTGTCGGTGTAGACGATGCTGATGGCGAAGACCAGGGCGGCGAACCCGGTGAGGACTGCGGCGACCCGGAACTGCACTCGCCGGCCGCTTACGACCTGGCGTGGCTCGGCCCCCCGCTCGGCCCGGAAACGGCGGACCACGTAGAGGAGGGCGACGTTGATCGCGACCACGACGATGGCCGCGGCAACGAAGCCGATCCAAACCAGGGTCTCGATCTGATCAGTGCCAGGGGAATTCGGCGACAAAGCGCGGCCATCCTATACTCGCCGCCCCTATGAGGAAGCGCTCGCGGCCATCCAGCGCGCTTCGGCTCGCGGTACGGGCGGGGGCCACCGCAGCGGTCGGCGCGGCGGTGGCGGTCCCGCTGCTCCGCAAGCGGCTGCGCATCCCAGCCCCGGTGACGGTCGCGGCGTGCGCCGGCGGGCCACTCGCCCTGGCGGTTCTCTACCCGCGCTCCAAGAAGCGCGACGTCGCCCTCTACGCGCTGCAGATGTGGGGATTCACGATGGTCCATGAGATGCCCTACGACGATCCCGAGCGGCTGCGTTCCCGGCTCAAGACCCGCTACCCGATCGCCGTCGACCGCGCTGTCGGCGGCGGCCGGCTGCCGACCACGCGCCTGCAGGAGGCGCTGGCTCGGGTCCCTGGGGTGGGCGCGATCAACCGCGTCCTCACCTGGGCCCACTGGCTCTGGTTCATCGAGCCCTACCTGGCGCTGGCCCTGGTCCTGGTGCGCGACAACGACCGCTTCCCGCAGTCGGCCCGCCAGATGGCCGCGGTCTTCGACCTCGGCTGCGCCGTGTACTTCGCGGTCCCGACGGCGCCGCCCTGGTGGTCGGCGGAGAAGGGCATCGCCGGCGAAGAGGTGCGGCGGATCATGGTCGAGGTCGGCGAACCGACCTGGGGCAAAGCCTGGCAGAGGATGTACGACACGCTCGGCGGCAACCCTTGGGCGGCGATGCCCTCCCTCCACTTCGCGACCTCGGTTTCGGCTGCGCTGTCGCTGGCCGAAATCGGCCGTGCCGAGGGAGCGCTCGGCTGGGGCTACGCGACGACTCTCGGCTTCGCCCTGGTCTATCTCGGCGAGCACTACGTCACCGATCTCGCCGCCGGGGCGCTGCTGGTCACGGCCGTCAGGCGCGGGGAGCCGCTGGCGGAGCCTTTGGTCAAGGGCATCAACAGCGGTCTTCAGCGCTTGGAGCGCCTCGCGAACGGGTAGCGTCCAAAGGGTGTCTCAAGGAGATTCGGCGAACGGCAATGCCGCCGAAATGCCGCTCTTCACGGTTCGGCGGCTGGTGCAGACGCTGGTGCTCGTACTGGCGCTGCTCCTAGTCATCTACTTCCTCGTCCCGAAGCTGGTCGGCCTCAGCGGCGCGCTGGACAAGCTCGACAACGCCGACCCGGTCTGGATCGGCGTCGCGATCGGCTTCAACGTCCTCGCCTTCGCCACCTACATCGCCCTGTTCAAGGCGGTCGTCGGGGGCGACGTATTGCGACTGCGCTGGCTGGAGACCTACGAGATCAACATGGCGGGCGTGGCGGCGACCCGGATGTTCTCGGCCGGCGGTGCCGGCGGCATCGCCCTGACCTACTGGGCGCTGCGCAAGGCTGGGATGGCGCGCCGCGACGTCGCCCGCCGCATGGTCGCCTTCCTCGCCCTCCAGTACGCCTTCTACCCGCTGGCGCTGATCGTCTTCGGGATCCTGTTGAGGACGGGGGTGGTGAACGGCAAGGACTCGATCGAGCTGACGATCATCCCGGCGGCGGTGGCGGGGGTTCTGCTCGTGGTCGGCATCCTGATCGCGCTGATCCCGACCGACGTCGAACGGCGGCTGAGGCCGTTCGCCCACGGCGACCGCGCGCGGGCCTTCCTGCACACCGCGGCGAAAGTGCCGGAGACGCTGGGGGAAGGGTTCCGCTTCGCGGTCGGCCTCTTCGCCCATCCCTCCCGCGGCGGCCTCGCGGTGCTCGGAGCGGCCGGCTTCTGGGCGTCGAGCATCGGCGTCCTCTGGGCGTCCTTTCACGCCTTCGGGGTGCACGTGCCGCTCGCCGTCGTCATCCAGGGCTTCTTCCTCGGCATGGTCGCCAACCTCTTTCCCTTCGCCCCCGCCGGGGTCGGCGCGGTCGACGCCGGCATGATCGGCGCATTCGTCCTCTTCGGCATCCCCGAGGGCACCGTCTTCCCGGCGGTCCTGACCTTCCGCCTGATCGCCTTCTGGATCCCGATCCCGCCGGGTATCGTCGCCTTCTTCCAGCTGCGCCAGACGGTCCACCGCTGGGAAGCGGAGGGCCTCCCGATCGAGCGCGGTGGAACAGCCGAAGCGGACCTCGAGGCGGAGATCGCGACGGTTGCGACCCGCCCGGTGGAGGGCTACTATAAAAAGTAAAGTATTAGACTCCAGGCGGCAGATATGGCTGATCAGAAGAAGATCGAGAACGTAATCATCATCGGCGGCGGCCCCGCCGGCTACACGGCGGCGCTCTACACCGCCCGTGCCAACCTCGAGCCGCTGGTCTTCGAGGGGTTCCAGTGGGGCGGGCAGCTGCAGAACACCACCGACGTCGAGAACTACCCGGGCTACCCCGAGGGGATCATGGGGCCGGAGATGATGAGCCAGTTCCGCGCCCAGGCCGAGCGCTTCGGCAGCCGCTTCGTCACCGACGACGTCGACCGGGTCGAGCTCTCCGACGGCGGCGTGCAGAAGGTCTTCCTCGGCGACGAGGAGCACCGGGCCAAGACCGTGATCCTGGCGATGGGGGCGGAGCCGAAGCGGCTCGGCATCCCCGGCGAGATGGAGCTGGGCGGCCGCGGGGTCTCCACCTGCGGCGTCTGCGACGGCGCCTTCTTCAAAGGCGACAAGGTGATCGTGATCGGCGGTGGCGACTCGGCGATGGAGGACTCGATCTTCATCTCCAAGTACGCCAGCGACCTGACCGTTGTCAACCGCCGCGACGAGTTCCGCGCCTCCAAGATCATGTTCGACCGCACCCGCGAGCAGGACAACATCGACTTCAAGACGCCCTATGTGCCGGAGGAGTTCGTCGCGGGTGAGGACGGAAAACTGAAGGGCGTCCGGCTGCGCCACGCCGAGACCGGCGAGGAGGAGGAGATCGAGGCGAGCGGCGCCTTCGTCGCGATCGGCCACATCCCCAAATCGGAGATCGTCACCGGCCAGGTCGACACCGACGAGGACGGCTACGTGGTCACCGAGCCGGGCTCGACCCGGACCAACCTTGCCGGCGTTCTTGCCGTCGGCGACCTCGTCGACCACACCTACCGCCAGGCGGTCACCGCGGCCGGCACTGGCTGCATGGGCGCCCTCGACGCCGAGCGCTACCTGCGTGACAGCCCGCCTCCCGTCGAGGCGCACTGGATGCCCGGCGGCGAGCCGATCGAGATCGCCCCGACCGGCTCGTAGCCCGCTCAGCCAGCGGCGGCGCCTCTGTATCTTCGAGGGACGGCCGCTGAATGCACCCATCTCAGTTCCGTCCAGGTTCTCGCCCCGCCGGGTGAGGTTGTGGGATGCGAGGAGTGCCTGGCCGCCGGGATGAGCTGGGTCCACCTGCGGATGTGCCAAACCTGCGGCCATATCGGCTGCTGCGACAACTCCCCGGGCAAACACGCGACCGCCCATTTCCAGGCCACCGGCCACCCGATCATCCGCTCAGCCGAGCCCGGCGAGGACTGGAGCTGGTGCTACCCGGACGAGATGATGTTTCGGCTCAGCGCTGGCTGAGCTTCAAGACGATCCGCTTGGAGCGCTTGAGCGGCTTGCCGCCGTCGGGGCGGAAGGTGACGGTGGCCTTGACTCGGGCACGGCCGGTGGTCTCGAGGCGTTTCTTCGCCGGCCCGCTCGGCCGGATCCGCAGGCGTGCCTTGGCGCGCGCTTTCGCGGCTCGTTGCTTGATCTCGGCGCCGCTGAGCTTCAGCCTGCCGGTGCCGAATGCCGCAACCGTGAGCGTCGCGGTCCCGGTGGCGCGGTTGAGTCGGACCTTGCCGAGTTTGAGCGCGGCTTTGACCGCAACCGCCGCGCTGGTTGAGCTCGCCGAGCCGGCGGCGTTGGCGGCCGTGGATTGGCAGGCGTAGGTGCCGGCTTGTCGGGCGCTCACCGTCTGCGCGGTCGCGCCAGCGATTGGGCGCCCGTTGCGCAGCCACTGGTAGGTGACGGTCTGCGGTGCGCGGTAGAGGAAGGACTCGGGGAGGTCACCTGCCCAGCTGCTCTCGCAGGACAGAGTCGAGCCCGCCCGGGACCTGCCTTTCACCAGCGGCGGGTTTGCCGGGTCGGGCGTTTTGAGCAGGACGGGCGTAACCGGCGAATCCAGGGTCGCACCGGTGAGCGCGAGCTGCCCGCCACCGCCTCCCTTCAGATTGGCGAACCCAATCGTGTCGTTTCCGTTGGCCCAGTAGATCCTGCCGGCCTCGGGATCGATCGCCAGGCCCAGCGGATCGTCGACTGGAGCGCCGGTGGTATCGAGCACGCTGCTGATGCCGCCGCTGAGGCTGGCGAACTCGATCGTGTCGGTGAGGTCATCGATCCAGTAGATCGTGTTGGAGGATCCGTCGATCGCGAGCCCTGCCCCGAACGGACTGGGTCCGTTGACGAGGTCGAGAGTGCCGCCGCCCCCGCCGCTCAGGCTCGCGAAGGCGATCGTTTCGTCGTTCATCCAGTAGATCTTTCCCACGGCGGGGTGGACGGCTATGGCCTCCGTTTCCCCTACCGCGACACCGGTGGTATCGAGCGCTCCGCCCCCGCCGCCGCGCAGATTCGCGAAGGAGATCGCGTCGGTTTCCTCGTCGGTCCAGTAGGCCCTTCCCGCGCCCGGGTCGACGGCCAGCCAGTCGGGCTCGCCAATCGGCGCACCGGTCGTGTCGAGCGGAGTCGAGCCAGTTCCATCGAGGTTGGCGGAAAGAATCGCGGCATCGCCGACGAGCGATGGGGTGGCCTCCTCGTGGAGCGTGTAGATCTTGTCCCTCGCGGAGTCGATCCCGAGACCGAAGATGCCGGGCGTCGCCGAGATCGCGATCTCGCCCCCACCGCCGCCGGCGAGGTCGGCGTGCGAGATCGCGGTCCCTCCGAGGTCGCCCGTGTTCACCCAGTAGATCCTGTCGGCGGAGTGTGCCGCGGAAGCCGCCGTGAGGCAGAGGAGCGCGGTCACACCCATCGCGGCGATGGTCCGGCGTATGAGCGTTCTCGACGTTCCGGGCACCGTTGTCCTCATCCGCGGACCTTCAAAACGATTTTCTTCGAGCGCTTGAGCTGCTTGCCACTGGCGGGCCGAAAGCTGACGACGGCTTTGACCCGGGCACGGCCGGTGGCCTCGAGGCGTTTCTTCGCCCGGCCGCTCGGGCGGATCCGCAGGCGAGCTTTGGCGCGAGCCGGGGCCGTCTGCGGCTTGATCCCGGCACCGCTGAGGCGGAGCTTGCCGCCGCCGAGCGCCGCCACGGTCAGCGTCGCGGTTCCCCTGGCGCGGTTGAGGCGGACTTTGCCGAGCTTGAGCGCGGCCTTGACGGAGACCGTCGTCGAGCTCGCCGAGCTCGCCGAACCGGCCGCGTTGGTTCCGGTCGCCTGGCAGGCGTAGCGGCCGGCCAGCCGCGCCTTGACGGTCCGCCCGGTCGCGCCGGAGACCGGCTTGCCGTTGCGCAGCCACTGGTAGGCGATGGTTTGCGGCGCGCGGTAGAGGAAGGACTCGGGGAGGTCGGGGGCCCAGCTGCTCTCGCAGGAAAGGGTCCCGCCGGCACGGGTCCGGCCGGTCACCCGCGGCGGGGTGGTCGTGAGCGGAACCTTGAGCAGGACGGGGTTGGCGGGCAAGGCCGGGCTCGTCCCGGTGGTGTCGAGCTGCCCGCCCCCGCCGCTGCGCAGGTCGAAGAATCCGATCGTGCCGCCATGGTCGGCCCAGTAGATCCGTTGCCCTTCGGGGTCGATCGCCAGGCCGTTGGGGGCCATGGACGCTCCGAGGTCCAGCTCGCCTATCGGTCCTCCCTTTAGGCTTGCGAACCGAAGCCTGAACGCAGCCACGTCGGCCCCCTCGTCGAACTCGATCCAGTAGATCCTTTCGGCGGATGCATCGACGGCGAGCCCGCTCACCACGATGTCGGCCTGGAGCACGATGTCGAGCGTGCCCCCGCCGCCACCGGCGAGGTTGGCGAAGGCGATCGTCTCGCCGTCGGCCCAGTAGATCCTTCCCCCGGCGGGATGGACGACGACGGCGCCCGGCTCCTGCAGGGTCACGCCGGTGGTGTCGAGCACACCCCCTCCGCCTCCACGCAGGTTGACGAAGGAGACGCTGGGGGGTTCCTCGTTGGTCACGTAGACCCTCCCGCCGGCCGGGTCGACGGCGAGCCAGCTGGGATCGGACAGCGGCGCGCCGGTCGTGTCAAGCGCTGCGACCCCGGTTCCGTCGAGGTTGGCGGAGAGCAACGGCGCGGTTTCATCCCCGGACGAGTAGAGCTTGCCCGTCGCGGGGTCGATCCCGAGCCCGAACAGGAAGGGGACCGGGATCGGGACTTGGCCGCCGCCTCCTCCAGCCAAGTTGGCGTGGCCGATCGACGGCCCGACGGCCTCAGTGCCTTCGTTCACCCAGTAGATGCGGTCGGCAGCGGGTGCTGCTGAGGCGATCGCGAGGCAGAGGAGCACGGCCAGCCCGATCGCGGAGATCGCCTGACGGATGAGCGCTTTCGAGGAACCAGGCACTTACCACCTCTACGCGAGGCGAGCCGGAATCGTTCAGATCCGTGCCTGGGCGAGGAGCTTCGGTGCGGGGGAGTAGGCGACGCCCTTCTCGCTCTCCAGGCGTTCCAGCAGCGCTACCGCCTCGGCGGCGCCGATCAGCTCGGTGATAGCGAGCGGGCCACGGGGCCAGTTGAGGCCGAGCTGGACCGCGGTCTCCATGTCCTCGGGCGAGGCGATCTCCTCTTCCCGGGCGAAGGCCGCCTCGTTGGCGATCTGGGCGAAGAGGCGGGGGAGGATCTGCGGGGCGACGGGGTCGATTCGCTCCAGCTCGTCAGGGTCGAGCGTCGGAGCCTCGATCTCCAGCTCGGGATCGTCCGGCCGGTGCCGACCCTCCCCGTACTCGTAGTAGCCCTGGCCGCTCTTGCGGCCCAGCCGGCCTTCCTCGACCAGGCGTTCCTGGATCGGGCTGGGGCGCCAGCGCTCCGGCTCGCCGCCCTGGGCGAAGAAGGAGCGGGCGATGGTCAGGTTGACGTCGAGGCCGACCAGGTCGATCAGCTCGAACGGGCCCATCTTGAAGCCGCCGCCGAGGCGGACGATGCGGTCGACGGTCGGCGCGTCGGCGAGCCCGTCGCCGAGCATCCGCAGCGACTCCAGGGCGAAGGGGCGGGCGAGGCGGTTGGCGACGAAGCCGGGAGTGTCCTTGGCCCGGATCGGCGTGCGGCCCATCCGCTCGGCGACCTCGGTCGTCTCCGCCAGAGCCTGCTCGGAGGAGTCCTCGGCGGCCACCACCTCGACCAGCTTCATCAGCACCGGGGGGTTGAAGAAGTGCATCCCGACCACCCGCTCGGGCTGGGGGACACCCGCGGCGATCTCCGAGACGCGCAGCGAGGAGGTGTTGGTGGCGAGAACGGTCTCGGGCCCGCAGGCCTCGGCGACCTTGGTGAACAGCGCCCGCTTCAGCTCGACGTCCTCGGGGGCGGCCTCGATGACCAGGTCGCACCCGGCAAGCTCACCGAGGTCGGTCACGGCCCCCACCCGGTGGCGCGCCGCCTCGGCCTCGTCCTCGCTCCAGCGCCCGCGAGAAGCCCCGCGGGCGAGGACATCGCCGATCCGGGCCACCCCCTTCTCCGCGGCACCCGGCAGCGCGTCGTAGACCCGCGTTGGGTAGCCGCCCAACGCCGCGACCTGGGCGATCCCGGTTCCCATCGTGCCGGCGCCGAGAACGCCGATCTCCGAGACGCTCCTCACTTGCCCCTGAACTTGGGCTCGCGCTTCTCGAGGAAGGCGTTCATGCCCTCGACCCGGTCCTCGGTCGCCATCGCGATCTCGAACAGGCGCCGCTCGTGGTCGAGCCCCGCCGAGAGCGCCGTCTCCTCGGCCGCCAGCACGGCCTGCTTGCCGAGCCGCCCGGCCAGCGGTGCCTGGGCGGCGACCCTGCGCGCCAGCTCGAGCGCCTCGTCCAGCCACCTGCCTTTGCCCACCACCAGGTTCACCAGGCCCCATTTCTCCGCGGTGGGGGCGTCGAAGAGCTTGCCGGTCAGCACCAGCTCCATCGTTCGCTGCTTGCCGATCGCTCGCGCCAGGCGCTGGGTGCCGCCGCCGCCGGGGATGATCCCCAGGGTGATCTCCGGTTGCCCGAAGCGGGCGGTGTCGGATGCGACGATCATGTCGCAGGCGAGCGCCAGCTCGCAGCCGCCGCCGAGCGCGAAGCCGGACACGGCCGCCACCATCGGCGTCTTCACCGCGGCCAGCCGCTTCCAGAAGGCGGACGCGGGGTGGTAGAGGGCCTCCGGCAGGCTGCGCTCGGCCATCGAGTTGATGTCGGCGCCGGCGGCGAAGACCTTCTCGGAGCCGGCGATGACCGCGCAGCGCACCTCCGGGTCGGGATCGAGCCGCTCCAGCTCGGCGGCGATCCGTTCCATCATCTCCGGGGAGAGCGCGTTGCGCGCCTCTGGCCGGTTGAGCTGGAGCAGGGCGACGCCCCACTCGTCGACGCTGGTCTCGACCAGCTCGGCCAAGGGGGCTCAGCTCTCCTCGAACGGCAGCATCGCGTTGATCCCGGTCGCGTTGCGGCCGATGATCAGCTTCTGGATCTGCGAGGTCCCCTCGTACAGCGTGGTCACGCGGGCGTCGCGCAGGTAGCGCTCGACCGGGTAGTCGTCGACGTAGCCGGCGCCGCCGTGGACCTGGATCGCCAGGTTCGCGCATTCGACCGCCGACTCGGTCGCGTACAGCTTCGCGATCGAGGTCTCGGTCGTGTTCGGCTTGCCTTCGTCCTTGAGCGCGCCGGCGCGGTAGACCAGCATCCGACTGGCGTCGCGCTTGAGGATCATGTCGGCGATCATCTCCTGGACCAGCTGGAAGCGGGCGAGGGGGACGCCGAACTGCTTGCGCTCCTTGGAGTAGGCGACCGAGGCTTCGACGCAGCCTTCGCAGATGCCGACACAACCGGCGGCGACGCTGTAGCGGCCGTTGTCGAGCGCGCTCATCGCCACCTTGAAGCCGTCGCCGATCTCACCGAGCATCGCGTCATCGCCAACCTCGACCGAGTCGAGCGCGAGCTCGGCGGTGTCGGAGGAGCGCAGCCCGAGCTTGCCGTGGATCTCCTGGGTGGTGAAGCCCTCGCTATCGGTGGGGACGAGGAAGCAGGCGAGTCCGCGGTGTTTCAGCGAGGGGTCGGTCTGGGCGAAGATCAGCGCCACCTCGGCGAAGTTGCCGAGCGAAATCCACATCTTCTGGCCGCTGATCGACCAGCCGGAGTCGGTCTTGGTCGCGCGGGTGCGCAGGTTGGCGGCGTCGGAGCCGGTGTCGGGCTCGGTCAGCCCGAAGCAGCCGAGCGCCTCTCCCGAGCAGAGGCGCGGCAGCCAGCGCTGCTTCTGCTCCTCGGTCCCCCAGCGCTCGATCGAACCGGCGACCAGGGAGGTCTGGACGGAGACGACGGTACGGGCGGAGGAGTCGGCGCGGCCGACCTGCTCGACGATCAGGCCGTAGCCGATGTAGTCGAGGCCGCGGCCGCCGTAGGCTTCGGCGACCGGGGCGCCGAGGTAGCCGACCTCGCCGAGCTTGCTCGCCAGCTCGCGGTCGAAGCGCGCGGCGCGGTCGTTGTCGCGGACCCGCGGCGCGATCTCCTTGTCGGCGAATTCGCGCGCCGTGTCGGAGATCAGCTTCTGCTCGTCGCTCAACTGGAAGTCCATCTAGCTCCTGCCTCTCGTGTTTCTCAAAGTTCTCTCAGCTCGCGGCCGAGCGTCTGCGCGAAGGCCTCCTGGGCCTCGCGGGTGCGCGGTCCCGGCGCGGCGGGGAAGGCGCGGCCGTCGAACGCGGCGACCGCCTGGATCTCCCGCGTGGTGGAGGCGAGGAAGGCCTCGCTTGCAGCGCGCAGGTCGTCGATCTGCCAGCTGCCCTCTGCAACGTCCATCGCCTTGATCAGGCGGTCCCGGGTAATCGATTCCAGCACCCCGTCCTCGAGCGCCGGGGTGCGCAGCTCGCCGTCCGGGGAGACCCAGAAGACGGAAGAGGTCGGCGGCTCCAGCACCGTGCCGTCCGGGCGCACCAGCACCGCCTCATCGGCGCCCTGGGCTTTGGCGATCCGGGTCGCCTGCATGTTGGCGGCGTAGGAGAGCGACTTGACCCCGTTGAGGATCACCGTCGGCGTGTAGGTGACGCTGGCCAGGGTCAGGGTCTCGCCGTGGGAGGGGATCGGCTCGGTGGCGGCGATCCGGCGGCCGCCGCGGGTGACGATCAGCCGCATCTGGCCGTCGACCGGCCCTGCATGGGCGAGCAGGGCCTCGATCTCGGCCTCCAGCGCCGGGCGGTCGAAAGAGAGCTCGATCGCTGCGGAGGAGCGGCCCAGCCGGTCGAGGTGGTCGCCGAGCGCGAACGGATTGCCCTCGTAGAGACGGATCACCTCGAAGGCCCCGTCGCCGCGGTAGACGCCGTCGTCCTTGAGCGGAATCGTCGCCTCGGCGGTAGGCGTGATCGTGCCGTCGACGCTGGCCAGCTCCTCGAATCCCGAAGTCATGAGCCGAGGCTATCTCAGGGGACTTCGTAGACGGTCGCCAGGCCCTGGCCGACGCCGACGCAGAGGGTGGCGACGCCGTAGCGACCGCCGCGGCGGCGCAACTCGCGGACGAGGGTGCCCGAGAGGCGGGCGCCTGAGCAGCCGAGCGGGTGGCCGAGCGCGATCGCGCCGCCGTTGACGTTGAGCCGCTCCTCCTCGATGCCAAGGGCACGCGCGCTGGCGAGCACCTGGGAGGCGAAAGCCTCGTTCAGCTCGACCAGGTCGATGTCGTCGATCGTCAGGCCCGCGGCGGTGAGGGCGCGGGGGACCGCCTCGGCCGGGCCGATGCCCATGTAGGCGGGGTCGACGCCGGCGACGCCGAAGGAAACGATCCTGGCCAGCGGCTCGGCGCCGAGCTCCTTCGCTCCCTTCTCGGAGGCGATCAGCAGGCAGGCGGCGCCGTCGTTGAGGGTCGAGGCGTTGCCGGCGGTCACGGTGCCGCCCTCGCGGAAGACGGGCGCCAGCTTCGCCAGCTTCTCGGCCGAGGCGTCGGGACGGGGCCCCTCGTCAGCTTCGACGGTGACGGTTTCGCGTCCCTGCGGCGCCTCGATCGGGACGATCTCCTCGGCCAGCTTGCCCGCCTCGGCGGCGGCCACCGCGCGCTGATGGCTGCGCAGGGCGAAGGCGTCCTGGTCCTCGCGGCTGACCTCGTAGCGCTCGGCGACGTTCTCGCCGGTCTCGCCCATCGACTCGGTGGAGAGACCCAGCTCGGCCATCCGGGGGTTGATCATCCGCCAGCCGAGGGTGGTGTCGTGCATCGTCTGCGGGCCGCGCGGCAGGGCGCGCTCGGGCTTCTCGATCACCCATGGCGCCCGGCTCATCGACTCGACTCCGCCTGCGAGGTAGAAGTCGCCCTCACCGAGTTTGACCGCGCGGGCGGCCATGTTGATCGCCTCCAGGCCGGAGGCGCAGAGGCGGTTGACCGTGGCGCCGGGGACGCTGGTCGGCAGGCCGGCGAGCAGCGCCGCCATCCGGGCGACGTCGCGGTTGTCCTCGCCGGCCTGGTTGGCGGCGCCGAAGTAGACGTCGGTGATCCGCTCCGGGTCAACCCCGGTGCGCTCGATCACGGCGCCGATCGTGTGCGCGGCCATGTCGTCGGGCCGCACCCCGGAGAGGGCGCCGCGGTAGGAGCCGATCGGGGTGCGGATCGCGTCGAGGACGTAGGCGTCGCTCATCGGGGGGAACCGTATCCTTGTCGGGTGCTTTTCATCTTGGGCACGCTCGCGATCCTGGCCTTCATGGTCGGCGTGCTGCTGCTCGTCGGCCACTTCTATCCCGGTTCCTCGGCAAGCCTGGTGGACTGGAAACCCACCCGCTCGCCCGAAGTCGAAGCGATGAACGAGATCGACGACGTGCGCCAGATGATGGAGGCGCAGAACGAAATGCGACGCCGCCGCGGGGTGCCCGAGATGACCGAGGCCGAGCTGCACGAAAAGGTCGCCGAAGACGAGCAGCTGCGGCTGCGCGGTCGCGGGGCTTGGCCCGAGTCCTGATCGTCGGCTGTGGCGGTCGTGGCCGGGCGCTCGGGGAGCGGCTGGCTGCGGACGGCTGGGCGGTGCGCGGGACCAGCCGGGACGAGGCCGGGCTGGCGGCGATCGAGGCGGCGGGAATCGAGCCCGCGGCGGCCGACCCGGAGCGCCCGGGGACGGTCCTCGACCTGGTCGGGGACGTCGCGGTCGTCGTCTTCCTGCTCGGCACCGCCAACGGCTCACCGGAGGGGGTCGAAGCGATCCACGGACCGCGGCTGGAACGGCTGCTGGAGAAATTCGTCGACACCCCGGTGCGGGGGGTCGTTTACGAGGCTGCGGGGAGCGTGGAGGCGCGGGTGCTCGAGGCCGGAGCAGAGCTCGTCCGCCAGGCCGGCAGGACCTGGCGGATCCCGGTCGCGATTGTCGAGGCCGAGCCGAGCGACCGGGGGCAGTGGATGGGGGAGATGGTCGGCGCGGTCCAGGCAGTGCTCACCCCGGCGGGGGAGAAGGGCATCTAGGAGAGGCGTTCGATCGCCTCGCCGAGGATGCGCGCGGTGGCTCCCCAGATCAGGTGGCCTTCGACCTCGTAGGTGGGAGTGTGGATGGGGACGCCGCGGCGGATCAGCCGGCGCATCTCGTAGTGCTCGCGGAGCAGGTCGAGGGAGAAGGTGAGGACGGTCTCGACCTCGGCCGGGTTGGGCTCGAGGGAGAGCTCGGTGGGCTTGGCGACGCGGCCGACGAAGGGGTGGACCCGGTACCCGGTGACGAAGGTCGAGACCGGTGGCAGCGCCCCGGCGAGCTCGACCGCGGCCGAGTCGAGCGCGATCTCCTCCTCGGCCTCACGCAGCGCGGTCGTCGCCAGATCGGCGTCGGCGTCGTCACGGCGGCCGCCGGGGAAGGAGATCTCGCCGGCGTGGCGCCGCAGGTCCGCCCGGCGCTCGGTGAAGATCAGCCCTGGCTCCTCCGGCCACCCGTACAACGCCAGCAATACGGCCGCGTCGGTCCCGCCCCGGCTCGCCATCGAGGCCGCCTCCTCGGCGGTGAGGAGGCGTTTGCTCAGGTCAGTGGCGCTTTTGTCACCCATGGGGAAACAAAAGCGCCACGCGCTCAGATGATGACCTGGACGGTGCCGCCGTCCACCGACCAGGCGGCGCCGCTGACGTAGGAGGCGCGCTCGGAGCAGAGGAAGACGATTGCGGAGGCGATCTCGTCGGGGGTGGCGAGCCGGCCGATCGGGCGCTTGGCGCCCGCCGTCTCCAGCGCCTCCTCGCGGCTCGAGTCGCCGGACATCTCCTGGGACTGGTCGAGCAGGCCGCCGGTGTCCATCCACATCTCCGATTTGACCGGGCCGGGGCAGACCGCGTTGACGAGGACGCCGCTCTTCGCGTAGCGGTCGGCGTAGAGGCGCGAGAGCGACAGCTCGGCCGCCTTCGCCACCGAGTACTCGGGCATCGCTGCCGAGGGGCGCTTGGCGGCGGTCGAGCAGACGTTGACCACCCGTCCCCAGCCGCGCTCGGCCATCGGCGGGGCGGCGGCGCGCATCGCCCGCAGCGGCGCCATCACGCTGAGCTCGTACTGGGCCAACCAGTCCTCGTCGGGGATGTCGTCGAGATCGCGCCAGCTGGCGACACCGGCGTTGTTGACGAGCACGTCGAGGGCGCCGAAGCTCTCGGTCGCCGCGGCCACCATCCTCTCGCCGGCGTCGGCCTCGGTGACGTCGAGGCGAAGCGTCGTAGCCCGCCCGCCCGACTGGGCGCCCGCCGCGGTGGCGGCCTCTGCCGCAGCCGCCAGTCGCTCCTCGTCTCGTCCCACCAGGACCACGTTCGCCCCCTCCGCGCAGAGCTGCACGGCGGTCTCGCGGCCGATCCCGCTGCTGGCGCCGGTGACGAGGCAGACGCGCCCCCCCAGTCCGAGGTCCATCAGGCCGGCTCGCTGGCGGGGTACTGGGTGTGCACCGTCAGCTCTTCCCCCGGCCCTCGAACAGCGCCGGGTCCTCGACGTCGGCGAAGCGGGCCATCGCGTAAGCGAGGTCGGAAGCGCGGTTGACCATCTGGATCACGGTCTCGCCGCTCAGCTCGCCGGCATCGGCGAGGGCGACGATGCGGCGCTCGGCGCGGCGGATCGTCGTCCGCGCAACGTCGAGCTGGGCGGAGAGTTGGTTGCCGCCCGGGATCACGAACTTCGGCGGCAGGTTGACCTCGGACATGTAGCGGTCGATCAATCGCTCCTGCTCGGCGACCATTGCCTCGGTGGTGCGGCTGATCCCGTCTTCGAGACGCTCGGAAGCCTCCGGCGCGGTCGCCAGCTCGGCGCCGGCGATGAAGATGTCGTTCTGGAGCCGGAGGATGTCGGCGGCCAGCTCTGCCTCGCCGGGGCCGCAGAGGGCGCGGGCGAGGCCCAGTTGCGCGTTTGCCTCGTCGAGAGCGCCGTAGGCCTCGGTGCGGCCGTGGTGCTTGGGGACCCGCCCTCCGTACCAGAGGGAGGTGCTGCCGTCGTCGCCCTTCTTGGTGTAGATCTTGACCACGCCGAGATCCTACGCTCAGCCGACCGGGTTGAAGACCATCCCCGTCATCACCTTGGGGAAGAAGTAGGTCGACTTCGGCGGCATGTTGGCCTCGGTTTCGGCCACCGCCTTGACCTGGTCGACCGGGACGTGCCGCTGGATGAAGGCGACGTCGAAGGCGCCGCCGTCGACCTGGGCGAGCGCGTCGGGGACGCTCTTCGCGTACTCCAGCCCCTGCCTGGCGTCGATGTCGTGGTCGCTCATCCCGGCGAGGCCCTTGAGGACCAGGGTCTCGAGGATCGCCGAGTCAAGCCGGCGGTAGGCCTCGGGCTGGCCGTCGAGCAGGCGGTCGAGCTCGGTCGTGTCCTTGAGCCGCAGCCGGTAGGCCTGGCGGTGGGAGGAGTCGTAGAGGCCGAAGACGCCGACCCCTTCCTCGCCCGCCGGGTCGATCGTCTCTGTCGTCACCTCGGTCACCTCGAACAGATCGCGCAGCCCACTGCCCAGTCGTTGCTGGCGCTCGGTGTCGCCGGCGAACCCTGAGAGCAGGCGGTGGGTGGGGAAGACGGTGAGGCCGGGATCGTCGAGGCCGGTCAGCGCCATCAGCGTGTAGTTGTGCGGGCCCTCGCCGCCGATCTCGTCGCGGTAGGCGCGGGCGGTCTCGTAGCGATGGTGGCCGTCGGCGATCAGCAGTTCGGCCCCGGCCAGGCGCTCGGTTACGGCGGCCAGAACCTCCGGATCGCCGACCCGCCAGACCCGGTTGACGGTGCCGTCCTCATCGGTCGCTTCGCCCCAGGGCTCGGCTGCGAGCGCCGGCTCGACCAGCGGCCAGGCGTCGGCGGTGCTGAGCGAGAAGATCGGGGAGAGGTTGAGCTTCGTCGCCCTGGTCAGTTCCAGCCGGTCCTCGAGCGGGCCGGGGTGGGTGCGCTCGTGGGGACGGACGGTTCCGGTCTCGTAGTCCTCCACCCGGACCCGGGCGAGGATCCCGTGGCGGCTGTGGGTGGAGCCGTCTGGTGCGGTGTAGTCCTGGGTCAGCGCCCAGAAGGCCGGCTCGGCGTCGTCAACCAGAGCGCCCTCCGCGCGCCAGGCGTCGATCGTCTTCGCCGCCTCCTGGTAGGGATCGCCGGTGGGGTTGCTCGCCGGGTCGGCCGGGTCGAAGGGTTTCGGCAGGTCGATCGCCACCGCGTTGTAGGGCGAGCGCTCCAGCAACCGGGCGCGCCCCGGGGCGTCGATGACGTCGTAGGGCGGGGCGAGGACGGCGTCGAGCGAGCCGACCTTGCCGAGGTCGTAGTGGAGGGCGTTGAGCGGGCGGACGTCAGCCATCGGCGGGGAAAGCTAGCGGCTGGACCCGATCTCGACCTCCCCGCCCTCCCGACCCGCTCTAGACTGGGCCGGTCGGGGCGTGGCGCAGCCTGGTAGCGCGCGGCCTTTGGGTGGCCGAGGTCCCCGGTTCGAATCCGGGCGCCCCGATGTTCGAATCAAGAACCCAGAACAGATTTGGATGTACCGATTGAGTAAGCCCAACCTGTGATCTGGCGCGTTCTTTTCACGGCTCTCTATGCCGGTGCCCTCGGGGCGTTGATGGCCCTCGAGAATTCAAACCCGGAAATGTCCGACATTCCAATTCGCCGTTGGCTGGCGGCACCGGTGGTCGGCTTCCTGGTTGGGCGCTGGTGGGTCTTATTCGCGGTTGCCGGAGCGATCGTAGGTCGAGCGATTGGCTGGACCCGGGGGAAAACGATGGAAACCCGGCGCTCTGGCCGCCTTACGTGGTGACGGCAATCGTCCTTCTAGGGCTTCCGCTCATCCTGGGAGTCGTGGTCTCCAAAATCTGGCGAAGCCGTCAGCGGGTCGTTCAACCCAGCGGAGGCGGCTGGTCCTCTTAGGTCGCGATCACGCTGGTCCCTAGCTCGCGCGAAGCAGATACTTCGCGAAGGTCCCATCGTCGGAGTACTGGGCTTGGGCGATCTCGAAGCCACTTCGTTCGATCATCAGCTCGAGGATCCAGGTGAACGTGGAGTGCTCGTCGCGGACGTGCTCCTCCAACTCCGCGCGGCTCCACTCTGTCTCGACCGTGTCGCCACCAGTGGCGCACCATGCCTCGATTCGATCCTCCGTTTCGGTGGGGGCGAAGTTGTAGACAACGTCCCATAGGCGGAGCACTCCACCGGCTCGGATTATCCGGCGAAGGCGGCTGAGCGCAACCACCTTCCAGAAGTCGGGAAGGTGATGCAGCGCGTAGCGGGAGTAGATGAAGTCGGCCGGATCGCCAACGTGCGCATAGGTCAGGAAGCCGGCTCGAACGATCTCGACGTTGCTCAATCCGAGGTCCGTGACCTTGCTCTGAAGCTGGTCCAGCATCGGTTCGGAGACGTCGACTGCGACTACGCGGGCGCACTCTCCCGCCACCGCGACACTGAACTGTCCAGTCCCCGGCCCGAACTCCAAAACGAGGGACTCCTGGGTGAGACCCATCTCTTTGAGGAGAGCGACCTCGCTGGCCGCGTCGGCATCCTCCTTGGCGTCGTAACGGGCGACATGGCCCGCATCGAGGTTCTCCCTGCCGGCGTGGCTCAGCTCGTCAATGAACCAACCCGGCACGGCCCGGGCTACTCTCCGAACTCGAACATCTCGCTGAGGAAGGATTTGCGCTTGCGCTTGCGCGCGTCGCCGTGGTCCTTCACGTCCGGCGCATTCTTGAACTCCTGGTCTCCCTGCGCCCAGGGAGCGCTGCTGAGTCGCTCGACGATCTTGTCGAGCTCGCCACGATCGAGCCACACGCCGCGGCACTCCGGGCAGTAGTCGATCTCCACTCCCTGGCGATCTCCCATCTTCAACTCCGTCCCATCGACGGGACACTGCATCGCGTCACCTCCATCGAATCGGCCTCTGTGGCGGCAGTATTGCAGCGTGGAGTTGCCGTCCCGGCGGTGTCTCGAGCCGGATTCCCGTGCTACCAGACGGTGAGGGACCGCGGGTGCTCGTGATCCCGGATCGCCCGGTCCTTGGTGACAAGTCCGAGGCCATGCTCGATCGCCGTCGCGAAGATCAAGCGGTCGGCGGGATCGCCTGGGAAGGAGGAGGGCAGGGCGACCGCGGTGTCCGCGATCGCCGGAGTGACGCCGATCGTGCGCACCTGCGCGGAGAGCCCTTCCAGCCAGGACCGGATCGGGACGTTGACCGCGATCCGCTCGTGACGCGCCAGCCAAGCCAGCTCGTACCAGGTGATGGCTGCGACGACCAGTTCGTCAGCCGCTTCGAGCGCTCCGCGTGCCCGGGCGCTGACCCGCTTCGGCTCCGCGGACCACCAGTGGACCACGTGGGTGTCGAGTAGAACCGCGCCCACGTCTAGGAGGCGTTCCAGGTCTCGCCGGTGGAGAACAGCTCCTCTTCCTCACCCGCGGTCATCGCCATGCCCTTATATGAGCCCTTGAGGGAGCGAGCGCCGGATGCGGGCACGAGACGCGCCACGGGCCGACCGTGTCGGGTGATCTCGATTTCCTCTCCCGCGGCCGCCTCGTCGAGCAGTCGCAGCATCTTCGCCTTTGCCACAGTTGCAGTCACTTGTTTAGCCACATGGTCAGTATAATGGTTAGCACCACGGATTTCTCCTATCTCGGGCTGGGCTTCGCCTCTCTAAGGATCTGCGCCACCGATTTCACCCCCTGTTGGATCGCGGGCTCCGGCAGTCCGCCGAAACCGAGGACCAGGGTCGGGGGGCCGCCAGGGTGAAAGCGATGCTGGGAGAGACCCTCGAGGCCGATGCCACGCTCGGCGGCGGCGGCCAGCAGTGCCGGCTCGTCGGTGCCCGGCGGCAGTTCGACCAGCTCGTAGAGGCCGGCGGCGGCGTTGCCGACACGCGCCTCGGGGATCCACCGGCCGAGGGCCCCGATCAGCGCCTGGCGACGGCGCTGGTAGACCAGACGCATGCGGCGGATGTGGCGGTCGAGCTCGCCGCGGGCGATGAAGTCGTGCAGGGCGAGCTGGCCGACGACCTCCGAGCCGGCGTCCTCGACAGCCTTGGTCTGGATCAGCGACCAGGCCAGCCAGGAGGGCATCAGCATCCAGCCGAGGCGCATGCCGGGGGCGAGGCGCTTGCTGGCCGAGCCGATGTAGAGGACGCGCTCGGGGGCGAGGCCCTGCAGCGCCCCGACGCCGGCGCGGTCGTGGCGGTACTCGGCGTCGTAGTCGTCCTCGACGATCAGCCGCTCGCCCTGCTCGGCCCACTCGATCAGCGCCGCGCGCCGCTCGCTGCCGAGGACGCACCCGGTCGGGAACTGGTGGGCGGGCGTGACGATCACGGCCCCGGCACCGCTCGCCGCCAGCGCATCGACGCGCAGCCCTCCGGAGTCGACCGGGACCGCTACGACCTCGAGCCCCGCCGATTCGACGATCAGGCGGTGCGCATGCCAGCCCGGGTCCTCGAGCGCGACTCTCTCGGCGCCCCGGCGCTGCAGCCAGCGGCAGGTCAGAGACAGCCCCTGGGCGAAGCCGGTGCAGATCAGCATCTGCTCGGGGTTGGCGGCCGCGCCGCGCACCCGGCCGAGGTAGCCGGCCATCGCCTCGCGCAGGGACGGCTCCCCGCGGGGGTCGGGATAGCCGACGGCATCGGTCGGCGCCTCGCGCCAGGCAGCCCGCAGCGAGCGCATCCAGCGGTCGCGCGGGAAGCCCGCCAGGTCCGGCAGGCCCGGGCGAAAGTCGTAGGCGAAGCGCGGCATCAGCGATTGCGCGGGCTGGTGCTCGCCGGTCCGCACGGTCCGCGCGATCCGCACCGGCGCACCCTGCCGGAGCAACAGGTAGCCCTCGGCCGCGAGCTGTCCGTAGGCCTCGCTGACGACCCCGCGGGAGACGCCTAACTCGCTCGCCAAGGCCCGGGTCGAGGGCAGCCTGGTGCCCGCGGTCAGGCGCCCAGAGCGGATGTCCTCGCGGATCGATCGCTCGATCTGCTCGTGCAGCGGCAGGTCGCTCTCACGCGTGATCGCCAGGAGCAGGGCCGGTGCGCCAACTGGATCGCTTGACGAGACCATTACTGGCACTGTATACCGGGCCAGTTTTCCCGTAACGTCGCTTGGGCAAATCGGCTGAGGAGGTCAGCATGAGGCAGTCACCGGAGTGGTCACGATGAGTCGGATCACGATCGTCGGCGGCGGGATCGCCGGCCTCACCGCGGCGATCTCCTGCGCCGAAGACGGGGCGGAGGTACAGCTGCTCGAGGCCCACGACCGCCTCGGCGGCCGCGCTCGCAGCGACGACGGTCCCTATAAGGCCAATCTCGGCCCCCACGTCATCTACAAGGACGGCCACCTCTGGTCCTGGCTGAAGGAGCGGAGCATCCTGCCCCCGTACGCGGGTGTGCCGCTGGCGCCGATCCGGTTCCGGTGGCACGGCCGCGTCCGTCGCACCCCGCCGCTGAACGCGGCCCTGCCGGTGCTGCGCCTGCGCGGGCGCGAGGCCCCGGTGGACCGCGACTTCCGCAGCTGGGTCGCCGCCCACACCGATGAGGAGATCGCCGAGCTGCTCTCGGCGGCCGCCGGTGTCTACACCTTCCATCACGACCCCGGCGAGCTCTCGGCGGCGTTCGTCTGGCGCCACTCGGTCCGGGTCCTGCTCAGCCCGCCGCCGACCGCCCGCTACTTGATCGGCGGCTGGAGCTCCCTGATCGACTCGCTGGAGCGCCACGCCCGCCGGCTCGGGGTCGAGATCGTGACCGGGCACCGTGTCGACACCCTGCCCGAGCCTCCCGTCATCCTCGCCACCGAGCTGGGCCAGGCCCGCGAGCTGCTCGGGGACGACTCGCTCGAGTGGCCCGGGGGCCGGACGCTCTGCCTCGACCTCGGCCTGCGGCACCGCCGCGGCGACCCGTTCATCGTCTCCGACCTCGACGAGGCGGGGTGGGTCGAGCGCTTCAGCGCCGCCGATCCGTCGCTCGCTCCGGAGGGGGAGGAGTTGGCGCAGGGGCAGCTGCCGATCCGTCCCGGGGAGAGCGTCGACCAGGCGTCCCTGCGGATGGAGAACCTGCTCGACCTCTCCTTCTCCGGCTGGCGGGAGCGGGAGACCTGGCGCCGGCGTCAGGTCATGGACGGTCGCAGCGGCCCGCTCGACCACCCGGGGATGAGCTGGCGCGACCGGCCGGCGGTCGACCGCGGCGACGGCGTCTTCCTCGCCGGCGACATGGTCGCCGCCCCCGGCCTGCTCTCCGAGGTCTCCTGGGCCAGCGCGGTCGAGGCGAGCCGGCTGGCGCTGGAGGCCGCACAGGGCGAGCGGCCGCAGCTGCGCCGCGTCGCCTGAACTCCGCTTGCAAAGGGTTTTTCCCTCTATAAGTTTCGAACATTCGTGCCGATACGACGGGTGTGGCGGACGAGGAGGACCACATCGAGTGGCGCACCGAGCGCGCCGTCTTCGAGACAGATCGGCAGTTGGTCATCGGCGACGTCACCCTGCCGCCGGCGGGCTATCAGAGCCGGTTCTCGGACTCGCTGAACCGTCCCGACCTCGAATTCGTCTCCTTGACCAACGTCGAGATCACCTCGCTGGTCGACGGCAAGGTGAGCGAGCGGCCCTTCATCGTCCTCGCCAAGAGCCACATCCGGTACGCGTATCCCGTCGTCTCGAAATAGGCGGCGGACCCGGACGGGTCAGTCGGTGGACCAGCGGGCCCGGTCGCGGCTCGCGTAGGAGCCGAGGTCGATCAGGAAGGCGAGGATGACGATGAACCACTCGAAGCCGACGACCCCGTCGGAGCTGCTCCACATCGCCGCGTAGGCGAGGGTGGTCCAGGGCAGCAGGAAGAAGCCGAGCAGCGGGACGAACCAGCTCTCGAAAGCTCGGCTCAAGAGGTCGGTGAAGATCCACAGCCCGAACAGCGCCAGCCGCGGCGAGATGAACGCGAAGAGAACGATCAGGCAGCCGATGGGGAGAAGCTACCGTAGGTGGATGCTGTTTCCCAAGAAAACGCGGATGCCCTCGCCGGAGGAGGCGCTGCCGGGGCGGAGCGAGCCCGCCTTTGAGGTCCCCGATACGCACGCGGTCCTCGGAACCCCGATCAAGCCGCCGTTCCCGGAGGGGATCGAGGTCGCCTACTTCGCGCTCGGTTGCTTCTGGGGGGCGGAGCAGTTGTTCTGGGGACTGGACGGCGTCTACACGACCGCGGTTGGCTACATGAACGGGACCACGCCCAACCCCACCTACGAGGAGGTCTGCTCGACGCAGACCGGCCACGCCGAGGCGGTGCTGGTTGCTTACGACCCCGACCGGATCTCCTACGCCGACCTGCTCAAGGTCTTCTTCGAGGAGCATGACCCGACCCAGGGGATGCGCCAGGGCAACGACGTCGGCACCCAGTACCGGTCCGGTATCTACTTCGCCAACGATGCCCAAAAGGCGACCGCGGAGATGATGCGCGATTCCTACGACGCCTCGCTGCGGGCCGCCGGGCACGAGCCGATCACGACCGAGATCGAGCCGGCCGGGCCGTTCTACTACGCCGAGGACTACCACCAGCAGTACCTGCACAAGGTCCCCGGCGGCTACTGCGGCTTGGCCGGGACGGGCGTCTCCTGCAGCATCCCCACGGCTGCCTCCTGACCCCCCACCGGCGCGGCGAATAGCATCCCGCGCCGGTGACGCCCTCGTTCGGCTCTTACATCGGCGGCTGCCTGGCCGTGATCGGCATCGTCGCGGCCCTCGGCCTCGGCGGCTACTGGCTGCGCCGCTGGATCGTGCCCGAATTCACGGGGGCGCTGGCGCGGCTCGCCGATGCGGTCCTCGCCGTTGCCCTGCTGGTGCTCTCGCTGCAGCTGCTGGGGACGCTCAGCATCCTGCGCCTCGGCTGGATCGTCCTCGTCTGCATCGCGGTCGGCCTGCTGGCGGCGTGGCTCGGCTGGGCGAAAGCTCCCCGGGACGGCGGTCGGGTGACGCCGCCCAAAGTCCAGACCGCGGCGCTCTTGATCGCGGTCGGCGTCGCCTCCTTCACCGTCGCCGAGTGGACCTTCCCAACCCAGCTCAGCCTCGACCAGGGGATGTTCGGCGGCGACACCACCTGGTACCACATGCCGTTCGCGGCGAGGTTCGCCCAGGACGCCTCGATCGTCCACCTCCACTTCACCGACCCGCTCCGGATCGTCGCCTGGTTCTACCCGCAGAGCTCGGAACTGGTCAACAGGGCCGCGATCGTCCTCTTCAAGAGCGACTGGCTCTCGCCGCTGATCAACCTCGTCTGGCTCTCCATCGCCCTGCTCGGCGCCTGGTGCGTCGGCCGTCCCTACAAGGTCGGGCCGGCGACGCTGGTCGCCGCCGCGATCATTCTCGACGCGGGGGTGATGATCGAGACCCAGCCCGGCGAGGGGCGCAACGACATCATGGGGCTGGCTTTCCTGGTCGCCTTTCTGGCCTTCCTGATCAACGGCCACCAGCGGCGTGCGCCCGCGGCCGGGGCGGTCGAGGACACGCCCGAGAGGGACGTGCCGCTGCTCGACAAGGGTCCGCTGGTGCTGGCCGGCGTTGCCGCCGGGCTCGCCGCCTCGGTCAAGCTCACCTTCCTGGTCCCGGTGGTGGCGATCACGATCGGGATGGTCGTCTTCAGCGGTCGCGGGCGCAAGCTGACCACCGCCTGGGTGATGGGCCTCTCGATGCTGATCGTCGGGGGTTACTGGTACGTGCGCGCGGCGATCAAGACCGGCGGCAACCCGGCTCCGCAGGTCGGGTTCGGTCCGCTGAACCTGCCGACCCCCGACCAGATGCCGCTCGACCCGCGGCCGCGTTTCTCGGTCTCCGACTACCTCACCGACCCGACCATCTATCGCGGCTGGTTCTTTCCCCAGCTCGAAAACGCCTTCGGCCCACTCTGGCCGCTGATCCTGGTCATGGCCGTCTCCGCGGCGGTCTTCATCGCCTTCCGCTCGCGCAACATCATTCTCCGGGTGATCGCGGTCGGTGCCCTGGCAACCGCGGTCGTCTACGTCTTCACCCCGCTTACCGCGGCTGGCCAGGAAGGCTCGCCGACAAGCTGCTTCACCAACACCCGGTACCTCGTCCGGGGGAGCTGCTGATGGCAATGGTGCTGTTACCGATCGCCGGCCGCTGCGGGCCCCCGACCGGCGCGCCTGGCAGACGCTGCTCTTCCTCACCGGGATCTACGTGATCACGGTGCTGAGCACGCCGCGCTGGTACCCGGGCTTCATCGTCGGCACGATCTTCCTCACGCTCGCCCTGGTCTGGGCGCCGGGCGGGTTGGCGTGGCTGCGCTCGCACGGCCGGGCGAGCCGAGGAATTGTCGCCCTGGCCGGCGCCGGGGTGCTGCTCTTGGCCGTGGTGCTGGGACGGGCGCAGGAGGTCCAGTACGCAGAAAAGCACTACACGCGCTCGACCCTGTTCCTGCAGGAAGGCGGGCCGCAGAAGGCGTACGACTTCGCCCGCCGCCAGCACGACAAGCGGATCGGGATCGTCGGCTCCAGCGAGATCATCTTCGGCCAGTACGGCTTCTACGGCGCCGACCTCACCAACCGGGTCCAGTACATCGGCCAGCCCGGGCCCGACGGCGCCTACCGGCTGCCGACCAGCTGTCCCCCAGTTCCGCCGCCTGATCAATGCCGGCGGCTCCGACTACCTGATCCTCTCCCAGTTCACCCAGGACTCCCGCGTCGCCCCCTTCTGGTACCCGATCTATGCCTGGGTGAAAGAGCGACCCGGCGCTGAAGCTGGTGATGGGAGAAAGCCGGACATTTTTCCCCAGCCCGACTACGTCTTCAAGGTCAACGGGAAGCTCGACCCGGCCGGGTGCGGCTGAGCCGCAGTCGCCCTGCGGAGCACCTACCCTCTAAGCACCCGCCCCCGTCGCTCAGTGGACAGAGCGGCTGCCTTCTAAGCAGCGGGTCGCTGGTTCGAATCGAGCCGGGGGTACTGAGCAACGGTGGTCTGCACTGACCGGTACCTTTCCGGGCACTCTGCAGGACACAACGACATCCGGGCCACCTCAGAGCGAGTCGCCGAGGCGTCGGCGGCTGTGGCTAGCTGTCACCGGGCTGTCGATACTGATCGTCGCCCTCGTGGTCTTCGCCTGGCAGCCGGGGGGCGACGGCGACAGCGACGGACCGTTGAACGCGATCGCCGCGGCAGCCGAGAGGACGCAGGGCGAAGCGGGCGGCCGCGCCACGATACGGGTGATCGTCTCCTCGCCGGGGTCGGAGCCGGTCACGATGACGGGCGAGATCATCTACAACGACGACACGGGTCGGACCCGAGGGGCTCTAACCGTGCCGCGGCCCGGGTCGGATGGTTCGGTGGAGATGCAGATGATCGCTGACGAAACCGGCCCGACCATGTACATGCGCTGAGCATGTTCGGGTCGTTGCCGGGAGGCGCCGAGTGGATGGAGCTCGATCTGTCGTCGTTCGGGCCAGACCGGAAACTCCGCTGCCCGCCAACGCGGACGCGAAGGGGGAACTGGAACTTCTCGAAAGCGCGATCGGAGCTGTGCGACTGGGCAAGGAGGAGGTGCGCGGCGTACCGACGACGCACTACCGCGGCACGCTCGACGTTTCCGAGAACGTCGAGTGGCTGCGGAGGAAGGCGCGGATGATCTTGCTTCGGAGACCGAGCGGGGCGCGCCTCCACGGATCGAGGTATGGATCGACGCCGACGGGCTGATTCGGCGCATGAGGCTCGTCAGGTCGCAGCCGGGGGAGGGCGGCGAGGGACCCAAGACCACCGATATGCGCATGGATTTCTACGACCTCGGCATCACCCCCGAAATCGACCTGCCTGACTCGAGCGAGGTATTCGACGCGACCGCCCTGGCCGAAGACGAGGTCGGCCTCTCGAACGGGACTAGCTAGGCCGTGAGCCGGACCGGGAGGGTCTTGAGCTGGTTGAGGAACGCCGACTCGACCCAGACCGGCTCGCCCGCCACGGCCATATCGGGATAGCGCGACAGAGTCTCCTCGAGCAGGATCTTCAGCTCGAGACGGGCCAGCGCCGCGCCGAGGCAGAAGTGACGACCGCCGGCGCCGAAGGCCTGGTGCTCGGGATTGCGCAGCACGTCGAACCGGTCGGGGTCCTCGTAGCGCGTCTCGTCCCGGTTGGAGGACGGGTACCGCGTCACCACCTTCTCGCCCTTCTTGATCTCCTGACCGTTCAGCACGGTGTCCTCCGTCGCCGTGCGGCGGAAGTGGGCGAAGGCGGGGAACATCCGCAGCGCCTCCTCGACCACGCCGGGGATCAGGGACGGATCGTCGAGCACGAGCTGGCGCTGAGCGGGGTCTTCCATCAGGGCGCGCATGCTGCTGACGTAGGTCGACCGGGTGCTGTCGTTTCCGGCGGCGACGAGGAGGAAAAAGCCCATCACTATCTCGTGCTCCTCGAGCTTCTCACCATCGACTTCGGCGTGGACCAGGACGCTGGTCAGGTCGTCGGTCGGGTTCTCCCGCCGTTCGGCGATCATCGTGTTGCAGCGGGTGAAGACTTCCTGGATCGCCTGATTGATGACCTCTTCGATTCCGTCCACGCCGTCCGGGCTGTAGTCGGGATCGCTCGCCGCGAGCGCCGTGTTCATCAGCTCGGCCCAGGCGCGGTCGTCCTCCTCGGGGATGCCCATGAAGCTTCCGATCACCCGCGAGACCGCTGGCTGCGCGACGTCGGTGACCAGGTCGCAGGTCTCGCGCCCCTCGAGGCGGTCGAGCACGCGGACGACGATCTCCCGGATCTCATCCTCGTGAGCGGCGATCCGCTTCGGCGTGAACCCGGCCTGGAAGAGCGACTTCAGCCGGTGGTGCTTTGGCGGGTCCATGCCGATGAACATCGCCCGGGCAGCTCGATCGGGAAGACCTCATTGATCGCGACGACGCCGCCCAGTTCGGGGGAGATGGGCTCCCAGGCGCGGCTGACGGCGTAGACGTCGTCGGCCCTCGTCACCGACCCGAAGCCGGCGGCCGCGGGAAACTCGGTGACTTCAGAGGTCCAGTGGACCGGGCACTCGCCGCGCATCCGCTTGAACAGCTCGTGTGGTGGCCCGTCGAGCCAGTGCTCGCGCTCGAGGACCGACTCGTCCTCGATCTTCGGCCTGGCGCTCCTGCGTCTCCGCTCGCTCGCTCACACTCGTTCCTATGTTACTGGCTGACTGGCCAGTAAACTGTTCTCTCAGTAACCGGGCGGATGGCGGGCGACAAAGCCCTCGGTCGAGGTGGGGGCAGGTGCCAGCGGGGGCCGGTTCCGCGCTCGTGGCCGACAGTGTAGAAGCGCAGCCCGGCGATTTCGGCATAGGTATGGCCCGCGTTGGCGTAGACGGTGATCCACTTGCCGGGACCAGCGGCGCCCCAGCCCTCCGACTCCCCAGAGGTCAGCGGCCGCGGATCAAGCCGCCGCCGAAGAGGGCGAAGCTGACCGCGCCGGAGCAGTCGTAGCCGGTGGGGTCGAAGGAGCCGTGGCCGCCGCCCCAGACGTAAGGCCTGCCGATGATCAGGTTCGCGGCGTTGATCACTTCCTGGACCTGGGGCGGGGCCGGGGTGGCGCCAGTGGCAACGCCGGTGAGCAGGAAGAGGTCGAGTCCGGGTCGCCGGAGGCGCGGCTGTCGGCGAAGATGCCGGCTTCGCGCAGCCCGGGCGCGGGCTCGACCACGGTGCCGTTGGAGCCGGCGAAGGCGGGGGGAGCGTGGAGGGGTCGCCGTTGTAGTTGGCCAGGGGATCGGCTGGTGGGGGCTCGGTTTGCTCCTCGCGCATCTGCGCCTCGATCCGGAAGCGGGCGTCGAGCATCGCGATGCTGTCGGTGAGCTCGTCGCCGGGCCGGCGGGGCCGGTCGCGATCGCCGCCATCACAGTGCGGCTGACGGCGTCGAGGGCGGGCGGTGCGGGAGGGCTGTCGCCGGCGTGCTAGGCGGCGCCCGCGGTGGCGGGTGGACGGAGAGGAGAGGCAGCAGGGAGAAGAGAACGCCCGCCGCGAACCACGTCGGCCGCCGCACCCCGCCCCGCCACGAGCATGTGAGACTACGCGCCATCGTGAAAGTTTTGCTGGTTCCGCTGGAGATAGTCGCCTTCGTCATCTGCCTGCTCGTCCTCGGGGCGATCGGGTTCGGCGTGGCGTTCGCCATCCTTGCCGCGGCGGGCGCTTCTGGCGCCTCATCGGCGGGGTGGGAGCCGCGGCGCTCTTGACCACCTCGAAGGCCCGAGCCCGGGATTGGCTTCAGCTGGTTGAGGTTCTCGTCGTCCCAGCGCCTGTCGCTGCTGCCGGAGAAGTACCAGTTGGAGCCATTGTCGGCGACGATCAGGCCGTAGCGCTTCATCGCCTCCGCAATCGTCTTCGCGGCCCCGGTGAAGCGACCGAGTCCGTAGCCGGCCTTCAGCCGCAGCCGCAGGCCCTCGGCGGCGCGTTGCGGCTGGCGGTGTCGCCGGCGCAGTGGGAGGCGGGGTGACCCAGGCGTCGCGGGTGCTCTCGACGGTGACCCGGATCGCGTGGTCGAGGCTGCCGGCCGCGACCTCGTCGTAGCGGACCAGGCCGGGGAAGATCGGCAGACCCGCAGCGTCGGCGGAGGTCCGGCCGTAGGGCGCAGCCCGGCCGAGTTCAAGTACCAGGCGACCCCCGCGTCGGCGTTCCGTGCGGTCGCGGTTTGGTGACGAAGAAGGCGCGGTACAGCTCGTACAGCTTGCAAGCGCCGCTGTCGAGGACCAGCGCGTGGCGGTCGCCGTCGCTGCCGCGGCCGCCCTCGACCGGCGCCTTGCCGGGGACCGGGAACGGCCCGCGGTCGCTCTCGTCGCCGTAGGCGGTGTAGTTGACTGGGAGCTTGGGCTGGCCGGCACCGACGACGGTGTCGGGGATGCCGTCGCCGCGGAACGAGCCGAAGTCCGGGTGCAGGAAGTCGTCGCCCTGGGAGTTGATGTAGGAGATTAGGCGGCGGAGCGCGGGTCCCGCGGCGCTTTGGAGATGTCCTGATTCCAGGCGGCCTGGGTGGCGAGCGAAGGGGCGTTCGCGGGGAGCGAGGCCGGGGGGTGGGAAAGACCTGGCAGGAGCCGACGGTGGGGGAGGCGTCGGCGTCCGAAGATGAGCCAGCACCGAGCGCGACGGCGCCCAGCCCACCCACGAGAACCGCGAGGACTGCCCTCACTCGTTCCCCTTCGGAAGGCCCTCACGCACGGTCAGCCTGCCGATCTCCGCTCCTCGACCGAGAGCATGCCGACGGAAAGCTTCCCGATCTTCGCCCGCCCCCTACCGCCGCCGCCCGATTTCGAGCCGCCCGACCGCAAGCCTCCGACCGCCGCCGCCCCGACCGCAGCGCGCCGATTGCGACAGCACCCCGCGCCTGCGCCCCGGCCGCAGTTCGCGGCTGGGTCCGGCTACGAAGCACAGCGAATGCATGGCGTGGGCATCGCCAACAAGCTACCCGTCCACACCGATCGCATCGGCAAACGCCCCCAGCCCGCTAGATTTGAAGGCAACGCGGTGGGCGTAGCTCAGCTGGTAGAGCTCCTGGTTGTGATCCAGGCAGTCGCGGGTTCGAGTCCCGTCGTCCACCCCTCTTAGAAGTTGCTGCAAATAAGCGGATTCGCTTTTCGCCGAGACGTTTAAACTGGGCCTCAAAATCCGCTCCATTTCGGGCACATGTGCCTGAAATCAGCGATATAGACGCGGATATGCGCCGTTTACGGGTTGCTCCGCTTCGCTTCCAGCCGGCAGAGCTAGGTCCGCGCCTCGGGCTGATTGGGACAGCGCTAGTCAGTGTCGATCAAATGCCGTCGGATCTCCTTCACGAAGGTCTCGAGTTGGCCAGCTCTTTCTGTGCCCACCAGTGTCCAGAGTTTGGCCGGCCGACCCGGTCCTCCCGCCGCATCCTTGCGCCATCTCACCAGCCCGACGAGCAGGAGCTGATCGAGGGTGGCAGCGACGTCGCGGCCCTGTAGTCCGAGGTCTTCTGCCAGCCCACTCTGCGTCGCCGGCCCGGCTTCTAGGCGCTCGCAGATCGCACCGCCGTGATCGCTGCCAAGGAGCGCAAGCAATTTTCGCGTCGGTTGATCCATCTATATTTACTGCTTTATATGGCAGATAAAGCAAAGAATTGCTTCTCCGATGACCGCGCCCCCGAGCCCAATGGCCCTGGGACCCTCGGTGCCCGCCGGGATCGGCCCGGCTGGCGCGCTCGCCCAGACGGCCACCAGCACTGGGTACGCTTGCCGGTTGGTCCCGTCTCGGCCACTCGGCTTCGGACGCGCGCGGTTGAGGCGGGGCTGACGGTCGATGCCTGGCTTGGGATCGCGATCGGTTATGCCATCGTGAAGCGGGAAGCCGTGGAGTTCGACCTCGCAACAGAGCTCCGACGCGCGCTTGGGTCTGCGCCGCTTCGCTTTGCCCCGAGTGAACGGCTATGCAGTTGGCAGCGCTACCTTCTCTCCGCCGACGAACCAGGCCATCGTGATGAGCTGCCCGAAGCAGTCATGGGCGCCGGCATCTCCTCGCGAGTTGCAGCCGAAGCTCTGCCGGCGGCACTTGAGTTAAGCGACCCTGAGTGGGCGCTTGCATGCGAGTGCGAGCTCCGCGCCGCAGCGGGGCCAACGCCCCTTCGGGCCTACATCCGCGGCTTGATCACGCCCGGGACTAACGCCTAAGGGCACCGAACCCAGTGAGAATGCCGCGCTCGGAGAGCCGCGTGAGCGTTGCTCGCAGGGTGGTCAGGTGGCGCTTTGAGCCCCGGCCCTTAGCGAGGGTGCCGCGGGTTTCGGTGAGGAATCGCTCGGCTTCGGCGAGACGTGCCTCAAGGCGCTCGAGCCGTTCGGGTATCGAGAGGCCGCTCAATTCTCGCTGGAGGTAGCGCCAGGCGAAGATGTCGTGGGAGTCGGCGTCTGCGACACGGTCGGCGTAGGTGCCGCCGAGCCGACAGGTGGGACACCCGCAGCTCGACTCGGGCAGCGCCTCGCGCTCTAGTAGGGCCACCGCATCCTCAGGCACAAATGAGGAAAAGACCGAGAGCAACTCGAAGCGCGAGCGGTGGTCGGCGTTCATTCGCGCTCGGGTGGTCGTGGCTTGGGCGCCACCAACTCGTCCAAGCTTCACCTCGACTCCCGCCACTCCGATGCTCCAGGCGAGCTCGGCGAGTGGGCCTGGAAGGGAAGCGATTGCCTTCACACCGCGCTCCTGCAGGAGCAAAAACATCTCCATCGCTGAGGCGATCGCCTCGGGGTGAGAGTGAATCGAGAGGTCGTAGACCTCAAACCAAAAACCTTCCGGCGCGCCGCGACTGAAGCGGTTGGCAACGGCAAGACGATCCTCCTCCCGTAGGAGCGCATCGATCTGACAGCGCACACAGGCATAGAGCGGCGCCTGGGCATTGATCGCGTCGCGTGCGGCAAGCGCGTCCCCAAGCAGGCGGGCATCTCGCTTAATCCAATCGTCGTCTGGACGCGAGAACCGAAAGCAAGCACTGCGCAGGATCGAGGCTCCCTCGCGGTCCTGCTCGAAGAGGTCGCCACGCGCTACTCGCCTACTGGTCTCCGCGGCGCGCAGGTCGGCGTGGTGGTAAGGCTCGCCGTTTGCTGGGGCGAAGCGGCGTGAGGCGACCGTCTTGGCCATGCCGATGGCGGCAGTCGACTCGACGCGGGTGTCGATCACGAGCTCCAGGTTCGGGTCAAAGCTGGCCGCTCGCACAACGTCCGCGAGAACCTGAGGAGTGGTGATGGCGGTGACCGCGACCTGAGGACTCTCGCCGAGCATCGCAGCCCCGACGATTGCGCGCGCTGCGCTCGTGCTCGTCGCGCGCACGGCGAGAATTGGGTCGGCGTCGCGGTCGTAAGGGGTCGGGTCGACCCTGACCGCGCCGTCGGGAGCGCCGAGCGCCGCGGCGACCTCTCTGGCGCTTGCGGGTCGCTGCACCGGCTCCTTTGCAAGCAGGGCCAGGATCAATCGGTCGAGCCCATCGGGAGTCGCCGGGTTCAGCAAGCTCGGTGGCTCGGGTCCTCGGCGCGGATCATCTCGACGAAGCCAATGTGGCTCGATGCGAGGAAGGGCGGGCGTCCACATAGAGCGTGGAAGAGGGTCGCGCCGAGGGCATAGAGGTCGGTGTGGAGGTCGGCTTCGTTCCGGGGCTGCTCGGGCGCGCAGTAGGCCAAGGTCCCGACCACTGTCCGGGCAGGGTGAGCGAAGTGTGGTCGAGAAGCTTCACGAGGCCGAAATCGAGAATCAGCACCTCGCCTGACTCACAGAGGTAGATGTTCTTCGGGTTCAGGTCGCGGTGGGCGATGTTCCGCTCGTGCAAGAAGGCGAGGCCGGTGGCGACAGCGGTGCGATCCGTACGACCTCCGCGACGGCAAGCGGCCGTGGAGAGCAGTCAATCGCTTGGCGCAGCGTTTGGCCAGGGAGGAAGGGCATAGCGATGTACGGGCGGCGAAGCCCGCCGTAGCTGTCGATGCCGCTGTCGACGTAGCGGACAAGGTTGCCGTGTTCGAGGCGAAGCGTTTCGACCTCGCGTTCAAAGCGCACGGCGTCATTGCCCGTCGGCAGCTCGCGCAATACCTTGACGGCGTATTGCTTGCCATCTTTTTCAGCCCGATAAGTGTCCGCGAAGCCGCCACTACCCAGATGCTCCAGCAACCTATAGTCGGCCACCCACTCGAATGGGCTTCGTTCCTGCATGCCGAGAGCTTGATGGCGGGCTCGGACACGTCCGTTCCCCAGCAGCACCCCGCGGGACTCACGAATCAGCACAGGGCTAGGTCGACGAATTGCCCTAGTCGACGGGAACCACCCAACTTAAACCGCGTCGGTTTCATTTCAGGCAGAAATCGCGATTTCTGCCAGTAGTCGCGCCGTATCCCCGACAATCGCCGCATTTTGAGCGAGACCGTTCTCCTGTGACGTTCATCGAAGGACCTGCAAAAACGGCCTTTTTAGCGCTGAGCCGGCGGTGTTCGCTTAATTGTGATCCAGGCAGTCGCGGGTTCGAGTCCCTCGTCCACCCCTCTCCCCGCAAATGCGGCACCTCAGTCTGTTGCGAATCCAAACCATTCCTGCATATCCCCTCCATTTCGGGACGCTGAAGATGCCCCGGGGGCTGGCACCGAGCAAGCTGGTGCCAGATCAGGGTCTGGCGAGCGTCGGACCGTGGGGTTCAAGTCCCTCCGTCCGCACTGACAGAGGTGCCTGGAAATCACACGCTTTCGGCTCGGCTGCGACCGAGCTCTGCGTGCTCTGCGCTTAAAGCCTCGGCAGCGCTCCGCGCACCTACTCCCGGCACCAGCAGCACATAGGCAACTGCCGGCGCGATCTGTGCAAGCTGCCTTCTTCCATCCACGGCGATCCCGGTTTGGATCATTCTCCATGCTGCGGCCATCGAGGCTTCCGCGGCCAGTTCGCTTGGCCGTTGGTCGGGTGGACAGTTTCGCGCATGCGGCCGGCGAACCTGGTTATGAGCTGCTCCCGGCAATCCAGCCCCCCTCGACCAGGGGCGAACACTTCGATGAAGGCAAGTCGGGCAAGAATCGGACTCCGGGCGACCGCGGCGCAGAACCCGACACTCGTCTGGTAGACCCCGCGGGCCCAGTTGCTGGTATATCGCGCCTCCCCCTCCGCATGTGAGGCGGCGGTTACCGTCAGCGTTTCGACCGCCTCAAGGAAGCATGCGTCGACATCAGCAAAGTGGGCGTTGAAATTTCGGCGGGAGACACCCGCCTCGCGCCGAATCCCGGGTACGGTCAGAGTCGCATATCCATCCCTCGTGCTCAGCTTGGCGGCGGCGGTAAGAATCCGTCCTTTTACGTTTCCGATGGCTCCGCGCACATTTCGGTCTCTACATTCCTCTTCGCTCCTAAACTGGCCACTATTGATCGGTCTCTGCCCTGAGGCTCCCAGGTGACCTCTTTTGCGTCCCCAAAAGAGAGCGACCAGTCCGTCAGCTCGTCCACTACCGCGGGAAGCTCAGCGATTCGCCCCGCGAGCAGCTTCGTTCTCATTACCCGCATGATTCCGGCGGAGATCCCTTCGACGATGCGGAAGGGAATCACGCTCTGACCTGGAGCATTGGCGAACGTGTTGACAAGGAATTGCTCGAAGTCCTGCATCGCCGGACGTCTTTGCTCCAATACTGAAGGCCCAGCCGTATAGGACTCGACGAGCGCGAACTGTGCCGCTGTGGGGTTGTCGGAAAAATCCTGCACCATCGCCCCCACACCCGCCTGCAGGCCCGCCCGCCAATCCACACCCGCCACCGACGGCGTCGAGGCGTGCCCAGGGAACACTCCATCACCGACTCATAACTGGAGATAAAGCACTCTTCGAGGCTGTGGAAGTGTTTGTAAAAGGCGCGGCTTGATACGCCTGCCCGGACCACGAGTCCACGCACGCCCCACATCGGAGTAGCCGATCTCGCCAACGAGCTCGACCATCGCGCCCTCGATCCGCGCCCGCTGGTTCACGCTCACGTCCTCGGGCAGGACCCTGGCCCTGACCGCAGCTTGCGAAACATCACCCTCCGGGTCGAACCGTTGTCTCCCCCGAATCGGGACGCCTCAAGCGTGGCGGGTGTCATGGGCTCCTCCTGTATCCGACACGCGCCAGCCTCTCTAAGCGGCAACAACCCCGCTATTTGGGAACTCGTCGTTCCTATTGAAGAATTCTTTTATATCAAACAAAGACAATTCGTGCAACTGGGAGAAAGTTGTACAACGTGGTCGATGGCCCTCGGGTGCAATGGGTAAATCGAGATGATGGTGGGATAAAAAACAAGGAAACAGTAGATAGAAAACAATGAGTCAAAAGAGAGGAACAGTAGATATAAAATTGACCCTTAAATAACTTGACTGATCAAGTCCATTGATGGAGTGTGGTGAAAGACAGGACCCGTCACGGGCCTGTCAATGCCGGGGGACGCAGCCGCACAAGCGAGCTTGCTGCGAACACCTCGACAACCCGTCAAAGGAGAGTTACAGATGATTGGACGGAAAGCCGTTATCGGCCTTTCGCTGTATGCGCGCTCGTTTTCACCGCTTTCGCGGCACCAAGCGCTCAGGCCGGCACAACAGCATTCACATGCGTCAAAGACGGTGGGGCAAAAGATTTTAAAGGGCTCACTGCGCTAAAAATGGCGAAAACGACGGAAACCTATATGGACACGTGGGATTCGCAGGTACAACAAAATGGGTATCGACCAACAAAAAAACCGCGAATAAAACAGTTGACCACACTCCCGCCATCCTGAAAGGCACCCTCGCCGGCGCCTCGTCGGAAATGAGCTGTACAAAAGTTGACGGGCACGGCACTTCACGAACGAAGAAGTCGGTGGGAAAATCAAAGTCAGCGGCACCGCAGTTGGTACATACACCGAATGCACCGTCCTAAACCCGACAAAGGCTGCGTCGTCAAACAACCGATCGAAGCCACGGCAAACGTTTCGACCGTGGAAGAAGGCGCAACAATGGGCCTCAGGTTCACCGGCTCCAAAGCAGGAGAAACTTTCACCGAAATTTTCTATGAAAACAAAGGCGCAGAAAAATGCGTACTGCTGAACGGCGGTAAACCGTTCCCAGTAACCGGCAGTACGGTGGCGACAGACGAAGGGGCGACAGCGAATTCACCGCCGCCCACTCCAAACTGCTCCTCGGAGGCAATGCTGCCAGCTACACGGCTCTGGAGACAGTGTCCTCGGTGGTAACACCCTCAGCATGACAACAACCTCCCCTTAGCTCCAAGCGAAGGGAAGCTGAGTTTCAACCATACGTATGACGGACCTGGGGCGAAATTCCCGGGCCAAGGTCTTTGAGGGTTACAAGCCGCCTACTGACTTGCGGATTCCCGGTTCCGTTGCCCTTGACACTTTCGACGATCCGTGATCTACTGGTGTTGGGAACGCAGAGGTACTCCGCAGGGAACTGCAAAGTCTGTAGGAACTGCAATGTGCTCCTCGCTGGCAAACTCCCCGATCCGGGGCCCACCAGCAAACTCCCCGATCCGGGGACGGGGAGGAGCACAGATGAGAGAGCAGCCCCGCCATATGCGCAGGGTTGGATCCGCCTTCTTCTTGCCTTCACGGCACTCGCCTGCTTCGCGCCCTCCGTCTCCGCCAGCAACTCCCACGATTCGACTCCTCCTTCGGCCCCGACTGCACCGAAGGCACCGACTTCCAAGCCGCCGGCCCCGTGGCCGTCGACCAGGGGACCGGCGACATCTACGTCGCCGACCTCGAAGCCGGCAACGTCTTCAGGTGCGCCTCAAACGGGACCCCCGCAGAATTCACGCGCCGGTCCCGGTGCGGGAACCAACGAAATCGGCGGCTTCTCCTTCTTTCTGAAAAGCGCTCTTCCAGCTCGCCGTTAACTCGACCAGCCACGACTTCTACGTCTCCGAGTTCGAAACCAGAGCATCCATGCCTTCCACCAAAACGGCGAACCGGCCGAATTCACCGCCGGGCCCGGCGCTGGCACCAACGAACTGCCTGCCGCGGGGAAGCCTGTGGCGTCGCCGTTGATGCAGACGGCAAGATCTACGTCAGCGACTTCGCCGGGGAGATCCAGATCTTCGAACCAAGCGGTGAAGAAATCACCTCCTTTCTGCCGGCGAACAGTCACCAACATCGCCGTCGATACCAACGGTAGCGTCTACGTCACCCACTACGTCTTCGGCGGCAGCGGGGTCGAGAAGTTCAGCCCCTCGGAATTCCCGGTCACCGCCACCACCACCTATACCTCCGCCGGTGTCGTCGACGTCGATGCGATCTTCGCCCTCGCGATCGATCCTGCCAACAACGACCTCTACACGGTCAAGCACCCGGAAGGGGAATCCGTGGTCATCCAGCGCGACGAAGGCGGCGACTCCTCAAGGAATTCGCCAAGACGGGCGAAGGCGCGCTGATCGCCTCCGAAGGGATCGCCGCGAGCGAAACGAGCGAAAACGTCTACACCTCGGACACCACCGGCGCCAAGCAGGTCGGCATCTGGATCCCGCCGCCGCCGAAACCCCCCAAAGTCGAATCGCGCAGTGGCACCAACATCACCACCACCTCTGCCAACCTCGGGCCCTGGTCAACCCCGAATCGTTCGCGACCAGTTACCCACTTCCAGTACCTGACCCAGGCCAAATATCTCGAAAATCGGAAACGCTTCGCCGGTGCCCCGGAAACCGTCGAGATCAACCTCGGCTCCTCCAAAGGATGGCCAGACCGCCAACGCTCACGGCGGCCTCGCCCCCGACACGACCTATCGCTTCCGGCTCGTCGCCGAAAACGAAAACGGCGAACCGACGATGAGCCCCGAACCGGCGCCTCGGCTTCAACACCTTCCCCGCCTTCGGCGCCGGGCCTGCCCGACGACCGTGCCTAGGAGCTGGTCTCCCCGGCACTGAAGGCGGGTGAGGTAGTCCCGGCGCGCCCGCTCGGAAGCACCACCTGCGCTGAATGCATACCCAGCCTCAACCGAAATACTGGGGCCGATGCAGAGCGCGCCCGACGGGGAATCGGTCGCCTACATGGGTCAGCCCTTCGCGGCGGGGTTCGCCTCCGGCCCGAACGAGTATCGCTCGGAGCGCGGACGGGCGGCTGGGGGACGCAGAGCCTCAGCCCGGGGCTGTTTGCGGCCGGCGCCTTCGGCGGCTACGAAGCGTTGTCGGCGGACCTCTCGCGCGGCGTGGTCTACCAGGTCGAACCGGTCCCCTCCGAAGAAGCTCCCACGAAGACGGCAAAGGCTTTGCCAATCTCTACCTGAGGGAGGCGGACGGAACCCTGCGACCGCTGGTGACCAAAGCCACGGCGCCCGAAACCCGCGATCCTGGGCTGCCGAGTCTGCAACTCATACCGGCAGTAAAAGCAACGGTTTCAGGATCCTCTACGCAGGCGCCAACGCCGGCACCGCGGCGGCGCCGGAATCGGCCTTCACCCACGTGGTCTTCGAAGCCAACGACGCGCTGACCGACGCGGATCCTCCGAACGCGCCCGCCGCGCCCGCCGTGGCCGCGAACGAAGCGAACCTCTATGAGTGGTTCGACGGGGAGCTGCGCCTGGTCAACGTGCTGCCCGGAAACAACGCGGCCGTTCCGGACGCGGTGATCGGCTCCGGGCGGCTGCTGGCGCCAAAACCCTTGACAAGAAGGCGCCACCGTGGACCGGGCGATCTCCGAGGATGGCAGCCGGATCTTCTGGTCTGAGGAACCGAGCGGCCAGCTCTACGTGCGGATCGACGGCGAGGAAACCCGGGAAATCGACGACTCCGGTCTGTTCCTGACCGCCAGCGCGGACGGCTCGAAGGTGCTGCTCGACAACGGTTGCCTCTACGAGGTCGACGCGGAAGCATGCGAAGAGGATCTGACCCAAGGCCAGGGCGGATTCAAAGGCATCCTCGGCAGCGCCGACGATCTTTCGCGGATCTACTTCATCGACACCGCGGTGCTCACCGGCGGAGAAGAAAACGCCAACGGGGAAGCCGCGGAAGCGGGCGAAAACAACCTCTACGCCTGGGAGGAAGGGGCGGCGACGTTTGTCGGCGTCCTGCTTGACTGGCGACAACGCCATTGACCTCAACCCACGATTCGGCGCTTGGAAGCCCTCGCGGTCGAACCGAACGGCACAGGTGAGCCCCGACGGACGCTACCTGGCGTTCATGTCGCGGGCTGCGCTGACTGGCTATGACAACGAAGTCGAAGGCGGCGATGGATGGAACGGCGGTGGGTCTCGGAGGTTCGATCGTTGTGCCTCGAGGTCTTTGCCTACGACGCGGTAACGGGGACCCTCAGCTGTGCCTCCTGCAACCCGACCGACCAGCGGCCGGTGGGGGCGTCCTGGCTATCGGTGATCGAATGAACCTTCCAACTTCCCTCCCTCCCGCAGCCGACCAACCTCACCCCCGATGGCCAGGGCAGACTCTTCTTCGAAAGCCAGGACGCTCTCTCCCCGTGTGACACCAACGGCGGCATCCAGGACGTCTATCAGTGGGAGCCGAACGGGGTCGGGGGCTGCAAACGCGTCGGCGGCTGCGTCCCTCTGATCTCGAGCGGCAACAGTCCCAACGACTCGTTCTTCCTCAGCTCGAGCGCTGATGGCGACGACGTCTTCTTCATCACCCGCGAGCAGCTCGCCTGGGCGACAAAGACGAACAGCTCGACCTCTACGACGCCCGCGTCGGCGGCGGCATCGTCCTCAGAAAGCGGAACCCAGCTCCCCGAATGCAGGGCGAAGCCTGCCAGCCGGCGGCGATCGTGCCTGACGGCCCGATCGCCCTCCTCTCTGCCCAGCGGCGCGGGCAGCGTCAAAGAGCTTGGGGCCCCGGAAAGCGCTGCCCGCAAGGCCAGCGCAGATCCGCCGCCAGGGCAAGGCCCGCCGCCGAGGCCGCAACGCAAGCGCACGCCAAGAGAACGACAAGACACCCGAGCAACCGCACCGACCGTGGGGGTGCGCAGTAGAGATCTGCGAGGACAGGCAGGAGCGCCGATGTCTTCCTCGGCGACGATGCGCTTCCCCTGCTCGCCGCGCGCTCTGGCTTGCCCGCTCGGCGCCCAGGCCGACTTCGGGTTCAACAGCCTGAGGTCGGCGCCTTCAACGAGACGGCTCGGTAGACCTGCGGGCGGGCGCCCACCCCTACGAGTACACGGTCGGCTTCGACATGAACCAGGACTCGGGAGGCAGCCGGAAGGGACCCTGAGCAACCTCATCGTCGACCTCCCCCCCGGGCTGGTCGGCAACCCCTTGGCGGTGCCGCGCTGCTAGGGGGCGATTTCGAGGGCGTGACCCCGCAGTGCCCGGGCAACACCCAGGTCGGCGTCGCCCATATCAAGATCAAAGGACGACCCTGCACGAAGCCGTCTACAACCTGGTCGCCGCCGCTCGGCGTCCCGGCCAGCTTCGGCTTCAGCGTCGCCGGCATCAACAGCTTCCAGGAAGCCTCGCTGCGCACCGGCGGCGACTACGGGGTGAGCGTCTCCGACATCGCGATCCCCACCGCCAACGAAATCCTCTCCGTCACCGAGACGATCTGGGGCGTGCCCGCCGACCCCGGCCACGACCCCGAACGCGTCTGCTCCATTCTCGGACCAAACGGCCCCAAACAGATCGAAGGCTGCCCAGCGAAGTCTCGCCGGCTCCCTTCCTCACCATGCCGACCTCCTGCGCCGCGCCGTTGGAGACGACGCTGGAGGTCGACTCCGTCGAGGACCCGGGATTCTCGGCGGAAGGCAGTGTCACATCTCTCTGGCCCTGATGGTTCCCCGGCGGGCCTCAACAGCTGTGAAAAGCTGCCCTTCGAACCGACGATCGCAGCCCAGCCCGAACACCGCGGCCTCGATACCGCCCCGGCCTCCACTTCGACCTGAAAATCCCCCAGAACGAAGATCCCGACGAGCGCTATCGCCACCGCCCACCTGAAGGAGGCGGTAGTCACCCTGCCCGAGGGTATCGCGGTCAACCCCTCGGCCGCCGAGGGCTCGGTGCCTGCGCCCCGGCCCAATCGACCTGAAGGCTCCGGACCGGCCCAGTGCCCAGCCAGCCTCCAAGGTGGGCACGGTATCGCCGAATCCCCGTTGCTCGACCAACCGGTCGGGGGCCGTCTACATCGCCAAGCAGGGCGACAACCCTTCGACTCGTTGATCGCCCTCTACATCGCCCTGCAGACCCGATCACCGGCGTCGTCGTCAAGCTCGCCGGCAAGGTCGAACCCGACCCGATCACCGGGCAGCTCATGACGACCTTCAAAGACAACCCCCAGCTGCCCTTCGATAGCTTCGACTTCGACTTCTTCGGCGGCCCGGGGGCCTCGCTGACCACCCCGCCAACCTGCGGCACCTACACCACCGCCGCAAAGCTAACCCCGTGGACCGCCCCGAAGGCAAGACGCCTTGCGCACCGACTCCTTCCAGATCACCACCGGCCCGGGGGGCGGCGCCTGCGCCCACCGAAGCGCAGATGCCCAACAGCCCGCCCTCGAAGCGGGCACGACAACCCGCTCGCCGGCGCTGGTCGCCCTTCGTCTTGAAGCTCAGCCGCGAGAACGGCTCCCAGCGCCTCGGCGCGGTGAGCGCCACGCTGCCGCCCGGCCTGACCGGCAAGCTGGCCGGGGTCGAGCAGTGCTCCGATGCCGCAGTTGGCAGGCCGCGGCGCCCGCGCAATCCGGAGACGGCGCGCTCGAGAAGCAAGCCCCTCCTGTCCCGCCGCAAGCGAGGTCGGCACGGTCACGTCGGCGCAGGCTCGGGCGCCCCTCTACGTCCGGCAAGGCCTACCTCGCCGGCCCCTACAAAGGCGCCCCGCTCTCCTTCGCGTTCATCACCCCCGCGGTGGCAGGTCCCTTCGACCTCGGCACGGTCCTGGTCAGAGCGGCCGCCTACGTCGATCCCAAGACCGCCCGGATCACGGTCAAAAGCGACCCGATCCCGACGATCCTCGAGGGCATACCTCTGGACGTCAGAGCGTCGCGGTCAACATCGACCGCGCGCGCTTCACCCTCAACCCGACCAACTGCGACCCGATGTCACTCGGGGTAGACGCGCTCTCGAGCCTCGGCCGACGGCATTCCTCTCCAACCGCTTCCAGGTGGGCGGTTGCAGGGGCCTCGACTTCACCCCGAGGGACTCGCCTTGCGCCTGCAGGGGAAGGGCTCAACCCAGCGCCGGGCCCACCCAGCGCTGCGGGCGGTGCTGACCCGTGCTGAAGGGCAGGCCAACCTCGGCCGCACCTCGGTCACCTTGCCCTCGACCCAGTTCATCGACCAAAACCACGTCGGCAATCCCTGCACCCGGCCCCAATTCGCCGAAGAAAAATGCCCGCCGATCTCAGAACTGGGGACGGTCAAGGCCTTTACGCCGCTGCTGGATAAACCGCTCACCGGCAAGCTCTACTTCCGCGCTAACGGCGGGGTGCGCAACTGCCCGACGTCGTCGCCGACTTAAAGGGCCAGGTCCACTTTGTCCTGGTCGGCTTCCTCGACTCGATCAGCAAAAAAGGCTCTGAACAGTCGCGGGTGCGCACCCACCTTTGCCCAGAACCCCGACGCCCCCGTCTCCAAAGTGATCATCGAAACTTCGGGGAGGCAAACGCGGGGCCTTCGTCAACTCGGCCAACCTCTGCAAGGTGCCCAACATCGCCACCGTGAAGATGACCGCCCACAACAACAAGGCACGCGATTTCGACAAGAAGATCGCGACCAGCTGCCCGAAGAAGAAACGCTAAGTCCCAGGGATCGTGGATTTCGCAGGGAGAATCGAAGGGTGCTGGCGGCCGCGGTCATAGCGGCGCTGATCGTGGCGGCCTGTGGGGGCACGGACTCCGACGCCGCGACTCGGAAGCGAGCAAGACCTTCCTGAAGCCGGGCGGTAGCCGGGCAAGCGCGGCTATGCCCTGTATCACGGCACCGAAGGAAGGATTACGCGATGCCGATGGAAAGGGTCGACGGTGAGTGGAAGGTGGATGCCCTGGTGGCGGAAGAACCCTAGAGTGACGGCGAACGGATCTCAGCCTGCTGCGTAGCGTGCGAGGCCCTGAGGTGGGCTACGCATTAATCGGCGCCCCGCTCGTTCAGGCACAAATCGTCCCTTTGTGCGGCCGATTCCGCCTCGCTCCCCGGCGCCGGCAGAGCTACCGTCGCGAAAAGAAGTTTCACGACCCGCCGGGCGCCGGAAGCACCCGACGAGCGTGGCGGCCCGAAGGGCCGCGGCACCGAAGAACAGACCTTCGGCACCTTGCCAAACGGTACTCGCCGCCACGCGATGAAGGCGACGCTTCGGTGCCCTACTGCGAGGAGGACACGATGTCCAGCAGCACCGCCACTGATCAACCTTACCCAGCCGACGGACCGCACTTGGCAGATTCGAGCTGGGTCCAGAACGCGTTGCCTGAACTGGCCCCTTGCCTCGTCGATCGATTCTCTCTAGATACATACTCAACTGTGTATCGCCGAGAGATAGAAAACATTCTGCTGCATTAGTTGACGGCCCGACCTCCTACCTCCAGCATGGGTGTCTGGGGCCACTCCCGTCCTCAGATTAGAACCCTGAAGGAGATTGTCCATATGACTATTCCCAGAACTGCTTGCGTCTCGCTGCTTTCGGCGCTCCTCATCTGTGCCTTTGCGGCCCAGAGCGCTTCGGCGGCGGTGGCCGTAAACACAACAACCGTGACATGCGTCAAAGGCAAAGGCGACCTGGATTTCCTAGATGAACACTGCGACGAAAAAGTCGAAAAAGGCAAAGGTTCCTTCGGGCACGAAGCAATCGCGGGCGGGACTAAAACAACCGTCAGCGTCACCAACGCCGGCACCCAGAACGGAACAAAAGAAGCTGCTCCCACGATCATCAAAGGCACCGTGTTTGGAGTGAAACACGAAATCACCTGTCAAACCACGAGCGGAGAAGGATCGCTCACGAACTCTGAACCGGTGGTCAAACAACACAAGGTGACGGGTACGGTGACGATCAACTACACCTCCTGTACGGTGAACAAACCGGCTGGCTTCGGCTGTGAAGTTAAACAACCCATTACGCTCAAATCCAACGTCGAAGGCGTCGAAGGTCTCGGCGCGGGCAAAAACGAGATGGGTCTCGAATTCAAACCGGCGGCAGGGGAAACGTTCGAGGAAATCACTATTGCAAATTGCGTCTTCGCAGGCACTAGTAAAATCACCGGAATCGCGATCGGGACAGGCACTCCGAAACCGACCGAAAAACACGGCGGCGCTACATACGTGTTCACCAACGCGATGACCAAAGAAACCCTGAAATGGGCAGGCAACTCCGTCGAAATCTCAGGCTCTACGACAGTCACCATGTCAGGCGGAGGAAACCCGGTGGCGCTTACAACAACTACATAAACAGCTACCCCGGGTGGAGACTGCGTTGAAGTCTGTGGGATTCAGGGCCGGACCAGATGGTCTGGCCCTTACTGTCCGTCTGTGGGAGCTGGTTTTGGGAGAGGGCCTACTTGAGGCAGAGCGCTTGGACCTGCGCAAATGGTCAATTCTCGGGCTTTCCGTACAAGGGCCTCTTTCGGCCTATGACACCCAGTAAGGGGCCAAGTCTGGGCCCAGCTTCACGCTCCCACTTCGCGCGAGGGGCGGTTGTGCTTGACGCTACTCGGTCACCTAGCCCTTGGAGCTCCAATAGAAGGCAAGGGACGAAGCGGCTCTCAGCGAGACGGGCGGAGTGCTGCAAGCGGCAGGTTCAGAACGGAAAGCCGAACGGCACGCGATTCTTAGTCGGCATCCATCTTCTTTGCAAGAATCGTGGAGCGGAGGTATTGCGCTAACGCAAGCCGTAGCATCTTTCGGCCACCTTGATACCTACACTGGGCCGGCCACTTGGCCCGGCCCGGTGCCTGCTATCGCTCTGAACTGAGAGCTATACGCGCCACAGAGCTATGTGGTTGTTGTAAGCGCGATCGGGTTACCGCCCTCGGCCATCGTCGATGTAAGGAGTGCCTGAAAATCGGCGGAGAAGCCACCGAGTCGCAGTGTCTGCATTTTGAATTTCGGCGTGAAGGCCAGTGTCGCGCCGCTCTCTTTGTTTGCTTGCGCCGATTCTGTCGTCGGCCCACTTGTTGCGACTACCCTGCCCTTGATTGGGATTTTCGGTCCACTCAGGGAGCGCTGTGGTCCACGCCGAGCATGTCCTGCAACCTGAACCAGTCCTGCAAGGCAAGACGGAATTTGTGCTTTTCCTGCAGGCTCTTGGCGCCAGCGGTAAAGGAGGAAGAGGTGGCCAAGACTCCGATGCTAGCCCCCTTGTCTTCTACAGCTCCGTAGAGAGACCGGACCAGTTCGACGCCGACTGGGCGATCCGGGGCGTTTCGTTTGCACTCGACGATCGTCAGGACCTTGCCGTATGACTCGTAGCGGACGGCGTAGAGGTCGAGACCGCCGTCTCCCGAGGGAGGGGTCAGCTCGACCTCGAATCCGTGTTTCTCGTAGAGGGGCAGCAACAAATTCCTCGAACTGCCGGGAGGAAAGCGCGTGCACGCGGTCGGGGTCCCCCTTGACGAGCTCGAGGAGGTCGACGTTCATCGCTCGTAGGCGCGCGTCCACCGACTCCGGCGGCGGGCTGCTGGGGTCCAGGGGGCGGCCGTCGGGTCCGAGTAGCTCCGGGGAAGGTCGCCGGTCCAAGCCGGGCCAGAAGCTGCTCCTACTCCCGCTCCCTGCAGCGCCAGGTTGGCGATCGTCTTCGCCAGACGGGGATTGCCGTCGACGTGGGACAGGAGCATCTGGAGGTCCTCGCCGTCGAGGCCCGGATGCTCCAAGAGGATTCCGAGGTCCGCGTTGGGGAGTCCCCCTAGCGACAGGGTCAGCCAGTCCTCCGGCATCACGAGCGGGATCTGGCTGGTGAGGATGACCTGTCCCCGAGGGCGTTTGCGCCGAAGCGTCTGCACAAGGGTGCCGACCCCGCGCGGATCGCCTTGAATCGCCTCCTCGATCACGACCAGCGCGCCGGCCTCGCGACTTGAAGTGGTCCGCGGTGATCTCAGCGGCGCGCATTGCATCGTCCGGCGTATCGAATTCGGTCGAGAACGAGGGTAGGTAGTGAATTCCCCCGGGGTACTCCGTCACGTGCTTATTGGTGAACTCCGTGACCAGGGCCGTCTTTCCAACGCCGACGGGACCTTGCACGAGGGCCTGCCCGGCGGCATCGGGCCTCGACTCGGACAGGAGGTGAGACGCAAGCGCGCTGAGCTCCTGTTCTCTGCCCATGAATAGGGCCGGTTGATTGGGAAGACCGGAAAGCATCGCCAAAAAGGGTAAATCCGACTGCGAGGATCGTCGCCATGGGGTCAAGCGTTTGGCTCTTGCCCGGCGCTGCACCCGTGATCGCCGAGTCCAGCGCCTTCAACGCCCCCTACTAGAGGCCGAGCGGGCCGTTTCCGGCCGTGGACCGCGAGTAGTCCTTGCCCGTCCGGCGGGGAATGCCCGCGTCCTCAATGCGCGCGTTTGCCGAGTACACGAGCGAGCGGCCTGCCGAGATGCTGATTCTGCGGCCGGGTCCCGAGGACAGACTGTTCGTGACGGCGAATGGATTTCAGCCTGCTGCGTAGGGTGCGTGGTCTGGGGGAAGTTTCAAACCGGCCCCCGCCGTTCAGGCACAAATCTTCATTTGTGCCTGACTCGCCGACGTATCCCCGCATATCCCCGCATATCGGCCGGGATGAGTCGCAATCGGTGTCGATCTGAAGTTCCTGCAAAACGACAGGTTCTGCGAGGAGCAGCGTCGCTCTTCATCTTGCTTGTGATCCAGGCAGTCGCGGGTTCGAGTCCCGTCGTCCACCCCTCTTGAAGTTGCTGGAAATGGGGCGGGTTTGTGTTGGGTAGTCGGTTGAATCGGGGACCCAAAGTGCCGCTCCCCTCAGGCAGCTATCGCCTAAACGGGAGCGGATAGGCGGTGATGCGACGGAGCCGAACAGGGCTAAAAATCAAGCAATTTTATTTCGTTCTCAAGCTGGCGCGCCACGGCTGCCGCCGCTACTGCCCGCCTGCGAAACCAGTCCACCCAAACCGGCATTCGCTGGCATAGCGGTATAGGTCGCGAGCACATGACCACGCACGACTGAGCGGACATCGCCGGCACCGACTTTTACCCCGGCCTCGCGAAGCACTGCCAGTTTGCGCTCCGCCTCAAGCCCGCCGCTTCGAGGGTAGACTTAGCCCGGCGCCGAGACCTCCCATGCCTTGCGGCAGACAACGATCGAATCGAGGTTAGACGGCTCCCTGCCGTGCTTGGTCGAACTGGTTGACATCTCTCCCTTGATCGGCTGGATCGCGGTTACGCGAAAGCCAGCGTCAGCCAGGGCAGAGACGAGCGCCCCCCACCCGCCTACGCGGGCTTGGTGGAACGTAAAGGCAAGTAGCCCCCCGTCTTTCAAGACGCGATGACACTCGTTCCAGACGGCTCCGATCGCGCGGCCGAAGCCCTCAGGTGAAGGGCTCTGGACCTCGCCGCTGGCTCGAGTCGAGGGCGCCTCGGTCGGATAGGAGTCATACGGTCGAAGCTCTCGGAGCCAGGCGTGGAAGAAGTCGGTCGACTCGGAGTAGTGGACATTGTCCATATATGGGGGATCCGTGATGATGAGATCGATCGAGCACTCGGGCAAGTCAGTGTCGGAGGCATCGAACGTCCGCACATAGGCGTTGCCGGGCTCGGCGGAGAATTGTTGCCAGGACTCTGCGATCTCTCGCTGGAGCGGGCAGGGAGAGTCCAGCGACCCTCTCCAACTCGCCTTCGGTTAGGACCTGATCCTGGGGTCGGGCCTTGTACTTGTGGGCTCGTAGCAGTCGTCGCTCAAACAACGTCGAGAAAGAGCCGGAGGAGGCCGGCGTGCCCCAAGGGTGAGCCTCGAGCGGAGTGCGCTCGGGCTTAAGGACGTGGTGGCTGAACATATGGCGTACGGCACCGGTTCCCTCGCCCTTGAACGAACAGAAGAGGTTGTTGAACTCAAGGGTGCCCGAGAAAAGTGCCGCCAGCGCCTCCCGCTCGGCGGCTCCGCAGTCAAGGTCCCTCACTGCTGCCCCGATCAGGCCGAGCGAGTAGAGCTGGCGGTCATTGAAGAACTGACGCCATTCCCCGTAACCCCATCGCATTGCCTGCCTAGTGTTCTCCCCCGACTCAAGGTTCCCCACTGGAGCGAGCAACTCGGCCTCGTGTTCCGCAAGTAAGTGTCCCGCTTCGGCATACAGCCCACGGTCGAAATCGACGATTGGCTCGTAGCGCTTTACGCCATTGGCACCTAAGACGAGCTTCGCGTAAATCTGGTGGCGTGGTGCCTTGCCGTCGAGTGCGTCGATGATCGAGTGGGCGTGACCGTTGGGACAGTTCATCACCCCCCGTGCAACAGTCCCATCCCGAGCGAAAGTATGGCCATGGGCACAAGAAGTGGTATCGAAATCAAACTGGGTCGAAACTACATCGAGACAGATTGGGCACACGGCATGGGCTGCGGGGTGCCTGCGCGGGTAAGCGTGCTGGGCGAAGACCTGTGAGGAGAACAGCCGCGTTGTCTCGCTGCAGTCCGGGCAATCGGCCACGGCGACCCAGAAGTAGTAGAGCACCGTCTCACCGGATTCGGTGCGGTGCAGGCGGTCGATCTCCTCCCGACAGGCGGCTTCAATACCGAGGAAGCCGCGCCTAAGCTCGGCGGGATCCCAACACGCAATGGCCTGCCGCTCGACCAAGGTGGCGACGGGATTGATGTCGAAGGCGAGTGGCCGGGCTCCGAGCTTGGTTGCCTCTACCAACGTCGTGCCTGAGCCGGAAAAGGGGTCGAGCACGGTCAAACCACTGAGGTCAACCGCGCCGGAGTAGGCATCAAGGGCAGCCTGCTCTGAGTCGGTGACGGCGGCGGCGAGGATGGCACGAAAGACGCTGCCGAGACGCTTTGCCCACCACTTGTGCGTTGCGGTCGCCGGACGGTGAACCTCCTTCCGCCACGACTCGTTCTCGGCGATGCAGCTGATCTCGGCCGCTGGAAACCCGTTCTCTAGCGCGCTGGTGGTGGGCGGCGGTACGACCGCAACCTCTGCCTCGGACCCGAGGAGCGTCGCTTCAAGCAGGCTCATGTGACCTCCTCCTCAAGTTCCTGCTCGACGACCTCGGCGCCCTTCATGGTCACCTTGCCTGAGGCTGCTGCATCCTTTATTCGATATGCGAGGAACCTGTGTTCTCTCCCCGCCGAGGGATTGGGAGCATGCTCGGCAGTAAGAGTGTTATCGCGGAGGTCAAACGTGTAACCAACGACGAGCTGCTCGGCCTCGGTGCGGGTCAGCTCCCCTACTTTCTCTAGGCGTTCGTCGGTGCTCAGGTCGTCCGGCGTGATCAGCGTCGCGTTCCCAGTCGTCCCGCTAGTTAGAGCAAATGGCGTCGGTGCTACATACATCTTGCGGTCACGAACGAGAAGGTCGCCGTAGGAGCCAAATCCACGAAAACTACGGTTCTTGTGCTCGTAGTCGTGGTTGGCGTTCAAGAAGTCGCCGTGGCAGATGACGAGGTCGATAACCGGATACTCCGGCTCGCTGAATTGAGCCGGATAGCGGCCGAAGACATAGAAGACGGAGCGCCCGTTGTGCATGCCGCCGGGGAGTCGGCTATTCGCATCGTAGGTAGCCTCGCGACCAGGGAAGGCGAGTCCCTTGACCTCATAGCCCTCGGGATGGTGGACAAGGGTGAAGTCGGGATAGCTGTTGCGGCCGGCAGAATCGTGGCTCAGACCGGCATCGTCGATCCGGGCTTCGACCCGTTTTGAAAGTGGAACTCCTTATCGGATTTGCTGACCTTGCGGATCAGCACGGAGGCATCCCTCGCTTTCGCGCAGGCAATGAAGACGTCGACGCTAGGGCGGGTCGAGGGGCTATCCATGGGAGCTGTTGAGGGCACTAGTAGGCAAGAATCGAGCTTAGCCGTGGCTGGGGACGCAGCAGCCTCGCTAGCCGGGGGCAAGCCGCTCTGATAAGCGATCGTCCCTCCGACACGGTCAAGGATTCCTCATTTGTTTATATGTTTCGCCGTATGGGGATGCGACTCGATGACCTGGCGGACTAGCGGCGGCGATGGCCGACTCGGTGAAGACGGTGGCGGATGTGCTCACGCGTCTGACCGCGATCGACGCGGCACTGCCGCCGAGCGACGGTGTCAAGTGGTTCAACAGGCTCTACCTCGAAATGACGCAACAGGTGGAGACGGCGATGGTGGGGAGGCACTTCGATGCGCCGGGCTACCTCGAGGCGCTTGACGTGGTCTTTGCCCGCCGCTACTTCGCGGCGCTCGACGCCGCCGGCGCGGGAAAGTCATTGCCGCCGACTACCCCTTCCACGCCTGGAAGCCGTTGTTCGAATCCCGTTTCGAGACCGGTGTCGCCCCCGTCCAATTTGCCCTCGCCGGCATGAACGCCCACATCAATCACGACCTCGCGCTTGCCGTCTGTGATGCCTGCGCGGCACGTGAGACCGAGCCTAGTGACGACAGCCCAGAACACACCGACTACGAGTCGATCAACGGGCTGATCGCAGAGGTGGAGAAGAAGATGAAGGTCTGGATGATGACCGGCCTGCTGAAGGAGCTCGACCGTGAGTTCGGTTCGCTCGACGACGTGGTCGCTGTCTGGAATGTGGAACGGGCCCGCGACGCTGCCTGGGTCGGCGCCGAAGTGATCTGGTCCCTGCGCTCGCTTCCGCCTTTACGCGAGAGCTACGAAGCCGTCAATGACCGTACGGTGGGATTCGCGGGGCGGGCGCTGCTGACGCCGGTTCCAGCTCTGTGATCTGCATTTCTATGCTCCGTTGGACACGAGCATCCCACCCGCTGAATCAACAAAGCCATCCGGGCTGGGATAGATCAACTCAATGCCCTGACTTTCGAGCAGCTGTTGGAGGTCTTGGCGCGGCTTCGATGGCAGCAAGATGGCTAGGTGGGCTGGCTTGCCACTATCAACAAATCGCTTGTAGTCGGCCAGTTGGCCGATCGCCATCCTGATTGAGTTGCGCTCCGTGCTGCCCTTCGCCTCGATAAGGGTCCCGGTCGTGGCGTCATAAAGATCGGTGAAGAGGGGGCGGGCCTCCCCTGCGGGGAGAATTCGCTTTCGGGAAACCTCGTGATTTTGCCGGCGCAGATGAGCCTCGAGCTCAAGAACAAGCCGCTGCTCTCGGCGCTCAGCCTCGTACGGCTGATGACTCGGTGCTACGTAGGCGCGCTCCGTTTGTTGCTGTTCGACCGGAACATCCACGGTTGCTGGTCCGGCGAGGACGGTGGCAAGTTTCGTACTTGGTTTACCCGGCTCAATGGTTCTCGGCCGCATGCGAAAGACGATGACCTCGCGCAAGGGTCCGTCACCGGTCTCAGGTGCATCGGTCCGGTAGAAGGGTTTCGTCTTGTCGAGCTCAAACTCGTCGACGTAGACGACGCTCCCGCGGGCGCCTTCGAAGACCCTTAAGGCTCGACGCTCTGCCTCGTGGTTAAGGATGGACGCGTTTCCGGATTTCATCTGCTGGTCCCCACGCTGCCCCTCACCGGTGTAGTGAAAGCAGCCGTCGTTCTGCCAGCCGTCGTAGTAACCGTGCGGCTCCCCGGCAATTGGATCCGAGAAGATCAGGACGTTGGGGCTTTTCCGCGAGGGCCCAATTCCGCCCTGGGTGCGACCGCCGTACTCGGCCTGCAGCGTCCTTCTTTCAATGCTCGTTCCGGGCCTGATCGTCCACTCGCTTGGCAACGTTTCATCTCCTCTGATAGCGAAATCGGATACAGAATTTCCGTATCTGAATCTAGTATTCAGGAGTCTACACCTCGCTATTTGACTCCGTTGGCTAGGCGCTACCAGGCGATGCGGTGGGCTCGGCAACCTGGCGGCGGCTGCCGTCGACGAGGTCCAGTTCCTTGAGGTACTGGTGGACGAAGGCGATCGCCATGCTGCCCTCGCCGACGGCGGCGGCGACGCGCTTGACCGGGCCGAAGCGGACGTCGCCGCAGGCGAAGATGCCGGGGACGCTGGTCTCCAGGAGGTAGGGGTCGCGGTCGAGGTCCAGCGGTCCGGCGGCGCGCATGTCGGGGCCGGTGAGCACGTAGCCGCGGTGGTCGAGCGCGATCTCGGGCGGGAGCCAGGCCGTCTCCGCGTCGGCGCCGATGAAGATGAAGAGCCCGCCCGACTCGAGCTGGGTCGTCTCGCCCGTCGCGGAGTTGCGGACGTCGATCGCCTCGAGCGAGTCGTCGCCGTGCGACGGCCGCCACTTCGGTCCCGAACATCACCTCGATGTTCGACCGGGTCGCGAGCTGGTCGATCAGGTAGCGCGACATGCTCTTCTCGAGCCTGTCGCCGCGGCAGAGGATCGTCACGCTCTGCGCGTGGGCGGAGAAGAACAGCGCCGCCTGCCCGGCCGAGTTGCCGGCGCCGACGATGTGGACGTCGAGGCCGTGCGTGTTCGGCGCTTCGCTGCGCGCCGCGCCGTAGGAGATGCCCTTGCCGGCGAGGCGGTCGAAGCCCTCGATCGGCAGGTGCCGCCAGGTCGACTCCGCAGGCGAGGATGATCGTCCGCGCGCGCAGGACGTCACCGGCGTCGAGGTGCAGCTCGCGATTCGCGGCGTCGATCCGGGTGATCGACCGGGTGACGAGGATCTCGGCGCCCAGCCTCCGCGCCTGCCGCAGCGCGCGGCTCGCCAGCTCGTCGCCGGAGACGCCCGAGGGGAAGCCGAGGTAGTTCTCGATCCGGGAGGAGGTGCCGGCCTGGCCGCCGGGCGCCTCGCGCTCGACCACGATCGTGCGCAGGCCCTCCGACGCCCCGTACACGGCCGCGGCCAGCCCGGCCGGGCCGGCGCCGACGATCACCGTGTCGTACTCGGCGGCGCCCGGCTCGGTGTTGACCCCGAGCAGCTCGGCCACCCTGCGCAGCTGGGGCCGGACGACGGTCTTGCCGTCGACGACCCGGATCGCCGGCCAGTCCTCCTCGGCGGGCAGGGCGCCGCCCCACTGCTCGGCCGCGTCGGGAGTCTCGGGCGTGAGCCACTTGAAGGTGATCTGGTTGCGGTCGAGGAAGCGGCGCAGCTCGGCGCAGGACGCGTCCCAGCGGTGCCCGACCACGATCGCGCGCGGCGGCGGCGGGTCGGCCGCGATGGCCTCCAGGCCCGCGCGAGCCGCCGATCCGGTGGCCCGCGAGCCTGCCGATCTCCTTGCCGACGTCCGGCACCACGGCCGCGACCGCGTGGTAGTCGTGGGCCTCGATTCGCATCACGCGCGACTTCACCGCCGCGCGACCGGGAACACCGTCCCGAGCACAATCGCACCTCACCGAAGATCCTCCGGGTGACGCTCGCCGATCACGTGCTCGACCCCGTCGACGGACTTGACCGCCTCGATCCGGCCCGCGAGCGCGGCGAAGATCGCCCGCTCGTCGCCCTCGTCCGCTGCGTACTCGCACGGCACCAGGCTCAGGTCCGCCACCACACGAGAAAGCCGCTCGCGCTCGGCGGTGGCGAGTTCGCGAAGACGCCAACCTCTCCGATTTCCTCAGCGCTCACCATATGAAGGCCAGCGTACCCGGCGATAATTCAGCTCGATGCCGAAACCTTCGACCGACCGGGCCAACACGGACGCGACCGCGGTGCGTGCGGTCGTGCGCGGCGAGGTGCAGGGAGTGGGGTTTCGCGAGATGACGGTGCGGGAGGCGCGGCGGCTTGGTGCGATGGGCTGGATACGCAACGAAGAGGACGGGAGTGTGCTCATCCATGCCGAGGGACCCGAGGCGGCGGTCGAGGAGCTGGTGGCGTTCCTCCGGGACGGCCCGTCGGCGGCACGTGTTGCCGAGGTCGGGGTCGAGCACGTCTCGGTCGAGGGCCATGAGCAGTTCGCGATCCGGGGCGTCAGCGCCGGTGCCTTCGTCGTCCAGGAGCATGCCGCGACCGCCCATCACTTCGATCTCCGACTGGAGGTCGGTGGAGTGATGCGCTCGTGGGCAGTGCCGAAGGGGCCCTCGATGGATCCCGCCGTCAAGCGCCTCGCCATAGAGGTGGAGGACCACGAGACCGCCCACAACGACTTCGAGGGGTCCACCGGAGATGGCGGGGTGATCGTCTGGGATCGCGGTCGCTACGAGCAGGGTGGCCGGGTGGCCTGGCCGGAGGCGCTCGACTGCGGCCATGCCGTCTTCGTCCTCCACGGGGAGAAGCTGCGCGGCGGCTTCGCCCTGCAGCGCACCCGCCCAGGCGAGAAGCCGCAGTGGCTGCTGATCAAGAGGCGCGACGAGCAGGCGCGCCCGGACTCCGACGTGGTCGCCGAACAGCCACGGTCGGTGATCAGCCACAGCACCCTCGACGAGCTGCTCGGGTGAGGTGGGCCTAGATGGCGGGAGCGTCCGCGGGCGACAGCCGCTCGTGGACGAAACGAACGACCGTTGCGCCCTCGCCGACCGCCGTCGCGCAGCGCTTGATCGACCCGGCGCGCACATCGCCGGCCGCGTAGACGCCCGGGACGCTGGTTTCGAGCAGACCCTCCGCACCTGCTTCGTGGCCGGTGAGGACAAACCCCTTGGGGTTTCGGGCGACTACATCGCCGAGCCAGTCGGTGCATGGGGAAGCACCGAGGAAGAGGAACAGGAAGGAGAGCGGCAGCCGCGTGCCGTCGGTGAGGGTGACGGCCTCGAGGTGTCCCTCCTCACCGTGCAGCTCGCCGACTTCGCTGCGGTCGCGGACCGCGACCCCGTAGCGCTCCAGCTCTTCGATCAGGTAGTGCGACATCGTCTCGGCGAGATCCGCACGGCGGTGCAGGAGGGTGACGAGCGCGCCGCCCCGGGCGAGCCAGACGGCGGCCTGGGCCGCCGAGTTGCCGCCACCGATCACCCCGACCCGCTGCCCGCCGCAGAGCTGGGCCTCGGGCGGTCCGGCGGCGTAGAAGACGCTGATTCCCTCGTACCGGTCGAGGTCAGCTACTGGCAGGCGCCGGTATTCGGCGCCGGTGGCGAGCAGGACCGCCCGCGCCGCGATCTCGTTGCCCTCGTCGAGTTCGACGAGATGGCGGTCGGTGCCAGGCTTGAGCGCGCGGGCGCTGTAGGGCGTTGCCGTGCGGGCGCCGAACTTTCGCGCCTGGGTGACCGCGCGACTGGTCAGTTCGGTGCCGCTGATGCCCGCCGGGAAGCCGAGGTAGTTCTCGATCCTGCGCGAGGCGCCGGCCTGGCCACCGAGGACGGTCCGCTCTATCAACAGCGTGTCCAGGCCCTCTGAAGCGCCGTAGACCGCGGCGCCGAGGCCGGCCGGTCCACCGCCGAGGACGACAAGGTCGACCTCCTCGCGCTGGCCGAGCTCGAGGCCGATCCCCAGCGCTCGCGAGAGCTCACCGTTGCTCGGCCGCCGCAGCTCCGCACCGCCGGGAAGCCGCACGAGCGGGATCTCGGCCGGGTCGAGTGCCTCGACCATGGCCCCCGTCTCCTCGTTCTCCGCGGGGTCGAGCCACGTGTGGGGAAGCCGCATGCTCCTGGCGAAGTCGAGCAGGCGGCGCGTCTCCGCCGACTCACGCGGTCCGACGATCTCGATCCCGACCCCTTGGCGCTGCTGCAGCAGCTCGCGCCGCTGCACGAACGCGGGCAGGAGGAGGTCGGAGAGCGAGCCGTCCTCGAAGAGGAGCTGCCGGAGCACCTCGCGATCGACAGCGATGTAGCGCATCGGCTCGGTGACGACTGCGGTGAGGAAGACGGTTTGCCCGGAGAGCAGATTCATCTCTCCGAGGAAGCCCAAGGCGCCGTGGCGGACAACCTCTTTGCCGGCGCCGTCTAGCACCGCGGCCTCCCCCTCGAGGATCGCGATGAACGGGTAGGTCTCGTCGCCGATCTCAAACAGCGTCTCGCCAAGGGCGGCGGTGCGCTCCTCACCATGCTCGGCAAGCGTTTCGAGCTGCGAACCCGAAAGCACTCGACTCACCGGGCTGGCCACGGGATCAGTCCAGGGGGGAGGGTGGGATGCGGGAAACCATTCACCGCACCAAGCCTAGATGGGTCGACCGGCCTCCTCCGCAAGGGCCTCCGCCGCCGCATCGAGGCGCAAGCGCTCCACGGCCTGGCGCTGGGACTCGGCCCGCTCGATCTGAGCGGCGAGGTCGAACCGTGCGAGCTTGGGTTCCAACGTCTGCTGCAGTGCCTGCCACAGCTCGAGCTTCCCGGTGATCCCGATGTGGAGCATTTCCAGCTCGAGCAGCCGGCTCAGCGGCGAGTAGCCCCTCAGGCGGCCGTTCAGCTTGAGGCGGCCGAGCTTCTCGGCGGCCCAGGCCCCGGTGACCTTGGCGGTGTTGCGCTTGACCCCGAGGTGCGCCATCACAGCTTCGAGCGTCTCGCGGTCAGCTTCGATTTCGGCGCAGATCCTCTCCAGATCCTTCCCCCACCTGGTGCCGCGATTGCTCGACCGGGCCCGCCGTGCCAGCTCGACCCCACCCGTCGAACCCGCGAGGTGGTCGTTGAGATAGATGGCCAGGAGCCTGCGCTCGATCACTCCGGCTCAGGTCTTTCCTCGCCCGGCCATGAGCCGGTCGCCTTGGCAAAGGTACGCCGGGTGCCGTGGTCGGTGAGGCCTTTGACCAGGCGGAAGATCGCGCCCTCCACGAGCAGCGCCGCGATCAGCTTCGGCCACGAGAATTCCCTGTGCTCGGGCCGCGGCGGCTCCTCGTCGTCGACCAGGCCCCAGAGCTGTTCGAAGATCTTCTTCCCCACCAGGCCAGCGGCCAGGCCGAGGAGAAGGCTGATTGGGGTGAATACGAACTTCATCTTCGGCTCCTCCTGGAGTCGGCTCGGCTAGGTGGTCTTCTGTTCCTTGGGCTCGCTGCGCGGCTCCAGCTGGATCTCGCGCTCCGCCCTTGGACGGCCCTCTTCGATCTCGAGGCTGCGCTCGCGCTCGGCGTTCAGCTGGTGGCCGAAGAGGATCGCCAGGTTGGTGATCCAAAACCAGACCAGCAGAGCCACCAGCCCGCCGAGGGTCCCGTACGTCTTGTCGTAGGAGCCGAAGTTGGCGACGTAGAAGGCGAAGGCGGCGGAGGCGACCGCCCAAACCACGATCGCCACCAGACTTCCCGGCGTTACCCATTTGAAGCCGCGCAGCTTCACGTTCGGGGAGGCGTAGTAGAGGACCGCGATCATCAGCAGGAAGAGCGCCACCATCGCCGGCCACTTGGCGATGTTCCAGATGGTGACCGCCGTGTCGCCGAGCCCGATCGGGTCCGCCACCGCCTCGACCACCGGCCCGGTCAGAACCAGGGCCAGCGCCAGGACCGTCATCAGGACGATCATCGCCAGGGTCACCGCGAGCTGCAGCGGCCGCAGCTTCCAAAACGGCCGACCCTCAGGCGTCTCGTAGATCACGTTGGAGGCGCGCATGAAGGCGCCGACGTAGCCGGAGGCCGACCACAGCGCCACCGCCAACCCCGCGACGAAGGCGAAGCCCGCGGCGCTCCGGTTGGAGGTGATCGATTCGATCGGGCCGGAGAAGGTTTCCGCCGCGGATTGCGGCCCGATCGAGGTGATGATTTCGGTCAGGGTGTCAGTCGTGCTTTTGGGATCGCCGACCAGCCCGATCAGGGAAACCATCGCGATCAGAGCGGGGAAGAGGGCGAGCAGGCCGTAGTAGGTGAGCGCGGCGGCCCAATCGGTGAGGTTGTCCTCCATGAACTCGGTCGCGGTGCGCTTCAGGGTCGCGAAGACACCGGACTCGGCGGCCGCGCCCCCAGGGCTGTAGTCGCGGCGCACACCGCCCTCTTGCGAGTTGGCGCCGTTCATCGCGAGGTCAGCCTGCCGAAGACCAGACCGGCCAGGAAGACGCCGGCGAAGGCCAACGGGTTCTCCTTGGCGAAGCGCTGTGCCTGCTGGACGCCTTCCTCCGCCTGGCCCTTCAACTCCTCGACCTTCACCTGCGCCTGCTGTTTCACGTCAGTCTTCTCGGCCACCGCGGCGACGGTGTCACCCAGCTCCTCGCGGGTCTGCTCGATGTCCTCGCGAATCTCCTCGGCGTCGCGGGACTCCTTGGTGCCCGCCGCCGACGTCGACCTCTTGTTCTCCGCTGCGCTCATGCCCTTCCCTCCTTAGCCTTTTCCTTGGTTCGTTCCACGTCTTCTCCGATGCTCTCCGCTGCCTGCTCGGGTACAGGCGGCGTCGCGGCCTGGACCTTTGAGCGCCCGAACAGGGCCAGTACCCCGGCGACCACCAGGTAGGCGGCGGCCACTATCAGCGCGGCAAGCCAATCGTCCACCGCGGTTGCGAGGCCGAGGATCGCGGCGGCCGTCACGGCGCCGAGCGCGAAGAGGGCGAGGAGGCCGGCGGTGCTGAAGGCTCCGGCGCCGATGCCGAGTCGCTTGCCCTTGACGGCCATCTCGGCCTTGGCCAGCTCGATCTCTTTCTGCGCAAGCCGGGTCGTTTGCTCGGTCAGCTGTTGCAGGAGCTCGGAGATCGAGCGCTCCTCGGCGGGCGCGCCCACTCGCTGCGGGGGACTTGCATTGGTTTGAGCCATTCGGCGCTCCTTCAGTCGCGGACTCGAATCCGTGTGCAACTCCTTTCTCCAGATCGGCGAGATCGAAACGTCTAACTCGCTCGACTTGGTTCAAATGGCACACTGAGCAGGGACACCCTGTTTCACTTCTCCCTTCCCAGGAGGACGAGCCGATCGCAAGGCGGGCCCATGAAACCCACCAGCGGGACCTTCGACGGGCCGACGCCCTGCGCAACGACGAGCGCATCCTGGAGGCGGCGAAGCGTTTGCTGGAGCAGTCGCCTTCGGCGACCCTTTCCGACATCGCCTCCGCGGCAGGGGTCTCGCGCTCGACTCTCTACCGGCGTTTCGCGGACCGCGACCAGCTCATCGCGAAGCTTGATGGGCGGCCCGAGGACGGCGCCGTTCGACGTGCGGAGGGAGCCGAGGGAATCCTCCCCGCCGGCCACCTCGGTCGGCAGCGGCCCCTTGCCCTCGACGCGATCCACGTCTTCGACGCGGTGCCGCCCGCCTTGCTGCCCGAGCAGCTGGTCGCCGAGGCGCAGCGCATCGCCGAGGTGCCGGTCGCTCTGTATGTCCTGGACATCGACGGCAGTCGCCTCCTGCACATGGCGGGGTCAAAGCGGCTGGGCGAGGAGATGGAGGCCCCGTTCGCGATCGGGCCGGAGATCGATGCCGACGGCATCGCCACTCTTCGGCGCAGCCTGGCCGAGTACCGAGGGGTCGAGCTGTTCGCGCTCTGGCTGCGCGGTCGCGCGATCGGTGCCCTGGTTGCCTTCGGCCACCCGCGGGAGCCGCTGACCGAGCTGGCGCGCCAGGCCGCCGCCGCGGTGACCCTCGTGGACCGCTATACCGACGTCTTCGCCAGCGCCCAGAGGGGAAAGCAGCCGAGGGCCGCGGCGGAGATCCAGCAAAGCCTGCTGCCGCCGAGAATCGCGCGCCTCACCGGCGCGGAAGTCGCCGGCAACGTCCTGCCCACCTACGAGGTTGCCGGCGATTGGTTCGACGTGGTGGAGAACCCCGACGGGGTCTGGATCACGGTCGCCGATGGCCTCGGCGACAGCACCCGCTCCGCCGCGAGCAGCGCGGTCGCCATCGGCGCCCTGCGCGCGAGCAGGCGCAGTGGGGCCACGATCGGCGAGGCGCTGATGGTGATCCACCAGACGCTGCGCGAAATGCCCGGGCCGCGAGCTGAGATGGCGGCGATCATCGCTCGCTGGGACCCCACCACGCATCGGCTGGACGTCGCCAATTGCGCGCACGTCGCGCCCCTGATCCTGCGCGACGATGGGTCAGTCGAGGCGCTGCCTTTCCCAGCAACCCACGGCCTCGGCTCCCGCTCGACGCCAAAGCCGGGCGAGCGTTCGAGCACGCTGCTCGCCGGCGATCGTCTCCTGATCGTCTCCGATGGCGTGATCGAACCTGGCGAGGGACAGGCGGGCCGGGGGAAGAAGGGCGTGGCCGAGGCGGCGCTGCGCTCGCAGCGCGGATCGGCGGCGGACACCGTGCGCGAGGTGCAGCGGGCCGTGGTCGCCAAGAGCGGGGGAGACCTCTCCGACGATGCGACCGCGGTCTGCCTCTCGATCGGCTAGCTCGACCTACCCGGCGTTTCTGCAGGCCGCTCGGCCAACCCGGAGAGGATGTCCCGGGGCTCATCGCGTATCTGGTCGATCGCTTCGATCACCTCGACCGCTCCGGACTCCCTCAGCTCGGCCTCGGAGAACCCCCCGGTCAGCACCGCCAGCGTCGGCAAGCCGGCGGCGCTCGCCGCCTTCACGTCCCAGACCGAGTCGCCGATCATCAGCGCCGGCCCGCCGCCGGGAGCCTTGTCCAGGGCGGCGTGGACGAGGTCTGCCGCGGGCTTGGTCTGCTCGACGTCGGCCGCGGTCGTCCACCCGTCGACCAGGTCCCTTGCCTCGAGCAGGTCCAGATAGTGATTGACCTCCTCCTGCTTGGCGGAGCTTGCGAGGACCGCGGCGAAGCCCTCGGAGCGGAGGTCCTGGAGCAGCTGGGGTGCTCCCTTCATCGGCTCCACTTCGCCGATCAGCTCCGCGTAGGCGTCAGCCTCGGCGGCACGGATCTCGTCTCCCAGCCCGGCGGCTGCCTCCTCGCCGATCAGGGCACCGACGATCTGGTCGCCACCCATGCCGATGTGGCGGTGCACCCGCCACATCGGCACCGCCTGACCGTGCGCATGCAACGCCCGGTGCCAGGCCAGAGCATGGTGGTAGTTGGTGTCGACCAGGGTCCCGTCGATATCGAGGATCACGGTGGACATGGCCGCGGGGGAGAGTCCTGTCCGCTTACGCGGGGTCAGGACTCTTCGTATGGGTCCTTCTCGCCGGCGAGTTGCAACGAGCAGTCCTTGGCGCTGCTGAAATGTCGTTCCTGGATCGGCAGGGCCCACTCGACGATCTCCGCGATGCCGTCCTCCCCGGCGGACTCGTTCAGCTTCCCCAGCACAGCCCAGTGGCCGACCTCGCCGGCCTCGGCCATGGTGAGGAACTCGAAGCCGTCCAGTCCGTCGGAATCCCCACCGAGGTAGGTCGACATCATTTCGGTCGCCTCGCCCTTGGTCTCCTGTGCCTTTTCGAGGATCGCCGTCTTCTTGCCGTTGCGGTTCTCGGCCAGGTCGGTGCAGCGGCGCTCCGTCTCCTCGGCCTCCTCGCGCATCTCCCGCAGCGTTCCGGCGATGCCCTCGTCCTCGACCAGGCCCTCGACCTTTTCGGTCGCTCCCTGCGCCGCCTGCGCCAGGCCTAAGACCTCTGCCAGCTTCTCCTCCAACGTCGTCAACTCAGCCATTTCGTTCTCCTTGCGTGGGGGTGTGGAAACGACTTTTACCCGCCGTGCCAGGCCCGAAACGACGGTTTCATGCGGCCTGGACTCGGGTACCCCGGCCGGACCGAGCCGAACAAAAAAGGGAGCGCGATGAGCGAGCTGAATGAGCGTGACGCGAAGTTGGTCCAGTACCTGAGCGAGGCCTACGGCAAGGAGAAGGAACTGGAAACCGCCCTCGAGGCGCACATCACGATGACGACCAAGCCGCCCTACAAGAAACGGCTCCAGCAGCACCTGCGCGAGACGAAACGGCATGCGAAAGGGCTCGAGCGCCGGATCAAGAAACTCGGCGGCGGCGGGCAGATGACGCAGACGCTGATCGGCAAGGTGCAGGCGGCCGCAAAGGGACCGCTGCACATGATCCGCGGCAGCGGCGAGAACGAGAAAATGCTGAAGAACGCCAAGACCGAGTACTTCAACGAGCACGAGGAGATCGCCACCTATCTGGCGATCGAGACCCTCGCCGAGAAAGTCGGCGATCGCGAGACGGCGAAACTGGCAAAAGGGATCCGGCGCGAGGAGGAACGCATGGCGAAATTCCTCGAACGCCAGATCAAATCCTTGACCAACGCTGTCGTCACCGAAGAGGTTCCGCGGGCCCAGCGCGCCTAGTGAGCGTTTTGCCGAGCAGCGCCGGGGTAGCTGCGGGGGACGACCCCCACCGAAGGAGCGACGCCATGGGTTCACAGGAGACCGGCCAGGTCACCGGCACCAAGGACAAGGACTACAACGTCATCTGGTTCACCGAGCAGTGCCTCAGCAACGTTCTCAGGCTCGACACTTATGTGGAGGACGCGGAGCGTGAGGGCGACTCCGACCTCGCCGAGTTCTTCCGTCGCGCGCAGGAGACGAGTCGCAAGGGTGCTGAGCAGGGCAAGGAGATGCTGAAGGAGCGCATCGCTGCCTGAGCGTTGGCGCCGGCACGGCAGTCGCCAAGGAGGATCAGGCTCTAGTGCCTACCGCAGCCTGCCGCTCGGCAGGTCGAGGAACTCGGTCGCGCTGGAGAAGTCAAAGCCCGGCGTCGGGCCACCCTCGAGGGCGTAGATCCGGCGGCCCATCGCGGCGGCGCCGAGGCCGTGGCGGGGGGTGCGCATCGAGGGGAGCGACTCCCAGCGACGGCTCTCGGGGTCGAAGATCTCGACCGAGCCGATCGACGTCCCGCCCGGGGTCAGCTCCTCGCCGCCGAAGACGATGGGCTTGCCCTGTATGGCGACGGCGACGAAGCCGCTGCGCGCGGTGCGCAGGGATGGGAGGCGGGACCACCGGCCGCTGCGAGGGTCGAAGCGCTCGACCGTGTCCAGTTCGAGGACGCCGGAACGCCCGCCGAAGACGTAGACGCCATCGCCGGTCGCCACCGCGGCGATGTGCTCGCGCGGCACCCCCATCGGCGGCCCGGTGCGCCAGCGGCGCCGGGCGACGTTGTAGATCTCGAGCGTGCTCAGCGCCTGCCCGCCGACTACGCCACCGACGGCGTAGAGGTCGTCGCCGGACACGGCGAGCGCCGCCGCGGCCCGCGGCGTCGGCGAGGAGGGCAACAGCGCCCACCGACGGCTGCGGGGATCGAAGCGCTGCAGTGCGGCGGTGACCGGTCCGAAGGTGGAGTCGGTGTAGCCGCCGTATACGTAGAGGAAACCGCCGTGGGAGGCGACCGCCGGGTGGTTGACCGCGACCGGCATCGGCTTCACGCGCCGCCACCGATCGCGCCCGATGTCGTAGCGCTCGACCGCGGCGGTCGTCTCAGAGGGTTCGACGAAGCCGCCGACGACGTAGATCGAGCCGCCGACTCGCGCGGCTCCCACCTCGGTTCGCTCGAGCTTTGCGTCGCGCAGCCCTCGCCACGCTCCGGTCGCCGCGTCGGCTCCCGACCCGCCGTCCAGCCAGATCCCAACCCCCAGCGCGAGCATCGCCAGGAGCAGCGCGACCATAGCGGGGAGACGGAGCGTCCTCATCGCCCTAGCTTGACGAATACGGTTCGGGTGTGACCCCAACGATCGACGAGCTGACGGTCGCGGACGCGCCGGACGCGTGGTCGGCGGTCGGATTCGCGGTCGACGGCGACACCTGTGTCGTCGGGGGCGTGCGGATTCGGTTGGCCGGCTTTGACGCGGGCCGGGGGCTCGTCGGCTGGTCGCTGCGGGACGTCGCGGACACGCAGCTGGACGGGCTGCGGACCGCGCGTTCGGAGCGCCGGCCGCCGGACGAGTCGCCGGCCCACCCCAACGGCATCGCCGCGCTTGATCACGTGGTCGCGATCACGCCCGCGCTCGACCGCACGGTCGCGGTGCTGGAGGGCGCTGGGCTCGACCTGCGCCGGATCCGCGAGGAGCCGACGCCCGCCGGGGCGCCGCGACAGGCGTTCTTCCGCCTCGGCGCGACCATCCTCGAGGTCGTGCAGGAGCCTCCCGAGGCGGAAGAACGGGGAGGGGGAGTGGACCGGCCCGTCTTCTTCTGGGGCCTCGCCTTCATCGCTCCCGACCTGGACGCGACCGTCGCCGGTCTCGGCGTTCGCGTCAGTGAGGTCCGCCCGGCGATCCAGCACGGCCGGCGCATCGCCACCCTGCGCCGCTCCGCCGGCCTGGCATTGCCGGTCGCGCTGATCACGCCGCCGCCCGGCTCCGTCTCACGAATCTCGTCCCCCCGTCGTTCTTAGTACGACGCGATGAACTGGATGATCCACCAGAGCACGCTGGGGCCACTGACGGTGGTCGCCGGGCCGAACGGGATTAGGGGCCTCCACTTCTCCGGCCGCTCGCCGCGGCTGGATGAGTCCCGGCGTCGGCCGGCGGGGGAGGCGGTCGACCAGCTCGAGGCCTACTTTGCCGGCGAGCGCCGGAACTTCGACCTGGATCTCGACCTCCGCGGCACCCCGCTGCAGAAACTCGTCTGGGAGCGGCTGCTCGAGATCCCCTACGGGACGACGACCACCTATGGCGAGCTGGCCCGCCGGGTCGACGACTCCTTTTATCCGGAGGGCCTCGAGCCCTACGAGCGCGTTCGGCTCGCCGCCGCGGCGATCGGCCAGAACCCGATCCCGATCCTGGTCCCATGCCACCGAGTCATCGGTGCCGACGGCTCACTGACCGGGTACCTCGGCGGCCTGCAGCGAAAGCAGGCGCTTCTCGACTTGGAGAGCGCCGGCGTGCAGCTGGGGATGCTCTAGCCGAAGCTCGTCGCCGCGCCCCGATCACGCTTCGCCTTATTGTGGGCGGAGTGATGACGCGGTTCCCGCAGGTGATCGCGCTCGCGCTCGGCGTCGCCATCCTTCTCGCCGGGTGCGGCGGCGGCTCGGATCAGGAATCCGAGGAACGCCCGGCGCCCGCGGCCTCCGAGTTCCCGGCCGCGAACGGCCGCAGCCTGGCGGAGATCGCCCAGCTGCCGGAAGCCAAGCTCGTCGTCGCCCCTGCCGGTCAGGTGTTCGACGTCGGCCCGAACCGGTTCGCCTTCGGCGTCTTCACGCCGGGCGGCGAACTGGTCGACGACGCGGACATCGCCCTCTACTTCGCCGCCGGGCCGGACGCGCCGGCTCGCGGCCCGTTCCCCGCCCGGGTCGATTCGCTGCAGACGCCGCCGGCGTTCCGGGCGAAGACGACGGTGGACGATCCCAGCGCCGCGACCTCGGTCTACGTCGTGCCGCGCGCCAAGGTCGAAAGCCCGGGCGAGCTGCAGATGCTGGCTGTGGTCCGCAGGGGCGACAAGCTCGAGGCGACGCGCCTGCCGAGTGCCGTCGTCGGCCGCTTCGACTCGGTCCCCGACGTCGGCGACCGGGCCCCCCGCATCCACACCCCCACCGCCGACGAGGTCGGCCAGCTCACCGAGATCGACACGCGGATCCCGCCCGACTCGATGCACGGGACCGACTTCGCCGACGTCGTCGGCAAGGAGCCGGTCGTGCTCGTGTTCGCGACGCCGCAGTTCTGCCAGAGCCGGGTCTGCGGGCCGACCGTCGACATCGTCGAGGAGGTAAAGGCCAAGATCGGCGACCGCGCGACATTCATCCACATGGAGGTCTTCAACGACAACGACCCCAGCAAGGGGCTTCGTCCCCAGCTCAAAGCCTTCAACCTGCCGACCGAGCCGTGGGCGTTCGTGGTCGACCGAGACGGCCTGATCGCCGCCCGCCTCGAGGGAGCATTCGGCGCGGAGGAGCTGACCCAGGCGATCGAAAAGACGGTCGGCTAGAGCCGCAATGGCAACGACCGCGCTCATCCTCTACGCGGTCTACCTCGTCCTCGCCTTCGGCGTCCGCATCCTGATCCAGGTCCGCAGCACCGGCTCGACCGGCTTCCTCGGCCTTCACGGGCGCCCCGGCTCGGTGGAGTGGATCGCCGGCGTCGGGTTCGCGGTGGCGCTGACGGTCGGGGCCGCCGCGCCGGTGCTCGCCCTGCTCGACCTGGTCGAGCCGATCTCCGCGCTCGACACCACTCCTGTGCACGCGGTCGGGCTGGTCCTCGCTGTCGCCGGGATCGGCGCCACCTTCTACGCCCAGGTGGCGATGGGCTCGAGCTGGCGGATCGGGGTCGATCCGGAGGAGCGCACCCAGCTCGTCACCACCGGGCCTTTCGCGCTCGTCCGCAACCCGATCTACTCAGCGATGCTGCCGACCGCGCTCGGCCTCGCCCTGCTCGTTCCCAGCTGGGTCGCGCTCGTCGGCCTCGCCGGGTTGGCGGTCGGGCTGGAGCTGCAGGTGCGGGTGGTCGAGGAGCCTTACCTGCGACAAGTGCACGGTGACGCCTTCGCCACCTACGCCGCTCGGGTCGGCCGCTTCGTTCCCGGCATTGGCCGGCTCAGCCGAGCAGGCTGATGCGCGAAGATATATAGAGAGACGACCAGCGACGATCACTGAAGGAGGCTCAGGATGCTGAAGCTCGGGGATGAAGCGCCGGACTTCGAGGCGGAGACGACGGAGGGGCCGATCAAGTTCCACGACTGGCTCGGCGATTCGTGGGGAGTGCTGTTCTCGCACCCGAAGGACTTCACGCCGGTGTGCACCACCGAGCTCGGCTACATGGCCAGCATCAAACCGGAGTTCGACCGCCGCAACGTGAAGATCGTCGGCCTCTCGGTCGACCCGGTCGACAAGCACTCCGGTTGGGCCGAGGACATCGAGGAGACGCAGGGCACGGCACCCAACTACCCGTTGATCGGCGACCCCGACTACACGGTGTCGAAGCTCTACGGGATGCTGCCGGCGGACGTGTCCGGCGATCCCGGCGACCGTACCCCGGCCGACAACCAGACGGTCCGCAACGTCTTCGTCATCGGTCCCGACAAGAAAATCAAACTGATCCTGGTCTACCCGATGACGACCGGCCGCAACTTCGACGAGGTCCTGCGCGTAATCGACTCGCTGCAGCTGACCGCGCAGCACAAAGTCGCGACCCCCGCCAACTGGCAGGAGGGTGAAGACGTGATCATCGCCGGCTCGGTCTCAGACGACGAAGCCAAAACGATCTACCCGGATGGGTGGGAGGCCCCGCGCCCCTACATCCGGATCGTGCCGCAGCCGCGCGACTGACGGCAACTTTTCGGTCCCACCCCTAAATCGGCGGCCGCGGCTGCCGATTAGGGGTGTATGGCCGAGGCCGACAACAGGCTCCGAGAGATCATCCGGACGCAGACTGAGATCGCTGCGACGGACCTGGATCTCAACGCGACGATGGAGCTGATCGCCGAACGGGGCCAGGAACTGACCCGCGCAAATGCCGGGGTGATCGAGCTCGTCGAGGGCGACGAGATGGTTTACATGGTCACCACCGGCGAGGCGACGCCGTACCTGGGGACAAAACTTAGCATCGAGTCGAGCCTTTCCGGCCTCTGTGTGCGGGAAGGCCGGGTGCTGCGCAGCGACGACACCGGGGAGGACCCACGCGTCGACGCGGAGGCCAGCCACCGGGTCAACGCCCGCTCGATGATCTGCGTCCCGCTCGTCCACCGGGGAGAAACGGTCGGCGTGCTCAAGGTCTACTCCCCCCGGGCCCACCACTTCGATGAGGCCGACGTCGAAACGCTCGAGCTGCTGAGCGATTTGATCGCCGCCCACATCTCCCACGCCAGCCTCTACGAAGTCGAGTCGCACGACAGCCGCCACGACGCGCTCACCGGCCTGCCCAACCGCCGCGCCTTCGAGGAGCGCTTGCCGATCGAGGTCGCCCGGGCCAGTCGCTATGAACGCCCGCTTTCGCTCTGTCTACTCGACCTCGACGGCTTCAAGCGCGTCAACGATCACTTCGGGCATCCGGCCGGGGACGAGGTGCTTCGCTCGGTAGCCATCGTCCTCGACGAATCGCGCGTCGCCGACGACTGTTTCCGGGTCGGCGGCGACGAGTTCGCGGTCGTGATGCCGGAAACGACACCGGAAGAGGCGAGCGCTGCCGCCCGGCGGATCGCCGACGAGGTGCGCCGGGCACAGCTCGGTGACGGCTCGATCGGCATCTCCTTCGGGATCGCCTGCACCACCGACCCCGACGCCGACAGCCTGCTCGCCGCCGCCGACGCGGAATTGCTTGCGGCGAAGGACCGGCTCTACCGCCGTACCGAGGAATAGCTGTCCGGTCCGCCGGGACCGCCCGCAACGCAGAGCGCGTACTGGACATATGCAGGTGATGCACCGACCTGCAATCTCTTCCGAGGCCTCGCCTGACGGCGAGGCGGAGGCGCGGTTCAACCGGCTCTACGCGGAGCACGGGCGGGACGTGCTCGCCTACGCGTTGCGCCGCTCGCCCGGTCCCGAGGACGCGGCTGACGTCGTCGCGGAGACCTTCCTGGTGGCGTGGCGCCGGGTGGGGGAGGTGCCGCCGGGCACCGAGGCTCGCCTCTGGCTCTACGGCACCGCCCGGCGCGTGCTGGCCAACCAGCAGCGCGGGGAGCGTCGCCGGGCGCGGCTCTCGGAGCGGCTCCGGGTCGACCTTTCGAGGGCGATCTCGATCGAGCCCTCTCCCAGGTCCGAGGCGACCTTGATGCGTGCGCTCGGCCGCCTGGACAGGAGCGACCGCGAGGTGCTCCTGCTCGCCGGCTGGGAGGAGCTCGAGCCGGCCCAGATCGCCAGCGTCCTCGGCATCTCCGGAGTGTCGGCGCGCAGTCGCCTGCACCGCGCCCGCCGCCGGCTCCGCCGGGAGCTGGTCGAAGCCGAGACACCGCACAGCACTTGCCAGATCACCGATTTGCGACCCGAGGAGGCACCGTGACCAGAACGGAAATCGACACGGCGATCGCCGCCGTGAACCCGGTCAGGAGGGCGGAGGTCGAGCAGCTTCCGCTCGACTCCGCCGAGCGGGAGATGCTCGACGCGATCTTGCGCGAGCCGCGGGAGGAAGGCGGGCCGCTGGTCGCGGCGACCGATCCCGCGCCTCGCCGCCTCGCTCGGCCTCGCTTTGGCGGGCGCTCGCTGGCGCTCGGTGCCACGGTCGCTGCCGCCGCGGTCTTCTTTATCGCGATCGGCATCGGCGGCGGACCGGCGTCGGGCCCGGCGCGGGCGATAGGCGGCGATCTCGCGCGCCTGGTCGAAGCTTCCCCGCCGATTCTCCTCGACGCTCCCGGCTGGCGGGTGGAACGGGCGGATGAGTCCTTCATGAGCGAGGGCTCGACGAGCTTCCACTTCACTCGGCCAGACGCGGAGATCTCCGGCGAGCGACCGCCTGGGCGCGAATCTGTGCGCTTCGCGGAACTTCAGTGGTCTGCCTCGGAGTCGGCGAGGAGCCGGATCCGCGGCCTCAAGTCGCTGCCGAGGAAGTTACGCCGGCTGACGGCGAAGGAAGGAGGGAATCTGGCGCCCTATGTGGTGAAGGAGGTGGGCGAGGCGCCCGTCCTCGGCACCACCGCCCGAGTGCTTGTCCAGCACTACAAGCCCGGCCCTCCCTACTTCGACGCGGCCGCCATCTGGGAAGAAGGAGGGCAGTTGCGGGTGCTGCGCTCATTCGTTCCGGATCTTCAGACCTTCAAACAGCGTCTCGCCGCCTTGCGGCGGGTCGACGCCGAGACCTGGCTTAACGCCCTGCACGGACGGGTCGTGAGGCGCGAGCACGGGGTCGCGGTCGTACCCAACACGAAAAACACGAAGGAGAACAAATGAGACTCAAGCCCATCAAGCTCTTGGCGATCGGGGCGCTGGCCCTCGCCGGAGTGTTCGCATCCACCGCGAGCGCTGAGGTCACCGGCATTCCACCGCAGACCTTCCACACCGTGCAGACCCCGACGGGCCCGCTGCAGGTGCCCGACGTTCTGCACGGAACCGGCACGGCGGACGGGGAATTCTTCGAATGGTTCGTCAGCCCGTGCGTTCGCGCCACCCCGGCGCAGCAGAACGCCTACACGAGGGACGAACGCCGCGCCGATCCAGATGGCTGGTGCTTCAAGAAGCCGGGCACGATTGCCACGGATTCGAAGGCCACGGCGGAGAAGAAGTCCCGGAAGTCCAAGAAGAAGAGCAGCGCGCGCAAGTCGAAGGGCATCGGAGCCCTCGAGGCGCACTAAGGCGGTGTGCTGGTGCGTCGGCCATCAGGTCGGCGCACCAGCTGCCGACCGTTCGTCGGTGAACCCTTGACCTTGCGCCGCGCCGTGGGACGATGCCGCCATGGCCAAGGTTCTCTGCGTTCTCTATGACGATCCCGTGGACGGGTACCCGCCGAGCTACGCGCGCGACGAGGTCCCGGCGGTCGAGCGCTACCACGACGGCCAGAGCACGCCGACGCCCGAGGGGCTCGGCTTCACGCCCGGCGAGCTGCTCGGCAGCGTTTCGGGGGAGCTGGGGCTGCGCGAGTTCTTGGAGCAGGGCGGCCACGAGCTGGTCGTCACCTCCGACAAGGACGGCCCGGACTCGGTCTTCGAGCGCGAGCTGCCGGACGCGGACGTCGTCATCTCTCAGCCTTTCTGGCCGGCCTACCTGACCGCTGAGCGGATCGCCAAGGCGCCGAACCTGAAGCTCGCGCTGACCGCCGGCATCGGTTCCGACCACGTCGACCTGCAGGCCGCGATCGAGCACGGCCTGACCGTTGCCGAGGTGACCTACTCCAACAGCATCAGCGTCGCCGAGCACGTGGTGATGATGATCCTGGCCCTGGTCCGCAACTACATCCCCTCCTACCAGGTGGTGGTGGAGGGCGGCTGGAACATCGCCGACTGCGCCTCCCGCTCATATGACCTCGAGGGCATGCAGGTCGGCACCGTCGCGGCGGGACGGATCGGCTCAGCGGTTTTGCGGCGGCTGAAGCCGTTCGAGGTCGGTCTGCACTACACCGATCGCCACCGGCTGCCGGAGGAGGTCGAGCGGGAGCTGGGCGTCACCTTCCACCCCGACGCGGAGTCGATGGTGGAAGTGTGTGACGTCGTCACCATCAACGCACCGCTGCACCCCGAGACCGAGAACATGTTCGACGCCGAGATGCTCGGCAGGATGAAGCGCGGCTCCTACCTGATCAACACCGCGCGGGGGAAGATCTGCGACCGCGACGCGGTCGCGCAAGCGTGCGAAAGCGGTCAGCTGGCGGGCTACGCCGGCGATGTGTGGTTCCCGCAGCCGGCGCCCAAAGATCACCCCTGGCGCTCGATGCCACACCACGGCATGACCCCGCACACTTCCGGCACCAGCCTTTCGGCCCAGGCTCGTTACGCGGCTGGGGCCCGCGAGATCCTCGAGTGTTGGTTGGACGGGCGCCCGATCCGTGACGAATACCTGATCGTCGACGGCGGCACCCTCGCCGGCGCCGGAGCGCACTCCTACAGCGAGGGCGACGCGACGGGCGGGTCGGAGGAGGCAGCCCGCTTCAGTAGTAGCTGAGGCGGGACGCTACGGCTCGGCCGCGCGGACGCCGACCGTTACCTCTTGCTCCTGGCGGTCAAGGGCTAGGAGCGTCGCCAGGACGACGCCAGTGACGGCGACTGCCGTGAGGCCGAAGTTGTACGCGTTGCCGGGCTGGGCGGAGGGGTTCCAGCCAAGGGCGTTGAGGATGAGCTGCAGGACGACTCCGGTCGCGACTCCGGCGGCCAGGCCGATTGCGCCGCGCGGTGGTCGCCAGATGCTGCCGAGCAGGGCTCCGATCAAGCCACAGGAGATCGCTTGGCAGAGGATCTGGATCGTGTTGGCCTCGGAGGAGGAGAAGCCGAGGTCTTCTTCGGGGAGGAAGACGCGGGCCCCCCAGATCGCTCCCGAGAGTGCGCCGGCGAGAGCGCCGACGAGCAGCCCGATCCAGGTGAGACGACCGAGGTCGGTCCGCTTGATCCGCAGCCCGAGCCAGACCGCCAGCGCCACGCCGACGAGCGCCCAGGTCACTCCCCGCCTGAGCGCCGTCTCGACGATGTTGTAGGCGGTTTCGTCTTTGCTGATGAAGTCGCGGTTTCCCACCAGCAGGCGCGTGAGCACCGCGGCCGCGCCCGCCACCGCCATCCCTTCGAGGATCAGGCGCGAGGGCTCGCGGGCCGGCTCTCCGGTCACGGCCGGGGTCGGCGCGGGCGTAGGTGGAGATATCGGCATCGGCGTCGGATACGGATCCGCGCCGGTCTCGCGGGGCTCGGGGACCTCGTCCAGCAGCACGTCGAGGGTGGAGTTGAGCCGGCCGACGTCGTAGGCCCACCGGGCATCGCTGAGGTCGAGCGCGTTGCGGCGGGTCAGCGGCTGCAACGCCTCCGGCAGGGTCTCGCGCTTCGGCATCCGCGCTCCGGAGACCAGCACGGGGATCGGGGTCACGTCGGGCCTGCGAAGTGCGGTTTCGACCTCGAGCCGGACGAAGTCGTCGGGGTCGGTGAGCCGCGGGTTGCCGTCTTCGTCCTCCGCGGTCGCCCAGCGCTGTCCCATCACCACGATCAGGACCAGGCAGCGGGACACGACCTGGGTGATCCGCTCGACGAAGTCGACGCCGGGGGCGATGTCGACGTCCATGAAGACGTTGCTCTCCCCGAAGCGGGCGACCATCGCGTCGTAGAGGCGCCCGGCGTGGGCGGCGGTCTCCTCTCGTCGGTAACAGATGAAGACCTTCTGCGCGTCCGGTCCCTGCCGGGTTCCCGGCCCGGGGCTCATGCCTCACCGCCCGTCTTCTTGCCGGCGTCCTGTTGCTGGGCGACCCAGGCCGCGTGCTCCTGGGAGACCAGGCTCTCGACCCGCTCGGCGAGCAGGGCGTCGGGGTCGGGCGCGTCGGCGTAGGGGCCTGCGTGCGCCATGAACAGGAACTGCTCGTGCTTGAGCTGCTCGCAGGTCGCCCGGTAGGTGGTCCAGTTCTGTTGGTACTGCTCGAGCTGCTGCAGTCCCTCGAGCACGACGATCAGGGCGCCGCCGGCGCCGATCAGCCAGACCGGTGCGGAGACAGCGGCGGCGACCGGGATCGCGGCGGCGGTGACGATCTGGCAGATCTTCAGCCGTTTGAACCAGCGCTGGTTGTGCTGGCTCTTGGCGTCGTACCAGGCGATCTGGTCCCGCACCCGTTCCTGGGCGGGGGAGTGGTCCGAGGCAGCGTCGCCCGATTGGCGACTGGTTATCTCAGTAATCGGGGCCTCCACACTGTTCCTCGCCCGGGTGTATCCCACACTGGGCGCCCCTGGTCAAGCGTGGCGCCGGAACCGCTCGCCGCCGAAGGTGTGCTCGGGTGAGTCCTAGGTCGGGTCCGCGACCGGTACGTCGGTCCCGGTGCTGGTGCTAGCGCCAGTGCTCGCGTCGGCGCCGGCCTCGGCCGTGATCAGGATCGCGCCCTCGCCCGTCGCGTAGGCCTCCTCGCCGTGCTGGGTGACATCCATGCCGAGCGCCTCCTGGTGTTCGGGCGCTCGCACAGGTGCTATCGCAATCATCAGCTTGAGCAGGATGAAGGTGGCGACGAAGGCGTAGACGGGAGCGGCGAGCGCGGCCAGGGCCTGGTCGCCCAGCTGGGCCGCGTTGCCGTAGAAGAGGCCGTCGGAGACTCCGTTCCAGGCCTCCTGCGCGAAGAAGCCGATGAAGAGGATCCCGAAGAAGCCCGCCGCGCCGTGGGCCGCGAGCACGTCCAGGGTCTCGTCGACCCGGGTCCGGGTACGCCAGACGATGATCGCGTAGCTGGGCAGCGCCGCCAGCGCTCCGAGCAGCATCGCCCAGCCCGGGCTGATGAACCCGCCAGCGGGGGTGATCGCCACGCAGCCGACGATGATCGCGGTGGCGGCGCCGATCGCGGTCACCTTCCGGCCGCGGATCAGGTCGAGGACGAACCAGACGATGAGCGTGCAGGCCGGGGTCAGCAGGGTGTTGACGAAGGCCAGCACGCCGGGTTCCCCGGTCGAGAAGCCGCTGCCGCCGTTGAAGCCGAACCAGCCGAACCACAGCAGCCCGGCGCCGAGCAGTACGAACACGGCGTTGTGGGGGAGGAGCGCCTGGCGACCGTAATCCTTGCGGGCGCCGACGACGAGAGCTGCCGCCAGAGCGGAGAAGCCCGAGCCCATCTCGACCGGGACGCCGCCGGCGAAGTCAAGCGTGCCTCCCTCGATCAGCCAGCCGCCGCCAAAGGCCCAGTGGGCGAGAACCGCGTAGACCAGCACCGACCACAGCGCGGCGAAGATGAGGAACGCACCGAACCGCATCCGCTCCACCACCGCGCCCGAGATCAGGGCGACGGTGATGATGCAGAAGGTGGCCTGGAAGGCCATGAAGAGGAGGTGCGGGATGGTGGTCCCTTCGCGCGGGACGAAGGTGACGTCGTTGAGGAAGGCGTAGTTGAGCCCGCCGACCAGGTCACCGGTGCCGTCGAAGGCGATCGAGTAACCGACCGCCGCCCAGGTGACGGCGGCGACCGCGATCGCCCCGACGCACATCATGAAGGTGTTGAGGGTGTTCTTCGACCGCACCAGCCCGGCGTAGAAGAGCCCGAGGGCGGGGGTCATCAGCAGGACCAGCGCGGTCGCCGCCAGCATCCATGCGGTGTCGCCGGTGTCGACTTCCGCGACCGCCGCGATGATCGCGCCGCCGTTCACTTGTCCACCGGGGTGACTGCTTCCATGTCGGTGTCTCCGGTCCTGATTCGGACCGCCTGCTCCAGGGGAACGACAAAGATCTTGCCGTCACCCACCTCGCCGGTCCGGCCGCCGTCGCAGAGTGCGGAAATGGTCGTCTGGACGAACTCGTCGGAGACGGCGATCTCAAAGCGGACCTTCTCCGCGAGCCCCATCTTCACGGTGGTGCCACGGTAGGTCTCCACCCGGTCGAGCTCGCCGCCGTGACCCTGGACGCGACTCATCGAGACCCCGCGCACGTCGGCACGATAAAGAGCCTCCAGCACGTCGTTCGCCTTCTCCGGGCGCACGATGCCGATCACCAGTTTCACTGTCCTCCCCCCATCCGCGCGTGGGAGCCTAACCGACGAAAGGTTGGTGTGGCTTTTCGACCCCGGTTCGCCCTGCGAGGATTGGGGTACTTGCGGAAAGTTCGGCGCCGTGCGCCTGCGCCATACTTGGCGCATGCGGGCACATGGGAGCATCGATTCCCCCGGTGGGCTGGGACTCGATGGCCACGCCTGCTGGTCTTTCGAGGGGGACGGGGCCTTCACCGAGGCGGCGCTGGGGTTCCTCACCGACGGCCTGCGCGCGGGCCAGCGCATCGCCTTCGTCGGAAGCGAGCCCGTCGCCGATCAGCGGGAGCGCTTGGACGCGCTGGGCAACGTCGGCGGGTTGATCGACAATGGTTCGCTTCAGCTCTTCACCTTGTCTGACCTCTACGCGATCGGCGAGCCGGTCGATCCCGAGGCCCAGCTTGCGGTCTATGCGGCCGCGACCGACGCCGCCGTGGCGGACGGCTACGCCGGTCTCCGGGTCGCCGCGCAGGTCACCGACCTCGTCGGCGACCCCCTCCTGTGGGAGGCGCACGTCCGTTGGGAGAGCATCGCCGACACTTACATGGCCACCCGGCCACTGTCGGCGCTCTGCGGCTACGAGACCAAGGCGGTTCCCGACACGCTTCTAAACGACCTGGCGGCGGTGCACCCCGCGGCCCACGGCGCCGAGGGCTTCGCGCCATTTCACCTGTTCTCGAACTCCGACGCATTGGCCCTGGCGGGCGAGGTCGACGGCTTCTCGGCCGATGCCCTGGACCGGGTACTCGGGCTTGCCCTCCGTGACGACACCACCAGGCTCGATCTCGGCGAGTTGGAGTTCATCGACCACCACGGCCTGATCGCTCTGGCGGGGCACACGCAACGCCGGGCCGGGTGGGGCGATCTCTCGATCCAAGCCGTGCCCGGGTCGGTCAGGCGACTCTGTGACCTCCTTCAGGTGAGCCTGTGAGTCACCCGGCGAGCGAGGACGTCGGCTTCAGTCATGAAGCGCTCTTCTACGCAGACGCGAACGAGTTCCTCGCCGGAACCGTTCCCTTCGTCCAGCAGGGCATCGAGGCGGGGGGTGCGGTGATGGTGGCGCTGCCCAAGCCGAGCCTCGAGCTCCTGCGGGGAAATCTGGACGGTGGGTCCGACCAGGTCCTGTTCGTCGAGATGGAGGAGCTGGGACGCAACCCGGCGCGGTTGACGCCGGCTTGGTGGGACTTCCTCGCCGCCAACCTCCGCGATCGCCGTGGGGTGCGCGGGATCGGCGAACCGAGCTGGGCCAGTCGATCGGCGGCGGAGCTCGACGAGTGCCGGCGCCATGAGTCGCTTCTCAATCTTGCCTTCGCCGACGCGAACCTGTCGTTGCTGTGCCCCTACGACACGGTCAATCTCAGCGACGAGGTGTTGATCGGCGCGGAGCACACCCATCCCGTCCTCCGCGGACGCGATGCCAGGTCCGCCGAGTACACCGGCCCGGCTGACGTTCGTGGCTTCTTCGGGGGCGAGCTGGAGCTACCGGCTGGTCCTACCGAGGAGCTGTCCTTCGACGAGTCGGGCCCGAGCGAAGTCCGGCGGTTCGTCGGCGAACGCGCTCGTCGGGCCGGCCTGGACGGGCGGCGGGTGGACGACCTCGTTCTTGCCGCGAACGAGGTCGCGACGAACAGCATCCGCCACGGGGGTGGCCATGGCACAGTGTCGTTCTGGAGTGAGGGCGACGTCCTCCTGGTCTGCGACTTCCGCGACCCGGGCCGCTTCGAGGAGCCGCTGGCCGGCCGTCGCCGACCAAGCGGATCCAAGGCCAGCGGTCGTGGCCTCTGGATCGCCAACCAGCTTTGCGACCTGGTCCAGATCAGGTCGAATGAGGCCGGCAGCCACATTCGGCTGCGGATGGCCGTTTAGACGGAGAGCTCGGTCGAGGCGGAATCGACCTCGCCATCACGCGCGGTGCGCCCCGGAGGCTTCGCCCGAAGACTGTCCGGCAGCCGAAACGGTTTGAAGTACAACGGCGTGGAGACTTGTTCCCGGACCTCGCACCGCGGGCAGTTCTCGATCGTCGCTGCGTGCATGGTGCTGTAGCGGCTTCCGCACCGCTCGCATCTGAACATCCCTATTCGCCTCCCTTAGACGGTTCGTACGACTGTTCCATACCCGAGAGGACGCAATGTCCAAACTGGACACCCGTTCGAGGGATGGCATCAAACTGGAAGCGGAGCGATGGCGGCGAAAGCGAGCAAGAAAAGCGGCAGCAAGCTGGGCGACTACGAGCGCAAGCGCGACTTCGGCACCACGCCGGAGCCAGCGCCGAAAAAACGCCGCGGCAAGAGGGGCGCGCCGCGCTTCGTCGTCCAAGAACACAGCGCTCGCCGCCTGCACTGGGATCTGCGACTCGAGCGCGAAGGGGCCGCGCCGTCGTGGGCGATACCCAATGGCATCCCCGATGACCCCAGCGAAAACCGGATGGCGGTGCGGACCGAGGACCACCCGCTCGAGTACCTCGAGTTCGAGGGCGAGATTCCGGCCGGGGAGTACGGAGCCGGGACGGTGCGGATCTGGGACCGCGGCACCTACGAGGCCGAGAAGTGGGAGCCGGGGAAAATCGTCTTCACCCTCGCCGGCGAGCGGCTGAGTGGGCGCTACGCCCTGTTCCGCGCCGGGTCGAGCGAGAAGGACTGGATGATCCACCGGATGGATCCGCCGGCCGAGGCGCGCGACCCATTCCCCGAGAAAGTGGTGCCGATGCTGGCCAAGCTGGCGAAGCTTCCGGCGAAGGACGAGGGCTGGGCGGTCGAGGTGAAGTGGGACGGGGTGCGGGCGATCGCCTACTGCCGGCCCGGCCGTCTGGAGCTGCAGACCCGCAACCTCCGGGTCGTCACCAGCCAGTACCCCGAGGTGCGGCGGCTCTCCCGCCAGATCGGGGCTCGGGACGTGGTCCTCGACGGCGAGCTGGTCGCTTTCGACGAGGAGGGGCGACCCAGCTTCGAGCGCCTCCAGCAGCGCATCCACCAGACCTCCGAGAGCGTCGTGCGGCGGCGGATGAAATCCCACCCGGTCACCTACGTGATCTTCGACCTGCTCCACCTCGACGGGCATGACCTGACCGCCGAGCCCTACGCCAAACGCCGTGAGCTGTTGGAGGAACTGGAGCTGGACGGACCGAGCTGGCAGACGCCGGGTTACTCGGTCGGCCGGGCGAAGGAGCTGTTGGCCGCGAGCGCCGAGCGGGGGCTGGAGGGGATCGTCCTCAAGCGACTCGACAGCCGTTACACCCCTGGCAAACGCGGCGGCAGCTGGCTGAAGGTGAAGAACCTCGGGCGCCAGGAGTTCGTGATCGGCGGCTGGCAGCCGGGGGAGGGTCGGCGCCGCAACCGGCTCGGCTCGCTCCTGCTCGGCTACCGCGACGAGGGCGGCGAGCTTCGGTACGCCGGCAAAGTCGGGACCGGGTTCTCAGACCGCGATCTGGACGAGCTGATCGAGCGGCTGGCCCCTCTCGCCCGCAAGACAAACCCCTTCGCCAACCGCCGTGGGCCCCGCAGCGCCAACTACGTCGAGCCGCGGCTGGTCGCCGAGATCGAGTTCCGCGAGCTGACCGCTGAGGGGATGGTCCGCCACGGGTCGTTCAAGGGCTTGCGCGAGGACAAGGCGCCGGAGGAAGTCGGTCTCGAGCGCCCCGGTGAGGACGTTTGACGGCTCCACGGAGCGGGGTAGTGGGCCTGAGAGTCACGCAAACCCCTTAGAGGAGAGAGCAATGTCTACGTACCGTGAGAAGGGTTCCGGCGCCGGGATCTCGGTTGGCGGGATCATCGTCATCATCGGCATCGTGGTGATGATCGTCTGGAGCTTCTGGATCGGTCTGATCGTCACCTTGATCGGCCTGATCGCGTTCGGCGGTTTCGCGCGCGGCAAGTGGTATTAGGTGCCCTAGCGGCAGAGAAGACCGCGGGTGGCCGGCGCTCTGCCCGGTCGCCTACGCGTGACTCGGGCTCGTCGCCCGGTCCCAGCTTTCGGCGAGAGCCCTCGCGGCCGCTTGCTCCTCGGCCAGGATCCGGTCCGCCAGCGCCACGGTTTCCTCGTCTCCCGCTCGGTGCGCGACCCGTTTGAGCAGTTCGTAGGCCGCGATCTCGAGATGCTCGAAGGCGTACGCGAACCCGGTCAGCTTGGCCGCGGTGTCCGGCTGGGCGGTGAAGAAAGCGCCGATGCCGACGCCGCCGACCCGCAGGGCTGCGTCCTTGATCTTGGAGGGCTTGGCCCCGCGCGCACCGAGCCGCTCCCGGACCAACCGCTCGTGCGCTTCGGTCTCGGTGAGGTGTTGGGCGAATAACGACTCCAGCGCTTCGTCCTCGACCAGCTTCGGCGCCGCTTCGAGCAGTTGCAGCGCCTGCTGCTCGATCGCGTGTACATCGGCGAGGTAGCTGTCCAGGTGCCTGCCGAGACCGTCCTCGTCCAGATCCGCCAGCGAGGAGTCGACAGCGAGGTCGAAGGAGGCTTCCAGGCGGTCGGCCATCTGCTGCTCCTCCGCCCCGATCTCCCCGGCGATCCGCGCCGTTTCCTCGTCGTCCGCCATCTCGGCGGTCCGCTTCAGCAGCTCGTAGGCGGCGAGCTCCAAGTGCTCGTAGGAAAAGGCGTGGGCGGTCAGCTTTCCCGGCGTGTCCGGTTGGCTGGCGGCGAAGAAGAGCATGCCGGCACCACCCAGCTTGCCGGCCAGGTCCTTGGTGGTCGAGGGATTCGCGCCGTGCGCCTCGAGCCGCGCCCGCACCCGTCGCTCTTGGTCCTCGGTCTCGACCAAGTGGTCCTCGAAAAGCTTTGCGAGCCCCTCCTCGCCGACGATCTTCGGCGCCTGGCGCATCTGCGTCAGCGCCTGCTCCTCGATCGAGTGGACGTCGGTGAGGTGCTTGACCAGCTTTTCCTCGGGACTCTCCGCCCACTGCCTTCCTCCGACTCGGGTTCGCAGCTCGTCGAGCCGGCCGCCCCGCCCGGTCGACTGGAGCGGCGGGGTCGACTTGCCCGCGCCGCGGCGCATGCCCTCAAACAGCTCTTCGAAGGCCTCGACCGCGCTGAACCGCGGCTTCCAGCCCAGCTCTGCGGCGGCGCGCTGCGCCGACATCAGCGGCACCGCCAGCGCCATGTCGAGCCAGCCCGGCGGGGTCGGTTGCAGGCGCAGGCGCCAGCTCAGGTCGGCGAGCTGCCGGAGGACGGAGGCCGGCAGCGGGAAGGTGCGGGCGCCGAGCACGTCGGCGATCTCCTCGGACCCGAGCGGTGGCTCGGCGGCGAGGTTGAAGGCCCCGGTGGCATCGCCGACCACCGCCAGTGCGTAGGCGCGCCCGACATCGGCGGAGTGAACCGCCTGGAAGCGCAGGCCCGGCACGCGGGGAACCACCGGGATCAACCGGTCGCGAAGCAGGAAGCTGGGTAGGAACGGCCCGACGAAGAGGCGGCGGATCTCGCTCGCCGCCTCACCCTTGAAGATCAGGGCCGGGCGCATGCGGACGACCTTCACGCCACTCCCTTCGCGGCGTTCGAACTCGTCTAGAAGCCCCTCGACCGCGGCCTTGTGCCGGGCGTAGAAGGAGCTTGGCGTGCCACCCACCGGCCAGTCCTCGTCGACCGCACGGTCCTTCGGCCCCTTGGAGTAGGCCCCGACCGAAGATGCGTAGACGAGCTTGGGGACCCCGGCGGCCGCGACCGCCTCGAGGACCCGGCGGCTGCCGACGACATTGGTCCTGGTCAGGGTGGCGAGGTCGCGCGAAGGCTGGATCGCCCAGGCGAGGTGGATCACGGCGTCGGCCCCGGCGAAGATTCCCTCCAGGTCCGAGCTGACTATGTCGGCCTCGACCCACTCGGTCTTTTCGGGATGCCAGGTCGGCAGACGCCGGGCCAACCCGGTCACCTGCTCGATCTCCACCATCTCTCCGAGCGCCTCGATCACGCTCGTGCCGACGTTGCCAGTGGCCCCGGTGACGACTACCTTCATCGGAGAGAGGCAGGAATCTGCGTCCGCCGGGGCCGTGCTTGTGCCAAACGCCGGCGCGCCTCTTCAGCCTGTCGGAGGAGGGAGCCATCTCCCGACTCCGAGCGCCAAGTGCCAACCCGTCGGCGCCCGTTGAGCAGGCGCCGAGCCGACAGCATGACCAGATCCTTGGATAGTTCTCGCATCTTCTCCTCGCCGGTTGGGTACCCGTCTCCGGTGTGCCCAAAACGTCCGCCAGGCGCCGGCCTCAGGGCTTGAGGACGACCTTGATCGCCCCGTCGTCCTTGTGCTGGAACATCGAGTAGGCGTTCGGTGCCTCCTCGAGCGGCAGCTGGTGGGTGGTGAGGTCGTCGGTCCCCAGCGGGTCGCCGGCGTCCTCCTCCAGCAGCGGCAGGATCTCGTCGGTCCAGCGCCGCACGTGCGCCTGGCCCATGCGCAGCTGGATCCCCTTGTCGAAGAGCTGCATCATCGGCAGCGGGTCGAGCTGGCCGCCGTAGACGCCGGAGATCGAGACCGTGCCGCCGCGGCGGACGGTGTCGATCGAGTCGCTCAGCACGCTCATCCGGTCGACTGCGAATTTTTCGGTGGCCTTGGCGCCGATCGCGTCCGGCAGCAGGCCGGTGGCCTTCTGGACAAGCTCCGCCGCTGGGGCACCGTGAGCCTCCATCCCGACCGCGTCGATCACGGCGTCGGGGCCTCGGCCGCCGGTCATCTCCCGGATCGCCGCCGGCACGTCGTCGTGCTCGGAGGAGTCGATCGCCTCGACCCCGTGGCGGCGGGCCATCTCCAGCCGCTCCGGGACCATGTCGATGCCGATCACCTTCTCGGCGCCTTTGTAACGGGCGATCCGGGCGCACATCTGCCCGATCGGTCCGAGCCCGTAGATCGCCACGCTCCCGCCCTCCGGGATAGCTGCGTACTCGACCGCCTGCCAGGCGGTGGGCAGCACGTCGGAGAGGAAGAGGAAGCGCTCGTCGGGCGGGCCGTCGGGCACCTTGATCGGGCCGAACTGGGCTTGCGGCACACGCAGGTACTCGGCCTGGCCGCCCGGCACCTGGCCGTAGAGCTTGGTGTAGCCGAACAGCGAGGCGCCTTTGTCGTGCTCGTGGACCTGGGTCGTCTCGCACTGCGCGTAGAGCTGCTGCTTGCACATCCAGCATTCGCCGCAGGAGATGTTGAAGGGGACGACCACGCGGTCACCGGCTTCGATGCCCTCAACCTGGCTCCCCACCTCCTCGACCACGCCCATCGGCTCGTGGCCGAGGATGTCGCCCTCGTCGATGAACATGCCCAGCACCTCGTAGAGGTGGAGGTCGGAGCCGCAGATCGCGGTCGAGGTGACGCGGACGACCGCGTCGGTTGGCTCCTCGATGCTGGGGTCGGGAACCTCGTCGACGCGGACGTCGCGCCTGCCGTGGAAAGTGAGGGCCTTCATGGTCAGTCCTTTGCTCGGGGAATCGCCGGTCAGTCCGGCTACCCGCGCGGCGCGCCGCAAAACGGTCGCTCCGTCTCAGCGCGAGTGCGCAATCAGGTACTTGAGCAGGCCGTCCATCCCGGCCTCGCTGTGGACACGGCGCTGTTCGTCGGCCCCGTTCCCCTCGGCCAGAATTCGCTCTATCTCGGCGAGGGCCGCGTCAGTGCCGAGCTCGCGAGCGTAGGGACGGACGGAGTCGAGCACCCTGCGGCCAACGTCGCGGACCGGCTCGGGCGTGTCGGTGTCGAAGAGGACCTCGGCCTCGAGCCCGTGGCGGGCGGCCTGGAAGTAGGACTCCTCAAGCGCCTCGCGGTAGAGGTCCGGCGCCGAGGGCTGGTTCAGCTCCTTCGCGGCGATTGCCTGGATCAGCGCCGCGATCGCGCTGGAGGTGGCGGCGTCGGTGGGGACGTCGACGGCGCGCACCTCGACCGTGCCGAGCCGGGGATGAGGGCGGACGTCCCACCAGATATAGGTGTAGTCCTCGACGCCGGCCGCCGCGATCAGCTGGTCGGCGACGCGGCAGAAGTCCTCGTAGTCGCGGAACCGCCGCGGCAGCTGGAAGCGCGGCCAGCCGCGCACGACCGAGGCGCGGGCGCTGGCGTGGCCGGAGTCGGCTCCTTCCCGGAAGGGGGAGTTCGCGGTGAGCGCCTGCAGCAGGGGGAGATAGAGGCGGAAGGAGTTGGCGAGCTCGACCGCGGTGTCGGGGTCGGGGATGCCGACGTGGACGTGCAGCCCGCAGGGCGGGGTCGAGAGCAGGTCGGCGAAGTCTTCGCGAACGACGTCGTACCGGGGCTTGTCGACGAGCGCGGCCTCACCCGACGCCGCGCTCGGGTGCAGCCCCGAGCCGAGCAGCTCGAAGCCGGCGTCGCGAATCGCCCGCCTCGTTCCCCGCAGCTCCTGCAGCACTTCGTCGACGTTGGAGCAGACCGTCGTCTTCAGCTCGATCTGCTCGGCGAAGACCTCCGAGGAGACCTGCTCGGCGAAGGGCGCCGGGACGCTGTCGAGGACGGACTGGCTGGCCGCGACCAGCTGGCCCTCCGCGTCGACCAGCAGCAGCTCCTCCTCGGCCCCGAGCGAGAGGGGAGGGGAGTCGCCGAAGCGGTGATCGTGCAGGTCGGGCTTTCCTTGAGAGGTGGCCACGCGGCGTACCCCTACCCGGTGGCAGCCTGTTCGACCCAGCCCGGGTCGCAGCGGAGTTTCGGCTCGGCTAGGAGGGGTCGGGCGAGACGAACTGGATCAGGTGGACCTTGGTCCGCACCGTCTCCTGGTCCTGGCCGCTCATCCTGGTGTTGGCTCTTTCCTGGATCGCGACCATCCCTTCAAGGGTTTCAGCCAGCAGATCGAGCAGTTCCTCATACGATTCCGGGTCGACGACCAGCGGCGTTCTGCTGATGTGGTTTTCGGCCTCGTTGATCGTGCCCCCGGTGATCGCCTTGTTGATGTCCTCGTTCATGCTGGCGAGGATCGCCGAGGTGACGCCCGGCTGGTCCTCGCTGTCCACCTGGCCCCAGGACTCGCGATCGAACCACGGGCGCTGGAGTGCCCGGTAGCGCTTGACCAGGACCCCGCCCCCGTTCCCCGGTTCGGTCCCGACCAGCTCGACGCAGCCGAGTTTCTCGAGGCGGTCGAGGTGGTAGGTGACGTGCCGGACGCTGCGGTCAAGTTCCTTGGCGATTTCCCCCGGAGAGCCGATGCGTTCGGTGAGCACCTTCAGCGCGTGTATGCGGGTCGGGTGGGCCAGCGCGGAGATCAGTTGTGGGTTGGCGAGCGTGGGGGGCTTCTGGTTCACGGCCTTCCTTCCGGGGCGAGGGGGCTAAAGGTTTTTCAATTAAAACCGAATTACTGAAGCGATGACTCGTTCTTTGGTTCAGCCGCCTCAACCGAAAGAAATACTTTTAGCAATGCTTCTCGTGTGGGCGCGGGGACGAGGTCGCCCCCGCGAGCCTGGAACGAGCCCCTGTGCGACCTCGGAGGAGGTGAGGCGAGGATGAAGATCACCCAGTGCAGCGGGATGCTCCCCGTGGCCGCCATTCGCAAGGGCCACTAGAAGCAGCAGGCTCGGTCCGTCATCCCCAGCGGACTGAGCCTGTTTTTCCCGGACGGGGCGTGTTATCGCTCAGGATTTTTTTAACAGTTGAGCGATTGTCCGATCAAGCTCCTTCAACTGCGCGATGATTTTCGCGGCAAGAAGGCTAGCTATCGGAGGGATGAATGAGGGGCGAGGCGAATCTCGGGGGGTCCCGGGAATCAGAGAAAGCAACCGCGAGGCTGAAGGCGGCACTGGCACACGAGCTTCGGCTCCAGATCCTACGACTCTCAGTTGAGAGCTCTGCACCGGTCAGTCCCCGGGAAGCCGCCGAAGAGCTGCCCGCGGGGCTCAGCAACGTGGCCTATCACTTCCGCGTCCTGGCGGAAGTCGATGCGCTTGTCCTCAGCGACACCCGCTCGGTCGAAGGCGTCACGCAGGAGCTCTACTCGCCGAACCCGGTTGCGGTGAAGATGCCGGCGGTGAAGGAACTCCTCACTGCCTCGAGTCAGGCTTCGTCCTAGCGCTTTTCGGTTCGGAGGTGCTGTTCCGGGTAGCGATTCGCCATGGCGGCGATCGGCTACACGCTCTCCAGCGAGGAGAACGACGCTCCTTCGCTGGTGGAGCAGGCCGCTCGCGCCGAGCGAGCCGGCTTCGCTTTCGCCGGCATCTCCGATCACTTCCACCCTTGGATCGACCGACAGGGACAGAGCCCGTTCGTCTGGGGGGTGCTCGGCGCGATCTCGCGTGCGACCGATCACCTGCCGTTGCTGACCGGGGTCACCTGCCCGACGATCCGGGTCCACCCGGCGATCGTCGCCCACGCCGCGGCCACGGCCGCGACGCTCCTACCCGGGCGGTTCTCGCTCGGCCTCGGCAGCGGCGAGAACCTCAACGAGCACGTGACCGGCGATCGGTGGCCCACGGTGGCCGAGCGCCAGGCGCGGCTGGAGGAGGCGATCGAGGTGATCCGCCTGCTCTGGAAGGGTGGGCTGAAGAGTCACCGGGGACGCTACTTCACGGTCGAGAACGCCCGTATCTACTCGCTCCCCGAGGAGCTGCCGCCGATCCTCGTCGCGGTCGGGGGCAACAAGTCCGTCGATCTCGCGGCGCGCGCTGGCGACGGCCTGATCGGCACCACCCCGGTCGCTGAGTCGATCGAGCGCTTCCGCGAGAAGGGCGGGGAGGGCAATCCCACCTACGGCCAGCTGCACATCTGTTGGGCGGCCGATGAGGCCGACGCCCGCCGTACGGCCTTGGAGTGGTGGCCGAATGCCGCGACCACCGGCAACTACTTTCTGGAGCTGCCGCTCCCCTCGCATTTCGAACAAGCGGCGGAGCAGGTCACCGAGGAGGACATTGCCGAGGCGGTCGTCTGCGGCCCCGACCCCGAACGCCACATCGCCGCGATCCGCGAGTACGTAGATGCCGGCTATGACCACGTCTACGTCCACCAGGTCGGCCCCGACCAGGACGGCTTCTTCGACTTCTACGAACGCTCCGTCCTGCCCGAGTTCCGGTAGCTAGCCGATCAGCTCGAGGACTTGACGCTCAATCTGGGTTCGTTGGCGCGGGCCGATTTCTTCGGTCAGGGCGACGTCGGGGAGCTGGATCGTCTGACCCTCGCGGAAGCGGTCGAGGACGGCAGGGTCGATGTAGGAGCTGCGGCACACGGCCGGGGTGTTGCCGAGCTGCTCGGCGACGCAACCTCCGGCCCGCGGCTGAAGGCCTCTTCGGCGCCGCCACTAGGACGGCGCCGCAGCGGCCACTTCATCAAGTGCACCGGTGCTCGAGCTCTGGGCTCTCCTCGAGAGTGCGATTGGCCACCGGCGCCTCACGTCGAAGGCTCGTCTACCCGGATTGCCCGTTTCCCACTCCGGAAGCGGGGTACCTCCAACCGGGCAAACGACGAAAGGACAGCATGGGCATTCTCGACAAGCTCACCGGCAGGGCAAAGCAGGCCGCCGGAGACCTCGCTGACGACGCTTCGCTGCGCCGTCAGGGCAAACGCGAGGAGGAGAAGGGGGAGAAGAAGGAGGAGCTCGACCGGGCGCAAGAGAAGGCCGAGCGCAAGGCCGACGAGGTCGCCGACCTCGAGCGAAAGACCTGAGCCTCTTCTCAGTTGGGGTTTTTGCGGATGAAATCGGGCGGCGTCGGCCCGAACGCCTCTCCGCCAAGCGGTTGGTCTTCTCACCCAAGCGGGAACCGGGTCTGCCGGTAAAAGCCGCCGAGGTTCGGGCCGGCGCGCCGCCGTCAAACGGTTACCCGAGGCAGGGAGCTGAAAACCGCTGGGGGTGTGAGAGGGTCGGGGAACTCACGAGGCGGCAGCCGCCTCACACTCACTCACCCGCACAACTCAGGAGGTTTCGATGTCCACGCATTTGAAGCCGCGGTTGACGTTCGCCAACGTGATGTCGATCGTCGCCGTCTTCATCGCCCTCGGCGGCAGCGCCTACGCTGCCCAGCTGGCGAAGAACTCGGTTGGGACCAAGCAGCTGAAGAAAAACGCGGTCACCTCGGCAAAGATCAAGGCCGGCGCGGTCAACAGCTCCAAGCTCAAGGACGGCGCGGTCGGTGGCGCCGATCTGGCCGCGGCTTCGGTCGACGGCAGCAAGCTCGCCGTCGGCGCGGTCGGGTCCGCCGCTCTCGCCTCCGGCTCGGTGATCGGGGGGAAGCTGGGGATCATCAACACCCGCGTCGTCAGCACTCCGCTGCCCGACAACGGTGTGCTGACCCGGTCGGTCGCGCCCTGCGCGCCCGGGGAAACGCTGATCGGCGGTGGCGTCAACACCCTGCCATTCGGCACCGACATCATCATCCAGGGAAGCCGTCCGTCCCTGCCGAACGCGGGAGAAATCGCCGACGGTGAAGGCTTCACCAACTGGCAGACCTCGGCGATCAACGTAGCGGGGGCACCAACCGGGCCCGCGTCGATCAGGTCCTGGGCGGTCTGCCTGCGATAGCCGAGCAGAAACTGCGGGGCGCCTCTCGCGTTTGTTCGCGGGGGGCGCCGGCCGGCGGAGGTCAGTTCCCGGCGACCCCGCCGTTTCCGTCCTTGTCTTCGGCGCCGCCGACCTGGCCGCGCAGGAGGCGCTTTACATTCACGACTTCGCCGGCCAGCGCTTCCTGTTCCCGAGCCACCGCGCCAAGATTTTTCCGCAGCTTCGCGTCCCGGCCTTTGACTTCGGTCATTTCACCTTCCAGCGAGGCAACTCTCTTGTTGAGCTTGGCGAGCCGACGTTCGACGCCTGCCTGGGTCCTCGCGACCGCCCGCCGTATGCGGACGCGGTCGCGCGCGGCCTCCTTGCGCTGTTGCTTCTGGACTTGGTCGGCGACCTTCAGGGCACCGTCCAGGCCCTTTAGTTCCTGCCTGATCTGCGCGGTGGCGTCATTGACGACCTTCTTCTCGTCGACGCTGCTGTTCTTCGCCGAGATCGCGACGATCAGGCCCACCGCGGCGATCGCGAAGAGGAGGAAGACGAGGACCCAGAACCAGGGCCGGGTGTCGCGAATGTCGTCGTACACGCCGAGGAGAACCTAACGTTCCCATCGGCTGCAAGCTAGGTGGAGGTCTGTGCGGTGAGGGTGACGTCGAACTCGCACCCGGCCGGGTGCGAGATGTCAATCCGCCAGCCGCTGTCCCATTCGGTCGATCTGCCCGGTTCCGGTGGCAGGTTGAACGAGCGCATGTCGACCAGGCTCACTTGCGCGGTCGGACCGGCGTCGATCCGCAGGTCGCCCGCGGTGATCTGGCCGCCGCCCTGGTTGACCGGCTGCACTGGCACGTGCAGCTGGAACACCGCCTCGATGCCGGCCCCGATCTCACACCGGTCGTGTACGCGCAGCCGGTTGCCCTGGAATTCGAGGTCGCGGGTCCAGCCGCGCACCTCGTCGTCGTTGTTCGAGTACGCCCCGGCGAGGTCGGTGTGGACCTTGACCAGGTCGCCGGGCAGCGTTTCCGTGCTGACCGTGACCTCGTCGGTGAAGTTCTGCCTGATCGTCTGCGGAGGCGCGCCGGCCTGGCCCGGACGGGTGAACCGGATCACGTTGTTGACCCCGGTGCGGAGGTCGGGAACGTGCCCGCCGCCACCGCCGCCCTGCAGGCCGCTGCGCGACAAGATGTTGGAGGTGACCGTCATCCAGGTGCCGCGGTAGAGGGTGAACCCGCCCTGGTCTTCGTGGGCGTGAGACTGGTCATAGGGCCCGGCGGTCAACTGCATCCAGGTCGCGTCCTCGTTCCAGGAACTGCGCGCGAAGAACTGGCCGACCCCGGGTGCGCGGTAGGTAAGGGCGGTCGGCGCCTGCGCCGGGTCGGGCGGCACCAGCAGCGCGCTGCGCCGGGTGAAGCCCTGGGTCAGCGTTTCCGGCACCGAGTTATTCGCGATCCACCAGGCGGCGCGCCGGCCCTGGGGGGTCCCGGCGGCCGCCAGGGCCGCCTCGCGCATCAGGGTCTCGTGGTAGTCGAAGAGGCTCGGGTTCGAGTCCCTGGAGAGGTCGCCGATCGGCGCGTAGTGGTCGAGGGTCGGCACCGTGGCGTGGACCCAGTAGTCGACCGAGTCGCGCGCGTGGGTCCTGACCGCGGTCAGCTCCTCGCCGGTCGAGGCCCTCCACATCCGCGCGTTTTCCCAGAGCCGTCGCTGGGCGGTCCCGTAGCCGGTGCCCTCGCGGCTGCCGCCGCCGGGCAGCTCGGCGTGGTAGTCGACGATCAGCGGGAACTTGCGCTCCTGCAGGAACTCGATCCAGCGCAGGTCCTTGGTGGCGAGCGCCCACATCTGGGTCGCCTCGATGAAGCTGTAGTTGTAGTTGTTGCCGGGGTCGTTGACCGCCCAGGCGCTCCAGGGGAAGGAGCCGGCGGCGAGGTCGCCCCAGGTCGCGGTAAACGGGTTCCAGACGTTGGCGATCGCCTGGTTGGCGAAGGCCCCCCAGCGAGTCCGCTGCTGCGGGCTCATCCGGTTGAAGCCGTAGTCGTAGGTGAGCGCGAGCGCTTCGATCTCGGCGCCGACGTCGAGATAGGAGTCGTTGGCGATCCGGGGGCGCTGCGGGGGGTTGGCGGCGATCGCCTGCTCGGCGGCGGTGACGTCGGCGTCGACCCGGGCGATCGCGTCGTCGATGTAGGCGACGTTGCCGGTGCGGGCGAACATGATCACCGCGTCGGAGGAGGAATAGCCTTCGCCGGGATTGCGCTGGAAGACCGCCCGGTCGACCCACTGTTTGAACGCCTGGAAGATCGCCCCGCCTTCGGGCGCCTGCAGGTAGTCCGCGATGGAGATGAAGGGACGCTGGGCGCGCAGGGCGAGCTGCCCCGGCACATAGGAGCTGCTCTCCGGGCTCGCGTTTGCGTCACAGGGCGAGTCGGGGTCGGGCGGGCCGCTTGGCGCCGGTTCCTCGCCGCTCTCGATCGCGTCGGCGCAGGCGCCTCCACCTCCGCCGCCCCCGCCTCCACCACCGCCCCCGCCGCGTGGGCCCTCGCTGCCCCGCACCTGCTCGACCACGAGGTGGGCGTCGTCGACGGTCGCCTCGATCGCGGTGTCGGCTGCTTCGAGCTGGAAGAAGACCCGCGCCAGGCGTTTGTCTTCGGTTTCCTTGACCAGGTGGACCGGGAGGACGCCCCGCTCCGCCGCGGTGACGGTGCGGCACTTGCTCTCCTGCTCCTGGGAGTCCTCGAAGTAGACGATCGCGCAGACTTTCAGCGTCGCGCCGCCGCTGGTGGGGGAGTCGATCCGGAGCTTCCCGTCGACAGTCACCGTTTTGCCGACCGGCCCCTCGTGGAAGCCGTATTCGTGGATGCACCCGACCCTGCCGAAGCGGGAGACGCTCGCGCTGAGGCTGTTCGTCCCCGCGATCGGCACGGCGGTGTCACCGGCGACGTCGCCGTCGTTGTCGTTGAAGGGGTCGAAGCACCCGGTCGGCCGTCCGGAGTCCTCGAAACCGGGGTCGGAGATCAGCTCGACGGTCTCGTACTGGGTGCTCGGCTCCCCGCCGGGGAGTTCGGGGTCTTCGTAGTCCGGTTCGCCGCCGCCGGGGGCGGGGGGATAAGGGGCACCGGGGCCCGCGGGTGCCGGAGGCGGCGGTCCGGCGGGGGTTCCCGGCTGCCTGTTCGCCGGACGGGTCGGCTTGCGCTTCTTGCAGACTCGCCGTTTCGTGCTCCGGCCCTTCGCCTGGACCCAGCGGCAGCGCTTTTTCGCCCGCTTCGCCGAGCTGCTTGCAGTTGGTGCGGAGCGCTCGGATGCGCCATCGGTGCCAGGCCCCGACGGGGAGCCGAGGCTCGAGCCCGGAATCGCGAGGAGACCCAAGGCGAGGACGAGGCAGAGGATGCGGATCGAGCTACGGGACACAGGGCTCCTAGGGGCTGGGTGGGGTAGGCGGGGGCGTCCAGCCGGGCTGGCCGAAGCTGCCGAAGCGGTCGAAGGGGTTGACCCCGCCGGCGCCGACCGCGCCGACGTCGTTGCCGGCGCCGCCAACGGGGTCGCCGGAGTCGATGTAGGCGCTGCCCTGGGTCGGCGTGTACCGGCCGCGGTAGGCGGCGAGGATCTCGCTGACCAGGAGGTCGCGCTTCCAGACGGCGACCTTGTCCCCTTCGAAGGTCTCAGTCGGAAGGGGTCCGGCGAACCTCGGGTTGGTCGAGGCGCCGCCGCCCAGGTCGTTGGCCGGGGCGAGGCCGCCGGTGTAGTTGGTCGCCTCCGGGTTGAAGAAGCCGTTGAAGCCCGCGTCGACCGTCCCGCCCTGCCTGTCGACCACCGCGGTCGCCCAGGTCGGAACGCCGACGAAGGCGTTGGACTTCAGCGTCGTCTGGCCCTGCTGCCAGTTGATCGCCGAGTGCACGAGCCCGCCGAGGAGCCCGTCGAAGGTGTTGTTCTCGATCCGGGCGGAGATGTTGTAGTAGCCGGTGATCCCGCCGACGTCGTTGTCGCCGCCGACGAAGATGTTGTGGTGGACGTTGGCGCCGGTGTCGGGAACCATCCATTGGTGCCCCGCTTCGACCACCAGGTTGTAGGCGAACTCGTCGCCGATCCCGCGGACCGGCCAGGAGCTGTCCACCAGCACGTTGTGCTTGACCGAGAGCGGCCTGGTGCCGTGCAGCTCGAGCAGTTGTCCCTGGCTCCAGCCGCCGAAGTAGGTGTGGTTGAGGAAGTTGCCTTCGACGCTCACGTTCGAGGAGCCGAGGACTTCGAAGGACGCCCGGGGCCCGATCAGGACGTTGCTCTCGGCGTCGGTGTCGCCCCCGATCGTCCACCGGTTGACGCGGTCGAAGAGAACCGGCGCGGCGCCGGCGTTGTTGCCGGCGAAGGTCTTGGGCACAGCCGAGGTCCCCGAGATCGAGACCACGGGCACCGTGGGCGAGGAGGCATCGGACCCCGGCTGCTGCCCGATCGGCATCCGCATGTTCGAGCGGAACAGGTTGCCCGTCAGCGTCGCCGCAGAGGAGCCGTCGAACCGGAGCTCGACCGGGTTGCTGCTGTCGAAGATCGAGTTTTCGATCGCGACCGAGCCGGTGGTGCCGGTGGCGGCGACGTCGATCCCGGGCGCCGAGACGTTGGCCGGGTTGCCGAGGTTGTGGACGTCGACGTGCTTCAGCACCAGGTCGCCTGAGGTCCCGGTGGGGGAGACGATTCGGTGCCCGTTGCCATTCAGCCTGATCCGCCCCGTGGGCGAGCCGATCAGCTCGAAGGACTGGCTCCCCGAGAGGACCACGTCCTGGGTCAGGTTCACGGTCTGCGCGTAGGGGGGCGGGTTCTCGACCGTGATCGTCACCGGGTCGCTTTCGAGCACCAAGGCCGGGTCGACGTAAGTCGCCCGGGCGACCACCGTGTGCTGGCCGGGAGCGAGGTCGAGGTCCGAGGCGTTGCCCTTGAAGACGTGGTACTCGGCGTCGCCGCCGTCCTGCTCGAGGACCGGGTTGCCGTCGACGAGGAATTCGACCTTGGCGGCGTTGATCCCCCTGCCGGGTTCCGGCTCGTTGGTGGGGATGTTGGGGTCGTGGCCGACGCCGACGAGGCGCAGGTCGAGCGGCGTGGTGAAGGTTTCGCCGTCGGTCGGGGAGACCATCGCGGCGAAGCGACCGACGTTGGACCCGCCGCCGCCTCCACCTCCTCCGCCATCGTCGTCTCCTCCTCCGCCGCCCTCGCTGCCTTTCAGCTGGTCGACGTATAGGTGGGCCTCATCGAGGGTGACGTTGATCCGGGTCGCGCCGGCTTGCAGCTGGAAGAAGACCCGCTGCAGGCGTTTGCCTTCCGTGTCGAGGCTCAGCAGCACGTCGGCGACGCCGCGGTCTGAGAGCGCCAGGGTCCGGCACTCCTCATCGGGCTGAGGGTCGCCGTCGAAGTAGACGATCGCGCAGACCTCGAGACCCTCGCCATTGGTGGGGGAGTCGACACGGATCTTGCTCTGGACGGTCACCGCCTCGCCGATCGGGCCGGCGCCGAAGGGGTAGTCGTGGATGCACCCGACCCTGCCGAAGGGGGAGACGTTGACCGCGAGGCTCTTGGCCCCCGCGAGCGGGTTCGTCGCGGTCGAGGCGACGGTGCCGTCGTTTCCGGAGAACGGCTCGAAGCAGGCGGTCGGGCCCTCGTCCTCCTCGAAGCCGTTGTTGGAGATCAGGTCGACCCGCTCGAACTCGGAGGGCGGCTCGCCCGGGCCTCCGCCCGGTCCTTCAGGCGGTTTGTATTCCGGTTCGCCGCCACCGCCGCCAGGGGTTCCAGGGGCGCCCGGTCCCGCCGGCGGCGGGGGACCAGCCGGGATGGGGGGCGGCGGCCCGGCGGGTCGGTGAGGCTTGCGCTTCTTACAGGCGCGCCGCTTGGCGGCCTTGGCCTGCGGGCGAACCTTCTTGCAGGGCTTCTTGGCTCGCTTGGCGGAGCTGCTTGCGGTTGGCGCGGAGCGCTCAGAGGGGCCGTCGGCGCCGGTCCTCGCCGAGGCGCCGAGGCTCAAACCGGGAACAGCTACGAGTACCAGGGCGAGGCCGAGGCAGAGCAGGCCCAGGCGGAGGTTGAGCGATCGCATCCGTGCCTGGCAATTTGGCACGGGGAAAGGCGAATCTAGACGTTTGTTCTAGCGAACCTGACTGTTTTTAGCTGTCGAATCCAAGCCCGAGACGGTCGAGCGTGCGCAGCCAGAGACCGCGGCGCCCGGCCTTGCGGTCCGCGGCCGCCAACCGGTTGCGAGTCAGCTGGATCACCCCGCTGCGCACCGGCTCGGGCGGGAAGGGGACGGGATTGGTGCGCGTGTAGCGCAGGCGGGTTGCCTCGGTCTCGCGGCCGTCAAGGAGGTCGAGCGCGACCCTGGCGCCGAAACGGGTGGCCGCGACGCCGAGTCCGGTGTAGCCGAGCGCGTAGGAGACGCGGCCGCGATGGGCGGTGCCGAAGAAGACCGAGAAGCGGCTGCAGGTGTCGATCGCGCCGCCCCAGCGGTAGGCGAAGCGGAGGTCCCGCAGCTGGGGGAAGGTGGCGGCGAAGTGCTGCGAGAGCCTGGCGAAGGTCGGGTCGTGCTCGTCGAGCCGGGGGTCGACCGGGCCGCCGTAGCGGTAAACCGCGTCGTAGCCGCCAAACAGGATCCGGTCATCGGCGGTCAGCCGGTAGTAGTGGAACTGGTTACCCATGTCACCGATGCCCTGGCGCCGGTGCCACCCGACCGCTTCGCGCATCGCCTCGGTGAGTGGCTCGGTCACCAGCACGTAGTCGTAGATCGGCGCGATGTAGTGGCGGATCCGCCGCACCAAGGGCGGGAAGGCGCTGGTCGCGAGGAGCACCCGGCGAGCGCGGACGGTGCCGCCGGCGCACGCCACCTCGACGCCGCCGCCCCGGTCGCGCAGTCCGCGCGCCGGGGAGTGCTCGTTCACCCGCACCCCGGCCTTCAGCGCCGCCGCCAGCAGGCCGGCCGCCAGCTTCGCCGGATCGACAAGAGCCTGGCCGGTCCGGTCCCAAAGCCCGCCCAGGTAGGTGGGCGAGTCGATCTCGGCCCGCACCGCCGCACCATCGAGCAGCTCGACGTCGTGGCCGAACCGTCGCAGCACCGGCACCGCCTCAGCCAGGGCCTCCACCTCGTGCGGCTCGAGCGCAACGCCGATCCCGCCGCCTTCCTCCCAGGCGCACTCGATCCCGTGGCGTTCGATGTCGACCCGCATCCCGGCGAAGTTCTCCTCGCCGAGGCGCTCCAGCGTCTCGATCTCATCGGCGAAGCGGGCGAGGCCGTTGTCGATGCCGTGCGTCAGCGAGGAGTCGACGAAGCCGCCGTTGCGTCCGCTCGCCTCCCCGCCGATCCTCCCGGCCTCGACCAAGAGGACGTCGCGGCTTGGGTTGTCGGCCTTGGCGTGCAGGGCCGCCCAGAGCCCGGTGAAGCCGCCGCCGACGATGCACAGGTCGGTTTCCGCCGGGCCGGAGAGCGGCGGTGTGGGCTCGCGTTGTGGACCGGCGGCGATCCAGTAGGGGACCGGCTCGGCGTTGGCGTAGCGGGCGCGGTCCGCCGCGCCGGGCGGGCCGTCGGGCCACGGTCTCGGCATCGGGTCAGCCGAGCAGCTGACCGGCGCGGATCTTGGCGGCCATGTCCTTGGACTCCTCACGGTAGGCGCGGCCGTCCTCGAACTCGATCGTCGGGTATTTGTTCTGCCCCGAGATCCGCTTCAGATCCTCCCGCTTACCGGGACGCAGCGGGCCGGTTACGACCTCGTACTCGATCCCCTCCTCGTCAAGCGCCTTCTGCACTTTCCAGCAGGGATGCGCGTCGAGCTTGAACCAGCCGAGGCTGCACCGGTGGAGTTTCACCGCCATGGCGGCAACATAGCACCGGGCCGAGCCAACTGGCCCGGCCCGGTTCCTGCTATCGCTCTGAACTGAGAGCTATACGCGCCACAGAGCTATGTGGTTGTTGTAAGCGCGATCGGGTTTCCGCCACCGGACATGGTGACTGTGGTCGAGCTCGAGATTTCGGCGGGGTTGCCCGCGAGTTTGAGGGTTTCTTTGGTCATCGCGTTGGTGAACACGTTTGTCGCACCGCTGAATTTTGCGGAGGGCGACCCGGTTCCTGTCCCGATCGCCGTACCGGTGGTTTTGTAGGTTCCTGCGATGAAGCAGCCTTCGAGCGTGAGTTCGGAGAAGGTTTCCCCTGCGGCCGGTTTGAATTCCTGGCCCATTGTGTTTTTTTCGGGCCCGAGTCCTTCAACGCCTTCGACTTTGGAGGTCACGGAGATCGGTTCTTTGACTTTGCAGCCGATCGCCGGTTTGTTCACCGTGCAGCTCGTGAAGTTGGCCGTGACCGAGCCCGTGAACTTGTGGACTTTGGCCGACGGTTCTTCGTTCGTGAGTTCTCCGGTACCGGTCACGGTTTTACAGGTGATTTCGTTTTTGACTCCGAAAACCGTGCCTTTGAGAATCGTGGGAGCCGCGTCTTTTGTCGCGTTCGCGGTGCCCGCGTTGGTAATGCTGAGGGTTGTTTTGGTCCCGACCGCAATTGCTACGTGGCCGAATTCGCCTTTGTCTTTGCCGACGTTTTCATCGCAGTGGGCGTCTTTGAAATCTTTGTCACCGCCCCCTTTGACACATGTAACTGCTGTTGTGTTGACTGCTGCGGCTGCCGATGCGCTCTGCGCGACGAAGGCGCAGACGAGAAGCGCGGAAAGCAGCGCGAGGCCGGTAACGGCCTTACGTCCGATCATGATTCCTCTCCTTATTCCGTGTTTGCTGGTTGACGGGTGGCGAGGTGATGAAGGCCACCCTGGTCGCCGACGCTTACACGAAACCGTGTAGCAGTCAAGAAAATTAATGCGATGTTTTCTATCTCTGGGTGCCGCAACTTCGCCGGTTTGTTTATGTTTGCTCACGAAATAACTACATACGCCTAATCCCTGGCGGCGTGCCGCCGGGGAGCGGGGGAACCGAGTTTCCGGGGCGAGCCCACCGTTCAGGTGGGGGCGCAAGCTCCTTCAGCGCCAGCCCGTCAGCTAACCCCGCCGGCACCCGAAGGAGGGACGATGACGGCAGGACTTGGCGCGGCTAGACGCGCCCTTGTGACGGCGCTGGCTGCGCTGGCCCTGATCGCGACCGCTGGACTGTTTGCCACCAGCGCTGAGGGAGCCCGGGGCGGGCTCGCGGCCACCACGACCCCGCAGATCGAACCGCCCCCGACGACCGCGCCGCCGACCGCGCCGCCGACCGCGCCGCCGACCGCGCCGCCGACGGCGACCGGCTCGCGGCTCTCCGCTCTGGTCAGCGGTCGCGCAATGGCGCCGCTCGGCGCCCCACCGGTTGTCAAACAGGTGATCGCCGCCGCCAACCGGATCCGCAACACGCCCTATATATGGGGCGGGGGTCACCGCAGCTGGACCTCGCGCGGCTATGACTGCTCCGGCGCAGTCAGCTACGCCTTGCACGGCGGCGGCTTGCTCAACAGCCCCCTGGTCTCCGGCTCGTTTATGGGATGGGGCGCTCCCGGACCCGGGCGGTGGATCACGATCTACGCCAACGGGGGCCACGTCTACGCGGTAATCGCCGGCCTGCGCTGGGACACCTCGGGGAACGCTCGCGGCACCGGACCCCGCTGGCACCAGACCCCGGCCTACCCGAAGGGGTTCGCGGTCAGGCACCCGATCGGCTACTGAGATGCGGGCTGCCGCGGCCGCGAAGGCACCTCGACCTGCTCGAGCTTCTCGAGCAGGTCGAGCATCAACTGGTGGTAGCCGAGTCCGGCGAGCAGGACCCGTTCGGAGGGATCCCAGCCCTCCGTTTCGCGGACATCGTCGAGGTAGCCCTGCAGCTCGGCGAGCTTGCTCCGGTGCCACTCGGCCCGGGCCGCGAGCAGCGTGCTCGGGTCGGCCCCGGCGAAGACTTTGACCAGGAATTCGTCGCGCAGCTGGGGAGGCCCCGCGCTCGGCTCGTCCGCCCAGGTCCGCAGCGCCTTACGCCCCTCGTCGGTGAGCGTGTAGCTCTTGCGCCGGCGCCCGCTGTCCTCCTGGGTGACCGTGAGGTAGCCGCCCTCGGCCAGCCGGGCCGGCTCCTCATAAGCGGTGGTGTGCGGCACGGGCCAGAAGTTCTCGATCGATTTCTCCAGCGCCTGCTTGATGTCATAGGAGGTCGCCTCGCCGAGCTGGTCGAGCAGGGCAAGCAGGGCGTAGGAGGTCGTGGTGAGGCGGATTGACTTGCGTTTCATAATTCGTGTCGTATAGTACGGGACGAACTGTCGGATGTCGAGCCGAACAGGAGGCCGAAGATGCCGGAGATCAGCCACAGCAAACAGGCCGAGTACGACGCGGTTGTTGTCGGGGCCAGCCTCGCCGGGTGTGCGACGGCGATGTTCTTGGGAAGGCAGGGCGCCCGCGTCGCCCTGGTCGAGAAGCAGCCGGACCCCGATGCCTTCAAGCGGATGTGCTCCCACTTCGTACAGGCCTCGGCGGTGCCGACGATCGAACGGCTTGGCCTGCTGAAGCGGATCGAAGCGGCTGGCGGGGTGCGTTCGCGAGCCCGCGCCTGGACCCGCTGGGGGATCATCCAGGCGCCGCCGGAGCACGCCTCCTACGCGGTCAACCTTCGCCGCGAGGCCCTCGATCCGCTGGTCCGCGAAGCGGCGGCTGAGACGCCGGGCGTCGAGCTGATGCTCGGCCGGGCGGCGACCGGTCTGCTGCGGGACGGTGAGACCTTCACGGGCGCCGTGGTCCGCGATCGCGAGGGCGAGGAGGCCGAGCTGCGGGCGACCCTCGTCGTCGCCGCCGACGGTCGCGATTCCAAGGTCGCGAAGATGAGCGAGATCGGCGAAAAGGTGCTCCCGCACAATCGCTTCTGCTACGGCGGCTACTTCGAAGGGGAGATGCCCGAGAGCGCGCCCGACGGCACGATCTGGCTCGCCGATCCCCAGTTCGCGGCGGCCTTCCCGACCGACCATGACCAGGTCTTCTACGCGGCGATGCCGACCAAGGACCGCCTGCCGGAGTTCAAGCGTGACCCCGCTACGGCGCTGGTCAACTACATCGCAGACTTCCCCGACGCCCCGCCGATCCGCTCGGCGCGGCTGGTCAGCGACGTGCTCGGCAAGATCGAGATGCCGAACCGGGTGCGGGAGGTGACGGCGCCGGGCCTGGCCTTCGTCGGCGACGCGGCGCTCGCGACCGATCCGCTGTTCGGGATCGGCTGCGGCTGGGCCTTCCAGTCCGGCGAATGGCTCGCCGACGCGGTCGCGCCGGCGCTGGCCGGCAATGAGCCGCTGGCACGCGGCCTCAAGCGCTACCGCCGCCGGCACGCCCGCCAGCTGAACGGGCACGCCTTCTTCATCCACGACTACGCGACCGGCCGGCGCTTCAACCCCGCCGAGCGGTTCCTCTTCTCAGCGGCAGCCCACGACGAGGAGGCGGCCCTCGTCTTCGACAGGTTCGCTACCCGCCAGATCGGGCCAGTCCGGATGTTCGCCGGGATGCTGCCGAAGGCGACGATGTCGAGCGTCCGACGCGCCCTCAAGCGGTCCCCCGACAGGCAAGAGGCGCCAGGCGGGCGGGTCGAGACTTCGCCCGGATGAGTGCCACGGCCGAGCGCGGCCGGGCCAGCGTCGCCGGCACCGAGTTGAGGCTGGTGCAGGCGGGCCCGGCGCAGGCGAGCGAGGCGGTCGTCTTCCTGCACGGCAACCCGGGCTCCGCCGACGACTGGGCGCGGCTGGTCGGGGCGGTGGGGGAGACCGGGATGCGGGCGGTCGCCTTCGACCTGCCCGACTTCGGCGAGACCATCGCCCCGGTGGGCTTCGAGTACACCAACTCGGGCTATTCGGCCTTCGTTGGCCAGGCGCTGGCGGCGCTCGGGATTGAGCGGGTGCACCTCGTCCTCCACGACCTCGGTGGGCCGATCGGGATGGTCTGGGCGGCTACGAGCCCCGACGCCGTCGCCAGCGTCACCCTGATCGACACCGGAGTCTTGCCCGGCTACAAGTGGCACCGCCTGGCGCGGGTCTGGCGGACGCCGGTGGTCGGCGAGGTTTTCATGGCGACCGCGACCCGCGGCGCCTTCCGGCGCCTGCTCAATCGCAACGAGCCGCGGGGGTTGCCGCGCACCTTCATCGACGGGATGTACGACCACTACGACCGCCGCACCCGGCGAGCGGTGCTGAAGGTCTACCGCGACACCGACGACCCCGGCTCCGCCGGGGTCGCTTTTGCGGAGGAGATGGCGCCGCGCGACATCCCGGCTCTGGTGATCTGGGGGGAACACGACGCCTACCTGCCGGCCGAGTACGCGACCCGGCAGCGGGACGCCTTCCCTTCGGCCGAGGTCCACGTGCTGCCGGCGAGCGGGCACTGGCCGTTCGCCGATGCGCCCGAGACCGTCGAGCGGCTGGTGCTCGAATTCCTCGCCCGTTGACGCTCGGTACGCGCGGTTTGCTCGACTTCTCGAGCACGTAGCATCAGCCTGACCAATGCCCGAACCGGTCAAGCGCAACCAGCGCTACATGCCTGGGCTGGACGGCCTGCGGGCGATCGCCGTGCTCGCCGTCATCGCCTTCCACCTCGGTTTCGGTTGGGCGCCGGGTGGGCTGCTCGGGGTCGGCATCTTCTTCACCCTCAGCGGCTACCTGATCACCGACATCCTGCTGGCGCAGCTCACGGCCCGCGGCCACATCAAGCTCGGCCGGTTCTGGTTGGCGCGGGCACGGCGGCTGCTGCCGGCGCTGTTCCTGATGCTGCTGATCGTGGTCGCCTGGGTGACCGTCTTCGGCCCCGCCCAGCCGCAGCAGTTCCGCGACGCCGTCCTCGCCAACGCCGCCTACGTCGGCAACTGGCAGCTGATCTTCGGCGACGTCTCCTACTTCGCCCGGTTCGAGCCGCCCGGCCCGCTCAACCACCTCTGGTCGCTGGCGATCGAGGAGCAGTTCTACATCCTCTGGCCGTTCATCCTGCTGGTCGGGACCAAGCTGGTCCGCGAGCGGCCGCTGCCCTCCGGCGTCCGGCCCAAGCTAGCCGTGGCGACCCTGGCCCTCGCCTTCGTCTCGGTTGTCTTGATGGCGGTGCTCTACAAGCCGAGTCTTGACCCGTCGCGGGTGTACTACGGCACCGACACCCGCGCTTCGGAGCTGCTCTTCGGCGCCGCCCTGGCGATGGTCTGGCCCAGCTGGCGGCTGACCAGCCGGATCTCGGTCGGCGCCCGCAACACGCTCGATGGGCTCGGCGCCATCGGCCTGGTGGCGATCGCGGTGATGATCTGGCAGACCAGCCAGTACTCCTCGTTCCTGTACCGCGGCGGGTTCGTGCTGCTCTCGATCGCGACCGTCCTCGTCGTCGCCGCGGTCGCGCATCCCGCGACCCGGCTCGGCCCGATCCTCGGCTGGCGCCCGCTCCGCTGGATCGGGGTCCGGTCCTACGGCATGTACCTCTGGCACTTCCCGATCATCGTCCTGACCACGCCGGGCGGGGTCGCCAACGGGCGCGAATACCTGCGCGCGGCGCTGCAGGTGGCGGCGATCATCGGGATCTCCGCGCTCTCCTGGAAATACGTCGAGGAGCCGATTCGCCACGGCGCGATCGGGCGGCTCTGGAAGCGGTGGCGCGAGGCGGGGTGGAGCTGGCGGACCCTGCCGCCGCCGGCGCGGGTGGCGATGGTCGGGGCCGGCGTGGTGCTGGTCCTCGCCACCGCGGGAATGGCCGGGCTGAACTCGGCGCCAGCCGAAGGCTCGGCCGCGAGGGCCGCGGAAGCGAGGGCGGTGGGGGCGACGAAACCGCCGCCGTTGACCCCGGCCCAGGCCAGCTTCTCGACCAAGTCCTCCTGCAAAGCCGTCGTCCACATCGGCGACTCGACCTCGGAGGGGCTCAACTCGCCGGAATACCTGCCGATCCCGGGCCAGCGGATCGAAGCCCGGTACGCCGAAGTCGGCGCCACCGAACAGCACATCGAGATCTCCGGCGCGCGCTCGATCGAAGAGACCTTCGAAGGCGAACCGAATGCCCAGGAAGTCGCCGAAGCCTGGAAGTTCGAAGGCTTCAAAGGGTGCTGGGTGCTGGCGATGGGGACCAACGACAGCGCCAACGTCGCGGTCGGCTCGGCGGTCGACGAGCGCGAACGGATCGACAAGATGATGGCGATCCTCGCCGGCGAGCCGGTGATGTGGGTGAACGTGCGCTCGATCGTCGAAAGCGGCGATCCCTACTCGACCGAGAACATGGAGAAGTGGGACAGGGAGCTGGTGGCGGCCTGCGCCAGCTACCCGAACATGCGCGTCTACGACTGGGCCTCCGACGTCAAAGACGCCTGGTTCATCGAAGACGGCATCCACTTCACCTCGCCCGGCTACGCCGCCCGCGCCCAACTGATCGCCCAGGCCCTCGCCCACGCCTTCCCGGCGAATGGCGAAACGGAGGGCGGCTCGAGGAGCTGCGTGGTCAGCTAGGCAGGGAGGCCCTCGATCTCGACCGGCTCGAGGTCGCCGGCCGGCTCGAAGCCGAGGATGCGGCCGTAGAAGTAGAGCTCGGCTTCGAGGCAACGGATCTCGGTCTCGGAGCGGCGGAACCCGTGCTGCTCGCCCTCGAAGGCGAGGTAGGCGTGGGGGACGCCGTTGCGGCGCAGCGCCGCGACCATGATCTCGGCCTGGTTGGGCGGGACGATCTCGTCTTCGAGCCCCTGGAAGAGGATCACCGGGACCTGCAGGCGCTCGGCGAAGTTGATCGGCGAGCGTTCGCGGTAGAGGTCGGCGCGCTCGGGGTAGGGCCCGATCAGGTTGTCGAGATACCGGGCCTCGAACTTGTGGGTGTCGCGGGCGAGCGCCTCGGCATCGGCGACGCCGTAGTAGCTGGCGCCGGCTGCGAACTCGTCGTGGAAGACCAGCGCGCAGAGGGTCGCGTAGCCGCCGGCCGAGCCGCCGCGGATCGCCAGCCGCTCGCCGTCGGCCTCGCCCTGCTCGGCGAGGTACCGAGCGGCGGCGATGCAGTCCTCGGTGTCTACGACCCCCCACTCGCCGCGCAGGCGATCGCGGTAGGCGCGGCCGTAGCCGCTGGAGCCGCGGTAGTTGACGTCGATGACGCCGATCCCGCGACTGGTCCAGTAGAGGAACTCGCGGTCCAGCGCGGGGGTCGCATGGGAGGTCGGGCCACCGTGGCTCTGCACGATCAACGGCGGCCGTTCGCCTTCGGGGCCTTCGAACTCGGCGTTGGCGGGCGGGTAGTAGAAGCCATGGGCGACCTCGCCGCCGCCGGTCGGGAACTCGATCGCTCGTGGGACGGAGACGTGGGCGGAATCAATCTCGGTCTCGCTCGCCACCCTGACGGCTTCCATTTCGCCGCCCGGGACGTCGAGCAGCACCACGCTCGTCTCCCGCTCGGGGGTGGCGGCGGCGAAGGCAACCATGGTGCCTCGCGCGGCCAGCGAGGGAAAGCCGAAGGCGGTGAAGGGGAGCCCGAGGTCGCGGGGCCGCTCGGCGCCGGGGTCGAGGACGAAGAGACGTTCCTGGGCGCCGGCGCACCGGACGCAGGCGATCGAGCCGTTTTCGAGGAAGGCGTAGGTGGCGCCGCCGAAGAGCCACTGCGGGTGTGCGAGGTCGGCTTGTTCGGCGGTCAGCTGGGTCGCCTGCTCGCCCTCGAGGCGGTAGAGGTTCCACCAGCCGTCGCGGTCGGAGACGAAGTGCAGCCGGCCCTCGGCGTCCCACTCCGGCTGGAAGACCGACTCGGCCGGGCCGCCGGCGACCCGGCGGGCATCGGAGGTGTCGGCGAGCGGCGCCAGCCACAGCTCGGTCCCGTCCCAGGGCATGTTCGGGTGGTCCCAGCAGGTCCAGGCCAGCCACCGGCCGTCGGGGCTGACCCGCGGAAACGAGTAGAAGTCGCGGCCGGAGGCGAGCACCGTCGGCTCGCCCGAGCCGTCGATCGCGAGGGAGACGATCTGGTTCTCCGGTTCGCCCTCGCCGTGGACCTCGCGGACGCAGACGACGGTGGCCCCGCCGGGAGTGACGCGCAAGTCGGCGTAGCGCAGACCAGCCGCGGTCTCGGGCTCCGCCGTGATCGCCACCGGGGCCTCGCCGAGCTGCTGCCGGTAGAGCCGCTGGTCGGCGAAGCCGGCGAAGAGGACGAGGTCGGGGCCGGCCAGGCACCAGGCCCCGCCGCCGTACTCGTGGACGCGGGTCCTGACGTTGACGTCCTCGGGGGTCACCTCTTCCGCCTCGCGCCCCGGCCGGCGCCGCATCACCACCACCCGGCCGCCCTCGGTGGGCCGGCCCTCAGCCCACCAGACAGCGCCGTCCTCGGCGAGCGCCGCCGCCCCCAGCCGCCGCCCCGCGCGAGCCACGGTCGCGGCGTCGATCGGCGAGGACCAGGTGCCGTAGGGGGCGGTCGTGGGCACCCCCTCAGTCCTCCGCCACCTCGACCTCGCGAAGACGGTGCGTGTCGACGTCGTAGACGAAGCCGCGCACCGCCCCACGGTGGGGAATGAACTCCGAGCGCCGCACCCGCAGAACCGACTGGCGCACGTCGGCGTCGACGTCGGTGAAGGACTCGATCGCGAAGGCGGGGGCGACTCCGGTGTCCGCCCGCAGCTCGGCCCGGAACTCGTCGTCGCTGAGCTTCTGCATCCCACAGTCGGTGTGGTGGATCAGCATCACCTCGCGGGTCCCGAGGCGCCGTTGGGAGATGGCCAGGGAACGGATCACGTCGTCGGTGACGACACCGCCGGCATTGCGCAGCACGTGTGCCTCGCCGTCCCCGAGCCCGAGCGCCGCGAAGACGTCGAGGCGGGAGTCCATGCAGGTGACGATCGCCAGCCGGCGGCTCGGCTGCACGTCCAGGTGCCGCTCGGGCAACGACCCGGCGAAAGCCCGGTTGTTTGCCAGAAGCTCCTCGGTCGTCTCCTCCATGTCGCGGCAGCCTATGTCCCTTGCAGGCGGCCCGGTTCCTCCCGCGCCGCGGCGGGTAGGGAGGGGGAAGAGGCACAAACCGCGACGAGGAGGAACGGGGACCATGGAGACGAGCAGTCCCAGTAAGGGAATCTTCAACGGCAGCAGCTCCGAGGCGCGCGAGGAGATCGTCGAGCTGTTGACCAAGGCGTACTGGATGGAGATAGAGACGGTGATGAGTTACCTCGCTGCTTCCGTCAACCTCGACGGGGTCCGGGCACAGGAGATCAAGGAGTCGCTCGCCGAGGACATCGAAGAGGAGCTGGGGCACGCGCGCCAGTTCGCCAGTCGGATCAAGGAGCTCTACGGGGTGGTGCCGGGATCGGAAGGGTTCGCGGCCGAGCAGAGCTTCCTGCAGCCGCCCGATGAGCAGACCGACACGGTCCACGTCATCCGCGGCGTGATCAAGGCCGAGACGGGTGCGATCGAGCACTACACCCGGATCGTCGAGGAGACCGAGGGGGTGGACCCGGTGACCCAGGACATGGTGATCGACATCCTCCGCGACGAGCAGGGCCACCGCCGCCTCTTCGAGGGTTTCCTGCGCGAGTACGAGCTCGAGGGGATCGCCTGAGCCGCCGCCCGTCGCTTACGCTGCGGGCAATGACCACTCAGGTGGATGGACTGGTGATCCGGCCGGCGACCGAGGCTGATGCCGGGCTGATCTTCGGCCTGATCCTCGAGCTTGCCGAGTACGAGAAACTCGCCCACAAGGTCGCCGGCGACGCCGAGATCCTGCGCCGCTCGCTGTTCGAGCAGGAGGCCGCCGAGGCGCTGGTCCTCGAGCTGGACGGCGAGCCGGTCGGGTACGCGATCTTTTTCACCACCTTCTCCACCTTTGAGTGCCGGTCGGGGATCTGGTTGGAGGATGTGTACGTACGCCCCGAGCGGCGGCGGGCGGGAATCGGCAAGGCGGTGATGGAGCACCTCGCCGGGCTGGCGCTCGAACGGGGTCACATCCGGTTCGATTGGTGTGCGCTGGACTGGAACGAGCCGGCGCTCGAGTTCTACAAGGGCCTCGGCGCCACCCGCCTCGACGGCTGGCGCATGCTCCGACTGGAGCAGGAGGGGATGCAGCGGCTCGCCGCGGGGTTGACACCAGTACCGGAATAGAATGAACTCCGCTTGAGTGGTGATTAATCACCGAGTGAAGAGAAAAAGTGAGTGGCCGCAAGGCGCTCTCGATCGGCGAGGACGGCACAGCCCAACCGTCGCTGAAGGGAACACTGGACCGTGCCGCGATCGACCTCGTCGAGGTGCCGGGCGGGCGCGATGGGCTGAAGGCTTTCTACGACGAACGGCCTGACGTGGTCCTGCTCAATTTCGAGCTTCCCGACGGTGACGGGCTCGAGGTGCTCTCGACCATCCGCGAGCTCAGCGACGTACCGGTCCTGGTCTTGGCCGAGCACGACGACGAGGCCGACCGGGTGAAGGTCCTACGTGGTGGGGCCGACGACTGTGTCACCAAGCCAATCGGCGAGGCGGAGGTGGTCGCGCGGATCGAGGCGATGCTGCGACGGCCGCGTTCGGCCGGCGAGGCTCCAATGCTGCTGAAAGACGGCTTTGTCCAGTTGGACCGATCTACCCACAGGGTCGAGGTGCTCGGGGTGGAAGTCGACCTGACCCCGACCGAGTTCCGGATGCTGGCGGTTTTTGCCGAACGCCCCGGCCAGGTGCTCGGACACGGGTGGTTGCTGGAACTGGTTTGGAGCGACGGGATCAGGGAAAAAGACGAGGTGAAGCTCTACGTCAGCTACCTGCGCCGCAAGCTAGGCCAAGCGGCGCAGGTAGATCCATTCGAGACGGTCAGGGGCGTCGGATACCGGTACCGCCCTCGCCGCGCTGGGTAGCGTCCTCGCTGCGCCAGCGCTGCAGCCGCCGCACGGAATCTTCATACCGAAATCCAACCGTTTTCAAGCGGTTTTCTAATCAAGAGCGTCGAAGCAGACGCAATGAAGCTCACCACTAAGGCGACGGTATCCATTGCTCTCGTGCTGACGCTGTGCTGCACGGTCTTGGCGGCGGGCGCGGGCGGAGCCGGGATCCCCAACCGCGACGGGACGATCCACGCCTGCGTGGTCGCCAAGGGTAAGAAACGGGGCAGCGTGCGGCTGGTCCGGTCGGTCAACGCCTGCAGGAAGCACCGCGGCGAGCGGCCGCTGTCCTGGAATGCGAGTGGGGTCACCGCGCCCGGTGCCCCGGCCCTGGCCGGCCCGGAAGGACGTTCCGGACCGCAGGGTGAGCGGGGAATTCAAGGCGTCGTCGGCCCAGCGGGCCAGATCGAACAGTCGCTGCTGGACACGATCGCAGCCCAGAAAACGCAGATCGACTCCCTGACCACCCAGGTCCAGACGCTTGGCCAGGGGCTGGGTGATCTGGAAGGGGTCGTGAGCGGGGTCCAGGGGGGGCTCGCCGGCCTCGAAGGAAATGTCGGTGACCTCGAAGGGGCCGTCGGCGACCTGGAAACCACGGTCGGTGATGCCTGCGCCCAGCTCTCCGCTGTCACCTCTCAGCTCGACGCGGTCTCGACCGCGATCGGCGGCCTCTCGCTGAACAACGCCCTGATCCTGCTCAAAGGCGCGCTCAACATCCCCGCGCTCCCCACTCCTCTCGGCGGCTTCACCTGCGAATGACCCAGTCCCGCCCGCACCTCCGTCTGGCCCTGGCGACGACGATGCTCGTCCTCGCCGTCGCGCTCTGGCTCTCCGGCGGAGAGGGGAGCCGGGCGGCGAGCGGCAACTCCACCCAGTCGGTCTCCGCCACGATCACCAACTCGATCTCCTGGGGGACTGCCGGCACCTGCGTCCAGAGCGCCGGCGCCGCCGCCTTCGGGTCGCTGGCGGCCGGCAGCTCGAGCAGCGCCCCTGCAGTGGGCACCTACCTCGGTTGCATCACCTCCAACGCGACCTGGAGCGTCACCGGGACGATGACCACCCCGCCGAGTGCCAGCAGCAACACGATCCCCGCCAGTGCCTTCCGGCTGGAAACGCTGACGGTGCCGCTCGGCGCCGGTGCCGCAGCCTGCCCGGTCGGCAACTCGAGCGCCGCCTGCACCCTCGACAACTCAGCGGTGAGCCTGGTCTCCAACGCGCCGCCGACGCCGCTGATCGGGCTGCCGCTCACCAACGGCTTCACCTACAACTACAAACTGAACGCCCCGACCAACCAACCAGGCGGCGCCTACACCGGCGGCGTGGTCACCCTGACCGCCTCCAACTGAGTCGCCGCGATGTACGTCCTCGTCGACCGCGACTGGACCGGCGTCTGGCACCTGGTTGCGGGCCTGTTGCTCTGCGCCGCGGCCGCCGCGCTCCTCTTCGCCTCCTTCGGCCAGGGCTCGCCCCCTGTCGAGATGGAGCCGGTCGCCGCTCCACCGCCGCTCCAAGCCGGTGGAGGGGTCGAGGTCCGGCACGAGGTCGCCGGCCGGCGGTTCGAGGTTGCCGGAGCCTCCTTCCTGGTGCTGGGAAGCCCCGGGGCGCGATGGGCGAACGCCGTCAGTGCCCGCCCGACCCCGCCCGGGGTGCGCCGTCAGGTTCTTGCGGTCGAGGTGACCAACCGGACCCGCGACCGCTTCAACCCGGGCCTCCTCTCCTACCTGCTGAAGGGTCCCGGCGGGGCCCTCTACGCGCCCGACCGCGGTGGTGTCGTCGGTCCCACCGGACTGGGCCTGGCGTCGGGCCTGCCGCCCGGCGCCCGTGCCCAGGAGCGGCTCGTCTTCACGGTTCCAGCCCGCCTGCGCCGGCCCGTGCTGGCGATCCAGCCCTCGCCGGCCCGGCCGCTCGAGGTGCGGGTGCGCCTCGGCCAGGGCTGAGCCGCTCACCAGCCCCAGCGTCGCCGTCGCCAGCCGAAGGCGAGGATCACCACCGCGAACACGATCAGCGTCACCGCCGCGATCTGGCGCCACGGGATCACCCAGAGCCCATCCCGCTCGGTGACGGTGCGCGCTCCCGTCCGGATCGAGGCCTCGGCGTCGAACTCGCCGAACAGCGGCGGGTCCTCCCAGCGGCTGTCGATGACCCGTACCTGGCCCGGGAAGAGCCGGCCGCGGAAGGGCAGGGTCGCCTCGGGCCGGTCGCCGTCGAGGATCCGGACCGCGCTCTGGTTGGCGCCTTCGAAGTCGAGCGTCACGTTGCCCGCGTTTCGCACCGTGGTCAGGACCGTCACCGGGCTGTCGCTGCCGGCGTCCCGGGGACCTCGAACTCGGTGATGCGGGCCGCGGGGTGGACAGCGCCCGCGACCCTGATCGTCAGGCGCACCGATACCGCCATCGCCGCCCCGGCGGTGGCCTCGCTGGGCGACGCCAGGCGCTCTACCGTCAACGACGCCAGGTGGTCTCCAGGTTCGGCGTCGGGCGGGACCAGGACCCGGTACTGGATCGGTTGGGTCCGGTCGGGGGTGCCCGAGAACCGGGACGGGCTGACCGCCACCCAGGAGGAGGCGGAGTAGCGCGAGCCGGTGGTGGGCCCGTAGGCCTGGGTGCCGTCGGGCTGCTGGCGGATCTCCTGGACGAGGACGCGGTAGCGCCGGCCGCGCTCGTCGCGCAGCCGCACGCCGATCGTCCCGAGCGCCGCTCCACCCGGGTCGCGCTTCAGGTCGACCGTCGTGGGGGAGACCCGAAAAGACCCCGATGCGGCTTGGGGGTTGACCGCAAGCGTTGCGAATGCCGCCAGCGCGAGGGCTGAGAGCCTCGCGAGCATCGGGTTCGCGCCTCCCATAACGGGACCAGTCTAGATTCGCCGGTACCGGTCAAAACCACCAGCAGTACCCAGATTCGTTGTGCCTACTCGTCGCGGGGGGTGATGCGGAAGAGCGAGACGACCTCGGCCTGGTGCGCCTCGGGGTGGACGACGTAGGCGCTGGGGCCGCCGCCGAACCAGCCGGCTGCTTCGTTGTCGCCGACGAACACTCCGGAGTGGCGGTTGCCGTCGCCGTCCTGCACCCAGACCTTGTCGCCCTCCTTGAAGCCGTGCTCGATCGCGTCGCTCATCGCTGCTCCGGCCGTGACGGGATCTGTTGCACCGACCACCGGTTGCCGTCGGGGTCGGCGAAGAAGACGAAGGAGCCCCAGGGGAACTCCTGCACCTCACCGACCTCGACACCGCGCTCGACCAGGTGCTCGCGAGCGGCCTGGATGTCCGCGACGACCAGTTGCAGCGCTTCCAGCGAACCCGGCTCCATTTCCCCGAACCCGGTGCCGATCGCGATCGAGGTCGGCGAACCAGGCGGCGTCAGCTGCACGAACCGCAGCTCGTCGCTGACCTGGTGGTCGTGTTCGGTGACGAAGCCGACCCGCTCGTAGAACTCCTTCGCCCGGTCGACGTCGGAGACGGGCACCTGAACCAGTTCGAGTCGCCAGTCCATCGGCCGAGTGTATCCAGGTGCCAGCTGGTGGTCACACCACTAGAGTCGGCGCCGATGTCCGCGGAGCGCGCAGCGAGGTTCGCGATCACCGGTCGGGTGCCGGAATCGGCGGTGGAGATGCTGGGTGCCGCCGGCTCGGTCGAGATCGCGGAAACCGAGGCGGCCCTGCCGAGGGCCGAGCTGCTGGAGCTGGTCGCCGGCGCCGACGCGATCCTCACCCTCCTGCACGACCAGGTTGACGGCCAGCTGCTCGACGCCGCCGGCCCGGACCTGCGCTGCGTCGCCAACGTCGCCGTCGGCTACGACAACGTCGACCTGAAGGCCGCCGCGGACCGGGCCGTCGCGGTGACCAACACCCCGGGCGTCCTCGACGACGCCACCGCGGACCTGACGATCGGGCTGATCCTCTCGGCCTGCCGCCGCTTCGGCGAAGGAGAACGGCTGATCCGCTCCGGAACGCCCTGGGCCTGGTCGATGGGGTTCATGCTCGGCCACGACCTGCGCGGCAAGCTGCTGGGGCTCGTCGGCCTCGGGTCGATCGGACGGCGGGTCGCCGAGCGGGCCCGTGCTTTCGGCATGCGCATCGCCTACTGCCAGCGCCGCCCCGCCGACCCCGGCGTGGTCGCCGGGCTGGAGGCAGAGCGACTGGGACTCGAGGAGCTGCTGGGGGCGGCGGACGTGGTCAGCCTGCACTGCCCCCTGACCGAGGAGACCCGCCACCTGCTCTCCGCCGAGCGGCTGGCGCTGATCAAGCCAGGGGGCGTCCTGGTCAACGCCGCCCGCGGCCCGATCGTCGACGAGGCGGCCCTGGTCGACGCCCTGCGCGACGGCGGCCTCGGAGCCGCCGCCCTCGACGTCTACGAGAACGAGCCGCGGGTGCATCCCGGCCTGCTCGAGCTTGACAACGTCACCCTCGTGCCCCATCTCGGCTCGGCCACGGTGGAGACCCGCACGGCGATGGCCGAGCTGGCCGCCACCAACGCGATCGCCGCCGTTCGCGGCGAGCCCCTGCCGACGCCGGTCTCGCTGCCGGGCTAGCAGCGCCCCAGGTCTCGCAGCTCGGCGCGGTAGACCCGCATCGAGCTGTGCCTCCAGTCGCCGTGGGTCTGGTGCCGCAGGCTGGGGACCAGCTCGTGGTGGAAGGGCGAGCGCAGGCTCTCGCGGTGGCCGATCACGTTGCGCACCGGGATCCTGAAGTGGCAGCGCAGGTACCGGGTCAGGCGCAGGGAGGCGCGCAGCTGGCGGCGGTTGCCGAGCGCGTCGGAGTCGGCGAAGCCGGTGTGCTCGATCCCGATCGCGGTCCAGTTGAGCCCGACGGTGTGGCGGCAGCGCGTGCGCAGGTTGACCAGCCGGTAGATCCTCCCGGCGGAGGAGATGACGAAATGCGTGCAGACGTTGGGCAGCTCGTGCAGCTCGACGTCGGGCACGTCGGGGACGAAAGCGCCGCGGACCGCCGCGGCGCTCGAGGCCTGCGCCATGTGCTCGACGATCACCCGGGGGCGCCTCAAGCGCCAGGCGCGGTGACCGTAGTGGCGGGCGGAGTACGCGGCCATCTCGCGCTTGCGTTTCGGGCCGAACGGGATCGGCCAGATCGCGATCGCCGGCCGCGCCGCGCCGGCTCGGGCGGTTGGTGCTGCCGAGACCGGTGCGCCAGCGCGCGCCAGGACCGCGCAGAGCGCGAGCACCGCGCAGAGCGCCACCGCGACGCGCAGTGAGGACCGCATCAGGTCGGCGTCGCGACGTCCGGCCGCGTGCCCGTCGCCGCGCCCGCCTCGCGCTCTTCCGGAACGGGGCGGACCGCGAGGACGACCATGTCGTCTCGCAGCACGCCGCCGCTGCGGCCGACCGCGTCGCTCCGCAGCCGCTCGGTCAGCTCTGCAGGCGATAGGTCGCGGAGTGCCTCGGTCATCTCGGCCAGGGCATCGGGGCCGAGGTGCCCGGCGACCGGGCCTGCCTCGTGCCAGCCGTCGGTGCAGAGCACTAGCGTCTCCCCGGCCTCGAGTGTCGCTTCGTGGCGCTCCAGGGGAGGCTCCGGCAAGGCCCCGAGCACGGTGCCGCCGCCGAGCTGGGAGGAGCCGGAGCCGGATACGTGCGCCGCCGGCGGGTGACCGGCGGAGGCAAGGGTGAAGCGCCATGTCTCGCCGTCGCGGCGCATCCGCACCAACACCGCGGTGGCGAAGTCGTTGAGGGTGCTGCCGGCGAGGAGCAGCTCGTTGACCCGCGCCAAGACCTCGTCGGGCTCGGCGATCTCCCGGACCAGGCCGCGCACCGAGTGCCGCACCGCGACCGACACGCCGGCCGCGGCGCTGCCCTTGCCGGCGACGTCGCCGACCAGGATCCAGCAGCCGTCCTCGGTCGGGAGCACGTCGTAGAGGTCGCCGCCGATCTCGATCCCCTCGCCGGCCGCCTCGAAGACGACCGAGATGTCGAGGCCCGGCACCTCGGCAGGCCGGGGTGGGCGCAGACCGCGCTGGAGGTTCTCCGCCACCAGGGCCCGCTCGCGGTAGAGGCGGGCGTTATCCAGCGCCATCGCGGCGCGGTCGCCAAGCTCGGCGAGGAACTGAAGGTCGTCGGGGTCGTAACGCAGATCGCCAAGCGCGTGCAGGAAGGAGAGGCAGCCGAGCGTCCGGCCACGGGCGATCAGTGGCACCACCGCGGCAGAGGTGTAGCGGGCGTCGGCGATCAGCTGACGGTGGTCCTCGCTCTGAACGACCTGGTCGACCACGTCTGGCGCCTTCAGGTCCCGCCAGATCCTCGGTCGCCCCTCTCGCAGGACTTGGGCGACCGGGTGGTCCCCGGTCGGGTCGAGCGGAGCTTCGGCCCGGATCTGCTCCAGCCTGGCCGCGCTGACGGGGTCCGCACCGGCGACGACGCTGTCGCCGAGGCGCCCGTCCTCGCGGACGAAGTCGATCAGGCAGAGCTCGGCCAGCTCGGGGACGGCGGTGGAGACGATCGTGCGCGCGGTCTGAATCGGGTCGAGCGAGGCCTCGAGCAGGCGGCTGGCGGCGACGAGGAACTCCTGGGCGCGGCGCCGGCGGCGCTCGGCGGTGATGTCGCGGGCGACCACCGAGGCCCCGACCACTCCCCGCAAGGGGCTGGTGATCTGGGAGACGGTGAGGGAGACGACGATGCGGGCGCCGTCGGCGCGGATCCGCTCGGTCTCGTAGGTTTCGAGCCGTTCTCCGCGGCGCACCCGGTCGAGGATCTCGCGCTCCTCGTTTTTCCGGTCCGGGGGGATCAGGAAGGAGATGTGGCGGCCGATCGCCTCGGAGGCGGTATAGCCGTAGAGCCGCTCGGCGGCCGGGTTCCAGGAGGTGAGGACGCCTTCGAGGTCCTTGCTGAGTACGGCGTCCTGCGTTCCCCGAACCACCTCCGCGAGATGCTGCGCCGCCTGTTCCCCGGCCGCGATCTTGGCCTCCGCCCGGCGGCGGGAGATGAAGGTCGCCAGCTGGTCCGCGAAGCCCGCCAGCAGGGCGATCAGCTCGGGGGACTGGGGGTTGAAGGCGCGGGTGTGGAACTCGGCTACCGCGAGCACCTCCTCGGGGGGGCCGATCGGGACCGGCATCGCCAGCGCCGCATGCAGTCCAAGCTCGGCCGCGATCGCGCGCCGCGGGTAGGCCGGGTTCTCGCTGAAGTCGGGCACCCAGGCGATCTCTCCGGTCTCCCAGGCCTTCCCCGGCAGCCCGTTGCCGGGGAACAGCCGCAACTCGCGGCTCGCCTCCCAGAGCGGCTCGGCGTCGAGGTCCGGGACGCTCCACCCGGAGACGAAGCGCAGCGTGGGAGCAGCCTCGGCCACCTCCCAGAGGGCGCCCGCCTCCCAGTCCAGGAGCTCCGCCACGGCGACCAGGAAGTCCGGCGCCACCTGGTCGAGCGCCTCCCCCTCGATCAGGCGGGCGCCTAGGTCGCGTTGGCTCTGGAGATAGCGCCAGAGCTCCATTTCTCGGGGCTGCTCCATGGCCGCAACGCTAGCGCGCCGGACCCAACCTGTCGTCTCGCGCCGGGCGGGTGCTAATCACCAGCCGCGGTTCGGCGCCCGGCCTCGAAAGCCGCGAGGCCGACGATGATCGGCATCCCCTCCTCGCCGGCGAGGCGCTTCGTGCTGCGTGAGTGGATCGCCATCAACCGCTCCTGGGCCTCGTCCATGACCTTCGCCACTTCCTCCCAGCCGGCGTCGTCGACCGTCATCGGCATCCAGCTCAGTGTGGTGTCGTCGTGGGAGTCGATCGTGCCGGCCTCGACCGCCGCCGACGCCTTGTCGATGAAGGTCTGGAACGCGGCGGAGGTGATCCCGCTTCGCAGCGAGAGGGGCGCGCGTCGCCAGTCCTGGTGGCCGATGAAGGAGCGCGGGGTGACGCTGAAGAAATGCTCGAGGGCGCCGCGGCGGGGCTTTGTGTGGACCAGCTCCAGGCAACCGCACTCGACCAAGGTGTTGGTGTGGTAGGAGATCACGCCGAGGCTCTCGTCCATCTCCTTGGAGAGTTCGCTCGGGCTCGCTACCCGTCCCTGCAGCGCTTCGAGGATGTTCACCCTGATCGGGTGCGAGAGCGCCCTGACCAGTTCGTGGTCGATGCGGGCAGCGTTCTTCTTCGACAAGCCGGACCCCTCCAATCGCTTACGGCCGTTCGGTATGAGCCTGGGCAATCTCCCCGGCCAGAGCGCGGACGCCAACCCCAGTTTTCGCGCTATGGCGAAATACCGTTCAAGGCGATTCATCTGGTTTGTCGCTGTCATCCCCGGCGGTGCGCCGCGTGTAGCCAAGAGACGGGTGGGTACCTGAGCACCATGTCAATCAAAGGAGCAGTAGCCCGAAAGGCGGTCAAGGCGACCGCGAAGCACAGCGCTCACGGGACGGCGTCGAAGTTGAAGCGTGGCCCGATCAGGTCGGCGACCCTGCTCGGTACCGGGGCCGCCGTCGGTGTCCTCGCCGGCTGGAAGGCGGGGCGCCACCAAGGGGCGAACGGAGAATGAGCGCGGTCGCCACCCAGAGGCTGTTGGCGATCGTCACCGACCCGATCCAGAGCCCGGAGGCGATCGAGCAGATACGTTCCCGCGTCGGTGGGAGCGGTGCGGCTGTGCGGCTGGTCGCCCCGGCGGTCGAGGAGACGGTTTTCCGGCACACGCTGGGCGACGTCGATAGCGCGGCGCGGCGGGCCGAGCGGGTGGTCGAGTCCTCGCTCGAGGCGCTGCGACGCTCCGGCGTTGAGGTCTACGGTGCGGTCGGGGATCCCGACCCGGTGCTCGCCGCGGAGGACGCGCTGCGGGAGGGCCCTGCCGATGAGATCGTGATCTTCGAGCACGAGGCCGGCCAGGCGCGCTGGTTCGAGGACGGCCTCTTCGACCGCGCACGGGAGCGCCTCGAGCCGCCGCTCTCGCTGGTCCTCCTCCACGACGAGCCGGACGGAGCGCACGTTGTCGGAGTCGAGCGCGCCGGCCCCGGCACGGTAGACCCATCCCGTAGAGAGCTCGAAATCTCTGACAACTTGCCGGCGTTCGCGCCGGGGGACCTGGCCGGGATGGTGATCGGAGTGGTGGGGACGATCGTAGTCGCCGTCCTCGCTGCCGCGGCGGGGTCGGGCGCGGGGCCCGAGGCGGGCTGGAAAGCGGTGGCGATCGGCGTTGCGATTGCAACCGCACTGGTCAACATGGCCCACGTCGTCGGCCTGACCCTGTTCGAGAGCGTTCGCTACAGGGGCGGGTTCGAGCGCTTCTTCCGCACCCTGGCGCTGGTCGGCACCCCGGCGGCGATCCTGATCAACACCCTGATCCTGCTCTTTGCCTGATCACGCCTCGCCGGCGACCGGCTCGCGGTCCCGCAGCGCTTCCAGCACCTCCTCGGCGAGCTGAGGGCCGTCCTCGGCGCGCAGCGGAGTCGCGTCGATCCGGAAGACGACGCTGTCGCCGTCCAGTTCCTCGATTGCAACCCCAGGCCGGTAGCGGGTAGGGACGGTGATCGCGTGCAGCAGCCGTTGCTCGATATCCCGCGGGCTGGCGCCGGCGGGGAAGCGGGCGCGGAGGTTGACCTTCTCCGGCTCGCGCAGCGGTACGACGACCAGCTGCAGGAGGACGCTGTTGGGCACCATCAGCCGGTCCGCCCCCTGGCTCAGGGTGGTGTAGAAGAGCCCGAGGGAGGCGACGGTTCCCTCGATCGAGCCGGCGAGGACCCCGCCGAGCAGGCGCACCCGTTCGCCGACCCGGAAGGGCCGGGTGCTCTGCAGGACGATGCCGGCGAAGATGCCGCTGAGCGACTGCTGCGCGGCGAGGCCGAGGAGGACAGCGGTGAAGGCGCCGCCGACCGCGAGCGTGCTTGCCGTCACCCCGGCGATCCGCAGGGCGAGGACCACGACCGCCGCCATCGCGAAGAGCCGGATCACGAAGCCCGCGGTACCGGCCGTCGCCGGGTCCAGGCGCCGGTAGAGGCGCGGCGAGAGCCCGCGCGCCAGCCAGTGCGTGGCGATCGAGCCGACGATCACCAGCACGAGCACGGTGCCGATCCGGATCCAGTGCCCGTACCCGGGAGCGATGCTCGCCCGCTCGTAGTAGACGACCAGGGTGGCCGCCAGCACAACGAGGGCGACCACCAGCCCGCCGAGGGCTTTCTTCGAGGTTCGCGGCGCCAGCTCGTCGCCCAGCCCCAGCGACTCCCAGGCATGGCTGCGGGTCTCGAACAGGTCGCGGGGTAGCCTCGGCCTCCGTTTGGGGGAAGGGGGCATCAGCAGCGGGTACCCGGCTGGCGGGCAGTTATGCCTGGGGGCGGGAGCGGCTCAGCCGGCGATCGAGGCGAGCGCCTCGTCACGGGTCCGGTGCACCGGGATCGAGCGGTCGAGGCCCGTGATGTCCAGCACCCTCCGCACCTGGTCGTTGTAGCTGCAGACGACCAGGGTCCGTTCGCCGCCGTTGGTGTCTAGCCGTTGGTGGGCGCGGACGATCAGGGCGATCCCGGTCGAATCGATGAACTCGCACTCGGAGAGATCGACCAAAACCGGTCCCGCGCCGCCTTTGAGTACCTCCTCCAAGGGCCGCTCCAGATCTGGTGCCGTGCTGAGGTCAAGCTCGCCCCGAACCGCGATCGCCTGGATGCCGTCACTGAGGTCGCTGACCGACACTTCGAATGGAACAGGATTCACGTCCCGATGCTACCGCAGCCGCCGCCACCGGCCGCGTCGGCGGTGCCGCGGTTTCACCACCGTTGGCCGGGGTAGCCAAGACCAATGGTGTCGGGGCAGACTATGCTCGCGCCGGAGCCAAGCAGGTCGGTGTCTTGGAGGCTGCCGGAACGTGAAGACCACCACCAATGATAAGTCGGGACTGCAGATGTCCCTGCCCGCCCGGGCGGAGAACGTCGCGGTCGTCCGCCACGCCCTTGCCGGGCTGGCCGAGCGGGTGGGGATGGACGAGGCCTCGCTGGCGGACCTGAAGACGGTGGTGACCGAGGCCTGTATGAACGTCGTCGTGCACGCCTACCCCGAGGGGGATGACGGCCTGCTGGAGGTCGACGCGGTCACCGACCGCGGCGGGATCACGGTCGTGGTCCGTGATCACGGCGCCGGGATTCGGCCGCGCCCCGACCTCGACCGGCCCAGCCTGCGGATCGGCCTGACCCTGATCGCGGCCCTGTCCAGCAGCTTTGAGATCAGCGGCGGCGTCGATCGCGGCACCGAAATCAGGATGCACCTATCGCTGCAGGCCCGCTCCGAAGACGCTGAGGAGACGGGGGCCGATCATCCGACCGCCGAGGCGACGAAGGTCCGCGTCGGGCCGCCGGAGCTGGTTGGGCCGGTGCTGAGCAGGGTCGTAGGGGCGCTCGCCGCGCGGCAGCAGATCACGGTCGATCGCCTCTCCGACGCGATGCTGCTCAGCGACGCGATCTCTGCCCGCGCCCCGGAGGGCTTCACCGACGGCCACGTCTCGCTCAGCATCGCCGACCGGCCCGAGGGGGTCGAGCTGCGGGTCGGGCCGATGACCAGCGGCGGCGCCAAGCGGTTGCGTGAGAGCTTCGAGTTGCCCGAAGTCGGGTCGCTGGCCACCCTCGCCGACGTCCTGCGCGTCGAGGAGGGCGCCGAAGGCGAGTTCCTCGTCGTCGGGATCGCCTCGCTGGCCGACTAGCTGCCGTCGCCCTGTTCGGCGACCTCGGCGCGGATCCGCTCCAGCGTCCGGCGCAGAATGCGGGAGACGTGCATCTGGGAGTGGCCGATCCGCTCGGCGATCTGGGACTGGGTCATGTCCTCGGAAAAGCGCAGCCGGAGCACTAGCCGCTCCCGCTGATCGAGGTGGGGGAGGGCCCGCTCCAGTGCCAGCTTGTCCTCGACCAGCTCGAAGCCCTCGTCCTCGTCGCCGACCCACTCCGCCGCTGGGGACTCCTCCGATTCCTCGTTCCCCATCGGGCGGTCGAGCGAGAGCGGACGGCGGTTGTGGTTCGCCTCCAAGACCTCAAGCACATCGCTGGGATCCAGCTCCAGCTTGGCGGCGATCTCACCCACCGCCGGCGAGCGCTGCAGCTCCACGGTCAGTTCCGAGATCGCTTTCTCGACTTCGGCCATCCGGTCGTGCAGCCCGCGGGGGACCCGCACCGTCCAGACGCGGTCGCGAAAATGCCGTTTCAGCTCGCCGAGAATCGTCGGCGAGGCGAAGGCGGTGAACGGCGTGCCGCGAGAGGGGTCGAACCGGTCGACGGCGTTGACGAGCCCGAGGCTCGCGACCTGGAGCAGGTCGTCGAAGGACTCGCTCGCCCCGCGGTAGCGCAAGGCCAGGTTCTTGGCGAAGGGCATGTAGCGGCGAACCAGCTCCTCGCGGATCACCGGGTCGCGCTTCTCGGCGAATCGCGCCCATAGCTCACCCTCGTTCGCCAGCCCCTCGCCGGGGCCCGGCAGCGGGTGTTCTTGGGTGTCCTCGGGCGCCGTCAAAGGGACGATAGCGCTACGCGGATGGGCGCTCGGACCCCTGGCCCGGCTCGGTCGGGGCGAACTGGCCCTTCGGCAGCGGCCGGGCGCGTCCCTCGGCCACGGCTTGCCGGAGGGCCTCTCCAAAGCGCCCCGGGCCCCAGTAGCGGGCGCCGACCCGGCGACGAAGCTCGCGCCGGTTGCAGCTGCCGTGCTCTTGCAGGGCGGCACCGATAATCGCCACCTCGCTGTCGAGCGGGACCGGCGGGTGCGGCCCCGATACGTACATCCCGCGGGCCGAGTAGAGCGGACCGGGGCCGGGCCGGAACCGGCCGCGCGCCCGGTGAGGAGCCGGCACCGGCCTCGCCGGCTCCTTGCGCTCAGGCTCCTCGGCGGCGGTTAGCGGTTCGGCGATCTCCTCGAGCGGCTTTTGCTCGGCCTTGACGCCGAAGGCCAGCTCGGCGATGCCGCCGAGCGTCATCACCACCGCGCCGATGAAGAACCCGATCGCGACCTGGTCCTGGCTGCCGCTGGCGATCAGGTGGCCGAACAGCAGCGGTCCGGCGATGCCCCCGGCGGCGGTGCCGACCGCGTAGAAGAAGGCGATCGAGAGCGCCCGCGTCTCCATCGGGAAGATCTCCGAGACGGTCAGGTAAGCCGAGCTGGCGCCGGCCGAGGCGACGAAGAAGATCGCCATGATGAACGCCATGAACGACCAGGTCGTCAGCCCTTCGCCGAGCAGGGCGAACCCGAGGGCCGCGGTCAGGGCTGCAGAGAGCAGGTAGGTCCCGGCGACCATCGGCTTGCGCCCGACCGTGTCGAAGAGCCGCCCGAGCAGGAGCGGCCCAAGGAAGTTGGAGGTCGCGAACAGGGCGATGTAGATCGGGATCGTGCCGGAATCGACTTCGAAGAACTCGCTCAGCAAAGTGCCGAGGTCGAAGGTGATCGCGTTGTAGAGGAAGGCCTGGCCGACGAAGAGCGCGAGGCCGAGCGCGGTGCGCCGCGGGTATTTGGAGAAGGCGGTGCGGGCGATCTCGCGGAAGGGGATCCGCTCGCGCGGGCGCACGACTAGGGATTGGTCGACCTCGGGCAGCTCTTCGCCGGTCTCCTTACGGACCCCGTCCTCGATCTCGCCGACCAGTCGCTCAGCCTCCTCCTGGTGCCCGTGGATGAACAGCCAGCGTGGGCTCTCGGGCACGTGCCGGCGGACGAAGAGGATGCCCAGCCCGAGGATCGCGCCGGCGGCGAAAGCAAGGCGCCACCCGAGGTCGGCGGCGAACAGCGCCGTGTCGAGGAGGGCGACCGCGGCGAGGGCGCCGGCGGCGGCGCCGACCCAGTAGCTGCCGTTGATCATCAGGTCGACCCGCCCGCGGACCCTTGCCGGGATCAGCTCGTCGATCGCCGAGTTGATCGCCGCGTACTCGCCGCCGATCCCGGCGCCGGTGAAGAAGCGGGCGGCGTAGAAGTACCAGGCGGCGAAGGAGAAGGCGGTGGCGACGGTGGCGGCGATGTAGACGGCGAGGGTGATCAAGAACAGCTTCTTACGGCCGAAGCGGTCGGTCAGCTGGCCGAAGAAGAGAGCACCAATGCAGGCGCCGGCGACGTAAAAGGCGGCGGCGGTGCCGATCTGGCTCGGGTCCAAGGTGAGGCCGCTGCCCTCTTCGGTGAGGCGCGCGGCGATGCTGCCGACGATCGTCACCTCGAGTCCGTCGAGGATCCAGACCGTGCCCAGCCCGACCACGATCATCCAGTGGAACCCGGACCACGGCAGCCGGTCGAGGCGGGCCGGCACGTCGGTCTCGACCGTGTCCTTTTCAGGCCTCTCAGCGGTCATGAGGTCCCCTCTCCCGGGATTCCCATGACCCCCTCTATTCCCGCAATTCGACTCGTCAATCACCAGGCGGCAGCACGACGGCGCCGCTCGATCCTGAGCGGCGCCGTCGTGCTGCTTAAGGACTTACTTGGTCGCTACGGGCTCGGCGGTAACGGCCGGCTCGGAGGAGCCGGTGGAGCCGCTCTTCGCCTCGCCCTTCGGGTCCGGCGACTTGAAGTGCAGCAGCACCACCTTGGAGAGCAGGCCGGTCTCGTCGCTGGCGGCGAGCCGCTCCGAAGCTTCGGCCTGGATCGCGAGCAAACGGTCCAGGGTCTCGGCCAGGAGGCTGGACGCGTCGTCCCAGCCCTTCTTGTCGACGACCATCGGGGTCCGGCTGAGATGGCGATCGTCGAGCTCGTCGAAGGTGTTTCCGTTGATCGCCTCTTCGACGTCGTCGAAGGCGGCTTTGAGCATCGCTCCCGATAGGCCGGGGCGGAGGCTGTCGGGCATCCGCGACCACTCGCTGTCGGTGAGGAACTGGCGCCTGGTCGCGCGGTAGAAGTGCTCGGTGGCTCCCCGGCGCTGCTTGGTGTCCACCAGCTCGATGCAGTCGTATTTCTCCAGCACCCGCACGTGGTAGGCGACCAGGTTGAGACTCTGGTCGAGCTCCTGGGCGAGCAGGTTCGGACTCGCGACCCGCTCGTTGAGAATGATCAGGATCTGTACCCGCAGCGGATGGGCAAATGCTTTGGCGACGATCTGTTCGACGCCGTCTTTCTTCTTCGTCTTAGGCAAGGGGGCTTCTTTCGGTCGTGGGACAAGGGTGGCGGCCGATAACAACATTTTAGTGATTCAAGCTCAGGATTTCCATAACGCTTGTCGATTCTTCGTTTAGTAACACGCTTTTTGCTTGTCGGGGGTTGAATGATGAAGCGATCTAAAGTATTAATGCGGCCTTGAGAGGTGCCGTCACCAAAACGGCCTGGGAACGGGAGGCGAGAGGAGGTGGGGAGCGTGAAGATCGGAGCCACGCAGGACCGGGTTACTCCAGCGGCGATCAGCAAGGGCTCCTAGGAAGAGAGGCGCGCCGGGATGGCGGTGCGCATGCCAGTCTTGCGGGGTGGCCCCGTGGAAGCTGCCCCTGGTCGTGGCTGCGATCGCCGTCCCGGTCATCGCCGGCTTCTACGCCGGCGGCCCGGGGGTCGGGCTGGCCGTCGGCGCTCTGGCGGCCGCCGCAATCGTCGTCGTGGCGGTCAGGCAGCGGCCTCGCGGGCCGGTCGGTGCGCCACTGTCGGAGGCGAACCGGCGACGCCTTCTCGTCGTCCTCGCTTGCCCGGTCGAGGACACCGGCTCGATCGGCCAGATCGCCGAGGAGGCGCTCGGTGCGGGCGCGCCCGAGGATCGCGCCGAGGTGCTGGTCCTGGCGCCGGCCCGGATCGGCTTCCTCGATCGGTGGGCCTCTGACGTCGAGGGGGCCCGTCGGGAGGCGCAGCGGAACCTGGTGCAGGCACTCGCCGCTCTGACCAAGGCGGGGGTTGAGGCGGAGGCCCGGGTCGGCGACGAGGACGTCGTCCAGGCGGTCGAGGATCAGCTCAACACTTTCCGGGCCACGGAGGTGGTCCTGGTCAGCTCGGAAGAAGAGGAGCGGGCCGCGGCTGCCGTTGCTGCCGAGCTCGAGTCGAGACTGCGCCCGCGCTTTCGCAGACTGCGCGTCAGCGGTCCAGCAGCTCGGTGAGCCGGACCGCCGCGCGCGTCGGCCTCACGAACTCCTCGCCACGGTGCACGAGGCCGACTCCGGAGAGATCGCGGAGAGCCCTCTCGACCGCGTCGCGCTCGGCGAATTCCGGCGCCTCGCCGCACAATTCGCGGATCAGCTCGGCCTTCGTCAACTGGGTCGGATGGAGATCGAGCAGGTGTTGGATCACCGCCGCCTCGGTGGCGGTGTCTGCCGCTCGGTTGGTCCAGCTGTCGTTGCTTCCGGCCATGCTCCCCCTTGGGCCGTCTAAGTCCCGGCGCCGCCCGGACTCTCCCCTCGGTCGCCGTTCTCGGTATCGCCGAGGCCGAGGATCTGGCGCGCCCACGGCGCCTCGACCGCGGGCACGTAGAAGTGCTCCGTCGACCCCCGCACGGGTTGTGTGTGGACCAGAACTACGGCAGCGCAGTCGGCCAGCACCCTGATGTGGTAGGCGACATTGCTCACCGGCGCCCGCAGCGTGGCGGCAAGCTTGCTCGGACTGAGCGCGTCCTCGCCGGCCATCGCGCGCAGGATCCGGCGGCGCAGCGGGTGCCTTAGCGCCACCAGCAGGTCATCGTCGTTCGAGCGGTTTGCCGTCGTCATTCCGGTCGGCAATATAGCCACAAATGGAAATGTTTTGTCTGCGGGCCCGGTGAGCCAGGTCAGCTCAGCCCTCGCGAACGCCGCCCATCTCGCTGAACACCGCGGTCACTCCGCCGTCTTCACGCTGCTCGTCGGCGATTACGTGGGAGACCGCGTTGATCAGGGCGAGATGGGTGAAGGCCTGGGGGAAGTTGCCGAGGTGGCGACCGGAGTTGGCCTCCAGCTCCTCGGCGAAGAGGTCGAGCCAGCCGGCGGCCTCGAGCAGGCGCTCGCAGAGCTGGCGGGCGCGGGCCGGCTCACCGATCTCCGAGAGCGCCGAGACCATCCAGAAGGAGCAGATCAGGAACGTCCCCTCCTCGCCGCGGAGGCCGTCGTCGGTCTCCTCGACCTTGTACCGGAGCACCAGCCCGTGCTCGGTCAGCTGGTCGGAGATCGCGTTGACGGTCGCGACCACCCGCGGGTCGTCGGGCGGAAGGAAGCGCAGGAGGGGGATCAGCAGCAGGGAGGCGTCGAGCGCGTCGGTCTCGTAGTGCTGGCGGAAGACGCCGTCGCGGACGCCGCGCTCGAGGATCTCCGCCTTGATCTCATCCGCCTTCGCCTGCCACTCCGTGGCGACGTCGTCAAAGCCGATCAGGCTGGCGAGGCGGACGCCGCGGTCGACCGCGACCCAGATCATCAGCTTCGAGGAGACGTAGTGCTGGGGCTCGCCGCGCGACTCCCAGATCCCCTGGTCAGGTTCGGGCCAGGCGGCGATCGCCGCCTCCACCTGGTAGCGGATCAGCTCGCGATCGGCCTGGGTGCCGCGGCCTTTGAGCGCCTTCTGGTGCAGGTAAACGGAGTCCAGCAGCGCTCCCCAGACGTCGTTCTGGCGCTGGTCGAAGGCGCCGTTGCCGATCCGCACCGGCTTCGCCCCGCCGTAGCCGCTGAGGTGATCGAGGGTCTGCTCCTGCAACTGCTTCTCGCCGCCGATCCCGTACATGATCTGGAGGTCGGGGTGCTCCCTGCAGACCTGGACGATGAAGCGCATGAAGTCCCGCGCCTCCTGGTCGAAGCCCAGCGTGTGAAGGGCCCAGAGAGTGAAGGTCGAGTCGCGGATCCAGCTGTAGCGGTAGTCCCAGTTGCGTTCGCCCCCGGGGCTCTCCGGCAGCGAGGTGGTGGGGGCGGCGACGATCGCCCCGGTGGGGGTGTAGGTGAGGCCCTTGAGGACGAGCGCCGAGCGCTGCAGGTGGATCCGCCAGGGGTGGTCGGGGAAGTTGCCGTCGCGCAGCCAGTCACGCCAGAACTCTTCGGTCGAGTCGAGCCGCTCCAGCGCCTCCGGGGCGCTGCGGGGCCCGCCCAGGTCGGAGTCGCCCCAGGTGACCGCGCAGAAGCCGGTCTCGTCTTCGCGCAGCGCGATCTTGCCGCGGACGGTGCCGTCCTCGACCGTCAGCTCCATGTCGCTGGTCAGCCGCAGCGGGATGCCGTTGGCGTCATGCGCCACCGCCTCGCCCAGCTCGCCGCCGCTCCACCGAGCCGCCTCCCGCCCGTAGTCGAAGCCCGGCACGCACTCCATCTCCATCTCGGCGTAGCCGTCGATGCAGGTCATCGTTCGCAGCAACGAGCGGTCGGACTCGTGGGCGGTATCGGGGCGGCTGCCGCGGCCGCCCGATCGCGCCCACTCGGCGATCGTCAGGGCGTCGTGGACGACGATCCAGCCGGTGTCGGTGACCCAGGTGGTCTCGATCACCAGCGTCCCCGGTTTGTAGCGACGGCTGATCGGCACCACCACCTCGTCCGGCCGCAGCTGCCAGTGGCCGGCGCCGCGATCGAGCAGGGCGCCGAAGGCGCTGGGGGAGTCGAAGCGGGGGAGGCAGAGCCACTCGATCGCGCCGGCGTAGGAGACCAGGGCGGCGGTGTGGCAGTCGGAGAGGAAGCCGTAGCTGCCGATCGTTGGGAAGCTTTCTTCGACGGAGCGCACGGCGCTGCCAAGCTAGCAGCGGCTGCGGGCGGCGGAGGGCCCCGGGCGCGTACGCTCAATTGACGATGACCACGCCGTTCGCGCACGTCGGCGCCGACTTCGCCGCGCTCGAGCTGCTGCCGATGCTCCTCGCCGCCGGCCTCTACGCGAAGCGCTCGGCCACCCTCGCCGCCAGGGGGAAGCCGGTGCCGCTGTGGCGCCAGCTCTGCTTCGCCTCCGGCCTGTTGGTGATGGTCGTCGCGCTGGCCTCCCCGGTCGCCCACATCGCCGAGGAGCTGGTGATCGCCCACATGGCCGAGCACCTGATGCTCGGCGACATCGCGACCCTGCTCCTGGTCCTCGGTCTGACCGGGCCGCTCCTGCAGCCGATCCTCCAGATCCCGGTCTTCGACCGCCTGCGGGTCCTCGCTCATCCCTTGGTCGCGTTTCCGTTGTGGGCGGCGAATCTCTTCTTCTGGCACGTCCCGGTGCTGTATGACGCGGCCTACGCGGGGGCGCCTGTGCACGCGCTCGAGCACACCTCCTTCATCTTCTTCGGCTGCCTGATGTGGATGCCGGTGTTCGGCCCGTTGCCGAAGCCGCAGTGGTTCACCGCCGGGTGGAAGGTCGGGTACGTGATCGCCGTCCGCTTCGCCGGCGCGATCCTCGGCAACGTCCTGATGTGGTCGGGGACGGTGCTCTACACCGAATACGCCGCCGGCGAGAGCTACTGGGGCATCTCGCCGCTCGCCGACCAGAGCACCGCCGGGGTGATCATGATGCTCGAGGGCACCTTCCTCGGCCTCGGCCTGCTCGCCTGGTTCTTCTTCGAAGCCGCGCGCCAGGGGGTCGAGAAGCAGCGGCTGCTTGATCTGGCGCGGGACCGCGGCGTCGAGCTGGATGCCGAGCGTGCCCAGCGGGCGGTCGCGGCGGGGCAAGGGGACCGCCTGGAGGAGCAGATCCTGCGCGACGCGTCCACGTCGGCGGAGAGGACCCCCGGTGTCCCCGCTCGATAAGGCCCGGGCATGGCTGGTGACCGGGGCGGTGGGTCGCGGCCTCGCCTTCGCGATCGACTTCGGGGCCGCTTTGCGGACCATGCTCCGCCGCCGAGAGCGATGATCTAGGGTCAGTCTCCGATGGAGGTCTCTGTCTCAGAGCTGCCCGACTCGCGCGTGCGGGTCGAGGTCGAGGTTCCCGCCAAGGACGTCGAGCGCGCTACCTCGCGCGCCGCACGGGCAATGGCCCGCGAGACGCGGATGCCCGGCTTCCGCGCCGGCAAGGCGCCGCCCTCGCTGGTGATCCAGCGGCTCGGCTTCGAGCCGGTTCTGCAGGAGGCGATCCGCGAGGCGCTGCCCGAGTGGTACGAACGGGCGCTGCTCGATTCCGGGGTCAGCCCGATCGGCGACCCCAGCATCGAGATGGTCTCGACCCCCGAGGCCGAGGGAGAAACGCTGGAATTCAAGTTCGAGGTCGGCGTCCGCCCGGCGGCGAAGCTGGGCGAGTACAAGGGCCTCGAGGTGGGGCGGGCCGAGCAAGAGGTGCCGGACGAGATCGTCGATCGCGAGATCGAGCGGGTCCGCGAGGGCTTCGCCAGGCTCGAGCCGGTCGAGCGCGCCGCCGCCCAGGGCGACTCGGTGCTGATCGACTTCGAGGGTTTGATCGATGGCACCGCCTTTGAGGGCGGCAAGGCCGACGACTACCTGCTGGAGCTGGGATCGAACCAGCTGATCGAGGGCTTCGAGGAGCAAGTGGTCGGCGCCAAGGCCGGCGATGAGCGCAAGGTCGAGGTCAGCTTCCCGGCCGAGTACCACGCCGAGCACCTGGCCGGCAAGGACGCGATCTTCGAGGTGAAGGTGAAAGAGGTCCGGGAAAAGGTTCTGCCCGATCTCGACGACGAGTTCGCTTCCGACGCCTCTGAGTTCGACACGCTCGAGGAGCTGCGGGGGGATGTCCGCGAGAAAGTCGGCGCGGCGCTGGAGAGCCGCGGGGAGGAGGACTTCCGGGTTGCCGCCGTCGACGCCGCCGTCGACGCGGCCACCGTGAACGTTCCCGCCGACCTCGTCACCGCCCGCGCGACCGAACGCTGGGAGCGGATGGAACGCCAGCTTGCCGGCCGGGGGATGGACCCGAACACCTTTTTGCAGATGCAGGGCAAAACCCGCGAGGAGCTGATCGAGGAATCCAAGCCGGATGCCGAGCGCGAGCTGAAGCGCGAGGCCGTGGTGACGGCGATCGCCGAGGCGGAGGAGATCGAGGTCTCCGAGGAGGAGCTGCTGGAGGCGCTCGAGCACAGCGCCGAACACGAACGGACGACCGCCGCGAAGCTGCTGGAGCGGCTGCGGGCCAACGGCCGCGATGCGATGGTCCGCGAGGACATCAAGGCCCGCAAAGCGATCGAGCTGGTGGCGGCCGAGGCGAAGCCGATCCCACTCGAGCAGGCCGAGGCGCGGGACCAGATCTGGACTCCCGAGAAGGAGCGCGAGGCGGCCGGCAGCCTCTGGACTCCCGGCGACGATTGAGGCGATCGACTCCGATCGCCGGGCGCCGAGCACGCCTGGTGCCTTCTATAGAGTGGCGAGCATGAGTCCTCTGGTCCCGATGGTGGTCGAGCAGACCTCGCGCGGCGAGCGCGCCTTCGACATCTACTCGCGCCTGCTAGGCGAGCGGATCGTCTTCCTCGGCACGCCGGTCACCGACGACATCGCCAACCTGATCGTCGCCCAGCTGCTGCACCTGGAGTCGGAGGACCCCGACAAGGACGTCAGTCTGTACGTCAACTCGCCCGGTGGCTCCGTCTACGCCGGCCTGGCGATCTACGACACGATGCAGTTCATCAAACCCGACGTGCAGACGATCTGCGTCGGGGTCGCGATGAGCATGGGAGCATTGCTGCTCTGCGGTGGCGCCCAGGGCAAGCGGATGGCACTGCCCAACTCGAAGATCCTGATCCACCAGGTCTCCGCCGGGTTCCAGGGCCAGGCCACCGACATCGAGATCCACGCCAAAGAGATCATCGACGTCCGCCGCCGCCTCGACGAGATCATCGCCAAACACACCGGTCAGCCCTTCGACAAGGTGACCAAAGACACCGAGCGCGACTACTTCATGAGCGCGGAGGAGGCGAAGGAGTACAGCATCGTCGACCGCGTGATCGAGCATCACTGAGGTACGCCGATCCCGGTAGGGATTCCGCTTAACTTTTTCGTCAGGCGGTGGTGACCATCCGAGGTGGGAAGCGCCGAAAAAGTACAAGACGCTCCATCCCTACCGGGATCGGCGTATTTCTAGCCATGGTCGCTCTCGCGGCCCCCGCCTCCGCCCAGATCCTCGGTAAGGACGGGGGTGTGCCGTACTACGGGCACGTCTTCCCGGTCAGTGGGACGCACGGGGTGCGGGGGGCGATCGGCGAGTTCGGGGCGCCGCGTTCCGGCGGCCGGGTGCACGAGGGCTTCGACGTGGTCGCCGCCTGCGGCACCGAGCTGGCCGCCGTCACCACTGGCAGGGTGAGCAAGGTCGGGTATGACCCCGTGCTGTACGGCAACCACTTGACGATCCATGGGCAAGGCGAGGACCGCAGCTATTTCTACGCCCACCTGCCCGGGCCGCCCTCAGTGCAGCAGGGAGAGCGGGTATGGGAGGGGGAGAGGGTCGGCGCCGTCGGGCAGACCGGGAACGCGGTCAGCGTTGGCTGCCACCTGCATTTCGAGATCCACGCCAGCGGCGTCCCGATCGACCCAGCGCCGATGTTGCGCCGGTGGGACCGCTATAGCTGAGGGATTCACGGATCAGGGACGTGACCGGACCGGCCGACGACCGGCCGAAACCCGCAACTGGCTAGGTGGGTTTTCGGCCGGTCGTCGGGGCGCGGGCTGAGAGGAGGCGCTCGATTCGGTTGATGACCTCGGCCGGTTCGCGCTCCAGGCGAGTGCCGGTGACGCGGATCAGCTCGATGCCCGTGAGCTTCAAGTCCTCGTCACGGAGACGGTCGCGCTCGAAGGCAGCGCGGGAACCGTGGGTCTCATAGGTGTCTAGTTCCACCGCGAAGCGCTGCTCGGGCCAGTAAACGTCGAGCTCGTAGCCGCAGATGTTGAAGCCGGTGGATGGTCGCGGTAGCCCGGCTTCGGCTACGAGCTCCAGGAATCGCCTCTCCACGCCGGAGCGGTTGAAGGGAGCGGGCTTGTAAAGGGCAAGGGCGCGATTGAGCGGCCCGTACCCGTGGTGACCCTGGTTGCGCTTGAGGGCCGACTCCACCGGTCTCAGGTCGAACAGCCGCAACTCTTCGCTTCGCTCGAGCATGCGCTGCAAGCGGGTGGGACGTGCGGTCGCCGCGACGTCTAAGAAGGTGCGGGCGACCGAGGTGACCGGGATCCCCTTCACGTAGGGCTCGATCCTCTGAGGCCAGGTTCCCGGCGTATTGAAGGACGATGGGTGCCCGTGGCTTGCGTCGGACCGGGGTGGTGAGAGCCGGCGGGAAGGGTGACTTGGTCGAGATGCCCCAAAGCCACGCAGCGGAATCGTGACTGAGTAACGCTCCACGCCCACAAGCCAACACCGCGGCAAGGCAACGTCCCTGCTGGGTAAGGCGAGTGTGGCCTACGGCGTAGACCCCGCGGTAAAGGCGATGTAAGCGCCCCGCTGCCTGCGCACGATCGATCGCGCTGTGCGAGTAGCCCAGAGGCCCGATCAGCTGACGAATCGAGACAACTCCGTGCTGGCGTTTTGCCAGCTCTGCGAGTGCTTCGTGTGAGCGCGGTCGTCCTTTCTCCCGCATACCGGGCATAAGGGCGAACGCGCTCGGTTTTCTCCCCCCGCTGGTCGGTTTCTCCCCGCTCCATCCCGCCGACGGGGCGAAAACCTACCTAGCCATTGGAGGTTTTCGCCCCGTCGGCGGACGCTGCGCGTCCGTCCCTCGCCGTCCCGCGTCAACCCTCAGCCCAGCTGCCGTTCGAACCAGAGGTTCGCTTTGGCGTTGCTGTTGTAGTCGGGGACCTCTCGGTAGCCGGCGGCTCGGTAGAGACCGATCGCGTCGGTGAGATAGTCGGAGGTGTCGAGGCGGGTGCGGGTGCAGCCGCGTTCGGTGGCGATCCGCTCGACCTCGGTTAAGAGGGCCCGGCCGAGCCCGCGACCGCGGTGCTCGGGGACGACGTACATGCTCTTCACCTCGGCGACGTCGGTGTCGAGGTGGCGGACGCCGGCTAGCCCCACGGGCTCGCCTCCGACCCGGGCAAGCAGCAGGACCCCGTTCGGCGGATCGAGGTCAGCCGGCGGCGGTTGCCCGGTCTCGGGGGAGCGCTGGAGCCCCAGCTCCCCGTCCGCCTCGGCGACGAAGTCCGCGTAGAGCGGCAGCACCTCAGGGTCGGTGGTCGCCTTTTTCTCCAGCGTCAGGTCCATTTGACGAAGTTGACGCTAACGGGTTTCGAAATTGGCTCAATCGACGCGTATTTCGTGCGTCCGGACCTGCCAGAATGCCGCCATGGCCCGAGGCGATTTGTCTGAGCGGATGGACCGGCACCTGGACTCGAGCGAGACCACCCTCGTTCGTCAGGAAAAGGCCGTTGCAAGGCACGAGGGCATCCTCGGACGCCACGTGGAAGTGCTGAATCGCAGCGACGAACAGTCCGACGACTTTCGCATGGAGCTGCGAGAACAGGGTCTTCGTCAAGAAATGATCCTGCGGGAGATCTTCGATCAGGTCGGTGTGTTTATGGCGACCCAGACGAAGTTGACGGAACAACTCATCGCCGGGCTCGGGGAAGTGCGGGACGAGGTGCGAGCTCAGCGGGAGGCGGTACTCACCCTCCTCGATCGCTTGCCGCCGGCCGACGCGACTTAGCGGTCCGAGGCCGGCTGGGCGAGGTCCAGCTCGTATTCGACCTCGTCGGAGCGCTTGGCGCCGGTGGTGTCGTAGAGGCGCTGGGCGGTGTGGTTGTCGGGGTCGGTCTGCCACTCGAGCAGGGCGGCGCCGCGTTCGCGCGCGACCGCGGCGCTGGCCTCGATCAGCGCCCGGCCGACGCCGCCGCCGCGCTGGTCGGGCTCGACGTAGAGGTCGTTCATCAGCACCGACTCGGTGGCTCGCAGCGAGGAGAAGTGCCAGTAGAGGCAGGCGTAGCCGGCGAAGCGGCCGTCCCCGCGGGCGCCGAGCAGCATCCCGTCCTCGCTGGGGGCGAGGAAGCGGCGGAAGAAGGCGCGGTTGCGCTCCTCGTCGATGTCATCGACTTCGTAGAAGCGCTGGTAGGCGGCGATCAGCGGCAGCAGCTCCTCGAACTGCGCCGCGGTGACCGGGGCGATCTCGACTTCCGCGGACATGGGCCTCACCGTAGCGGGCGCGCAAGGCGGCGGTCACGAGCAGGGACAGGCACGGCGGCGCAGTAAAACGACCCACGAACCGGTGATCGGCCCCGATTAAGCTGTTGGGGCCTGCCGGAGGTCAAGATCGTCCCGTTAGGAGGGGATTCCGCTGGCACGTCCCACCGATTCGAACGAGCAGCTCCTCTGCAGCTTCTGCGGAAAGTCCCAACGCCAGGTCAAAAAGCTGATCGCCGGGCCGGGCGTCTACATCTGCGACGAGTGCATCGACCTCTGCAACGAGATCATCGACGAGGAGCTGACGGCGCCGCCCGCCTTCGAGCTGGAGAACCTGCCGAAACCGCGGGAAATCCACTCCGTGCTGCAGGAGTACGTGGTCGGCCAGGAGGCCGCCAAGCGCGCCCTATCTGTCGCCGTCTACAACCACTACAAGCGGGTCCAGATCGCCCAGTCCGAAGAGACCGAGGTCGAGCTGCAGAAGTCGAACATCATGATGCTGGGCCCGACCGGGTGCGGCAAGACGCTGCTCGCCCAGACCCTGGCGCGGATCCTCAACGTCCCCTTCGCGATCGCCGACGCGACCGCGCTGACCGAGGCCGGGTACGTCGGCGAGGACGTCGAGAACATCCTCCTGAAGCTGATCCAGGCGGCCGACTACGACGTCAAGAAGGCGGAGACGGGGATCATCTACATCGACGAGATCGACAAGATCGCGCGCAAGGCCGACAACCCGTCGATCACCCGCGACGTCTCCGGCGAAGGCGTCCAGCAGGCGCTGCTGAAGATCCTCGAGGGGACCTCTGCTTCGGTGCCGCCGCAGGGCGGGCGCAAGCACCCCCACCAGGAGTTCCTGACGATCGACACCACCAACATCCTCTTCATCTGCGGCGGTTCCTTCGCCGAGCTCGACAAGGTGATCGAGCGCCGGGTGGGAGACCGTGGCGTCGGATTCGGGGCGGCGATCTCCTCCCGCGTTGAGAAAGACGCCGGCGAATGGTTCGAGCAGGTGCTGCCGGAGGATCTGATCGAGTACGGCCTGATCCCCGAGTTCATCGGCCGGCTGCCGGTGATCACCGCGATCCACCAGCTCACCCGCGATGACCTGACCACGATCCTGACCGAGCCGCGCCACGCGCTCACCCGCCAGTTCCAGCGCTTCTTCGAGTTCGACGACATCGAGCTGGTCTTCGCCGAGGACAGCCTCGAGGCGATCGCCGACAAGGCGCTGGAGCGCGAGACCGGGGCCCGCGGCCTGCGCTCGATCCTCGAGGAGACGCTGCTCGACGTCCAGTTCGAGCTGCCCTCGCGTCGCGACGTGACCAAGTGCGTCGTCACCAAGGAGACGATTGCCCAGGGCCGCCGTCCGACGCTGGTGACCGAGGCGGCGCACCAGGACATCGGTGCGGCCGAGGACGAGCTGAGCGAGGAATCTGCGTAGCTGACCTTAGGGCACCCCGGCCCCCTACGCACGGCTGCGGTATCTAGACTCGCGCGGGTGAGCACCGGCGACCGGGAGAAGCTTGAGCAGGCGACTCGCTACGACCCCTCCGAGGTTGAGGGGCGGATCTTTGGGGAGTGGGTCGAGGGGGGGTATTTTCATCCCGTCGCGGAGGGGTCGGCGGAGGAGAACTTTTCGGTGGCGATCCCGCCGCCGAACGTGACCGGGGCCCTGCACATGGGCCACGCCTTGAACGGGTCGATGCAGGACGCGCTGGTGCGGATGAACCGGATGCGCGGCCGCAACACCCTCTGGATCCTCGGTACCGACCACGCCGGGATCGCCACCCAGGCGGTGGTCGAGAAAGAGCTGCGGGCAGAAGGGAAGACGCGGCAGGAACTCGGCCGCGAGGCCTTCGTCGAGCGGGTCTGGGCCTGGCGGGAGGAGTACGGCTCCCGGATCGTCGAGCAGTACAAGCGGCTCGGCGCCTCCTGCGATTACGAGCGCGAGCGCTTCACCCTCGACGAGGGCTACGTCAAGGCCGTCTACCGGGTCTTCAAACAGCTCTTCGACAAGGGCTACATCTACCGCGACAACTACATGGTCAACTGGGACCCCGGCTCGCACTCGGCGATCTCCGACCTCGAGGTCGAGAACCGCGAGGTCGAGAACACGCTGTACTCGATCGATTACCCGGTCGAGGACTCAGACCAGGTGCTGACCGTCGCCACGGTCCGGCCGGAGACGATGCTGGCCGACACCGCCGTCGCCGTCAACCCCGAGGACGAGCGCTTCCGCGACCTGATCGGCAAGCACTGTGTGCTGCCCCTGGTCGGTCGCCGGCTGCCGATCATCGCCGACGAGCACGTCGACCCCGAGTTCGGCACCGGGGCGTTGAAGATCACCCCCGGGCACGACCCCAACGATTTCGAGATCGGGCGCAAGCACGGGCTCGAGGAGATCGGCGTGATCGGACCCGACGGCCGGATGACCGAGGAGGCGGGGCGCTTTGCCGGGATGACCGCCGCCGAGGCCCAGGAAGCCGTGGTTGCCGCCCTCCGTGAGGAGGGACGCCTGCGGGCGGAGGAGCTCTACGTCCACTCGGTTCCGTTCTCCCACCGCTCCGGCGAGCGGATCGAGCCGTTGATCTCGTTGCAGTGGTTCTGCCGCATGGACGAGCTGGCGAAGCCGGCGATCGAGGCGGTCGAGCGCGACGAGGTGCGGATCGCCCCGGCGCAATGGAAGCGGGTCTACCTGGAATGGATGCGGGAGATCCGGCCCTGGTGCATCTCCCGCCAGCTCTGGTGGGGTCACCGGATCCCGGTCTGGTACTGCGACGCCTGCGAGGAGACCTACGTCGCCGAGGAGGCGCCGGCACGCTGCGGCGGCTGCGGCGGCGAGCTGCGCCAGGAGGAGGACGTGCTCGACACCTGGTTCAGCTCGGCGATCTGGCCCTTCGCGACCCTCGGCTGGCCCGACGACACGCCGGAGCTGCGCGCCTTCTACCCGACCAGCTTCCTGACCACGGCGAGGGAGATCCTCTTCCTCTGGGTGGCGCGGATGATCATGACCGGGCTCGAGTTCCCCGGCGACGTCCCCTTCCGCGACGTCTACGTCCACTCGGTGATCCAGGCCCGCGACGGCCGGCGAATGTCGAAGAGCCTCGGCACCGGGATCGACCCGCTCGAGGAAATCGACGTGCACGGGGCCGACGCGCTGCGCTTCGGCCTGCTGGCGATGTCCTCGACCCAGGACGTCCGCTTCTCCGACGCCAAGGTCCAGCAGGGGTCGGACCTTGCCAACAAGCTCTGGAACGCCAGCCGGCTGATCTTGCTGAACACCGCCGAGGCCGAGGCGGAGCCGCGGCCGCTTCACGTCGAGGACCGGTGGATCCTCTCGCGGCTGGAGCGGACGGTCGCCTCGGTCACCGAGAAGCTCGAGACCTACGACTTCGCCCACGCGGTGCAGGAGGCCTACTCGTTCTTCTGGCGCGACCTCTGCGACTGGTACCTGGAGATCGTCAAGCCCCGCCTCTATGACGGCGAGCCCGAGGTCTCGGCGACCTTGTTGTGGGCGCTGGAGCGGGTACTGGGGTTGCTGCACCCGACGATGCCCTTCGTCACCGAGGAGATCTGGAGCTTTCACCCCTCCCGGCGTGGACACCTCGCCGTGCACCCGTTCCCGGTCGCCGACGAGTCCCTCTTCGACCAGGCGGCGGAAGCCGACGTCGAGGGCGGGATCGGGCTGACCCAGCGGTTGCGGGCCTGGCGCGACCTGGTCGACGTCCCCGCCGCCAGCGTGCTGGAGGCTCGGGTGGAGGGAGTGGAGCCGCCGGAGTTCGTCGCCCGCCTGGCCCGGTTCGAGTTCTCGACCAACGGTGGCGACCCGGTCGCTTCGATCGGTCCGGTGCGGGTGCTCGCCTCCGAGCAGCTCGACGCCGGCGCGGTCGCCGAGCGCCTCGACGCGCGCCGTGAGGAGCTGCGCTCCGAGGTCGAGCGGGCCGAGCGCAAACTCGGCAACGAGCGCTTCGTCGCCAAGGCGCCGGCCGAGGTGGTCGAGGAGGAGCGCGGCAAGCTGGAGCGCTACCGCGCCGAACTCGAGGAGCTCACGGAATAGACCCGGACGCTTACCTCGACTCGCTGGAGCCGGTCGGGTGGCGGCTCGGGCTGGAGCGGATGTGGAAGCTGACCACGGCGCTGGGCATGCCCCAGCACCGTTTCGCCTCGGTCCACGTGGTCGGGACCAACGGCAAGTCCTCGGTGACGCGGATGACGGCGGCACTGCTGGAGGCGCACGGGGTGAGCACCGGCGCCTGCCTGTCCCCCCACGCCGACCGCTGGGCGGAACGGACCCTGGTGCGCGGCAAGGAGATCGGGGCGCCGGAGTGGGCGAGCGCCGTGGCGCGTGTGGAGAAGGCGGCGGGGGGCGTCGACCGGGCCCTCGGGGAGGGCGATGCGGTGACCCAGTTCGAGGCCGCGACCGCCGCGACCTTCGTCGCCCTGGCGAGCGCCCGGGTGCAGGCGGCGGTGGTGGAGGCCGGCCTCGGCGGCCGGCTCGACGCAACCAACACGATTCCCTCGAAGGTCACCGTGCTGACCTCGGTCGGCCTCGACCACACCGAGTGGCTGGGCGAGACCGAGGTCGAGATCGCCGCCGAGAAGCTGGCGGTGCTGCGGGACCAGACCACGCTGGTGCTGGGAGGGGTCCGGCCAGAGGTTGCGAACCTGGCAGAGCGGACCGCGGCGGAGCGGGGTGCCCGCCTGGCCCAGGCGCCGGAGGACCCCGGGCCGGAGATCGAGCTGCTTGCCCGAGGCGGCTTCCAGCGCCGCAACTTCGCCATCGCCCGAACAGCTGCCGAGGCCTTCCTCGGCGAGCTCGACCGCTCGGTGGTGGCCGAGGTCGCGGCCACCCTGCCGATCCCCGGTCGCCTCGAGCGGATCGCCGAGCAGCCGCCGACCTACGTCGACGCCGCCCACAACCCCGACGGCGCCGCCGCCCTGGCGGAGGCCCTGCCGGCCGTGGCCGGCGGCGGTGGGGTCGTCGGCTGCCTGGCGATCCTCGCCGACAAGGACGCCGGGGCGATGGTCGAGGCGCTGGCGCCGGCCCTGGAGCGGGCAGTGTGCACGGAGCTGCCGCGGCGGGCGCTCGACGCCCACGGCAGGCCGGGCGCTCACTCCCACCCGGCCGGGGACCTCCTCGCCGCCTGCGAACGCGCGGGTTTGGCGGCGGAGGCGGAGCCGGGTTTCGAGGCGGCGCTGCGCCGGGGCGCCGAGCTTGCCGCGGCGACTCCGGAGGGCACCCTCCTGGTCGCCGGCTCCCACTACGGCATCGCCCCCGCCAGGGCGGTCCTATGCGACGATCCCTGAATGGACCGAAGCGCCGGCTCGGAACTGCTCTCGATGATGGCCCTGGTCGCCGCCGTGGTGGCGATCGTGATCCTCTTCTTCTTCGGCGTCGGCTACCTGTTCGGAAGACTCTTCCTCTGAGCACGAGGATCTCTCGGTGCCGAACAGGGTTCGCGATTTGGGCGGCGAAGTAGACTGCCCGGTCCCTTTCTTGGCGGGCGCTCTCCCATGTCACTAGCGATCTTCGGCATCAGCAACGACGACCTCAATCTGGTCGCCACCCTCTTTTTCTTGATGCTGGTCGTGCTCTGGCTGGCGCTGATCGTCTACACCTACCTTGACGCGCGCCGCCGGATCTCCGATCCCTTCCTCGTCGCCTGCGCCACGGTGGCCTCGTTCTTCCCCTACATCGGCACCGCCGTGTACGCGATCGTGCGGCCGCCGGAGTTCCTCGAGGACGCCCACGAGCGCGAGCTGGAGATCAAAGCCGCGGAGCTGCGCGTGCGCCAGCTGCGAGAGCTGACCTGCCCGAACTGCGAGTACCCGGTCGAGAAGAACTTCCTCCGTTGCCCGAACTGCCAGCGCCGCCTCAAGGACCCGTGTCCGACCTGCAACAAGCCGGTCGACCCGCGCTGGGCGCTCTGCCCCTTCTGCGAGACCGCCCTCGGCGGCAGCGAACGCAAGCGGCGGCCGGCGGCGAAAAAACAGCCGCCGCGGCGCAAAAAAGCCCCGCCGGCCAGCGCCGAGAAGCCTTCCCCGAGCGGGGCTCGCAAAAAAGAGCCTCCTCGACGCGCCCCCGATGAGGGGCGGACCAAGCCACCAGAACAAAGGAGCCCCAGCCGTGAGCCGGACCCTGATCCTCGTCAAGCCTGACGCGTTCGAACGCGCCCTGAGCGGCGAGGTGATCGCCCGGTTCGAGCGCAAGGGGCTGCGAATCGTCGCGATCAAGTCGATGGTCGCCGATGAGGAGATCGCCAACAGCCACTACGCCGAGCATTCCGAGAAGCCCTTCTTCGGCGAGCTGGTCTCCTTCATCACCGGCGGCCCCTTGGTCGCGATGGTCCTCGAGGGGACCGAAGCCGTGGCCGCCGCGCGCCAGCTGATCGGGGCGACCAATCCGGTCGAGGCGGCGCCCGGATCGATCCGCGGCGACTTCGCGCTCGAGGTGACCTTCAACATGGTCCACGGGTCGGACTCCGACGAGTCGGCGGAGCGCGAGATCGGGATCTGGTTCCCCGAGTTGAGCTAGCTCGCAGCGACCTATGAAGGTCGTTCTGGCATCCGGATCGCCTCAGCGGAAAGAGATCCTGGGCAAGCTCGGGGTCGAGTTCGAGGTCGTCGTGCCGGATGTGGAGGAGCTGGCGGACGGTGACCCGGAACGTCTGGTCGTGGAGAACGCCCGCCGCAAGGCGCAGGCGATCACCAGCGCGGGTCTGATCGTCGCGTGCGACACCGATGTCGTCCTCGATGGCGAGGTGCTGGGAAAGCCTGCTGATGAGGTTGAGGCGCGGGAGTACCTGGATCGGATGTCGGGACGGGCGCACGAGGTGCTGAGCGGCCTGGTCGTGCTGGAGGAAGGGGAGGAGCGCAGCGGGCTGGAACGGACCACCGTCGTCTTCAAGCAGTTGGACGAGGCGGAGAAGGAGCGTTACGTCGCTTTCGGGGAGTGGCGCGGGCGCTCGGGCGGGTACGCGATCCAGACGCTCGGCTCGATCCTGGTCGACCGGGTCGAAGGAAGCGTTTCCAACGTAGTCGGGCTGCCGGTTGGGCTGCTGGCCGAGCTGGCGCCGCAATTGCTGGCCCGCTGATTGCGCACTTTGCGAGGGCAAGGCCGCCGGTCTGGGATGATCTGCGCTCTGGAACCCCTGGAAATGGAGACATGGGCATCTTTAGCCGTCTGACCCGGCTTGGCGGCCGTGACATGGCCGTCGACCTCGGCACCGCAAACACCCTCGTCTACGTACGGGGACGGGGAATAGTTCTCTCGGAGCCGTCGGTGGTCGCGATCGACTCGCACAACGGCCAGGTCCATGCGGTCGGGGTCGAGGCAAAGCGGATGCTCGGGCGGACCCCGGGCACGATCACCGCGATCCGGCCGCTCAAGGACGGGGTGATCGCCGACTTCGACGTCACCGAGCAGATGCTCCGCCACTTCATCAAGTTGGTGCACTCCAACCGTTTCGCCCATCCCCGGGTGGTCGTCTGCGTCCCCTCCGGCGTCACCGGGGTCGAGAAGCGCGCGGTCGAGGAGGCCTGCCTCTCGGCCGGGGCCAGCAAGGCCTACCTGATCGAGGAGCCGATGGCGGCGGCGATCGGGGCCGGCCTGCCGGTTGCCGAGCCGACCGGCTCGATGATCGTCGACGTCGGCGGCGGCACCACCGAGGTGGCGGTGATCTCGCTGGGCGGGATCGTCGTCTCGCAATCGATCCGGGTCGGCGGCGACGAGCTCGACGACGCGATCATCAGCCACTGCAAAAGCGTCTACAAGCTGGCGATCGGAGCGCAGACCGCCGAGGACGTCAAGCTCGAGGCTGGCTCCGCCTCGAAACTGCCGGAGGAGGTGCGGACCGAGATCCGCGGCCGCGACCTCGTCTCGGGCCTGCCCAAAACCGTCACCCTCGGCTCCGAGGAGATCCGCGAAGCCCTTGAGGAACCGGTCGGGCACATCGTCGACGCGGTCAAGGAGACCCTCGACCGCACCCCGCCGGAGCTGGCGGGTGACATCATGGACAGGGGCATCACCCTCGCCGGCGGCGGCGCGCTCTTGCAAGGACTGGAGCAGCGCCTGCGCGACGAGTGCCAGATGCCGTGTCAACTGGCAGAGTCGCCGTTGACGTGCGTGGCGGTCGGTTCGGGCATCTCGCTCGAGGAGGTCGAGACGATGCACCGCGCCGGAAAGAACAGCTCGGGAGTACGGCAGCGTGTTTAGTCACAGCCCGTGCTCATGTAACCCCCCAAACTTAGGTCTCGAACGTGTATCGAAAGCAAGTACGCCGCCGTAGGGCGGTCCTCGCGCTGTTGGTCGTCGGCTCCTTCGTGCTGCTGACGCTCACCTACGGGCAGGGGTCCGACGGGATGCAGCGCGGCGTCAGCGCGATCTTCAGCCCGGTCCAGTCGGTCGCCGACCGGGCGCTGAAGCCCGCCCGCGACCTCGTCAACTGGTTCGACTCCACCTTCGAAGCGCGCGGCCGCAACGCCCAGCTGCAGACCGAACTGGAGACGGCGCGCCGCGAAGCCGTCGGTGCCAGCGCGGCACTCGACCAAAACGAGCAGCTGCGGAAGATGCTGGAGCTCGACCGCAGCGGCGCGATCCCCTCTGGCTACACGCCGGTCACCGGCGAAGTGATCGCCCGCTCGCCCACCGTCTGGTACGCCGAGGTGACGATCGACGTCGGCAGCAGCGACGCGGTCGAGGTCGACGACCCGGTCGTCAACGGCGACGGCCTCGTCGGCAGCGTCTCCGCGGTGACCGGGGGGACGGCGAGGGTGACGCTGATCGCCGACCACTCCAGCGCCGTCTCGGCCAGGGTCGTCCCGATCGGGGTCGAGGGCGTGGTCAAGCCCGAAGTCGGCGATCCCGGCCACCTCGTGCTCGACTTCATCAACTCCAGCAAACGCGCCGGCAAAGGCCTGGCGGTGGTCACCGCCGGCTGGCGCGGGCAGGGGATCGACTCGCGCTTCCCGCCCAACATCCCGATCGGGGAAGTGACCCGCGCCTCGATCGTCGAACAGGAGGCCCAGCAGCAGCTGCACCTGCGGCCCTACGCGGACCTTCGCAACCTCGACCTCCTGCAGGTGCTGACGGGGGGCTCGCGAGGGTGATCGTCACCCCGAAGATCCTCGCCCGCCTGGTCGCGATCATCCTCGCCGGCGTGCTGCTGCAGCTGTCTTTCTTCTCCCAGGTGACGCTCTTCCACGTCAGCCCGGACCTCCTGCCGGCGCTGGTCATCTCGCTGGGTCTGCTCGGCGGCACGATGGCCGGCGCGGTGAGCGGCTTCTCGGTCGGCTTCCTGCTCGCCTGCCTGCTGATCCAGCCGCTGGGCGGCTACTCGTTGGTGCTGTTGACGACGGGCTACCTCGCCGGAATCGTGCGCGAGCGCTCCGATCTCCACGGCCCGCTGGTGCCGCCGCTGCTTTGCATGGGCCTTACGCTGTTTGCGGAGCTCGGCTTCGGAGCCGTGGAGCTGATGCTTGGCATCGACGCGAACGTGAGCGCTCAGATCATCCGCGACATCCTGCTCCAGAGCATCTTCGCCTTCTTCCTCGGTTGGCCGATCTACCTCGGCCTGCGCCGCGCCCTGCGCCCGGCCCTGGTCGAGGAAGCGGCGGTGCGGCGGGGCAGCCGGCCGACGGTGCTGGGAGCCTAGGGACATGTACCTGCGCTCCGAGGACCAACCTCGACGCACCCGGCTGGCGCTGCGTACGGGGGTCGTGGGCGGGGTCGCCGTCGTCCTCTTCGCGATTCTCTTCTTCCGGCTCTGGAACCTGCAGGTGCTCTCCGGCGAGGAGTACCTGGCGGAGGCCAAGAACAACCGCACCCGAGAGTTCCGCGTGCTGGCGCCCCGCGGTTCCATCCTCGACCGCGACGGCGGCACCCTGGTCGACAACCGCGCCAGCCTCGCCCTCCAGGTCAACACCGCGAAACTGCCGAGCGACCCGCGGGAGGAACGCGCGCTCCTGGCGCGGCTCGGCGCGCTCGTCCAGATGCCGCTGGCCAAGGTCCGCAAGACGATCGCCAAAGAGGAAGCGGTCGCCGCGGGGGCGCCGGTGACGCTGCGCCGCGACGTCGGCGACGACCTCCTTTACTACCTGGAAGAGAACCAGGACCACTTTCCCGGCGTGCAGATCCAGCAGGTGTTCGTCCGCCACTACCCGACCGGCTCGCGGGCGGCGCACGTGCTCGGCGGCGTCGGCGAGGTCTCCGAAGACGAGCTGAAAGAAGCGCAATACGGGAACCTCGAGCCGGGCGATGAGGTCGGCCAGAACGGGGCCGAGTACGCCTTCGACCGCTACCTGCGCGGCGAGCCGGGCCTGACCCGGATCCAGGTCGACGCTTTGGGCCAGCCGACCCCAGGCGGCCAGCTCGTCTCCAAGCCGCCGGTGCCCGGCAGCAACGTCAAGTTGACGATCGACCCCGAGGTCCAGGCGGCGGGCGAAAGCGCGATCGCCTCGATCGGGCTGCCGGGCGCGTTCGTGACGATGAACGTCAACAACGGCCAGCTGCTCGGCGTCGGCTCGTTCCCGACCTTCGAACCGGAGATCCTCATCCACCCGACGCAAAAGCAGGTCGACGCCCTCTACCGGGACGAAGAAACGGCGCCGCTGAACAACCGGGCGACCGAAGGTCTGTACCCGACGGGGTCGACCTTCAAGCTCATCACCGCACTGGCGGGGTTGGAAAGCGGTGAGATCACCCCGGAGACGACGATCGTCGACGGCGGCTCGATCACGGTCGGCGGCCAGCGGTTCCAGAACGCCGGCGGCGAAGCCTACGGCCCGGTCTCGCTCGTCCCGGCCCTGCAGGTCTCCTCCGACGTGTATTTCTACGAACTCGGGCTCGATATGTGGGACAACGGCGAACTGCAGCGCTGGGCCGGCAAGCTCGGGATCGGGCGGCCCAGCGGGCTCGACATTCCCGCCGAACCCGCGCCCCCCGGCCTGGTGCCGAGCAAAAAATGGCGCGACGATCTCTTCGCCGAAGGCGGAACCGAACGACCGTGGTCGGCCGGGGACAACATCCAGCTGGCGACCGGGCAGGGCGACCTGCAGACCAACCCCTTGCAGATGGCGATCGCCTACGCCGCACTCGCCAACGGCGGCCGCATCGTCACCCCGCACGTCGGCATGGAAGTCGAGGACGCGGCGGGGCGGGTGCTGCACGAATTCAAGCCGCCGGCGCGCCGCAAGGTCGAGATCGACCCGACCTACCGGGCGGCGATCATGGAAGGGCTGCACGACGCTGCACAGGCACCCGGCGGCACCTCCTACGGGATCTTCGGCGGCTTCCCGGTCGAGGTGGCAGGGAAGACCGGGACGGCCCAGCGACCCCCCAACCCCGACCAGTCCTGGTACATCGTCATGGCGCCGTATCCGAATCCCCAGATCGTTACCGCGGTTACTATCGAGCAGGGCGGATTCGGAGCCGATACCGCCGCGCCCGCAGCCCTGCAGATACTTGAAGCCTATTTCCATGCCCAAACCACTGGAACCACTGGCCCCAACGGGGGCAGCCCCGGATGAGCTACGCGACCCGTACCCGGAACACCAGGCCCGAGCCCTTCGCGGTCCGGGTCGGCATCGCCGAGCGCCTCGGGCTCGCCCACATGGACGTCCCGCTTGCGTTCGGCGCGATCGCCCTGGTCGGGTTCAGCATCTTCACCCTCGGACAGGCCACCCTCAACGACATTCCCGGCAATCCCCACTACTACGTCAACCGGCAGGCGATCTACGGCGTGCTCGGCCTGGTCGGGATGCTGGTCTTGAGCCGGATCGACTACTCGCGCTTCCGCGAGCTGCGGGTCGGGATCTACACCTTTCTCTGCGCCAGCGTCTCCCTCGTCTTCGTCTTCGGCTTCGCCGCCCGCGGCTCGCGGCGCGCCTTCGAACTTCCCTTCTTCAGTTTCCAGCCATCGGAGCTCGGCAAGCTCCTGCTTGTGCTCGCGCTTGCCGGGTTCGTCATCGATGGCGCCAGGCGGGGCTCAGAGAGGCAGCGCACGGTGCGCTACCTCTGTCTCGGCCTGGCACCGGCTGCTCTTGTCTTCCTGCAGCCAGACCTCGGCACCTCACTGGTGTTCGCGGTTGCCACTCTGGCCGTGATGTACTTCGGAGGCGTCCGCTGGACGCACTTCGCGGTCATCGGCTCGGCCCTCGTAGCGCTGATCGCAGTTGTCCTTGTGGTGGCCCCGGCATCCGGGGTCCCCTTGCTGAAGGAGTACCAGGAGCAGAGGCTGACCTCTTTCCTGAACCCCAGCGAGGACGCGCGCGACGCGGGCTATCAGCAGAACCAATCAGTGATCGCCACCGGCTCCGGTCAGGTGACCGGCCGCGGCGATCGTGCTTCTCAGACGCGGCTCGACTTTGTTCCCGAGCGGCACACCGACTTCATCTTTGCGGTGATCGGTGAGCGCTATGGGTTCATGGGCGCTGCGTTTGTCCTGTCCCTTTACGCCCTGCTTCTCTGGCGGGCGCTTCGGATAGTGACGCTCTCGAAGAATTCCTACGGGGTCCTGGTGGCGGGCGGCATCGCCGTTTCGCTGCTCTTCCAGGTCTTCGTCAACGTAGGAATGAACTTAGGAATCATGCCGATCACCGGCATCCCCTTACCGCTTATGAGCTACGGGGGGTCCTCCGTTCTCGCTACCTTCCTTGCGATCGGAGTTCTTCAGAGCATCAACATCCAGGCGCATCTCAGCCAGAGGGGAAGGTTCGCGTGGTGATGCCTCCAAGTTGAGGATCCGACGCTGCGTACCTAACCGAACTGAGCTGAATTCATGAAGAAAACGATTCTGGTGTCCGCCGAGCGAGGCGAGACCCGCGTTGCCGTCCTCGAGGCGAAATCGAAAGGCGGCAAGGCCAAGGTGGCCGAGCTCTACATAGAGCGCCGCGGCCGTCGCTCGATCGTCGGCAACATCTACAAGGGGAAGGTCGACAACGTCCTTCCCGGAATGGAGGCCGCCTTCGTCGACATCGGCCTCGAGCGCAACGGCTTCCTCCACGTCGACGAGATCCTGCTCCCCGGCGGGGAGCAGGCGCCCAAGCGCGGCCGCGGCAGCGGCCGGCGCATCAACGAGCTGATCAAGCCGGGCCAGGAGATCATCGTCCAGGTGGTCAAGGACCCGCTGAAGTCGAAGGGCGCGCGGCTCTCGATGAACGTCTCGATCGCCGGGCGTTACCTGGTCTACGCGCCGCAGGGAAGCGGCGTCGGGGTCAGCCGCCGGCTCTCGGACTCCGAGCGCGACCGGCTGCGCAAGATGGTCGACCGCACCTACAAAGGTCCGGGAGGGCTGATCGTCCGCACCGCCGCCCACGGGGCGAAGAAGTCGGACTTCGTGCGGGAGATCGGTTATCTGCAGCGCCTCAATGAGGTGCTCGAGCGGCGGGCCGATAAGAGCAAGGCGCCCTCGCTGGTCTTTCAGGAGGCGGACCTCTCGGTGCGGGTGCTCCGCGACGTCTTCCTCAGCGAGTTCGAAAAAGCGATCATCGACTCCGAGAAGCAGTACGAGCGGGTCACCGGCTTCTTCCAGCGCACCGCGCCGGAGCTGGTCGAGGGAGTCGAGCTGTACAAGGACTCCAAGCCGCTGTTCGAGAAATGGAAGATCGACGAGGAGATCGAGTCGACGCTCAGCCGCCGGGTCGACCTGCCCTCCGGCGGTTATCTGGTGATCGACTACGCCGAGGCGCTGACCGTGATCGACGTCAACAGCGGCAGCTTCACCGGCCGCGGCAAAGGCGGCCTCGAGGAGACGATCACCAAAGTCAACACCGAGGCGGCGGATGAGGCGGTGCGGCAGCTGCGGCTGCGCGACATCGGCGGCATCATCGTCATCGACTTCATCGACATGGCGAGGGCCAGCAACCGCGACAAGGTGCTGAAGACGATGCGCAAAGCGCTCGACGCCGACAAGTCGAAGAGCTACGTGGTCGAGGTCTCGCCGCTCGGTCTGGTCGAGATGACCCGCCAGAACGTCACCGATGGCGTGCGGGAGATCCTCACCGCGCCCTGTCCGACCTGCGTCGGCGAGGGCGTCGTGCTCTCGGCCGAGACCGTGGCGCTCGAGGGGTTGCGCAAAATGCGCGACCTGGCGGCCGAGAACGCCGACGCCGAAGCGTTCCTGGTCCGCGTCAACGCGAAGGTGGCAAGGCAGCTGAACGATCCCGACAGTGGTCTGGCGGAGATCGAGGAGGAGACCGGGAAGCGGTTCCACTTCGAGGGCGGCGACGGGCTGCCGATCGGCACCTTCGAGCTGGTCGAGTCCGGCGGGCGCGAGGAGATCGAGGAGCGGGCGCTGCCGTTCAAGGTCGGCGAGGAGGTGCTGGTCAAGATCGACGAGCCGCACATGTACAACGCCGACGACGCGGTCGCCCGGATCGACTCCTACATCGTCAGCATCACCGGCGGCGGCCGGTACGTCGGCGAGCGGAAGCTGGTGCGGATCGAGGAGGTCGAGCGCTCCGCGGCGATCGCCTCGCTGCTGGGCAGCGATCCTCCCAAGGTCTCCGCAAACGGCGCCGAAAACGGCTCCGAGCTAGACTCCGGCGCTGCTCCGCGCAGGCGTAGTCGCGGTCGCAGGGGCGGTCGAGGGCGCTCGCGCGCCAAACAAGGTGGCAGCAAGGACGATTGAGCATGTACGCAGTTGTTGAAACCGGCGGTAAGCAGTACAAGGTCGAGCAGGGCACGTCCCTGCTCGTCGATCGCCTTGACGCCAAGGAGGGCGACAAGGTCGCCCTGCGCGCGGTGATGTTCCGCGACACCGAGGTGGTTGCCGCGCCGAAGGAGCTGGAGAAGGTGAAGGTCGAGGCGACCGTCGGCGAGCACCTGCGCGGGCCGAAGATCAAAGTCTTCAAATACAAGGCGAAGAAGGGCTACCGCCGCCGTGCCGGGCACCGGTCCGAGCTGACCAGGCTCGAGGTGACCGAGCTGAAACTGCAGAAATCCGCCGCGACGAAAAAACCCGCCGAGAAAAAAGCGGCGGAGAAAAAAGCCGCGGCGAAAAAACCAGCCGAGAAAAAAGCGGCCAAAAAACCGGCTGCCAAAAAAGACGTGAAAGCGGAGAGCTCCGATGGCTCATAAGAAAGGCCTCGGCTCCAGCCGTAACGGGCGCGAATCGAACCCCAACATGCTTGGGGTCAAGGTCTTCGCTGGCCAAAAGGTCAGCGGGGGCGAGATCATCGTGCGCCAGCGCGGCACCCGGTTCTGGCCCGGCGACGGCACCGGGATCGGCCGCGACCACACGATCTTCGCGACCCGCGCCGGCAAGGTGGAATTCCGGCAGGCCCGCCGCGGGCGCACGATCAGCGTTCTCGCTGACGAGTAGACGCCTTCGCTGCTCGATTGGCGCATTTGTTGCCCTATAGGCGACAAATGCGCCACTACCCTCTGAGCTTCTATGTACGACAAGGCGAAGATCTGGGTTGAGGGCGGTGCGGGGGGCAATGGGTGCGTGAGCTTTCGCAGGGAGGCGCATGTGCCGCGGGGCGGGCCGAATGGTGGGGACGGGGGGCATGGCGGGGATGTGGTGCTCGTTTGCGATGCGTCCAGGCGAGACCTTGGGGCGTTGAAAGGGAGCAGGCACTTTCGGGCGCAGCGGGGTGGGCATGGCGAAGGGTCGAACAAGCACGGGCCCAGGGGAGAGGACCGGGAGATCCCGGTGCCGGCCGGAACCCAGGCGACGACCGTGGACGGGAGCGCTCTCGACCTCGTGGTGCCGGGGCAGCGGGCCGTGGTCGCCAACGGGGGACGCGGCGGGCATGGGAACAAGCGCTTCGCCACCGCCACGCGGCAGGCGCCGCGGTTCGCCGAGAAAGGGACGACGGGGGAGGCCGACTGGATCGAGCTGCGGTTGAAACTCCTGGCCGACGTCGGCCTGGTGGGGTTGCCCAACGCCGGCAAGTCCTCGCTTCTGGGGCGGCTCACTCGCGCCGCGCCGAAGGTCGCCGACTACCCGTTCACGACCCTCTCGCCGGTTCTCGGGACGATCGAAGGCGAGGACCGCCAGGCGGTCGTGGCCGACATCCCGGGCTTGATCGAGGGTGCGGCTGAGGGAGCGGGGCTGGGGCACGAGTTCCTCGCCCACGTCGAGCGCTGCTCGATGCTGGTCCACCTGGTCGACATGGCGCCGATGGACGGCGATCCCGTCACCGACTACGAGACCGTGCGCGCCGAGCTGGCCGCGCACGGGGCGGGGCTGGAGCAGTTGCCGGAGCTCCTCGTCCTGACCAAGCGAGACCTGCTCGAGGCCGACTCGGTCGAGGCGATGGTGGCCGAGTGGGTGGAGCGTCTCGGCGACCGGGTGCTCGGCGTGCTCGCGGTCTCCTCGGCGACCGGCGAGGGCCTGGACGAGCTGCGCAACCGGATCCTCGCCGAGCTTCCCGATACCCAGCCGGCACCCGCCCCCGGCGCCTCCGAGCCCGAGGCCGAGTTCGAGGCCGAGCACCGCGTCTACCGCCCGGTCGGGGAGGGTGGCTACTGGGTCGAGCGCGAGGAGGACGGCGCCTTCCGGGTTCTCGGCCGCGGGGTCGAGCTGCTGTTCGAGCGCCACGACACCCGCAACGAAGAGGCGCTCGCCTACCTCGAGCAGCGGCTCGGCGAGATGGGCGTGATCGCGGCGCTCAGCCGCGCCGGCTTCGAGCCCGGCGACGACGTCCGGATCGGCGAGCACGAGTTCGAGCTGCACGTTTGACATAAATATGTCTCTTTGATATGTTTTGACATATGAGAACGACGGTCAGGCTCGATGACGCGCTGATGAGGCAGGCCAAGATCCGCGCGGCGGAGCAGGGAATCACCTTCACGCAGCTGATCGACGAATCGCTCCGCGAGCGGCTCGCGACTCGTCCAGCCGAGACCGGCGGCGAGCCTGTGGAGTTGCCCGCCTTCGGAGCGCGTGGGCTGCGTCCCGGGGTCGACCTTTCGGACAACCGCGCGACCAGGGACCTGATGGACGACGAGCTGCCGGCCGTGGATGTCGGTTCAAGGCAGCCGTTGTGATCCTCGCCGACGTCAACGTCCTCGTCTACGCGCATCGCGAGGACCTCCCCGAGTACGAGCGCTTCTCTCTCTGGCTCAGGGAGGAGATCGAGTCCGGCCGAGGCTACGCGACCTGTGACGCCAGCCTGACCGGGTTCCTCCGGATCGTCACCAACGGCAGAGTCTTTGCGGATCCAACCCCCCTGGAGGTCGCGCTGAGCTTCCTCGAGGCGCTTCGCCGGCACCCGAGCGCGATCTACCTGAGCCCCGGCGCCCGGCACTGGCGTCTTTTCACCGACCTTTGCGCGGCGATCGGGGCTCGCGGAAACGACGTACCCGACGCATACCTCGCAGCTCTCGCGATCGAGTCCGGGAGCGAGCTCGTCACCGCCGATCGCGGCTTCGGCCGCTTCCCCGGACTGCGCTGGTCCTGTCCGGTATGACCCTCGGTTAGGAAAGGCTCGAGAGGCCGGCCGCGACGGCGAAGCCGAGGACGGTGACGAGGCCGGCGGCGCGGCCGCCCTCGGTGCGGGCGTCGGGGATCATCGAATCGATCAGCATCACCAGCAGGGCGCCCGCGGCAAAGCCGTCGATCCCGGCCCGGAGGTCGCCGCTGCCGGCGTCGGCAAGTCCGTAGCCCGCCACCGTCGCCGCGGTGCAGATTGCCGCCACGGCGAGCCACAGCCGCAGGATCGTCTCCCGCGATCTTCCGGCCTCACGCATCTGGTCCGCAGACCCCAGCGCCTCGGGCAGGTTGGAGACGAAGATCGCGAGCAGGAGGGCGACGCCGACCCCGCCCTCGGTCGCGAGGGCGATCCCGAGGACCGCCTGCTCGGGTATCCCGTCGAGGAAGGCGCCGAGCGCCAGGGCGGTGCCGGTGTCCGATCCCTGCGGGCGCCCGCGGCGGCCGCGGCCGGTGGAGCAGCGCCTGGCGATTACGCCGTCCAGGGCGTAGTAGGTCAGCGCCCCGACGCCGAGCCCGATGCCGGTCGCTCCCGCCCCGCCGACCTCGAGCCCCTCCTGAGCCAGCTCGAAGCTGACCGCGCTGATCAACGCGCCGGCGCCGAAGGCGAGGACCAGGCCGATCTGGCGTGCGGGCCAGCGGCGGGTGAAGCTGAGCAGCGCGCCGAGCACGAGCGAGCTCGCGGCGAGCGCTCCCCAGCCGAGGGCAGCCATCACCCCTCTTAGACTGCCTCGCCATGACCCTGGTCGTCAAGCTCGGATCCTCTATCGTCGCCGCCGACGACGGCGAGCTGCGCGCCGACGTCCTCGACTCGGTCTGCGAGCAGGTGAGCGAGCTGGAGGGGGCGGGCGAGCGGGTGGTGATGGTCACCTCCGGCGCGATTGCGCGGGGCATGCGGCTGATGGAGCTGCCGGTGCGCCCCCGGGCCATGGACGAGCTGCAGGCCGCCTCGGCGGTCGGCCAGGGCGACCTCTTTCGCGCCTACGAGAGCCGCCTCGCCGCGCGCGGGACGAAGTCGGCCCAGGTGCTGCTGACCGCCGCCGACATCGCCGCCCGCGGCAACTACCTGAACGCGCGCCAGACCCTGAAGCGGTTGGTCGAGTGGGGGGTGGTGCCGGTGATCAACGAGAACGACACCACCGCAACCGACGAGATCAGCTTCGGGGACAACGATTTCCTCGCCGCCCAGGTGGCGCTGCTGCTCGATGCCCGCCTGCTGGTCCTGCTGACCAACGTCGAGGGCCTGTTCAGCGCCGACCCGGACTCCGACCCGGGCGCCCGGTTGATCTCCGCGGTCGAGGACTTCGCCGAGCTGGATGGGCTCGAGCTGGGCGACCGGACCTCCGCTTTCGGCTCCGGTGGGATGCGCAGCAAGGTCGCCGCGGCCGAGATGGCGAGCGAGGCGGGAACGCCGGCGGTGATCTGCAACGGCACCGAGCCGGGGACCCTCCGCGACGCGGCGGCCGGCGGGGCCGTCGGCACCCGGTTCGCCCCCCGTCCCGGCAAGGCGTCCAGCTTCAAGCTCTGGCTCAAGTACGCCAAGCCGGCCCGGGGCGAGATCGTTGTTGACGACGGCGCCGCCCGGGTGCTGCGCGAACACGGCTCCAGCTTGTTGCCGGTCGGGATCGCGACCGTTCGCGGCTCCTTCGAGGTCGGCGACGCGGTCGAGGTCGTCACCGACGGCGCCACGATCGGCAAGGGCATCTCCGACTACTCCTCCCGCGAGCTCACCCAGGTGATCGGGATGAAGACCGAGCAGGTGCGGGAGCTGATTCCCCATGCCGCCGACGAGGTCATCCACCGCGACAGGTTCGTGCTGCTCTGAGCGCCACTGGTCGCGAGGCGTTGAGCGGCCCCAGGTACCCTTTCCCGATGGCAGTCACCACCACGACCGTGGCCGAGACCTGTGCCGCCGCCAAGCGCGCGTCGCGGGTGCTCGGGCAGGCCTCCGCCGAGGCCAGGAACACCGCCCTCGAGGCGACCGCGCGACTGCTCGAGGAGCGGGCCGGGGAGATCCTCGAGGCCAACGCGGGCGACCTGGCGGACGAGCGGGCCGCCGGCCTCTCGCCGGCCCTGCGCGACCGGCTGACGCTGACCGAGGCGCGGGTCGCGGCGATGGCCGACGGCGTGCGCGCCGTCGCCGCTCTGGACGACCCGGTCGGCGAGGAGCTCGAGCACCGGACTTTGGACAGCGGCCTCGACCTGCGCAAGGTGCGGGTGCCGCTCGGGGTCGTCGCCGTGGTCTACGAGGCTCGGCCCAACGTGACGGTCGATTGTGCGGCGCTGACGATCAAGAGCGGCAACGCGATCGTCCTGCGCGGCTCCAGCTACGCCGAGCGCTCCAACAGCGCCCTGGCAGCGATCGTCGGCGCGGCCCTGGCCGAGGCGGGGTTGCCGGAGGACGCCGCCCTGCTGTTGGCCGGGGACCGGGGGGAGCTGGCCGAGCTGGCGACTCAGGAGGGCGTTGTCGACCTGCTGATCCCGCGCGGCGGTGAAGGCTTGAAGTCCGCGATCAAGGACGTCGCCACGGTGCCAGTGATGTACGCGGCCGCCGGCAACTGCCACGTTTACGTCCACGCCGAGGCCGACCCGGAGATGGCGCGGCGGATCGCCGTCAACGCCAAGGTGCAACGGCCCGGCGTCTGCAACTCGGCCGAGACCCTGCTGATCGACGCCGCGATCGCCGACCGGTTCGCGCCGGCGGTCCTTGCCGACCTGACCGCCGCCGGGGTCGAGGTGGTCGGCGACGAGCGCCTGCGGGCGGTCGCCGACGGGGTCGAGGTGGGGGAGGCGAGCGACGAGGACTGGGACACGGAGTACCTGGGAATGAAGATGGCCGTCGCCGTGGTCGACTCGGTCACCGACGCCGTCGAGCACGTCAACCGGCACGGGACCGGACACTCCGAGGCGATCGTGACCACCTCCGAGCAGGCCGCCGATGAGTTCGTCGCCGGCGTTGACGCCGCCGCGGTCTACGTCAACGCGTCCACCCGCTTCACCGACGGCTTCGAGTACGGGATGGGGGCGGAGATCGGCAACTCGACTCAGAAGCTGCACGCCCGCGGACCGATCGGGATGCGCGAGCTGACGACGTTCAAGTACGTCGCTCGCGGTGACGGCCAGGTGCGTGAGTAGCACGACCGCGGGCATCGGCGTGTTGGGGTCGGCCTTCAACCCGCCGCACCTCGGACATCTGGCGCTTGCCCAGGAGGCGCTCTGGCAGCTTGGGCTGAGCGAAGTGATCCTCGTCCCCACCGGCGAGGCGCCGCACAAGCGGATCGCCGAAGACCCGGGCCGAGAGCTGCGGATGACGATGACCCGGCTGGCGGCGGCCGACGACCAGCGCTTCTCGGTCTCATCCCTCGAGGTCGACCGCGACGGGCCGTCCTACACGTATGAGACCTTGGAGCTGCTTGCGGCAGAGAAAGGCGAAACGGAGCTGGTGTTCGTGATGGGAGCGGACGCGGCGGTTGGCCTGGAGAGCTGGCGCGAGCCCGAACGGGTGGTCGAGCTGGCCCGCCTCGCGGTCGCGCGCCGCTCGGGGGTCTCCGACGCCGAGGTCGGCGCAGTACTGCGAAGCCTCGGTGCAGGCGGGCGCGCGACGATGCTGGAGATGCCGCAGTTCGGCGTCTCTTCCTCGGCCGTGCGCGACCGCGCCCGCGAGGGCCGCCCGCTGCGCTATCTCGTCCCCGAGCCGGTTGCCCGGGTGATCGAGGAAAAGGGGATCTACTCGTGAAGCCGGTTCGCTCGGAGCCGCTGGCACGCCGCCTGGCCGCCCTCGCCGACTCGAAAAAGGCGGAGGAGATCGTCGTCATGGACATGCGCGGCCTGGTCGCCTACACCGACTTCCTGGCGATCTGCACGGCCCGCAACGAGCGCCAGGCGCGGGCGATTCTCGACGAGGTGAGGCTGCAGGTGAAGCACGAAACAGGTCTGCTGCCCGGCGGTGTCGACGGCACCGGGGAAGCCGGCTGGATCATCCTCGACTACCTCGACTGCGTGCTCCACGTCTTCACCCCGGAGGCGAGGGAGCGCTACCAGCTCGAGGATCTCTGGCGCGAGGCGCCACGCCTGGAGTTGGACCTCGGCGAGCCCGAAGAGCCCGAGGCCGCGAGCGCCTGAGGAATTGCCGTCCGAAGGCGGCCTTACGGTGCCGCGCATGGGTAGCTTCAAGGGGTCGCTGTTCGGCTATCGCCGTCCCGACGTGGAGGCTGCGATATCGACCCGGGACTCGCGCATCCGGTACCTCGAATCCGACCTCGGCCGGCGCCAGGAAGCCTCGGCGGCGCTCGAGGCGGAGATGTCGTCGTTATCCGGCATGGTGATCGAACGAGAGCGGGAGATCCGCACCCTGGGGGAGCGACTTCGCGAGGCCAACGAGTGCCACGACCGCAGCATCGCCTCGCTCGACGCGGTCTCAGCGCGGCTCGAGGAGCTGGAGGCGCAGGCTCGCGGCCAGGCGACCCGGATCCGGATGAAGGCGCTGCGCGAGGCGGTCGAGGTCAGCAAGCGGGTGAAGGCGCTGACCGACGTCGAAGCCGAGGCGGCTCCGGCCGCCGCTGTCGAGCAGAACGGCCACGCCGGAAACGGTCATGCAGACCTCCACGAGGGCCGGGTCAAGCTCGAGATCGGCCCACTCGGCGACTTCTCCCAGCTGGTTGGCTTCGAGGACGCTGTCGGTCAGCTCGGCGCCTCCGAGGTCTCGGTCGAGCGCTTCTCCGAGGGCCGCGCGACCTTCTCGATGCGGCTCGACCACCCGGTCGACATCCTGCACGGGCTGGAAGAGCACTCGCTGCTCGACTTCAAGGTCCGACACACCGCTCCGGACAACCTGATCCTCGACCTCGAAGAGGACGAGGGCCCCGAGCAGCGCGCCGCGTAGCGCCAGCGCACGTCACGGTAAACTCGGTCGCAATCCGGGGCTGTAGCTCAGCTGGAAGAGCGTCGCGCTGGCAGCGCGAAGGTCAGGGGTTCGAGCCCCCTCAGCTCCACTTTTATGCCCTCCTTGCCGATGTTTGAGCGATGAGTGCGGCGAATCAGCACGTCTTCTCGCACGGGATGCAGGACACGCGCGAGACCCTGTGGTCCTGGAACGAGCGCCCGGGGGTGGTCCTGCGGGGGTGGATCGCGCTCAGCCTTGCGATCACGCTGGCCCTGCTGGGGGCGGTTTGGGTAGTCGCCGGGCTGCTCACGCCGGACCTGACGCCGATCCATCTGCCCGGACTCACCGAACCCGCGAATGCCGGCGACCTGCTGCCGATCCTCTGGCGCAACTCGTTGGTCCTGGCGCTGCACGGCACCGCCTGCATCGCCGGTTTCATCGCCGGCGCCTCGATGCCGATCGCCGCGGCCCAGCGCACCGGCCTCTCGCGCTGGATCCACGTCAAGGCGGGCGAGCTGGCGATCCTCTTCGTCTGCGCCGTCACCCTCTTCTCACTGATGACCCAGGTGCTCTACCTCGGCTTCCAGGGATCGACCATTGCCTTCCAGCTCGACATCTCCCACCTCGCCCTGATCCTCAGCGTCCTACCCCACGCGATCCCCGAGCTGACCGCTCTCTTCCTCCCGCTCGCCGCTTGGTTGATCGCCAGCCGCCGCGGCCAGTGGAACCAGCTCCTCGCCGCCACCTTCATCACCGTTGCCCTCGCGATCCCCGCGCTTCTCGTCGCCGCGACGATCGAGGTCTACGTCTGGCCCCACGTCTTGGCGGCGATCTCCCCGGTGCTGTAACAGGAGGGCCCCGACCCTCCACCAGTTGGCCTCGTAAGATCGCCGCTCCAATGGCTGGTTATGACCCGAAGGCGATAGAGCGGAAGTGGCAACAGGTCTGGGCTGAGGAGAAGACCTGGGAGGTCGCGAACCCCGGGCAGCCCGGGTTCGACGATTCCAAGCCCAAGTCCTACGTGCTGGAGATGCTCCCTTACCCGTCGGGGGAGCCCCATGTGGGACACCTCAAGTGCTACGCAGTCGGCGACGCGATCGCGCACTTCAGGCGGCGGCACGGGTTCGAGGTGATCCACCCGATGGGCTACGACGCGTTCGGGCTGCCGGCGGAGAACAACGCGATCAAAACGGGGGAGCCGCCGCGGGAGGCGACCGAGCGCTCGATCGCCTCGTTTCGCAAGCAGTTCCGCGAGTGGGGGATCTCGATCGACTGGTCGCGCGAGCTCGGCACCCACACCCCCGAGTACTACCGCTGGACCCAGTGGATCTTCTTGCGGCTGCTCGAGCACGGGCTCGCTTACCGCACCGAGGCGCCGGTCCAGTGGTGTCCCAAAGACGCGACCGTGCTGGCGAACGAGCAGGTGGTCGACGGCCGCTGCGAGCGCTGCGGCACCGAGGTCGTGCAGCGCAAACTCGAGCAGTGGTTCTTCCGCATCACCGAGTACGCCGACCGCCTGCTCGCCGACTTCGACCTGCTCGAGTCCTGGCCCGAGCACGTGATCACGATGCAGCGCAACTGGATCGGCCGCTCCGAGGGTGCCGAGGTGGTCTTCCGGTGCGAGGAGCCCGCCTTCGACTTTCCTGTGTTCACCACCCGTCCCGACACCCTCTTCGGCGCCACCTTCTTCGTCCTCGCCCCCGAGCATCCCGAGCTGGATCGGCTCGTCGCCGGCACCCCGGCGGAGGCCGAGGTCCGGGAGTACGTCAACCGCGTAGCCCGCGAGTCCGCTGAGGAGCGCGGCGCCGAGGACCGCGAGAAGACCGGCGTGGCGCTGGGGCGCAGCGTCGTCAACCCGGTCAACGGCGAGGAGATCCCGATGTTCGTCGCCGACTACGTGCTGATGGAGTACGGCACCGGGGCGATCATGGCAGTGCCGGGCCACGACTCCCGCGACTACGAGTTCGCAAAGGCCTTCGACCTGCCGGTGGTGCGAGTGATCGAGGGCGAAGACCCCGAGGAAGCCCGCGACGAAGGCCTCCCGTACGCCGGCGACGGACCGATGGTCAACTCCGGCCGCTTCGACGGCAAGGACAACCGCGAGGCCTACGTGGAGATCGTCGCCTGGTTGGAGTCCGAGGGCCGCGGCAAGCCCTCGGTCAACTTCCGGTTGCGCGACTGGCTGGTCTCCCGCCAGCGCTACTGGGGCGCGCCGATCCCGGTCGTCTACTGCGAGCAGTGCGGCGCCGACGGCGCACCCGCGATCGTGCCCGTCCCCGCGGACCAGTTGCCGGTCGAGCTGCCGGAGGTCGAGGACTACGCGCCGCAGGGCAAGAGCCCGCTGGCCGCCGCTGAGGAGTGGGTCGCTACCGAGTGCCCGCGCTGCGGCGCCCCGGCTCGCCGCGAGACCGACACCATGGACACCTTCGTCGACTCCTCCTGGTACTTCATCCGGTACCTCGACTCGCGCAACGAGGAGGCGGCCTGGGACCGCTCGGCGGCCGACCACTGGCTGCCGGTCGACCAGTACATCGGCGGGGTCGAGCACGCGATCCTGCACCTGATGTACGCGCGCTTCTTCACCAAGGCGCTCTCCGACATCGGCGAGCTCGACGTGCAGGAGCCGTTCGCCAATCTCTTCGCCCAGGGGATGATCACCCGCGACGGGGCGAAGATGTCGAAGTCGAGGGGCAACACGGTCAGCCCCGGCGAGTACGTCGAGCGCTACGGCGCCGACACCACCCGCACCTACATCTGCTTCATGGGCCCGCCCGAGCGCGGCGGTGACTGGTCCGATGAGGGGGTCGAGGGGGTCAACCGGTTCCTCGCCCGCCTCTGGCGCCTCTGCGGCGTGGTCGAGGAGCGGACCGGGCCCGGCGAGCCTTCCTCGGAGGCGTCCGGCGAGGCACGCGAGCTGCTCGCCAAGGCGCACTGGGCGATCGACAAGGTCACCCGGGACTTCCAGCGCGGCTTCCAGTTCAACACCGCGATCTCCGCGGTGATGGAGCTGGTCAACGAGACCTACCGGCTCAAGGACGGCCTCTACGGCGACCCCGAGGGGGCTGCGGCCGTGCGCTTTGCCACCGCCACCGCCGCTTCGCTGATCTTCCCCTTCGCCCCGCACCTCGGCACCGAAGTCTTCGAGCGGCTCGACGGCGGCAGGGTCTGGGAGCGACCTTGGCCCGAGGCCGACCCGGCGCTGCTGGTGAGCGACACGGTTACGCTTGTGGTCCAAGTGAACGGCAAGCTGCGCGACCGGATCGAGGCCGCCGCCGACGCCCCCGAAGAGGAGCTCCTGAGCCTTGCTCGGAGCAGCGAGAAGGTTTCCCGACACCTCGACGGCAAAGAGGTCGTGAAGGAGATCGTCGTGCCGGGCAAGCTGGTCAATCTAGTGGTCAGGTAGGCGTGGTCTCCGCCGCCGCGACCCGGTTCTGGTAGAAAGCGCGCCGATGCTGGTCAGACGCTTCACGGAAGCACCGGTGGAGGAGTGGCACCGCCTCCGGACCCACGTCCTGATGGACGCGGGTGAACTCGGCGCCCGCAATCTCTCGGTCACCTGGCTGTCCGTACCGGCCGGGGCGAGGCAGACGCTGCGCTCGCACGAGGAGTCCGAGCAGGCCTACGTCGTCGTTCGCGGCGGCGGCACGATGTCGGTCGCGGGCGATACCCAGGTGGTGGCCGAGGGCGACGTGATCATGGTGCCGCCGGCGACCGAGCACTCGGTCGGCAACGACGGCGAGGCTGAGCTTGCCCTCGTCTCGATCCAGTCGCCGCCCGTCGCCGCGGCCGAGCTCTACAGCGATCAGCTGGCAGAGGTCGCCGGTTACGACGACGACGACGATCTTTAGAGACTCGAGACAAAGCCTCTACTGAATCGTTTGTTTGTGCGCGCCACGCGCGCGTCGCGGTGCCCGAGCATTCGCCGGGTGCCCGAGCTGAGCAGAGCGCAACTCGTCGTCTACGGCGCGATCGCCGTCGCCCTGCTGTTCATCGGGGCGAGGGCGATCCGGGCGGAGGGGACGACGGCCGCTTCCTTCGCCGACTCGCCGGTGGGTGGAGGTGTGGAAACCGGGTTCTCGGTCGGCGGCCAGAACGGGGACGTGGTGGTCGATGTCACCGGCGCGGTCGGGCAGCCCGGCGTCTACAGGTTGCCGGCCGGGAGCCGGGTGATCGACGCGGTCGAACGGGCGGGCGGGCCCCGTCCGGGCGCCGAGCTGGAAGCGCTGAACCGGGCGGCCCGACTGGCCGACGGCCAGCAGGTGGTCGTCCCGAGGCACGTCCCCGGCGGCGTCGCGGCGGCGGGGACGGGAGATGTAGACGGGCCGATCAGCCTCGGGACCGCGACCGTCGAGCAGCTGGAAGAGATCGACGGCATCGGCCCGGTCACGGCCGGTGACATCGTCGCCTTCCGCGACGAGCACGGCGGGCTCGCCTCGGTCGACCAGCTCGACCAGGTCCCTGGCATCGGGCCGGCGACGATGGAATCCCTGCGCGACCGCCTGCAGCCGTAGGGGCTTCTGGTGCGCGCGCCGCGTCTGTCCCTGCCGGTTGTGCTCGGGATCGCAGCCGTGGTCGTCCTTGCGCTCCTGCACAGCGCCGAGATCCGCGAGCGCTCCGAAGCCGGGCTGGGGAGGGGGATGCCCCCACGCGAGGCGGCCCTGGCGCGCGGGTTCGTGCTCGGCGAGGACGAGGGGATCGACCCGGCGACGGAGGAGAGCTTCCGCCGCTCGGGGCTGAGTCACCTGCTTGCGGTGTCGGGTCAGAACGTGACCCTCTTGGGGTTGCTGGCGATGCCACTGCTGGCGGCGCTCCGCGTGCCGCTTCGGGAGCGGCTGGTCTGGGTGCTGGGAGGGATCGCCGTCTACGTCTCCCTGACCGGGGCTGGGCCCTCGATCCAGCGGGCCGGGGTGATGGGTGCCGTCGGTCTGCTGGCGACCCTGGGCGGCCGGCGCTCGTCTCGTTGGTACGCCCTGGCGCTCGCGGCCCTGGTCACCCTGGGCATCGACCCCGGCATCGCTGTCGACGTCGGCTGGCAGCTCAGCTTCGCGGCCGTCGTCGGGATCCTTCTTCTGGCCGCGCCACTGCGTCGGGCAATCGGTGCACGCATCGGCTCCGGTGGCTTGCGCCGCGCCCTCGCTGAGGGCATAGCCGTCACGGTCGCCGCGACCCTGACCACCGCGCCGCTGATCGCCTTCCACTTCGAAACCTTCTCGACCACCACGCTCTTCGCCAACGTCCTCGCGATGCCCGCGGTGGCACCCGCGATGTGGCTGGGTATGGCGAGCGCGGCGGCAGCGCAAGTCCCCGGCCTCCCGGTCGAGCCGTTGAACGGCCTCAACGCCCTGCTGCTCGCCTACATAGCCCAGGTCGCTGCGTGGTTCGGCGGTCCCAGCTGGGCCGAGGCCGAGGTCCATCTCGGGCCGGTCGGCCTCGTTGCTTCCTATGTCGGACTCGGAGTTGGCGCCGTAGCGGTGGCCGCGATTGCGCGGTGGCGACGGCTTGCAAGCGCTCGCGATGCTCCAAAACCGCGGCGGCTGGTTGCTCTCGGTGCCCTGGCCGCCGTCGTGCTGGCGGCGAGCGTGTCCATGGGTGCGACGTCGGTTCCAGGGGATCCGCATGGGCTGCGGGTCAGCGTGCTGGATGTCGGGCAGGGGGACGCGATTCTGCTGGAGCCGGCTGGAGCGCCGGCGATCCTCATTGATGGCGGGCCAGCTGGCGAGGGTCTGGCCGGAAAGCTTGCGGCCAGCGATGTCGAGAGCCTCGGGGCGGCAGTGATCACTCATGACCAGTCCGATCACGCAGCCGGCATCGAAGAGCTGCTCGGCGGGTTCCCGGTCGCTCGACTGCTCTACGCGCGGCTCGGGCGCGAGACCCGGGGGCGGGCGCGGGCTGCTGGCGTCTCAGTTGGGCAGCTCACCTCCGGGCGTGAGGTGCGCTCGGGCGATCTGCGGCTGGAGGTGCTCTGGCCGCCGGCGGAGCTGCTCGGCGGGGCCTCGGCGGGTGCCGACCCCAACCAGCTGGCGCTGGTGATGCTGGCGCATTGGCGCGGCTTCACCATGCTCCTGACCGGCGATGCGGAGGCGGAGGCCGTGCCGCTCGACCCTGGGCCGGTCGACGTGCTCAAGGTCGCTCACCACGGCAGCGAGGACGCCGGCTTGGAAGCGCTGCTCGACAGGGTCCGGCCGCGGCTGGCCGTGATTTCCGTCGGGAGCGGGAACTCCTATGGCCACCCGGCCGCCGTGACCCTGGCGACGCTCGCGGCTCACCGGACGCCCATCCTCAGGACGGATTTGGAGGGAGACATCGTGATCGACGTGGGCCGGCGTTCGTTCGCGGTGTCAGGCTGAGAACTGTGAGTTTCTAAACGGATGTCCGAGTTGAAATTGGGGCAATTCGCACCCGACCCTTCTCACCGTGGGGCCGGGCGCCGATGGACAAAGAGATGAGCTCCAGGATCGGACAGTGGCTCTCACGACTGGCAAGGCGGCGGAGCCTGGCCGGCGACGGTCTGCCGGAAAGAATGCGGAGCACGACCTTCGCGCTGCTGGGCATCACCGCCGCCACCGGCCTGGGACTGGTCGCGGTCTTCTCCCAGCAGGAGTGGCCGCTGCTCCCACCGGGCCCGCTGCCCGTGGCACCGGCTGGGCCCACCACGGTCGGCGATGCGGCGATCGCCGCCGGCCCTTCCGTTGCCGAGGAGGGCAGCGCCCAGCGCCCAGCCCAGCCCCGAGTCATCCCGGTCGCGACCGCACCGGTCGCGATCCCGTCACCGGCGCAGGAAAGTGACAGCGCCGGGATCACCGGCCAGCTTCCGGCGCCACAAGTCTCGCCTTCGACGCCAGACGAGTCCCAACCAGCCGAGCCGCCCGAGCCACAACCGATCTCACCCGCGCAGCCGCCCACTGTGGTCCCGGCGCCGACCTCCGAACAGGCACCGGCCCCGATACCGATCACCGCTCCGGTTCCCCCAGTTGTTGCCTCGCCGGACCTGCCGGAAGATTTCATCGACAAGCCCGGGAAGGGACAGGGCAACGGCTACGGGCACTTCAAGTCCGACTGTCCTGAGGCGAATGGCAACGAGGAGGGGGACGAACAGTCGCCCCCGCCCTCGACCAAGGAACCAGCCGACCCGGCGATCTAGACTCGCGGCATGGCCGAGGAAATGCGACCGCTGTACCTGATTGCCGGCACCGATTCGGCCAAGATCGATGCCACCCGGTCCCGCCTCCGTGCCCGGGCCGAACGCGAGGGCGGTAGCGCTGCCCTTGAGGTGTTCGAGCCGGGGGAGGGTCGCGGGATGCCCGATCACGAGGCCCTGTTGGCGGCGATCCCGGCGATGTCCCTGATCGGCACCCGGCGCTACCTGCTCGCCGACGGGGTCGAGCGCTGGCGCGACCGCCAGCTCGACGTGGTCACCGACGCTCTGGCCGAGCTGCCGCCGGAACTCACCCTGGTCCTGATCTCCCGCGCCAAGGCGCCGGCGAAGCTGGCACGCGCCGTCAAGGCCGCCGAGGGAGAGATCCACCAGTTCGAGGCGCCAAAGGCAAGGGACATGCCCCGGACGCTGGTCGAGGACGCCGAGCGGCTCGGCTTCCGGCTCGAGCCCGCTGCCGCCCGTGTCCTGGTCGAGCGGATGGGAGCCAACCCGGTTCGCCTCCGCAACGAGCTGGAGCGGTTGGCCCTCTGGGCCGGGGAGGGCGGCACCGTGACCCCCGCCGACCTCGACGAGATGGTTGCCGACACCTCCGAGGCAGCCGTCTGGACGCTTTCCGACGCCCTGCTGGAACGCGACAGCGCCACTGCCCTGCGGATCGGCCAGCGGCTGATCGACCAGGGCGAGAACGTCACCGGCCTGATCTACGGGATCGCCTCGCGGCTGCGCAGCGCCTGCGTCGTGGCGGCGCAGCTGGAGGAGGGAGTGCCGCCGAAGCAGGTCGAGTCGTCGCTGAAGATGCACCCCTATGCGGCGAAGCAACTGGTCGCCCGGGTCCGCGATGCCGACCTCGCCGCCCTGCGCAGGTCAACCGAGGCGCTGGCGGAGCTGGAGCTGTGGTGCCGCGGCGGCGCCGACTACGGTGACGATCTCGCCTTCACGCTGGCACTGCGCTCGATGGCCGACGCGGGCTGACTACTTCGCGGCGGCAGCGGCGATCCGGGCCGCTTTGGACTTCTTGCGTGCGCCGGTGTTCTTGTGCAGGGCGCCCTTCTGGACGGCCTTGTCGATCTTCGCGACGAGGTCCCGCTGCTCGTTCTCGATCGCGCCGGCGTCGCCGGCCTCGGCCGCGCTTTCGAGGCGGCGGAAATGGGTCTTCACCGTGCTCGTGAGCAGGCGATTCTCCGTGCGCTCGCGCTCGCTGCGTAGGATCCGCTTCTTCTGTGAGGCTATGTTCGCCATGTCGAGAGCCCGGACGGGCGCCTTGCCGGCCCTGGGCGGCCGCCGACTATAGCGATTGAAACTGAGATAGCCGAGCTTGGAGACGCCCAAGGCACCTGAGATTCCTGCCCCTGACCGCCAGCCGGGCCGGATCGCCCGCTCGACCGCGTTCTTCTCGATCGCCACTGCCGCCTCGCGGGTGGCCGGTCTCGGCCGTGAGGTTGTCGCCGCCGGTTACTACGGGATCAGCGGCCCGATGTCGGCCTTCACGATCGCCTTCCAGGTGCCCAACCTGGTCCGGGCGCTGTTCGCCGACGCCGCCCTGCAGCCGGCCTTCGTCCCGATCTTCACCGAACTGATCGGCAAGAAGCACTACCGGGAGGCTTTCCGTCTCGCCTCGACCCTGCTGCTGCTGGTGACGATGGTGCTGGGCGCGGTCACCGCGCTCTTCATCCTCCTCGCGCCGGTTGTGATGCCGCTCTTCGCGCCCGGCTTCGAGGGCGAGATCCTCGACCTCACCGTCACCCTCTCTCAGGTCCTTTTCCCGATCCTGATCATGCTCGGAGCCAGCGGCGTCGTCGTCGGCATCCTCAACAGCTACGACCGCTTCGGCGCCTTCGCGATCTCGCCGCTGTTCTGGAACCTGACGATCATCGCCGTCCTGGTCGTGATTGAGCCGCTGTTCGAAGGCCAGGACAGGATCTACGCCTACGCGATCGGGATCCTCGTTGGCACCCTGGTGCAGCTGCTGATCCCGACCTTCGACCTGCGCAACACGCCGTTCCGGTTCAGCTTCAGCCTCGACTGGCGCCACCCGGGGGTGCGCCGGGTGCTGCTGCTGATGCTGCCGGTGACGATCAGCCTCGGCCTGATCAACTTCAACCTGGTGATCAACAGCTTCTTCGGCAGCCTTGTCTCCGACCAGGCGCCGGCGGCGATCGACAAAGCGTTCCGGATCTACCAGCTGCCGCAGGGGATCTTCTCGGTCGCGATCGCCACGGTTCTCTTCCCGACCCTGGCCCGGTTCGCCAACAGCGGCGCGATCGACGATCTGCGGGCGACGATGGCCAACGGGATGCGCCAGATCCTCTTCGTCCTCGTCCCCGCGGCGGCCGCTGTCCTCGTCCTTTCCGAGCCGATGATTCGGCTCGTCTACCAGCGCGGCGCCTTCGACGCGGCGGAAACGACGGTGGTCGCCACGGCGCTCTTCTGGTTCGCCTTCTCCCTGCCCACCAACGGGCTGTTCCTGCTGCTCACCCGCACCTTCTTCAGCCTCCAGCGCCCCTGGGTCCCGACCGGCATTGCGGCGGCGAACCTGGCCATCACCGCCCTCGCGGCGCTCGCCCTCTACCACCTCGGGGTGGGCGGCATCGTCGCCTCGACCGCGATCGCGACCGCCGCCAGTGTTGTGGCCCAGGGTGTGATCCTGCGGAGGCTCCTCGGTGGGCTCGAGCTGGGGAGGCTGCTCGACGCCGGCGTTCGGATCACGGTCGCGGCCGCGGCATTGGCCGGGGTCAGCTGGCTCGTTTGGGACGTCCTCGACTCGGCCCTCGGCCGCGGGCTGGGCGGCCAGATCGTCTCGCTCGGCGTCGGACTGGCAGCGGGGGGTCTCGTCTACCTAGGCGCCTCGAAGCTGCTCCGGATCGCCGAGCTGGAGCAGATGACCCGCCTGCTCCACCGCGGCTAGATGCTCGGCCCGGGCCGATACCTCCTCGGCGTCGCCGAGATCGGGATTCTCGTCGGCTTCGCCTGGCTAGGGGCGTCGCGGGTGCGCGCCAGGCTGGTGCCGCGGCTCGAGGGTGCTCCGGCCCACTTGGCGACGGCGGTCCTGGGGCTGGCCTTGCTGATCTGGGTCGCTGAGCTTCTTGGCACGGTCTCTCTGTTCGAGCCGGTGCCCTATCTCGTGGCGATTGTGGTTGTGGGGGTGGCGCTGCGGGTCACGATCCAGGAGGCCCCAACAACACCCTCAGCAAGTGATGTTGTTGGGGCCTCCTGGATCGTGACTGCGGGCGCCTTGGTTGTTGCGGGGGTTGCCGTCGTTCACTTCGCCGGCGGGGTGGAGACGCGGCTTGGGACGGGGATGACCGGGTTCGACAGCACCTGGTACCACGGGCCGTTCGCGGCGGGGTTCTTCCAGAGCGGCAACACGATGGACCTGCACTTCATCGCGCCGCAGTTCCTGGCGTGGTTCTACCCCGCGAACGGGGAAATCTTCCATGGGGTCGGGATGCTGGCGTTCGGGAGGGACTTGCTTTCGCCGCTGCTGAACCTCGGTTGGCTTCTGGGGTGCTTGGTGGCTTGCTGGTGCATCGGGCGGCCGTACCGGGTGGCGCCGTGGTCGCTGGCGCTGGGTGCGATTGCTCTCAGTGTGCCGGCCTTTGCCGACCAGGCCGGCGAGGCACGCAACGACATCGTCGGTGTCTTCTTCCTGCTTGCGGCGGTGGCTCTGGCCATGAACAGCCGGCTGGGTAGGAGGGAGGGGGAGCGGGCGCTGTCGGTTGGGGTGCTCGTGGTCGTCGGGCTCGCGGCCGGACTTGCCGCCGGGACGAAGCTGAACTTTCTTCTCCCGGCCGCGGTTCTGGTTGTGGGCTTGGCGGTAGTTGCGCCGCACGGGCTGCGAGCGCGGGCACTCGGCGTCTCCGCCCTGGCGGCGCTGGCCGGCGGCGGCTACTGGTACCTGCGCAACCTCGTCCACACCGGTAACCCGCTGCCGTGGGTCGACGACCTGGGCCCAATCTCGTTGCCCGCCCCCGACCAAGCTCTCGGCGGCCGCGAAGCGCACAGCGTCCTCAGCTACCTGACCGACGGGGCCGTCTGGTCCGATTGGTTCCTGCCCGGCCTGCACGACGGCCTCTGGATCCTCTGGCCGCTGCTTGGGGCCGCTGCGTTGGCCGGCCTGATCCTCGCCGCAGCGAGTCTCCGGCGCGGTAACGACCGCGATCCCGTCTTCGCCCTGGCCGGCCTCGTCGGCCTCGCCGCGGCCCTCGCCTGGCTCGTCGCCCCGACCTCGGCCTCCGGCCCAGAGGGCATGCCCCGTGGCTTCGAGTCCGGCCTCCGCTACCTCGCCCCGGCCCTCGTCCTCGGCCTCGCTCTGTTGCCCGCGACGCGAGCCTTGCGCTCATGCCTGTCGGGGGCGCGATTGTCTTTTGGGACGCATAGGGTCACAAAGGGCAATCGCGCGGTGGCAGGTGCTCGATACCTGCCGATCGCCATCGGTCTGGCTCTGGTTTTGGCGGTCGCGGTCGGCTATCCGGTCCAGCGCCACTACCTCGACCATCGCTACGAGAACCCCACCTTCACCGCCCCCGGACTCAACGCCGCCTTTGCCTGGTCTCGCGACATCTCCGACGCGCGCATCGCCACCACCAGCACCCGCCAGTACCCCCTCTTCGGCACCGACCTCTCCAACCACGTCCAGTTCATCGGCGAAGAACGCCCCCACGGCGGCTTCGAGGCCCCGACGACCTGCCGCGCCTGGCGCCAACTCCTCAACGACGGCGACTACGACTATGTAATCGCCACCCGCGACCGCCTAGAACCCGGCAGGCCCCCTTTTTCGACCCAGGCAAGATGGGCCGAAGGCCCCGGGGCAAAGGAAATCTTGCGCAGGCCCCCCACGGTGGTCTTCCGGCTTGCGGGCCCTCTCAACCCTTCGTCCTGCCCAAGCTATGGGGGCGCCGGTTCGATGGGCCGGTAGCTGACCAAGCAGCGGACTGATCCATGGAGGTGTAGGTGGACGCGTTCCTCCAGCGGGTGGCATGGGGAGAGGGGCCGAGCACGACAACCTCGCGCGCAGGTCCCTCTCCCCATGACAGGACCCGCTGGTCGGAGCGCATCGTCGGCCATACTCCGCCCGTCCATGGATCACATCCGAAACTTTTCGATCATCGCCCACATCGACCACGGCAAGTCGACGCTGGCCGACCGCATCCTCGAGGTCACCGGCGCCGTCGATCCGAAGAAAATGCGGGCGCAGCTGCTCGACTCGATGGACCTCGAGCGCGAGAGGGGGATCACGATCAAGGCCCAGGCCGTCCGGGTCGAGTACGCGGCCGGCGACGGCCAGACATACCACCTGCACCTGATCGACACCCCCGGTCACGTCGACTTCTCCTACGAGGTTTCGCGCAGCCTCGCCGCCTGCGAGGGCGCCCTGCTCGTGGTCGACGCGGCCCAGGGGGTCGAGGCCCAGACCGTCGCCAACACCTACCTGGCGGTCGAGAACGGGCTCGAGCTGATCCCGGTCATCAACAAGGTCGACCTGCCCGGTGCCGAGCCCGACCGGGTGGCGCAGGAGATCGCCGATCTGCTCGGCGGCGATCCTGAGGAAGCGCTGCAGATATCGGCGAAGACCGGCGAGGGGGTGGTCGAGGTCCTGGAGGCGATCGTCGCCCGGATCCCGGCGCCGAAGGGCGAGCCAAAGTCCCCAACCCGGGCCCTGATCTTCGACTCCGAGTTCGACCAGTACCGCGGCGTGATCGCCTACGTGCGGATGGTCGACGGCTCCTTCCGCAAGCACGAGCGGATCCTGGCGATGCAGAACGGCACCGAGGCCGACATCGACGACATCGGCTTCTTCCGGCCGGCGATGACCGCGGTGGAGGGGATGGACGCCGGTGACGTCGGGTACCTGATCACCGGGATCAAGAACGTCGCCAAGCTGCGGGTCGGTGACACGGTGACCTCCCTGGCCGACCCCGCTGCTGAGCCGTTGGAGGGCTACCGCGAGGTGCGGCCGATGGTTTTCTGCGGCCTCTTCCCGATCGACACCGACCGCTACGAAGACCTCCGCGACGCACTCGAGAAGCTGGCCCTCAACGACGCCGCGCTCTCCTGGGAGCCGGAGACCTCCGAGGCACTCGGGTTCGGCTTCCGGTGCGGTTTCCTCGGCCTCCTCCACATGGAGATCGTGCGCGAGCGGCTGGAGCGCGAGTACGACCTCGACCTGCTGGCGACGACCCCGAACGTGCGCTACGAGGTCAACATGGTCACCGGCACCGTCCAGGAGGTGCACAGCCCTACCGAGCTGCCCGACCCCGGCTCGATCGAGTCGATCGAAGAGCCCTACATCCGGGCCACGATCATCACCCCCTCCGACCAGGTCGGCGCGGTGATGGAGCTCTGCCAGTCGCGCCGCGGCACCCATGTCGACATGCACTACCTGAGCCCGCAGCGGGTGCAGATCAGGTACGACCTGCCGCTGGCCGAGATCGTGCTCGACTTCTTCGACCTGCTCAAGTCCTCCACCCGCGGGTACGCCTCGCTCGACTACGAGCCGATCGGCAACCGGATCTCCGACCTGGTCAAGGTCGACATCCTGCTCGCCGGCGAGCAGGTCGACGCGCTATCGATCATCGTCCACCGCGACTTCGCCTACGAGCAGGGGAAGCGGCTGGTCGAGCGGCTGCGCAAGACGATCCCGCGCCAGCTTTTCGACGTCCCGGTTCAGGCTGCGGTGGGATCCCGGATCCTTGCCCGCGAGACGGTCAAGGCGCTGCGCAAGGACGTCACCGCGAAGCTCTACGGCGGCGATGTCACCCGCAAGCAGAAGCTGCTGAAGAAGCAGAAAGCGGGGAAGAAGAGGATGAAGCAGGTGGGCCGGGTGGAGGTCCCGCAGGAGGCGTTCCTGGCCGTCCTGGAGATAGACGAGTAACGCGTCAGGGATCGGTGGATAGATAGGCTGCCGCGCATGCCGATAAAGACTGATGCGATAGGTAAGGAATGGCCCGGGACCACCTACCAGGTCGGCCGGGAGAAGATCAGGGAGTACGCGACCGCGCTGGGGATCGAGAACCCCGTGCACTTCGACGTCGAGGCGGCCAAGGCGGCCGGGTTCCGCGACGTGGTCGCACCGCCGATGTTCGCCGTCGTCTACAGCGGCCCGGCGATGGGCCCGGTGATGTTCGACCCCGAGGTGGAAATGAACTTCGCCGCGATGGTCCACGGTGGTCAGGAGTTCGAGTGGGGTGAGCCCGCCTGTTCCGGCGATGAGATCACCACCACCCCGAAGTGTCTTGAGATCTACGAGAAAGACGGCAAGGGCTTCTACGTCTTCGAGTCCGTGTCGGTGAACCAGAACGGCGACCAGGTCGTGCGCGCGGTCTGGACCAACATCGTAAGGGGAGTCTGAGATGGCTGACTTGAATGTCGGAGAACAGGTGCAGGAGCTGCGGGTGACGCCCGACAAGTTCCTGCCGCACCGCTACGCGGGCGCCTCGGGGGACTTCAACCCGATCCACATCGACGACGAGTTCGCGAAAGCGGTCGGCCTGCCGCGCAACATCCTTCATGGCCTCTACTCGATGGGCCTCGTCGCCCGCGCCAACACCGACCTCGCCGGTGGCGACCCGCGTGCCCTCAAACGCCTCTCCGTGCAGTTCCGCGGCATGGGCATGCCCGAGCAGGAGATCGTCGTCTCCGGCACCGTCAACGCGGTCGAGGGTAACCGAGCTGTTATCGACACGAAGGCCTCGCAGGGAGACACGGAGATCATCAAGAACGCCGAAGCGGAGATCGAGCTTTAGCGCGGTGGGGAGAGGGGTCGGGTCCCCTCCCCAGGAGGCTCCCGGACCAGCATTCCGAAGCACGACAAACAATCAGCTGCGCAACGGCCTCCGGGGGAGGGGACCCGACCCCTCTACGGGCGGCGTTGAGCTGATTCCTAAGATGTGTAGATGCTGAGCGAGCGGCAAGAGCTGATTTTGCAGTTGGTCGTCGATGCTCATTTGGCGTCGGCGAAGCCTGTGCCGTCCAAGGACGTAGCCCAGCGGCCGGAGGTGGAGTGGGGATCTTCGACGGTGCGGGCGGAGCTGGCGCTGCTGGAGACAGAGGGGTACCTGACCCATCCGCATACCTCGGCGGGGCGGGTGCCGACCGACTCGGGGTACCGCCGCTACGTAGACCTCTTGCTGGAGTCCGGGGCGGCCCCGGCCGACGCCCGGGTGGAGCTCGAGCTTTCGCGGCTGCGCCGCGAGGTCGACGAGGCGATGCGGGAGACCACCGCGGCGCTGGCCCAGGTGACCGACCTGGTGGCGATGGCGACGGCGCCGCCGCTTGCCACCGCGACCATCCACCGGGTCGAGGTGCTGCGCCTGCAGCCGAACAAGGTGGTGGTGATCGCGATCGCCTCCACCGGCGACGTCGCCAGGCGCGTCTTCGAGTTCGACCGCTCGGTCGACCGCGGCCTGGTCGAGTGGGCCTCCTCCTACCTCAACGAGTCTCTCTCCGGCCTGGCGATCGGTTCGCGGATGACCGCGGCCCGGCTGGCCGACCCGAACCTCGACCCGGTCGAGGCGAAGTTCGTCGCGACACTCGGCTCCGCCTTCGCCGAGTTCGAGCGCGAGGAGGGCATCGGCCTCTACATGGACGGCGCCTCGCGGCTGCTCTCCGAGGCCCACCGCGCCGACCTTCCCCGCGCCGATGAGCTGATGACGGCGCTGGAGCGGCGCGCCGGGGTGCTGCAGATGCTGCGCTCCTCGCTGGATGAGCGCTCGGTCTTCCTCTGGATCGGCGGCGAGAACCCGCAGCCGGAGCTGCGCTCGGCCAGCGTCGTCGGCGCCAACTACGGGCTCGGGCACCGCAACCTGGGCTCGGTCGGCGTGGTCGGGCCGCTGCGGATGGACTACGCGACCGCGATCGCCTCGGTCCGCGGCGCCGCCCGCGAGCTCTCCCGCTACTTCGAGACCGTCTACGACGGCTGAGCTGGGATGACTCTCATCTAATGCCGCGCGACTACTACGAAGTGCTCGGCGTCGGCCGGGACGCCGGTGAGGGCGAAGTCAAGAAGGCCTTCCGCACCCTCGCCCGCGAACTCCACCCCGACGTCAACGACCACGACCCGGAGGCCGAGGAGAAGTTCAAGGAGGCCGCGGAGGCCTACGAGGTCCTCTCCGACCCCGAGCGCCGCCGCACCTACGACGCCTACGGCCACGAGGGCCTGCGCTCCGGCGGCTTCGACCCGCGCAGCTCCTTCGGCTCGATCGACGAAATCTTCCAGGCTTTCTTCGGCGGCGGTGGCGACTTCGGCTTCAGCGGTGGCCGGGCGGCGGGCGCCGATGTCGGGATCGCGGTCGAGATCGATCTCGAGGAGGTGGCGAGCGGCACCCAGCGCGAGGTCGAGTTCGAGGCCGTCAGCCGGTGCGAGCATTGCCACGGCAACGGTGCCGAGCCCGGCACCCCGATCGCGACCTGCGAGAACTGCGGTGGCGCGGGCCAGCTCCGCCAGGCCACCCGGACGCCGTTCGGCCAGATGGTCCGCGCGGTTGCCTGCAGCGCCTGCGGCGGCGCCGGCAAGGTTCCCGAGACGCCCTGCGGGGAGTGCGGCGGCAGCGGTCGCACCGCCGGCACCAGGCGGACCGCGATCGAGGTCCCGGCGGGGATCGAGGACGGGCAACGGATGCGGGTCGCGGGCGCAGGACACGCCGGCGACGCGGGCGCGCCGCCCGGGGACCTCTACGTCGAGGTCTCGGTCGGCGCCGACGAGCGCTTTCGCCGTGAGGGCACCGACCTCGTCAGCGTCATCTCGGTCCCAGCTACGGAGGCGATGCTGGGCACCGTCGTCACCGTTCCGACCCTCGACGGCGAGCAGGAGATCGAGGTCCCCACCGGGGCGCAGCCGGGGCACGAAGAGGTGCTGCGAGGGGCCGGTCTGCCCAGCCTGGGCGGGCGCCGCCGCGGCAACCACCGGGTGATCCTCAATGTCGTCGTCCCGACCAACCTCACCGAGGAGCAGCGGGAGATGGCCGAGCGTCTCGACGAGTCGCTTGAGGCGGAGAACCTCGGGCCGAGCCAGGGAGAGGGCCTCTTCAGCCGCGTCCGCCGAGCCTTCGGTTGATCCGCCTCGCGGTCAGGTGCTCGCCTGATCAGGCGGAGCTCGTACTGGCCGAGCTGACGGTCCTCGCCCCTAACGGAGTCGAGGAGGAGACCGGCCCCGGCTACGTCGAGTACGCGATCTACGGCGGCGAGGGGGAGCTGCCAGAGCTGGGCGGCCTGGAGGCCTCGGTCGGGGGCGGCAGCGTCGAGGTCAGCGCCACAGAGATCCCCGACGACTGGGCCGACCGGTGGCGCGACTTCCACAAGCCGATCCTGATCGGCGAGCGGCTCTGGCTGCGGCCGTCCTGGGAGCAGCCGCAACCGGACGCGATCGATCTCGTCGTCGACCCCGGCCGCGCCTTCGGCACCGGCGCCCACCCGACCACCCGCTTGTGCCTGGAGCTGCTGCTCGAGCTGGAGGCGGCCGGCGAGGCCCAGGGAGCGCTGACCGACCTGGGCACCGGCTCCGGCGTCCTGGCCATCGCCGCCGCCAAGCTCGGCTGGGACCCGGTCCAAGGCTACGACCACGAGCCAGCTGCAATCGAGGCAGCGGCAGCTAACGCTGAGGCCAACGGCGTAAACCTTGAGCTCGAGCGAACCAACCTTCGCGAAGCGCTGCCCGCTCTCGCCCCCACCGTAGTCGCAAACATGACCTCGCCGATCCTGATCGCTGTAGCCGCGCAGCTCGATGGGAGGAGCCGGGGAGGGTCTCCACGGAGCCTCCCCGCTGTTGCGACGGGGAGACCCTCCCCGGCTCCTCCCTCCGCCGCTGCCCCGGAGACCCCTCCCACGGCTCCCGTGACCACCCTCGTCTGCTCAGGCATCCTCCCCGCAGAGCTAGACGAGGTCGCGGCTGCGTTCGTCCCTGCCGGTATGACCGAGGTAGAGCGCCGGGTCGACGGCGACTGGGCCGTCCTCCTGCTCCGTCGGAGCTGAGGGGTATGTTTCCCGCGATGCAGGCGACGATTACCGACTACAGCGTCGGCCTCTTCCTCCACACTTTGGCCGTCGTGCTCGCCTTCGGGCCGACCTTCGGCTACGGCATCCTCTTCTCGGTGCTCCCCAAATACCCGCGAGCAACCCCGGCGATCTTGGCCGGAGTCCAGCGAACCGATCGCTACCTGGTCGACCCCGGGATGCTCGTCCTCCTGGTCGCCGGCATCTATCTGCTGGCCGAGGGTCCCTGGGAGGCGAGCGAATCGTGGGTCAGCGTCGGCTTCATCGCGATCCTCGCCCTGTTCGGCCTCCAGCATGGCTTCTTCCGGCCGCAGAACCGCAAGGCCCAGGCCCTTGCCGAGCGCGACCTGAAGAACGGCGACACCCTCAGTGAGGAGTTCCAGGCGGTCTCCCGGCGCCTCGGCACCGTCGGCCCGATCGCCGGGCTGATCGTCGTCGTGACGATCTTCTTCATGGTCGTCAAGCCCTGACGGGCTCGATGCCCGAGTCTTCACTGCCCGTTGCGATGTTCGACTCCGGGGTCGGCGGGCTGACGGTGCTGCACGAGTGCCTGGTCTCGTTGCCGCAGGAGGACTTCGTCTACCTGGGGGACACGGCGATGTTCCCTTACGGCTCCCGCGATCCCGACCGCTTGCGCGAACGGATCGCGAGGATCGCCGGGCTGCTGCTCGACCGCGGCGCCAAGCTGTTGGTGATCGCCTGCAACACCGCTACTTCGGTCGGCGAGGACGTGGCGCGGGAAGTGGCGGCCGAGCGTGGGGTGGAGGTCGTTCCGGTGGTCGAGCCGCAGGCGGAGATCGCCGCCGCGATCACCGCCAACGCCAGGGTCGGTGTGCTGGCGACGCCGAACACGGTGGAGAGCGGCGCCTACCGCCGTGCCCTCGAAGCCCAGGGCCGGGGGCTGGAGGTGACCGAAGTCGAGGCGCCGAACCTCGCCCCGTTCATCCAGGAGGGCTCGCTCTTCGACGAGGAGACGATGGCGATGGCGCGCTCCTACTGCGCGCCGCTGAAGCGGGCCGACGTCGACACCCTGATTCTTGGCTGCACCCACTACCCGCTGGTGGCGCCGATGCTCCAGCGCATCCTCGGGCGCGACGTCCGCCTGGTCACCGGCGGCCACGCCGTCGCTGCCGCCGTCCAGCGCACCCTGGAGGGCGGGGGAATCGCCCGCGAGCCGGGCGGCGAGGGCAGCTACGCCTTCCTGTGCACCGGCGACGCCGAGGCGTTCCGCGGGGTCGGCACCCGCTTCCTGCAGATGCCCCTCGGGGTGGTCGAGCAGGTCGAGATCGCCGGCTCGTAGGCATTCGGGGCGAGAGTTGGCACGAGGTTGGCGCTTTGTGCGCACCACGCGTGCGTCTTGATGCCTCAGCATGCCGGCCATGCCAACTATCACCGTCGGCAATACCGTATATACTTGCCCTGTGGCGAAGGTGATGATCTCAATTCCCGACCAGCTCCTGGAGCGGATCGACGACTACGCTCGCTCGACCCGCGAGACCCGGAGCGGCTTCCTGCAGCGAGTTGCCGAGCGGGAGATTGACGCCGGGAGCACCCGCCGTCGTGAAGAGATCGAAGAGCTGCTCGACTCGCTGAACTTCGACCTTCCCGGTGGCGATGCGGCCAAGCTGATTCGCGAAGACCGGGAATCGCACTGAGTGCTCCTGCTCGACGCAAGTGTCTGGGTGGCAGCGGGTGCGCCGGTCGATCGATACCACACTGCGTCCGCTTCACTCATTCGCGACACGGACTGCCCAGTGGGTGCGCTGGACCTGACGTTGTACGAGGTGGCGAACGCGATGGGGGTGAAGCACCGCCAGCCGGAGGAAGTCCGGAAGCTCCACCTGCTGATCCAGAGGAGCTGCGGGGATCGGTTGCTGCGAGTGGATGTCGACCTTCTGACTTCCGCGGTCGAGGTCGCCGCCGAGCACGGGCTGACGGCCTATGACGCGGCCTACGTCGCGGCCGCCGAAGCCCATGGCTGGACTCTGGTCAGCACCGAGATCGCCGACCTCGTCTCCAAGGGCCTCGCGGTCACCCCCGACTCCGCCGACTACCCTTAGCGCATGAGCGTTCTCGAGCAGGTGCAGGGAGACGTGCGAACGGCGATGAAAGCCGGCGACCGCGAACGCGTGGGGGCGTTGCGCATGGTCGTCGACGCCCTGCAGCAGGACGCCAAGCTCGGCAAGGGCGACGAGGTCGCGGTGCTGCAGCGGGAGCACAAGAAGCGGATCGAGGCGGCCGAGGCCTACGAGGAGGCCGGCCGAGCCGAGCAGGCCGCGGCCGAGCGCTTCGAGTCGGAGCTGATCGAGGGGTACTTGCCCGAGCAGCTCTCCGACGAGGAGCTGGCCGAGCTGGTCGACGCCGCGATCGCTGAGACCGGCGCCGACGGCATGAAGCAGATGGGCCAGGTGATGGGCGTCCTCAAGCAGAAGGTCGCCGGACGCGCGGACGGCAAGCGGGTCAGCACGGCGGTGCGGAAGAAGCTGGGTTCCTGACCTTGGCCCGTAGGCAGCTGACGCTTGACAACACCGTCGCCGCCGAGCTGGCCGGCTCCGAGGACACGGTCCTGCAGGCGCTGCGGGGACGGCTCGAGTGTGATCTGCACCTGCGCGGCAACGTCCTCACCCTCGACGGCGAGTCCGACGACGTGCAGCAGGCGGCGACCGTGGTCGACGAGCTGGTCGAGCTGATCGAGCAGGGCCACGACGTCGCCCCGGGGACGATCGAAGCGGTGACCGGCGCCCTCGACGCCGACGAGAGCCCGGCCGAGATTCTCGAGGACGTCGTCTGGCGCCATCGCAACACCAAGGTGGCGCCGAAGACGCTGAACCAGAAGCGCTATGTCGACTCGATCCGACGCCACACGATCACCTTCGGCATCGGCCCGGCCGGGACCGGCAAGACCTTCCTGGCGGTGGCGATGGCCGCCGCCGCGCTGACCGAGCGCAAGGTGCAGCGGATCATCCTCACCCGGCCGGCGGTCGAGGCGGGGGAGCGGCTCGGCTTCCTCCCGGGTGACATCCAGGCGAAGGTGGACCCCTACCTGCGGCCGCTCTTCGACGCCCTCTACGACATGATCGACCCCGACCGGGTCAACGGCTACTTCGAGCGCGACGTGATCGAGGTGGCGCCGCTCGCCTTCATGCGCGGCCGCACCCTCAACGACTCCTTCGTCATCCTCGACGAGGCGCAGAACACCAGCCCCGAGCAGATGAAGATGTTCCTCACCAGGCTCGGCTTCAACTCGCGGATGGTCGTCACCGGGGACATCACCCAGATCGACCTGCCGACCGATCAGCGCTCCGGACTGGTCGCCGTGCGCGACATCCTCAACGAGGTCCAGGACATCTCCTTCGTTCACTTCGGCGGCGAGGACGTCGTCCGCCACAAGCTCGTGCAGCGGATCGTCGCCGCCTACGACGCGCACGGAACTCACGAGCGCGAGGCCCGGGCCGAACACGGGCCGACCCCGACCCCTTGACGCTGGACCTCGCCGACGTCCCCGCCGAGCTGCGCCAGGCCGTCGAGGCCGCCCTCTCCGCCGCCGGCGTCGGCGATGGCCACCTCGCCGTCGAGCTGGTCGACGAGGCCCGCATCCGCGACCTGAACCGCGAGCACCGCGGCAACGACGCCCCCACCGACGTCCTCGCCTTCCCGCTCGACGGACCCGGCCCGGTCGCCGGCCCGCGCGAGCTGGGCGACGTCGCGATCTGCCCCGCCCACTGCTCCGACCTGACCGAGGCCGCCGTCCATGGCGTCCTCCATCTCTGTGGCCACGACCACGAGACCGACGAGGGCGAGATGCTCGCGCTGCAGGCGCGGGTCTTAGCCTCTCTGGGATGACGCGATCCGGATTCGTCGGCTTGGCAGGCCGTCCGAACGTCGGCAAGTCGACCCTGGTCAACGCGCTGGTCGGCTCCCACGTCGTGATCGTCTCGGTGCGCCCGCAGACGACCCGGCGGGCGATCCGCGGCGTCGTCACTGACACCGAGGCGGGCCGCCAGCTCATCCTCGTCGACCTGCCCGGCGTCCAGCGGCCACGCGATGCGCTGACCGAGCGGATGCAGCACCGGGTCGAGCGGGAGCTGGCCGACTCCGACGTGGCCCTGCTCGTCGTCAACGGCGAGGAGGGGGTCGGCCCCGGCGACCGCTTCATCGCCCGCGCCCTGCTCACGGCCGGGCCCGAGATCCCGATCATCTGCGCGGTCAGCAAGCGCGACCGGGTCGGGCCGGGGCCCACGGTCGAGGCGCTCTCGGCTGCCGCCGAGCTGGAGGGGGTCGACGAGGTCTTCCCGATCAGCGCCCGCAGCGGCGAGGGCCTGGAACCGTTGCTGGAGCGGCTCGGCGAGCTGGTGCCCGAGGGCCCGTTCATGTACCCGGCCGAGGACTCGAGCGACCAGTCAAGCGAGCTTCTGCTTGCCGAGCTGATCCGCGAGCAGGTTCTCAACCGCACCCGGCAGGAGATCCCGCACTCGGTCGAGGTCTCGGTCACCGGGGTCGAGCCGCGCGAGGACGGGCTGGTCACCGTGACCGCTGAGATCTGGGCCGAGACCGAGTCCCAGAAGCGGATCCTGGTCGGCAAGGGCGGCGCCAAGATCAGCGAGATCGGCACCGCGGCGAGGCGCTCGCTGGAGCGCGAGCTTGGTTCCCGGGTGCATCTCGACCTCACCGTCAGGGTCCGCAGGCACTGGCGCCGCGACGAGGACCTGCTGGACCGGCTCGGGATCGAGTGATCGCCTCCCATTACGATTGGCCCGGTGTTCGGAGAAATCGAATTCGACCAGCGAGGACTCGCGCCCTGCGTGGTCCAGGACTTCACCAGCGGCGAGGTGCTGATGCTCGCCTACGTCAGCGCGCAATCGCTGGAAATGACGCTGGAGACGGGGGACTTGCACTTCCACAGCCGCTCCCGTGGCGAACTCTGGAAAAAAGGGGAAACCTCCGGCCACGTGATGAGCCTGCGCCAGCTTCGCTACGACTGCGACGGCGACGCCCTGGTGGCGATGGTCGACGCGGCGGGTCCCGCCTGCCACACCGGGCAGCGCAGCTGCTTCTACCGCGAGGTGCTGGGCTCGGCCTCGATCCGCAAGGACGCCCCGCCGGCTCCCGGCGAGCCGTTCCCGGTCACCTACGAAGCCCTGCCGTCGCTGGAGCGGACGCTGCGCAGCCGCGCGGTCGAGCGGCCCGACGGCAGCTACACGGTGAAGCTCCTCGACGATCCGCCGACGATCCTGGCGAAGATCGAGGAGGAGTCCGAGGAGGTGGTCCGCGCCGGGCGGGAAGAGTCCGACACGCGGGTCGCCGAAGAGGCGGCCGACCTGCTGTACCACCTCAGCGTGCTGCTCGTCTCCCGTGACGTCCCCCAAGCCGCGGTCATGGAAGTGCTGAATGCGCGTAGCGGCTGATTCCGAGCTGCGGCTCGTGCCCAGCCTCGAGCAGGCGCGCGAGCTCGCCAAGCAGGGCAACGTCGTACCGGTGCGGGCGAGCGTCGTCGACGACACCGAGACGCCGGTCTCGGCCTTCCTCAAGCTGCGGGCCGGAGAGCCGGAGGGCGCGCCCTGCTTCCTGCTGGAGTCCGCGGCGCAGGGCCAGGTCGGGCGCTACTCGTTCGTCGGTCTGCGTCCGCGGGCGATCCTGCGTTGGACCGACGGCACGCTCTCCGAGTGGAAGGGGGAGGAGGCGGCCAACGGTGCCGGGCCGAGCCGCAGCGTCGAGGCGCCCGACCCCTATGCCGCCGTCGCTGCACGGCTCGCCGAGTTCCGCCCGGCCCCGGTCGAGGGCCTGCCGCCCTTCGCCGGTGGCGCGGTCGGGTTCTTCGGCTACGACCTGGTGCGAACCGTGGAGCCGCTCGGGGAGCCGAACCCCGACCCCCTCGGCCTCCCCGACATGGCGCTGATGGTGACCGACGCGATGCTCGCCTTCGACCACCTCAACCACGAGCTGACAATTCTCGCCTGCGCCTTCGCCGAGCCGGACGGCAGCATCGATGCGGCTTACGAACGCGCCGCCGCGACGATCGCCGAGATGCGGGAGCGCCTGCGCGGCGCCGTTCCCGTGCCCGCCCACCCCTCCGTCGCCGAGCCGCCGCGCTTCACCTCCAACATGGAGCGGGAGGAGTTCGAAGCCGCGGTCGAGAAAATCGTTTCCTACGTCCACGCCGGGGACGCCTTCCAGGTGGTCCCCTCGCAGCGCTTCTCGGCGCCCGCTCCGGTCGAGGCGTTCTCCGTCTACCGCGGCCTGCGGGCGGTCAACCCTTCGCCCTACATGTACTTCCTCGAGTTCGGTGACTTCCAGCTCGCGGGGGCATCGCCCGAGCCCCTGGTCACGGTCGCCGGTGACCGGGTGGAGACGCGGCCGATCGCCGGCACCTACGCTCGGGGGAGCAATGAGGAGGAGGACCGCCGCCTGGCCGAGCGCCTCGTCAACGACCCCAAGGAGCGGGCCGAGCACGTGATGCTGGTCGACCTCGGCCGCAACGACCTCGGCCGGGTCTGCGAGTACGGCAGCATCGAGATCGACGAGCTGATGGTGGTCGAGACCTACTCCCACGTCCTCCACATCGTCAGCCAGATCTCCGGCAGGCTCCGCGAGGGGGTGAGCGCGATGGACGTCCTCCGCGCAGCGCTGCCGGCGGGCACGCTGTCGGGGGCGCCGAAGGTGCGGGCGATGCAGATCATCGACGAGCTCGAGCCGGTCAAGCGCTGCTCCTACGGTGGCGCGATCGGCTACCTCTCCTGGAACGGCGACCTCGACACCGCGATCCACATCCGCACCGTCGTGATCAAAGACGGGCAGCTGCACGTGCAGGCCGGCGGCGGCACCGTTGCGGACGCCAAGCCCGCCTACGAGTTCACCGAGTCGGTGAACAAGGCGAAGGCGGTGTTCCGGGCGGTCGAGCTCGCCTGCGAGCAGCCGGACTGGGACTGAGATGCGCGTCCTCGTGATCGACAACTACGACTCCTTCACCTACAACCTGGTCCAGTACCTGGGCGAGCTGGGCGCCGAGGTGGAGGTCGTCCGCAACGACCGCGCCGAGGTCGGCGAGCTGCTCGAGCGCGCCCCGGACCGCCTGGTGGTCTCGCCCGGGCCCTGCACCCCGGCGGAGGCCGGGATCTCCACCGAGGCGATCCGCGCCTTCGCCGAGGCCGGAACGCCGGTGCTCGGTGTCTGCCTGGGTCACCAGGCGATGGTCGAGGCTTTCGGCGGCCGCACCGTTCGCGGCGAGCCGATCCACGGCAAGGACGCAGAGGTCGACCACGACGGCAGGACGATCTACGCCGGCCTGCCGAGCCCGCTGCTCGCCGGCCGGTACCACTCGCTGATCGCCGACCCCGACCTGCCGGAGGAGCTCGAGCTGAGCGCCCGTCTCGGCGACATGGTGATGGGCGCCCGCCACCGCGAGCTGCCGGCCGAGGGAGTCCAGTTCCACCCCGAGTCGATCCTCACCCCGCAGGGCAAACACCTGTTGGCGAACTTCCTCCGGGAGGGTTGAGCAGTGCCCAACGACATCGTCAGCCGGGCGATCGACGCGGTCTGCGCCGGCGACCACCTGACCGCCGACCACGCCGCCTCGGTGCTGGCGGAGATCATGGAGGGCCGCGCCGACCCGGTTCAGACCGGCGCCTTCCTGATCGCGCTGCGGGCCAAGGGCGAGACGGTGCCCGAGCTGGTCGGGCTGGCGCGGACGATGCGCTCCTTCGCCACCCCGGTCTCGACCAGTCGCCCCGACCTGGTCGACACCGCCGGCACCGGTGGAGGCCCCTCGACCTTCAACGTCTCGACCACCGCTGCCCTGGTCGCGGCCGGCGCCGGCTGCGCGGTCGCCAAGCACGGCAACCGCTCCTACACCAGCAAGTGCGGCTCCGCCGAAATGCTCGAGGCGCTCGGGGTCGGGATCGAGCTGGAGCCGGAGCAGGTCGGCCGGTGCATCGAGGAGGTCGGGTTCGGGTTCATGTTCGCGCCCCGCCACCACGCCGCGATGGCCCACGTCGTCCCCGCTCGCAAAGCGCTCGGCGTGCGCACGATCTTCAACTTCCTCGGGCCGCTGACCAACCCGGCCGGCGCCAACCGCCAGGTGATCGGGGTCGCCGACCGCCACTACCAGGAGACGATAGCCGAGTCCCTGGTCGGCCTCGGCGCCGAGCGCGCCCTGATTGTCGCCGCCGAGGACGGCCTCGACGAGCTCTCGCTCTCTGCCAGGACCAGGGTGATCGAGGTCGCTGACGGTGGCACTGCCGAGTGGTTCGTCGAGCCCGGCCAGTTCGGCCTGGCACCCGCCGAGCTGGAGGCGGTGGCGGGGGGGACGCCGGCGGAGAACGCGGCGGCGACCCGGTCGGTGCTGGCCGGCGAGACGGGGCCGAAGCGTGACATCGTGCTGCTCAACGCGGCCGCGGCGATCTACGTCGGCGGGCTCGCCACGGATCTCACCGAGGGCGTCGCCAAGGCCGCCGAGGCGATCGACTCCGGGGCGGCAGCCGGCGTGCTCGAGAGCCTGATCGCGGCAACCGCCCCCCGCGAGCACTAGGCTCTGGGAGTCAAGTGGGAATGATCGAGCAGCTGATCGCTGGAGCCAGGAAGGGCGTCGACGCACGTCGACGGGACCTGCCGCAGGCCGACCTGGAGTCGCGGCTGTCCGCGCGTGGAGAGGACAGGCCCTTCAGTGAGGCCCTGGTGCGGCCCGGGCTCTCGTTGATCGCCGAGTTCAAGCGGCGCTCGCCCAGCGTCGGGCAGATCGCCCCGGAGACGGCCGACGTCGCCGAGCAGGTCCGCGCCTACGAGCGCGGCGGCGCGGCCGCGGCCTCGGTCCTCACCGACGAACCCCACTTCGGCGGCTCACTCGAGGATCTGCGCGCGGCTCGGGCTGCCTGCGGCATGCCGATCATTCGCAAGGACTTCATCGTCGACCCCTACCAGCTCTACGAGGCGGCGGTCAACGGCGCCGACGCGGTGCTGCTGATCGTCCGGGCGCTGAACGACCGCGACCTGAGCTCGCTGTACGAGGAGGCGCGCTCGATCGACCTCGACTGCCTGGTCGAGGTCCACGACGCGGCCGAGCTGGAGCGGGCGCTCGAGGCGGGTGCCGAGGTGATCGGGATCAACAACCGCGACCTCGACGAGGGGACCGTCGACGTCGCCACTACCTACGAGCTGATGCCGGACGTCCCGGCGGGGAAGACGGTCGTCGCCGAGAGCGGCATCTCGGCGCGGCCCGAGCTGGAGGAGCTGGAGCGGGTCGGCGTCGACGCGGTCCTGATCGGCGGCGCCCTGATGTCCGCCGAGGATCCTGAGGCGAAGACGCGCGAGCTGACCGGCGCTGACGAAGGCACCCGCGAGCACCTGCTTTAGCGGCTGCGCCGCCTCGGGAATTTAGAAAAAATTTCAAGAGCATTTAGTGGTGGATCAGCGCGATACGCCATCCTGGTGCCATGCCCGTGTCCAAGAAGGTCTCTCGCAACTCGTTCCTCTCCGCCGTCTTGGGCGGGACTGTCGTCGCCGTCTTCGGCTGGATCGCGATCGCGGCCGGTTGGATTCAGTCCGAGGGCGGCACGACGACTACCGTCCCGGCCCCCGCGACCGCCCCGATCGTCTCCCAGACCTCTGACGACGGTGACGAAGGGACCGTCGTCAACCAGATCTACAAGGCCGACGGGGACGGCGTCGCCTTCATCGAAGCGGAAATGGGTGGCGGCGGCGAACCTTCTCTCGGCCCGTTCGGCGAACCCGAAGCCGAAGGCGGCACTGCCACCGGCTCCGGCTTCGTCATCGACTCAAAGGGCCACCTCCTGACCAACAACCACGTGGTCGAAGGCGCCACGAAGATCACGGTCAAACTCGGCGACTCCAACAACTCCCATTCCGCGACCGTGGTCGGCGCCGACCCGGCGACCGACGTGGCGCTGCTCAAGGTCGACGCGCCTGACAACGAGCTGCACCCGCTGGCTCTGGGGCGCTCCGCCGAGATGGAAGTCGGCGACCCGGTGGTCGCGATCGGCAACCCCTTCGGCCTCGACCGCACCGTCACCAGCGGCATCGTCTCGGCGCTGCAGCGCCAGATCCAGGCCCCCAACGGCTTCTCGATCGACAAGGTGATCCAGACCGACGCGGCGATCAACCCCGGCAACTCCGGCGGCCCGCTGATCAACGCCGCGGGCGAGGTGATCGGTATCAACACGCAGATCCAGACCGGCGGCGGCAGCGGCAACGTCGGGATCGGGTTCGCGGTCCCGATCGACACGATCAGCTCGGAGATCGACGAACTTGAAACCACCGGCGAAGTCGCCCACGCCTACCTCGGCATCGAAGGCGGCCCGGTCACCCCGCAGCTGGCCCGCGCGGTCAACCTGCCGGTGAACGAAGGCGTGATCGTCCAAAGCGTCGTCCCGGACGGCCCGGCCGACAAGGCCGGGGTCAAGGGCGGCGACACCACGGCCACGATCGAAGGCGCCGAAGTCAGCCTCGGCGGCGACATCATCACCGAGATCGAAGGCAAGAAGATCACCGAAATGGAAGAGGTGATCGAAATCGTCAACTCGAAGAACCCGGGTGACGAAATCGAGCTGACCGTGGTCCGCGGCGACCAGACCAAGACGGCGACGGTCACGCTCGGCGAGCGGCCCGAGTCGGTCGAAGGAGCGGAACCCGAATAGGTCCTCGCCAGGCGGCGCGGCTCCCGTAGTCTGGGGCTATGAGGGTCAAGTTCTGCGGGATCACCAATCTGGACGACGCGGCGGAGGCCGTGCGGCTCGGCGCCTGGGCTATCGGGCTGATCCATTTCGATGGCAGCCCGCGGTGCGTGGAGCCGGGGGTCGCGGCCGAGATCGGGGCCGCCTTCAGGCGCAAGTGCGAGGTCGTCGGGGTGTTCGTCAACCCCGAGCTGGAGGAGGTCGGCAAGGCGGTGGAAAACGCCGGCCTGACCATGGTCCAGCTGAACGGCGAGGAGGGCACCTCCTTCTGTGCCGAGGTTGCCCGGCGCAGCGGCGTCAGGGTGATCAAGGCGATCCACGTCGCCAGCGCCGCCGACGTCCACGCCGCCGAGGCTTTCCGCACCGACTACCACCTCTTCGACCGCCGCGGCAAAGGCCTCTGGGGCGGGACCGGGGAGAGCTTCGACTGGGAGCTGCTGCGCGGACACCGCTCGGATGTGCCGGCGATCCTCGCCGGCGGGCTTCGTCCCGACAACGTCGCCGCGGCGATCGCGGTGGCCCATCCCCACGCGGTCGACGTCGCCAGCGGCGTCGAGGCCGAGCCCGGCCGCAAGGATCACGCCGCGATGACCGCTTTCTTCGAGGCCGCCCAGCCGGCCGGCGCGCCTGCCCGATGAGCGCGATCGAGGAGCGCTTCGGGCCGTACGGGGGCCGGTATGTGCCGGAGACCCTGATCGGGGCGCTCGACGAGCTGACCGCCGCTTGGAGCGAGGCGCGCGAGGACGGTGCCTTCGTGGAGCGCCTGGACCACCTGCGGCGTGACTTCATCGGCCGGCCGACGCCGCTGTACCTGGCCGAGCGGCTCTCGGAGCGGGTCGGTTCGAAGGTCTACCTGAAGCGCGAGGACCTCGCCCACACCGGCGCCCACAAGATCAACAACGCGATCGGCCAGGCGCTGCTCGCCCAGCGGATGGGGAAGCCGCGGGTGATCGCCGAGACCGGGGCGGGGCAGCACGGCGTCGCGACGGCGACCGCGTGCGCCCTGCTGGGGCAGGAGTGCGTCGTCTACATGGGGACCGAGGACATCCGCCGCCAGGCCCCGAACGTCGAGCGGATGAAGCTCCTCGGGGCCTCGGTGGAGCCGGTCGAGGCCGGTGCGCGGACTCTGAAGGAGGCGGTCAGTGCCGCGATCCGCGACTGGGTCGCCAACGTCGAGAGCACCCACTACGTGATCGGCTCCGCGGTCGGCCCGGCGCCCTACCCGGCCCTGGTGCGGGACCTGCAGCGGGTGATCGGCGATGAGGCTCGTGAGCAGGCGCTCGCCGCCGAGGATGCGCTGCCCGGCCGGGTGATTGCCTGCGTCGGCGGCGGCTCCAACTCGATCGGGATCTTCACGCCGTTCATTGCCGATGAGGGGGTTGCGCTGATCGGCGTCGAGGCGGCGGGGGAGGGGCTCGACACCGGCCGCCACGGCGCCTCGCTGGGGGCCGGCCGGACCGGCGTCCTGCACGGCTCGCTCTCGGCGGTGATCGCCGACGAGGAGGGGCAGATCCTCGAGGCCCACTCGATCTCGGCCGGGCTCGACTACCCGGGGGTCGGGCCGGAGCACGCGCATCTGCGCGACACCGGGCGGGCCAGCTACGTGGGGATCAGCGATACGCAGGCGTTGGCGGCGTTCGGTGAGCTGTGCAAGCTGGAGGGGATCATTCCGGCGTTGGAGTCATCGCATGCGATTGCTTGGCTGCTGGAGAACCCGGGGGCGGACGGGTTCGACGTGCTCTGCCTGTCCGGTCGTGGCGACAAGGACCTCGCCGAGGTTGTGGAGCGCAGCAGTGGCTGAGGCAACGCTCACGGGTGAATCCCGGATCAGCTCTGCTTTCGAAGCAGCTCGCGAGGACGGCCGGGCGGCGTTGATGCCGTACATGATGGCTGGGTATCCCGACCGGGAGGCTTCGCTGGCGGTGGCTGAGGCTTATGTGGATTCCGGGGCCGATTTGATTGAGCTTGGGGTGCCGTTTTCGGATCCGTTGGCTGATGGGCCGACGATTCATGCGGCGGCTACTGCGGCGCTTGAGGCCGGGGCGACGTTTGCTGCTGCTCTTGAGGTTTGTCGGTCGGTCTCCGAGCGGGTGCCGGTGGTGCTGATGGTCTACTCGAACATGGTGCTGGCGAAGGGTGGGGCGGTGGAGTTTGCCGGGCTTGCCGCGGCTGCCGGTGCGGCGGGCGTGATCGTGCCGGATTTGCCGTTGGGCGAGGCGGAGGATGTGCGCGAGGCGTTTGCGGACGCCGGCCTGGCGATGGTGCCGCTGGTTGCGCCGACTACTTCGGCTGAGCGGCGACGGCGGATCTGTCAGGTGGCCCGCGGCTTCATCTACGTCGTCTCCACCGTTGGCACGACCGGCGAGCGCGACGAGGTCCCGGCGGCGCTCGCCGACCTGGTCGCGGCGACCAAGGCAGACGCTAGCGTCCCGGTCGCGGTCGGGTTCGGCATCGGCACCCCGGCTCAGGCCGCTGAGGTGGGGAGGATCGCCGACGGGGTGATCGTCGGCAGCCGGCTCGTCCGCGCCGCCGGCGAGGCGGGCTCGGCGGAGGCGGCGGCCGACGCGGTCGCCGGCTTCCTCAGCGAAGCCCGCGTCGCCATGGCCGGTTAGGATGCCGGCCGATGGGAATGGTCGTAACCCTCTTCCTCGGGATCGCCGCGATGACGATCGGCTACGCCTGGCTTGGCCAGGGGGGCCCGGTCGCGGGCATTGTGTTCTTCACGATCCTCCTGATCGGCGCGGTAATCCGCGTCCTGCAGCCGAAGTCCTGACGCCCGCGCGAGCGCCCGCCGAAGTTTCCTAGCCAGCTCGGGTCGCCACGACCTGCAGGTACTCGGCCTCGAGCACCAGTGCCCGGTCGCCCGCCGTGTTGGCAGCTTCCAGGTGGTTGGTCAGATCCTCGGCGAGTGCGCCTTCGCCCTCGCTCCCGACCCGCTCGAAGGCACGCTTCATCGGGCCGAAGTAGGTGCGGAAGAAGTCGATGTAGTGATCGGCAGAGCGGAACGGCTGGCGCGACATCCGCGGCTCGACCCGCAGCTCGGAGACGCCGTCGCCGAACAGCTCGCGCAGGCGGTCCTCGGTCCCCCAGAGCAGTGGCGGGTTGATCCCGGGAGGAGGTGGGGCGTGCTTGGCGATCGTTTTGAACATCCCGCCGACGGTGCCCCCGGGCGTCCAGTTCGCCATCCCGATCTTGCCGCCGGGCCGGACCACCCGCAGTAGCTCCGCCGCCGTCTTCTCCTGGTCGGGGGCGAACATCGCACCGTAGACCGAGACCACGACGTCGAAGCTCGCATCCTCGAAAGGCATGTCCTGGGCGTCGGCCTCGACGAACTCGACCTCGAGCCGCTCGGTCGCGGCGCGTTCGCGGCCGGTCGCCAGCAGCTCCGGCACGAAGTCGCACCCGACCGTGTTCCCCCAGGCGCGCCGGGCGGCCGCGAGGGCGGCGTTGCCGCTGCCGCAGGCGACGTCGAGGACGCGGTCGCCCGGGAAGATCTCGACCGCGTCGACCAGCTGTTCGGACGGCGGCATCACCAGCCCGGCCACCATCCCGAAGTCCCCCTCAGACCAGGTGTCGCGCTGCATCTGGGTGACTGCTGCGAAATCCGGCGAGTCGTTCATCGTGGCCTCCGGGTCGGGTATTTCCGGGCGCAAGGCGTCTGAGCCGATGCACTCCGAACCTACCGCCAGGGCCTCCCGTGTACAACCCGCGACCGCACGACGCGGCCCCGGCGGCGACCTGTGGGCCGCCGCCGGGGATGAGCGCTAACCGGGCTCGACTACTAGAAGCAGGGCAGGAACGGGTCCTGTTCGCCGATCGCCACGTTCACCTGGGTGCCGGGGAGGACCCGGCTGTTGGCAAACGGTTCCTGCTGGGCGACCACGCCGAAGAAGGCGCAGGTGGGGTCGACGACCGGCCCGAACCCGACCGGTTTGAGCCGCGCCGCTTCGAGGAGCGCCTTAGCGTGGTCAGCGCCGAGGCCACGGACCTCGGGGACCGTGACCCGCCGCGAGGAGATCCTCACAGTCGCCGCGAGCTGGGACCTGCTGGTGACGGTGATCTTCATCTCGCCGAGTGGGTTTTCCCACGTTTGGCCGGCGCGAAGGCCCGGTTGCACATAGTCGTCTTCGAAGGGGCCCTGGGGGGTGATGTCGAGGATCTGGGATCCACCATCGACCTCGCGGTGGATCAGCACGCCATAGGGGAGACCCGGTTCGGTTGGGAATCGCGGCGTGTCGCCGCCGGTCGGCTGGCGATACTCGATCCAGAGCGTCGTCGGCCCATCGACCAGGCGTACCGCGCGCAGGCCCTGGCCGGGTTCGCTCATCGGCTTCAGCGTCCAGCTCTGGGTGAAATCGCCGGCGTTGACGCTGGCCACTTCGCCGTTCATCCAGCCCAGCTTGTTCTGGAAGATCGCGTTGAAGACACCGCTGCCCCCTCCCATGGTGTCGAAGGTGTCGCCGTATTCGACACCGGTGCACCTGTTGCTCAGGGTGACGAAATTGCCGTTCGCGTCTTCGCATCGGGCCAAGTTGGCATGGGAAGACAGCCCGAGGAGGAGGTGACCCAGCTCGTGCCGCGCCGCCCCCGGGATGGCCAGGCCGATGCGGTTGGTTTTCTCGTACTTGAAGCCCGCGATGCCGGCGCAGGCCTGCCGGCTCCAGACGTAGACGATCGCGTTGTAGACGCCGAGGTCGAAGCCGTTCGCTCGCGCCACCGCATCGCCTTTCGCGATCAGGTCGCTCCTAAAGCTCCCGTCGAAGAGCGGATTGCACTCCGAGTTGGCCAGGACCGTTGGTGCCTCGATCATGTACGAGCCGGCGGCCTCGACGATCCAGGGTTTGAAGCGGGGCGAAACGGACTGGTACCAGGGGTTGACGTCGTTGCGGAGATGCTCGACGTGCTCGACCAGCGTGCTGGGCAGCAGAGGGGCCGAGGTCCTCTCCCTATTGGTCTCCCAGCCGATGTTGACCACCAGCATCCGGGGCAGCCCCGAGGGCGGTTTTGGAGGCAGTGGGGCCGGGTCGTCTTCGGGGGGTGGGAGGCACTCCGGGACGCATGGCTCCGCCGACGCCCCCTGCGGGAGGGCTACGGCGCTGACCATGAGGAGGAGCGCGGCGGCGAACGCCACCAACAGCCACGACCTCAATCCTTTTCCTTCAACCATCGATTCCTTCGCTTTCTCTGCCCTGGTCCCGGACCCAGTCTGAGGCCCGGCGCGGCCGCGGTGGCCAGGGCTAAACGAATTGCCTAGCGGCTCTAAGCTGAGGCCGATGCGGATCGGAGTGCTGACCGGCGGTGGGGACTGTCCCGGCTTGAACGCCGTGATCAGGGCGATCGTCCGCAAGGGAGTTGGCAACTACGGTCATGAGTTCGTCGGCTACCGGGATGGCTGGCACGGTCCGCTCGAGGACGACAGCCGGCCGCTCGGGGTGCCCGAGGTGCGCGGAATCCTGCCGCGGGGAGGCACGATCCTCGGCTCCTCCCGGACCAATCCCTTCGCCGAGGAGGGTGGGCCCGCGCGGATCGCCGCGAACCTCGCCGCGGCCGGGGTCGACGGGCTGATCGCGATCGGCGGCGAGGACACCCTCGGCGCTGCCGCCCGCCTGCACGAGGAGACCGAGATCAAGGTGATCGGGGTGCCGAAGACGATCGACAACGACCTCGGCGCCACCGACTACACCTTCGGCTTCGACACCGCGGTCAACATCGCGATGGAGGCGATCGACCGCCTCCACACCACCGCCGACAGCCACCACCGCGTCCTGATCGTCGAGGTGATGGGCAGGCACGCCGGCTGGATCGCGTTCCACGCGGGGCTCGCGGGAGGTGCCAACGTGATCCTGATCCCGGAGAAGCGTTTCGACATCGAGCGGGTCTGCGAGCTGGTCGGCCGGCGGTTCGAGAGCCGCTTCGCCCCGATCATCGTCGTCGCCGAGGGCGCGCAGCCGCTCGAGGGGGACCCGGGCGCCGACGAGAGTCGGCTGGACGCCTTCGGCCACGTTCGGCTCGGCGGCATCGCCCACTGGCTCGAGGGCGAGATCGAGCGCCGCACCGGCAAGGAGGCCCGCGCCACCGTGCTCGGTCACGTGCAGCGAGGCGGCACCCCGACCGCCTTCGACCGGGTCCTCGCCACCCGCTTCGGCCTGCACGCGATCGACGCCGCCGACGCCGGCCGGTGGGGGACGATGACCGCCCTCCGCGGCACCGAGATCCAGCTCGCCGAGCTGAGCGAGGCGACCGCCGAGCTGAAGATCGTTCCCGAGGAGCTCTACGCCGAGGCCGAGGTCTTCTTTGGCTAGGCGCCGCTGGTCGGCTGCGGCACTCGCCGCGGCCCTGGCCCTCTCGATCTCCGCTTGCGGAACGGACACCGGCGTCTCCTCCGGCGCTACCGTCTCCATTTACCTGAGCGCCCCGATGCGCGGCCCAGAAGCCGCTCGCGGACAGCAGCTCTGCTCGGAAGCCGAGCGCACCCTGGCCCGCGCTGATGGCAAAGCAGGGGATCTGCGGGCGAAGCTCACTTGCCTCGACGCCAGCGGCCCCACCGGCACCTGGACCCTGGCAAAGGTCGGCGCCAACGCCCGCCGCGCCGTCGAGGACTCAACGACGGTCGCCTACATCGCCGAGCCCGCCCGCGACGCCCGTCGCCAGTCCCGTCTCATCCTCGAAGAAGCCGGCATCGCGGTGATCACCCCAAGCTCAGGAAGCACCGCGATGCGACAGGTCCTTCGGGCGATCGAAGAATCGGATTCCGGGTCCCTCCGCGAATCGGTCTCGGAGGATCTGTCCGGCTAGAGCAGGTCCCGCAGTGCCTCATCCAGCTCGGGGTGCCGGAACTCGTAGCCAAGGTCGAGGGTGCGCCGAGGCATTACCCGCTGCCCTCCGCGGAGCACTTTCCCGAACTCGCTGCCGAATTTGAGGTCGAGCACGAGCCCCGGAACCGGAACCACGGCCGGCCGCCCGAGTGCCCGCCCCAACGCCTTGGAGAAGTCGCGGTTCGTCGCCGGGTTCGGCGAGGTCGCGTTGACGACCCCTGTGACGGTCTCGTTCTCCAGCGCCCAGAGCAGGATCCCCACCTCGTCGTCGACGTGGATCCAGGAGAGGTACTGGTGGCCCCCGGCCAGCGGGCCGCCGAGGCCGAGCTTGAAGGGCAGCAGCAGCTCACCGAGCATGCCGCCTCCGGTGTCAAGCACCTGGCCGGTGCGGACGATCACCAGCCGCACTCCGCTGCGCTCGATCTCCCGAGCGGCCTGCTCCCATTCCTGGACCACCACCGAGTCGAAGGCTTCACCGGGACCGCTCGACTCCTCGACGACCGCCTCGCCGCGATCGCCGTAGAACCCGACCGCCGACTGGCTGACGAGCACCGCCGGCCTCTGGTCGAGCCCCGCGATCGCCTGGACTAGGTTGCGGGTGCCCGCCCTGCGGGTCTCCATGATCCTGCGCTTGGCATCGTCGGTCCAGCGCTGGTCGATCCTCTCGCCAACCAGGTTGACGACTCCGTCCACACCCTCGAAGGCGGCCGGGGGCGGCCGTTCCAGGGTTGGCTCCCAGGCGTGCCAGGTGACCTTCGGGCTGGAGCGGCGCGCCCGCTCCGGGTCGCGGGTCAGCCCGACGACGTCGTCCCCCCGAGTCAGCAGTTCGTCACAGAGCGCCGAGCCGATCAGCCCGCTCGCCCCGGTGACGAGGACCCTCACGGCCCTAGCCGGCCTCGACAGTGGCGAAGGTGCCGGTCTCCTCGTTCAGCCGCGCGATCCCCTCGCGCTTTGCCTCCTCGACCACCGCCGCCGCCACCTTGGGGGCGACGTCGCGGTTGAAGACGCTGGGGATGATGTAGTCCTCGGCCAGGTCCTCCTCGGTGACGACCTCGGCGATGCCTTTCGCGGCGGCCAGCTTCATCTCCTCGGTGATGCTGGGGGCGCCGGCGTCGAGGGCGCCGCGGAAGATGCCGGGGAAGCAGAGCACGTTGTTGATCTGGTTGGGGTAGTCGGAGCGGCCGGTGGCCATGATTCGTACATAGGGAGCGGCGTCCTCGGGCATCACCTCGGGGGTCGGGTTGGCCATCGCGAAGACGATCGCATCGTCGTTCATCTTGCCCAGCGCCTCGGCCTCGATGATCCCCGGGCCGGAGAGCCCGATGAAGATGTCCATCCCCTCGACCGCCTCGCCGGGCTGGCCGCTCACCTTGTCGGGGTTCGTGTTGTCCGCGTACCAGCGCTTGGCCTCGCTCATCTCGCCCGACTGGTAGTCCTCGCGCTCGGTCGACAGCGCCCCGTTGCGGTCGCAGCCGACGACGTGGGTGACACCGGAGGCAAGCATCATCTTGGTCACCGCTACCCCGGCGGCGCCGAGCCCAACCACCAGCACGCGCAGCTCCTCGATCGGCTTGCCGACGATCTTCAGCGCGTTGAACAGCGCCGCCATCGTCACCACCGCGGTGCCGTGCTGGTCGTCGTGGAAGACCGGGATGTCGAGGGACTCCTTGAGCCGGTCTTCGATCTCGAAGCAGCGCGGGGCAGAGATGTCCTCGAGGTTGATCCCGCCGAAGGTCGGCGCGATCAGCTCGACCGCACGGACGATCTCGTCGGCGTCCTGGGTGTCGAGGCAGATCGGGAAGGCATCGACGCCGGCGAACTCTTTGAACAGCATCGCCTTGCCCTCCATCACCGGCATCGCCGCCTCCGGGCCGATGTTGCCGAGCCCGAGCACAGCGCTGCCGTCGGAGACGACCGCGACCGTGTTCTTCTTGATCGTGTACTCGAAGGCCTTGGCGCGGTCGGCGTGGATGTCCATGCAGACCCTCGCGACGCCGGGCGTGTAGGCCATCGAGAGGTCGTCGCGCGTCTTCAGCGGGTACTTGTTGCGGACCGCGATCTTGCCGCCGCGGTGCATCTGCATCGTGCGATCGACGTAGTCGAGCACCCGCGCGCCCCGGGTCGACCCGATCGCCCGCAGGATCTTCTCCCAGTGGGGACGGTCCTGGGCGTCGATCGTGAACTCCCGCACCCTTTTGCCCTCCGGACCGGCCCCGGGGACGAGGTCGACGCCCTGCAGCTGCCCGCCCGCCTCGGCGATCGCAGCCGTCAACCGGCCAAGCGGCTCCTGCCGCGCATCGAGCTCGACCCGGATCGTGACGCTGTATTGAGCGCTGACAGCCATGGTCGGCTATCGAATCAGATTCGCGGTGTGGCGGTCGTAGGCGCGGCGAGCTTAAGGGGCGCTTGGGGGAGAACCGAGGTGCCGTGGCGCATTTGTAGGGCTATGTCCGACAAATGCGCCCAGCCCGACACTGCGATCGCCGAAATCGCGGCACGGCAGCACGGTGTGGTGTCAACGCGGCAGCTCGCGGAGATTGGAATCCGCAGAGATGCCGTCTCGTGGCGAGCCAGGCAAGGGCGGCTTCATCGCGTTCATCACGGCGTCTACGCGGTGGGACACCCGATCACCAACCTCCGTGGGCGGTGGATGGCGGCAGTCCTCGCGTGCGGACCGGGAGCTGTCCTCAGCCGCCGCAGCGCAGCCGCGCTTTGGGAGTTGCTGCGGCCGATGGAAGGGCCCGTAGATATTGCAGTGCCTACGAATGGCGGCAGGCGAAGGAGGGAGGGAATCCGTCTGCACCGCCGCCCATCCCTCTCGCAGACCAAGCCCATCCAGAACACCTACCTGACCGATGGAGGCGTTCTGGATGGGCTCGTCCCATACGGGCTCGTCACCCGCCGTCACGGCATCCCCGTCACCACGCCCGCCCGCACCATCACCGACCTCCACGACACCGTCCCGCCCCGCCTCTACCGCCGCGCCGTCCGCCAGGCGGAGCTCGCGGGCTTCGCGCTAGGCGCCGACGTCAAGACCGACGGCACCCGCAGCGACCTGGAGAGTGATTTCCTCGCCCTCTGCCATCGCGCCGGCCTTCCCGCCCCCGAAGTCAACGTCCGCATCGGCCGCTGGACCGTCGATTTCCTCTGGCCCGCCCAAAAGCTCGCAGTCGAGACCGACAGCTACCGCTTCCACCACGGCACCGTCGCCTTCGAGGACGATCGCGCCCGCGACCTCGACCTCCGCCGCCATGGCTACCAGGTACTCCGCTTCACGGAACGTCAGCTGGAAGACGAAGCGCCCGCGGTCATCGCCGACCTGCAGCACGCGCTGCGTCGAAGGAGATGAGGTGGGGCTCTCCGGAGCCTCCCCGCTGTTGCGACGGAGAGCCCCACCTCATCTCCTCCCAACAGCAGCCCGTCCTCATAGAGTGAGCCCCGATGCCCGCCGACGCCCCAGAGCTCTTCCTGATCGACGGCAACAGCCTCGCTTACCGCGCCTTCTTCGCCCTGCCGGAGTCGATCGGGACCAGTGACGGGCGGCCGACCAACGCGATCTACGGCCTCGCCTCGATGCTGGTGAAGATCATCGACGAGCACCACCCGGCCGGCGTCGTCGTTGCCTGGGACGCCGGCATGTCGGGACGCGAGGTCACCTACGACCTCTACAAGGCCCAGCGCAAACCGCGGCCCGACCTTCTGCGAGAGCAGTGGCCGAACCTGATGCCCCTGGTCGAGGCCTTCGGCTACACCAACGTCAAGGTCGAGGGCTACGAGGCCGACGACGTGATCGCCTCGCTGGTCCGCCAGGCGCGCGAGCAGGGGATCGAGGTGATGGTGGTGACCGGCGACCGCGACGCCTACCAGCTGGTCGCCGACGGGGTGCGGGTGATGAGCACCTCGCGCGGGATCACCGAGACCAAGATCTACGACCGCGAGGCGGTGGTCGAGCGCTACGGCGTCGCGCCGGAGCTGATCACCGACCTGATGGGCCTGCGCGGCGACACCTCCGACAACATCCCGGGCATCCCCGGGATCGGCGAGAAAACCGCCACCCAGTTGCTGCAGCAGTTCGGCACGCTCGAGGAGGTGCTGGCGAGCGTCGACCAGATCTCCGGCGCCAAACGCAAACAGAACCTGGTCGAGCACGCCGACGACGCGCGGATGTCGAAGCAGCTGGCGACGCTCCAGTACGACATCGAGACCGGGGTGGACCTGGCCGAGGCGATGTCAAGCGAGCCCGACCGCGGCGCTCTGCGGGACTTCATGCGCGAGTTCGAGCTGCGAGCGGTGATGGAGCGACTCGAAGAAGCGCTGCCAGAGGGCGACGCGGTGCCCGGGCGCCGGGTCGAGACCGAGCTGGAGGTCGAGGTGGTCGAGGGGTCGCCCGGAGACCTCGGCGATGGCCCGCTGGTGCTGGCGATCGCTGACGACCGGTGGGCGGCGGCCGAGGCGGAGCGCGTCCTCTCCGGCTCCGCCACGCTCGACGAGCTGGCGGTGGCGATCGGCGCCAAGCCGGTCGTCGCGCACGACGCGAAGTCGCTCGGCGGCGGCCGCCATGGCCTGCTTGCCGCCGCGGCCCGCGAGGGCGTCGAGCTGGCGCTCGACCACGACACGATGATCGCCGCCTACCTGCTGGAGCCGCAGCGCCGCACCTACGACCTGGTCGAGCTGGCTGCCGATGCCGGCCTCGGCATCGCCGAAGGGGCAGGTCCCGCCGCGGCGGAGGACGACGCCCAGCTCTCGCTCGGTGAGGAGGTGGAGGCGGGACTCGAGCCCGCTGAGGAGGCGCGCCTGGTCGCCGCCCTCGCCGAGGGCCAGCGGCCGCGGATCGAGGAGTGGGGGCTGGAGCCGCTGCTGCGCGAGGTCGAGCTGCCGCTGGTCCACGTGCTCGCAGCGATGGAACGCGAGGGTCTCAAGCTCGACGCCGAGCGCTTGGCCGAGGTCGGCGCCGGCTTCGCCGAGCGCATCGCCACGCTGGAACGCGACATCTACGACCTGGCCGATGAGGAGTTCACGATCGGCTCCCCGCAGCAGGTCGGCCGCGTTCTCTTCGAGAAGCTGCAGCTGACTCGCAAGCGCCGCGGCAAAACCGGTTTCTCGACCGACGCCCGCGTGCTCGCCCAGATCCGCGACGAGCACCCGATCGTCGAGAAGATCGAGTCCTGGCGCGAGCTGACCAAGCTGAAGAACACCTACCTGGACTCGCTGCCGGACCTGATCGACCCCAAGACCGGCCGCGTCCACACCACCTTCAACCAGGCCTCGACGACGACCGGCCGCCTCTCCAGCACCAACCCGAACCTGCAGAACATCCCGATCCGGACCGAGATCGGCCGCCCGGTGCGCGCCTGCTTCGTCGCCGAGAAAGGCTCGCGCCTGCTCTCCGCCGACTACAGCCAGGTCGAGCTGCGGGTGCTTGCCCACGTCGCCGACGAGGAGGTCCTGAAAGAGATCTTCCACGCCGGCGAAGATGTCCACGCGGCGACCGCGGCGGAGGTCTTCGACATCTCCCGCGACGAGGTCGACGTCGGCCAGCGCTCAAAGGCGAAGATGGTCAACTTCGGGATCGTCTACGGCCTCACCGGGTTCGGGCTCGCCGACCGGCTCAACATCCCCCGCAAGGAGGGCGAGGAATTCGTCGCCCGCTACCTGGAGCGGTTCCCGGCGGTGCGCGCCTTCCGCGAGCAGATCGTCGAGCGGGCTCAGGAGCAGGGCTACGTGACGACGCTGATGGGGCGGCGGCGTGCGATCCCAGAGCTGCGTTCCGGCAATCCCAACACCCGCCGCCTCGGCGAGCGCCTCGCCGTCAACACGGTGATCCAGGGCACCGCGGCGGACATCATCAAGGTGGCGATGGTGCGCTGCCAGTCGGCCCTGGGAGAGGCCGGGGGGAAGACCCGCCTGGTCCTGCAGATCCACGACGAGCTGCTGTTCGAGGGCCCGCCGGGGGAGATGGAGGGTGCGGCGGAGCTGGTGGAGCGCGAGATGTGCGCGGCCTACGAGCTCGACCCGGCGCTGGAGGTCGACATCGGCATCGGCGCCGACTGGCTCGACGCCAAGTAGTCAGTCGTCTCCACCGCCGGAACCACTGCTGCCGGAGCTGTCGTCGTCACTGCCCGAGTCGCTGGAGCCGCTGCCGCTGTTGTCCTCGAGGGGCTCGACGGGCGGAGGGGAGGCTTCGACCGCGGAGCCGCCCGGCCCCGAGGAATCGTCGTCTCCACTGTCCTCGGGTTCCTCGCGCTCGTCGTGACCGGAACCGTGTCGGCCACCACCATTGCCATGCCCTGAAGAGTCGTCTGAGCCGGACGCCCGATCGTCGGATCCGTGGTCGCGGGACCCATGGTCGTTGGACCCGCTGTTATCGCTCCCCGAGCTTCCGGAATGCCCAGAAGAATCCTCGGTCGTAGATCCCTCGGAGCTTCTGCTCTCGGTCACAGGGGCAGGGGCCACGGGGACAGGGGCCGCGCTGGCGGCGCCGTTGTTGTTGTGCCCGCTTTGAACTGCCACCCCGGTGCCCACCGCGCCGCCGATCAACGCCGCCGCGAGGCCGGCCTTCACCGCTCCGCTGGCCCCGAGCCCACCAGCGACGGCACCGACCCCGCCGCTCGCGGCGGTGCCGGCACCGACCCCCGCTGCGGCTGCCGCCTCGGCGCTGTGGTCGAACAGCATCCGCAACAGCGGCAGCGGGATCAGCAACCCAAGCCCGTCGCGCAAGGCCGTGCGGGCGCGGTGGATCGCCTGCCGAGCTGCCCCGCTGCTGACCCCGAGCGCGGCCGCGATCTCCTCGTGGCTCAACCCCTCCAGCTCGCGCATCACGATCGCCGCTCGTTGGGTTTCCGGCAGCGCCCGCAGCCGCTCGGTCAGCTCCGCCATCTCCTCGCGGCGCTCGGCCTCGGCGGCGGCGCTGAGCCCGCCCGGGATCGTCTCTTTCAGCTGCTCGGCGCTCGGCGGCCGGTCGCGGAGGTCGTTCAGCGCGGTGTTGCGGACGATCCGGTAGAGCCAGGGCCGCAGCTCGATCTCCGCCTCGGAGCAGCGCAGCGCCGGCAACGCCTTCGAGAAGGCGTCCTGGGTGACGTCCTCGGAACGGCCGCCGACAATCGCGGCGGCGAAGCGGTCGAGCGGCCGGCGGTAGCGCCGGACGATCTCCTCGAAGGCGGTCTCATAACCCTGCCGGACCAGCGACACCAGGCGCCGGTCGGACTGGGTACGAAGTGCCGGCCCGAGAAGGACACGGGTGGCGAAGGGCTCTGCGGTTGGTGGAGGCATCTGGCCTTCTTGGCTAACTCAAATCTCTTGCGCGATCCGGTGCTGTTGATATGACAGCAAGCCGGGTATCTCGGCAGACGCTGATGCAACACCGACCGCACCCAAAGATCACGCGCCACAGGCATCGACCCTATGGATAGGGGCGTCGCCGTCGTGCTGACTGCCGCGGCGGGTGGCCTGATCGCCGCGCAGGCGCCGATCAACGCCGAACTCGGCCGGGCGACCGGGGGGCTGGCCGCCGCGCTCGTCTCCTTCGCGGTCGGGTCGCTCGCGCTCGCCGCGATCGTCGTCCTCAGCGGCAAGGCCGGCGGCCTCAGTTCGACCTTCGACGTCAGCTGGTACTACCTGGTCGGCGGCCTGCTCGGAGCCGTCTACGTCACCACCGCGTTGCTCGCGGTCCCCGCGGTCGGTGCGGGCGGGGTCGCCGCAGCGACCGTGACCGGGCAGCTGACCGCCTCGGTCGCGCTCGACCGGCTAGGCGCGTTCGGCCTCGACGAGGTCCCGCTCGGCCCCGAGCGGCTGCTCGGCGTCGGCCTGCTGCTGGCCGGGACCTTTCTGATCGTCCGCTGAGCCGACGAACTCCGGCGGCGCGATCGCGAGGTAGTGCGCGAAGGACCAGTCGATGAAGCGCTTGGAGCCCATCAGCCGGATCAACGGCCCGAGCAGACGCGGCGGGACCCGCGGCACCAGCCGCTGCACCCGCAGCATCCAGCGGAACTTCCACTCGTGGGAGTCGTGGAACTCGGCGTAGGAGGCGGCCGCGCGCTCGCGGCTCTGCCGGCCGTCGACGACGCCGCGCAGCTCCCGGCCGAGCGCGATCCCGAAGTAGAGCGCGGTCCTGATCCCCTCGGCGCTGAGCGGCAGGCAGTGCCCGGCCGAGTCGCCGGTGAAGAAGACGCCGCCCTCGGTCGCCCGGCGCAGCTTGTGGGGAATCCAGTTCCCCTGGTAGCGGACCCGGTCGCGGTCGAGGTCCTCGGCCAGCAGCTCGGTCGTGTCGCGGACGTGGAAGCGAGGGTCGAAGGAACCGACGCCGACCCGGACCTCGTCGCGGGCGGGGAAGGACCAGCCGTAGCCGGCGGGGACGTAGCGGCGGTCGATCCAGACCTCGAGGTCCTCGGCGCTACCCCCAGGGTGCACCTCGAGGCCGCGTGAGAGCGCCGCGTCCGGCGGCTGGACACCGTCGCCGTTGGCGAGGATCCGCCGCCAGCCCAGCGCGTCGACGACAAGCGGGGCGGAGATCGTGCCGCGGTCGGTCTCGACCGCGATCGCTCCGTCGCCGTTGGCCGGGGTGCCGCGCCCGTTGACCTTGGCGGTCTCGAACTCGGCGTCGCACTGGGCCCAGAGCAGCTGGCACAGCTCCCGGTAGTCGAAGGTGGAGAAGGTCCAGGGGAGCCGGTAGCGGGCGTCGCCGTGGGGGGTGTGCATGACCAGGGTGTCGAAGCGCTGGCGCTCGCAGCCCATCAGGTCGAGGCGGCGCAGCCACTCGGTCGGGATGCCGCAGGCGGAGGTCTGGCGCTCGCCGATCTCGTAGCGGTCGACGATCAGCACGTCGGCGCCGCTGCCGCCCAACTCGCGAGCCACCGCCAAGCCGGCGAAGCTGGCCCCACAGATCAGCACGTCGCACTTACTATTCAGCGGCGTTCGTTCATCGCCGCGTTTCGTCGCTCGGACCGGCATTGAACCCCAGCGTATCTGGCCGGCCTGTTTCTGCCATTATTGGCCGCTGTGTCCGCAACCGACTCTTTAACCGCTCCCGCGCCCACTGCGACGCCTGTAGACGGATCAAATGGCCTGCTGTTGCAGATCGAGGGGAAGATCGTCCCCAATTACGCGGCGACGATGGTCTCCTTCGACGAGGGCGACGTCGTCAACGGCAAGGTCGTGCGGATCGACAAAGACGAGGTGCTGGTCGACATCGGCTACAAGGCCGAGGGCGTCATCCCCTCCAACGAGCTCTCGATCCGCAAGTCGGTAGACCCGACCGAGGAGGTCTCGCTGGGTGAGGAGGTCGACGCCCTGGTCCTCACCAAGGAGGACGCCGAGGGACGCCTGATTCTCTCCAAGAAGCGCGCCCGCTTCGAGAAGGCGTGGCGCCGGATTGAGATCGCCGCCGACTCCGGCGAACCGGTCGAAGGCGGCGTGATCGAGGTCGTCAAGGGCGGCCTCATCCTCGACCTCGGGGTGCGCGGCTTCCTGCCCGCCTCGTTGGTCGACATCCGCCGCGTCCACAACCTCGACGAGTTCATGGGCCAGACGCTCGAATGCAAAGTGATCGAGCTGAACCGCAGTCGCAACAACGTCGTGCTTTCGCGCCGCGCGGTGCTCGAGGAGGAGCGCAAGGAGGTCCGCGAGCAGATCCTCGGCCGCCTCGAGCCCGGTCAGGTGGTCGAAGGCAAGATCTCCAACATCGTCGACTTCGGCGCCTTCGTCGACCTCGACGGGATCGACGGCCTGATCCACATCTCAGAGCTTTCCTGGAGCCACGTCAACCATCCCTCCGAAGTCGTCGCGATCGGCGACACGGTGCGGATCAAAGTGCTCGACATCGACCGCGACCGCCAGCGCATCTCGCTCGGTCTCAAGCAGACCCAAGAGGACCCCTGGCAACGGGTGATCAGCACCCACCGCTCCGGCGACGTGCTCGAGGGCTCGGTCACCAAGGTGGTCGCCTTCGGCGCCTTCGTCGAAATTCTTCCCGGGGTCGAGGGCCTGGTCCACATCTCCGAGCTCGCCGACCACCACGTCGAGAACCCCAGCGAAGTGGTCGAGCCGGGCGCGACGCTGAACGTGAAAATCCTCGAGATCGACGAAGAGCGGCGGCGGTTGTCGCTGAGCATTAAGCGGGTCGAGGGGCAGAACATGCCGATGCAGGATCTTGGCGAGCAGGTCAATGGGACTGAGGCCGAGGGTTCAGAGGTCGCAGCCGCGGGTCCTGTCGCGGAGACGGACCCCTCGTCCTCGCAAGCTGCGGGCGAGGAGCCCATCTCCACGCCACCCGCGGATGAAGCGTCTGAAGCTGAGGGTCAGGCCGATGTGGCTGTCGACGAGGCCCCCGCACCTGCTGAGCCTGTAGCTGAAGAGGCTCCGGTCGCTGAGGGGACTCCAGTGGCGGAGGAGCCTGTAGCTGAGGAGCCTGTGGTCGAGGAGGCCGCTGCGGCGGAGGAGCCGGTTGCGGAGGCTCCGGCGGTGGAGGAGCCGGCCGCTGCCGCTGAGGCAGAGGCACCGGCCGCTGAAGCGGCACCCGCGGAGGCGGAGACTGAGGCGCCCGCGGCCGAGGAGCCCTCGTCCGATGAGGAGCCGGCGGCGGAGGAGACTGCTGCTGAGGAGAAGGTCAAGATCTCCGAGGAGTTCGGTGTTGCGGAGGTCGAGGTCGATGCCGGCGAAACCGCGGGCGATGGGGAGCCGATGGCGGACTGGGAAATTGCCGCGGCAGCTGAAGCGGCCGAGTCTTCCGAGGACGAGCCCGCCGGCGACGACGGGCAGACGAGCGAGCCCAAACAGGACTGATCGGCGCCGTGGCGCCGCTGACGATCGGCCTCACCGGCGGCATCGCGGCCGGGAAGTCCGAGGCCCTTGCCGCCTTCGAGCGACTCGGCGCGGCGACTCTCTCCAGCGACGCGGTCGTCCACGAGCTGTTGGACTCCGAACCGCTGCGCGGCCGGCTGGTCGAGCGCTGGGGCGCCGAGATCGCGCCCGGCGAGGAAGTCGACCGGGCCCGCATCGGGGAGATCGTCTTCGCCGATCCCGAGCAGCTCTCTTGGCTTGAGGCACAGATCCACCCCTTGGTGCGGGAGCGGACTGCGGCCTGGCTGATGTCTCTGCCAGCCGAGACAGAGGTCGCGGTGGTCGAGGTCCCGCTGCTCTTCGAGGCCGGCAGCGACGGCGTCTTCGACACCACGGTCGCTGTCATCACCGCGGACGAGCTGCGGCGCCGGCGGGCCGAGGAGCGCGGGCACGCCCTGGTCGGCGAGCGCGAGGCTCGGCAGCTCTCCCAAGCGGAGAAGGCCGAGCGCGCCGAGCACGTGATCGAGAACGACGGCACGGTGGAGGACCTGGAGCAGGCGCTGTCCGCCCTGATCGCAAGGCTTCGTCGATGAAGAGGGGGACTCGGCGGCGGCTCGCGCTCGGCGCCGGCGCGGTCGCGGTGGGGGTGGTCGCCGGCACGGCGCTGGGCGTCTTCGGAACCGTCGATCACGCGATCCAGGAACTGACCCTGCCGCTTCGCCACGAGGACGTGATCCGCCAGCAGTCGGCCGAGAAGGAGGTCGACGCGGCGCTGATCGCGGCGGTGATCTACTCGGAGTCGAAGTTCGTCGACCAGACCTCCAGCGCCGGCGCGCGCGGGCTGATGCAGATCACGCCGGAAGCGGCGAGGGAAATCGAGCGACTCAGCGGCGGCACCACCTTCGAGCTCGACGACCTCTCCGACCCGGAAATCAACATCCGTTACGGGACCTTCCTGCTGCGCGAACTGATGGCCCGCTTCGACGGCGACGAGGTGGCCGTCCTCTCCGCCTACAACGCCGGCCCCTCCCACGCCGAAGAGTGGGGCGGCAGCGACCTCGAGGTCGAGGAGATCCCGTTCCCGGAAACCCGGGCCTACGTGGAAGAGGTGCTCGACAAACGCGACGCCTACCGCGACGAGTACCGGCAGGAGCTGGGGTATTGAGCGCCGCCCCGAAGCCGCGGGCGGGAGCGCTGGCCCTGGCGGTCGGCCTTGTGCTGGCCGATTCCTCGATCGTCGTGCTGGCGCTGCCGGAGATCTACCGGGAGCTCGACACCACCGTCGCCGGGGTCACCTGGGTGCTCGTCTCCTTCAACCTGGTGATGGCCCTGGCCGCGGTGCCGGCGGCGCTTGCCGCCCGCCGGATCGGGCCCGGGCGAGCCGCCGCCTTCGGGCTGGCGATTTTCGCCGGTGCCGGGCTCGCCTGCGGGGTCTCGGACAACCTCACGACCCTGATCCTCGCTCGTTGCCTGCAAGCGCTCGGCGGTGCCCTCGCCGTCACCGCTGCGCTTGAGCTGCTGCCGGCGACGGTCGGCTCGGAGGCTCGGGCGACCGTTGTCTGGGCCGGCGCCGGCGCCACCGGCGCCGCTCTCGGCCCGGCGGTGGGCGGCTTCCTCACCGAGCTGGTCTCCTGGCAGTCGGTCTTCCTGCTCCAGGTGCCGGTGGCGCTGGCAGCTGCGGTGCCGATCCTCGCCGTTGCCCGCCACGAGGCGGCGACCGGGATCATCGAGCCGGAGCTGCGCGAGACGGGCCGGCCGCATCTCTGGGCGAACCTCGCCCTGGCGATGGTCTCGGCGGCGATCGCGGCCGCCCTCTTCCTGCTCGTGCTGTTGCTGATCGAGGGCTGGCGGCTGAGCCCGATCGGCGCCGCGATCGTGGTCACCGTGATGCCGCTGGCGGCGATCCTCGGAAGCCGCCTCGCCGGCGCCGTCCCCGACGCTCGCGCTCGCGCCGCCGCTGGCGCGATCCTCGTCGGTGGTGGCCTCGCCGGCCTCGGCCTGTTGCCGAAGGCAGAGGTGGCCCTGACGGTGCCGCCGCAGGTGCTGGTCGGGCTCGGGCTTTCGCTGGTGCTCTCGGCGCTGACCGAGACGGCGCTCGGCGGCCGCGCCCCGCAGGCGATTCATGGCGGCTGGACGATCTCCGCCCGCCACGCCGGCGTCGTCGTCGGGCTGTTGGCGCTGACCCCGGTCTTCACCGCCGACATCGCCGAGCAGCGCAACGACGCGATCGACGCCGGCACCGCGGTGATCCTCGATTCCCCGGTCGACCCGCTGCTGAAGATCGACCTTGCGCAACGGATCTCCGACCAGCTCGAGGGCGAGACGGGGAGGGTGCCGACGATCGGCCCGGCCTTCGAGCCGCTGCCTTCCGACCCGGCCGACCGCGCCGAGGTGGAGCAGCTGCGCGGCGAACTCCAGGAGCAGCTCAACCGCGGCGCCACCCACGCTTTCAGCCCCTCGTTCCTGCTTGCGGCCCTGCTCGGGCTGCTGGCGCTGATCCCGATCGGCCTCTCACGGCGGGTGGAGCTTTGAGCGCCGGGTCGAGAGGGCGCGCCCTGGTGATCGCCGCGATCGTCGCGGCGGTGGCGCTGCCGGCGATCTATTTGGCGGCCGGGGGCGCCTCCTACGCGCCCGAGAAGACCCGCGATCCCTGTCGGGACCGCCCCTGGAGCAACCCACAAGGGCTGGCGGAGGTCGCCCAGCAGATCTCGCTCTCGGCGCTCGACGGAGCGGCCTGCCGGCTCGGGGTCAGCCGCGAGGCGCTGGCCCGGGCGTTGGCGACCGAGGAGGGGCGCGAACGGTTCAGCCGCCGCTACGGGATCGACGACGAAAAACTGACGCAGGTGATCCGCGCCGCCCTGCTGCGCGCAGTGGACGACGCCGAAGCCTCCGGCGCGCTCAGCCCCCTGCTCGCCGCACCGCTGCGGGGGACGCTCGAACGGATCCCGCTGGAACAGGCGATCGAACTGCTTCGCGACGCCCGCTCGGCCCTCTCCAACCTGGAAACCTTCCTCGGGCCCGCGGGCACCATCCTCGAAGAATTCCTGCCCTAGGCCCGGGACCCGGAGAAGTTGCCGGTCAGGGTTGCTTCGGACGCTCGATCTTGAACCGCCGTTTGCCGGTCTGCCACCGGATGCCGGCGCTGAGTTCTTCAGGGCTGACGTCGAGCGCCTCCGCCAGCTTCAGCAGGGTGCCCAGCCGCGGCTCGCGGCCGCCGCGCTCGAGCAGCGAGATCTCGGTCCGGTGCAGATCGCAGCTGAACCCGAGCTCTTCCTGGGAGACGCCCTTGGCCTGGCGGGCGCGTTTCAGATTCACGGCAAAGCGGTCACGTATTTCCATTGCGGTGAATCTTCTGTCGTAGATGACAGAAGCTCTACAGACAAAACGTGTAGAACGGTGGAGCTGGTTCCAGTGCCGTTCAGGCGCGGGTCGCGCGCCAGACCCAGAACATCGCCAGCGGCTGCAGCGGCAACCGCGCCCAGAGCGCCCACCGGGGCACCCGCCGCAGGTCCAGTCCCTCCACCTGCTCGGGGTTGACCGCCATGTGGATGTTGGCCGGGAAGATCGCGACGAGCAGGGCGAGCAGCCACCACCGGCCGAGCCGGCGGGAGCCGGGGTGCAGCACGGCGGCGGCGCCGGCGATCTCGGCCAGTCCGCTGACGATCACCACCTCGCGCTCGTTGCCAACCGCGGGGGGCACGATCGCTTCGAAGAAGCGCGGGCGGACGAAGTGCATCGTCCCAGTGAAGGTGAAAAAGGCGGCCAGTGCGGTCCTCGAGAGCTTCATCGCGGCGGAAGTCTTCCATCTTCGGGGCGTGAGTGACGCACACGCTATGTTCGTGTTCGTGCCGGATTTCAAGCTGAACCCCGCCTACACTCCCACGGCCGACCAGCCGAAAGCGATCGCCGGGCTCGCCGAGGGCCTCGGCGCCGGCGAGCGTTTCCAGACCCTGCTCGGCGCCACCGGCACCGGCAAGACCTTCACGATGGCGGCGACGATCGCCGAGGTTCAGCGTCCCTCGCTGGTGATCGCCCACAACAAGACGCTCGCCGCGCAGCTCTGCAACGAGTTCCGCGAGTTCTTCCCCGACAACGCGGTCGAGTACTTCGTCTCCTACTACGACTACTACCAGCCCGAGGCCTACGTCCCCGCCCAGGACCTCTACATCGAGAAGGACTCCTCGATCAACGACGAGATCGACCGGCTGCGCCACGCCGCCACCGCCGCCCTGTTCGCCCGCCGCGACGTGATCATCGTCGCCTCGGTCTCCTGCATCTACGGGATCGGCTCGCCGCAGGTCTACAACGAAAAAATGCAGCTGTTCCAGGTCGGCAAGGAGATCGACCGCGACGGGGTGCTGCGCAAGCTGGTGAAGATGCAGTACCAGCGCAACGACCAGGTGCTGGGGCGCGGCTGCTTCCGGGTGCGCGGCGAGGTGCTGGAGATCATGCCCTCCTACGCCGAGTCGGCCTACCGGATCTCTCTCTTCGGCGATGAGATCGAGGGGATCCAGCACTTCGACCCGTTGAGCGGCGAGGTTCTCGACACGATCGACCACGTCTCGGTCTGGCCGGCGTCGCACTACGTGACCAAAGACGAGACGGTCGAGCGCGCGGTCGAGGAGATCCGCACCGAACTCGAAACCCGCACCGCCGAACTGGAGGCCGAGGGCAAGCAGCTGGAGGCGCACCGGCTGCGCCAGCGCACCGCCTATGACCTCGAGATGATCAAGGAGCTCGGCTTCACCTCCGGGATCGAGAACTACTCGCGGATCCTCGACGGCCGGCCCGCCGGCAGCCCGCCGCACACGCTGATCGACTACTTCCCCGACGACTTCGTCGTCTTCGTCGACGAGTCCCACCAGACGGTGCCCCAGATCGGCGGCATGTACGAGGGCGACCGCTCGCGCAAGCAGACGCTGGTCGACTACGGGTTCCGGCTGCCCTCGGCGATCGACAACCGGCCGCTCAAGTTCGCCGAGTTCCTCGACCGGGTCGACCAGCTGGTGATGGTCTCGGCGACGCCGGGGCCGTTCGAGAAGGCGGAATCGACGCGGATCGTCGAGCAGATCGTCCGCCCGACCGGAATCATCGACCCCGAGATCGACGTGCGGGAGACGAAGAACCAGATCGACGACCTGATGAACGAGGTCAAGGCCCGCGCCGAGGCGAAGGAGCGCACCCTGGTCACCACGCTGACCAAGAAGATGGCGGAGGACCTGACCGCCTACCTGCTCGAGTACGGGATCAAGGTCCGTTACCTGCACTCGGAGATCGACACCCTGGAACGGATTCAGATCGTCCGCGACCTGCGGCTCGGCGAGTACGACGTCCTGGTCGGGGTCAACCTGCTGCGCGAGGGTCTGGACCTGCCCGAGGTCTCCCTGGTGGCGATCCTCGACGCCGACAAGGAGGGCTTCCTGCGCGGTGAGACCAGCCTGGTGCAGACGATCGGGCGGGCGGCGCGCAACGTCAACGGGCGGGTGCTGATGTATGCGGACAAGGAGACCGACGCGATGCGGGCGTCGATCAGCGAGACCGACCGGCGGCGGGCGATCCAGCTCGCCTACAACGAGGAGCACGGGATCACCCCGGCGACGGTCCGCAAAGGGATCTCGGAGATGTCCCAGTTCCTGGCGATGGAGGACCGGGCGCCGCGCAGACGCCGTCGCAAGCGCACCGAGGACTTCGCCGGCCCGGACGAGCTGGAGCGCACGATCGTGGCGCTCGAGGAGGAGATGCTGGCCGCCGCCGACGACCTCCGGTTCGAGGAGGCGGGGCGGATCCGCGACGAGCTGCGCGAGTTGCGCCGCGACCTCGACGGCATGACCACTGCCGGGTCCTGACCGGCGCATTTCTGCGTCCTTGAACTGCTTGGTCAGGACCCGGCAGGGCTAGTCTCTTTTCGATGATGCGGGGGACGATCTGCGAGCAGGTCGCCGAGTGGGCGGTCGGATTGCGCTCCGACGACCTGCCCGAGCGCGTCCGCGAGCGGGCGGGTCTGCAGGCCGAGTGCATCGCCGCTGCCCGCGCCGCCGGCGAGGCCGACGCGGCTCCCTTCATCGCGGTCGCGCCCGACGGGCCGGTGGGGGAGGTGTACCGCTCGGCGGCCGCCTCGATCGCCCACGACTGGGACGACTATCTGTTCATGGGACACACCGGCCACTCAGCGGTCCCGGCCGCCGCGGCCTTCGCCAACGACCCGGAGCTCGAGCTGCTCGCCCGAGTGGCCGCCAACGAGGTCGCGGGCAGGCTCGGCGCCGCGCTTTTCCTCGGCCCCCACAACGGCCAGTTCTGGGCCTCGATCCACTGCGCCTCGGCCGCCGTCGCCGCCTCGGTCGGGATCGGGCTCGACGCGCCCCGCACCGCGCACGCCCTGGCGATCGCGCTCTACCAGCCTCCCTACGGGATGTGGCCGGGCTTCATGGGTCCGCGGAGCAAGCTGCTGACCGCGGCGGAGCCCGCCGCGGTGGGGGCACGGGCGGCTCTGCTGGCCGCGGACGGCGTCACCGGGGCGCTGGACGTCGTCGAGCACCCTCGCGGCGTCCTCGCCAGCCTTTCCTTCGCGCCGCGCCCATCGATGTTCGGTGCCTTCGGCCGGGTCTGGCTGACCGACACGCTCGCCTTCAAGCGGCTGCCCGGTTGCGCCTACCTGCAATCGGTCGCGGAGGCCGCGCTCGCCGCCGAGGTCGAGGTTGGCGAGGTTGACTCGGTGCAGATCGAAGCCGGGTGGCTGACTTGCGAGATGGAGGAGCTGGGGCGCGGACCCGACCTCTCCCCGATCCGGGTCAACTTCTCGGCGACCCTGACGACGGCGATCGCACTGCTGGCGGGCCGACTGACTCCCGCTGAGCTGACGCCCGAGTGGCTTGGGGAGCACGAAACGAAGATCCGCGCTCTGGCGGCGAAAATCAGCCTCGACCACGACCCGGCCCTGACCGCGAAGACGCTGCTTGGCACCTTGGAGGCGGGCGCGTCCCCGGATCTTGGACTGCGCGACCTGCTGCGCCTGCGCCGCCGGCTCGGCGACGCCAACATGGACGAGGCCAATCCCGGGCCAGCCCTGGCCCGCGCGCTCGTCGCCGATCCCTCACTGCGCCGTTTCTTCGGCCGCTCGATGCGCGAGCGCTTCGGCGGCAGCCGGGGCGACGACGGCATCGACCGTCTCGATACCGAGGCCCTCCGGATGACCTTCCCCAGCCGCCTGCGCATCCGGCTCCGCGACGGCTCGACCCGCGTCGTCGAGGGAACCGAGCCCGGCTCCTGCGGCCGTCCCCTCGCCGAGCAGCGCGCCGTCGTCGCCGAACGCCTCACCGTCGCCGCGACCCCGGTCGCCTGATCGTTAGCCCAGCAGCTTCGCCGCCTTGGCGCTGTCGGTGAAGAATTCGCCGCGCACGGCTTTCCCGTCCTCGTACTTGAGCAGGTGCACGAATGGCGCCTCGAAGCTGCCCTTGTCGTTGGCGGCGCGCTGAGTGCCGCGGACGACCACGTACTCGCCGGCGTCGATGAACTCCTCCGGTTCGACCCTGAACTCGGACCAGTAGTTGGGGATCTGGGCGAAGTTGCCGAGGATCTGGTCGCGACCCCGGGTTTCCCCTCCCAGCGGCAACTCGTCCGAGGTGACCCAAACCGCATCCTCCGCGAACGACTCACTGAGCGCGTTCAGGTCGCCGCTGCCGAAGGCTTCGTAGGCGGACCGGGCGGTGTCGACGTTCGACATCTCAACCTCCTTGGTATGACCCTGCCCACAGTCCACCGTACCGCCGGCCCCGCGGCGGCACAAGCCGGGGAACATCTGTTCGCCTGCGTAGAATCGGTGCCCAGTGCCTGCCTCTGAGCGAATTGTCATCTCCGGTGCCCGCGAGCACAACCTCAAGGACATCGACGTCGAGCTGCCTCGCGACGCGCTGATCGTGATCACCGGGCTCTCGGGGTCCGGCAAGTCGAGCCTGGCCTTCGACACGATCTACGCTGAGGGCCAGCGGCGGTACGTCGAGTCGCTCTCGGCCTACGCGCGCCAGTTCCTCGGCCTGATGGAGAAGCCCGACGTCGACTCGATCGAGGGTCTCTCGCCGGCGATCTCGATCGACCAGAAGACGACCTCGCGCAACCCGCGCTCGACCGTCGGCACGGTGACCGAGATCTACGACTACCTGCGCCTGCTCTGGGCGCGGATCGGGGCCCCGCACTGTCCCGAGTGCGGCGAGCCGATCGCCGGCCAGTCCCAGGAGCAGATCGTCGACCGGCTGACGATGCTCGAGGAGGGGGCCAAATTCATGGTGATGGCGCCGGTCGTGCGGGGGCGCAAAGGCGAGTACGGCAAATTGATGGAGCAGATGCGGCTCGAGGGCTACTCGCGGGCCAAGGTCAACGGCGAGCTGCGCCGGCTCGACGAGGAGATCGTCCTCGACAAGAAGTTCAAACACGACATCTCGGTCGTCGTCGACCGGCTGGTGATGAAACCCGACCTGCGCCGCCGCCTCTCCGAGTCGGTCGAGGCCGCCGCCGCGTTAGCCGGTGGCCTGATCGAAGTCGAGATCATCGAGGGAAAGGAGGCCGAGCCGCTGCTCTTCTCCGAGCAGTTCGCCTGCCTCAACTGTGGCACCTCGATCCCGGAGCTGGAGCCGCGGATCTTCTCCTTTAACTCGCCCCACGGTGCCTGCGACCGGTGCCACGGGCTCGGCTTTCAGCGGGTGATCGATCCCGAGCTGGTCGTCCCCGACCCGACTCTCTCGCTCGCGGAGGGCGCCCTGCAGCCCTGGAACCGCGGCATCACCGCGTACTGGAAGCGGCTGATCGCGGCCGTCGCCGAGGAGTACGGCGTCGACGCCGACAAGCCCTGGTCGAAGCTGAAGAAATCGGAGAAGGAGATCTTTCTCTACGGCACCGGTGAGGATCGCCACCTGGTCAGCTACACCAACCGGTTCGGTCGCCGTCGCTCATACAAAGTCCGGTTCGAGGGAATCGTCAACAACCTCCAGCGCCGCTACGAAGAGACCGACTCGGAGACCAACCGCGAACGGATCGAGGGCTACATGGCAGAGCAGCCATGCCCAGCCTGCGACGGCGCTCGGCTGCGGCCGGAGAGCCTGGCGGTGAAGGTCGGCGGCATCAGCATCGCCGAGTACAGCGCCCTCTCGGCGCAGGCGGCGGCGAAGTGGATCGCGGAGCTGGAGATGACCGAGACCGAGCGGGCGATCGCCCGGCTGATCGTGCGGGAGATCTCCGAACGGCTCGCCTTCCTCGAGAACGTCGGCATCGGCTACCTCTCGCTGTCGCGTTCGGCCCGCTCGCTCTCCGGCGGCGAGGCGCAGCGGATCCGCCTCGCGACCCAGATCGGCTCCAGCCTGGTCGGGGTGATGTACGTGCTCGACGAGCCCTCGATCGGCCTGCACCAGCGCGACAACGAGAAGCTGATCGGCACCCTGGACCGGCTCCGCGATCTCGGCAACACCGTGATCGTGGTCGAGCACGACGAGGGGACGATGCGGGCGGCCGACCACCTGCTCGACCTCGGCCCGGGGGCCGGCGAACACGGCGGCTACGTGATCGCCGCCGGCACGCCCGCGGAAGTCGCTAAGGACCCCGCCTCGCTGACCGGCCAGTACTTGGCCGGCAAGCGCGAAATCGAGGTCCCGGAGGAGCGCCGCGAGCCAAGCGGCGCGCTGCTCGTCCGCGGCGCCCGCGAACACAACCTGAAGCAGATCGACGTCGCGGTCCCGCTCGGCGTTTTCTGTTGCGTCACCGGCGTCTCCGGCTCGGGCAAGTCGACGCTGGTCAACGAGACCCTGCACCACGCCGTCGCCAACCGGTTGCACCAGGCGAAACTGCGGCCCGGCGCCCATGACGGGATCGACGGCCTCAGCCAGATCGACAAGATCATCAACATCGACCAGTCGCCGATCGGGCGCACGCCGCGGTCCAACCCGGCCACCTACACCGGCGTCTTCGACCACATCCGCCAGCTCTTCACCCAGACCCAGGAGGCGCGGGCGCGCGGCTACAAGCCCGGCCGGTTCAGCTTCAACGTCAAGGGCGGGCGGTGTGAGGTCTGCAAGGGCGATGGCCAGATCAAGATCGAGATGCACTTCCTGCCGGACGTCTACGTGCCCTGCGAGCAGTGCCACGGCAAGCGCTACAACCGCGAGACCCTGGAGGTGCGCTTCAAGGGCAAGAACATCTCCGACGTGCTCGAGATGTCGGTCGAGGACGCGGTCGAGTTCTTCGAGAACGTGCCGAAGATCGCCCGCCGGCTGCGCACCCTGCACGACGTCGGCCTCGACTACATCCGCCTCGGCCAGCCGGCGACGACGCTCTCCGGCGGCGAGGCGCAGCGGATCAAGCTCGCCACCGAGCTCTCCAAAGTCGCCACCGGCGACACCCTCTACATCCTCGACGAGCCGACCACCGGTCTGCACTTCGCCGACGTCCAACGGCTGCTCGAGGTGTTGGGACGGCTGGTCGACTCCGGCAACACGGTGGTGGTGATCGAGCACAACCTCGACGTGATCAAGACCGCCGACTGGTTGGTCGATCTCGGCCCCGAGGGCGGCGAAGCCGGGGGAGAGGTGGTCGCCACCGGGACGCCGGAGCAGGTGGCGGCGGTCGAGGGCTCCTACACCGGGCGTTTCCTCGCCGACCTGGTGGTTCCAGCGAAGCGCAGGCGTGCCGCCAAGCGCGAGGCCGTGGCCGCCTAAACCCCAGCTCCTGAAGGAATTAAAAGGGCCTCATCTGGGTAAGGGCAGGGTGCGAATCCCCAAGGAGGAGGACCTCATGTCCCTACCAGCGTTGCGGAAACGTCTGGCCATCATCGTGGGTTCACTGCTGGTGGTCAGCCTCGCGGTCGTCGGCTGTGGCGGCGGAGACGACGGTGGTGGGGGCGCGAAGATCGCATTTCTCCTGCCTGAGAACGAGACCCCGCGCTATGAAGCGCACGACCGTCCGGAATTCGAAGAAAAAGTCGAAGAGCTCTGTCCGGACTGCGAAATCCTCTACAGCAACGCGGCGCAGGACGCCTCCAAACAGCAGAGCCAGGCTGAAGCGGCGCTGACCCAAGGGGCGGAAGTCATGGTCTTGGATCCGGTCGACGCGGCTTCGGCGGCGGCGATCGTCGAAAAGGCGAAGGCGCAGAACGTCCCGGTCGTCTCCTATGACCGCCTGATCGAAAACGCCGAACCCGACTACTACGTCTCCTTCGACAACGTCAAAGTCGGCGAATTGCAGGCGGAAACCCTCTCGGAAAGGCTGAAAGAAGACGGCGCCTCCAGTGGGCCGATCGTGATGATCAACGGCGACCCGGCTGACAGCAACGCCGCCCGCTTCAAGGAAGGCGCGCACAACGGGTTCGAATCGGCCGGGGTGAAAATCGCGAAAGAGTACGACACGCCGGAATGGTCGGCGACCAACGCCCAGAACGAGATGCAGCAGGCGATCACGGCGCTCGGCAAAACCGGGTTCGAAGGGGTCTACGCCGCCAACGACGACACCGGCGGTGGCGCGATCGCGGCGATGAAATCCGCCGGAGTCGATCCGGAAGAAAAGCCGACCACGGGTCAGGACGCGACCGTCGCCGGCGTCCAGCGCATCATCGCCGGCCAGCAGTTCATGACCGTGTACAAGGCGACCGACCTCGAGACCAGCGTCGCCGCGGAAATCGCGGTCGACTTGGCCGAAGGCAAAGAATTCCCGAAAAGCAAAATCACCGACGAACTCGACAACGGCAAGATCAAAGTCCCCTCGGTCCTGCTCGAACCGGTCGCTGTGACTCAAGACAACGTCAAGAGCACGGTCGTCAAAGACGGCTACATCACGGCCTCCGAACTCTGCACGAGCGCCTACAAATCGGCCTGCGAATCCCTGGGGATCTCCGGTTGAGATGGCCGCAGATGGCGCTCCGCTCCTCGAGCTGGAGGGAGTAAGCAAGCGATTCGGCCCGGTCCAGGCTTTGGATCGGGTCGACTTCGCCGTCCAGGCAGGCGAGGTGGTCGGCCTGGTTGGCGACAACGGTGCAGGCAAGTCGACGCTGGTCAAGGCGATCGCCGGCATCCACACGGCCGACGAGGGCAGGGTCCGGTTCGCCGGTGAGGAGGTCTCGATCTCCAAGCCCCAGGACGCGACGGCGCTGGGGATCGCGACCGTTTACCAGGATCTGGCCCTTTGCGACAACCTCGACGTCGTCGCCAACCTCTTCCTCGGCCGCGAGGAGCGCTCGCCGGGCGCCGGCACGGTCTCCAGGCAGCTCGACGAGGCGCGGATGGAGCACACGACTGAGGAGCTGCTCTCCAACCTCGCGGTGACGATCCCGAGCCTGCGCAGCGAGGTCGGCACCCTCTCCGGCGGCCAGCGCCAGCAGGTGGCGGTTGCGCGTTCGCTGCTCGGCGAGCCGAAGGTGGTGCTGCTGGACGAGCCGACCGCGGCGCTCGGCGTCGCCCAGACGGCCCAGGTGCTCAGCCTGATCCGCCGGCTGCGCGAGCGCGACCTCGGCGTCGTCGTGATCAGCCACAACCTGGTCGACGTCTTCGAGGTGGCCGACAGGATCTTCGTCCTGCGCCTGGGCAAGGCGGCGGGCGAATTCGAAGCCGAAGCGACCACCGAGGAGCACGTCGTTGCCGCGATCACCGGCCTCGGCGAGGATCGCGAGGAGGACTCGTGAGAAACCGGCTGGCCCGGGCGCTGCACGTGCTGAGAGAGTCGATGCGGCGCCTCCTCCAGGGCGATCTCGGCTCGCTGCGGGTGGTGCTCGGCCTGGCGGTGATCTGGATCATCTTCCAGTCCCAGAACGATCGGTTCCTGACCGCGGAGAACCTGACCAACCTGATGCTGCAGATCACCGCGATCGGGCTGATCTCGGTCGGCGTCGTCTACGTGCTGCTGCTCGGTGAGATCGACCTCTCGGTCGGCGCCGTCAGCGGCCTCGCCGCGGCGATCATGGCCGTCCTCAACGTTCAGCACGGGTGGAGCCCCTACCTGGCGATCGGCGCCGCGATCGTTGCCGGCCTAACCATCGGGCTGTTCCAGGGCGCCCTCTTCAGCCGTTTTGGGGTGCCGTCCTTCGTGGTCACCCTGGCGGGGTTATTGGCCTGGCAGGGAGCGCTCTTACAGGTCCTCGGCTCGACCGGGTCGATCAACCTCGACGACCCGAAGATCACCGGGCTGGCCAACACCTTCTACTCCGACACCGTCGGCTGGATCTTCGCCGCGATCGTGATCGGCACCTACGCCGCGGTCGCCTTCGTCGGCCACCGTCGCCGCCTTGCCACCGGCCTGGAAGCGCAGAGCCAGGCGGCGCTGCTGCTCCGCCTCGTCCTGGTCGCCGCGATCGCGATCGTCGCGGTGGCGGTCCTCAACTCCGATCGCGGCGTCCCGCTCGCTGTGCTGATCCTGCTCGCCTTCGTCGTCGGCATGGAGTACGTCGCCAGGCGCACCTCGTTCGGGCGCCACGTCTACGCCGTCGGCGGCAACGCCGAAGCCGCTCGCCGCGCCGGCATCCCGATCGACCAGGTTCGCATCGCGGTCTTCGGCATCGCCGGGACGATGGCGGCGATCGGCGGGATCATGGCCGCCTCTCGCCTGCTTGCCGTCAACCAGAGCTCCGGTGGCAGCGAACTGCTGCTGCTCGCGATCGCCGGCCCGGTGATCGCCGGCACCAGCCTCTTCGGCGGCCGCGGCTCGGTCTGGACGGCGCTGCTCGGCGCCCTGGTGATCGGCTCGATCTCCAACGGGATGGACCTGCTGGCCTACTCCTCGGCAGTCAAGTTCATGGTCACGGGCGGTGTCCTGCTCCTCGCGGTGATCGTCGACGCCCTCGCCCGCCAGCAGCGCCTGGCTTCCGGCCGGGTTTAGGCGATCACGGCGGCGACGTTTGCGCGGTGCACCCCCTCGTAGGGCTCGAAGTACCGCACCCAGCCCGCCTCGATCGATGGGGCGAGGAGCTCGCGCAGGCGAGCCTCGCGCAGCCCCGGCTCCTCGCGGCAGCGCTGCAGGATCCGGATGTAGTCCTGGGTCGCCCGGATCAGCCCCGGGTCGTAGCCGCCCGAAGCGATCGCCTCGGGGTCGCCGTGATTGGGGAGGACGGCGGCGGGATCGAGCGTGAGCAGGCGGTCGAGGTCGCGCAGGTGCTGTTCGAATCCCTGCGGCTCGTCGACGTAGGTGACAGTGTCCTCGACCGTGTCGCCGGCCAGCAGGAGCCGGGCGGCCGGCATCCAGAGCACCGCCGCGTCGTCGCTGTGGATGTCGGCGTGGATCAGCTCCAGCTCGGTGTCGCCGACCCGCAGCTCCATCCGCTCCTCGAAGGTCCGCGTCGGGAGGACGAGCGGCGAGATCGCCGGCGGCCCCTCCAGCGTTCCCGCTTCAATCGCCTCTCGGTGCTCGCGCAGCAGCTCGGCGGTTCGAGCGGTGGAGATCACCTCGCACCCGGCGAATGCCTCGGTGCCGGCGACGTGGTCGAGGTGCCAGTGGCTGAGGACCACGGTGATCTCACGCACGCCCTCGTCCTCCAGTGCCTCGCGGATCAACCGGCCGTGCTCGACCGAGACATGGGTGTCGTAGACCACCGCCTCGGTGCCGTCGACGATGGCGTAGCTCGCGATGCCGAGCGAGATCGCTCCCTCGTCGACCCAGTTGCGCCCCGGCGCGTGGCGGTACCCGGCGACGCGCCCGTCGTAGAAGGCAAGGATCCCTTCGGCGGGGCGGAGGACTCGGGTGTGAGCGGTCACCGCGCCCCGGCTAGGCGACAAGCAGCGAGGCGCCGACCGCGCCGCCGAGGTCACCGAGGCTGACGACACGGACCGCGGGCGGGCGGTCGTCGAGGAACAGGTGCTTGCCCATCTCCTTCGTCAGCGGCTCCATGTAGCGCTCGCCGAAGCGCACCCCGAGGCCGCCGCCGATGATCACCGCTTCGACGTCGAGCAGGTTGACCGCGGAGGCGATGCCGGTGCCAAGCGCCTCCACCGCCCGGTCGATCAGCTGCTCGGCGAGGTGGTCGCCGTGGTCGATAGCCCGCTCCCAGATGCCGCTGGTGAGGCGGTCTTTCTCGTGCTTTCGCATCAGCTTGAAGAGGTCGGTCTTGGCGCCGTCGGTGTGCTGGCGCCGCGCCTCGGCCTCCATCGCCGCGCGCCCGGCGTAGGCCTCCATGCAGCCGCGCCGGCCACAGGGGCACTTGGCGCCGCCACGCTTGACGACCATGTGGCCGACCTCGCCGGCGGCGCCGCGGCCGAGCCAGGGCTTCCCATCGAGGACCAGTCCACCACCTACTCCGGTTCCCCAGAAGACGCCGATCAGGCTTTTGAACTCGCGCCCGGCGCCGAGGTGGAACTCGGCTTCGGTCGCGACTTGGACGTCGTTTCCGACCCGGACCTCGGTCCCCAGCGCCTCCTTCAGCGTCGCGGCGAGCGGGAAGCTTCCCTCCCAGCCGGGAAGGTTGCGGGCGCCGGAGACGGTCCCGGTCTTCCCGTCGGCGTCGCCGGGGGAGCCGACACCGACCCCGGCCAGGTCGGCGCTCTCCACGCCGGCTTCCCGCGCGGCCTCGCGAAGTGCCTCGGCCATCTCCTCGGCGACGTCCTCGGGCCCGCCGCTGGTCGGAGTCGGCCGGCGCGCCTGGCCGTGCGCCGCGCCCGCGGCGTCGACGATCGCGGCCTGGATCTTGGTTCCGCCGAGGTCGATGCCGCCGCGCAGGCTGTCGTTCGCGGAGCTCACTCGGGTCACGACACTACTGCTGGGTCCTCTGGAAAGCTAGGCGCGTGGCCGAGCCGAAGGGGTGGAGGTTGTGGTGGGCGAAGCGGCGCTGGTATGAGCGCAACCATCGCCGGTTGAGGCGGTGGCGGATCGACCGCCACGCCGCCCGCGGCGGCTTCTACATCCGCCACCCGGTCGAGGGCGAGGTGCTGGAGGCGCTCGACGAGGGGCGGCTGCGGATCGGCCCGGGGACCCTGCTGGAGCCCGGCTGCTGGCTGACCCTGGCGCCGGAGGCCGAGATCGTGATCGGCGAGGGCTGCTTCCTCAACCGCAACACGATGATCGCCGCCTACCGGCGGGTCGAGGTCGGCGACCACACCATGTTCGCCAACGGGTGCTTCGTCGGTGACGGCGAGCACCGCTTCGACGATCCCGAGACGCCGATCACCTGGCAGGGGTTCACCACCAAAGGCCCAGTCGCGATCGGCTCCAACTGCTGGTTCGGCGTCAACTGCGTCGTCACCAGCGGGGTCAGCGTCGGTGAGCGCTGCGTGATCGGTGCCAACTCGGTGGTGACCAGGGACCTGCCCGAGGCGACGCTCGCCGCGGGCACCCCGGCGAAGGAGATCCGCCAGATCGAATTCAGCCGGGAGCAACCCGCCGACCCCCTATAATCCGCGGGCAAGGCCGTGACCCGAAGGGCATGGACCCATGACCGCAGATCTCCTCACTGGCGATAACCGCTCCCCCCAGGCGGCCGCAGGCGTTCTCCGCGCCAAGGCCGAGCTTCGCTCTGCCCTGCAGGAGCCACGACGGCAGGGGAAGACGATCGGCCTCGTGCCGACGATGGGGTTCCTCCACGAGGGCCACCTCTCGCTGCTCCGCGCCGCGCGCGCCGAGTGCGACGTGGTGGTGATGAGCCTCTTCGTCAACCCGACCCAGTTCGGGCCCGGCGAGGACCTCGACCGCTATCCGCGCGATGAGGAGCGCGACCTGCGCCTGGCCGGTGAGGCGGGGGTGGACCTCGTCTACGCGCCGGCCGCGGAGGAGGTCTACCCGGAGGGTTTCGCCACCACGGTGGAGGTCGGCGGTCCGCTGACCGAGGTCCTCGACGGCGACCCGGCGCGGCGCGGCGCCGAGCACTTCCGCGGGGTGACGACCGTAGTCGCCAAGCTCTTCAACCTGGTCGGTCCGGACGTCGCCTACTTCGGCCAGAAGGACGCCCAGCAGGCGGCGGTGATCCGCCGTATGGCGCGCGATCTCGACTTCGGTGTGCGGGTCGATGTGCTGCCAACGGTGCGCGAGCCCGACGGCCTGGCGATGAGCTCGCGGAACGCCTACCTCAGCCCGGCCGACCGCGACCGCGCGACCGCGCTCTCCCGCGCCCTGGCCAGGGCCGAGCGCGGGGCGAAGGCCGGTTCGCTGGCCGCCGGCCTGGAGGCCGCCCGCGAGGAGCTGCGCAGCGCCGGCATCGAGCCCGAGTACCTGGAGGCGCGCGACGCCGAGCGGCTGGAGCCGGTGGCCGAGCTGAACGGCCGCGCCGTCCTCGTCGCCCTCGCCGCCCAAGTAGGCGGGGCGCGCCTGATCGACAACGTCTTGATCGAGCCCCAGTGACTGTCCAAAGACCCCCACGCGCGCATGGCGGCACCGGACACACTTCGCGGGGCGGCGTCCTCGGTCGGCCAAATGGCGCTGCCATTAGGCCTTCCTGCGTCCTACCCCCGCTCGGTCCGGCACTCGCCAGGCGCACGCGCGGGTCTTCGGACAGTCACTTAACCATCCACGAGCGGGAGGGAGCCCCGTGCAGAGACAGATGCTGAAGTCGAAGATCCACCGGGCGACGGTCACCGACTGCGATGTCGACTACATCGGCAGCATCACCGTCGACACCGAGCTGATGGCCGCCGCCGACCTGATCACCAACGAGCAGGTCCACGTCTGGGACATCGAGAACGGCTCACGGTTCGTCACCTACGTAATCGACGGCGAGCCGGGCTCGGGCACGATCCAGGTCAACGGCGCCGCCGCCCACCTGACCGCGCCGGGCCACAAGGTGATCGTCGCCTCCTTCGGCGCCTACGACGAGGCCGACCTGGAGCGCTACGTGCCGACCGTGGTCCACGTCGACGAGGACAACCGCGCCGTCGCCGTCGACGACCGCCCGCAGGTGCTGGTCTCATGAGCACCGGCGGCCGCTCCCACACCGCGCCCCCCGCCGACGACCGCACCCCGGTGAACCTGCCCCGGCTGATGGAGATGAAGGCGGCCGGCGAACCGATCGTGATGGTCACCGCCTACGACTACCCCTCGGCGACCGTGGCCGAGGCCGCCGGCGTCGACGTCGTCCTGGTCGGCGACTCGGCGGCGATGGTCGTGCTCGGCTATCCCGGCACCGAGCCGGTCTCGATGGAGGAGATGATCGTGCTCGGCAAGGCTGTCCGCCGCGGGTTGAGGACGCCGCTGATGATCGGCGACATGCCGATGGGCAGCTATGAGGCGAGCAACGAGCTCGCTGTCCAGAACGCCCAGCGCCTGGTCAAGGAGACCGGCTGCCAGGCGGTCAAGCTCGAGGCCGGGGGGGTCGTGGTCGAGCGGGCCCGGGCGATCGTCCGCTCCGGCATCCCGGTGATGGGCCACGTCGGGCTGACCCCGCAGACCGCCAACGCGCTCGGCGGCTACAAAGCCCAGGGCAAGACCGCGAAAAGCGCGATCCAACTCTGCGAGGACGCTCTGGCGCTGCAATCGGTCGGCTGTTTCGCCCTCGTTTTCGAGGCCGTTCCCGCGGCGATCACCGAAGCGATCGTCGACAAGCTCGAGATTCCGACGATCGGGATCGGCGCCGGCCCGTCCACCTCAGGGCAGGTGCTGGTCTTCCACGACCTGCTCGGCATCACCACCGGTCGCATGGCCAAGTTCGTCAAGCGCTACGCCGACGTCCACGAGACGATGGTCGAGGCGGTCGAGCGCTACGGCGCCGAGGTCCGTTCCCGCCACTTCCCCGAACCCGACCACGTCTACAGCGTCGAGCCGGCCGAGCTGGACGAGTTCCGCCGCTACCTCGAGCAGGAGAGCCTGGCCTCGGCCAAAGGCTGGGAGTGGGAGCCGCTGCCTTAGGGCTGGCGTTCGAGGCAGCGCTTGAACTTCCCATTGCCGCTCTTACCGCGACAGAGGACCGCCGTGAAGTCGGGGCCGACGAGCGGCTGGTTTTCGGCTCCCGGCAGGTCGACCTGCAGGTCCCCGGTCCAGCTTGCCGGAGCACCAGCCTCCTCGCGGTAGGAGCCGGTGCCGCTGAACGGGTAGGGCAGCGTCACCGAGGCGGTGGTCGGCGTCGCTCCGAGGGGACTGACGGTCGGCGGTTCGGCCAAGACGATGGCCGTTCTCTCGATCAAGATTCGGCCCTGCTCTTCCTCGAGCTCGGCACTGACCAGGGTGGTGGGATCGGCCAGGGTCCCGTCGGCTCCGAGCGGTGAAACGGTCTCGCTCTGGAGCTCGATCTCTTGGCGACCGCGCTCCGCCTCGGCGACGAGGCTGATCTCGAAGAAGGCGGGGGGGTCCGGCGGGACCGCCCGTCGTAGCGGGTTCCTCCCTGGCCTCGATGGGTCGGGACAAAACTGCAGCACGATGCCCTTCGCACGCGTCGCCGAAGCCGAGCTGTACCCCTGCTCGCCCCGGAACCGGATCGTTCCCACGAACGTCCCACGTTCGCGGATCAACCCCTTGCTTCCGCAGCCGCGTGAAGGTCGTCCCCCTGGCCGTTTCGGGCGGAAGCTGACGTCAATACGACCGAAGCGGCCGAAGTTCCCCTTGATCTCCCTTGGCGTGACGGTCCCGTCGACCCTGTAAGTCGCGTATCGGGTGCCTTTTGCCGTCGTCTTCGTCAGCTCCAGCGCGACCGGAGCGCGGGGGGTGGCCAAGATCACGAGCCGGTAGCCGTTGCTACTCGGCAGAGACATCTGCAAGTGCGTTTCCGCCGCCGCTCCCGGCGCGGCCGCGCCGAGCAGCGCGAGAATCGCGAGCACGGCTACACAGGCGAGCAGCCATGCCCTTACGCCATTCGACCGCATGTCCGTCCTAGCAGGAGAGCTTGGTCTCAGCCTATTCGGAAAGGCAGAGCGCCTTGGCGAGCAGCGTTCGGGTCGCGTTCGAGTTGTTGACTCCAGTCACCTTCCAGGAGTTGTTGGCGGTGGGCGCGGACCCGGTGGTGAACAGGCTCCCCTGTATCACCTCCCATTCGGCTCCTCCACTGAGCAACCGGGCGCCGGGCGGGCACGGGGTGAAGATTTCGCCCGCCTGGCCGGAAAGGAGGGTCAGCCTCTCGGTGGCGACCGTCGTGCCGATCAGCTGCGAGCTGCCGACGCTGGAGTTGCGCAGATCGAGCTTCGAGATTGAGTTGTTGGCGATGTCCTCACCGGTGAGTTTCGCGTCGAGGACCTCGGCCCCGGTGATCGTCTCCAGCGCGATGTCCACCCCGGAGATCGCCCTGTCGACGATCTGGGGGCCGAGGATCGCATTCGGACCGATGTCCGCAGAGAGGACCGAGCCGGTCCGCAGCTCCGGGTTGGGGTAGCTGCCGCTGAGGTCGCCCCCAGCGGGCCCGGCCGGACCCCCGCCACCGTCCCCTTTGGCTTCCAGGGCGGCGATGCGCTTGGTCAACGCGGTGATCTGCTTCTTCAGGGCCTTGATCGGCTTGGGTACGCCCTTGAGCGCCTTGGCGCTCGGTGCGGCGCCGTGCGCGCTTTCGATCGGCGTCGCCGTCAAGGCCAGCACCGCAGCCGCGAGCAATGCTCCCAGAATTTTCGAACTTCCACGCCGCATGTCCATCCTCTCGGAGAAGCCGAACCGCCACCCGGTTCAACTGTCGATCTGTGCACTTCAGGCTTCAATACGCTCGGGCGGGCGCCAAGGTTCACGAAGCGTTCGAAGTTGGCGTGGATTCCACGCTCAGGTAGGGCGTCGGGGGCCCGACTACCATTGGACGGGTCGATGCCGATCTACGAGTTCGAGTGCGAGGACTGCGGGGCACGCTTCGAGGAGCTGGTTGCGGCCGACGTCGCGGAGCTGCACTGTCAGCGCTGCGGATCGGCCCGCACGAAGAGGCTGATCTCCAGCGTCTCGCCGCCCGGCCGCCAGCCGCGCGGTGCCGCGGTCCGCTCGGACGAATCGCGGCGGCGGGAGCGGGAAGCGGCGCGCACCGACCGCATCGCCGAGTCGCGCAAGGGAAGGAAATGACGCTCACCGCCGAGCAGCGCCGCGAGCGCCTCGTCGATCTCTACAACGAGGTCTCCGCCTGCACGCGGTGTCCCTTGCACGAGACCCGAACCAAAGCCGTTTTCGGGGCCGGCAACGCCGACGCCGATCTGATGTTCGTCGGCGAGGCGCCGGGGGCCGACGAGGACCGCCAGGGCCTGCCGTTCGTCGGCCGTGCCGGGCAACTGCTCAACCAGATGCTGGAGGAGATCGGGCTGGCGCGCGAGGACGTCTTCATCGCCAACGTGCTCAAGTCCCGTCCGCCCGGCAACCGGGACCCCCAGCCGGCGGAGATCGAGGCCTGCCAGCCCTACCTGTTCGAGCAGGTGCGGCTGATCGAGCCGAAGGTCGTCTGCACCCTCGGCAACTTCGCGACCAAGCTGCTGAGCGGCAACCCGACCGGCATCACCAAGGTCCGCGGCACCCCGCAGCTGCACGAGCTGGGGGGGAGGCAGGTGTTCCTGCTGCCGCTCTTCCACCCCGCCGCCGCGCTGCGGACGCCGTCGGTCAAGGAGACCCTGCGCGGGGACTTCGCCACCATCCCCGGCCTGCTCGCCGGCCCGGCGCCTGCGCCGCATCCCGGTGCCGACGACCTCGCCGAGCTCGAGACCGAGGAGGCGCCGCCGCAGCCACCGGCCGACCAGCTCGACTTCTTCGGCTGACGTGGAGAGCCTGGAGAGCCGCTCGGCGGCGGAGACCGAAGCGTTCGGGGCCCGGGTCGCCGAGCGCCTGCGCGCCGGCGACGTGGTGGTCGTCTCCGGCGAGGTGGGTGCCGGCAAGACGACGCTGATCCGCGGCGCCTGCCGGGCGCTCGGCATCGAGGGCCCGGTCACCTCGCCGACCTTCACTATCGGCCAGCGCTACGCCGGCGGGCGGCTGCCGGTCTCCCACCTCGACCTCTACCGCCTGGAGAGCCTGGAGGGCGAGGACCCGGCCCTGCTCGACGACTACCTCGGGCCCGACGGCGTCGCCTTCGTCGAGTGGCCGGCGGCGGGAGCGGGACGGTTGGGGCGGCCGGCGCTCGAGGTCCGGATCGCGCATGCCGGAGGCGAGCGTCGCAGGGTGGAGATCGAGTGGGAGCGGGCGGCGGGCCCTGAGCGCTCCAAGTAGCGATGGTGCGTGTTGAGACAGGTGGTGCAGCTTGTAGCATCGACACCAGAATTCGATCCACGACGGGAAGGACTAAATGAAGGCGGCTAAGGGGCTTGGTGCGACTCTTCTGGTGACGGGACTGTTGGCGAGCGCGTTGCCCGCGACCGCCGGCGCGGCCGCCTACGAGCACTACGTGGGCTGTGGCATCTCCCGCAAGGCCGACCCCGCCGACGAGTGCCCGAAAAAAAGCAAAAAGGGCGCCTTCTTCAAAAGCCTCAGCGGCACCGTCGTCTACAGCGTCTGCGTCAAGTTCCCGAGTGGGAAAAACCTCTGCGCGAAAGCACAGGAGGCCGAAGAAGGGACGCTGTACGTGAACAAGATCACCTCGACGATCCCGGGCAAGCACCGCGTCACCTGGTTCGTCAAAGGCAAAAAGGTCGGCTCCACCGTCTTCAGGGTCAAGGCTTAAGTCCGGGCGCACGCTCTGGTAGTCGTCGGCTTCGACACCGCGACTCTCGACACCGTCGCCTGTGCCTGGCGCGACGGCGAGGTGGTCGAGGAATCCCAGCTGGGTCTCTCAGCCGAAGGGAGGCCGCGTCACGCCACCGGGTTGCTGGTGGAGGTCGAGCGGGTCGCCGAGGCGGCCGGCGGCTGGGGCGGGGTCGACCTGCTCGCCGTCGGGCTCGGGCCGGGCTCCTTCACCGGGCTGCGGATCGGGATCGCCACCGGGCTCGGCCTCAGCACTGGGCTCGGGCTGCCTGCCACCGGCGTTTGCACCCTGGACGCGCTCGGTCGCGGGATCGGCGAGGCCGGGGCCGAGGGGGAGCGGCTGGCGGTGCTCGACGGTTGGCGCGGGGAGGCCTTCGCGGCGCTGTACTCCGATCGCGGCGAGCGGACCTGGGAGCCCGCCGTGTACCGCCCCGAGCAGCTCGCGGAACGCGTCGCCGGGCTGGGACAACCCCCCTCTGCCGCTGGCTCGGGGGCGGTACGATTCCGGCAAGAGCTGACCCGTGTAGGCGTCAAGGTCGCGGAGGACGCCGATCCCGTTCACCGGGTGGCCGCGCGGCACATCTGCGCCGTTGCGGCGAAGCGGTGGGACGGTAAGGCGGCAGCGCTCGAACCGATCTACCTGAGGCCTCCAGACGCGGAGCGGTGGCGTGAGCGAGATTCTTTCCAAAGAGCCGAGTGAGCTGACCCAGGAGGTGCGGGTCCGCAAGCTCGCCTACAGCGACCTGCCCGCTGTGATCGCGATCGAGCGCCGCTCCTTCCCGACCCCGTGGTCGCTGGCGATGTTCGTCCTCGAGCTCTCGAAGCCCTCCGGGGTCTGCCTCGCGGCCAGCTCCGGGGACGAGCTGCTGGGCTACGTGATCTGCTCCCGCTATGACCAGGTCTGGCACCTGATGAACATCGCCGTCGCCCCCGAGCACCGCGGCGGCGGCATCGCCGGGAGGCTGATCAGGAGGCTCTTCGAGGAGGCGCGGGGCGTGTTGCCGTTCACGCTTGAGGTGCGCGTCTCCAACCGGCAGGCGATCGAGATGTACGAACGGTTCGGCTTCCGCTCGGCTGGCGTCCGACCCCGCTATTACCACGACAACGGCGAGGACGCGCTGATCATGTGGCTGGACTGATCCTCGCCATCGAGACCTCCTGCGACGACACCTGCGCGGCGGTGCTGGACGGTCCGCGCATCCTCAGCAACCTGATCTCCTCGCAGGCGGCCGCTCACGAGGGCTTCGGCGGCGTCGTGCCGGAGGTCGCCGCCCGCCATCACCTCGAGCTGACCGCGCCGGTGGTCGAGGCCGCGCTGGCCGAGGCCGACGTGACCCTCGATCAGGTCGAGGCTATCGCGGCGACGGCGGGGCCGGGGCTGATCGGGGCACTGCTGGTCGGGGTCAGCACCGCCAAGGCGATCGCCGCCTCGCGGCGGCTGCCGCTGATCCCGGTCGACCACCTGCAGGGCCACGTCGCCGCCAACTTCCTCGAGCCCGAGCCGCTCGAACCGCCGTTCCTCTGCCTGATCGCCAGCGGCGGCCACACGCTGCTCGCCGCCGTCCGCGACCACGAGCGCTACGAGATCCTCGGCCAGACCCTGGACGACGCCGCCGGCGAGGCCTTCGACAAGTCCGCCCGCCTGCTCGGCCTCGGCTACCCGGGCGGTCCGGCCCTCGAAAAGGAGGCGGCCGGGGGAGATCCCGAGGCCTTTGAGATGCCGGTGGCGATGGCCCGCGACCCCGGCCTGGACTTCAGCTTCAGCGGCTTGAAGACGGCGCTCGTCTACCGTTGCCGCGACCTCGGCCCCGAGGGGGTGGAGGAGCGGCGGGCCGATCTCGCCGCCTCCTTCCAGGCAGCCGTGGTCGGCCAGCTGATCGCGAAACTGAAGCGGGCCTTGAAGCGCGGCAAGTGGGACGCGGTCGCCCTTGGCGGCGGCGTCGCCGCCAACGGGCCCTTGCGCGAGGCGGTCGGCCGGCTCTGCGAGGAGCACGGCGTGCGGCTGAAGCTGGTGCCGATGATCCTCTGCACCGACAACGCCGCGATGATCGGCTCCGCCGCCCGCTTCGCCCCCCGCATCTCCTACCCGGACTACCTCGGCTACGACGCCTTCGCGACCGGTGAAGCCCCGGCGGCCGCCGCCCGCCACTGAGATGGCCGAAATCGTCGTCTACTCGCGACCGGAATGCCACCTCTGCGAGGAGGCGATGGCGGCGATCGTCGCCCTCCACGAGGACGGATACCGCTTCGTCCTCAGAGAGGTCGACATCGAGAGCGACGAGGGGCTGCTCCGCTCTCACCTCGAGCGGATCCCGGTCGTCGAGGTCGAGGGAGCCGTGGTCTCGGAGCTGGTCCTCGACCAGGCCGCCCTGCGCGCGAGGCTCGATACTGTGGGGGCATGGTCGAGGTGATCGAGGAGTTCGAAGCCCCGGGAGGCTTCCCGGTCGAAGGCGAGCGCCTCTCGCTCGGCGTCGCGGCGCGCCTTTCCCGCTACCTGCAGGTGCTGATCCAGGCGCGCAAGATGGGCCGCGAGACGATCTCCTCCCAGGAGCTCTCCGAGTACACCCACATCAACCCGACCCAGATCCGGCGCGACCTCTCCGGCTTCGGCAAGTTCGGCAAGCGCGGGGTCGGCTACAACGTCGAATCGCTGGTCTCGGAGATCCGCAAGATCCTCCGTACCTCCGGTCAGCACAACATCGCCCTCTTCGGCGCCGGCAACCTCGGTCAGGCGATCGCCAGCTCGGCGATCTTCGCCGACCACGGCTTCCAGGTGGTGGCGGTCTTCGACGTCGACCCGGGGGTGGTCGGCAAGGAGATCGGCGAGCTGCGGGTCCGTGCTCTCGACGAGCTCAAGTCCGTGGTCGCCGAAGAGGAGATAGTCGTCGGCGTCCTCGCCGTCCCCGCCGATGCCGCTCAAGAGGTCGCCGACCGGTTGGTCAAGGCCGGCGTCAAGATCATCTTCAACTACTCCGAGCAGCTGCTGCAGGTGCCGCCCGAGGTGACCGTCCACACCTCCAGCCCGGCGGTCGACCTGCTCTACGCGCTCTACTTCTACCTGGCCTGAGGCTTTGTCCCTAGATCTCGACCTCGTCCGCGAGAGATTCGAGTCCTCCACCGACTTCACCGTCGGCCTCGAGGAGGAGTTCGCGATCCTCGACCCGGCCACGCTGGAGCTGGAGCACCGCTTCGAGGACGTCCACGCGGCATGTTTGCGCGACGACGTCCTGGCCGAGTCGGCGGCCGGCGAGCTGATCGCCTCGGAGATCGAGATCCGGTCGGGTCGCGCCGAGAGCTTTGCCGAGGCGGTGGAGAGGCAGCGGCAGGCGCGGACCCGGTTGTTCGACCTGGTCGGCGGCATGGGCCTGGCGCTGGGCGCCACCGGCACCCATCCCTGGGCCGACTACCTCGACCAGCGGATCATCGACACCCCCCACTACAACCGCCTTCGGGAGGAACTCGGGTGGGTCGCGCAGCGCAACAACACTTGGAGCGCCCATGTGCACATGGGCGTCCGCGGGGCCGACCGGGCGATCGCCGTCTGCGACTGGATGCGCGAGCTGCTGCCGCTGCTGCTGGCGGTCTCCGCCAACTCGCCTTTCCTCGACCGCCGCGACACCGGTCTGCACACGGTCCGCACCGAGATCTTCACCCGCACCTTCCCGCGCTGCGGCGTGCCGTCACCGTTCCGCGACTGGGCCAGGTACGCGGAGTTCGTCGGGATGCTGGAGCGGACCGGGACGGTGGTCGAGTCGACCCAGCTGTGGTGGAGCGTCCGGCCGCACCACCGCTTCGGCACCGTCGAGGTGCGGATCTGCGACGCCCAGACCAGGGGCGATGAGTCTTTCGCCCTGGCCGGGCTGATCGCCGCCTGTATCGCCCAGACAGCGATCCACTACGACGAGCACGGCTACGCGGGGCGCGGCGCGCCGCTGGAGGACCGGGAGATCGAGGAGAACTTGTGGCGGGCGATCCGGCACGGGGCCAGCGGCCGGATGATCGACTTTCGTCGCGGTATCGAGGTGGAGACCCGGCAGATGCTGGAGTCGATCCTCGAGTGGACCGAGCCGGCGCGCTCCCAGCTCGGGATCGAGGTGGAGCTGGCGGACCGAAACGGGGCGGAGCGGGCGCGCGAGGCGCTCGCGGCGGGGGCCACGATCGAGGACATCTACCGCGACGCGGTGGCGGAGACCCGGCGGACCTACGCCGGCGCCGAAAAGACGGCCGAGCGGGCCTAACCGCAGCCCGCCGGGCGATTCGCCGCCTCCACATATAGACTCCCGCGCCGCAAAAGCCACCGGAGGAACGAAACTTGACCAGCTTCTTGACCGATTACGGGGTAGTCGTCGCGCTTGTTTGCGCGGGCGCCGCCGTCGCATACGGACTTATCGTCACCCAGCGCCTGCTCGCCAAGCCGGCGGGCAACGACCGCATGAGGGAAATCTCTGGAGCGGTGCAGGAAGGCGCACAGGCCTACCTGAACCGCCAGTACGCGATCATCGCCGCCGTCGCGGTGCCGCTGGCGATCGTGCTCTGGGTCCTCCAGGACTACAAGACCGCGATCGGGTTCGTGATCGGCGGCTTCCTCTCCGGCGCGACCGGGTTCATCGGGATGAACCTCTCGGTGCGGGCCAACTCCCGCGTCGCCGAGGCGGCTCGCGGCGGCGTTCCGCCGGCGCTCGACGTCGCCTTCAAGGGCGGCTCGGTTACCGGCCTCCTGGTCGTCGGCCTGGCGCTGCTTGGCGTCGCCGGCTACTACGGGATTCTGGTGATCACCGGCAGCACCGACAAGGAGGCCGTCGACGCGTTGATCGGCCTCGGCTTCGGCGGCTCGCTGATCTCTGTCTTCGCCCGCCTCGGCGGCGGCATCTTCACCAAGGCCGCCGACGTCGGCGCCGACCTGGTCGGCAAGGTCGAGGCGGGGATCCCCGAGGACGACCCCCGCAACCCGGCTGTGATCGCCGACAACGTCGGCGACAACGTCGGCGACTGCGCCGGCATGGCCGCCGACCTGTTCGAGACCTACGCGGTCACCTCGGTCGCCGTGATGCTCCTCGGCGTCCTCACCTTCACCTCCGACTACGCCCGTGAGGTGGCGATCTTCCCGCTGGTGATCGGCGGCGTCGCGATCATCGCCTCGATCGTCGGGGCACTCTCGGTGCGGACCAAAACCGACAAAGTCGAGGGCGCGCTGTACGTCGGGATGCTCGTCTCCGGGATCATCTCGATCGCCGCCTTCTACCCGATCACCGACTGGCTGATGAGCGAACCGCTGCGGCTCGGCTTCGCCAGCACCGCAGCCGACGTCGTCAGCGTCACCGACCTCTGGCTCTGCGCCGTGATCGGGATCGCCGTGACCGGGCTGCTCTTCGTCATCACCGACTACTACACGTCAACTCGGTTCCGGCCGGTTAAGACGATCGCCCAGGCCTCGGAGACGGGGCACGCGACCAACATCATCCAGGGGCTCGCCCAGGGCTTCCAGTCGACCGCTGCGCCGGCTCTGGTGCTGGCGTTTGCGATTCTCGCCGCCAACGAGCTGGCCGGGATCTACGGCATCGGCATCGCCGTGATGGCCCAGCTCTCGCTCTGCGGTCTGATTGTCGCCCTCGACGCCTTCGGGCCGATCACCGACAACGCCGGTGGGATCGCCGAGATGGCGGACCTGCCCGAGGAGGTCCGCAACGTCACCGACCCGCTCGACGCGGTCGGCAACACGACCAAGGCAGTGACCAAGGGTTACGCGATCGGCTCGGCGGCCCTTGCCGCGCTGGTCCTGTTCGCCGCGTTCAAGAGCGAGCTCGCCGACGAGGCGCCCGCCGGGTTCGACCTCAACGGCCTCTTCAACCTGAGCAGCCCCGACGTGCTGATCGGGCTGATCATCGGCGGCATGATGGTCTACCTGTTCGCGGCCTTTGCGATCGAGGCCGTCGGCCGTGCCGGCGGTCAGGTGGTCGAGCAGGTCCGGAAACAATTCCGCGAGCGCCCGGGGATCATGGAGGGCACCGAAAAACCCGATTACGCGGAGACGGTGAGCATCGTCACCCTGGCGGCGCAGAAGGAGATGATCCTGCCCTCGCTGATCCCAATCGTGGTGCCGGTGATCGTCGGTCTGCTCAGCGTCGACGCGCTCGGCGGCCTGCTGATCGGCGTCATCGTCGTCGGCCTCTTCGCGGCGATCTCGATGACCGCCGGCGGCGGTGCCTGGGACAACGCGAAGAAGCTGATCGAGGACGGCGCCCACGGCGGCAAGGGCTCCGAGGCCCACGCCGCCTCGGTGACCGGCGACACCGTCGGCGACCCCTACAAGGACACGGCCGGGCCGGCGATTAATCCGATGATCAAGGTGGCGAACATCGTCGCCATCCTGATCATCCCGATCGTTCACTTTTAAGAAGCGCGGCGGGGAGGGGGCCAGGTGCCCCTTCCCCAGAGGCCGTTGCGCAGCTGGGGTGAGCTCAGTTGTGCGGGACGTGGTTCCTGGAGCCTCTGGGGAAGAGGCACCTGGCCCCCTCAGCGAGGCGTCCTTAATTGACGATCGGGACGGGCGGGTGGCGCCGGTTCGCCTAGCTTGCGAGGGGCTTTGGCTGCCTGTTGAGGCGCTCGCGGAGGGCGTAGAGGGTGAGGCCGACTAGGGGGAAGACGATGTCGGCGTAGAGGACTGCGCCGGTGTTGTCGGGGTCGTGGTTGTCGTTCGCGACCTCCTGGTGGATGTGGCCGTAGGCGTCGCCCCAGAGCGAGATCGCGGCGACGATGAGGATCGCCAGCCAGTAGCGGTCGCGAAAGCGGACGCAGAGGAGGGCGGCGAGGCCGAGTGCGAGATCGCCGAAACCGACCTCGGTCTGGAAGCCGCCGTCGCCGCGGGTGAAGCCGATTTCCCTTGCGATGCTGGGCCCGTCGAGAAGGTGGAAGAGGCCACCGACGACTCCGCCGATCCCGATGGTGACGACGATCCACCAGAGCAGGACGACCTCAAGCGCCTGCGCGGCCTCGCGCTTCTCCGGATGGCGCCAGAGCTGGATTCCCGCGCCGGAGAGGGCGACCAGCGCGTAGACGACATAGATCACAGCGACTCTCTTCGCGGGCGTTCCTGAGGAAACCTGCCATATGTGGGGGGAAAGCTCAGACACGCCCTGTTCGGGTTAGTGTCGGCGGCGATGACCGAGAGCTGGATCAACGTCGCCGACGCGGAGCGGGTCGCGAGCGAAAAGCTGGATGCGGGGGCGTTGGGGTACTTCGCGGGTGGGGCGGGGGACGAGGTGACGCTGCGGGACAACGTCGAGGCATGGCGGCGGTGGCGATTGCGACCGCGGGTGCTCACCGACGTCAGCGAGGTCAGCACCGCGGCCGAGCTGCTCGGGAAGCCGATCTCGATGCCGATCCTGGTCGCCCCGGTCGCCTACCAGCGCCTCGCCGATTCCGACGGCGAGGTGGCGATGGCCCGCGCCGCCGCTGCCGCGGAGACGGTGATGTGCCTCTCGACCCTGGCGACCACCCGGCCCAGCGAGCTGGCCGCGGCCGCGCCCCCGGGCCGGCGCTGGTTCCAGCTCTACTGCTTCAAGGACGAGGTCGTGACCAGGGCGCTCGTCGACGAGGCGGTCGAGTCGGGATATGAGGCGATCGTCGTCACCGTCGACGCGCCGCCGGGCGGCAACCGCGAGCGGGACCTGCGCACCGGCTTCGCGATCCCTGCCGACCTCGGCGTCCCCAGCGTCGCCGCTGCGATGGGTGTCGAGCGGACGGTGACGATCGAGGAGACCTTCGGGCTGATGAGCCGCAGCCTCACCTGGGCTGACCTCGAGGACCTCGCCACCGAGTCGAGTCTGCCGGTGCTGGTCAAGGGCCTGCTCACCGCCGAGGACGCGACACTGGCGGTCGAGCACGGTGCCGCCGGCGTCGTTGTCTCCAACCACGGCGGCCGCCAGCTGGACCGCGCCCTCGCCACCGGGGACGCCCTTCCCGAGGTCGTCGAAGCGGTGGAAGGACGGGCCGCGGTGCTGGTCGACGGCGGCATCCGCCGAGGCGTCGATGTGGCGATCGCGCTGGCGCTCGGCGCCGACGCGGTGCTGGTCGGGAGGCCGGCCCTGTGGGGCCTGGCGGCGGCCGGTGAGAAGGGCGCGGCGAGGGTCCTGGAGCTGCTGCGGGACGAGCTGGAGCTGGCCCTCGCCCTCTGCGGCTGCAGGTCCCCCGCGGCGCTCGACCGGGCGCACGTGCGGAAAGCACCGCCGACGTCCGTATATTCGGTCTGAGTGACCGGTTTCGGCGAGCTCTAGATGGCGCAGCGCATACCCAGAGACGAATCGCTGAGTCGTGTCCACGGCGTCGGGGCGCTGTTCTCGGCCGCCTACGGCAACGTCGGCTCCTCGATCTACTACGCGCTCGGCGTCACCGCCGCCTTCGCCCTCGGTCTGACCCCGGTTGCCTTCGTGATCTCCGGCCTGATCTTCGCCGCCACCGCCGCCACCTACGCCGAGGCGACGGTGATGTTCCCCGAGGCCGGCGGCTCCTCCAGCTTCGCCCGCCACGCCTTCAACGAGCTGGTCAGCTTCGTCGCCGCTTGGGGCCAGATGCTCAACTACACGATCACGGTCGCGATCTCGGCCTTCTTCATCCCCCACTACCTCGCCGTCTTCTGGCCCTGGCTCGGGCACGGCCCCGGCGACGTGATCGGCGGCGCCGCGGTCGTCGTCGCGCTGGCCCTGATCAACATCCGCGGCACCGAAGAGTCGGCGAAACTCAACCTGGTCCTCGCCGTCGCCGACCTCGCCACCCAGGTCGTGCTGGTTCTGATCGGGCTTGTCGTCGTCTTCAACCCGGAGATCCTGGTCGACAATGTCCACTTTGGAGTGGCGCCGAGCTGGAGCGACTTTGCGCTCGGGATCGCGGTCGGGATGATCGCCTACACCGGGATCGAGACGATCTCCAACATGGCCGAGGAGGCCAAGGAAGCGGCCAAGACGATCCCCAAGAGCGTCGGCCTCGTCGTCGCCGCCGTGCTCGGCCTCTACCTGTTGATCCCGATCGTCGCGCTCTCGGCGATGCCGGTCACCCAGGACGCCGCCGGCAACTACACGACCACGCTCGGCACGACCTTCGCCGGCGACCCGATCCTCGGCATCGTCGAGAACCTCGGCCTCTCCGAGGGCCCGACCGAAGTCCTCCGCTACTACGTCGGCGTGCTCGCCGCGGTGATCCTCCTGATCGCGACCAACGCCGGCCTGATCGGCGTCTCCCGGCTCACCTACTCGATGGGGCAGCACCGCCAGCTGCCGGAACGATTGCGCCAGGTCCACCCCAAGTACCGCACCCCCTACATCGCGATCCTGATCTTCGCCGGGGTGGCGATCATCACCCTGCTGCCGGGCAAGACCGATTTCCTGGCGACGCTCTACTCGTTCGGGGCGATGCTCTCGTTCACGATCGCCCACGTCGCCGTGATCCAGCTGCGGCGTGGCAACGCGGACGTCGAGCGCCCCTGGAAGTCCCCACTCAACCTCCGTGCCTTTGGCTTCGACGTGCCGATGACCGCGGTGCTCGGCGGCCTCGGCACCTTCGCCGCCTGGATCGTGGTGATGGCGCTGAACCCGCGCACCCTCTTCGTCGGGATCGGCTGGATGGCGCTGGGGATTGCCATCTACGTCCTCTACCGCCGCAACCAGCGACTGCCGCTGACCGAAACGGTCAAGGTCGTGTTGCCGGAGCCGTTGGGCGTCGAGGAGGTCGAGTACCGGAGCGTCCTTGTCGGCTTCGAGGACGACGAAGAGTTCTCCCCGGAGATGGTCGCGACCGCGGTCAAGCTCGCCTCCAAGCGGCGGCGCGGGATCCACGTCCACTCGATGCTGACCGTCCCCACCAACCTGCCGTTGAATGCCGAGATGGTCGAGCCCGAAGCGGAGGCCCAGCGCAAGATCGAGGAGGCGAAGCTGATCGGCGGCCAGCGGGTCACCGGCCACGTCGCCCGCGTCCGTCCCGGGCAGGCCGGCTACTCGGTAGCCGACGAGGCGAAGCTGATCGACGCGGCGGCGATCGTAATCGGGTTGCGTTCGCGCAACGGGGTGCCGCTCTACGACAAGATGCTGGAGACGGTGCTCGGCGAGCGCCCCTGCCGCGTGATCGTCGTCTCGGATCCGCCGGACAAGCCGCCGGTGGCCTCGCCGGGCCTGGCGGAGGTGTCGCAGTGAGCGGTGGCGAGCGGGTTTACCGCGCCGCCGTGCGGGGCTTCTCGGGGCTGTTCGTGCTGATCGGGGCGGCGGTGCTGGTGGTGACGCTCGTGAACGGCGGCGGGCCGGCCTCGGTCGGGGTGCTGATCGGAGTCGCCTTCCTCGTCGTCGGCGCCGGCAGGCTCTGGGTCTCCTCGAAGGTGGGTCAGTGAGCGGGCCCGACGGGCCCTCGCCGCAGGGCGACGGCGGGGCGCAACGGGGGGACCGGATCCAGCGGGGGCTCGGCGTCCCCTGGCTCTTCGCGGCCGCCTACTCGGCGGTCGGCTTCTCGATCTACTTCGCGCTCGGCGTCGTCGCCGATCGCGGCCTTGGCCTCACCCCGCTGATCTTCCTCGCCGCCGGCCTGCTCTTCGGCCTGACCACGCTCACCTATGTCGAGGGCGGGGCGATGTTCCGCGAGCGCGGCGGTTCCTCGACCTTCGCCCGGTACGCCTTCAACGAGCTGATCGCCTTCATCGCCGGCTGGGCGATCCTGATCGATTACCTGATCGTGATCGCCCTGGCGGCGATCTCGGTGCCGCACTACCTGACCCCGATCTCGGCCAGCTTCGGCGACCCGGGCTTGGAGATCGGCATCGCCGCGGCGGTGATCGTCGCCACCTGCGTGCTCAACATCCTCAACGTCAGCGGGCGGGGGAGGCAGCGCTCGCTCGCCGCCCTCGCCCTCGCCGACCTCGGCCTGCAGCTGGCGGTGATCGTCGTCGGCCTGCTCGTCGTGATGCACCCGGACCGGCTCACCGCCGAGCTCGACCTCTTCACCGATCCCAACTTCACCGACATCGTCTACGCCGCGGTGGTGGCAATGCTGGCTTACGCCGGGATCGAGGCCGCGTCGGACCTCGCCCCGGAGATCGAAGTCAGCCGTCGCGACCTCAGGCGCGTGGCCACTATCGGTGCCGTCGGGGTGCCTCTTGTCTACGCCGGGATGGCGGCGATCGCGCTGATGGCGGTCCCGGTCGTCGCCGGCCCCAACGGGCCGGAGACCGCCCTCGGCAACCAGTTCGTCGAGGACCCGGTGCTGGGGGTCGTCTCCGCCTTCGAGCCCGGTTGGGTCGCCGACTCGATGCGGTGGATGGTCGCCCTGATCGCCGCCCCGGTGCTGGTCTGGGCCGCCAACACCTCGATGCTCGGCGTCTCCCGCCACATCTACACGCTGGCGATCAACCGGCAGATCCCCAGCTGGCTGGGGAAGCTCGAGAAGCGCGCCGCAACGCCGTACGTGGCGATCATCCTCAGCGGCGTCATCGCCCTCGGGCTGGTGATCCCGACCGACGTCAAGCTGCTCGCCGGCATCTACGCCTTCGGGGCGACGCTGGCGATCACGATCGCCCACCTCTCGATCATCCGCCTCCGGGTCCGCGACCCGGATCGCAACCGCCCGTTCCGGATCCCGCTCGCCGTCCCCTGGCGCGGCGCCGAGCTGCCTTTGCCGGCGATCCTCGCCGCGGTCGTCAGCGGCCTGGCCTTCATCAGCGTCCTCCTCTACCACGACGTCGCCCGGTGGGTCGGCGGCGGCTGGATGGTGTTCGGCCTGCTCTTCTACGTCGTCTACCGCAAGGTCTTCGAGGGCACGACGCTGACCAAGCGGGTCTCGGTCCCCGAGTACGCCCTGACCAAGCAGGCCCCCCGGGTCGAATTCCGCAACATCCTGGTGCCGGTCTTCGGCACCAAGCTCGACGACGACATCGTCGGCACCGCCGGCCGCCTGGCGGCCGCGGAGCAGGAGGAGTCGGGCGGCGAGGACTCCGAGTCCCGTCTCGACGTCGTCTACGTGATCGAAGTGCCGCTGACGCTGCCGCTCGACGCCCAGCTGCCTCCCGAGCGGGAGGAGGAGGCCCGGCGAGCGCTGGAGCGGGCGCGGGAGGTCGGCGAGGAGTACGAGGACGTCGACGTGAGGACCGAAGTGATCCGCGCCCGCAAGGTCGGAGCCGGGATCCTCGAGGCGGCGCGGCGCAGCGGCGCCGAGGCGATCGTGATCGGCGGTGAGCCGCCCAGCAAGATCCGCGGCGGGGCGACGATCGGGGGGATCGGCGCGGCGAAGCCGGCCGAGATCGGCGCCGCCACCGAGTACGTGCTGAAGAAGGCTCCCTGCCGCGTCCTGCTGACCGCGCCGCCGGAACTCGATTGACGCTTCCCGTCAGGGCGCTGTCACTAGTATCAGGGCCATGTTCATCCTGATCGTCGGTTGCGGCCGTGTCGGTTCATCGGTGGCGCGGGGAATGCTCCGCGAGGGCCACGAGGTCTCCTGCCTCGACGAGGACCCGGAGTCGCACGCGCGGCTCGAGGTCGGGCTCGAGAAGGGCTGGGAGGACCTCGGCGGCAGCTTCACCGTCGGCGCCGGTCTGGAGACCGAGGCGCTGGTCGCCGCGGGAATCGAGAAAGCCGATGTCTTCATCGCCTCCACCGACGGCGACAACACCAACATCGTGATCGCCCAGATCGCCCAGCGGCGCTACGAGATCCCCACGGTGATCGCCCGCGTGCTCGATCCTCTGCGGGCCGAGTGGTACCAGCGCCAGGGCCTGCACACGGTCTGCCCGACCAGGGTCGCCATCGACATGCTCGAGAGCGCCGTCCGCGAGTCCAGTGGCCGCGGCGGGGCGCCGGGCGGCGCCGCCGAAGCCGCGTAGGAGAGAGAGCCGAAGCCATGTACATCATCGTCGTCGGAGCCGGCAAGGTCGGATGGAACCTGGCCAGGGAGCTGCTTGAGAAGGACCACGAGGTGACCCTGATCGAGAGCGACCGGCGCCGCTACATGACCGTCGAGCAGGAGCTCGAGCACAACGTCTCCTATGGCGACGCCTCCGAGCTTTGGGTCCTGGAGCGGGCCGGGATCCAGCGGGCCGACATGGTGATCGCGGTGACCGGCGACGACGAGGACAACATGCTGATCTGCCAGGTCGCCCGCGAGAAGTACGAGGTCGGCCAGATCATCGCCCGCGTCAACAACCCGCGAAACCGCCTTCACTTCGACTTGCTCGGCGTCAAGCCGTCGGTCTCGGCGACGGACCTGATCCTGCGGCTGCTCGAGCACGAGGTGCCCGAGTACGGCCTGGTCCACCTGCTCGACTTGCAGGAGGAGCAGCTGGAGATCATCGAGATGCTGCTCGGCAAGGACTCGGCCGTCACCGGCCGCCGCGTCGGCGATCTGCGCATGCCCGAGGGCAGCCTGCTGATCTCGGTGCTGCGCTCCGGCAAGGGCTTCGTCCCGACTGCCGACACCGTGCTCGAGGAAGGGGACGAGGTCCTCGCGGTCCTCGACCCGGGCAAGGAGGAGGAACTCAAGGTCCTCTTCGGTCCGGAAGGCAACGGCGCCGGCGCCGGCGATGGCTGACCGGCGCGCCGATTTCCTGCTTATCGGGGGCGGTATGGCATCCGCCCATTGCGCAGCGGAGCTGCGCAGGCGCGGGGCCGATGGCTCGGTGCTGCTGGTCGGGCGCGAGCCGGAACCGCCCTACGAACGGCCGCCGATCACCAAGGAGTACATGCGCGGAGAGGCCGAGCGCGCCGATGCCTACGTCAACCCGCTCTCCTGGTATGAGGAGAACGAGATCGAGCTGCTGAGCGGCACCAACGTGATGTCGCTCGACCCCGAGGCGCGGACGGCGAAGCTCCAGGGCGGGGAGGAGGTCGCCTTCGGCAAGGCGCTGGTCGCCACCGGGGCGATCGTCAACATCCTCCGCGTCGAGGGCGCCGAGAACGAGGGGATCCACTACCTGCGCGCCTTCGGCAACGCCGACGCGATCCGCGCCGACGCCGAGGCCGCCGAGCACGTCGTCCTGATCGGCGGCAGCTACATCGGCACCGAGGTCGCCGCCTCGTTGACCGCGAAGGGGACCCGGTGCACGATCGTGGCGATGGAGGACGTCATCCTCTCGCGGACCTTTGGCGAGGACGCGGGGCGGTGGTTCCAGGAGCGGCTCGAATCCAACGGCGTCACCTTCCATGGCGGCGAGGAGCTGGAGGCCTTCGAGGGCGACGGCCGGGTCAAGGCGGTGCTGACCAAGAGCGGCCTCAGCATCGAGTGCGACGCGGTCGTGGTCGGGGCCGGGGTCAAGGCGGACGCGATGCTGGCGCAGCGAGCCGGCCTCGAGGTCGAGAACGGGATCCTCTGCGACTCGAAGCTCCAAACCTCGGTCGAGGGCATCTACGCCGCCGGCGACTGCTGCTCCTACGACAGCGTCGTCCACGGGCGGCGACTGCGGGTGGAGCACTGGGACGTGGCGATGCAGCAGGGCCTGCACGCGGCCGGCAACATGCTGGGCGAGGACCGCGACTACGACGTCGTCCCCTACTTCTTCAGCGACCTCGCCGACTGGGCCAGCCTTGAGTACGTCGGGCCGGCATACGAGTGGGACGAGGAGATCTGGCGGGGCAGCCGCGACGAAGGCGAGTTCTCGGTCTGGTACCTCAAGGACGGCCGCGTCGCCGGCGCGCTCAGCGTCGAGCGCTCCGAAGACCTGGCCGAAGCCCGCCGAATGCTCGCCGACGGTGTCGACGTCTCCGCCGCCCGGGAGACAATCGCCGATGCCTCGAGCGACCTCTCAAAGAACGTTTAGCGTCTTTGACCTCTCCCTCCCGGGCCATCGATATCCTGGGGACCGTCGCCTTGCGGCCTGGTGTAATGGCAGCACGCCTCGCTCTGGACGAGGTAGTCGGGGTTCGAGTCCCTGGGCCGCAGTCCTAAGTCCCTGCAAGGACGTCGAATCGCTTTGGTAGCGTCGCCCGGATGAGCAGCCTTCGCCTCACCACTCTCGCCCTCGTTCTGACCGCCTTCGCCCTCGCGGGCTGCGGCGGCGGTGACGACGAGGAAACGACCGTCTCGACGCCGACGACGACCGAGGCGCCCCCGACCCTGTCCAAGGAGGAGCTGATCTCCCAGGGGGACGCGATTTGCGCCGAGGTCAACGCGGCCGTCGGCTCTGTTGGCAGCACGGGGTCGGGTGTCCAGGACCAAACGATCCAGGTGGCGACGCTCTACACCGGGATGGTCGAACGGCTGAACGATCTGGGAGAACCCGAAGACCCCGCCGGCTACCCCGAATTCATCGCAGCAGCCGAAGAACTCTCCCAGGTCGAGGGCGAAGTCAAGCTCTCCGCCGAACGGGCCGACACGGCCGCTCTCGGCGAAGCCGCGACGCGGGCGGCGCCCGCCCTCGAAGAATTCCAGAGCGCCGCCGGCGAATACGGCTTCGAAAGCTGCAGCGAAGGCCCGACCGCCCCAGCGGTGACCGGCACTGAAGGCGGTGTCCCGAGCGGCGAAGAAGAAATCGCCCCGGAAGCGACCGAAGAACCCGAAGTCGAACCGGAAGCCGAAATCTCGCCCGAAACCGGCGAAGAAGAAGTGGCGCCCGAAGGCGGCGGCACCGGCCCCGGCGCGGGCGGCGGCGGTACGGAAGACGGCGGTAGCTCCGGCGGCATCGGGGCGGAATAGCCGCCTGGCGTAGGGGGACCCGGTCACCCCTCGGGGGAATGTCGCCGAAGGCGGCTATATGCAATCTGTCATCTGCGCGCCATAGGCGCGCACCAACATCTGGAGCTGCGCCGGAAGGGCGCGCGACTCAATTCCCCCGAGGGGTGACCGGGTCCCCTGCAACAGACGTCCCTCGCCAGCTTCCATAGCCAGAGAGCTCGCCGATAGCCAGCACAGCCGATACCCCTCCCCGGGAATGTCGCGAAGCGTGCGATATGCAATCTCAAGATTGCGCGGCGTCAGCCGCGCTCAGACATCGGCGCTAAGCCCGAAGGGCGTGCGCCCTCAATTCACGGGGAGGGGTATCGGTTGTGCCGACTCGCGAACGAGCTCTACGCCGCAGACGACTCGGCCCAGGAGCCGTATAGGCGGGCATACGGGCCGCCGGCGGCGATCAGGTCGTCGTGGGTGCCCTGCTCGGCGATTTTGCCGCCCTCGAGGACGACGATCTTGCCGGCGCGGCGGATCGTCGAGAGGCGGTGGGCGATGACGATCGCGGTGCGGCCGTGGAGGAGGCGCTCCAGGCCGGTCTCGATCGTCTTCTCGGTGCGGACGTCGACGTTCGAGGTCGCCTCGTCGAGGATCAGGATCCGCGGCTCCGCCAGCAGCGCGCGGGCGAAGGCGACGAGCTGGCGCTGGCCGGCCGAGAGCTGGACCCCGCGCTCCCCGATCTCGGTCTCGATGCCTTCCGGTAGGGCTGCGACGAACTCGGTCGCGCCGACCGTCGCTACCGCCGCTTCGATCTCCTCCAGGCTCGCCTCCGGCCGCCCAAAAGCGATGTTTTCGCGGACGCTGCCGGAGAAGAGGAAGCCCTCCTGGGGGACGATGCCGAGCTGGCGCCGCAGCGCTCCCTGCTGGACACCGCGCAGGTCGTGGCCGTCGACCAGCACCCGCCCCTTCTGCGGGTCGTAGAAGCGGGCGACCAGCTTGGCGAAGGTCGACTTGCCGGCGCCGGTCGCCCCGACCAGGGCGAGGGTCTGTCCCGGCGGCACGTGGAGGTCGACGTCCTCGAGCGCCCATCCGCCGCGACCGGGGTCCGCCTCCTCGGTGTAGGAGAACCAGACGCCGTCGAGCTCGATCTCTCCCCGCAGCTCGCCCGGGTCGATCGCGCCGGGGGCGTCGACCATGTCGGGCTCGGTGTCGAGCAGGTCGAAGATCTTGTCCAGCGCCGCCATCCCCTGCTGGTAGGTCGTGTAGAGCTGGGAGAGCTGCTGGATCGGTTCGAAGAAGGTGGTCAGGTAGCCGACGAAGGCGACCAGGACGCCGATCTGGATCGCCCCGTCGATCGCCTGGCTGCCGCCGTAGAGCAGGATCACCGCGGTGCCCGCCGCGGCCAGCAGTTCGACCGCGGGGAAGTAGGAGGCGTTGAGATAGACCGTCTTCATGTTGGCCTCGCGGTTTGCCTCGTTGAGCGCGGTCATCTCCTCGATGTGGCGCGGCTCCTGGCCGAAGCTGCGGACGACGCGGATGCCGCTGAGGGTCTCCTGCAGGTGCGCGGTGACCGCCGCGATCCGCTCTCGGGTGGCCCGGTAGGCGCCGGCCGAGACGATCCGGAAGACGATGCTCGCGATCGCCAGCAGGGGGAAGGTGAGGAAGACGAGCAGGGCGAGCTGGACGTCGAGCACCAGCAGGATCACGACCACGCCGACCAGCGTCAGCGTGCTCGAGAACATCGTCACCACGCCGCTGGTGACCAGCTGGTTGAGCGCCTCGACGTCGTTGGTCATCCGTGAGATCAGCACCCCGGGGCTGCGCCGGGTGAAGAATCCGATCGACATCGACTGGATGTGGGAGAAGAGCCGCTCACGCAGGTCTTGGAGGGCCCGGGTCCCGACCCACCCGACCAGGTAGGTCTCGGCGTAGGTGCCGGCGGCGTAGAGCAGGGCGACGCCGACGAACGCGGCCACGATCAGGTCGAGCGCGCCTACGTCGCCGGTTTCGATGCCGGCGTCGATCGCCTGCCCGGCGAGGTAGGGGGGCGCCAGGGCGGCCGCGGTCTCGATCAGCAGGGCGACCAGCATCAGCGCCATCCGGCCCCGGTAGGGGCGCAGCAGCCCGATCATCCAGCGCACCTTGCGGCCGCGCTGGTCCTCGCCGCGGACCAGCCGCCACAGCGCTGCGAACAGGTGCGCGATGTTGCGGAACGGGTTCTCCGACCGGCGCTCGTTCACAGCCTTGCCATCTCCTCGCGCTCTTCCAGGTCCCGCTGCAGGAAGACGCTGTCGGCGAGGCCGTGATCGGCGATCTCGCGGTAGAAGCCACAGCCCTCCATCAGCTCCTCGTGGGTGCCGCGGTCGACGATCGTCCCGCCGTCGAGGACGACAATCTCGTCGGCGAGGGAGAGGGTCGAGAGGCGGTGGGCGATGATGAACGTGGTGCGGCCGGCCATCGCCTCGCGCAGGCCGGACTTGATCGCCGCCTCGGTGGTCGCGTCTACCGAGGAGGTGGCGTCGTCGAGGATCAGCACCCGTGGGTCGGCCAGCAGCGCGCGGGCGATCGCGACCCGCTGACGCTGGCCGCCGGAGAGGGTCAGGCCGCGCTCGCCGACCCTGGTCTCGTAGCCGTCGGGCAGCGCGCGGATGAAGGCGTCGGCCTGGGCCCGGCGCGCGGCCTCTTCGATCTCCTCCCTGGTTGCGTCGGCGCGCGCATAGGCGATGTTCTCGGCGACGCTGGCGGTGAACAGGAAGCTGTCGTCGGAGACGAAGGCGATCTCGGAGCGCAGCGAGCCGATCTCGACCGCGCGGACGTCGGCGCCGTCGACGGACACCGTCCCCTCGCTCGGGTCATACAGGCGAGCGATCAGCGCCACCAGGCTGGTCTTGCCCGAGCCCGACGGCCCGACCAGGGCGACCGTGCGGCCGGCGGCGACGCTGAGGTCGACCCCGGTCAGCGCCGGCATCGAGCCGTCGTAGCGGAGCGTCACCCCGCTCAGCTCGACTTTGCCGCCGCCGGCCGGCAGCGGCGGCGCTCCGGGCGGGCCCTGGATCGCCGGCTCGCGGTCGAGGACCTCGAACAACCGGTTGCCGGAGGCGATCGCCCGCTGCGCCATTCCCATCGCCACCCCAAGCGTCCGCATCGGTCCGACCAGCATCCCCAGATACAGGTAGAAGGCGCTGAAGCTGCCGAGGCTGAGCGAGCCGTTGATCACCTGCCGGCCGCCGACCAGGAGCACCAGGGCGATGCCGATCTGCGGCAGGAAGCCGATCAGCGGCGTGAAGAACGCCTGCAGCCGGGTCGAGTAGATGCTCTGGTCAAAGACGCGGGAGACGGCACGCTGGAAGCGGTGCAGCTGGTGTTCCTCACGGGCGAAGGCCTTGACGATGCGGATCCCGGAGACGTTCTCCTCGGCCTCCGCGGTCAGTTCGGCGATCCGCTGCTGGACCTCCTGCACGGCGGGCCGCGAGGCGCGGTTGTAGCGGGAGGCGGTGTAGACGACGAAGGGGGCCGGGACCAGGGCGATCAGCGCCAGGACAGGGTTGATCACGAACATCACCGCCCCGGCGAGCACCAGCGTCAGCAGGCTCTGGGTGATGAAGACGAGGCCGTAGCCGAGGAAGAACCGGATCGATTGCAGGTCGACGGTCGCCCGCGACATCAGCTGACCGGTCTGCTGGGAGTCGAAGAAGCCGAGGTCGAGCCGCTGCAGGTGGGCGTAGATGCTTTGGCGCAGGTCGAACTCGATCGCCAGCGAGACCTTGCCGGCGACGAGGCGCCGAACGATCGTCAGCCCGAGCCGCAAGATGCCGGCCCCGACGACCGCCAGCGCAAGCGGCAGGAGATCGGCCTCGTTGCCGTCCTGGATCGCGTTGACGGCCTGCCCGACCAGCCACGGGATCAGCACCGAGAACCCGATCGCCGCCCAGGCAAACACCATCGAACCCCACAGCTGTGGACGGTAGGGACGCAGGTAACCCATCAGTCGGCGATACGTGCGCATTCACTCGACTATACAAAGTGAAGTATTGGGCCCAGCCGGTGGTGGGTCAGTTTGAATCCGGGCGGGCTGACGACTAGGCTTCGCCTCGGAATGGCCAGCAGGCACTCGTATTTCTGGAAGTGGATTCAGTGGAAGTGGACTCAGCCCTTGCTGATAGGACTGTTGATGGTCTCGCTCTTCGCTCCGCTTCCCGACACCTTGGGCAAGATCTTGACGCTGGCGATCGCTGTGCCCTTGCTGGTCTTCTGGGGCGCCATCGAGTGGGAGGACCGGCGCGAGCGGAAGGCGGATCAGTCCAGTAGCGCCGCGATCTCTTCCAGCGACCAGACGTGATCGGCAACTCGGCCGCTTCTAGCCGAGTCTGGCGGCGGCCTTGGCGCTGGGGACTTTGTTCCCGCGGCACGGATGCGGCCCGTGGCCGGGGCTGGGGAGGACCTGGAAGTTGGTGACGGCGTGGAAGGGGGTCGTCGCGCCGCTGTTCTCGGCCAGGTTGACAATCAGGCGGTAGAAGCCGGGCTTGAGGTCGCGGTAGTAGATCTCCGGCCGGGTGCCGGGGGAGTAGCTGCCAGCGGTGCCGACCTGCTCTGCCAGCTGCCCGTTGGGGCCCGAGTACTCGGAGTAGTCGAAGGAGGCGCCGACCAGGCGCCCGTTGCCCAGCGGGCTGTCGATCGCGCGCTGCAGTTTGACCGGGTCGACGCAGTCGGGGACCCGGTTGAGGCTGAACCGGATGTGGCCCTGGCCGAGCTGCGGTTCGCCGCCGAAGTGCTCGGGGGCGAGCTGGAAGTTGTCGATCTGGACCTTGACCACAACCGCGTGGCTCGCCTGGCGGGCCCCGTTGCGGGGCGAGACGATCTCGACGGTGGGCTGGCCTGGCGCCACGTTGAGGGAGGCGGGAGACGGTTTTGAGCTCGAGGAGCCGCCGAAAATAAGGGCCAGTGCGACCGCGACGGCGGCGATCGCCACCGCGGCCAGGGTTGCAGTCCGTCCGCGCATCGGAGCGGAAGATTACGCGCACCAGCCGCGGACCTCGTTAACCTGCCGCCGGTGAGCTCGACCTCTGAGCTGGCTTACAGGATTGGCGCCGCCGCCCGCCACCCCGCGAACTGGGTGCAGCTGCTCAAGTTCGGGCTGGTCGGCGGCTCCGGCTACCTGATCAACCTCGGCGTCTTCGCCGTCCTCGCCGGCAACCTCGGCCTCTACCACGCGCTTGCGGCGGTCGGTGCCTTCTGCGTCGCTGTGACCAACAACTTCCTCTGGAACCGTCACTGGACCTTCGGCCCCGGCGACGGACCGGCGAGCTTTCAGGCAGCCCGCTTCTTCGCCGTCAGCCTCGCCGCGCTGGGACTTAACCTCGTCGTCCTGCAAGCGCTCGTCTCCAGCCAGACGGTTGGCACGCTGGCTGCGCAGGCGATCGCGGTCGCCGTCGCGATGCCGTTCAACTTCGTCGGCAACAAGTTGTGGACGTTTGCTTAAAGTGGTCGAGACCCGGCCCTAGACCCCCTCAGTAGCCTTCGAGGGATGAGTCAGGGGAAGCCCAGCTACGACCCCGCAGCGATCGAGGCCGCCAGGCAGGCAGTCTGGGTCGAGCGTGGGGATTTCGAGGCGCCAAAGCCCGCCGAGGGCCAGGCGCGGGTCTACGTCAAGCCCTCCAGCCCCTTCACTTCGGGCAATCTTCACATGGGCCACGTTCGCGACTACTCCCTTGGCGACGCCTATGCCCGGTTCCGTCGCGCTCGCGGCGACGCCGTGCTCTTCGGCTTCGGTTTCGACGCCTTCGGCCTGCCGGCCGAGCTGGCGGCGATCGAGCGCCAGGAGCCGCCCGCCGAGTGGGTGGCCGAGTGCGGCGAGCGGATGCTCGGCCAGATGAGGCGACTCGGCTTCTCCTTCGACTACGACCGCGTCTTCTACAGCTCCGACGAGGGCCAGTACCGGTGGTCGCAATGGCTCTTCCTCGCCCTGCTCGACGCCGACATGATCTACCGCGAGGACGCCACCGTCGACTGGTGCGACACCTGCAACACGACGCTCGCCTCGATCCAGGTCGAGGACGGCCGCTGCTGGCGCTGCCACAACGAGGTCCGCCTGATCCGGCGCCCGACCTGGTTCCTGCGCATCACCCCCTACCTGGAGGAGAACGACCGCAACACCGAGCGGCTCGAGAACTGGGACGACCTCTCGCTCGCCACCCAGCGATACATCCTCGGCCGCAGCGATGGGGTGGAGGTCGACCTGGAGGGCGAGGCCGGCGCCCTGACCGTCTTCACCCCGCACTCCGATGCGGCCTCGCTGGCCGGCTTCGTCCTGCTCTCACCGCGCCACCCCGAGGTGGACACCTGGATACCCGGGGCGGAGGCGCGGGAGGAGCTGGAGCGGATGCGTTCCGGGGGCTGGGAGCGCAGCGCCCGCGACGCCCGCACGGTCCCGATCGTCGACGCCGGCACCTCGATCTCCGCGCCCGACGGGCGGGAGCTGCCGGTCTTCGTCTCACCGATCGTCGATGCCCGCTTCGGCCCGACCGCGGCGTTCGGCATTCCTGCGGTCGACGAGGCCGACCGTGAGCTTGCCCGGCGCATGGAGCGGGCGCCGGACACCGACGAGGGGGAGGAGGTCGCCGAGGACGCGCCGCCGCTGGCGGGTGCCCGTGAGGCCAAGCGCTATCGCGCCAACGACTTCTCGATCTCTCGCCAGCGCTCCTGGGGCACCCCGATCCCGGTCATCCATTGCGACGCCTGCGGGGTCGTGCCGGTGCCAGAGGAGGACCTGCCGGTGCGCCTGCCGCGGGACATCGCCCCGACCGGCGAGGGAAACCCGCTCGCCGAGCGCCCCGACTTCGTCGACGTCGCCTGTCCCAAGTGCGACGCCCCCGCCAAGCGGGAGACCGACACCCTCGACTGCCATTTCGACGCGCTCTGGCTCTGGGTCCCGGCGGCGGTCCCGCCCGAGGCTCGGGAGACGCAGATGTTCGACCACCCCGACCTGAAGGAGTGGCTGCCTGCCGAGCGCCTGGTTGCCGGCAACGACAGCGGCGGCTTCGTCTTCGACCAGAGGATCGTCACCAAGGCGCTGCGCGACCGTGGTCCGTTCGCTTTCATCGAGGACGGCGAGCCGTTCGCCGGCTGCCTATTCCACGAGATGGTGATCGCCGAGGGCCGCAAGATGAGCAAGCACCTCGGCAACGTCGTCAACCCCGATGAGCTGGTCGAGCAGCACGGCGCCGACACCGTCCGCCTCGCCATCCTCTACGCGGCCGGGCCGGCGAAGACGCTGAACTGGAGCGACGGCGCGCTGCGCTTCGCCAGCCGCTTCCTGCGCAACCTCTGGACCTACTCGCACGACCGCTTCGCGGCGCTCGAGGGCACCCGCCACGACCCCGAGGCCGCGGCTGACACCGTGCACATGCGGGAGCGGCTGGGCAAATGGTGCGACAACGGCCTGGAGCGGATCACCGCCGACGTCGAGGGGCTGCAGATGCACAAGGCGGTCCGCAACATCACCCGCCTCTTCGAGCGCATCCAGGACTTCGAGAAGCGCGTGGTCAAGCGCCGCGGCCAGCTCGGCCGCGCCGACGCGGAGGCTCAGGTGGCGGCGCTGGTGCTGCTGGCCCGGACGCTGGTGCCGTTCGCCCCGCACGTCGCCGAGGAGCTGCTGGAGGCCTCCGGCGCGGGCGAGGGGGGCGGTCTTCCGGGCCCCTGGCCGGACTCCGCGGCGATCGTGATCGAGGCGGAGAGCCCGGCACCCACCTCTTAACCGGTTCCTCAGTTCGTAGAACCAATTCGATTGGGCAAGGGGGCTTGATTGTTACACGATCGTATGTTATGAATGGACCTGCCGGGCGATCAACACCGGTGAAGTGGGCGGGGCTCTCTGACTAGGGAAACCGCCTTGGGGTGGCAAAGGAGGACCAGTCACGAGCCAGGACCCTCAACCGTCATTGAAGAGTCCTGGAAACGCCGGCAAGGCCGACGTCGCCCCGCCCCACTTCATCGTCTTAGGTCAAGCGCCGCGAAGCGGCGCTTCGACCTTGAAGCGATGAGCTTTCGGCAGCCACGAAGCACCGGCGCAAAGCGCGTCCGGGGTCGTTTGCAGCGCGCCGGCGAGCTTCACGATCGTCCCCAGGCGCGGCTCGCGCCCGCCCCGCTCGAGCAGCGAGATCTCGGTCCGGTGCAGGTTGCAGCGGAACGCCAGCTCTTCCTGAGAGAGGGAGAGCTCGGCACGGGCTCGGCGGAGATTGACGGCGAAGCGCTCCTGGGGGTTCACGGGAAGGCGATCCTGCGAGGTTGAAGACAAAGACTTTACAGACAATGGGTTTCCTGGATCACCCGGTGCCGCCAACTTCCGCTACCTTGCCAAACTGAGACCTTGAATCAGTAACCGGATTTTTACGCAGAAAGCATTGAGCGTTGGCGAGCCATGTGTTATACCCGTGCGAACCAAAAAAGGACGAGTGCCGAGGCGGGCGGACGGATACCCCCGTCACGGCGGCAAAAGGAGGAGTCATGAGTGACGCGGAGCATCCGCATCTCACCGAGCCGAACGGGCACCGGACCACCTCTTGCGCCACCGAACTCGTCTGCCGCGATTGCGGGTACGAGACGACCCTGGCCGACAGGTCCTTCAGGTGTCCCGCCTGCGGCAACGGCCTCGACATCGAGTACGACTACGAGCGCGCCCGTTCCCTGATCGAGGAGCGGCCGCTTGCCGAGCGTCCCTGGAACATCTGGCGCTTCGAGGAGCTGCTGCCGATCGTCACCCGCCGCGCCCAGCAGGCGGTTGGCCAGTTCTCCGGCAAAACGCCGCTGATCCATGCCGAGCGCCTCGGCGCCGAGCTGGGTCTGCGCAACCTCTACCTGAAGGACGACTCGACCAACCGGCCGACCCTCTCCTACAAGGACCGGGTCGTCGGCATGGCGATCGCCCGCCTGCTCGAGCTGAACAAGTACGAGGTCGGCTGCGTCTCGACCGGCAACGTCGGCACCGCGGTAGCCGCGCTTGCCGCCAAGGCCGGCGCGACGCCGTTCATCTTCTACCCGGGCAACATGGAGAAGGGCAAGGCGAAGGCGTGCCGTGCCCTCGGTGCCCAGGTCTGTCAGCTCGACGGCAACTACGACCAGGCCAACCGGGCCTGCCGCGAGCTGGCGATCACCACCGGGATGGAGTTCGCCAACATCACCCTGCGCCCGTTCTACGCCGAGGGGGCGAAGACGATGGCCTTCGAGGTGGTCGAGGAGCTGGGTTGGACGGCACCCGACCATTTCGTCATCCCAGCGGCGGGCGGCACGCTCTCCTCACGCGTCCACAAGGGCCTGCTGGAGCTGGAGACCGTGGGCCTGGCGGAGACCGGCGCGGCCAAGATCAACATTGCCCAAGCCAGTGGCTGCGCCCCGATCGCGACCGCGATCAGCAACGGCGGCGAGATCGTCACCGAGACGCCGGACACGGCGGCCCACTCGTTGGCGATCGGCGCTCCCGGCGACGGTGGCCTGGTGGTCGACGCGGTGCGCTCGCGCGGAGGCGCCGCAGCGACCGCGACCGACGAGGAGATCTTCTCCGCGATCGACCTGCTCGGGGTCACCGAGGGCATCCTCACCGAGCCGGCCGGCGGGACGACGATCGCCTCGACCGCGAGGCTGGCTTCGGAAGGGAAAATCGGGGCGGATGACACCGTCGTCGCCGTGATCAGCGGCAACGGCCTCAAGACTTTGCAGGAGCATCCCGACAAGCCGTGGCCGGAAATGGTCGCGTGCGAGGTCGGGGCGATGGAGGAGATGCTCACGGACTTCCGCCAGGCGGCTGCGGCCGCGCTGCACTGAGCGGGAGATAGGGGGCGGGTGACCGGCGCGGTCCCGGCGCGCGGCCGGTCCCGCGCCCGCGGTTCGTGCCGAGCCTCTAGCCTGTCCGGCGTGACCGAGCCGCCCGACGTGGAGGGAGTCAGCCACCGCCAGGTCAGGGCGCGCGGGATCGACTTCCACGTCGCCGAAGCCGGCTCGGGCGACGACGTGGTCCTCTGCCTGCACGGCTGGCCGCAGCACTGGTATGAGTGGCGCAACCTGATGCCGGCGCTCGCCGACCGCCACCGGGTTCTGGCCCTCGACCTGCGCGGTTTCGGCTGGTCCGACGCGCCGCGGGACGGCTACGAGAAGGAAAACATGGCGACCGACGTGCTCGCTGTGCTGGACGAGCTCGGCCTCGACCGGGTGAAGCTGGTCGGCCACGACTGGGGCGGCTGGATCGGCTTCCTGCTCTGCCTGCGCTCGCCGCAGCGGTTCGAGAAGTTCCTCGCGCTGAACATCGTCCCGCCCTGGATCAGCCTGCGCAACACGATCGGCCACGCCTGGCGCTTCTGGTACCAGGTTGCGATCCTCAGCCCGGGGCTGGGCTACGCGCTGCACCGCCGCGGCGACTTCGTCGCCAAAGTGCTGGTGGGGGGCTCGGCTAGGAAGGAGGCCTGGGGCCCGGAGGAGGTCCGGGCCTTCGCCGACAACCTGGCGGAGCCGGCGCGGGCGCGGGCCGGGGTGCAGCTGTACAGGGTCTTCAACCTGCGCGAGGCTCCGGCGGTGGCCGGCGGCCGCTACGCCGACGCGATGCTGACGGTGCCGACGCGGCTGGTCTTCGGCGAAGACGACTTCGCCCTGCGGCCCTCGATGCTGGGCGGATACCAGCGCCACGCCGAGGACATGCAGGTGGAGCTGGTTCCCGGCTGCGGGCACTTCATCGCCGACGAGCGCCCGGACCTGGTCGCGGCGCGGGCGCGCGAGTTCTTCGCGGCGCCGGGGTAGGGCAACGGCGCATTGTTGCCCTATGGCGAACAAATGCGCCACGCCGACGCTTAGGCTCGGATCCGCGCCTCCTCGAGGTCGAGGTCGTGCTCGATCTGGCGGGCGGTGGCGTGGCGCAGGCGTTCGTTCCCCTGCAACTCCAGCAGCATCTCCCGCTCGATCCCGATCAGCTCCCGGCGCAGCTGCCCGTAGTCGGCGATCCGCTGCTCCCGGGCCGCGCTCTCGGGGTCCTCGCCCCCGAGTACGGCCGCGCACCGCCGGAAACGGGCTCGGTAGAGATCGCGCAGTCGTTGCAGCTGGTGCTCGTCGGCGCGCCGCTCCTCTTCGATCTCGTCGAGGCGGTCGAGGGCGGCCTGCGCCGCCTCCATCCGCGCCACCGCCTCTTCCTCGCTCCACCGCCGCGGCTCCTCCAGCCGCAGCTTGTGGATCACGAAGGCCAGCGAGAGGCCCTGGCCGACCAGGGTGAGCAGGATCACGCCGAAGGTGATGAAGATGACCTGAGAGCGTCCGGCGACGCTGAGCGGCACCGCGAGGGCGGCAGCGAGAGAGATCGCGCCACGCATCCCGCTCCAGCCGACGGCGAAGCGCTCGCCGAGGGTCTCGCCGGCGTCGGTGCGCAGGGCGAAGACGAAGGCAAGTCGGGTGAGGATCGAAGCGGCGGCGATCGCCAGGATCGGCCCGACCAGGTCGCCGACCCCCGAGGAACTCGCCTCCAACGAGTCGACGATCTCCGGCAGCTGCACGCCGAGTAAGACGAAGAGGGTGGTCTCCAGCCCGAAGACCAGGACCCCCCAGAAAGCGACGCCGGAGAGGCGGGTATCGGCGTCGAGGGCGCTGGAGGACTGGTAGCCGCCGTAGAGCCCGGCGACGACCGCGGCGAGGATGCCCGAGACGCCCACCTCCTCGGCGCCGATGTAGGCGGCGTAGGCGGTGAGCACGGTGAGGACGACGACCAGGCCGGTGTCGGTCTGGCGCCGGATGACGAGGGTCGAGAGGGCGCCGACGAGGAAACCGACCCCGATCCCACCGGCCGAGACGGCGAGGAACTCCAGAGCCGCGTCGCCAAAGCTGAAGGCGCCGCCGGCGGCTACGCCGACCGCGATCCGGTAGATAACCAGCGCGGTGCCGTCGTTGATCATCGACTCCCCTTCGACCAGCAGTCGCACCCGCTCGGGGCCGCCGATGCGGCGGAAGATCGCGATCGCGGCAACGGTGTCAGTGGGCGCGAGGACAGCGCCGAGCACCGCCGCTTCGGCCCAGCCAAGGCCTGGAACCAAGGCGTGGGCGACGATGGCGACGACCGCCGCGGTGAGGAAGACGAGGACGATCGAGAGCATCGCCAGCGGCCGCATCACCGCGCGCAGCTCGCGCGGCGAGGCGCGCCACCCGGCCACGTAGACGAGCGGTGGCAGGAAGAGGAGGAAGATCACGTCGGGATCCAGCTCGATCGTCGGCAGCCCAGGCACGAAAGCGATCGCGAGGCCGCCGAGGACGAGGACGACCGGTGGGGGCACGTTCCCGAACTCCGCCAGGCGGACCAGCAGCACCGCGGCCAGCATCAGGATCAGAACCGACTCGACGGTGTCCACGACCACATAACATCGGGTTCCGTGGACGTACGTCTTTCACCCCCTCTCGAGGACGTGGATCACGTTCATGGCGAGCGCGGGGCGCCACTGGAATTGATGATGTTCGGCGACTTCCAGTGCCCCTTCTGCCTCGGCGCGCAGTCGGTCTTGCGCCGGGTCCGGGCGCGGCTCGGCGACCGCCTCGTCTTCGCCTTCCGGCACCTGCCGATTCCCGAGCGCCATCCGCTTGCGCCGCTGGCGGCGGAAGCCAGTGAGGCCGCAGCGGCCCAGGGCCGCTTCTGGGAGTACCACGACTCCCTCTTCGAGGCTCAGCCGAAACTCTCCCGCGAGACGATGCTGGCTGTGGGCGCCGACCTCGGTCTCGACGCCGACCGGATCGCCGCCGAGATCGACTCCGGCACCCACCGTGCTCGCGTCCAACGGGACCTCGACTCGGCCTTGGCGAGCGGCGCCACAGGGACGCCGGCGTTCTTCACCAACGGCGTCCTCCTCTACGGGGCCTACGACGCCTCTTCGCTGGTCGAGGCCCTCGAAGCCTGAAAGTACTGTTCGATAGAGAGGCGCCTATATACTCGCCCGCCTCTTGAGTCCTCAGTCGACTTTACGCACCGTTCGCCGGGCGACTCTTGCACTGCTGAGCGCCCTACTCGTCTCCCTGGTCGCCACCAGTACGTCAGGTGGCGCCGACACGGGCGCGATCACTGGGAAAGTCACCGCACTCTCAGGGGGAGCGCCGATCGAGGGGGTCGAAGTCTGCGCCAACCGGACCAATACCGTCCCGACGCAGAAATGTGCTCTCAGTGAAGCCGATGGCACCTATTCCCTCACCGGCTTGCTGGCGAGTGAGTATGTGGTCGTATTTTCGACCGGTCCCGACGGACCCAACGTCGTCAGGCGGCTCTTCGACAACACGGAGAACTACGTAGAAGCCGACTATGTCATCGTGGGCGAGGGCGAGACGGTTGAGAACGTCGACGCCCAAATGAGAGAAGGGGGCGCGATCAAGGGCACCGTGACGGGACTCGGCGGTGCTCCAGTAGAAGGGACGAACGTTTGCGCGGTTACGGAGGAGACGTTCGCCGATTGTGGGGAAAGCGACGACAAAGGCGAGTACGCGATCACCGGGGTGCCACCGGGTGAATGGATGGTTCGCTTCGGGCCCACTTTCCTCGGCCCGGAATACCTGACCCAGTACTACGATCACAGGGACCGCGAATCGGAAGCGGATCCTGTGGCGATCGCGGCGGGAGAAGTCAAAGCCGGGATCGACGCGGAGCTGGAAGTCGGGGCCGCCATCGAGGGCACCGTGTTCTCTCCGACCGGTGCAACGCCGTCGGGCATTTCCGTCTGCGCCCTGGAAGCACCGGGCGGGAAACTGGTCCACTGCACGGAAACCGTCGACGGTCGTTACAGGCTCCGGCTTTTGCCCGCCGGCGATTACAAAGTCACCTTCTCCCCGGAATTCCAAGAATTCTTTCCGTGGTTCGCCGACGGTCCCGACGACGGCTACTCAACCCGGTTCTACGACGAAAAAGCAAGTGCCGCGGCGGCAGACGTCGTCAGCCTGACGCCCCCCGACGTCATCGCCGGCATCGACGCCCACTTGGTCGCGTCACCGGCACCGACGCCGTTCTCCACCATCATCGTCCCGCTCCCGCTTGGAGAATTCTCACCCGAAGCGCTACCCCAAGCACCCCTGCATTGCCCGAAAGGCTTCAAGCGGCAGATGGTCAAAGGGAAGCTGCGGTGCGTAAAACGGCACAAGCGCAGACACCACCGCGGGGTGCGCCGGGGGAGGGCCCCCGCAAGCGTGCCGTTCCGCGTACGCTGAGCGCGTGAAGGCGCTGGTCCAGCGGGTCAGCCAGGCCGCGGTCGACGTAGAGGGCGAGCGCGTCGCCCAGATCGGGCCGGGGATGCTGGTCCTGCTCGGTGTTGGGATCGGGGATGACGAGGAGCAGGCGGACCGGATCGCCGAAAAGCTGCGGGCGCTGCGGATCTTCGACGACGCCGAAGGCAGGATGAATGAGCCGCTGGGGGATCGTGAGGTGCTCTGCGTGAGTCAGTTCACCCTCTACGGTGACACTCGCAAGGGCAACCGGCCGAGTTATGTCGGCGCCGCCCGGCCCGAGCTCGCCGAGCCCCTCTATGACCGCGTTTGCGAGCGGCTCGGGGCGGCGAAGGGGACCTTCGGTGCTTGTATGGGTGTGGCCCTGGTCAATGACGGACCAGTGACGGTGATGGTCGAGGTCCCGGTACCGAATATCTGAAAGATCCGAGGCGACCGGGGCGGTTTGGGAAAACTGTGCAGAACCTTGTGTCATGGTTTCCGGCTTGGCGGCGCTCACTTCCACTGTGTCCGAGCCAAGGATCGCCCTCGTTCAGCAGAGCGACCCGACCCGCGCGGGGTCGTGGTCGGGGGTTCCCGCCGGGCTGACCTCAGGATTCAGCGCTGCGGGTTGCGAGATCGTTCCGGTCGGTGCCGAGTTCCGCGGGGCTGGCCGGCTCTCCCGCTACCTCGGCATGTCGTGGGCGGACCAGGCCACCAGCCGTCTCTTCGCCGCGGCGTTCAGTGCCACCGCGAACCGCCGCCTGCGGGCCGCCGGGCGGCTGGACGGCGTGGTGATGATCGGGACCAGCTACACGCTCTCTACGGATGCGCCGTTCGTCACCTTTGAGGACATGACCGTGGCGCAGGCGCTGCGCCAGCCCGACTCCGTCTACAGCACGCTCAGCAGTGCGGCCGCGGCCCGCTGGAAGGCCCGTCAGCAGCGTGTCTATGAGCGCAGCCGCGGCTGCTGCGTCTCCAGCCGGTGGGTCGCCACGTCGTTGCGCGAGGACTACGGGGTCCCGGACTCGAAGGTCCACGTGGTCGGGCTGGGCAGGAACCTCGACGTCGAGCCGTCCGACAAGGACTGGGACACCCCCCGGTTCCTCTTTGTCGGAGCCGATTGGAAGCGCAAGCGTGGCGACGCGGTCCTCGAGGGATTCGCCGCGGTCCGCGAGCGCTGCCCGGAGGCGACGCTAGACCTGGTTGGCGGCCATCCCCAGGTCGATGCGGCGGGAGTGACCGGGCACGGTTCGTTGCCACTCGGCTCCGAGGAGGGGCGGCGCCGGTACGCCGAGCTGCTGGCCCGCGCCACCTGCCTGCTCATGCCCTCCACCTTCGAGCCGTATGGGATCGCCCATCTCGATGCCGCGGCGGCCGGCGTCGGCAGCATCGGCACCACGGTTGGCGGAGCGGAGGACGCCGTGGGAGACTGCGGGAGGGTGGTCGATCCGAGCGATCCGGAGGCACTTACGCGGGCGATGCTCGAGATGGCCGACCCGGAGACCGCCCGCAGTTGCGGCGAGCGGGCGCTGGCACGCTCGGAGGACCTCACCTGGCAGGCGGTCGCCAAACGAGTGCTGACCGCGCTCGGGGAGCCGGCGGCGGTGGAGAGCTGATGCGGCGATGGCACCTGATCCCGCTGGCGATCGTGCTCCTCGTTGTGATCGGGCTGCCGGTCGCGGCCGTTACCGACACCGGCTTCGAGCGCGATATCAGGGAAGAACTCGGCCTCGAAACCGACGAATGCGTGCCGATGACCGACCTCAGCTCGGCTTGGACGGAGGTCGACGGGCTCCCGTACCCGCTCGATGAGCCCCGCGGGACGGCGATTGACGGCAAGGTCTACCTGGCCGGTGGCATCACCGACATCGAGGTGCTGGAGAACGACCAGCTCCTGCTGAATGCAAGCGACCAGCTGACGCGATTCGACCCGAAGACCGGGACCTTCGCCGCGCTGGCCCCGCTGCCGGAGGAGCTGAACCACATAGGTGTCGTCGCCTATGACCACGATCTCTACGTCCTCGGTGGCTACGGCGAGAGCCGGGATGGCAACACCAGGGCGGGCTTCTACCGCTACGACCCCGACACGGACCGATGGTCGCGGATGCCGGACATGCCGGAGCCGCGCGCCGCGATGGCGGCCGGTGTGGTCGGCGACCAGTTGATCGTCGCCGGTGGGGCGCTCAATACCAAGCCCAAGCCCGACGCTTTCGCGTTTGACTTCAAGACCAAGCGGTGGACGCGTCTGCCGGACATGCCGAGCCGGCGGGAGCACGTCGGCGCCGCAGTCGCCGGCGACAAGCTCTACGTGTTCGGCGGGCGAGCGCCCCGCGCCCTCGCGGTCGACACGGCGGAAAGCTACGACGTCTCGGAGGGCCGGTGGACTCGCCTTCCATCGATGCCCACCAGCACCGGCGGGCTCGGTGTCGTCACCGTCGGCAACCAGGTGATCGCTGTCGGCGGCGGCGACGACCGCGCCGGCACGGTCACGGGTGCCGTCCAGGAGTGGGATCCACAAACCGAACGATGGTCATCCCTCCCTGGCATGCGCACCCCCCGCCACGGCCACGCCACCGCCACCATCGGCGACCGAATTTGGGTCTTCGGCGGCTCCCCCTGCGCCTACTTCAACGCAACTGACTCAGTCGAGGTCCTCGATCTGAGTCAGTAGAAACGCAATGTTTTGTCCGCGCAGGGCCGTAGGCTCATAGACCATGATCCGCTCGGGCTTTGCCGCCATCTTCACCGACGCGCTCTCCGGGGCGCTTGCCCTTCTCATCGGCTCCACTGCCCTTCTCGGTGGCGCTGCTCGCTACGCGGCTGTCCTTGCACACCGGACCGAGGGCGAGATCGAGCAGGCAACCGCCCTTGGACTCTTCTTCGGCATTGGCCTTGGTGTCTTTGCTCTGGTAATGGATTCCTTGGCGTGATCTACACTCGGGACATGGCCATTCGTGTTGCGTTATTCGTTGTTCCCGTCGCTGCGGTCGCCGGGCTGGTGTTCTTGCTCAACGGAGTCGATGCAGGAGCGGGCGTTGCCGTCGCCGCTTTCGGTTTGGTCGCCACGCTAAGCGGCGCCGCTTTGGGCTACTTCGCGGATCGACTGCCTGAGCTTCCTCGGGCCCGCCGTTCGCATCGCCTCGCCAGCGTCCATCACGGCGACTGACCGCCGGTCTGACTGCTTCTCGGCCACCCCCTGCCAGATCGGACCTCTTGACCTCGGGATGCGGCGCGTTCCGCCTGCTGCTGCGATGCCGGAGGAGGGACTCGAACCCCCGACACGCGGATTATGATTCCGCTGCTCTAACCAGCTGAGCTACTCCGGCGGGGAGAGGATCGTAGCGACGGGTAGGGGTCTGAGCGCAGCTTGCTCCGAACCGGACCAGTTCGCCGCCGGTACCGCGGAGGCCGGAAGGTTGGCGATTGCTGAGGGAATTTCCAGCATTTCAACCGGCGCGACCGGGAGTTGCAGGGGAATTCCCGTGCAATCAGGTCCCTTGGGCCGCTAGGGTGCACGCGTGAGCACGGAGTTGGACAGGGCGGTGAGGACTGTCGTCAGACAGTGCATGGGCGTCTCGCCGGGCGAGGACGTGCTGGTCGTCTGCAACCCGGTTACCGAAGAGATCGGTGCGCTGATGCGGATTGAGGCGCAGGGAGACGGTGCCGACGCGACTCTGGCGGTGATGTCGGAGCGTGACACGCACGCCGCCGAGCCGCCCCTCGCCCTCGCCGCGGCGATGTCCGCGGCCGACGTGGTGCTGGCGCCGACGATCCAGTCGCTCTCCCACACCGCCGCCCGCAAGGCAGCCAGCGAAGCGGGCGTGCGGATCGGGACGCTGCCGGGCGTCACCGAAGAGATGCTGACGAGGTTGATGAGCGCCGATCTCGAGGAGATCCGGCGGCGCGGCTGGGCGATCGTCTCCACTCTCAACGCCGGCTCGGAGGCGCGGATCACCTGCCGCCATGGCACCGACTTTCGCCTCGGTATCGAGGGCCGGCTGGGGATTGTCGACGCCGGCGAACTGAGCAACCGCGGCGCCTTCGGCAACCTGCCGTGTGGCGAGGGCTTCATCGCGCCGGTCGAGGGGACCGCCGAGGGCACGCTGGTCATCGATGGCTCGATCGCCGGCGTCGGCCTGCTCGACACGCCGGTCTCGCTGACGGTCCGCGGCGGCCACCTGACCGACGCCACCGGCTCCGACGGCGCCGCGCTGCTGGAGCTGCTGACCGTCCACGGCGAGGACGGGACCAACGTCGCGGAGCTCGGCATCGGCACCAACGAAGAGGCGGTGCTGACCGGCAACATCCTCGAGGACGAGAAGATTTTCGGCTCCGCCCACGTCGCCTTTGGCGCCTCGGCCGCGATCGGCGGCACCGTCCAGGTCCCGGTGCACCTCGACTGTGTGCTGCTGGAGCCGACGGTCGAAATTGATGGGGAGGCGATTGTTGGTGGTGGGGAGTTGCTGATCTGAAGGAGAGGTAGGCAGCTAGCCTGCGGTACATGGCTTCCCTGCTTGCTGTTCCGAACGTCGCGGAGGGCACTGATGCGGGGCGCCTGAAGCTTCTCGAGGCCGCGTTTAGCCGCGGAGTCACGTTGCTCGATCGCCACACGGACGCCGATCACGAGCGGGCGGTATTCACGCTCGCCGGACCGGGGGGAAAGCTCACCGACGCCCTCGTCCGCGGTGCCGCGGAGGCGGTGGAGACGATCGATATGTCTGGCTACGAGGGCGCCCACCCGGCGATCGGGGCGCTCGACGTCTGCCCGGTGGTCTGGACCGACGGCGCCGACCGCGATGCGGCCCAAGCCGAGGCGATCGCCGTCGCCGGCCAGATCGGCGCCCTCGGCGTGCCGGTCTTCCTCTACGGCGAACTGGCGAGCGAGCCGGAGCGCGCAGAGCGTGCCTACTTTCGCAACGGCGGCCTGGCGGAGCTGTGGCTGCGGATGGAGGCGGGGGAGCTGCGGCCGGACTATGGGCCGGCGCTTCCCCACCGACGCGCCGGTGCCACCCTCGTTACCGCGCGCCCGCCGCTCGCCGCCTTCAACGTCGAGCTCGACACCGGCGACCTGGAGGTCGCGCGGGCGGTGGCGGCGGCCCTGCGCGAGTCCGGCGGCGGGCTGCCTGGCGTGCGGGCGATCGGCCTGGTCCTCTCGAGTGGCCGCGGCCAGGTCTCCACCAACGTCAACGACCCGCTCTCGGTCCCGTTGGGGCAGGTGGTCGAGCGGGTGCGGGAGCTGGCGGCGCCGCTCGGCGCCCGCCCTGTGGAGGCCGAGCTGGTGGGTCTTGTCCCCGCCGCCGCCCTGGAGGGCTACCCGGCGGACGTGCCGGTGCGCGGCTTCGACCCCGAACAGCACCTGATCGAGCGACGGTTGGCTATCGCGACCGATTAGATTCACGTCATGGCTCAAACCAGGAAAAAGCGCCGCCGTAAGCGCAAGGGCACCCAGGGCGGCAGTATCGACACCCGCGGCCGCGCCGCTCGCCCGCGCAGTCGCGAGGAGGCGAAAGCACGAGCGCGGGCGAAGAACAAAGCCGCCCCCCGCCAAGACCTGCCGCCGACCTGGCGCAACTCGGCGATTCGGGGGATCTTCGCCGCGGTGATCTTCACGGTGCTGCTGATCCTGTTGTTCAGCCGCCCGATCGGCGTCGCGCTCGCCCTCGGCGCCTTCATGCTCGTCTTCTACATCCCCACTGGTTACTTCATCGATATGACCCTGTGGCGCCGGCGTGAGCGGGCGCGAATGCGCTCACGGGGCGAGTAGTGGCAATCGATGTGCAGATGCTCACCGTCGGCTCTCTCGCCGAGAATTGCTTCCTGCTGCGGCGCCAGGGTTCCGACCGGGCCCTGGTCGTGGACCCCGGCGAGGAGCCGGAGCGGATCCTCGCCACCGTCTCCGAGTGGGGGGCGGAGGTCGAGGCGATCCTGCTGACCCACTGCCATTTCGACCACATCGGCGCGGTGGCGCCGGTCGCTGCCGCCAGCGGTGCGCCGGTCTACTGCCCCGAGATCGAGGTGCCCGTGCTCGCCGACATCATGTCCTTCGTGCCGTGGGAGGGCTTCGGTCCCTACGAGAGCTACCAGGCCGACGAGACCGTGCGCGGCGGCGAGACGCTTGAGCTGGCGGGGCTGGAGCTGGACGTGATCTTCACCCCCGGACACAGTCCCGGCCACGTCACCTACTCGGTCCGCGACGAGCAGGCGATCTTCTCCGGCGACGTGCTGTTCCAGGGCTCGGTCGGCCGCGTCGACCTGCCCGGTGGCGACGGGCCGACGCTGATGGCCTCGATCGCAGCGCTGCTCGAGTCCCACTCCGACGAGACCGCCGTGCACCCCGGGCACATGGGGATGACGACGCTCGGGGCCGAGCGGGCGACCAACCCGTTCCTGGGCTCGTTGGCGCGGTAGGCGAGCGGCCGACGACGATGGCAAGCAGCTACCAGGCGCCCCGCGGGACCTTCGACGTGCTGCCCGAGCAGGCGCGCTCGCGGGCACGGGTGGAGGCGGCTGCTGCCGCGATCTTTGCTCGCGCCGGGTACGAGCCGATCGCGACCCCGGCTTTCGAGGACACCGAGCTGTTCGAGCGCGGCGTGGGCCGTTCGACCGACATCGTGCGCAAGGAGATGTTCACCTTCGAGGACAAGGGCGGCCGCAGCCTCACCCTGCGGCCGGAGGGAACGGCGCCAATCTGCCGCGCCTACCTCGAGCACGGCATGCACAAGCTGGCGCAGCCGGTGAAGCTCTCCTACCTCGGGCCGTTCTTTCGCCACGAGCGCCCGCAAGCGGGCCGCTACCGCCAGTTCCACCAGCTCGGCGCCGAGGCGATCGGGACCGACTCGCCGCTCGCCGACGCCGAGGTGATCATGCTGCTCGCCGACCTGCTCGCCGAGCTGGGCGTCCCGGGGGTCGAGCTGCGGCTCGGCAGCCTCGGCTCGCTGGGGTCGCGGCAGGCCTACCTCGAGGAGCTGAAGGCGCACCTCCGCGCGCACGAGGGAGAGCTGTCCGAGGACGTGCGCGAGCGCATCGACCTCAACCCGCTGCGCGCCTTCGATTCCGACCACGAGGGCACGCAGGGCGTGATGGCGAGCGCGCCGACCATCGTCGCCAGCCTCGAGGGCGAGGACGCCGCGCACTTTGCCGAGGTCCGGGCGCTGCTCGACGCAGCCGGGGTGGCCTACGAGATCGACCCGACCCTGGTCCGCGGGCTCGACTACTACACGCGGACGATCTTCTCCTTCGTCTGCGATCAGCTCGGGGCGCAGTCGGAGGTCGGCGGCGGCGGTCGTTACGACGGCCTGGTCGAGCAGCTCGGTGGGCCGCCGACGCCGGCTGTGGGATGGGCCGCGGGGATCGAGCGGATCCTCCTCGCGCTCGACGAAGAGGAGCCGGCGGCGGGGCGCGACGCCTTCATCGCCGTCGCCGACGAGGGCCAGCGGCGGCGGGCGGCGGTCCTGGTCGCCGAGCTGCGCCACGCCGGGCTTTCTGCCGAGACCGACCTGGCCGGGCGCAGTCTCAAGGGGCAGCTCAAGCACGCCGACCGGATCGGCGCCCGGCGCGTCCTCATCCTCGAGGCGGACGGCTCCGCTCAGCTGCGCGACATGGCCTCCGGAGAGCAGCGCCCTGCCGATATGGCCAAGCTGGTCGACGAGATGACCGGAGGAGGATCGTGATCGAGTCGACCCAGGAGGCCGCCGCGGCCTTCCCTGCCCTGCGCGCGAACGGCTACCGCGATACCTGGTGCGGCCATGTCCTGCCGGAGCGGGTCGAGGGCGAGCTGCGCGTCGCCGGCTGGGTCAACCGCCGGCGCGACCACGGCGGCCTGATCTTCATCGACCTCCGCGACCGCACCGGCATCGTCCAGTTGGTCTTCCACCCCGACAGCTCGGGCGAGGCATTCGAGCTGGCCCACAAGCTGCGCCCGGAGGACGTGCTGACCGCGGCCGGGACCGTGGTCCGGCGCACCGAGGACACGGTCAACCCGGAGCTGCCGACCGGGGAGGTCGAGCTGAAAGTGACCGATGCGGCGCTGCTGGCGGACTCAGAGACGCCGCCGTTCCAGGTCGAGGGTTACGCCGGAGAGGTCGGCGAGGACACGCGCCTGCGCCACCGCTACATCGACCTGCGCCGGGAGCAGATGCGCGAGGCGCTGATGCTGCGCCACCGGGTGGTCGCGGCGATGCGGGAGTTCCTCGACGCCGAGGGCTTCGTCGATATCGAAACGCCGATGCTGACCCGCTCGACTCCTGAGGGCGCGCGGGACTTCCTCGTCCCCAGCAGTCAGCAGGCGGGCTCCTTCTACGCGCTGCCGCAGTCCCCGCAGCTGTTCAAGCAGCTGCTGATGGTCTCCGGGTTCGAGCGCTACTACCAGGTCGCCCGCTGCTTCCGGGACGAGGCGACGCGGGCTGACCGCCAGGCCGAGTTCACCCAGCTCGACATCGAGATGTCCTTCGTCGACGGGGAGGACGTGATCGACCTCAACGAGCGTCTCTTCTCCCACGTCTTCGAGCGGGTCGGCGGCCCCCAGCTCGAGCTGCCGATTCCGCGCATGTGTTACGACGAGGCGATGGGACGGTTCGGCACCGACCGGCCCGACCTGCGCTTCGGCCTCGAGCTGGTCGACCTGGGAGACGCCCTGCGCGAGACCGAGTTCAAGGTCTTCCGCTCGGTGCTCGACGGCGGCGGCTCGATCCGCGGCATCAACGCCGGTCGCCGGGAGATGCCGCGCTCGGAGCTGGACGGGCTGATCGCCCGCGCCCAGGAGCTGGGGGCGAAGGGGCTGGTCTGGGCCTTCCGCGAGGGGGAGGGGTGGCGCTCGCCGACCGCGAAGTTCCTCAGCGAGGGCGAGCTGGCCGATCTCAACCAGCGGCTCGCGGCCGAGGAGGGCGACCTGTTGCTGCTGGTCGCCGACGAGCGAACGGTGACCGACGCGGTCCTCGGCCAGATGCGGCTTGACCTCGCCGAGTGCTTCGACCTGATCGACGAGAACGAGAACCGGCTGCTCTGGATCGTCGACTGGCCGCTGATGGAGTGGAACGCCGGCGAGCGCCGGTGGGACTCCCTGCACCACCCGTTCACCGCGCCGAAGGGCGAGTTCGACCCCGACGATCCCGGGTCAGCGCGGGCGCAGGCCTACGACCTTGTCTGGAACGGGCAGGAGCTCGGCGGCGGCTCGATCCGGATCAGCGACGCGGAGGTCCAGCGGGCGGTCTTCACCGCGCTCGGCTTCGAGCCCGAGGAGGCCGAGGCCCGCTTCGGCTTCCTGCTGGAGGCGCTGCGCTTCGGCGCGCCGCCGCACGGGGGCGTCGCCTACGGCGTCGACCGCATCGTCCAGCGCCTCAGCGGCGCCGAGACGATCCGCGATGTGATCGCCTTCCCGAAGACGGCGTCCGGCTTCGACCCCCTCACTGGGGCGCCGGCGCCGGTCGACGCCGCGCAACTGCGCGAGCTCGGCGTCTCGATTCACCAGAAGAAGCTCGCGGGGCACTAAGTGGCCCTCCGGGACTGGCTTCCACGCTCGTGGCGCTCGGGACCCGGACCTGGGCAGACCCCCGTCCACGTCGACGACCCGACATTCGACCACTGGGAGGTCGTGCGCGACTTCGGCGAGCTGAGGACGGCGCGGGCCTGGCACCAGGCGCTGGCCGAGGCCGGGATCGAGGCGGCGCTGACGGCGGACTGGCCGCTCGACCGCTTCGGCCGCGGCGACATTGCGCTGCGGGTCCCGGGTGACCGCTGGAGCGAAGCCGAGCTGCACCTCTCGAACCTCGACGCGGACGAGTACTAGGCGCGCCCTGGCCCGGGCGGTTCGGCGGCGGCCGGGCGGCCGATCAAGACGGGCTCCAGCCCGCCGTTGCCGCCTCTGGCTTTGATCCCTTCAAGTGAAGGTGGGTGCCTGCTCCCGACCCCAAGGGGAGGGGAGACTTCAGCTCCCGTGCCGTTTGTGTTGGGTCAAACGGTGAGACGGCTCTCGTACGGGCTCGAGCCTTGGGCCAAAGGTACCACCGGGCGCGGGCGGGGCGCCAACGTTGTGTTTCTCCTCAGTCCGGTTTCAGAGTTGGCACGTCTTGCGCACCACGCGTGCGCTTTCGTCGGGAACGATCGCCTTGTGCCCGACGAGGACTGCATTTCCATTCATATGGAAGGAAAATGCAGTCCTCGTCCTGCGCTGGATCAAGGTATTGCTGACCTTGCGGGTCGCCAGCACGGTGTCGTCAGCCGCCGTCAATTGCTCGCCCTTGGCCTGGGTCCTGGCGCCGTCGAGGGTCGATTGCGTCGCGGCGCGCTGCACCACGTCCACCAAGGTGTCTACGCGGTTGGTCACTCCGCTCTCACGACCGAGGGACGGTGGATGGCTGCGGTGCTTGCCTGCGGGCCAGGGGCCGTGCTCAGCCACCGGACCGCTGGGCAACTCTGGGGGCTGGTGCCCCGGACTTCGATCTGGCCGGAAGTGACGAGGCCGGGGAAATTTCGGCCTCGACCGGGAATCGTCTGCCACCGGGCCGCTCTCCCGCCCGATGAGTGCGACGTGGTGGAGGGGCTGCCGGTGACCTCTGTCCACCGGACGATCTTTGATCTCGCCTCGGTGCTGGGACGGAGGCGGCAGCTGGAGCGGGCAATTAACGAGGCGGAGGTTCGCGGGCTCACCGATCGCCTCTCGATCCCGGACCTGCTGGAGCGGCACCCGCGCGCCCGCGGCGCGGCAACCCTGCGGGAGCTCCTGGCGGAGAAGGCACCTGGTGGGATCGCAGTCAATGACTTCGAGGAGGACTTCGTCGCGTTCCTCGACGCTTACTCGCTTCCGCGGCCCGCGCTGAATGCGCCGCTCGCGGCGGGTGGCCGCTTCTTCAAAGTCGACTGCCTCTGGCGGGATCGCCGCCTCGCGATCGAGCTCGATGGGCGGGCGGCGCACGGGACCGCGGTGGCGTTCGAGTCCGATCGGGAGCGGGACCGGATTCTCCAGGCCGAGGGGTGGCGCACGGCCCGGATCACCTGGCGCCAGTTGCGAGACGACCCCGAGGCCGTCGCGGCGGATCTGAGAAGCATGTTGGCTTCCTCCCATTACCCTTGACCTATGCAGAGGGAGCTTTTTGAGCATTTCCTTGGCGACGAGAGCCGGTGCGGCCCGGTGCCCGAAGGTGCCTTCACCGGAGCGGCTGGGGGAGCGGCTTGCGGAGACCTCTCACGGATCTCGGTGACGATCGAGGACGAGCGAGTCGCTGCGGTCAGCTTCGATGCCGAGGGATGCGGGGCGACCCGCGCCGCGACTGCGGCGGTCGCCGAGATTGTCGACGGTGCGCCGGTCCTGGAGGCAGCGAGGCTGAGCATCGACGATGTCGATGAGGCGATCGGCGGTCTCACGCCGGCCAAGCGCCACGCCGCCCAGCTCGCCACCGACTCCCTGCACCGGGCACTCGCCTCGGCGGCGGCATCGGACAAGCGGTTGGCTGCGTCACCGGACGAGGATGCGAGCGCGACCTTGTCCGCCACCGCCGTGGCTGGTGAATCGGGCGAGGGCGATCCCGGATTCGCCGAGCGCGTCGCTGTCGCCATGTCGGGAGGGGTCGACAGCGCCGTCGCGGCACTGCTGGCGCGCGAGCGCGGCGCCGAGGTGGTCGGTGTCACGGTCAAGCTCTGGGCCGACCCGGAGACCGATGGCGCCAAGGCCTGTTGCTCGCCGGAGGCGGTGCTCGGCGCCCGTGCCCTCGCCCACTCGCTCGGCATCCCGCACTTCACCCTCGACCTCGAGGAGGAATTCCGCCGCCGCGTCGTCGGCCGGTTCGTCTCCGGCTACGCCGCCGGTCGCACCCCCAACCCCTGTGTGCTCTGTAACGGCGAGGTCAGGATCGCGGCGATGGTCGACCTCGCCGAACGGCTCGGCGCCTCGCACCTGCTGACCGGCCACTACGCGCGGATCGTCGAGGACCCCGACGGCCCGTTGCTCGCCGCCGCCGCCGACGGCGCCAAGGACCAGAGCTACATGCTGGCGGCGCTGCCGCCCGAGCTATTGGGGCGGCTCGGCTTCCCGCTCACCGATCTGACCAAGCCCGAGGTGAGGGAGATCGCCGCCCGCCACGGGTTGGCGGTCGCCCGCAAGCCCGAGAGCCAGGACCTTTGCTTCCTCTCGGGCCAGGGCAAGCAGCGGTTCCTGCGCCGCCACGGCGGTCTCCGGGACACCGCCGGCTCCGTCCTCGACAGCTCCGGGAGCGCCGTCGGCCGCCACCGCGGCCACCACAACTTCACCGTCGGCCAGCGCCGCGGCATCGGCGTCTCCGCGCCGGAGCCGCTCTACGTGCTCGCCACCGACGCCGCCGCCAACACCGTCACCGTCGGCGCCCGGGAGGAGCTGGAGACGCGCAGCGTGCGGATCCGCGACGCCGTCCTTCACCGCGACGGCACCCGGGTCGACTCGGTCCGGCTCCGCTACCACTCGCGCGCCCTGCCGGCCAGCGTCGGCGCCGCCGGCCGCGGCCGCCACGAGGCGCTCGAGGTTGCGCTCGGCGAGGAGTTCGCCGGCGCTTCTCCCGGCCAGACCGCTGTGCTGATGGAAGGCGAGACGATCGTCGGCCACGGCACGATCGCCGCCGCCTGAGCGCGCAATTCGGTCGGAGGGACCACAGTCGCCCTCTTCGTCGAGATAGAAAACATTGCGAGAGAAAACTTGATCAATGACGCGGCGGCTGCGAGGCTGCCCCGTCATGGGATTCAGAAAGCGCATGGGGATCGTCGGGAAGCGCGCGGTGGGGATCGTCACCGCGGTGGCACTCGCTGCCCTGGCGTTCGCACCGGTCGCTTCAGCGACGCCGACACCCGAATTCGAACAGTTCCTCAAATGCCCGTGGGAAAACGTCGAAATCACCGACTGCGTCTACTGGACCTTCAACGGCGGCTCCTACTCGCTCGGGAAAAAAGCCGTCCCGGTGGTCAACCCGATCGTCCTGCAGGGCGGCTACACAGGCGAAGCTGTCGAAGACAAGTTCCACGGCGCCATAAACGGCGAAACGCTCTCGAAAACGCCGCAGCCCGTGCCGGGCGGACTGGGTGAAGGCACCGCCCCCACCTCGTGGCCCCCCGAACTGCAGAAATGGTTCAACGAGCTGGTCGAAACAGGATTCACCGGGGTCAACGCGACCATCGAACTCGCCGAACCGGCCACAGCGATCGAGTTGAGCTTCGAAAACCTCCTCAACGAAGAAGGGACCGCGCTTGGCCTGCCGGTGAAGATCAAGCTCGAAAACCCGATCCTCGGAAACAACTGTTACATCGGTTCCAACGAAAAACCGGTCCAGCTCGAACTGAGCACCGGGACCAGCGGCGCGCTCACCGGCACCCCCGGCGCAATCTCGTTCAACCCGAAAGGGACGATCGTGACCCTCACCGGCATCGAAGTCGTCGACGGCACCTACGCGCTGCCCGAAGCGAAAGGCTGCGGTGGAGTCGCCGCCGCATATGTGAATCCGCTGGTCAACGCGATCTTTGGCCTTCCATCCGGGTCCGAAGAAAACGCCGCGACCTTCGAAGGCATTCTCCGCGATGCCAGCGGCGAAGCGATGCGCGGCCCGTAGGGGCGGCGCTGGGCACCGACCACCCGTAGGACGCACCGCCTCGATTCCCGCGGATATTTAGGCTTCCTCACATGAGGGCCCAGGAGATCCGCGACACCTACCTCTCGTTCTTCGAGGAGCGCGGGCACCGGATCGTCCCCTCGGCCTCGCTCGTCCCCTCGGTCCACGACCCCTCGGTGCTGCTGACCACGGCCGGCATGCAGCCGTTCAAGCCCTACTTCCTCGGCCGCGAGAAGCCGCCCGCGCCGCGCCTCGCCGATGTGCAGAAGTGCTTCCGCACGACCGACATCGAGGAGGTCGGCAACACCGCCCGCCACCTCACCTTCTTCGAGATGCTCGGCAACTGGAGCTTCGGCGACTACTTCAAGGCCGACTCGATCCCGTGGGGCTGGGAGCTGTCCACCGAGGGCTTCGGGATGGACCCGGAGCGGATCTGGGTGACCGTCTTCGGCGGCGATGAGGAGCTGGGGCTGGGGCCCGACGAGGAGGCGATTGAGATCTGGCGCGCCACCGGCGTCCCGGACGAGCGCATCGTCCGGCTCGGCCGCGAGGACAACTTCTGGCAGGCCGGGCCGACCGGTCCCTGCGGCCCCTGCTCGGAGCTCTACCTCGACCGTGGCGAGGCCTTCGGCGGCGCCGACGAGCGCCCCGGCGACGACACCGACCGCTTCCTCGAGTTCTGGAACCACGTCTTCATGAGCTACGACCTGGCGGAGGACGGGACGCTGACCGAGCTGCCGAGCCGCAACATCGACACCGGCATGGGCCTCGACCGGATGGCGGCGATCCTCCAGGACGTGCCCTCGGTCTTCGAGACCGACCACGTCCGGCCGCTGATCGACCTGGCCGAGGAGATGTCGGGACGCTCCTACTCCGAGGGTGGGGCGGTGACGCGGGCGATGCGGATCGTCGCCGACCACTCGCGAGGCGCCGCCTTCCTGATCGCCGACGGGGTCGTCCCTTCCAACGAGGACCGCGGCTACATCCTGCGCCGGATCATGCGGCGGGCGATCCAGCAGGGCCGCTCGCTTGGCCTCGAATCCCCCTGGCTCGGCCGGTTCGCCGAGCTGACGATCGAGCTGATGGGGGACGCCTACCCCGAGCTGGTGGCTGAGCGGGACCAGATCGGCCGCTGGGTCGGCGACGAGGAGGAGGGCTTCGGCCGCACCCTGGAGCGCGGCACCGAGCTGCTCGAGCGGCTGGTCGCCGAGGCGAAGGAGGCCGGGACCTCCTGGATCGACGCCGCCGACGCCTTCAAGCTGCACGACACCTACGGCTTCCCCTATGACCTGACCAAGGAGTTGCTGGCTGAGCAGGGGCTCTCGGTCGACGACTCCGGCTTCGAGGAGCTGATGGAGGAGCAGCGCCAGCGCGCCCGCGTGGGCGCCGCCACTGCGCACGGTTCCGAGAACAGTCACGAGCGGGTGGCCGCCTTCGCCGCGGCCGCCGCGCCGACCAGGTTCGTCGGCTACGAGACGCTGCGGGTCTCGACCGGGATCGCCGCGGTCGAGGCAATCGACGGCTCCTTCCTCGCCAAGCTCGACGAGAGCCCCTTCTACGCGGAGGGCGGTGGCCAGGTCGCCGACTCGGGCGTGCTGCGGGTGGACGGCGACGAGGTCGAGGTGAAGGACGTCTACCGGCTCGGTGAAGACCAAGCGCTGCTGCTCGCCGCCGAGCCGCGGGCCGAAGGCCAAATCGAGGCTGTCGTCGACCGCGAGACCCGCCACGCGACGATGCGCAACCACACCGCGACCCACCTGCTGCACGCCGCCCTGCGCGAGCGGCTCGGCACCCACGTGCGCCAGGCCGGCTCCTCGGTCCGTCCCGACAAGCTCCGTTTCGATTTCACCCACGGGCAGGCGCTCGGCCCCGAGGACCTGGCCGCGGTCGAGGACCGGGTCAACGAGTGGATCAAGGCGAGCCGTCCGGTGCGCTGGCTGAACATGGAGCGCGCCGAGGCGGAGGCGCTGGGCGCGATGGCGCTGTTCGGTGAGAAATACGGAGACTGGGTCAGGGTCGTCGAGGTCGAGGGGGCCTCGCGGGAGCTCTGCGGTGGGACCCACGTCGCCAACACGGCCGAGGTCGGCATCTTCAAGATCGCCTCCGAGGGCTCCAGCGCCGCCAACGTGCGCCGGGTCGAGGCGCTCACCGGGCCCGCCGCGATCGACTGGTTCCGCGAGCGCGAGGCGCAGCTGCGCGAGGCCGGCACCCTGCTCGGCAGTCCCCAGGACCCGGTCGGCGCCGCCCGCCGGGCGGCGGAGCAGCTGCGCGAGGCTGGCGCCGGCGAGGAGCGGGCGCAGGCGGAGGCGATCGGCGAGGAAGCCGACCGGTTGGCCGGGGCCGGGGTGGACCTCGGCGCCGGCTCCAACGGCGGGATCACCCTGGTCGGGGCGAAGGCCGGGCCGGCCGACCCGAAGGTGCTGCTCGACCTCGCCAACCGCGTGCAGTCGAAGCTTGGCGGTGCCTCGGCCGTGGTGCTGGGCGGCGCCGACGGGGAGAAGGTCGGCCTCGTCGCTCTCTTTTCCAAGGACGCGGTGGCGCGGGGGCTCTCCGCCGCCGAGACGATCCGCGAGGCGGCTGCCGTGGTCGGCGGCGGTGGCGGCGGTCGCGACGACATGGCCCAGGCCGGCGGTCGCGATCCTTCGAAGCTCGACGAGGCGCTGGCCACGGCCCGCGCCGCGATCGAGCGGGAGCTCGGCTAGGGAGAATGCGGGTGCTGGCCCTTGACCACGGCACGGTGCGGATCGGGTGCGCACTCTCGGACCCGAGCGGCACCCTGGCGACGCCGCTGCCGACGATCGAGCCGCCGGAGGCCCGCGCGGTCGCCGAGCTGGTGGCCGAGCACGGCGTCGAGCGGGTCGTGGTCGGGCTGCCGGTCCACCTCAGCGGCGAGGAGGGCAGCCAGGCCGGCCTCGCCCGCACCTTCTGCGGCGAACTCGAAGCGATCCTGCCGGTCCCAGTCGTCACCTACGACGAGCGTCTGACCAGCCGCATGGCCGACGCCAGCCGCCGCGCCGGGGCGACCGCCGCCCGGGACTCGATCGCCGCGGCGCACCTGTTGAAGGACTACCTGGCGGTAGTGGCCGCCGAGGAGGAGGAGTTGTGAGCGAGGACTGGACCGGCGACCCCTTCGCTGACCCCGACGACCCCGCCGCCCGCGAGCGCGAGCAGCGCCGTCAGGAACGCGAAGAGCGCCGCCAAAAGCGCGAGGCAAAGAAGGCGGAGGAGAAGCCGAAGGCCGAGCAGGTCCCACCGCCGCCTCCGCCCGAGCCCCCACAACCGCCGCGCACCCCCGAGCAGGAGTTCTGGGACGAGGATCCCGAGCCCAAGGAGCCGCCGCCACCGGCGCCTGACGAGGGGGACCCAGCACTGGCGCGGAGCGCTTCGGCAGCCGCTCGCTGGAGCCGGAATGGAAGCGGCGATGGCCCGACGCGCGGCGGAGTGCTCGGGGCGCTGCGCAGGCACCCGTTCCGGATCTTCGCCGGGATCGCCGTGCTCTTCGTCGCCTGGTTCCTGGTCATGCTCTTCCAGCCGTTCCACGGCGACGGCACCGGCAGGGTCGCGGTGACCGTCCCAAAGGGCTCCAGCATCAGCGAAGTCGGCGACCTGCTCACCGAGAGGGGCGTAGTCGACGACTCGACCCTGTTCCAGATCCGCGTCACGCTGGCGGGCAAGCGCTCCGAAATCTATTCCGGCCGTTTCACCCTCGCCGAGGGGATGAGCTACGGCGCCGCGATCGAGGCGCTCTCCAAGCCGCCGGTCAAGCGCATCGTCACGGTCACCATCCCGGAGGGGTACAGCCGCGCTCAGACCGCCCAGCTGGTGGAGGAAGCCGGCGTCCCCGGCGCCTACACCAAGGCGACGATCCGCTCCAAATACCTGAACCCGGCGAAATATGGCGGCAAGGGGGCCAAGGACCTCGAGGGGTTCCTCTTCCCCAACACCTTCGAACTGAAGCCGGACGCACCGGTCGCCGACCTGGTCCAGCTGCAGCTGCAGGACTTCAAGCGCCAGATCAAGAGCGTCGACATGAAATACGCCAGCTCGAAAAATCTGACCGTGTACGACGTCCTCACGATCGCCTCGATGGTCGAGGACGAGGCGGGCGTCCCCAGCCAGCGCAAACTTGTCGCCTCGGTGATCTACAACCGCCTCAGCGAAGGGATGCCGCTGGGCATCGACGCGACGATCCGGTTCGCGGTCGGCAACTACACCCAGCCGCTGACCGAATCCGAGCTGGCGACCGACTCGCCCTACAACACGCGGACCAACGCCGGCCTGCCGCCGGGGCCGATCAACAGCCCGGGCCTGGCGGCGATCGAGGCGGCGGCGCATCCGGCCAAGACCGACTTCGTCTTCTACGTCAACGACCCGAACGGGTGCAACGAGCTGGCCTTCTCGGAGACCGAAGCGGAATTCGAACGCGACGTCCAGAGCTACGAAGACGCCCGCGAGGCGGCCGGCGGCAACCAGCCGAGTACCTGCGGGGAATAGAACGTGCCCCGGCTGGCGGTAATCGGTTACCCGGTGTCGCATTCGCGTTCCCCGGCGATGCAGACGGCGGCGCTGGCGGAGCTGGGGCTGGACGGCGAGTGGTCCTACGAGGCGATTGAGGCCTCGCCGGAGCGCTTCGAGGCGACGGTGCGCGAGATGGCTGCCGGCGATTTCGCCGGCGCCAACATCACCGTCCCCCACAAGGAGGCGGCGCTGGCGCTTGCCGACACCCCCAGCGGCGCGGCGCGGGAGATCGGGGCGGCCAACACGCTCATCTTTCACGATGGTCGGGTTGAGGCCCGCAACACCGACGCGGGCGGGCTGCTGGCGGCGCTGCCGGGATCGTCGCGGAAGCAACGGGCGTTGGTGCTTGGCGCCGGGGGCGCGGCGCGGGCCGCGGTCTGGGCACTGGCCGGGGAGGGAGCGACGGTCGAGGTCTGGAACCGGACCGCCTCCCGCGCTGAGGAGATCTGCGCAGAGCTGGGGGGGACCCCCGTCGCCGATCCCGACCAGACCACCTACGAGCTGATCGTCAACACCAGCGCCGCCGGGCTCGGCGGTGAGGACCCCTTCGAGCACCTGCCGCTGCGGGCCGATCGGTTCACCGCCGGCCAGACGGTCCTCGACATGGTCTACGGGAACGAGCCGAGCGCGCTCCTGGGCGCCGCTGCGTCGGCTGGCGCGACCGTCGTCGACGGGCTCGAGGTCCTGGTCCAGCAGGGCGCCCTCTCGGTCCAGATCTGGACCGGGCGCGAGCCGCCGATCGAGACGATGCGCGCCGCTGCCCGGGGATGACCCACGAGTGGCGACTTAGTCCGGCTATGACCGGGTCAACTCGCCACTCGCGGCGCCTATAGCCTTGGCGCGATGACGGCGTTCCGCTTCACCACCGCGGGGGAGTCGCACGGGCCGGGGCTCGTGGCGATCGTCGAGGGCATGCCGGCGGGCCTGGAGCTCGACCGCGAGGCGCTCGACCGCGACATGGCGCGGCGCCAGCTCGGCCACGGCCGCGGCGGCCGGATGAAGATCGAGACCGACACCGTCGAGATCCGCTCGGGCGTGCGGCACGGCCGCACCCTCGGCAGCCCGATCGCGGTCCTGGTCGCAAACCGCGACTACGCCAACTGGGAGGAGCGGATGAACCCCTGGCCGGTCGAGGGGTTCGAGCCCGACGAGGTGCACCTGCCGCGGCCGGGCCACGCCGACCTGGTCGGCGCCCAGAAATACGGCCACTCCGACATCCGCAACGTGCTCGAGCGCGCCAGCGCCCGCGAGACGGCGGCGCGCGTCGCCGCCGGCACGATCGCCCGCGGCTTTCTCGCCGCCCTCGGCGTCGAGGTCCACAGCCACGTGCTCCAGATCGCCTCGGTACGGGCGCCCGAGCGCGACGATCCCACGCCGGCCGACTTCGCCGCCGTTGACGAGGACCCGGTCCGGTGCCTCGACCCCGAGGCGAGCAAGGCGATGGTCGAGGAGATCAACCGGCTGCGCAAGGCCAACGAGAGCCTCGGCGGCAGCTTCGAGGTCCTCGCCTTCGGCCTCGTCCCCGGGCTCGGCTCCCACACCTCCTGGGAAGACCGGCTCGACGGCCGCCTCGCTGGCGCCGTCGCCTCGATCCAGTCGGTCAAGGGCGTGGCGATCGGGGAAGCGTGGGACGTCGCCGGCCGGCCCGGCTCGGAGGCCCACGACGAGATCTTCTGGTCGGCCGAGCGCGGCTACCACCGCGAGAGCAACCACGCCGGCGGCCTCGAGGGCGGGATGACCAACGGCCTGCCACTCTCGGTGCGGGCCGCGATCAAGCCGATCTCGACCCTGACCAAGCCGCTGCGCTCGGTCGACACCGAGACCAAGGAGCCGGCCCAGGCGCTGCGCGAGCGCACCGACTCCACCGTGGTCCCGGCCGCCGCCGTCGTCGCCGAGGCGATGGTCTGCCTGACCCTCGCCCGGTGTTACCGGGAGAAGTTCGGCGGTGACCACATCGACGACGTGCACGCCGCCGTCGACGCCTACAAGAAGCGCATCGACCTCCGGGATTGACCCGGTGAGCCGCCCGGCGATCGTCTTCATCGGCTTCATGGGCGCCGGCAAGAGCACGGCGCTTGGCGCCGCCCGCGCCGCCGGCCTGGAGACGACCGAGATCGACGAGCTGATGGAAGCGGAGCTGGGCAAGCCGATCACCGAGGCCTTCGAGCAGGACGGCGAGGAGGCCTTCCGGGCGCGCGAGGCCGAGGTGGTGGGGGAGCTGCTCGAGCGAGCCGACGGCGGCGCGATCGCCCTGGGCGGCGGCAGCGTCCTCTCCGAGCGGGTCCGCGCGGCACTCGACCGCCACATCGTCGTCTGGCTGCAGCTCAGCGCCGAGCAGGCTTGGCGCCGGATCGCCAACACCAACCGGCCGCTGGCGACCAGCGCCGAGGACGTCGAGCGGCTGATGGCCGAGCGCCAGCCGCTGTACGAAGAGCTCACCGACGCGGTCGTGACGCCGAGCGACCGCGACGTCGTTTCGCGGGCGCTGCCGGCGATCCAGACGCTTGCCGATCTTCCCGCCGGCACCAAGCTGCTCTGGGCGGCCAGCGCTTCGGGCGAGTACCCGGTCTTCGTCGGCTGCGGCCTCCTCGACGCCGGCTGGTGGCCGCTTGAGGGTGCCCGTTTCTGCGTCACCGACCGCACGGTCGGCCCCCACTACGCGGATCGGCTGGCACCGCTCGCAGCCACCGTCGAGGTCGCGCCCGGGGAGGAGGCGAAGTCGATGGCTGAGGCCGAGCGCGTGTTGAGCGAGCTGGCCCGGACGGGGATGACTCGCGCCGACCACCTCGCCGCACTCGGCGGCGGCGTCGTCGGTGACCTCGCCGGCTTCTGCGCCCACATCTACCAGCGCGGTGTCCCGGTGGTCCAGGTGCCGACGACCCTGGTCGCCCAGGTCGACTCCGCCTACGGCGGCAAGACCGGCGTCGACCTCCCCGAGGGAAAGAACTACGCCGGCGCCTACCACCTGCCGGCGGCTGTGATCGCCGACACGGGCACCCTCGCCACCCTGCCCGCGGAGGAGCTGGCGGCCGGTTTCGTCGAGGCGCTTAAGACGGGTCTGCTCGCGGGCGGTCCGCTCTGGGAGCGGGTGCGGGCGATCGAGGCGCTCGACCCCGAGGACCTCGACGATGTCGTCTTCTCTTGCGCCCGCTACAAGTGCGAGGTGGTGGCCGCGGACGAGCGCGACGCCGGCCTGCGCCAGGCGCTGAACCTCGGCCACACCGTCGGCCACGCGATCGAGGCGGCGAGCGGGTACTCCCGCTACCGCCACGGCGAGGCCGTCGGGCTCGGCCTGCTGGCGGCGCTGCGCCTCTCCGAGGCGCCGGAGCTGCGCCAGGAGTGCGAGGCGAGCCTCAGCGGGCACGACCTGCCGGTCAGGCTCGACTCCGCGATCGACCTCGACGCGATCCTCGCCGCACTGGAACGCGACAAGAAGCGCACCGCCGCAGGCGTCGGCTTCGTCCTCCTGTCGGAGCCCGGAGAGCCCCGCACGGGGGAGCTGGTCGACCCCGCTAGGGTGCGGGCGGCCGTGGAGGAGCTGGTCGAATGAGCATCACCCGCAACCGCGTCGCCGTTCTGCACGGGGTCAACTTCGACATCCTCGAGCGCCGCGACGCCGGCGTCTACGGCGGTTTCTCGCTGGCCGAGCTGGAGCGGCGGATAGCCGAGTGGGCGCGCGAGCTGGGCCTGGAACCGATTTTCTTCCAGACCAACCACGAGGGTGAGTTCGTCGAGTACCTGCACCGGCTGCCGGACCTGGCCGACTCGGCGATCGTCAACGCCGGCGCCTGGACCCACTACAGCCGCGCGATCGCCGACGCCCTCGACGTCGCCGGCCTGCCGGCGGTCGAGGTGCACCTCTCCGACGTCGAGTCGCGCGACGATTGGCGCAAGCTCTCGGTCTTCGACGGCCTCGTCCTGGCGAAGATCTCCGGCAAGGGCGCGGACGGCTACCGCGACGCGCTCGAGGCGCTGGCGCGAGAGCTGGGCGCGAGCGCCTGATGCGGGGTCGCGGGGACCGGCTGGAGGCGCTGCTCGGCGAGCGCGAGCTCGACCAGGTGCTGATCACCGACCTGGTCAACGTCCGGTACCTGACCGGGTTCACCGGCACCAACGGTGCCTGCCTCTGCGGCCCTGGCACCCGTCTCTTCTTCACCGACTTCCGCTACACCGAGCGGGCGACCGCCGAGGTCGATGGCTGGGAGACGGTCACCGTCGAGAGCGACTGGCTGGCCGGCATCGCTGAGCGGATCGAGGGCAGGTTCGGTTTTGAGGACGAGCACATGCCGGTCCGCATGCTGGAGAAACTGAAGGGGAAACTGGCGGACGGCTCTGAGCCGGTGGCGGCCGGCGGGCTGATCGACCGCCTGCGCCGGGTCAAGGACGAGGGCGAGCTGGAGGCGATCGGGGAGGCGGCCAAGCTGGCCGACCAGGTCTGGCTCTGGAGCCTGGAGCGCGGCCTGTCCGGGCGCACCGAGCGCGACGTCGCCCGCGCCGCCGAAGCGCGGATCCGCGAGCTCGGCGGCGACCCCTCCTTTCCGGCGATCGTCGGCGGTGGCCCCAACGGCGCCTTGCCGCACGGCGAGCCGGGGGAGCGGGAGATCGGCAAGGGCGAGCTGGTCGTCTTCGACATGGGGGCGCAGCTCGACGGCTACTGCTCCGACGGCACCCGGACCTTCGCCACCGGCGAGCCGGGCGAGATGGCACGCGGGGTCTACGAGGTGGTGCGCGAAGCGCAGCTGGCGGCGCTCGCGGCGATCGAAGCCGGCGCTAACGGCGAAGCCGTGGACGCTGTCGCCCGCAAGGCGATCGACGCGGCCGGCTACGGCAAGCGCTTCGGCCACGGCCTCGGCCACGGGGTCGGCCTCGAGGTCCACGAGGCGCCGCGGCTCTCGGTGCGCTCCGACGACGTCCTCGCCGCCGGTGAAGTGGTGACGGTCGAGCCGGGCATCTACCTGCCGGGTGAGTTCGGGGTGAGGATCGAGGACCTGGTGGTGGTCACCGGGGACGGCCACCGCAACCTCAGCTCGCTGCCCAAGGAGTTGCAGCTGGTCGAGTAGCCCAGGCGTGCCTGGGCGGCGGGCCGCCGGTGTGCAGATTCAAGCGAAGCGCGCGACGGGTCGATGGCCAATCGTGAGCTCGATCACCGAAACGCTCAGGCGCCCGGTCCGTCCCCCCGCGGCCGCGAGGAGCGGCGCCGACACGCTTGTCTCGATCCACGAGGAGGCGCGCCGCGAGCGGCTGCTCGACATGGAGCAGCGGGTGCGTCCCTACCGTGCCGCCTGCTTCGGGATCCTCGCTCTGGCGCTTGCCCTCGGCGGGACCTCGGGCGAGTGGTTGTGGGCAATCCCGATGGCTGCCGGTCTGGCCGGGTTCGCGATTGCCGACCGCTTCATGCAGGCCAGCGCGCACCCGGAGGTTTGGGTGGCGGCCGCCTGGGCGTCGATGTCGATCCTGCTCGCCTCGGCCGTGCTCATCACCGGCAAGTCGACCAGCCCGGTCCTGGTCTGGTTCGCGCTGCCCGCGGTGACCCTCGGCTTCCGCTTCGAGCCGCGCGGGATGGTCTACGGGACCGCCTTCATCCTGGCGATGTTCCTCGCCAGCGCGGTGCTGCCCGATCCCGGCGCCGCGATCGACCACCGCCAGACCCTGGTCGCCGCGGTAGCCCTGATCGTCAGCACCGTGATCCTCTCCGGCGCCCTGGTCGAGTCCGACCGCTCCCACCGGCGCCGCTCCACCCTCGACCCCCTGACCGGCCTCTACAACCGCAACGCCCTCGAGCAGCGCCTGGCCGAGCTGGAGGGCCAGCCCAGTCAGCCGGCGGAGGGCCTCTCGCACGCCTTCCTGCTCTGCGATCTCGACCACTTCAAGCGGGTCAACGACCGGCTCGGCCACGCCGCCGGCGACGCCGTGCTGCAGGACGTCGCCTACACGATGCGCGCCGTCCTGCGCGCCGGGGACTCGATCTACCGGGTTGGCGGCGAGGAGATCCTGGTGATCCTGCCGGGGGCCGGCCGCGAGGCCGCGATCGAAATTTCCGAGCGGCTGCGCCACGAGGTGCCCAGAGCGCGGCCAGTCGGCGTCGAAGTCACGGTCAGCATCGGCGTCGCCGTCTCCGAACCCGGAGAGATCGACACCGAGGAGCTGCTCGCCCGCGCCGACGCCGCCCTCTACGCGGCCAAGGCAGGCGGCCGCAACCAGGTCTTCGTAGACAGCTGAGCGCTGTCGGGGGCGCTTCGCTCAGCGGCTGAGGTCAATGTCGGCGGTGAGCCGCGCGGCAAAGGCCGCCAGCAGTTCGACCGTGGCCTCGACGTCTCGCAGGTCGACCATCTCGACCGGCGAGTGCATGTAGCGGAGCGGGATCGAGATCAGGCCGGTGGGGATCCCCGAGCGGGAGATCTGCAGGACGTCGGCGTCGGTGCTGGTGCCGCGGCCGCTGGCGCTGATCGAGTACTCGATCCCCTCCGCCTCGGCGGTCTCGACCAGCAGCTCGAAGACCTTGGGGGAGAGGGTGGAGCCACGGCCGATTGCCGGGCCGGAGCCGAGCGGGTGGGTGCCGATCTCCTTCTCCTCGACCCCGGGTGCGTCGGTCGCGTGGGTGACGTCGACGGCGATCGCGAGGTCGGGGCGGACCTGGAAGGCGGCGGTGCGAGCGCCGAACAGGCCGATCTCCTCCTGCACGGCGGCGACGGCGGCGAAGGATCCGCTCATTCCGCCGCCCTCATGCGCGCGGCGCAGGCTCTCCAGCGCCACGTAGGCGCCGAGGCGGTTGTCCATAGCCCGGGAGACGAGGCGCTCTCCGGCGAGCGCGGCCGGCTCGGCGGCGATCACCGCCGGGTCGCCGACCCGGATCAGTTCGGCGGCCTCGTCGCGACCAGCGGCGCCGATGTCGATATGCAGGCCCTTCAGCTCGACCACCTTCTTGCGCTGGTCGGCTTCGAGCAGGTGGATCGGCTTGCGGCCGACGACGCCGGGCACGAGCCCGTCCTTGCCCCGCACCTCGACCCGTTGCCCGACCAGGATCTGGGGGTCCCAGCCGCCGACCGGAGCGAACCAGAGGAAGCCCTTCTCGTCGATGTGGGTGATGACCAGTCCGATCTCGTCGATGTGGCCGACGACGGCGAGCAGCGGCGCGGCGTCGCCGACGCGGGCGATCGAGGAGCCGATCCCGTCGACGCTCAGCTCGGCGAAGGAGGCCGCCTCGCGCCAAATCTCGGCGGCCGGACCCTCATAGCCGGACGGAGCCCCGGCTCGCAGAAGTTTGTCGAGTAATGAAGGAGTTGCGGACAAGGGGCTGCGCAGTATGCCGAAAATTCGGTCGCGTTTCTGCCCGGCTTTACTCAGTAGAAACGAGGTGCCCAGTGGCGGCTTCCCGGCGCAGTTGTCCACGGCCTTCGCCGTACCCGCGGTGCTCGTAGGCGATCATCGCCCAGATCAGCACGTCGGCGATTGCGATCACGGCGAGCGCCGAGATCTCCGTCGCGACCGGCACAAGGATCAGCAGCACGATCGCCAGGCCGAGGCGCCGGCGGTTGATCGTGTGCACCTGGCGGTAGCGGAAGCCGACCAGGCCGAGTAGGTAGATCGCGACGCCGCCGAGCAGGGCGAAGGCGATGACGCCGTCGAGGTGTTCGCCGGAGTGGCCGATCGCCTTCTTCATCCCGAGGGCGACGAGGACGATCCCGGCGACCAGAGCCAGGTGGATGTAGGAGTAGGAGTCGCGGGCCAGCTCGTTCTGCACGCGGCCGACCTCGGCTGCCGCCAGCCGCCGGGCCGAGACCAGGGCGACGACGTCGAAGTAGATCCACCACATCGCCGCGGCCAACCCGACCCCGAGCACCGCGACCGCGCCGATCCCGAAATCGAGGGCGCCGGCGGCGCCGACCCCGATCGCGACGATCGACTCGCCGAGGGCGATGATTACGATCAAGCCGTGGCGCTCGGCGAAGTGCGCCGGGACCAGTTTCCAGCCTTTGGCACCGAAGAAATAGGGGCCGGCCATGTCGAGGAATAGGGCGAGACCCCAGAGTGCGCCCTGAGCGATGCCGTCGAGAAGCGAGGCCGCGACCAGCAGCCCGACCGCGACGGCGGTGCCGACGCCGAGCCCGATGACGGAGCGCCGGAACTCCTTGTCATCGTCGGTTGCCAGTATGAAGAGGGCAATGTGGGCGACCCGGAAGGCCCCGTAGGCGAGGGCGAAGGTCAGCGCCAGGTCCTCGAACGCTTCGGGGACGCAGAGCGAGACGATCAGCATCGCCGCCATCGCGCCGAAGATCACCAGTCGCACCGCTCCCTCCTCGGGGTCGATCACGCTGGTCAGCCAGGCGTAGCCGACCCACGCCCACCACAGCACGCCGAGGACGAGCAGGCCCTGGGCGAGGCCCGACCAGCTCGGGTGGTGGCTCATCAGCGCCGTGCACTGGGTGATCGCGAGGACGAAGACGAGGTCGAAGAAGAGCTCCAGCGGCGTCACCCGCTCGCCCTCACGCCGGGCCGCGGATAGTCGCGGGTGGCGAGGTTCGGATCCGTCCGGCATTGGCCAATCCTTGCAACTGCCCGCTCTGGGATGGGGCGGTCGAATACTGTTGCCGCCGTGAGCGTTGCCCTCGTCACCGGAGCCTCGAGCGGGATCGGTGCAGCGACCGCCGCGCGGCTCGCGCGCGAGCCCGGCACCGAGCTGGTCCTGGTCGCCCGGCGCGAGCAGCTGCTGCGGGACCTGGCCGAATCGCTCCCCTGCAAGGCCTCCTACCTTGCCGTCGACCTCACCGACGCCGACGCCCCCGAGCGGGTTCGGGCCCACGTCGAGGCGAACCACGACCGCCTCGACCTGCTCGTCAACAACGCCGGCGCCTCCTGGCGCGGGGCCTTCGGCGAGGCCGGCTACGCCAACGTCCACCGCCACATGCAGCTCAACTTCGACGCCGTCGTCCGCCTCACCGAGGCGCTGCTGCCGATGCTGCGCGCATCCGCCCCCAGCGCGATCGTCAACGTCGCCAGCACCGCCGGGCGCGTGGCCCGCGCCCGCACCGGCGCCTACTCGGCCAGCAAGTTCGCCCTGATCGGGTGGACCGAGGCCCTCTACGCCGAGGAGAAGCCCCACGGTGTCCACGTCGGCATGGTCCTGCCGGGATATATCGCCACCGAGGGCTTCCCGGCCACCGAGCTGCGCGAGAAAGCGGCCACCCGGTGGATGGTCTCCAAGCCCGAGAAGGTCGCCGAGGCGATCTACGAGGCCGGCCCCGGCGGCAAGGCGGAGCGCTACGTCCCGCGCCCCTACGCCCTCGCCGCGATCGTCCGCATCCTCGCTCCTGGTCTCGTTCGCCGCGTCCTCACCGGCGGCGCGGCGGCGAACCTGACCACCAGCACCGCGGGCGACAAGGACCCTGGCTCCCCGGCTTCCTAAACGCGTCCCCACCTGGGCGCTCGGGGCGCTCGTCGCCCTCCTCGGTTGGAAGGTGACGATGAACCCGCCCTCGGTCGGGCTGGACGTGAGCTGGAACGGCGGTCTGGCGATGGCGGTCCACGACCAGTTGCAGTGGGGCACCGAGATCGTCTTCACCTACGGCCCGCTCGGGTTCCTGACCGGACCGACCATCTGGTACCAGGGGTCAGGGCTGCTCAACTTCGCCTACCACGCCGCTCTCTTCGTCGGCCTCTGCATGACCTTGGTCTGGGCGCTGCGGCGCCTGGTCGGCCCGCTGCCCTCGTTCGCGATCGCCTTCCTGATCGTCACCGTGCTGCCGGTGGTCGAGCAGTCGCTCGTGGTCGCGGCCCTGCTCTGCATGCGGGCGCTGGAAGGGGAGCGCTCCGAACGCGTGCTGGCCGCGCTGGTGGTGGGAGGGGCGACCTTCGCGGCGATCGAGGTGCTGATCAAACTCTCGGCCGGCCCGGTGATCGCGACCTTCTTCCTGATCGCGCTGATCGGGCTGCGGGCCCGGTGGTGGCAGGTCGCCGCCTACCTGGCGCTACTGGCCGTCGAGATGTTGGTGCTCTGGCTCCTCACCGGGCAGAGCGTGGGGGAGATACCGGACTTCCTCCGCAACACCTCCGAGATCGTCTCCGGCTTCAGCGAGGCGATGATCGCCTCACCCGACGTCGCCGGGTGGAAGGTGACCGTGGCGACGGCGATCGCGGTGCTGGTCTCGATCGCGCTGGTGGTGGCGAGCGCCCGTGGAAACTACCGCGACGAGCGAGCCCGGTGGTGGGGGATCGGCCTCGCCGCGCTCGCCGCCTTCACCGTGTTCAAGGAGGGCGTGGTGAGGACCGACGCCGCCCACCTCAGCCTCTTCTTCTCGACCGCCTGCATCCTCTGGATCGGGCTGCCGTGGGCAAAGCAGCGCTGGCAGTGGATGCTGGCCGGGGTCGCGGTAATCGTCGCGATCGGGTGGCCGGTCCGTCCCGAGGGCCAGGTCAATTACCTCGACCCGGTCGCCAACGTCAGGCAGGCCTTCGAACAGACCCGCAACATCCTCAGCCCGTCCCGGCAGCGCGACCTGCTGGCGAGCGGTCGCTCGACGATGACCTCGATCTACCGGCTCGAGCCGCGCACGCTCGCCGCCCTGCGCGGCCACACGATGGCGATCGAACCGTGGGAGATCGGGGTGGCCTGGGCCTACGACCTCGAGTGGCAACCCTTGCCCGTCTTCCAGAACTACTCCGCCTACACCTCCCGCCTGGACCGGCTCAACTCCGAAGCGCTCGAAAGCCCCGAGGGGCCGGAACGCCTGCTGCGGGAGAACGTCGGCCTCGTCTACCCCGAGTTCCCCACCCGTGGCATCGACAACCGCTTCCCCGGCTGGGACCCGCCCGAACAAGCGCGAGCGGCGCTCTGCAACTTCGCGGTGGAGCACTCGACCGAACGCTGGCAGGTGCTGGCCCGGACGTCCGACCGGTGCGGGCGCTCGCGACCGCTCGGTTCGGCCGAGGCGAGCCCCGGCGAGGCGGTCGAGGTGCCGGCTCCCGGCCCACGCGAGGTCGTCTGGGCACGAGTCGAGGGGGTCGAGGTGGGAGGAGTGGAGCGCGTGCTGTCGTTCCTCGGCCACGCCCGCAGCCGCCACGCGATCGTCAACGGCGAAGCCAGCTACCGCCTCGTCCCGGGGACCGCCGCCGACGGCCTGATGCTGCGCGCGGCCGACGGGATCGACGGCGAGGGGGCCTTCGCCCAGGTCCCCCAGGCGAGGACGATCGCCGTGACCGGGACCGGGGGAGACGTAAGTTTCAGCTTCTTCGCGATGCCGGTGCGCCCGCCAGCAGGTGACGGCTGAGGAACTCGAGCTGGTCGGCGACCACCGCCTCATGGGCCGGGCCGTCGTAGATGTCGAAGTGGTCGACCCCGGGGTAGGTGCGCAGCTCGGCGAGCGGGGCGCGGCGGGCGGCGGCGATCGCCGGGCCCGGCTTGGCGACCCTGTCGGCCTCACCGACGCAAAGGAGCCAGGGGCAGTGCAGCCGCCGTGCGTGGCGCCCCGGCCGGAAGGGCCGCCCGAGCAGCCACCGCGCCGAGGCACGGTCCCGCCACCGCGAGTCCTCGCCCATCGCGACCACCCGGCGCCAGCCCGCCTCCGCGCCGGGGGCGTTGATGAAAGCGGCCTCGTCCGGCCCGCCGACCACCGGCATCTGGCGGCCGAGGACGGCGCCGACCAGCATCCGCGCGGTGACACGGGGCGAGGAGCGGTGCGCCTGTCGGACGATGTCGAGAAATGGGACCTGGCTGACCACCGCCGCCACCCGTGGGTCCGCCGCCGCCGCGGCGAGCGCGTTACCGCCGCCCATCGAGGACCCGAAGGTGGCGACCCGGTTGGGGTCGGTGCCAGGGAGCGAGCGGGCGAAGGCGATCGCCGCCCGCCAGTCCTCCAGCTGTCGTCGCGGCTTGAACAGGTCCGGCTCACCGCCGCTGTCGCCGAAGCCGCGGTGGTCGAAGGCAAGCGCCGCGAACCCCGCCTCCGCGAAGCGCTCGGCGAACGGCCCGAGGCGATCCCGCCGCGTCCCCGACAGCCCATGCGCCATCACCACCACCGGCGCCGCCGCGCCACCCGCCGCCGGGTACAGCCACGCCGCGCACGCGTCCCCGCCCGATCTGAACTCGAGGTCTTGCCTCTCCACACCCAAACAACGACGCCCACCACCGAAAACGTGAGGTCTGCGACACCCAACGCCCCGAAGACAACGGACGGCGGGAGTATTCTGCCTCCAGTGCCTCTCTTGCCAAGGACGAAATCCAGGCAGCTTTTCGAGATGCTGATCGATCTCGAAGCTCAGATGCTTGAAATGCGCGGCGAGATCTCAGCAATGCAGGACCGACAGGCTGATGACGAAGTCGAGGCTCTTGCCGCCGAGCGGGTCCGAAGTGGCGCTGCCGAGCGCACCCAGGACGGTGCCGAGGCGCTAGCCGAGCTCGGTATTCAAGTCCGGTAGATCGTGGGCGGAGAAACCGCTCCCGAGGTCAAGGTCGAGCTTGCCGAAGGAGTCAAGGGCGATATCGCCGAGTTGACGGCGATCCCATCCGGAGCCGGAGATGCCCAACAAGCGGAAGTCGACGCGTTGAAGCGCCGAATCGCCGAGTTGTTCGTGGAGTGTCAGAGCAATCTGCACGCTGGCGAGCTGATGGGAGCGGGCCGCCACCCGGAGTTAGCCGACTGCCGCCGCATCCGTTTCGACATCGAGACCCACAAAGGCAAGCCGCGCTTCCGTCTGATCTACCGCAACGAGCCCTCTGACGGCGCACCCGCTAGATGCCTCTGGCTCGCCGTCGGCCCACGAGCCGGCCTACGCGCCCACCGCAAAGCTCGGCAGCGAGCGTAAGCAGTATTCCGTCCTGCCCAAAGCTCAGGCTAGATTCTGTGCCCTCTCCCCTTGGAACGCATGGAGCTTTTGCGGACCGTCTTGTTTGCCCAATGTGCTTGAACTCGACGCCGTGCCTGATTCACCGCGTTCTCGCTAGAGATGTGGCCGCGAGGCTGACGACCAGCACCGCCGGCGACGGCGAGTGATGAAGTACCTCAAACACTTTCCTGAGCCGCTCCTCGAGGAGCTCTTCGATGGGCGCTGGCTGCCGATCGTCGGCGCGGGCATGTCTCGTAACGCAATCCTGCCTGATGACGGCAAAATGCCGCTTTGGGATGAGTTAGGTCGGTCTTTGGCGGGGGTGACTGGCTATTCGTACGTGAACGCATTGGACGCAATGTCGGCGTATGAGCACATCTTTGAACGTCGTGAGCTGATCAAGCGCCTTGCCCTCGAGCTGCGAGTGGATGACGCGATTCCTGGTCCGGCGCACGAGGCATTCGCTCGCTTGCCCTTCGATCGAGTCGTGACGACGAACCTGGAGTTCCTGCTTGAGCGGGGATATGAGGCAGTGGATCGGCGGTGTGAAGTGGTGATCTCCGAGGACCAGCTCCCACTTCCGCCCCGGCGCGGTGCGACCGTGCTGGTCAAGTTGCATGGGGATGTGCGCCATCCAAGTCAACTAATCGTCACCGAGGATGACTACGACGGCTTTCTCCTGCGCAACCCGGTGCTAGCGACGCATGTCTCCAGTCTTCTGATCGAACGAGTTCCGGTCCTCATCGGATACAGCTTGGACGACCCCGACTTTCGCCAGCTCCAAGCAACGCTCAGGGACCGTCTTGGAAAGATGCTGCCAATTGCATATGTGATCACCGTTGGCCTCAGTGCCGTGGCTGCAGCTCGATACGACCGCCGGGGCATAAAGGTGATCAATCTGCCGGGCTCGGCAAAGAACCACGGCGAGATCCTCGCCGCGGCACTGGCGGAGATTGGGGAGCATTGGAGCGGCCACGTGCTCGACCGGGTGCGATTTACCGAGGAGCCACCCTTGGAGGAGGTCCGGTCAACCCCGAGGGGAGACGAGTCGCGGCTTTGTTTCTTTTCAATCCCGCTGCGGCTTCTTCCGTTTTACAAGACCGAAGTTTTCCCGTTGGCGGAACGCGCGGGCTTCGTTCCCGTTTCGGGGTTCGACGTGGAGGCTGGTGCCGGGAATCTGTTGGCAGCGATTGCGGCTCTCATCGAACGGTCGAGCCACGCCGTGGTTGACATGGGTGACGGAGCTGGCTCAACCGAGCTTGGCATCGCATTGCAGGCCGTCGACCACCAGAATCTTCTGGTCATCACTGCCGCAACTGGCGCCCACATGTCCGTTGACCCGGCACTCCGTTTCATTGTGCGACCTGAGCCAATCGATGAGGACGGCGAGAGCTTCTTTGGAGCACTGGAAGGCTGGTTCCAGGAGCGGAGCACCCCGTATGACCCGGGTCTCAACGCGCGAACCCTTCTCGAGCTTGGCCAGTGGTCTGCAGCTGTGGTCGCGGCAGTCGCGGAGCTGGAGATCGTCTTCCAGCGTCTAGCCTCGGACGGCACGGACATCTCTGGGCGTCCCATGCGACGGCGAGGAGGGCCATGGCAAGGCCTCAGAAATCCCGAGCTACCCATCGAGCCTGCCTTGAGACAGCGCTTGCAGGAGTGGGTCGCCCTCCGCAATCAGGTCGTGCATGCTCGGGGCCGTGCTAGTCGGGCGGAGGCGGTTGCGGTGGTGGAGGATGTCGAAGCGCTTCGCCGCAACCTCTAGGCTGTGCGCCGGCTTTCATGCGACCAGGAGACATATAGCCCTTGATCAGCACCGCGCAATTCAAGAACGGCTCTCATATCGAGGTCGACGGGACGATCTTCAAGATCGTCGAGTTCCAGCACGTCAAGCCCGGCAAGGGCGGGGCGTTCGTGCGGACGAAACTGCGCCGGATCGAGGACGGCTCGGTGCTCGACAAGACGTTCCGGGCCGGGGAGAAGTTCCGGCCGGTCCACACCGAGTCGCGCAAGATGCAGTACCTCTACGACTCCGGCGACGCGGCGGTCTTCATGGACAGCCGCGACTACGAGCAGATCGAGATCCCCAGCGAGTCGCTCGGCGACTCGATGCAGTGGGTCCTGCCCAACGCCGAGGTCGACGTGCTCTTCGTCGACGAGCGGCCCAGCGACGTCGCCGTCCCCAGCGCGATCGACATGAAAGTCACCCAGACCGACCCGGGCCTCAAAGGCGACACCGCCTCGGGCGGCGGCAACAAGCCGGCCACCCTCGAGTCCGGGGTCATCGTCCAGGTGCCGCTCTTCATCGAGGAGGGCGAGGTCATCCGGGTCGACACCCGCAGCGGTGAGTACGTCTCCCGCGCCTGAGCGTGACGGCAGATCCTTCGCTGACCGGCCCAGCCGGCCGAAGCGCGAGAATGTAGAGATGCGCAGATCCGATCAACGCCGTGCCGCGGTTTTCGCCAACTACCAGCGAGACGTCACCGGCCGTCCGCTCGAGGAGCTGATCGCCGACGCGCGGCCGCTCACCCGCGAGTTGGCCGAAGGCGTGGACGAGCACCGCGAAGAGCTTGACGAGGTGATCGCCACCCACGCCAAGGGCTGGACGGTCGATCGGATCGCGCCGCTGGAGATCAACGTGATGCGGGTGGCGCTGTATGAGATCGATTTCCGCGACGTCCCGGTTGAGGTCGCGATCGACGAGGCGGTCGAGATCGCCAAGGAGTACTGCGGCGCCGACGCCCCCAAATTCGTCAACGGGATCCTCGGCGCGATTGCCCGCGAGCGCGAGGTCGCCAAGTGACCCGCCTGCGCGAGATCGCCGAGCGGCTGCGCCAGATCGCCACCGAGCTGGAGGGGGACGGGGCGGGCGAGGAGCGCGCCGCCGAGCTGGCCGCCGAGGCCGCCGACCTATCGGCTGAGGCGGTCGAGGAGGCCAACCGGGAAGCCCGGCAGGCGAGCGCGGCGGACGGCGCGGATGGGTAGCGCAGCGCGCTGATGTACCCGGAGGACCTGCGCTCCCTTGTCGAGGGAGCCCTGGAGCGACTCAGCTTCTCCGCCAGCCGGCCCACCGCTGGGCTCGAGGAGGCGATGCGCTACTCCCTGCTCGCCGGCGGCAAGCGGGTGCGGCCGGTGCTCGCCCTCGCCACCGCTCGCGCGCTTGGCGCCGACCCCGAGCGCTTCCTCCCGGTCGCCTGCGCGATCGAGCTGATCCACACCTACTCCTTGATCCACGACGACCTGCCGGCAATGGACGACGACGACCTGCGCCGCGGCCAGCCGACCTCGCACGTGAAGTACGGCGAGGACATCGCGATCCTCGCCGGCGATGGCCTCTTCGCCGAGGCGGTGCGGCTGTTCTGCGAGCAGCCCGGGGAGCCGGCCAGGGTGCTCGCCGGGCTGGGCGAGCTGGCCGCCGCGACCGGCGTCGAGGGGATGGTCGGCGGCCAGTACGTCGACGTCACCGGCGAGGTCGACGACTCGGAGGGGCTGCGGTCCCTGCACACGCTGAAGACCGGCCGGCTGATCTCCTCCAGCGTCACAGTCGTACTGACCCTTGAGGGTCTCGGCGAACCTGAGACAATGCCCTATCGCCGGTTCGCCGATGAGCTGGGCATCCTGTTCCAGATCGTCGACGACATCCTCGACGTGACCGAGAGCGACGCGCAGCTCGGAAAGCCACATGGAAGCGACGAGAGACATGGCAAACTCACCTACGTCAGCCTCTACGGGCTCGATCGGGCCCGTCAGCTCGCCGCCGAGGCACATGGCGAGGCGACCGCGGCCCTGGCCGGGGCGGCGGGGGAGACGGAGGACCTGAGGCGCGTGGCCGACTACATCTTCACGAGGAACGAATGAGCGAGAAGCCCCCCACCCAGGGCGCCGAGGAGAGAGAGCAAGAGCCGCTGCTGCCCGGGATCTCCGGCCCGGCGGACCTGCACGGCCTCGACGATGACCAGCTGCAGCAGGTCGCGCAGGAGATGCGCACATACATCATCGACACGATCGGCGAGATCGGCGGCCACTTCGGCGCCAACCTCGGCACCTGCGAGTTGGCCGTCGCCCTGCACAGCCTGCTCGACTCCCCCCGCGACAAGGTCCTCTGGGACGTCGGCCACCAGTCCTACCCGCACAAGGTCCTCACCGGCCGCCGCGAGGAGCTGCCAACGATCCGCCAGTACGAGGGCCTGGCGCCGTTCTGCTCGATCGCCGAGTCCGAGCACGACATCATGGGCGCCGGCCACGCCTCGACCTCGATCGGGTACGCGGTCGGGCTGAAGGAGGCGATGCGCAAGGGGATCGGCGAGGACGGCAAAGTCGCCGCGGTGATCGGCGACGGCGCCCTCACCGGCGGCGTCGCCTACGAGGCCCTGCACGCCGCCGGCGGCCTGCAGACGCCGATCGTGATCGTGCTCAACGACAACGGGATGTCGATCTCCCCCAATGTCGGCGCCCTCTCCCGCTACTTCAACCGGATCCGGCTCAACCCGCGCCTCTACCACGCCCGCGAGGGGGTCGAGGACCGGCTGACCAAACTGCCGCTCGGGCTCGGCCGCCGGATCGAGCGGCTCGGCCCGGAGATCAAGTCGGCGATCAAGGCCTACTGGGCCCCCGGCCTCTTCTTCGAGGAGCTCGACCTCGCCTACATGGGGGTGATCGACGGCCACGACGTTCACGCCCTGCGCGAGGCGCTGCATGAGGCTTTCGACGCCGACCGCCCGGTCGTCGTCCACATCCACACGGTCAAGGGCAAGGGTTTCGCGCCGGCCGAGGAGGGCGGCCTGCAGACGATGGAGGAGTGGCACGCGGCGAAGCCCAACTCGATCGTCAACGGCAAGCCCGCCGCGAAGAAGCCGGCGCAGAAGCCGGTCGCGGTGACCGAAACGGACTCACCGGATGCGATCGCGCCGGAGCGCCTGGAGAAGCCGCCTGCCGCCGGCTCGCCGCCCCAGTACACCCAGGTCTTCGCCGACGCAATCGTGGCCGAGGCCGAGCGCGACTCCCGGGTGGTCGGGATCACCGCGGCGATGGCGGGTGGGACCGGGCTGCAGAAGCTCGCCGACACCGCCCCGGACCAGTACTACGACGTCGGGATCGCCGAGCAGAACGCCGTCCTGCTCGCCTCCGGGCTCGCCCTGCAGGGCGGCAAGCCGGTCTGCGCGATCTACTCGACCTTCCTCCAGCGCGCCTACGACCAGATCATCCACGACGTCTGCCTGCAGGAGCTCGACGTCACCTTCGCGATGGACCGGGCCGGCCTGGTCGGCGACGACGGCCCGACTCACCACGGAGCCTTCGACGTCTCCTACTTCCGCCCGATCCCCAACGTCGTGGTGATGGCCCCCCGCGACGAGGCAATGCTGGTGCACATGCTGCGCACGGCGATCGCCCACGACGGGCCGGCTGCGCTGCGCTACCCGCGGGGAGCGGGGGAGGGGGCGACGCTGCCCTCGGCGCCCGAGGCGATCCCGATCGGCACCGGTGAGGTGCTCGCCGACGGCGAGCGGGTCGCGCTCCTGGGCTACGGCTTCGGCGTCACCGTCGCCCGCGAGGCGGCTGCGATCCTCGCCGACCACGGGCTCACCGTCACCGTCGCCGACGGTCGGTTCGCCAAGCCGCTAGACGCCGAGCTGGCGACCCGGCTCGCGCGCGAGCACGAGTTGCTGGTCACGATCGAGGAGAACGTCCTGCCCGGCGGCTTCGGCTCGGCGGTGCTGGAGCACCTCGAGGAGACCTTTGCGGAGGGGCCGGGAGAGCGCGCCCGCGTCCTCCGGATCGGACTCCCCGACCGCTACGTGACCCACGGCAAGCCGGCGCTGCTGCGGGCCGAGGCGGGCCTCACCGGGGACTCGGTCGCCGAGCGGGTCCTCGCCGCGCTTCCAGCCGGCCAGCCGGTTCTCGGTTAGCCGGAAATTGGGGTTGAATCAATTCGCTCAATCGATTAGCCTGCGGCGATCTCTCCAGCGAGGTGGAGAGGCGATTGACCGGTAGGTCGCGCTTCTGGGGAACACCACGGCAAGGGAGATGCGTATCTCTATATGTGTGGATGGTCCGTCAGGGGAACGGATCTCTCGCGACCACGACAGAGTCGGGGTCGCGAGACGCGGGCCGGACTTGCGCCCAGCCGTTTTCCCTTCCGCCCTCGCCGGGTAGGTTGTGGGCATGAAGTTCCTCTTCGCACCGATCGGGATCGGCGCCGGCCTGGTGGCCGGCTTCGCAGCCCAGAAGGCCTTCGAGCGCCTCTGGGCTGTGATCGACGACGAGGAGCCGCCCGAGCCCGATACCCGTCAGGTCTCGATCCCGAAGATGGTCGGCGCCCTCGCTCTCGAGGGAGCGATCTTCCGTCTCGCCAAAGGCTTCGCCGACCGCGGTGCTCGCTCCGGCTTCGCCGCCCTCACCGGCCGCTGGCCGGGCGAGGAACGGCCCGAAGACGCATGACGAGGCCTGCAACGAGGTAGGCGATCGCGATCGCGAGCAGGATGAACTTGCAGCTCGCGAACACCGTGGCGAGGAGGGGAAAGGTCGAGCCGGCGCCGTCGATGGTCAGCAGCAGGCAGATGTTCTCGAGCGCGTCGAAGCCGGCGGAGAGGGCGCCGAAGTAGACGACGACGCCGCCGAGGACGGCGAGTCGTCGCCAGCCTCTATCTCTGGCGAGATCGCGCGTCGCCGCCAGGGCAAGGGTGAGAAAGGCGCCGTAGGCGAGCAGGAAGCCGAAGTCGATCCAGAGCGACTCGCGGGCGGCGTCCTGGCCCTCGTCTCCCCATTCGGCGAGGATCTCGTCGGCCCGGTCGCTGCCACCGGTGACCTCGAAGGTGATGATCCCCGGGCCGCCGGTGTCCTGCATTCGGTTGTCCGATGGCGCCATCGCCGCCAGCAGAATCAATGCGGCCACCCCCGTCGCGATCAGCCCCCGCTTGCGCGTCATCGGGGCATTATCGTGGACGGATGGACGAGAGGCAGAGTGAGAAGGGCGCTCGCTTCCGGGCGCTGCACGAAGGCGAGCCGTTCCTGATCCCCAACCCGTGGGACGCCGGCTCGGCCAGAGTGTTGGAGGGCCTGGGCTTCGAAGCGCTGGCGACGAGCAGCAGTGCTTTCGCTTTCACCCTCGGCCGACTCGACGGCGAGGCGACGCTTGACGAGGTGATCGCCCATGTGCGCGTCGTCGACCAGGCCAGTGGGCTGCCGGTCTCCGTCGACCTTGAGAACGGCTACGGCCCCGACCCCGAGGACGCGGCCAGGGCGATCGAGCTAGCTGCCGCGGCTGGCGCGGTTGGCGGCTCGATCGAGGACTTCGATCCCGGTGGGCGGATCTATGAGAGCGCCGAGGCGATCGAGCGGGTCACCGCCGCGGTTGAGGCGGCGCGCCGGCTCGACTTCCCGTTCACCTTCACCGCCCGGGCCGAGAACCACATCCGCGGCAACCCCGACCTCGACGACACCATCGCCCGCCTGCAGGCCTACGAGGCGGCCGGCGCCGACGTCCTCTACGCGCCGGGATTGCGCAGCGGCGAGGAGATCCGCGCTGTGTGCACGGCGCTCAGCCGTCCCGTCAATGTGCTCGCCCACCCGGGGCTGACGATGGCGGAGGCGGTGGAGGCCGGGGCCCAACGGGTCAGTGTCGGCGGCAGCCTCGCCTGGGTGGCGGCGGAGGCGATGGCCGCCAGCGCCGAGGAGATGCGCGACCAGGGCGATTTCTCGTCCCTGACCGGCTCGGCCCGGATCGGGGAGTGGCTCAGGGGCGGAGCGCCCTAGACGGTCGCCGGGGTTCTCGCGACCTGAGGCTGAGTCTTCTTCGGGGCGCGACGCCCGCCGCGACGGCGCTCGCGCTTCAGTCGCCGCCGGTAGTCGAACTCGTCGATCTGCAGGACGTGGCGCTCGGAGGCGGTGTACCGCCGCTGGCGCCGCCGGTGCGCGCGCTGGGCCTCCTCCCACATCACGCTGGGCTCGGGCAGCACGTATGCGCCCTCGATCCAGTCGGCGAGGATTCGCGACTGCGACTCGAATATCGGGAAGAAGGCGCCGAGCGGCTGCACCAAGCCGACGTGTGCGAGCCCGTTGAACCGGGGATCCCAGATCTGTTGGAAGAGCAGGTAACCGCCTTCGGAGGCACCGAGGCCACGACGCTCGAGGAACGCCGCCGATGGCGCATACCCAGTGCAGTAGATGATCGTCTGGACGTGGTCGGTTTGCCCGTCGGCGAAGGTGACGCTCGCCCCGTGCAGCTTCTTCACTGCCGGTCGCGTCTCCACGTCTCCGTGCCCGATCCGGGTCAGCAAGTCGGAGGAGATCGTTACCGCCGCGCTCCCGAAGCGGTGGTCGGGGGCCGGCAGCCCGTAGCGCTTGAGCGGGCCGACGGTGAGCCGTGTCGCCAGCGCGTACCAGCCCCAGCGCAGAGCTCGCGGCCACAGTGGTGCCGGCAGCTCGTCGAAGGGCCGGCCGAACAGGTACTTGGGAACGACGTGGGCGCCCCGGCGCGTGGACAGGAATGTCCGCACCGCCGTGGTGCTGACCAGGCAGGCGACGTCGACGGCGCTGTTGCCGAAACCGACGACCAGCACACGCCGCCCCTCGAACGCAGCGGCGTCGCGCACGTCGTGAGAGTGCAGTACCTGGCCGGCGAAGCCGCGACCGGCATCGTCGGGCAGGTCGGGTGTGGAGTGGTGGCCGGTGGCCAGGAGGACGACGTCGTAGCTCCGCGGCTCGTCCTTATCGACCCTTACCGCCCACCGACCGTCGGGCGTCTGCGCGATGTCGGTGATCTCGCGGCCCAGCTCGACGTGGTCGTCGATGCCGAAGCGGCGAGCGTAGGCCCCGAGGTAGGAGGCGACCTGCGCGCGCGAGGGGAAGTCGGGGTAGGAGTCCGGGAAGGGGTAGTCGCGGAACTCCATCTGGTGCTTGGAGCTGTTGAGGTGCAGCGACCGGTAGCTGACCGCGTAGTCGCTCCTTCCCTCTGCCCAGAGGCCGCCCAGCTGGGATGCACGCTCGAAGCAGTCGAACTCCACCCCTCGTTCGAGCAGCGTCTTCGCCATCGTGATGCCGGCGGCGCCGGCGCCGACGATGCACACCCGCGGTTCCCGGCCGATCACCACGGTGTCGGGTAGCCCTCTGGCGGTGGCAGGAACTCGATGCCGTACTCGGCGCGGAGGATCCGCTCGCCCTCCTCCCGCGAGATCGCGGGAGCGGCGGGAGGGCCGGCACCCACCGGCTGGCCGTAGTCGTGGAAGAACCGCTCGAAGCCGGCGGGCGCGGTCAGGATCAGCATTCGCGCCGGGCCGGCCTCGCGCACGACGTAGCCGTGCGGAATGGCGCGGGGCATGAAGAACCAGGTTCCGGCGGGCCCCTCATGCACGTCGTCGCCGAGGTGCAGATCGATCGTTCCGTCGAGGACATAGATCGCCTCGTCGTCGTCGTGGTGGACGTGGAACGGAGAGGCATAGCCGGCGTCGACCGTGGCCTCGGTGAGGGAGAAGCGACCGGCGGTCTGCTCGCCGGTGGCGAGCTCGCGGCGAAGAAGCTCGCGACTCCAGTAGAGCGCCGGGGCTTCTTCGGGCCCATACGCGACGGGCCTCAATCCAGGTTCCGTCATACCGGCTATGTTTAATCCAGATTGAGCCGGTTCCTTCCCGGTCTCGGCGTATGTACGAACCCGAACATCGGCGTACGCACGCTTAGAAGGCCAGGTTCAGCCTCCGGCGGCGGACGCTTGTCCTAGCTCCTGAAAGCGCCCCGCCTTTACGGACATATTGGGAGAGTGGCGAAGGCAGGAAGAACTCGGCGGGGCGGGAGCGCGGCGGCTCGGTTCGAGGCGATATTCAGCACGACCTACCCGCGGGTGGTCGCCTACGTCTTGCGCCGCGCCGAGAATCGAGAGGCAGGGGAAGACGCGGTCTCCGAGACGTTCCTGGTCGCTTGGCGAAGGATCGATGACGTGCCGGAGGAGCCCTTGCCGTGGCTGCTCGGCACGGCGAGGAAGGTGCTGGCGAACCAGAGGCGCTCAGCGAGGCGGCGCGCGCCGGACGGGCCGCGCTCCGACCCGGGCGCCGTCGAAGCTCCCGATCGCGGTACGCCGGTGGCCGATCGCATCGCCGACCGGGATGCGTTTGCCGCCGCGTTCGCGAGGCTCGCCCCGGCCGATCGCGAAACGTTGACCCTGATCGCGTGGGATGGGCTGGAGCCGCGGGAAGCCGCGGAGGTGGTGGGGTGCACGGCGGCCGCATTCTCGGTCCGGGTCCACCGGGCTCGCCGCTGTCTGCTGAAAGAGCTGGAGGCGACCGGACACTCCCTGGGTGATGGAAGCATCGGATCCCTGCATCGACCACGGCCGGGTGCCGCGGAGGCACGATGAAGCGCGGCGATGAAATGCTGATCGAGCGGCTGCGCGCGCTCGATCCGGTGAGCGCGGAGGAGGTCGACCGGGCCCTCGATGCGCCGGCGGCGAGCGCGCTCCTCCACTCGATCCTTGCCTCGGAGCGGTCCGCAAGCCGTCGCCGGCGCCCCGTGGGCGGTCGCCAGTCCTGGCTCGGCCGCGCCGCGGGGACGCTTGCGCGGAGGCGGGTGCTGGTGCCGGTCGCCGCCGCGACGGCGATTGCGCTCGCGGTCTTCGTCAGCCTGCCCGGAGGGGTGGGCGATCACAGGGCCGTGGCGGCCCTCGACCGCGTTGCCGACACCGCCGCATCGAAACCTCGGCCTGCGCTCGACCGGCCTTACCTCTACGTGAAGACCCGTTCCACCTCCCTCGAGAGGGCGAAGGCACGCGGCAGCTCCTGGCGGGTCTACCGGTCGGAGATACGCGGAGAGTGGGTGGGAGAGCGGACCTCCGGCAGGGTCCGTGTCGTCGAGCTCCCGCCGAGGTTCACCGACCCCGCCGACCGGGCTGCGTGGAGGGCGGCCGGCGGTCCACGGTTCCAGGCTTGGACGTACTACTCCCCGAGCATCTTCAAGGGCGCCCACCGTCCGGTGGTCCGTTCGATTCCTCCCGGCACCTCCGAAGACGGTCTCTCCGACAAGGCGGTTCTCGCCCTCCCGACCGAACCGGCGGCGCTGCTCCGCCGGCTTCTCCCTTCCGCCCGGGCGCTCCCGAAGCGCGCTCCGATCGCGGCCCGGATGCTGGAAGCGATCGGCGGCGTTCTCCGCAACCCGGCCGCCACGCCCGAGCTCCGCGCCGCTCTCTATAAGGCGGTCAAGCGGATCCCGGGCATCGAGTACCTGGGGGAGGCGAGCGATGAGATCGGGCGCCGAGGCGTGGCCGTCGGACTGACCTCCAGCAGCTCGGGGAACCGGCTCCGCTACTCGCTGATCTTCAACCCTCGGACCTCTGAGGTCCTGGCCACCGAGCACGAGGCGTTGGACTCCCCCCGCAGCACGGATGCCAAGCCCCCCGTCCTCACCTACACCACCGTCTACGTCAGCTCGGGGACCGCCAACTCCCTCTCGGACACCCCCTGAATCCTTCCCAAGCAACCGACACGAAAGAAAGAAAGACCTATGCGAATCCTGAAGCTGTCCCTTCTCGCCACCTGCGCCGGTATCGCCGTCTTCGCGAGCGTCGCCCTGGCGCAGAAGGACTCTCCCGCCGCCGCTCCGGACGTCGTCGACAGCTCTCCCTCCTCACGGGCCCTCGGAGAATACGTTGGGGAATCTCCCGACTCGGAGTCTGAGAAGGCCGGTGGCTGGACCGAGTGCTCGGATCAGCCGGTATGCGTCTACGTGGCGACCCAGCATGGGTGGCGAGCACAAGCTGAGCTGCCTGGGACGGACCAGCCATAGCTGGTCCGTCGCAATTCCTCAGCCGTTCAGGGCGGTCATCTCCCCGGCGAAGAGGCAGCCGTTGCCATTGCCGTAGATGCCGTTGCCACCGGGCAGGTTGCCGTTCTTTACCCCGATCTGGAGTTCTCCACGGATGACCGTGCCGCCCGGCGCCATCGCCGTGAACTCCGCAAAGTCGACCCCAGAGTAAGCGGCTGAGTTGGGAGCCGGGTTTAGAGATTGCAATTCACGATCGATCTCAAGGGTGTCCGGGCTGAGGAAGTCCGGGCCTTCGAATCCTGAGCCAGGGCTGTCGAGGATCGATCCGTTTTCGGACGTCTTGATAAAGGCCAGGCTGCGGGTCGATCCTGCGGCGTCGAAGCACTTCGCATAGACGGTGAGGGGCCGGCAGAAAGCAGCGGTACCTCGGGGGAAGCGGCCCGGGAAGCTTCGAGGTTGCCACCGTCGAGGGAGGGACTAGCAGCCACCCGGAGGATTCCCTTGCGGGAGTAACCGCTGAAGGTGGCGGCGTTCGGCACGGTTCCGAGCGTCGCGGTCTGCACCTTGGCGCCGGTCACCGCGCCGTCCGCGATCTTGGCCGTGGTGATCGCTTTGTCCCCGACCTTCCTCTCGGTTACCGCGCGGCCCTTCAGCTTCGCCTCGGTCACGGCGTTTCGCTTCAGCTTCGCGGCGGTCACCGAGTTCGCCTTCAACTGCTTGGTGCCGACGGTGTTCTTGCCGAGCTTGGAAGCGGCGACCGCGGTCGCGCCGCCCAGCACGAGAAAGACGGCGATGGTCGACATCACGTTGGCGTAAGTGAGTCGGTTGCGAAGCCCCTGCATGTTTCCTCCTGAATCGTTGCTGTCCCCGGGAATACGCGGGAGGGAGCGGGAGGGTTCAAGGCCTCGCAGCTAAGCGAGAAGCGCGATCGCCGCGCAACCGATCGCGGCGGCGCCGAGCAGGGCGGCGACGCGGCGGCTGGTCCGGACCGGTTTGAGGCTGAGCTTCTCTACCGCGACGACCCCGGTGAGTCCGGCCATCCAGACCAGCCTGCCGGAGCCCACGGCCGCCATCGTCAGCATCAGCGCCCAGCAGGAGGCGAGGCAGGCGGCCCCGTTGCGCAGGCCGAACCGAGCGACCCCGGCGGTGGCGCGCCAGCCACGCGGGGGCAGCGCCTGGCTGCGATGGCAGGCGCGCAGGGCACGCCGCTTCAGCGGCGTCAGCTGCCACGCCGCCGCCAGGACGAGCGCGGCGGCGAGGGCGAGCGTCGTGGTGGTCGGGAGCAGGGAGGTCAGCGGCCCGAGCACGAGCGCGCCGAACAGAGCCCAGATCGCGAGGAAGACAGCGGCGAACTCGAGCGCGGCGCGGCGGCGTCGCCAGTAGAGGCTGTTGACCTCGACGTGGCGCAGTGCCGGCAGTGCCGTCGGCAGCATCATCGCGGCCGCCATCAGGCCCCACATCGGCAGCCCGGCGGCGAGCGACGCCGACCCGATTCTCTCCGCGGCGGAGGCGGCGGTCCCTCCGCCCGGTCCCATGCCGGCCATGCCCGGCGTGCAGATCCAGAGCAGCGGCCGGCCCACGGACCCGGCGTTGGCCGGGACCCCGGTCATCGCCAGGGTCAAGAGCAGCCAGGCCACCGCTACCGCCGCTCCCACCGCAACGGTGGAGGGACGGGCAAAGGCGCGGAGCACCGTCCACGACCGCCGGCGGCGCCGGCCGAGGTCCGCCGCCAGGGACCCGGCGACGCCGGCGATCACTGGACCGCGACGCTGATCCGACCGACGTGGACCGGGGGGTCTTCGCCGCTCGACTCCATCTCCCTCGCGACCTCCTCCGGAGCGCCCTCCGGTGGTAGGAGGCCGATGGGACGGAGGGTGACGTCGACCTTCTCGCCGTTCCACCCGCCCTCGCTCAACGAGTCGAGCAGGCCGCCAACCTCGACGCTCATGCGCAGGTTGTGCGGGTGTTCGTCACCGCGCGGATCGCGAGTTCGCTCGATGCCGAAGAAAGAGAGGTTGCCGGCGTGATGCCGCTCCAGGTCATCTGGGCTCGGGTCCTCAGGCAGGTTCACGTAGATGCCATAGGTGCTGCCGGGGTTACGCTCGGCCTCGATGTCCTCGAGGTTGAGGTAGACGTGCCGTGGATCGGCCCGGCGCGATGCCTGGGCAGCCTCCTCGTTCGCACGAGGGTCGATCTCCACTGGCACCCGGGACTGCTCGCCGACCAACGTCACCGGCTCCTTGGTGGCACCGACGAACTTCGGATCTGGAGGCTTGTCCGGCATCGGAGCGCTCGGACCAACTCTAGCCTCGGGGCCTGCTCCGGGCGCCGGGTCGTAGGTGTAGGAGAGGTCGGCGACGGTGTCGAGGACCTCGGCGCAGGTCTTCGAGACCTTGTTGCCGTCGGGATCGAAGAATTCATACTCCTGTTCGGTCCACTCACTCTCGGTGGGATCGGCGTGGCCTTCCACCGCCTGCCACTCAGCCCATACCCGGTCGATGTTCGCGTGGTGGAGCCAGAAGATCGGGTCGAGCGCCGCCTGGTCGGGGTCGGCCATCCAGCCTTCTTCGCCGCCGAGGACGTTGTGGATGGCGTTGTGGGGGGTCATCTCGAGCGTGCCTGCCTGTCCCCAGAACTGTTCGTGCGGCGGTGCTTCTCCACCGCCGAATTCGGCCGTCCCGATGTAGGCCGGCCGTGCCAGCGCCGCGGCTGCGGAGGCCAGTTGTGCCGGGATCATCCCGCCCTGGTTGACGCCGGGCCGGCGCTGGGAGACGAAGAGGAAGTTGGTGGTGCCGTCCTCGTTCTCGGGATCCCGGAAGGCCGTCGGCAGCGTCGCCTTCTCGCCACCCAGTTCGTAGTTCCAGTAGGGCAGCGCCCAGTCGTCCGGGCCGCCGGTCTCGACCACAGCCGCCCGGACGATCTGCTCGAAGTAGTACAGGTACATCCGGTGCCAGACGACGAAGAACCAGCTCTGGTGTTCGCACTGGTTCCACAGTGATCCCGCCGGAATCGTCGGACTCCCGTGCATCTTCGCCTGGTAGGCCCAGCTCGTGGGATTGTCGTCGTCCCGTTCTTTCATCACCCCAACCGCCCTGCCGTAAGCCGGCAAGGTCGGATCGTCGGCGGACAGGTCCCACGCGTTGCGACGAACGAAAGTCTCGGCCACGGCGTTCCTCCCGGTTAGACCTCACATCGGAGATCAATTAATCAGAGAATCCCTGCCGATCGCGAAACTAACAGTGCGATAGGGAGAAGTGCAAGAGGCGGGGAGAAGTTACTACCAAATGCTCATCCCCTTCCTGAGGAGCGGTGCCGTCAGTGCGGCCCTCCCGTAGAGCTTCACAACGATCCACCCGTCCTCGTCCACCGCGTCGTTGAATGAGGCCTTGGCATCGACGAAGCAGAAGTCCGGGTTTCGGATAGGGAAGCTCACGCGTCGGTTGATCGGGGTGCGATGAGGCAGCTTGAACTGCTTGCGGCGGTGCGCGACACCCCGGTAGCAGTCAAGCCCGAAGGTCACGGTGAGCGCTCGGCCCGGACTGGCGTTCACGACGAGCCGCAGTGGCGCCGCGGGGACGAGTACTGAGGCGTGAAGGGCCGGCCCCGGCGACTCGCCTCTAGCTTCGGAGTCCGCCAGCAGGGCGCCGTGCGCCGCAGCTGGAAACAGCACGAGCAGCATCCCCAGCAGAAGCGCCCGTTTCATGGCGCGCAGCATAGTCGTGGACCCATCGATCTCTGAGGCCGGCGCGCTGCGTCGTTGGCTCCTATGCGGGATGCCAGTTCTCGTCAGTGGGGACGACGATGGTGGCCGTGAGGTGGTCGAATGCGACGTTGGCGTGCATGCGCACGCCGGTTTCCAGCACGGAGTCGTCCGCGTAGAAATGGGGATTGTGGTTCATGGCGATTCCACGGCCGCCGGGGATCGCGGCCATCGAGCCGTCGGAGCGTAATTCGACATCCTGGGCACCGAGCTGGAGGTAGGCGCCGCCGTACTTGTTGACGAAGACCGAGACGTCGTCGTAGCCGAGGCCGGGCGGCGCCTTGACCAGGTGGTCATGGCCGACGACATGCTCGAGGGTGGGCAGGATCGCGTCGATCCACGGCTTGGTGTTGTGAACGGCGGGGACGGGTTGGAGAAACTCGACGTCGGCCGTCGCGCCGTAGGCCTCGGCGACGTGCTCGGCGGTGCGCTTCACGTGTTCGCGGGCGACCTCCATGTCGGGCTCGACCGTGCTGCGAATCGTCCCGAGTAGTTGCACCGTGTCGCCGATGACGTTGAAGCGACCGACGTCCTCGATGTGGCCGATAGTGATCGCGAGCGGGTCGTAGCCGGGCATCTGGCGGTAGACCTGGCCCATCGCGGAGACGATCTCCGCGGCGGGTGGCAGCGGGTCGATTCCCTCCCACGGAGTCGAGCCGTGGACGCCCTTGCCGTGCACGGTGATGCGGATCAGCACCGAAGCGCCGTACTGGTTGCCCGCGAGATAGGCGACGACCCCGATTGGGTACGGGGTGACGTGCATGCCGAAGACCATCGTCGGCACCGGGTCGGAGAGCGCGCCCTCGGCCTCCATCTCCCGGGCGCCGCCTTCCTCGTCAATTGGCGGGCCCTCCTCGGCGGGCTGGAAGACGAACAGCACGATCCCGGGCAGCTCGTCTCGCGCCTCGGCGAGGACGCTGGCGGCGCCCATCAGCATCGCGGTGTGGCAGTCGTGTCCGCAGGCATGTGCGACCGGGTACGGCCCACCGGGGTAGTCGTCGTCGACGACGGTGGAGGCGAACTCGACGCCCGATTCCTCTTTCAACGGCAGCGCGTCGATGTCGGCTCGCAGGGCGACGACGCGCTCGCCGTCCTGCCCCCCGCGAAGGACGCCGACGACACCGTGACCGGCGATTCCGGTGCGGACCTCGTCGAGCTGAAGAGAACCCAGGTGGTCGGCCACCATCTGCGCCGTCTCGGTCTCCCGGTTCGACAACTCCGGGTGGCTGTGCAGGTGGTGGCGCCAAGCAACGACCTGGTCGCTGATCTCGGCTGCGGCCCGATCGAAGCGGGCGTGAAGATCGTGGGGCGGGACGGTCTCGCCGGTCGACTCGTGCGGGGCAAACCGCTCTTTGCCCGTCAGGCTGATACAGGCCATCGGAGCCTCCTCGAAAACAGATGTGTGCAATTGACGGTACCCGCGTGAGGTGTTTCGCAAGCGGATCGAAGCCCGCCGCTTTCGCCGCCGCCGCTACTGTCGGCCGGTGCTACGGCTTCCGGGAACCTTCGTCAGCATCGTCGTCGCCGGGCTGCTGCTACTCGGGCCGGCCACGGCCTCGGCGGAGCCCTTCCACGGCAGCGTCTCGCCGATCGAGCCGCAGCTGCGGCAGCGGATGACCGGCGTCTCCTGGCACCGCGGCTGCCCGGTCGGCTTCGACCACCTGCGGCTCTTGCGGGTGAGCCATTGGGGCTTCGACGGCCGCGTCCACCGTGGCCGCCTCGTCATCAACCGCGACTCGGCCCGGCCGATCCTCGGGGTGATGCGCACCCTCTTCCAGCTCCGCTTCCCGATCCGACGGATGCGCCTCGTCGACGCCTATGGTGCCGACGACCATCGCAGCATGGACGCCGACAACACCTCGGCCTTCAACTGCCGCGTCGTCGCCGGTACCGACCGCTGGTCCGAACACGCCTACGGGTACGCGATCGACCTCAACCCGCGCGAGAACCCCTACGTCACCGCTTCCGGCTACGTCTCGCCCGCCGCCGGCAAGCCGTATGCCGACCGTTCCCGGCGGGTACCGGGCCTGATCCACCGCCGCGGCCCGGTAGCGGCTGCCTTCGCCGCCGCCGGCTGGGAGTGGGGCGGCAACTGGAGCTGGCCGAAGGACTACCAGCACTTCTCCGCCAACGGCAATTGATTAGGACGCTCTAGTCGCTTGACCGAAAGCGGCCGACCCCGGGCCCCACAACAGAAAACACCCCTCCGGGGAGGAGGGGTGTTTCTTGGCGCACCAGCCGGCGGTGCGACGGCTCTATCCGGAGCCAAGCACCTCAGCCTTCGCCGACTCGAACTCCTCCTGGGTCAGCGCGCCCTTCTCTTTTAGTTCCGAGAGCCGTTCGATCTTGTCGATTTTGGTCTGCTTCGCCGGGCCTTGCGGCGCTGCTCGCCCCGGCACGGATGCCCGCATGCGGTCCGCGAGCCCGTCGGCAAAGGTGGCATCAGGGAACTCCGCTGCGGTCTGGCGCCGCAGGGCCTCGGTGCCGATCACCATCAGCATCGCGAGCAGAATCAGCCCAATCGGTTTCTGGAAAGCCGCCACCGGTGCCCAGAGGATCAGCGCGAGGAAGACGAGCGCGACCACCGTATAGCCGGCGCCCGGGCGCTCACGCAGGTAGGGAGCGGCCTCGCGACGCAGGTTCGTTGCAAGCTTGGTTGGCCCCGCAAGCCAGGCCGCGAAGACGACGAGGATGCCGAAGGTGATCGCCGAGACGGCGACCGTCCTCAGCAGCGAGGTGCCGATGCTCCAGACGGCGTCGACGGCGGGTCTGACCGAGTCGCCGCTCGCCAAAGCGTCGGTGACCATGTTGCCCGCGAATTGCCTGAGAACCAGGGCGAGGACACCGGCGATGAGGAAGCCGAAGCCAACCGAGCGCAGCGCCTCGCGGCGGCGCGGGCCGGCCAGGTAGACGGCGAGCCCATAAAACAGGAGGGCCAGCAGCGTGAGGACGATCGGCAGTCGCCTGATCAGGCTGGTGACATCCTGGGCCAAGGAGAGCTCATCGGACTTGAGGATCGTCAGCTTGCCGGCATCGGGGGGAACTTTCGAGGCGATGCCGCCGCCGAGCTGGCCGCCGATCTGCGACAGGAGCGCGCTGAGGTCGAGGGTCACTTCGCCGCCGCCGGTGGAGACAGCCGACCCTTCGTCGTTCAAAATTTTCAGCAGCGATTCATGGGCAGTCCGATTTGCCTCACTCCAGAGGGCTTCGAACTGAGGGGTGTCAAGCGCCCTTTGAGCTACCTGGGGGGCGAGCTGGTTCAGGGCCCCGGCGGCGGGGCCGGCGAGCGGTGCGAGCCGCGGCGGCAGCGTCTGTTCCAGTTCGGCCTGCACATCGACGTCGGCAAAGAGCTGGTCGGCGAGGTAGTTGGAGAGTCGAGCCTGAACCTCCTCGTTCTGGAGCAGGTTGGTGCTGGTGTCGACCCAGTTGTCGGTGTTGAGCGCCTGTCGGTTGACCCAGATCGAGAAGATCGCCAAGAACGTGAGATCAGGGTGGCCAAGACCAACAGTGCCGCGACGATCCGCGGGTGTCCTGAAGTCCGTTCCTTAGTGGAACTCTTCGCCTCGATGGTCCCACGACCCTAACCGCAACTGGTAGCTGTGCGCGAGGAATTTGTGAAGCCCGAACCGCGATGCCGCGCGAGGAAAGCGCATGGATATCGCGAAGCGTGTCTCCATGGTTCCTTTGGCGCTTGCGTTCCGCGGGCTCGCGCGTGCAGTCGCCGGCGTTTGGCGTGACCCCGAGACCAAAGCGCTGCCCTTCGTCGCGGCTGCCCTGGTGCTCACGGGGACGCTCTTCTACTGGCGCTTTGAGGACTGGACCATCATCGAGTCCCTCTACTTCTCGGTCGTGACCCTGACCACCGTCGGCTTCGGCGACCTCTCCCCGACTACCGCCGGCACCCAGATCTTCACGATCTTCTACATCCTCACCGGCATCGGCGTCTTCGTAGCCCTGCTCGCCTCCGTCGCTCAGAAGTACATCGAGCAGAAGGGCGAACGCCGCTCCGCGCGAGAGCGCCTCAGCGCTCGCCGCCATCGCGGCAGCGCCTGACGAGACCCCGCCAAATTTCCGACCCCACAACAGAAAACGCCCCTCCGGGGAGGAGGGGCGCTTCTGGGGTTACTACAGGGAGGAGAGATATGTATCTCTATATATGTGGATCGGTGGGAGGTCGAAATTTAGCTTTCTAGAGCCAGATAGAAACCGCTGTGAACCGCTGTGAACCGCTGGTTTTTGGGTCTGACTGGCGCACCACTGGCGCACGGCTGCGAACGAAGCTACGAACAAGGCTGCGAATGCGCCCTTCGCAACCCCTCCGCTTGCGGGGGCGGAACTGGAGGCCTCCGTGCATCTGACCCCGCACCCACACGATGTGAGCGCCCGGGGTCAGATGCACTCCGGAATGTGATGTGTAGCGGAGAGGTTGCGAAGGGCGGAGCGGCGAGAGAGCGAGGCCGGTCTTAGTCGGGAGGGTGGACCGGGAGTGACGAAGGCGAGTGGGGAAAAGAGCAGCGGCAATCCGTGAGGGATGTGAGCGAGGGATTGGCGCAGGTGGAAGCTGCAGTGGGAACGCAGCAGTATCGGTCAGGGAACGTAGCGACAGGGCAGGTGCGGTGATCGGCCAGAGAAGTGCAGTGATTTCGGATCGCGAGACGCCGTTTTGACGTAATTCCGTGCCTGCAATGCGCTCGATCTCCTCGCGAAGGGTCCCGCGGCTCGAATTTCTCGCGCTCCTTTCGCCGGGATGGCTTGCTGAGCTTAGCCACGACCGCTCGAGCTTCGACCCCTGCGGGGCTCCCTCGCCCTTCGGCCTCGCTCCGCTCGTGCGGATCGCGGCTGCTTGGCGCTGCACCATCCCAACGAAAGGAGACTCCAAATGAAAATCTCAACGATCCCGCCTGCGGCGAATCAGGCTGGAGGCCCCGCTACCATTTGGACCGTGACGACTCGCGAGAAGGCCCACGCCATGCTGGATCATCTACCCGAGGACCGGGTGGAAGCGGCGCTGGCCGCGCTTGAGGCGGTGGAGGGGCGTGATACCTCAGTGGAGGCAATTCTTGCCCGCCACGGCGAGGAACGACTCAGTTCTGAGGAGTTCGACCGCCACTTCGGCTCGCTGCCGACCGACGACGAGGGCTAGTCATGACTCAATACGGGGCGGAGCCGGTTTTTCCGGTGGGCTTTGACGACGATGCTTTGGCCAAGGATCTGGAGCACCTCCCAAGTAGCGCAGACGCCGCGCTCCGGGCCTTCCGCAAAGCGGTCCGTCGCCAGGGTGGAATCCCAAGGTCGCGCCTGATGGCCTGCCAGGCTGAAGGCCGCGACGGCACGAGGCTTCCAGGTTGCGTCAAGACCTATATCCCGTGGCCGGACGGCCGCTTCGGCGCTGTCTTTGTCGCCGTGGCCCATCCGAGTCGCCCGATGGCCCTGCGCGCCATCGCGTTCGGGGTTCGCCATCACTCGCGTGGATCAAGCGCTCAGACCCTCTACGAGATCGCCCATCGGCGGCTCAGGTGAGCAGGGAGCAGGCTGCAGGCGGTTGATCTGCATCGGGAGACATGTCCGGCAGTCTTCCTAGCCTTGACCTATCAGCCTCATTGAATTCATCGCAAAGATTGCCTGGCCGGCCGCGATTCTTATCGTTGCCCTGGTCTACCGTCGACTGTTGACCGATTTGATCGCCGGTGGCGTAACCCACTTACGGGCCGGTCCTTTCGAGCTGGCCTGGGACCAGGTTAAATCTGGTGTCGAGAGGCCTAAAACATCCAGTCGCCCGGCGGCCCTTCCGGAGGCAGCTTCCGGCGATTCAGGAACGCCGTATACGAGCCTGCTCGGCACCGAGATCGCCGACCTTGCGAACTCGGACCCTAGAGAGGCAGTTCTTCGCGCCTACGAGGCCGTTCGAGAAGCGTTCCGACGAGGCCTGGAGGAGGTGGGCGTCAAGATTGACGCCGACGGCCTCGATGCTCTTGGCCTGGTGCGAGAAGCTGAGTCGCAAGGAATCGTCTCGGCAGAGGTCACTAACGCTGCACTCGGCCTGAGCGTCTTGCACAACTTGGCCCTACACGCTCCTGTCCGCGAGATGTCGCCGGCGCGAGCCTACGAGTACTTGGCGATGGCCGATGGCGCCCTGTATTCGTTCGCCACCGCCCTAAGGCAGCACGTTGCTTCTCCGTTGGCGGCGGCTGCTTAGCAAGCCACCCATCGAGTCGGTTGGCTAGTTATTCAGGCGGTCGAACCGACTCCTGAAGAAGAACCAGAGCCCGTCGCTGTGCGGACCGGCTTCTCTCGCAGCCACGAGCTCCGTCAGGTCATCGTCGTCTAGTGGGATAATCCAGCCGCGATCATCGTTCCTAGTGTCACGGCATCGCTCCCAGAATTTGTCTTTGTCTTCGAAGGAGCGACAGACCAAGAGGCCCACCTGACCCCGGCTTGGCGAGAAGCGCCCAGAGAGCTGATCGAGCTCTGGATTTGCTGGGTCACCTTTGTAGTTCTTGCACTCGACCACGACGTTCGCGGCCGGATAGTGCTTAGACACCCAGCCGAAGAAGCCCATCGACGCCGCGTTCGTGTAGGAGATATCGATTCGCTTGCGGCCCTTGTGGATCGGAAACTCTTTGTGGGGAAAGGTCAGGTCAGGGGAGAGCAAGCCGCTGAGCAGTCGCTCAACCGCCTTATGAAACGCCGTCGCTTTTGATTTCCCTGTGGCGAGTTTGGTTACCGCCTCCAATCTCGCCTGAAAATCGAGCGGTTCCGCTCCTTGAGTGCCTGCTAGCTCCTCATTGTCAAGCGGACCCTGAAAACGATCACGCTTGCGCGCTCGGAATCCGTCAAGGATCTCAGGATGGTCCTTGGTGATCGCAACGGCAACGGCCTTTCCTTTGCCGTATTTTTTCTTTAGCTCCTTCTTGTAGACCCGTGGCGTCTTGTCTTTTAGAAGGTGAACGAGCGAGCTTCCGGCCGAGATCTCAGCCTCCGCCAGGTAATCTAAGACGTAGTTATTGAAGTAATTGCCGGGATCGAAGTCCATCTTCTTGCGCACAATCGACTTCGGAACGAGCAACAGTTTTCCGCCCTTCTCAGTGACCGGAAGCTTGACGAACTCCTGGACCCAGTCCTGTTGGCTGGGAGACCAGAGGGGGCCTGAGCTGACCCCAGCTTTCAATTGGATTGAGTAGTAGTCGCAGATCTCTTCCGTGTAGCGAATTAGTGGCTCTCGAATCAGGTTCGTGGTGATATCTGAGATCCGATCACGGTCTATCCCTTCCACCAGCAGCGCCGTATCCTCAAGGTCCTCAAGCATGCCCTCACTTTTCACGGCATCGCTTGCCGAGAGCGATTCGTAGACCGCCCGCGCCAGTCCCCTGCCGAGTCCACTTCCCTGCGCTCGTCCTTTGGAGAGCCCGAGGTGCGTTTCATTAGGCTCGTGAAGTCCCTGTAGAAGGCGGACGCCCTCTGCGGAGTCGTCATGCCGGATCGCCTCTAGCACCGCCGTGAAGAAGTCTTGGACAAGAGCAACGGCCTCCGTGCCCCAGGACGTGTTCAAGAGCCGCAGTGCCCGCGGGTCAACGTACAGAGGCACGTCGCCGTAGACGTCGACATCGACAAAGTCGAGTTCTGCTTGATGACGGTCCAGGTTGAAATGCTCGGAAACGCGCATTTGTGGACAGGCTGGCAAGTAGTGCGGATGGTCGATGAAAAGGTCCACCTGAAATTCGACTCAAGGGTGTCGCGCTATGGCTAGGATGGGGGCTCGTGGTGTTGCGGGGTAACTCTCGACTTCGGAGCCTTAAACGGCATCTTGATTACGTCGATCCTGGCGCGTCTGTGGTGATCGGTCTCACCGACCTCACCGAACACCGCGAGGATCTGCTTGCCGCGGGCTTCGCGACCGAGCCCGAGCCCGGCGAGCGGCTGCTTCCGGCAGCCGGCGGGCCGGTCAGCACCTTCAACGCCGAGGGCGGCTGGGAAGTCCATCGCGACAGGCCGATGGAAACCGCCTACCGCGAGATCAATTGGGAATGGCAGCTCTGGGACGGGACCTGGATGGCCGACACTCGCTACCAGCCCTACCAGCGCTACCCCCGGACCAAAATCGAGGCTCCCGCTGTCGAACTGGAGGTCCAGCGTGATCCCGACGGCGGCCTCCTGCTCGCCGCCGACCCACTCGACTTCTTCCCCGCGAACGAAGGGGCGCTCCTCCACCGAATCAACCTCTTCCGGGAGCTCTTTGGCGAGGCTGCAGTCCTCACCGAGGATCTTGAGCACTACGTTCGGGTCGAGACGAGACGGCTGAACTGGGAGCTCTTGCCGCCTGGGGAGATGCCCTGGCCGCAGCTGCGGAGGCACGTGAAACCGTTGATCGATGCGATGGGCGAGCGCAAGGGGCCGGTGGCCACCCGCCGGCTGAAAGTGCTGACGCAGGAGTTCCAGCCCGATGTTGTCGCCGTCGGCCGCGCCGGCTTCTCCGGCTACCTCGCCTTTGGCTACGGCGAGGTCTATGTGATGGAGAGTCTCTATTACGGCAATGCCACCTACGTCTTCGGTAGCGACTGGGAAGATCTCTCGAAACTAAGCAAGGCGGAGATCCTTCACGGCGGTCTACAGCTGGCCCGGATTGTCCACCGGGAGAGTTGGGAGAAAGAGATCCGCGAGCTGCTCGGCTGAGCTCTGGCTAGATCCCCTCCGTGTCGATCTTGAAGCCGGCCGCCTTGAGCTCTCGGATCAGTTTCAGCTTCCAATCGTTAGCGAAGGAGATGAACTCGACACCGCGGTAGTCCGAAGGCAACTCCACGCCGTCGTCATAAAGCGCGGCAACCCGGTCACGGCCGAGCTTGCCGATGAAATAGCCCAGCTCCAAAACCACATTCTGGCGCGCCCGCGGCAACAGCTCCTCCTCATGGGCGGCGTTAGAGCGGCCGAGGTCGTCGGAGGTGAGAAGGACAACCGCATAGCCCGAGCCGTCTGACTCCTGCTCGAACTTCTCAATGATCGTCCGGCCCTTGGCTGCTTTATCGGCGAGGATGACCGGGCGTTGGCCCGTGACGTTGCGTAGAAACAACTCCACTTCGGTCTTTCGCGAATGCCCGTGCACGATGAAGATCTCGCCATCAGCCGTCGCGGCAGGCGGCACCACGGCCGCCAGCGCAGAGCCATCGACGGTCGCTGGTTCGCTGGGGTCGATGTAATCTGCGGTCACGTCTTTAGACGACTTCTCGAAGAAAAGCTCCGCAGCTTTTTTGGGAGCGTCAGCCTCGCCTCCACCTTCGAGATTACGGGCAATTCTCGTAACTGCATCGCTTCCAGCGGCCTCGGATTCGGTGATCTTCGGCTTGCGGTAGCTGGCTAGCTCGCGGTCTCCATCGATGAGTGGCTGGCCCTCTTGGTAGGGAGCGACAAAGCGTTCGATCACCTCCTCGTTCGTGAGGTCGTAGGCATAGATCGACCCCCCAAGCTGATCGGCTGCCTTAAGTGGCGCGACACGCACGTGATATTTCGATAACCGGCTTCCGCTCACTCTCCAACCGCCTGAATGGGGTTCAACCTTTCCAGCTGCTCGCAACTCGCGCAAGGCGAGCACGGCAGAGCGCGAGTCGAACTTGGGGTTGGCGACCGCAGCGGCCAACTGTTCGACCGAGAAGACGTCGATTCCCATCCGACCGAGGAACATCTCTACCTCCAGCGCAGCCGCGGCGGCGCTTTCCTCCGCGACGGTCTTCCGGTCGCCCGGGCCTTCTCCAGGTGCTGGTGCGCTCAGCATCCCCGCATCCACACGCAGCTCTTTGGAGCGCTCCCGGCCGCTCATGGTCAGATCGAAGCTACGGCGCTTGTCATGGTGGGGTCGAACCCGAAGAAACCCCAGTTCGCCCAGATCATCGATCGTCTGCTCGGCGGGAGTCGCCCAAGAGGAATCCCAGACAGGATGATCTATTTCGCTCTGCATGCCGCCGCTATGGAACAGGTGAAAGATCGTTGGCTGGTGTCCGCTCAGTGACCAGGACTCATCGGCCTGGCCGATGCGCCGCAGGGCGTCGATGTGACGGCTCTCCATGTGGCGGATTGTTTCTAGGGGACAGGACGGCGTTCAAATGAGAAGGCAAGTGCAGTTTGGCCGCCTTATCCGTTGAGCCTCTCCGCCGCCTTCGCCAGCTCGGCCACCGACACACCTAACGCGGTAGCGATGGCCGCCGCCGTTTCCCAGGTCGGATTGGATTGGCCGCGTTCGATTTTCGAAAGGTGCCCGACCGTAATCCCGGCGCTATGCGCCAGGGCTTCCTGGGTCAAATCGCGCTCATGGCGAAGCTCGCGGATCGCCTGACCCAGGGCTATTCGGGCGGTAGAGGGTTCGCGGCACTCCAACATGAAGGAGCTGCGAGTCACGCAGACGATGCGCATTTTCTTCGCCTTCGACCCCCAGCGAGTAGCGATCTTGCTCATTGGCGGCGATAAGGCGGGTAAGACCAAGCGCTTCTACAAACGGATGATCCCGCAAGCAGATCGAATCTATGACGAGCATCTCCAAGGCACGGCAAAGGAGAAACAGGCACATGGCAAGGCAAGGCAAGGCATTCAGCGACCTAAGCGACGAAGTCCGTAAGCGCCCTGGCGCCGCGGCAGAGATTGACGCCCGCAAGAGGGCGATTGTTGCGGCTGTTCGGTTGAACGAACTCCGACAGCAGCGTGGGCAGACGCAGGCGCAGCTTGCAGATCTACTCGGGATGACCCAGGCGAACGTTTCACGCATTGAGCGAAGCGACAACCTCTATCTGAGCACGCTTGCCGACTACGTCGATGCCCTGGGCGGCCATATAGAGATCAACGCGGTATTTGACGACGACGTTGTGTCGCTTGGCCCGGTTGAGAAGGACCGAAGCAAGCTTTCGGCCTGACAGTGTCTCGGCCGCTTGGTGTCTGACTGGCGCACCAACTGGCGCACGAACGCTCTAGCGAGTTTGATCGAAAGCGGTCAACCGCCCGAATTTGGCTCCACAACAGAAAACGCCCCTCCGGGGAGGAGGGGCGTTTCTGGGGTTACTACAGGGAGGAGAGATATGTATCTCTATATATGTGGATCGGTGGGAGGTAGGTGAGCCCAGTTTGTGCCGTGGGCGCCCTCGTGGGAAGCGAGGGGGCCATAAGTACGGCGCGGGACTCAACCAAGAAGTCTTTGTCGTGCCTCCTGCATCGGTTTCTCCTTCCGAATCCTTGAACAGCGTACGAACATACGTGCGATTTGTGTGTGAGAGCGATCACAGAACCCCCTGCATAGGGGGCATGGGCCTGGTTGGGGCGGCCAGGCCAGGCTTGCAGCAGATCACGCATGGGATCGGATCTGGTCAACAAGTTGTTACATCCCGACCTGAAGGGTCGATAAATGGGTCAAGCGGGGGGTCCCGCTGTAGCGTTTCGGCGATGAAGAAGACCAGGATCGATGCGGTCCTCGCCGATCGCGGCCTGTTTCCGTCCCGCTCGGCGGCGGCCGGCGCGGTGCGGGCGGGCGAGGTGAGGCTCGGTAAGGACGGCCCGGTGGCCCTGCGCCCGAGCCAACTGGTCGAGCCGGAGGCGGCGCTCGTCGTCGATCCGGGGCCGCGCTACGTCTCGCGCGGCGGCGCCAAGCTGCAGAACGCGCTCGAGGCGCTCGGCATCGACGTCTCGGGGCTCGATTGCCTGGATGTCGGCGCCTCCACGGGCGGGTTCACCGACTGTCTGCTGCAAAAGGGGGCCTCGCGGGTGGCGGCGGCCGACGTCGCCTACGGGCAGCTCGTCCTGCAGCTGCGCAAGGACCCGCGGGTGACCGTGATCGAGCGGCTGAACGCGCGCGCGATGGAGCCCACCGACCTGCCGTTCGCGCCGGCTCTCGCCACGGTCGACGTCTCCTTCATCTCGCTGAGGAAGGTGCTGCCCGCGGTGGCACAGTGCATGGCGCCCGGCGGAGAGGTGCTGGCGATGGTGAAGCCGCAGTTCGAGCTGGGCCGGGAGCGGGTCGGGCGCGGTGTCGTCCACGATCCCGGCGACCGGCGCGAGGCGGTCCTCGGCATCGCCCGGGCGGCCTCCGACCTCGGCCTGGCGGTGCGCGGGTTCGCTTCCTCCGGTCTGCCCGGGCCGAAGGGCAATCGCGAGACTTTTGTTTGGTGTGGGGGCGAGGGAGCGGCCGTGGATGACCTCCCCGCCGCGATCGAGGCGGTGGAGGGCAAGTGAAGACGGTGGCGCTGATAACCCACTCGCACCCGCCGGCGGCGACCGAGGCGGTGCCGACGCTGGTCGCGGTCGCCCGCGAGCTGGACTGGCGTGTGGTCGCGACAGAGGACGAGCTGGCAAAGCACGGGCAGGCCGCCGAGGGCATCGAGATCGCCGGCGAGGATGGGGCCGATCCCGACCTTTGCCTGGTGCTCGGTGGCGACGGCTCGATCCTGCACGCGCTGCGCCACTTCTCCCACACCAAGGTGCCGGTCTTCGGGGTGAACTTCGGCACCGTCGGCTTCCTAGCCGCGGTTGAGCGCGACGCGGCCGAGGAGGGGATCCGGCGGGCGCTCTCCGGCGAGATCGAGACCGTCGGGTTGCCCGGGGTGGAGGTCAGTGTCAACGACACGGTCGCCGTGGGGCTGAACGACGTCACCCTCGCCCGCCGCCCCCACGACCGGGTGGCGGAGCTGAGCTACCGGATCGCCGGTGAGGAGGTCGGGCACGTGCGTTGCGACGGCCTCGTCGCCGCCACCCCCGCGGGCTCGACCGGGTACAACCTCGCCAACCAGGGCCCGATCCTGGCCTGGGGTGTGAAGGGATACGTGGTCAGCTACATCTCCCCGCACTCGCTTACCGCGCGCGCCCTGGTGGTCGCCCCGGGCGACGTGCTGCACGTCGGCAACGCCGCCGGCCGCGAACCGGTCGACGTCGCCGTCGACGGCGTACACGTCGCCGACCTCGCCGCCGGCGCGGCGCTGGAGGTCCGGTTCGTCGACGGCGTCGGTCTGCTCGCCCAGCTACCCGGCACCAGCTTCTACCAGCGGATCCGCGAGAAGTTCGGCCACCTCGCCGTCTAGTACCTCCGCATCTACCGCGAAAAGGGGGAGAGTCGGTCCGCCTCCATTGCTACACAGACCGCATGCTGCGTGAGCTGCGAATCGAGAACCTGCTGCTGATCGAGAAGGCCGAATTGCGGCTCGGCGAGGGGCTCAACGCGATCACCGGGGAGACCGGGGCGGGGAAGACTGTGTTGGCCCACTCACTCGACCTGTTGATGGGCGGTAAGGCGAAAGCGCAGATCGTCCGGCCCGGCGCCGATGAGGCCTGGGTCGAGGGGGTGTTCGACCTACCAGCGGGACTTCTCGACGGGCCCGAGTTCGCCGAGCTGGCAGAGCGGTTGCCGGAGGGTGCCGAGGAGATCGTGCTGGGCCGTCGCGTCTCGGCCGGTGGGCGGACCAGCGCCTTCGTCGCCGGCCGCGCCGCCACGGCAGCGGACCTGAAGCTGCTCGGATCCCGTCTGCTCGCCTTCTTCGGCCAGCACGAGCATCGCCGGCTGACGATCTCCTCGGCCCAGCTCGACGTGCTCGACGGCTTCGCCGGAGAAGAGCAGCTGGAGCTGCGGCGCTCCTACCAGGAGGCCCACCGCGAGTGCGGACGGCTCGCCGCTGAGCTGGCCGAGCTGCGCGAGCGGGAGGGGTCGCGGGAGCGCGACCTCGACCTCTACCGCTACGAGCTGTCGGAGATCGAGGAGGTGGCGCCGGTTCCCGAGGAGCGCGACCAGATCGCGACCGAGCGTGAGCGCCTGCGTCATGCCGAGGGGTTGCGAGAGGCGGCGAGCGGCGCCCACGCGGGGCTCGCCGGCGCCGAGGAGGACGGTGGCGGTGCGGCCGCCGCTCTGGCCGGAGCCGAATCCCTGCTGCAGGGCACCGCCGGCCTCGATCCCCAGCTCGACGCGATCGCCGAGCGGGTAGCGGCGCTCGGGGTCGAGCTCACCGAGCTGGGATCGGAGTTGCGCGAGTACGCCGAGGGGGTGGAGGCGGATCCCGGCGCCCTGACCGCAATCGAGGAGCGCCTGGAAGCGATCGACCGGCTCGAGCGCAAGCACGGCGGCAGCGTCGAGTCGGTCCTTGCGCATGCGGAGCGTTGTCGGGCCGAAATCGCGCAGTTGGAGGGGGCCGAGGAGCGCGGCGCCGAAGCTGCGGCGGCGCTGGCCGAGGCCGAGCGCCGCCGCACCGAGCTGGGCGAGCGGCTGAGCGCCGGGCGCGCCGCCGCGGCCAAGCCGCTGCAGGAGCGGGTCGCCGCCGAGCTGGAGAAACTCTCGATGGCGGGGGCGACACTGGAAGTCGTGCTTGAGCCGCACCCCGACGGTCACGGGCCCTCGGGGTGCGAGACGGTCGAGCTGCGGGTCGCGCCGAACCCCGGGATCGAGCCAGCGCCGCTGCGCGACGCGGCCTCCGGCGGCGAGCTGTCGCGGGTGATGCTGGCGCTGAGCGGCCTCGGCCGCGCTGCCAGCACCGGGACCGTGGTCTTCGACGAGATCGATGCCGGGATCGGTGGCAACACCGCCCGCGCGGTCGGCGAGCGACTGCGCGCCCTGGGCGCCGACCGGCAAGTGATCTGCATCACCCACCTGCCGCAGGTCGCCTCGCTTGCCGATGTCCACTTTCGCCTCGAGAAGGAGGTCACCGGCGAGCGCGCGGTCGCCACGGTCGAGCGCCTCGACGGCGAGGGCGTGGTCGAGGAGATCCGGCGCATGCTCGGCGGCGGCGCTGGGTCCGAGGAGGCGGCGGATCGGCACGCACGCGAGCTCTTGGCTGCAGCCTGAGCAGGCTGGGGCAAGTTACTGGGCCTATGCACGAGTAACTTGCCCCACTGCCCTTGCCGCTCCACCGGCCAGTCGCCTAACCTGAACCCGTGGCAACCGCCAGTCGTCGCCGGCTTCCAGCCCTGCTCGGGCGTCGCAACGGCGCTCGGCCCGAGGCCCCGATCGAAGGCACGGCGCGACTGGGGGAGCGAACCAAGCACCTGGTCAAGCGCTTGCGCCCCGGCGACGTCGCCGTCATCGACCACGTCAACATCGACCGGATCGCCGCCGAGGAGCTGATCGAAGCGGGAGCGGTGGCGGTGCTGAACGCCTCCAGCTCCTCCAACGGGCGCTACCCGAACGCCGGGCCGTTGATGCTGGCGCGGGCCGGGATCCGGCTGATCGACGCCCCGGACGCCGACCTGTTCGAGCGGCTCCACGACGGCGACCGGGTACGGATCGACGGCGGCGCGGTGTCAGTCGGCGAGAGCGAGGTCCTGTGCGGCCAGGTGCTCGAAGTGGGCGAGCTGGAGCGGCAGCTGGAGGAACACCGCGACCGGATCGACGAGGCGCTCGCCGAGTTCGCCGAGAACACCGTCGCCCACGTGCGCCAGGAGACCGACCTGCTCACCGGCAGCGTCGACTTTCCCCATACCGCCGCTTCCTTCCGAGACCGCCACGTCCTCATCGTCGTCCGCGGCGAGCGTCACCGCCGCGACCTGAAAGCGCTGCGCGCCTACATCCGCGACATGCGGCCGCTTATCGTCGCCGTCGACGGCGGCGCCGACGGGTTGCTGGAGGCCGGGCTGAAGCCCGACCTGATCCTCGGCGACATGGACTCCGCCAGCGACGAGGCGCTGCGCTGCGGCGCTGAGCTGATCGTCCATGCCTATCCCGACGGCCGCGCCCCCGGCCGCGAGCGGCTTGAGGCGGCCGGACTGCGCCACACGGCAGTTCCGGCGGCCGGGACCAGCGAGGACGTGGCGATGCTGATGGCGCACGAGAAGGGGGCGGCGCTGATCGTCAGTGTCGGTGCCCATTTCAACCTGATCGAGTTCCTCGACCGCAAGCGCGGCGGGATGTCATCCACCTTCCTCACCCGGCTGCGGATTGGCGACAAGCTGGTCGACGCGAAGGGGGTGAGCCGGCTCTACAACCCCAGCTCGACCCTCGCCCCGATCGCCCTCTTTGGGGTCGCTTTCGCGGTCCTGTTGACGATCCTGGTGATCACCTCGCCGGCGCTCAACGACGTCTTCGAACTGTTCTGGCTGAAGGTGAGGATCTGGCTCGGTATATAGAGACGGCTCGGCGACCGGGCGGGTGATCTAGCCTTCGGGCGCTGATGGGCTACAGCGCGCGATACCACGCCACCTCACTGATCGCGGTCTTTCTCGCGCTTGCGATCGGAATCCTGGTCGGGGCCGAGTTTGGCGGCGACGCCCTCACCAACACCCGCCGCGACCTCGAGCGCAGCCTGGTTGGGAACCTCCAGGACGCTCGCTCCAACGCCGACGAGCTGAGCGGGGAACTCGGTCGCTCCAACGAATTCGCCGATCGCGTCTACCCGGTGCTGACCCGCGACCGGCTGGAGGGGAAACGGATCGCGATCGTCGCCCTCGGCGGGCTACCCGGAGAGGTCACCGCCGCGGTCGAGGATGCCCTCGAGCCGACCGGGGCGAGGCTGGTCGGAGTCGGCGTCGTCCGCGAGCCGGTCGACGTCGCCGGTCTCGCCGGCGACCTGGCGAAGACGCGGTTCGCCGACCTGCGCCGCAATCCCGACGCGCTGACCGAACTCGGCACCGGTTTGGGGCGCCAGATCGTGATCGGCGGGACCCTGCCCGAACTCCTGCGCGGCCAGCTCTTCTCGCGGGCCAGCGGCAGTTTCGGCGCCCTCGACGGGGTCATCGTCGTCCGCGAAGAGCCGCAGGACATGGGGCCCGTCCAGCGGGCCAAAGCCAGCCAGCTCGAGTCCGCGCTGCTGGGCGGCATCACCGCCACCCGGACCCCCGCGGTCGGGGTCGAGACCTCCGAGGTGGAGGTCTCCTCGATCTCCTTCTTCCAGGCCAACGACCTCTCCAGCGTCGACGACGTCGACCTCCGCGCGGGCCAACTGGCGCTGGTCTTCGGGATGCTCAGGGCGAAAGGCAGCTTCGGGTTCAAGGGCAGCGCCGACCGCCTGTTGCCGGACCTGCTGACGCCGGGGGGCTGAGCCGTCTGGGTCGGGCTGCCGCTGGCGCTGGCGATCTCGCTCTGGCTGGTCCCGGCAGGGGCGCGCGGCCTGCGCGATGCCGGCCTGGTCCGCGAGAACTACCGCGGCGCCCTGCTCGCCTTTCCGCTCGGGGCGGTGCTCGCCACCGCGGCCCTGGTGGCGCTGGCGCCGCTCGCCTTCCTCGATGACCGCGGGGATCTCGACCTGCTCGACCCCGAACTGCGCCGCTGGCTTCCCTACCTGCTCGGGGTCGCATTCCTGGGATTCCTCGATGACGCGCTTGGCCAGGGCACGGAGGGGCGCGTGCCCCGGGGCTGGCGCGGCCACGGCAGGGCACTGCGCGAGGGCTCGCTCTCGACCGGGGCGATCAAGGCGGTCGGGGCGCTGGCCCTTGCCGCCTACGTCGTCTCCGGACAGGGGCTCGAATCCTGGCGCTACATCGCCGACGTGGCGCTCTTGATCCTTGCCACCAACCTCTTCAACCTGCTCGACCTGCGGCCGGGCCGGGCCGAGAAGGGCCTGATGCTGCTCGGGGCCGGGCTCTGTCTCGGCGCCTGGACCTTCGCGCCGTTGGAGCTGCTGGGGATCTTTGTCGGCCCGGTCCTGGTCGGCGCCCGGCTCACCCTCGGCGAGCGGGCGATGCTGGGGGACACCGGCTCCAACCTGATCGGGGCGATCGCCGGCGTCTGGTTGCTGACCGTGCTCGGCGGCGACGGCCGCTTGATCGCGCTCGCGGTCGTCGCGGCGCTCACCGTTTACGGCGAGTTGCGGTCTCTTTCGGCGACCATCGACTCGGTTCCGCCACTGCGCTGGCTAGACTCGCTCGGCAGAGCATGAGTCCGGCTAACAAAGGCGACACGAGGTTCATCTTCGTCACTGGCGGAGTGGTCTCGGCCCTCGGAAAGGGCATCGCCGCCGCCTCGATCGGCCGCCTCCTAGTCTCCCGCGGGTTCCGGGTCCAGCTGCAGAAGTTCGACCCCTACATCAACGTCGACCCGGGGACGATGAGCCCGTTCCAGCACGGCGAGGTGTTCGTCACCGAGGACGGCGCCGAGACCGATCTGGATCTCGGCCACTATGAGCGCTTCACCGACGAGAACACCTCGCGGGCCTCCAACGTCACCGCCGGCGCGGTCTACAACTCGGTGATCCGGCGCGAGCGCCGCGGCGATTACCTCGGTGCGACCGTGCAGGTGATCCCGCACATCACCAACGAGATAAAGCAGCGGATCCTGATCGTCGCCGAGTCGCAATCGGTCGACTTCGTGATCACCGAGATCGGCGGCACCGTCGGCGACATCGAGTCGCTGCCGTTCCTCGAGTCGATCCGCCAGCTGTACACGGATCTGGGGGCGAAACGCAGCATGTTCGTCCACCTGACCCTGGTCCCCTACGTCGGCCATGCGGGCGAGCTGAAGACGAAGCCGACCCAGCACTCGATCAACGAGCTGCGCCGGATCGGGATCCAGCCGCACGCCCTGGTCTGCCGCTCCGAGGCGATGCTGGACCGCGAGATCCGCAGCAAGATCGCCCTTTTCGCCAGCCTCCCGGTCGACGGCGTGATCTCCGCCCACGACGTCGACAACATCTACAAGGTGCCGCTCGTCTTCCGGGCCGAGGGAGTCGACGACCTCGTGCTCGACCACTTCGGGATGGATGCCCCTTCGCCGGACCTGACCGAGTGGGAGGCGATGGTGCGCCGCGCCGACTCCGCCTCGGGCCAGGTGCGGATCGCTGTCGTCGGCAAGTACGTGCAGCTCGCCGACGCCTACAAGTCGGTGATCGAGGCGATCGAGCACGGCGGCTTTCACCACGGCGTCAACGTCGAGGTGGAGCTGGTCGACTCCGAGGACCTCGATCCGGAGAAGCTCGAGGGCTGCGACGGGATCCTGATCCCCGGCGGCTTCGGCGAGCGCGGCATCGAGGGCAAGGTCCAGGCGGCGCGGATCGCCCGCGAACGCTCGATCCCCTATCTCGGGATCTGCCTCGGGATGCAGATCGCGGTGGTCGAGTTCGCCCGCACCGTGGCCGGCCTCGACGGCGCCAACTCGGCCGAGTTCGATCCCGAGACGCCGTTCCCGGTGGTCGACCTGCTGCCGGAGCAGAAGGAAGTCTCCGACATGGGCGGGACGATGAGGCTCGGCGCCGACCCGGTCAAACTCCACGAGGGCACCCGGGCGCGCGAGATCTTCGGCGAGGCGGTCATCTACAAGCGCCACCGCCACCGTTACGAGGTCAACAACCAGCTGCGCCGCCGGCTCGAAGACGAGGGGCTGGTCTGCGGCGGCACCTCGCCGGACGAGCGCCTGGTCGAGATGGTCGAGCTGCCCGACCACCCGTTCTACGTCGCCTCCCAGTTCCACCCCGAGTTCAACTCCCGGCCCAACCGCCCCGAGCCGCTCTTCCGCGAGTTCGTCGGCGCCGCCGCCCACCACGCCGGCACACGCCCCGCCAACGGTGCGGAGCTGGAGCCGGTGGAGGAGGCCGAGACCCGCGACGCCGGGGTTCGGCGCCCGGGCTGAGCAGCACATAGCCTTCGGGCTGTGAGTTCATCGCTGCACGACCAGTTCGTTCGCCTCTGCGAGATCCGCAGCCCGACCGGCGAGGAGCGCGAGGTGGTCGACACGATCGCCTCTGAGCTGCGGGCAATGGGGCTCGAGGTCTCTGAGGACGAAGCCGCCGGTCCAGCGGAAGCGGGGGCGGGGAACCTGTTGGCCCGCCTCCCCGGGCGCTCTGACCGGTGGTTGATGTTCTGCGCCCACGTCGACACCGTCCCGCACCGGGGCCGGGTCGAGGTGGTCGAAGACGAAGGGGTCTTCCGCAGTCGTGGCGAGACCATCCTCGGCGCCGACAACAAGGCGGCGGTCGCCGTCTTCATGGAGCTGGCGGCTCGGTTCTCCGCCGAGCAGCCTGTGGTCGGGATCGAGCTGGTGCTGACGGTCGCCGAGGAGCAGGGGCTGCGCGGCGCGAAGGCCTTCGACGTCTCGGCGCTGCGCTCGGAGTGCGGCTTCGTCCTCGACCACGCCGGCCCGGTTGGCGAGGTGGTCGTCTCGACCCCGACCCAGCACCGGATCCTCGCCGACTTCGCCGGGGTCGAGGCCCACGCGGGGGTCCAGCCGGAGGCCGGCAGCAGCGCGATCGCGGCGGCCGCGGCGGCGATCGCGCGGATGGAGCTGGGGCGGCTCGATGAGGGGACGACCGCCAACGTCGGCCTGATCTCCGGCGGCACCGCCGGCAATGTCGTCCCCGGGCACTGCGGGATCCACGCCGAGGCGCGCAGCCTCGACACCGACCGGGCGGCGGAGGTGGCGGGGAAGATCGCCGACGCCTGCGCCTGGGGTGCGAGCGAGCACGGCTGCGACGCCGACGTACGGATCGAAGAGCTCTTTCGTGGCTACAAGCTGCCGCCGTCCTCTCCGGCTCTGGCTCTGGCCGAGACCGGGTTGCGAGCCGCCGGCCTGGAGCCGGAGCGGGTGGCGATCGGCGGCGGCAGCGACGCCAACGCGCTGCGCCTGGCTGGCTTCGACTGCGTCCTGCTCGCCAACGGCACCGACAACGTCCACACCGCGGATGAGATGGTCCCCGCCCACAGCCTCGACAAGATGCTTGAGGTCTGCGAGGGGATCGTCGCGGTCGCAGCCGGCGAGTGAGCGGCCGGCTCGAGCTGCGGCGCGGGACCGTCGTCTCCGAGCAGCCGCTCGTGGTCGAGGTCGCCGGGGAGCGCAGGTCGGCCTGGGCGGACAGGGCTCTGGTGGGGGAGATGCGCGTAGACGACGAAGTCGTGGTCAATGTCGCCGCGCTCGACCTCGGGCTCGGCTCGGGCGGATTCGATGTCGTCCACGTCAACCTCAGCCGCGGCCTCGAGGGCGCTGACTCGGACGGCGGGGCGCACGTGATGAAGCTCAACTACAGCTCGCTCCAGCACCCAGTCGAGCCGGTCGAGCGGGAGGTGGGGGAGGGCGAGGAAGACGCCGAGGCCGCACGGCGGGCTGTGCCCGTCTTGGTTCTGCCGCTGCACGGTCACCTCGCGCCGGCCGCCTGGGCCGCCGCACAGGCCTCGCCAGAGCTCGCGGTCGGTTACGTGCAGACCGGCGGAGGCGCGTTGCCGGGATCGCTGTCGCAGGACGTCGCACAGCTGCGCGAGCGTGGCCTGCTCCGCGGGCACATAACCGCCGCCCCGGCATATGGTGGAGAGCATGAGGCGCTCAGCACCGTCGGCGCCCTCGACGCCGCCGCGACGGTGCTCGGTTGGGACGCGGTCCTGGTCGGCCCCGGCCCGGGGATGATCGGCTCGGAGACCGAGCTCGGCCACGGCGGCATGGTCGCTCTTGACAACGCCCACGCCGCCCTCTCCCTCGGCATGCCCACCCTGATCTCCCCCCGCCTCTCCAGCTCCGACCCCCGCGACCGCCACCGCGGCCTCAGCCATCACACCCGCACCGTCCTCAACCTCCTCCTCGCCCCGGTAACCGTTGCGGTTCCGGAGGACCGCGAGCTCACCGAGGTCGATGATCGCCATCACCTGGAGGAAGCCCCAGCGGAACTGGAGGCTTACGCGGCTGCGGATCTGCCGATGACGACGATGGGCCGATCGCTCGCCGACGATCCTCTTTTCTTCGCTGCTCCCCTAGCGGCCGGACGACTTCTGGCCAGATAGCTGTTCGCAGGGTCCCTTGCGCTCCAAGGGTTGTTCACCCCCGGGGAGAACCAGCCGTCATGGCTGTCGCGATCAAACCACCTGCGTCCTCGGCGCCCGCGTCCTCGGCCGCCGACGCCCGCTTCTCCAGCCTCGTCCTCGACTTCCTCTCCTACCTCGAGCTGGAGCGCGGCCTCTCCCGCAACACCCTCAACGCCTACCGCACCGACCTGCTCCAGTACGGCGAGTACCTCTCCGTCCACGACCGTGACGCGCTGCAGGCTCGCCCGGCCGACGTCGCCGACTTCCTCGCAGAGTTGGCCACCGGCGAGGGCCGCCCGGCCTGTTCGGCGTCGACGATCCACCGCAAGGCGGCCTGCCTCCGCTCCTTCTACAAGCACCTGCGCCGCGACGAGCTGATCGGCGATGACCCGACCGCGGCGCTGAGCGCGCCGCGGCGCTCGAAGAAGCTTCCCAAGGTCCTCAACTACGCCGAGGTCCAGAAGCTGCTGGCGGCGCCGCGCGGGAGCGAGCCGACCACCCTGCGTGACCGGGCGCTGCTGGAGGTGATGTACGCGTGTGGGCTGCGGGCCTCGGAGACGATTGGCCTCGAGCTGGCCGACATCGACACCACCGAGGGCTTCCTGCGCGCCCGCGGCAAGGGCTCAAAGGAACGCCTGGTCCCGCTCGGCCGCCAGGCGATCGCCGCGATCGCCGCCTACCTGCGCGGCGGGCGGCCGAAGCTGGTCGGCGAACGCCACGAGGCGAAGCTGTTCGTCAACTTCCGCGGCGGCCCGTTGACCCGCCAGGGCCTCTACAAGATCGTCCAGCGCCACGCCCGCGATGCCGGCCTCTCGGGGAAGATGAGCCCGCACACGCTGCGCCACAGCTTCGCCACCCATTTGCTCGCCGGCGGCTGCGACCTGCGCGCCGTGCAAGAGATGCTCGGCCACGCCGACATCTCCACCACCCAGATGTACACCCACCTCTCGGGCGACCGCCTCAAGGAGGTCTACTTCCAGGCGCACCCGCGGGCCAGCGAAGACTGATCGAGTAGAACTCGGGCATGCCCGAGCTGCCCGAGGTGGAGACCGTCGCCCGCCAGCTGGAGCCGGAGCTGGAAGGGCGGCGAATCGAGTCGTTGGAGGTGCTCGACGCGCGCTGGTCCCGCCCGGTGCCGCCTGACACGTTGGGCGAGCAGGTGAGCGGCGCCACGATCGAGGGGTTGGGACGGCGGGGCAAGTACCTGCTCCTCGCACTCGATGGCGAGCGCACCCTGGTCATGCACTTGCGGATGACCGGCAACCTGATCCTGGTCGAGGGCGAGGAGATGCTCGACCCCTCCGAGGGCCGGCGGCTGTACGAGGGCGAGCGCTCGACCTCGGCCCGTCACCTGCGCGCCCGTTTCCTCCTCGACGACGGCCGCGAGGTCTGGTTTACCGACCCGCGCCGCTTCGGCGAGGCGTTCCTGATTGCCAACGCCGACCTCGAGCGGCGCTTCGAGCGGCTCGGCCTCGAGCCGCTCTCGCCGGAGTTCACCCCGGAGGCGCTGGGGGAGATGGCTGCGGGACGGGTGGCGCCGCTGAAGTCGTTCCTGCTCGACCAGTCCGGCGTCGCCGGCGTCGGCAACATCTACGCCGACGAGGCGCTCTACCGGGCGCGGCTGCACCCGCTTTCCCCTGCCGGCTCGATGAAGCCCGAGCACCTCATCGCCCTGCGCGACGGTGTCGTCGCGGCGCTGGAAGCGGGAATTGACGGCGGCGGCGCCTCGATCGACGACTACCGCGATGGGCGCGGCGAGAAAGGGACGATGCAGGACGAGTTCCTCGTCCACACCCGCGAGGGCCAGCCCTGTCCCTCCTGCGGCGGCGAGATCGCCCGCATCGTCGTCAGTGGCCGCTCCACCTACTTCTGCCCGGTTTGCCAGGTGAAGCTGCGCCGCCGTCCCCGACGTCGCCGTCCGGCGCGTCGGGCAACGTAAGTCGGCCATGCCGGGAACCACCGTCAAGACCGAGGCGATCGTCCTGCGCAGCATCCGCTACGGCGAGGCCGACCGCATCCTCCACCTCTACTCGAAGACCCGCGGTCGCCTCGGCGCGATCGCGAAGGGGGTGCGCAAACCAAAGTCGCGCTTCGGTGGGCGCCTGGAGCCGTTCTTCCGCCTCGATCTCCTCCTCCACGAAGGGCGGAGTGACCTGTTGACGGTGACCGGTGTCGCCACCGTCGATGGCTACCCGCGGCTGCGCTCCTCCGGTCCCGCGCTCACCGCTGGCGCCCGCGCCTGCGACTCGGTGCTGCGGCTACTCGACGCCGCCGAGCCCAACCCGCCCGCCTACAACCTGCTCTGCCGCTACCTCTCGCTGCTCGACGACCCCTCCAATCCGGGAGCAGCGGAGCTGGAGACGGCGCTCTCGTTCCGGCTCAAGCTGGCACTGGTCGCGGGCTTCGCACCGGAGCTAGCCTCGTGCGCCCGGTGCGGGGAGGCCGAGCACCTGACCGGGTTCTCCGGCGCCGCCGGCGGGGTCGTCTGCGCCGGTTGCGAAGCCGGGTCGTTCGAGCTCACCGAGGCGGCCCACCGGTTCATGGTCGAGGCGCTGGCGAAGCCGTTGGACGAGGCGCCGGCCGCCGAGCAGCGGGCGCTGCGCCAGGTCGAGCGGGCAGTGGGGGAGACGCTGGAGCACCACGCGCATGTGCAGTTACGCGCAGCGGCTTAAGATCGGACGGTGCCCGCCACCGCGACCTTCGAAGACCGGATCCAGGCCTGGGAGGGGGAGTTCCTCTCCGAGCGCGGCACCCGGTCCTATCCGGCGCGGCGGCAGGTCGATGAGCCGGACAGCCCGCTGCGGACGCCGTTCCAGCGCGATCGCGACCGGATCGTCCACTCCAAGTCCTTCCGTCGCCTCAAGCACAAGACCCAGGTCTTCGTCGCTCCAGAAGGCGACCATTACCGCACCCGCCTCACCCACACCCTGGAGGCCTGCGGAATCGCCCGCACGGTGGCGCGGGCGCTCGGCCTCAATGAGGACCTGACCGAGGCGATCGGACTCGGCCACGACCTCGGCCACCCGCCCTTCGGCCACGCCGGCGAGGAGGCCCTGGATGGCGCGTTGCGTGAGGCCGGCGGGGCCGGCTTCCGCCACAACGAGCACTCGCTGCGGGTGGTCGAGGTGCTCGAGCGCGACGGGCGCGGCCTCAACCTGACCGAGCAGGTGCGCGACGGCATCCTCAACCACACCGGGGGCAACCGGCCGGCGACCCTGGAGGGGCAGATCGTCAAGCTGGTCGACCGCGTCGCCTACATCAACCACGACATCGATGACGCCCTGCGGGCCGGGATCCTGCGGCCCGGCGACCTGCCGGCGGAGGAGATCGAGCTGCTCGGCCCGACTGGCTCGCAACGGATTGACACCCTGGTCCGCGACATCGTCGAGACCTCCCGCGACAGCGAGGAGATCGCCCAGAGCCCGGAGGTCGGCAAGGCGATGCTGCGGCTGCGCAAGTTCATGTTCGACCGCGTCTACCTGGGGCCGGAGGCGCGTCGGGAGCACGATCGGGTCGAGTACACGATGCGGGGCCTCTTCCGTCACTACCTCGAGCACCCCGACGAGCTGCCGGGGTGGGACCCCGAAGCAGGGGAGCGCCAGCGGGTGGTCGACTACATCGCGGGGATGACCGACCGCTTCTGCATCGCCAAGTTCACCGAGCTGACGATCCCCGAAAAGGCGCGTTTCTGATGGCGCTGATCTCCCCCGAGAGCCTGGAACGGGTCAAGCAGACCGCCGACATCGTCGAGGTGGTCTCCGCTCACACCGACCTGCGCCGGCAGGGCGCCCGCTGGGTCGGCCTCTGCCCGTTCCACGAGGAGCGCACGCCGTCGTTCTCGGTCGAGCCGCAGGAGAAGCTCTACCACTGCTTCGGCTGCGGGGTCGGTGGCGACGTGATCAAGTTCGTCGAGGAGAAGGAGGGGCTCGGTTTCGCCGAGGCGGTGGAGCTGCTGGCTGACCGCTACGGGGTCGAGCTGGAGCGCGAGCAGGAGGACCCGCGGGCGGAGGCGAAACGGCAGCGCCGCCGCCGTCTCGAGGAGCTCCTGGAACGCACCGCCGCCTTCTACGCCAGCTACCTCTGGGACTCAAAAGAGGCCGCCAAAGCGCGCGAGTACCTCGCCGAGCGGGGCCTCGGCGAGGAGGTATTGCGTGCCTTCGGCGTCGGCTACGCGCCGAGCGCCTGGGACAAAATTCTGCTCAGTGGCCAGCGAGCCGGGTTCGGCGTGGACGAGCTGCGCGGCGTCGGCCTGGTCCAGCGCGGTCGCGGCGGCGGCGAGTACGACCGTTTCCGCTCGCGGATCATGTTCCCGATCCGGGACCGCCGTGGGCGCGTCCTCGGCTTCGGCGGCCGGGCGATGCGCTCCGACCAGGGGGCGAAGTACGTGAACACCGCCGAGACCGACTTCTTCCACAAGAGCCAGATGCTCTACGGGGTCGACCAGGCCAAGGCGGCGATCGCCAAAGCCGGCCGGGCCGTGGTCGTCGAGGGATACACCGACGTGCTGGCGCTCCACCAGGCCGGGGTCGAGGAGGCGGTCGGGGTGATGGGGACCGCGATCACCGGCGAGCAGGTGGCGACCCTTTCGGGGATGGTCGAGGAGGTTGCGCTGGCGCTCGACGCAGACTCCGCCGGACAGGAGGCGATGCTGCGGGCGCAGCGCGTGGCCGCTGGCCGCAAAATGCGGCTGCGGGTGGCGGCGATGCCGGCGGGCGAGGACCCGGCCGAGATGATGGCCGAGACCGGCGGCGCCGAGCGGTTCCGCGAGCTGCTCGAGGAGGCGGTGGAGCTGAGCGCTTTCCAGGTCGGACTGGTGCTCGACGGCACCGACGTTGGCTCGCCGGCCGAGCGCGACCGGGCGCTGAACGAGGTCGCTCCGATCCTTGCCGGGATGGGGGAGACGGCAAGCCGCGACGACCTCGTCCGCCGTGTCGCCGACCGGCTCGACCTGGAGCCGGCGATGGTGATGGGGCGGGTGACGGCGGCGCGGCCGGCGAGCGGCGGGCCGGAGAGCGCGATGGCCGCCCCGAGCCGCCGCGAGGGATCCGCACCCGCGCCGGCGCCCCGCCACGCCGCCGAGCTGACCTCGCGCGAGCGGCGCGAGCGGGCGCTGCTGGCGATGTGCATCGCGCAACCGGCCGAGGGCCGCGAGTACCTGTCCCGCCTCACCGACGCTCACCTCTCACCGACCGGCCTCCGCGCCGCCACCTGGCTGCGCGAGCACCCCGACGACCCGGCCTCCGATCTGCCGCGCGACGATGCCGCCCTAGCGGCCCTGATCACCGAACTGGTGATGCTCTCCCGCGAGGAGCCCGCCTCCGAGGAGGCTATGGAGCTCAACTTCCTGTTGCTGGAGCAGCGCCGCCTCGAGGACGAGATCGCCGCCGCCGGCGAGCGCGACGACTACGAGCGCCGCGCCGCCCTCAGCCGCGAGCGCGCTTTGCTGGTCGAGCGGATCGCCCACGCCACCAGACCCGCCGCCAGCTCCTAGCCGTAGAGCCGGTAAATTCCCCTGGGCCGTCGCTCGGTGCAGTCCATCCGAGCAGGTTCGGTCCGGGGTAGCTCAATCGGCAGAGCATTCGACTGTTAATCGAAGGGTTGTGGGTTCGAGTCCCACCCCCGGAGCTCAGGCGTTCAGGTCTGGACCGAGTCGGCTTTCTTCGACCGGGCCAGGCGCTCGACCAGGACAGCGCCGCGCTCGGCGCCGTCGTTCTTCTCTCCCCAGGCTGCGATCTCGCCCGTCTTAGCGGCAAACGCCGGGTCGCCGAGCAGGCGCCGGGCCGCCCAGCGCAACGGCGCCGACCGGCAAAGACGCCATGGCACGGACAGCCCAGCGCCGGCCCAGGCGACCCGCATCGCGGTCTCGCTCATGTCGCCGGTGATCGGGCTGATCAGGACAGGCGTCCCCGCACCGAGGGCGCGGGCGACGGTGCCGTGGCCGCCGTGGGAGATCACCAGGGAGGCGGCGGGCATCAGCTGGGAATAGCTGAGCCAGTCGACGAGGACGGCGTTCGGGGGGACATCAATCGGCTCTTGCGGGACGACCCGGTTGGTCGTCGCGACCACCCGCACGGGCTCATCAACCAGTGCCTCCAGGGCGGCGCGAACCAGGTGGTTGCCCGAATCGTGCGCCGTGCTCGGGGCGACGAGCACGAGCGGCCGGTCCCCGGGCGGCAGCTCGATCTCAGGGTGCGGAACCTCAAAGGTCATCGGGCCGGTGATCTCGACCCCCGCCGGCCACTGCCTTGGGTACTCGAGCTGGGGGTAGGTGGCGACAAGCGCGAGGTCTGGGCTGATGCCGCCGTGGAAGCGGTCGATCGGCGGCAGGCCGAGGCGTTCGCGCTGCAGGTTGAGGTCGCGGCGGCCGTGCTCCAGGCCGATCCGGAGCGCTCGCTGCCCGGCACGCCACCCGGCTCGTCCGACCGGGGTTCGGGGAGCCTTCAGCCCGATCGCGAAGAACGGCAGCCCCGGCTCGACGACGGGGTAGATGTGAGGGATCAGAGTCGCCAGCGAGATGCCGGCGAGCTCGGCCGCCAGGGTCGGCGCGAGGGTGAGAATGTCGCTGACCACCACATGCGGGCGCATCTCTTCCAGCAGCGGCAGCAGCGCCCGCGCCGCCTCGGCGGCGTGCCGGCCGTCGTCCGAGTCGGGGTCCGGCGGCGGGAACATCCGGTATTCCTCCGCGCCGGCGAACCCGAGCCCGGCGTCCTCCACCGCCTCCCGCCGCTCCTCCCAGCTCTCGACCACGACCTCGTGGTCCCGCGCCGCCAGAGCGCGTCCCAGGGCGATCGCGGGAAAGGCGTGACCGGCGTCGCCGAACGCGGCGACCAGAACTCTGAGGGGTGGCGAGGTCCAGACGGGGTCAGGCAAGGACGCAGGAAGCCCTAATGGCAGTGCCATTTGGGCGACCGAGGACGCAGCATGACCCCGTCTGGGGCCGTCACGGCGTGTCTACTCCCTCGCCGGGTCGGGTGAAGACAATCTCCGGGACGTGGCAGTTGGGGGAGGTGCGGAGCAGGAAGCGCACCGCCTCGCCGAGGTCGGACGGCTGGATCATCGACTCGGCGGCGACCTGTCCCTTGACGAACTCGGTCATCGGCGTGTCGACGAACCCGGGTGCGAGGGCGGTGCACTGGATCCCGTCGCCGCCCGCCTCGCGGTGGGTCGACTGGGTGAAGTTGATCACCGCGGCCTTGGTCGCGGCGTAGATAGAGAGCCAGGCCTGGCCGCCCTTGCCGGCGATCGAGGCGGTGTTGACGATCAGCGCCTTGCCGTGCTCGGCGCCGGCCTGGCGCAGCAGCGGCAGGCCCTCGCGGGTGCCGAGGATCAGGGCGCGCAGGTTGACCGCCAGCTGCATGTCGAGGTGCTTGGTCTGGATTTCCGCCATCGGAGCGCCGATCCCGACCCCGGCGTTGTTGACCAGGGTGTCGAGCCGACCGTAGGCGTCGCGATGGGCGGTGAAGACCGCGACCACGTCGTCCTCCTCGGTCATGTTCGCGGCGACCGAGGTGACCTCGAAGCCGTCGGCGCGGAGTCCCTCGGCGGCTTCCTCGAGCTTCTCCGGACGGCGGGCCGAGACCGTCAGCGCGTGGCCCTCTTCGCCCAGGGTCCGGGCGATCGCGAGGCCGATCCCGCTAGAGGCCCCCGTCACCAACGCAGCACGTTCCGCCATCTCCATCTCCTCCGTTCTCGACGACGGACGGCACCCTATATGGCGATTCGCCGCCGCGCCTCGGCACGGCTGGGCCAGGCGGACTCTGAATAACATGGCGCCGATGCGCGCCCCCCGCCTCGCCCTCGCTTTCGGCTGCCTTGTCGCCGTCGCCGCGGGTATGGCGGCGTGCGGGGGGGACTCGGGGTCCGATGATTCCGCCACCGCGCCCGCCGAGGATGTCGAGAGCCGGCCGGCGCCGCCGAAAAGCGAGTTTCCGGCCCCGCGGGGAAGGAGCCTGGCCGCTTTGCTCGAACTTGCCGACGCACCCACCGAACTGAGGGTCGCGCCAGCCGCGATGGTCTTCTACAAAGGAAATAACCGCTACCCGTTCGGCATCTTCGAACGGGACGGCATGCAGATAGACGACGCCGAAGCGGCGCTCTACCTCGCCAAGGTGCCGCGTCCCGCCAAAGGGGCGAAGTCGAAGCCTGGGAGCAAAGGCGCGGTGGCGACCGCGCAGATAGAAGCGCTGGAAGCCCCCGCCGTCGGCCCGTTCCCCGCCTCGATCGAAGCGCTCACACCCGGGCGTGCATTTCAGACCGCGACGCCGGAAGGACCGAACGCCGCCACGGTCGTCTACTCGACCCGGCTCGACTTCCCGAGCGACGGCGAGTGGCGGATCGCTGCCCTGGTCAAGGAGGGCGACGAACTCACCGCGGCGCTGCTGCCGAGCGCGGTCGTCGGAGAATTCCAGCAGGTGCCGCGCCCCGGCCGGCCGGCACCGAACATTCACACGCCGGTCGCCGCGGACGTCGGTGGGGACCTCTCGGAGATCACCACCCGGGTCCCGCCGGACACCCAGAACAAGGTGGATTACGCGGACGTGCTCGGAAAAAGACCGATCGTCCTCTTGTTTGCGACCCCCAAGTTCTGCCAGAGTCGTGTGTGCGGGCCCGTAGTGGACGTGGCCGAGCAGGTCAAGCGCAAATACGGAGACGAGGCGGCGTTCATCCACATGGAGATCTACAACGACAACAACCCCGGCAAGGGGGTGCGCCCTCAGGTGCGGGCATTCCACTTGCCGAGCGAGCCGTGGCTGTTCACCATTGACCGAGAGGGCCGTGTCGGCTCTGCGATCGAGGGAGCCTTTGGCCCCGAATTGCTGACCGAGGCCGTTGAGAGGGTAGTGGCCGAATGAGCGAAAAAACCGCCCCCGATGCCGAGCTCCTGGAGTCCTTCGCCGAAGAGGCACGCCGTCGCTGCGACGTGATCTCAGCCGGCCTTGCAACCGAGACGACCGACTTCGAGACGATGCGGGCCGAAGCCCATGCCCTGCGCGGCACCGCCGGCGTCATCGGCCTGCGCCGCCTCGCCGAGCTGGCCGGCCTGATGGAGTCCGACCTCGCCGAAGCGAAGAAGACCGGCGTCATCCGCGGCGGTCGCGACCACCAGATCGCCGACGCCGCCAAGGCCCTCGCCGAGGGCGCCGCCGCCGCGGCCAAAGGCGAGGAAGAGCCCCCCGACGTCGGCCGCTCCCTCGCCCAGCTCTTCAGCGCCTAGCCCGCCAACCCGCGCTACCCTCGCCCCTCCGGGGCGGTAGCTCAGTTGGTTAGAGCAGCGGACTCATAATCCGTCGGTCGAAGGTTCGAGTCCTTCCCGCCCCATTCAAAGGAATGCTCCGCCCTCGACATTCATGGCTGGTCAACGTCTGTTGGTCTCGATTGGTCGATGGACTAGGGTCGCCGAGCGCAGTTTTCGCTGCGCACCAACAATTGAGAGGCGGTCCCTTGGATCCTGTCGGATATGAGCTGTGTACTCCCGAAGGCGGCAAGGGCGGTGGCGTTCGCGCGACTCGTCGCTTCCAGATCGGCGAAACGGTGATGGTCGGAGTGCTCGAGGGCGAGGTCGCCTGCAACGACTCGCATGCAACTCAGGTGAGTCGTACCAAGTGGGCCCGGCATGGCGGCCTCAGTCCCCTGGTCAACCACTCGTGCAGTCCAAACTGCGGTGTTCAGCTGAACGACACCGGCGCCTGCGACTTTGTGGCCCGGAGGTCGATCTCCAACCATGAGGAGATCACTTTCGACTATGCGATGCGCAACTATTCGATCGAGCACTTTCCGGGTGGCTGTCTCTGCGGAGCGGATATTTGCCGCGGTTCGGTGACCGGTTGGAAGGATCTCCCTGTCGAGCGCAAGGTCGCCTACGAGGGCCTGGTTGCGCCCTACCTGCTCGAGATTGATCGCGAGTTGGCCGGCTCAGTCGCCTGACGCGTCGAGTCGGGGGCGGCTTGCTCATCGGCGCCCCCTCAGTGCAAGCAGGCCAACCGCGCCCAGGGCGAGAGCGGCCAATGCGAGGGCGCCCGTTACGACCCCCGGATTGCGCGCCGTGAACGAGCGCCTGTCTGGGGGTGGCACGAAGGCTGGTTCTCCGCGCTCGGATCCCAACCGACCGTGCACAGCGCGCTCGACCCCGACGGCACTCGCTGGAAGGCGAGCGAAGTCATAGTCGGGAGCGTTCGCGCGCGGGCTTCCGTAGTAGACGGTGTAGGGGGCTGGATGCCCACCCTCGAGCAGGAGGGCGCGCGAGCGGCTCCATGTCGAGACTTCGATTCCGCGCAGCGGGGCGTCGTCGCCGTTGTCGACTTCGACCCGGATGTACCGGTCATGCGCTCTGACTGGAATCGGGGATGAACTGGAGCCGGGGAAACGGAAGATCCTGGCTGCCGTCAGCGGCACGAACCTCTGCCGGACGTTCGAACCCGAGATCGCCACCGGGCGCTCGTAGTGCGCGGTCTCGGCGGCGATTCGAAGCTCGTCGACCGGGACGTTGCGGAACCCGAGGTCGAGGGTGACGATCGTGCGCTTTCCGTCCTGGTGCAGCGATACCGACCTGGCCGTGCGTCGCAAGAGCCGCGGCCGCTCGCGAGCCCCGGACACGCTTGCGCAAACAATGCGGCTGACGCCGGTGGCCTTGACGAGCAAGTAGCGGAAGTCACTCGGAGGGAAGACGGCGAGGGTGCTGCGCGCCGGCTGTGCCCCACGAGCATCGTAGATCCCGGTCGCCGAGAGACGCGTGAACGGACCTTGCCGATCGTCAGCTCCGAGAACCACGGCACGACCGACGAAGCCTCGGTCGGGGAGCTCGAGAACCACGCGGTCCCGTACCGTCCGCTGCGTCCCCAGGTCCAGTAGGGCGACGGCGAAGCGCCCCTGGCGGCCGCTGTTCAGGACCGGCACCGCCTCGGGCCCTGCGACCCGCCCGAAGTGAGCGCGTCGCCATGGCACCAGGCGCCCGCGTGCGTCGGCGATCCGCAGGTCGGCGAAGCCCGCCAGCGAGTGTTCGAAGAGAGGCCCGTCGGGCTCGATGAAAACGGGCTCACCTCCGGGCCCCGCTACCAGCGGGCGCTGGTAGCGGAAGTCGGCGCGGTCGATTTCGGCCGCCGCGGCCGGCTGGACGCCGGCCGCGAGCGACACAAGGAGGGCAGGGAAAACGAGGAAGCGCCTCATATGGCCGCCTCCTCCGTCTTCTCCTCGGCTTCGTCGCTTGCCCCGATCCTGATTCGCTGATAGGCGAAGGCGCCCACCAGCAGGAACAGCCCGAGCGCAATGAACGAGAGCACACGAGGGAGCTGTTCGAGAGCCGCCAGGTCGTAGGTGTAGACCTTGGCGATCGCGAGGGCGAGCAGCGCCAGCCCGCCGAGGCGGAAGCGCTGGACGTCGCGCAGCAGCCCATAGAGCACCGCACCGAGGCCCGAAACGGTCCAGAAGGCTGAGAGCAGGGCCTGTCCCATCTGCCGCGTGTCGCCCGAGTCGGTAACCCCTACCGTGTCGACGATCGTCACCGACCCGAGGTAGAGGAGTGCGACGGCAGCGGCCGCCTCACACACGTGACCGAGGCGAGGGTCGATCTCGCGCAGGGCGAACCGACCGTAGAGCGCTGCAGCGGCGCAGGCGCCAAGGCCAATGAGCGCTTCGCTGAGATCTTCCACCCCGAGGGCGATTGCGTCGGGCGGGGCCTCGAAGAGGAGCACGTGTCCAAGGGCAAGTCCGAGGGACGCGCCCGCGGCGGCCAGGAGGCGCTGACTGCTCGAGCCGAGCAACCCCGGCTCCTTGCTCGTCCGCGTTGCCATGTAGGCGAGTACGGCTGCCTGCATTGCCCAGCCGACCGCGAGGACGGGACCGTCGAGGGCGTCCGCGAAGCCGAGCGCCGACAGGCCCATGCCGACAGCGATGAGCAGTGAGCCGATCTCGGGGTTGAGCGGCTGGCGGAGCCCAAGGGCCCCGAGCAGGATGTGGCCGGCGGCCATGCCGAGGAGCCACGCAGCCGCAGCATTCGGGTGGCCGGTCTGCTCCAGCGCGAAGTAACCAGCAGCCGCGATCAGGACGACGTCGGCGAGCAGCACGAAGAGTGACGGAATCGGGAGCCGATCCGGCGTTCGGGTACGCAACTCGTAGCCGATCGCAGCGAGAAGGTAGAGAACCCAGAAACCGATCAGAACACCGAGCGCGACCGGCAGGTGCTCGTCTTGGTTTGCGCTGACCCACACTAAAAGCTGCGGCGCTGAGACCAGGAAGGCCCCAAGCGAAAGCCAGTTCCACCGCTGCCAAAGTAGGACCCCGACGGCGGTCGTCAGCGCGATCGCCATGAAAGCGAGGGAAAGGCCGGAGGTTCCGGTGCCGACCAGGGCCGGCGCCGAAAGTCCGCCGAGGATGCCGATCGCGGCGACAATCGCCGATTCCCAACGAACCGCGATCACCACGCCGACGACCCCGACCAGGGCGGCGCACGCAAGACCGAGGTAGGAGGGGATCAGGTCATACACCTGCGTCCCGACCAGAAGCGTCGCAAAGAGTCCGGCGAGGCCGCTTCCCATGGCCGCCAGCGCCGCCTCGGTTTGCCCCTTGCGTTCGTGGAGCCAGAATCCGGCAAGCAGGAGTGACGTGGAGCTGAGAAAGCCGAAGACGATCCGCATCGGCTCGTCGATCCAGCCGCGCTCGAGCGCGATTCCAGCAAGGAAGACGATCCCAAGCAGGGTCGCGAGGCCGCCGACCCAGGCAAGCACACGCCCGCCGAAAAGCTCCTCGAATCGTTTCAGTTCGTCCAGCCGCCGTTCCTCTAGCTGGTCTTTGACTCCTTCTTCAGTCATTTCTGCCTCCTCTTTTGTTGTTTGCTGACCGGCGGTCAACAAAGTAACAGGCTTGTCAACCGTCGGTCAATAAGCAGCTATAATCCAGTGCAATGACTGACCCCGCCTATCGCCGACTCCAAGCCGAGGACCGGCGTCGCCAACTGCTCGAACGCGGCGCCGAGTTATTCGCCGGCCACTCCTACGACGAGCTTTCAATGAGGCAGATCGCCCGCGAGGTGGGGATCTCCAAGCCGCTGCTCTACCACTACTTCCCGAGCAAGCGCGCGTTCTTCGAAGCGACGCTGGCCCAGGCGGCCGCGGAGCTGCGGGCGCGGACGGAACCCGACCCGAATCTTCCCCCGCTCGATCAGCTGCGAGGAAGCCTCGAGGCCTTCCTCGAGTTGATCGACGACAACGCGCTTGCCTACCGCAAGCTGATGCAGAGCCTCGGCAGTGTTTCCGAGGTGCGGGAGCTTGTCGAAGAGGTCCGAGCGAAAACGGCCGCCCGGATCCTTGAGGGCCTCTACCCGGATGGCGCGCCGCCCAAGGCGCGTGCCGCCGTACACGGTTGGCTCTGGTTCATGGACGGAGCCTGCCTCAACTGGATTGAGCACCACGACCTTTCACGCGACGAGCTGCGCGATCTTCTGCTTGGAACGCTGCTCGGCGCCCTCACCGCAGCGGACGCCATTCCCCTCGGCGCGTTCAGTGAGGACGCGAATGCCGCGGCCGCTCGATCGAGCTGAGGCCGTCGATTTCTTCTATGCGCCGGCTTGATCCTCGACCAGCTTCGCGGCGGTTTCGGCAAAGGCCGAGACACTGACCGTCGGATCGATCTGGGCGAGCAGTTCCAGGTTGTCCCAACGACCGATTGCGTCTATCGCGCGCTCGTCGCGTAGCTTGAAGCGACCGATCCCGGTCCAGTTGAGCGACTGACCCGCCAGGGTGCCGCTTATCTCGTACTCGATGAAGACCACGTCGTCGTTGGCCGCCCAATTCGCCACGCTGAGGCTGATGTCGGGCATCAGCATCTTGATCCCGCGCACATAGTCGGGCTCATCGGTGCCTCGGATGGGGCTCTCCATCCCGGAGTGGTGGACGGTTGCCTCGGGGTCGATGGCCGCTTCGAGCCGATCGGCGTCGAAGCTCGGCCAGACCTCCATGTATTGCTGCATGAACCGCTCGACGTTCGTCATCTCAGTCCTCTCCGTAGTGATCGGGAGTTAAACGGCGGGCGAACGAAGAACGTGAGGTCAAGCTAGCGAACGGCAGCACCCGGAGCGGCTGATCTTTGAATAAATATCTTTGATTACCAATAAGAAACTGCGGGTATTCCTCGGAGGCATCTCAACCACCAACACGGGAGGTAGTGATGAAGAAGAGGAAGAACGTCCTGCTCATCGCGGGGATCGCGCTTGCCGCGATGGCGCTGCCGGCGTCGGCATCCGCCGCGGTCTGGCAGCACGAAGGCAAAGAACTGAAATCGAAAGTCGAATTTTCGCTGACGGGAGGGGAATTCATCGAAGTCAGCGGTGCGGTGATGCTCTGCGAAAGCACCGCGACGATGACGACCGAAGGCGGCAGCACGGCTCAGATCACCGCCTACGACATCAAAGAGGCCACCTGCATAGGTCTGGCCGGGGAACTCGAAGGCTGTGAAGTGACGGCGGCGACGCCGAAAGGCCTGTCGTGGGGCGTCTCCGTGAACACGAGCGACCTGACCGCCAAAGAAGTCGCGGTCTCATACACGTTCAACGGAGCATGCGAAATCGACAAAATCGAAACGAGCTTTCCCAGCTTGACGCTGACCCCCGAAGAACCGAAAGCGATCCGGCTCTTCCACTTCAACCAGGAAGGGAAAGCCAAAGTCGACGGCAAAGAAACCGCGCTCGTCTACTCCGGCTCGCTCAGCCTGCCTGAAAAAGATTTCGACACATACGGGATCGGCTGATCCGAAACTTGCCGGGCCCGCGCCGCGGTGCGGGCCCGCTTCTTTAGACAAAGCCGCTTTACCTAAAAATGTAGTATATCTGTCCGGATTTCGGGTATGGACTAAAGACGATGCGCAACCTGGAGCCAACGCAGAAGATCCCGAGGAGGGCAATTTCGCTCCCCGGGCTCCTCTTGATCGTGTTACTCGTGGGTGCCTCCTCTGCTTCCGCCTCGATCGGCCTGGTGCGGGAAACGGCAACGACGGTGACCTCCTCGCTTCCGGATCCCGTCGGCTCGGTGGTTGCGCCGAAACCAGCTCCGCCTCCATCCGCGCCGCCAGTCCGGATTGAGCTTCCGCCGACGCCCGAAGTAAACCTGCCATCGCCAAAGCCGCCGCAGGTAAACCTGCCACCGCCGAAAGTCTCAGCCGACCCGCCAGCGGTGACGCCGCCGCCGACCTCCTCCCGAGCGGGGGGTGAGGTCGCGACCGATGTGGCAACGGAGTTGGCCGACTCCGCCACGAGGAGCGTGCCGGCCGACGTAACCAGGGAGGCGGGCGCAGTCACGCGCCAGGCCGGCACCAGGCCTCCGGACAGCCCTGCCGCAGCGAGTCCTCCAGGCGGCAGCGTGCGCTCGGTCGAGCCACGCAGGCCGGCCCCTCCTCGGCACTGGCTCACCCGCGTCTGGCCGGCGGTCTCCCTCGGACCGTTCGGAGGACTGTTGACCGATCTGCCGGCGGGCCCCGAAGGCGCGACGTTGCCGCTGCTGTCCGGCAGCGAGGTTTCTCGCCTGCTGTTGGGGCTGACGGCGAGCACGACCACGGGCGACGACCCTGGGACTGCGTCCGGACTCTCCAGCGCCTCACCGGCCGATACCAGAGGTATTCCACTTCCTGGCGGTGGTGAGATCCCCTTCTTCGTCGTAATCGCTTTCGCTGCTGTCGTGATGGCGCTGCTGATGGGAGCGGTAAGGCGGGAACTGGGTGCCCTCTACCGCTGGTGGCCGCATTGACGGAGCGAAGCGTCGGCTAGGACCGTCCCTGGGCGGTGCCGACCGCGACGCCCTCGACGTCGAGGCTGGGGAGGCGCCGCTCCAGCCAGTTCGGGATCCACCAGTTGCGGCTGCCGAGCAGCTGCATCACGGCGGGCACCAGGACCATTCGCACGACGGTGGCGTCGAGGAAGACCGCCGAGGCGAGGCCGATCCCGAACAGCTTCAGGAAGACTTCCGGCGAGGTGACGAAGGCAAGGAAGACGACGACCATGATCGCCGCCGCCGCGGTGATTACCCGCGCCGTCTTCGCCAGGCCGTCGGCGACCGCCCGGCTGGTGTTCCCATCCTTCAGGTACTCCTCGCGGATCCGCGAGATCAGGAAGACCTCGTAGTCCATCGATAACCCGAAAAGGATCGCGAACATCATCACCGGCATGAACGGTGCGATCGGCACCTCGTGGTCGATCCCGATCAGTTCGCCGACCGCTCCGCCCTGCGCGACCAGGGTCATCACGCCGTAGGCGGCGCAGACCGAGAGCAGGTTCATGATCCCCGCCTTGAGCGAGATCAACGGGGAGTGGAAGGCAATCAGCAGGAGCAGGAAGGAGAGACCGACGACGCCGCCGATGAAGATCGGCATGCGGTCGACCATGTAGGTGCTCTGGTCCTCGAGCGCTGCGTTCAGGCCGCCGACCTCGGCGGTGATGCCGGTCCCCGCCAGCGCCTCGGGCACGGTCGTGTCCCTCGTTCGCTTGACCAGGTCCTGCGTCGCCTCGGCCTGGGGCGAGGTGGTCGGGATCGCCGTGATCAGCGCCGCGTCGCCGTCTTGGTTGATCACCGGCGGCGGAACGAACGCGATCCCCGGATCGGCTCGCAGGGCCTGCACCAGTTTGTCGACGTCGCTCTGGGCGGCGGGGTCTGGCAGTTCGGCCGCGATCACGATCGGGCCGTTGGAGCCCGGCCCGAACCCCTCGGAGATCAGGTCGTAGGACTGGCGGGTCATCGTGTCCGGCGGGTCGTTGCCGGCGTCGGGAAAGCCGAGGCGCATGCCGAGGGCCGGCGCGGCGAGGGCGAGCAGCACCGCCGTGCCGACGATCGCCGCGGTCCAGGGACGCCGCTGCACAGCGTGGCTCCAGCGCGCGGCCGGCGATTCGCCGTCCCCTTCGGCCTTGTTCAGGCTGCGGCCGAGGACCGGGATCCGCAGGCGGTCGACCCGCGGGCCGAGGTAGGAGAGGAGTGCCGGCAGCAGCGTCACCGCCGCGAGCATCACCACCAGCACCGCCAGCGAGGCCGAGATCGCCACCCCGTACATGTAGGGAAGCCCGGTCAGGAACAGCCCGAGGACGGCGATCACGACGGTGCAGCCGGCGATGATCACGCTGCGCCCGGCGGTGGTGACCGCCTCGACGACCGCGTCATGCGGATCCTTGCCGTCTTTGAGCGCGGAACGGAACCGGGTCAGCACCAGCAGCGCGTAGTCGATCCCGACGCCGATCCCGATCAGCGCGGAGACCACAAGGGTCCAGTCCGGCACGTCGATGACGTTGGCGAGCAGCGCGATCAGCCCGCCGCCCGAGATGCCGATACCGACGATCGCGATTACCAGCGGCAAGCCGGCCGCGACCACCGAGCCGAAGGCGATCAAGAGCACGATCGCGGCGCCCAGCAGGCCGATCAACTCGGAACTGGGCCCTTCCTGGGCCCTGGTGATCGGATCCCCGCCGAGTTTGATCTCGAGCCCGCCACCGCTGTTGTCCTCGGCTGCGGCGACCAGCTTTTCGCCGTCCTCCTTGGGGACCTCCCAGCCGGGCACGGTCAGGGGCAGCGTCGTGGTGGCGATCGACCCATCGTCGGAGACTCGGGTCGGCGTCGCCGGCTCGATGTTGTCGACCTGTTCCGCCTCCGCGAGGAACGCGTCAACCCGCTGTTTGGCCGCCGGACTGTTGGCGCCCTTGGGGTCCTCCCAGACGACGAACACTTCCTGTCCGGAGTAGCCGCCGAACTCCCGTTCGGTCAGCTCGCTGGCGCGCTGGGACTCTGAGCCGGGGGTGTTGTAGTCGGCTTCGTACTCGCCTGCCATCGCGCGGCCGAGCCCGATGATCACGACCGCGGCGATGATCCAGGCGAGGACCATACGGCCACGGCGGCGGTAGGAGATGTCGGCGAGGCGGGCGAGATGACGAGTCATCCGGAGGCTCCTTTCTCGAGGACTGGGAAGGAACTGGGGGAACTTCCGCAGAGCATAAGCATCCGGTCCGCTCGGCCTCACTACCGAGGGGCTAACTTGGAGCGATGAGGACGGCCGCCCGCCCGCGCATCGCCTTGCTGGCGCTGGTCGCGGCCACGCTCCTCGCTCCGGCGGCGCCGGCGATGGCCGAGCCGGACCGCGCCGCCGCCCGGCCTCAGCTTCGGGCCTGCGACCTCGGCCCGCCGCGGCCCTTCCGGTGCGGGCACGTCATGGTCCCGGTGCGCCGCGCCGACCCGTCGCTGGGCACGACCAAGGTCGCCTTCGCGGTGCGGACGCGCTCCGACCGCAAACGGCCCTCACTGGGCACGATCGTCGCCATGGACGGCGGGCCCGGCTTCGCCTCGACCGGCCCGCCGTTTGCCCGTTCGGTGGTCGCTGCCCTGGCGCCGTTGCTGCGCCGCCGCGACCTCGTCCTCTTCGATGCCCGCGGCACCGGGCGTTCGGACGTACTCAACTGTCCGGGGCTGCAACGGGGACTGATCCAGGAACCGATTGCGGTCGGCGAATGCGCGAACCAGCTCGGTCCCGCCTTCGCCGGGTACACGACGGGGGAAACGGCGCACGACCTCGACGCCGTCCGCCAGGCCCTCGGCCTCGGCAAGGTCTTCCTCTACGGCGACTCCTACGGGACCCTGTTCGGGCAGGCCTACGCGGTCCGGTACCCGGGCTCGCTGCGCGGCCTCATCCTCGACTCCGCCTACCCGGCCGACGATCCCTACTACCGCACACTCCTACCGGCAGGCCTGCGCAGCCTGCGGATCGCCTGCCGCCATTCGGCGCGATGCTCCGGCGACCCGGTCGCCCGCTATTCCCGGGTGGTGCGGCGCTTCCACGCCCGGCACCGCTCGACCGAGGGCCTGCTTAGCTTCCTGCTGCAGGCCGGCACCCTGGCGCCGCGCTCCTACCTCAGCCTCGACGACGGCACCCGCCGCTTCCTGGCCGGCGACCCGAGGCGCCTCAACCGGCTGATCGCCCCCGGCCCGGCCGGCGCCGGGCCGCTGGGCGAATTCTCCTACGGCCTCGAGATCACGGTGGAGTGCAACGACTACCCGCTGCTCTGGGACCCGGCGGCTGGGATCGACGATCGGATCCGCCAGCTGTCCGCCGCGGTGACGCGCCTGCCCCGCGATTACTTCGCGCCCTTCGGCAGGCGCGAGTACCTGCTCTCGGAGGCGGCGCACCTGACCAACTGCCTGACCTGGCCGGCGCCGCCGGCGGGAGGCCTCGAGCCTCCCGTGCCGGCGGGCTGGCGCGCTCCGGTGGGCTTCCCGACGCTGGTTCTCGCCGGGCAGCTCGACGACATCACCTCAGTCGCCGAGGCGCGCCAGGTGCGGCGCCGATTCCCGCGCTCGCGCCTCTACGTGGTGCCGAACCGGGGCCACGCCTCGGCCCTGTATTTCCCCTTCCGCTCGCCGGCGGTAGGGGTGATCAGGCGCTTTATCGCCGCCAACTGAGCTCCCCGGGGCCCGGCGGAACGCCGGCTCAGGGCAAATACTTTTCGATCTGTTCTTCGGCTTCTTCGACGCCCTTCTTGGCCTGGGCCTTGCCTTCCTCGAGTCCCTTTTCGGCCTTTTCGAGACCCTCTTCGAGCCCCTTCGAGGCGCTGCCCTTTCCTTCTTCGACCTGCTTCTTGGCTTCTTCGAAACCCTTCTTCGCCCTTTCGGAGCCTTCGTCAAGGGCTTCTTCGGCCGTGCTGGCCCCCTGTTCGACTTCCTGCTTTGCCTTGTTGGTGCTGTCGGTGGCGTCGTCGCTTCCACACCCGGACCAGACCACGCCGGCAGCGGCAATCGCTGCGATGGCGAGGACGGCGAAGGGGCGAAGCTTCGTGCGGGCCGGTTGACCGTCTTTCATCTATCCACTCCCCGATGGTTGCTGGGTACCTTTGACACAGTGAACCAGGATCAGCCGGACGACTTCGAATCGTTGGTGGCAGACGCGATCGACGCCCTGCCGGAGGAATTCCAGCGCGTGCTGATGAGCCTGCCGGTGATCGTCTCCGACCTCGGCACCGAGACGCGGGCCTACGGCGAGTACTTCGGCGACGGGATCGGCCGCGAACACCACGAAGACCGGATCGTGATCTACCGCGACACGCTGGAGCGGGACTTCGGCCACGATCGTGAGCTGCTCGCCGACCAGGTCGAGCGGACTCTCCGGCACGAGCTGGCCCACCACCTTGGGTGGGACGAGCGGGGTGTCGGCGACCTCGGCCTCTGAACGAGGGGCCGGCCGGCTACCGGACGCGGCAGTTGCGGGTGAGGGTGGTGGTCACCTTCATCCCCTGGGCGAAGTGGAAGGTGCCGCGGGCGAAGGGGAAGATCGCGCCGGGGAAACCGGCCGGTGCCGCGCAGCTGGCGCTGATGAAGCTGCGGCGGGTGCCGCGGTCGTTGTACTGGCGGCCGATGGTCAGCTTGACGTCGGTTATCGAGCCCAGCCCGCCGGCCAGTTTGGGGATCCTGGTCGAGAGCACCGTGCCGAAGTCCCCCTGGCGGCGATGGTCGATGGTGAGGGGCAGGACCAGGGTCGCCTGCACCGGGACGGTCGCGTAGAAATGGAGCAGCAGCGCCGGCTTGCCTCCGCGCCGGCCGTTGAAGGCAAGGGCCCGTCCGTGGGCCGGCAGCGACCCCGGAGTGAGGTCGAGGTCGGCGGCGAACCGTCCGCGGCCGACCAGCGCCGGCGCGCAGAGCGCCAGGGCCGCCTCGGTCGAGGTGGACTGGAGCAGCCCACTGGTGCAGGTCGGCAGGCCCCGGGTCGAGAGCCTGCCCTGGCGGTTGAGGGCGATGTCGAGACGGTTCAGGACGGGGGGATGGGTGTCGTCAGTGGTTTTGATCCCACCTTCGATCGTGACCCGGATCGGCGCCGGCCGGTCGCGCGGCAGGGAGTGGGGAGTGAAGCTTCCGCGGAAGGAGATCCGCACGTTTTTCACCTGAACCAGCTCTCCGTAGGTCGCGCTCGCGGCGGCGAGCGAGGCGATCGCGATCAGCGCGGTGGCGGCTATGCGGCGTCGCATCTCAGCTGCAGTCTAGGTCCAGGGCTAGGGTTCGCGCATGGCCGACGGGCACAGCTGGGCCGACCTCGCCGAGGGGGACGGTTTCGCGGGGTACCGGATTGAGCGCCGGCTCGGCCGCGGCGGGATGGGCATCCTCTACCTGGCGATCGAGCCGGGCCTCGACCGGCGGGTTGCGTTGAAGCTGATCGCTCCGGAGGCCGCTTCCGATGATGTCTTCGCCCGCCGGTTCGCCGAGGAGTCGCGGATCGCCGCGGCGATTGAGCATCCCAACGTGGTGCCGATCTACGCGGCGGGAAAGGAGGAGGGCGTTCCCTTCATCGCGATGCGCTTCGTCTCCGGCTCGGACCTCGGTCGCCGGATCGCCCGTGAGGGCCGGCTGGAGCCGGAGCCGGCGGTTGCCCTGATCGCCCAGATCGGCAACGGGCTCGATGCGATTCACGCTGCCGGCTTGGTGCACCGGGATGTGAAGCCGGCGAACGTCCTGCTGAGCGGCGAGGAGGGAGCCGAGCACGCCTACATCACCGACTTCGGCGTCGCCCGCAACGTCGCCACCCAGTCCGGCCTGACCCAGACCGGGCGCTTCGTCGGCACCCTCGACTACGTCGCGCCCGAGCAGATCTCCGGCGGTGAGGTCGACGCCCGCGCCGACGTCTACGCGCTCGGCTGCCTCTTGTTCAAGCTGCTCACCGGCGAGGTGCCGTTCCCGCGCGACGGCGAGGCCGCCCGCCTCTACGCCCACCTCAACGACCCGCCCCCCGCCCCGTCGCTGTACGCGCAGGAGGTGCCGATGGCGCTTGACGACGTGGTGGTCCGGGCGATGTCGAAGCAGCCGGGGGATCGGTACCCCTCGGCCGGAGACCTCGGCCGCGCGGCGCAGGCGGCGCTGAGCGGCACCGCGGTCACGGTCCCCGAGCGGACCGTGGCGACCGGAGCGGCGGCGACGCGCGAAACCGAGACCGTGCCGCCGACGGCGGAGCCCGAGAGCACCGGGTCGGAGTTTTTGGGGCCTATAGGGACCAAAAACTCCGACGCGCCGGCCGGCCGCCGGCTGATCCTGGCCGGGAGCCTCCTCGCGGTCGCGGTGATCGCGGCGGCGGCGGTCGCGTTGGCGTCCGGCGGTGGTGGAGACCCGAGCGGCGATCCGGCCCAGACGACGAATGCAAAGCAAGCGAGCGGGAAAGAAAAAGAGCCAACGGAGAAACCCAAACCCCAGCCCGACACGCTGACGAACGCCCAGCTGATCGCGAAGGGCGACGCGATCTGCACCGACAGCCAGGACACCTACCTGACCTACCGGGAACGCTTCCCAAGTGGAGAGGGCGAACCTGACGTCATCTACTCGCGGCTGCTGGTGGGGATCTCCTCAAAGGCGATCAACCGGTTCAACACCCTGCGGCCGCCGCCGTCCCTGGAGAAACCTTTCGACAAGTACGTCAAAGCCCAGGAGCAGGTGGGGAAATGGGACCGCGACGCCTTGCGCGCCGCCGAAGCCGAAGACACGGCCGCCTACCTGGCGGCGCGCGAAGATCGCGACAGCACCGCCGAAGAACGACGTCAGCTCGCCGAAGACGTGGGATTTCGCGAGTGCAGCGGCAGCGAACTCTGAAAGGAGCCTGAGATGAAATCGGCCACCAATTACCTCACCTTCAACACCGCGCAACGGCGCGAACTGATCCGGATCACCGAGGAGGTCCAGGCCACGGTGGAGGAGGCCGGGATCGCCGAGGGGATGGTGCTCGCCTCGGCGATGCACATCACCGCTGGCGTCTGGGTCAACGACGACGAGCCGGGACTGCATGAGGACGTACTCGAGTGGCTGGACAAGGTGGCGCCGCCGAGCTGGTCGCCGCCGGCCAACGACGTCGCCCGCGAGCTGTTGCCGGATGGCGGCGACTACCGCCACCACCGCGGCGGGGAGGACAACGGCGACGCCCACCTGAAGAACCTGCTGGTCCACCACCAGGCGATCGTCCCGGTCACCGACGGCCGCCTCGATCTCGGGCCCTGGCAGCAGGTCTTCTACTGCGAGTTCGACGGCGGCCGGCCGAAGCGTGTCGTGATCAAGGCGATGGGGGAGTGAAGGAGGCCCTGGCGACAAGGTTGGAGGGCGAGCTGGTCGTCCTCGAGCCACTCGAGCCCGGTCACGCCGATGGGCTCTGGCGGGCGGCCCAGGCGCCGGAGATCTGGCGCTGGCTGGCCCATCTCGGCGATAACCGGGAGTCCTTCGAGGAGTGGATGCGGCTGTCCCTGGAGGCGAGCGCCGCGGGGCGGGAGGGCGTCTTCGCGACCCGCGACCGCCGCCGGGACACGCTGGTCGGCAGCACCCGCTACCTCAACGTCCGGCCTGCCGACCGTGTGGTCGAGATCGGGTGGACCTGGCTCAACCCGGAGGCCTGGAGGACCGGGATCAACGTCGAGGCCAAGCTGCTGATGCTCCGCCACGCCTTCGAGACTCTCGAGTGCGTGCGGGTGGAGCTGAAGACCGACGCTCGTAACGAGCGCTCGCGGGCTGCGATGGCGGCGCTACCCGCCCAGTTCGAGGGAATCCTGCGAAAGCACATGATCGTCCCCGACGTCGGCGTCCGCGACTCGGCCTACTTCAGCGTCGTCGACGACGAGTGGCCCGAGGTACGCGCCAACCTCGAACGGCGGCTCGGCTGAGTGTGAGCTTTCGCACTCGAGCCTGAGTAGGCGGTCTCATACGATCGGGGTCCCGTCCCCGAGCTGCGGAAGGAACCGATGGAGCGCTGGACCCGCGCGGTCATCGCCAACCGGAAGAAGGTCATCGCCGCCTGGCTCGTCCTCTTCGTCCTCGGCGGGTACGCGGCCTCCGGCCTCGGGGACCTACTGAGCAACCGCTTCGGCGTGCCCGGCTCCGACGCCGAGCGCGGGCTCGACATCGCCAAAGAGAGGTTCAACGAGCGCGGCGACGGCGCCTTCACCCTGGTCTTCGAGACCGCGCGGCCGGTGGCCGGCACGCCGGCGTTCCGGCGCCAAGCCGAAGCTGCCGGTGCCAAGGCCGCGACCGGTATCGAGGGCGCCAAGCCTGGCCCGGTGTTGCCGGCCTCGCCGCGTATCGCCTACATGCAGATCCACACCCCGCTCGAAAACGAGGATGCCTCAAAGGAGACGCCCGCGATCCGCGCCGCGATTCCCGAACTGCCGGGGACGACGACCTACCTCTCGGGCTCCCCGGCGATCGGCCACGACACCCAGGAAATCTACGACGAAGACCTGGTCAAGGGGGAGATGATCGCGATCCCGATCGCGCTGCTGGTGATGGCGTTCATGTTCGGGACCCTCGGGGGAATCGCCGTTCCCTTCGCCTTCGCTGCGGTGACGATCCCCTCGACCCTGGGTGGAATCTGGATCGCTGCCCACTTCATGGACATGGCGGTCTACGTCACCAACATCGTCACCCTGATCGGGCTGGCGATCGCGATCGACTACTCGATGCTGGTCGTCTTCAGATACCGGGAAGAGCTGGAGAAAACGGACGACCCGCGCGAGGCGCTGATGACGACGATGAAGACCGCCGGCCGGGCGACCCTCTTCTCCGGCGCGGTGGTCGCCCTCGGCCTCGCCACGCTGGTCTTCATGCCGCTCCCCTTCATGCGCTCGATGGGGGTCGGCGGCCTGTTGGTGCCGTTGTTCTCGATCGCTGCCTCGGCGACGTTCCTGCCGGCGCTGCTGGCGGTGATGGGGACCAAGGTCAATCGCCTGCGGGTGATCCCGAAGAGCATCCTCGAACACCGGGCCGAGGGCCAGGCCGGAGCCTGGCACCGGTTGGCACGCTCGATCATGCGCCGGCCGGTTCTCTACCTCGTCGTCGCCGGCAGCTTGATGATCGGGCTGGCGCTGCCGGCGCTCGGCCTGAAGCTGTCAGTCGGGGACAACCGCGGCGTGCCACTGACCCGCGAGTCGACCCAGGGCTACGCGCTGTTGCGGGACACGCTAGGTCCAGGGGCACTCTTCCCGAACCAGTTCATGATCGTCACCGACCGGCCGAACGGCGCCTTCGCGCCCTCCGTCGTCGCCGCCGAGAACCGGTTGATCGCCGAGCTGCGGCGCGACCCCGAGGTCGAGCCGGCGACGATCGTCTCGCCCTCGCAACTCCCGCCCGGCCCGCGTGGCCGGCTGATCGCCAAGCGCGAAAGCCTGGTCGACGCGAGCGGTGAAGTCGCCCAGATTCGCGTCGCCGGACGTGGGGACTACGGCACCCAGGCGGCGCAGGACCTGGTTCACCGGATCCGCGACACCTACATTCCCGCCGCCCGTTTCGGCGAGGGCGAAGTGGTCCTCACCGGCGCCCCCGCGTTCGGTGTCGACTTCGTCGACACCGCCTACGCCGCCTTTCCCTGGCTCGTGGTCGCGGTCCTGATCCTCTCCTACCTGCTGCTGTTGCGCGCTTTCCGCTCGCTTCTGCTGCCGCTGAAGGCGGTGCTGATGAACGTGCTCTCGGTCAGCGCCACCTACGGCGTTCTGGTCCTGGTCTTCCAGGAGGAGCTGCACTCCACCTTCGGGCTCCAGGGCACGCCGCAGATCGAAGGCTGGATCCCGATCTTCCTCTTCGCGATGCTGTTCGGCCTCTCGATGGACTACGAGGTCTTCCTGCTCTCGCGGATCCGCGAGGAGTGGGACAAGCGCCACGACAACGAGGCGGCGGTCGCCTACGGGCTCGAGCACACCGGGCGCATCATCACCGCCGCGGCGCTGATCATGATCGCCGCCTTTTCGGGCTTCACGTTCGGCTCCTTCGTCGGCCTGCAGGAGTTCGGCGTCGGCCTCTCGGCGGCGATCCTGCTCGACGCGACGATCGTCCGGGCGATCCTGGTCCCGGCGCTGATGAAGCTGATGGGCGAGTGGAACTGGTACCTGCCCAAACGCGTGGAGCGGGTCCTGGAGCGAACCCGCCGCCACGGCCCGGTCGAGGCCGAGGGTTAGTCAGTCCTTCTCGGCGTCGTGGTCGCCGACGTGGGCGACGCGTTCGGCGCGTTGGCGGACTTCGGCGGTCGCCTCGCGGGTCGCCGCGAAGGCCTCCTCGCGGGCGGCGGCGATCCCCTCGCTGGGCTTGCCGCCGACGACGTCGCGGAAGGCGTTCTTGAACCGCTCGGTCCGGCGGTCGGGGGGAAACCGGGCTTCGGCCCTGGCCTGCTTCTCCGGCTTGCGCTCGCCGTAGCGCCGCCGCGCCCAGGCCGACCCCGGCTTGCCGAGCCGGCAGGCGCCGTAGAGCGCGATCGGGAAGACGAAGAAGCCGACGGTGCCGTGCAGCACCCGCTGCTTGGCGAAGCAGAGCGCGACCAGGCCGAAGAGGAAGAGGGCGCCGAGGATGCTGATCGCGACCGCCTGGAAGGAGCCGGTTTCGAAGCTGAACGGACTGAACCCGAGCAGGACCAGGAACATGCCGGCGGCGGCGATCACCGTCGCGTCGATCGAGCTGCGCCCCTCCTCCGCCCAGTAGACGTCGTCGAGGTAGACCCAGAGGGCGAACTCGTCGATCGTCAGGCCGGCGCCGACGCCGAAGCCGAAGGCGCAGATCTCGGTGTAGGGGCTCTCGCCGAGCGCCGCGAAGCCGAGCGCGCCGGCGATCATCATCGTCACGATCCCGAAGACCAGGTGGTGCAGGTGGACGCCTGAGTCTGAGACCACGCTGCCCGGCCACCAGGGAACCTTGGGGCTGCGCATCAGCCGCGTGCTCATCCGGATGAAGGCGAAGGAGAGGATGAACCCGGCGAAGACCAGGAACAGACCCTGCGAGTCGTTCTCGACAAGCCGATTCCAGAAGTCGGAGAAGATCGAGGCCGTGATCATGAGGGAGCCGGGGCCGAGTTTAGCCGCGGCCCGGCTCCCTCCTTCTCCCTGATCAGCTCCAGGGTGAGCAGCACCGCGGCGACTGCGAAGACCGGCGCGAAGGCGATGTTGGACAGCGACTCGGCCAGCCAGGTGGCGACCAGCGAGTCGCCGAGGGCGCCGTGGACGAGCTCCCCGATCCCTTCGCCGACTGCGTCGCCGACGATCTCGACCGGGGCGAGGATGAAGAAGACCAGCCAGAAGTTGCCGCGGACGAGGTGCCAACTGCGGGCCAGGGCGCCCCGAACGGAGCGGTCCTCGAGCTCGACGATCGGCCCGGCGAGCCCGAGCCAGACGAAGGCGAGGACGCCCGGCACGAACAGCAGCAGCAGGCCGACGGCGACGATCAGGACGTAGACCAGGTCGACCGCGATCAGCCGCCCGTACTTGAGCCGCCTGGCGATCTCGCGGAGTGGCGGCGGGCGGTCGTGGTCGGAGTGGGTGAGGGAGATCGCGACGGCGCCGCTGTAGAAGACCTCGCCGAGCAGGCTGGTCGCCGTCAGCGCCCCGACCGCGACGACCAGGGCGGCGATTTTGATCCCGCTGGTGAGATCCAGGGAGTCGACGTCGACGGTGATCGCGAGGGCGTCGAGCAGGCCGAGAGGGATGAAGACGATCGCCCCCAGCAGGAGCAGAGACGGTGCCCAGGACCAGTAGGTGCGCCCGATCCGCGCGTAGAGCGAGGCCAGCTTGCGGGCGCGGCTCACGCTATCTGACAGGCCGCCGCCGTCCGGGCTTGGCGCGCCCGCGCGCTTCCAGCCTCGGCTGGCTCGATTCGGAGGCCGGGACCCGCCGCAGCCCCCGGAGTTCGGAGATCAGCAGCTCTTCGGCGCAGCGCCGGTGCCAGTGGTGGTGGTCTGTGCCACCCAGCCGGCGCACGAACTGGACCACCGTGTGCTCCTCGCCGACAGGAATGTCGCCATGACAGCCGGGGCAGTGGTAGAGCTTGCGCGCGATCCCCCGGATCAGCCAGGCCTCGTCGCCCTCGTCGGTCAGGCCGCGAAGACTCCAGCGAATGCTGGGCTGGCCGTCGAACTCGGCCACGTCAACGCCTTGCCATCCAGGCAAAGCCCGCCGCCATCGCCAGGTTCGCGACGCCGGCCAGCTGGAGGCCGAGCTTGGCGCCGGGGCGGCTAACCGCCGGCGAGTTCGACCAGAGCGCGTCGGTGGCGATCTCGGTCCCCCGCAACCAGGCGAGTGCCTGCCAGTCGCCGGGGTTGCCGCGGCGATCGGCGACCGCGTGCGCGGCGGCGAAGGTCAGCCAGATCGGGCCGCAGCGGCGGAAGAGGTGGGTGGCGTCCGGCGACGGCTCCTCGTGGCCCAGCACCCTGAGGGTCGCGGCGGGTGCCGCGATCGCCGCCGTTCCGAGCACCAGGTCAAAGGCGATCATGTTGCGGTTGGTCAGGCGCAGGGCCTCTTCGAGCTTCATCGCACGGACAATCCAACCAGATCGGCCGGGTGGCGACGGCGCCGATCCGAACTCGCGCAGAAGGGAAAGGGCGAGCTTCGGCGAAATGGACCGCCGTGACCAAGACCGCGACGAAGTCCCCCCAACTCAAAAGCCTTTCCGACTACATCCAGGAGCGCTTCGAAGAATTCTCGCGCTCCCAGAAAGACGTAGCCCGCTACATCGTCGATCACCTCGACGAGGCTGCCTTCCTCACCGCCGAGGAGCTGGCCAGGAGAGCGAGCACCTCCTCATCGACGGTGGTGCGCTTCTCCCAGGCCCTCGGCTTCGAGGGCTATCCCGAGCTCCAGCAGGCTGCGATCGAGGAGTACCGCAACACGATCGCCGCTAGCGGCACCGCCAACGGTGGCGCGCTGTTCTCCTTCGACCACTCCGAGCTGGAGGGGTCGCTGACCGCCGACTGGGCGAATCTCGAGGAAACCGCGCGCAAACTGACTCCTGAGCAGGTCGACGCGTCGGTCTCGGCGCTGGCGACCGCGCAGAGGATCGTCATCGTCGGCGTCGACCAGATGGCCTTCTTCGCCAGCTACCTCCGCCACACCCTGAGCCTGCTCGACATCCGCTCCGAGATCGTCGCCTCGACCGGCGGCGAGTCGCTGCAGCGGTTGGGCCGGATCGACGAGGAGACGCTGGTGATCACCCTTTCGGCCGGGCGCGCCCACCCGTTGTTGCTGCGGGCGATGAAGTTGGCGCTGCACCGCGGCGCCCGCACGCTGGCGATCTCCGACGCGACCATGTCGGAGGTAGGCGAGCACGCCGAGCTGACCCTCTACTTCTCCTCCAACAGCCCCTCCTTCACGCGTTCCAACACCGCGCTGATGGCGCTGGTCCAGGCGCTCGCACACGGGCTCTACGCTCGAGATGAAGCTGCGCACAAAGACCGGATCCGCGCCTACAAACTGAAGTAACGCGAGGAGCGCAGGCCGGCGGGTCCTGTCCCGGGCAGGCAGGCCTGCGCGCGAGGTTTACGTGCTCGGCCTGCCTGCCCGGGCCACCCGCCGGTCAGCCGCCCCGGCCACGTAAGATGGCTCTGATGACCGAGCGCGCGACTTTTCGACTCAAGACCGGCCTTGCCGAGATGCTGAAGGGCGGGGTGATCATGGACGTGGTCACGCCCGAGGAGGCGAAGATTGCCGAGGACGCCGGGGCGTGTGCGGTTATGGCTTTGGAGCGCGTGCCGGCCGACATCCGCCGGGATGGCGGGGTCGCCCGGATGTCGGACCCGGCGATGATCAAGGGGATCCAGGAGGCGGTCAGCATCCCGGTGATGGCGAAGGCGCGGATCGGCCACTTCGCCGAGGCCCAGGTCCTGCAGGCGCTCGAGGTCGACTACGTCGACGAGTCCGAGGTCCTCACTCCCGCCGATGAGGCCAACCACATCGACAAGCTTGCTTTCGAGGTGCCGTTCGTCTGTGGTGCGACCAACCTTGGCGAGGCGCTGCGGCGGCTCGGCGAGGGGGCGGCGATGATCCGTTCCAAGGGCGAGGCGGGAACCGGCAACGTGGTCGAGGCGGTCCGGCACATGCGCGAGATCACCTCGGGGATCAAGGGGCTCGCGCAACTGCGCCCGGAGGAGCTGGCCGGCGCCGCGAAACAGCACCAGGCGCCGCTCGAAGTCGTCCAGGAGGTCGCTGCGGCCGGGCGCTTGCCGGTACCGCTCTTCTGCGCGGGCGGCATCGCCACTCCGGCCGACGCCGCCCTGATGATGCAGCTCGGCGCCGAGGGCAACTTCGTCGGCTCGGGGATCTTCAAGAGCGCTGACCCCGAGCGCCGCGCCCGGGCGATCGTCGAGGCGACCACCCACTTCAACGACCCCGAGCGGGTCGTGGCCGCTTCGATAGGTCTCGGCGAGGCGATGCCGGGGCTGGAGATCGCCGATCTGGCGGCCGAGGACGCGCTCCTCCAGAACCGCGGAGCCTGACGCTGCGCGTCGGCGTCCTAGCCGTTCAGGGCGACTTCGAGGCCCACGCACGGGCGCTCAGGCAGCTCGGCGCGGCGAACGTGACGGAGGTCCGCACTCCCGAGGACCTCACCGACCTCGACGGCCTGGTGATCCCGGGCGGCGAGAGCACGACGATCGCCAAGGGGATCGAATCGGCCGGGCTGGAGCCCGCCCTGCGGGCCCATCACGAGGCGGGGCGTCCGGTCCTCGGCACCTGTGCCGGAATGATCCTCTGCGACGCCGAGCACCTCGGCTTCCTCGACGCCACCGCTAAGCGGAATGCCTTCGGCCGCCAGCTGCAGAGCTTCGAGGCCGACCTCGAGGTGGAGGGGATAGGCGATGAGCCGCTGCGCGCGGTCTTCATCCGTGCCCCTTGGGTGGAGCGCCACGGGGCAGGGGTGGAGGTGCTCGCTTCCTACGATGGGCACCCGGTGGCGATCCGCGAGGACAACGTGCTCGCCTCGGCATTCCACCCTGAGCTGACCGACGACTCCCGTTTCCAGGCGATCTTCATGGCGATGATCGCGAGCGCGCAGGAGCGAGAGGGGGCAAACCGGTGAGCGGAGATCCCCGGATCCGCGGCCTGGCGAAGATCCTGGTCGGCTACTCGACCGAGGTCAAGGAGGGCGACGTGGTCTCGATCGACGGTGAGAGCGCCGCTGCGCCACTGCTCCTGGCGGTCTACGAGGAGGTGCTGAAGGCCGGCGCAAACCCGATCCTGAATGTCGCCCTCGAGGGCCAGATCGCCTCCTATTTCAAATACGCCTCCGACTCCCAGCTGGAATGGATATCGCCGTTCGCGGAGTGGATGGTCGACAACGCCGACGTGCGAATCGCGGTTGGGGCGAGCACCAACACCCGCGAGCTCTCCGGCGTTCCCCCGGACCGCCAGACCCTGCGGCAATCGGTCACCGGCGACCTGATGGCGCGGGCGATGAAACGCAGCGCCGAGGGCGATTTCCGGTGGTGCTACACGCTGTACCCGACCAGCGCCTACGCGTCGGAGGCGGAGATGAGCCTGGCCGACTACGAACACTTCTACTACGCGGCCTGCTTGGCGGACGACCCCGACCCGCTCGGCGCCTGGCGCCGAGCCTCGAAGGAGACCGAACGGCTGGCCGAGTGGATCGAGGGCCACGAGGAGGTCCGGGTCACCGCGCCGGGGACCGACATCACCCTCGGCATCGCCGGCCGCAAGTTCATCCCCTGCGACGGTCGCAACAACATGCCCGACGGCGAGTTCTTCACCGGGCCGGTCGAGGACTCGGTCGAGGGCGAAGTGAGCTTCCACCTGCCGGCCGTGATCGGCGGTCGCGAGGTCTCCGGGGTGCGGCTTCGCTTCGAGGCCGGCCGGGTGGTCGACGCCAGCGCCGACCGGGGCGAGGAGTACCTGCTGAAGCTGCTCGACACCGACGAGGGCGCGCGCCGCCTCGGCGAGCTCGGGATCGGCACCAACTACGGGATCGACCGCGGCACCCGCGAGGTCCTGCTCGACGAGAAGATTGGCGGCACCGTCCACATGGCGGTCGGGACCAGCTACCCGGAGTCCGGCGGCGAGAACGAGTCGGCTGTCCACACCGACCTCGTCTGCGACCTCCGCCTGGGCGGCAAGCTCGAAGTCGACGGCGTCGTCATGCAAGAGGACGGCAAGTTCCTGGTCTGACGGCAGGGGCCAAGCAGGTCAAGGACGCAGGGAGCGTGGCGTGCTTCTGCACGCGAGCGACCGAGGACGCCGAGATGCGCCGGCCCCGTGCCGTCAGCTACTGATTTGGGATCGGCGAGCCGGCGAGGAGGAAGAACCAGAGGGTCAGCGCGAGCGCGGCCAGCATCACTGAGCCCATCAACACCGCCTCGACCACCGTCACCGAGCTCTGGACCGGTGCAGCGTCGCGCATGCTGCGCAGCCAGGTCGGGCGGATCGGCTCCAGCCGGTTGGTCCCGGTGATGCGGACGTAGAGGTTGTTGAGCCGGCCGATCAGCCAGGCAACGACGACGATCGAGACGAGGATCCCGATGGCGACGACCGCGTAGGGGCCGCTGCTCGGGAACTGGGTGTCGGAAACCTTGGAGCCGATGTAGACCCAGCTCAGCGGGATCGCCGTCCACAGCGCAAAGGCGGCCAGCAGCATCGCCAGGAAGACGAGGCTGGCGGCCACCGCTCGTGCCGGATTGTGAGTGTGCGCCTTCGAGGCCATCTCCCTACTTCATAGAATGTCACGGACATGTCCGGTCATTCGAAGTGGTCTTCCATTAAGCACAAGAAGGGCGCCGCCGATGCGAAACGCGGCAAGCTCTTCAGCAAGCTGGCGCGGGCGATCACGGTCGCTGCCCGTGACGGGGGTGGCGACACCGACGGCAACCCGGCTTTGGCGACCGCGGTGCAGAAGGCCCGCGAAGCGTCGATGCCGAAGGACAAGATCCAGAAGGCGATCGACACCGGCACCGGTGCCGGTTCCGATGGCGCCGCGATCGAACGGGTCCTCTACGAGGGCTACGGGCCGGGCGGCGCCGCGGTCCTGGTCGAGGCGCTGACCGACAACCGCAACCGCGCCAGCGCCGAGATCCGGTTCGCCTTCTCCAAGCACGGAGGCAGCCTCGGCGAGCCGGGTTCGGTGGCCTGGATCTTCGAGAAAAAGGGCGCGGTGGTGGTCGACGGCGATCGCTACGGCGAGGACGATCTGATCGCGGCGATCGACGCGGGCGCCGAGGACGTGCGCGAGGACGGCGAGGAGCTGCGGGTGATCTGCGATCCCGGCGACCTCAGCGCGGTCCGCGACGCTCTCGGCGAGGCGGGGGTGGAGATCAAGTCGGCGACGATCGCAACGGAGCCGAAAAGCACCGTCGTAGTGAAGGGCAACGAGGCCGAGCGGCTGCTGAAGCTGCTCGACGCTCTCGACGAGCAGGACGACGTCGACGAAGTCTTTGCGAACTTCGACATTCCTGAGGACGTCCTCGAGAAGCTGGCTGCCTGAGCGGCTTTCGGAGGCGGGGCGGAAGGCATCCGAGCCTGCTCCCAGAATCACTAGGCATGCAGGTAGTGATGGGGATCGACCCCGGCGCAGCCAACCTCGGCTTCGGCATCATTCGCGTAGAGGGCAACCACATGGTCGCCCTCGACGGCGGCGTGGTCGAGACCAGCTCCGAGATGGCGATGGAGCGCCGCCTCGAACGGATCCACCGCGCCCTCTCCGAGCTGATCGCCTGGCACGAGCCAAAGGCGATGGCGATCGAGGAGGTCTACTTCGGCAAGAACGTGCGCTCAGCGATGGCCGTCGGCCAGGCGAGCGGGGTGGCGATGCTGGCCGCTGCCCAGGGCGGCGTCAACTGCTTTGCCTACACGCCGCAGGCGATCAAGATGGCGGTTTGCGGCTCCGGCGCGGCGGGCAAGCGCCAGGTCCAGAAAATGGTCGGGACGCTGCTTGGCCTACCGGAGCCCCCGACCCCCGACCACGCGGCGGACGCGCTGGCGGTGGCGATCTGCCACGGCGGCGGCACCGGACACCGGCAGGCGGTGGTGGCTGCCAGTACTGCGACGGAGCAGCTGGCGGGATGATCGCCGCGGTCCGGGGCGAGGTGATGGTTCGGCGTGCCGACCACGTCGTGGTCGACGCTGCCGGCGTCGGCTACCGGCTCGCCGTCTCCTCGGAGACGCTGAAGGCGGTGCCGGCCACCGGGCGCGACGTCTTCCTGCACGCCGAGCTGATCTCCCGCGACGACTCGCTTTCGCTCTACGGCTTCTCCTCAGAGGAGGAGCGCGACCTCTTCCGCCTCCTGATCACGGTCTCAGGCGTCGGCCCGAAAGTCGCGCTCGCGACCCTCTCTGGGGGTTCCGCCCGCGACCTGCTCCGAGCGATTGCCGCCGGGGACGCCAAACGCTTCCAGGCTGTGCCGGGGATCGGCAAACGGACCTCGGAGCGGATCATCGTCGAGCTGCGCGAGAAGGTCGCCGGAGCGCTGGAGGAGGAGGTGGCGATCGCGGCGGCGGAGAGCGGCGACGCCCGTTCCCTCGCCCGCGACGGCCTGGTCAACCTCGGCTACGCCCCACTTGAGGCCGAGCAGCTGCTGGCCGGCTTGGAGGGCGAGGATCCCCAGGAGCTCGTATCCAGTGCTCTGCGCAAGGCGGCTGCCGGCAGGAGCGCGGCGTGAGCGAGCCGCCCGAGATCGGCGGCAACCGGATCCGCACGCCGGGGATCGGCGAAGAGCCGGTGCCGATCGACGCCGAGGTGCGGGTCCACGACGCCCGCGCGGAGGCGCCCGACGAGGACCTCGACCGGTCGCTGCGCCCGCCGACCCTCTCGGACTTCGTCAACCAGGAGCAGGTGACCGAGCAGCTGGCGATCTTCATCGAGGCCGCCACTCGCCGCGGCGAGCCGCTCGACCACGTCCTCCTCGCCGGTCCACCCGGGCTCGGCAAGACCTCGCTCGCCCACATCGTCGCCGCCGAGCTCGGCGTGCCGATGGTCCAGACCGCCGGCCCGGCGCTCGAGCGCAAGGCCGACGTCGCCTCCTTCCTCACCTCGCTGGAGCCCGGCAGCGTCTTCTTCATCGACGAGATCCACCGGCTCGGCCGGGCGGTCGAGGAGACGCTCTACCCGGCGATGGAGGATGGCGAGCTGCCGGTGGTGCTCGGGCAGGGAGCGGGGGCGAGGACCGTGACCCTGCCGCTGCCGCCGTTCACTCTGGTCGGAGCGACCACCCGCTCCGGCCTGTTGACGACGCCGTTGCGGGACCGGTTCGGCGTCTCGCACCGCCTCGAGCACTACGGGGCCGAGCACCTCGCCCAGATCGTCAGGCGCTCCGCAAAGATCCTCGAGGTCGAGATCGACGCCGAGGGCGCGCACACGATCGCCTCGCGCTCGCGCGGCACCCCTCGCGTCGCAAACCGGCTGCTGAAGCGGGTTCGGGACTTCGCCCAGGTCAAGGGAAGCGGCGAGATCGGGGCCGAGATCGCCGCCGGCGCACTGGAGATGCTCGAGGTCGACTCGGCGGGTCTGGACCGCAGCGACCGCGCCCTGCTGGACACTGTCGCGACCAAGTTCGGCGGTGGCCCGGTTGGCCTCTCAACCCTGGCGATCGCGATCGGTGAGGAGCAGGACACGATCGAGGACGTGTTCGAGCCCTATCTGCTCCAGCAGGGGCTGCTGAAGCGAACCCCCCGCGGCCGGGTCCTGACCCAACGGGCCTATGACCACCTCGGGATGCCGGCGCCGGAAGGCGCAGCGAGCCTTTTCTAGCTCGGCAAGGTACGCCTCGGGTCTCATCCGAATTTAAAGTCGATCATCTAGCCTGTCGAACATGCCGTTCTTCATCTGCCCGAATTGCGGGAACCGCGAGGTGAGCGGAGAGCGCACCGCGGGCTTCAGTCCGCGACCGAAGGGCTGCTCGAAGTGCGGTTTCGGCTTTGTATTCGAATTACTCGACGATTATTATCCGGCTCCCAATGCTGCCTTTTTCGTATGCGACAAGCAGGAACGCGTGATCGACGCCGGTAAAGGCAGCTTCGAGCTCACCGGGCTGACCGATGAGGACGTGATCGGGCGCCCGGTTCGCGAGGTTCTCGGCCTCGACTGGATCGACGGCGGCGATGGCGGCGAGACCGCCGACACCAACGGCGACGGCAACACCGATCCGATCGAGACCTCGCTGGAGTGGGGGGTCCGCTCGCTCGGCAAGCGCGTCGCGGTGAACGCCGAGGGAGACCTGCCGGCCCGCGCCGTGGCGGACGTGTTCCCCGCCTACGACGACGACGGCGGGCTGCTGCTCGTCCTCACCCCGGAGGGCTAGGGATGAGCTCGAAACGGCGCAACCTGCTGATTCTGGCCTTCGTCTTCGGGCTGATCGCGCTCTCAGCCGTGGTCATCCTCAACCAGCCCACCAAGCTGGGACTGGACCTCAAGGGCGGCGTCGAGCTGGTCTACGAGGGCACGCCCACCGGCCAGGTCGAGGAGGTCACCGGCGAGGACATCGAACGCTCGATCAACATCATCCGCGAGCGGATCGACAGGCTCGGGGTCGCCGAGCCGGAGGTCTCCCGTCTCGGCAACACCCAGATCACGGTCAGCCTGCCGGACGTCACCAACGCCCAGCGGGCGATCGACCAGGTCGGGACGACGGCCCAGCTCTACTTCTACGACTGGGAGCCCAACCTGATCGGCCCCCAGAAAGTGATCGGCGGGAATCCTGGGCAGCCGCCCCCTCGGCCGGTGCTGAAAGCCTCCGAAAAACGCTGGGAAGACGTAAAACGCGATCCCAAAAAGCCACAGAACGCCCAGCTGATTGCCGCCGGCGCCTACCCGACGGCCTATGAGGCGGCGCTGCTCGGCTCCGAACAGGAACCAGCGAAGAACTGCGAAAACTGCTCGGTCGCGAAGCCTCGCTTCTATCTCTTCGAGAAAAAATCGCCGCACGATCTGGCCGCCGGACCGGAGCTGAGCCGGAAAGACCTCTACATCAGCCCGACCGGCGAAAAACGGCCGAAGAACGGGATCGTCGTCGAAGTGCCCGCCGGCACCATCCTGGTCTCCGAATACCCGATCGACCCGGAAACGGGCGAGCAGGACCTGAACACCAAGCCGGGCTGGTTCGTGATCAAAGACGACCCGGCGCTCTCGGGCACCGACATCACCGATCCGGAACAGACCTTCGGGGAAGTCGCCAACGAAGCGGTCGTCTCCTTCAAATTCACCGACGACGGCCGAGAGGCGTTCCACGACGTCACCCGGCAGATCGCCCGCCGCGGCGAATCCCAGTCGATCGGCCTCCTGGGTGGACAGAACGCGGAAGAACGCTCGGGTCACTTCGCGGTCGTCCTCGACAACGAAGTCAAGACCCGGCCGATCGTCAACTACGCGGAAAACCCAGATGGGATCGACGGCCGCACGGGGGCGCAGATCTCCGGCGGCTTCGCGGACATCACCGAGGCGCAGGACCTGGCCACGACCCTGCAGATCGGCGCCCTGCCGATCAACCTGAAGCTGATCAGCCAGACCCAGGTCTCGGCGACGCTCGGCTCCCAGGCGCTCGACGACGGCATCAAAGCGGCCGTCATCGGCCTGATCCTCGCGATCCTCTTTCTGCTTCTCTACTACCGCTTCCTCGGCCTGATCGCGTCGATCGCGCTCGGCGCCTACGGGGTGATCTTCTTCGCCCTGATCAAGCTGATCCCGATCACCCTGACCCTGCCGGGCATCGCCGGCCTGGTGCTGACGATCGGGGTGGCGGCGGACTCGAACATCGTCATCTTCGAGCGAATAAAGGAGGAGGTGCGCGCCGGGCGGACGATGTCGAGCGCGATCGCCGCCGGCTACAAACGCGGGATCGCGACGATCATCGACGCGAACGTCGTCACCCTGCTCACCGCCTTCATCCTCTTCGTGCTGGCGACCGCCGGGGTCAAGGGCTTCGCCTTCACGCTCGGCGTCGGCACGATCGTCTCGCTGCTCACCGCCGTCGTCTTCACCCAGGCGCTGCTCGGCAGCATGAACCGGAGCCGCCTGCTGCGCTCGCCGGCGATGCTCGGCGCCTCCGGTCAGGGAAGGCAGTGGCACTTCGACTTCATGGGCGCCAGCCGGTGGTTCTTCTCGATCTCGGGCGTGATCCTGTTGGTCGGCGGCCTGGCACTCGCCACCAAGCAGCTCAACTTCGGGATCGACTTCGAGTCGGGCACCCGGGTGAAGGTGGCGCTGGTCGAGCCGACCAACGAGGAAGGGGTGCGCGACTCCCTCGACTCGGTCGGGGTCAACGGCGAGGAGATCCAGCAGGTCACCGACCCGGTCCTCGGCAAGAACGTCTTCCAGGTCCAGACCAGCGAACTAGGGCCCGGGCAGGTCAAACAGGTCCAGACCGTGCTCGAAGACGATTTCGGGGTCGCCGAAAACGGCTTTGACAGCACCAGCGTCGGTCCGACCTTCGGGCAGCAGGTGGCCGACAGCGCGCTGAAAGCGCTGATCTTCTCCCTACTGGTGATCTGCGGCTATGTGGCGCTGCGGTTCGACCCGAAGTTCGCGGTGCCGGTCCTGATCGCGATCTTCCACGACATCCTGATTACCGCCGGGATCTACTCGTTGACGGGGAAAGAGGTGAGCAGCGGCACCGTCGCCGCCTTCCTCACCATCCTCGGGTACTCGTTGTACGACACGATCATCGTGTTTGACCGAATACGCGAGAACATGCCGCGGATGCCGCGTGCAGCGTTCTCCCAGATCGTCAACCGCTCGATGAGCGAGGTCATGACGAGGTCGCTCGCGACCAGCTTCACCACCCTGATGGGCGTCTTCTCGCTGCTGATCTTCGGCGGCGTGGTCCTGCAGGACTTCGCCTTCGCGATGCTGGTCGGGATCGCCTCCGGCACCTACTCTTCGATCTTCATCGCCTCGCCGGTGCTGACCGCCTGGAAGGAACGCGAACCCGGCTTCGCACGACGCCGCACCCGGATCGCCGGGATCGACGGAGCCGTCCCCGCCTTCGCCGACGACGTCGATATCGCCAAGCTGGCCGACGATGAGGAGAGCGAAGCCGAGGCCGCCGTCGAGGCGGAAGAGCCCGAGCCCAAGGCTGGCGCCGTCGCCACGGTCGAGCGGACCGGTGGCAACGGCGGCGACCCGGTCTCCGGGGACGGTGCCGACTCGACCTCGGCCGAGCGCCGTCAACGCAATGCCGAGCGGCGAGCACGGCGCCAGCAGCGTCGCAAGCACGGCAGGCACAAGTGAGGGAGGGGATCGACTGATGGCGCTTCTGGTCTGGTTCACGATGGGCATCGCCCTCTGGCACTTCACGGTTTTCATGCCCGATCGCTTCTGGCAGGGGATCGTCGGCGCCTTCGTCGGCGCGGTGATCGGGTCCGTGCTATTCGGAGTTATCGTGCAGTCGATCTCCGGGCGCAGCCTTAGCGACACCGATCTCGGCACCGCGATACTGGCGGTCCCCGGGACGGCGATCGGGCTAGCGGTCGTTTACTGGCTGGGCGTACGGGCCGAGCAGCAGCCGGGCTAGTTTCCCCCGCATCCTCCGGGTGGCGCGGCGGCCGGTTCCGGCCGGGACGCTTCCTAGCCTGGCGGTGTGCCGGAATCCCTCCACGCCTACGCCGCCGAGCCGTACTCCTACACGGATGTTCGCGCGGTCGCCGAGGACCTCGACCTCTCCGAGCCGGTCGCGGTGACGCTGGTCCGGCGCGGCTACCGGACCCCCGAGCTGGCGCGGGCGTTCCTCGCTGCCGACGAGTCGCACCCGCCCGCGGCGTTCGCCTCAATGGCGGACGTCGTGGAGAGGATTGGTGCAGCGATCGAAGGCGCTGGACGGATCACCGTCCACGGCGACTTCGACGTCGACGGCGTCTGCGCGACCGCGATCATGGTTTCGACCCTGCGCCGGCTGGGCGCCGACTGCGACTGGCTGATACCGGACCGGATCGAGGATGGGTACGGCCTCAGCGCTGGCAATATCGAGCGGTTGGCGTCGCGCGGAACCTCGCTGCTCATCACCGTCGATTGTGGGATCACTGCTGTGGAGGAGGTGCGACAGGCACAGGACCTGGGGATGGAGGTGATCGTCACCGACCACCACCAGGCTGGGGACGAGCTGCCGGACTGCCCGATTCTGCATCCGGAAATCAGTGACTACCCGTTCGCGTCGCTTTGCGGGACGGCTGTCGCCTGGAAGCTGGCCTGCGCTTTGCGGGAGGCATCTGGGGAGGGCTCTCCGGAGCAACAGCGGGGAGGCTCCGGTGAGCCCTCCCCAGATGCCTCTCACGAAGACGACGACCTAGATCTGGTGGCGCTTGCCACCGTGGCAGATGTGGTGCCGCTGGTAGGGGAGAACCGATCATTGGTTAGGCGAGGACTCGCTGCCATGCGCAGGACTCGGAGGCCTGGGCTGAGGGCGTTGATGGCTTCCGCCAAGTGCGAGCCAAGCAGGCTTGACGAGGGGGACCTGGCGTTTCGGCTGGCGCCGCGGATCAATGCGGCGGGCCGGTTGTATCGGGCTGATGCGGGGGTGGAGCTGTTGTTGACGGAGGAGGATGCGCGGGCTGAGGGGATCGCCGAGGAGCTGGGGCGGGCGAACTCGGAGCGGCGGGCGACTGAGCGGGAGGTGGATGCGGCGGCGGAGGCAGCGCGGCGGGAGTTGGCGGATGAGCTGCGCGAAGCGCCTGGTCTGGTCCTGGCTGGTGAGGACTGGCACCCGGGGGTCGTCGGGATCGTCGCCTCGCGGCTGGTCGAGCGCCACCACCGGCCCGTCGTTGTCATTTCCCTCGACGGAGAGGGAGGAGGGCGAGGGTCCGGCCGCAGTATTCCGGGGTTCGACCTGCTGGCTGCGCTCGAGGCTTGCTCGGAGCACCTGGAGAGCTTCGGGGGCCATCGCGCCGCCGCCGGGCTCTCACTCCGCGCCGAGAACCTCGAGGCGTTTAGGGAGGCATTCGCGGCCCACGCTACGGCGCTGCTGAGACCGGAGGACCTTCGCCGCACCGAGAGGATCGACGCGATGGTCGGTGGGGCGGGCCTCGGCCTCGATCTGGCCGAGGAGTTGGGCCGGTTGGGCCCGTTCGGGATGGGCAATCCGGGGGTGCGGTTGATGGTGCCCTCGGCACGGGTCAGTGACGTGCGGACGATGGGGGAGGGCAAGCACGCCCGCTTCAGCCTCCACAGCGGTGCCCATCGGGCACTGGGCGTGGCCTTCGGCCGCTCCTCGCTCGGGGTCGGCGAGGAGGACCCAGTCGACGCCGCGGTGAGGCTCGAGGTCAACCAGTGGAACGGCGCCGTGGAGCCGCGTGTGGTCCTGCGCGAGCTGTACCCGGTCGAGGCGGACGACGACGAGGGCACGCCGCTGCACCAATGCACGTGCGCGGAAGCGGAGTGGTGGCAGCGTTTCGACGCGGAGCTGGGACGGCCACTCGCCGGTGGGACGGCTTGCTCCTCCATAAGCCCAGAAGGTCGGCCCAAAGACCCCGAAAGGACCCTCGTGTGCGGCGGCCGCTCGGCGACGGCGGCGATCGCCGAGCTGGTCTCCAGCGGCGCCGGGGTTCTCGCGGTCTGTGCCGACGCCTCGCGCCGGGCGGCTCTGGCAGGTGGGGCGAGTGGCCTGGCTCGCTTCAACGGCGGGGCGGCGCGGACCGCCTGCCATCGGTGCGGCCGTGACAGCATCGCCGCCTTGGCGGAGCGCGGTGAGGGTGGACTTGCCCTGGTTGATTTCGCCGCTTTGGAGCTGGAGCCGGAGCTGGCCGAGCGATTCGAGCACGTCGTCCTCGTCGACCCGCCCCGCCGGCCGGCCGACGAGGCGCTGGTCGAGAGGCCCCGGTCGGCCGGATCCCCGTCGTTCCTGCACGAGCTCTGGACCGAGTCCGAGTCGCGTTTCGCCCTCACCGTCGCCGAATCGCAGGCGCCCTCCCGCGAGACGGTCGCCGCCGTCTTCAAAGCCCTGCGCGAGGCGGGGGAGTGCGGGGGGAGCAGGCTGCGCGAGGCGCTGGTTGTGGGCGGCACCTACCCGCTCGGCCCGGTCGCCGCGGCCCGGTGTTTCAGGGTTCTGGCCGAGCTTGACCTGGTCCACGGCGAGCCGGGCACGGGCGACGGGACCGTCGGGGTCGTATCCTCAGGGGGAACAAAACTGGAGCGCTCGACCGCGTTCCGCTCCTATAGCGAAGAACTCCTGGAGGCACGGCTATACCTCGAAAGACGCAAACTGTCGTAGCTTGGAAAGAACTCCTCGCCGACCTGTTCGCGGTGGTCGAGGAGTTCGATTCCTCGCCGAGCGAGAACGGTGCCGGCTCGGGTGGCACCGCGGTCGCGGTCGCCACGATCGATCGCGCCGCGGTCGAGCGCGCCTTCGACTTCGCCTGCGAGCGCCACGCCGACCAGGTGCGTCACTCGGGCGATGAGTTCATCACCCACCCCGTCGGGGTGGCCCAGATCTGCGCCGGGATGCGACTCGACACCGAGACCCTCTGCGCGGCCCTGCTCCACGACACGGTCGAGGACACGACCGCCAGCCTCGACCAGATCCAGGCCGAGTTCGGCGAGGAGATCGCCCAGCTGGTCGACGGCGTCACCAAGTTGACCGGGATGACCTTCGAGAGCCGCGACGAGCGCCAGGCAGAGAACTACCGCAAGATGATGGTGGCGATGGCCACCGACGTCAGGGTGATCCTGATCAAGCTGGCCGACCGCCTCCACAACATGCGCACGCTCGGCGCCCTGCCGAAGCAGAAGCAGCAGCAGAAGTCCCACGAGACGCTGGAGATCTACGCGCCACTGGCTCACCGTCTCGGAATCCACGCGATCAAGTGGGAGCTGGAGGACCTCGCCTTCGCGACCCTGCATCCGCGCAAGTACGCGGAAATCAAGCAACTGGTGGCACAGCAGCGCGACGAGCGCGAGTCCTATGTCTCCGACGCCGGCGTCTTCCTCGCCGAGGAGCTGGAGCAGGTCGGGATCGAGGCCGAGATCTCCGGCCGGGCCAAGCACTTCTACTCGATCTACACGAAGATGGCGAAGAAGGGTCGCGAGTTCAACGAGATCTTCGACCTCACCGCGATGCGGGTGATCGTCGGCTCGGTCAAGGACTGCTACGGCGCGATCGGGGTCATCCACTCGCTCTGGAAGCCGTTGCCGGGGCGGTTCAAGGACTTCGTCGCGATGCCCAAGGCGAACATGTACCAGGCCCTGCACACGACGGTGATCGGACCCGAGGGCAAGCCCTTGGAGATCCAGATCCGGACCGAGGACATGCACAAGCTGGCCGAGTACGGGATCGCCGCCCACGTCGCCTACAAAGAGGGCGGCGGGGGTGACCCGAAGCGAGAGAAGATGACCTGGCTGCGCCAGCTGGTCGAGGCCGAGGGCGAACAGGACCCGGCTGAGTTCCTCGAGTCGCTGAGGGTGGACCTGTTCGAGGACGAGGTCTTCGTCTTCACCCCGAAGGGCGAGGTGAAGAACCTCTCGGCCGGCTCAACCCCGCTCGACTTCGCCTACGCGGTCCACACCGACGTCGGGCACAGCTGCGTCGGCGCCAAGGTCAACGGCACGATCGTGCCGTTGCACTACCAGCTGCGCTCGGGCGACATCGTCGAGGTGCTGACCGCGAAGCAGAAGCGCGCCCCCTCGCTCGACTGGCTGAAGATGGTTCGCACCAGCCGTGCCCGCAACAAGATCCGTGCCTGGTTCAAAGAGGAGCGGCGCGAGGACGCCGAGCGCGACGGCCGCGAGGGCCTCGACGACGCCCTGCGCAAGCGCGGCCTGCCGATCCAGAAGCTCGCCGGCTCTCCGCTCCTGGCGGACGTGATCCGCGAGATGGGCTTCCGAAAAGCCACCGACTTCTACATCGCCCTCGGCCAGGGCAAGGTCTCCACCAAGACGGTCGCCAACAAGCTGATGCAGAGGCTGAAGGCCGGTGACGCGGTCGAGGACGACCAGAGCGCCCCCGGGGTCGGCGGGCGCGACGACCGCGCCAGGCGGACCAAGGACGCGTCGAACTACGGGATCGTCGTCAAGGGCGTCGACAACGTCGACGTGCGCCTGGCCAAGTGCTGCCGCCCAGTCCCCGGCGATGAAATCGCCGGCTACGTCTCCCTGGGTCGCGGAATCACGATCCACCGCGAAGACTGCAAGAACGTCAAGGCTCTGAAGCGCTCGCCCCAGCGCTTCGTCGAGGTCCACTGGGAAGGTGAAAACGAGGCGTCCTACCGGGTCGAGATCCAGATCGACGCCTACGATCGCACTCGCCTTCTCGAGGACCTCTCGCGGACGTTCTCGGAGGCGGGCATCAACATCATCGGCGCCTCCTGCACGACCAACCACCCGATGGTGAAAAACCGGTTCGTGGTCGAGGTCGGCGACACCGAGCATCTGAAGCAGTGCATCGGCCGGCTCCGAAACGTCGAGTCGGTGTTCGACGCGTATCGAATTACGCCCGCGGCCTGAGCCATTACGTGGCCGAGCAGCCGAGGCCGCTGACCGTCGCTGTTACCGGACCCACCGGGGAGATCGGGCTGCCGTTGCTGGACGAGCTCGAGCGCAGGGAGGCGGTGGGGGAGGTGCGGGGGATGGCGCGACGGCCATTCGACCCGGCTCGTGAAGGGTGGGCGAAAGTCTCCTACCGGCGGGGCGACATCCTCGATCGCGGCTCCCTGGCGCTGCTCTTCGACGGCGCCCAGGTCGCGGTCCACCTCGCCTTCTCGATCTTCGGCAGCCGCGAGGAGACCCGGCGAATCAACCTCGAAGGCAGCCGCAGGGTCTTCGAAGCGGCGATCGAGGCTGGGGTCGAGCGCCTCGTCTACGCGTCCTCGGTCGCCGCCTACGGCTTCCACGCCGACAACCCGCAGCCGCTGAGCGAGGAGGTGCCGGTGCGGGGCAGCGAGGGTTTCTACTACTCGGCCCAGAAGGCTGAGTTGGAGGCGAGACTGGAAGAGCTGGTGGCCGGCAGCGAGGTCGAGTCTTACGTCTTCCGCCCTTCCATCGTCGCCGGCCCGCGGGCGCCGATGTTGATCGAGCGGCTCCTCAGCACCGTCCGTCTCGGCGACCCGGTGCCCTGGCTGCGTCGCGGCCTCGGCCGGCTGCCGTTGCCGGCGCCGGTTCTCCCGGACCCCGGAGTCCCGATCCAGCTCGTCCACCACGACGACGTCGCCCGTGCGATGGCCACGGCGATCGTGGGCGAGGGGCCCGCGGGCGTCTACAACCTTGCCGGGGACGGCGTCGTCTCCCTTGGCGACGTCGCCCGCTCGATCGGGTGGCACGCAGTCCCGGCTCCACGTCCGGCGATCGGGCTCGGGGTCGCCGCCGCGGGGCGGCTCGGCGGCCTCGCGCCCCGTCTCGAGTGGGCGGTCGCGCTGGGCACCCCTGTCCTGATGGACACGGCGAAGGCCCGCCGAGCCCTCAGCTGGGAACCGCGCTTCGACGCTCCCGAGACCCTGCTGCAGACCGCGATCGGCGCCCGCGAAGCGGGAATGCTCGACTAAGCGACGACTGTCAGCGCGCCCGGCTCGGCCTGCAGCTCGATCCTGGTGCGCTCGCCGATGTAGTCGCCGTCGACCTCGAGGGGAAACGGCTTCGGGGAGCCGTCCTTCTCCTTCGAGATCGACGTCACGGTGGCCGAGCCTACGTCGTCGAAGTGGGCGACCTGGCGGTGGCGCGCGGCCGGCCGATTCTCGCTGAACAGGCGGGAGATCAAGGTCGGCATGTCGCGCTGCGCCGCTCGCTTCAGCACCCCGAGCGAGAGCGTTCCGTCGTCGATCGAGATGCCCTCACAGACCCGAATCGGGCGGCTGGCGAAGTAGGTGAAGGGGGCCGAGTTCTGGATGATCGCGGTGACGCCCTCCGCCGGCTCAGCGCCGTCGACCTCAGCCCGGACTCGGACCGGGTTGACGAGGAAGTTCCGGTAGAAGCTGGAGAGCGCCGCCCAGCTGTAGTAGTAGGGGCCGGTCCGGGACTTCAGCTTCGGGTGGGCGTCGACCCGCCGGACCACGGTGGCGTCGATCCCGACGCCGCAGGCGAAGACGAAGTGGCGGTCGTCGACCCGGCCGAGGTCGATCTTCCGTGGCGACCAGTCGTCGGCGAGCGCGAGCAGGTGCTCGGTCGCATCGACGACGTCGTTGGGGATCCCAAGGGTGCGACAGACGACGTTGGTCGAGCCGCCGGGGAGCATGGAGACGGGGATGTCGGTGCCGGCGAGCCCGTTGGCGACCTCGTTCAGCGTGCCGTCGCCGCCGAAGGCGACGACGACGTCGTAGCCATGGTCCCGGACCTCCCGCCCGATCTCGGTCGCGTGGTTCTGGGCCTCGGTCGAGACCGCCTCGACCTCGTAGCGTCCCTGCAGCGCGTAGACGACCAGGTTTCGCAAGCGGTCCGAGACCGTCGTCGCGTAGGGATTGACGATGATCAGCATCCGCTTCTTGGCGGGCCTCTTTGGCTTTCTAGAGCGGATTCTGCTGGCCATTCGCGGGGACATCCAGCAGCCTATTGCGATTCGTCTTCCGGGGTCGCCTGGCGGGCAGGAGGCCTCTGGAGGGGCACCTTGACTATGGACAAGATCGCTATATCATTCAGCGCCTTACATGTATTCAGGGTTGCGACAGTCAAATTATCTGCCCCATGCGGGGCCGAGCGGCAAGGGTCCTGTGGGCCCGAACCGGCCGCGACCCAACACCTGCGCCCGTAGTTCAATTGGTAAGAGATCGACTCAAGGCAACGACCTCTGTGAACACCGTTGTCTCGTTACCAGATGCGGCCCTAATCGTGGTCAAGATCGATGTCGTCAAGACGGTAGCGCGGCATTACCCGTGTGCATTGTGGCAATACCCACACTATGTGTGGCGTCACTCTCGCACCGGGCCGGTAGGGAGCATGTCCGAGCCCACCTTGGTCTTAAGAGCAGCGGCCTTTTAAGCCGCCGATGCGGGTTCGAGTCCCGTCGGGCGCGTTCCAAAAGTTGAGAATCCATACACATTCAAATGGACAACCTCGACCTCCGACAAGAATGTGAAGCGATTCTCACCGAGCACGAGGCCCTGGATCGCTGCGTTGTAGTCGAGGCAAGGCGAAGCGAAGACATCCTCGCGGACATACGGTTGGTTTTCGGCGATCGGAAGTGGCTGCAGTCTGAGGCTGGTCATAAGCTCGCCGACGCGCTGCGCGACCACCCGATGACGGCAAAGGCGTTGCGGAGAAAATCCGCGATCCACCTTCGCTTCCACGACGAGGTGCTGGGCGATCTCGAGCGGGAGCTGGCGACCGGGAGCCCGATCGGCATGACCGCGACGGACATAGCGGGCGGCCAAAGGGTGACGGTCAGCTACGTCGGTCCCAACACCAATAAGGCGCTGCACGTCGGTCACCTGAGGAATGCATTCCTCGGCGAGGCGCTCGCCTCCGCGCTGAGCGCAGGCGGCGCCGAGGTCAGGCGGTTCAACGTCGTCGGCGACATCGGGCGCCGGGTTTGCGAGGCGATGGCCGGCTACATGATGAGTCACGAAGGAGAGACCCCTGGCGAAGCCGGCGTTCCGGGAGACCGGTTCGTCGAGCTGTGCTGCCGGGACTTCGCCGCCAGCAGGAACGGGAACGCGGCGCAGGTGGATGACGACCCGATCGCCGAGGAGCGAGCTTCGCAGGGAGACATGGCCGATGTCCTGCTGGAGAAGTGGATGGCGGGATCGGGGGCCGAGATGGACCTCTGGCAGCGGATGCGGGAGTGGGTCCTGGAAGGCCACGAGGAGACGCTGGGACGCCTGGGGATGAGGTTCGACGACGCGAGTTTCGAGTCCGACGCGATCCCGCGGGCGATGGAGCTGCTGACGGAGGGCGTCGAGAAGGACGTGGTCGAGGACGAGGAGTCCGGGGGAGTCGTCTATCGCACCGGCCAGGAGGAGTACCCGACCATGGTCCTGTTGCGGGACGATCGGTTCCCCACCGAGCACGCCCGCCTGCTCGGCCTGTACGACCACCTTTTAGAGCACCTGCGAGACGGCGAAGTGTACGTCGAGCTCGCCGGCAGCGAGTGGAAACCGTCGATCACGGTGCTCTGCGAGGTGCTCGAGAAGCTGCGCCCTGGCCCACGCAACGAAGCTGACATTCGGGTGTTCCACGGTTCGGTCACCGACATCGGTGGTGACAAGATCGGGTCGAGCACCGGCGATGTGGTCTGGGTCGACGATTTCTATGACCAGATCAAGGACGGTCCGGCGGCCACAGCGCTGGAGAAACTGGGCGGCGGGAGCGTAAGTCGCGAGGAGATCGCCGATCTCCTCATCCGTGGGACCTTCCTGTGCGCGCCACTTGCCAAGAATCTTTCATTCGCACCTGAGGCTTTGATGGACGGTTGGCCCGGCCCGGGATGGACGATCGCGGAGGCTTGGTGCCGAGCTCAGCTATTCCGGGACGCGGAGGCCGAGAGTGGGCCACTGGCGCGAACCGTGGTGATGCAATCGCAGCAGTACCGTCTGTCGCTGCGCCGAACTGTGGAAAGGCACGACCCAACGAGTCTGGCGCGGTACCTGCTCAGCCTCTCAGAGGTGTGTGTGGCATCGCCGACGCCGGGGCCCGCCGCGGCTCCGATGCTGGAGCGGGTACTTTCGGGCCTTGGCTTTCTTGCCGGCAGGCCGGTGGCCTCACAGGTGGCGTAGCCGCACTAGGCGGCAGCGGCCAGTGAGCGCTCCCACGTTTCCTGGTAGTGCGGTTCCTTCACGTCGATGACCGGAAGGCCTCGCGGAACGACGTCAGCGATTGTGGTTCGCAGCTTTGTTGAGTCGAAGCTGTGGGAAAGTGGAGCCTGCGGATTCACCGTAAGGGCGCTCAGCTCGACATGGTCCAGCACTTCGAGGTGAACGCCGCGCTGGCGGTACCACTCCGGCGAGTGCGCATGAATGAAGACGTTGGTCGGGCTGGGGGCGACGACCCTGAGCTGGTTCCGCTTACGCCCGGGTAGGAGCGCTTCCAAAAGATGCTCGGGTAGGACCCCGCTGACCACGAGGGTCTGCTCGCGACCGTCGCTCGGGCGCAGCCCCTCCGGCAGCTGGCCGGCCTGGGCGGTGAGGGCGAAGTGGGAGGGAAGGCGGCGCACTGACTCCCCCTCGGCGACGACCGACTCCCCTGTCGCGTCTTCGGCCAGATCGCGCAGCCGCTCGTCGGTGACCTCCGGGAGGCTGATCATTTCCACCGCACGGCCGGTGTGACTGACGACACCCTCGATCTCCTCGGCGAGCACGGCGCCGGTGGCCATGATCACCGCGTCGGCGACGCCGGGCGCCGCTGCGGCGCGCCGGTCGATCGAGCCGTCGATGATCGCCTGGTCGGCCCCGAGGGCGAGCATCTCCTCGACCACGGCGGTGATCTGCTCGGAGGAGCTGGGCCCCGCCACCTCGACCTTGGCCGACTGCTCGAGCCTGGCGATCTGGACTTCGCCCAGCGGCGTGCGCACTCCGGTCCGCGTCAGCACCACGTGCTTAGCGCCCGAGCGACGCAGGAGGGGGGCGGCGGTGGCGACCAAGGTCCCCTCTGGGCACCGGATCGGTGGCTTGGTGATGCGGGGCTGGATCGCGTCGAATTCCTCGCCGTCCCTGCCGATCGAGGTGATCGCCAGCTCCCGTCCCTGGGAAGACAGCTCCCGGATCAGGGCCACCATCGCCTCGGTCTTGCCGGTGTTCTTGGCAAGGCCGATGAACGCCACACGGCGGGCGCCTCCGACCAGGCTTCCAAGCGTCGCCGCTATTGTCGATCGCCCTCTGCGACGGGTGCCTCGGCGATGGCCTTGACCAGGAACGTCGCCAGGTGGTTCGGCAGGGCGCCTTTGGAGAAGCCGGCGTCGTAGCCCAGCTCCTTTGCCAGCTCATCGGAGATCCGTGGACCTCCGCAGACGAGAGTGGTCCGCGAGCGCAGGCCCTCGGCTTCGACCATCTCGACCAGCTCGGTGAGGTTGTGAATATGAAGGTTCTGCTGGGTCACGGTCTGGGAGACGACGATCGCGTCGGCCTCCACCTCCATCGCGTGCGCCAGGAGAGTGGCGTTCGGGACCTGGCTGCCGAGGTTGTGGGTGGAGAAGGACTCGTAGGCCTCGAGTCCGTGGTGCCCGTCGTAGCCCTTCAGGTTCAGCATCGCGTCGATGCCGACGCTGTGCGTGTCCGAGCCGGTGCTCGCGCCGACGACCACGATCGGCCGTCCGACATTCTCCGCGGCGAAGGTCTCGACCTCGTCATGGTCCATGTACTCCATGTCGAATCCTTCGCCGCGGAGTGCCTCGTGGTCGATCCGGCTCTCGAAGCTTCCGTACAGCACCAGGTAGGTGTAGCCGTCCGTCACCGGCTGGTAGTGGACGACCTCGGCGCGGGAGAGGCCCATCCGGTCGGCGATCTCAAGCGCCGCGATCCGCGCCGAGCGCGAGTAGCTCAGCGGCAGCGTGAAGCTGACCTGGACGATCCCGTCGTCGCGGTGGTCCGCGTAGGGACGGATGCCCTTGCCGTTGCCGTTCTCACTAGGAGTGGACGACCCTGGCATCCGCCATTACCTCCACCAGCGGGTTGAGATAGCCCTCCTCGGTGACGACGATCCCCTCGGCGCCACGACCCTCGTCGTGCCTGCGGCTGACGTCGCCGAAGCGCGCGTCGCCGATCGCGGCGAAGAGACCGGTCTCGGCGACTTGCTCGAGCATCGCCCGCGCTTCGTCAAGGACTTCCTGGGCGCGGTTATGGACGATCCCGCCCGGCTTGAACTGGATCTCCTCGGCCAGATCCCGACCGGCGGTCGTCATGTAGCCGACGTTCTCCAGCGCCAGCACGCGGTCGTGGATATGGGGGGTGAACACACCCTCGGTCGGGACGCCAATCGTCTGCATGCCCTGTCCGGTGGCGACGGTGACGAAGTTGAACAGGGTGTCGCAGGCGTGGGTCCGCAAGGGGTTCCCGTTCATGTGCCTGGTCGGCGGCATGTACTTCACCGGCGAGCCCGGGAACAGCTCCCGCGTCAGCTGCGCCTGGGCCAGCTCGTAGAGCAGGCTGTTGGGAACGTCGGGATGGATCTCGAAGGCGTTGCCGATCGCGATGTGCTCCTCCCGCACCCCGGAGTCGCGCGCCAGCTGGAAGTTGATGAACTGCGACGCGACCACCGAGGGCGCCGCCTCAAGCGCGTCGGCGGTCCTCAGGTAGTTGTCCTCGCCGGTGTTGATGGTGACGTGGAAGTACCCGTTGATCATCCGCGAGAGGCGCTGGTCCATCAGCGTGCGGACCATGTTGATGTCGCGGTAGAGGATTCCGTAGAGGGCGTCGTTGACCATGTTGTCGAATCCCTCGACGGCGCCCATCGCGGCGATCTCGGGCATGCAGAGGCCGGAGCAGAAGCTCGAGAGCCGGATGTAGCGGCCGTTCGCCTCCGACCACTCGTCCATCGCTTCCCGCATGATCCGGAAGTTCGCCTGGGTGGCGAAGGTGCCGCCGTAACCCTCGGTGGTGGGGCCGTCGGGCACGTAGTCGAGCAGGCTTTGCGCGGTCGAGCGGATCACCGCGACGATGTCACCGCCGTGGTCGGCAACGGCGCGAGCGTGGGTCACGTCCTCGTACACGTTCCCGGTCGCGGTCAGCACGTACACCTGAGGCGGCGGCGTCTCGCCGAGCTCCTCCCGCCAGTCCCGGCGCTCCTCCATCGAGGCCGAGATCCGCTCGATCCGCTCCTCGCAGATGCCGACGACGTGGCGGTGAATCGTCTCTTCGTCAGCGAGGGGGAGAGCACACAGGTCCAGCTCTCCCGCCACCGTCGCGTTGGCGATTAACTCGAGGCTCAGCTCGGTCTGGAGCAGGGCGTTGCCGACCCAGTACCCGATCCCGTGCCCGAGCTCGTCCTGGGCGAGGACATGGTCGACGACGCCGTTGGCGAGGGGTATCTCCGAATCGTCAGCGCCGTCCAGGCCGAGCAGCCGCAGAATGGTCCGCTCGACCGAGACAGTCGTTTTCCCGCTGATTTCGTCCGCTACCCCAGCGGCGATCTCGGTCGCGGCCTCCCGGCAGGCGGTAATGACCCCGGAGTCGAGCCCCAACTTCGAATCGCTGTCTCGATTGCCGTTGAGCGAGAAGTTCGGGGCTTCCATTTCGCCAACAATAGAGCATTTGAATTTTCCTGTCTATTCGTCGGAATCGCCCAGATTCCGCCTAGGGAACGACGGTTTCGTACCGGATCACGGTGCCGTCGTCGACCTCGCGAACCCGCCCCTCATTGACCAAAAGATCGGCGTGGCCGACCACCTCGGAGAGGGTGAGGAAGGCCTGGGTGACGGCGACGTTGCCCCAGATCGCCTGCGCCAGCTCGTACCCGGTGCGCGGCCGCTCCCCGATCAGCCTGAAAATCTTCTCCTTGCGTCGCTCGTGCGCCTCGAGGCGGTTGTCGATCAGCTCGGCATGGTCGACAATCGGCTCGCCGTGGCCGGCGAGGACGAACTCGACCGGCATCTCGCGGGTCTTGCGCAGGGACTCGAGGTAGTTGACCAGCGCCTGCGGGCGTTTGCTCGAGCCGTCCAGCGGCCGGGTGATCAGAGGGTTGGAGGAGATGTGGGCGATCAGGTGGTCGCCGCCGATCAGGATCCGGCGCTCGGCGTCCCAGAAGACGGTGTCCGAGGGGCTGTGCCCGGGGCGGTGGAGGGCTTCGAGGCGACGGTCTTTGAGTGACACCGCCTCGCCATCGGCCAGCGGCCGGGTCACCTCGACCCGTGAGCCCCAGCCGCGGAAGCTGCGGGAGACGCTGCGCAGGGCGACGGTGACGTCCTCGGGGATCCCGTTGCGGAGCATCACCTCGACCGCGAACTCGTCCTCGCGCTCGGCGTCCTCCTCGAAGGCGGCGAGGCGGTCGGCAGCGGCGCCGAGCGCGGCGACCTCGGCACCCGAGTGCTCGACCAGGATCTCGACCAGGCCGAGATGGTCGATGTGCTGGTGGGTGAGCACGATCAGGCCGAGGTCGTCGATCGAGTGCCCGCGCTCGCCGAGCCGGGCGGTCAGCTCGTCCAGCGATTTGCCGGAGTTGGGGCCGGTGTCGACCAGAGTCAGCGGGTCGTCCTCGATCAGGTAGCAGTTGACCCTGCCGACCGCGAACGGGGTGGGGATCGGGAGCCGGTGGATCCCCGCGAGCGCCGCTTGCTCGAGGGCCTCCTCGGGGGTAGTCACCGTCTGATCAGCCCCAGAACCTCGTCCCGCTTCGCTTCCATCTGCTCCCGTGAGGCCACCGACTCGAGGTTGAGCCGCAGCAACGGCTCGGTGTTGGAGGGCCTGACGTTGAAGTGCCACTCGGGGTAGTCGACCGAGATCCCGTCGAGCCGGGTGATCTGGCCGTCGGCGTAGCGCTCGGCGATCTCCTCCATCTTCGCCGCCTGGTCGGCGACCTCGGAGTTGATCTCGCCGGAGATGAAGTAGCGGGAGCGGAACTCGTCGATCAGCTCGCCGATCCCGCGGCCCTCGGCGGAGAGCAGCTCCAGCATCAGCAGCGCCGGGATCGTGCCCGAGTCGGCGTTCCAGAAATCGCGGAAGTAGTAGTGGCCGGACACCTCGCCACCGAAGGCGGCGTTCTCCTCCCGCATCCGCGCCTTGAAGAAGGCGTGGCCGACCCGGGAGAGGTCCGCGCGCCCACCCTCGGCGGCGACCACGTCGGGCACTGCCCGGCTGGAGCGGGGGTCGTAGAGGATCGTCGCACCGGGGTTCTTGCGCAGCACCGAGCGGGCGAGCAGCGCGCAAATGAAGTCGCCGTCGCAGAACTCGCCCTTGGCGTCGATGAAGAAGCAGCGGTCGGCGTCGCCGTCCCAGGCGATCCCCAGGTCGGCGCCGGAGGCCCGCACCCGGTCCATGATCATCCGCCGGTTCTCCTCGAGCAGCGGGTTGGGCTCGTGGTCGGGGAACTCGCCGTTGGGCTCGAAGTACATCTCCTCCAGGTCGAGGCCGAGCCGCTCGAGAGTCGGCCCGACCATCGGGCCGGCCATCCCGTTGCCGCCGTCGACGACCACCTTCATCGGTTTGATGCCAGCCGGGTCGATGAAAGAGAGCGCGTGGGCCCGGTACTCGTCCCAGATGTCGACCTCCTCGAGCGAGCCGCCGCCGGGCGCGTGCCCGAGCCCGCCTTCGATCTCGGCGCGGACGTCGCCGATCCCGGCGTCGCCGGAGAGCGGCAGCGCCCCCTCGCGGACCAGCTTCACCCCGGTGTAGGCCTTGGGGTTGTGTGAAGCGGTCACCATCGCGCCGCCGTCCAGCTCGCGCGAGCCAACCAGGTGGTAGAGCATCTCGGTCGCCACCATGCCGGCGTCGAGGACGGTCGCGCCCTCGAAGATCAGGCCGTCGCGCAGCTCCGCCGCCATCGCCGGTGCGGTCAGCCGCATATCGCGGCCGAGGCCGATCCTCAGCTCGCCGGGGTCCTTGCCCCGAAGCCGGCCGAGAACGCGGGCGAAGGCGCGGCCGATCGCGTGCGCCGTCCCCTCGTCCATCTCCGACCCGTAGAGACCTCTGATGTCGTAGGCCTTGAAGATGCCGGGCGGGGCGAGTGGGGTCTGCTCGCTCAAAACGCGCCCTTTAGCGCCTCGTAGCTCTGCTCGAGAGTCTGCGGCATCACTTTGGTGTCGGCGATCACCGGCATGAAGTTGTTGTCGCCGGCCCAGCGAGGCACCACGTGGAGGTGGATGTGGTGCTCGACACCGGCTCCGGCGACCCGACCCTGGTTGAAGCCGACGTTGTATCCGTGCGGCTCGTAGGCGCTCTCGAGCCGGTCCATCGCCCGTTGCGCCAAGTCCATCATCTCCGTCACCGTCGCGGCCGGCAGCTCCTGCAGGCGGCCGACGTGGTCGTAAGGGGCGACCATCAGGTGGCCGTTGGTGTACGGGTAGAGGTTGAGGATCACGAAGCAGCTCTCGCCGCGGTGGACGATCAGGTTCGCCTCGTCATCGCCCGCCGCCGGCTTGGCGCAGAAGATGCACTCCTCCTCGTTGTCCTTGGCCGCGTCGGTCACGTAGGCGAGGCGCCAGGGCGCCCAGATCCGAAAGTTCGCCACGAGCGTTCAGGCTATAGCCAACCGCGTCGCCGGAAGTAGACGACCATGCTGATCAGCAGCGCCGCCATCACGCCGAGGACGACGAAGAAGCCGGTGACCTCATGTTCGGAGGGCACCCAGGAGTTCATCCCCATGATGCTCGCGATCAGGGTCAGCGGCAGGATCACGACGCTGATCGAGGTCAGCACCCGGAGGATGTCGTTGAGCCGGTGGGAGATCACCGCCTCGTTGGTCTCCTCGAGCGCCTCGGCGACCTCCTTGTAGTTCTCGAGCATGTCCCAGATCCGCTCGTGGGCGTCGACGATGTCGTCGAAGTAGATCTCGAGGTCGAGGTCGGTCGCCAGGTAGCGCAGCTTCACCTTCTCGAGGTCGCGCAGGACGGGCCGCTGCGGGCGGATCACCTTGCGGAAGTTGATGATCTCCTGCTTGACGTTGGAGATGTCGCGGACGACTTCTTCGGAGCGGCCGTCGAAGATGTCGTCCTCGAGCGCGTCGAGCTTGTTGCCGATCTTGCGCAGCATCGGGAAGCAGTAGTCGAAGCTGTCGTCGACCAGGCGGTAGAGCAGGTACCCCGAGCCGCGCGAGAAGAGCTGCTCGCGCAGCTCCTCCTTGCTGCGGCAGCGCTCGAACAGGTACTCGACCGGCTGCAACGGCTGGTTGGGAATCGTGACCATGTAGTCGGGGCCGACGAAGATGTCGACCTCGGCGGCGCCGAGCCGCCCGGCGGCCCGATCGAAGACCGGCAGGTTCAGGACGATGAACAGGTAATCGTCGTAGACGTCGATCTTCGGCCGCTGGTTGCGCGAGAGCACGTCCTCGAGGTCGAGGGCGTGGAAGTCGAAGTGCTCCTCGATCCAGGCGCGCTCTAGAGCGCCGGGACGCTCGATGTTGACCCAGCGCAGCCCGGCCGAGTCGATCTGCTCGACGTTCGGCGTCTGTGGCTCAGCGGCGGCCGGCTCGGCGACGAGGTCGACCCGCCGACCGGGCCGTCGCAGCCTCGGTTTCGGAAGGTTCGGCATCGTTTGGACCCATCGTCTCGTCGCTCAGAGTGGTCATGGTGGGGTTTAGGTTAAAGGCCCAGCCGGTCTGGGAGAGATCGGGGTATGCCTGGTAGGCTTCTCCCAACATAAGCGCCACATCTAGAGGGGTGGAGGGACTGGCCCAGTGAAGCCCCGGCAACCACCTCGGACCTCGGTCCGAGGGGAGGTGCCAAGTCCAGCAGGTCGCGATATCGCACCTGGAAGATGTGGGGGACGTCCGATCGGACCTCTGCCCCACAGCAAGGCGGAGGTTTTTTTGATGGGAAAGAGGATCGGATGTCAGCCAAGAACCTGAGTTGCAAGGAGTGCGGTACGGCGTACGAGCTTGACGCCAGCTACGTGTGCGAAAACTGCTTCGGCCCGCTCGAGGTCGCCTACGACTTCTCCGGGCTCGACGCGGTCTCGGCCAAGCGGCGGATCCAGGCGGGATCGCGGGGGATCTGGCGCTACGGCGACTTCCTCCCCTTCGAGGGCAGCCCCGGGGACCCGCTCGAGCCCGGCCTGACCCCGCTGGTGAAAGCCGACCGTCTGGCGGAGCGGCTCGGGATCGACGCCGAGCTGTGGATCAAGAACGACGCCGCCAACCCGACCCACTCGTTCAAGGACCGGGTCGTCGCAGTCGCCGTGGCCAAGGCACGGGAGCTCGGGTTCGAGACGGTCGCCTGCGCCTCGACCGGCAATCTTGCCAACGCCGTGGCTGCCCATGCTGCGGCCGCGGGCCTTGAGTCTTACGTCTTCGTCCCCGCCAACCTCGAGGAGCAGAAGCTGCTGGCCACCGGTATCTACGGCACCAACCTGGTCGGTATCCGCGGCAACTACGACGACGTCAACCGTCTCTGCACCCAGCTGGCCGAGACCCGGCCCTGGGCCTTCGTCAACGTCAACCTGCGTCCCTACTACGCGGAGGGCTCGAAGACGATCGCCTACGAGACTGTGGAGCAACTGGGGTGGGAGCTGCCCGACCGGGTCGTCTGTCCGATCGCCTCCGGGTCGCTCTTCACCAAGGTCGGCCGAGGTTTCCAGGAGTGGCTCGACCTCGGCCTGGTCTCCGGCGAGCAGCCCGCCTTCAACGGCGCCCAGCCGGAGGGTTGCAGCCCGGTGGCGACCGCCTTCGCCGAGGGCTGGGACGTCTGCAAGCCGCAGCGGCCGGACACGATCGCGAAGAGCCTGGCGATCGGCGACCCCGCCGACGGCCCCTACGCGATCGAGCAGGCCAGGCGCACCGGCGGCGCGATCGACTCGGTCACCGACGCCGAGATCCGGGCCGGGATCCGCCTTCTCGCCGAGACCACCGGGATCTTCACCGAGACCGCCGGTGGGGTGACGATCGGCGTCCTGCAGAAGCTCGCCGAGCGGGGCGAGATCGGCGCCGGCGAGCGGGTCGTCGCCTACATCACCGGCGAGGGCCTGAAGACGCTCGACGCGGTCCGCGATACGTTCCAGATGCACGAGATCGACCCCGACCTCGAGAGCTTTGAGGCCGAGTTCCGCCAGGAGGTAGTCGTCTAGATGGCAATAACGGTGAAGATCCCGACCCAGCTGCGCGCCGCCACCGGCGGCGAGGCCGAGGTGCAGGTGGACGGTGCCACCGTCGGTGAGGCGCTCGACGCCGTCTTCGAGGCCCACGGAGACCTGCGCGAGCGGATCACCCAGGACGGCGACCTGCGCCGGTTCGTCAACGTCTACGTCTCCGGCGAGGACATCCGCTTCCAGCAGGGCCTGGAGACCTCGATCAACGACGGCGACGAGGTCACTATCTTGCCTGCGGTTGCCGGCGGCTGACAGACAACCAGTTGTCATCCTCTGCGGGGGACGCGGGACCAGGTTGCGGGAGCGGACGGAGTCGGTGCCTAAGGCACTGGTCGAGATCGGCGGCCGGCCGATCCTCTGGCACGTGATCCAGATCTACGCCGCGCAGGGCTTCAGCCGTTTCCTGCTCGCCACCGGTTACCTGGGCGAGGCGGTGGAGGAGTTCGCCGCGGCCGAGCGCTGGCCCGAGGGCGTCGAGGTCGAGTGCGTCGAGACCGGTCTCGACACGCCGACGGGCGGGCGGATCGCGCTGCTCGCCGATCGGCTTGACGGTGCGCCCTTTTGCGCCACCTACGCCGACGGGGTCGCCGACGTCGACCTCGAGGCTCTGCTCACCTTCCATCGCGACCAGGGGGGGCTGGCGACGATGACCGTGGTCCGCCCGGACCTGCAGTGGGGTGTCGCCGAGCTGGAAGGGGACCGGGTCGCCGGCTTCGTCGAGAAGCCGCGCAGCGAGCGCTGGATCAACGGCGGCTTCTTCTGCTTCGAGCCGGGCGCGCTCGGCTACCTGGACGCCGGCAGCGTGCTCGAGCGCGAGCCGCTGCGGCGCCTGGCCGCCGAGGGTGAGCTGCGGGCCTTTCGCCACGAGGGATTCTGGGACTGCATGGACACCTACAAGGACGCGGTCGTGCTCAACGACCTCTGGGCGGCGGGCGAGGCGCCCTGGCGGGTCTGGGAGCCGGCGGCGGCTAAGTGACTACCCCAAAACCCCCACGCACGCCTGGCGGCCCCGGACACACTTCGCGGGGCGTCGTCCTCGGTCGGCCAAATGGCGCTGCCATTAGGCCTCCCTGCGTCCTACCCCCGCTCGGTCCGGCACTCGCCAGCCGCACGCGCGGGTTTTCGGATAGCCACCAGTGAAGCGGGCCCTGGTCACCGGCGGCCACGGGTTCGCCGCCTCCCACCTGTCGCGGGCGCTGCTGGAGCGCGGCGACACAGTCACCGTGCTCGACCTCGGCTCGCCGCGGATCTCGGGGTTGGCGCTGCAGGGGATCGCCGATCAAGTGGAGCTGGTCGAGGCCGACCTCCGCGACGAGCGCCTGGTCGGCGCGACGGTCGAGGCGACCCAGTTCGACGTCGTCTTCCACCTCGCCGCGCAGACTTTGGTCGGCCCCGCCACCGCCGACCCGACTGCGACCTTCGAGACCAACGTCCGCGGCACCTGGACGCTGCTCGAGGCTTGTCGCCGCGCCGACGTCCCGGCCGTTGTGGTCGCCTCCTCCGACAAGGCCTACGGTCCCAGCGAGGAGCTGCCCTACCGCGAGGAGATGGCGCTGCGCCCTGCTTCTCCATACGAGGCGAGCAAGGCGGCGGCGGACGCGATCGCGCTCAGCTACTGGCCCGCCTACGGCCTGCCGGTCGCGGTCAGCCGGTTCGCCAACATCTTCGGCGGCGGCGACCTCAACTTCTCACGGCTGGTCCCCGAAGCGATCGCGGCGGTGCTCGAAGGCCGTCGTCCCGAGATCCGCTCCGACGGCAGCCCCGAACGCGACCTCCTCTACGTCGACGATGCGGTCGCCGCCTACCTGGCGATCGAGCACGCGGTTGGTGCCGGTGGGCCGGCGGCGGGGGAGGCGTTCAACGCCGGCGGCGAGCGCCCCTACTCGGTTGCCGAGATCCTGGAGACGATCGCCGAGGTGTCGGGCTCCGGACTCGAGCCCGAGTACCAGGGGACGGGCAACCCGGCTGGCGAGATTGACCGCCAGTACGTCGACTCGGCGAAGCTGCGGGGGTTGACGGAGTGGCGGCCCGAGGTCGAGCTGCGGGACGGGCTGGAACGGACGCTGGAGTGGTATCGAGCGCATCCGGAGGCGCGGCCCTGAGAAAGTAGGAGTAGGAGTCAATGTTACTCTTACTTTATGAAGATCACCGACAAAGGCCAAGTGACGATTCCCAAAGAGATCCGAGATCGCCTTGGTCTCCTTCCCGGCACTGAAGTCGAGTTCATCGAGGAGAACGGTGAGGCACGAGTTCGCAAGGTGAAGGGCAGCCGGCGGCGCGGCGAAGAGTTCATCGCGCATCTTCGCGAGGCGGGAAAGAACTACACGATGACCACCGACGAAGTAATGCGGCTCACCAGGGGAGAGGATTGGGGCACCGGTCGCTTAGAAGAGGGTGGCGGCGACGCTCGTTGACTCGAATGTCCTAATCGATTCGCTTGACCCCGGTTCGCCCTGGAGGGCTTGGGCCGATGATGCGATGGAAGAAGCCCTCGAGCGCGGGGTCCTCTTCATCAACCAGGTGATCTACGCGGAGGTCTCGGCGGGTTTCCGAACCCCAGAGGAATGCGATTTGGCTCTGAGCGACCGCTGGGTGGAGCGAATTCCCCTGCCTTGGCCGGCCTCGTTCCTGGCTGGCCGCGCCTTCCTCGAGTACCGACGGCGAAGCGGGCTGAAGCGCTCCCCACTGCCGGATTTCTTCATCGGGGCGCACGCAGCCGTGGGGGGCCTGCGCCTCCTTACTCGGGACCCAAGTCGCTACCGGACCTACTTCCCAACCGTGGAGCTGATCGCCCCAGACGGCTGACCTGCTTCGGAGTGACGCGCCGCTTCTCTACGCTGAAGCGCATGTGCGGACGCTTCACGGTCACCACCAAGGACACGAAGAAGATCGCCGACCGCTTCCAGGTCGAGCTGGAGAAGGCGCTGGAGCGGGGAGGGGGCGGCGAGGCGCCGCCGCCGAGCAAGGAGCGGGCGAAGAAAGCCGAGAAAGCGATGGGGCGGTTCAACGTCGCCCCGACCCAGGAGATCCTCACGGTTCGGTCCTCTCCCGATCCCGAGGAGGCGGCGGAAGGCGAGCGCGAGGCGCGGCTGATGCGGTGGGGCCTGGTCCCGCGCTGGGCCAAGGACCTCAAAGTCGGCTACCGGATGATCAACGCCAAAGCCGAGAACCTGACTTCGAGCCGCGCCTATAGTCCCCTGGTCGGCAAGTTCCGCCACCGCTGCCTGATCGTCGCCGATGGCTTCTACGAGTGGATGAAGGCGGAGGATCCCAAGCAGCCGCGCCAGCCCTGGCGCTTCACCGTCGATGGCGGCGAGCCCTTTTCCTTCGCCGGGATCTGCACCCGCAAGGAGTGGGAGGACGAGGGGGACCGCGGCTTTGACGATGGCTGGCTCTACAGCTGCACGATCGTCACTACTACGCCCAATGAGGTCGTTTCCCCGGTCCACGACCGGATGCCGACGATCCTGCCCGGCGCCGAAGCCGAGGCGGCCTGGCTGCGCCCGGACCTCAGCGTCGAGGACGCGGTAGCGATGTGCGTTCCGCTCGACGCGAGCCGGATGGAAGGTGCGCCGGCAAACCCGAAACTGAACAAAGTCGGCAAAGGGATCGAGGGCCCGGAGCTGCTGGTCGCGCCGTAGCGGCGGGGCGCTATTCGGCGATCGGCGGGGAGATCTTGGTCAGCTCGCCCTGGGTGTTGACCGTCGCGGTACCGGCGCTGGTGGTCAGGGTGCAGGAGACCCGGATGCCCGGCAGTGCCGTCGTCCTCCAGTAGGAGGCGAAGGGAAGTCGCAACTCCTCCGCCGGGGGGCCGGGGGGGAGGAACCACTCCCAGCGCTCGATGCCGATCCTGTAGGAGGGCCACTCCACCTTGACGCCCGGCTGGGTGGAGAACTTCTCGCCGATCGCATTCCCCAGTTCGACCAGCGCCGAGTAGGTGCCGTGGGAGCTGAACTCGACGACGACGTTTTCCGGCACTTCCTGCGAGATCAGTTTTTCGCTGGAGCGGGGGTAGGAGGCCCGCGATCCGGCCGTCTGCGCGACTTCGGTCTTCGGAGGGGCTTTCATCTCGCAGAGGATGCGAGCGCCGCCGACCGGCGAGCCGGCGTCGATCTTCAGCGCCGCCGCGACGCGGTAGAGCGTGTAGCCGCTGACGTTGATCCCGGTCGCCCGGATCCCGCCTTCGGCCAGCTGCATCTCCCCGCTTCCGCCCGGCACGGCGACCGCCTCGGAGTCCGGCAGCGGCTTCAGCTGCACCCATTCGAGCTGGGCCGCAGCGCCGCTCGTCTTGTCGGTCGCGAGCACGGCCGCGACCAGGCAGAGGAAAAGGCCGACGGCGACGACGATCACCGGCCCACGCGGCAGTTCGAGGTTGTCCCACGCTTCCTTCATCTGCGCCCGCGACAGTATTGGAATCCGTCGCCCGTCCGCGATCATGACTGGGCGCCGACCGGCCGGGTACCTTCACCCGCGTGACCGCGAAAGTGACGCCGCTGAGCCCGGGCGCCGTTCGGCGGGAGACCGCGATGGTCCACGGGCGCGCCGTGAGCTATCTCGAGGCCGGTTCCGGCCCGGTCCTCCTCCTCGTCCACGGCATGGCCGGATGCGCCGAGAACTGGCGGGCGGTGATCGAGCCGCTGGCCCGCCGCCACACCGTCATCGCCCCGGACCTGCCGGGCCACGGCGAGTCCGAGCCGGGCGGCGGCGACTACTCACTTGGGGCGCTGGCCTCCGGCCTGCGCGACCAGCTGATCGGCCTGGGGCACGAGCGGGCAACGCTGGTCGGCCACTCCCTCGGCGGCGGCATCGCGATGCAGTTCACCTACCAGTTCCCGGAGATGGCCGAGCGGCTGGTGCTCGTCTCCAGCGGCGGCCTCGGGCCGGAGGTGAGCGCGATTTTGCGGGCGGCAGCGCTTCCCGGCGCCGACCTCTTCATCTCCGCGACCGCGGGCGTCGGCCAGAAGGTCGGGTCCGCGGTGGGTCGAGGCCTGGGCGCGGTCGGGCTGCGGCCCAGCGCCGACGTGGCGGAGGTCGCCCGTGGCTACGCCTCGCTCGCTGACGCCGGTCGCCGCAAGGCTTTCCTCGCGACCCTGCGCTCGGTGGTCGGGACCGGCGGGCAGCGCGTCGCGGCGGGCGACCGTCTCTACCTCGCCGAGGCGCTCCCGATCCTGATCGTCTGGGGCTCTCGCGACCCGATCATCCCGGTCGGCCACGGCGAAGCCGCCCACGAGAGCCTCCCCGGCAGCCACCTGGAGATATTCGACGGCACCGGCCACCTGCCCCAGATCGAGGAGCCCGGCCGCTTCACCGCCGCGATCGACCGCTTCCTCGCCGACACCGAGCCCGCCGAGTTCGACCGCGACGAGTGGCGAGCTCGCTTCAAGACGGCTTAGCCAATCCGCCGTCACAACTACTACGCGCCCGGCAGGATTCGAACCTGCGGCCTCTAGCTCCGGAGGCTAGCGCTCTATCCAGCTGAGCTACGGGCGCTCGGGTGGGAGCTTAGCCCGTCCTCAAATGCCGAAACCGCGTGGACCCGCGCATATCGCGGGTCCACGCGGTTTCGCGGACTGGTCGCCTAAGCTCGCACGCCGATGGATCTATCGGTGACGTTTCTCGGGACCGGGGGTTCGGTTCCCTCGGCGAGGCGCTCGACGGCGAGCGTGCTGGTGGCCCGTGGGGGAGAGCGGTTGCTGTTCGATTGTGGGGAAGGGACGCAGCGGCAGATGCAGCGCTCGCTGGGGCTGGTCCAGGCCGACGAGATCTATCTGACGCACTTTCATGCCGACCACGTGCTCGGGCTGCCGGGACTGCTGAAGACTTATGACCTCACCGATCGCCAGGTGCCGCTGGTGGTGTACGGGCCACCTGGTCTGAAGGAGCTGTTCGTCGTGCTGAAGCCGCTGATCGGGCGGCTCGGGTTCGACCTCGACCTGGTTGAACTGGCGCCAGGGGAGGCGGTCGAGCATGACGGCTACGAGGTTCGCCCTTTCGAAGCGGCGCACGGGGTGCGCGCGAACGGCTACGCGATCGTCGAGGAGGAGCGCCCCGGGCGGTTCGACCCTGAGGCGGCGATCGCCGCCGGCGTCCCCGAAGGCCCCGCCTTCGCCGCCTTGCAGCGCGGCGAGGAGGTGCAGGGCGGGAACGGCACGGTCGCTCCCGACGACGTGATGGGGCCCAGTAGGGCCGGGCGGACCGTGGTCGTCACCGGCGACACCGCGCCCAGCCCGGCGACGGTGATGGCCGCCGCCGACGCCGAGCTGCTGGTCCACGACGCCAGCTTCGCCGAGGAGGAGGTCCAGCGCGCCGCCGAGACCGGCCACTCGACCGTCGGCCAAGCCGCCGCGGTCGCGGCCGAGGCCCACGTGAAGCTGCTCGCCCTAGTCCACATCTCCTCCCGTTACCACGTCGGCAAGGTCCTAGAGGAGGCCCGCGAAGCATTCGAACCCACGGTCGCCCCCCGCGATTTCGACACGATCGAGATCCCCTTCCCCGAGCGCGGCGACCCCCAGCTCGTCCCAAACGGAGCCGCGGAGCCCAACGGGACGGGATAGGGCCCTCAACCGAGCCTCCACATCTGTTGCGAGGGCGAGGGCCCTATCCCGCCCCGCCGCCCCCGCTGCTACCGTGAGGTCGTCCTTTAACCCGGTCCCGCGAGGCCAGGAAGGAAGCGAGAAGTGCCCGACAACATCGTGCTGGAGCACGACGATTTGCGGCGGACCCTGCGCCGGGTAGCGCACGAGATCGTCGAGAAGAACCCCGACTCGGAGGGGCTCGCGGTCGTCGGGATCCACACCAGAGGCGCGGTGCTGGCGCGTCGCCTCCACGTCTTCCTCGGCGAGCTGACCGGCGCAGAGCTGCCGATCGGCGACCTCGACATCTCCTTCTACCGCGACGACGTCGGCGCCAAGTCGCCCGCGGAGCAGCCGGTTGTCCACGCCTCCCACATCGACTTCGATCTCTCCGATCGCACCATCGTCCTCGTCGACGACGTGCTCTACACCGGGCGCACGGTGCGGGCGGCGATCGAGGCGCTCTTCGACTACGGCCGGCCGCGGCGGGTCCAGCTCGCCGTCCTCTGCGACCGCGGCCACCGCGAGCTTCCGATCCGCCCCGACTACGTCGGCAAGAACCTGCCGACCGCGCGCGAGGAGCGGGTCAACGTCAGTCTCGAGGAGTCCGACGGGGTCGACCGGGTGACGATCACCGACACGCAATCCGCGGAGGTCGCGATATGAAGCACCTGCTGGCGATGGAGCAGCTCTCCCGCGAGGAGATCGAGGCGATCCTCGACCGCGCCGACAGCTTCGCCGAGGTCGGCCGGCGCGACATCAAGAAGGTCCCGACCCTGCGCGGGCGCACCGTGGTCACACTCTTCTACGAGTCGAGCACCCGCACCAACAGCTCCTTCGAGCTGGCGGCCAAGCGGCTCTCCGCCGACCTCGTCGCGGTCAAGGCGGCCGGCTCCTCGGTCGAGAAGGGCGAGTCGCTGAAGGACACGGTGACGACGCTCTCCGCCTACGACCCGGCGGCGATCATCATCCGCCACCCCTACGCCGGCGCCGCCCAGATGGTCGCCGGCTGGACCACCGCTTCGGTCGTCAACGCCGGCGACGGCAAGCACGAGCACCCAAGCCAGGCGCTGCTCGACATCTACACCCTGCGCCGACGCCTCGGCTCGCTCGACGGCAAGCGGATCTGGATAGTCGGCGACGTCCTTCACAGCCGCGTCGCCCGTTCCAACCTGATCGCCTTCCAGCGAATGGGGGCGAAGGTGACCGTCTGCGGCCCGCCGACCCTGATCCCCCGCGGGATCGAGGAGATGGGCTGTGATGTCACCCACTCCCTGGACCGGCTCGAGGAGGCCGAAGTGGTCTACGCGCTGCGGATGCAGCAGGAGCGGATGAGCGAGAGCTTCGTCCCCTCGCTGCGCGAGTACGCGGCCACCTTCCAGATCGGCAGCCGCCGGCTCCATCCGCGCCAGCTGCTGATGCACCCCGGCCCGGTCAACCGCGGCGTCGAGCTGTCCGGAGAGGTGATCGATTCGCCCCAGTCGCTGATCGCCGAGCAGGTGGCGTCGGGCCTGGTGGTGCGGATGGCGATCATCTACGAGCTGCTGGCTGGGGGGGAGGCGCCGATCCCGGTGAGCGAGGGCGAGGGCACCGCTCCGACCCCGATTGGGCAGCCGGCGTGAGCCTCTCCGACTCCCTCGACGCGCGCCCGGGCGAGGACGCGAACCTCGTCCTGCGCAAGGCGACGGTGCTCGACCCGGTGGCCGGGATCGACGCCGTCCACGATGTCCTTATCCGCGACGGCCGGATCGCCGAGTTGGCCGGGCCCGGCGAGGCGAACGCCGAGGGGGCGGAAGTCGTCGAGGCGGAGGGCTTGCACGCCTTCCCGGCCTTCTTCGACCCGCACGTCCACCTCCGCACCCCCGGCCACGAGCACAAGGAGGACGTCGAGACCGGCACCCGCGCCGCCGCGGCCGGCGGCTACTGCGGCATCCTCGCGATGGCCAATACCGAACCTCCCGTTTCCACCGCGGCCGACGTCGCGGCGCTGCGCGAGCTGGCCCGGGCTGGAGCGTCTGTCCCGGTTGGCTTCCTGGCCACGGTCACCCGCGGGATGAAGGGCGAGGAGCTGACCGAGATGGTCGAACTGCGCGAGGCCGGCGCGTTCGGATTCTCCGACGACGGCCTGCCGATCTCGAGCTCCCGGGTGATGCGGCGGGCGCTCCAGTACCAGCGGCTCTGCGGCGGCACGATCGCCCTGCACGAGGAGGACCCCGAGCTTTCCGCCGACGGCGTCATGCACGAGGGCCCGGTCGCCGCCGCGGTCGGCCTCAGCGGCATCCCGTCGGTCTCGGAGTCGACGATGATCGCCCGCGACGCCGCCCTCGCCGCCTACGAGGACGCCCGGATCCACGTCCAGCACCTCTCCGCGGCGGAGTCGGTGGAGATCGTCCGCGTCGCCAAGGCCGCCGGGGTGAAGATCAGCGCCGAGGCCAGCCCCCACCACCTCTGCCTCACCGACGAGGAGGTCCGCAGCCTCGACCCGCACCGGTTCAAGATGAACCCGCCGCTGCGGGCGGAGACCGACCGCCAGGCGCTGATCGAGGGCCTGCGCGACGGCACGATCGAGTGCGTCGCCACCGACCACGCGCCCCACCAGCCCGAGGAAAAGGAAGTCCCCTTCGAGCAGGCGGCGATGGGCGTGACCGGCCTGGAGACCGCCTTCGCCGCCCTCCACACCGAGCTGGTGATGCCCGGCACGATTGACCTCGCGCTGCTGGTCGAGCGGATGGCCGGCGGTGCCGAGCCCTTCGACATCGAACGCCCGACGCTGACTCCCGGCTCGGAGGCGAACGTCGCCCTCTGCGACCTCGCCGCCGAGTGGACGGTGGGGGAGGACGGCTTCGAGAGCCGCTCGCAGAACTCCTGGTGTGCGGGGCGGACTCTGACCGGCCGCGTCCTTGTCACGGTCGCCGCCGGCCAGGTCGCCTTCCGCCTCCGCAGCTTCTCCCTGGGAGTGGCGGCTTGAGCGACGCCTACCTGCTGCTCGAGGACGGCACCCGCCTCGACGGAGAGATCTGCGGCCACGGCGAGAGCGTCACCGGCGAGGTCGTCTTCAACACCGCGATGACCGGTTACCAAGAGGCCGTCACCGACCCCTCCTACGCCGGCCAGATCATCGTCTTCACCTACCCGTTGATCGGCAACTACGGGGTCAGCGCCGAAGCGATGGAGTCTGACCGGGTCCACGCCCGGGGAGTGGTGATGCGGGACGCGAAGAACCGCCAGGACGTCGCCAGCGCCGAGGGCGGCTGGCTCGACTGGCTGGGCGACTGCGGCATCCCCGGGATCACCGGCGTCGACACCCGCGCCCTGGTCCGCCACATCCGCGACCGCGGTGCGATGCGCGGCGGCATCTTCGGAGCCGAGGTTCCCGAGGACGAGGCGCGGGAATCGATCGCCGCCGAGCCCTCGATGGAGGGAGCCGACTTCGCCCGCACGGTGACCCCGCCCGAGCCGGTCCGCCTGGATGGCGATGGCCCGCGCGTGGTCGGCATCGATACCGGGGTAAAGCTCAGCATCGTCCGCCAGCTGCGTGAGCACGGTTGCGCGGTGACGCTGCTGCCCTGTACCAGCAGCGCCGAGGAGGTGCTCGCCGAGGACCCCGACGTCGTCTTCCTCGCCAACGGCCCCGGTGACCCCGCCGCGCTCGGCTACGTAGTCGACACGGTTCGCGAGCTGGTCGGGAAGCGGCCGGTCTTCGGCATCTGCCTCGGCCACCAGCTGCTCTGCCGGGCGGTCGGCCTCGACACCTACAAGCTGCCCTTCGGCCATCGCGGCGCCAACCACCCGGTCAAGGACCTGGAGACGGGTCGGATCGACATCACCTCCCAGAACCACGGCTTCGCGGTCCTAGGGCCGGGGGGCGAGCGGCGCATCGACGGTGACGACCCGGTCCGGTGGGACACGGACTTCGGCGTTGCCGAGCTCTCGCAGTTGAACCTCTACGACCGCACCGTCGAGGGTCTGGTCCTGCGCGACGTCGCCGGTGCCACTGTCCAGTACCACCCGGAGGCCGGACCCGGCCCCCACGACGCCCGCCACCTGTTCGAGAGGTTCCTGGCGCTCGCCGCCTGACCGGATGCCACGCCGCGACGACATCCACAAGATCCTTCTGATCGGCTCCGGCCCGATCGTGATCGGGCAGGCGGCCGAGTTCGACTACTCCGGCGCGCAGGCCTGCAAGGTGCTGCTCGAGGAGGGATACGAGGTCGTGTTGGTCAACTCCAACCCGGCGACGATCATGACCGACCCGGAGTTCGCCACCGCGACCTACATCGAGCCCCTGCTGCCGGGCCCGGTGACCAAGATCATCGAGAAGGAGCGTCCCGACGCGCTGCTGCCGACGCTCGGCGGCCAGACCGCGCTGAACCTGGCGATGACCCTGTTCGAGGACGGCACGCTGGAGCGGTTCGGGGTCGAGCTGATCGGCGCCGACGCGGCCGCGATCCGTCGCGCCGAGGACCGCGAGGAGTTCCGCAAGACGATGACCGAGGCCGGCCTGCGCATCCCCTGGTCGATCACCGTCGAGACCCTCGGTGAGGTCGAGGAGGCGCTCTCCAAAGGCAGCATCGCCCTGCCGGCGATCGTCCGGCCGGCATTCACGATGGGGGGACAGGGCGGCGGCATCGGCAACACCGAGACTGAGCTGCGCCAGGTCGTCTCCGAGGGCCTGGCGGCGAGCCCGATCAACCAGGTGCTGGTCGAGGAGTCGGTGATCGGGTGGGGCGAGTTCGAGCTCGAGGTGATGCGCGACCGTAACGACAACGTGGTGATCGTCTGCTCGATCGAGAACGTCGACCCGATGGGCGTCCACACCGGCGACTCGGTGACGGTGGCGCCCGCGCAGACCCTGCCCGACCCGCTCTACCAGGAGCTGCGCGACCAGGCGATCGCGGTGATCCGGGCGATCGGCGTCGAGACCGGCGGCTCCAACGTCCAGTTCGCGGTGAATCCCGACAGCGGCGAGATCGTCGTGATCGAGATGAACCCCAGGGTCTCCCGCTCCTCCGCCCTCGCCTCCAAGGCGACCGGGTTCCCGATCGCGAAGATGGCGGCGAAGCTGGCGGTCGGCTACGCGTTGGAGGAGATCCCCAACGACATCACCCGGGCGACGCCGGCTTCCTTCGAGCCGACGATCGATTACGTGGTGACCAAGGTGCCGCGCTTCGCCTTCGAGAAGTTCCCCGGCTCCGACGGCCGGCTCTCGACCTACATGCAGAGCGTCGGCGAGGCGATGGCGATCGGCCGGACCTTCCGTGAGTCCTTCGCCAAGGCGATGCGCTCACGCGAGCTCGATTCCCCGGCCGAGCCACCGGAGTCAGACGAGGAGTTGCTGGAGGCGCTGGAGCGGCCCTGCGCGGAGCGCTTCGACCTGGTCCTGGAGGCGTTCCGCCGCGGGCTCGAGGTCGAGGCGGTGTACGAGCGCAGCCTGGTCGACCGCTGGTTCCTCCGCGAGCTCGAGGCGCTCGCCCGCGAAGGGGACGGCACCGAGGGCCTGCAGCGCACCTACAAGGCGGTCGACACCTGCGCCGCCGAGTTCGAGGCGGCGACCCCCTACTACTACTCATGCCATGAGCGTCCGGGCCCCGGCGGTGCTCCGCCGGCCTCGGAGGTGCGCCGCGGCGATCGCGACTCGGTGGTGATCCTCGGCGCCGGGCCGAACCGGATCGGCCAGGGCATCGAGTTCGACTACTGCTGCGTGCACGCGGCGATGACCGCCCGCGAGCTGGGGCGCGACGCGGTGATGGTCAACTGCAACCCGGAGACCGTCTCCACCGACTACGACACCTCCGACCGCCTCTACTTCGAGCCGCTGACCGCCGAGGACGTGCTCGCCGTCTGCGAGCAGGAGCGCCCCGAGGGGGTGATCGTCCAGTTCGGCGGCCAGACGCCGCTGAAGCTCGCCCGCACGCTCGAAGAGGCCGGGGTGCCGCTGCTGGGGACGCCGGTCGACGCGATCGATCTGGCCGAGGACCGCGGCCGGTTCGGCGCCCTGCTGCGCCGGCTCGGCGTCAAACACCCGCCCTACGGGACCGCGCTCTCGGCCGAGGAGGCCGAGGTGATTGCCGCCGAGGTCGGGTTCCCGCTGCTGGTCCGGCCCTCTTACGTGCTCGGCGGCAGGGCGATGGAGATCTGTTACTCGACCGAGGACCTGGCCGCCTACCTGAAGGCGCACGTGAAGGCCGACCAGGAGCACCCGCTGCTGCTCGACCGCTTCCTCGAGAGCGCGATCGAGGTCGATGTCGACGCGCTCGGCGACGGTGAGGACGTCTGGGTCGCCGGGATCATGCAGCACGTCGAGGAGGCGGGAGTGCACTCCGGCGACTCTGCCTGCGTGCTCCCCCCGCTCAGCCTCGGCGAGGAGATGCTCGACCAGATCCGAGCCACCACCAAGCGGATCGCGCTGGAGCTTGGCGTGGTCGGCCTGATCAACATCCAGTACGGCGTCGCCGGCGGAGAGCTGTACGTGATCGAGGCCAACCCGCGCGCCTCGCGCACCGTCCCCTTCGTCTCCAAGGCGATCGGGATGCCGCTGGCGAAGCTCGCCTGCCGGCTGATGCTGGGCGAGCGCCTCGCCGACCAGGACCTGCCCGAGGGGCCGATCGAGCACGTCAGCGTCAAGGAGGCGGTGCTGCCGTTCGCCCGCTTCGCCGGCGCCGACTCGATTCTCGGCCCGGAGATGAAGAGCACCGGCGAGGTGATGGGGATCGCGGCCGACTTCCCGACCGCCTTCGGCAAGTCGCAGGCAGCGGCCGGGGTGAAGCTGCCCAGCGAGGGCTCCGTCTTCATCACCGTCACCGACACCGACAAGCCCGCCGCGACTCAGCTCGCCGCCCGGTTCCACGACCTCGGCTTCGAGGTGATCGCGACCGGCGGCACCGCCCAGGCGATCGAGCAGATGGGCGTGCCGGTGACCCGGATCAACAAGCTGGGGGAGGGCTCCCCGCACGTCCTCGACCTGATCCGCAAGCGCAGCTGCGACCTCGTGATCAACACCCCGACCGGCTCCGGCGCCCGCACCGACGGATACGAGATCCGGACCGCGGCGGTCCGTGAGGGGATTCCCTGCGTGACGACGATGACCGGCGCCACCGCGGCGGCCCGTGCGATCGCCGCCGGCGGGCAGGCGGACGCCGACGTTCGATCTCTGCAGGAGATCCACGGCGCGGTCAGGGACGCCCAGCCGCGATGATCGCCCCCTTCGGGCGGCGGCTGTGCCCCGTTACCGAGAACAGGGCCTCGGGCGGGTACCGGGTCTTCTCACTGCTCGACCGTGAAGGGCCCGAGCCCGAGCCGGGGCAGTTCTACATGCTCGCCACCGAGCGGTCCTGGCCCGGGCCGACCCAGCGGCCGTACCTGCCGCGAGCACTCTCGGTGGCCGAGGCCGGCCCGGCGGCGGAAGGAGCACGCCTCGACTTCCTGGTCGAGGGGATCGGGCCGGGGACCGACCGCCTCTGCGACCTGGAGGAGGGGGAGGGGGTGTGGGTCACGGGGCCCCTCGGCAACGCCTTCTCCGACCCCGGTCAGGTACGAGCGGGGGCGGCCGGGGCGATCTTGGTGGGTGGCGGCATCGGCGTCGCCCCGCTGGCCCTTCTGCGACGTCGTTTCGCCGAGCGCAACGTCCCGACCCGGGTCCTGCTCGGCTTTCGCGACGAAGCCCACTCGGGCGGGCTCGATGACCTTTTCGCCTGCTGCGAGATCCGCCTCGCCAGCGAGGATGGCCACACCGGCCACCAGGGTTACGTCACCGACCTGCTGGCGACGATGCTCGCCGGCGACGACGCGGCCTCCGCGGTCGTCTACTCCTGCGGCCCCCCGGCGATGCTGGAGGCGGTGCGGCGGCTCTGCGACGAGCGGGGAGTTCCCTGCGAACTGGCCCTCGAGTCGCCGATGGCCTGCGGCTACGGTGCCTGCTTCGGCTGCGCGGTGCCGAAACCCGAGGGCGGCTACCTGCGCCTCTGTGTCGACGGCCCGGTCCTCAGGGGCAACCAGGTGGCGGAGGTGCCCAGTGCTTGATTTCTGCGGCATCGAGCTGGAGCACCCGGTGATCAACGCCTCCGGGACGTTCGACGCGATCGCCGCCCGGCGGGTCTTCGGCGATGACTTGCTGGAGGACTTCCCGTTCTCGGCGTTCGTCTCGAAGACGATCACGCCGGAGCCACGGGTCGGAAACGCTCCACAGCGGATCTGGGAGACCCCCGCCGGGATGCTCAACTCGATCGGGCTGCCGAACAAGGGCCTCGACGGCTTCCTCGCCGAGGACCTGCCGCAGCTGGCCGAGCTTCCGGTCCCCCTGATCGTCTCGGTGATGGCGACGGGCCGCGAGGAGTTCGCCAGGTTGGTGGAGGCGGTGGGCGCGCGCGAGGAGGTGGCCGGGATCGAGCTCAACGTCTCCTGCCCCAACGTCCACTCGGGCCTGATCGTCGGCGAGCAGCCGGCGGAGACCGAGGCATTGCTGAAAGCCCTGCGCCCGCTGACCGCGAAGCCGCTGATCGTCAAGCTGACGCCTAACGTGACCGACCCGGCGCCGGTCGCGGTCGCCGCCGAGGCGGGAGGCGCCAACGCGATCTCGCTGATCAACACCTTGAAGGGCAGCGCCATCGATCCCGCGACCGGGGAGCCCGCGCTGGCAGCCGGCCACGGCGGCCTATCCGGTCCGGCGGTGCGGCCGATCGCCCTCCAGCACCTGCGCGCCGTGACCTCCGTCACCGCGCTGCCGGCGATCGGGATGGGCGGGGTCGGCAGCGGCGCCGACGCACGCGAATTCCTCGTCGCAGGTGCCACCCTGGTGGCGGTAGGCACGGAGAATTTCCGCGACCCGAGAGCCGGCTCGCGAATCCGCGAGGAGCTCGGCTTTCACCTCCTGGCGGATGCCGGGCATTAACGCGTACTAGACCTCAAGTTGAGGTACAGGTGAATTTGTGGGGAATTGGCCTTCTCCGACTTGCACGCTCCCTGGCCGCGGCTATACTCGCCGCCCACATGCCTGCCCCTCCAGTCAAGTCCTCGCTCGCGGCCCCGGAAAGGTCTCTCGACCAGAGGATGGATGCCCTGAAACGGGCAAACGACATTCGCACCGCCCGGGCGAAGCTGAAGAAGGACCTGAAAGCGAGCCGGGCGAACATCCACACGATCCTCCTGGACCCGCCGGAGTACGTACTGACCGCCAAGGTCTTCGACATGCTCTTGGCGGTACCTAAGTACGGTCGGGTGAAGACCAACCGGATACTCAACCAGTGCCGGATCTCCCCGTCGAAGACGATCGGCGGCCTCTCGGAGCGTCAGCGCACTGAGCTGGTATCGCAGCTACGCCGTTAGCGCGGCCGCTGCAAACCGGCGCATCTCGGCGTCCTCGGTCGGACGTCTTGCTCACGTACTAGCGTACGCTCGCGGCGCCGCCCTCCCTGCGTCCACCGACCTGCTTGGTTTTCACGGCCGTTCCAGAATTGAAAATTGGCAAAAGTCTTCGTCATCACGGGGCCGTCTGGAGTCGGCAAGGGGACGCTGATCGGCGAGCTGCTGCGCCGGGTCCCGGACCTGGAGCTGTCGATCTCGGCGACCACCCGTGAGCCGCGCGAGGGGGAGGTCGACGGGCGCGATTACCACTTCCTCTCCGCCGAGGAGTTCGACCGCCGGATCGAGGCCGAAGACTTCCTCGAGTTCGCCACCTACAGCGGCAACCTCTACGGGACCCTGAGGGCGGAGGTCGAGCGGCGGCTCGCCGCCGGGCGCTCGGTGGTGCTCGAGATCGAGGTCCAGGGAGCGCGCCAGGTGCGGGCGGCGATGCGGGAGTCCGTTCAAGTCTTCATCGCCCCGCCGGACCCGGCGGTTCTGCGCGAGCGCCTCGACGCCCGCGGCACCGACTCGGCCGAGGCGATCGACGCCAGGCTCGAGGTGGCGGAGCAAGAGATGGCGGCCCGGGACGAGTTCGCGCACCAGGTGGTCAACGACGATCTCAGCCGCGCTGCAGGCGAGCTGGAGGGAATCGTGCGCGCCGAGCTCGGGTTACCACTAGACTCCCCAGCCGAATGATCAAACCACGCGTAGACAAGCTGCTCGAAAACGCCGACTCCCACTACGCTGCCGTCGTCGTCTCGGCGAAGCGGGCTCGGCAGATCAACAGCTACTTCCACAATCTTGGAGAGGGCGGTTTCGGGGAGTACCCACCGCCGATGGTCGAGACCAACGCTGAGAGGAACTACCTCTCGATGGCGCTCGAAGAGCTTGCCGAGGGCAAGCTCAAATACGAGTACCGCACCTAGCGCCCTGCCCGGGCGCGAACCCGAGGAGCCGACCGATGGCCCGACTTCTGCTTGGCGTCAGCGGCGGGATCGCCGCCTACAAGTCGCTTGAGCTGGCGCGCCTGGCGACGCTCGCCGGGCACGGCGTGCGGGTGCTGATGACCGAGGCCGCGACCCGTTTCGTCGGGCCGGCCTCCTTCGAGGGCATCGTCGGCGCGCCGGTGCTCGTCTCCGAGTTCGAGCGCGACGCGATGCGCGGCGCCTTCCCCGGCGAGGGCGCGCCTGCGCACGACCCGATCGGCCACCTCGAGCTGGCTGCCAACTGCGACGCCTACCTGGTCGCGCCCGCCTCCGCCAACACGGTCGCCAAGCTGGCGGCAGGCGCGGCTGACTCGATGCTGACCACCTCCTTTCTCGCCTGTGCGGCGCCGCGCCTGGTGGCGCCGGCGATGAACGACCGCATGTACGCCGACGCCGCGACCCAGGCCAACCTGGCGGCCCTGCGCGAGCGTGGGGTGGAGGTGATCGAGCCCGAGGAGGGCCGGCTCGCCTCCCGGGGCGAGTTCGGGCGCGGCCGGCTGCCCGACCCCGACCGCCTGCTGGCCCGGGTCGAAGCGGCAATGCCGGCGGGCGACCGGCCCTGGGACGGGTTGCGCGTGCTCGTCACCGCCGGCGGCACCCGTGAGCCGATCGACCCGGTTCGGTTTCTCGGCAACCGCTCCAGCGGCCGGATGGGGATCGCCCTCGCTGCCGCCGCGGCCCGCCGCGGCGCCTCCGTCACCCTGATCGCCGCGAACGTTGCCCTGCCCGAGCCGGCGGGAGTACGGCGAATCGACGTCGAGACCGCCACCCAGCTCGCCGCCGCTGCTGAGGAGGAGTTCGCCTCCGCCCACGTTCTGCTGATGGCGGCCGCGCCGGCCGACTTCCGCGCCGCCGAGGTCGCGGCCGGCAAGCTCAGCCGCGAGGGCGCCCTCGATCTCCACCTCGAGCCGACCGAGGACATCCTCGCCTCGCTGGCGGCGGGCAGGGGCGACTCCCAGACCATCGTCGGCTTCGCCGCCGAGCACGGAGGCGAGGCGAGCGCGCGGGCGAGGGAGAAGCTGGTCCGCAAGAACGCCGACCTGATCGTTCTCAACGACGTCTCCGACCCGGAGATCGGGTTCGAGAGCGAAGACAACGCCGTTACCCTGGTTGAGGCGGAGGCCGAGACCGAGGTCCCTATCGACTCCAAGGACGCGATCGCCGAGGCGATCCTCGACAAGGTCGGGGAACTGCGGCTTGAGGCGGGCTATACTGCTTAGGAGCTTTTCGTCCCTATCGGTGTGAGTGTGGAGAAGTGGGCCTGGCCCACTTTTTTTGCGCCTGAGGCGTGTATGACCGACCTTCAAGAGAACATTCAGGAGCAGCTGTCCGAACTGGATTCGGAGCTTGACCTTGTCGCCGTCGAGCGGCCGGGGTCTGAGTCGCTGCGCATCTTCATCGATCACCCCGGGGGCGTCGACCTCTCGCTCTGCGAACGCGTGACCAAGCATCTGGGGCACCTGCTGGTCGACTACACGCTCGAGGTTTCCTCGCCCGGCCCCAAGTACCGTCGCTCGCCAAGTACCGCATCCGAGACCAAGGAGTCGCTCAAGTGACCAAGGAGATCGTCGACGCAGTCAGAGCGCTCGAGCAGGAGAAGGGCATCTCCGCCGACACGTTGATGGACGCCCTCGAGGACGCTCTGCTCTCCGCCTACAAGAAGACTCCCGATGCCGCCAAATACGCGCGGGTCGACCTCGACCACGAAACCGGCGATTTCCGCGTCTTCGAGCTGATTCTGCCTCCCGAGCTGGAGGAGAAGCTGCTGGCCGAGGCGGCGGAGCTCCAGGAGGAGCCCGAGATCGACCCCGAGACCGGGGAGATGCGCGAGCCCGAGGAGCCCGAACTGGACCCGGAGATGATCGCTCCGTATGAGTCCCAGATCACCACGCGGGACGTCACCCCCGACGACTTCGGCCGGATCGCCGCCCAGACCGCCAAGCAGGTGATCCTGCAGCGGATCCGCGAGGCCGAGCGGAAAATGATGTACGACGAGTACCAGGACCGGGTCGGCGAGCTGATCACCGGGATCATCCAGCAGTCGGACAAGCGCTACACGCTGGTCCAGCTGCGCGAGCGGGTCGAGGCGCTGCTGCCGAAGTCCGAGCAGGTCTACAACGAGCGCTACGACCACGGAATGCGGGTCAAGGCCGTGATCACCGACGTCTCCGACTCGACCAAAGGGCCGGCGATCGTCGTCTCCCGCCGCAGCCCGGAGCTGATCAAAAGCCTGTTCGAGCTCGAGGTGCCCGAGATCGCCGACAAGCTGGTCGAGATCGTCGGCGTCGCTCGTGAGCCCGGCTACCGCTCGAAGATCGCCGTCATCTCCCACGCCGACGGCGTCGACCCTGTTGGCGCCTGCGTCGGCCCCCGTGGCTCGCGGGTGCGCATGGTCGTTTCCGAGCTGCGCGGCGAGAAGATCGACATCATTCCCCACAACGACGAGCCCGCCCGGTTCGTCGCCAAAGCGCTCTCACCCGCCCGCGTGCGCGAGGTGATCGTCGACGACGAGGAGCGCCAGGCGACGGTGATCGTTCCCGACGACCAGCTCTCGCTGGCGATCGGGCGTGACGGCCAGAACGCCAGGCTGGCGGCGCGCTTGACCGGCTGGCGGGTCGACATCAAGTCCGAGACCGAGTTCGCCTCCGATGAAACCGAGATCGAGTTCGAGGGCGAGGAGCAGTCCGACGGCCGTTGCATGGCGGTGCTCTCGAACGGACGCCGGTGCCCGAACGCGGCGGTCCCGGGCTCGACTTACTGCGGACTGCCGGCGCACCAGGCGCTCACCCGCTTCGAGACCAGTCAGGTGGCAGTGCTGACCGATGTCTCCGAGACGGAGGTGGCGATTTTGGCGGATCCCGATGGGGAGCAGGGGCAGGTCGACGAGATCGTCGGGCGGGCGTCGGCGAACTTCGTGGAGCAGGAGCCTGAGGAGGCTGACGAAGAGGCTGCACCCGCGGGTCCTGTCGCGGACGAGGACTCTTCGTCCTCGCAAGCTGCGGGCGAAGAGCCCTCATCCGCACCACCCGCGGATGGAGCGGCTGCGCCAGACGACCAGGGTCCGGCCGTTGAGGTTGCCGACGAGGCCGTCGAGGCTGATCAGGGACCGGCCGAGGAAGAGGTCGATGGGCAGGCTGCGGAAGAAAAGCTTGTCGAGGAGGCGCCAGCCGAGGCGGCTGAAGATGGAGAGGCTGCGGAGGCGGAGGTTGCCGAGGAGGCTTCGGCGGAGGAAGCTGTACCTGAGGAGGCGGAGCAGGCTTAGTGGCTAAGAAGCGGGTTCATGAGATCGCGAAAGCGCAAGGAGTCAGCAGCAAAGAGCTGTTGGCGGCGCTGAAGGCGGCTGGGGTCGAGGCGAAAGCGGCGGCCTCCAGCGTCGAGGAAGCAGATGCTTTGAAGGCGATCTCGGCGGCGAAGGGGAACGGTGGCGCTGAGGCGTCGGCGAAGAAGAAAGCAGCGCCGAAAAAAGAGGCCCCGGCCAAACCCAAGGCGGCCGCAGCTCCGGCCGCGAAAGATGCTCCGGCCGCGAAGAGCACCCCACCCGCCCCCACTGCCGCCCCGACCAAACCCGCGCCCGCCCCGGCCGCGAAAAAAGCTCCGACCTCGACCAAACCGGTCCGCGCCGCCGCGTCCCAGCAGAGCGGTGGCGGCGGTGGGGGGGCTTCCTCGACGAAAAAACGGCGCGTGGTGATCGACTCCCAGGCTGCCCGGCGCGACCAGATGGGCGGGCCGCCGCCCCAGCGCCCGCCGCGCCGCCGCGGCGGCAGGCGCCGCCGGCCGCTGCTGGAGGAGCCGCCCGCTCAGCCGGAGACGCCGGCGGAGCCCGAGGCGACCAAGGTCAACTCCGGCGCAACCGTGCGCGAGGTGGCCGAGAGCCTCGGCCTGGCCCCGGCCGAGGTGATCAAAAAGCTGATGACGATGGGGGAGATGGCGACCCTGACCCAGACCCTCACCGACGAGTCGATCCGGGCAATCGCCGACGAGTATGACCGCAAGCTGGAGATCGTCACCGCCGCCGAGGAGGAGCCCCAGGAGCCGCAGTTCTCCGACTCCGAGGAGGACCTCGCCGAGCGCCCACCGGTGGTCACGATCATGGGTCACGTCGACCACGGCAAGACCTCGCTGCTGGATGCGATCCGCGAGACCGAGGTCGCCGCGGGTGAGGCCGGTGGGATCACTCAGCACATCGGTGCCTACCAGGTCCACCACGACAAGAAGACCATCACCTTCCTCGACACCCCGGGCCACGCCGCGTTCACCGCGATGCGCGCCCGCGGCGCCAAGGTCACCGACGTTGCCGTCGTCGTCGTTGCCGCCGACGACGGCGTGATGCCGCAGACCAAGGAGGCAATCGACCACGCCCGCGCCGCCGACGTGCCGATGCTGATCGCGATCAACAAGATCGACAAAGAGGGCGCCAACCCCGAACGAGTCCGCACCGAGCTTTCCTCCGAGGGGATCGCGCCGGAGGAGTGGGGTGGGGACACGGTCTTCTGCGAGGTCTCGGCGAAGACCCACGACGGTCTCGACAACCTGCTCGACATGATCCTCCTGGTCACCGAGCTCGAGGAGCTCGGCGCCAACCCCGACGCCCCCGCCTCGGGGACCGTGATCGAGTCCCAGCTCGACCCGGGCCGCGGCCCGGTCGTCACCGTCCTGGTCCAGCGCGGCACGCTCAAGGTCGGCGACTCCCTTGTCGCCGGGCCGCAGTGGGGCCGGGTCCGGGCGATGCACGACTTCACCGGCGAGCGAGTCGAGGCGGCGAAGCCGGGGATGCCGGTCGAGGTGCTCGGGTTCGATGGCGTCTCCGACGCCGGCGAGTTCGCGCAGGTCGTGGAGAACGACCGTCGCGCCCGCCAGCTCGCTCAGGAGCGCGCCAACCGGCTGAAGACCGAGGCGCTGGCCCGGCGCCAGGCGCGCAAGGTCAGCCTCGACGAGGTCTTCGCCCGGGTCCAGGAAGGCGACATCAAGGAGCTGGACATCGTCCTCAAGGCCGATGTCGCCGGCTCCCTGGAGGCGCTCCAGGACGAGATCGCAAAGGTCCCCCAGGAGCAGGTCGCGATCAACATCATCCACTCCCAGACCGGTGGCATCAACGAGTCCGACGTGATGCTGGCCTCGGCCTCCGACGCGATCATCATCGGCTTCAACGTGCGGCCGCTTGCCGACGCTCGCCGCGCCGCCGAGCGCGAGGGTGTCGACGTCCGCACCTACTCGGTCATCTACAAAATCACCGAGGACCTGCGCAACGCGATGGAGGGCCTGCTCGAGGCGGTCGAGGTCGAAGAGGCCGTCGGCGAGGCCGAAATCAAACAGACCTTCAAGGCCTCCAAGGTCGGTCGTATCGCCGGCTGCATCGTCACCGAGGGCAAAGCGACCCGCACCGCCAGTGTGCGCCTGGTCCGCGAGGGGACCGTCGTCTGGACCGGCAAAGTCGGCTCCCTGCGCCGCTTCAAAGACAACGTCCAGGAGGTCGAGGAAGGCCAGGAGTGCGGCATCGTTCTCGACGGCTATGCGGACGTCAAGGATGAAGACGTGCTCGAGTTCTTCCAGACCAAGCAGGTCGAGCAGACCCTGGAGTAGCGAATGGCCGGCGCTCGCATGCGGCGCATCAACGAGGTTCTTCGCGAAGTCGTCGGCGCGGCCATATCCGGCGAATTGCGAGACCCCCGGATCGGCTTCGTGACCGTGACCTCCGTCGAAACCAGCCCCGACCTGCGCACCGCCAAGGTGTACGTCAGCGTTCTTGGGGACGAGGCTGAGCGCGAGGCGACGCTGGGCGCTCTACGCTCCTCGCATGGGGTGATCCAATCCAGGATCGCGGCAGAGACGCGGATGAAGAGGACGCCGACGCTGACCTTTCACTACGACGACACGATCGAGCAGGGTGCGCGAATCTCCAGGTTGCTGGAGGAGGAGCCCCCCGACGCCTCGAAGGAGGGGGGATGAGCGCCGAGGTAGCCGGAGTCGCCTCCGACCTGGAGCGTGTCGCCGCCGAGCTGAAGGCCCGGGAACGGTTCCTGGTCACCGCGCACGAGGGCCCCGACGGGGACGCGCTCGGTTCGCTGCTGGGGATGCACAAGCTGCTCACCCAGCTGGGCAAGGACTCGGTGATGTTCCTGGCCTCGAAGGAGTTCCCGCTGCCGGTCGAGTACCGCTTCCTGCCGCTCGAGGAGGTCTTCCACGAGGCGCCGGCCGACATGGCCGACCGCACCGTCGTCTTCCTCGACTGCGGCAACATCGACCGGATGCCGGTCTCCTTCCTCACCGACAGCGGCAACGACGTGATCAACATCGATCACCACCACGACAACACCCGCTTCGGCGACCTCAACCTGGTCGATGTCGAGGCTTCCTGCACGGCGGAGATCATCTACGACCTGGCGCTGCTGCTCGACGCCAAGATCACCCCCGAGATGGCCTCGGCGCTCTACGTCGGCTTGATCACCGACACCGGCAAATTCATGTACGAGAACACCAACGCACACACGCACCGGGTGGCGGCGGCGCTGATCGACGCCGGGGTCAATGTCGACGACACCTACCGCCGCCTCTACGAGAACGTGCCGTTGGAGAAGCTGCGCCTCGTCGCCAGGGCCCTGGAGGGGATCCAGCTCCACTGCGAAGACCGGCTCGCGATCGGCAACATCACCGCCGCCGACTACGAGGCGACCGGCGCCGGGGAGGAGATGACCGAGGGGGTGATCGACCACCTGCGCTCGATCCACGGGATCAAGGTCGCCGCCGTGGTCCGCGACCTCGGCAGCCGCGGCCGCGCCGCTCGCAAGGTCAGCCTGCGCTCCAGCGAGGGCGACGTCGACGTCTCCGCGATCGCCCGCAAGAACGGCGGCGGAGGGCACAAACGGGCCGCCGGCTTCTCCACCGATCTCGAGCTGGAGGAGCTGGTGACGTTCCTCTGCGACGAGGTCGTCTCTCAACTCGGCTCTTGAGGATGTCGCCGGGCGAGGCTTCCGAGGCGGCGGTGCTTCTCTACGACAAGCCGGCCGGGGTCACCTCCCACGACGTGGTTGCGAAAGTGCGCCGCGAGCAGGGCTGTAAAACGGGCCACGCGGGAACTCTCGACCCCTTCGCGACCGGCCTGCTCCTGCTTCTGCTCGGCCGGGCGACGAGGCTGCAGCGGTTCCTCGTCGGCCTGCCGAAGACCTACCTTGCCACGGCCCGGCTCGGCTGGCGCTCGAGCACCGGCGACCCCGACGGCGAGCTGGTCGAGACCGGTGAGGTGCCCGAGTCCCTGGAGTTGCCGACCGGAACGGTTCGCCAGCGGGTGCCGATGACCTCGGCGGTGCGCGTGGGTGGCGAGCGCCTCTACCGCAAGGCCCACCGGGGAGAGGTGGTCGAGACCCCCGAGCGCGACGTCGAGGTGCACCGCGCCGAGCTGCTTTGGAGCGAGGACGACCTCGCCCAGTACGAGATCGAGTGCTCGGCCGGCACCTATGTCCGCACCCTGGTCGAGACCCTCGGCGACGCCTACTGCGCGGAGCTGCGGCGGACCGCCGTCGGCCCCTTCCGGGTTGAGGAGGTGGGGCGACGGTACGAGCTTCAGGAGGTCGCCGAGCTGGTGCCGGCGACGGCGGAGGCGCTGCGGTGAAGGTGACATCGCTGCCAGACGCCGAGGCGAGGCCGAGGCACGTCGCGATCGGGACCTTCGACGGCGTCCACCTCGGCCACCAGGCGGTGATCGACGACGCCGACACGGTGCTCACCTTCGACCCCCACCCGCTGGAGATCCTCCACCCGGCGGCGCTGCCGAAGTTGATCACGCCCTTCAAGGTGAAGCGCGACCTGATCGGTGGGCTCGGCGTCGAGGAGCTGGTGGTGATCCCCTTCGACCGGGAGTTCACGAAAGTCTCGGCCGAGGCGTTCATCGAGGACGTGCTGGTCGGTCGCCTCGGTGCCAAGCGGGTTTCGGTCGGCGAGAACTTCCGCTTCGGGGCGAAAGCAAAAGGGGATCCGAAGCTGCTGGGAGGCCACCCCGAGTTCGAGACCAGGGTCGTGCCGCTGGTCGAGATCGACGGGGAGACGGTCTCCTCGACCAGGATCCGGGCCGAAATCGCTGCCGGCGACGTCGAGGGCGCCCGCCATTGCCTCGGTGCCCCCTTCATGGTCGAGGGGACGGTGGTGAAGGGGGACCAGCGGGGCCGGGAGCTCGGCTTCCCGACCGCCAACCTCGTCCCCGATGACCGCCTCGCGATTCCCGGCCACGGCGTCTACGCGGCCTTCGCCAACGGCGTGCCCGCGGCGGTCAACGTCGGCGTCCGGCCCACCTTCGAGAGCGGCCGCGGGGTGCTGATCGAGACCTACCTGATCGACCGCGACGAGGACCTCTACGGGCAGAACCTGCGGGTCGCCTTCGTCGAGCGGCTGCGGGGGGAGAAACGCTTCCCCAGCGCCGAGGAGCTGATCGTCCAGATGCGCCGTGACGTCGAGGATGCGAAGCGAGTCTGTGCTAGCTTCCAGCGGCCGTGAGCCGAGGGGCCGCGGTACTTTTTTGAGACGAATCCCATGGGTCTGACCAAGGAAAAAAAGAGCGAGCTGATCGGCAAGTACTCCCGCGCCGATGGCGACACCGGGTCCGCCGAGGTCCAGGTCGCCCTGCTCACCGAGCGGATCAACGAGCTCACCGGCCACCTGCGCGAGCACAGCAAAGACCATCACTCGCGCCGCGGCCTGCTGATGCTGGTCGGCAAACGCCGCCGCATGCTGCGTTACCTCGAGCGCAAGGACCTGGAGCGCTACCGCGCTCTGGTCGCCGATCTCGGCCTGCGTCGATGATCGCGGTCGGCGACACCGCGCCGGACTTCACGCTCCGCGACCAGGACGGCGAAGAGGTCTCACTCGCCGGCTTCCGCGGCAGCAAGGTCCTCCTCGTTTTCTACCCGATGGACTTCAGCCCGGTCTGCTCGGACCAGCTCTCGATCTACCAAGAGGTCAAGCCGGAGCTGACCGAGAAGGGTCTGGAGCTGGTCGGGATCAGTGTCGACCACTCCTACGCCCACAAGGCCTTCCAGGAGAAGCTGGGGATCGACACCACCCTGCTCGCAGACTTCGAGCCGAAGGGAGAGGTGGCCCGGGCCTACGGCTCCTACCTCGAGCTCGGCTTCGCCAACCGCACCCTCGTCCTCGTCGACGAGGACGGGGTGGTCGCCTGGACCTACGAATCGCCCAACCCGGGCGAGTTCCCCGGCGCTAACGTCATCTTCGACGCGCTCGCGGCAACACCGGCCTAGCGCGCCAATGACCGACCTGGGCAGCGCCCCGATCCCGCCGATCGGGCCGGATGATCGTGTGCGCGGCGAGGGGGACGGCGTCATCGTCTACGCCGACCTCGGCTGCCCCCACTGCGCCGGCGCCTGGGAGGAGCTCGCCGCGCGGCCAGGACTGCTCGCGTTCCGTCACTTCCCGGTGGCGAGCAAGCACCCGCGCTCGCCGGCCCTGCACGCCGCCGCCGAGGCTGCCGGGCTGCAAGGGAGCTTCTTCGAGATGGTCGACGCGATCTACGCCGACCGCGGGCACCTCGACGATCCGCACCTCTGGGGGCGAGCCCGCCGGCTGGGGCTGGATCTCGACCGTTTCGAGCGGGATCGTCGCTCCGATGCGGCGGGGAAGCGGGTGCGGCGGGACTTCGAGTCGGGGATACGCGGCGGGGTCACCAGTACCCCGACGGTTTTCGATGCATGTACTCTCCTCTCTGAAAGAGAACGAGAGTTCTGAAAGCAAATGGCCGCCAACCGGGCGGCCGGAGGTAGGACAACTAAATGAGCATGTTTGACGTAAGCCGCGTTTCGGTGGATGTCGGCGACAGCCAGATTTCCTTCGAGACGGGCAAACTCGCGAAGCAGGCGGGTGGCGCGGTCGTAGTTCAGGACGGCGACACCATGGTGCTCTGCACCGCAACCGTCGGCAACCTGCGCGACGTGGACTTCCTTCCCCTTACCGTCGATGTCGAGGAGCGGATGTACGCCGCGGGCAAGATCCCGGGCTCGTTCTTCCGTCGCGAGGGTCGCTCCGGCGAGAAGGCGACGCTGACCGCGCGCATGATCGACCGGCCGATCCGGCCACTCTTCCCGAAGGGCTGGCACTACGAGACCCAGCTGGTCGCAATCCCGATGTCGGTGGACCAGGTCCACCCCTACGACATCCTCGCGATGAACGGCGCCTCCGCGGCGCTGGCGATCTCTCCAGTCCCGGTCGCCGCCCACGTTGGCGCGGTGCGGATCGGCAAGCTCGAGGGCGACTTCGTGATCAATCCGCCCGAGGACCGGCACGAGGAGCTGGAGCTGGACCTGATCGTCGCCGGCACCGACGAGGCGATCCTGATGGTCGAGGCGGGCGCCGAGGGCGTCACCGAGGCCGAGATCCTCGACGCGCTCGACATCGCCCACGGCGAGATCAAGAAGCTCTGCGCGGCGATGGAGGAACTGCAGAAGAAGGCCGGCAAGGACAAGATCGAGGTCGAGGCACCGCAGATCGACGAGAGTCTGATCAGCGACATCCGCTCCTCTCACGGTCAGGCTCTGGTCGACGCGATCGCCACCGAGGGCAAGCTCGAGCGCTACGAGGCAATCGACAAGGTCAAGGACGAGGTGGTCGGCAAGTACGCGGTCTCCGACGACGAGGAAGAGGTCGACGATGAGCGGGTGGCCGAGGTCAAGACCGCCTTCGGCGCGATCGAGAAGGACACGATCCGCAAGGCGATCGCGGTCGACAAGAAGCGCCCCGACGGCCGCGCCTCCGATGAGATCCGCCCGATCGAGTGCGAGGTCGACATCTCCCCGCGCGTGCACGGCTCGGCGCTGTTCACCCGCGGAGAGACCCAGATCCTCTCCAACGTGGCCCTCGGCACGACCCGTATGGACATGCGGATCGACACGCTCGGGCTGCAAACGACCAAGCGCTTCTGGCACCACTACAACTTCCCGCCCTTCTCGGTCGGGGAGGCGGGCTTCATGCGCGGCCCGAAGCGCCGCGACATCGGCCACGGCGCGCTCGCCGAGCGGGCCCTGGCGGCGACGATCCCCGACGAAGAGGCATTCCCCTATGTGATCCGGGCGGTCTCCGAGACGCTCGAGTCCAACGGTTCCTCCTCGATGGGTTCGGTGTGCGCCTCCTCGATGGCCCTGCAGGCCGCGGGTGTTCCGGTCTCCGCACCGGTCGCCGGCGTCGCGATGGGTCTGATCAAGGAGGGCGACGACTACATCGTCCTCACCGACATCGCCGGCGTCGAGGACCACCTCGGCGACATGGACTTCAAGGTCGCCGGCACGGCGGACGGGATCACCGCGCTGCAGATGGACATCAAGATCACCGGCGTCACCTTCGAGATCCTCACCGACGCGCTGGACCAGGCCCACAAAGGCCGCCAGTTCATCCTCGGCAAGATGGCCGAGGCGATCGACGGACCGCGGGAGAAGCTCTCCCAGCACGCGCCGGCAATCGAGTCGATCAAGATCGACCCGGAGAAGATCGGTGCTGTGATCGGCAAAGGCGGCGAAACGATCCGCGCCCTGTGCGAGGAGTTCGAAGCCGAGATCGACGTCGAGGACGACGGCACGGTGCGGATCTACGCGCCGACCGGCGAACTGGTCGAGGCCTGCGTGGCCCGGATCAACTCGATGACCAAGGAGGCCGAGATCGGCGATCGGTACAACTCCGCCAAGGTCGTGAAGACGACGACCTTCGGCGCTTTCGTCGAGCTGGTCAAGGGAACCGACGGTCTGCTTCACATCTCCAACGTGAAGCCGGGCGAGCGGGTCGACTCGGTCGATGACGTGCTGACGGCCGGCGAGGAGATCGACGTCACCGTGGTCGAGGTCGACAAGGAGCGCGGCCGGATCGGCCTGCGTCTCTCCAGCGACCCCTCAGTCGAGGGCAAGTCCCCGGAGGAGCTGGCCTCGGTCGGCTCCGGCGACGGCGGCCGTCGCAACGGCGGAGACCGTGGCGGCCGTGGTGGACGCGAGGGCGGACGGCGTCGCGAGCGCGAGCGTCGCGGTTAAGCATTGAGCGCACCCCAAGTCACCGAGCTGGGCTCGGGCGTCCGGGTCGTGACCGAGGAGGTTCCCTCGGTCCGGTCCGTGGCGCTCGGGCTCTGGGTGCGCACCGGATCCCGCAACGAGACTCCGGCCCAGGCGGGGGTCTCGCACTTCCTCGAGCACCTGCTGTTCAAGGGGACGGCGCGCTTCTCGGCGATCGAGATCTCCGAGCGCTTCGACGGGCTCGGCGCCATGGTCAACGCCGCCACCGGCAAGGAGACCACCCACCTGCACGCTCGCTTCCTGGACGAGCACACCGAGGCGGTCTTCGACCTGCTGGCGGAGATGCTGCTGGCACCGACTTACCCGGAAATCGACTCCGAGCGCCAGGTGGTGCTGGAGGAGATCGCGATGTACGAGGACGAGCCTCAGGATCGGGTCCACGACGTCCTCGCCGAGGCTGTCTTCGGGTCCCACCCGCTTGGGCGGCGCGTCCTCGGCGAGGCAGAGGTGATCGCCTCGATCCCGATCCCCGACATCGAGTCCTACCACCATGCCCGTTACGCCGGCTCGGAGATCGTCGTCGGCGCCGCCGGCCACCTCGAGCATGGCCGCATCGTCGAGCTGACCGAGCGCCTGGTCACCCCTCCCGCCGACGGCGCCGGGGTGGCGCCGGAGACCGGGCTCGACGGTTCGGCCCGGCTCTGTTTCCACGCTAAGGAGACCGAGCAGTACCACATCTGTTTCGGCGCGCCGGGGCTTCGGCGCGACGACGAGCGGCGCTACCCGCTCGCTGTCCTCGACTCGATCTTCGGCGGCTCCACCTCCTCGCGGCTGTTCCGCGAGGTGCGGGAGAAGCGCGGGCTCGCCTACGCGGTTGGCTCCTACAACGAGCAGTTCACCGACCAGGGCCTGGTCGCCACCTACGTCGGCACCCGCGAGGAGAACGTCGAGGAGGCCTGCGCAATCATCGGCGCCGAGCTGACCCGGCTGCGCTCGGAGCCGGTTTCCGGCGAGGAGCTGGCGCGGGCGAAGGAGAGCGTCAAGGGACGCTTGGTCCTCTCATCTGAGTCGACTGCGGCGCGGATGACCCGGATCTCTCGCGCGACCCTGTTCGGCCTGCCGATCGAAAGCCTCGACGAGATGCTCGCCAAGGTCGACGCGGTCGAGGTCGAGCACCTGACCGAGCTGGCCGCCGAGCTGTACGGCGCCGAGCGCCTCTCCGCCGCCTGCGTTGGCGCCAAGGAGGAGTGCTTCCGCGCCGCCCTCGCCCCGGTCTCAGAGACTCTGGTGGCGGCGTGATCCGGGTCGCGGTCGCGGGCGCCGCCGGTCGCATGGGCCAGGCGGTCTGCGAGGCGGTCACCGACGCCGAGGACACGGTCCTCGCCGGCCGCGCCGACCCGGCGCTCGGGACCGAGCTGGCCGAGGTGGTCGGCGAGGCCGATGTGGTCGTCGACTTTACGGTGCCGGATACGGCCCTGGAAAACGTCCGCGCCTGCCTCGACGCCGGCGTCCATGCCGTCGTCGGCACCACCGGGTTCGACCTCGATGCCGCCCGGGAGGCCGCGGCCTCGGCGAGCGCCAACTGCTTCGTCGCGCCGAATTTCGCGATCGGGGCGGTGCTCCTGATGGAGGTCTCCCAGACGATCGCCCGCCACATGCCCGAGTGCGAGATCGTCGAGCTGCACCACGACCGCAAGCTCGACGCCCCGTCGGGCACGGCCAAGCGGACCCAAGAGTTGATCGACGCGGCCGGGGGCAACGTCCACGAGCCGATCCACTCCGTGCGGCTGCCGGGGCTGGTGGCACACCAAGAGGTGATCTTCGGCGGTGAGGGCCAGACGCTCTCAGTCCGCCACGACTCGATCGACCGCCGCTCGTTCATGCCGGGCGTACTGCTCGCGGTCCGCCGAGTCGGAGAGCTTCCGGACCGCTTCACGGTCGGGCTCGAGAAGCTCCTTTAGTGATCTAGTCCGGACAGACTGAGTACCCTGACACCGATGAGAGCAATCGAAGGTGTGATCACCGCGATGGCCACGCCCTTCGAAGAGGGGGGAGCCGTCGATCTCGACGCTGGCCGGCGCCTGGCCGCGCACCTCTACGAGCATGGCTCCCACGGGCTGGTGGTCGGCGGTACCACTGGCGAGTGCCCGACGATGACCGACGAGGAGGAGATCGCGCTGTTGCGCGCCGTGCGCGAGGAGCTCGGCGACGACGTTCTCTTGATCTGCGGGACCGGCACCAACGACACCCGGCACTCGGGGGAGCTGACCAAGATGGCGGCCGAGGCAGGGGCCGACGCGGCGTTGGTCGTCGCGCCCTACTACAACAAGCCGAACCGGCCTGGCCTGCGCGCACACTTCGAAACAGTCGCTGCGGCCGTCCCTGAGCTGCCGATGGTGATGTACAACATCCCCTCCAGGGTGATCATCAACATGGACCCGGAACTGCTCGCCGAGCTGGCGCAGGTCGACAACATCGTCGCTGTCAAGCAGGCAAACGACGCCGAGCTCGGCCCGATCGAGGGCCTCTCGGTCCTGGCCGGCAACGACAACACCTTCCTCCGCGTGCTCGAGTTCGACGGCGCCGGCGGCATCCTCGTCGCCTCCCACGTGGTCGGCGACCGGATGCGCGAGATGTGGGACGCCGCCAAGGGCGGCGACCTCGAGCGGGCGCGGGAGATCGACACCGAGCTGACCCCGGTCTACGAGGCCCTTTCTGTTACCACCAACCCGATCCCGGTGAAGGCGGCGCTATCGATGCTTGGCCTGGTCGAGGATCGCCTGCGGCTGCCGCTGGTCTCCGCGGACGCCGAGCAGCGTGCCGCCGTACGGGCAGGGCTCGACGCCGCCGGCGTCCCGGTAGCGGGCTAGTAAGAAACACAACCTTAGAGAGAGAGCGAGCAACTAGTGGCAAGTGGAAAGCTGCGCGTGCTGCCCCTTGGCGGCCTGGGCGAGATTGGCAAGAACATGACCCTGATCGAGTACGGCGGCAAGATCGTCGTCGTCGACACCGGGCTGATGTTTCCGACCGCGGAGATGCACGGGATCGACCTGGTCCTGCCCGACTTCTCCTACCTCCGGGACCGGGCGGAGGACATCGAGGCGATCGTCCTTACCCACGGCCACGAGGACCACGTCGGCGCGCTGCCCTACGTGCTGCGGGAGATCGGTTCGCCGCCGGTCATCTACGGCGGCCTGCTGACGATCGCGATGGTGCGCTCCAAGCTCGACGAGCACAAGCTCGGCGAGTCCGCGCCGCTGCAGGAGCTGGAGGCGGGGGAGAAGGTGCAGCGGGGCCCCTTCGGGATCGAGCTGATCCACCTCGCCCACTCGATCCCCGATATGCGCGGCGTTCTGCTCACAACCGAGCTGGGCTCGGTGCTGATGACCGGCGACTACAAGTTCGACCAGACCCCGGTCGACGGCCGCCCTGCGGACATCTCGCGGCTGGCCGAGCTGGGCAAGGAAGGCCTGCTGCTGCTCTGCGGGGACTCGACCAACGCCGACCGTCCTGGTGTGGCGCCGTCGGAGTCGAGCGTCGGCCCGGCGCTGCTGCAGCAGTTCTCCCACTGCAAGGGCCGGATCATCGTCACCTCGTTCGCCTCCAACATCCACCGGGTCCAGCAGGTGATCGACGCCGCGGCACAGCTCGACCGCAAAGTCGCGCTGGTCGGTCGGTCGATGCGCAAGAACTTCAACATCGCCTCCAACCTCGGCGTGGCGAAAGCCCCCGACGGGATGTTCATCCAGCCGCGGGAGATCGAGGACTTCCCCGACGAGAAGGTGGTGGTGATCTCGACCGGCAGCCAGGGGGAGCCGCTCTCGGCGCTGCGGCGGATGGCCAACAACGACCACCGCGACGTCCAGCTGCACTCCGGCGACACCGTGGTCTTCTCGGCGACGCCGGTGCCCGGTAACGAGCGGGCGGTGAACGAGACGATCGACCGGATCTACGAGATCGGGGCGACCGTGATCACCGCCAAAGACGCGCCGATCCACGCCTCCGGCCACGGCTGGCAGGAGGAGCTGAAGCTGATGCTCAACCTGACCAAACCGCGCTACGTCCTGCCGGTGCACGGCGACTTCAAGCGGCTGCGGCTGCACTCCGAGCTGGCGGAAGCAGTCGGCGTCGACTCCAAGAACATCTTCCGCGGCCGCAACGGCCTGCCGCTGGAGATCGATGGCGACGGCGCCCGCTTCGGCGAGGACACCCACGCCGGGACGATGTACGTCGACGGCGTCGACATCGGCGACCCCGACGACGCCGCCCTGCGCGACCGGCGGACGATCTCCGCCGACGGGATCTTCATCGTCGTCGCCACGATCTCCGCCGACGACGGCAGCATCGTCGCCGACCCCGAGGTGATCTTCCGCGGCGTCCCCTTCCTCGAGGAAGCAGGTGCCCTGGTCGAGGAGCTGAGAGACCTGGTCGAAGACTCCCTCGACGACGCGGCCCGCGCCGGTACCCGGGAGGTGACCCTGATCCAGGAGGACCTCCACGAGGCAATCGGCAAGTTCGTCTTCCAGCGTCTGCGCCGCCGCCCGATGATCCTGCCGGTGGTCGTAGAGGCTTAGCGGCCCGGGACGAGCTGGTGGAGGAGGGCCGGGTACCCCTTCCTCAGAGGCCGTCGCGCAGCTGGGTCGAAGGAAAGGGCTCGATTTGTTGGTCCGGGAGCCTCTGCTGAAGGGGTACCCGGCCCTCCCGCAATCGCTGGCCCCGGGGACCGCTTAGCAGCTGACTTCAAACGGGCAGCACCATCGGGCCCGAGGTGCAGAAGCTTCTGGCCCTAGGGCGTTTCCCTTGCGCGTTGGCCGGAGCTCGTTTCGCTGAGAGGGTAAGTACCCCTCCCGCAGAGGCTCCCGGACTACGGTCTGAACCCTTGCTATCACCCCAGCTGCGCAACGGCCTCTGAGGGAGGGGTACTTACCCTCTCCCCGGCACCACCCCCGTCCCTCGCCCAAAGAAAATGCCCGCCGGGGCAGTGTCTGGGGAGAACCCCGGCGGGCGGTTGTGTCTCGTCCAATTGAGAATTTAGGCCCGCTCCCTAAAGCGCCACTAAGAAATCGGCGCGGCCGACTTTGACCCCCCTATGAGGGGGTCAGACTCCGATGCGCTGGCCGGCTTCCGCGAGAGGTATGCGGACGCGGAAGAGGGCGCCGCCCTGGTGCGAGGCGGCTACTTCGACGCTGCCGCCGTGGGACTCGGCGACCGCGCGGACGATGGCCAGGCCGAGGCCGGTGCCGGTGCTGCCGGCGCTGTCGGCAGGGCCATCGCCACGGACGAAGCGGTCGAAGATGTGTGCCCTCATCGAGGTCGGGATGCCGGGACCGTCGTCCGCGACCTCGACCACCGCCTCGCCGGCGTCTTCTCTCAGGCTCAGCTCGATCAGGGCGCGGGCGGGGGTGTGCCTGGCGGCGTTGTCGAGCAGGTTGAGCACCATCCGGTGCAGCTCGTCGGTGCTGCCCTGTACGCGCAGCGGCCGCTCGTTGTCGATCCGCAGCTCCCGCTCGCCCATCAGCGGTGCCGCCTCGGCGGCGGCATCGCCGGCGATTTCGGCGAGGTCGCAACGGCGGTGCGCGTCGAGGCGTCCGGCGTCGGCGCGGGCGAGCAGCAGCAGGTCGCCGACCAGGCGGCCCATCCGGCGGGAGGAGCGGAGGGCGGAGTCGACGATCTCTCGGTCCTCCTCCTGGTCGACGCTCCCCATTGAGGCCTGGAGCAGCTCGAGGTTGGCAAGGACGCTGGTCAACGGCGTGCGCAGCTCGTGGGAGGCGTCGGCGACGAACTCGCGCTGCCTCTGCATTGCCTCCTCGCGCTCGCCCCTGGCGGCGTCGAGCGAGCGCAGCATCTCCTCCAGGGTGAGGGCCAGCTCGCCGACCTCGTCGTCGGCCGGTGGCGCGGGCATCCTGCGCGAGGGGTCCTGCGTCGCGGCGATCTCGCGCGCAGTCGCCGTCAGGGAGGCAATCGGGCGCATCGCCCTCCCGGCGATTGCCACCCCGGCCAGGCTCGCGAGCAGGGTGCCGCCGAGGATTCCCGCCGCGATCAGCAGCCAGACTCGGCCGGTGGTGGCGTCGAGGTGGCTGAGGTCACGGCCGTACTGGACGTAGCCGGTGACTTCCCCGCTTTCGGAGTTGACGGCCGCGGTCGCGACTCGCATGTCTCCGTGGTCGGAGAGGCCGGGCTGCAGCGGACCGAGAGAGGCGGACCCGGTGCTCTGTTTGAGCAGGTTTCCGTTGAAGTCGAGGACCCGGGCAGAGGCACCGTCGGGAAGGACGAAGGCGTCGAGCTGCAGGCCTCGCCGGGCTTCCGGTTCGCCGACCAGCGGGTAGACGATGCGGAATTCGCTGGCGAGGATCTGCACCGCGCTGCGCACCTCGCCGTCGAAGTCGTCGCGAATTCGCGAGGTCGCCATCTGGCCGATCGCGGCCCCGAAGATCATCAGAATCGCGAGCGTCAGCCCGGAGGAGACCGCCGCTAGCCGCCACCGCACCGGCCATGAGCGGGGATGGAGGAGGCGGCGGGCAAACCGGTCGGCTCGTTGGCGAGCTGCGGTCACGCCTTACTCCTTCAGCACGTAGCCGGCGCCGCGTTTGGTGTGCAGCAGGCGGGCCTCTCCGCCTTCCTCCAGCTTGCGCCTGAGATTGGAGATGAAGACGTCGATCGTGTTCGTCGCCGCCATCGGGTCATATCCCCAGACCTCGTCGAGGAGACGCTCGCGGGAGACGACGAGCCGCTCGTTCCGCATCAGGAACTCGAGCAGCTCGAACTCGCGGTTGGTCAGCTCGATCTCGCGCTCACCACGGCACACCTCGCGGGTATCGGGGTTGAGGGTCAGGTCGGCGACCTCCAGCGAGGCCGCGCCGCGGGGAGGCCGGCGTCGCAGCAGCGCCCGGATCCTGGCGAGCAGCTCTTGGCGCTCGAACGGCTTGACCAGGTAGTCGTCGGCGCCGCTGTCGAGGCCGGTCACCCGGTCCTCGGTCTCGGCCCGGGCGGTCAGCATCAGGATCGGCACGTCGCCGTCAGTTCGGAGCCGCCGGCAGACCTCGATCCCGTCGAGGCCGGGGAGGCCGAGGTCGAGGACGACCAGGTCGGGAACGAACCCGGTGGCGAGGTCGAGCGCCTCGGCCCCGTCCGCGGACGTCCGCACTTCATAGCCCTCGTTGCGCAGGGAGCGGCGCAGGACGTCGGCGATGTCGGCGTCGTCCTCGACGACCAGGACGCGGCCGCCCACTGGGTCGGTCTCGCTGGGCACACTTCGATGTTAGCCCCGGTTTGCGCCGCTCCGTCCGGGTTTTAGGGCGAATTTATCCGCAGGGGTGGGCGCGCCCACGTCGAACCGGAACATCATGTTCGTGCGTAAGAAGCGCGCCGCGCCCGCGCGCCGGGCCAAAGCCGGCTCGAAACGGAAGCCGAAACCGAAGCTGGGCGTGCACCTTCCGGCCGCGCTGGAGCAGCGACACCTCGACCTGGTCGGGCTGTTCCTTGTCGCCGCCGGGGTCTACCTGGTCTTCGTCCTTTTCCTCAGCTGGGAGGGTGGCAAGGTCGGCTACGGGCTCGAAACCGGGCTCACCTACCTCTTCGGCGAGGTCGGGGCGCGGATCTTCACCGTGCTGATCCTCGTCGCCGGCGGGATGCTCCTGACCGGCACCTCGGTCTCGGCGCTGGCACGGGGGGTCGGCCGCGGCATCCGCGCCGTCTCCCGCGGGGTCTTCGTCGGCGGTGGCGATGCGGCGCGCACCGTCGCCAGAACCCACGCTGACTGGCGCGAGCAGCGCCAGGACCGCGCCGCCGAGCCCGAGACCCAGGCCGCCCCCACCGACGTGATGAGCTCTTATCCGGACACCGATGAGTTCGAACCGACTGTGCAGCTGGCCGACGACTCCTTCGACACGGAGGTCTTCGACGCCGAGACCGAGGTCGAGGCCGTCGCCGAGGAGCCCGAGGAGCCACCGCTTCCGCCGGAGGAGCCGGGAGAGGCGCCCGCCCTGACTCCGATGGGCAACACCCGGGGCGTCACTACCTCCGACGAGATCGCCTACAAGCCACCGGCCGCGAAGGTGCTGGAGCGGGGCAAAGGCGACAAAGGCCCCGACCCGCGCGACCACGAAATTGTCGGCAGCAAGCTGGTCGAGACGCTCGGCCACTTCGGCGTTGAGGCGAAGATCGTCGGGGTCGTCAGCGGCCCCCACGTCTCCCGTTACGAACTGCGCCTTGCGCCGGGGATCAAGGTGAAGAAAGTCACCGAGTTGGCCAACGACCTCGCCTACGCGCTGGCCTCGACCGACATCCGCATCCTGGCGCCGATTCCCGGCAAACAGGCGGTCGGGGTCGAGGTCCCGAACAGTCGCCGCCGCATGGTCCGCCTCGGCGATATCTACGCCGGCCGGCCGGAGAAGACCTCGCCGCTGGTCGCCTGGCTCGGCAAGGGCATCGACGGCAACGCGGTCTGGACGGACCTGGCGAAGATGCCGCACGTGCTGGTCGCCGGCACCACCGGGTCGGGCAAGTCCGGGTGCGTCAACGCGATTCTCTCCTCGATCTTGATGCAGGCATCGCCCAACGAGGTCCGCCTCGTCCTCGTCGATCCCAAGCAGGTGGAGCTCAACCACTACGAGAACGTTCCCCACCTGCTGACCCCGGTGGTCACCTCCCCGCGGCTCGCCGCCAACGTCCTCTCCAACCTGATCGGCGAGATGGAGAGCCGGTACGGGATCATGAGCACGGCTCGCTGCCGCAACCTCGGCGAGCTCAACCGCGCCCGGGCCAAGGCCGGCGAGGCCCCGCTGCCGCACATCCTCTGCGTGATCGACGAGCTCGCGGACCTGATGATGGTCGCCCCGGCCGAAGTCGAGGACTCGATCATCCGCCTGGCCCAGAAGTCGCGGGCTACCGGGATCCACCTGGTGCTGGCGACCCAGCGTCCCTCGACCGACATCATCACCGGCACGATCAAGGTCAACATCCCCGCCAGGATCGCCTTTGCGGTCTCCTCCCAGACCGACTCACGCGTGATCCTCGACCAGGGCGGAGCGGAGACCCTGCTCGGCCAGGGGGACATGCTCTTCCGCGGCGCCGGTACCTCGAAGCTGCAGCGGGTCCAGGGCGCCTTCATCACCGAGGAGGAGACCGCCAGGATCACCGAGCACTGGGCCAAGCAGGGCGAACCGGAATTTGAGGCCGAGCTGTTGGAGAGCCCCGAGGAGGTCGCTGGGGAGGGACACGACGGCGACTTCGACCCCGACTCAGATGACCTTCTCGACGAGGCGATCCGGCTGGTCGTTCAGACCGAGACCGCGTCGGTCTCGATGATCCAGCGCCGCCTCCGGGTCGGATACACCCGCGCCGGCCGCCTGATCGACATGCTCGAGCGGCGCGGCGTGATCTCCGGTTACGAGGGCTCCAAACCGCGCCAGGTGCTGATCACCCAGGCCGATCTCGCCCGCGTTCTCTCACCGCAGGGCGCCGAGCCCGAGGCGCCGGCGCCTGTGGCGATCGAGCCCGACCCGGACGTATAGTCAAAAATTTGCCGGCGAGTGGCCTATGGGGCCACAATAGGTGCATGGACGAGGGTGTCGGCCGAACCCTGAGAGAGACGAGGACCCGGCGAAAGATCGATCTCGCGGACGTCGAAGCGGCGACCAAGATCCGTGGCCGCTATTTGAGGGCAATCGAGAACGAGGAATGGGACCAGCTCCCGGGCGAGACCTACGCCCGCGCCTTCATCCGGGCCTACGCCGCTCATCTCGGCCTCGACGGGGAGCGCCTGGCCGAGGAGCAGCGCCGCGGGCGTGGCGTGACCCGGCCGAGCGAACGGCTGCCGAAAGTCGAGCCGGTGAAGCCGCGGCGGTCGAGGCGCGGGCAGCGGCGGTTGCCAACCGTGCCGCCACGGGTGCTGGCCGTCGTCGTTTCGGCAGCGCTGATCGCCGTCGTGCTCGTGGTCGGCCTCTCGAGCGGCGGTGAGGGTACCTCCGGCCCAGCGAAAACGCAGCGGCAGCCCGCCGGCCAGACGAATCCGGGGGAGTCGACGGTCCGCGCGGAAGCGCCACCGGCGGAGCGCAGCGGGCACGTCGTCACCCTCACTGCCAACGCCGAAGTGTGGGTCTGCCTACTCGACGCCAGTGGCGAACCGTTGATCGACGGCCAGATCCTCTCCGCCGGTGCCTCCGAAGGTCCGTACCGGTCCGGTAGCTTCACGGTCTCGTTTGGAAACGGTGAGGTGACGATGATGGTGGACGGACAGCAGGCGAGCATCCCTGAAACCTCCAGCCCGGTCGGGTACTCGATCGACGCCGGAACCCCTCGCCAGCTCTCCGAAGGCGAACGGCCGACCTGCACGTGATCCGCGCCGGCATCGTCGTTACCGGGACGGAGGTCCTTACCGGTCGGATCGCCGACAGCAATGGACCCTGGATTTCCGAGCGGCTTGCCGAGCGAGGCGTCGAGGTCGCTCACATCCTTGTCGTCGGCGACCGGCCGGACGACCTCGAGGCGGCGCTCGGGTTCATGGCGACCGAGGGGATGGACCTGATCGTCACCAGCGGCGGCCTCGGCCCGACCGCCGACGACCTGACGGCGGAGATCGTCGGCCGCTTTGCCGGTCGCGAGCTGGTTCTCGACGAGGAGATGGAGGCGAAGATCGCCGAGGTGATCCGCGGCTTCGCTCGCCGGTTGCGCCTCGACGAGGCGGCCGTGATCGAGGCCAACCGCAAGCAGGCGATGGTCCCCGAGGGCGCGACCCCGCTCGACCCGGTCGGGACCGCGCCAGGCCTGGTTGTTCCGGCCGGCGAGCGGGTTGTGATCGTCCTGCCGGGTCCCCCGCGGGAGCTGCAACCGATGTGGCCGGTCGCGCTGGAGACCGAGGAGGTGCGCGGGGTGCTCTCCCGGGCGACCCCCCTGCTGGGGTACACGATGCGGATGATCGGGGTCCCCGAGTCCGAAATCGCCAAGAGCCTGAGGGAGATCGAGGCGGACGGGATCGACGTCGGGGCGGTCGAGGTCACCACCTGCTTGCGCCGCGGTGAGATCGAGATCGACGTCCGCTACCGCGACGGCTCGGCAGCGGTGGCTGAGGCGGTGCGGGATGGCCTCGTGGAGCGCCACCGCGAGCAGACCTTCAGCCTCGACGGCGAGACCGTCGACTCCCAGGTGGCGAAGCTGCTGCGCGGCCGTACCTTGGGCCTGGCGGAGTCCTGCAGCGGCGGGCTCCTCGCGGCCCGGATCACCACCCTTCCCGGGGCGTCGCAGTACACGGCCGGCAGCGTCGTCGCCTACTCCAACCAGGCCAAGACGGCGCTGCTGGGTGTTGAGGAGACTTTGATCGAGGAGCACGGCGCGGTCTCACCAGAGGTGGCCGAGGCGATGGCGATCGGGGCGCTTGAGCGGTTTGGCGCCGATGTCGCGGTCTCTATCACCGGGATCGCCGGCCCCGATGGCGGCAGCGCCGAGAAGCCGGTTGGCTACGTCTGCTTCAACGCCCGCCTCGCCGACGGGACCGTGATCGCGCGCGACCCGACCATCCCCGGCGACCGCGCCGACATCCGCGAACGCTCGGCCCTGGTCGGGATGCACCTGCTGAGGATGCTGCTGGGGGGAGAGAAACCGTCGCTCTAGGGCTTGGAGGGGCATGGCCAGGGAGCGACTGAAAAGCCCGCGGGCGCGCCTGTTCGTGGCGCTGGACCTGCCGGAGGAGGTGCGGGCGGGAATCGACGCCTGGGCGGGGAGCGCGCTCACCGACCCGGCATTGCGGCGGGTGGCACCGGAGTCGCTGCACATCACCCTCGCCTTCCTCGGCCACCGGCCGGAGAAGGAGATCGAGGAGATCGCCGCGGTGGTGGGGGAGAGCGCCGGGCCGGCGCCGCTGGTCGAGCTGTTTGACCCGGTGCAGCGGCCGCCGCGAGGGAGGGCGCGGGTGTTCGCTCTGCCGGCCCTCTCTCCGAGCACCGAGTCCCTGCAGGCGGGATTGCAGGAAAAGCTGGTCTCGGCTCGGTTCTACGAGCCTGAGAAGCGGCCTTTCTGGCCCCACATCACCCTCGCCAGGGTGCGGCCGGAGGGGCGTGGCTCACGCCGGCCGCGGGTGGTCGAGAAGGCCCCCACGAGCCTGCCGGCGGGCCTCTCGGAGCCGTTCCTTGGTGTCCGGATGACTCTCTACCGTTCTGTACTCCAGCCACAGGGTGCGCGGTATACGCCCTTGGCCCAAGTCGAGCTGCCCGGTGCGGGGCGGCAGTGAGGTGATCGAGATGGCTGACAAGAAAGTGAACTTGAAGGACGCTTCGGCCAAGGAGGCCAAGGCAAAGGACGCGGCCCTGGAGGCCGCCGTTAACCAGATCGAGCGCGACTTCGGCCAGGGCTCCCTGATGCGGCTTGGCGACAAAGGCACGGTCAAGGTCGACGCGATTCCCACCGGGGCGCTGGCGCTCGACCTGGCGCTCGGGATCGGCGGCGTGCCACGCGGCCGGATCGTTGAGATCTTTGGTCCGGAGTCTTCGGGGAAGACGACGCTGGTCAACCACATCATCGCCCAGGCTCAGGCCCTGGGGGGAGTGTGCGCCTTCATCGACACCGAGCACGCCATCGACCCGGTCTATGCGAAGGCGATCGGGGTCGACACCGACGAGTTGCTGATCTCCCAGCCCGACTTCGGCGAGCAGGCGCTGCAGATCGCCGACCGCCTGATCGACTCCGGCGCGGTCGACGTGGTCGCGATCGACTCGGTCGCGGCCCTGACCCCGAAAGCTGAGCTCGACGGCCAGATCGGCGACCACACGGTGGGCCTGCAAGCGCGCCTGATGTCGCAGGCCCTGCGCAAGCTCGCCGGCAGCCTCAACCGGACCAACACCGTCTGTATCTTCACCAACCAGATCCGGGAAAAGATCGGGGTCCAGTTCGGCTCTCCTGAGACCCAGCCGGGCGGCCGGGCGCTGAAGTTCTACTCCTCGCAGCGGCTCGACATCCGCCGCATCGAGACGCTGAAAGAAGGGACCGAGGCGGTCGGCAACCGGGTCCGGGTCAAGGTCGTCAAGAACAAGGTCGCGGCCCCGTTCCGCCAAGCCGAATTCGACATCGAGTACGGGGTCGGCATCTCCCGCGAGGGCGGCCTGCTCGACTTCGGGATGGAGCAGGACCTGGTGCAGAAGTCGGGCTCGTTCTTCTCCTACGGGGAGACGCGGCTCGGCCAGGGGCGCAACAACGCCAAGCAGTTCCTGGTCGACAACCCCGAGTTAGCGCTGGAGATCGAAACCAAGGTGCGTACGGCGCTGGGAATCGACGGCGAGGCACCGGCCGAGCCGGTGGCGGCAGAGCCCGCGGCCGATGCTCCCGCCCCGGTCGCGGAGGCCAAAGCGGCATAGCGACCAGAGCCGATCCCGGTAGGGGTTCCGCTTAACTTTTCGACATCGTTTGTGGCTTGCCGCGATGGAAGCGCCGAAGAAGTAGGCAACTAGATAGGCAGGAGCACGTAGGTCGCTAGGCTCGAAGACGGCCCGGTCGAAGCCGTCCATAAAGAGAGAACCGACTGACGAGAGCGCCCTCGGCCGGGCCAGCGTTGTTGTCGCACCAGTGGCAGCAAGCGCGATTGTCTTTTCGCTCGCTATGCGACGGAAAGGACAATCGCGTAGGGCGAGGCCGCTCGCGTGGGAAGTCGACGCCCCTCTCCGGGATGTGCGCGAACGCGCGATATGCAATCTGAGGATTGCGCGGCGTAGCCGCGCTCAGTCATGGGAGCTAAGGCCGTAGGCCGTGCGACAAAATTCACGGAGAGGGGTGTCGGCTTGCCCTCCCGAGTTCCGTCCGTCAACCGGATAGGATTCGCCGCCGCATGAGCGACGAGACCCTCTTCTACATCATCGGAAGCGTGCTGGCCGTCTCGGCCGTCGTGGTCAGCTTCATCGGCCTGCGGTTCAAGACCTTTCCCGGGCGCGCCTTCCCGGTCGTGATCCTGCTCTTCGCGATCCTGATCGGTGGCGCGACCACCTACGCGGTCCTTGGTGCCAAGGAAGAGGAGAGGCACCGGGCGCATGAGCTCGCCGCGGCAAACGAGGAGGCAGAACACGAGGCCGAGGAAGTGCCCGGAGCAGAGGAAGGTGGCAAAGAGGGGGGAGAACCCGAAGGTGCGCCCGAGGGCGGCGCAGAACCGGAAGGCGGTGCCAAAGGGGGCGGCGAAACCCTGCAATTGGCGGCCTCGCCGACCGCGATCGCCTACGACACGACCAGTCTCGCCAGCAAGCCGGGTGAGGTCACGATCGACTTCGAAAACCCCTCGGCGATTCCGCACGACGTGGTGATCAAAGAAGGCGAAAAAGAACTCGCCGCCACCGAACAGATCTCCGAATCCGAGGCGTCGGTCAGCGCCGAGCTCGCCCCAGGCGCCTACACCTTCTTCTGCAGCGTCCCCGGCCATGCCGCAGCAGGCATGGAAGGAACGCTCACCGTCAAGTAGGGCTGGAGCGCTAACCTCGCTCGGCATGGGGCCGGGCAAGAGCTTCCACGTCACCACCTTCGGGTGCCAGATGAACGTGCACGACTCGGAGCGGATGCGGGGGATGCTTGCTTCGCTCGGGTACGAGGAGGCCGAGAGTCGCGAAGCGGCTGACGTGATCCTGTTCAACACCTGCTCGATCCGGGAGTCGGCGGACAGCCGGTTCATAGCCCACCTGGGCGAGGCGAAGCGGCTCAAGTCCGAAGACCCCGAGCGGATCGTCGGGGTCGGCGGCTGCTGGGCGCAGTCGGTCAAGGAGGAGGTCTTCCAGCGCTTTCCCTTCGTCGACGTAGCCTTCGGCCCGGGTCAGATCCACAAGCTGGCCGAGTTCCTCAACTCCGACTCGTTGAGCGCCCAGGGCTACTTCGAGTTCGAGGACTTCTCCGGCCACCTGCCGACCCGCCGCGAGCGCGAGTTCCAGGGCTGGCTGCAGATCTCGCAGGGATGCAACTGTGCCTGCTCCTACTGCATCGTCCCCTCGACCCGAGGACGCGAGGTCAGCCGCGACCCGGGCGAGCTGATCGTCGAAGCCGAGGCGCTGGCGGCCGACGGCGTCCGCGAGGTGACCCTGCTGGGCCAGAACGTGAACAGCTACGGGCGCGACCTGCCGCGCGAGGCGCGGATCGGATTCGCCGAGCTGCTTGCCCGAGTCGACGCGGTCGAGGGCATCGACCGGATCCGGTACACCAGCCCGCATCCGAAGGACATGAAGGAGGGCGTGATCCGCGCCCACGCGGAGCTGCCCTCGCTCTGCGAGCACATCCATCTGCCGCTCCAGTCGGGCTCCAGCGCGGTGCTGAAGAGGATGCGCCGAACCTACGACCGCCAGCGCTACATGGACCGGGTCGCGCTGATCCGCGAGCACGTCCCCGACTGCGCGATCACCACCGACATCATCGTCGGCTTCCCGGGTGAGACCGAGGCCGACTTCGCCGAAACCCTCGAGGTGGTCGAGGAGGTCGGCTACGACGGCGCCTTCACCTTCCTCTTCTCGCCACGAAGGGAAACCGAGGCGGCGACGATGGAGGAGCAGTTGCCCCACCCGGTCAAGGTGGAGAGGATGGAACGGCTGGTCGAGGCGGTGCAGCGACGGGCCGCGGAACAGGCGCTGCGCTTTGTCGGGAGGACGATGGAGGTGCTGGTCGAAGGGACCAGCCGCACCGACGAGACGAGGCTGCGGGGCCGGACCAGGCACAACAAGGCGGTCAACTTCGATGGGGTCGCCGAACCCGGTGAGCTCGTGGACGTCGAGATCGACTCGGCTACTTCGCAGACGTTGAGTGGGGTGTCGGTGAAGCCCCTCTCTCAACTTTTTCGGTGAGGCCGCTGCGGCTGTCCGCGAGGCGGGCACCGAAAAAGTACAAGCCGTTCGGGGCTTCACCGACACCCCAATGAGCGTCATCGGGATATTCGGGCCGACCGGCGTGGGCAAGACCGGGGTCGCGATCGCGCTTGCTGACGAGCTTCGGGGGCGCGGGGAGGAGCCGGTGGCGATCTCGTGCGATGCGTTGCAGGTCTACGAGGGGCTGAGCATTCTCACCGGGGCGGCGACGGCCGAGGAGCAGGAGAAGCTGGAGCACCGGTTGATCGGGTTCGTTCCGCTGACCCAGCCGTTCTCAGTCGGCGACTACATGCGGTTGGCCCACGCGGAGATCGATGCGGTGCTGGAAGCGGGGCGAAGGCCGATCGTGGTGGGGGGGACTGGGCTTTACCTACGGGCGGCGGTGGCGGAGCTGTCGCTGGTCAAGGCGCCGGCGGAATCGGAGGATTCGGAGCTGTGGTCGCCGGATACGCGGCACCCGACCGCGATCTTCGGGCTCGACATGGACCGGGAGCTTCTCTATGAGCGGATCGACGCTCGGGTAGAGGCGATCATCGCCGCTGGCGCTGAGGAAGAGGCGCGGCAGGCGGATGCGCTCGGGCCGTCGCGTACCGCCCGCAAGGCGCTCGGGTTCGACGAGCTGCTCGGCGGCGACGTCGAGACGATGAAGAAGCGGTCGCGCAACTACGCCCGCCGCCAGCTGGCCTGGATGCGGAAGATCCCGAATCTCCACGCGATCGACCGGACCGGCAGGGACGACGCCTGGGTCGCCAACGAGATCGCCGCCGTCCTCGCCGAATAGGCTGCCTGCGTGAAATTCGAGAAGTGGCAAGCGCTGGGGAACGACTACCTGATCCTCGAGGCAGAGCGGCTGCCCTGGGAGCTGAATGAGGCCAGGATCGAGTGGCTGTGCGATCCCCACTTCGGCGTCGGCGCCGACGGCATCTTGCTGCTCGCGCCCACCGACGACCCCGAGTTCGTCGCCGACCTGAGGATCTTCAATCCGGACGGTTCCGAGGCGGAGCTGTCGGGCAATGGGGCGCGGGAGGCGATCCTCTATCTGCGGCGCCACGGCTGGACCGACGAGGACACCTTCACGATCCGCACCGCGGCCGGCCCGATCGTGCCGACGATCACCGGTGAGCTGACCTGCGCGGTCGAGATGGGTCGCGCTGCGACCACCTCGAAGGACTTCCCCTCGGGCCCGGAGGACGGCAAGGGAACGCTTGAGGCCGGTGGCCGCGAGTGGAGCTTCCAGCACGTCTCGATCGGCAACCCCCAGTGTGCGATCGTCGTCGGCGAGGAGCTGGAGGACCTCGACCTAGGAGAGATCGGGCCGGGGATCGAAGCGCACGACCTGTTCCCAAACCGCACCAACGTCTCGTTCCTCTCGATCGACGGCAGCCGGGTGCGGGCGCGGATCTTCGAGCGCGGCGTGGGGGAGACGCTCTCCTCGGGCACGGGCGCCAGCGGCGCCGCGGTCACCGCATTCCTGCTCGGTGCCGCCAGCCCGATCGTGGTCGAGCTCGATGGTGGCGAGCTGGAGGTCGAGGTGGCCGACGACCTCGCCGTCCGGTTGACCGGGTGGGCGGAGCCGGTCTACGCCGGCGAGCTCTCGCCCGAGCTGATCACCGCACTGGCCGAGCTGGGCGATTAGATTTCCCCGCCCATGGGGATCGCCGATCCATCAAGACGCCTGGAGGCGATGCCTCCGTACATGTTCCAGGAACTGGAGCGGCGGATCGCCGACAAGCGCGCCGCCGGCATCGACGTGATCAGCCTCGGCATCGGCGATCCCGACGAACCCACCTATCCCTACATCGTCGAGGCGATGCAGGCGGCGGTCGCCGACCCCGCCACCCACCAGTACCCGAGCAACCGCGGCCGGGCCGAGTTCCGCGAGGCCTTCGCCGACTTCTACCGGGACCGCTTCGGGGTCGAGATCGACCCCGAGAGCGAGGTGATCCCGGCAATCGGCGCCAAGGAGTGCATTTACAACCTCTGCTTCGCCTTCCTCGACTCCGGCGGCGTCGCGCTCGCCTCCGATCCCGGCTACCCGGTGTACACGGGCGGCCCGATCCTCGCCGGCGCCACCCCCGAGCTGCTGCCGCTGGTCCCCGATCTCGGCTTCGCCCCCGACCTCGACGCGGTCCCGCCCGAGGTTGCCGCCAAGGCTCGGCTGATGTTCATCAACTACCCCAACAACCCGACCGGTGCCGTTGTCCCAGAGGGCTTCTTCGAGCGGGCCGTCGAGTTCGCCCGCAAGCACGAGGTCCTCGTCGTCCACGACAACGCCTACTCGGAGACGACCTACGACGGGTACGTGGCGCCGAGCTTCCTTGCCACCCCCGGGGCGAAGGAGGTCGGGGTGGAGGTCTTCTCCCTTTCCAAGGGCTTCAACATGACCGGGTGGCGCTGCGCCGCGATCCTCGGCAACGCCGAGGCGGTGCAGACCTACTGGCGGTTGAAGACCAACGTCGACTCCGGCCTGTTCGAGGCGGTCCAGCTGGCGGGTGCGGCGGCCCTGAAGGGCCCGCGCGAGCCGCTGGAGCGGATGAACGAGACCTACGCCCGCCGCCGCGACCTGGTCGTCTCGGCCCTGGGCGCGATCGGCGTCGACGTCACCGCGCCGAAGGGGACGATTTACGTCTGGGCGCCAGTGCCCGACGGCCATACCTCGACCTCGTTCTGCGAGTTGGTCCTCGAAGAGGCGGCCGTGGTCGTCTCACCGGGCTCGATGTACGGGCCAAGCGGCGAGGGCTTCTTCCGTATTGCGCTGACCACGCCCGATGAGCGCATCGAAGAGGCGGTCGAGCGGATGCGCGAGCACCTCAGCTGAAATAGGCTGGGTAAACATGAGGGTTTCCATTCGCCTCGCGCCGGCCCTGCTGGCCGTACTCCTGATCTGCGCCGCCGCGGCCGCCGCGAAGATCGCCCGCCCGCCCGCCTCCGGGCCCGATCCGGCGACGAAGGCCTGGCCGGAGTGGCCACACCAGGTGGCCTGCGAAGACGGCCTCCCGTTCGATCCGGTTGCGACCTTCTCGACCCCGACCGGGGTCGAGAGTGGCGAGCTTCCGTCCGAGCGGGCCCTGCGACGAGTTCTGGCAAGCGGGGAACTTCCCCTGGTGCGCCAACACGGTTGGAGGCACCTGTCCGAAACCCCGCGGATCGCTGAGTTCGCGGCCGGCCGTCTGTTCACCAAGCCCGGGCCGACGCACATCTCCGACCTCGAATGGATCCAGCTGGAAAAGGTCGGCGGCAGCTGGCGGCTCGGGTCCTTCCGGGATTTCTGCACGCCGCGGTCGATTCGGCGCGGCACCCGAGCAACGCCGTGGGGGCTTGACGAAGAACAGGACCTGAACCCGAACACGCGGCGGATTCGCGTCGACCTCGAACCCCAGGTGTGCAACCAGGTTCGGCGCTTCCCGCTCCAGAAGCCGGAGTTCCGTGAACAGAACGGGTACCTGCTGATGACCCTGTGGCGGCGACCCGGGCATCGGCGGGCTTCGATCGCAGCCCGGCTGACATGTCCGCCGCAGAGCAAGAAGGCCACGATCGAGTTGCCAGAGAAGCTCGGCCGCCGCCAGCTCCTAGACGGTGCCACCTATCCGCCGCTGCCGGTCTCGATCGTGGTCGCCCGGCGCTGGCTTAGACGCCACTAAGCCGCTTCGCGCTCGGCCTTCTTGCGCCAGTAGCGGTCGAGCCCGCGCCACTGGTACTGGGGGGGCACGCACTGGATCATCTCGGCGGCGTTCTCGGGACCCATCGCGGCTTCTACCCGCTCGACGTGGCGGCGCTCGTACTCGTCCTCCGACAGCTCATGCGCCAGTTGTGCCTCCTCGCGCAGGCACTCGCGGACCGCCGCCAGGTGCTCGGTCGGGTTCTCGATCGCGCCGAAGTGGGTGACCGCGAGGCGCTCGGGCTCCCAGCCTTCGACGATTCCGATCGAGTCCTCCCAGACCTCGATGTCGATGTCCGGCGGCGGGGTGGGGGGGACGATCAGGTTCGAGGGCGGGATCCGGACCGCGGCGACGTCACCGACGAAGGCGGTACCGGTCTCCTCGTGCAGGTAGCAGACGTGGTGGGAGGCATGGCCGGGGGTGTAGGCGACGCGCATACCAAGGACGGTCTCGCCGCCCGTCAGCGGTCTCACGTTGGCCTCCGGTACCGGCACGATCTCGCCCCAGAGGCGCTCCATATGGTCGCCGTAAAGGCGCTCGGCGCTGGCCAACAGCTTCGAGGGGTCGACCAGGTGCGGGGCGCCGCGCTCGTGCACGTAGACCTCGAGGTCCGGCCAGTCGCGCACCAGTGCTCCAGTGGCGGCGGCGTGGTCGAGGTGGATGTGAGTCAGCAGCACGGCCCGCGGCCGCTCATCGCCGAGCCCGGCCAGCAGCGTCGGCAGCGAGGACTCCGGGCCGGGGTCGACCAAGGCGTCGCCGACCTTCCAGCACCCGATCACGTGTGGACGGCCGAGGTGCTCGACGTCGATGACGCGCATACCGCAGGGAGGTTAGGCAGCCGCCGCGGCCGGCAACCGGCCTTCGGCCTCGAGCAACTCGCGCAGGCCCTGCTCAAGCCCCCGCGGTTCGTAGCCCAGCTCGCGATTCGCCTTCTCGTAACTGGCCCAGAAGGTGACCCCGTCGGCGGAGGAGATCAGCTCCCGCAGGTTCGGCGGCTGTCCCATCATTTTCCCGACCAATGGCCCGATCGGGATCATCGCCTTCATCAACGGCGTCGGGAGCGCCCGCTTGGGGGCCTTGCGATCGGTCAGCTCGGCGACGATGCCGATCGCCTCACGGATCGTCGTCGCCGGTCCGCTGATCACGTAGGCCTCGCCCGGCTTGCCCTTGTCGAGGGCGAGGATGATCCCGCCGGCGATGTCTTCCACATGCGCCAGGCAGATGCCGAGCTCCGGAAAGGGCAGCAGCGGCATTTTTCCGGAGAGAAACTGGTCGAGCAGGTCGGCGACCTGTGAGGTGTCGCCGGGCCCGTAGACGCCGCCGGGCTGGACGATCGTGCAGGGAAGGCCCTCGGCGATCATCCGCTCCGCCACCTGCTGGGCCTCCCACTTGGTCTCCTCGTAGCAGGAGGTGAACTCCTTGCCCGGGTGAACGTAGGTCTCGTCGACCACTTTGCCGTTGGTGTTGCCGAAGGTGCCGACGGTGGAGACGTAGACGATCCGTGGGATCCCCGCCTCCTTAGCGGCGCCGAGGACCTTTTCGGTTCCGCCGACGTTGGCCTCGCGCATCGCCGGCCGCTCCGAGGCCGGGATCCCGACCTCGTACATCGCCGCCACGTGGATCACCGCGTCGCATCCCTCCATCCCGGCGCGGATCGCCGCCGCGTCGGAGAGGTCGCCGGCGACCAACTCGCAGCCCAGCTCGGCGACCTTCTTGCCCTTCTCGGGGTTGCGGACCAAGCAGGCCACCTCGTCGCGGCGCCGGCGCAGTTGGCGCACCACCTCGCCGCCGATGAAGCCCGTACCTCCCGTTACGAAAATCTTCACGGTAAGTAAGCCTATAGGGCCTGGGGCAACCCCTACAATCGTCTTGAGTGCAACGTTCCAGAAACGGCCGGGTGACGCAGACGCGCTACAGCGCCGAGCACGGCAACGGCGCCGGCGTCACCAATCCGCGTGCCCGGCAGCGCGCCCTGGCGATCGGGATCGTCGACGGGCGTGAGGAGGACGAGCCGCTGGCCGAGCTGAAGGAGCTGCTCCGCACCGCCGGCGTGGCGACGGCCGGGGAGGCGACGCAGCAGCGACCCCAACCCGACCCCGACCGCTACTTCGGCCGCGGTCGCCTGGCCGAGCTGAAGCAGGAGATCGCTGCCTGCGACGCCAACCTCGTCGCCTGCGACGACGAGCTGGCGCCGCGCCAGGAGCGCAACCTCGAGGCGGCGCTCGGGGTGCCGGTGATCGACCGCACCGCGGTGATCCTCGACATCTTCGCCGACCACGCCCACTCGGCCGAGGGCAAGCTTCAGGTCGAGCTGGCCCAGCTCGAATACAACATGGCGCGCATGCGTGGGCTGTGGACCCACTTGGAGCGCCTCGGCGCCGGCAGGATGGACGGTGGGATCGGCACCAGGGGCCCGGGCGAGACCCAGATCGAGACCGACCGACGGCTGGCGCGCGACCGGATCGCGGCGCTGCGGCGGCGGCTCGCGCGGCTGGAGCGAAACCGCGGCGTGATGCGGGCCCGCCGGGAGCGCTCCTCGCTGCCCCGCGTCGCCCTCGCCGGCTACACCAACGCCGGCAAGTCGACCCTGCTCAACGCCCTCACCGGGTCGGTGGTCGGGGTGGGGGACAGGCTCTTCCACACCCTCGACCCGACCACCCGCAGCCTCGAGCTCTCTGGGCGCGACTACCTGCTGACCGACACCGTCGGGTTCATCGAGAAGTTGCCCCACCAACTGGTCGAGGCGTTCAAGGCGACCCTCGAGGAGACGGTGCTCGCAGACCTGCTCTTGCACGTCGTCGACGCTTCGGCGCCAGAGGCACGCCGGCTGCAGGACATGCACGCGGTCGACGTGGTCCTCGAGGAGATCGGGGCGGGGGAGAAGCCGCGGCTGCTGGTGCTGAACAAGGCCGACCTGCTCGACGACGACCAGCGCCACGAGGTCGCGCTCAGCCATCGCGACGCGGTGCTCGTCTCGGCGATCGACGGCGAGGGCCTCGACGGCCTTCGAGAGCGGATCGAGGCGGCCTTCGCCGAGACGCTGACAGAGGTCGACCTGTTGATCCCCTACACCGAGGGCGGCCGGCTGCACGAGCTCCACGAGGTGGCCGGGGACCTGGAGCGCACCGACCGCGAGGACGGCGTCCTCGTTCACGCCCGGGTCCCGGCGGCCGAGATGCACCGGTTCGACGATCTCGCCGTCGCCTGACTAGGCTGCCGCCCGTGGAGTTGGCGGTCACGAAGCTGAAAGAGGAGGCGGTCCTGCCGTCGCGCGCCCACGAGGGCGACGCCGGCCTCGACCTCTACGCCTGTGAGGCGGCCCATATCGGCCCCGGCGAGCGCTGGAGCGTTGGCACCGGGATCGCGCTCGAGATCCCCGCCGGGCACGCCGGCCTGGTGCTGCCGCGCTCGGGGATCGCTCGCGAGCACGGCATCTCGCTGGTCAACAGCCCGGGGCTGATCGACTCCGGCTACCGCGGCGAAATCCGGGTCCTGCTGCTGAACAACGACCCGGCGGAAATCTTCAGGGTCGCCGCCGGTGACCGCATCGCCCAGCTCCTGATCACGCCGATCGCCCTGCTCGAGCCGGTCGAGGCGACCGCCCTTACCGAGTCCGCCCGCGGCGAGGGCGGCTTCGGCTCCAGCGGACGCTGAGCGAGCCGACGGGCCACTACCACCTCATGCGCCCGCGGCGGCGCGGGCGCTCGCGTGGGCGGCGTCCTCGAGGCTGTCGGCGAGCGGCTCCAGGTTCGGCTGCTTTCCGTAGCGGCGCTCCAGCGCCAGCGCGATCAGGTAGTCGGCGAGCCAGGCGTTCTTCGGCAGCAGCGGGCCGTGCATGTAGGTGCCGATCATGTTGCCCTGCCGTACACCCTCGGTGCCGTCGCGACCGTTGTTGCCGTTGCCCTTGACGACCCGGCCCAGTGGCTCGGCGTCGGGGCCGAGGTAGGTGCGGCCACCGTGGTTCTCGAACCCGGCCAGGATCTGCGGCCTGGTGCCAAGGTCCGTCTCGATCGCGAAATTGCCGATTAGGCGCGGGCCGGGCACGCGCACCGTCTCCAGGTCGGCGAGACCGAGGCCGGGCAGGACCTCTTCGTCGAGGCGGTAGCTGTGCCCGAGCAGCTGGTAGCCGCCACAGACGGCGAGCAGCGCGGCGCCGCCGTCGACCGCCGCCTGCAGTGCCTCGCCCTTACTGGCGACCATGTCGGTGGCGACCATCCGCTGGTCGCGGTCCTGACCGCCGCCGATGTAGAAGAGATCGTGGGAGAAGGGGTCCACCGTCTCGCCGGGTCCGGCGCCGGCATGGGAGAACTCGATCCCGCGCCACTCGCAGCGCCGCTGCAGGAAGAGGATGTTGCCGCGGTCGGCGTAGATGTTCATCTGCTCGGGGTAGAGGCTGAGGACGCGCAGCTCCATCTCAGCCCGCCTTGGTGAGAACGACGATGGTGGAGCCGACGTGGAGGTCGGTCGGCGGGATCGGGAGGCGCTCGTGCGGTGCCAGGCCTGCCTCGCCTGCCTCGGCCTCGAGACGCTCGGCGGAGAGTGCGTGGATCCGGATCTCGTTCGGTTCCTCCTCCAGGTCCCCGGCCGGTGAGACCGTTTGGCGCAGGCGGCGGACGACGATGTCGCCGCCGTCCACGGCCGCATCCACCGGCAGGCTGGAGTAGACCCAGCCGTCAACGTCGCGGACGTCGGGTATCGGAGCGGCGCCGTCGCCTTCCCCGGGCAACCCCTCGACGATCGCCGCGGCGAACTGGCCGCCGGGGGGGAGGGACCCAGCGACGGCGGCGAGGCACTGGGCGCGGTCCGCAGCGCTCTCCAGCAGCTGCAGGACCTGCATCGGGGCGATCGCCAGGGCGACCTCCCGGTTCAGCTCGGGACGACGGACGTCGCCGAGCATCACCTCGACCGGCAGACCGTTGGCCCGCTCCCGCAGCGAGTCGACCAGCTCCGCCTCGTGGTCGAGGCCGACCACGGTGTGGCCGCGGCGGGCCAGGTGCAGGGCGACCCTGCCGGTCCCGCAGCCGAGCTCGAGGACCGGCCCCTCGGCCTCACCGGCCAACCGCTCCCAGATCGGCAGGTCGGCGTGATAGCCGCCGCACTCGACGTCGTGCCAGACCACCGCGCTGTCGCTCATCGCCAGAACTCCGGCGCCAGGCCGCGAGCGGACAGCAGTTTGCGCAGCTCGATCAGGGCGGTGTAGGTGGGAAGGGCGAAGAGGCGCCCGGAGGATCCGGCCACCGCGGTGTCGAGCGAGTCCTCTATCCCCGGCACGACCTCGATCAGCTCCTCCGGCCACCCCGCGTACTTGAGCCGCAGGGCCAGCTCCGCGGCGCGGGTGCCGGCGCACACCACCCGGCTCACCGCGCCGTTCAGCAGCTCGAAATCGGCGTCCCAGATCCAGGAAACGTCGTTCCCGTCGGCGATCCGGTCGTTGAGCGCCAGCCAGAGCTCGATCCGGTCCTTCTCAGCCTCCAGGCGCAGGGTCCGGAGCACCTCGTTGGTCCCGGTCGGGTTCTTCACCAGCAGGATCGAGACCGGCACCCCGTCCACCTCGATCGTCTCCACCCGCCCGAAGGCGGCGCGCATCTCGGCGAGGGCGTCCACGGCGCGCTCGGGCGGAACGCGGAGCTTGAGGCAGGCGGAGATCGCGGCGAGGGCGTTGTAGACGTTGTAGAGGCCGGGAAGCGGCAGCTCCAGCGTCACCTCGCCGTCGGGCGTCCGGACCGTGGAGCGCGATCCGTCCATCCCGCGCAGCTCGATCTCCGTCGCCGCCACCTCGGGTCGCGGCCGCTCGGCACCGCAGTTGGGGCACGAGTAGTGGCCGAGGTGGCCGACGAAGGCCCGCTCGTAGGCGTAGGGATGACCGCACCGACGGCAGTGCTTGGCGTCGAAGGCGTGCTGCAGCTCCGGCAGCGCCTGGGCCGGGTCCTCGACCCCGTAGTAGAGAATCTGGTCGCGCGGGCGGCCCTCGGGGTCGCGGCCGAGGTCGGCGATCAGCGGGTCGTCGGCGTTGAGGACGAAGCCGGCGAGGCCGTTGTGCGCCGCCACCGTCTGCGCCCAATCGTCCGCCAGGGCCTCGATCTCGCCGTAGCGGTCGAGCTGGTCGCGGAAGAGGTTCCCGAGCACGATCAGGGACGGCTCGAGCTGGGCGGCGACTCGAGGCAGCCAGGCCTCGTCGACCTCGAACAGCCCTTCGTGGCCACGCTGCTCCAGCAACGCCGTCGCCACTCCCCAGGTCATGTTCGACCCCGCCCGGTTGTGGACCGGGTTGCGCCCCTCGGCGGAGAGCACCGCGGCGATCATCGCGGCCGTGGTCGTCTTGCCATTGGTCGCGCTGACGATCGTGCAGCCGCGGTCCAGGCCGGTCCCCAGCCGGGCGATCGCCTCGGGTTCCAGGCGCAGCAGCACCCGCCCGGGCAGGGTGGTGCCGCCGCCGCGCCCGGTCGCCCGGCTGGCGCCGCCGATTGCGCGCGAGAGAGCGATCTTGGCGCCGAACAGCGGCCCGCCGCGCTTGCGCTCGGCGGTCGGGGCAGAGCTCAAGCGGGGCCCTGAGAGGGCACCAGCACGCTCAGGGCTCGTGGCAGCACCCGCAGTGAGGCGGGCAGGTCGGTGAGGTGCTCGCCGTCGGCGTAGACGGGGAACGGACGGCTGGCGCTCAACTCGAGACGGCGGGCCCGGAAGACCCTCACCTCGTCCTCGTCGACGTGAGTCCCCTTGAACACCTTTGGCAGGTTACCCACGAAGCGCAGCTTGCCGACCGCGCCGACCGCGATCACGTCGAACTCGCCGTCGTCGAGCTCGGCGTCGGGGGCGATGTACATACCGCCGCCGAACGCCTTGCTGTTGGCGACCGAGACCGAGTAGCCACTGAGCCGGGTCCGTTGCTCGCCGATCTGGAGGGTGAAACGGGCCGGCTTCCAGGTGACCAGGGTGCGCAGCGCAGCGTAGGCATAGACGAGGTTGCCGCGGAGGAAGTTGGTTTCGTTGGCGAGCCGGTTGGCTTCGGAGTCGAAGCCGACGCTGACGATGCCGAGGAAGCGTTTGTCGTTTGCTTCGCCGACGTCGATCCGCCGGCTGTGCCCGCCGAGCAGGACCTCAACAGCGCCCTCCGGGTCGTCGGGGATGCCGAGCACTCGGGCGAGGTCGTTGCCACGGCCGCCGGGAATGATCCCCAACGGTGTGTCGGACCCCGCCATCGCCCCGCCGATCGCGCCGAGCAGCCCGTCGCCGCTCATCACCACGGGCACCTCGCCGGCCTCGACCGCGCGCAGCGCCTGTTCGACCCCGTGCTCGAGGCCTTTGGTGCGCTGCACCCGGAAGACGACCCGGGAGGCGTCCAGGGCTGCCTCGACGCGTGGCAGCAGCTTCAGGGCCTTGCCGCCGGCGGAGTGAGGGTTGACGAGAAGCGCCAAGGGTAGGCCGGCGATATCCATGGGAATGCAGCCTATTTGGGTCGGCGAGCAATCAGGAAGCTGCCGTCGCCGGCTCTCTCCAGCCGCTGGAGTTCGAAGCCGTGGCGCCGGAGGTTCCAGCGGAGGAAAGCTCCGGCGGGGGAAGAGTTACTGGAGCTGGCGAGGATCAGGTGGGCGGAGGGGCGGAGGATGCGGGCGGTCTCGGCCGGGGAGGGGTGGGCGTCGAGGATGGCGACGAGGTCGAAGTGATCGTCGGGGAAGGGAAGGGAGCGGGCCTTGCCGACCTTGAAGGCGACGCGGCCCTCCGGGTCGAGCCCGACGCGGGCGGTGGCGCGCCGGATCGCCTCCTCGGAGGGGTCGACGCCGCGTACTCGGGCGCGGGGAAACTCACGGGCGAGGAACAGAGCCCCCTCGCCGTCCCCACACTGGAGCTGGAGGATTCGCTCCGGTTCGCCGAGGTGCAGCGCGGCGGCGGCAAGGGGAGTGAGAGGGGGAACCGGCATCGGTTGAAATCAATCATCTAGGCTTCCGCGCCGATGGAGGAGAAACGCGACCCGCGCCTGATCATCCTTGCCGTCTTTGCGCTGATCACCGTCGGCGTGGTCGCCGCGATCCTGATCTCTCGCGGCGGTGGCGATGACGGCGACAGCAGCGCCTCGGCGAGCGCCGCGGCCGACAACGCCAGTGGCTGCGAAGAAGTGGAAGCTCCGCCGCCGAAGCGGGTCAAGTTGGACGCTCCGGAGCAGACCCTCGAGGAGGGGGAAGGGGTGACCGCGGTCGTCGACACCAGCTGCGGAACCTTCGAGATCGCCCTCGACACCACGCAGGCGCCGAAGACCGCCAACTCCTTCGCCTACCTGGCCGAAGAAGGCTTCTACGACGACCTCACCTTCCACCGGGTCGCGCCGGGCTTCGTTATCCAGGGCGGCGACCCACTCGGGACCGGCACCGGCGGACCCGGCTACAGCGTCGATGAGAAACCGCCCTCGAACCTCTCCTACACCAAAGGCACGGTGGCGATGGCGAAGAGCTCCGCCGAGCCGCCCGGCCGCTCGGGCAGCCAGTTCTACGTCGTCACCGCGCCCGCTGACGCCGGTCTGCCGCCCGAATACGCGCTGGTCGGCAAGGTCACCGAGGGGTACCCCGTCGTCGCCCGGATCGACAAGCTGGGGGACGAATCCGAACAGCCGAAACAGACGGTCCTGATCGAAGCGATCACGATCGAAAAAGGCTGATCGGGGCTAAGCTCACACCGTGGCGAAGCTCGACGTAGGCGACAAGGCCCCGGAGTTTGAGCTGCCGGGGACCGGCGGCAAGACCTACCGGCTCGCCGACTACCGAGGCCGCAAGGTGATCCTCGCCTTCTACCCGGGGGACTTCACCGCCGTTTGCACCAAACAGTTCTGCTCCTATAGGGACCAGGGTGATCGGCTCGACACGCTCGGCGCCGACGTGCTGGGGATCTCCCCGCAGTCGGTCTCCTCGCACGAGCGGTTCACCGAGGAGAAGCGTCTTAACGTGCCGCTGCTGGCCGACGAGGACAAGGCCGTCGCCCGTGCCTACGGCGTCGTCGCGGGACCGATGGTCCGGCGGGCGATCTTCGTGATCGACGAGGAGGGAATCGTCCGCCACCGCAAGGTGACGCTGGCCGGCCTCACCTACGAGTCGGTCGACGATCTCGAGAGCGCGCTCGCCTCTCTAGCTTGATGGAGGCCGCGGCCGCGGCTCCGTTCACGGTCGGCCCGGCACCGACGCTGTGCGGGGAAACCGGGGGAGAGGGGCCGCCGATTGTTCTCTGTCACGGGATCACCGCGACGCGGCGCTATGTCCTCCACGGTTCCCGCGCCCTGGAACGGGCCGGCCACGCCGTCGTCACCTACGACGCCCGCGGCCACGGCGAGTCCGACCCGGCGCCGTCCGGCGAGAGTTATGGATACCCGAGCCTGGTCGGCGACCTGGAGCGGGTGGTGGCGGCGCGGGTGGGCGAGGGGCGCTTCGTGCTTGGCGGCCACTCGATGGGGACCCACACGGCGGTCTCCTACGCGCTCCGGCACCCCGACCGGATTGCCGGGCTGGTCGTCATCGGCCCGGTTTACACGGGGCAGATCACGGCTTCCTCGCTGCGGTACTGGGAAGGCCTCGCCGATGCGCTCGAAGAGGGCGGGATCGACGGCTTCGTCGCCTACATCGGGCGTGAGCAGCGAATCGAGGACTCCTGGCGGGACACCGTGCTGCGCTTCACCCGCGAACGCATGGAACTCCACCGCGACCTCGGCGCGATCGTCGATGCGCTTCGCCAGGTGCCGTCCTCGCGGCCGTTCGAATCCCTGGAGGAACTGCGCGAGCTCGAGGTACCGGCGCTGGTCGTCGCCAGTCGCGACGAGGCTGACCCGGGGCATCCCTACGACGTCGCCGCTGCCTACGCCCGGGAGCTGCCCCAAGCGCGGCTGATCTCCGAGGGGGAGGGGGAGTCGCCGCTGGCCTGGCAGGGCGGGCGGCTCTCGCGGGAGATCGCGGCGTTCTGTGCCGAGGCGGCCGTCGTAAGCCGGTTCGATCATTAGGCACCGCTAAGGCGAAGCCTTTATCTTCATCGGTATGAAGTTCCCGACCGAAGGCACCCTGCGGCGGCTGATCGCGTTCTTCGCCGTGATCGGCGTCGGCGTCGCGACCTACATCACGATCGTCGAGTCCGGTGGTGGGGCGCCGGCCTGCTTCGCCGGCGGCGGTGGCTGCGAGACGGTCGCCGAAAGCTCCTACTCCCACGTCGCCGGGATCAACATCGCGATCTTCGGGATCCTCGGCTACGTCGCGATTCTGGCAACCGCCTTTCTCGCCAACGACCTGGCGCGCTTCGGCGGCTTCGCGATGGCCCTGGGCGGCTTCGGCTACAGCGTCTACTTGACCTACCTGGAGCTGTTCACGATCGAAGCGATCTGCCAGTGGTGCGTGGCCAGCGCGGTGCTGATGACGATCCTCTTCCTGCTCAACGCCACCCGGCTGATCGCCTACGCGGGGACCGACAGCGTCGTGCTCCCGCGCGGGCCCGACGCAGCCGAAGCCGACGCCGCATAGAGTTCGCCACGCAGGTCGGGACGCAGGCGCAGAACTCAGAACACGATGGAGGAGAGATGAGCAACAAGCGGGAGAGGGAGAAGCGCCGGGAAGAGCGGCTGCAGGAAGAAACCAAGGTCGACAACACGGACCGCCGCCAGCGGCTGCTCCAGTTCGGCGCCGGTGCCGTCTTCCTCGTCGTCGTCGCGGTCGTCGTCCTGATCGTCGTCAACTCCTCCAGCAGCGACAGCGGTGGCGACACCCAGCTCGAGGGGATCGCCGCCACCGACAGCCTCCTGGAAGGCCTTCCCCAAGAACGCCTGGTCGTCGGCGACCCGAAAGCCCCGGTCAACCTGATCGAGTTCGGGGACCTGCAGTGCCCCGTCTGCAAGACCTACTCGGAGGAAATCCTGCCGCCGATCATCAACGGCGCGGTGAAGAAAGGCGACGCCAAGATCACCTTCCGCAACTTCACGATCATCGGGCCGGAATCGGTGCCCGCCGGCACCGCGGCGATTGCGGCCGGCGCCCAGGGGCGCGGCTGGAACTTCCTCGAGCTCTTCTACCACAACCAGGGCAAAGAGAACGGCGGCTATATCACCGATGAGTTCCTCACCTCGATCGCCAAAGCCGCCGGCGTCAAAGACATCGCCAAGTGGGAACAGGAACGCAACAGCAAAAAACTGATCGAAGAAGTCTCCAAGACGACCGAACAGGCCCAGACCTTCGGCTTCAACGGCACGCCGTCCTTTGCGATCGAAGGCCCCAACACCAACGGCGTCGAACTGCTCGGCTCGCCGGGGGACACCGGGACGATCGAAGAAGAGATCGTCAAGGCCGGCTGAGCAGCCACGAAGGGCCGACCTCAGAGAAAGGGTCGGCCCTCGGTGGTCTTCTTGACGGCCCTCTGGCTAGGCCGTCTTGTGGATCAGAGCGGGGTTTGGCATCGTCCGCTCGGTGATCTGCATTCTCATCGCATCACGTCCTTTGATCGCCTCTTTTGGGCGACCCGGGGACGGTCTAACCCGGTTTCAGGCGCCTTCGTTTCGCGGGTAAGTTCACATAACCACCATTATCGTGCGTTAGATCAGCTCGCCAGGAGCTGATCCAGCCGGGCGTAGCTCTCGCTGAGGCCTTTCTCCATCCCGGCGTCGAGCATCCCGTCGCGTTCCTCCTGGGTGTAGAAGATCGAGGTCGAGACGATCCGGGTGCGCTCGCCGAGGTCCTCGAAGGTGGCGGTGTCGACCGAGACGTATCCCGGCATGCCGTCCCATTCGAAGGTCATCGCGATCCGCTCCGGCTCGACCAGCTCCCGGAATACGCCTTGGAACTCGGTCTCGGTGCCGTCGGAGTCGACGACCTTGAACCGCCAGCGACCGCCCTGCCGCGCATCCAGCTCCTCGACGGTGGTGGTCGTCTCGAAGGGGCCCCACCACTGGGAGATCAGCGCCGGGTCGGTGTAGGCGGCGAAGACTCGCTCACGGGGCGCATCGAAGACCCTCTCGACTTGGATCTCGCGGTCGGAGGGCTTGGTCACGGCCGCCTTGTTTGCAGTGTCTCGGCTCATCGTGCTTCTCCTTTCGTTCGCTCGAGCAGCTGCTCGAGTCGATCGAACCTCTCCTCGACCATCGAGCGGTAGGAGTCCATCCAGGCTTGGACGTCCTCCAGCCGGCTCGGGCCGAGGCTGCACCGGCGCGTCCGCCCCACCTTCTCGGTGGTGACGAGGCCTGCCTCCTCCAGTACCCGCAGATGCTTCTTCATACCGGTCAGGGACATGCCGGTCGGCGCGGTCAGCTCGGTGACGGTGGCCTCTCCACGCCGGCTGAGGGTCTCGAGGACGCTGCGCCGAGTCGGATCGGCGATCGCAGCGAGGGTTCGATCTACAGTTTGATACTGAACCATATAGTTCAGTATAGCGAGGGCAGGGCGCGGCGAAAGGGCGACTTTCGACCTCCTAGGCCGGGCGAACCGCTTGGCCGATCGCCAGCGGCCTGACGATCGGCGGCGACTTCGGCAGCTGGCTTCGCTCGACCTGGTCCAGCTCGAATCGCGAGGCGGAGATCGTCGCGACGGTGTCGCGGTTGCAGTGGCAGCCGTCGCCGAGGAAGCGCCAGGGCCGCTCGAGCCGGTCCTGCCAGCGGGCGAGGCCCGGCTCCTCGGCGCGGACGTGCTCCAGGAAGAGCAGTCGCCCGCCCGGCTTCAGTACCCGCGCCGCCTCGGCCAGGGTTGCCGTCGGATCGGGAACCGTGCAGAGGACCAGCGTCGCCACCGCGGTGTCGAAGCTCGAATCCTCGAAGGGCAGATTTTCAGCTGGTGCTTCGACCACGGTGGCCTCGTGCGCGGAGCCGGCGAGCTTCGGCCGCAGGCGCTTCGCCATGTGCGGGTCGGGCTCGGTCATGACCAGCTCCTGTACCGCGTCCGGGTAGAGGTCGAGGTTGAGACCGGTGCCGGCGCCCAGCTCGAGCGTGCGGCCCCGGGCCTGGGCGAGCAGCTCATGCCGCCTCTCTCGCAACCCCGCCTCCTCGGTCCCCTTCAGGCAGCTGTCGTACATCGCCGAGAAGCCTCGGCCCCAGGTCGCGTCGTAGATCCGGCCCATCTTCGATGCCTCCTTGGCGAGTTAACCCGACTATAGGCGGGCTAACTCGCCAACCGTGTTACGCAGCGTCGCGCTGGGCGGGCTCCGGCGCGGCGTCGCCCTCCTCGGCGCTGGCCGTGCTGGTTGCGGCGCGCTCCTCGTAGGCACGGCGGGCGCCGTGATCGACCTCGAACATCAGCTTGTCGATCTTCATCAGCCGGCCCAGCGCCTCGCGGGCGCCGCGCGGCATCAGCGTCAGCACCCTGTAGAGGATGCCGTTGGCGCGCGGCACGAAGACGTCGAAGCGCGGCACTTCCATCGCGTCGACGATCTCGTTGGCGACGTCGGCGGCCTCGACCGGTTTCACCCAGCGCTGCCCGACGCCGCTGGTCAGCTCGGTGTTGACGACGGTCGGCATCACGCAGAGGACCTCGACGCCGGAACCGCGCAGCTCCGTCTTCACCGCCTCGGAGAGGCCGACGACGGCGTGCTTGGTCGCCGAGTAGGTGGCGATTCCCGGAATTCCGGCCTTGCCGGCCTGGGAGGCGATGTTGACGATGTAGCCGCTGCCGCGGGGCTGGAGGCGCTCGATTGCCAGCTGGGTGCCGGTGATGACTCCGTGAAGGTTGATGTCGACCTGGCGGTGCACCGAGGCCTCGCTCTCCTCGACGAACGGGGTCACGGGCATGATCCCGGCGTTGTTGATCACCGCGTCGAGGGGCCCGAGCTGGCGCTCGGTCTCGGCCAGGAAGCTCTCGAAGGAGGCGCGGTCGGTGACGTCGAGTGGCAGCGCCACGGTGCCGCCGCCGAGCCCGGTCGCGGTCTGCTCGGCCAGCTCCAGGTCGAGGTCGCCGATCGCGACGCGGCAGCCCTTGCGAACCAGCGCGGTTGCGGTCGCCTTGCCGATGCCGCGAGCGCCGCCGGTGATCGCCACGACCTTGCCGCTAAGTGAACGCCGCTCCTTCGCCATCGTGCTCCTCCTTTCCGGTCGGTCTCAGCCGGCCGGCTTGTAGACGGTGACCACGGCCGCTCCGCCGAGGCCGATGTTGTGCTGCAGCGCGACCTTGGCGCCGTCGACCTGGCGCTTGTCCGCTTGACCCCGCAGCTGCCAGGTCAGTTCCGAGCACTGCGCCAGCCCGGTCGCTCCGAGCGGGTGCCCCTTGGAGATCAGCCCGCCGGAGGGGTTGACGACGAGCTTGCCGCCGTAAGTCGTGTCTTCGGCCTCGACCAGCTTGTGCGCCTCGCCCTCGGCCGCGAAGCCGAGCGCTTCGTAAGTGATCAGCTCGTTGGCGCTGAAGCAGTCGTGCAGCTCGCAGACGTCAACTTCCTCGGCGCTCACCTGGGCTTCCTCATAGGCATTGCTGGCCGCCAGCTTCGACATCTCCGAGCCGACGATCGTCATGCAGTCAGCCGCCTCGTCGAAGGTAGAGCTGAGGTCGGTGACCATCGACTGGCCGACGATCTCGACCGCCTGGCCCCAAAGATCGTGCTCCTCGACGTAGCGCTCGGAGGCGACGATCGCGCAGGCCGAGCCGTCGGAGGTCGGCGAGCACTGGAGCTTGGTCAGCGGGTCGTGGATCATCTTCGCCGCCTTGATGTCCTCCAGGGAGTACTCGTCCTGGAACTGGGCGTAGGGGTTGTTGACCGAGTGCTTGTGGTTCTTCCACCCGATCCAGGCGTAGTGGTCGGGGGTCGAGCCGTACTTGGCCATGTGGTCGCGGCCGGCGTTGCCGAACATCTGCGGCGCCGGCGGCGAGGCCTCGGGGTCGCGGATCTCGAACATCCTGGTGGCGTGCTTGTCGAGCGCGTTGGTGCGGTCGGTGTACTTGACGCCGAGGCTGCCCGGCTCCATCTTCTCGAAGCCGAGCGCGAGGGCGCACTCGACGAGCCCACCCTTGACCGCTTGCCGGGCGAGGAAGAGCGCCGAGGACCCGGTCGAGCAGTTGTTGTTGACGTTGACCACCGGGATCCCGGTGAGGCCGAGCTGGTAGAGCGCCCGCTGACCGTAGGTGGAGTCGCCATAGCAGTAGCCCGCGTAGGCCTGCTCGACGTCCTCGTAAGGGATACCGGCGTCGGCGAGCGCCTTCTCCCCCGCCTCCTTGGCCCAGTCCGGGTAGTCGCCCTCCTTGGTGCCGGGCTTCTCGAACTTGGTCATTCCGACTCCGATCACGAACGTCCGCTGGCTCAAAGCTCGCTCCCTTGCTCTACCGCGTGCGCGCGGTTTTGTTTGGCTGCCTAGCCAGGAATTTACCGGGCCGGGGCCTCCGGTGGGCTTCCGCCCGCCTTTTGTGCCTCTGACCGGAGCCCTCTCCCCTCCCCCGGGCTCGGCCAGAGGACAAAGGCGGTGAAGGCGATCGCGATCCCCAGCGCGGTGCCGCCGGCCCGCTGGCCGGCGGCCTGGAGGGCCGGCTCGCCGAGCGTGTCGGTGAGCAGGACGACGTAGACGGTGATCGCCGCCGTGAAGAGTGCGTACTGGACGGTCAGGAGGCCGAAGGAGAACGCCGCAGCCGCGGTCAGCACGATCCAGACGACGAGGTCGGAGCCGCCGAGCGTCTCGGCGACCGCGGTGGCGAAGATCAAGCCGAGCACGGTGCCGACCGCCCGCAGGACCAGCCGCTTGTCGGTCTCGTCGCGTTCGGGCCGCATCACGAAGAGGATCGTCAGCGGGATCCAAAAGCCGTGGTCGTCCATGCCGAGCAGGCGGTAGGCGGCGACCCCGGTGGCGAGCGCGACCCCGAACCGGATCGCGTGGCGGGCGCTCGGCGAGGCCAAGGTGAGGTTCGAGCGCAGGGCCTGCGCCGTCTCGCGCGCGTTCCAGCCGCTCTCCTCGCGGGCGCCTCGGTCGACCACGACCCAGACGATCAGCGACCAGGCGACCTGCAGGCAGGCGCCGGCGGTGCCGTAGAGCAGCGCCGGGAGGGCGTCCGCGGCCGGCAGGAAGAGACCCTGGGCGATCAGCAGCGCGAGCGCCACCGAGAGCCCGACGATCGCCAGCCGCAGGGAGACCGAGAAGCAGTAGCCGGCGATGGCGCCGAGCAGGCCCATCGCCAGTACTGCGGGAACCGTCGCCTGGCTGCTGAGAATGCCGAGCGCCGCGGCGAGGCCGATCAGCGGCGCCGCGGCGCCCTGCCAGGCGGCACGCGGCCCGGCGGGCGCGTCGAGGCCGGGGAAGCCGGCCAGCAGCGCGCCGGTGGCGAGCGCCCCCTTGGTCGGCATGTCAAAGCCGAGCTCTACCGCGAGCGCGAGCCCGATCGGGACGGCGACCAGGAAGCCGCGCCGCACCGCCGGCCCCGGCTCGCTCGGGCCGATCGCGAAGAGCGGCGAGGCGCGCAGCTGCCGTGCTGCGCCGGCGGCATTGAACAGGCCCCCTCGGGTTCGACCGGACGACACCTGGCTGAGGGTAACCTGGGGTCCCGTGGTCAATGCAGTTCTCAGCTCCGATCCCGCTGCCGGAGTGGGCATCTTCGCCGCCCTCGCGGCGGGCGTCGTCTCGTTCCTCTCCCCCTGCGTGCTGCCGCTCGTCCCCGGCTACCTCTCGGCGGTCACGGGCGTCTCAGCGGCCGACCTGGACGACGCCGGGTGGCGCCGGGTCCTCGGCCCGAGCCTGGTCTTCGTCGCAAGCTTCTCGGCGATCTTCATCCTGCTCGGACTGAGCGCCACCGGCCTCGGCTCCTTCCTCGACGAAAACAAGTCGCTCCTGACCACGATCTCGGGCGTCTTGATCATCGCCATGGGTGTGCTCTTCGTCGCCTCACTCTTCATTACCCGGCTGAACCGCGAGTGGCATGTGGACGCCCTGCTCGAACGCGCCGGTAAAGGCGGGCCGGTAGTCGCCGGCGCTGCCTTCGCGATCGCCTGGACGCCGTGTATCGGCCCTACCCTCGGCGCCATCCTCTCCGCCGCCGCCCTGACGGAGTCGGCCGGCCGCGGCGCCTTCCTCCTCGCCGTCTACTCGGCCGGCCTGGCGATCCCGTTCCTGCTCACCGCTCTCGCCTTCTCCCGCATGACCACCGCCTTCGCCGTGGTCAAGCGCCACTACCAGGCGATCGTCGCCTTCGGCGGCGCGATCCTGATCGCGATGGGCATCCTGATCCTCAACGGCGACTTCACCCAGCTCAATATCGAAGCCGAACGCTGGCTCTCCGGCCTCGGCTTGGACTTCTGGAACAGCGTCTAGGTCACCGAAACCTCCTCAACCCGCGATATACGCGGGTAATCGCGGTTTCGGCGCTCAGTTGCGCGCCGGAGCGACCGTCTCGAGCTCTTTGCCGACCGCCTCGACCTCCTCGAGACCCTCGCCGTCGAGGTCGCGGGAGCAGACGATGCGGAAGCGTCCGGTGCCGATCTCCCCATCTGGAACGACCGGCAGCCCGCGGATCTGCTCCCAGCCCAGTCGCTCCACCTCAAACGGGTTCATCCGCACCTCGGCCGCCGGGAACGGGCAGTTGGCGTTGTGCTGGTCGATCGCCTTGGAGATCGCCTCGAGGTTCTTCGCCTCCGGTGAAGCCACGGGCCCAGTCTAGGGCGCTACGGCGTCTCGGTAGGAGAGCGGCCCGAGGACTCCCAGCTCGCCTTCGAACTCCGGACCCGTGAGAGCCACCGATTCCTGGCCGGGAAGGCTCACGCCGAGCGTCCCGGTCCAAGACGTCGAGCCATCGGGGTTGCGGGTGAACGTCGCGCTGCCGGCGAAGGGCGGAGGCGGGGTGACGGTGGCGGAGCGGAAGGTACCGTCGTCGAAGAGGAAATCACCGGGTGGACCGCCGACGATCACCGTGCGATAGATCGAGACCCGTCCGATTGATTCCGCCGTGCCCGCAATGAACACGACCCGCGCTTCCTTCCCGGTGCGCGTGCGGGCCTCGGGCGGGGCAAGGGCGTCGAAATTGCGATCCGGATCGGACGCGCTGGCGCTCATCTGAACCGTGCGGATCCTTTTTTGTCTGGGTTCGGAGTCGCACGATGGAGTGCCATCGAAGCCGAGCCCGACCAAGGGATTTCCGACGCTGCCCTTCACCCGTGTGGCGGAGACTTCGGTGTAGCTGTTCTCTCCCCGGAACCGGATCGTTCCCGTGAAGATTCCGAGCCGCCTCTTGAGCACCGAGATGGAGCCATTGCAGTTCCTCTGCCTGTGGCGCTGCACTTGCCCAGAGGGATGAAAACGCAGGTCGATGCGTCCGAAATGGCCGAAGGATGCGACGACCCGAGTACTGGTCACGCTTGCCGGGACGCTGTACTCAGCCCATGCGTGCCCGTCGCGGACGGAGACCGCGACCTTCGGCGAGTTTCCAAGCGTGTAGCTGCCGACGGCGATCGGGTGGCCGTTCGTTCCGCGCAGAGCGATCCGGATGTTCTCGAGAGGGACTTTGCCGCCGCCCGCCTTGGCGGGGCGCATCTTCGCGGTCGCGGGCGAAGCGAAGGCGCCCAGGCAGATGAGGGACAGCAGACCGAGCAGGCCGAGGCGAGCGAAGCCCGTGCTTCTCGGCCGGCGCCTCATTATCCCCGGTGGGGTTTGGGTTTGTGAACCTTCACACAGCGACGTTTCCCGGCCACTTTCTTCCTCCGGAAACCGGGACGACAATGTTTCCGAATTTTGCGGTGAGGTTTCCGCCCGGCGATCCCCGAGGGAGTAACGGGCGCGGCGAGCGGGGGTGGAAAGCTCGCTTCGGCCTGGAGGTGAGCGTCGACTCCCGTCATAACTTCCGGGGCGGTCAACGAAAGGGTGTCCGCTCCGGTCAGCGTCGCCTTGTGGTCGAAGTACTGCTTGAAGTAGCCATCCTCCTCCTGTTCGGATACTTCTTCGCCGAAGAATTCTTTTAGTTCAGGGGAGAACACAACCTTGTACAAGTCCGTTGACAGAGATATGAGCGCGTAGCTTCCCGTGCTCGAGGTGGGGAGACACTCCCTCAGCCGCCATTCTTCTCCCCCTTCTTCTATGAACAGTGCACAGACCAACGCTTTAGACACGGGGAGCCCGGTCGCGGCTGAGTAGACGGTCCCTTGGATTTCGGCGCCAGCCTCTAGGTCAGCATCGATCCCGGTCTTCGTTTCGCCTGCCGCGGCCGTCAGCACGTCGGCGTTCGCCCAGGTGCTCTCGTGGTCATAGAACTGATTCAGCAGGTTGTAGATAGGGAATGCGGGGATGAACTGGATCTTGTATTCCGCCCCGGGCAACCCCGGCAGCGCGTATGAGCCATCTGGTTCGGTTGGACTGCATCCCACGGGTTCGCCCGTCAGCAATTGCGCGCAAACCAGAGCATGTTCGACTGGTCCGCCAATCGATGCGGCATTGACTGAGCCTTTGATCGTCGCTGCTTCCGCCAGCTCGGCATCGATGCCGCTCGTGACGGCTCCTTCCAGGACTTCGACCTCGTCGGCTTCTTCCCAGAAGGATTTGTCGTCGTAGAACTCCCCCACGTAGGACGGTTCCGTCGCTTCAGACCAGAATTCGACCTTGTAGTCACTAGCCTGCAAGTTTGGGATCGAGTAAGTCCCACTACCGTCGGTGAGATCGCAGTTATCTTCGAATTCTTCGCTTTGGGCAAGGTAGGCGCATGCCCAGACTTCGGCGATCGGAGTGCCGCCTGGACCGACAACTGTGCCCTCGATCGCCCCGGTCGCAGCGCCGGCGGCCGGGGGAGCGAACAGGGCAATCGCTACCACCGCGACCGCCGGGAAAAGTTTCGAAACGTGTGGGGTTGGCTGAGAACTCAATGAAACATCATTATATGTATAGGAACGATCCCGTACTGTCCCGTCCCACCCTCTTCCTACGATGGACATGTGGCCGGATCGCGGACGATCGCTCATCTCGACATGGACGCCTTTTACGCGTCGGTTGAGCTGCGGCGGCGGCCGGAGTTGAAGGGGAAGCCGGTGGTGGTCTGTGGGTCGGGGCCGCGGGCGGTGGTGACGACGGCTAGCTATGAGGCGCGGAAGCTGGCTGGGATCCACTCGGCGATGCCGGCCGCGGTGGCGCGGCGGCGGTTGCCGGATGCGGTCTACCTGACTCCCGACTTCCCGGCGTACCGGGAGGCATCTGGGCAAGTGATGGAGGTGCTGCGGCGCAACGTCGTGATGGTGGAGGTGGTCGGCCTCGACGAGGCTTACCTGGACCTGACGGGGCTCTTCTCGCCGAAGGCGACGATGCGGCGGATCGCGGTGGAGATCCGCGAGGAGACCGGGCTGACCTGCTCGGTCGGCATCTCCGAGAGCCGGATGCTTGCGAAGATCACCAGCGAGCTGGGCAAGCCCGCCGGCCTGGTCGTCCTCTCGCGCGAACAGGCGCTGGCCCGCTTCGCCGGCGAGTCCCCGGGCCTGATCCCCGGGGTCGGCCCGAAGACCGTCGCCCGCTTGGAGGGCATGGGCATCCGCACCCTGGCCGAGCTGCGCACCCGCGAGCGGCCAAAGCTGGAAGCCAGCTTCGGGCCGCGTTCGGGCGCCTGGTTGCACGCCAGGGGGCAGCTCCGGGACGAGACCCCCGTCGTCGCCGTCCACGAGACCAAGTCGCAGTCGACGGAGATCACCTTCGACGTCGACATCGGCGACAGCGCCGTGCTCGAGTCCCACCTCTCCGAGCTCTCCGCCGAGCTCTGCCGCCGACTGCGCAAGCGCGAGCTGGAAGGACGGACGATCGGGATCAAGGTCCGCCTCGACGACTGGACCAACGTCACTCGCTCCCACACCCTGGAGCAGCCGACCAACGACCCGGCGGTCGTCGGCCCGGTCGCGCTCGACCTGCTGCGGGCGTATGACCCGCCGCGACCGGTGCGGCTGCTCGGCGTCCGCGTCGCCTCTTTCGAGCGCGAGGAGGCGGAGGCCGAGGAGGAGCCGACGGACGACGAGGCCCAGATGCAGTTGACACTTCCCCGCTGACTCCGGCCTCTGCGAAGATGCCGTATGGCATCAGACAGGCTGAGCGGTCTCGACACCTCGTTCCTTCACATGGAGCGCGCCGGCGCCCACATGCACGTCGCCTCGACGATCATCTTCGACGGCTCGGCGCCGACGCACGAGGAGTTCCGCGATCACATCGCCTCCCGGCTGCACCTGGTACCGCGCTTCCGCCAGAAGCTCCGCTTCGTCCCCTTCGACCAGGGCCGACCGGTCTGGGTCGACGACCCGCACCTGAACCTCGATTACCACGTGCGCCAGACCGCGCTGCCGGCACCGGGGTCCGACGAGCAGTTGCGCAACCTGGCGGCGCGGATCTTCTCCCAGCAGCTCGACCGCAGCAAGCCGCTCTGGGAGCTGTGGCTGGTCGAGGGCCTTAAGGACGACCGCTTCGCCGTCGTCGGCAAGAGCCACCATGCGCTCGTCGACGGCGTCTCCGGTGTCGACATCACCACCGTCCTCTTCGACCTCGATGCCGAACCGCAGGGGCCGCCCACCACCTCCCGGCCCTGGCTTGCCCGGCCCGAACCGACCGACGCCAAGCTGCTCGGCGACGCGCTGCGGGAGCGGCTGACCAGCCCGAAGGAGATCGTCCGCGGCTTCCGCGCCGTCCTCCGCGGCCCGCGCCAGGTCCTGCGCGGCATCGGCGCCACCTCGAAGATGATCGGCGCCGGGATGTCCGCCCCGAGCACCGTCTTCAACGTCGAGATCGGCCCCCACCGGCGCTTCGCGATGACCCAGACCGACCTCGCCGACCTGAAGCGGCTCAAGGACGCCTACGGCGGCACCGTCAACGACGTGATCCTCTCGATCGTCGCCGGCGGGATCGGCAACTACCTGCGGGCCCGCGGCCACGACACCGAGGAACTCGAGCTGCGGGCGATGGTGCCGGTAAGCGTTCGCGCGGCCGAGGAGCACGGGGCGCTCGGCAACCGGATCTCGGCGATGATGGCGCCACTGCCGGTCTGGTGCGAGGACCCGGTCGAGCGGCTCCACATAGTCACCGACCAGATGGGCGACCTGAAGTCCTCCGGCCAGGCGGTCGGGGCCGAGATCATCACCAAGATCACCGACTTCGCGCCGACCACGATCGCCTCACAGGCCGCCCGCCTGCAACCGGCGCAACGGTTCTTCAACCTCGTCGTCACCAACGTCCCCGGGCCACAGTTCCCGCTCTACGTGCTCGGGCGAAAGATGGAGTCGATCTTCCCGATGGTGCCGTTGGCTCGCCGCCAGGCGCTCTGCGTCGGGATCATGTCCTACAACGGGCAGGTCAACTTCGGCCTGGTCGGCGACTACGACGCGATGGCCGATCTCGAGAGCTTCGCCCTCGACCTCGAAGCGGCGACGCGAGAGGCGATCGCCGCGGCTCCGGCTCAGCCGGCGAGCGACGCGCGGATCACGAACGGCATGCCGTCGGTCAGGTAGCGCCAGTCCAGCCGCCGGGCGCTGAACCCGTTCGCCCTCGCGTCGGCATTGATCACCACCGCGGTGACGCGCTCGAAGCGGCTCGGGTTGTCAAGACGCACGGTCAGGTTGCCGCCGTTGCGCTTGTACCGCAGGCGCTCGACTGAGTGCCCACCGCGCTCGCTGCCGACCCTCCCCACAAGCGCCACCCCCGCCGCCGTCCCAATCGGGGCGGTAACGCGGACGACGACGGCGCGGCGGCCGCGGGCGGGGACCTTGAGCATCTGGAAGGTGGTGTGGTTGAGCAGCCGCGTCTGCGCCGTGCCACCGAGCGCCAGGTGGCCCTGCCGCGACATGTTCGGAAAGGCCTCGCTCTCGCGGAAGCTCTTGCCGGTGCGCCACTCGGCGACATCGGTGGCGAAGCGGGCGAAGTCGTGGCTGAACTCGGAGCCGCCCGCGGCGCGGATCGCCGAGCCGTAGGCGCTGACCGAGAAACCGCCGGGCCGGGTGCGGATCGCCCGCGCCCAAGCTTTTCGCACGACCGGGATCCCGTAGCGAAGGGCCAGCCACTGGTTCCAGACGGCCGAGCCGTACTCCTTGATCGAACTGGTCGTCAGCGGCGTGGAGTAGCTGTGGACCCAGCGGCGCACGTAGCGCAGGTAGTCGTCGATCCCGTCGTAGACCTGGTCCTCCATCCAGGTCGCACTCGACTCGGCGAACCAGAGGTCCTGGTAGGCGTCGTAGCCGAACTGGAGGATGTGGGTGTACTCGTGGGCGAGCGTCACCCGGAGATCGTCGGTCGGGGTCGTCCCCGGGAACTCGAACGGGCTGTAGTCGTTGTCGAGCACGAGGTAGCCGTGGAGTCGGCGCGGCAGCGGGTGACTCCTTGTCTCCTGCTCGGGGTCCGGGGACGCGTACCCGAACAGCTCGCCGCCGATCTGGGAGAGGTAGATGTCCGTCTTGCCCCTGCTGCCGCCGATGCGGCCGTCGCTCTTCGGCTCGCGCCAGCCCAGCTTCCCGTTCTCGACCTCGTGCACGTGCTCGGCGGTCCTCACCACCTTCTGGACGAAGTCGGGGACGCCGTTGCCGTTGGAGTCGGCCAGGTCGGGCGCGTCGAGGCCCTCGGCGACCCAGTGGACGCAGAAGTTGGCCGAGCAGGCCGGTGACTTGGGCGCCTCGGGCACCGTGTAGGCGTTGCGGTTGGGGTCCGCGTCGTCGGTCGGCCGTCCCCGGACCTGCGTCGGGCGCGGCTTCGGTGCGATGAACGGCTTCTGGGATGGCGATGCGAGGCTTGGGATCGCCTCGTCGAGTCCGGGCGAAGAGGCCACGGCGGTGCTCGGCACCGAGGCCCAGAGCACCAGGGCAGCCACTGCGAGACCGACGAGGTGGCGGCGACGGTCACGCATCGGCGCCACCTTAGCGACGGTCGCGGTCCATTCGGCCCGCCGCGGCGGCGATACTTCGCGGATGACCCCAGGCGGAGCGCCGTGCGCGTAGCACTCGCCCAGATCGACCCCACCGTCGGCGACATCGACGGCAACGCGGCGATGATCGCCGAGTGGATCGGCCGTGCCGGCGAGGCCGATGCCGAGCTGGCGATCTTCCCCGAGCTCTGCCTGCCCGGCTACCCGGCCGAGGACCTCTACCTGAAGCGCCACTTCCTTGCCGCCAACCAGCGGGCGGTCGAGGAGCTGGCGAAGGGCGTCCAGGGCCTCACCGCCCTGGTCGGCTTCGCCGAGCCGGTTCCCGGCGGCGGCGATTTCCGCCGCGCCCACAACTCGCTCGCCGTCCTGGCCGACGGGGCGGTGCAGGGGGTCTACCGCAAGAATCTCCTCCCCAACTACTCGGTCTTCGACGAGCAGCGCTACTTCGTCCCCGGCACCGAGCCGATGACCGTCGATGTCGGCGACACCAGGGTCGGGCTGACGATCTGCGAGGACTGCTGGGCGACCGGGCCGCCGGCCTCGGTGGAGGCCGAGCAGGGAGCGCAGCTGATCGCCAACCCCTCGGGCTCCCCCTACCACCGCGGCAAGGGGCGGGAGCGGGAGGCGATGTTCGCCGAGCGCGCTCGCACCTACGGCACCTACTTCGCCTTTTGCAACCTGGTCGGTGGCCAGGACGAGCTGGTCTTCGACGGCCAGAGCCTGGTGGTCGGCCCGGACGGCGAGCTGCTCGCCCGCGCCGCCCAGTTCGAGCCCGACCTGCTCGTCTGCGATGTCCCGGCGCAGGAGCCGGCGCGCCTCGCCGAGCCGCTCTCGGACTTCGACGAGGTCTACGCCGCTCTGGCCCTCGGCCTGCGCGACTACGTCGCCAAGAACGGGTTCGACCACGTCGGGATCGCCCTCTCGGGCGGGATCGATTCCGCCCTGGTGGCGATGCTCGCGGCCGATGCCGTCGGCCCCGAGCGGGTGAGCTGCGTGGTGATGCCCTCGCCTCATTCCAGCACTGGAACCCAGGAGGACGCCAGAACTATCGCCGCCAACCTCGGCTGCGAGCTGGTCGAGATTCCGATCGAGTCGGCGATGGAGGCTTACGAGCAAGCGCTCCCGGGGCCGTCCCAGTCGGACCTGGCGACCGAGAACATCCAGGCCCGGATCCGCGGCAACCTGCTGATGGCGCTCTCCAACCGGCACGGGTGGCTGGTGCTGACCACCGGCAACAAGAGCGAGATGTCGGTCGGGTACGCAACTCTCTACGGCGACATGGCGGGCGGCTTCGCGGTGATCAAGGACGTGCCGAAGACGCTCGTCTACGAGCTGGTGAAGCGGCGCAACGAGCGCGCCGGCACCGAGTTGGTGCCGGCCAGCGTGATCGACCGCGCGCCCTCGGCCGAGCTGCGGCCCGACCAGCGCGACAGCGACTCACTGCCGCCCTACGACCTGCTCGACCGCGTCCTCGAGGCCTACGTCGAGCGCGACGAGGGCCGCGAGGAGATGATCGCGGCGGGGATGCCCCCGGACGTCGTCGACGACGTGGTGCGGTTGGTCGACCGCTCCGAGTACAAGCGCCGCCAGGCGGCACCGGGGATCCGGATCACCCCCCGTGCCTTTGGCAAGGATCGAAGGCTTCCGATCACCAACAGGTTCGGCGGCTAGCTCTTCGGAAACGGCCTGACGGCGATGGTCATCTGGGCGAGGGCGCAAAGTTTGCCCTCGTCATTGAAGACCTCGGCGTCCCAGACCCAGGTGGTGCGGCCGCGGTGGCGGGCCGTGGCCTTCACTTCGGCGGCTCCCTCGGTGATCGGCCGGATGAAGCTGACGCTGATCGATTGACCCATCGCCACCATGCCCTGGTCGAGGACGGTCAGCGCGGTCGCCCGCGAGCAGACGCTCTCGACCAGGGTGGAGAGGACGCCGCCGTGCAGCAGGCCGACGGGCTGGCGCAGCTCGTCCCGGACCGGCAGCCGCACGCGGGCGTGGCCGGGATCGTCGTCGAGCCATTCGGTTCCGATCAGCTGGTCGAAGGGCGAGGGGCGCTTAACCAGATCCACGATCGGCTCACCCTATTCGACGGATAGGCTTCGCCGGTGGGGCTGAGCGAGGACCAGAAAGCGATGCTGCGGCTGCTGGCGCAGCGGGAGCAGGGGTACGAGGATATTGCGGCCCTGATGGGACTGAGCGTCGAGCAGGTTCGCGAGCGGGTTAAAGGCGCGCTGGACCAACTGGAGGTTGAAGGGAAGGCAGCTGAGGAGCTCCGGCCGGCGGGTCCTGTCGCGGGGGATGACTCTCCGTCCTCGAGGGCTGCGGGCGAAGAGCCATCCCCCACGCCACCCGCCGGAGGAGACGCCCCCGCTGAGTCGCCTCCACCTGCCGCTGAGCCGGAGAAGCTCGTACCCGTAGCGAAGGCGCAGGAGCCTCAGGGACAGGCGCCGGGTCCGGTTACCCCAAGGAGCCAGGGCTCTGGCCTTCCCAAGCTCTCGTTGCCGGATAGCAGTGGGGCTCGGGCGGCTATTGCTGCCGGGGTTGCGGCGTTGGTTGTGTTGGTCGTGGTGTTGATCGTTGGGGGTGGCGGGGATAGCTCCGATACGACCGTCTCTAGTTCGGCTCCCGGTGGGACTTCGGCGAATGGGGAACCGACCTCGGGGGGCGGGAAAGAACTGACGAAAGCGGTGCTGGGGCCGGTCGGGGGATCGGATGCGACCGGGGTGGCGATCTTCGGGCGGGTGAAAAACACGTTGGCCCTGCAGGTTGAAGCCGAAGGGCTGGAGCCGACCGGCAAAGGGCGCTCCTACGCGATCTGGCTCTCCCAGTCGCCGCAGAAAATGCTGCCGCTGGCCTCCACCGCAGTCGGCCCCGACGGCAGGATCGCGACCCAGTTCGCGGCGCCGGTCGAAGTGCTCGACTACATCGCCGACGAAACCTTCGGCCAGATCGCGATCACCGAAACCGAGAACGCGCAGCTGAAAGCCTCGCTGGACAAAGCGACCAGCGAAGGAAACGCCCCTGCCTACACCGGCACCGAAGTGCTCCGCGGCTCGATCACCGGCCCGCTCGTCGGCGCCGCCAAAAAAGGCGAATAACGCTCAGCCGAGAAGCTTGCCGGGGTTCATGATCCCGGTCGGGTCGAGCCGCTCCTTGACGGCGCGCAGCAGGTCGAGGCCGGTCTCCCCCACCTCGGCCTTCATATAGGGGGCGTGGTCGCGGCCAACAGCGTGGTGGTGGGTGATCGTGCCGCCGTGGGCGACGATCGCCTCGCAGGCCGCCCGCTTCACCTCCGCCCACTGCTCGACCTCGGCGCCGCGCCGGCTGCGGGCGATGAAGGTGAAGTAGAGCGAGGCGCCGTCCGCGTAGGCGTGAGAGAGGTGGCAGAAGACCAGCCCCGGCGTGCCCTGGCCGGCGAGTGAGTCCCGGATCGCCCCGCCGACCGCCTGGTGCAGCTCGCCGAGCCGGCTCCAGGTGTGGGAGGTCTCGAGCGTCTCGACCATCGCTCCCATCCCCATCAGCGTGTCGCGCAGGTAGGGGCCCTGGTAGCGGCCGTGCTCCCAGGAGCGTCCTGCCGACTGCCCGAGGTAGGCAGCGCCGCCGGCGCGCAGTGCCCGCACGGTCAGCGCCCGGCGCCGCGCCACCGACTCCTCCTCCCCCTCGAGGCCGACGATGACCAGGGCGCCACCACGGCGGCGGCGCAGACCGAGGTAGCCGTCGAAAAGCGTCCCGGCCGCTCCCCGCGGCCCCGAGAGCGCCAGGGTCCCCTCCGTCTCCTCCTCGTCGGAGATGCGGACGATCTCCGGCAGTCCCGGCCCCTGCGCGAGGGCGCGGACGATCTCCGCACCTGCCTCGAAGCTCTCCGCAATCCAGGCCTCGTAGCGCCGCACCTTCGGCTCCGGGTGCACCCGGACGGTGACGTCGGGGATCACGCCGAGCGCTCCCTCTGAGCCGATCACGAGCTCACGCAGGGCGGGACCGGCGGCAGTGTGCGGCGTCTCCAGCGTGGCAAGGTCGCCCGCCGGCGCGAGCAACCGGACCGAGCTGACCAGGGCGTCGAAGCGCCCGTAGCCCGAGGAGGCCTGGCCGGCCGAGCGGGTGGCGGCGAAGCCGCCGATCGTGGCGTACTCGAACGATTGAGGGAAGTGGCCGAGGGTGAACCCCTCGCGCCCCAGCGCCGTCTCCGCCTCGGGCCCTCGCAGGCCGGCGCCGAGCCGGGCGGTCATCGAGCGGGGATCGACGTCGACCTCGCGCAGCGCTCCAAGGTCGAGGCTGATCAGCCGGGAATGCTCTCCGCGCAGCGGCTCGATCCCGCCGACCACGCTGGTGCCGCCGCCGAAGGGCACCACCGCCACCCCCTCGGCGGCGCAGATGTCGAGGACACGCCGCAGCGCCTGGGCGTCAGTGGGCATGACCACCGCGTCGGGAGCCGCCTCCAGGGCGCCGCCGCGAAGCCTGGCGAGGTCGGCGTACCCGCACCCGGTGGAGTGCCGCAGGCGGTCCTCGGTCGAGGTGAAGACCGAACCCACCCCGACCGCCTCGGTCAGCGCCGCCGGCAACGGCTGCGGCGCCGGCAGCGCGAACCCCTCGGCGCTCGACGCCAGCGGCCACGGCTCAAGCTCCCCGATCCGCTCGCGCAGGACGTCCAGGGCCTCGCTATCGAGCTCGGGCGTGACCGATGGATCGCCCCATCCCCACCACTTCGAGTCTCGGCGGGGCGTGGTCACGTCAGCGCCCGTCCGAGGGGCGCGAAACTCTCGTATACCGAGAGGAAAGCGCCCCGCCTCACGTCAGCGCCCTCTCGATCCCGTCGAGTGCCTCCTCGAGGATCGCCCCCTGGCCGCGTCGCATCATCGGCGAGCCGAGCCGAGACAGCCCGCGCATCGTCTGGACCGAGCTCAGCGTCACCTCGGTTCCCTCGCCGGCGTCGCGCAGGGCGATCTCCACTCGCGAGGCCCGCAAGTGTTTCTCGAACGGCGTCTCCTCCAGCTCTTGCTCCCAGACGTAACGCTCGCCCTCGGCCGCGCTGAGGCAGCGGTAGTCGGCCCGCACCCCCCTCCCCTCCGCCGTCTCGAGCACCTTGGTCCACCGGCTGCGCCGGCCGCTGCCGCGCTGCTCGACGTTCTCCACTCGCGAAGTGCGCGGCCACCACCGGGGCAGGTTGTAGGGGTCGGAGACGAGGCCCCAGACGTCGCCCGGCGGGGCGCCGACGGTGCGCCGGCGGGACACTCGCGGCATCGCGCCGGGACTCCGCCGTTATTCGCCGGTGAGCCGGCGAAGGTCTCGCACCAGCAGCAGGTGCTTGAGGTGGCTGACGGTCGCGGCCAGGCTTTCGAGGCTCTGCAGGGCCTCCTTGCGGCGCTCGGGGTTGCGCGAGCGCAGCGCCGGCCCGAGCAGCGCTTCCAACAGGTTCGCCTCGCGGTCCGCGGAGGAGCGGAACACGCGCAGGTTGCGTGCGGCGACGCCGAACCGGGACAGTTCGTTGGCGGCGCGGACGATCTCGCGGTCGGTCTCGTCGTAGACGGTCTTGCCGTCGCGGCGCTCCGGCTGGACGATGCCGAAGTTCTCCAGCTCCCCGATCAGCTCCTCGCGGGCGCCCGTCTCCTCGACGACCTCCTCGAGGGTCAGATAGGCCCGGGAGGTGTCGACCAGGATCGCTCGCCGCACCGCGCCGCTGCCGTGCGGCTTGCGGTCGGAGTCACCGAGCACCAGGTCGCCGCCGGAGGCGAGCTCCTGGCGGATCACCCGCAGCGGCAGGAACTCGTCGCGCTGCAGGCGCAGGATCGTCCGCAGCCGTTCGACGTCGGATTGGCTGTAGAGCCGGTACCCGCCCGAGGTACGGCGCGGGCTCAAGAGCTTCTGATCCTCGAGGTACCGGATCTTGGAGATCGAGACGTCGTCGAACTCGCTCTGCAGGATCTTGCAGACGGCTCCGATCGTCAGCGCCTTGCGGGGGCGGCTGGGGGAGTCCGGGGAACGAGCAGGCTGCTCTGAGACGGCCATCGAGGTCTCCTAGCGCTCCAGGTAGCTGAGCTTGTACTTGCCGACCTGGATCTCGTCGCCGTCGGCCAAACGGTGCGACTCGATCCGGCGCCGGTTCACGTAGGTGCCGTTGAGCGAGCCGAGGTCGTCGATGTAGAGGCCGTCGCGGCGGCGCACCAGCAGCGCGTGGTTGCGGGAGACGGTGACGTCGTCGAGGAAGACGCCGGCGTCGGGGCTGCGGCCGATGCTGACCCGCTCCTCGGCGATGCTGAAGCTCTCCCCCGCGCGGCCACCGCCGGCGCGGATGACCAGCGCCGAGCCGGCCTCCTCGACCACCTCCTCGATGTCGACCGGCAGCATCTCGCCGGTCTCATCGACGCGGTAGGTCATCGTCGTCGGGTCGTCTCCGCCCTCGCCGGAGCCGCCCAAGAAGGCGCCGCACTTCTGGCAGTAGTTCGCGCCCTCGGGGTTCGCAAACCCGCACTCGGGACAGTGCACAGCCATACCGGAGGCCCCCGCTCAGGCGGCGGGCTCGTCCTCCGTGGGAGGCTGGGAGCTCTTGCCGGCCAGGATCTCGGTCAGCTGTGCGACGTCGTCTCCGGAGATCAGCGTGTCGCCCTGCTCCCTCTTGTGCCGCAGCCGGTTGACCAGCTCCGCTCGGAGGATGTCGATCTTGCCGTGCAGGACGCGCCGCTTGTAGGAGATCTCGTTCTCTTCTGCCGTCAGGCTGTCGATCAGTTCTTTCAGCTCGATGTCGCTGAGCGAGCCCAGATCGGGAAAGGTGTCCTCCATCGGTGGCTCCTAACTCTGGGAAGCAGTTGCGCCTCCATTTGCGCGAGCGACGATTATAGGTCGAGGAGCACCCAAGGTTCAACTGCAGGTTGAAGGTTAGGTGGGTTTGGCCCTCAGCTTGCAGACGCGGCGCGGGCCGCTCGCAGCCCGGCCTGGGCGTAGAGCACGGTGGCGACGATGGCCAAGGCCAGGCCGACCAGCAGCAGCGCGGTCGGCACCCAGCCGTCAAGCAGGAGGGCGAAGAAGATCCCCCCCATGATCGGGAAGACCGAGATCCGGCCCGGCCAGTTGACTTCGATGTCGGCGCCGTGGCGGAGGCCGTACTGAGCCAGCACGAGCATGATCAGCTCGCGCAGCGCGAGCAGCGCCAGGGCCCAGCGCGGCAGCAGCTCGAAGCTCCAACAGACGACCGCGCCGGCGAGGATCGTCAGTCGGTCGACCAACGGGTCCAGCAGCGCCCCCATGCGGCTGTACTGGCCGGTCACCCTGGCGAGAAAGCCATCCAGGTAGTCGCTGGCGGCGATCAGCCAGAAGACGGCGGCGGCGGCAACCGAGCGGCCGTCGTCGGAGCTGTAGGCGAGGACGAGGAAGAGCGGGATCGCGGCAAGCCGTATGTAGCCGACCAGGTTGGGAATCGTCCACGGGTGCAGCGGCTCTCCGCGGCGCGTCTGGCGCGGTTTCGGACCGCTGCGGTCGAGCCCGAAGAGTCGACGGATTCGGCCCCGTCCGAAAGGGGCGGCGTCGGACACTGGGCTCAGGCCCTGGTGAACCGTCGTCCCGCGGTTGGCGAGGCCTCCTCGTCCAACAGGACCCGGTCCGACTCGCCGCGCTGGGCGGCTTCGTGCTCCATCTGGGCGATCTTCTCGGGGGTCAGGTCGCCGGCGTTCTCCTCCTCGATCTTCGCCAGCCAGGCACCGCCCTCTGCCGACTTCGCCTCGTCGACCTCGACCCCGCCGCGGTCCAGGGACTTGTCGATCTCCTCGAAGAGGGCGTCGACCAGGGTCGCCTGCGGGACCTTCCGCAGCGGCTTGCCGTGGGCGAAGATCAGGCCCTCGTCCTTGGCTCCGGTGATGCCGAAGTCGGCGTGGCTAGCCTCGCCGATGCCGTTAACCGCGCAGCCGAGCACCGCGACCTCGATCGGCTCCTCATAGCTCTCCAGCCGCTGCTCGATCTCGGCGACGACCGAGTCCATGTCGAACTGCAGCCGACCGCAGGTCGGGCAGGCGATCAGCACCGGGCCCCGCTCGCGCAGCTGCAGCGCCTTGAGGATCTCCCAGGCGACCTTGACCTCCTCCTCGGCGTGGAAGGTGGAGAGGCTGATCCGGATCGTGTCCCCCACCCCGTCGGCGAGCAGGGTGCCGAGCCCGACCGCCGATTTCAGCGACCCCGACCATTTCGTCCCCGCCTCGGTGATGCCGAGGTGCAGCGGGTATGGCACCTTCTCGGCGAGCAGCCGGTTGGCGGCGATCGTGTTGGGGACGTTGGTCGACTTGATCGAGATCTTGAAGTCCTCGAAGTCGAGGCCCTCCATCAGCTCGACGAACTCGATCGCCGCGGCGACCAGCGCCTCGACCGGCGCTTCGCGCTCGAGCGCGTGCAGGTGCTTGGGCAGCGAGCCGGAGTTGACCCCGATCCGCATCGGCACGCCTGCCGCGGTCGCCTTCTCCGCCACCTCGGCGACTTTCTCGCGGCCGCCGATGTTGCCCGGGTTGAGGCGGATGCAGTGGGCGCCGGCGTCGATCGCCTTCAGCGCCAGGGTGTGGTTGAAGTGGATGTCGGCGATCACTGGGATCGGCGATTCGGCGACGATCGTCTTCAGCGCCTCGGCGTCCTTCTCGCGCGGGACGGCGCAACGGACCAGGTCGGCGCCGGCGTCGGCGACCTTGCGGATCTGCTCCATCGTCGCCGGCAGGTTGGCGGTCTCGGTCTTGGTCATCGTCTGCACGGCGACCGGCGCCCCACCGCCGATCGGCACGCCGCCGACGAATATCTGCCGTTTCGAGGCCATGGCCGAAGCGTACCGGGAGGGGGTCCGCGGGCAGTTGAACCACGCATGGGCGAGAGCCGTATGCCGCGATATGAACCTACGCCGAATCCTCGCCACCGCCGCAGTCCTTGTAACCGCCGTCCTCGCCACCGCCGGCACCTCCCAGGCGGCCTTCCACCTGATGCAGATACGCGAGGTTTTCCCAGGAACCGCCGCCAATCCCAATGCGGAGTACGTCGAGCTGCAGATGTGGTCCTCCGGGCAAAACTTCGTCTCCGGCCACACCTTCCACATCTTCAACTCCGCCGGCTTGGAAGTGGGCGGCGGCACTTTCGGTGGCAACGTGCCGAACGGAGCCACTCAGAGCACCATCCTGCTGGCAACGCCGCAGGCCGTCGCCCAGTTCGGCATCGCCGCCGACGCAGAACTCCCTCCCGGCGGAACGCTCGACCCGATTGGAGGCAAGGTCTGCTTCGACAACATCGATTGCGTCTCCTGGGGCAACTTCAGCGGCAGCGCTTCCCAGCCGAGCCCCTCGGGTGCACCGGCGGTACCGGGGGGCATTCCGGACGGCTCCGCACTGCGGCGGTCGATCGCTCCGGGCTGCGCCACTCTGCTCGAGGCGGTCGACGACACCAACAACAGCGTCGTCGACCTCGCCATCGCTCTTCCGGCCCCGCGCAACAACGCCACGCCTCCCACCGAGGTGACATGCGATGTGATCAGAATCGACGACCCGCCAAGCACGATCCTTCGGAAGAAGCCGCCCAAGCGGACCCGGGATCGCACCCCCACCTTCAGCTTCAGCGCGGACCAGGCGGGCTCCACCTTCCAGTGCAAGGTCGACCGCAGGCGCTTCCGCTCCTGTCGTTCCCCCTACACGACCAAGCCCTTGCGGCCCGGCAAACACACCTTCAAGGTCCGGGCACGGAACGCCTCGGGCATCTTCGGGCATCGGATCGCCTACTCGTTCAAGGTCCTCGGCAAGCGCTGAAGGTCTGCGCCGGGCGAGCCCCGGGGCCTCTACCGGACGTCGAAGCCGTCGCCTGAGAGTCGGCCGATGTCGTTGGAGAGGCCGATGAACATCAGCAGCGCCACCAGTACGAAGCCGACCACCGCCGCGCGCTCCATCATCTGCAGCGAGACCGGCTTGCCGCCACGCAGTTTCTCCACCACCGCCCAGAAGATGTGGCCGCCGTCGAGGGGCAGGATCGGCACCAGGTTGATCAGGCCGAGCGAGAGGCTGACCAGGGCGAGCAGGAGCAGCGAGCGTTCGAGGTCCTGCTCGATCGTCTGGTGAGCGACGTCGCTGATCCCGACGATGCCGGAGATTTCCTTGCGCTGCTCGGATTCGAAGATCCGCGAGAAGATCGTCGCGGTTTTGCTGGTGACCAACCAGATCGAGTCCCAGGCTCCGCTCGCAGCGGCGCCGGCGCTGATGTCAGCCGGCACGCTGGCGTAGGAGAACCCGACCAGGGTGCGTTCGTAGGCCCCTTTGTATTCGGGCCGCACCGAGATCGTCTGCACCTCTCCGCCGCGGCGAACGGTCAGCTCCACCGGCGTCGCCGCCAGGCACCCGTCCACCGGCTTGCCGGCGCACTTGTGGGTGCCGATCTGCTCGACGAAGCGCTCCATCCGCGCTTCCTGCTCAAGGCCCGGGTAGGAGCGGCCGTCCACAGCGAGGATCCGGTCCCCCGGGCGCAGGGCCTCCGCCGCCGGCGTCTTCGGCGCGATTTCGCCGATCGTCTGGGTTGGCTGCTGAGCGTTGAGGAGGTAGACGAAGAAGAGGATCAGGAAGGCGAAGACGATGTTCACCGCCGGGCCGGCGCCGATCGCCACGATCCGCCGCCAGACCGGCTGGCGGTAATAGGCGTGGGGCTCGACCTCCGGAGGCAGCTCCTCCTCCGGGTTGAGGCCGGCGATCTTGACGAAGCCGCCGAGCGGGATCGCCTTGATCCCGTACTCGGTCCCGCCTCGCTTGACCGACCAGATCGTCGGGCCGAAGAAGAGAAAGGCGCGCTCGACTTTCATTCCGGTCGCCTTGGCGGCGAAGAAGTGCCCCGCCTCGTGGAGGACGATCAGCAGCGAGAAGCCGAAGAAGACCAGGAGCCAGCTCATGCTGGAGTCAACCCCCGGACGTGGTCTTCGGTGCGGCGGCGAGCCTCGGCGTCAGCGGCGAAGAGATCGTCGAAGTGGGTGACCGGGTGCGGTGGCATCTCCGCCATGATCGCCTCGATCGCGGCGGCGATGCCGCTGAACGGGATCCGCCCGTCGAGGAAGGCGGCGACGGCGACCTCATCGGCGGCGTTGAGCACACAGGGCGCGGTGCCCCCGCTCTCCCCCGCTTCGCGGGCCAGCCGCAGGCAGGGGAACGTCTCGGTGTCGGGCGCCTCGAAGGTCAGCTCGCCGGCGGCGGCGAGGTCGAGCTGCGGGACGTCGACGTCGGCACGCTCGGGGAAGTGCAGGGCGTAGGAGATCGGCACCCGCATGTCGGGGTGCCCGAGGTGGGCCAGCGAGGAGCCGTCGTTGAGCTGGACCAGCGAGTGGACCAGTGACTGGGGATGGACGACGACGTCGATGCGCTCGTAGGAGACACCGAACAGGTGGTGTGCCTCAATCGCCTCGAAGCCCTTGTTCATCAGCGTCGCCGAGTCGATCGTGATCCTCCCTCCCATCCTCCAGGTCGGGTGGGCGAGGGCGTCCTCGACGCTGACGCCGTCGAGGTCGGTGCGGCCGCGGAAGGGCCCGCCGGAAGCGGTGAGGACGAGCTTCTCGACCGTTCCCGGGCTCTCGGCGCCGATCAGTTGGTGCAGGGCGGAATGCTCGGAGTCGACCGGCAACAGCCGGGCGCCGGTCGCCTCGGCCAGCGCCATCACCAGCTCGCCGCCGACCACCAGGCTCTCCTTGTTGGCGAGGGCGACGTCGATGCCCTCGGTCAGGGCGACCACGGTCGAGGCCAGCCCGGCGGCGCCGACGATCCCGTTCAGGACCAGGTCCGGCTCGGCGATGGCGATCAGCTCGCGGACGCCCTCCTCCCCGGCCAGGACCCGTCCGCTCCAGGCGCTCTGCGCCCGCCCGGCGGCGTCCTCGTCGGCGAGGGCGATGGTCGGTACGCCGTGCTCGCGCGCCTGCTCGACCGCCTGCTCCCAACCGCGCCCAGCCGCGAGCCCGACGACCTGCAGTTCCTCGCTCCGGCGGATCACCTCGAGCGCCTGCGTCCCGATCGAGCCGGTCGAGCCGAGTATCAGCACTTTCTTCATCGGCTCAGAGGATACGGAGAGGGTCTTACGGGTCAGTAAACGAGGGCGATCGAGAGGTAGTAGCCGACCACGATCGTGAAAAGGAGCGCGTCGAGGCGGTCGAGGATGCCGCCGTGGGGGCCGAAGATGGTGCCGGTGTCCTTGGTCCCGAGGTCGCGCTTCAACATCGACTCGAAGAGGTCGCCGATCGGGGCGATCGCGGCAACGGCGGCGCCGATCAGGAGGGCGTCGGTCCCCGAGAGCCAGTCCTGGTAGAGGCCAGCGAACCAGAACCCCATCGTGCCGATCACGAAGCCGCCGACCAGTCCCTCGATCGTCTTGTTCGGGGAGATGTTCGGGGCGATTTTGTGGCTGCCGAACATCCGCCCGGTGGCGTAGGCGGCGGTGTCGGCGACGAAGGTCCCGACCAGAACGTCGACCAGCAGCGCCGCCCCGTGATTCGGCAGATCGCGGAGCAGGACCGCGTGGGCCAGCGGTATCCCGATCCAGAGGATCCCCAGCAGGGTGACCGAGATCGAGATGGTGGCGCCGTCGCGGTGGCGGGCGTCGGTGGCGAAGAAGAAGAGGACGGGGAACGAGGCGGCGAGCACCATCAGCACGTTGAAGGCGGTGCCGAAATGGGCGGCGACGATCAGCGCCGCCATCGCCAGGTAGGCGGGGATCGCCAGCGGTCGCTCGGCGGCGGTGATGGTGACGAACTCGCGCAGGCAGAGCACGCCGATCGCGATCATCGCCGCGGCGAAGACGACGCCCCCGGCGACCGCGATCGCGATTGCGAAGACGATCCAGGGCAGCACCACCAGGACCCGTTTCGCGGTCTCCCCACTGAGCCGGCGGCGGCGGGGCTGGCGCGGGGGTTTCGGCTCCGGCGCCGGCTCGTCGTCGAACATCTCGTCGTCGAACAGTTCGACGGTCATGCGCGGGCCCCAAAGCGTCGTTGCCGGGTCTCGTACTCGCGCAGGCATCCCTCCAGCGCCTCGCGGTCGAAGTCGGGCCAGAGCTCGTCGCGGAAGACCAGCTCCGAGTAGGCGCACTGCCAGAGCAGGTAGTTGGACACCCGCTGCTCGCCGCTGGTTCGTATCAGGAGGTCGGGATCGTGCATCTCGGGCGCGTAAAGCTGGTCGCGGAACTCCTCCTCGGAGCTCCCCTGGAAGTTTCGCGCCGCGTCGACGATCTCCGCTCTGCCGCCGTAGTTGAAGGCGACGAAAAGGGTGATCCGGTCGTTGCCGGCGGTCTCCTCTTCGGCCCACTGCATCCGCTCGACCAGCCCGGGCTCGATCCCCTCGCGGCGGCCGATGAAGCGCATCCGCACGCCTTCGGCCTTCAGCTCGGGCGTTTCGGAGCCGATCCGCTCGCCGAACATCGACATCAGCCCGCTCACCTCCTCCTCCGAGCGGCTCCAGTTCTCGGTCGAGAAAGAGAAGACCGTCAGCTCCTCGATGCCCAGCTCGGCTGCGTCGCGCAACCGTGCCTTGACCACGTCAGCCCCGGCTCGGTGGCCCTCCAGCACCGGTAGCCCGCGCTCCTGAGCCCAACGGCCGTTGCCGTCGGTGATGATCGCAACGTATCTGGGGGCGGTCATGGGAGGCGCCTCGATCGTGAGGCGGCGAAAACCAAGCAGATCGTGGGACGCAGGGAGGGCGGCGAAGGGAGCGCACTTTGGTGCGTGACCGAGCCAACCGACCGAGGACCGCGAGATGCGCCGGTTTGCAGCCGCCTCACACCTCGAGGATTTCCTCTTCCTTGCCCTTCAGCAACGTGTCGATCTCCCCAATCGCCTCGTCGGTCTGCTTCTGCAGCGCCGCCTCGGCACGACGCTCGTCGTCCTCGCCGGCTTCGCCGTCCTTTTTCAGCTCGCGCAGGTCGTGCATCACGTCGCGCCGCACGTTGCGGATCGCGACCCGGCCCTCCTCGGCGACTCCGTGCACGACCTTGACCATCTCTCGGCGGCGCTCCTCGGTCAGCTCCGGGATCTGCAGCCGGATCACGTTGCCGTCGTTGCTCGGCGTCAGCCCGACGTCGGACTCCTGGATCGCTTTCTCGATCCCGCCCAAAGAGCCCTTGTCGAAGGGGGTCACGGTCAGCAGCCGGGCGTCGGTGGTGGCGACGTTCGCCAGCTGCTTCAGCGGCGTCGGGTTGCCGTAGTACTCGACCACGATCCGGTCGAGCAGGTGCGGGGAGGCGCGTCCGGTGCGGACGGTCGCCAGCTCGCTGCGGCTCGATTCCACGGACTTCGTCATCCGCCCCTTCGCGTCTTCGAGCAGTTCGTCGATCAGCTCCACCGGTTCCCGTCCTCCCTATGCGGCGGGCTCGTTGGAGACCAGCGTTCCCACCTTCTCGCCGGAGACGATCCTATCTATGTTCGCCTCGTCCCCCATGTTGAAGACGTAGATCGGCAGCTCGTTGTCCATGCAGAGTGAAAGAGCGGTCGAGTCCATCACCTTGAGGCCCCGCTCGATCGCCTCCTTGTGGGAGATCGCGGGGATGAACTGGGCGTTGGGGTTTGTCGCAGGGTCGGCGTCGAAGACCCCCTCCACCCCGTTCTTCGCCATCAGGATCGCCTCGGCGTGGATCTCCAGCGCTCGCAGCGCGGCGGCGGTGTCGGTGGTGAAGAACGGGTTGCCGGTGCCGGCAGCGAAGATCACCACCCTGTCCTTCTCCAGGTGTCGCATCGCGCGGCGCCGGATGTAGGGCTCGGCGACCTCCTTGACGTCGATCGCCGACATCACCCGGGTGTGCTGCCCGAGCCGCTCCAGCGCGTCCTGGAGGGTGAGCGCGTTGAGGACCGTCGCCAGCATCCCCATGTAGTCGCCGGTGGCGCGGTCCATCCCACTGGCCGCCCCGTCGAGGCCGCGGTAGATGTTGCCGGCCCCGACCACGATCGCGACCTCGACGCCGCGGTCGCGGACCGCCGAGACCTGCTTGGCGATCCGGTCGACCTCGGCACCGTCGGTGCCGAACTCGAGGGCCCCCATCAGGGCCTCGCCGGAAAGCTTCAGGAGGATGCGCCCGAATCGTGGCTCGGGAGTGGCAGTCACGTACTACTGGACCTTATTCCTCTCCGACGCGGAAGTAGGAGAAGCGGGCGATGCGGACGTTCTCGCCGGTCTTCGACGCCAGCTCCTGGCGCAGCTCCTCGATCGATTTCGAGTCGTGCTTCTCCGCGTTGACGTGCTGCTGGTCGAGCAGCGCGACCTCACTCGCCCACTTCGACAGCTGTCCCTCGACGATCTTCTCGACCACGTTGTCGGGCTTGCCTTCCTCGCGGGCCTTCTCTTCGAAGACCCGCTTCTCGGCCTCGCGCTCGGACTCTGGGATCTCCTCGGCGGAGACGTAGCGCGGCGCAGTCGCCGCGACGTGCAGGGCGACCTGGTAAGCGAATACCTTGAAGTCCTCGTTGCGAGCGACGAAGTCGGTCTCGCACTGGACCTCGACCATTGCCCCGACCTTGTCGTTGGCGTGGATGTAGGAGGAGACGACCCCCTCGTTCGTCCCCCGCCCTTCCCGCTTCGCGGCGGACGCCTGCCCCTTCACCCGCAGCAGCTCAATAGCCCGCTCCGTATCGCCATCGGCCTCAGCCAGAGCAGCCTTGCAGTCCATCATCGCCGCCCCAGTCCGATCCCGAAGCGCCTTCACATCCGCCGCACTAACGCTCATTTGCCGCCCTCCTGTCCCTCACCAGCTTTGTCCTCCGCTGGCGGGACGGGAGTCGCCGGAGCGTCCGCCGGCTCCGCCGGAGCCTCCGGCGTCTTAGCCTCAGACGCTCCTGCCGCGGGTGGCGTGGAGGGTGGGGTCTCGCCCGCAGCTTGCGAGGACGAGGCCCCACCCTGCGCGACAGGACCCGCGGCCCGGGGCGCCTGCGGGGTCTGACCCTGAGGCGCCTGCGGAGGTTGCGCCGGCGTTTTCGCCGCCGCCTGCTCTGCCTTCGCTTTGGCCTCCGCCTCTTCAGCCGCCTTCTTGGCTTCCTCAGCTTCGACCCTTGCCTTCTCTTCTTCCTCGCGCTTGCGCCGCTCTTCCTCCTCCTTTTTCCGCCGTTCCATCTCTTCGGCGATTCGCTTCTCCTCCTGGACCCGCCAAGAGGACGATCCCTCCTCGACCGCGCCGCCGATCGTGCCGATCACAAGCTGGCAGGACCGGATCGCGTCGTCGTTGCCGGGGATCACGAAGTCGACCGGCGTCGGGTCGCAGTTGGTGTCGACCAGGCCGATGATCGGGATCCGCAGACGGGCCGCCTCGTGGACGGCGATCTCCTCCGTTTTGAGATCGGTGACGAAGACCGCATCGGGGAGGCGGTCCATGTCGCGGACGCCGCCGAGGTTGAACTCGAGCTTCGCGAGTTCGGCCTCCATCCCCATCCGCTCCTTGGTCGGCAGGAGGTCGAGCTTGCCCTCCTCCTTCCAGTTGGTGAGCTCATGGAGGCGGGCGATCCGGCCCGACATCGTGTTGAAGTTGGTCAGCAGCCCGCCCAGCCAGCGTTTGTTGACGTAGGGCATCTTGCAGCGTTCGGCCCATTCCCTGACCGTGTCACGGGCCTGCTTCTTGGTGCCGACGAAAAGCACCGTGCCGCCGCCGCTGGCGAGCTCGCCGGCGAAGCGTCGGGCGTTCTCCAGCAGCGCCTCGGTTTGCAGGAGGTCGATGATGTGGATCCCGTCGAGCTCGCCGAAAATGAAACGGCGCATGTTCGGGTTCCAGCGGCGCGTCTGGTGGCCGAAGTGGACTCCGGCCTCGAGCAGCTCTTTTAGGCCAGCCTCTGGCATTTGCGGTTCTCCTTGGTTGGGTGAAGCTCCCGCTCCGCTGACCGGGACCGGGCGATCACACCTGGCAGGATCCGGCTAGCTGGCGAACGAGGTTGATTTCGGACGACGATTGTAGAGGGGTGCGCTCAGGGAGCGTGGGCCGCCTCCAGAGCCGCTGCCAGGTCTTCGGGTAGCTCCGACTGAAAGCTCATCTGCTTGCCGCTGGCTGGATGCTCGAAGGCGAGCCGGTGGGCGTGAAGGAACTGGCGCCCGAGGGCGTACCGCTCGGCGCCGCCATAGGTCGGATCCCCGGTCAAGGGATGCCCGATCGCGGCGAAGTGGGCGCGGATCTGGTGCGTGCGCCCGGTCTCCAGGCGCGCCTCGAGGTAGGTCTCCCGCGGCAACAGCTCCAACACCGTGAAATGGGTCCGGGCCTGCCGCGAGGCGGCCCCGGAGACCGCCATCCGGTGCCGTTGGCGGGCGGCGCGGCCGATCGGCGCGTCGATCGTCCCGGTGCGAGAGCCGAGCCGACCGCCCGCAAGCGCCAGGTAGACCCGCTCGACTTCGCGCTGCCGGACCTGCTCCTGTAGGGCGGCGTGGGCCTCGTCGTCCCGGGCTACGACGAGCAGGCCGCTGGTCCCCTTGTCGAGGCGGTGGACGATGCCCGGGCGCTCGGGGTCGGCGCCGCCGCCGAGGATCTCTTCCAGCTCCCCGACCAGGGTCGGGCCGCGGTGCGATGGCGCTGGGTGGACGACCAACCCGGCCGGCTTGTCGACGACCGCGAGGGCGTCGTCGAGGTGCACGACGCGCAACGCGGGCTCAGCCACTGTCAGGCTCCGGTTTGGGCTCGCGCAGGAGAGTGAGGACCAGCAGGACGACGCCGAGGGTGATCGCCACGTCGGCCAGGTTGAACGGCGGCCAGGGCGATATCGAGATGTAGTCGGTCACCTCGTCGGCCCGGATCCGGTCGGCCAGGTTGCCGAGCGCTCCGCCAGCAAGCAGGCCCGCCGCGACCCACGCCCCGGGTCGGGTCGGGTCGCGGGCGAACAGGTACCCGACCACGCCGAGAGCCGCCAGCGTCACCAGCACGAGCACGACGCCACCGCCGGCAGCGAGCCCGAAGGCGACGCCGCGGTTGTGGGCCAGGGTCAGCTTCAGCGGGCCGAGCACCTCGATCTTCTCGCCGATCGTGATGTGAGCCTCGACCGCCGCCTTCGCCACCTGGTCGGCGATCACCACGATCCCGCAGAGGGCGCCCGCCAGGCACCAGGCGCGGGAGACGGGGCCAGTCACCCTGCGATCAGGCCGGTGACGATCCCCCGGGCGATGAAGAGCACGATCAGGGCGATCATCGGACTGAGATCGAGCGCGAAGCCGCCGCCCCCGATCGGCGGCAAGATGCGCCGGAAGATGTTGAGAAACGGGTTGGTCGTCTCGGTGATGAAGTCGAGGACGGAGCGCAGAGCCGGGTGGTAGGGCATCCGCGGGATCCAGGAGATCAGGATGTTGAGCAGGATCAAGATGATGTAGACGAGGAACAGGGCGCCGACGTAGTCGGCGACGTCCCCGCGGGTCAGCGCCATCGGAATCATCCGCGCATCCTCTCCAATGAGGCCTCGACCGCGGCCTCAAACGCCGCCCGGGCCCCCTCGCGGTCGAGTGCTTCAAGCCCTGCCTCGGTGCTGCCGCCAGGCGAGGCGACCGCTTTGCGGACGTCGGCGGGATGGCGAACCCGCAGCAGCTCGGCGGTGCCGGCGGTGGTCTCGACGACGAGGTCACGGGCTAGCTCGGCGTCGAGCCCGGCCGCCGCCCCGGCGTCGGCCAGTGCCTCGACCGCCAGGGCAAGGTAGGCAGGTGCGCAGCCCATGATCGCGGTCGCCTCGTCGAAGTCCTCATCGGGCAGCTCGACCACGTGTCCGAGCAACTCCAGCTTCGCCCGCGCCTCCGCGGACGCCTTTCCGGCGACGCAGAGCACGCCCTTGCGGACCTCCACCCCGACGTTCGGCATCAGGCGCAGTACTTCGGCGTCCGGGAACACCGCGGACAGTCGCTCAAGGGGCGTGGCGCCGAGGACCGAGATCACGCTGCCCGCCGCCGCCAGCTCTGGTGCGACCCGTTCCAGCGCGGCGGGCTTGACCGCGAGCACGACCAGATCGGCCTCGGCGGCGATCTCGGCGTTCGAGGCGACCGCGCCGCTCAGCTCCGTCGCCAGTGCCTCCGCCCGCCCGGAGCCGGAATCGGAGAACAGCATCTGCTCGAACTCGCCGGCCCAGCCGCGCGCCATCGCGGCGGCCATGCTGCCGGAACCGACAAAGCCAACGATCATGCAGCGGAGCTTATTCGGGCGGCGCCGCTAGGACTGGTTGAAGAAGCCCTTGTCGATCAGCCTCGCCTTTTCCTCGGCGGAGACGTCGACGTTGCGCGGCGTCAGCAGGAACATCTTCTCGGCGATCCGTTGCATACCGCCGTCCAGCGCGTAGGTGAGACCGGAGCAGAAGTCGATCATCCGCTTGGAGAGCTCGTGGTCGGCAGTCTGCAGGTTGAGGATCACCGGCACCGAGCGTTTGAACTGGTCGGCGACCTGCTGTGCGTCGTTGAAGTTGCGGGGGATCACCAGGTGGACCTGGATGTCATTGCCGTTCTCGACCGGGCGCAGCGTGCGGGTGCGGCTGGCGGCGATCGGCTCGTCGTCGGCGAAGATGTCGTCGATCTCGTCGCGGCGGGCACGGCGAGAGGTCGGCAGGCGGCGGACCGAGCCCTGGTCGCGCTCGCGGCGCGCCTCGAAGACTTCCTCCGAGCCGGTCTCAGGTTCGAACTCGTCGTCGTATTCGGGGCCGTAGTCGTGATCCTCGGCCAAACCGAAATACACCAGCGCTCTATGCCAAGTATCTCTTAGGGCCATATGTCAAGCCTGATTCGGCCTCCGGTGGCCGACTCCTCTAGACGATTCTGCCCAGATTAGCGCCGATTCACACGAATAGAGCGGTGCCGAGCCGGATGATCGTCGCGCCCTCCTCGACGGCGACCCGCCAGTCCTGCGAAGTGCCCATCGATAGCCGCTCTAGGCCGTTGGCGGCGGCGAGCTCGGCGAGGCGCGAAAAGTGGGGCCGGGAGGCCTCGGGATCCTCGCTGAAGGGGGGCATCGTCATCAGTCCCCCGACCCGGACCGGGCACCGCTCGAGGAATGCCGGCAGATCCTCCGGGTCGACGCCGCCCTTCCCCTCCTCGGCGGCGATGTTGACCTCGACCAGCACTTCGGTCTCGGCATCCCCATGGCGACCGAGCTGGGCAAGTACGGAGTCGGTGGCGACCGAGTGGATCAGCCGGCACAACGGCAGCACCTGCTTGACCTTGCGGCTCTGCAGGTTGCCGATGAAGTCCCACTCGAAGGCGTCCCCCCAGCGCTCGTGCTTGGCGCCGAGGTCCTGCTGGCGGTTCTCGCCGACCAGGCGCACCCCCGCCTCGGCCAGCGCACCCATCTCCTCGACCGGGACGTACTTGCAGGCGACAAGGATCTCGACCCCGTCGCCGACCTCGGCCCGCACCTGCTCGAGGTTGGCTGCGACCTTGGCCGGGTCGATCCCGTGGATCAGGCCGGGCATCTCAGCTCTCCTCGGTCAGCCAGACGAGACCGGCCTGGCGGCCGGTGACGCCGCGGTCGCGGCGGTGGGAGAAGAACAGCTCCGCTTCGCAGGAGGTACAGAGCCCCGCCGACTCGGTCCGCTCCACCCCGGCCCGGCGCAGCTTTCGCCGCGCGACCTCGGGCAGGTCGAGCATCCCGTCCTCGGCCACACCGTCGCCGAGCTCGGCGAAGTTCGCGAACACCTCCTCCCCCACCTCGTAGCAGCAGGGCCCGATCCCGGGCCCGATCGCCGCATCCGTCGCCCCCACCGCCTCGGCGCCCCCGGCGACGATGCCACCGGCCAGGCCGCGCCATCCGCAGTGCAGCATCGCTACGCCGCCCGGGCCCGATAGCGCCACCGGCAGGCAGTCGGCGACGAAGACGAGCGGCGCCAGGCCTTGCACGGTGACGACGTGGCCGTCGGCGCTCGGCAGGTCGTCGCCGGGATGCGCGAACGGGCTCGGCTGCTGAGGGGCTGAGTGGCGCGCCAGGTCGGCGCCGTGGACCTGCAGGGCGATCGGGACTCGCTCAGGGTCGAGCGAGAGCGCCGCGGCGAGCCGGTGCCGGTTCTCGGCAACGGCCTCGTTGGCGTCGTCGGTGAGGATGCCGAGGTTGAGGCTGTCGAAGGGCGCCTCGCTGACCCCGCCGAGCCGGGTCGAGAAGGCCGCGCGGGCGTTGCCGAGGTCGGCCTCCAGCCACCGCACTCCGTCGGCTTCGCGCCATTCCATCCCTCTAACAAATCAGATGCGAGGGGTTCAGTCGTCTCGCACAGCGTCCAACGCCGCTGCGAGCTCCTCCTCGCGACCGTCGATCTCGCCATCGAGCTTGCGCCGCAGCGCCGCTTGCAGGCCGCGGCCGAGGGCTGGGCCCTCGGGGATGCCGGCGGCGAGCAAGTCGGACCCGTCGATTTCCAGGGCAACCGAACGCCACTCCTCGATGTAGCGATCGAGCCACGCAGCGCCGAGGGCGCGGGCCAAGACCAGCTCGACCGGGGTTTGCGCGCGTGCCAGCTCGACCGCCTCGGAAGGTCGCGGCGGAGCCGCGGCGGCCAGCGCCGCCTCTCCCCCGCTCGGGCCGAGCGCGGCGGCGATCAGCGCCGGGGCGCGCTCGGCCTCGCTGCTCCATGGCTTTGAGGCGAGCAGGGCCGCGACGCTCCTCGCCAGATCGAGGCCGCCCTCGCGGAGGTCCAGTAGTCCCCACTCCGCCAGCAGCTCCAGGCCATCGGGCCCGTTCGGTTCCGAGGCGAGGCGCATCAGCTCGGCCCGGCGGCGGTCTTCGGAGACAGCGCTGAGGTTCGTGGCCCGCAGCAGTCGCTCCGTCTCTGGCTCCAGGGAGAAGCCGAGACGCGAGGCGTAGCGGGCGGCGCGTATCGCCCGAGTGGGGTCGTCGATAAATGAGTCGGTGTGAAGGATCCGTAGGTGGCCCCGCTCGAGGTCGTCGCGGCCTCCGTGCGGGTCGATCAGCTCGGCCTCATCGCCGAGCCTCATCGCCATCGCGTTGATCGTGAAGTCGCGACGGGCGAGGTCGGGCTCGATGCTCGCCGCCGGCTCGACCACCGGCAGCGCGCCGGGGTGCGGGTAGGTCTCGGTTCGCGCCGTCGCTATGTCCACGACGTGGCCGTCGAGCTCCACCTTGGCGGTGCCGAAGCGCTCTTCCTCGGCGACAACCGTGCTGCCGAGCCGCTCCGCCAACGCCACCGGGTCGCCGACGACGACCAGGTCGACGTCGGAGCGGCCGCGGCCGAGCAAGAGGTCGCGGATGCCGCCGCCGACGAGGTACACAGGCTCCGCCGCCGCCGCGCGAACTGCGTCCAGCTCCGGATGGGCGGCGCGCAGCTCCTCGGCAAGGTTCTCGGTGGGCATCTCAGAGGCGGACGGGAATCCCGTCGGCGGCGAGTCGGTCCTTCGCCTCGCGGACCCGGTGGTGGCCGTAGTGGAAGAGCGTGGCGACCAGCACCGCGTCGGCTCCCCCCTCGAGGATCGCCTCGCTGAGGTGCCCGAGTTCACCGGCACCGCCGGAGGCGATCACCGGCACCGACACTGCGTCGGCAACCGCGCGAGTCAGCTCCAGCTCATAGCCGTCGCTGGTCCCGTCGCGGTCCATGCTGGTTAGCAACACCTCCCCGGCCCCCCGTTCGACGGCCTCTTCTGCCCAGGCGACCGCCTCTCGTCCCTCGACCCTCTTGCGGCCGCCGTTGACGTAAACGCCCCAACCATCGTCCTCGCGTTGGGCGTCAATTGCGATGACGACGCACTGCGCCCCAAACTGCGCCGCCAGCTCGCTGAGGAGCTCCGGACGGGCGAGCGCCGAGGAGTTAACCGAGACCTTGTCGGCGCCGGCGTCGAGAACCGCTTGGGCATCCTCCACCGACCGGATACCGCCGCCGATCGTGAAGGGGATGAAGACGTTGTCCGCGGTCCGGCGCGCCAGCTCCACGATCGTGTCTCTCTTCTCATGCGACGCGGTGATATCGAGGAACACCAACTCGTCAGCTCCCTCGGCGTCATAGCGTTCCGCAAGCTCAACGGGATCGCCCGCGTCACGCAACCCAACGAAGTTCGTCCCCTTGACGACGCGGCCGGCGTCGACGTCGAGGCAAGGGATTACGCGCTTCAAGACCATGGTCACAGCCTAGATTGGCGACTTTGTGGCCATATAGGACACTAAGTCGCCAATGCCGCGATTGCCTCGGCGGCGGTGAAGCGGCGCTCGTAGAGGGCGCGACCGACGATGGCTCCTTCAATGTTGGGAGCGGCGGCGTCGGCGAGCGCTCTGAGATGCGCAAGGTCCCCGACACCTCCTGAGGCGATGACTTGGGCGTCGGTAGCGGCGGCAATCCGCCCCAGCTCCTCAACGGCCGGGCCCTCCATCGTGCCGTCGACCTCGATTGCGGTGCAGAGGAATCTCGCCACGCCCCGGGAGCTCAGCTCAGACACGGCCTCGACCACCGTCTCCTCACCTGCTTCGGTCCATCCCTCGAGGGCGACGCGTCCCTCTTTCGCATCGACCGACACCACAACGCGCTCCCCGTGAGCGCCCAGCGCCTCCGCAAGGAACTCCGGGTCCCGCAGCGCCGCCGTCCCGATTACGACGCGCGCCGCGCCGGCATCGAGCACCGACTCGACCGCTGCCGAGTCGCGCAGCCCACCGCCGACTTGGATCGGGCACTCCACGGCCGCGGCGATCCTTCTTACCGCCTCCAAGTTCCGCGGCTCCCCTGCCTTCGCCCCGTCGAGATCCACGACATGGAGGAACTCGGCGCCTTCGTCGGCCCACCGCCGCGCCGCGTCGACAGGGTCGGCGTCGTACACCGTCTCGCGCTCGTAATCGCCCTGCAGCAGCCGCACGGCGTGGCCGTCGCGGATGTCGATGGCCGGGTAGAGGATCACGCCGCCGGGAGCGTCACGCCGGGACCGACGCGCAGACTCCGGCGAAGTTGGAGAGCAGCCGCAGCCCGGCGGCGCTCGACTTCTCGGGGTGGAACTGGACGCCGAAGACGTTGTCGCGCTCCGCCGCGCAGGCGAAGCGGGCGCCGTATGCGGCGCTGCCGAGCAGCTCACCCGACTCGGGCGCCGGTGCGAAGGTGTGGACGAAGTAGAACGGCGTCTCGGACTCGATCCCGTCGGTGAGTCGGGAATCCCGCTCCCACCGGACCGGCGACCAGCCGATGTGCGGAACCTTCAGCCCGTCGGCCTCGAGCTCGGTAACCGGGCCGTCGAGCAGCCCCAGTCCCCGCGCGCCGCCCAGCTCGGTGGTCGAGTCGAAGAGCAGCTGCAGGCCGAGGCAGATGCCGAGGATCGGCACACCGGCGTCGCGGCACTCGGCGATCAGCTCGTCGATGCCGCGCTCCCCGATCCGCTCCATCGCCCGCGGGAATGCGCCCACGCCGGGCAGGATCAGACCGTCGGCGGCGCGGACCTCACCCGGGTCATAGGTGATCGTCGCGACCGCACCGACGTGCTCAAGCGCCTTCTCGACCGAGCGCAGGTTGCCCATCCCGTAATCGAGAATCGCGATCCGGGCGCTCATTCGCTCAGCGTCCCCTTGGTCGATGGCACGCCGGACTCCTCCGGGTCGATCGACACAGCGACCCGGAGCGCCCGCGCGAAGGCCTTGAAGCAGGCCTCGATCATGTGATGGGCGTTGCTGCCGTACCGGACGTTGACGTGCAGGGTCAGCTTGGCGCCGTTGGCGACAGCGCGGAAGAACTCCTCCGCCAGCTCGGTGTCGAAGCCTGCGATCGAGGTCGCCGGCAGCTCGGCATCGAACACGCACAGCGGCCTGCCGGAGATGTCGATCGCGCACTCGGCCAACGACTCGTCCATCGGCACCACGGCGGAGCCGTAGCGCCGGATGCCGGTCCGATCACCGAGCGCCTCGTCGAGCGCCTGGCCGAGCACGATGCCGACGTCCTCGACCGTGTGGTGGGCGCCGGTCTCCAGGTCGCCGTTGGCCTCGATCTTCAGGCCGAGGCGGCCGTGACGCGCCAGCAGGTCGAGCATGTGGTCGAGGAAGCCGACCCCGGTCTCGGCGCTCGCCTCGCCACCGTCGAGGTCGAGCGAGAGCTCGATCTGGGTCTCGGCGGTCTGCCGCTGCTTGTTCGCGGTTCTGCTCATCGCCTAATCATCGCCGACTCGGCGTGGACGGGGAAGCCCTCGGCGCGAGCGAGGGTGTCGACGTGCGGCGCCAGGGTGGCAGCTGCCTCGGCTCCGACCTCGACCGTGGCGATGCGGCGGCGGAAGGCAGCGGGCCCGAGCGGGCCCGAGAAGCGACCGGCTCCGCCGGTCGGCAGGACGTGGTTGGAGCCGGCGACGTAGTCGCCGAAGGCGGTGGCGCCATGGCGGCCGGCGAAGACACAACCGGCGGTGGTGACCCGGTCGGCAAGCAGCGCCGCGTCCTCCTCCAGCAGCTCCAGGTGCTCGGGGGCGTAGGCATTGGCGAGGTCGATCGCGGCCTCCATGTCTGGGACGTGGAGCAGCGCCAGGGGCGCCTCGGCGACGTTTGGCCGCTCCGCTGCCGCCTTCTCGGTAGTGGTGGCGATCGCTTCGAGCACGTGCTCCTCGACCGCGGCGACGACCAACGGGCTGTCAACACCGTGCTCGGCCTGCGCGCAGAGGTCGAGGGCCGCCCACTCGGGGTCGGTGTCGTGCCCGGCGACCACCATCAGCTCCGAGGGCCCGGCAAGCGAGTCGATCCCGACCTGGCCGTAGACAGCGCGCTTGGCCTCCCGTACCCAGGCGTTGCCGGGGCCGGCAATGACGTCGACCGGCGCGATCGTCTCGGTCCCGTAGGCAAGCGCGAAGATCGCCTGGGCACCGCCCATCGCGTAGAGCTCGTCGACCTCGCAGAGCGCCGCGGCGGCGAGCACGAGCGGGTGCAGACGACCGTCCGGCCCCGGCGGCGAGGCGAGGGCGATCCGCTCGACGCCGGCGACCCGCGCGGGTATCGCGCACATCAAGACGCTGGAGGGATAGGCGGCACGGCCGCCGGGTGCGTAGATGCCGGCCGCGGACACCGGCACCTCCCGGACCTTCACCGAGTGGCCCTCTGGAAGCTCGACCCGGACATCGGTCCCCAGCTGGGCATCGGCGACGAGACGGATGTTGGCGGCAGCGGCATCGAGCGCCTGGCGTAGCGGCAAAGCGAGATCGTCGAGTGCGGCAGCGGCCACCCCCGGCTCGACTCGCAGCGCCGCGGGCGGGGTCTCGGTGGCGTCGAAGCGGGCGGTCAAGCGCAAGACCGCCTCGTCGCCGCCCTCGCGAACCTCCCGTTCGATCGAGCCAACGTCGACCTCGGCCGCCGACTCCGCGCTCCAGGCGCGGATCGCAGATGCGGTCGCTACCGGCCCCTCCCACTCGAAGCGGCGCGCCCTCATTTCGCCACCGCGTCTCGCAGCTTCGCGGTCAGCTCGTCGACCTCGGCGCCCCGCAGCTTGTGGGCGACCCGGTTGGCGACGAAGCGCGCGGTGCAGTCGAGGATCTCCTCGCGGACCTCGAGGTCGTTCTCCTCCAGCGTGCGACCGGTGGCGACCAGGTCGACGATGCCGTCGCCGAGGCCGATCAACGGCGCCAGCTCGACCGAGCCCTTGACCTCGATCACCTCGACCTGGCGGCCGGTGGACTCGAAGTGGCGCTCGGCGATCCGCGGGTACTTGGTCGCGATCCGCATCATCCCGAGCCGGCGCTGCGCTTCGCCGAGGCGAGCGTCGCCCTTGCGCCCGGCGAGCACCATCCGACACCGCCCGAAGCCGAGATCGAGCAGCTCGTAGACGACCCGGTCGGCCTGCTCCAGCAGCACGTCCTTGCCGGTGATGCCGACGTCGGCGGCACCGGCCTCGACGTAGGTGGGGACGTCGGAGGGGCGCATCGTCACCAGGGTCAGCCCGTCGGTCTCGAAGATCAGCGCGCGGGAGTCGCCGCGCAGCTCGGCGGTGTCGACGCCGGCGGCGTCGAGGACGTCGAGGGTCTCGGCGAAAAGGGCGCCGCGGGGCACCGCAAGCTTCAGCGGCCCGTCGGTCTTGGCGCGGCTGCCGGCGACCTCGAAGGTCATGCCTCCTCCCTCCCGCGCCGCGATTCCTCCTCCATCTGGGCGACGTGGACGCGCTCCAGGTAGAGGGCGAATCCCGCTGCCGGCAGGTCGAGCCCGAACCGCTTCATCAGGCCGTCGTAACGGCCGCCGCCGCCGAGGATGTGGCCGAGCGCGGGGTCGTAGACCTCGAGGATGGCGCCGCTGTAGTAGCCGAGGTCGCGCAGCAGCCCGAGGTCGATCTGGACGCGGTCCGCGGCCCCGCGCTCGCGCAGCCCCTCGAGCGTCTCACCGAGGCGGGCCGTGGCGCGCTCCACCGCGACGCCGCCGAGGCTGCGGGCCTGCTCGAGCACCTCGCTGCCGCCGCGCAGCTGGGAGAGGGCGACGCAGGTCGCGACCTGCTCATCGCCGATCCCCTCGACTTCGGAGAGCTCCGCCTCGAGGCCGACCAGGTCGTGCGCGGCGAGGCGGGCGAGGACCGAGTCGCGGGCCTCGCCTTCGATCCCGAACTCGGTAAGCAGCTGGCGGTAGAGGTCGGCGTCGCCGAGGCCGATCACCGCTCGGTCAAGCCCAACGGCGTCTAGCGCGGCCTCCAGGACCTCGATCACCTCGACGGTCCCCTGCGGCGCAGGGGCGCCGATCAGCTCGACACCGGCCTGGACGAATTCGCGCATCTGGCCGCGCTGCGGGCGCACCGCCCGGTAGGCGCTGGCCAGGTAGCAGAGGCGGACGGGCGTCTCGGCCCCGGAGAACCGGCTGGAGACCAGGCGCGCGATCGGCACGGTCATGTCGGAGCGCAGCGCCAAAAGATCGCCGCTCTCGCCGAAGAACCGGTAGGCGCTTTCGGCCGCGCGGCCGTCGCCGACCCCGAGTACGTCGTCGTACTCGATTGCCGGCGTTGAGACCTCGCCGAACCCGCGTTCCTCAAAGACCCCGATCAGGGCAAGGTGGAGGTTGCGCAGCTCCCGCATCTCGTCGGGGAGCACGTCGCGCGTGCCTGGGGGAATCGGGTGGATCATCCGCCGGACCTTACGAGAGATCGGCGGTGGGACCGGTTACGCGGGGGTCTCGGCAGAGACCCGTTCAATCTGGGCGCCGAGGCCGCGCAGTCGCTCGTCGATCTGCTCGTAGCCGCGGTCGATCTGGCGGATGTTGCCGATCTCCGAGGTTCCCTCGGCCGCCAGAGCGGCGATGAGCATCGCCATCCCGGCACGGATGTCGGGGCTCTCGACCCGCTCGCCGTGAAGCCGGCTCGGACCGCTGACGATCGCCCGGTGGGGATCGCAGAGCGTGATCCGAGCGCCCATCGCGACCAGCTTGTCGACGAAGAAGAGGCGGTTCTCGAACATCTTCTCGAAGATCAGGATCTCGCCGTGCGCCTGGGTGGCGAGCGCCAGCGCGATCGAGGTGAGGTCGGCAGGGAACGCCGGCCAGGGCCCGTCCTCGACCTTGGAGATCGCGTCGCCGATGTCCGATTCGATCTCGAGCCGCTGTTCGGGCGGGACGATCACGTCGGTCCCCTCGATCTCCGAGCGCAGCCCGAGGCGGCGGAATTGGCGCCGGACCATCACCAGGTCCGCCGGTTCAACATCGCGGATGCGGAGTTCGCCGCCGGTCGCCGCGGCGAGGGCCATGAAGCTGCCGACCTCGATGTGGTCGGGGGAGATCGTGTGCTCGGCGCCGCCGAGCTGGTCGCGCCCGTTGACCGTCATCACGTTGGAGCCGATGCCGTCGACCGTGGCCCCCATCCGCGTCAGCAGCCGGGCGAGGTCCTGTACGTGGGGCTCGCAGGCGGCGTTGGAGATCTTCGTCGCGCCGGGGGTGAGCGCGGCGGCCATCAGGGCGTTCTCGGTGCCCATCACCGAGGGCTCGTCCATGAAGATCTCGCAGGCGCAGAGGCCGCTGGGCGCGGTCAGCTCGATCCAGCGCCGGCCGTCCACCCGGGCGCCGAGGTCGCGGAAGGCGTCGAGGTGGGCGTCGAGGCGGCGGCGGCCGATGAAGTCGCCGCCGGGCGGCGGCATCCGGGCCTCGCCGAAGCGGGCGAGCAGCGGGCCGGCGAGCAGGAACGAGGCGCGGATCTGCCGCGAGAGTTCCTCGTCGACCACCGCCTCGGAGACGCCCCGGGCACAGAGCCGGACGCTGTTGTCGGCGACCCACTCCGCCTCGACCCCAAGCTGCACGAGCAGCGCGATCTGAGCCTCGGTGTCGCGGATCCGCGGCACCCGGTGCAGTAGCAGCTCCTCCTCGGTGAGCAGGCAGGCGGCGAGGATCGGCAGGGCCGCGTTCTTGTTGCCGGCTACGGTCAGCTCGCCGGAGAGCGGCGCGCCGCCCTGGATCACGAATTTCTCCATGAAGCCGGCTAGGGTAACGGCCAGGATGGGCAGAGGCTGGAAGATCGGAATCGGGATCGTGGCCACCGTGGCGGTGGTGCTGGGCGTCAACGCCGTGATCACGGACGGCAAGACCAAGGCAGCCGCGGTGACGTTCCCCGGCGGTCGCCTGCTCGACTTGCCCGGCGGCGAGGTTCAGGTCGTCGAAGGAGGACCGAGAAACGGGTCGCCGATCGTGCTGATCCACTGCTTCAGCTGCGCGATCGACTGGTGGGACGGGATGCGGCCGGCACTGGAACGGCGCCACCGGGTCGTCGCGATCGACCTGCTCGGCCACGGCGGCTCGGAAAAGCCCGAGTCGGGCTACGCCCCGCCTGACCAGGCGACGGTGGTCGCGCAGGCGCTGCGGCGCCTCGGGGTCCGCAAGGCGGAGGTGGTTGGCCACTCCCTCGGCGGAGCCGTCTCGGTCGCTCTGGCCGAGACCGCTCCGGAGCTGGTCGACCGCGTGGTGATTATCGATACCGCACCCGACCACTCGCGCTCGAGCCTTGGGTTCGTCGCCGGGCTCGCCTTCTCCCCGGTGATCGGCGAGGCGCTCTGGAACATCAAGATGGACTTCGCCGTCCGCAACGGGCTCGGTGTCGCCTTCGCTCCCGGGTTCGACGTCCCCGACGCCTTCGTCGAGGACGTCAAGCGGATGACCTTCACCTCCTACGATGACTCGCCGACCGAATCCGAGGCCTTCGTCGACGAGACGGGGCTCGACGAGCGCATGCGGCGGACCGGCATGCCCTTGATGGTGCTGATGGGGGCCGAGGAGCAGATCATCGACGGGCCTGCCGGCGCCTTGGCCGAATACGCAAAGACCGTGCCCGGGGTGAAGACCCGCTTGATCGCCGGTTCAGGCCACTCCCCCAACGTCGAGAAGCCCGCTCTGACCGCCAAGCTCGTCCTCGACTTCGCCGCCCCGGTGCAAGCCCCGTTGCAGAATCGCAATGCCGTCCGAGGCCCCTCCTAAATTACGAACCCATGTTCGATTCAACGAAATCCATCGCCGGCCGTCTGGCCGACACTTTCGACCTCTTGATCGACTTCGCCACCCTCGGGGAGTACGGGCTGGAGCCCGTTGGGAGAACTCCCCGAGCGTGCGAATCCGATGGCAAGCGCCATCGCCAGAAGAGCGTTAGCGGTCCGCGACCCATTCCGTCGCGGACCGCATAAAGAAAGAACCGGCGGCGACCTACTCTCCCAGGAGGTTGCCCTCCAAGTACCATCGGCGCTGAGGGGCTTAACTACTCTGTTCGGAATGGGAAGAGGTGTCTCCCCCTCGCTATGCGCCACCGGAATTTTGCGAGACAACGCCCCGGTGGAGCTTGAAAACTGCACAAGTGCCTCATGGGTAAGAAATAAATATCCGTCAAGCCCTCGACCCATTAGTACCGGTCGGCTGAGCACATCACTGCGCTTACACCGCCGGCCTATCAACCTGGTGGTCTACCAGGGGTCTTACTCCCTCAAGGGGATGGGAGAGTTCATCTCGAGGACGGCTTCCCGCTTAGATGCTTTCAGCGGTTATCCGTTCCGTGCGTAGCTAACCTGCGATGCCCTTGGCAGGACAACAGATACACCAGCGGCACGTTCATCCCGGTCCTCTCGTACTAGGGATGACTCCTCTCAACTCTCCAACGCCCACAGAAGATAGGGACCGAACTGTCTCACGACGTTCTGAACCCAGCTCGCGTACCGCTTTAATGGGCGAACAGCCCAACCCTTGGGACCTACTCCAGCCCCAGGATGCGACGAGCCGACATCGAGGTGCCAAACCGGTTCGTCGATGTGGACTCTTGGAACCGATAAGCCTGTTATCCCCGGAGTACCTTTTATCCGTTGAGCGACGGCGCTTCCACTTGCAACCGCCGGATCACTAAGCCCAACTTTCGTTCCTGCTCGACCCGTCGGTCTCGCAGTCAAGCTCCCTTGTTGCCTTTACACTCTACGCACGATTTCCAACCGTGCTGAGGGAACCTTTGGGCGCCTCCGTTACTCTTTAGGAGGCGACCGCCCCAGTCAAACTGCCCACCTGACACTGTTCACCACCCGGATTACGGCGCGGTGTTAGAAGCCCAGACTACCAAGGGTGGTATCTCAAGGGTGACTCCCCAGCAGCCAAAGCCGCTGGTTCACAGTCTCCCACCTATCCTGAGCGAGATACCCCAGACTCCAATATCAAGTTGCAGTAAAGGTTCACGGGGTCTTTCCGTCTTTCTGCGGGTACTCGGCATCTTCACCGAGACTTTAATTTCACCGAGCCTCTCGTTGAGACAGCGTCCAACTCGTTACGCCATTCGTGCAGGTCGGAACTTACCCGACAAGGAATTTCGCTACCTTAGGACCGTTATAGTTACGGCCGCCGTTTACCGGGGCTTAGCTTCATTGCTTCGCGCCGAAGCGCTAACAAGTCCGCGTAACCTTCCGGCACCGGGCAGGCGTCAGCCCCTATACGTCGTCTTGCGACTTAGCAGAGGCCTGTGTTTTTGGTAAACAGTCGGTTGGACCAATTCACTGCGGCCCCCTCAGGCTCCCTCCGTACGGAGTTCACCCTACCGGGGCGTCCCTTCTCCCGAAGTTACGGGACGATTTTGCCGAGTTCCTTAACGAGAGTTAGCTCGCTCACCTCAGTATGTTCTACTTGTCCACCTGTGTCGGTTATCGGTACGGGCACGCGAATCCTGCCTAGAGGCTTTTCTTGGAGGCATGGGATCGGGGACTTGCCGGCGGTCAAGCCAGCTGGCATCGCACCTCGCGTCAAAACGCCGCTGCGGATTTCCCTACAGCGACTGGCTACGTGCTTGCCCCAGGACAACCATCGCCTGGGTTCCCTTACCCTTCCCCGTCCCCCCATCGGTCATAACGGAATCGACGTGGTACAGGAATATCAACCTGTTGGCCATCGGCTACGCCTTTCGGCCTCGCCTTAGGTCCCGACTAACCCTGAGCAGACGAACTTTACTCAGGAAACCTTGGACAATCGGTGGAGGGGAGTCTCACCCCTCTATCGTTACTCATGCCGGCATTCTCACTTCCAGCCGCTCCACGAAGGCTTACGCATCCGCTTCACGCAGCTGGAACGCTCTCCTACCGCGTACAGAGCCCGCAGGCCTGCACACCCATAGCTTCGGAGGCTAGCTTGAGCCCCGTTGAATTATCCGCGCCCGAACACTTGACCAGTGAGCTGTTACGCACTCTTTCAAGGGTGGCTGCTTCTAAGCCAACCTCTTGGTTGTCTCTGCATTCGGACATCGTTTGCCACTTAGCTAGCACTTAGGGTCCTTAGCTGATGGTCTGGGTTGTTTCCCTCTCGCGTACGAAGTTTATCCCCCGCACACTGACTCCCGAGTTAACCGTAACGGTCTTCGGAGTTTGCCTGAAGTCGGTAACCTGGTAGGGCCCCTAATCCAAACAGTGCTCTACGGCCGCAACGCAAATACTCGAGGCTATACCTAAATATATTTCGGAGAGAACCAGATATCTCTGAGCTTGATTAGCCTTTCACTCCGATCCACAGGTCATCCGCCCAGTTTTCAACCTAGGTCGGTTCGGCCCTCCACGAGGTCTTACCCCCGCTTCAGCCTGCCCATGGATAGCTCGCTCAGTTTCGGGTCTACCGCCAGTGACTGTGTCGCCCTATTCAGACTCGCTTTCGCTGCGGCTCCGCTCATCGCTTAACCTTGCCACTGACGAGTAACTCGCCGGCTCGTTATGCAAAAAGCACGCCGTCACACCCGAAGGTGCTCCGACCACTTGTAAGTCTACGGTTTCAGGTACTATTTCACTCCCCTTCAGGGGTGCTTTTCACCTTTCCCTCACGGTACTAGTTCACTATCGGTCACCAGGTAGTACTTAGCCTTGGAGGGTGGTCCCCCCAGGTTCAGACCGCGTTTCACGGGTGCGGTCCTACTCAGGAACATCAATCGACAGATCAGTGCGTTTTCGCCTACGGGACGATTGCCCTCTGTGGTGCGAGGTTCCACTCGCTTCGGCTAACACCTGATTTTGTAACTGTCGCCGAGCCAAGCACGGCTCGGGCATGACGTCCTACAACCCCCGACAGGCAACGCGTGCTCGCTTACACCTGTCAGGTTTGGGCTGATCCCCTTTCGCTCGCCACTACTAAGGGAGTCTCGGTTGATTTCTATTCCTCGGGCTACTTAGATGTTTCAGTTCGCCCGGTTCACCCCCGGCGGCTATGAATTCACCACCGGATGACGCCGCATTACCGGCGCCGGGTTTTCCCATTCGGAGATCCGCGGGTCAAAGGCTGTTCAGCGCCTAACCGCGGCTTATCGCAGCCGTCCACGTCCTTCATCGACTCCTGGTGCCAAGGCATCCACCGTAAACTCTTACTATCTTGACGGTGAGCGACCCGTACACCGAAGTGTCCGGGTCGTTAATTAATTACCCAAATATTGGCACTTGTGCAGTTTTCAAGGTCCACCGAGGCGCACCCACGGGGTTCTCCCATGGGTGGTCTCTCAAAACTGAGCAGCGTCCTCACCAATCCGAAGATTGGCGAACTGAACCCGGTCGACGTTCTAGAGAAATTCTCCCTAGAAAGGAGGTGATCCAGCCGCAGCTTCCGCTACGGCTACCTTGTTACGACTTCACCCCAATCACGGGCCCCACCTTCGACGGCTCCCTCCTTGCGGTTAGGCCACCGGCTTCGGGTGTTGCTCGCTTTCGTGGTGTGACGGGCGGTGTGTACAAGGCCCGGGAACGTATTCACCGCGGCATTGCTGATCCGCGATTACTAGCAACTCCACCTTCATGGAGGCGAGTTTCAGCCTCCAATCCGAACCGAGGCGCACTTTATGGGATTTGCTCCACCTCGCGGTATTGCTGCCCTTTGTATGCGCCAATGTAGCACGTGTGTAGCCCTGGACATAAGGGGCATGATGACTTGACGTCATCCCCACCTTCCTCCGGTTTGTCACCGGCAGTCTCCCATGAGTCCCCAACTGAATGCTGGCAACATGGAACGGGGGTTGCGCTCGTTGCGGGACTTAACCCAACATCTCACGACACGAGCTGACGACAGCCATGCACCACCTGTGAAGGTGTCCCGAAGGAAAGCCATGTCTCCATGGCGGTCACCTACATGTCAAGCCCAGGTAAGGTTCTTCGCGTTGCGTCGAATTAAACCACATGCTCCGCTGCTTGTGCGGGCCCCCGTCAATTCCTTTGAGTTTTAGCCTTGCGGCCGTACTCCCCAGGCGGGGCACTTAGTGCGTTAGCGACGGCACGGGAGGAGTCGACACCTCCCACACCTAGTGCCCATCGTTTACGGCGTGGACTACCAGGGTATCTAATCCTGTTCGCTCCCCACGCTTTCGCGCCTCAGTGTCAGTACCGTCCCAGCGAGCTGCCTTCGCTATTGGTGTTCCTCCTGATATCTGCGCATTCCACCGCTACACCAGGAATTCCACTCGCCTCTTCCGGACTCTAGCTTCACAGTATCCACCGGCTTTCAAAGGTTGAGCCTTTGACTTTCACAGCGGACTTATGAAGCCACCTACGCGCGCTTTACGCCCAATGATTCCGGACAACGCTTGCTCCCTACGTATTACCGCGGCTGCTGGCACGTAGTTAGCCGGAGCTTCTTGTGGAGGTACCGTCAATCCACACGGCTATTCACCGGTGAACCTTCGTCCCTCCTGAAAGGGGTTTACAACCCGAAGGCCGTCTTCCCCCACGCGGCGTTGCTGCGTCACGCTTTCGCGCATTGCGCAAGATTCCCCACTGCTGCCTCCCGTAGGAGTCTGGGCCGTGTCTCAGTCCCAGTGTGGCTGATCGTCCTCTCAGACCAGCTACCCATCGTCGCCTTGGTAGGCCTTGACCCCACCAACAAGCTAATGGGCCGCGGGCTCCTCCCAATGCGGAGGCCGAAGCTTCCTTTAGTACACAAGCTTATGCCTGTGCACCACATCCGGTATTAGCCCGAGTTTCCTCGGGTTGTCCCGGTCATCGGGGCAGATTACCCACGTGTTACTCACCCGTTCGCGGCTTGGCCCCAGGGCAAGCCCTGGTTCGTCGCACCACTTGCATGTGTTAAGCACGCCGCCAGCGTTCGTCCTGAGCCAGGATCAAACTCTCCGTGAAAGTTACTTCTTCAGAGAGTTGCCATGCCTGGCTGGCCACCGGGTACACAAACTCGGTGACCGGCATGACGGGTAAATCAGACCACTCGGTAACGCTGACGCAACCGAGTGGATCGGGCTCAAACAACCCGCAGACCGTTTAACGGGTCCACGGGGTGCACGCTGCTCAGTTTTCAAAGACCGTTGCGCCTCTGCGACGGGACTCGTCGCTCTTCACGCATGGGGAGGCACGGGGCATCCCCAGAAGGACGGGGGAGTATAGCGCTGCGGCGGCGCTTTGCCTAGAGGCTCGAGCGCAGCCTGCAGAAGCGCCGCTTGCCGACCTGGAGCACGCGGCCGTCGAGGGCGCTGGCTGCGATGTCCAGCGAGTCCGGCGGCACCGGCTCGCCGTCGAGCTTGACCCCTCCCTGCTGGATCAGGCGGCGGCCCTCGCTGGTCGAGATCTCGAAGGCGCCGCCGATCAGCCGCGGCAGGTGGACGAGACCGTCGCCGTCCTGGAGGTAGTCGCCCAGCGCCACGTCCGGCATCTCCTCGGGCGCGCCGCGGTCGACGAAGAGGCGGTTGAAGTGCTCCTCCGCGGCTGCCGCCGCCTCTTCGTCATGAAAGCGGGCGACGAGTCGCCGCGCCAGCTTGCGCTTCGCCTCGTTCGGCGGACCGTCGGGCCGGTCGGCGCCAAGCAGCAGCCGGTAGTACTCGGCCATCGCCTCGTCGGGGATGCTCATCAGCCGCCCGAACATCTCCTCCGGGGCGTCGGTGACGCCGACGTAGTTGTCGAGGGACTTGCTCATCTTCTGGGCGCCGTCGGTGCCGACCAGGATCGGCATCGTCATGATCGATTGCGGCTTCTGGCCGTAGGCGCTCTGGATGTCGCGGCCGAACAGCAGGTTGAACTTCTGGTCGGTCCCCCCCAGCTCCAGGTCGGCCTCGACCGCCACCGAGTCGTATCCCTGCAGCAGCGGGTAGAGCAGCTCCAGCGCCGCGATCGGTGCCCCGGCACCAAGCCGCTTCTGGAAGTCGTCGCGCTCCAGCAACCGCGCCACGGTCGTCTGGGCGAGCAGACCGAGCAGCGCCTCGGGCTCCATCCTCAGCCACTCGCTGTTACGCCGCACCTCGGTGCGCTCGCGGTCCAGGACCTTGAACGCCTGCTCCTGGTAAGTGGCGGCGTTGCTGTCGATCTCCTCCGCAGAGGGAAGCGGCCGAGCAGTGGAGCGGCCGCTCGGGTCGCCGACCCGGGCGGTGAAGTCGCCGATGATGAGGACGACCTGGTGGCCCTCGCGCTGGAACTCGGCGAGCTTCTCCAGGACCACGGTGTGGCCCAGGTGAATGTCGGCAGTGGTCGGGTCGATGCCGAGCTTGACTCGCAGCGGCGAGCCGCCGCGGAGCTGCTCCGCGAGCCTGCCCTCAGGCAGCACCTCGACCGCGTTGCGCGTCAGATCCGGCACGCGGGCAATGCTAGACTGCCGCCTTCGCGCAGGGGTGCCTTCGGGGGTCCCGGCGCCTTATCTCCTCGATGGCCGTCCTAGCTTTCAAGCGCCGGCAACGTGGCGGCGGCGATGGCCCGCCGGCACCCACGGCCCCTCCGCCCAAGCGCACCAAGCCGCGGCTGAAGAAGCTCCGGGTCCTCTTCGTCCTCCTTGGTCTCGGCATCCTCGGCTTGGTCTCGACGGTCTTCGGGATGATGGCCGCCGTCTCCCAGGACCTGCCCGAAATCTACAATTTCGCCCAGTACAAGGCCTCGAAAAACAGCGAGGTCTTCGACGCCGCCGGCGAACCGCTGGGGACCCTGACCAGCGACCAGAACAAAATCCTGCTCAGCTCCGGGCAGATCTCGCCGAACGTCAAGAACGCGGTGGTCGCGATCGAGGACCTGCGCTACTTCGAGCACTCAGGCGTCGACTTCCAGGGGATCGCCCGCGCCCTGGTCAAAGACGTGCTCAGCCAGAGCGCCGCCCAGGGCGCCTCGACGATCACCGAGCAGTTCGTCAAGAACGCGCTCGAAGCGCAGGGCCAGCGCACGGTCTTCGTCAAGTTCCGTGAGGCGGCGCTCGCCTACAAACTGGAGCGCTACTGGAGCAAGGACAAGATCCTCACCGAGTACCTCAACACGATCTACTTTGGCGAGGGCGCTTACGGCATCGAGGCCGCCGCCCGCACCTACTTCGGCGCCGCCCACCCCGGCTGCGGGACCCCCGAGGAGCCCTGCGCCACGGTGCTGGAGCCTTGGGAGGCGGCCACGCTGGCGGCGCTGATCGCCTCCCCCTCGGCCTACAGCCCGAAGGCGTTCCCGGAAAACTCGCTCGAACGGCGCAACCTGGTGCTGGAAAGGATGCTGGAGCAGGAATTCATCTCCCAGCAGCAGTTCACCGAAGGGGTCAAGCAGGCACTCCCCTCGCCCGACTCGATCGCGCCCCCGACGCTGGACTCCAGGGCCCCTTACTTCACCGCCTACCTGCGCCAACAGCTGCTCGAACGCTACGGCCCCTCGAAGGCCTTCTTCGGCGGACTCGAGGTCAAGGCGACGCTCGACCTGCAGCTCCAGGAAGCCGCCGAAGAAGCGGTCAACTCCTACCTTGGGTACCTGCCGGCGACCGCCTCGGTGGTCGTGATCGACAACCGGACCGCCGGCATCAAGGCGATGGTCGGCGGGCCGGACTTCGAAACCGCGCCATTCAATCTCGCCACCCAGGGCCACCGCCAGCCCGGCTCCTCGATCAAGCCGTTCACCCTGCTCACCGCGCTCGAAGAGGGGATCTCGCCGGAAACCGTCTACGAATCAGCGGCCCAGACCTTCGAGTTCGGCAAACGCGGCCGCGAAGTCTTCGAGGTCACCAACGACGAGGATGCCTACCTCGGCTCCTGCTCGATCAGCTGCGCGACGACCTACTCGGACAACTCGATCTACGCCCAGCTGGCGCTGGAAGGCCTCGACGGCGCGACGGTCCAGGACCGGACCCGGTCGATCGCGGGGACGATCCACCGGGCCGGCTACAACGACCCGATCTCGACCAACCCGGCGATGGTCCTGGGCGGCCTCGAGGAAGGGGTCACCCCGCTCGGTTGGACTTACGCCTACACGACGATCGGCAACGACGGCGACCGGGTCAGCGGCACGCTCGCGCCGCGCCCCGGCAACAGCCCGGTCGCCTTCACCCAGGTGACCGACAAGGACGGGAACACGATCAAGGGCGGCGACAACGACTCGACCCACGAACAGGTCTTCGACGAGGGGACGGTGGAAGAAGCCAAGGGGATCATGGAAACCGTCGTCTCCGGCGGCACCGGGACCAATGCCCAGATCGGCGCCGAAGGGCAGTGGGGCAAGACGGGGACGACCGAGAACAACGGCGACGCCTGGTTCTGCGGCGGGGTCTCCAACGAGGTCACCGCCTGTGTCTGGGTCGGGTACCCGGACTCGACCACCCCGATGACCACGCTCTACAACGGCGGCCCGGTTCAGGGCGGGACCTTCCCGGCCCTGATCTGGGCCAGCGTGATCTCCGCCTGGGAGGAGATCAAGGACGCCCGGGCGGCGGAAAACGCGACCGATGAGGAGGGGGACGAGGATTCCGGCGGCACCGAATTCGTGCCCGTCGAACCGTCGACCGAAGCGCTGCCGGAAGTCGAAGCCGAACCGTCGACCTCCGAAGCCGCCCCCGAAGAAGAAGTGGCGCCCGAAGAAACCCCGGAAGCCCCCGAGGAACCTCCTGCGCCCAGTGGGGGCGGCGGCGTCACCGCGGGCTAGGGCGAGTCGGCGCTCCGGGCCGGCGCGGCGGGACGCGGCCGGGAGACGTGCGGGTTGCCGGCGGCGCAGAACCGCCACGGCCGGTCCACAGCCTTGGTGATCCCGATCCTCGGCCCGGCGACCACCTCGGGGCGCTCCCCCGCGGGTGGCGCCAGCAGGAACGGGCCCTGACAGAGGTCGGCGTCGTTTACCGCCAGCCCGATCCCGAGCGCCTCGGTCAGCTTGCCTGGGCCCGAGCAGAGGTCGGTGTCCGGGCGGGCTCCGCGGCGGGCGCGCATCTGCTCCAGGCCGTCGGTCGGCTCCAGGGCCCGGATCAGCACCGCCGCCGCCTCGCCCTCCGGTTCGGCGACCGCGTTAAGCAGGCTGTGGATGCCGTAGGAGAGGTAGACGTAGGCGCGTCCGGGCGGCCCGAACAGGACCCTGGTGCGCTCGGTCAGTCCGACGTATGCGTGGCAGGCGGGATCGTCGCGCTCGTAGCTCTCGGTCTCGACAATGGTGCCGCCGCAGCCATCGAAGAGAAGCCGGCACCCGACCAGGTCGTGGGCGACCTGGTGGACCGAGCGGTCGAAGAAGCTCCGCTCGAGCCTCACCGTCGCTCTTCGACCACCCTCGCCTTGACCGCGGCGAGCGCCTCGCTGGCCGCCTCGAGCTGCGCCGCCACCGAGGCCGAAGAGGTGCCGCCGGCGATCCGCTTGGACTCCAGCCAGCTGGCGCGCTGCAGGACCTCGTAGTAGGCCTCGTCGAGGTGCTCGGAGTGCTCGCGCAGCTCCTCCGGGGTGAGGTCGGAAAGTGCCTTCCCGTTCTCGACCGCGTCGCGGACGAGGCCACCGACGATGCCGTGCGCCTCGCGGAAGGGGACGCCGCGCCGGACCAGCAGGTCGGCGACCTCGGTCGCGGCGAGCATCTCGTCGCCGGACGCCTCCTCCAGCCGCTCGCGGTCGAACCGGATGCCGGCAAGCATTCCCTCGGTCGCGTCGAGGCAGAGCTCGATCGTGTCGATCGCGTCGAAGAGCGGCTCCTTGTCCTCCTGCATGTCCTTGCCGTAGGTGAGCGGCAGGGCGTGCATGACACCGAGGACGGTCGTGTAGCTGCCGGCGACCCGCGGGCTCTTCGCCCGCAGCAGCTCGGCCGAGTCGGGGTTCTTCTTCTGCGGCATGATCGAGGAGCCCGAGGAAAAGGTCTCGTCAAGCTCGCAGAAGCCGAACTCGGTGCTCGACCAGATCACGATTTCCGAGCCCAGCCGGGAGAGGTGCATCGCGCAGGCCGAGGCCGCGGCGAGGTAATCGAGGACGAAGTCGCGGTTGGAGGCGCCGTCGATCGAGTTGTGCGTGGTGTGCTCGAAGCCGAGGTCGGCGGCGACCGCCTCGCGGTCGATCTCCCAGTTGACGCCGGCCAGGGCGCCGGAGCCGAGCGGCATCACGCTGGCGCTGTCGAGGGCGAACTGGAACCGCAGCACGTCGCGGGCCAGCATCCAGAAATAGGCGAGCAGGTGGTGCCCGAGGAAGACTGGCTGGGCGCGCTGGAGGTGGGTGTAGCCGGGCATCGGCCACTCGCGGTGGGCCTCGGCGACCGCCAGCAGGCGCTCCATCGCAGCCCCGCAGAGCTCGATCCCCCGCAACGAGTGCGCCTGCACGACCATCGCCACGTCGGTCGCGACCTGGTCGTTGCGCGAGCGGCCGGTGTGCAGCTTGCCCGCCAGCGGCCCGATCTCCTCGCCGAGCAGTCGCTCGACCGCCATGTGGATGTCCTCGTCGGCGTCCTCGAACTGGAAGCCGTGCTCCGCCATCCGCTCCCGGACGCGCTCCAGGCCGGCGTCGATCCGCGCCAGCTCGTCCGCGTCGAGGACGCCGATCTCACAGAGGCCCCGAGCGTGGGCCTGGGACTGGTCGATGTCGTAGGGCGCCAGCCGCCAGTCGAACTCGAGCGAACGGTTGAGCGCCCAGAACCTCGGGTCGGGATCCTTGCGAAACCTCGACATGGGGCGCGATTATCCCGTCCCGATCGGCTGCCCCAGTGCCGCGCCCAGCTCCTGGCAGACGCGGCCGACCTGGTCCTCGGTCATCGCGGGGAAGAACGGCAGCGCCAGGGAACGGGCCGAAGCGGCTTCGGCGACCGGGAACTGGCCCTCGCGGCAGCCCAGCTCGCGCAGGTGCGGGAAGAGGTGGATGCAGGGAAGGTATGCCTTGGAGGCGATGCCCCGGTCGGCGAGGCGGTCGATCGTCGCGTCGCGGTCGGCGCCCTCGGGCAGGCCGACCGTGTACACGAACCAGCTGCGGCGCTCCTCCCCCCGGACGGCGGCGGGAACTCGCAGCCCCTCGATTCCGCTCAGCCGTTCCTCATACATAGCCGCGACCGCCGCGCGCCGCTCCAGCAACGAGTCGAGTCGCTCGGCCTGGGCCACGCCGAGAGCGGCGGCGAGGTCGGAGAGCCTGTAGTTGAAGCCGAGCCCGCCATGGTCGAGCCAGCCCATGTCGGCGTCGCGGCCTTGGTTGCGCTCGCTGCGCAGTCGGGCCGCGACCTCGGGATCGGTGGGGACGATCATCCCCCCCTCCCCCGTCGTCATCTGCTTGTTGGCATAGAAGGCAAAGGTGGCGAGGTTGCCGCGGGCGCCGACCTTGCGGCCCTCGGAGTCGACCGCGCCGAGCGCCTCGCAGGCGTCCTCGAGGATCCCGAGACCGCGCTGGAAGGCGAGCGCCTCGAGCGCCGGCATCGCCGCCGGGTAGCCGAAGATGTGGACCGGAAGGATCCCAGCGGTGCGCTCGCCGAGCGCCGCCTCGGCCGCGGCGGGGTCGATGTTCAGGGTCTCCGGGTCGACGTCGCAGAAGACCGGCCGGGCGTCCTCGTAGAGCAGGCAGTTGGCGGAGGCGACGAAGCTGAACGGGCTGGTCAGCACCTCGTCCCCGGCGCCCCATCCCAGCGCCCGGACCCCGAGGTGCAGCGCGGTGGTGCCGCTGGAGACAGCAACGGCGTCCTCCACCCCAAGCCACTCTGCCAGCGCTCGCTCGAACCGCTCCCCCATCGGCCCCAACGAGAGCCGGCCCGAGCGCAGCACCTCCAGCGCCAGCTCCTCCTCGCGCGGGCCGATCTCCGGCCGCGCCAGCGGGATCCCGGCATCTTCGGGGCTCATTGGAAGGCGTACTCCAGCGAGTCGACCAGGGCCTCCCAGGAGGCCTCGATGATGTTCTCCGAAACCCCGATCGTCCCCCACTCGCGGCCCTCCTCGGCGGAGTCGAGCAGGACCCGGGTGACCGCGCCGGTGCCGTGGGCTTCGTCGAGGATCCGCACCTTGTAGTTGGTCAGCTCGATATCGGCGAGGTGTGGGTAGCGGTCGGTGATCGCGCCGCGCAGGGCGCGGTCGAGGGCGTTGACCGGGCCGTTGCCCTCCGCCACCCGCAGGTATCGCTCACCGTCGACCTCGACCTTGATCGTCGCCTCGGTTTCGATCTCGCCGTCGGCCCGTTTCTCGGTGACCACGCGGAAGCTCTCGAGCTTGAACAGGGGCTTGTAGGTGCCGGCCTCGCGGCGCAGCAGCAGCTCGAAAGAAGCCGGTGCGGCCTCGTAGTGGTAGCCCTCGTGCTCGCGCTGCTTCAGCCGCTCGACCGCCCGCGCCGCGGCGTCGTCGTCCAGGTCCAGCCCCGCCTGCTGGGCCTGGCTGCGGATCGTCGCCTTGCCCGAGAGCTCGGAGGGCAGAACGTTTCGCTGGTTGCCGACAGCGGCCGGGTCGAGATGCTCGAAGGTGCGGGCGTCGGCCTCGATCCCCGCCACATGCATCCCACCCTTGTGGGCGAAGGCGTTGCGGCCGACGTAGGGGGCGTCGGGGTTCGGCGTCAGGTTGCAGAGCTCGTCGATGAAGTGGACCGTCTCGGCCAGCGAGGCGAGCTGCTCGGCGCTCACCACCTCGAACCCCATCTTCAGCTGCAGGGCAGGAAGGATCGAGGTGAGGTTGGCGTTGCCGCAGCGCTCGCCGTACCCGTTGACCGTCCCCTGGACCATGCGGGCGCCCTCGCGGACGGCGGCGAGCGAGTTGGCGACGCCGCAGCCGGCGTCGTCGTGGACGTGGATCCCGACTTCCACCTGGGACCCTAGGCGGGCGACGACGTCGGCGGTCGCGGCGCCAACCTGGTCGGGCAGGCTGGAGCCGTTGGTATCGCAGAGGGTGACGTTCTCGGCGCCGGCGTCGATCGCCGCCTCGAGACAGGCGAGGGCGTAGCCGGGGTCGTCACGGTAGCCGTCGAAGAAGTGCTCGGCGTCGTAGACCACCCGCTTGCTTTGGCCGCGGCAGAAGGCGACCGAGTCGGCGATCATCTCCAGGTTCTCCTCGCGGCTGACCTTGGTCACCTTCTCCAGGTGCAGGCCCCAAGTCTTGCCGACCAGGGTGACGACTGGAGCGAAGGAGCCGACCAGGGTCGCCAGCGCCGCGTCCTCCTCGGCGGCGACGCCGCGCCGCCGGGTCATCCCGAAGGCGCAGATCGTCGCCTGCTCGAGGTCGAGCTCGGCGAGCTGTTCGAACAGCTCGACTTCCTTCGGGTTGGAGCTGGGGAAGCCGGCCTCGATCATCTGCACGCCGAGCGAGTCCAGCGCCTGGACGACCCGCACCTTCTCCGATGCCGAGAGCGACATCCCCTCACCCTGCATGCCGTCGCGCAAGGTCGTGTCGTAGAGCTTCACGTGTTCCATCTGGTGCCTTTCGAGTTCTGAAGATCGGGGGAGGCCACGGAGGCCCGCGTGCGCGGCACGGCCGCGCCAGCCGCTAGGCGGCTGCGGTAATTCGCCCGATTTGCTCGAAAGAGCGGTACATCAGGAGCTGACCTTACTCGGCTCGTCAACTTCGGCCGGAGCGGCGACGAAGTCGAGCCACTCGAGGTACTCCTCGGCGCGCCCGTACAGCGCGTCCTGGAACTTTGCCTGCACGTGGCGGGTTATCTCGCCCGGCTCGCCGATCGGGTGGTCGTCGATCTCCCGTACCGGGACCAGCTCGGCGGCGGTGCCGGTAAGGAAGACCTCCTCCGCCAGGTACAACTCGGCCCGGGCGATGTCGCGCTCGACCACTGTGTAGCCGAGGTCGCGGGCGATCTGCATCACCGATTTGCGGTTGATGCCGTCGAGGATCGAGGCGACGTGCGGCGGGGTCGCGATCTCGCCGTCGCGGACCACGAAGATGTTCTCGCCGGAGCCCTCGCAGACGAAGCCGCGCTCGTCGAGCAGGATCGCCTCTTCGTAGCCGGCCTTCTGGGACTCGGTCTTGGCCAGGATCGAGTTGAGGTACTGACCGGACGCCTTGGCGTGCGGGACCAGACCGCCGGGCCCGATCCGGCGCCAGCTCGAGACCTTGGCGCGGATGCCGTGTTCGGCACCGTCCTCGCCGAGGTAGACGCCCCACGGCCAGGCGGCGACGACGACGTCGACCGGGGCAGCGGTGGCATAGAGGCCCATCTCGCCGTAGCCGCGGAAGGCGATCGGCCGGATGTAGGCGCTGTTGAGGCCGTTGCGGCGCAGCAGCTCGTGGGTGCCCTGACGGATTTCCTCCGCTGAGAAGGGAAGCTCCAGGTAATAGAGCTCGGCCGACTTCTCCAACCGGGCGAGGTGGTCGGCGTGGCGGAAGATCGCCGGGCCGCGCTCGGTCTCATAGCACCGGATGCCCTCGAAAACGCCGGTCCCGTAGTGCAAGCCGTGGGTCAGCACGTGCACCTGGGCGTCCTCCCAGCGCACCAATTCGCCGTTCTTCCAAATCAACTCCTGCTGATCCATGTTGGGGAAGTATGCCCGATCAAAGGAGGGTCTTCACCTCGCGGGCGAGAAAGACACGGAAACCCCAGATGAAGGAGCAGCAACGATGATTTCGAGACTTCGCCCGAAGCTCACCTACGGCAACGCGATCGCAACGATCGCCCTGTTCGTCGCCCTCGGCGGCGTCGCGGTGGCGGCCGGCCTGCCGAAAAACAGCGTCGGCAAGAGGCAGCTGAAGCGCGGCGCGGTGACCACCGCGAAGCTGGCGCCGAAGGCTGTGAAGGTCGGCAAGCTCGGTCCCAGTGCGGTGCTGCCCGGGAACATCGTCGACGGCGGCATCACCACGTCGAAGATCGGGACCAACGCGGTGATCGCCCGCTCGATCAAAAATGGCGTGATCACGACCAACAAGCTGAACAACGAAGCTGTGACCACGGCCAAGCTCGGTAAAGGGTCGGTCACCCTGGCCAAGCTCGCCGACGAAGTCGCGCCGCTGCTGGGCACGCTGAAAGCCGGACAGACGCTGCGCGGGGTGTTCGATCTGGGCGGTGACACCACCGCCGCCCGCTCGGCCACCAGCTACCAGTTCCCGCTGGCGAACTCACCGGCAGCGCCGGCGTCGAACATCCTTCAGCCCGGCACGACGAATGCTTCCTGCACCGGCATCACCGGCGGCGGGGCGGCGACGCCGCAGGCCGGCGCTGGACAGCTGTGCGTCTACATCACCGAAAAATCGGCCAACTTCGAAGCCCTCGAATTCGGCAAAGCGACCAATCGGCTCGGGTTCGACCTGGTGGCGAAATTCACGGGATCGACTGTGGACAACGCCGTCCTTGGCCAGTGGGCAGTGACGGCGCCCTAGGCGCCTAGCTCCTTCAGGACCGCCTCGGTCATCTCGGCGGTCCCGACCTCGATCTCGCGGGGCACCTCCGGTAACGGCGCGGCGGCAACAGTGCCGCCCGCCAGGTCGGGGGTGCGCAACCCGCCCTCGAGGACCGCATCGACGGCGGTCTCGATTCGCTCCGCCTCCTCCGGTCGGTCGAGGCCGTGGCGCAGCATCATCGCCACCGATAGGAAGGTCGCCAACGGGTTGGCGGTGCCGTTGCCGGCGATGTCGGGGGCCGAGCCGTGCACCGGCTCGAACAGGCCGGGGGCGCCGTCGGCGCCGAGGCTGGCGGAGGGCAGCATCCCCAGCGAGCCGGTCAGCATCGCCGCCTCGTCGCTGAGGATGTCGCCGAAGAGGTTCTCGGTCACGATCACGTCGAACTCGGCCGGCCGGGAGACCAGCTGCATCGCCGCGTTGTCGACCAGCAGGTGGTCGAGGGCGACGTCGTCGTAATCGGCGGCGACCCGCCCGACCACCTCGCGCCACAGCCGCGAGGTCTCCAGCACGTTCGCCTTGTCGACCGAGGTGACCCGCGGTTCGCGCTCCGAGCTCTCAGCGCGCCGGCGGGCGGCCTCGAACCCGGTCCGGGCGATCCGTTCGATCTCCTCGGCCGAGTACTCGCAGGTGTCGTGGGCGATGTCGCCGGTGCGGCCGCTGGCGCCGAAGTAGATGCCCCCGGTCAGCTCGCGGACGACCAGCAGGTCGGTGCCGGCGATCCGCTCCTCGCGCAGCGGGCTGGATGAGACCAGCGCCGGGCTGGGGCGCACCGGGCGGAGGTTGGCGTAGAGCCCCATGCCCTTGCGCAGCCCGAGCAGGCCCTGCTCGGGGCGGGGGGCGTCGGGGTCGGTGGTGTCCCATTTCGGACCGCCGACGGCGCCGAGGAGGACGGCGTCAGCGGCGCGGCAGGCCTCCAGCACCTCGTCGGTGAGGGCGACGCCGTGGGCGTCGATCGAGCAGCCGCCCATCAGCCTCTCGTCGAACTCGAACTCGCCCAGCGCATCCAGCACGCGGCGTGCCGCGGCGACGATCTCGGGACCGATCCCGTCGCCGGGAAGGACGACTATGCGCGGGGCGGTGCTCACGCGGCGGGACTCTACGGGTTAGGCGACCGTGGCCTCGATGTTGAGCCGGATGTAGTTCAGCACCAACGGCTTCTCGGACTGCTCGAGGACCGCTTCGGCGAACGGGCGGCGAAGGTCCTCCGGCAGCTGGGCGAGCAGCGGGCCCAGGGTCACCGTGGAGATGAAATCGAGCGGACGCTCGGGCTGCACCGGCCAGGGCTGCAACCAACAGCGGGCCTCGGCGAACCCGGCCCGGCGCAGCCGCTCCTCGGTCACATCCGGCGGGGCGAAGTTCCAGAGACCGCTCGTTCCCTGGACGTGTGCGGCGAACTCTGGGCGTGCCGCGACCTCGCGAATCACCGCGCCGTGCTCGGCCACGTTCCCCTCTCCCCCGCACTGGGCGACCAGCCGGCCTCCCGGCCGCAGCGCCGCCCTCAGGCGCGAAAAGAGACGGTCGTGGTCGGCGATCCAGTGGAAGGTCGCGGTCGAGAAGACCAGGTCGACCGGCTCGTCCAGCGCCAGCTCAGAGAGGTCGGTGACGAGGTAGGTGACGCCCTCCCCCAGCCGCTGCCGCGCCTTGGCGATCATCGCCTCGGAGCCGTCGACCGCGATCAGGCGGCCGCGCGGCAGTCGCTTCGCCAGCTCTGCGGTGACCCGGCCAGAGCCGCAGCCGGCGTCGAGCACGACCTCGTCCCCGCGCAGCTCGAGCCGCCCAAGCACGTCCATCCCCCACTCGAACTGGGGCTGGGCGACCTCGTCGTAGGTCTCCGCGTCCCACTCGCGGGCGCTGGTGTTGATCGCCCGCTCGGAGCGTTTGGTCAAAGTGCGGTCGTCACCGGCCCGGTCGCGGCTGCGCCAGACTCCTCGAAGGTGTCGATGGCGGCCGAGTTTTCGAGCGTGATCCCGATGTCGTCGAGTCCGTTCAGCAGGCGGTGCTTGACGTCGGGCTCGACTTCGAACTCGAAGACGCCGGCCGCACAGGTGACCGTCTCGTCGTCGACGTCGATCCGCGCCTCACCGGCCTCGGCGACCGCCCGGCAGTGGGCCTCGTCGAGGATCGCCGGCAGCAGTCCGATCTTGGTGCAGTTGGAATAGAAGATGTCGGCAAAGGAGGGCGCGACAATCGCCTGGAAGCCGAAGTCCTCCAGCGCCCAGGGGGCGTGCTCGCGGGAGGAGCCGCAGCCGAAATTGCCTCCCGTGACGAGGATCGGGTTCGGCTCCAACTCGATCTCGCCGTCGCGGATCCAGTCGTAGAAGAGGAACTCACCGAAGCCGGTCCGCTCGACCCGCTTGAGGAACTGCTTGGGGATGATCTGGTCGGTGTCGACGTCGGCGCGGTCCAGCACCGACACCTTGCCCTCGATCACGTCGATCGGCCTCATGCGTCAGCTCCAGTCTCGGATGTCGACGAAATGTCCCTCGATCGCCGCCGCCGCGGCCATCCTCGGGCTGACTAGGTGGGTGCGCCCACCCTTGCCCTGGCGCCCCTCGAAGTTGCGGTTGGAGGTCGAGGCGCAGCGCTCCCCTTCGGAGAGGGTGTCGGGGTTCATCCCCAGGCACATCGAGCAGCCCGCCTCCCGCCATTCGAAGCCGGCGCTGCGGAAGACCTCGTGCAGACCCTCCGCTTCGGCGGCCGCTTTCACCTGCTGGGACCCGGGGACGACCATCGCCCGGACCGAGCCGGCGACCTTGCGGCCGTCGACCATCGCCGCGGCCTCGCGCAGGTCCTCGATCCGCGAGTTGGTGCAGGAGCCGATGAAGACGCGTTCGGGAGCGACCTCGGTCATCGGAGTGCCGGGCTCCAGGTCCATGTAGGCGAGCGCTCGCTCGGCGGCTTCGCGGTCGGCGGGCGAGTCCATCGCCACCGGGTCGGGGACGCGGTCGGTGACCTCGACAACCATCCCGGGGTTGGTCCCCCAGGTGACCATCGGCGAGATCGCACCGGCGTCGACCTCGACCTCGTTTTCGAAGGTCGCGCCGGGATCGGTGGGCAGGTCGCGCCAACGGGCGATCTCCGCGTTGATGTCCTCAGGGGCGGCGGGGCGGCCGCGGACCCACTCGAAGGTGGTCTCGTCGGGGGCGATCATCCCGGCCCGTCCGCCGGCCTCGATCGTCATGTTGCAGATCGTCATCCGTCCCGGCATCGAGAGCGCCTCGATCGCCGGCCCGGCGTACTCGACCGCGTGCCCGGTCATCCCGCCGGTGCCGAGGCGACCGATCGTCGCCAGGATCAGGTCCTTGGGAGTGACGCCGGCGGAGAGCTCGCCCGAGTAGGTGATCCGCATCGTCTTCGGCCGCTTCTGGACCAGGCACTGGGTCGCCAACACGTGCTCGACCTCGGAGGTGCCGATGCCGAAGGCCAGCGCCCCGAAGGCGCCGTGGGTGGAGGTGTGGCTGTCGCCGCAGACGATCGTCATCCCCGGCTGGGTGACGCCGAGCTCGGGGCCGATCACGTGGACGATCCCCTGGCGGTCGGAGCCCAGCGAGTAGAGCGGGATGCCGAACTCCTCGCAGTTGCGCTCCAGCGTTTCCACCTGCACGCGCGAGAGCTCGTCGGCGATCAGCCGCGCCGCCATCGTCCCGTCGGTGGGCGTGTTGTGGTCGGCGGTGGCAAGCGTCTTGTCGGTGCGGCGCACGGGCCGATCGGCGAGCCGCAGCCCGTCGAAGGCCTGCGGCGAGGTGACCTCGTGGACCAGGTGAAGGTCGATGTAGATCAGGCCCGGGGAGACCTCGTGGGCCTCCCAGATCTTGTCGAACATCGTGCGTGGCATCTGCATCTCCTCCTAGCCGCGCCTGAGGCCGGCGGCGATCACGGCGATGAACCGGGTCGGCTCCTCGCCATCGTTCTCGAAATGATGAGGCAAGTCGGCGTCGAAGGTGACGCTGTCGCCCTCCCCCAGCTCGTGGCGGCTGCCGTCGACGACCAGGGCCAGCGTCCCGGAGAGGACGACGGCGGTCTCGCGGCTGCCGGGCTCATGCATCGGCGGGTCCTCGCGGCCGCCCGTGGCGGCGCCGGGCTCCAGGGTGTGCAGGGAGACGTCGGCGCGCTGGCCTGGCAGCGGCGGGGTCAGCTCCTCGAAGCGGTGCTTGCCGTGCTGGTAGCGGCGCCGGTCCGCGGCGCGGCTGACGGCGACGTGCTGACCCTCGTCGAGCCGCAGCAGCTGGGAAAGCGTCAACTCCAGGCCGGCGGCGATCTTGGCCGCGACCGCCAAGGTCGGGCTGGTCTCCCCGCGCTCGACCTGGGAAAGCATCGGCGCGCTGACGCCCGAACGCTCGCCGAGGTCGCGGAGGGAGAGGCCCATGGCGTCCCGGAGGGCGCGGATGCGGGGGCCGACGGCGGCTGAAGCGCCGACCGTTGCCTGCGATGCCTCGAGGGACGGGTTAGGTAGAGAAGCGGTGGACATCGTGTGTACGTTATCACGGACGTTTGTATTTAGCCAGGAGAGCGTGTAGGTCCCGAGCGATCGCCTCCGGTTCGTCATCCAGTTGTGCCCAGGCGACCCGGGTGACGCCATAGCCTGCGACGCGGAGAAGGCGGTCTCGGGCTCGGTCCTCTCGGAAGGCCGCTCTGGTGCCGTGGGCCTGGAAGCCGTCCAGCTCGACGATCTGCTTCGCCTCGTCCCAGAGGCAGTCGACCTGGAACGAACGCTCACCGAGATACATCCAGGCGTTGAGTTGTGGGATCGGCAGCCGATGGCGGCGGAGGAACGGCAGGAAGCGTTCCTCCAGGCGGCTCCGGATCCGACCCGGTGCTTCGGCGCGGCGGGCGAGGCAAGTGCGAACGGTTCGGGTTCCGCGGCGCCCCGGGTAGCGATCGAGCATGTCAGCGAGCGAGAGGCGGTCGTGGAGCTGGAGGTATTCGGACTCCCGGAGCGCAGCCTCGACCGTAGTGGCGGAGGAGACGGTGGCGAGGTCGAACACGGTGCGGGGAACAGTCGTCACCGGGATTCCATCGACGACAGTCACCTCGTCTGCAGGTAGGGAGACCGAATGCCTGCGGATGCTCCCTCGCGAATCGCTCTTGGTCGGGACCGTGACTTCGATCCTTCCTGAGTACGCCCGGATCCCCCACAGAGCAGCAGCGGAGCGATGGCTGAGAACTGCGCCAGGCCCGCAAGCGAGCACCGCCGCCATCCATCTCCCCTCTCTTGAGACAACTGCGTGACCGACCGCGTAGACCCGAGGGCGCAGCCGACAAAGCCGGCCGGTTCGAGTCCGCCAGTCGATCGCGTCCTCCCCCGCGCCTAGTTCACGTAGCTGACCTCGCGAAACAATCCCGTGCTGCCGTCCCGCCAGCTCCGCGATCGCGGCGTTGATTCCGCGAAACCTCCCAGACCCGCGTATATCGCGGGTGGAGGAGGTTTCGCGGGGCATGCCGGTGAGGTTGCCTGGCTCGGGCGCACCTATGGCGCGCACTTCGTGCCAGCTCTTTCACCGAAAACGCCCGAATCAAGGACCTATTCCGATTGGGGCTCTACCTGCCGCTGTGGAGACCCAATCGGAATAGGTCCCACCGAAACGAATTGTCCCTACGGCCCTGGCGTCCGTTCCACCGCGGCCTCAGCGGTCGCCGCCTCGGCCTCGCGCGTCGCGGCTCCTTCAAGCGCATTCGACAGCGCTCGCACGTAGGCGCGGGCCGATGCCTCGAGGATGTCGGTGGCGACGCCTTGGCCGGTCGCCAGGCGGCCGGCCGCGCGCAGCATCACGGTCACCTCTCCGAGGGCGTCCTCCCCCCCGGTCACCGCCTCGACCGTGTACTGGCGCAGCTCGCAATCGGTCTCGGTCGCCTGCTGGATCGCGTGGAAGATCGCGTCGATCGGGCCATCGCCGCTCGACTCGCCGACCGCCTCCTCTCCGGACGGCAGCTTCACTGCGACCTTTGCCACCGGCTCGCGGCGCGACCCGGCCTCGACCTCGAACCAGGCCAGCTCGTGGGTGTCGGCGCGCTCCCTCATCTCGTCGGAGACGATCGCCTCCAGGTCCAGCGCGGTGACCTGCTTCTTGCGGTCGGCCACCTCCTTGAAGGCCTTGAAGGCTGAGTTGAGCGCGTTTCCCTCGACCTTGAAGCCCAGCTGTTCCAGCGCGTCGCGCAGGGCATGGCGGCCGGAATGCTTGCCGAGCACGATCGAGTTCGACTCCAGGCCGACTTCGGTCGCGTCCATGATCTCGTAGGTGCTGCGCTCCTTCAGCACCCCGTCCTGGTGGATGCCGGACTCGTGGGCGAAGGCGTTGCGCCCGACGATCGCCTTGTTCGGCTGGATCGCGTACCCGGTCAGACGGGAGACCATCCGGCTGGTGCGGGCAATCTCGGTGCTGTTGATCCCGGTGCTCAGCCCGTGGACGTCCTCGCGGGTGCGGATCAGCATCGCGATCTCCTCCAGCGAGCAGTTGCCGGCGCGCTCGCCGATCCCGTTGACGGCGCACTCGACCTGGCGCGCTCCGGCCAGTACCCCGGCGTAGGAGTTGGCGACCGCCAGCCCCAGGTCATCGTGACAGTGGACCGACATCTCCACCTCGCCCAGCGCCGGCACCAGCTCGTACAGGCGCCGGAAGTAGTTCGCGTACTCCTCAGGGGTGGTGTAGCCGACGGTGTCGGGGATGTTGATGACGTTGGCGCCCTCCTCGACCGCGATCGCACACACTTCGGCGGTGAACTCCAGGTCGGCGCGGGTGGCGTCCATCGGCGAGAACTCGACGTCCTCGCAGTAGGAGCGAGCCAGGGTGACGGCGGCGCGGGCCTGGCCCTTGACGTCCTCGCGGTCGGTCTGCAGCTGGTGCTCGATGTGGATGTCGGAGGTCGAGATGAAGGTGTGGATGCGCGGCCGCTGGGCGTCCGCTATCGCTCCCCAGGCGGCGTCGATGTCGGCCTTGTGGGTGCGGGCGAGGCCGCAGATCACCGGCCCCTCGACCTTGCGGGATATCTCCTGCACGGCCTCGAAGTCGCCGGGCGAGGTGATCGGGAAGCCGGCCTCGATCACGTCGACGCCAAGCCGTGCCAGCTGGTGGGCGATCTCCACCTTCTCGGCGGTGTTGAGCGAGATCCCCGGCGACTGCTCGCCGTCCCTCAGCGTGGTGTCAAAGATGTGGACGCGGTTTACCTCAGATGCGGGTCCCATTGGACCTCTCCTTCTCTCTCTATTTCGAATGGCCTTTTGATCTCGCGGCTATCGCGCCGCCCAGCGCTATTCCCCCCGAGGGGGGAGGAGAAGGAGAAGCGCGAGGCTGTCGAAGCAACGGCTCATTCGGCTCCGGAGCTTACCGTAGGCTCCCCCGATCGCAAAGTCGCAACGGACCAACGGGCTGGCGCTTTTCGCCATGGGGGTCGCGGTGGTGGTGATCGCCAACGACTTCTCCGCGATCAACGTCGCTCTCCCGACGATGGAGAGCGACTTCGACACGAACGTCAACAGCATCCAGTGGGTGGTGAACGCCTACGCGTTGACCTTCGGGGTGATGGTCGTCACCGGCGGTCGCCTTGCCGACATGTTCGGGCGGCGCAACGCGTTCTTCCTCGGCACCGCGATCTTCGCCTCGATGTCGGCGCTCGGCGGCGCCGCGCAGAGCGAGGCCTGGCTGATCGCCACCCGCACCCTGATGGGGATCGGCGGGGCGCTGATGTGGCCGGCGATTCTCGGCATGACCTATGCGCTGCTGCCGGAAGAGAAAGCGGGGCTGGCGGGCGGGATCATCATCGGCGCAGCCGGGCTCGGCAACGCGATCGGCCCGCTGATCGGCGGCGTCCTCACCGACGCCCTCAGCTGGCGCTGGATCTTCTTCCTCAACGTCCCGATCTCGATCTTCGCCGTCCTCGTCACCTACTTCCTCGTTCGCGTCGAGGAGCCCGAACCGGAGGAGCACAAGATCGACTACGGCGGGGTCGCGGCGCTCTCGGTCGGCCTCGTCTCCCTGCTCGTCGCCCTCGACCAGGTCGACGACTGGGGATGGGGCGACGCGCGGATCGTCGGCCTGCTGGCGCTGGCGGCGACGCTGCTGATCGCCTTCATCCCGATCGAGCGGCGGGCCGGCAAACACGCGCTGGTGCCGCGCGAGGTGATGCGCAACGAGAGCTTCACCGCCTCCTGCCTGGCGATCCTCTTCATGTCGGCGACCTTCTTCGCGGCGCTGCTGTACCTGCCGCAGTTCATGTAGAAGCAGCTCGACTACTCGCCGCTGGAAGCCGGGGTCGGGATGCTCCCCTTCCTCGCCACCTTCGCCCTCGTCTCCTTCATCGCCGGCCCCCTCTACAACCGGCTCGGGGCGAAGACGCTGGCGATCGTCGGCGCCGCCTGCATCACCGCGGCGCCCTTCCTCTTCTCGATGGTCGACGGCAACTCGGGCTACGACTCGCTCATCATCGGGATGGTCGTACTCGGGATCGGGATCGGCAGCTTCTACCCGACCGCCACCACCGCCGGCGTCACCTCGGTGGACAAATCCCAGACCAGCCTCGCCGGCGGGATCGTCTACATGTTCCAGATCGCCGGTGGCTCGATCGGACTGGGGCTGACGACGACGGTCTTCTCGTCGCAGGTCCCGCCCTTTGTCGACGGCATTCAGGCGGGCTTCCGGCTCGACGCGGCGCTCTCGCTGGTCGGCCTGCTGATCGCGATCTTCTTCGTCGGCGGCAGGCTGTTTTCGCGGCGGGCCGTAGCTACCGAGCAGGCCTGACCTGCGAGCTATAGACGACCTGGTTACCCGGAAACATCACGTCGCGACCCGGACCGCCGATGACCTTGTCGCGGTCACCGCCGACGAACCGATCGTTGCCGGGCCCGCCGTTGGCCATGTCGTTGCCGGCGCCGCCGTTCAAGAAGTCGTCGCCGATGCCGCCGCCGAGCGTGTCGTCGCCGGCGCCGCCGAGCACCAGATCGTCTCCGTGCCCGCCGAAGACACCGTCCTGGCCGAGGTCGCCGACGACAGTGTCATTGCCCGCGCCGCCGCTGATGATGTCGTTGCCCACGCCGCCGGAACAGCTGTCGTTGCCGCCGCCGACGGTGATGCGATCTTCGCCATCGCCGCCGCTCGCCTTGTCATCACCACTGCCGCCCAGCAGCCGGTCGTCGCCGTTGCCGCCGATGAGGGTCACCGGGACCCGCACCTTGGAGAGGATTTCCAGGGAATCGTCTCCACCTTCCCCCCTGACTTCGAAGCCGGCGATCGACGGTGCGTCGCAAAGCAGCTGGAGGGGGTTCCCTTCCGGGTGTCGGCAGACTTTCCCACCCACTTCGAGCGGTGCGACCGAGTCGATCTCGTAGGCCTGACCGTCTTCGCTCAGCCTGACTTGGAATGAGTCGGCCCCCGGGCCACCGACCAGAAGGATGGTCCACGACGGTTCGGCGGCATGGGCGGTGGCAGTCGCCGCCACTTGGGCACACAACACCGTCACCGCTATCAGGATCGCCCTCTTCATCGCTCGCATTGTTCGCCTCGGGCCCTCTCCGCCCTCTTCTATGGCAACAACACGACCTTGCCTACGTTGCGGCGCTGGGCGATGAACTCGTGTGCCTCGCCGGCACGCTCGAACGGGAATGCCTCGGCGACAACCGGCTCCAACCGGCCCGCCTCGAGATCGCCCATCAACGGCTCGGTGACGCGGTCGAGCTGACCCTCGCGTTCCCACCAGTGGAGCATGTTGAGGCCCGCGACGCTTTTGTTCTCGGTCATCATCGCCAGGCTCTTCCACCAGGGCATCGTCGCCAGCGGCATGCGAATCAAGCTCTTCAGCGCGGCGGGCACACTGCGGGTCGTCCCCGTGGAGGCCTCGGAGAGACCGAACATGACGAGGCGGCCTCCGGCGCGCAGCAGCCGGTAGTCCTTGCGAAAGGAGGCCGGGCCCTGGGCGTCGATGATCACGTCGACCCCCTCGCCGCCGGTCAGCGACATCACCTCTGCCTCGAAGTCCTTGCTGCGGTAGTCGATCGGGTGGTTCACCCCCTGGGCGCGGATCGCGTCGTGCTTGGAAGCTGAGGCGGTGCCGAAGATCTCGGCACCGATGTTGCGAGCCACCTGGGTGGCGGCGATGCCGACGCCACCCGCGGCGGCGTGGATCAGGATCCTGTCCCCCGTGCGCAGGCCACCCATCAGAACCGCGGCGGCGTACGCCGTGCCGTAGTTGACCGGGAAGGCGGCGCCCTGGGCGAAGTCGAGGCTGTCGGGAAGCGGCAGTGCCTGGTCGGCGGGGACGGTTACCAGCTCCGCCTGGCCGCCGAACTTGGTCCCCGCCATCACCCGTTGGCCGGGCGCGAGGTCGGTGACCCCCTCCCCCACGGACTCGACCTCACCGGCGACCTCGTAACCGAGAACGCACGGCGGCTTCGGCGCATCCGGGTAGAGGCCGACCCTGGCCATCGTGTCGGCGAAGTTGATGCCGGCTGCACGGACCGAGATCCGCACCTCACCGGGGCCGACCGGAGGATCGGGGCGCTCCTGCACCTCGAGCACCTCGGGACCCCCGACGCCTTTGAGCACCACCGCCCGCACCAGCGGAAGGTTAGATGGAAACGCCTAACTAAAGGTCAACCGAGCGCCCAAGGGCGAATCCATCCAACCCAAGGATCTTCTCGATCGTCTCGTCCCGAACCGGCGCGTCCGTGGTCAGCGCCATCACCGCCTTCTCGCCTCCGGGCTCGGCGCCGACGGCGGCGGAGACGATGTTGACGCCCTCCTCTCCGAACAGGGTCCCGACCCGGCCGATCATCCCCGGCTGGTCGGCGTACCGGAAGACCGAGATGTGGTCGGCAAAGGGTAGGTAGAAGCCCTCGCCCCAGGCCGAGACCAGGTAGGGCTCATTGCGCGGGCCGACGCTGGTCCCGGCGACCTCGACGTCGCCGTCGCCCGAGTGAACCGTGACCCGGACCAGCTCGGTGAAGTCCTCGGCGCTCGAGTCCTTGGTCTCGACCAGCTCGATGCCGCGCTCGTCGGCCATCTGTGGAGCGTTGACGAGGTTGACCGGCTCCTCGGTGTGCCCGGAGAGGATCCCGACCAGGACCGCGATCCCCAGCAGCCGGGTGTCATGGGAGGCGATGCGGCCGCGGAATTCGGCCGAGACGCGGTCAACCGAGGCGTCGCCGAGGCCCTGGGCGAGGCGGCCGAGCTTTTCGCAGAGCGGCACGAAGGGGGCCAGCGCCTCCATCGCCTCCGGCCGGACCGCGGCGATGTTGACCGCGTTGGTGACGACGCCGCCGGTCAGCGCCGCGGTCACCTGCTCGGCGGTGACGACGCCGGCGCGGTCCTGCGCCTCCGCCGTGGAGGCACCGAGGTGCGGGGTGACGACGATGTCGGGGCGGGCGAAGATCGGGTGCTCGGTGAACGGCTCGGAGGGGAAGACGTCGAGCGCGGCGCCGGCCAGCTTGCCGGACTCCAGCCCGGCCAGCAGGTCATCGAGCACGACCAGCTCGCCGCGGGCGCAGTTGACCAGGCGGGCGCCGTCCTTCATCGCCGCGACCGCGTCGGCGTCGATCAGGCCAATGGTCTCGGGCGTCTTCGGCACGTGCAGGGTGACCAGGTCGGCTTTGCCGAGCACGTCCTCGACGCTCTCGGCGCCCTCGACCCCGAGCTCGCGGAAGCGCTCGGCGGAGACGAACTTGTCGAAGGCGACAACCTCCATTTCGAAGCTCTGGGCGCGCTTGGCGACGAGCTGGCCGATCCGGCCGAACCCGATCACTCCCAGCGTCTTCCCGTACAGCTCGGCGCCCTTGAACTTGGAGCGGTCCCAGCGCTCGGCGACCAGCGAGCCGTGCGCCTGGGGGACGTTGCGGAAGAGGGCGAGGGCCAGGGCCAGGGTGTGCTCGGCGGCGGCGACCGAATTCGACTCTGGCGCGTTGGCGACGATGATCCCGCGGCGGGTCGCGGCCGGAATATCGACGTTGTCGACGCCGGTGCCGGCGCGGCCGATCACCTTCAGGTTCTCGGCCCGCTCGATCAGGTCCGGGGTCAGCTTGGTCGCCGAGCGGATCAGGATCGCGTCGTAGGCGCCGATCTTCTCGGCGAGCTCCTCGTCGGACATATCGAGGCCGAGATCGACATCGAAGTTGGCGCGCAGCAGCTCGACCCCGGAGTCGGCGATCTTCTCCTTGACCAGGACTTTCACGCGGACACCACACCGTCGGCGTTGGCAAGGACCCAATCGATGCAGGCGGTCAGCGCCTCGACGTCGTCCGGCTCGACCGCGGGAAACATCCCGATCCGCAGCTGGTTGCGGCCGAGCTTGCGGTAAGGCTCGACGTCGACGATGCCGTTTGCGCGCAGCGTCGCGGCCAGCGCCGCAGCGTCGACGGCGTCGGCGAAGTCGATGGTGCCGACGACCAGCGAGCGCTTCGCCGGATCGGCGACGAAGGGCGTGGCGAGCTCGCTGCTCTCGGCCCAGCCGTAGAGCCGGCCGGAGCTGTCGGAAGTCCTCTCCACACACCAATCGAGGCCGCCGCGCTCGAGCATCCACTCGACTTGGTCGGCGAGCAGCAGCAGCGTCGCCAGCGCCGGCGTGTTGTAGGTCTGCTCCTTGCGCGAGTTCTCCACTGCGGTCTGCAGGGAGAGGAAGGCGGGCTGCCACCGGTCGGCGGCGCCGTTCAGCTCCTCGATCCGCGCGATCGCGGCGGGGCTGAGCAGGGCCAGCCAGAGCCCCCCGTCGCCGCCGAAACCCTTCTGCGGCGCGAAGTAGTAAGCGTCGGCCTGCGATGCGTCGACTGGCAGGCCGGCAGCGCCCGAAGTGGCGTCGATCAGCACCAGTGAGTCCCCGGCACCCTCCGGGCGGCTCACCCCGACCATGACGCCGGTCGAGGTCTCGTTGTGCGCCCAGGCCAGAACGTCGGCGGCAGGGTCCGCGACCGGGTCGGGCGCGTCGCCGGGGTCCGCCTCGACCAGGACCGGATCGTCGAGGAACGGCGCGGCAGCGGTTGCCTTGGCGAACTTCTGCGAGAACTCGCCGTAGGTCAGGTGTAGGGCGCGCTCTCGAACCAGCCAGGCGGCAGCGGCCTCCCAGAAGGCAGTCGTGCCGCCGTTGCCGAGGACCACCTCGTATCCGTCGGGGAGCGAGAAGAGATCGGCAAGACCGGACCGGACCCGCCGCACCACGTCGCGGACCGGTGCTTGGCGGTGCGAAGTCCCCATCAGATCCGTCTGCTCAGCGAGCGCCGCCAGAGCCTCGGGTCGAACCTTCGAGGGACCGCACCCGAAGCGGCCGTCGGCCGGCTTCAGCTCGGCGGGGATCTGTGCGGTGGTCTGGGTGCTCATCGGGCCGACAGGTTATTGACAGGCGCGGGTGGACCGGCGCACGCGGTGGCCGGCCGCCGGAGGCGGGGATAGGCTGGCCCCGCCACCTTCGGCCCAGTCCACGAACAAGGGGAGAGCGATGTACCCGATCAGCTACGAAGCCGACTTCAACCCGACGCCGAACCGCTGGACGACCTTCTTCCGGTTGATCCTGGCGATCCCATGGCTAATCGTCGCCCTCTTCTGGGGACTGCTGTTCATCTTCACCCACTTCATCGCGTGGATCGCGATCATCATCCTCGGCCGCTATCCGAAGTGGCTCTACGACTTCAATACCGGAGTGGTCCGTTTCGGCGTGCGGGTGATGGCTTGGACGTACCTGCAGACCGACGTCTGGCCCCCGTTCGGGTTGGCCGACGACCCGAACTACCCGATCCGCGTCCACTTTCCCCCGATCGCGGCCCGCCAGAGCAGGCTCAAGGCCCTTTTCCGGTTGATCCTCGTGCTGCCGCTGGAGGTCGTCATCTACTTCGGGATCAGCAACCTGCATGCCGGCGCCGGCGCCATCGCCTGGCTGACGATCGTCTTCCGCGGCTATCTGCCGGAAGCGATCAACAGCCTGTTTACCTACGTCAACGGCTTCTACGCTCGGGTCATCGGTTACCTGGCCTTCGTCACCGACGACTACCCGCCGATCGGGTTGGAGAAAGCCGGCGGCGCTCCACCGGCCGCGGCGACCCCGCCGCCCCCGGCTCCGGCCGTCTGAGGACCGATGTCCGAGGCAGAGAACACCAACGTGTCCACGGGCGACGGCTATGCCGTCGCCCACCTGGGGGACCTCGGCGAGGGGCCGGGGTTCCGCAAGGTCCGCAAGGCCCTGGGGGTGACGGCGTTCGGGGTGAACGCGATCGTCCTGCCCCCCTCCTACTCCACCGGTAGTCACTACCACGACGAGCAGGAGGAGCTCTACTTCGTCCATGCCGGCCGGGTCGAGTTCGAGTTTGGCGACGGTTCGACCCAGGAGCTGGGCCCGGGCGGCCTAGCCTGGGTCGACGCCCCAACCCACCGCAAGATCCGCAACCTCAGCGACACCGAGGACGCCATCTACCTAGTCGTCGGAGGCAAGGACGGCTACGTCGGCCGCGACGGCAAACTCTCCCCCGGCGAGACGCACCGCTGAGAGGACACGCACCAGCTCGCGAGAGCTGATCGCCGCGACCTCTTCGCTGGAAGCTTCAGTAGTTCGGGGGCGGTGTGATGCGGGGGTGGATGCCCCTCCCGATGAGGCTCAAGGACTACGGCTTCGAGCCCTGGCCAGCGGCTCGGCTGCGCGACGGCCTCAGCGGGAGGGGCATCCACCCCCGCCCCCTTGCCGCCCTCAGAACTTCTGATCTATCCAGGGCATCATGTCGCGGAGATCTTTGCCGACCTCCTCGACTTCGTGCCCAGCAGCCTCTTTGCGCATCCGGTCGAAGCTCTCGCCGCCGGCGCGGTTCTCGCCGATCCACTCGCGGGCGAACTCGCCTGACTGGATCTCGCTGAGAATCTGCTTCATCGCCGCGCGGGACTCCTCGCCGATCACCCGGCTGCCGCGGGTCATGTCGCCGTACTCGGCGGTGTTGGAGATCGAGTAGCGCATCCCCTGGATCCCCTTCTCGTACATCAAGTCGGCGATCAGCTTCAGCTCGTGCAGGCACTCGAAGTAGGCGAGGCGCGGGTCGTAGCCAGCCTCGACCAGGGTCTCGTAGCCGGCGCGGACCAGCTCCGAGGCGCCGCCGCAGAGGACGGCCTGCTCGCCGAAGAGGTCGGTCTCGCACTCGTCCTTGAAGGTCGTCTCGATCACCGCGGCGCGGCCGCCGCCGATCCCGGAGGCGTAGGCGAGGACGAGGTCGTGGGCGTTGCCGCTGGCGTCCTGGTGCACCGCCATCAGGCAGGGCACACCGTTGCCTTCCTCGTACTGGCGGCGGACCAGGTGGCCCGGGCCCTTCGGGGCGACCATGCCGACGTCGACGCCGGGCGGAGGCTCGACCTCGCCGAAGTGGATCGCGAAGCCGTGGGCGAAGAGCAGCAGGTTGCCGGGGGCGATCCCGTCGGCGATCTCCTCGCGCCAGAGCTCACCCTGTTTCTCGTCCGGCAGCAGGACCATGACCAGATCGCCGCGGCTGGCCGCTTCGGCGATGTCGAGGACCTCGAGGCCCTCCCCTTCGGCTTTGGCTCGACTGGAGGAGTCGGGGCGCAAGCCAACGACCACGTCGACCCCGGAGTCCTTGAGGTTGAGGGCGTGGGCGTGGCCCTGGGAGCCGTAGCCGAGGATCGCGACGGTCTTGCCCTCGAGCTTGCCGAGGTCAGCGTCCTTGTCGTAGAAGATGTCGTCGGTGCGCATGGCCGGGCAGGCTATCGGAGCGCGCCCCGCATCAGCTTGCCCGACGGGGTGCGCGGCAGCGCGGCCGCCAGCTCCACCCGCTTCGGCACTTTGAAGCCGGCGAGCGCGTCGGCGCAGTGGCTGCGCAGCTCGTCCGGGGTCACCTCGGACCCGTTCTCGAGCACGACGACGGCGGTCACCGCCTGCTGCCACTCGGGGTCCTCGCGGCCGACCACGGCGGCGTCGGCCACCTCGGGGTGTCGGAGGAGCACCTCCTCAACCTCGGCCGGGACGATGTTCTCTCCCCCCGAGACGATCAGGTCGTCGATCCGGTCGCTGACGTAGAGGAAGCCTTCCTCGTCGATGTGGCCGAGGTCGCCGGTGTGCAGCCAGCCGTCGGCGTCGGCGCTGCCGGGGGCGACGGTCGGCCCCTGCACGAGGATCTCGCCTTCCTGGATCCGCAGGTGGGTGGTAAGAAGCGGCCGGCCGGCGGAGCCGACCTTGCGGCGGGCGTCGGCGGGCGCCAGGGTGGTGACCTGGGAGCAGGTCTCGGTCATGCCGTAGGTCTGGACCACGGTGGCGCCCTTGGCGAGCGCCTCTTTCAGGGGCTCCTCCGGCACCGGCCCACCACCGACCAGGATCGCCCGCGGGCCGGAGAGGTCAGCGCCGGCCTCGAGCAGCCGGGTCAGCATCGTCGCCACAACCGAGACCACGGTGATGCCGTCGGATTCGAGCGCAGCGCCGACCCGGTCGGCGTCGAAGCCGTCGTGGACCACGGCGGTGGTGCCGTAGATCACCGAGCGCATCACGATCCCCAGCCCGGCGATATGGCTGAGCGGCACGCAGCAGAGCCACCGGTCCTCGGGTTCGACCCCGATGTTGAAGCCCGATCCGACCGCGTTCCAGAGGAAGTTGCCGTAGCTGATCGAGACCGGGCGCGGGGCGCCAGTGCTGCCGCTGGTCAGGACCCGGCAACAGATGTCGTCCATGTCGTGCTCGCCCAACAGCGGCATGTCGGCCTCGGTCTGGGTCAGCTCGCCGGCGTCGTCGAGGTCGACGATCGGCTCCTCGGCGGCGACGATCGCCTCCCGCTCCTCGGCCGTCAGCCGCGGGCCCAGGGGCAACAACCTGCCTCCGACCTTCATCAGCGCGTGCAGGAGGACGACCTGCTCGCGGCGCGGGTGCATGGTCAGGGCGGCGGTCGAACCCCGGCGAACGCCGTGAGCGGCGAGCCGGCGGGCGACCCAGGTGGCCTCCGCCTCCAGCTCGGCGTAGGTCATCTCGGCGCCGTCGGCGACCAGGGCGGTGCGGTCGGGACAGCTCTGCGAACGTTGAGCCAGCCAGTTGTCGAGCTTCATGGGCGCCTGGGCATCGTCATTCCGGGGGCAACGTTACGAGTTATCGTTGCCAGCCGCGCCAAACCCTCGGACCCGGAGGAACTCGTGCCGCAACGACACAAGGCCGCCCCGCCTGAAGAGGGCCTCTACGCGCCGATCGAGTGGCGCGCCGCCGCCGAGTACGGCGACATCCGCTACGAGAAGGCGGACGGGATCGCCAAGATCACGATCGACCGGCCGGAGGTGCGGAACGCCTTCCGCCCCCAGACTCTGGCGGAGCTGCGCGACGCCTTCGGGCGCGCCCGAGACGATCTCGAGGTCGGCGCGATCGTCTTCACCGGCGCCGGCACCGAGGCGTTCTGCTCCGGCGGCGATCAGCGGATCCGCGGCGACGACGGCTATATCGGCGACGACGAGGTCGCCGAGCAGGGCGTCGGTCGGCTCGACGTCGGCGACCTGCACGTGCAGATCCGCCGGCTGCCGAAGCCCGTCGTGGCGATGGTCGCCGGGTACGCGGTCGGGGGCGGCCACATCCTCCACCTAGTCTGCGACATGACGATCGCCGCCGACAACGCTCGCTTCGGCCAGACCGGGCCGCGGGTCGGCTCCTTCGACGGCGGCTTCGGGGCCAGCCTGCTGGCCCGCAACATCGGGATCAAGAAGGCGAAGGAGTTCTGGTTCCTCTGCCGCCTCTACGACGCCGGCGAGGCGCTGGAGATGGGCCTCGTCAACACGGTCGTCCCGGTCGCCGAGCTGGAGCGCGAGACGGTCGCCTGGTGCCGCGAGATGCTGCACCTCTCCCCTCTCTCGCTGCGGCTGCTGAAGTCGAGCTTCAACGCCGAAGAGGATGGGATCACCGGGCTTCAGCAGCTCTCCCACGACGCGACGCTGCTCTTCTACATGTCCGAGGAGGGACAGGAGGGGCGGAACGCGTACCAGGAGGACAGGGACCCCGACTTCTCCAAGTACCCGAAAAGACCGTGACGCCTCGATGAGGATCTGGGTGATGGCGGCGCGGCCGCGGACGCTGCCGGCCGCGATAGCGCCGGTGCTGATCGGGACCGCGGCGGCCGTGCACTGGGTCGGGGACCTGCCTCGGTGGGGTGCCTTCGTCGCGGCGCTGGTCGGCTCGATCTTCATCCAGATCGGGACCAACCTGGCCAACGACTACTCCGACGCCAAGCGCGGCGCCGACATGGCCGACCGCCTAGGGCCGGTGCGGGTGACCTCGGCCGGGCTGGTGACGCCGCAACGGGTGTTGTGGGCAACCTGGATCGCCTTCGCCGTGGCCGTCGCCTGCGGGATCTACCTGGCGACCGTGGCCGGGATCGTGATCCTGGCGATCGGGGCCGTCTCGATCGCCGCCGGGGTCCTCTACACGGGCGGCCCGAGGCCCTACGGGTACGCCGGCCTCGGCGAGGTCTTCGTCTTCCTCTTCTTCGGCTTGGTCGCGGTCAACGGCTCCTACTACGTGCAGGTCGAGCAGCTCGACGCGCTGCCACTCGGCCTCTCGATCTCGGTCGGGTTCCTCGCCACCGCGATCCTCGTCGTCAACAACGTTCGCGACCTCGAGACCGACCGCCGCGCCGGCAAGATGACCCTGGCGGTGCGGATGGGCCGCGCCAACGCCGTCAACCTCTACCGGCTGCTGGTGATCGGGGCGTTCGCAACCCTGCCGATCTCGCTGCTCGCCGGCGAAGCGAGCGCGCTGGCGCTGATCGGCCTGCTGGCCGCGCCACTGGCGATCCGTCCCGCCCGGACCCTGGCCAGCCACACCGACGGACCGGCCCTCAACGGGGTCCTCGCGGCGACCGGCGTCGTCCTCGCGGTCTACACCCTGCTCGTCTCGGCCGGGCTCCTGATCTCCGCCTGAGTGACAAGCTTCGGCCGTGCGACTCGCCTCCGTTGAGGTCATCCCCTACGCGCTGCCGTTCCGCGAGCCCTATGTGACGGCGCGCGGGCAGCTCGAGCAACGGGAGATGGTGCTGCTGCGGCTGCGATCCGAGGAGGGGCTGGTCGGGCTGGGGGAAGCGGTGCCGCTGTCGCTGCGCGGCGGGGCGACGCTGGCGCAGGTTGTGCGGGAGTTGGAGGAGTTTGCCGACGGCGAGTGGCGCATTTGTTCGCCTATGGGCAACAAAAGCGCCAATCCCGCCCGGACGGCGCGCTTGGCGCCGGCGCGGTGCGCGATCTCGACCGCTCTGTTCGATCTCGAAGAGCAGGTCCGTGGGGAGCACCGCGAACCCGTTGCCGTTCCCTGCAACGCGACGCTCGTCGCGGACGAGCCGGTGGCAGTCGCCGAGAACGCGCTGCGCTGGGCGGCGGAGGGGTATGAGACCTTCAAGCTGAAGCTCGGTGCCGGAAATGACGTCGGCCAGGTAACCGCGGTCCGCGAGGCACTTGGCCCCGAGGCTCAGATTCGGGTCGATGCCAACGCCGCCTGGGACCTGGAGACGGCAGCCCGGGTCCTGGCCGAGCTGGAGCCGCTCGGGATCCAGCTCGCCGAGCAGCCGGTGGCGGGGATGGAGGAGTCTGCGCAGTTGGCGGCGCACACCGCCATCCCCCTTGCCGGCGACGAGAGCGTCGAGACCGCCGAGGATGCCAAGCGGGCCACTGCGACGGGGGCCTTCTCGCTGACCGGGGTGAAGTTGTCCAAGGTCGGGGGCCTCGCGTCCGGACAGGAGATCGCGTCGAGCCTGCCTGCCTATGTGACCAGCGCTCTCGACGGGCCGGTCGGGATCGCGATGGGAGCCAGGTTCGCGGCGGCGATTCAGGACATGCCCTGGCCCACCAGCGGCGAACGCGCCCACGGGCTCGCGACCCAGCGGCTCTTCGCCTCGACCATCGCCTCGGTCGAGTGCGAGCTGAAGGGCGGCATGTTGCGGCAGCCGCGAGGCCCCGGACTCGGGATCGAGATCGACGAGGATGCGTTGACCGCACACCGGCTCTAGGTTCCATCCATGGACCCGACCAACGCCAACACCGCGCTCGCCTCGGCCTTCGTCGAGGAGCTTGCCCGCGGCGGCGTGCGACACGCGGTCATCTCGCCGGGCTCGCGCTCGACGCCGCTGGCACTGGCCCTGTGGCGGCGGGCGGAGATCGAGGTGACGGTGATCGTCGACGAGCGCTCCGCCGCCTTCTTCGCCCTCGGTGCCGCGCAGGCGAGTGGCGACCCAGTGGCGCTGCTGTGCACCTCTGGCACCGCGGCGGCCAATTACCACCCAGCGGTTTGCGAGGCGGACGAGTCGGGGCTGCCGCTGGTGGTGCTCACCGCCGACCGGCCACCTGAGCTGAGCGGGATCGGGGCCGGACAGACGGTCGACCAGATCAAGCTCTTCGGCTCCTCGGTGCGGTGGTTCTGCGAAGTCGGCACCCACGCGGCCGACGACGACGGGCTGCTGCATTACCGCTCGGTCGCCTGCCGGGCGCTGGCGTCAGCGCGAGGCGAGACCCGGCCGGGCCCGGTCCACCTCAACCTCCCCTGGCGCGAGCCGCTGGCGCCGGTCGCGGTCGAGGGTGCCGTGACCGCAACCGATCCGCTGGCGCTCGAAGGCCGCGGCGGGCGGCCGCTGACCGCGGTGACCCGGATCGACCTCGAGCCCTCGGTCTTCCTCCTCGACGAGGTGGCGGGACACATCGCCGAGGCGATCTCCGGTGTGATCGTCGCCGGCCGCCAGCTCGACCCCGAGCTGCGCGAGCCGCTCGCCCACCTCGCCCGCGCCTCTGGGTTCCCGATCCTCGCCGAGCCGACCTCGCAGCTGCGCTGCGGGCCGCACGACCGCTCCCACATCATCTCCACCTACGACCTGCTCCTGCGCGACGAGCACTTCGCCCGCTCCGTCGTCCCCGACCTGGTGCTGCGTTTCGGGGAGATGCCAACCAGCAAGCCGTTGCGCGCCTGGCTCGCCGGCAGCGGCGCCGACCAGATCGTCGTCGACCCCTACGGCGGTTGGAACGAGCCGAGCCGCCGGGCTGCGGCGCTGCTGCGAGCCGACCCGACCGAGCTCGCCTCGGGTTGGGCAACCCGGCTGGAGAAAGAAGAGCGGGGGGCGCCGAAGAAGTGGATCGAGGCGGAGGCCGCGGCCCGCGATGCGCTCGAGCAAGCGCTCGACGCTAAGGGACCGATCTCCGAGCCGGCGCTCCACCTGGCGCTCGGTCGCGCTCACCGCAACGGCGACCTCGTCTACACCGCGTCCAGCATGCCGATCCGCGACCAGGAGGCGTTCCTGCCCCCGCGGGAGGCCGACGCGCTCTTTCTCTGCAACCGCGGTGCCAACGGAATCGACGGGTTGATCTCCTCCGGGATTGGCGCCGCCCACGCCAGCGGCCGCCCGACCACGATCGTCACCGGCGAGCTCGGGCTGCTCCACGACCTCGGCGGACTGGCGGCGTTGCGCGAGATCGAGACCCCGGTCCGGATCGTCGTCATCGACAACGGCGGCGGCGGCATCTTCCACTTCCTGCCTCAGGAGAGCGCGATGAGCGCCGAGGAGTTCGAGGCCCTGCTCGGGACCCCGCGCCCACTCGACGTCGCCAAGGCCGCCGCCCTGTTCGGCCTCCCCCACCACCGCCTCGACAACCTCGACGACCTGCCGGGCGCGCTCGCCACCGGCACCGGCCTAATCGAGGTCAGGACCGACCGCCGGACCAACGTCGAGGCCCACCGGGGCCTGGCCGCGCGCGTCAGCGAGGCGCTTAGCTAAACGAGCAGCGGCAGTAGCGCCTCGAGCTTGACCTCGGTCTCGGCAAGCTCGTCAGCGGGATTCGAGCCGGCGACGACGCCGACCCCGGCGAAGAGGTGGGCCTCGCGGTCGCGCAGCACCCCGCTGCGCAGGGCGACGCAGAATTCGCCGTCCTCGGTTGCGTCCATCCACCCGACCGGGGCGGCGTACCAGCCGCGGTCCATCCGCTCCAGCTCAGCGATCGTCGCGAGGGCGGCCGACCGTGGCTCGCCGCCGACCGCGGGGGTCGGGTGCAGCATCCCGGCCAGCTCGATCGCCGAGTGGGGATCGGAGAGCTGGGCGATCACCGGGGTCGCGAGGTGCTGGATGTTCGCCACCTTGACGATCTCCGGCTCGGCGGCGGCCTCGACCCAGACGGCGTGCTGGCGCAGCGAACGGACAATCCGGTCGGTGACGATCCGCTGCTCGCGGCGCTCCTTGTCGCTGCGCAGCAACTGCTCAGCGAGGTGGTCGTCGACGGCGGGGTCGGAGCTGCGGCGGGTCGAGCCGGCGAGGGCGACGGTGGAGACGCTCGCGCCCGAGCGCCTCAGAAGCAGCTCCGGGCTGGCGCCGATGAAAGCCGCCTCGGGGGTGCCGCAGCAGAAGCAGAAGCAGGACGGAAACTGCTCTCGCATCGTCCCGAACAGCGCCGCGGGGTCGTGGGCGGCGGCGGCGCTGACGATCACCTCGCGGGCGAGCACCACCTTGCTCATCTCCCCCTCGCCGATCCGGGCTGTCGCCGCCGAGACCGCTGCTTCGAACTCACCCGGCGGCAGCGCGCTGCGGATCTCCGGCTGGGTGGACGGGTGGGGGTCGACCATCGGCAGGGGCGCATCCCGCAGGCCGGCGAGCCTGGACTCGAGCTCAGCCGCTCGGCCCTCGACATCCTCTCCAGGCCTGGTCAGGGCGTTGATCGTGAGAAAGGACTGCCCGCCGCTGCGGCAGATCGAGATCTCCGGCAGCACGAGCGAGCCCGGTGGCAGCGAGGACCAGGTTGAGGAGGCGCCGCCATCGGGGTCGAAGGCGAAGCCGCCGAGCCAGGCCGGCCCGGCGCCCGCGGGCAATCCCGCGGGCTGCTCTACGACCGCGTCGCGCCCGGTCCGGAGCGCCTCGGCGGCGATGTCGCGAAACCGCGCCTCTCCCCGCGAGGCGGCCTCGTGCGCGACGCCGAGCCCGGCCAGCGCGAACCCTCGGTCCGGCTGCTCCCAACAGAACCACCGATCCCTCGCCAGCCGGGAGGCGAACACCGCCGCGCAGGGATCGCCGATCTCACTCTCAACGGTGACGCTGACGAGCGTCCGCCGCTCATGTTCGGCGCCCTTCCGCAGGGCGTTCAGCAGAGTTTCAGTCGCTACCACGGGCTATGGCTATCTCGCCCGTCCTGACCATTTCGACGAGCCCGTGGGGACGGATCATCCGCTCGAAGGCCTCGATCTTGTCGGCCGAGCCGGTCACCTCGATCGTCATCGTGCGCCTGGCGACGTCGACGATCTTGGCGCGGAAGATCTCGGCGAACTGGATGATCTCAGCGCGGTTCTCGACCGCCGAGGAGACCTTGAACAGGGCCATCTCCCGCGCAACCGTCTCTTCCGGTTCCATGTCGCGGATCTTCAGCACGTTGACCAGCTTGTGCAGCTGCTTGGTCACCTGGTCGATCGGGTGGACGGCGCCGTCGAGCGTGAGGGTGATCCGGGAGATCGTCGGGTCGTCGGTCGGGCCGACGGCGAGGGTGTCGATGTTGAAGCCGCGGCGGGAGAAGAGGCCTGCGACGCGCGCCAACACGCCCGGTTTGTTCTCGACCAGGATCGAGAGGATGTGTTTGCGCCCGCTCAGCTGGCCCGGGAGGCGCAGGTCCTCGAGTTTGACCAGGTCCGGGGTCCCGGCCTCCATCAGCTCACCGTCCTCGGCGCCTCGACCATGTCGCGGGCGGCTTCGCCCGGCGGGATCATCGGGTAGCAGTTCTCCTCCTGGGCGACCCGCACGTCGAGCAGGACGGGGCCGTCGGTCTCCAGCGCCTTGACCATCGTCTCCTCGAGGTCGTCGGCGGTCTCGCAGCGCATCCCGGTCGCACCGAAGGCCTCCGCCAGCTTCACCCAGTCGGGGCTGGCGCCCATCTCGACGGCGCTGTAGCGGTTGTTCCAGAACAGCTCCTGCCACTGGCGGACCATGCCCATGTAGCCGTTGTTCATCAGGAAGACCTTGACCGGGATCTCCTCGGTGACGCAGGTGGCCAGCTCCTGCACGTTCATGATCAGGCTGCCGTCGCCGGCCAGGCAGACGACCGCCTCGTCGGGACAGGCGACCTTGGCGCCGACCGCCGCCGGCAGGCCGAAGCCCATCGTCCCCAGGCCGCCGGAGTTGATCCAGCGGCGCGGCTTGTCGAAGCCGTAGTACTGGGCGGCCCACATCTGGTGCTGGCCGACGTCGGAGGTGACGATCGCCTCCCCCCCGGTCGCCCGGTGCATAGCCTCGACCATGAACTGGGGTTTGATCTCGCCGTCTTTGCCGGGCTCGTAGTAGAGCGGGTGCTCCTCCTGCCAGCTCCTCAGCTGCTGCCACCAGGCGTCGAGCCGGGTGCTGTCGGTCTGCAGGGCGCGGTACTCGCGGGTCAGCTTCGGCAGCACCTGCTTGACGTCGCCGACGATCGGGATGTGGGCGCCGACGTTCTTGGAGATCTCCGCCGGGTCGATGTCGATGTGGATCACCTTGGCGTGCGGGGCGAACTCGGCCAGCTTGCCGGTGATCCGGTCGTCAAAGCGGGCGCCGATCGCGACGATCAGGTCGGCCCTGTCCATCGCCGTGTTGGCGGTGAAGGTGCCGTGCATCCCCAGCATCCCGAGCCAGTTCTCGCCGGAAGCGGGGTAGCCGCCGAGGCCCATCAGGGTCGAGGTGACCGGGAAGCGGTCCGAGCCGGCCAGCTCGCGCAGCTCCTCGGAGGCGTTGCCGTTGATCACGCCGCCGCCGGTGTAGAAGATCGGGCGGCGGGCGTTGGCCAGCGCTTTGGCGGCGATCCGGATCTGTTTGATGTTGCCGTCGGTCGAGGGCTTGTAGCCGGGCAGCTCGACGGGCTCGGTGCGCGGCAGGTAATCGATGTCGGCGCGCGAGAGGTCCTGCGGGATGTCGAGCAGGACCGGCCCCGGCCGCCCGGTCGAGGCGATGTGGAAGGCCTCGTGCACGTACTCGGGAATCTGGCGGGCGTCCGTGACCTGGAAGGAGTGCTTGACGAAAGGCAGCGTGGCGCCGAGGATGTCGGCCTCCTGGAAGCCGTCGGTGCCGATCAGCTCGGTCCGGACCTGGCCGGTGATGAAGACCGTCGCGGAGGAGTCGAGCATCGCATCGGCGATCGCGGTGACCAGGTTGGTGGCGCCGGGGCCCGAGGTGGCGAAGGCGATCCCGACCCGGCCGGAGGCCATCGCGTAACCCTTGGCCGCGTGGCCGCCGCCCTGCTCGTGGCGGACCTGGACGTGGCGGAACTCGGCGTCGACGAGCGCGTCGTAGGTCGGCAGGTTGGCTCCGCCGGGGATCCCGAAGACGTCCTTTACGCCCTCGGCCTTGAGCGATTCCATCAGGGTGTCGGCGGCTCTCATGAGACTGGCGATGGTACCAGCGGGACCGTGCCCGCCAAGGCGTCTGGACGCACGGCAGGCGGGGTGTCGGACTAGGCGCGGCCGGTCGGCGACTTGGCCGGGTTCCAGCGGGTGCGCGGGTCGATCGCCGACTCGATCACCCGTGACTTGTGGCGCTCGATCGTGTGGATCATCGAGGCGACCAGCTCCTCGCCCAGCAGGGTCGGCTCGAGGCCGAGGTCGAGCAGCTTGGTGTGGACCGCGTTGTAGTAATGCTCTTCCTTCTCCACCCGGGGGTTATCGAGGTGCGCGATTTCGACCTCGTACCCGAGGTGCTCGGCCGATGCCTTGACCAGTTCGGCCAGCTCCAGTACCGAGAACTGCTCGGTGAACTGGTTGAAGACGCGGAACTCGCCAGCGTCGGCGGGGTTCTCGACCGCCAGTTCGACGCAGGCGAGGGTGTCGCGGATGTTGAGGAAGCCGCGGGTCTGGTGGCCGGAGCCGTAGACAGTCAGTGGGTGGCCGATCACCGCCTGCAGGCAGAAACGGTTGAGCACGGTGCCGAAGATCTCGTCGTAGTCGAACCGGTTGATCAGCCGCTCGTCGCCCGCCGACTCCTCGGTCTCGATTCCGTAGACGACGCCCTGGTTGAGGTCGGTCGCCCGCAGGCCCCAGGTGCGGCAGGCGAAGTGGATGTTGGTCGAGTCGTGGACCTTGGCGCAGTGGTAGAGCGAGGCGGGCAGCTTCGGGTAGGGCAGAACGTCGGACCTGCCCTTGTGGGCGATCTCGATGTAGCCCTCCTCGATATCGATGTTGGGCTGGCCGTACTCGCCCATCGTCCCGAGCTTGACCAGGTGGCACTCGGGCACGTGGTCACGAATCGCGAAGAGCAGGTTGAGGTTGCCGATCACGTTGGCGTGCTGGGTCTCGACCGCGGTCTGGCGGGAGGCCATCGAGTAGGGGGCCGAGGCCTGCTGGCCGTAGTGGACGACCACCTCGGGCGCGGTCTCGGCGACCACCTCTTCGAGCAGGTCGCCGTCCTCGACCGCGCCGACGTAGGCGGCCATCTCCTTGCCGGAAAGCTCCTGCCAGGCGGCGATCCGGTCGGGCAGCTCGGCGATCGGGGTCAACGAGTCGGTGCCCGCTTCGCGGTGCCACCGACGGCGGGAGAAGTTGTCGAGGACCGAGACCTCGTGACCGCGGGCTGAGAACCGCATGGCGGTCGGCCAACCCAGGTAGCCGTCACCACCGAGGATGAGGATTCGCATAGGCGGGGCAGGCTACCGGACCGCTCACCCCGTGAGGGCGGCTGGGGGCACACCTACAATCCCGCCGTGAGGGAACGCGCCGAGAGAGCCTGCGGCGGTCGCGGGCGGGCCGTCGTCCTGATCGCGATCTTCCTCCTCGGCCTGGGTCTGCGGCTCGACTACGCGATCCGCGCCCCGCACGACCCGGTCGACGACGCCCGCGCCTACGCGCGTATCTCCCGCGCTCTGTCCGAGGGCGAGGGGTACACCCAGGGGCGCGACTTCACGTACCTGCAATCGGCCTCCAACTACCAGCCGGGCCTGCCGCTCTTCGTCACCGGGATCTACGAGGTGCGCGGAGGTGTGGATGAGGAGACTGCGCGGATCGTGCTGGCGCTGCTCAGCTCGGCGGCGATCATCTTCGCCTTCCTGATCGGCCGCCGGCTCGCCGGGCCGAACGCCGGCCTGATCGCCGCTGCGGCGACGGCGGCCTACCCGGCGCTGCTCGAGTACACCGGAATGCTTATGACCGAGCCGGTCGGGACTGCGCTGCTCTCCGGGATGCTGCTGCTCTACCTGCGAGGGCGTGAAGGGACGCGAACGTGGCCCTGGGCCGCGACGGGAGTGGCGATCGGGGCGCTGGCGATGCTGCGGCCCGAGTACCTGCTGTTCGTCGTCGTGTTGCCGGGGCTGGCGCTGCTGCCGTGGCGCGGCGATCCCGACGGGCGGCGGCGCCTCGGCCGGGCGGCACTGATGGCCGGCTGCGCTCTCCTCGTGGTGCTGCCGTGGACGGTCCGCAACTACGTCGCCTTCGACCGCGTGGTACCGATCTCGACCGGAGGCGGCCAGGTCCTCTACGAGGGCAGCTACCTGCGCGCCGGGCCGGATCCCGAAGAGATCACCGCTGACCTGCTCGCCCAGTACCCGTGGATCCGCCGCCAGCTCGGCCCGCTGCCGGGGCCGATCTATCGTGGCCAGGCCGTCGCCGCGCTCGCCCACCGGCGCCACCCGGGAGAGAACACCGACGCGGCGCTGACCGGGATGGCGATCGACGCCTACGCCGATGCCGCTACGCAGGAACCGTTGGAGCTGGCGGGCTTCGTTGCAGGGAAGGTCTGGCTCGCCTGGACCGACCCGGCCCGCGGAGTGATGCGCTTCCCGCTCTGGCGGGCGTTCCAGATCGCCCTGCTCGCCGCGGCCGCGGCGGGGCTCGCGATCGGATTGGCGCGGCGCCGGTTCGACGTTGTCGCGATCGCGGCGATCCTCCTGGTCGTGACGCTGGTGCAGGCGGCCTTCATCGCCTCGCCGCGGCGCACCCTCGCCCTGCTGCCGTTGATCGCCGCCCTTGGCGGCGCCGGCGTGGTCTGGGTGGCGGAGTGGGCGCGCGAGCGACGGCAAGGCCTGGGCCTGGATCGGGCGTCCACCCCCGATAGCCTGAGCCGGCCTTGACCGCCCTTGCCGACTGGTTCCGCGCGCTGCCCACCCGGTACGGGCGCCGGACGTTGCTCGCGTTGGCGGCGATCGTCGTGCTCGGCCTGGGACTGCGGGCCTACGCGGTCGCCGAGCCGGCCGCCGACCCCGCCGACGACTCGCGCGCCTACTACGCGCTCTCCAAGGCGCTCTATGACGAAGGCAGCTACGGCGGCCCGGAATTCGAAGACTCCAGCGACTGGTCGCCGGGTGCGCCGCTGCTCTACGCCGCCGGCTTCTACGCCACCGGCGGGGCGCGGGAAGGGACGGCGCGGATCATCGAGGCGCTGCTCGGCGTCGCCGCGATCCTCGTCGTCTTCCTCCTCGGCCGGCGGCTCGGCGGCCGCGCGGTGGGGCTGCTGGCCGCGTTCGGGATGGCGGTCTACCCGCCGTTCATCCACTCCACCGCCGAGCTGACCAGCGAGGCGCCGGCGCTCCTCACCCTCCCCGCCGCGGTGCTCGCCTTTCTCTGGGCGAGCGAGCAGGAGCGCCTGCGAGCTTGGCTGGTGCCGGGGGTGCTCTTCGGGCTGACGGCGATGCTCCGTCCCGAGTACCTGGTCGTGGGAGCGGCGTTCGTCGCGCTCGCCGCGATCCGGGTGGGCGTGCCGCGCGGATGGCGGTTCGGCCTGGCCGGGGCGGCGCTCGCGCTCTTCGCCCTGCTGGTCCCGATCGTCCCCTGGATGGTCCGCAACGCGGTCGTCCTCGACCGCGTGGTGCCGATCTCGACCGGAGGCGGCAAGGCCCTCTACGTCGGCACCTTCCTCCCCGCCGACGGTGAATACCAACGGGTGAAGGCGCTGCTGGTCGCCCGCTATGACGGCCGGCGGCTCGACCCGAACTCCGAGGCGCTCGACGAGATCGACCCGACGCCGCTCTTCGACCGGGTCGCCGACCGGTATCCAGACCTGCCCCGCGACTCAGCGCTCGGCAAAATCGGCAAAGAAAACTTCTCCGAGTTCTTCGGCGAGGACCCTGGCGGCTACCTGGCGATGACCGCCCGCAAGGTGGGACGGATGTGGAGCAGCGGCATCGGCGCGGCGATGAGCAGTGGCCTCGGCCGGGCGATCCAGATCCTCCTGGTCGCCCTCGGCCTGGCGGGCCTGGTGCTGCTGGGAGTGCGGCGCCGGTGGTGGGAGCTGGTCGCGCTGGCGACCCCGATCGCGCTGGTCACCGCCGTGGGCGCGATCTCTCTGGCCGCACCGCGACGCAACGAGGTGCTGATGACGCTTGGCTTTCCGCTCGCCGCGCTGGCACTGTCATCTGGCCTCGCCGCCATATCCTCTGGCGGCAAATGCTCCCCCGTGCAGGCATCTTCCCCTCCGAGCTGACCGCGCTGCGAAGCGCCGGCCTGGCGATCGCCGCCGCGATCGTCCTCTACGCGATCCTCCGTCGCCGCTCGCTGCGCAACGTCGACGTGCTGATCCTGCTGGGCGCCGGCTTCGGGCTGGCGATCGTCTCCGGCACCGAAATCACCGACGCGCTGCTCTCCACTTTCTCCTTCGAGAAAGGCAACGGCGGCCGGATCCTCGGCCTCGCGGTGTTCGCGATCTTCATCCTCTTCGTGCTGATCCTGCGGGCGCTCTCGACGGCGGCGCGGAACTCGCGTCAGCTGGCGGCTGCACTCGAGGGCCTCGCCTGGGAGGAGTTCCGCCAGGCCGGGCTGCCGGAGCGCTTCCGCGGCAAGATCGCGATCCTCGTCCCCGCGTACAACGAGGCTGAGAACATCGGCTACGTACTGGCGCAGATGCCCTCTGAGGTCTGCGGAATGGCGACCGAGACCCTGGTCGTCGACGACGGCTCACGCGACGGCACCGGCGACGTCGCCGCCGAGCACGGTGCCGCGGTTGCCCGCCACGTCGCCAACCGCGGCGGCGGCGCGGCGCTGCGAACCGGGTACCGGCTGATGGTCGAATCCGGCGCCGAGATCGTCGTCACCCTCGACGCCGACGGCCAGCACCTTCCGTCCGAGATGGAGCGTCTGGTCAAACCGGTGCTCGACGGCGAGGTCGACGTCGCCCACGGCTCCCGCGTCCTCGGCCATGCCGACCGCAACCACTTCGCCCGCGAGCTCGGCATCGTCTTCTTCAACCGCCTCGTCTCCCTGATCACCAGCACCCACGTCACCGACTGCTCCAACGGCTACCGCGCCGTCCGCACCACCGTCCTGCCGCAGCTGGTCCTGCGCCAGGAGCAGTTCCACACCTCCGAGTTCATGATCGAGGCGATCAAGCGCGGCATCCCGGCCAGGGAGATCCCGGTCACGGTCGAGGCCCGCCTGCACGGCCACTCGAAGAAGCCGGCCGTAGTCCGCTACGGCCTCGGCTTCGCCAACGCAATCGTCCGCACCTGGCTGCGCTGACGAGCCGCTGGAGGGGGCGAATTTGGGGTCGTCTCTGTCTTGAGGGGACGTGGTAGTCACAGACGCGGTGGTCCTCCTCGCCTACGCGGGTGTGATGCGAGCGTTGATCGCGCTCGCCTCGAAGCTCGCGGACCGCTAGAGGTCGCACCGCAATAAAAACGGCCCCGGGTGAATGAGACCCGGGGCCGTCTGTGGAAGCCACAGAAACTTCGGGCGAAACTTTAGCGCTGCACCCGGCGAAGCGCGTTTACCTCACGCCAGGGTGACGGACAGCGGCTGGATCCGGGAGATAGAGGTCGGTTCCGCAGCCGGGGCAGACCTGGACGTAGAGCTTCACCGCCTTGTGGCAGTTGGGGCACTGGCGTTCGGGTTCGAGCTTGTCGGAGCGGTAGAGGATCACGGCGATCAGGCCCAGCGGGGGGATCACCAGGCCGATCAGGAACCAGATCCAGAAGGAGCTGCCCTTGCCCCTGCCGATGATGCCGGTGGCGAGGCCGAAGAAGAAGGCGATTGCTAGATACTCGAAGCCCACGCTCTAATTCTGGCGCTTCAGTGGGCCGGCGGCTATGCGAGCGGCTTGGGGTGGCCGATCGAGCCGACCTCGGAGATGTCGCGGCGGAAGGGCAGGCTGGCGGTCCAGTCGAGCACCGCGCGCGCCTTGCGGGCGGTGCCCGGGATCTGGCTCATGTGGTAGGTCCGGGCGAGCCACCAGGCGGGGAAGCCGCGGAAGGTCCGGTCGCCGATCCGGCCAACCGCCTTGTAGCGGCCGAGGTTGACGAACGCCGCTTCGCCGCGGTACTCAAAGGGGCGCAGCGACCCGATTCCGAGCTCGGCGGCGATGTTGCGGGCCGCGACCGGGCCCTGGCGAACGGCGTGCTGGGCGGTCGGCGGGGAGATGCCACCGCGCGGGTCCGGTGCCGACGCACAATCGCCGATCGCCCATACCGAGTCCATTCCCTCGACCCGCAGGTACTCGTCGACCGGCACCCGGCCGCGATCGTCGAGCGGGACGCTGAGGTCCTTGAGGATCGGCTGCGGCGCGACGCCGGCGGTCCAGACCACGGTCCGGGTCGGCAGCGTCTCGCCGCTGGAGAGCCGGGCAGTATCGGCGCCGACCTCCTCAAGTGTGGTCTCGAGGCGGATGTCGATGCCGCGGCCGCGCAGCTCGCGAAGGGCGTACTCGGCCAGCTCCGCGTCGATCTCCGGCAGCACCCGGTCGGCCGCCTCGACCAGCACCCAGCGCATCCCGTGCAAACGAGCGCGCGGGTAGTTCTCGATCGCGTCGGCGGCGAAGTCCTGGAGCTCGGCCAGCGCCTCCAGGCCGGCGTAACCGCCGCCGACGAAGACGTAGGTGAGCAGCCGGTCGCGACGGGCCGGGTCCTCGGTCGCGTTGGCGTCCTCGAGCGTCTCGACGACGTGGTTGCGCAGGTAGATCGCGTCGGCGAGGTCCTTGAAGCCGACCGCGTGCTCGGCCAGGCCGGGAACCGGCAGCACCCGCGAGACCGAGCCCAGCGCGAGCAGCAGCTGGTCGTAGGGAATCGTCTCGACTTCGCCGTACTTGGCCCGCAGCTCGACCGTCTTCGCCTCGGGGTCGTGACCGACGATCGAGCCGAGCCGCAGGTAGGTCCGCTTGAGGATTTCCCGCAGCGGAGTTACCACGTGCCGCGGCTCCAAGGTCCCAGCAGCCGCCTCCGGCAGGAACGGCGTGTAGAGCGCAAAGTTCGTCTCGTTGACCAGCATCATCCGCGCCGACTGCCGCGGCATCACCTTCTCTAACTCCCGAGCAGCCGCAGCTCCTCCGAATCCACCACCAGCGATCACCACGTTCCAGGCCATGCCTCCAACGTAGCACTTTGTAACAACGTGTTACAAAGTGCGAGATCACACTTTCGTCACCCGTGAAACCGCATCTACCCGCGCATATCGCGGGCTGAGGAGGTTTCGCGAAATCTCGGCCAATGAAGAGGGGCCCTCAGCCGCCGATCTTCTCGCGGATCAGGCGGTTGACCTCGCCGCCGTCGGCGCGGCCTTTGGTCTCGCGCATGACGGCGCCGACGATCGCGCCGATCGCCTTCTCGTTGCCGGAGCGGATCTGCTCGACGGCGTCGGGGTTTGCCTCCACGGCGGCGGCGACGATGGACTCCAACTCGCCGTCATCAGCGGCCATCTGGGCAAGCCCCTCGCGCTCGACGATCGCGGCTGGGTCGCCGCCCTCGGCGACCAGTGCCGCCAGCACCGTCTTGCCGCTGCCGTGGGAGATCTTCTTCTCCCCCACCATCCCGACCAATGAAGCAAGTGCCTTGGGGGTGACCTTCGACTCGCTGGCACCGCCCTCGCCCTCGGATTGACGCAGCGCTGCGGCCAGCTCCCCGGTGACCCAGTTGGCGACGATCTTCGGCTCCGTTTCCCCCGCGGCCTTAGTCGTCCGCTCGAAGTAGGCGGCGGTCTCCGGGTCGGCGGCGAGAGTCGCGGCGACGTCGCTCGCCAGGCCCAACTCCGCTTCGTAGCGCGCGATCCGGACGGCGGGCAGCTCGGGCAACGACTCCCGCGCCTCGCGCAGCATCTCCTCGGTCGGCGCCAGCGGCACCAGGTCGGGCTCGGGGAAGTAGCGGTAGTCGTGCGCCTCCTCCTTCGAGCGAAGCGGCGTCAGGGTGCCGCTCCCAGGGTCGAAGTGGAGCGTCTCCTGCACCACCGTCCCCCCCGCCCCGACCAGCTCACGCTGGCGCTCCAGCTCCGCTTCGATCCCGCGCTGCAGGAAGCGGAAGCTGTTCATGTTCTTCAGCTCGGTCTTCGTCCCCAGCTCCTCGGTCCCGGCGGGCCGGACCGAGACGTTGGCGTCCACCCGCAGGCTCCCCTCCTCCATGTTCACGTCGGAGACGCCGAGCTGGCGCACCGTCTCCCGCAGCAAGCGCGCCCACTCCGCCGCTTCGGCGGCGCCGCGCAGGTCCGGCTCGGTGACGATCTCGACCAGCGGCGTGCCGCCGCGGTTGAAGTCGACCAGGGAGGCGCCGGAGCCGTGGATCCGGCCCGACTCCCCGACGTGGATCATCTTCGCCGCGTCCTCCTCGAGGTGGGCGCGGTGGATACGGATCTCGCCGAGCCGCCCGCTGCTGGCCAGTGGAATGTCGTACTGACTGATCTGGTAGGCCTTCGGGTTGTCGGGATAGAAGTAGTTCTTGCGGTGGAAGATCGAGCGCGGCGCCACCTCGCACTCCAGCGCCGCGGCGATCTGCAGCGCGTACCGGATCGCCTGCTCGTTGGGCACCGGCAGCACGCCGGGATGGGAGAGGCAGACCGGGCAGGTGTGGACGTTCGGCTCGTCGCCGAAGGACAGCTCGCAGCCGCAGAACATCTTCGTCCTGGTGGCGAGCTGGACGTGGATCTCCAGCCCGATCACCGCCTCCAGCTCAGCCATCTCCGCCTCCCGGTCGGTAGTCGAACCCGATCGCTTGCTCGAGGGCGTGGGCGGCGTCGAGAAGGCGCTGCTCGCCGAAGGCCGGCGCGGCGATCTGGAACCCGACCGGCAGCTTCGGCCCGCCGCCTGCCGGCTCGGCGAGGCCGGCCGGGATCGAGATCGCGGTGTTGCCGGCAAGGCTCACCGGCACGGTGAAGAAGTCGTTGAGATACATCGAGAGAGGGTCGTCGGTCTTCTCCCCCAGCCCGAAAGCGACCGACGGGGAGGTCGGGGTGACGACGAAATCGACGGCGGCGAAGGCGGTGTCGAAGTCCTCGGCGATCCTCGTCCGCACCTTCTGGGCCTGGCCGTAGTAGGCGTCGTAGTAGCCGGAGGAGAGCGCGTAGGTGCCGAGCATGATCCGCCGCTTGACCTCGGCGCCGAACCCCTCCGCCCGGGTCGTCTCATACATCTCGATCAGGTCACCGTCACCACCAGCGCGCATCCCGTAGCGGACGCCGTCGTAGCGTGCCAGGTTCGAGGAGGCCTCCGCCGGGGCGATCACGTAGTAGGCAGAAATCCCATGCTCGGCGTTGGGCAGGGCGACCTCGGCGATCTCGCCGCCGAGCTCCTCGATCCGGGCCAGCGTCGCCTCAAAGACCTCGCGTACACCGGCCTCGAGGTTGTCGCGGCCGAGCTCGACGGGCACGCCGAAGCGCAGTCCCTCCAGGGTCTCGAGGTCGGGGACCCTGATGCCGCCCTCGATCCCAACCGAGGTCGAGTCGCAGGCGTCGCGCCCCTGCAGAATCCCCAGCAGCAGCGCCGCGTCGCGGACGTCGCGGGTGAGCGGGCCACACTGGTCAAGCGAGGAGGCGAAGGCGATCATCCCGTACCGGGAGATCGCGCCGTAGGTCGGTTTCAGCCCGACGATCCCACACAACGAGGCGGGCTGGCGGATCGAGCCGCCGGTATCGGTCCCGATCGCCCACGGTGCGAGGCCGCCGGCGACAGCGGCGGCCGAGCCGCCCGAGGAGCCGCCGGGGACGCGGCCCTCGTCCCAGGGGTTGAGGACCGGCCCGTAGGCGGAGTTCTCGTTCGAGGAGCCCATCGCGAACTCGTCCATGTTGGTCTTGCCGAGGATCGGCGCGCCCGCCTCCAGCAGCCGCCGCACCGCGGTCGAGGTGTAGGGGGGCAGGTAGCCCTCGAGGATGCGGGAGCCGGCCGTGGTCGGGACTCCCTCGGCGCAGAAGATGTCCTTGACCGCGATCGGCGCCAGGCCGGGATCCTCGGGGGCAAGCGGCACCTCGCCGTCGGGGAGCCAGAGGTAGGCGTTGAGCTCGTCTCCGGCCGCCGCGGCCGCCCAGGCCTCGCCGTACTCGGCCGCCGAGAGATCGCCGGCGGCCATCGCGTCCCGGGCCTCGAGGGCCGTCAGCTCGAGCATGTCCGCCATCAGATGGCTGATTCCACGACCGCGTGTGACTGGGGGCGGGCGTGGCCAAGCAGATCAAGGACGCAGGGCGCAGCCTTTGGCGGTGCCAAAGACAAGCCCGAGGACGCAGAGATGCGCAGCGCCCCGCACGTCATCCAGGCGTGCGGGGTCGTGGAATCAACCATCTAGGGCCTCGGCCTGCGGCGAGGGGACCCGGAAGGCGCCGTCGAGCGGTTCCGGGGCGGGCTCCAGCACCTTCTCGCGCGGCCAGCTCGGCCGCGGCTGATCGGCGCGCAGCACGTTCTCCAGGTCGACCACGTGCGAGGTCGGCTCCACCCCCTCCAGGTCGAGCTTCCCGATCCGGTCGACGTGCTCGAGGATCCCCGACAGCTCCCCCGCCATCTGCTCGACCTCCTCGTCGGTGAGCTTCAGCCTGGAGAGCTTGGCCACGTGCAGCACTTGATCCCGGTCGATCATCCGGCCGCATTCTAGGCTCGCCACCAATTTGGCTGCCCAGCCAGATATTGTCTCCCCCATGCAGGGGCCAACCGCGGAGAGATTCGTCGTCATGAACCTCCGGCTGCTTGCCGTCAGCTTCGCGGTGGTCGGGATCCTCTTCATCGCCGTGCCCAGCGGCGTGCTCGACGTGATCTCCGACTTTGGCGAATGGTTCGGCAACGACACCCGGGCGCCGCACACGCAGGAGTACCTGTGGCTGGCGCTCTCCTTCGCCTACATGGTCGTGATCACGGCGATCTGCGTGCTCGCCCAGACCGACGTCGTCCGTTACCGGCCGCTGTTGATCGTCCTTGCGATCGGCAAGACCGCCTCCTCGCTCGGCGCGCTGGCCTTCTTCTTCATCCAGGACCAGGTCTTCATCTACCTGTTGAACTTCATCGTCGACGGCTTCCTGGCGCTGTCCGCGCTCTGGCTCTGGTCGCTGATCGGCAAAATCGGACGGCCGCTCGACCCCGGTTGACAGCGCTCGCCAGGGCTTTCGGCCGCTGAGCAGCGCACCCTGAGCGCGATCTGCGCGGCGATGTCCCCGGGTATCGACGGGCTGCCGGCGGCGGAGCGGGACGTCGACGCTTCCGGGCCCGTGATCGAGTTCCTCAGCTCGGTCTCGCCGCGGATCCTCTCCCGGATCAAGCTCGGGCTGCGGGTGTTCGAGTGGTTGCCCTTCCCCTGGCGCTTCAGCCGGCTGGACCAGGAGGCGGCGGAGGACTTCCTGCGGCGGATGGAGCGCTCCCGCCTCTCCCTCTACCACGACCTGCTGCTGATGGGGAAGGTGTTCGCGACCCTCGGCTACGCGGTGACGCCGGAGGTCGAGAAGCGGATCGGGTTCGAGATCGCCTGCGGCCTGGCCGATGGCTCCGAGCCGGAGCCGGCCGGCTCCGTCGGCGACACCACCCCGGTGGGCGAGGGCGAGGAATGCGACGTCGTCATCGTCGGCTCCGGCGCTGGCGGCGCGGCCGCCGCGGCGACCCTCGCCGAGGCCGGCGTCGACGTGATCGTGCTCGAGGCGGGCCCGCACTACAACCGCGACAGCTACCCCGAAGACCACCTCGACGCGATCGCCGGCATCTACCGCGACGCCGGCCTGACGATCGCGGAGGGGAAGCCGCCGATCCCGGTGCCGGTGGCGAAGGTCGTCGGCGGCACCACGGTGATCAACTCGGGGACCTGCTTCCGGACGCCGGACGCAGTCCTGGAGAACTGGCGGCAGCGCTACGGGATCGGCTGGGCCGGGGACCTCGACGAGGATTTCGCCGAGGCGGAGGATTTCCTCCGGGTCACCCAGTTGGACCCCGAGCGGATGGGCCGCAACGGCCAGCTGGCGATGGAAGGGGCGGCGGCGATCGGCGCCAGCGGCGCGCCGATCTCACGCAACGCCGGCAGCTGCGTCCAGTGCAGCTCCTGTCCCTTCGGCTGCCGGATCGACGCCAAGCGGGCGATGCACGTCAGCTACCTCCCTCGCGCGGTGGCTGCCGGGGCGCGACTGCGCGCCGGAGTCGAAGCGGACCGGGTTTTGGTCGAGGACGGCCGCGCCGTCGGGGTCGCCTGCACGACCGCCGCCAACGGGCGTCCCTCCCGCCCTTACTCGGTGCGGGCGAAGCGAGCGGTGATCGTCGCCGGCGGTGCCCTGGGGACGCCGGAGCTGCTGCTCCGCTCCGGGCTCGGCGGCAACCAGGTCGGCCGCAACTTCCACATGCACCCGGCCTGCTGGATCGGCGCCCGCTACGAGGAGGAAGTGCGGGGCTGGGACGGGGTGATGCAGAGCTTCTACATCGACCAGTGGGAGGAGCAAGCGCGGGTCCTGCTCGAGGCGACCTTCACCCCACTGGCGTTCGGCGGCGGCTGGCTGCTGGGAGCAGGCCGCGACCACCAGCGGGCAATGCTCGACTTCGGCCACATCGGCTCGATCGGCGTCCACCTCTCCGACCAATCGAGCGGGCGGGTCGGTCTCGCCGGTGACGGGTCGCTGCGCGCCACCTACAAGCTGACCCGCGAGGATGCAGGACGCCTCGCCTTCGGGATCGCCCGCGCCGCCGAAGTCCACTTCGCCGCCGGCGCCACCGAGGTCTACCCGAACATCCCCCGGGTCGGCGTGCTGAAGCCCTCCCATCTGGCCGAGTTTGAAGCGACGACCTTCAAGCCCTCGGACCTGCGGCTGGAGGCCTTCCACCCGATGGGAACCGCGAGGATCGCCGCCGATCCCCGCGAGGGCGTCTGCGGCACCGACGGTGCGGTCAACGGCACCGCCGGGCTCTACGTCGCCGACGCCTCGCTGTTCCCGACCTCCACCGGCGTCAACCCGATGATGACCATCATCGCCTTCGCCAAGCAGGTGGCGCGGGAAGTCGCCGAGGAGGCTAGCCGGCCGGTGGCGGTGATGAGCTAGGCGGCGGAGGTGGAGGCGGAGGCGGGTTTCCACCGCCGGGGCCGCCAGACCCGCCCGAGAGGCGGTCAGCAGTACCACCGAAGGAGGCGCCTTCTTCCTGCATCGCCCGGTAGCCGCCGTAAGCGATCCCGGCCGCGGCGATTAAGCCGAGGAAGATGCCAAACGCCGGGCTGACGTCGACCGAGAGCCCGGGAACCTCACCTCCCCCGGGGGGATTGATGATCCGGTAGAGGACCAGCAGGGTCGAGATCCCACCCAGAACCGCGACCACCGCCCCAAGGGGAACCGCGGGCTCGAAGGGCGAGTCGGTGAGACGGAGGCCCACCACGACCAGGGTGAAGATGATCACGATCATCAGGAAGACCGGGATGTTGTCGAGCGAGTCCCAGGCGTTGATCGAGCCGCTGGCGCCCTCGATCAGGCCGCCGCCCTCGACGCTGAACCAGCTGAAGAACATGAAGAAGAAGAGCAACACAGCCGACGCGCCGCCGATCTTCTCACCCGTACTGAGCCTGTCCATTCGGAGCCTCCTCGGGTCGGGGTCGTTTCGACCCTACACCCGCGCCAGGCGGCTACGCGCCGCCTGCAGGGTGTTTACGAGAAGCATCGCGACGGTCATCGGGCCGACACCCCCGGGCACCGGCGTGATCGCCCCCGCCACCTCCGCCGCCGACTCGTAGTCGACGTCTCCGCAGACGCCGTCCTCGAGCCGGTTCATGCCGACGTCGATGACCACGGCGCCGGGCTTGACCGCCGCTGCGCCGAGCAGCCTCGGAACGCCGACCGCGGCGACAAGCACGTCCGCCCGGCGGCAGGTTGCCTCGAGGTCACGGGTCCGCGAGTGGCAGACGGTAACGGTCGCGTTGGTCGCTAGGAGCAATCGCGCGACCGGCACGCCGACCAGCTTCGAGCGGCCGACCACGACCGCCTCGGCACCCTCCAACGTGACCTCCTCGTGGCGCAGCAGCTCGATCACCCCGGCGGGGGTGCAGGGGATCAGCCCGGGGGTGCCGTGCGCCAGCAGGCCGGCGTTCAAAGGGGTCAGCCCGTCGACGTCCTTACCCGGGCTGAGCACGCCGACGACCGCGTCGGGGTCGATCTGGTCTGGGACAGGGAGCTGGACGAGGATGCCGTCGACCTCGGGGTCCTCGCCGAGCCCCCTGACCAGATCGAGCAGCTCGTCCTCGCTCGTCGTCCCATCGAGGCCGTGGTGGATGGAGCGCATCCCGGCCTCCTCGCAGGCTCGGTGCTTGTTGCGGACGTAGATCTCCGACGCGGGATCCTCGCCGACGATCACCGTCGCCAGCGTCGGCACCCGGCCCGCTTCGGCCTCGTAGGCGGCGACGTCGACGCGAACCCGCTCGCGCACCTCGGCAGCGACAGCCTTGCCATCGATCACCCGCGCGGCCATCGCTACCGCCTCCGGATCGGGGCGTAGTCGGCCATCAGCTTGCGCTCGGATCCGTCGCTGGAGAAGCGGACCACCACGACCCCCCCAGGCTCGACCCCGGTGACGACACCGTCGCCGAAGCTGGCGTGGACGACATCGTCACCGGTCTGCAGTTCCAGCGTGGGCCCGGGGTCGACCGGCTGCGCCGCCGCTTGTCCGATCGTCCCACTGCCCCACGTCATGCCCCCGGCAGGGGTGCCGCCGTGGCGCTCGGTCAGCTCGGCAGGAAGCTCGTCGATGAAGCGTGAAGGGAGATTGCGCTCGGCACGGCCGAATAGCCGCCGTTCCCGGGTCCAGGTCATGTAGAGGCGGCGGCGGGCGCGGGTGATGCCGACGTAACAGAGGCGCCGCTCCTCCTCTTCCCCACCCTCCTCGAGCGCCCGCATATGCGGGAAGGCGCCGTCCTCGCAGCCAACGATGAAGACCGTGTCGTACTCGAGCCCCTTGGCGTTGTGCAGGGTCATCAGGGTCACCAGCGGCTCCTCGTGCTGCAGCGAGTCCTGGTCGGTGTAGAGGGAGATCTGCTGGAGGAACTCCTCCAGCGGCGGCGTCTCGCTCTCCCCCTCCTGCTCGCGACTGATGTCGAACTCGGCCGCCATTCCCACCAGCTCTTCGAGGTTCTCGGCCCGACCCTCGGCCTCCACGGTCCGCTCCGCCGCCAGCGCTTCCAGGTAACCGGACTCGTTCAGAGTCGCCTCCAGGATGCCCGCAACCGGGGATTCCTCGGCGCGTTCGCGCAACCCCTCCATCGTCTCGTGGAACCGGCCGACCGCCTTGATCGCGGCCCCGCTCAGCCCCGGCACCTCCTCCGCCCGTTCGAACACCTCCCAGATCGGCAGCCCGGTCGTATTGGCGTGGGAGAGCAGCCGCCCCTGGCTGGTATTGCCGATGCCGCGCCGGGGCGAGTTGACGACCCGGGAGAAGGAGACCTGGTCGGCCGGGTTGACCAGCAGGCTGAGGTAGGCGATCGCGTCCTTGACCTCGGCCCGGTCATAGAACTTGGTGCCGCCGATCACCTGGTAGGGGACATCGAAGCGGACCAGCGTGTCCTCCAGCACCCGGCTCATCGCGTTGGTCCGGTAGAAGACCGCGACCTCGGAGCGGGCGACGCCGTGCTCCTCGCCGAGCCGCTCGATTTCGCCAGCGACCCAGCGCGCCTCCTCGTGCTCGTCGGCCAGCTCGGAGAGCTGGATCGGGTCGCCGCCCTCGATCTCGGTCCAAAGCTCCTTCGGACGGCGCTGTCGGTTGCGCTCAACCACCGCATTGGCGGCGGAGAGAATCGTCTGGGTCGAGCGGTAGTTCTGCTCCAGCTTGACCACCGCCGCCTCCGGAAAGTCCTCCTCGAAGTCGAGGATGTTGCGGATGTCGGCGTGGCGGAAGCCGTAGATCGACTGATCCTCGTCGCCGACGACCATCAGGTTCCCGTGCTCTGAGGCGAGGAGCTGGAGCAGCCGGTACTGGGCGTGGTTGGTGTCCTGGTACTCGTCGACGAGGACGTGGCGGAAGGTGCGGCGCCAGCGCTCGCGGACCTCCTCGAACAGCTCGAGGGCGTTGACGGTGCGGACCAGGAGGTCGTCGAAGTCCATCGCGTTGGCCTCGAGCATCCGTTTCTCATACAGCGGGAAGGCCTCGGCGACGACTTCCTCGAAGACGCTGGCCTGGGAGTCGGTGTAGGCCGCCGCGTCGATCAGCTGGTTCTTGGCGCCGGAGATCTTCGACCGGATCGCCCGCGGCGGGTAGCGCTTGGGGTCGACGCCGAGCTCGGCGAGGCAGCGTTTGAGCATCCGCAACGAGTCCGACTCGTCGTAGATCGTGAACCCCTTCGAGTAGCCGAGCCGCTCGGCGTCTGCCCGCAGCATCCGCGCGCACGCCGAGTGGAACGTGGTAACCCACATCGCCCGTACCGAGCGGCCGACCAGCTGGCCGACCCGGTCGCGCATCTCCGAGGCGGCTTTGTTGGTGAAGGTGATCGCCAGGATCTCCCCCGGCCGCGCCGCGCCCGTCGCCAGCAGATAACCGATCCGGTGGGTCAGGACCCGGGTCTTTCCCGACCCTGCCCCTGCCAGCACCAGCAACGGCCCCTCTCCATGCTCGACCGCCTCGCGCTGCGGTGGATTGAGCCCCGCCAACAGCCGCTCGACCCGGTCGGCACCGGGCTCCGTCGGCGCCCCAGAGGGCGCCCCGAAGTCCTCTGGAGGGGTCTCAGGCTCGCTCTGAAGCGTCACCTGTCGAGCATAGCCAGGGGCTCGGAAGGGGCCGGCCGGCAGAATGCTCGGCTCAAAGCGACTGTAGCCGCTCCTGCGCGGCGGCAAAGCAAGGGCCGAAGAGCTGCCGGGCACGAGCGTCGCTCGGGTAGAGCAGCAGGGATTCGACCTCTCCTCGCGGCAGCCGGTCGAGGACCGCCGACACGCACGCGGTCATCGATCTGGTTACCTCCACACCGACGGCGCTGACCGCTTCCAGGACCCCTTTGGTCAGGGCGAAACGGTCGAGCTTCGCGAAGCCGAGGCTGCGGTCGACCCGCCAGTAGCCTCGCTCCTCGACCAGCTCGAAGGTGAGGACCTGCCCCTCGAGCCCAAGCCCCTTGGTGAGCACCTCGGCGTTGCCGGTCGCGCGGGAGCCCTCGACAGTGACATTGGTGACGCGGACGACGTTGGTGAGGTTGCGGCGCGCGTTCACGACCGCGGTGCAAGCTTCTACAGCCGCGACCCCGTCGCGGCGGGTGTTCTGCTCGAGGAACCGCTGCGTCGCGACTTCGAGGCAGAGGCTCGTGTCCTTGCTGCTCAGGAGCCTCCCGATCGTCCTGGTGACCCTGTTCTCGTCAGGGCCAGGGTAAAGGCCCTCGGGGCAGGCCTGCGCCAGCCAAACAAGATCCGCGTCGCCCTGGCTGAAGAGCACTCCTTCGAGCCGTTGTCGGGACGCTACGGCGAGGCTGTCGAGGAAGCAGCGTCGTTGATGCTGCGGGGCCGCTTCGTCCTCCTCGTTCTCTTCCACGTTTTCGAGGCTCTTCTCCAGAGCCGGGACGAGCAGCGCTCTGTCGAGCTTCGCGAAGCGCACGATTTCGTCGAGCTTCCACCCGTCGCCGTCTCTGACCAACGCGATTTCCACCGATTGCCCGTCGAAGTTGCCTCCCTTGATGGCGGCCTGACCGGTGGCGGTCGACCCCCCGATCTCGATATCACGGACCGTGATGGCCTTAGGGTCCTCCACGCTCAGCTCCTCCGTCTCTTCCTCGCACTCCCGCAGCGCAGCCTCGCCCTCCTCGCTCGCGATCTGGTCGCGGTAGTCGGCGGTCAGCAGCTCGGTGCACTTGGCCGGATCGTCGCTCAGGAAACCCTCGCGGAGCGTCGTTTCGACTCGCGACTCCTCGCTATCGCCCCCGCACGCGGAAAGGGCCGGGACGAACACCAGGCAGGACAGCAGGAGGATCTTCTTCACGGGCCGATTCGGAGAGGTCAGATGACTTGGGGCGGCGCAGGCTACTTCAGCCGCCGGCCGACGAGCGGCCGGTGCGGGTGCTGATACGAGACTCGTCCGCTCCCGGCCCATCGCCGCCGTCGAGGGCAGAGAGACGCTGCTCCAGGTCGGCGATCCGCTCGGAGAGGTTCTTGATCGCCTCGGCGATCGGGTCCGGGAGATGGATCCAGTCGGCGTCGGGCCCTTCCACCTTGCGGCCTTCAACCCGGACAGGGTGGCCGGGGTTGCCGACTACGGTCGCGCCGGGTGGGACGTCCTCGACGACCACGGTGTTGGCGCCGATCTTGGCGTTGTCGCCGACCGCGATCGGCCCCAGCAGCTTGGCGCCGGAGCCGACGGTGACGTTGTCGCCAAGGGTCGGGTGGCGCTTGCCGCGCTGGAACCCGGTGCCGCCCAGGGTCACTCCCTGGTAGAGCGTCACCCGGTCGCCGACGGTCGCGGTCTCGCCGACCACCACACCGGAGCCGTGGTCGATGAAGAACTCTTTGCCGATCTGCGCCGCCGGGTGGATCTCCACCCCGGTCATCGACCGGGTCCCATAGGCGATCATCCGCGGCAGCAACGGCACCCCGGCTTCGAGCAGCGCGTGCGCGGCGCGGTGGGCGAGCAGCGCCTGCACGCCGGCCCAGCTGGTCAGGATCTCGAAGGTGGAGACGCCCTGGGCGGCCGGGTCGCGGTCGCGCGCCGCGGCGACGTCCGAACGCACCTCGGAGACGACTCTCTTCCACCTGCTCATGGTGAGAAGAAGGGTAGGGACATGTAGCGCTCGCCCGAGTCGCAGACGATCGTCACCACCCGCTTGCCGGCCATCTGCGGCCGGCGGGCGACTTCGAGCGCCGCCCAGATGTTCGCCCCAGCCGAGATCCCCGCCAGGATTCCCTCCTCGCGGGCGACCAGGCGGGCGGTCTCCAGCGCGTCCTCGTCGCTCACCGCCAGGATCTCGTCGATCACCTCGCGGTCGAGGACCTCCGGGACGAAGCCGGCGCCGATCCCCTGGATCTTGTGTGGGCCGGGGGGACCGCCGGAGAGCACCCGGGAGCTGGACGGCTCGACCGCCACGATCAGAGCGTCCGGGGCCCGTTCGCGCAACATCCGCCCCACGCCGGTGATCGTGCCGCCGGTCCCGACCCCGGCGACGAAGGCGCCGACCTGGCCGTCGGTGTCGTTCCAGATCTCCTCCGCGGTCGTGCGCCGGTGCACCTCGGCGTTGGCGGGGTTGGAGAACTGCATCGGCATGAAGCCCCGGCGCTGCTCGCGGATCTCCTCGGCCAGAGCGACCGCCTCGTTCATCCCCCCCAGGGACGGCGTCTCGCGGACTTCGGCACCGTAGGCGCGCAGCAGCTTTGCCCGCTCGCGGCTCATCCCCTCGGGCAGGGTGAGGATCAGCTCGTAGCCGCGCGCGGCGCAGACCATCGCCAGCGCGATTCCGGTGTTGCCGCTGGTCGGCTCGACCACGACCGAGCGCCCTGGCTTGACCAGCCCCTCCTCTTCGGCGGCGTCGATCATCGCCACCCCGATCCGGTCCTTGACCGAGCCGCCGGGGTTGAAGTACTCGAGCTTCACGCAGACCTGCCCGGCGGCTCCCTCGGCCATCCGGTCCAGGTGCACCATCGGCGTCCCGCCGACGACGGCCGAAGCCTCCGCCCCGATCCGCATCAGATCGCTCTGTCGAAGTCCGCTGGCACCCGCGGCGGACTCTAAGGACTTTCCTCACCGAAACCGCACCTGTGTCCGATATGCGGACACTGATGCGGTTTCGCCGCCTGGTCAGACGGCGCGCAAACCCTCCACCGGATCACCCTCATCGGCGGGCTTCGGCGTCGCCTGCGGCTCGGTCTCCTGTGGGAGCACGCTTGAGGTGCGGGCCTTGGCGTCGCGCTCGACCCCATCGACGGTCTCTTCCAGGCCCCGCGCGAGGGCACGGACCTGGGTCCCGACCTGGTCGCGCTTGAGGGCGAGGTCGCGGATCACCGTCTCGATGTCCTCGCGGCGGCGAGTCGCCTCGGCGACGAGCTGTTCGGCTCGCTGCTCGGCGGCGCGCACCGTCTTCTTAGCTTCGTGGCCTGCCTTCTCCAGCAGCTCGTCGCTCTCCTGCTTGGCCTCGAACCGGGTCTGCTCGGCGTAGTCGTCGGCACCGGCACGGGTCTCCGACGCGTACTGGTTCGCCGCCTCGCGGGAGGACGTCGCCTCGGCGCGGGCGTCGCGCAACTGTTCGCGGGCCTCGGTTTCGGCGCTGTTGCGGGCGGAGTCCGCCTCGGCCTTGGTGGCGTCGAGTAGCTCCCGGGCCTCCTGCTCGGCTTCGCGGCGCAGCGCCTCGGCGCCATCCTCGGCGTCGGCGAGCATCTGCGCTGATTTATGCGCGATGCGCTCGAGCCGCCGCCTGACCACGTCCCCGCCTCCACCGTCGATCCAGTCGGCCACCTCGCCGAGGAACTCGCGGACCTCACCCTTGTCGAAACCTTTCCGCTCCTCGGAAAAGGTGATGCTCCGCAGTTGAGTCTGCATCTCGTCGTCCATGAGCCTCCCTGGTTACCCGGATCTTGGTGCCGGTGTGGGACAGCCGCCAAAAAGCGCCTGCTAACAACCGTAAGCAGGGCAAGATAGCCCCGCCGACCAGGTCCAAGGGAGATCTCCTCCCCCCGCGGACAGATGGACGAGCTGGATGAAGTAAGACGACCGAGAGGTCTAAGCAGCCGTCAGCGGCCGATCGGTCAGCGTTGCCGTCGCGACATGAAGCGGGCCGCTCGGCTCGCCACCCTCAACCTGGTAGACGGCGACTCCCAGATCTCGCATCGGCAAGCGGTTCGCGGTCGTCGTGCGCCACTTATGCGCCAGTTGGTGCGCCAGTCCGCTTGTGCCCCGCATGGGTGCAGAACCTGCCCAGACCGCTTGGCACTGTACGCAGCCGTCTTGCGATTAATGCAAGCTGCCCCTTTTCTCGGCTTACCTCCCTCGTATAGGGTTCTGGTACGTAAGAATCTCTAACTAATCAGTAACGGAGGAGCCATATGTTCTCGACCCACTTCAAACGGCCCCGCAGGCGCCGCTTGGCGTTGGCCTCGATTCTCGGAATCCTGGCGCTCGCCCTGGTGCTGCCCGGGACGGTGCTGGCGAGCTTCGGCATCAAGGAACCGAAGGTGATGACCCGCAACCTCTACCTCGGCGCCGACCTGACGCCGGCGATCGCCGCTCCCTCGCTGGAAGCGCTGACCGCCGCGAACGGGCAGATCCTGCGCGAAGTCACCGCCAATGACTTCCCGACGCGGGCGAAAGGCCTGGCGGCGGAGATCCGCCAGCAGCGCCCTGACCTGATCGGTCTGCAGGAGGTGGCGCTTTGGCGTACCGCGCCGCCCAGCATCGTGCCCTTGCTGACCGGTCCGAGCGCGACCACGGTCCGCTACGACTTCCTCGACGAACTGCTCGACGAGATCAACGGCCACCTTTTCGGACCCAAGTACGAAATCGTCGTGGTCCAGGAGGAGTTCGACCTCGAGGCGCCGGCCGACGAGAACGGCAAACCGGGGGATGGCGTCCCGGCCCAGGGGATCCCCGACGCGGAGATCAACGGGCGGCTGACGATGCGCGACGTGATCCTCGCCAAGCAAGGGCCCTTCGTCCACACTTGGGACGCGGAATCGGGCAACTTCAACACGCTGCTCGAAGTGCCGATCCTCGGCCAGCCGCTGCCGATCGCCCGCGGCTGGACCGCGACCGAAGCGTGGGTGCGCGGCGCCGGGCCGTTCCGCTTCGTCAACACCCACCTGGAGGCGTTCCACCCGCTGATCCGCCAGGCGCAGGCGGCCGAGCTGGTGGCCCCCGGCGGGCCGGCGACGAGCGAAAACCCGGTGGTCCTCCTCGGCGACCTCAACTCCGACGACGACACCGTCGAAGGGGCTGACCGGCTCGCCTACGAAACCATCATCGCGGCGGGCTTCGTCTCGCGCAGCACCGACGAACCGCTGAGCTGCTGCCTTAACTCGAGCCTGCTGGGCGAAGGTGAAGGAGGCAACGTGGCGGACTTCGACCACCAGGTCGATCACATCCTCACCGACGATCCCGAAAACGTGACGCTGGAGGACTCGGTGGTCACCGGCCTGTTCCCGGTCAACGGGTTCTGGAATTCCGACCACGCTGGGATCACCAGCACGTTGGAGTTCGAATAGGGCTTCGTCTCGGCCAGAGAGGAAGCAACCGGGGGGCGCGATCGCGCCCCCCGGTCTTTTCCGTTCTTGTGGTCGAACTCGGATTTGAGACCGGTGCGCAGGTCGCCCGCTTAGGCGAGCGTGGACCAAACCGGCGTGTCGGTCAACTAGCCGGCGGTAATGTTTTCTATCTCCACCACAAAAGACGCCCGCCGCTTGCGCTACGGGATCTGTGCCGGAATCGCCCAAGGCGCCGCTCCACACATGGACGAGTTCTCCGTTGCCTGCAGCTCCCGATCCTGACGGGCTGCATCCCCGGCCGGACTGATCACCCCGGCCGGGGAGTTGTCGCTGTTCAGCCCTAGATCCCTATGTGATTGTAATGAACGTGATCGGTTCGCCGTCTTCAGCCATCCGGAGTGTGAGAATCATTTCCAATTCCGCGGCTTTTTCGGCGAGTTTCAGTTTCTGCATTTCGAATTTCGGCGTGAACACCTCTGTCGCGCCGCTGTTTTGGTTGTTCTGCGCTGATTCTGTGGTGGGTCCCGATGTAGCGACCATCGAGCCTTGAACTTTGGCTTTCACGTTTTTGACAGTGCATCCTGCCTCGGGTCCGTAGGTGACTTCCCCGAAGGTTTCTTCTGCACCAGCCCCTACGAATTCAATCCCCATCGCGTTTTCTTCGCCTTTGGGCCCTTTCAGCCCGTCGACTCCTTTGATGGTGGGTTGGAAAACGATCGGTTCATTTACTTTGCAGACTCCTGGGTTCGGTTTCAGGACTTTACATTTGCTGAATTCGATTTTCCCGATACCTCCGACCACATGTTCTTTCGGCCCCGGTTGAGTGTTGCCGATGAAGGATGGCACGGCGATTTTTTCACACGTGATTTCCGTTTCCGCCCCGGGGACTACGCCCCTGATGACTGCCGGCTCCGATTTTTTTGTCGATTCTGTGACCCCTTCGTTGGATCCTTCCATTTTTGTTTCAACTTCGGGGACATTCCCAAGAGCGAAGTCCCCCGTTTTCGGCGTGACTACTTTTTCGTCGCAGTGTGCGTCTTTGTAGTCTCCCGTTTTGGTAAAGTCTTTCGCGCATGTGACAGCTGTTGTGTTTTTCGATAGCGCTGCCGAGGCGCTCTGCGCCGCTAAGGCGCAGAGCAGAAGCGCGCTGAGCAGCGAGAGGCCGATAACGGCTCTACGTCCGATCATTTCGATCGCTCTCCTTAGTTCGCTGGGTGCGGACGAGGGTTGCCCGCTTAGAGCGAGCGTGGACCAAACCGACGTGTCGGTCAACTAATCGGGTGTGATGTTTTCTATCTCCACCACAAAGACGCCCGCCGCGCAGGCGTCGAGTGCAAGGGACGCGGAGGAGATCTAAATGAAGTACATGCCGGTGCCGGCCTCTTCGGCCTCGCGGCGGGCGACTTCGGCGATCGTGGTCTGGCCGAAGACCTTGCGCAGGGCGGTCACGCCCTCCGCCCAGATCCCCCCCGCCTCGTCGGCCTCCTGGCCGATCTTGCCGTCGAGGGTCTGCACGACTTCGAGGACGGTGATCTCTTCGGCCGGCCGCGAGAGCGTGTAACCGCCTCGCATGCCGCGGTGGCTGGTCAGCAAGCCCCCTCTGCGCAGGGTGGAGAAAAGCTGCTCGAGGAACTGCTCGGGGATGTCGCGGCGCTCGGCCAGCTCTTTGATCGGGACCGGTCCCTCGCTGGCCCGGGCGAGCTCCGCCAAAGCAACGACCGCGTAGCGCGACTTCGAGGTGATCGAGATCACAACGCCTTTCTACCGCACCCTCGCGGGCTGGGCTAGGATCGAAGGCACCGGGGCACAGGGATGCGACCTGTGCCGGAACCCCCCAAAGCGAGTGATCGGGAGCAGTGCCGAGCGAACTCCCCAACTGCCTTGTGATCGATGATCACCCGTTGGTCCGCCTTGGGGTTCGCCGGATCCTCGAAGACGGCTTCGAGGTACACGAGTCACGCAGTCGCGAGGAAGCGCTGGAGCTGGCCCGCGACGTCGGCGACTTCGATGTCGCGGTCCTCGATATGCGCCGCCGCCAGCTCAACGGCAGCGAGCCCTCGATCAGCGGGCCAGACGCGATTCGCACCCTCCACCGCTCCCTCCCAGCCCTCGGCGTCGTCGCCTACGGCGACCGGGCCGAGCGCCACAACGCCAACGTTGCCTTGCAGGCAGGCGCCTGTGCCTACGTCGCCCGCACGGCGGGTGCGGAGGCGCTGCGGCGGGCGGTCGAGGCGGCCGCGGCCCAGGAGACCTTCGTCGACCCCGACGTGCCGCCGAAAGGCAGCCGCGGCAAGCTGACCCGCCGACAGCGCCAGCTCCTGCAGCGACTGGCCGACGGTGAGTCGACCACGGTCGCGGCCCGCGAACTGGACCTCAGCGAGGAGACGGTGAAGACCCACATGAAGAACGCGCTCGCCCGCCTCGGTGCCCGCAACAGGACCCACGCGGTGGCGATAGCGCTCCGCGAGAGCCTCGTCGACTAGCGCGCGGCGCCCTAGGACTGGTTCTTAGATCCAGCCGCGGTCGCGGGCGGTGAGAACGGCCTGGGCCCGATCGACAGCGCCGATCTTGCCGTAGACGTTGTGCAGGTGGGTGCGGATGGTCGAGACCGAGAGGCTCATTTCGCCGGCGATCTGCTTGTAGACCATGCCCTCGGAGAGGTGGCGGAGGACGTCCAGCTCGCGCCCGGAGAGCGGGCACGGCTCGCTGATTCGGGTGAAGTCCTGGCGCGGCAGCGGCAGCTCGTAGAGCAGTTCGCGAAGGGCGTCGGCGCCGAGGCCGCAGCGCTCGGCACTGGCCCGCAGCCGCTCCGGTGAGACCGCCTCCCCTTGGGAGTAGTGGGCGACCATGTCGGCGGTGGCGACCATCGCCGCCAGGCCCTCGGCGTCGTCAGCGTGGTGGCGCTCGACCGCGACCGCGATCGGCTGCGGCAGGTTCCAGCGCCGGGCGAGGACGCCGCCGACCAGGGCGTGGTCGATGCCGAGCTGCTCGCGTTCGTCGCGAAGCCGCTGCTCCGGGGTGCGGGTGGCGGCATCGAAGTAGACCTTGTAGCCGGGGTGCAGGCGGGAGATCACCAGGCGGCCGATGTCGTGGAGGAGCGAGGCGACCGCCAGCTCGTCGCGTTCCACCCAACCGACCGTGCGACCGATCTGGTCGGCGGCGCGCTGGGCGGCAAGGGCGTGGACGCGGAAGCGCTCGGGCTTCAGCTCCCAGCCGCCGTTGGACTCGAAGAAATCGAAGCAGGGAGCGGTGCCGGCGATCGCCAGCACGCCCGAGGGCTTCAGCACTTCAACCGCCTCGGGGATCCCGCCGACGGCGTTGCCGGCGACCCCGCCGCGGTTGGCGAAACGCAGGACGGAGATCGAGAGGGCGACGTCGGACTCGACCGCTTCCACCAGCTCGCCGACCCGGGCGTTCTCAGCGGTGGCGGCGGCGATAACCCGCTCGCGGGACTCGATCAGGACGGGGAAACGCTCGACCGCCTCGAAAGCTTCGGCGAGACGGCTGCCGGGCGCGGCCGCGGCACGGCCACCACTGCCCTTCGGGGCTGCTGGCTCTTCCACTGCGACCTTGGCATTGGCCCGGTTTCCACTCATTCGTCTGACGTCATCGGCAAAACCCGACGTTTGGTTTAGCCGAATGTACTTCTGGAGGGGAAAACCTCAGTTATCCGTCCAGAGGGGTACCGGGATCTCGCGCTATAGCACGAGAAATGCGATCCAAAGATCGCTCACGGCCGAGGACGGCCAGCGACTCAAAGATGCCCGGCGAGACCGAGGTCCCGGTTATCGCCACCCTTATCGGCTGGTAGAGCCTCCCCGGCTTAACGTTGAAACGATCGAGCAACGGCGCCAGCGCGGCCTCGATCGAGGGAGGGTCGAAGGGCTCGACATCCGCGAGCGCCTCGGCCGCCGCTGCGAGCAGCGCCCCGGAGTCCTCCTTCATCACCTTCTTCCAGGCTTTGGGGTCGTCGACCGGAGGCTCGAAGAGGAACCGGATCAAGGGCCAGACCTCATCGAGGGTCTGGGCTTTCTCTTGGGCGATCTCGCAGGCCGCCCGCAGCGCGGGGTCGGGCTCACGGCCGAGGTGCCGGGCGACCGCTTCGGTGTAGGAGTCCAGGGGCATCTCGCGCATGAAGCGGCCGTTCAGCCAGCGCAGCTTCTTCTCGTCGAAGATCGCCGCCGCCTTGCCGACGTCGGCGACCCGGAAGCGCTCGACCAGCTCCTCGGTGGACATCAGCGTGGTGTCGTCGTCGGTCCCCCAGCCCAGCAGCGCCAGGTAGTTGCGCACCGCTGCCGGCAGGTAGCCGGCCTCGCGCAGCTCCTGCACCGAGGCGGCGCCGTGGCGCTTGGAGAGCTTCTTGCCGTCGGGCCCGTGCAGCAGCGGCAGGTGGGCGTAGCGGGGCGCCTGCTCGCCCAGCGCCGCCAGGACCAGCAGCTGCTTTGGGGTGTTGGAGAGGTGGTCGTCGCCGCGGACCACCTCGGTCACCCCCATCTCGGCGTCGTCGACAGCGACCGCGAAGTTGTAGAGGACCGTGCCGTCGGCGCGGGCGATCACGAAGTCGTCGTAGCTGGCGTTGGGGAAGGCGACCGGGCCGCGGATCACGTCCTCGACCACGGTCTCGCCGTCGTCGGGGACCCGCAGCCGGATCGCCGCGCCGGGCTCATCGCTGGGGGTGCCGCGGTAGCCCCGCCCGGCGCCGTGCTCGGCCTTCCAGGCCTCGACGTCCTTGCCCGTGGCCGGATCGCGGTAGGCCGCGCCGGACTCCAGCAGCTTCTCCAGCGCCAGGCGGTGCCTCTCGGAGCGGCCGGCCTGGGAGACCGGGCCCTCGTCCCACTCGAGCTCGAGCCAGCGCAGCGCATCGAGGATCTGCTCGACGTTCTCCTCGGTCGAGCGCTCGCGGTCGGTGTCCTCGATCCGCAGCACCAGCTCGCCGCCGTCGTGACGGGCCGCAAGCCAGTTGTAGAGTGCCGTCCTCGCCCCGCCGATGTGCAGCGCACCGGTCGGCGAGGGGGCAAATCGGAGACGGAGGGTTTCAGTCATGTTGATCGGGGCGCATGTGTCGACGGCCGGGGGGCTCGACAAAGCGATCGAGCGCGGCGGGGAACTGGGCTGCGAATCTATCCAGATCTTCCACCAGAGCCCTCGCATGTGGCGGCCGACCGCCCACGGCGAGGAGGACTTCGCCAGGTTCAGGGATGCGATGGCGGCGTCCTCGGTGGAAGCGGTGGCGATCCACGCCGTCTACCTGATCAACTGCGCCAGCAAAGACGCGGAGCTGCGCAAGAAGTCGCTGACGTCACTTACCCACGCGTTGAGGATCGGCGACGCGATCGGCGCCGCCGGGGTCGTCCTTCACCCCGGGGCGCAGAAAGGCGAGCCGCTGGGGCCGTCGATGAAACGGGCGGCGAAGCTGATTGCGGCTGCGTTGAAGGACAGCGACAGCTGCCCGCTGCTGCTCGAGCAGACCGCCGGGCACAAAGGTCTGCTCGGGCGGGACTTCGACCAGACCGCCGAGCTGATCGAGCTGGCCGGCGGCGGCAAACGGCTCGGCCTCTGCCTCGACTCCTGCCACCTCTTCGTCCAGGGCTACGACATCACTGACGAGGCCCACCTCGGCGCCGTCCTCGACGAAGCCGACGAGAAGGTCGGCCTGGAGCGACTCCAATGCCTCCACGTCAACGACGCCGCCGCCCCACTTGGTTCCTGCCGCGACCGCCACGCCAACATCGGCAAAGGCGAGATGGGCCGCCGCGGCCTCTCCGCCTTCCTCTCCGAGCCTCGCTTCGAGGGGCTACCGGCGACGCTGGAGACGCCGGGGCCGAAAAAGAAAGGCTCCAGCCGCGCCGAAGTGACCGCAGCCAAGCGGTTGCGCCGCGAAGGGCTCAAACGCCGACAGCGATGAGGACAGGCGACAAGGGCCGGCGAACTGGCGCCGGCCCTTGCTCTCCCGCCGTAAACTTTTACTTGACGTGAACTCCGGAGATGGCGCGGGAGATCACCAGACGCTGGATCTCCGAGGTGCCCTCAAAGATCGTGTAGATCTTCGAGTCGCGGTGCATCCGCTCGACCGGGAACTCACGGGTGTAGCCGTTGCCACCAAGGATCTGGATCGCCCGCTCGGTCGACCAGACGGCGACCTCGCCGGCCTTCAGCTTCGACATCGAGCCCTCGGCGTTCTCGAAGGTGTGGCCGTTGCGTCCCATCCAGGCGGCGCGCCAGACCAGTAGGCGGGCGGCGTCGATCTCCATCTTCATGTCGGCCAGCGCGAACGCAATTGACTGGTTCTCGACGATCGCGCGGCCGAACTGGTGCCGCTCTTTGGCGTACTCGAGCGCGTACTCGTAGGCCGCCCGGGCGATGCCGAGCGCCTGCGCACCGACCGTCGGCCGGCTCGCCTCGAAGGTCTGCATCGCCGCCTGTGACTTCGAGCGCTTGCCCTCGCGCACCCGCGCCAGCCGCTCGTCAAGCTTTTCTTTGCCGCCCAGAAGGCAGGCTCCCGGCACCCGGCAGTCGTCGAGGTGGACGTCAGCGGTGTGGGAGGCGCGCAGGCCGTGCTTCTTGACCTTGGCACCCTGCTCGCAGCCCTTGGTCCCGGGCGGGACGACGAAGGCAGCGTGGCCGCGCGAGCCCAGCTCGCGATCGACCGTGGCGATGACGACGTGGATGTTGGCAATGCCGCCGTTGGTCGCCCAAGCCTTCTGGCCGTTCAACACCCACTCGTCGGTCGCTTCGTCGTACTTCGCAGTGGTGCGGATCGCCGAGACGTCGGAGCCGGCGTCAGGCTCCGAGGCGCAGAAGGCGCCGAGCTTGACGTCATCGGCAGTGCCGAAGCACTGGGGGATCCACTCCCCCATCTGCTCCGGGGTTCCCTGCCCGAAGATCGCGGCCACCGCCAGCGAGGTACCCATGATCGCCATGCCGATACCGGCATCGCCCCAGAACAGCTCCTCGTTGGCGATCGGCAGCGTCAGGCCGGTTTCATCAGCCCAGAACTGGCCGAGTGCTTCGAAGCTGTAGAGGCCGATCTTGGCGGCCTCTTCGATCACCGGCCAGGGCGTCTCCTCGCGCTCGTCCCACTCCGCCGCTGCGGGGCGAACCACGCCCTCGGCGAAGCCGTGGACCCAGTCGCGAATGTCCTTCTGGTCCTGGTTCAGCTCAAGCGTGAACGCGGGGCCTTCGTTCGGCGCGGCATCGTCGCCGTCGCCACCGAGAAGGGCCAAATCGGATTCCGCTTCAGCTACCGCTGCCGTATCGGCCATCCGGGAAGACTACATGAAACCGTGTCGCTTTCAGGCAGGTTCTTAGACGTCTCGGAGATCGAAGGCGCGGAGGCCCTCGGTGCCCTCATCGGTGCAGTCAAAGAAGCGACGGTTGACGCAGTCATAGCTGTCGCCGGACCCCTCGTAGGCGCGCTCGATCGAGAACTGGCAGTGCGGAAGCGGCTCCCCGGTCATCTTCACGCCGCCGAAGCCGCCGGGCGCAAGCACCGCCGACAGCTCCATCTCGGCCCCGAAGACCCCACGCATGCAGCCGACATACTGCTCGCCGTTGAGCCGGTCGACGTAGCTGTAGAGAAACCGGCACCCGAGCTCGACGCACCCACGCGGCTCCACCATCTTGTCGCAGAAGGACCGGCACTGGCGGCACTCGCCGACCTGGGTGCGGGTTACGGTCATGGAAAAAGTCTAGGCGAGTTTGGCTGCGTCAAACCGGCGCATCTCGGCGTCCTCGGTCGCTCACGTGCAGAGCACGCTTCGCTCCCTGCGTCCTTGATCTGCTTGGTTTCACGCAGCCAAAGCATCCGAGCCCAGCACATGGCCGATCTCGGCTCTGAGGCCGCTCGAGGGGCGCACCCGGTACTCGCTGCCGAGCCGGACCACCTTGCGGGCGCCGGAGCCGGTCTCCATCACCAGGTGGACGTCGGCCTCGCCCTTGTGGTGCTCGAAAACCGCCTTCAGCTCATCGAAGAGGCCGGGAACGCTTAGCTTGGCCGCCTCGATCGTCAGTTCCAGCGGCCCCGCCGGCACCGGCGTCAGCTTGCCGGCCTTGGCGATCTCCTCGCTGTCGGGCTCGAAGCGCTGCGCCTCCTGGACGACGAGCTTGGTCTCGCCGCGATCCTTGTGGTCGAGCCTGCCGCGGACGAGGACGATCGCGTCGGGGGCGATCACCGCCGCGCTCTCCGCCTCGTCGGCCTTGAAGACCAGCATCTCGACCTGCCCCTCGACGTCGTCGAGGGTGGCGAACATCATCTGGCTGCCGCTCTTGGTGCGGATCTTCTTGCACTCGACGACGATGCCGCCGACGGTCACCCAGGCCCCGTCCGGCTTGCCGCCGAGCTCCGCCAGGCCGCAATCGACCCTGGCCCGCAGGGCCGGGCCGACTTCGGCGAGCGGGTGCGAGGAGAGATAGGTCCCAAGCGTCTCCTTCTCCAGCGCCAGCAGCTCAGCGCGGTCGAACTCGGCAGCGGGGATCGGCGGGCGGTGGTGGGACTGGGTGGACGCCGCCCCTCCCCCGGCCCCTTCTTCGCCGAAGTCGAAGATCGACCCCTGGCCCATCTGCGCGTCCTCCTGGGCCTTCTGCCCGGCCGACTGGGCCGCCGGCAGCGTCTCCAGCATCCCCCGGCGGGTGGCGCCGGTCGAGTCGAGGGCGCCGCACTTGATCAAACATTCGATCGCGCGTTTGTTGACGGCGCGGGAGTCGACCCGCTCGCAGAAGTCCCAGATCGAGGCAATCGGCGTCTCCTCCCGGGCGCGCAGGATCGCCTCGACCGCCGAGTGGCCGACGTTCTTGACCGCGTCGAGGCCGAACCGGATCGCCTTCTCGGAGACGACGAAGCTGTGGTCGGAGGAGTTGACGTCGGGAGGCAGCACGTCGATCCCCATCTCAGCGCACCGGTTGACGAAGAACGGGACCTTGTCCTTCGTGTTCATCACCGAGGAGATCACCGCGGCCATGTACTCGGCCGGGTAGTTGGCCTTCAGGTAGGCGGTGCGGTAGGCGATCAGCGCGTAGCAGGCGGCGTGGGACTTGTTGAAGGAGTAGTCGGCGGCCGCCTCCATCAGCGACCACATGTCGGAGGCGACCTTGCCGGCCGTCCCTGAGGCCTTCATCCCCTCCATGAATTTCGCCTTCATCGTCGCCATCAGGTCGCGCTTCTTCTTGCCGATCGCCTTGCGCAGGTCGTCGGCCTCGGCCGGGCTGAAGCCGGCCATCTGCTTGGCGATCTCCATCAACTGCTCCTGGTAGAGGACACAGCCGTAGGTCGGCTCGGTGATCGGCCGCAGCCGGTCGTCCGGGAAGGTGACCGAGGCGGGGTCGCGCTTGCCTTTGGCGTAGGCGGGGATGTAGCTCATCGCGCCGGGCCGGTAGAGGGAGACGAGGGCGACGATGTCGTCGAACTCGGTCGGCCGCACCTTCTTCATCGCCTCCCGCATGCCCTCCGACTCGAGCTGGAAGACGCCGGTCGAGTCGCCCTTGGCGAGCATCTCGAAGGTGGCGGCGTCGTCCATCGGGATCGCCGCCATGTCGAGGCGGACCCCGCGCGAGCGCTCGACGATCTCGATCGAGTCCTCGATCACGTCGAGGTTGCGGAGGCCGAGGAAGTCCATCTTCAGCAGGCCGATCTCCTCGATCGGGCCCATCGAGTACTGGGTCACGATCTTGTACTGGCGCTCGACCTTGCCAGACCCGTTGCCATTGGCCGCAACCGGAGCGCTGCGGTCCTCGGCCAGCTGCAACGGCACGATCTCCTGCAGCGGCCGGTCGGCGATCACCACCGCGGCGGCGTGGATCGAGTTGTTGCGGATGATCCCCTCGAGGCCCTGGGCGACGTCGAGGATCCGTTTCGCGTCGGCGTCGGAGTCGTAGGTCCGTTTCAGCTCCTGCCCGGCCTTGAGGCATTCCTCGAAGGAGGGGTTGCGGCCGAGGATCGGCTCCGGGATCTGCTTGGCGAGCCGGTCGCCGGTGGCGTAGTCGAACCCGAGCACCCGGGCGGCGTCGCGGGTCGCCGCCCGCGGCGCCATCTTGCCGAAGGTGATGATCTGCGCGACCGATTCGCGGCCGTACTTCTCGCCGACGTAACGGATCATCCGCTCGCGCCCGCGGACCGAGAAGTCGATGTCGATGTCCGGCATCGATTTGCGGCCGGGGTTGAGGAAGCGCTCGAAGAGAAGGTCGTTGGCGAGTGGGTCGAGATCGGTGATGTTGAGGCTGTAGGAGACGATCGAACCGGCGGCCGAGCCGCGGCCCGGGCCCACCGCCACCCCGTTCTCCTTGGCGTAGCGGACGAAGTCCCAGACGATCAGGAAGTAGGAGGAGAAGCCCATGTCCTCGATCACCCCGAGCTCGAACTCGAGGCGCTCGATCGCTTCGGCCGACGGTGGATCGCCGTAGCGGGAACGCAGGCCCTCGCCGGCGATGCGCCGCAGCATCGCCTCGGGCGCCTCGCCGTCGGCAGTCGGGTACTGCGGCAGCAGCAGGTTGCCCAGCTCGATCTCGAGCTGGCAGCGCTCGGCGATCTCCAGCGTGCTCGGCACCGCCTCGGGCCACTCGGCGAAGGACTCGGCCATTTCCTCGGAGCTCTTGATGTAGAACTCGTTGGTGTCGAAGCTGAGCTTCGGCGCCTCCAGGGTCGACTTCGTCTGCACGCAGAGCAGCGCCGCGTGGTTGTCGAAGTCCTCGCGCCGGAGGTAGTGGACGTCGGCGGTGCCGACCAGGGGGCGCCCCAGCTCGCGGGCGAAGCGGGCGATTCCCTCGTTGGCCTTGTCCTGCTCGGGGATGCCGTTCTTCTGCACCTCGAAGTAGACCTGCTCGGGCCCGAAGGTCTGGATCAGGTCGTCGAGGTGGGCGCGGGCGTCGTCGGCGCGCTCTTCGACCAGGCGACGGCAGAACCGCGACTGCAGGCACCCGGTGAGGACGATCACGCCCTCGGCGTGGGACGCGAGCAGCTCCATGTCGACGTTCGCCTTCCCCCTCGAGAAGCCCTCGAGGAAGCCGGCCGAGGTGAGCTTGACCAGGTTGGCGAAACCGCGGTCGTTCTCGGCCAGGAGGGTGAGGTGGTTGCGCTCGTACCGAGTCTGCTCCTTGATCGCGCGGCGGTCGTCGACGAGGTAGGCCTCGAGCCCGACGATCGGTTTGATCCCGTGCTTGTTGCAGGCCTTGTAGAGGTCGACGGCGCCGTTCATCACGCCGTGATCGGTGAGCCCCAGGGCTGGCTGCCCGAGCTCCGCCGCCCGCGCCGCCATCGCCTCGATCTTGCAGGCGCCATCGAGCAGCGAGTACTCGCTGTGGGCATGGAGATGGACGGCGGAAGCGGTGCTCACGAGGTGGCAGCGATCATGCCAAGCGAGGCAGATGCCACCGCCCGCCTTCGCGAGCCTTTCGCGCTAACTCCGGGCGTATCTCAGAGCTGAGTGGCGATCAAGCTGGCAACGGCGAGGACAATCGAGGCCATCGTCGTCAGCATCGCCCGCTGGAGCGTGTCGAAGCGGGCATCTACCGCGTTAAACCGCGTGTTCATTTCAGAGCGCAGGCCGCGGATTTCGGTTTCGACCCAGTCGAAGCGCTGGTCGACCTGCTCGAAGCGCCTGTCGATTTGGTCGAAGCGCCTGTCGATTTGGTCGAAGCGCCCGTCGACCTGTTCGAAGCCGGTGTCAACTCGACGGTTCAAATCGTCGAGGCGCTCGTCGGTCCAGGCTTCTCTCACAGCTGACATGGTAGGGACCCTACGAGATGTTTTGTCACGTGTGGTGCGCACAAAGCAACAAAAACGTCTCCGAACTGCAAATTCTTAAGCGCAGACCCAGGCGCCGCCGCCGGAGTCGGCCCAGATTTCGGCGGCGATCCGGTCCTGTTCCTCCTTGGAGGCTTCATGAGGAGCGCCCTGGCCGCCGTACAGTTCCCAGGTCGAGGGCAGGATCTGGTAGGCGCCGCCGGCACCGCTGGATGGGTTGAGGGCGCTGTAGTTGCCGCCGGACTCGCACATCACGATGTAGGTGGGGATCGAGTAGGGGCCGCCGAGCCAGCGGCCGACTTCTTCTTCGGCTTCGGCCAGGGTGGCAGCCCGCGCTTCGGCGGCACGCGCCGCCTGGACCTCGGCCACCCACCGGGAGATGTCGGACTTGAGCGAGTCGAGCGAGGCTTGACGCGACGCGGCGACCGCCGCCAGGTGCGATGCCGATGCCTCGGCGGCTTCCCTGGCGGAGGCGATTTCCGAGTGGGCGGTCGCGAGGCGTTCCTCGTGTTCGACCGCCCGGGAGCGCAATCCGGCAACCGCGTCGACCTCGCGATCGACCGCCTTGCGGACCTGCTCGACCCGGTCGGCGAGAGCGCTGTCGGCTTCGGAGATAGCGCGCAGGTAGTCGGACCGGGTGACGAACTCCTGGTAGTCGCCGGCGCCGAGAACGAAGGAGGCGGTGTCGGTCGCGCCGCTTTCATAGATCGCCACCAGGCGCTCGGCCAGAGCCGCGCGCGAGCGATGAAGCCGGGCTTTCTCGACCGCGAGCCGGTGGCGAGTCCGCCGAAGCGCCCCGGTCAGCTCGGCGGTCCGTTCTTCGCCTTCGGCGAGCAGCCCGGACAGCCGTTCCTCGCGGGCCTCCGTTGCCGCCGCTTCCGTTTCCGCCACCGCCAACTGTTCAGTGCTCGCCTGAAGCGAGGCCGAGACCGAGCTCGCTTGTTCCCGCGCGGCGGCGAGCTTTCCTTCCAGCGAGCCGGCGTCGGCGGCGCCCGCACCGGGCACGATCGCAAGCACGACGACCAGGCCGCACAGGAGCGCGGCCGTGCAGATTCCAGCTAGCTGCTTTCTGGCCGAGACCGCGCCCACGAGGCGCTGAGGCTAGCGGACTTTGTTAGCGCTTCCTCACAAGTTGTCGATAAGGCGCAAGGAAAGTTGCGGCAGGCCCGCCGCGGGCGCTCAGCCCTCGCGGACGTTCCGCGAGGCCAGGGCGACCCCGATCCCGATCACCACCGCCGCGACGCCGACGCCGATCCGGATCTCCCGTCGGTAGCGCCGGCGCAGGTACTTGATCCCGATCCGGACCGCGGCCTTTCCGACCGTGTCGTTCATCCCTCTCCCTCTCCGTCACGGGTTCGAATCCGGTGCGCCATCCGCGACTGCAGCGACCAAAGGTCGATGAAACCCGGCGAGGCCTTCTGGTCGAAGAGCCCGCCGGACTCGGCGAAGGTTGCGAGCTGAGCGTCGTAGACCGCGTTGGGCGAGGACCGGGTGACGACGCGGACCGCGCCTTTGTAGAGGCGGAGGCCGATCTCGCCAGTGACCTGCGCGTTGACGGCTTCCATGTAGGCGTCGAGGTCGGTGCGCAGCGGCTCCCACCAGAGGCCGGCGTAGACCAGGTAGCCCCACTTGCGGTCGAGCTCCGGCTTGAACTGGTTCTGGTGGATCGTGCCGACCAGTCGCTCCAGGTCCTCGTGGGCGGTGAGGACAATCGCCGCGGCCGGAACCTCGTAGATGTCGCGCACCTTGAGGCCGACGATCCGGTCCTCGATGTGGTCGACGATCCCGACCCCGTGTCGGCAGCCGACCTCGGCGACCCGTTCGAGCAGCTCGACCAGCGGCAGGCGCTCGCCGTCGAGGGAGACCGGCAGGCCGGCCTCGAAGCCGAGGACGATCGTCTCGGCCTCGTCGGGCGCCCGCTCAGGCGGGGTGACGAGCTGGAAGACATCGTCCTCGGGGGCGTGGCCGAGGTCCTCGATCCAGCGACCCTCCGAGGAGCGACCCCAGAGGTTGTCGTCGATCGAGTAGGGGGCGACCTCGGTGCCTCCCTTGACCGGGATGCCGTTCTCACGCGCGTAGGCGATCTCCTCCTCGCGGCCCATCTGCCACGAACGGACCGGGGCGATCGTCCGCAGCTCCGGGGCAAGGGTGGCAACGGTGGCCTCGATCCGGACCTGGTCGTTGCCCTTGCCGGTGCAGCCGTGGGCGATCGTGTCACAGCCCTCGCGACGGGCGTATTCGACTGCAAGCTGGGCGATCAACGGCCGGCCGAGCGCGGTGAACAGCGGGTAGCCGTTGCCGTAGACGGCGTTGGCCTTGATCGCCGGCGCGACGAACTCCTCGGCGAAGCGCTCACGGGCATCGACGACGTGGCACTCCAGGGCGCCCAGCTGGCGTGCCTTGGCCTCGATCACCTCGTAGTCCTCGCCGGGCTGGCCGAGGTTGACGGTGAGGCAGACCACCTCGGCCTCGTAGGCGTCCTGGATCCACTTCAGCATCACGCTCGTGTCGAGACCGCCCGAGTAGAGCAGCAGGACCCGATCCACCGAGGCGGGATCGGCCTCGTAGCTCGCGGTCGGCTGGAAGTGAGGGGGCTGCGCACTCACGAGAGGCGCAAGTCTCGCATGACGAGGCGCCAGGGGCGCCGGTTAGGGCGCTTCGATGCCGCCGCTGCCGCCTTCTTCGGGTGAAGTGGTGGTCGGTTCGGTCGGCGTCGTCGTCGTGGTTTCTTCGGTCGTCGTCGGAGCGGTCGTGGTCGGCTCGGTGGTCGTGGTCTCGGTGGTCGTGGTCGGTTCGGTGGTTTCCGTGGTCGGTTCGGTCGTCGGGATCGATTCGGAGCTCGACGCGGTGGTGTCGGTGCCGCCGTCGTCGCTGGCGATCACGACCACCGCCACCACAAGACCGGCGATTACCGCGATCAGGCAGGCGACCAGAAGGCGCATGTTGCCGTGGGAATGGCCTCCGCCGCCTCCATCGCCCTCCGGCCCCATCAAGCGGGTCGGGTCCTCGTGCATATCTACCTACCTACTCCTCTGGTCCGAGAATCGCGTCAAGGATCGCCGTCGTGTCGTCGATCTCGAACCCGTTTCGGAGCCGCAGCTCGATTTCCTCTCTGCTGTTGCCCGACACCGCCATTTGGGTGGCCAGAAGGCGGGCCCCGGCGGGACTCCCCCGGCCCGGCGCCGGCTGCGGCTCCGGCTCTGGCTCCTGATCCTCCGGCTCGGCTACAGCTGTCAGGTGCGAAGTCCTCTCGTGGGGCGGGTCCCCAAGCACCTGCAGCTCGGTGGCATCGGCGCCGAGCTCGGCCTTCACCCGCTCCATCGTCGCCAGAAGACCCTCGGCCTGCCGCCCGATTGCCTCAGCCTGCGCACGCAGGGTGTCGGATAGCTCCGAGAGCGAGGCAAGGCGCTGGGAGACGACCCGGTCGGCCTCGGCCTGAGTGTCGGCCAGATAGGCCGTCGCCCGTTTTTCGGCATCGTCGATCACGGTCTCGGCCGCGCGCTCGGCGGCTTCGACGACCCGCTCGATGCGCTCGGCGGCATCCCGCGCGGGCGTCCGGGACTGCCGGAAGCGATCCTTGCGGCTCACAGAGCAGAGACTAGAACCGATTCACCGATCAGTGCAACCGCCCTGTCGACCTGATCGGAATCGATCACCAGCGGCGGCAGCAGGCGCAGCGTGCCTGGGGCGGGCACGTTGACGACCAAACCACGCGTGAGCAGGTCCGCGCCGACGGCTTTCGCGTCGATGCCCTCCGCGAGGCCGACGCCGACCATCAGGCCGCGCCCGCGCGTCTCCCGCACCCCGTCGAGCTGCTCCAGCCCGGCGCGCAGCCGCTCGCCCAGCTCCCGCACCCGGCGCAGCAGATCCGGATCGTCGACCAGGTCGAGGACCGCTAGGGCCGCGGCGGTCGCCACCGGGCCGCCGGCGAAGGTTGAGCCATGGTCGCCCGGCTCGAGGACGTCGGCCGCGACCGGGGCGGTGATGCAGGCGCCGATCGGGACGCCGCCGCCGAGCGCCTTGGCGGTGACGATCACGTCGGGACGGACGGGGGTCTGCTGGTAGGCCCAGAGCGAGCCCGTTCTCCCCATCCCCGCCTGGACCTCGTCGAGGATCAAGAGGGCGCCGGTCTCCTCGCAGGCCTGGCGAGCCGCCGCCAGGGCCTCGTCGGTGGTCGGGTGGACCCCGGCCTCGCCCTGGATCGGCTCGATCAGGACCGCGGCGGTGCGCTCGCCGACCGCCTCACGGAGCGCGGCGGCGTCGTTGTGGGGCACCGAGCGGAATCCAGGGAGCATCGGCCCCAGCGCCTCGTTGCGGGCCATTCCCGGAGTCGCCGCGAGGGCGCCGTAGGTGCGGCCGTGGAAGTCGCCCTCGAAGCTGACGATCTCCGGATCGGTGATTCCCCGCGCGTGGGCGTGCTTACGGGCGACCTTGATCGCGCACTCGACCGCCTCGGTGCCGGAGTTGGAGAAGAAGACGCGGCCGCCGAGGCTGGACTCCGAGAGCCGCTCGGCGAGCCGTGCCATCGGCTCGGTGTAGAAGAGGTTGGAGACGTGCATCAGCTGTCCCGCCTGCTCCCGGATCGCCTCGACCACGGCGGGATGGCAGTGGCCGACCGAGCAGACCGAGATCCCGGTGAGGAAGTCGAGGTACTCCTTGCCGTCGGCGTCCCAGAGCAGGGCGCCCTCGCCGCGGACGAAGTCGACCGGCGCCCGTTTGTAGGTGCGCATCAGGTAGCGCTCCTCGAGCGCCTGCGCCTCGGCCAGGCTCATGGCGTGACCATGGTGCCGACACCGGCGTCGGTGAACAGCTCGAGCAGGAGGCTGTGGGGGACGCGGCCGTCGATGATGTGGGCCGACTGGGCGCCGCCGCTGATCGCCTCGACGCAGGCCTGAAGCTTCGGGCGCATCCCCCCCGTGACGCCTTCCAGTTGGGCCTCCACCTCGCCCACCGAGGCACGGCTGATCAACGAGTCGCCGTCCTCGGGATCGGCCATCCACCCGGCGACGTCGGTGAGGAAGATCGCCTTGTGGGCGCCAAGGGCAGCGGCGACCTTGCCGGCGGCCTCGTCGGCGTTGACGTTGTAGGGCTGGCCGTCGCGGTCAGAGGCCGAGGAGGCGATTACTGGGATGTAATCGGCGGCGATGTGGTTGAGGACGTCGACGTCGACCCGCTCGATCGCACCGACGAACCCGACCCGGTCGGCGTTGGCGACCGGCGCGACCTCGAACAGGGTGCCGTCCTCCCCCGCCAGGCCGACCGCCGGCTGGCCGTGGCGGTTGAGCCGCTGGACGATCTCGGAGTTGAGCTTGCCGACCAGGACCATCTTCGCCACCTCGACGGTCTCCGCGTCGGAGACCCGGAGGCCGTCGTGGAACTTGACCTCGAGCCCGAGCCGCTCCATGTACCGGGTGATCTCGGGGCCGCCGCCGTGGACGATCACCGGGTTGAGCCCGACGTACTTGAGCAGGACGACGTCGGTGGCAAAGCCCTCGCGCAGGTCCTCGTCGAGCATCGCCGCACCGCCGTACTTGATCACCACCGTGCGCCCGTGGAACTCACGGATGTAGGGCAACGCCTCGAGCAGCGTCTCAACGCTTGCCCCTTCGGCCCTGGACTGCGGCGCCTGCTCGGTCATCGTGCACTCCTCACGTCGTGTACTCCGCGTTGATCCGGACGTACTCGTAGCCGAGGTCGGAGAACCAAACGTGGGCGCGGTACTCGCCGCGGCCGAGCCGCAGCCCGATCTCCGCCTCCCTGACCTCGGCGCCCAACTCCGCCGCGTCGATCGAGTCGGCGCCGATCTCCTCCAGGTCCTGGCCAGCCAGTGCCGCACCTGCGGCCTGGGCGATCCGGCCCCAGTTGGGATCACGCCCGAACAGTGCCGTCTTCACCAGCGGCGAGTTGGCGACGGCACGGGCAACCCGCTCGGCCTCCGGGGCCGAGGCCGCCTCGGTCACCTCGATCCGGCCGACCCGGGCAGCGCCCTCGCCGTCGCGGACGATCTCGATTGCCAGCTGGGTGAGGACCGCCTCCAGCAGGCCATCGGGCAGCGACTGGCCGGAGGCGCCCGTCGCCTGCAGCAGGACGGTGTCGTTGGTGCTCATCTGGCCGTCGACGGTGATCCGGTGGAAGGACGCATCGACGGCGGCGCGCAGCGCCGCGTCAGGGTCCTCGACCACCGCGTCGGTCTGAACGAAGCAGAGCATCGTCGCCATATCGGGCTCGATCATCCCGGCGCCCTTCGCCTGAGCGGAGATCGTCACCCCGCCGGTACGGAGCGTGCACCGCTTCGGCCAGCGGTCGGTGGTGAGGATCGCGTCGGAGAAGGCGCCGCCGCCGTTCGGGTCCAGCGAGGCGGCGGCCGCGCCGATTCCCTCAACCACCGCGTCGACCGGGAGCGGCACCCCGATCGTCCCGGTCTCGGCGACGGCCACCGACTCCGGCGGGATCCCGAGCTCACTCGCGGCCGCCTCGCACATCGCGAGCGCGTCCGCGTATCCCTGCTCGCCGGTCTCGGCGTTGGCGTTGCCGGAGTTGACCACCGCGGCCCGCACCCGGCCGCGGTCGCAACGATCGCGGCAGACCCGGATCGGCGCCGCCGCTGAGGCGTTGCGAGTCAGCATCAGGGACGAGGCGACGCTCTCGGCATCGCAGGCGAGCAGGCCGACGTCGGTCTTGCCGCCCCCCTTGAGGCCGCAGTGGGCACCGCCGGCCCGGAACCCCGGCGCCAGCGTCGCCGGGTCGAGCTCCTCGACCCCAGCCGGGGCCTGGACCCAGCGTGAGCTGAAGAACGGCGCGCTCACCGCAAGCCCTCGGTCTCTTCCAGCCCGAGCATCAGGTTGAGGTTCTGCACCCCCTGCCCCGACGCCCCCTTCCAGATGTTGTCGATCGCCGAGAACGCGGTCACCCGTCCGTGCTCCTCCACGGTGACGTAGAGGTGGCACTCGTTGGTGTCGCGGACCGAGCGAAGGTCCGGCGGGCCGTCGAGGACGCGAACGAAGGGCTCGCCCTCGTAGCGCTCGCGGTAGAGCGCCTGCACAGCGTCCCGGGAGACCGGCTCGGTGGTTTGCACGAAGCAGGTCGCCAGCTCACCCTGGTCGAGCGGCAACAGATGCGGTACGAAGACGACCGGCACCGGGCTGCCAAGCGCCGCCAACTCCTGTTCCATCTCCGGCCGGTGGCGGTGCCCCTCGGTCTTGTAGGGGAAGGCGTTCTCGGTCATCGAGGTGAAGTGGACGGTGTCGTCGCTGCTGCGCCCGTAGCCCGAGGTCCCCTGCATCGCGGCGACGGCGACGTCAGCGAGGAGGCCCTTCTCGGCGAGCGGCGCGAGCGCGAGGACGGCGGCGGTCGGGTAGCAACCAGGCGTCGCCACCAGCTTCGCCTCGCGCAGCTGCTCGCGGTAGAGCTCGGTCAGCCCGTAGACGCTTTCGCCGAACAGCTTCGGCGCGCCGTGCTCGCCGTACCACTGCCGGTAGGTGTCCATGTCGCGCAGCCGGAAGTCGGCGGAGAGGTCGACGACGAGGACGTCGCGCTCGCGCAGCGCCGCCACCGTCGGCGCGGCGGCGCCGTGCGGATAGGCGACGATCGCGGCGTCGATCCCGTCGAGCCGGTCGAGATCGAGCTCGATCAGCTCGATCGGCACCCGGTAACGCGGGTAGAGGGCATCCAGGCGCTTGCCGGCGTCCCCACGCGAGGTCGCGGCGACGAGCTGCAGGTGCGGGTGACCCCAGACGATCCGCGCTGCCAGAGCGCCGGTAAAACCGGACGCGCCGGCGACCAGAACCCTCGCCGCGAGATCTCCGCTCAATGGCTGGGCATTGGACTCACTCACGGAGCGCACCCCCGATCTCACCGAGCTTCGCCACGATCGCATCCCGGGCAGTCTCGACCTCCTCGTCGGTGAGGGTGCGGTCGTCGGCGCGGAACTCGAGGCTGAGAGCAAGACTCTTCCGCCCCTCTCCCAGCTGCTCGCCCTCGTAGAGGTCGAAGACCTCGGTCGAGCGCAACAGCTCTCCGCCGCCGGAGAGGACCGCCTCGCGCACCTCTTCGGCGGCGATGTCCGCCGGAACGACGACGGCAAGGTCGCGGTAGGCGGCGGGGAAAGTGGTTACGTCCTCGTAGGTCTCCTCGCCTGCCGTGGCGGCAGCAAGCAGCGGCGCTGCGTCGAGTTCGAAGGCGACCGCGGCCTCGAGGTCCCAGGCCCGGCAGACAAGCGGGTGGACCTCGCCGAGCCAGCCCGCCGCCGCGCCGCCCACCGAAACCGCGGCGGAGCGACCGGGATGCAGGAACGGCTCGGCCGCGGGAGCGAACACCAGGCTCGTGCCGAGCTGGCGGGCGAGCGCTTCGGCGACGCCCTTCAACGCGAAGAAGTCGGCGGGATCGCCGCCGCCGCGCCAGGAGCGGGGCGAGAGCGACCCGATCGCGAGGCAGGCGAACCGGTGCGGCTCGGTGACCGGCGCCTGCTGCCGTCCCGGGAACGCACCCGCCAGCACTCCGTCGCCGGGAGGCGTGCCGCGCAGGTATGCACTGCCGGCCTCGAAAAGCGCGATGTGGTCGGTGCCGCGGGCGACGTTACGGGAGGCGACGTCGAGCAGGGAGCCGAGCAGCATCGTCCGCATCGCCGATTGGTCCTCGGAGAGAGGGTTGGCGAGCATCACGGTGTCGTGGCGTGGGTCGTCGGCGGGCAGGCGCAACCGGCCCACCTCACCGGGGTCGGTGAAGCTCCACCCGACCGCCTGGTCGAAGCCGAGGTCACGCAGCACGTCCTCGCCGCGGCGGCGCAGGCGCTGCTCGCGGCTCAGCCCGCCCCCCCGTGCGACGACGGCGGGCAGCGTCGTGGGCAGGTGCTCGTCGATCCCGTGGACCCGAGCCACCTCCTCGATCAGGTCGACCTCGCGGGTGACGTCGCTGTGACGGTCGGGCGGCACCTCAACCTCGAGGTCCTCACCGTCGGCCGCGACCCCGAACCCGAGCCGCTCCAGGTAAGCGGTCTGGTCGGCCTGGGAGATCGGCATCCCGAGCAGGCCCTCGACCCGGGCCGCGCGCAGCTGAATCCGGTGTGGCTCCGGAACCTCGGCGGCGACGTCGATCGTCCCCGGCACCAGTTTTGCCCCACACAACTCGACCAGGAGCTGCGAGGCGATCCGTTGCGCCCGCATGCAGAGCGCTGGGTGCAGCTGCTTCTCGAACCTGGACGAGGCCTCCGAGCGGAGGCCGAGCAGGCGCGAGGTGCGGAGGATGTTGGTGCCGTTCCAGTTGGCGACCTCGAGCAGGACCCGGGTGGTCTGATCGGAGACCTCGGAGATCGCCCCTCCCATGACTCCGGCAATCCCTGAAGGCCCGTTGTCATCGCAGACGAGCACGGTCTCGGCGTCGAGGGTCCGCTCGACCCCGTCGAGGGTCGTGATCTTCTCGCCGTCGGCCGCCGTGCGCACGGTGAGGGCTCCGCCCGGCACCTTGTCGAGGTCGAAGGCGTGCAACGGCTGCGCGGTCAGCAACATCACGTAGTTGGTGATGTCGACGACGTTGTTGATCGGGCGCTGCCCGGCCGCCGCCAGGCGCGCCTGCAACCAGATCGGCGAGGGGCCAACCTTGACGCCGGTGAAGGCGCGCGCAGTGAACCGCGGGCAGAGATCGGGAACCTCGACGGTGACCGAGGCGAGGTCAGACACCTCACCGTCCCCCGCCGCCTCCGCGTCCTCGGCCCACGGCGCCTCGGAGAGCTCCGCCGCGGTGATCGCGTGGACCTCGCGGGCGACCCCGTAGACGCCGAAGCAATCGACCCGGTTCGGGGTCACCTCGATCTCCAGCACCTGCTCGGCCAGGGGCAGTGCCTCCGATAGCGGCGCGCCGGCGGCAAGGCCCTCCTCGAGCACCATGATCCCGTCGTGGTCCTCGCCCAGCTCGAGCTCGGAGGCGGAGAGGATCATCCCTTCGGAGGCGACCCCACGCAGCTTCGCCTTGCGCAGCTTCTCGCCGCCGGGCATCCGTGCCCCCGGCAGCGCCACCGCGACGGTCTGGCCGGCGGCGACGTTGGGAGCACCGCAGACGATCGTCCGCTCACCCTCGCCGACCTCGACCGAACAGACCCGCAGCCGGTCGGCGTCGGGATGCTGCTCGGCGCTCACCACCTTGCCGACGACGAAACCGTCGGGCTGCGATGGCCCGACCGTCGTCACCCGCTCGACCTCGGTCCCGGTCATCACCAGCCGCTCGGCCAGCTCCTTGGGCGAGAGGCCGGAGTCGCAGTACTCGCCCAGCCATGAGTACGGAATCCTCATGAGAACTGCTCCAGCATCCGCACGTCGTTGTCGAAGAAGCGCCGCAGGTCGGGGACCCCGTGGCGGAGCATCGCCACCCGCTCAACCCCGATGCCGAAGGCGAAGCCCTGGACCCGCTCGGAGTCGTAGCCGTTGTCGGCGACGAACCCGAGCACGTTGGGATCGACCATGCCGGCGCCGAGGATCTCGATCCAGCCCTGGCCCTTGCAGAGTCCGCACCGCTCGCCGCCGACCAACGTCCCGGTACCACCACACTGGAAGCAAGAGACATCGACCTCAACGCTGGGCTCGGTGAAGGGGAAGAAATGGGGGCGCAGACGGACCTCGCGCTCGTCGCCAAAGATCGCCCGCACCATCGCCAGCAGCGTCCCCTGCAGGTCGGCGAGGGTAATCCCCTCGGCGATTGCCAGCCCCTCGACCTGGTGGAACATCGGGCTGTGGGTGGCGTCGGAGTCGCGGCGGTAGACCTTGCCGGGGACGATCACGAAGATCGGCGGTTCCTGGGTCTCCATCGCCCGCACCTGCATCGGCGAGGTGTGGGTCCGCAGCAAGACGTCGGGGTGCGACTGCACGTAGAAGGTGTCCTGGAGCATCCGCGCCGGGTGGCCGGGCGGGTGGTTCAGGGCGGTGAAGTTGTAGTAGTCGTGCTCGATCTCCGGCCCCTCGGCGACCTGGTAGCCGAGCCCGACCATGGTGTCCTCGATCAGCCTCGTGGTGCGGGCGATCAGGTGCGCGTGACCGACCGAGCGCGGCGGCGCTCCAGGCAGGGTGACGTCGACCCTGTCCTCGGCCAGCCTCGTCTCCAGCTCGCTCGCGTCGAGCCGCTCGGCGCTCGCCTCCAGCAGGCCCTCCAGCTCCTTGCGGGCCTTGTTCGCGGCGCCGCCGACGGGGCCGCGTTCGGCCTCCGGCAGCTCGGAGATGCCGCGCAGGATCGTCGTCAGCTCGGCTTTACGGCCGAGGTAGCGGACCCGCAACTCCTCCAGCTCGGCGCTCGAAGATGCGGCCGCGATCGCCGCCGCGGCTTCGCCCCTGATCTCCTCAATCCGCTCAAGCATCGGGTTGGGGCTCCTGCATCGCGGCCGACGATATCCACTGGGCGCCTATCGCCGCCGCGGCGGCAACGTTGAGCGACTCTGCTCCACCGTGTCTAAGTGGGATCGTCACCCGCACCGCGCACTCGGAGACCACCGCCTCGGGCAGGCCCTCGCGCTCGGCGCCGAGGCAGAGCGTCGCAGCGCCGGCAAGCGCACCGAGCCCCTCCCCGCCATGGGCGAGGAGCGCGGCCCGCGGCGCCGGCGTCTCCCCGACCCCGCCCCGCACCGGCGGCTGGGCGAAGACCGACCCCATGCTCGCCCGCGTCGCTTTCGGCGAGAAGGGGTCGGCGCACTCGGGCCCGAGCACAACCGGGGCGCCGAGCAGCGCATCGGCGCTGCGAACGATCGCGCCGACGTTGCCGGGGTCGGCGACGCCGTGCAGGTAGAGGCAGGAGGCGTCCGGTGCCGGACCCCAGCGCAACGACCAGACGGCGATCGCCCGCGTCCCGGAACCGAGCGTGGAGGTGGCGGCGAGCAGCTCCGGCTCGACCTCCTCGCCGCCAAGCCCGCTGCCGGCGGCGCTGAGCACGAGGTGCGGCTCGATCCCAGCGGCGATGCCGGCCTCGAGCAGGTCCTCGCCCTCGGTCGCGAACAGGCCCTCGCGCTCGCGGTGCTTGCGCTCGCGCAGCTTCCGAACCAGCTTCAGCTTCTCGTTGTGGGGACTGGCGATCATCGTGTTCCTCGGGTCTGCCTCTTCTCTTCTCTCGTTTCTTCTCCTGGAACGAAAAAGCGGGCCGTTCTCACGGCCCGCCCGGGAAAGTGGAGTGTCGGTGAGCCGCTAAGCGGCCGCACCCTCCCGGGCTAGCTCAACAAATCGGCGAAAGGCGTCACGGTCGGAAACCGCGATCTCAGCGAGCATCTTGCGGTTGACCTCGACCTCGGCCTTGTTGAGGCCGTGCATCAGTTCGGAGTAGCTCATGCCCTCCTGGCGGGCGGCGGCGTTGATCCTGGTGATCCAGAGCCGCCGGAAAGTGCGCTTCTTGTTGCGCCGGTCGCGGTAGGCGTACATCCCCGACCGCTGCACCTGCTCTTTGGCGAACCGGTAGGAGGAGTGCTTGCGGCCGAAGTAGCCCTTCGCTTCCTTCAGCACCTTGCGCCGCTTCTTGCGGGCGTTGACCGAGCGCTTGACGCGGCTCACTTTCCACCCCCGAGCAGCCGACGGACGTTCGGGGCGTCGTTCGGCGAGATCTCCACCGGGCGGGCCATCTTCCGCTTCCGCTTCGGCGACTTTTTCTCCAGGATGTGGCTGGAGTAAGCGCGACGGCCGCGCAGCTTGCCGCTGGCGGTCTTGCGAAAGCGCTTCTTGGCGCCGGAATGGGTTTTCATCTTCGGCATCGGGCTCGCTATTGAAGCAGACAGGCGCGCCTGAGAGGAGTCGCGGCCTGCGGCGCGGGTACGCTGGCGCCGCATGCGGATCCTCTACGTGGTCGGGACGCGGCCGAACTTCGTCAAGACGGCGCCGGTGATCGGGGCGATGCGAGCGCGCCACCCCGAGGGCCGCCACGCGATCGTCCACACCGGTCAGCACTACGACCGGCTGATGTCGGAGGTCTTCCTCGAGGAGCTGGGCGTGCCCGCCCCCGACCACATGCTCGAGGTCGGTTCCGGCACCCACGCGACCCAGACCGCCCGCACGATGGAGCGCCTCGAGCCGGTGCTGGCCGAGGAGCGGCCCGACCTGGTGGTCGTTCCCGGCGACGTCAACTCGACCTTGGCGGCGGCCCTGACCGCGGCCAAGATGGGGATCCCGATCGCCCACATCGAGTCCGGCCTGCGCAGCTTCGACATGACGATGCCCGAGGAGGTCAACCGGATCGTCACCGACCGCTTCGCCCGCCACCTCTTCCTCCACAGCGACGAGGCGACGGAGAACCTGCGCGCCGAGGGAATCCCGGAGGAGCGCATGCACATGGTCGGCAACACGATGATCGACACCCTGGTCGCGCTCGAAGACCGTTTCCGCGCGGCCGGCGCCGCCGCCAGGCTCGGGGTCGAGCCCGGCTCCTACGCGCTGGTCACCTTGCACCGCCCGGCCCTGGTCGACGGCGAGCTGCTGGCCGAGACGGTCGAGCAGCTGGCGTCCCTGGCCCGCGAGATGCCGGTCGTCTTCCCGGTCCACCCACGGACCCGGAAGATGATGGAGGGCGTCCGCGCCGACCATCCCGGCCTGCTGCTGAGCGAGCCGCTCGGCTACCTCGAGTTCCTCTCTCTGCTCGCCGATGCGGGTGCCGTCCTCACCGACTCCGGCGGCATCCAGGAGGAGACGACCTACCTCGGCATTCCCTGCTTCACCCTGCGCGCCAACACCGAGCGACCGGTGACGATCCGCGCCGGCACCAACACCCTGCTCGGGCTCGACCCGGCTGCGATCGCCGGCATCCCGGCGGCGCTGGCCGCGCGGGGCGACGCTCCCTCCCAGCCTCCGCCCCTCTGGGACGGGAAGGCCTCAGAGCGGGTTGCAGACGTCCTGCTCGGCGCCTAACCGGCGTCGGCGGCGGGCTCGTCGGTGGCGGCCTCGTCGGCTGCCGGCTCGGCTGGTGCCGGCGTGTCAGCAGCAGGCTCGGCAGCCGGAGGCTGATCGGCCACAGGCTCAGCGGCATCGGGATCGGCGCCCTCCTCGGGCTTGCCGGCCTCTTTGCTCGGCGCCAGCAGCATGCTCATGTTGCGGCCTTCCTGCAGCGGCTCGGACTCGATCGTGGCGAGCCCGTCAAGGTCCTCGTAGAGCTTCTGCAGCAGTGCCCGACCGCGCTCGGGGTGGGCCTGCTCGCGGCCGCGGAACATGATCGTGATCTTGACCTTGTCCTGGTGGCGGAGGAAACGCTCGACGTGGCCCTTCTTCGTCTCGTAGTCGTGCGTTGCGATCTTCGGCCGCAGCTTGATTTCGCGGATGTTGACCTGCTGCTGGTGCTTGCGCGCGGCCTTCTGCTTCTGCTCCTGCTCGTACTTGTACTTCGAGTAATCGAGCAGGCGGGTGACCGGAGGCTTGGAGTTGGGGGCGACCTCGACCAGGTCGAGATCGGCGTCCTGGGCGCGCTTCAAAGCCTCGGGCGTGTCGACGATCCCGAGCTGCTCGCCGTCGGCGCCGATCAGGCGCACCTGTGGAACACGGATGCGCTCGTTGATCCGCGTCGTGTCGCGCTCTGGTGGGCGCCGATCGAACCTGCGAGGGACCGGCACTATCGAGAGGAGCGGTGGTGCTTCAAGAGGACGAGCGGTCGGGAGGCGGGCACGGGGCGCTCAGCGGCGGCGACTGGGAGTTTGCGTGCCTGCAGTCAAGTTCTCGCGCAGTATAGAGGCAGATCGCCCTTCGTAACCGCCCGGGCGATCACGCCTCGCCGGTCTCCGCCTTGATCCGGTCGGCGAACTCGGCCAGCGACATCTCCCCCAGCTCGCCGTCCTCGTGGGACCGGACGGCGACCGCGCCGGTCTCCTCCTCGCGATCCCCGACCACCAGCATGTAGGGGTAACGGCCCAGGGCGGCGTCGCGGACCTTCTTCCCGATCGACTCGGAACGGTCGTCGACGGCGACCCGGACGCCGGCTTCGCGCAGAGCCTCCATCGCCCGGTGGCCGTAGGGGTTGTGGCGGTCGGAGATCGGCAGCACGATCGCCTGCACAGGGGCCAGCCAGACCGGGAACCGGCCGGCGTAGTGCTCGATCAGGATCCCCGCGAAGCGCTCCATCGAGCCGAGCAGCGCCCGGTGGATCATCACCGGCCTGTGGGCGGCGTCGTCGGTGCCGGTGTAGTAGAGCTCGAAGCGCTCGGGCATCTGGAAGTCGAGCTGGCAGGTGCCGCACTGCCAGGAGCGGCCGAGGGCGTCGGTGATGTGGAAGTCGATCTTCGGGCCATAGAAGGCGCCGTCGCCGGGATTCAGCTCGTACTCGCGGCCCTGGCTCTCCAGCGCCTCGGCGAGGGCGGCCTCGGCCTTCGCCCACTGCTCCTCGGTCCCCATCGAGTTCTCCGGCCGGGTCGAGAGCTCGACGTGCACGTCCTCGAAGCCGAAGCGGGCGTAGAGCTCGTCGATCGCCTCGCAGATGCTGGCGACCTCGTCGGCGATCTGGTCCTCGGTGCAGTAGACATGGGCGTCGTCCTGGGTGAAGGCCCGGACCCGCAGCAGGCCGTGTAGGACGCCCTCACGCTCGTTGCGAGAGACGCGGCCGAACTCGGCCAGCCGCAGCGGCAGCTCGCGGTAGGAGTGGCGGTCGGCGGCGTAGACGAGGCAGGCCCCGGGGCAATTCATCGGCCGCAGCGCGAAGCGGCGCTCGTCGTCGTCCATGAAGTACATCTCGTCGCGGTAGTTGTCCCAGTGCCCGGAGCGGTGCCAGAGCTGCTCGTCGAGCACCTGCGGGGTGGCGATCTCCTGGTAGCCGCGCTTGCGCAACTGCTCCTGGACCTCGTGTTCGATCAACCGCAGCAGCGTGGTCCCGTTGGGGAGCCAGAACGGCATCCCCGGCGCCTCGTCGCGCAGCATGAAGAGGCCGAGCTGGGGCCCGAGGCGGCGGTGGTCGCGTGCCTTCGCCTCCTCGATCCGCTCGAGGTGCTTGTCGAGGTCCTTCTTCGAGAAGAAGGCAGTGCCGTAGATCCGGGTAAGGCGCTCCCGATCCTCGTCGCCGCGCCAGTAGGCCCCGGCGACCGAGTTCAGCTTGACCGCCTTGATGTGCCCGGTCGAGGGGCCGTGCGGACCGCGGCAGAGGTCCTCGAAGGGGCCGTTGCGATAGAGGGAGACGGTCTCGACTCCTTCGTCGCGGACCAGGTCCTCGATCAGCTCGACCTTGAAGTCCTGGCCTTGGGAGCGGAAGAGCTCGATCGCCTCGGCGACCGGCACGTCGCGGCGGCCGAACTCCTCGTCGGCGGCAATGTGCTCGCGCATCGCGGCCTCGATCTTCTCCAGATCCTCGTCGGTGACCTTTGTATCGGCGGGGAACTCGAAGTCGTAGTAGAAGCCGGACTCGATCGGCGGCCCAATCGTCACCTTCGTCCCGGGGTAGAGATCCAGCACTGCCTCGGCCATCACGTGGGCGGCGTCGTGGCGGATCAGCTCAAGAGCCTCGGGGTCGCGGTCGGTGAGGATCGCGATCCCACCGCCGCCCTGTGGGAGGGGCGCCGAGAGGTCGCGCAGCTCTCCCTCGACCTTGATCGCGAGCGCCGCCTTGGCGAGGCCGGGGCCGATCGCCGCCGCGGCGTCAGCGCCGGTGGCGCCGTTCGGCAGCTCCAGCGGTTTCCCATCGGGCAGGGTTACGACGATCTTGTCGGTCGCGGCCTCCATCGCGGCCATGCTACGCAAGAGGCGTCGGGCAGACGGATCAGCGGGCCGGGCCCTGGCGGGCCTGGCGGACGGCGATCAACGGGCAGGGGCTCTGGGAGGCGACGGGTCCGGTCGCTTCCCAGAGGACGTACGGCGGAGAGACACGGTGGACGCGGAGGCGCGGGTACGGCGGTTGGGAGCGCTCGCCCTCGGTGACGACGAATCGGACGCCCCGCGGCGGCGCGCTCCCGGCTTCGGACTCGGCCTTGATGCAGACCCGGCCGCCGCGCAGCTCCCAAGCGAGGTAGGGGGTGCCTTGTTCGTCGGCGAGTAGGAGGTCGGGAGCGAGGACGAGGGTCGAGTCGGCGGCGATCAGCGGCCGCATCTCGGTGAGCGACGGCGAGTAGGAGGTCGGGCCGACGGGAACATTGGCGAGCGCGAGCAAGGAGCAGGCGCTGGCGGCGAGGACGAAGGCGGCGGCGAGACACGCCGTGGCGCTTTTGTAGGACATAGACCGACTTATGCGCCCATTGACGTCGGCGAGCAGCGGCAGGAGGATCGTCAACGCCGCCAGCGGTGCCGCGACCTCGATCGCCTTCGCGGCGGTGTAGGGAGTACCGCCCGCACGGGCGGCGACGTAAACGACGGCCGCGGCCCCGAGGCCAGCGAGAATCGCCGTCTCACACTCTCGCCAACAGCGCCAGATCCCGTTGACGAGCAGCACCAGGGCGAAGGCGACGCCGAGGTAGTAGCCGATCGCGGGGACCGCACCGTCCCCCGGAGCAAGCCGGAAGTCCCCCGAGGGCCAGATTCCCAGCACCTCGAATGGTGAGACCTGGCCGAAGAGGTTGCCGAGTCCGGGGCCGCTGGGGTCGAAGGTCTCGAAGCGCTGGAAGTCGATCATCCGGCCGATCTCCGGGGCAATCAGGACGAGGAAGGTCAGCACAGCCAGAGCGATTGCACGAAGAGGCAAGGGACCAAGCGGACTGCCTGCGGGTCCTGTCGTGGTGGACACCCCCATGGTGCTCGGACGCTTCGCGGCCTCCGCTCCATGGGGGCCCCCCACCACCACGCCACCCGCAGGAGATCCGTATTGGGCCCGGGCCAATTCAATGAAAGCCCAAACCCCAGCTGCCCCCATCAGCCAGATCAGACCCGGGAAGCTGTAGGTGTAGATCGATCCGGCTGCGAGGAGAGCGCAAGGGACGAATCGGAGCTGCAACTCTCGCCAGGGTCCACTCGCCTCTCGCAAGCCGAGGGCGAAGGCGAGGACGAAGAGGGCCTGCATCGTCTCCTTGAAGGCGCCCTGGGCGAAGTAGGAGGCAACCAGGTAGGCGAAGCCGACGAGGAGGGCGCCGGCGGTTCTGGGAGCCGGGCGGAGGGTCGCGAACGCGGCCAGGGCGGTGAGGGAGGCGAGGATCGCGACCGCCACAGTGAGACCGCTGAAGCCGTGGACGAGCCCGATGCCGAGACCCTTGTTCAGGGCCACGACGACCGCGTGCGGGCCGAGGGGGTATCCCTGCTGGAGCAGCTGCGAACCCTGATCGGCGGTCAGCCGATCGGTCGCCAGCAGGTGCTGGGACATGTCCGGGTTGAAGCCGGTGCCGAGGATCCCGAAATGGCCTTCGACCACGAACGGGAGCGACGCCGCCGCCAGGGCCGCAAGCGCCACTGGCCAACCGACGCGGAGCGCCTCCTTCCCGCCCTCGACGCGTCCCCACAGATAGGCGACGGATGCGATCACGAGGGAGAGGACGACGATCGCCGAGGTCGTGCCGCCTCCCGGCAGCCGCACCGTTCCCCAGCAAACGGCGCAGAGCAGCGCCAGCCCGGCTGCCGGCGCAAGCCACGACCAGCGCCGCGCGCCGCAGAGCCCGATCGCCGCCTGCCCGATCGCCAGTGACGCACCGGACACCGCCAGCACAGCTGCATAGGTCCCGATCACAAGGCCGCGAGCCTAGAGGAGACCACGGCCGTGCCAGCAGGAGACGAGTCGCCTCAAACAGCGCAGTTTGCAGAGGTTTCTAGATTACGCGCGTCGCTGCCCTGTTCCAGACCCGAGGAGAGCGGATGAGGATCCGACTTGTGGCACCCGTCGTATTGGCTGCGCTTACCGGGCTTTTGGTGACCGCCCCTTTGCCATCCCAGGCCGCAGCGCCGAACCCTTCCCCGGACTCTCTCAGCAAGGCGGATGCTCGTCGAGCGGCCAGCAGGATCGCCAAAGAGTTCGCACGCGCGAACGACAGCGTCAACTCCGCCGCCGTCGGCGGATGTCGACGGCGTGCCGCCGATCGCCTCGACTGCCTCGCGGTCAGCCAAGGGAGCACGGCGACGACCAAGACCGTTTGCCGCCTCCGCATCGCCGTTCACGCCACCAGCGGAAACCCTCGTGCTGAGCTCCTGTCGTCCAAATGCCAGACCCAGAGCCGCTTCGAATTGACCGAGGCAGAAGCCCTGGTTGCGCTGCTCGGAAAGATGAGGGAACTCGTCGGCCAAACCGTTCAGGTCTCCGCGCTGGAACGCGCCTCGCAGATCTCCTTCCGGGCTCGCGCCGACTGGACTCGACCGGCGACGTCGGGCGGAACCAGCAAATGCACCGCCCTCCTAACGGCGACGCTCCGAAGTCCTGGCGTCATCGAGCTCTCGGTGCTGGTGGTCGACTGCAATCCCCCCGCGGGGCAGGCCACCTCGCCCCCGACCTACAAATGACCGCCTACGCGCCACTGCTGCCCATGCTCCGGAACCGAAGGAGGAGTCAATGAGGATCCGATTTGCGGCGTCGGCCGCGATAGCTGCGCTCGCCGGGGTACTGCTGGTGGCTCCATCGCCACCCCAGGCCTCCGCGGTGGACTTCGATTGCGCCGACTTCCCGAACCAGGCGGCGGCGCAGGAATATCTCCTTCCCGGAGATCCGCACAGACTCGACGCGGACGACGACGGCATCGCCTGCGAGGACCTGCCGTGCCCGTGCTCCGCCTCGTCCGGCGAAGGAGGCCCGGGCCCGGGACCCGCGGCGACGCCGATGGCGCCTCCCCCCTTCCACCTCGACAAAGCGGACGCCCGTCGTGCCGCGAGCAAGGTGGCAAGAGAGTTCGCACGTTCGAACGACTTCGTCACGACCGCCGTCGTGGGGGAATGTCGACGGCGCGCCCAACGGCGCATCGACTGCTTTGCGGTTGACAAAGGAGAGTCGAGCACGACGAAGACGGTGTGCCACCTACGCATCGAGGTTCGGGCGAGCAACCGGCACCCATATGCCGAGCTGGCGTCATCTCAGTGTCAGACCACCAGCCTCCTGAAGTTGACCGCCACTCGTGCTCGTGCGGCGCTCGACGAAATGGCGAGTGAAATCGTCGGCAAGCCCGTGGCGGTTGCGGCAATCCAGCGCATTTCTACGGCTTCCTTTGTCGGAAGGGCGGAATGGACTCGACCGGGTGCGACGGGCGGCAGCGATAACTGCACCGCTTTTTTAGAGGCGGAGCTCTTTGCCCACGATCAGGTCATGGTCTCGGTGGACCTCTTCAGCTGCGAGCCCGGGTTGACGCCGTAGGGCCCGGTGCGGCTCCGACGCGGCCCCCGGCCCTGATCGGAATGAGCCTTCCGTAAGCCATCATGCGGCTGCTTCAGGGGGGCCAGACAATCGAGGCTCGGGCAACGTTGTCGGGGTATTTTGAGTCGGTGCGCAAAGCGCTGCCCTTGCTCTACACGATGGACCGCGACGCGGACGAGTACACCGCATTCCTTGTCGAACTCCGGCAAGCGGCCGAGCTTCTAACCAAAGGCGGGATTGCGAACGAGAGAATGGCGCTGGCCATCGTTGACAGCCTGGCCGAACGCCTGCTCTATCAACACGCTCAGAGATGCTTCTCCGCCGGGGACGCGCGGGTAGGAATTCTGACCGACCCGTTCCCGGCCGCCCGCCGAACCAAGATCTTGAACGACTTCCGCGCGCGAGTCCAACTCGCCATGACCGACGAGGAGTTCTTCATCTTCATCAACCCGTTGCTCGACGAGCGCGACGCCGAGATATTCCGCCTTGCCCACGACTACCGCGGTCCCAGCTATCACCGTGGAGAGCACAACCCGGCGCTTGCGGGTCCCCTTGGTCGCCTTTACGCCCAAGCGGTCGGACGAGCGCTGACCCGCGCTATGAGCAACTCCTTTTCGACCTTCTCGCGCGACTCCGTCGTGGAGCTCGAAGAGCTCCACGCAGAGGACGGGCCACTCTCGCCTAGCCACGCTACGGGTCCAATTGTCGGGGTCATCACCGACCGACTTACGGTCGATCACGGTGAACTCGCGAAACAGTTGCGCGCGGACATCGAGCGGCGCCTGAAGGTTGTCGAGGATGAAGTCGAAGGATTACGGCGCGACCTCGATGACGAAAAGATCGGCGAGCTGATCGTTGGTGCTCAGCACTGGGCTGAGCACCGGGGTGACGAGGAGCTTCATCGCCTTTCCCGCGAGGAGCAAATTCTCGAGAACGAAACGGGTGACCTTGAAGATCCTGATGAGGTCGATGATGGGCTGCTGAAGCGGATCGCCGAGAATAAGGTGGCTCAGTTCACGCGTATGGAGGAGCTGAGATCCCAGACCGATATACGCGTCGACCTGGGCACCATCCAGGTTCTGCGCCAGCGGAGCAGCCGCCTCGCACAAAAGGTGCAGGTCGGACCCCTACTGCAAGCCTACGGGCAGATAGACGAATTACTAGGAGTTCTTGAGACGATGGTGGAATGGGCAGCGGACTCGTGGGAACGATGGGTCCAGCAAGCCATTGATGAACGTCGCGGCAAGTAGCAAACGGTCGTTCCTACTCGATGAGAGGAGTCCGGCGACGGACGACTCGCGCCCGCCGCCAAACCCCATTAGACCTGAGCGCGCTAGCCCCGCGTGTCGCCCTCTTGCACCTTTCCAGTGCCATAAGGCTTGGGGCCCTTCCCACCGCTTCCATCCTTCTGGACAGTCCCGGTGAGATAGGCCGGCGGACGGTCAGATCCGGCGTTGCCGTCTTTGTTGGTGGCGTTGCCACCTTTCTGATCTGCCATGCAAGCCAGGATAGGGACCGGAGTCGATGCCTTCAGCCGAAGGGAAGCGTCAGACCTTGGGCGGCTATCGCGCTTACCGCAATTCCCAATGAAATCGCTACGCCCTTTAGCGCTTTCGCCTTCTTGCCATTGGTGGTTCGTGCCTGCCGGATGACAACTGACAACGTTGCCAGTTGCCTCTCGCGAATCACATCGGCCGGCCTGGCCATCTCAACCGCCGTAGCCCACTCGTCAATCTGGTCGTCGTGCAACACCTCGTAATCCTTCGGAATCAGGACTCCCAGGAGAGCGAATAGACCGGCTGACGCTAAGCCGACGATGGCCACAACAAAAAAGGCGATAAAGAGGGTTCTAACGGAACAGTTAATTCCGTCGCGAAAAAGGACAGACGCACCTAATCCGGCCTCTAAGGACAAGGCGACGGCGACAAAACCGGCAAGGGTTCCCGCCTTCGCGTCGAGGTTTCGCTGACGCTCAGACTCATCGGCAAGAACCACATCCCGAAGGAACGCAAGCAATAGCTCGACCGAATCAGGTGATCCGTAGGTGTCTCCCGAGCTGTCCTCCACCTGCGCCCCCTCCGCCTTTCACCGCCTACTCGCGGTGCTACTTCGATTGTCTGTCGGCGAGCTTGTCTATTTCGCCCATCGATAGCCAAGCGCGGCAGCGAACCGCCCGATGGTGCCCCATGAGCCTACTGGCGCTGGCACGTCCAGCACCCGTTCCAATCACGCTCAGGACCTCCACGATCAGGGCGTCGTCCTGATCCACGTCCTCTCGATCTACCCGACGCACGTGCGGCTACTGGAACTCATCCGGGAGTTGACGGAAGGAGATCGGATCGAACGAGCCGTGCGCGAGCTGACCGGAGTCGGGCTTCTCTTTCGCTGCGAAGGTTGGGCTAGTCAGCCGTGCTGGCGAACACAATCGCTGCTGCGAGCAGGAGAGCGGCCACGGAGAGGAGTCCGGTCAGGACGGCGCTAATCCGGAGCAAACGCCTGGCTAGTTTTGGGTCGGGTTGGCCATCCTCGACCGGCTGCGGTCCGATGGGAATCGTCGCTAGGACCACCGCGATCAAACCGAGGACGACTCCCGGAGCAAATAGCCAGATGCTGAAGGCGACCGTCATCTGGCGGCACCGTATCTGCGCGCTGCCCAAAGGACCAGCCCCAGACCCCTCGACACATTTATGAACTCGAACAAGTGTTCGCTTTTCGTGCCTGTGACGAGGCTGTCTTCCAGGGGCGCCTTGCCGGGCTTTAGTCGCCGGCCGCAGAGGGGGCGGCCCAGGGCCTTCCATGGCCCATCCTCCGCTGGTTCGGCGGGTAGTCTCCCCCTCGTCAGCGAGTCGCGGTCTCGGAGATCGAGAAAGTGGGCGCGAACCACAGACCGGTTTCTGGCTCTGTAGCGCGGAATTCGATGGGCGTTACTGGGCTCGAACCAGTGACCTCCAGCTTGTCGAGCTGGCGCTCTCCCAACTGAGCTAAACGCCCCGGGACGGTGAATCTAGCAGCGGGAATCCAGAGGCCGGTCCCTGGGCCGGTCGGGCTCAAGGGCACCGTTGCACCTGCCGATGCAATGGATGCAACTTTTCTGCCCTCGCGGTGTTTATAGGTACGTCGCAAGAGTTGCGGCAGATAGAACTTCCAAGCTCGAGGACCGACGAGCCAGCGATTTCGCACTCTCTGGTGGTACGTCCTTCGGAAACAGGGGGCCCCTTCGCAGGGGCCCTTTTCCGTTCCCGGCGATTCCGGCTCTATGGTTGGGCGGACCCGATGGCCTTCGCCGAAACAGAGGGAGGAGTCGAGTACGAGCCGCGTGCGCTGGACCAGGTCGAGCGGCTTTTCTGGCGGGACATTTGGGAGACCGTCCCGGCCGAGGTTGCCGAGGAGCGCGGAATCGAGTTGCGGGACTTCGGTCCGATGCAGGTGGCGGTGATCGGCGACCTACCGCGAGTGGGCATGCTGAATCTGATCCTCGGCGCGACCGAGCCCGGGGCGGTGACCGACGGGCACCTCGCGAAGGCAGCCGAGTGGACGGCAGCGAGAGGGGTTACGCCGTACGTCCCGGTGACGCCTGGCGGCCCGGACGCGGCCGAGGCGGAAACCTGGCTCGCGGCCAATGGCTTTGACAAGGCCTACGCCTGGATGAAGTTCGTCCGCGATGCCCACCCGCCGCGGTTCGCGGCCCCCGAAGGGGTCGAGGTAGTCGAGCTGAGCGCCGAGGACGAGGCCCCGTTCGGGACGATCGCGGCGGTCGGCTTCGACCTGCCCGCCTGGGCCTCCAGCCTTTTTGCTCGCCTGCCGGGCCGCGAGGGGTGGCGCTGCTACGTCGCCCGTCTCGACGGCGAGCCGCAGGCCTGTGCGGCAATGAGCCTTCACGACGGGATCGCCGAGTTCGGCATCGCCGCGACGCTCGAGACCGCCCGCGGACGGGGATGCCAGCTGGCGCTCCTGCACCGCCGCATCCTCGACGCCGCCGAGGCCGGCTGCGACACGCTCTTCGTCGAGACCGGCGAGCGGGTGCCCGACCGACCATCGGCCAGCTACCGCAACATCCTCCGCGCCGGCTTCGAAGAGGCCTACCTGCGGCCGAACTGGACGACCACGGCTACGTAGGTCGCGGGAGTGTTCCGTCGCCCGAGCCAATGCCCGGGCGACGGAAACGGACAGCTACGCGGCGAGCTTCACGTTCACCGCCGCGCCCCGTGGCAACACCTTGCCGGGAGCAGCGCTCTGCCGGACCACCTTGGCCCGTTTGGACCTCGGACCGCTCACCCTGCCGAGCTTGCAACCAGCCTTCCCGAGGACGACCCGGTTCGCTTTCAGCGTCTTCCCCTTGAGCTTGGGAACCACACAAGCGGTGTAGGTGAACTGTGCGGCCCTTGACGGCACACTCACCCCACCCTGGGTGGTGACACTCACATCGACCTTTCCGCGCGCGGTCGCGGCAGGCACGGTCGCGGTGATCTGGGTTTCGGAGTCGACACTGAACGTGGTCGCCGGAGTGGTTCCGAACTTGACCGCGGTCGCCCCGGCCAGGTCCTTACCAGTGATTTTCACTTTGGCGCCGCCAGCGATCGACCCGAAGGGCAGAGTGAGCGAGGTGATCTCGGCCAGCGGTTGAACTTCAGCGCTGAGCTCGATCTCCTGCCCTTGCCCAACCCCGCTGGGCGCGACGGTGGAGCCGTCGAAGGGCGGCGGGAAGATGAACGCCGTGCTCGCACCCGCCACCGAGGCGACCCCGATCTCGTCGGTCGGGTTGGATGGATCGATCCCGATCAGGTCTCCCGCACGTACCGGCAGGTTGGCCGTGAACGTCTGTAGGCCAGTTCCGGTGGGAGTTGCGGGCCCGCTGGTACCCACCGCCGTGTAGGCGCCGGTGCCGGTGGGACGCAGGACGCGGAGGAAGAAGGGGCCCCCTTTGGCTCCCTGGATCCGCCAGCGCACGATCGCGCCGCTGACCGGCGAAGCAAGGTTCGCTCCGCTCTCGGGCAGTGCCGTGTTGAACTGCGTCCCGACGTTGCCGAACTGCGTCGAGGTGAACCCGAGCGGAAGAACGCTCCCCACGGTTACCGTCGACGCTCCGGCGAACGAAGCCCCGAGCAGAGCCCAGACGCTCGCAAACGCCACTGCCACGATGCAAAACCGGCTCGATCTCCCCTGCTGCCCGCGTTTTGCCCGCGCAGCATCACAACCTTGTCGGCTTCCTTGCTTCATCAGTCCCCCTGATTTCATACTGCTTGTCTTTCACTCCCAGTTCCCGGGAGCCATGTCAGGGCGTAGAACACGAAACCCAGCCGATGTTTCGATCACATCACGTGAACTTCACTCCTCCGTCTAGGGACCGAAACAAACCGTCAGTGTCGGGGTTGGAGTCACTCGCAAGTTCCACCGATGCACCGGTACCACCGCCACGAGGGGGCGAGGCCGAAGGCGACCTCGCCCTCCCCGGGATCCTTCGTCGCTCGGGTTCCCTCGCCGGCTTAGACCCTCGCCGGCGCCAGGTCGCTGACCTGATCCCGGTAGTTCGAGAGCTGCTCGGCGATGCCCTCTCCGATCGAGGCGTCGATTACCCCGAAGTCGTCGACGACCAGCGAGGCGCGCGCGTTGATCCGACGGAAATCCTCTCGCTGCCGGACCGCCGCGATTTGATCTTCAGAGCCTCGAACAAGGATGAAGCCACTGAGCCCACCGCCGTGGGGACTCAGGAGCACCACCTCGAAGCTCTCGATGGCGCCCTCCTCTTGCATCTGCGACTCGAAGGCGAGGGCTTCGTTGAACACGTCGAGGCCCACCTCCTCCCTGCCCCGCACCGGAGTGCTCCAACCGACGAACATGCCTGCGGTTGCCATGCGAACCTCCTATTTTGGGGACTCCCCGACGCTACGCCCGCAGCGCTCCCCGGTCAAGGCAAGACCTATCTCCGGGATCGCTCAAATGCAATCCCCCGTCAATGATGATCTGCTGCCAACCTGACGAGATGACCGCGACACCGAGACTGAGACCGGCGTAGCGAAGGCCCGCCCGCGTCGCCCGCATAAGGCCCGGCTCTCCTTGCAAGCAAAGCCGCTCAAGCAGACCGGCGTCAATGCAGGCCGCCACCCGCCGGTAGGCGGCCGCTCTGCAGGTAGCGCGGCGTGGATGAGGGGTCCACGGGCGCGTCCACTAGCGGAGCGTCCGCTGCCCTTGGTGTGCCGCCTCGGCGACGAAGGTGAGAGCTGTGCTCGTGCTACTCCTGTCGAGGCAGGTTGGGTTGGTACGCCAATCAGCCATCCGCTGCGTCAGGCGGCTCCCGACCGAGACCTCGGCGCATCAATAGTTCGTTAGTGCGATCAGACCCCGCCAACAGATCCGGGTCGCTTTTGTAGAGGAGACGAAGTGCCTTAAGAAGCATCTCGACAGCCTCTCGACGATGCTCGCCGGCAGCCGACCACTCGAGGCGCGGGATGGCGCCATGGACAACATCGCTGCGAAGTCCGTAAAGCTTCTGGGCACGTTTCTTCACCTTTCGCCGGCCCTCCTCATCCTCTGCGAGAAGCAGAGCAAAGCCGCTGGCGACCCGAAAGGTGACTGCGTCGCCCGAGCGAGAGCCAAACAGAGCGTCCCAGGCGATCAGCGCGTCAACAAAGGCATCCGTCGGATCCAACCGCTCGTGGGCAGAAATGGTCCGGCTAACCGCCACGGACATCCTCTCGTGGTGGCTACGTTCAATACAGGAGACCCACCGCGCCACCGCCTCAACATCTTCCCGGGAGAGCTCAACGGGAATAGAGAATCGTTGCATCGGCCCTCGACCCCAGAGCGCGGGCATCCAGGAAAACGGCTCAGCGACAACCGTGTAACGAGGCCCGATGTGAGCTGGCATTGACAAGTCCTTGGCGAGGACTATCGCCAAGCCGATCATGCGAGCACCCTCTAGGAGTCTGGCCTCCGCCTTGTCCCGACGATGGGCAAGCTCTTCTGGGTAGTTGGTGAGCTCTGATGACTCATCCATATCTTCCATCGCCAAGCTCACCTCGTAGGTCGTCTCGATCACCGCATTCCCGGCCCCCTTGTAGCCCGAGAGGACCAACTCTTCCTCACCCTGTCGTAGGGGCCTCAGAGCACCCCACTGGGTATGGATCTCGACCCCGGCTGGGAGCACCAAACCGTCCAGTCCCTGAATTGCAGGCACCTCCAGAGGTTCGCGAGCCACAAGTAGCCGGCGCATGTCCTCAACCGCTTTGGCAGCCGTGGCCATGAACTCTGCGATACCCGCAGATTGAGCTCGCGCCATCGCCGCAGGCGTACCCAGGAGACGGGCACCTAGAAGAGCCAGCTGCACTCCACCGTCCCCATGACCCGTGCTCGACCATAGAGCGAACGAGGAGATATCGCTGTCGACCGGGCCTCTAAAAATCTCGCCCAGCTCGGGATCTGCCAAGACTGCTTCTTGCAGCTTGCTATTCCAAGGGCTGCGAAAACTGCCACTCATCGAGGATGAGCTTCGCTGTCGAGAACTTGGAATCAGGAGTGCGGCGTAACTGTCGCGGGCGAGATGACAGAGGGCCTCGGCGATTGGTTCTTCCTCTTCGATCGCAGGGAGCACACCACCGGCCTGACGCCGAAGGAGGTTGGCGACCGACGCTTTCCCATCCTCGCTCCATCCCGTCAACACCGACGTGGCGGCCATTCGCCGAGACTCAGAATCTGCCGGAGCAGTAACCACGGGTGTACTCAAGATCTCCTTAGTGGCGAGCAAGCTGGCCTCCCTGCGCTCACCGAGAAATCTGCCATCGAGCCGTTCGGCAATCTCGGTCGTCGTGGCGGCACACAGAAAGGCAAGGCACCCATGCCCGACGAGATCGGCAATCTCTGCAATTCCTCCGTCCGATGGTCCTCCGGCCGTATCGTGCATAGCGTCAAACCGTAGGCAAGAGGACGGTCAGTCAGACCTAGCCGATTCAGATTTGGCTCTCCTAGCTTGTGGCGACAAGTCGGAGTGCGAATCGGCGAATTCAGTTTGCCGCCAAGAAACCTCGGATCCGCCTCGTGATCTCACTTCGCCAGACGCAGCTCTGCCGTGCCGCCGTCGTGCCACCGTGTGCCACCGAAACAGCCGGTTACAACCGGAATCAACCGGACAAGACGCAGCCGCATTAGAGGCTCGCAAACGGCTCTGGTGAGCCAAAAGCCCTGCTCAGACGAAAAGGCGCCTACCGGAATCGAACCGGTGTAAACGGCTTTGCAGGCCGCTGCGTAGCCACTCCGCCAAGGCGCCGAGAAGCCGATGAAGCGTAGCGGCGTGCGTCAGGCGGTGGCCTTCTCCAGCGGCCGCTCGGTGGGAGCGGCTTGGGAGAAGCGCATGGCGCCGTCCTCGACGGGGCCGTAGCGAAGGTTCCGCAGGTCCAGGGGGTAGTTCTGGCGCAGCTTCCAGGGCTCCTTGGAGCCCTGCTTCGGCAGCTTGTCGAGGGAGCGCAGGACGTATCCCGAGGTGAAGTCGAGCAGCGGCTCCTCGGTGATCGAGGGGTCGGTGACCTCGGGGATGCAGCGCTGGAAGCCGCCGGCGTCCATGTGATTGATCAGGCGGCAGATGTATTCGGCGGCAAGGTCGGCCTTCAGGGTCCAGGAGGCGTTGGTGTACCCGATCGTGAAGGCGAAGTTGGGGACGCCGCTCAGCATCATCCCCTTGTAGGTGAAGGCGTGGCCGACCTCGAGCTCTTCGCCGTCGACCGAGACCGCCATGCCGCCGAGGAAGAGCAGGTTGAGCCCGGTCGCGGTGACGACGATGTCGGCCTCCAGCTCGGTCCCGGACTCCAGCTGCACGCCGGACTCGGTGAAGGTCGCGATCCGGTCGGTGGCGATCTCCGCGTTCCCGGCCGAGATCGCCTCGAAGAGGTCGGAGTCCGGGACCAGGCAGAGGCGCTGGTCCCAGGGGTTGTACTTCGGGGTGAAGTGGGTGTCGACGTCGTAGTCCGGCGGAAGCGCGTTGACGACGCCGCGGCGGAGCAGTTTCTTCATCAGCGCCGGGCGGCGGCGGCTGAGCCGGTAACTGAACCCCTGCAGGGCGACGTTCTTCCAGCGCACGATCGGGTAGGCGACCCGGTCCGGAAGGTAGCGCCGCAGGAGGTTGGCGAGCCCGTCTTCGCCGGGCAGCGAGACGACATAGGTCGGCGAGCGCTGCAGCATCGTCACCTTCTCCGCGTCCCTGGCCATCGCGGGAACCAGCGTCATCGCGGTCGCGCCGCTGCCGATCACGACGACCTGCTTGCCTGCGTAGTCGAGGTCCTCCGGCCAGTGCTGGGGGTGGATCACCTGCCCCGAGAACCGGTCGATGCCGGGGAACTCGGGCGTGTAGCCCTCGTCGTAGCGGTAGTAGCCGCTGCAGACGAAGAGGAAGTCGCAGGTCAGCGTCACCGCCTCGCCGCCGTCGCTCCGCTCCGCCTCGACCGTCCAGCGCCCCTCCTCACTCGACCACTCGGCGGCGACCGCCCGGTGGTTGAACCGGGTCTTGGCGTCGATGCCGGCGTCGGCGGCGGTCTGGCGCACGTAGCGGAGGATCGAGGGGCCGTCGGCGATCGACTTGGCCTCGGTCCAGGGGCGGAAGCGGTACCCCAGCGTGTGCATGTCGGAGTCCGAGCGGATGCCGGGATAACGGAAGAGGTCCCAGGTGCCGCCGATCGCGTCCCGCGCCTCGAGGATCGCGTAGCTCTTGGTCGGGCAGCGTTCCTGCAGGTGGTGGGCGGCGCCGATGCCGGAAAGGCCGGCACCGACGATCAGCACGTCGAGGTGTTCAGCTGGCACGTTCTCGCTCCTGGTCAGGCTTTCGCCGGCTCTACCACGCGGAATCGTATCCCCGCATTCTGAAGCCTTGTGAGAAGCATGTCACCCATCGCGGTGGCAGTCGTCACCTGGCCCGAGGACTCCGGCAGCTCGTCGAAGGCGAGGCAGAGGCCGGACTCGGCCAGCATTTTCGAGGTCTCGGAGTAGCCGGGATCGCCGCCCGAGACCTCGGTGACGACCCGCTCTCCCCCGCCCTCGCCGACGAAGGTCACCTTGAACCAGCTGCGCTCGCGCTGGGCCTCGCTCGGGCCCTCGCCCGGGGCTTTGAGACGGAGAAGGAGCTTGCGGGTCGGCGGCAGCGCCGCCATCAACCCGACAGTCCCGATGCCCGCGGAACCGACGACGACGGTGCCGAGACGCTTGGCGACCATGTGGTGGCCGTAGGTGAAGTCCGGGCCGTAGCGCTCGAGGGCGGCAGCGGAGCGGCGGACGATCGGGCCGTCGATCGTCGGCAGCGGCACCGTCCAGCCGCCGAGGTCGGGATCGCGGTGGAGCGCCGGCTTGGTCGAGTGGATCTCGCGGCCGACGGGGCGAGGCTCGGCTCGGCGGCGCTCTTTCGCCGCGGCCACCATCTGACGGGCGCGGGCGAAGCCATTGATCGCCGAGTGGTAGGTGCCGCCCGAGAAGCGCGCGTCGGAGCGAACGTACCCGTTGACCTTCAGCGGGACGCCCTCCGGCAGCTGCTGGACGGTGAAGTAGGCGCCAAGGTCGTGCGGGATCGAGTCGAACCCGCAGCAGTGGACGATCCGGGCGCCGGTCCGCCGCGCCTCCTCGTGGTGCAGGGACCACATCCGGTCGACGAACTCCGGCTCGCCGGTGAGGTCGACGTAGTCGGTTCCCGCCGCGGCGCAGGCGCCGACCAAGGGCTCCCCGTAGAGGGCGTAGGGACCGACGGTCGTGATCGCGACCTTGGTCGCCGCGGCGACCTCGTCAAGGGCAGCGCGGTCCGCAGCGTCGGCCTCTATCAGGTCGGGAGCGCCGACTTCCGAGTCGATCTCCCCGAGCTGGGCAGCGACGGACTCGAGCTTCCCCCGGTTGCGGCCGACCAGCGCCCAGCGCAGCCCGGCCGGGCCGTTCGCCGCCAGGTAGCGCGTGGTCAGGCCCCCGGTGAATCCGGTGGCACCGAACAGCGCCACATCGTATTTCCGCTCCCCGGGCACGGCGGCCATTCTGTCACCTGGTACTCAGAGCGTCGACAGGGGCACGCCGATGATGTCCATGCGCCGCGTCAGTCCACCGAGCGCGAAGTCACGGATCTGCTCCGAGCTCGCCCCGAGAGCATCCCAATCGGTTCCCTCTCGGTCGGGCGGAGTCAGCGACTCGGCAACCGCCGGCAGCAGGTCGCGCAGGGTCGAGCGCACGGCGTCCGCCAGGCCAGGATCCCCGGCGACCGCCTGCCGCAGGTACCAGGTGCCGTAGCCGATGTGGCGCTGCTCGTCGTGGTGGATCTTCGAGTAGCCGTCCACGAATCCCGGCAGCAGCCCCTCCCGCTCCAGATACCCGGTGACGAAGTTGAACGAGGTCAAGCCGAGGGTTCCCTCGAGGACCTGGTGGTACAGGGTTACGAAGCGGACCTTGGCCGCCGCGTCCTGTGGGTTGGCGACGAGCTGCTCGTGCGCCTCGACCAGGGCGACGTCGAAGATCGCCCGGAAGGCCGGGGAGATCTGCTCCCGGGCGCGCTCGACGTGCGCGCCGATCGCGCCCGGGTCGGCGACGACCTCGTCCTGGAAGCGAGCGTAGAACTGCATGTGGCGGGCCTCATCCACCTGCTGCGTCGCCAGAAAGGTCGCCTCCTCCTCACTGCCGTACGCGGCAACCAGGCCGGAGAACTTGGTGGTGATCCGCTCCTCGGCGACCATCAATGAGGAAAGCACCCAGAAGATCAGGCCCCGATCCTCCTCGCCGAGGTCGCGCCACTGGCTCTGATCGGCGCTGAGGTCGATCGCGAAGGGGGACCACTGCTCGTCCTCCCAGTGGCGGTAGAGCGTCTGCGGGTCATACAGGTGGATTTCGCTCATCGGTCCAGCCTACGGGCGCCGAGGGTGTTCGGGTGCGGGTTCGAGTTCGCCGAGCAGCGTCTCGACCCGCCGGGCGATCTCGTCGCGGGTTTCGCGCACAGCGTCGGCCGGCCGGCCCTCCGGGTCGGGCAGGTCCCAATCGATGTAACGGCGGCCGGGGATGTAGGCGCACTCGTCACCGCAGCCCATCGTCACCACCACATCCGCCCACTCGGCGTCCTCGGTGGTGAGCAGCCGCGGCCGGCGGTCGCTCAAGTCAATGCCCAACTCATTCATCACCTCGACCACCTCGGGATGGACGCGCTCCCCCGGCGTCGTCCCGGCCGAGCGGGCGCCGTGCCGGCCCCCGGCGGCACGTTCGAACAGGGCCTGACTCATCTGGGAGCGGCCAGCGTTGTGGAGACAGACGAAGAGCGCGTTCGCCATTTGCATATATCTATTGCAATCTTGACCCCGAAAGTGCGAAAAGCTCGCGCCGGTGATGCTCCACGCATAGCCGAGATTCACGTTCGGTCCTGGCAAGCCGCCTATCGCGGCATCCTCCCCGACGCCTTGCTCAAGGGCCTCTCGGCGTCAGAGCGCGAGCAAAGTTGGGACGCACTCCTGCGCGCTGGCGATAACCGCTGGCTGACGCTCGTGGCGGAGGGGCCTGGCGGCGCCCTCACCGGGTTCTGTTCGGTGGCGACGCCGAGCCACGACGAGGGAGCCGGAGAGAGAACCGCGGAGATCGGCGCGCTCTACATCGACCCTACGCACTGGCGCGAAGGAGTCGGCGCGGCGATGCTCTCCGCCGCCCTCGCCGAGCTGGGCGAGCACGGCTGGCGTGACGTCGTGCTCTGGGTGCTGCCCGAGAACCAGCCGGCGCTCGCCTTCTATGACCGCTACGGCTTCGCCGCCGACGAGGGCGTGGAAAAGCTCGAGGAGCGAAGCGGGCGACCGGTGATTCGACTCCGGACCGAGCTGGACCAGCCGATCCGGCTCGTTCCGTACGACCCCTCCTGGCCGGACCGGTTCGCCGAGGAGCAATCTGCGCTGGACGCAGTGGTTGGCGACTGGGCCACGGGCGGCATTCACCACATCGGCAGCACCGCGGTTCCAGGCCTCGATGCCAAGCCGATCATCGACATCCTGGTCGGCGAAGCATCCCGCGCATGCTTCGACCCCCTGGCAAACCTCGCCTACCTCTACGCGCCGTACCTGGCAGACGAGATGCACTGGTTCTGCAAGCCCCACCCGGCCCGCCGTACCCATCACCTCCGCCTTGTCCCGACCGACTCAAGGCGGTTCCGCGACGAGCTGGCGTTCCGCGAACGACTGCGAGAAAGTCCGCAGGCGGCAGAGGAATACGCGGCACTGAAGCACGATCTCGCAGACCGATTTGCGGATGACCGCGAGGCCTACACGGACGCCAAGGCCGCCTTCATCCGCCGCGTCCTCTGAGCTTTAAGGCACTCGAATAACTGGCCACTCCCGTTAACGCGGCGCAGGCTCCGGACATGTACAGGGCAGGACGGAGCGATGATCACCGGCACGGCGAAAAGAACGCTGGCATCCAAGAACGAGTATAGCTCGCATCTTTCTGTCACCTCGACCCCCTACGGCACGGGAATCGTCGTCGTCCGTCTCGCCGGCGAGCTCGACCGAGCCAATGTCTCCGGCGCCGCCACGGCGATCGAGGAGACGCTCGCCCGCGAGGACTCGATGCTCGTCCTCGACCTGCAGGATCTGGAGTTCCTGGACGCGAGCGGCATCGCGCTCCTCGCCGATCTCGACTGTCGCGAGGGATGCGGCGGCCAACTCCGCATCCTGCCAAGCCAATCGCTGAGCGTCACTCGAACCCTTTCAACCGTGGGGCTGGATTCGATGGTGAAGGTCGTCAGGGGTTAGAGCCGGGGTCGCAGCAACGATGCCTGGTACAGCTCTTCGATTTCCCCTTCGCAGATCTCACGGCGATTCGTCCTCTCGTTGTCGCCGCAGGCGACGGCGGAGAAACCGGGGCCGGTGAGAGGCACATCCCTCGCGCCTGGCAGCGAAACGCTCAGGTCTCCGCTCCAGCTTGCGGGCGAGCCGGGAGCCTGGGAGTAGCCACCGGTGCCGGAGAACGGATTGGACGCCACGACATTGACGTTGAAAGGCTCCGCGCCCAGCGGGCTCGCGGTGACCATCGCAATGGGTTCGTCGAAACCGACGCCGCGTTTGATGTACATCTGTTCGCGGCGTTCTTCCAGGCCGACGGCGAGGAAGTCACCTCCGCCGTCCTCTTCGAGAAAGGGTGGTCGGGAGCTTTGGAGACGCAAAAAGACGGCCCGGTTTGGAGCTCGTTCCGCCGCCCCTAGAAAGGTCATGACACGGCCACCGGCACGGCGGGCGATCGTGGCACCGGCTGCTCGGAGCTGTCCTCTGCGAGATGGCGGCGAGCAGGCCCGCGTGAAGCTGCGAAACACGGCTCCACCTGCCCGTCGCCGGGAAAACGAGGTGAAATCTTGCTCGCCGTGGAACTCGAGCATTCCCTCGAGGCGTATATGTTCGGAGGCGAACCGCACCGGTCTTTGGCGCTGGAAGTGGACCGCAATGCGCCCGAGCTGGCCGAAGTCAGCTTCAAGGCCGTGCTCATCGCTTCGGCCCGCAACGGCGTACTGCGCAAAACGGTGCCTCTTTTCAGCGACCAGCGTGACCTTCCCGGACCGGTAGCTCTTGATCTCTATTTCGTACCCGTGACTTCCCCGCAACCCGATCTCATAGGTCGTGGCCTCGATCTGGCTGTGGCACTCATGGTTGGCTGAGACCCCCGTGGGCACCGCCAGAAGCAGCGCCGCACACGCCGTGACAACCCCTATGAATCGACTCTGCATAAGCGGCCCGGGAGCATAGAGTCGGCCGAAGCACCGCTCCGCCAAACGTCCAAGCTTCAATCGAGGAAGGACGCATGAAACCGAGAGCTGTTCCTCGGGGTACTTGAGTGCTGATGACCCGGATCGCCCTTGTCGTGGCCTACTTGGCCAGCATTGCCACCGCGGTCGTCCTGCTCAACGCCACCGGGAACAACTCGTTGGGATTTGCAATTTGGGCGCTTGCCTCGGTGATACTGGGATGGGGGACGGGACAGCTCGGTTTCTCGCTGTTGGCCTTCCTGGCGATGCCCTTCTCCGTTCCCTTCGGCCATCCGAACCACTCGCCCGAAAGCGAGCCGCCTCTGGTTTTGTGGAGTGTGGGGTTTTACGCCTTGATCTCAGCCAGTTTGATTTTCAGCGCCGCGCTCATGCGAAGTGTCGTCGATTCCCGCCGGCATCAGCGATCCTCCTAGCCTGCGCACTGAACTCGGGCTGCGAGGGACCCAGCGCGGGGTCGGCTTAACTCGGCCAGGCAGCAAAAAGCCCCGCCGAAGCGGGGCTTTCTGTGTGAAGCGGGCGCTTTGGTCGCTGGTGCTGTCTAGCGAGCGCCTTTCGGGCCAAGGGAGACGATCAGCTTGACTTTGCTGCCCGCCCGCAGGGCCTTGCCGCGACTCTTGCCGCCGCGGATCACCTTGCCCTCTTTGACTTTGCCGCTGTAGCGGAGGCTGACTTTGCCGGGTTTGCAGTTGGCCCTTCGGAGAGCTTTCTTTGCTCCTTTCAGGCCACGGTTCCGGACTTTCGGGACCACGCATTGCTTCGTGACAACTTTCGCGCTGTTGTTCCCGGGATTGCTGTCGATCGCCAGACTGGAGACGGTCGCGGTGTTGGTCACTTTCCGCAGACGTGCTTTCACTTTGATCGTCAGGTTGGCACTTGCCCCGCTCCGCAGGACACCGAGGTTGCAGGTGAGGGCCGAGGTTCCGACGCAGGCTCCCTGCGACGCCACCGCGGAGATAAGCCTGACACGTTTCGGGAGCAGATCCGAAAGCACGACTCCGCCTGCCCGTTCGGGTCCGTTGTTCCTGACCTGGATCGAGTAGGTGATTTTGCCGCCTTTTTTCACGCGCGCCGACGTCGAAGGCGATAGGTCGGTCAGGTTGCGTTCGGTATAGCGGGTGAACTCGGTGCCTTCCTCGCCCTGGACCATGTAGATGCCTTCGAGGCCGGGCAGAGAGATGTAGGCCATGCCGCCGTCATCGACTGCGAACGGCAGCGCGGCATTCGACCACGCACCGGCTTCGATGTCGAACCGGTAGAGCGCTTTCCCTTCGTACGGGCCGTAGGTGATGTAGGTGTTCGTGAGCGGATTGAACGCGCTGCCCAAGAGCGGGCCTTCTTCTTCTATCACCGGGGCCAGTGGCAGTTCCAGCCAGCTGTTGGAGGCGATGTCGTACACCGCGAAGCCGTTGCAGCCATTCCCCTGGTGGCCGTAGATCTTGCCTTCGACGACCTGCAGTCCGCCCCAATCTTCAAAGCCATCTTCGCAATCCGGATCAGCAAATTTCGGTGGCGCGGCGAGCGGCGTAGCGATCCCCGTCGCCGGATCGAAAGCGACGAATTTGAATTCCACCACCAGATAAAGCCTGCCGCCTCCGGACGCGATGTTGCCGGTGCCTGCTCCGAGCGGGTTTGGAATCGTGATCCAGCTGTTCGAGGCAATGTCGTAGACGGCGAGTTCGGTGTCGTTTGCGGTGTAAGAGACGTAGATCTTCCCACCAAGGAACGCCGCGCCGCCGTTGTTGCCGCTGCTGAGCGGTGACGGGGCACGTTCGCTCCAGACGTTCGTGCGCGGGTCGTAGACGAAGTATTTCGTCCCGCCGTTTTCCTGCGCATATATGAGACCGGTCCCGGGGTCGGTGGCGACCGCCGTGAGCTCCACCGGGCTCGGCGCCAAGGCCTGGAACCCTTCGACCCTTGCCTGCGCGCTGGGAGCAAATGCGGCCGCTAGCAGGAGCCCCAGCAGAGTCGTGACCGTTATTGCAACCAACGTAGTTCTTCTACGGCGATGCCACTCCAGGGACGTTTCCAATTTCAAGCCCTCCTGGTTCGAGATGCCGGACGGATGTTGGGCGGGAACTAGACGAATATTGGCCGGGACTATATGACCGCCGACGGCGGGTTTTCAGCCCTGCGCGGCTGCAGAGACAAAGAAAAGTTCCCGCAGAACGGGACTTCCTCGGTGATTCCTGAAATGGAAGAGATCGCTCGCGGGCGCAACGGGCAGGTCAGACCCAGGCGTCCGCGTAGCGTCCGTAGGGTTCTCATCAGTCCCGTGGAGGTCTGGCTGCCCGACAACCCCGCCCGAGCCAGCCTCGGGGAGCTGCCCGAAGCTGTCGGGATCAATCTCATTCCCCGCGACGGTGCGCTGCCGCGAGAGATCGAGGCGGTCGAGTTCCTGGTTCCGCCTTACGGGTCACGCAGGGTGATCGAGGCGCTACCTCGATTCAGCGCCCTCCGGGTCGTCCAGGTGAATTCGGCAGGGGTCGACTGGATCGCGCCCTCGGTCCCGGAGGGTGTGGCGCTCTGCAGCGCGCGCGGGACGCGAGACGCGCCGGTGGCCGAGTGGGTGGTCGGCACGATTCTCGACCGCTACAAGGGCCTCGCCCGGTTCCGGCGGCAGCAGGCGCAGGCGCAGTGGAAACCCCTGATGCCGCGCGAGTTGGCGGGGTCGAAGGTCCTGATCGTCGGCTACGGCTCGATCGGCCGAGCGGTGGAGGACCGGCTGCGTCCATTCGGAGTCGAGGTGACGGGTGTGGCAAGTCGCCAGCGTGGAAACACCCACGGGGTGGATGCGATTGACGAGCTTCTGCCCCATGCCGACATCGTGATCGTCCTGCTTCCCGCCACGCCCGAGACGGTGGGGCTGATTGAGAAGCAGAGGCTCGCCAGGCTCAAGACGGGCGCGCTCCTCGTCAACGCGGGCCGCGGCACCGTGGTCGACACGGATGCCCTCTGCGAGGAGCTGGAGTCGGGGCGGCTGGAAGCCGCGCTTGACGTCACCGATCCCGAGCCCCTACCGCCAGAGAGTCCGTTGTGGCGACTGCCGAACGTGATCGTGACCCCGCACATCGCCGGCGATAGCCCGGCCGCGGACGAGCGGGTTTACGAGCTTGTCGGGGATCAGATCCGACGGCACCTCAAAGGAGACCCGCTGCTGAACGTCGTGCGGTGAGCCGGCTCGGGACTTGTTCCGGCAGGCGCCTCTAGGTAGCCCGAGGCTCGTACCGCATCGCCACCGCCCCGGAGCCGAACTCCTGCCGGCTCACGAGCCTAAAGTCGACGGGCTTCGATAGCCCCGCGAACAAGGTCGGCCCATGGCCCACCAGCCTGGGGTGCACCACGAACTCGTACTCATCGATCAACCCCAACTCCGCCAACGCCAGCGGGAGGGTTACACCTCCCACGGCCAGTCCCTTGCCCGACTCCTGCTTCAGCTTCTGAACTGCCTCCCCGACATCCCCGCGCACGAGCTCCGCATTCCAATCGACCCGGTCCAGAGTGCTCGACACGACGTACTTCTTTGCCGCGTCGATCGTGCGGCCGAAAGGCGCCGTCCAATCGGGCATCTCCGCCATCTGCCCCGGCGGCCGCCAGGCTGACTCCATCATCTCGTAGGTCACCCGGCCGAAGAGGAGAGCATCGGCCTGGGTGAGGATCTCCGTCGCGTGACGATGGGTCTCCTCGTCCGGGGAAATTGCACGGTGATCGCAGCATCCGTCCAAAGTGACGTTGATGGAGTACCGAAGAGGTCGCACTGCGCGAGCATAGAAAAGCCCCGCCGGAGCGGGGCTTTCCCTGAGAGCGGCTGATGGGATTCGAACCCACGACCTTCTGCATGGCAAGCAGACGCTCTAGCCAGCTGAGCTACAGCCGCACGAGGGGGGCATTCTAGCTGTGGGGGCGACGGTGGGTTGCATGGTTGGTCCCGACGGTTGACAATCGTCGAGCGCCCATGCTCTTCCGCCAGATCATCCACGAGGACCTCGGTTGCGCTTCCTATCTGGTCGCCGACCGGGACGCGGGGGTGGCGGCGGTGATCGATCCGCAGTGGGACATCGAGCCGTACGGGCGGCTGGCGCGGCTGCACGGGGTCCGGATCGACCACGTGCTGGAGACCCACAACCACGCCGACCACGTCTCCGGGCACGGGCGGCTGGCACGGACGACGGGTGCGACGATCCACATCCACGAGCTGGCCGAGGCGGAGTATCCGCATGAGGCATTCACCGACGGCTGGATGCTGGAACTGGGCGAGGTCAGCATCGAGGCGATCCACACGCCGGGGCACCGGCCCGAGCACACCTCCTTCCTGCTGCGCGACGCCGGCCGCGGTAATGCGCCCTCGGCGCTGCTCAGCGGCGACTCGCTCTTCATCGGCGACGTCGCTCGTCCCGACCTGGCGATCGAGCCGCGCGAGGGCGCGACCGAGATGTTTCACTCGCTGCACGGGCGGCTGCTGGCGCTCCCAGATGAGGTCGAGGTCTGGCCCGGCCACCTCGGCGGCTCACTCTGCGGCGGCTCGGCGCTCGACCTCAAGTCCTCCTCGACGATCGGCTTCGAGCGCCGCCAAAACCGGGCCCTGGGGATCGATGCTGAGGCGGAGTTCGTCGAGAACGCGCTCGCCTCGCTTGGCGACCGGCCGCCGAACGTGGAGCGGATCGTCTCCCTCAACCGCGGCCCGCTGGTCGAGGGCTTCGGGACGCCCGCGCCGCTGACGCCGTATGAGATCCAGCAGGCGGTCGAGAGCGGCGCGGTGATCATCGACGGTCGCACCAACGAGCAGTTCGACGAGGCCCACATCGCCGGCGCCCTCAGCACCTCCGCCTACGACACCGGCTTCGCCACCAAGGTCTCCCGGGTGGCGCCGGCGAGCGCCGAGGTGATCGTGGTCGCCGCCTCCGACGGGGACGAGCGCCACGCCGCCGAGCTGCTGGCCGCGGTGGGAATACCGGTGCGGGGATTCCTCGCCGGGGGGATGACCGCCTGGCGCACGGAGGAGCGGCCGGTGGAGAGAATCGAGCTGATCGACCCGGATCAGCTGGCGGCGCGGGTCACTGGGCCTGCGCCGCCGACGATCCTCGACGTCCGCAACGCGGCCGAGTACGCCGCCGAGCACATCCCCGGCTCCCTTCACATCCCCTACGGCGACCTCGGTGCTCGCTTAGACGAGCTGCCCCGCGAGGGCCAGGTGGTGACGATCTGCCGCGGCGGCAAGCGCAGCGGCCTCGCCGCCTCGATCCTCCAGCGCGAGGGCTTCGACGACGTCGTCCACGTCGGCCAGGGCGTCGGCGTCTGGCGCGCGGGCGGCCACCCGGTTGAGAGCGGGGCGCCAGCGGCGAGCGCCGCTACTCCAACTCCGCGCTGAGGCTCTCCAGGTCCAGCGGCCGCACGTACATCTCTACCTTCTGCCCCGCCTGGGGCTCGGGCCACTCCTCCTTGGGACGGTCCCAGTAGAGCTCGATGCCGTTGCCGTCGGGGTCGGACAGGTAGAGCGCCTCGCTGACCCCGTGGTCGGAGGCGCCGCTGAGCGGGACGCCGGCGTCTTTAAGGCGCCGCAGCGCATCGGCGAGCCCGCGGCGGGTCGGGTACCGAATCGCGACGTGGTACAGCCCGGTCGTCCCCGGCGGGGACGGCGCCCCACCCTTCGACTCCCATGAGTTGAGCCCGATGTGGTGGTGGTAACCACCGGCCGCGACAAACGCCGCGTCGTCCCCGTAGCGCTGCATCAGCTCGAACCCCAACACCCCGCAGTAGAACTCGAGCGCGCGGTCGACATCGGCGACCTTGAGGTGGACGTGGCCGATGTCGACGCCGGGATCGATCGGCTCAGCCATCTAGGCCGTCCAGTGCCTCGTTGACGAGGCGGTCGGCGTCGGCGTTCGCCTCGCGGCGAACGTGGCGGATCGTCCAGCCCTCGAAGTCCGCCAGCGCTCGCTTAACCTCGGCGTGCAGCCTGCGCATTGTCGGGTCCTTGACTTTGTAGCGGCCTTCGACCTGGCGCACGACCAGCTCGGAGTCACCGACCAGATCGACCTCGCTCGCCCCGCGAGCGGCGGCCAGCTCGATCCCGAGCAGCAGCGCCCGGTACTCGGCGACATTGTTGGTCGCCTTCCCGATCCGCTCGGCGCGCTCCTCCACCACCTCGCCGTCGCCGTTGCGGAGGACGACGCCGATCGCCGCCGGGCCGGGATTGCCGCGGGCACCACCGTCCACATTCACCGTCAGCCTGCTCATGCTTAGTGGCGTGCCGGCTGCCCGCTCGGGGCATCGGCGGCGGGAGCGACCATCACGATCCGGCCGCCCTCGATCGCCGAGGCGTTCCACTGGCGCGCCGGCGCGTCCAGCTGGGAGATCTCGTACCCCTTGTCGAGCTGGAAGACCGGCCGCAGCTCGTCGCTGAGGTCGACCCCCCACTGGTACCAGGAGAGCTCCCAGGCGACCGTGATCCGGACCTCGCTCGGTGTCCCGGCGGAGGCGCCGACGGAGACCAGGGGCTCCCCCAGGGTCCGAACCAGGCCGGCGACCGTGCGACCGGACTCGCCGGCGTTGAAGCGGGCCACGGCGCGCTCGAACGGGCTCAGTGGCGAGACCTCCTCGCGCGCGCCCTCGCTGCGCATCCCGGCCGCCGCCGGATCGTCCCCGGAGACCCGCTTGGGAGCAGGCGCGGGCTCCTCCTGCGCGGGACGGGAACCACGGCGCAGCAAGCCGGCCAGGCCGCGGCGGCGGCTACCCGTCGCCTCGTCCGGTGGCTCCTCCACCCCGGCCCCCTCGTGCTTCCACCCGAGGCGCTCCGCCCCGTCCTCGCACAGCGGGCAGACGGCCTGGCGGCCGTCGGCGGAGACGTAGCCGCGCACACGCTCGCCGGCCAGGATCGTCCGACCGCAAACCGCGCACGTCTCTTCGCTGCTCATCCTGGCGCCAAGTTAGCAGCGACCCGGCGCCGCGACGGGCGGCCTAGCCGTGCTGGAGGTGGGACTTCAACCGCATCACTGCCTTGGTGTGGAGCTGGGAGACGCGGGACTCGGTTACGCCGAGGACCTCGCCGATCTCCCGCAGCGTCAGGTTCTCGTAGTAGTAGAGGGCGACAACGAGCTGCTCGCGCTCGGGCAACGAGCCGATCGCCTCGGTGAGCCGGTCCTTGACCTCGTTGGAGGCGAGCGCCTCCTGGGGGTCGGAGGCGCCGTCGTCGGCGATCGTGTCGAGCAGCGAGACCTGGTCGCCGGAGGAGTCGGAGACGGTCCAGAGCTCGTCGAGCGCGTAGACGGAGGAGTTGGCGATCTCCAGCAGCGAGGCCTGCAGTTCCTCCTCGGTCATTTTCAGCTTCGCGGCAAGCTCCGCCTCGGTGGGCGCCCGCTGTAGCTCGTGCTCCAGTTTCGCCTGGGCGGTCTCGATCTCCCGTGCGCGCGAGCGCACCGAGCGCGGCACCCAGTCGAGCGAGCGGAGTTCGTCGATGATCGAGCCGCGGATGCGGGTCATCGCGAAGGTCTCGAACTTGATCCCACGCTCCGGCTCGAAGCGTTCGATCGCGCCGATCAGCCCGACCAGGCCGTAGGAGATCAAGTCCGCGTCTTCGACGTGAGAGGGAAGACCGGCGCCGAGGCGGCCGGCGACGAACTTCACCATTGGCGAGTAGGCGACAACGAGACGCTCGCGGGCGCCGTCATCGCCCTCGTCCTTGTAGCGCCGCCATAGGTCTCGGAGCTCGACCTCTTTTACGCCCGTTTCCATGGCCTCAGGCGATTGTACGGCGGTTGTGGGGTTGTTTCATGCGCGTGGGTGGCTCGCAGCGTAGGTGTCACGTAGGCGGGCAGCGTCAACGCGGGTGTAAACCTGGGTGGTGGAGATCGACGCGTGACCCAACAGCTCCTGGATGGTACGCAGATCGGCACCACCCTCGAGCAGATGGGTGGCGAAAGAGTGACGGAGGGCGTGCGGCGAGACGCCCGCGGCCAGGGCGGCCTCGCGGGTCCACAGTCCCAATCGCCGGGTGATGTCGGAGTTGGAGAGCCTGCGGCCGCTCTTCGAGAGGAACAACGCCTGCTCGCCCGGATCGCCGGCCAGCGCTCGGCGGCCACGCTCGAGGTAACGGCGCAGGGCGCGCTGCGCCGGCTCCCCTACCGGCAGGATCCGCTCCTTCGACCCCTTCCCGAGGACGCGGAGCTGCTCGGTCTCGAAGTCGAGGGCACCTTGGTCGAGGTTGACGATCTCCTCGCAGCGCAGGCCGCAGGAGTAAGCCAGCTCGAGCATCGCCCGGTCGCGCAGCTCCAGCGGCGTGCGGGCGGGGATCCGCTCCAGGAGCGAGCGCATCTGCTCGGTCGAGAGGACCTTCGGCAGCTTCTCGGAGCGCTTCGGGCTGGAGACCAGCTCGGCCGGGTTCTGGCCCGCCCGCTCGGTGCGGACGAGGAAGCCGTAAAAGCCGCGTAACGAGGCCAGCTTGCGAGCGACGGTGGCCGGCGCGGCGCCGGCGCTGGAGAGGCCGGCGCCGTAGCGGCGCACGTCGCGGTGGCGGATGTCGGTCGGACCGAGGCCCTGTGCCGAAGCCCACTCGGCGAAGCCGCCAAGGTCGACACCGTAGGCGCGCCGGGTTCGCTCGGCAGAGCCGCGCGCGCGCAAGTCACGGTCATAGTCGGAAAGCGACGATCCCCAGTCCACGGGATCAGGTTCGCCGCCGGGGCGCAGGAGCCTCCAGGCGATCTACCCGATGTAGATCGGAGTGCCGACGTCGACCTGGTCGTACAGTTCTTCGACCTCGGGAATCGCCATCCGCACACAACCGTGCGAAGCGGAGGTACCAAGCGAACCGGTTTCTTCAGTGCCGTGAATACCGGCGCCTTCGAAGATCCCCATCCAACGGGCCTTGATCGGGTTGGAAGGACCGGGTGGGATGACCTGACCGGCGAGGCTGCCGGCCCACGAGGATTCCGGCACGTGCCAGGAGGGATTTTCCTGCTTTTCCTGGATGTGGTAGAGGCCGGCGGGCGTTTCGAGCCCTTCCTGGCCGACCGCAACGGTGAAGGTCTGGGCCAGCTTCAAGTCCTTCCACAGTCGCAAGGTGTAACTGGACCGGTCGAGGGTGAGGTAGGCGGGGAACTCGCTCGCCACTTCCTTGGTGGTGACGTTGGGCTTGGTGCTGTGGACCCTGGCGATGACCCTGTGTGGCGCCTCGGCGTCGAGGACCGCGTCTTCGAGTTCCTGCTCGAGCAGGTTGTCGCGCAGCTTGCGGCCGTTCTCGGCAGGCACGACTTCGAGCGCGTCCGCGCTCGCGCTGACCGTCGCGCTCTGGGCTTCGCGATCAACTTCGTCCGCGACGCGGCGGATGAACCGGTTGATCGCCCGTTGTGAGTACTTGACCTGGGGCGAGACGGCCTCCTCGAGCTCTTCGCCGCTGACGTAACGGACCAGGCGCGCCGGCAGGCCGCCGTCCTGGCTTTCCTCCACCGCCTGCTCGACCGCGGCGTCGACGTCGGCGCGAACCTTCAGCTTTGCCCCTGGCAGGGTCCAGTTCTCACCGTCGAAGCTGACCCGCAGCGACTGGCGCAGCGGCGAGAGCAGGCTGCGGCGAACCTTTCGCGCGGCCTGGTCGGCGTCGAGACCGCCGACGTCGACGCCGGCGATCGTCACCCCCTCGGCGATCTTGTCCTTCTGAGTGCTGTCGTAGGCGTAAGCGCCGGCCGCCAGGACGGCGACCAGGGCGACGACGACGATTGCGGCTATCCGACCCTTGTGTCCCAAAAAAGAGCTCCTCGGTTCCTTGCGAAGATCTTAGGTGTTCGGATCATTCGGCTTTTCCGAACTCCATCCCTGCAAATTTCGCATCTCCACCGGTCCTATCGGCAGATCCGACGGATATCTTTGGCCGATGCGCTCCAAGGACGAGGTCCGCAAGGAGGTCTGGAAGGCGATGGACCGCGAGGGCGTGTCCCGCTTCCCGGGGGCGGAGGGGCGGATCCCGAACTTCGCCGGCGCCAAGCTGGCGGCCGAGAAGCTCGCCGGGCACCGGCTCTGGAAGCGCGCCAGGGTGATCAAGGCCAACCCCGACTCGCCGCAAACCCACGCTCGGCGAATCGCCCTCGACGAGGGCAAGACGGTGATCATGGCCGTCCCCCGCCTGCGCGACCCCCACCCCTTCCGGGTGCTCGACCCGAAGACGCTGTCCAAGGCGGCGATCAAAGAGGCCTCGACGATCAAGGGCGCGATCAAGCACGGACGGGTCGTCGCCCTCGACGACCTGCCGGAGATCGACTTCGTCCTCTGCGGCTCGGTCGCGGTCAACCTCAGCGGCGCCCGGGTCGGCAAAGGCGGCGGCTACCTCGACCTCGAGTACGGGATCCTCACCGAGGCCGGCAAGATCGACTCCCACACCACGGTGGCGACCACCGTCCACCCGATCCAGATCCTCCGCCAGCACCTGATGGTGACCACGCACGACCTTCCCTGCGACGTGATCGCGACCCCACGCGCGGTGATCGAAGTCGAGCCCCAGTACGAGCGCCCCCGCGGCATCCTCTGGGACCACCTGCAACCGCCGCAGATCCGTGAGATCCCGGTGCTCGAACGCATGGGGTATGCCTAGCGCCACCCTCGACCCGCGGATCGCCGCCGGTGCCGACTACGGCAACCGGGACCCCGAGTGGAGGCTGATCGAGTGGCGCCGGCACCAGCACCGGGTCGAGCTGCCGGGTGCGGAGGTCAACTACGTCGAGATCGGCCAGGGGGAGCCGGTCCTGTTCGTCCACGGGATCTCCGGCAGCTGGCAGAACTGGCTGGAAAACCTCCCCCACTTCGGCGCCGGGCACCGCGCGATCGCGCTCGACCTGCCGGGGTTCGGGGCGAGCCCGATGCCCTCGTGGGAGATCGACATGCCCGCCTACGCCCGGCTGCTGGGGGACTTCTGCGAGAAGCTCGGGATCGAGGGGGCGACGCTGGTCGGCAACTCGATGGGCGGCTTCATCGCGGTCGAGGCCGCGACTGCCAACCCGGCCCGGTTCGAGCGACTCGTGCTGGTCTCGGCGGCGGGGATCCTCAACACCTGGAACCCGGAGGCGCGGGCCACCGCGACGGCCTGGGCCTGGAAGCAGTTCGGCCCTCACATGGCGAGGCGCGGTCGCGAGATCGTCTCGCGCCCGCGCGCCCGCGAGTTGGTCTTCAGGCCCTTCCTGCGCTACCCGGGGCGGCTGCGCGAAGACCTGCTGCTGGAGCAGATCGAGGGCGGGCTGACCCAGGCCGAGGGTTTCGGCGACGCCCTGCAGGCCCTGATCGGCCACGACATCCGCGACCGGCTCAGAGAGATCGAGATGCCGACGCTGATCGTCTGGGGTCTCTCGGACCGGGTGATCCCGGTCGCGGCCGCGATCAGCTACCACCGCCGCATCCCCCACTCCCGACTGGAGATCTTCGAGCGCACCGGCCACGTCCCCCAGCTCGAGCGACCGCTGCGGTTCAACGCGCTGCTGGATGAGTTCCTGGCCGAGTAGCGGCTAGCTCGTGACCGCGCCCAGAGAGGCGGAGGAGACGGTGGCCGCGTACTTGGCCATCACGCCGCGCGTGTAGGCCGGCTCCGGAACCTCGTACTCGGCGATGCGCTTGGCGATCTCCTCGTCGGAGAGGTCGATGTCGAGGCGGCGGGCATCGACGTCAACGGTGATCTGATCACCCTCGTGGATAGCCGCGATCGGGCCACCCTTGGCCGCCTCGGGGGCGACGTGGCCGATCATCATGCCGCGGGTGGCGCCGGAGAAGCGCCCGTCGGTGAGCAGGGCAACGCTCTCGCCGAGGCCCTCGCCGACGATCGCCGCGGTCACCTGCAGCATCTCCCGCATGCCGGGTCCACCGACGGGTCCCTCGTTGCGGATCACGATGATGTCGCCGGCCTCGATCTTCTGGTCCTTGACCGCGCGGAAGCACTCCTCTTCGGTCTCGAAGACGCGGGCGGGGCCGGTCTGCTGGCGGCGCTCGGTCCCAGCGACCTTGACCACGGCCCCGTCTGGGGCGATGTTGCCTCGCATGATCGCCAGCCCGCCTTCGGACTTGAGCGGGTCCTCGAGCGGGCGCACGACTTCCTGGCCCGGGGCCTCGGTCGCCGCCTCGGCCTCCTCGCCGATCGTGCGGCCAGTGACGGTGATCGCGTCGGAGTGCAGGATGCCGGCATCGGCGAGCCGCTTGAGGATCACCGGCACGCCGCCGGCCGCGTAGAGGTCGGTGGCGACGAACCGACCGCCGGGCTTGAGGTCGGCGTAGAGCGGGGTGCCGCGGGAGATCCGCTCGAAGTCGTCGAGGCCGAGCTCGATGTCGAGCTCGCGGGCGAGGGCGATCAGGTGCAGGACGCCGTTGGTGGAGCCACCGGAGGCGCAGACGCAGGCGATCGCGTTCTCCAACGAGTCACGGGTGATCACCTTGCTCGGCCGGATGTCCTCGGCGAGGACGTTGATCACCAGCTCGCCGATCTTCTCCGCGACCGTGCCCTTGTCGTCGTCTTCGGCGGGCACCATCGCCGAGCCGCCGGCGCTGATCCCCAGCGCCTCGAACGCGCAGGCCATCGTGTTGGCGGTGAACTGGCCGCCGCAGGCGCCGGCGCCGGGGCTGGCCACCCCCTCCAGCTCGCTCAGTTCCTCGTCGGTGATCTCGCCGGCGTTGTGGGCGCCGATCGCCTCGAAGATGTCGAGGATCGTGACGTCGCGGCCGTGCCAGTGCCCGGGGGCGATCGAGCCGCCGTAGAGGAGCACCGACGGGACGTCGAGGCGGGCGAGCGCCATCGCACAGCCGGGGATCGTCTTGTCGCAGGCGCAAAGGGCGACGATCGCGTCGAACTGGTACCCGCGGGCCATCAGCTCGATCGAATCGGCGATCACCTCGCGGCTGACAAGCGAGGCCTTCATCCCCTGGGTGCCCATGGTTACCCCGTCGGAGACCGCAATCGTGTTGAACTCCATCGGCGTGCCGCCCGCCGCGCGCACCCCCTCTTTGACGTGCTCGGCGAGCCCGCGCAGGTGGAAGTTGCAGGGCATCGCCTCGGTCCAGGTGTTGGCGATCCCGATCGTGGGACGGCTGAGCGCGTCGTCGTCGAACCCGATCCCCTTCATGTAGGCACGGGAGTGGGCCCGGTCCGGGCCGTCGAAGACGGTCGCCGAACGGGGGCGGGGAAGCTTGGTCGAAGTAGCGCCGTGGGTGCTCATCGGGTCAATCTAGTCAGCGGATCGAGTCGGCGTCGCCGGGACGACCACGCGACAGGTCGAACACGTCCACTGGTCCTGCGCCCTGGCCGAGGTCACGCAGCCCCGCCCCGACCGCGGCGGAGGCGATGCGGCGTGCCTGTCGGGCAGCCTGCAGCGGCTCCTCGCCGGTGGCGAGAAACGCTGCCAGCGCTGAGGAGTGGGTGCAGCCGGAGCCGTGCGAAGCGCCGTCGGGGTGGCGGTCGCCGGGCACCTCGACCACTTCGACCCCGTCGAAGAAAAGGTCGACCAGTCCCTCGCTGTGGCCGCCGGTGACAACGACCGCGGCGGGGCCCAGCGCCTTTACCGCGCGAGCCAGGTCCTCCTGGGAGACACCCTCCCCCAGCCCGGTCAGCTCGCGGGCCTCGGGGATGTTCGGCGTCACCACGGCGCTCAGAGGCAGCAGGCGTTCGACCAGGGCCCGCCGCGCCTGCTCGTCGAGCAGGACCGAGCCGCTCTCGGCGACCATCACCGGATCGATCACCACCGGCGCCCCGTCGACGTAGCCCAGAGCCTCGACCACGGCGTCGACGGTCTCGGCCGTACCCAGCATCCCGATCTTCACCGCGTCGACGCCGATGTCCTCGGCGACCGCCCGCACCTGCGCCACGATCAATTCCGGGGAGACCGGCTCCACCGCCTCGACCCCGACCGTATTCTGCGCCGTGATCGCCGTCACCGCGGTCATCCCGTGCACGCCGCAGCGCGCGAAGGCCTTCAGGTCGGCCTGGATGCCGGCGCCGCCGCCGGAGTCCGAGCCGGCGATCGAGAGGACCGCTGGAACGCGTCGAGTCGCCATCGTCGGGAGCCTAGATGGAACGAGACTGCACCTACCCGCGCATACCGCGGGTGGACGCGGTCTCGTGCAGACGGCCGCCTCAGACATCGGGCGCCAGCAGGGTTCGGGAGTAGGTGCCCATCGCCGAGCAGGTGAGGTAGCCGAGCAGCTCGAGGCGGGCCAGCGCCGCTCCGGCCTCAGGCCCGGAGACGCCGGTCGCCGTGGTCACCGCGTCGCAGCTGGACGCCCCTGCCTCGACCGCCTCGAGGACGGTGACGAGAGTGGGCTCGAGCGCCGGACCACAGCGGTCGATCGTCCTGGTGCCGGGCCCCAGCATCGCGTCGAGGACGTCCTGGGCGTCGCGGATCACGCAGGCGCCGCCGGCGAGCAAGTTGTTCGGTCCCGCGGATGCCCGGGAGGTGACAGGGCCGGGCACCGCCCCGATCTCGCGGCCGAGATCGGCGGCGAGGTCGGCGGTGATCAGCGACCCCGAGCGGGCGGCTGCCTCGACCACGACGGTCATCCCGGCCAGCGCCGCCATGATCCGATTACGGGCGGGAAAGGTCCAGCGCCAGGGCGTCGCCCCGGGCGGAAGCTCGGAGAGGACGAGCCCGCGTTCGGCGATCTGCCTCCAGAGCGAGCGGTGCGAAGCCGGGTAGGCGACGTCGGGGCCGCAGCCCAGCACCGCGATCGTGCGACCGGCGTCGAGAGCGCCGCGGTGGGCGCACCCGTCCACCCCGAAGGCGAGGCCGCTGACGACGACCATCCCCGCGCTCGCCAGCTCCCGCCCCAGCTCCCGTGCGATCTCGCGGCCGTAGGAGGTCGCGCGGCGGGCGCCGACGATCGTCACCGTGCTGAACGGCTCGAGGTCCCGGAGCAGCGCCGGGTCGCCGCGGCCGACCAGCGCCCGGGGCGCATCGGCCGCGTCGCGCAGCGAGGCCGGGTAGAGGTCTCCGTGGCGACAGACGGCCCAACAACCCGCACCGGCCAGCTCCGCTCCCAGATCGGCCTCGGGAATCGCCGCGATGCTCGCCAGTATCTGCTCGGCAGCGCCCGGGGCGGCAACGGCGACGAGGTCATCGTTGGAGAGCCGCAGCAGTTCCGGGGAGCGGGAGCCAGGCGTGCCGGTGGCGATCTTCTCGATGTAGGGCCCGAGCAGCGCCAGCAGCCGCGCGCGCCTGAGGCAGTCGGGACAGGCGCGCGGCTCAGCCATGGTCCCGCCTGCGCAGTTGCAGCGCCTGGGCCATCTGGTCTCGGTCGATCGACTCGGTCCCCTCCAGGTCGGCGATCGTCCGCGCCAGCCGCAGGGCCCGATCGTGAGCGCGGCCGCTCAGCCGCTGCCGCGCGTAGAGCTCCGCCAACAGCTCAGCCGCCTCGCCGCCGAGCGAGCACTCCCGCGCCTCCGCGGGCGTCATCTCGGCGTTGCACCTGCCCGGGCCGAGTCGCCGTTCCTGACGCTCGCGGGCGGCGCTGACCCGATCCCTCACCTCGGCCGAAGACTCCCCCGGTCCGCCGCCGATATCCGACGCGCTCGGCTGGCGGACCACGGCGAGGATGTCGATGCGATCGGCGAGCGCCCCGCTCAGCTTCCCCTGGTAGCGCTGCACGGCGACCGGCGCGCACACGCAGTCCGGATCGGCCTCGCCGCGTCCGCAGGGACACGGGTTCGCGGCGGCGACCAGCATGAAGCGGCAGGGAAGGCTGTGGCGACCGCCGGCGCGGGCGATCGAGACCTCACCCGCCTCAAGCGGCGCCCGCAGCGCCTCCAGGGCGTCGCGGCGGAACTCGCAGAGCTCGTCGAGGAAGAGGACTCCGCGATCGGCGAGGGTCGCCTCGCCCGGCCTCGGTGGGCTGCCTCCGCCGACCAGGCCCGCCGAGCTGATCGTGTGGTGCGGCGCGCGAAACGGACGGCCGCCGTCGATGGCGCTGCCAAGGCGGCCGCAGGCGCTGGCTATGCGCGCCACGTCGAGCGCCTCCAACGGCGCCAGCGGCGGCAGGATCGACGGCAGCCTCCTCGCCGCCAACGACTTGCCGGCGCCGGGCGGGCCGATCATCAGCAGGCTGTGCCCTCCCGCCGCCGCGACCTCGAGCGCGTGCCGGAGGTGCGGCTGGCCGCGAAGGTCGGCGAGGTCCGGGGCCATCGCCGATCCGAGCTGGAAGGACAGCGCGGCGGGACGGTGCGGCTCCCAATCCCCAGCGACGAGGGCCGGCAGGCGCCCGAGGCTGTCGATGCCGATCACGTCGATGCCGTCGGCCAGCGCCGCCTCCGGGCCGTTCTCCGCCGGCAGGACGATTGCCTCCAGTCCCCCCTCCCGCGCGGCCTCGGCCATCGCCAGTGCCCCGTTGACCGGACGGGTAGAGCCGTCGAGAGCCAGCTCTCCGGCCATCGCGACCCGCGTCAGCCCCTCCCACTCGAGTTGGTCGGAGGCACTGAGGAGCGCCACCGCGATCGCCAGGTCGAGCCCAGGTCCGGCCTTGCGCAAGCTCGCCGGCGCCAGGTTGACGACGATCCGCCGCAGCGGGAACTCGAAGCCGCAGTTGTCCAGTGCCGCCCGCACCCTCTCCTTCGCCTCGCGGACGGCGGCGTCCGGCAATCCGACGATCGCGAACGCGGGAAGGCCGCGATGGACGTCGACCTCGACCCGGACAGGCCGGGCGGAGATGCCGTCGAGGGTGAAAGTTCGGGCCGTGGCGAGCACGGTGGCGACGCTATGGAGAGAAATCGCACGCGTGGCGCGCACAAAGCAAAATCTTTGTGCCGAGGGTGGGGAGAATCAGTGCCGGGAGCGACCTTGACCCCGAGAATGACCGTCGCCCGCCAAAGAACCGGTCGCATCGCCGAGGACCTCGTCGCCCGCAGGCTTGCCGAAGCGGGCTGGGAGATCGTCGAGCGCAACGCCCGTACCCGCCACGGCGAGCTCGACCTCGTCGCCCTCGATGGTCGCGACCTCGTCTTCGTCGAGGTCAAGGCTGGACGACAGGGAACGGCGTTCGGCCCAGAGCGCCCCGTCCTCGCCGTCGACCGGCGCAAGCAGCTCCGCGTCCGCCGCCTCGCGACCGCCTGGATGGCGGAGCGCCGGCAGCTGCCCCGCTACGACCAGATCCGGTTCGACGCCGTCGGCGTCACCTTCGACCGCGCTGGCCGCGTCGTCGACGTCGAGCACATAGAGGGTGCGTTCTGACCGTGGTCAGGACAGCTCTAACTGTGCATACGCCACCGACTGGAACGAACGCCGGTGCAGCGGCGAGATCCCGATCTCCTCGATCGCCTGGCGGTGCTCGGGGGTCGAGTACCCGACGTGCTCCTCGAAGCCCCAGCCGGGATGCCGGCCGGCGGCCTCGCGCATGTACCGGTCCCGGGTCACCTTGGCGATGACCGAGGCGGCGGCGATCGCGGCGCTGGTGCCGTCGCCCTGGATCACCGCCCGATGAGGCACGGCACACCGGGGCAGCGAGAAGCCGTCGACCAGACTGATCGCTGAGTCCCCCGGCGCCAGTCGTTCCAGAGCACAGGAGAGCGCTTCGATGTTGGTCACGTGCAGGCCGCGCCGGTCGATCCCCGCCGCCGAGCGGATCACCACACTGACCCGCTCCGCCGCCCGCAGCACGCACGGGAACATCTCCAGCCGGCGCTCCTCGGTCATCTGCTTGGAGTCGTGCAGGCCGCCGAGGGCGCGGCGGTCCGAGTTGGAGAGCCGCTCATAGTCGATCAGGACCGCGGCGGCGACCAGCGGCCCGGCGAGGCAGCCGCGCCCAGCCTCATCGGCGCCGGCGACGAACCTGCTCTGCAGACCACGGTCGAAGGCAAACAGGCGGCGGCTGCGCGCCAGCCTGCGGCGGTGCGACTTGGGTTTAGAAGATGCCGACGCGGTCGGGGGGCCAGTAGGTGAGGAAGGCGGGGCCGATGATCCAGCTTCGCGGTACGGGTCCCCAGAAACGGCTGTCGTCGCTCGCCCCACGGTTGTCACCCATCATGAAGTAGTGGTCGGGTGGAATGGTGATCGTTTTCGGCATGTTGCAGGAACCTGCCGCACCGCAGGGGTTGATGTAGGGCTCGTCGAGCTTTTCGACGCCGTTGACGACCGGGTGGCCGTTGCGGACCGAAAGCGTGTCTCCGGGTCCGGCGACGATCCGCTTGATGAAGTTCTGACTCGACTCAGCTTCGGTCGGCTCTGGGCACGGTTCGCCTACCCGGGGCTGAACGCCGCACTCGGTCCCATTGTCGGCGCCGGCCGGAGGGTGGAAGACGACGATGTCGCCGAGCTCGGGGTCCTGGAAGTCGTAGATGAAGCGGTTGACGAGGACCCGCTGGCCGATGTCGAGCGTCGGCTCCATCGACGCGGAGGGGATCTGGTAGGGCTTGACCACCCAAGCCTGGATCGCCAGCGCCAGTCCTACGGCGAGCGCGACTATGACGACCAACTCCACGAGCCCGCCGCCTTTGGTCTTCGGCTTCGGGATCGTGAGGTTCAGTCTGAGCCCTTGTCGGAGTCGCCGGACTCCGCCGGCGCGTCGTCCTCGGCTTCCTCCGACGCTGGACTGTCCTCGGTCTCCCCCGCCTCGGGCGCATCCGCGTCCGACTCCGCCGCCTCAGTCTCCGCTCCCGCATCGGTCTCCGCCGCCTCAGGCTCGCCTGCCTCCTCAGCCGCCGGCTCCTCGCCGGCCGCCTCGTCGGCCGGAGCCTCGGCCTCGGCGCTCTCGTCAGTCTCCGTGCCCTCGCCGGACTCCGCCTCTGCCTCTGGCGTCTCCACACCCAGGGCCTCGTCCTGGGTCACGCCCTCGGCGTCGACCGCCTCGGGCTCGGCGGACGAGGAGGCCACGACGATGTCGTCGTCGATCCCCCAGCGCCGCTCGGCAACGCGAGCAGCCTTGCCGATCCGGCCTCGCAGGTAGTACAGCTTCGCCCGGCGCACAGCGCCGCGGGCCGCGACCTCGAGCTTCTCGATCTTCGGCGAGTGCAGAGGGAACGTCCTCTCCACGCCGACCCCGAACGACTGCTTGCGGACCGTGAAGGTCTCCCGCGCGCCCGAACCCTGGCGCCGCAGCACAACGCCCTCGAAGACCTGGGTCCGCTTGCGGGATCCCTCTATCACCTGGAAGTGGACCCGCACACGATCGCCGGGGCTGAAGGAGGGCAGGCCCTTCTTCAACTGGTCGCGCTCGATGCTGTCGATGACGGAGCTCATAGGAAGTCTTTCGTTCTCTGGCGAGAAAAAACCGCCGGACCCAGGGTTCGGGAACCGAGCGGTCGCGGAATGGTAGCTACTCCTGGCGGGAATCGAACTGCTCGGCCCGGGCGCGGCTCTGCTCGAGGCGCCAACGGTGCACCTTCTCGTGGTCGCCGGAGAGCAGGACCTCGGGCACGCCCCAGCCCCGGTGCACCGGCGGACGGGTGAAGTGCGGGTACTCGGGCATTCCCTCGAGGACCTGGCTGAAGGACTCCTCGCGGGCACTGTCCTCGTGACCGAGCGCGCCGGGCAGCTTCCTCATCAGGACGTCGGCGACGACCATCGCCGGCAGCTCACCACCGGCGAGCACGTAGCGGCCGATCGAGATCTCGTCGTCGGCAAGGTGCTGGTGCACGCGATCGTCGAAGCCCTCATAGCGCCCACAGAGCAGGGCGACGTGCGGCTCGGCGACCAGCTCATCGGCGATCGGGTCGTCGAGCAGCCGGCCGGTCGGCGAGAGCAGGACGATCCGTGGGCGCTCGCCGTTCGGGTAGGCGGCCTGCAGGGCCGCGTCGACCACGTCCACCCGCAGCACCATCCCGGCCCCTCCCCCATACGGCGCATCGTCGACCTGACCCGCTCCCAACGGCGTCGTCTCGCGGTAGTCGAAGAGCCGCAGCTCGTTCCCCTCCCGCAACGCGTTCTGCACCGAGCGCTGCGACTGAAACCAGTCGAACGCCTCCGGGAAGAGGGTGAAGATGTCGAGCTTCAATCGAGGATGTCGACTATGACACGGCGGTCGATCCGCACGGCGGCGGCCTTGGCGATCGTCCTGATCGCGTTGGCGACCCGCCCGCCTTTGCCGATCACCCTGCCGAGGTCGGCGTCAGCGACGGTGATCTCGTAGATCAGGTCGCCGTCCTCTTCCAGCTCCTCGACCACCACCGCGCTTGGATCCTCGACCAGCGCTTTGACGAGGAACTCGAGCAGCTCGGTCATCGAAGGCCTAGCTGCCGGAGGCGGCGATGCCCTTGGTGCGGAGCAACCCGGCGACCGTCTCCGACGGCTGGGCGCCGTGCTCGAGCCAGTGACGCGCGCGCTCCTCGTCGAACTCGATCAACGAGGGCTCGGTCTGCGGGTTGTACCGGCCGATCGTCTCGATCGTGCGACCGTCGCGCGGCGAGCGCTTGTCGGCGACGACGATCCGCCAGATCGGGTTCTTCTTCGAACCCACCCTTCTAAGTCTGATTCGTACAGCCATGAGCCGCGAGAGGTTAGCGCCTGCGCACCTTCGGGCGTGGTGCGCCACCACTCAGCTGCGCCATCTGTTGCGGATCCGGCATCTTGCCGTTGGCCATCGAGCGCATCATCACGCGCATCTGGTCGAACTGCTTGACCAGCTGGTTGACGTGCTGGACCCGGGTCCCGGAGCCGTTGGCGATCCGTTTGCGGCGGCTGCCGTTGATCAGCCCAGGGTCGGCTCGCTCGGCCGGGGTCATCGAGAGGATGATCGCCTCGACGCGATCGAGCTCGCCTTCGTCGATCTCGGCGTCCTTCAGCCCCTTCATCGCGCCCATCCCCGGCAGCATCCCGAGCAGCCCGCTGATCGGGCCCATTTTGCGGACCTGGCGCATCTGCTGGAGGAAGTCCTCGAGCGTGAACTGGTCCTTCCGCATCTTCTCCTGCAGGTCCTGCGCCTGGCGCTCGTCGACCTGCTCCTCGGCCTTCTCGATCAGGCTGAGGACGTCCCCCATGCCGAGGATCCGGGAGGCCATCCGGTCGGGGTGGAACTTGTCGAAGTCCTCGAGCTTCTCGCCGGTGGAGGCGAAGAGGATCGGCTTGCCGGTCACCGCCTTGACCGAGAGCGCGGCGCCGCCGCGGGCGTCGCCGTCGAGCTTGGTCATCACGACGCCGTCGAACTCGGCCGTCTCGGCGAAGGATTCAGCTACGCCGACGGCGTCCTGGCCGGTCATCGCGTCGACCACCAGGAGCACGTCGTGGGGCTTGGTCTTCTTGCGGATCTTGGCCAGCTCGGCCATCAGGTCCTCGTCGATGTGAAGGCGGCCGGCGGTGTCGACGATGAGGACGTCGCGGCGCTCGGCCTGCGCCTGGTCGAGCGCCCAGGCGGCGATATCGACCGGGTCGGCGTCGGTGCCCCGCTCGTACACGTGGGCGCCGGCGCGCTCGCCGACGGTGACCAGCTGCTCGACCGCGGCGGGACGGTAGACGTCGCAGGCGGCGATCGCCACGTCCTTGCCCGCCTTGCCGAAGTGCAGCGCGAGCTTCGCGCAGGCGGTCGTCTTGCCCGAGCCCTGCAGACCGGCCATCAGGATCACCGTCGGCCCGCTGGAGGCCATCGCCAGCTCGGCGCCGGTCCCCCCCATCAACCCCGCCAGCTCCTCGTTGACGATCTTCACCACCTGCTGGCCGGGATCGAGGCTCTCCAGCACCTCCGAGCCAAGGCAGCGCTCCTTCAGCGTCTTGGTGAATCCTTTGACGACCTTGAAGTTGACGTCGGCCTCGAGCAGCGCGAGGCGGATCTCGCGCATCGCCGCGTCGACGTCGGCCTCGCCCAGCTTGCCGCGCGAGCGGACGTCGGAGAGCGTGGCCTGGAGGCGGTCGGAAAGCTGGTCGAACATCGCTGCCCAGCTTAGCCAGGTGAGGGCGCTAACCGAGCAGCTTCAGCGTGACCGTCTTCGAAGCGCGGGATGCCTTGCCGCCCTTGGGCAGCAGGGCGATCTTCAGCCTGACCTTCGCTTTGCCGCTCCGCCGGAGCGTGTTCAGCGTCTTGCCGGTCGGTTTCAGGGTCACGGAGGCCTTCCCGGCCTTTTTGAGCTGTGCCGCCTGCTTCTTGACGCCTTTGCCGCTCAGCGTCAGCTTGCCCGCCCCGAACGCCTGCAGCTGGAGCTTCGCCGTGCCGGCCTTGCGGTTCAGCTTCACCTTGCCGAGTTTGAGACCGCTTGCGACGTTGAAAGTGGTCTCGACGCTTTTCGCCCCGCCGCAGTCGTTGGCGACGGTCAGCGTCGCGGTGTGCCTGCCGGGGCGGAAGAAGTGCGAGAGGGTCGGACCGGTGCCCGTGGCGCCGTCGTCAGTCCTCCAGGCGTAACTGGCGATCGCGCATTGGGGCAGCCCGGCGGCGGCAACCGACGGCGATCCGTTGAGGCGGACCCGTTTCGCCGCGTTCGGTTTGCCGACCGGCGCGATCGCCGGGCTCGGCGGCGGATGCGGCCAGTTCCTCGTCGCCGCGATCTCGGCCTTGCTCATGCCGATGTAGAGCGAGGCCGGCGGCTGTTTCTGGCGCGCGTCGGCCTGGGCAACCGCCTGCGCGATCTCTGCAGCCTGGTTTCGGTCGGGGACCGCCGCCTGGACCTCGTAGGAGATGAAGGCGAAAGTCTGACTTGGCGGCACGGTGATGTTCCAGGCCCAGTAGAGGGCGGCCTCGTCGAGCGCGTTGCCCAGAACGACTTCGGAGGGGACGATCGCGCCACCCGGCGCGCCCCAGACATGGGCGAGCGCCGGGTCCTGCCCACCGCCTTTGTCGGTCGAGACCCCCCAGTACGAAGCGGGAGAGAAGACCCCGGTCCCGTCGGAGGTCGCCCGGGCCGTCGTTTCCGTGCCGGAGCCGAGGTCGTCGAAGCCTTCCGGATCGCCCACCACGACGGTGGCCGAGACCGGCACAGTGCTCGGGTTGCGCAGCACCGTGAGGATGCGGGCGCCGTTGAGCGGACCGGGGTCGACGTACCACCGGTGCTGGACGTCGAGGCCGTGCATCGGCGCCACCGGGTAGATGATTTCCTGGCCGCCAAGCGCGAAGGCGCAACCGTCGTCGGCCCCGGAGTACCGGTCCGTGCTGAGGGGGTCCGTCAGGTCCGCACCGGGCGGGAAGACCAGCACGTTGCCCCAGAAGCCCCATGCATCCGTGGTGTTCACGGGCCCGGGAGGGGTGTCGCCGGGGCCGTTGGAGCCACCGTTCACCGGCTGGCCGTAGCCGCCGCCGGCGCCGGCCGTGAAGTCATAGATGTAACCGCCGCCGTCGAAGATCGGACTGTTCTGCCGTTCGCAGCTCGCGGCGACGGCATCGGCCGCCGGGATCGCGACAAGCGATACGACAAGGCAGAGAGTGCGAAAGACCCGCGTCATCGCGGGGTCCTACGGAGACCGACCCGGCGAGGTTCAGCGGGGTGACTATTCGGCCAGAAGCGCGGCGGCGTACTCGGCGGGGTCGAACGGGCGCAGGTCCTCGAGCGTCTCGCCGACCCCAATCAGCTTTACCGGGATCTCCAGGTCGGAGGCGATCGCCAGGGCGATCCCGCCCCGCGCCGTCCCGTCGAGCTTGGTCAGGACGACGCCGTCGACCTCGACCGCCTCGGAGAAGACCTTGGCCTGGCGCAGCCCGTTCTGGCCGGTGGTCGCGTCGATCGAGATCAGCGTCTCGTGCGGCGCCTCGGGGATCTGCTTGGCGATCACCCGGCGGACCTTGGCCAGCTCGTCCATCAGGTTGCCCTGGGTGTGGAGGCGGCCGGCGGTGTCGACGATGACCACGTCGGCGCCGCGGGCGCGGGCGGCGGAGATCGCGTCGTAGGCGACCGAGCCAGGGTCGGCACCGGGTTCGCCGCGGACCAGTTCGGCGCCGGCCCGCTGCGCCCACTCGGCGAGCTGCTCGGCAGCGGCCGCGCGGTAGGTGTCCGCGGCGCCGAGGACGACCGAGAGGCCCATCTCTTTGCTCAGGTGCCAGGCGACCTTGCCGATCGTCGTCGTCTTGCCGGTGCCGTTGACGCCGACCATCAACAGCACCGCCGGCTCGCCGCTGAGGTCGATCGGGGCGCGGCCGGTCGAGGCGACCTCGGCAAGGATCTCGATCAGACGGTCGCGAACCGCGCCGCCATCGCCCGAGACCGCGCCCGACTCGACTTCGTGCTCCAAGCGCTCGACCACCGCGGCGGTGGTCGGGGCGCCGACGTCGGCGAGGATCAGCGCCTCCTCGAGCCGTTCCCAGGTCTCGTCGTCGAGCTGGTCGAAGAGGCTGGCGGTGATCTCCTCGGTCAGTGCCTGGCGGCTTTTCGAGAGGCTCTCGCGGAGGCGGCTGAAGACGCCGCGGCGCCCTCCCTCCTCCCCATCGGGCGCCGATTCGGCGGCGACAGGCTCGCGGGCACCGAGGTCGAGGATCTCCTGCCAGGTCGTCGGCACGCCGGGAAAGCTATCCGGCGGGCTGGCCGACCGCCGCCAGCAGTTCGGCCACCTCGACGTCGATGTAGGCGGCGATCTGGTCGAGGTCGTCTACCGAGTCGGGGTCGGCGATCAGGCCGAAGTTGATCGCGCCGTTGTAGCTGATGATCGCCAGGGCCAGGGCATGGCGCTGGGCGAGGAACCCGACCGGGTAGACGCCGGTCAGCTCGCGGCCGAGCACGTAGAGCGGGATCTGCGGCCCGGGGAAGTTGGTGACGAGGAGGTTGAAGAGGCGGGTGGAGAAGTTGACCGTGGCCGCCGGCGTCAGCAGGATCGGCGGCGCGAAGTCCCGGATCCAGTCGCCCAACCCCCACATCGCCTGTGCCCCCATCGGCTGCTTGGAGGCCTTGAGGTCGTCCATCGCGGCGGCGACCGCGCGCAGGCGGGCGACCGGGTCGGCGATCTGGACCGGCAACGGCCCTCGCATCGCCGTCAACCGGTTGCCGAGCTGGCCGTGCTCGTCCTCGGCGCGGATCGAGACCGGCACCAGGGCCCGCAGCTCGAGCCCGTCGGTGGCGACGCCGCGATCGCCGAGCCAGCGCCGCAGGGCGCCGGCCGAGACGGCCAGGGAGACGTCGTTGACGGTGCCGCCGAAGGTGTTCTTGATCTGCTTGAAGTCGTCGAGTCCCGCACTGGTCCAGGAAAAGGCTCGGTTGGGACCGATTTCGACGTTGAAGGGCACCGGGGGGGCCGGCTTGGTCAGCGCCCACCCGACCTCGCGCAGGCCGGCGGCGGAATCAGCGGCGCGGCGCGCAGCGCGGCGCGGATCGCGGAGCGCCCGCCGCAACCAGCGCAGGGCCCGCCGCAACGTCGCCCAAATGCCCTGTCCGGCCGCGGCGGCGAGCTGAGCGTTGGTCGGCAGCGCATGCGGATCCCACCCGGCGACCTCCTGGACCGGCTCAGCGTCCGGCTCGACGTCGAACAGCAGGGTGCCGATGTCGACCGCGGAGATCCCGTCTGCCATCGCGTGGTGGGTCTTGTAGACGATGCCGAAGCGCTCCTCCTCGAAGCCGTCGACGAGACACAGCTCCCAGAGAGGGCGGGAGCGGTCGAGCGGCGGCGCCAGCACCGAGGCGGCGAGCTCTCGGAACTGGGCGACGCTGCCGGGCGCCGGCAGACCGACCCGGCGGACGTGGAGGCGAAGGTCGAACCTGGGATCGTCGACCCAGAACGGCGTCCCCAGGCCCAGCGGCGGGAAGGAGAGCCGCTGGCGCAAACGCGGCAGCAGGTGCAGCCGGCTGCGTACGTGGGTCGTGAACTCCTCCAGGCTGGGCGCCGGCCCGTCGCAGACCAGCACCGCGCCGATCGCCATGTGGCCGTTCGCCTTCTCGTTGGTCAGGAACGAGGTATCGAACGACGTCAGCCGGTCCATGTGTCGTTGTGGCATCAATCCCTCCCGAACCGGAGGGTACCTCCAGCCTCGTTGCGGTCGGTTAAGCCACGGCTGAGAGCGTGCCGCCGCCTTCGTCGCCACGATCCTCGTCCTTGGCGGCTTCGCGGGGCAGGCGGCGGGAGACGACCTTGGTCACCCCGTCGCCGCCCATCGTCACCCCGTAGAGGACGTCGGCGGCGTCCATCGTCCGTTTCTGGTGGGTGACGATGACGAACTGGGCGCGGTCGGAGAAACGCCGGATCAGCTGCAGGAAGCGGTCGATGTTGGCGTCGTCGAGCGCGGCCTCGACCTCGTCGAGGATGTAGAACGGACAGGGCCGGGCGAGGAAGACGGCAAAGACAAAGGCCAGCGCCACCAGCGACTTCTCGCCGCCGGAGAGCAGCGAGAGCTTGCGGGTCGACTTGCCGGCCGGGGTGACCTCGATCTCGACCCCGAGCTCGTCGCGCTCTTCTTCCTCCTCCTCGGGCTCCGGCTCGGCGTCGGACGGGACCTCCTGCTCACCGGCTGGGCGCTCGGCCTCGCGGACCGGGCGCAGGCTGACCCGTCGCAGCCGGCCGCGGCCTCCCGGGAAGAGGTGCTCGACCATCTCCTCGAAGTTCCTCGCCGTCGCCTCGAAGGTCTGCTCGAAGGCACGCTCGATCTCGTCATCGATGTCACGGATCAGCGTCTCCAGCTCCCGCATCGCCCGCTCGGTGTCCTCGCGCTGGGCCTGCAGAGCCTCGACGTGCTCGCGCGCCTCCTCGTACTCGCGCTCGGCCAGCGGGTTGACCGGCCCGATCTGGGCCCGGCGCCGCTCCAGCCGCTCCAGGCCGCGGTCGATCTCGGCGCGCTCCTCCTCGCGCATCGCCTTCTCCGCCGGCGGGACCTCCTCGCCGAGCTTCTCCGCGATCGCGGCCAGGTCCCGCTCCGCCTCTGCCCGGCGGTCACCGAGGTGTGCCGCCTCGACCTCCGCCTTGGTCAGCTCGTCGGCGGTCGCCTTCATCTCCGCCTGCAGCTCGAACTCCCGCTGGGAGCAGGCCCGCATCTCCTCGGCGATCTCGTCGCCGTCGCCCTCGCCGCCGACGACCAGGCGCTCGGTCCGCTCGACCCGGGCGCGGATCGCCGCGCCGACGGCCTCGGCGGCTGCCAGCGCCGCGCGAACGTCGTCGAGCAGCTCCTCGCCAGCGGCGACGCGAGCGCGCAGGGCCTCGCGGTGGCGCTCTCCCAGGAGGCCCTCAGCGCGGCGAGCGTGGCGCGAGGCCCGCTCCGCCCCCGCCTGGACGTCACCGAGCGCGGCCTCGCGGTCGGCCTCGGCGGCCTCTCCGGAGCGGGCGACCTCGAAGCCCTCGCCCGCAGTCCGCAGGCCGGCGTCGATCTCCTTCAGCTCCTCCTCCAGCTTGCGGGCGCGCTGCGCCGGGGCGCCACCGGCGCCGACGTCAAGCGTCAGCGGGCCGAGCTCGGCCCGCAGGCTCTCGAGGCTCGCCTCGATCTCGGTCTCACGACCAGAGAGGCTGGCGACGCGGACCGCCACCCGCTCCTGCTCCCCGCGCAGCTTGGTCAGAAGACCCCAGGCCTGGGTGCGCTCACGGTCGCGGGCGGCGAAGCGCTCCTCGGCCTCGCGGCGGCGTTTGCTGACCTCGGCCAGCCGCTCCTCGAGCTTGGCGCGGGTAGCCCGCGCCTTCGTCGCCGCCTTTTCCGCCGCCACCGCCCGGTCGGCGCCGAAGCGCAGCTCCTCGGAGACAAGCCGTGCACGCAGCTCCAGCTCCTGGCGCTCGATCCGCGCCCCCAGCTCGGCCGCCTGGGCCTGGCGCTTCAGCGGTCGCAGCCGGGCGCGCGCCTCGCGCTCCACGTCCAGCGCCCGGTCGAGGTTGTCGGCGGCGGCGCGCAGCTTCAGCTCGGCGCGGCGGCGGCGCTTGCGGTGCTTGCCGAGGCCGGCGGCCTCCTCGACCAGGAGCCGGCGCTCGCGCGGTTTGGAGTGGACGATCGTCTCCACCCTGCCCTGGCTGATCACCGAGTGCATCTCGCGGCCGAGGTTGGTGTCGGAGAGGACGTCGGTGACGTCGGCCAGCCGGCAGCGGGCGCCGTTCAAACGGTAGACGCCGTCACCCGACCGGTCGAGCGTGCGCTGCACGGCGATCTCGGAGAACTCGGTCGCGGCGCGGCCGTCAGAGTTGTCGATCACGACCTCGACCTCGGCGGCGCGGCGCTGCCCGATCCCCTTGCCGCCGGCGGAGATCACGTCCTGCATCGAGGCGCCGCGGATCGCCCCCGGGCTCTGCTCGCCCAGCGCCCAGAGGACGGCGTCGGTGATGTTCGACTTGCCGGAGCCGTTGGGACCGACGATCACGCTGACGCCGGGTGAGAAATCAAGGCTCACCCGCTCGGGGAAGGACTTGAAGCCCTTCATCGTGATCGATCTCAGATACATCGCAATCTCACTCTTCTACGACCACCAGCCTCGCGGTTGAGTCGGACGCGACAGGCACGCCTCAGCCGCCGAGCCGGGCCAGCGCCTGCTCCGCGGCAAGCTGCTCGGCCGCCTTCTTGCTCCGCCCCTCGCCCGACCCGACCCGCTCGGAATCGACGACCGCCACCACCTCGAAGGTTCGCCGGTGCGGGGGGCCTGTGGCCGCGATCACCTCGTAGCTTACGCGGGCGCCGCGCCGCGCCAGCAGCTCCTGCAGGGCCGACTTGAAGTCGATGCGGGTCTCCGAAGCATGCTCGATGCGCGGGGCGAAGGCGGCCGCCACGGCCTCCGCGGTGCGCTCGAAGCCGAAGGCCAGATAGCAGGCGCCGATCAGCGCCTCCGTCGCCTCCGGCAGCGGGCGCTCGCCATCTAGCAGGACCTCGGCCGGGATCGCGGCTGTAACGCCCTCGGGCTCATTGGCGCGAAGCATGTCCGGAACCCCGAGCTGGCGCCCGACCTCGGCGCAGGAGACCCCGCTGACGACCTGGTTGTGGATCTTGGTCAGGCCGCCGGAGGCGATCGCCTCGAAGCGGTTGAACAGCTCGGTGGCGACGGCGAGCGCGAGGACGCTGTCGCCGAGGAAGGCCAGCCGCTCGAAGGAGTCGACCCGGTGCTCGGTCCAGGAGGAGTGCGTGAGCGCCTGCCGGCGCAGCCCCCCAGGGAGCTCCTCGACCAGGGTCGAGAGCGCCGCCACCGCCGGCTCGGGCTCGGCGCTCACCGGATCAGGCAGGAGCGTGCTCCACGACGAAGCCGACCGCGTCGCCGACCGTGTGGATATGCGTGGCCTGCTCCTCGGAGACGCTGACCCCGTAGCGATCCTCCAGCTCCATCACCAGCTCGTAGAGATCGAGCGAGTCGGCATCGAGATCCTCCTTGAACCGGGTCCCCTCGCCGATCCGGTCGATCTCGACTTCGAGCTCCTCGGCGAGGTGCTCGCGCACAAGGGTGAGGACTTCCTCGCGGCTCATCCCATCTTTCCTATCACGCGGGTTCCTCGGCCGCCAAGGCGGCGCGGCCTGCGCCGTTCTCGCGCAGCAGCGCCTCGGTGCGGGCGACCGCACGATCCTCGACACACCGCGCCGCCAGGCGCACTGCATTGGCGATCCCCTCCGGGCCGGAGCTGCCGTGGCCGACCACGGCGACGCCGCGCAGTCCGAGCAGGATCGCGCCGCCGGTGGTGTCGGGGTGCAGCTCCCGGCGCAGGCCGCCGAGGGCCGGCTTGAGGAGCAGGCCTCCGAGCGAAGCGCGCGAGTTGGAGCGGGCGGCGTCGCCGACGGCGCCGGCAACCGTTCGCGCGGTCCCCTCCATCAACTTCAGGGCAACGTTGCCGGTGAAGCCGTCGGTGACGACGACGTCGGCTGCCCCGGCCGGAAGGTCGCCGCCCTCGACGTTGCCGGCGAACTCGATCCCCGTCGCCGCACTGAGCAGGCGGTGGGCTTCGACGATCTCCTCGCGACCCTTGCCGGACTCCTCTCCGACCGTGAGCAGACCGACCTTGGGGTCCTCGACCCCGAGCACCGCGTCGCTGAAAGCGGCGCCGAGGAAGGCGAACTGGACCAGGTGCTGGGCGCGGACCTCGACGTTGGCGCCGACGTCGAGAAAGAGCACCCGTTTGCCGGGCACCGGAAGCTGCACCGCGAGGGCCGGCCGTTGCACTCCTTTGAGCCGCCGCAGGCCGAAGGTCGCCGCCGCCATCGCCGCCCCGGTCGAGCCGCAGCTGACCATCGCGTCGGCGCGGCCCTCGGAGACCTCGCGAGCGGCGCGGACGACGGAAGCCTCCTTCTTCGCCCGCACAGCGGGCACCGAGTCCTCCTCGTTGGCGATCCAGTCCTCGGTCTGCACCACCTCGATGCCCTCGACCCCGCCCAGGCCGAGCGCCTCCTGGGGCCCGAAGACACGGATGCCGATGCCGTCGTCGGCTGCGAGCCTCGCCCCCTCGGCGAGCACGTCGAAACCCTGCTCCGCCCCGTAACCGTCGAGGGCGACCGTGACCTCGCGCCCGGTATCCACCCGCTACTCGGAGTCGGTGGGGGGCGCCGCCGAGGGCTCGGCGACTTTGTGAGAGATCACCTCACGCCCGGCGTAGGTACCGCAGGTGGGGCATACCCGGTGCGGCAGCCGAGGGCTGTGGCAGCGCGGGCAACTCGTCAAGCTGGGCCGGCCGGCCTTGTGGTTGGCACGCCGTTTGTCGCGCCGCGCGCTCGAAGTTCTCTTCTTTGGGACAGCCATCGGACGCGGAATCGTACCGACCCCGGCCTCCGCGCGAGTGTGGAGGGCGCCGGACGCGTCAGTAGACGGCGCGGACGACGGCCAGGTCGCCCTGCTGCCAGGTGACTTCGCCACCGGACCAGGTCACCAGATCGGCCAGCTGGTTGCCGGTGAAAACGTCCCCGATCACCAGGGATCGCGAGTGGTCCTTGACGCGCCGGCAGAGCGCCTGGCGCTGCTCGTCGTCGAGGGCGTCGACCGAGAGGACGGAGATGACCAGGTCCCAGGGACCGTCGGGGAGCGGGTCCTCCATGCGGGCGAGCTGGACGTCGTCGTAGGTCTTGCGGGCGCGGAAGACCATGTCGGGACTGGAGTCGAGACCGACCACCCAGGCCTCCGGGTGCGCCTCGATCAGCCGCCGCGTCGTCTCCCCGGTGCCCATCCCCAGCTCCAAGACCCGCTCGGGCGGGAACGGAATCGCCGCCACCGACTGCTCCTGGAGCTCGTCGTAGCCGGCGATCTCGGCGCGGATTCGCTCCAGGTAGGCATCGGGTGTCCAGTCGAATTGATCCATCTCGTAACCTCGTCAGAGGGAGTCATCGTAAGCCCGTACCCAGCGGAGGTTCGCTCATGCCCGAAGCGCGCACGACGATCATCGACCTGTCGCGACTCTCCCTGGCACACGGCGAGGGCAAGCGGCTGGAGCTTCCCGTCGCCCTCGACCCGTTCGAGCTGGCGGGCCAGACCTACGAGGCCCAGCCGGGCTCTCCCATCGTCCGCCTCGAGGTCTCCCGGCCCAGCGGCGGCTTCGCCTTTCGCCTCGGCTTCCCGGTTCACCTCGAGGGGCCCTGCATGCGCTGTCTGGAGGCCGGCTCCCTCGACCTCGAGGTGGAGGCACGGGAGATCGACCAGGCGGCGACCGACGACCCCGAACTGCGTAGCCCCTACGTCGCCGACGACGAGCTCGACATCGGCCGCTGGGCCCGCGACGCGGTGGTGCTGGCCCTGCCGACCCGGTTCCTCTGCCGCACCGACTGCGCCGGCCTCTGCCCGGTCTGCGGCGAGCCGCTCAACGACGCCGACCCTGCCGACCACGAACACGACACCGGGACCGACCCCCGCTGGGCGGCACTCAAAGACCTGAAACTGGAGTAGCTGAGCGCTAGGGCTGCTGCTCGAGCTGCTCTTCGACCGGCTCTTCGTCGCGGCCGGCGAGGCGGTCGCGGCCGCGCTGGACGGCGGCGAGGAACTTCTGCAGGTTCACTTCGAGGGTGTTGAGGATCTCGTCGGCGTAGTCCTCGGCGCCGAGGCGGATTTCGCGCTCGCGGGTGCGGGCGTCCTCGACGATCTCGTCGGCGGCGCGCTCGGCCTGCTTGGTGACCTCCTCGTCGGAGATCAGGCGGGCCTGCTGCTCGCGGGCCTCGCGGACGATCCGCTCCGCCTCACGTTTTGCCTCCGCCAGCATCTCCTGGCGCTCCTTGACGATCCACCGCGCCTGCTTGATCTCCTCGGGGATCGTGGCACGCATCTGGTCGAGGAGGTCATAGATCTCCTCGCGATCGACCCTTACCTGGTCCGTCAGCGGGACCGGGCGGGCGTTGTGGACGACGTCGTCCAGCTTGTCGATAAGTACTAGTACATCCATTGGCAGATCGTAAGCCTACGTGTATGCGGGGTTTTTCGTGAACACGGCGTTATCGAGGCGGTTTTTTTGCAAGCCGTTGCCCACGAGCGGACTGGGTGCGAACAGCCTACCTCTCGCCCAGGCGGTCCCTGAGCGCGACAGCAACAGAGGGCGGCACGAGGTCGGAAACGTCGCCCCCGAACGTCGCCATCTCCTTCACCCCGGTCGAGGAAAGGAAGCTGTAGTGCGGAGAAGCGATCACGTAGATGCTCTCGATCCCGGGGTCGAGCTTGCGGTTCAGCTGCGCCATCTCGAACTCGTACTCGAAGTCGGAAATCGCCCGCAGGCCCTTGACGATCGCCTTCGCGTCGTTGTCGCGGGCGAACTCGACCAGCAGGGTGGCGAAGATCTGGACCTCGACGTTGGGAAGGTCGGCGGTGGCTTCGCGAATGAATTCGCGCCGCTCTTCGGCGTTGAACAGGGTCTTCGCCTTGCGCACCGGGTTGTTGACGACCCCGACGACGACCCGGTCGAATACGTGGGAGGTCCGGGTGATGATGTCGATATGGCCATTGGTGACCGGGTCGTAGCTCCCCGGGCAGACGACCGTGCCGTTGCGCTCCATCACTCGCCCGCCCTCGCGTAGAAGGAGACGTCGGCGGCGCCGTAGCGGCGCCGACGCAGCCGCTCCAACGACTCGATCCGCAGCGGCGAACGGGCGCCGCTCTCGACGATCACCCGCCCGCCCTCGGTGAGCAGGCGCGGGAGATGGGTATCGAGATCCTGCGCCACGCGGTCGGCGAGTCTATATGGGGCATCGACGAAAACGAGGTCGAAGCTGGGGGCGTGCGCACCATCTGGCAGGCTGGCCAGCCAGTGCCCGACGTCGGCGCGGACCAGCTCGGCGCGGTCGCGGAGCCCGAGGCGCTCGACGTTGCCGAGCGCCGGCCGGGTGTCGCGGTCGACCAACACCGCCTTGATGGCGCCGCGCGACAGCGCCTCGATCGCGAGCGCGCCGGTGCCGCTGTAAAGGTCGAGCGCGGTAGCGCCGATGATCCGGTCGCCGAGGGCCGAGAAGATCGCCTCGCGGACGCGGTCGGAGGTAGGCCGGACCTTCCAACCGCGCGGCGCCACCAAGAGCTGCCCGCCGAGCTCCCCGGCGATCACCCTCACTGCGCCGCTTCCCTCGAGATCGCGCTCACCGCACCATTAGAGAGGAATCGGGTCCTCGGCACCGGCGCCGAAGCGCCGCCGGGCGGCGTCCAACAACGGCCCCAGGGCCGGGTGGTCGAGGGAGCCGTGGCGGCGCAGCAGGGCCAGTACCTCCTCCCGGGCCGACATCAGCAGTGGCGCGTCCTCGGGCAGGGTGGCGACGACGAAGCGCGGCAGGCCGTGCTGGCGGGTGCCGAGGATCTCCCCCTCCCCACGCAGGCCGAGGTCCACCTCGGCGAGCTTGAACCCGTCGCGCTCGACGGCAACCGCCTCCAGCCGCCGCCGTGCCGGCTCGCCGGCTTCTTCGGCGAAGAGAAGGCACTGGGACGGGTGCTCGCCGCGGCCGACGCGACCGCGTAGCTGGTGCAGTTGGGAGACGCCGAACCGCTCGGCGCCCTCGATCACCATCACGGTCGCGTTGGCGATGTCGATGCCGACCTCGATCACCGTCGTCGCCACCAGCACGTCGGTCTCACCGGCGGCGAACGCCCGCATCGCCTCCGCCTTCTCGGCCGAGGGCATCTGTCCGTGAAGGACGCCGACCGCGAACTCCCGCAGCTCGCCGCCCCGCAGCCGCTGCGCCTCCACCTCGGCCGCCTTGCCGGGGGATTTCTCGGACTCGACCACGAGCGGGCAGACGACGAACGCCTGGCGGCCCTCGTGCAGCCTGGCGCGGAGGAACTCGTAGGCGTCGCCGCGCTTCTCCTCACCGACCAGCCAGGTCTCGACCGGGGGGCGGCCAGCCGGCAGGTCGTGCAGAGCGGTGGTGTCGAGGTCGCCGTAGGCGGTCAGCGAGAGCGTCCGCGGGATCGGGGTCGCGGTCATGTGCAGGACGTGCGGCGCCATTCCGTCGAGGCCCTTGGCGTCGAGGGCGCGGCGCTGCTCGACCCCGAACCGGTGCTGCTCGTCGACCACGCAGAGACCGAGCCGGGCGAACTGCACCGCCGGCTCGATCAGGGCGTGGGTCCCGACCGCGATGGCCAGCTCGCCGCTCGCCAGCTGATCGAGGGCCCGGCGCCGGGTCGCCGCCGGGGTCGCCCCGGTCAACAGCCCGAAAGGGATCGCCTCGGCGCCGAGCAGCCGGTCGAGGGTGAGGGCGTGCTGCTCGGCCAGCGTCTCCGTCGGCGCCATCAGCACCGCCTGGAACCCGGCTTCGAGCGCCCGCAGCATCGAGTAGACGGCGACCACCGTCTTGCCCGATCCCACCTCGCCCATCAACAGCCTCTGCATCGGTTCGCCGGAATCCAGGTCCGTCTCGATCTCGTCGAAGGCGGCCAGCTGGTCCTTGGTGGGCTCGAACGGCAGGGAGCTCAACCAACGCTCGACCAGCTCCCCCGGCTTGCCGAAGCGCGGCGCCGGCCGTGCCGTCCTGTGCGTCCGCTTCCGCGTCGCCAACAGCGCTTGGTGGAGGAACAGCTCTTCGAACGCCAACCGCTGGCGGGCCTGCTCAAGGTCCTCCTCGCTCTCCGGGAAGTGCGCGGCTCTCAGCGCATCCCCAACCCCAGCCAAACCCCGACGGCTCCGTATCTCCGCCGGCAGCCCCTCGATCGCATTCGGCGCCCACTGAGCGGCCTGCCACGCCCACTCGCGAATTCTCTGAGGCTTCAGCCGCTCAGTCGCTGGATGGACGGGCACCAGCCCAGTGGTATGCAGTCCCGGTGGCGGCGTCTCTCCCGCGGGTGACCCGGTGAGGGAGGCCGAGCACGTAGACCTCGCGCGCAGGTCTCCCTCACCGGGGCAGGACCCGCGGGCCGAGACGACCTCATACCCGGACACTCGGAACCCGCGTTTGTCCCGAGTCCCCATCAGGAGAAGGGTCGTTCCTGGCGTCAGCTTGTCCGCTACCCAGGGCTGGTTGAACCAGGTCGCGCGGACCGAGCCCGATTCGTCGCTGACCTTGGCGGTCAGGATCGTCACTCGGGAGCGACGGAAAGGGCGCGGCCGGCTGCCCGTGACCTCGGCCAGGATCGTCGCCTCCTCGCCGGGCACGAGGTCGGCGATCTCGCGGACGTCGGCTCGGTCGCGATAGCTGTGCGGGACGCGGTAAAGCAGATCGCCGACCGTCGCGATGCCCGCCTCCGCGGCGGCCGCAGCCAGTTTGGGACCGACGCCGTCCAGGACCTGGATCGAGACCTCCAGGGCGTTCGGGCGGGGCCAGTGGACGGGGAGTTCGCGCAGCTGGGCATCCGCCAGCTCGGAGCCCCCGGCGAAGGAGCGCATCAGCGACGGGCTCGGTGGCGCCGGCGCACTACTGGGCCGCCAGCAGCCACCACCAGCTGGGCTGGCCACCCTCGTGGGTCTCGACCTCGACGCCGTCGGGGACGTGGGTGTCGATCTCGGTCAGGGGGATCGGGGCTCCCTCCCCGGCGATCACGGTGACGATCTCGGCTCCCCCGGCGAGGTGCTGGATCGTGCCGGTGAGCGTCGACCCTGCGCCCCCCCAGGCGACGATCTCGTCGCCCACGAACCCCACCGCGTCGCCCTGCTTGAACCGCCCCTGGGCGTCGTCGCGAGCGGCCGGCGCAACGCCGCCGGTAGCGACGCTCGCCAGCGCTTCCTCCAACTGCTCGGCATTCTCCTCCGCGGAGGCGGCCGGGTCCAGCTCGATCAGCGCCAGCAGGCTCGCCTGCTGGGAGGTCGCCGGGACCACCCGCGCCGGCTTCTCGGAAAGCTCGCAGGCCCGCTCGGCCGCCATCACCACGTTGGAGGAGCTGGGCAGGACCAGCACCTCCGGGGCGTCCACCCCGTGGATTCCCGCCAACAACTCGTAGGTGGACGGGTTCAGCGTCTCCCCGCCCGGGACGACGTTGGCGCCGAGCTCGGCGAAGAGGCGCTCCAGGCCCTCCCCCGCGGCGACGGCGAGCGCCCCGGTCCGCTCGGCCGCGCCTAGCCTGGCGCTGCGCTCGGCCATCTGCTCCCGCATATCGGCGACGTCGAGCTGTGCCACCTCGCCGATGCCGTCGAAGATCGCCACTGCGGCCTCGGGTTCGTCGGTGTGGACGTGGACCTTCAGGGTCGCGTCGTCCCCGACCACCAGCACCGAATCCCCAAGTCCCTCCAGCCGAGGCAGGAACTCGCGGTTGGAGAGGCCGCTGCCGGAGACGATGAAGTTGGTGCAGTAGCGGAAGCGGCTGTCCTCGTGGTGGGGAAGGCTGAGCCGCGGCGGCTCGTGGTGGGGCACCTCCGGCAGCTCGGCGCCATCGCCCCGCAAACCGGCGACAACGCCGGCGAGGATCAGCACCAGTCCGTAACCGCCGGCGTCGACGACGCCGGAATCGCGCAGCACGTCCAGCTGCTCAGGAGTGCGGGCCACCGCCCGCTCGCCGTCTTCGATCGCCCGCTCGAGGACCTCGGCCAGGACCTCGTCCTGCTGGGCCTCGGTGACGTCGCGGCCGAGTCGCTGCTTGTCGGCCTCCAGGTGGGCGAGCTGGCGGGCCAACGAGTGGGCCATCTCGCGGAAGACGGTCAGCATCGTCCCCTCGGCCGGCTCGCGGACCGAGTCGTAGGCAGCGTCGGCGGCGCTGGCGAAAGCGGCGGCGACGAGAACCGGGTCGACCAGCTCGCCGGGGCGGCTGGCCAGCTCCTCCGCGGCGCCGCGGACGATCTGGCTGAGGATCACGCCGGAGTTCCCCCGCGCCCCCATCAACGCGGCCCGCGCAAGCGCCTGCACCAGCTGGGTCCGGCCGACCTCGTCGATCTGCTGCCCGTCGAGACGGTTGAGCTCCTCCATCACCGCTCGCATCGTCATCGCCATGTTGTCGCCGGTGTCGCCGTCGGCGACCGGGAAAACGTTGAGGTCGTTGACCTCCTGGCGGCGTGCCTCCAGAGAGGCATAGGCAGAACTCATTACTCGCCGGAACCGAACGATCGAGGGGTCGGACATCTACAGGGCAATCTAACCACCCTCCGCGGCGGGCCGCCGGCGCTGTCAGGCACACGGCACGCACAAATTGCTAGCGTGGCGCCGGATGCGTGCAGTTGCTACCTGGTGCACCGGGCACCGCAAGACCGTCCTCCTCAGCTGGATCGTGGCCCTCGTCGGGATCGGGACGATCTCCAGCTCGGCGGGCTCCGCCTACACCGAAGATTTCACGCTTCCCGTCTCCGATTCCCAGCAGGCGTTCGATCTGCTCGAACGCAAGTTCCAGGCCCAGTCCGGGGACGCCGCGACAATCGTCTTCCGGGACGACTCGGGGGTCGAGTCCCCACCGGTGAAGCGAGAGATGGAGGGCGTCTTCGACGAAGTCGCCAAGCTCCCGCACGTCAGCGAAGTCGCCAGCCCCTACGCCGGCGACGGGACCGCCGCGATCAGCGAGGACGGCAAGATCGCCTACGCGACCGTCCAGTACGACGTCACCAGCGACAAAGTCGACATCAACGAGCTCAACCAGCTCATCGACGTCGCCCAGGCCGCCGACGGCGACGGGCTCCAGGTCGAGCTGGGCGGTTCACCGATCGAGGCGGCCGGGCAGGAAGACGAAGGCGACGCCTCCTTCGCGATCGGCCTGCTGGCTGCCGTGGTCGTCCTGCTGCTCACCTTCGGCTCGGTGGTCGCGATGGGCCTGCCGATCATGACCGCGCTGTTCGCGCTCGGGGTCGGTCTCAGCCTCGTCGCCGTCGGCACCCACGTCTTCGACACCGCCGAGTTCGCCCCGCAGCTGGCGGGGATGATCGGGCTCGGCGTCGGGATCGACTACGCGCTCTTCATCCTCACCCGCTTCCGCAACGGGCTCGACGAAGGCCTGGAGCCGCGCGCGGCGGCGATCACGGCCATCGACACCTCCGGCCGCGCCGTCCTCTTCGCGGGGATCATCGTGATCATCTCGCTGATGGGGATGCTGCTGCTCGGCATCAGCTTCCTCTACGGCGTGGCGATCGCGGCGGCGCTGGCGGTCTTCTTCACGATGTTCGCCTCCCTCACGCTGCTGCCGGCGCTGCTGACTATCGCCGGCCGGCGGGTGGACCGTCTGCGCATCCCCGGGCTGGGCGGCCGTTCCACCAGCCTCGACGAAAACGGTCGCTGGTTCCGCTGGAGCCGCCTGGTCCAGCGCCGCCCGGTGCTCTCGGCGCTGCTCTCGGGAGCGCTCCTGCTGGCCCTCTGCATCCCCACCCTGTCGCTGCGCCTCGGCTCCAACGACGCCGGGACCGACCCCTCCGGAACGACGACGCGAGAGGCCTACGACCTGCTTGCCGAAGGCTTCGGCCCCGGCTTCAACGGGCCGTTCCAGATGGTCGCCGCGTTGCCGAGCGAGGGCGACGACGCCGCTCTGCGGCAGCTCTGCGGCACCCTGGAGGGCGAAGCCGGCGTCGCCGAGGTGACCCCCGTCGTGCTCAACAAGTCCGAGGACACCGGCGTCTGCCAGGTCTACCCGACCACCTCGCCGCAGAGTGCCGAGACCACCGACCTGCTCGGCCACATCCGCGGCGACGTGATCCCGCCGATCGAGCGACGATCCGGTGCCCGGCTCCACGTCGGTGGCATCACCGCGGTCTACGAGGACTTCGGCGAGGCGGTCTCCAAGAAGCTGCCGCTGTTCATCGGCGTCGTCGTGCTGCTTTCGGCGCTGCTGTTGACGATCGTCTTCCGCTCGGTGCTGGTGCCGCTGAAGGCGATGGTGATGAACCTGCTCAGCATCGGCGCCGCCTTCGGGCTGATCGTCGCCGTCTTCCAGTGGGGCTGGGGAGCGAGCCTGATCGGCGTCGACAGCACCGGACCGATCATCTCCTTCTTCCCGGTCTTCCTCTTCGCGATCATCTTCGGGCTCTCGATGGACTACGAGGTCTTCCTGATGTCCCGCATCCACGAAGAGTGGGAACACCGCAAGGACGCCACCGCCGCCGTCACCCGCGGCCTCGCCCTGACCGGGCGCGTGATCACCGCTGCCGCGGCGATCATGGTCACCGTCTTCCTCTCCTTCATGATCGGCGACAACCGGATCATCAAACTGTTCGGTCTCGGCCTCGCCTCGGCGGTGTTCATCGACGCCGTGATCATCCGCTCGGTTCTGGTCCCCGCCGTGATGCAGCTGTTCGGCGAGCGCGCCTGGTGGCTGCCGGACAGGCTGGGCCGGATCCTGCCGCGGCTCCACGTCGAGCCGGCCGAGCAACCGGCTACCGCTGAGGCCGACTGAGCGGACCGCGGGGAGGCGGCTAGGCCGCCTTAACTACCTTGTTGGCCTTGAGGCAGCGAGTGCAGACGTAAGTGCGGAGAGGGCGGCCGTTCTCCTGGATCCGGACCTTCTGCAGGTTCGGGTCGAAGCGCCGCTTGGTGGCGACCATCGAGTGGCTCCGGGAGTGGCCGAACGCCGGTCCCTTTCCGCAGCTGTGGCATACCTTGGCCATCGGGTCGTGCATGCTAGCGTGACGGGTAGTTAGCTAAGTGGACTAATGCTGCAACGAATTGCAGCGGTCGAAATCGAGGGGGGAGAAAACATGGCGGCCGGCGACTTGGAGCAGGTGAATATGCACGAGGCGAAGACCCATCTCTCGAAGCTGGTAGAGCGCGTCGAAGGCGGCGAGGAAATCGTGATCAGCCGCGCCGGCAAGCCGGCGGCGAAGCTGGTGCCGGTGCCCCGGAAGAAGACCGGTAAGCGCAAGCTCGGAGGCTGGGAAGACGGCGGGTGGGTGGCATCGGACGAGGAGCTGAGGGAAGTCAAGAAGGAAATCGCCGAGGAAATCGAGCGTGGCATAGAGCGCAAGCTCAAAGACCTGGAACTCCCGTCAGAGTGAAGCTTTTGCTCGACACCGATGTGTTGGTCTGGACTCTTTTGAAACAGGAGAAGCTGTCAGCTGCGGCGGCCGCGGCGATCGAAGACGAAGCAAATGAAATCTTCGTCAGCGTGGTCAGCGCATGGGAGATCGAAATCAAGGCCGCCAAGAACAAGCTCCGCGCTCCTTCGGATCTCAAGACGGTGCTGACCGAGCAGCGGTTCAAGCTGGTGCCGGTGACGCTGGACCATGCGCTCGCAGTCGAATCGCTGCCGAGCCACCACAAGGACCCATTCGATCGAATGCTGATCGCGCAGGCACAGCTTGGTGGCCTCACGCTGGTTACCTCCGACAGAGAGTTCCGTCGCTACCCGGTCGCGACGCTGCCGGCGATCTAGGCCAGCTGTCGCTTCAGCAGCGCCATCCGCGCCACGGTCAGCGCTGCATTGCGACCCTGGTCCCGCTTGCCGCCGCCGGCCCGCGCCAGCGCCTGCTCCATGTTGTCGCAGGTGATCACGCCGAAGGCGCAGGGGATGCCTGTCGCCAGCTGCACGTCCTGGATCCCGCGGGCGGCCTCGGCGCAGACGAAGTCGTAGTGGTCGGTCTCGCCGCGGATCACGACGCCGAGACAGGCGACGCCAGCGAACTCGCCGCTCTCGGCGTGGAGCTTGGCCGCGAACGGCAGCTCGTAGGCCCCGGGGACCGAGACCCGGCTGACCGAGGAAGCGGGGACTCCCGCCATCTCAAAGCCCTCGTCAGCCCCCTTCAGGAGACGCTCGGCGAGGTCCTCGTAGAAACGGCCGACGCAGACGGCGAAGCGCAGCGGGGCCAGCGCCGCCCGCTCCTCCTCGGTGAACTCCTCCAGGAACGCCCCGGCCTCAGCCATTCCCGCCCTTAGCGTCGCGCTCCTCCTCGTCGTGGATCATCTCCTCGTCGAGCGGCAGGCCCTGGTGGTGCAGGGAGTGGCCGAGCTTGTCGCGCTTGGCCTTCAGGTATGCCTCGTTGTGGGTGTTGGGAGCCGACTCGATCGGCACCTGCTCGGCGACCGAGAGCCCGTAGCCCTCCAGGCCGACGATCTTTTTCGGGTTGTTGGTGAGGATTCGGATGCTGGAGAGGCCGAGGTCGCCGAGGATCTGGGCGCCGATGCCGTAGTCGCGCAGGTCCGCCGGCAATCCCAGTTTGAGATTGGCTTCGACCGTGTCGGCCCCCTCCTCCTGCAGCTTGTAGGCGCGCAGCTTGTTCAGCAGGCCGATCCCGCGACCCTCCTGGGAGAGGTAGAGGAGGACCCCCCTCCCCTCGCGCTCGATCATCGCCAGCGCCGCTTCCAGCTGCTCGCCGCAGTCGCAGCGCATGCTGTGGAAGACGTCGCCGGTGAGGCACTCGCTGTGCACCCGCACGAGCACGTCCTCGACCCCGTCGACCTCGCCCTTGACCATCGCCACATGGTGTTTGTCGTCGACCAGGGAGCGGTAGCCGACTGCCTGGAAGTCGCCGAAGGCGGTCGGCAGGCCGGTGGCGACGACGCGCTCGACCAGCTTCTCGGTGCGCCGGCGGTAAGCGATCAGCTCGGCCACCGTGACCATCTTCAGCCCGTGCTTCTCGCAGTAGGGGATCAGGTCGGGGACCCGGGCCATGGTGCCGTCGTCGTTCATCACCTCGCAGATCACCCCGGCCGGGGTGAGGCCGGCGAGACGGGAGAGGTCGACGCTGGCCTCGGTGTGGCCGGTGCGCTCGAGCACGCCGCCGTCCTTGGCCCGTAGCGGGAACATGTGTCCCGGCACGACGATGTCCCTGGCACCGGCTTCCGGGTCGATCGCGACCTGGATCGTGTGGGCCCGGTCGTGGGCGGAGATCCCGGTGCTGACCCCGCCCGCGGCCTCGATCGTGACCGTGAACGCGGTCTGCAGCGGCGCCTCGTTCTTGGCCGCCATCAGGTTGAGGCCGAGCTGTTCGCAGCGTTTGGCGGTCAGCGCCAGGCAGATCAGCCCGCGCGCCTCCTTGGCCATGAAGTTGATCGCCTCGGGGGTGGCGAACTGGGCCGCCATCACCAGGTCGCCCTCGTTCTCGCGGTCCTCGCCGTCACAGACGACGACCATGCGACCGCGGCGGATTTCCTCGACCGCCTCCTCGATCGTCGCGAACGGGCTCTGCCCGGTGGCGGTCCTCTGGTCTTCTCTCTGCGTCTCGGTCATATGGCTCACGGGTGCTCCTTTCCGGCGAATGGTGCCACCAAACGCTCCACGTACTTGGCGACGACGTCGCACTCGACATTCAGCTTGCGTCCCGGGGCGGCTTCGCCGAGGTTGGTCCGCTCCAAGGTCTCCGGGATCAGCGACACCTCGAGCCAGGAATCGCCTAGCTCGGCGACGGTCAGGCTGACGCCGGCGAGCGCGATCGAGCCCTTGTCGATCGCGTAGCGCAGAAGCTCGGCCGGCAACTCCACACGGAGGCGCCGGGCAATGCCGTCCTCCTCGACCGAGAGCACCTCCCCCACCCCGTCGACGTGCCCCTGGACGATGTGCCCGCCGAGCCGGTCGGAAGCCTTCATCGCCGGCTCGAGGTTGACGCGGCTTCCCGGCTCGGCGCCGCCCAGAGCGGTCACCTCCAGCGTCTGGTTCATCGCCTCGGTCTCGAAACCGGTGCCGTCTACCGCGGTGGCGGTAAGGCAGACCCCGTCGACGGCCACTGAGTCTCCGACCGCCAGCTCGTTGGCCAGCCGAGTCTCGATTCGCAGTCGCGCACCATCGCTGCCACCGTCGATGCTCTCGATCCTGCCCACGTCCTCGATCAATCCCGTGAACACCTCACCACTCCTTGAGCCGGGTCGTGGTCAAAGTGTCCTCGCCGGCTTGGCCCGCGACGAAGATTCGCGATTCATCGATCTGGTCGGCAGCCTGGAAAGCGGAGGCCAGCCTGCGGCCCCCCTCCAGGAAGAGGCTGGTGATCCCGCGGCGGCCGAGGTCGGAGAGCGCAGCGTGGATGCGATCAGCGGAAGTATCGCCACCGGCGACCAGGACCTCAGCGCCGGCATCGCGCAGAGCGGAGACGCGGTCGGGGTCAGCTTCGGGCGCGATGATCACGAGCACCGGGGACTGGTCGAGAGTTCGGAGGAGCTGGCTATCGAGCGGCACTCGCGCCTGGGAGTCGAAGACGATCCGGATTGGCTGGCGCGGGTCGTCAGGGCCGCGCGCGGTGAGCAGGGGGTCGTCAGCTAGGGCGGTGCCGATGCCGACGGCGATCGCGTCGGATTCGGCGCGCCAGCGGTGGACGAGGGCGCGGCTCTCCTCGCCCGAGATCCACGGGCTCTCACCGGGAGCGGTCGTGGTCTCGCCGTCGGCGGTCATCGCCAGCTTGAGGACAACGAAGGGCAGCCCGGTGCGGGCGTGCTTGCGGAAGGGCTGGTTGAGGAGGCGCGCGGCGTTCGCCTCGGCGCCGGCGGCGAACTCGACCTCGACGCCGCCGTCGCGAAGGATCCCGGGACCGCGTCCGGCCGCCTTCTCGCTCGGGTCCTCCGAGGCGATCGCGACCCGAGCGATGCCGGCCTCGAGGATCGCCTCGACGCAGGGCGGCTGGCGGCCCTGGTGCGCGCAGGGCTCGAGGCTGACGTACATCGTCGCCCCGGCCGGGTCCTCGCCCCGCGCCCGGCAGTCCTCGAGCGCCGCCCGCTCCGCGTGCAGCCCGCCCAGCTCAGCGTGGAACCCCTCGCCGATAACCTCCCCGCCCCGCACGATCACCGCGCCGACCAGCGGGTTCGGGCTGACCCGTCCCCGACCGCGTTCAGCCAGCTCGAGCGTGCGCTTGAGCAGATCCCGATCGGTATCGGTGAGCGGGGAATTCATTAAACCGATTGACGAGTCAATCAACCCATTCTAGCTTCCACCGCCACCCGCCCAAATACGCTGACAATCCCGTGACCAAGCTCATCGTTCAAATCCCCTGTCTCAACGAGGAGGCGACGCTGCCGGCGACGGTCGCAGACCTGCCGCGACAGCTCGACGGGATCGACCGGGTCGAGCTGTTGGTGATCGACGACGGCAGCACCGACCGCACGGTCGAGGTGGCGCGCGAATGCGGGGTCGACCACGTCGTCCGGCTGACCAACAACAAGGGCCTCGCTGCGGCGTTCCAGGCCGGCCTCGACGCCTGCCTCAAGCTCGGCGCCGACATCGTCGTCAACACCGACGCCGACAACCAGTACAGGGGCGCCGACGTCGCCAAGCTGGTGGCGCCGATCCTCGCCGGCGAGGCCGACATGGTGGTCGGCGACCGCCGCGTCTCCCAGATCGACCACTTCTCCGGCTCCAAGAAAGGACTGCAGCGGCTGGGCAGCTGGGTGGTGCGGCGGCTCTCCGGCACCGAGACCACCGACACCACCTCCGGATTCCGCGCCTACAACCGTGAGGCGGCGCTGGGACTGCTGGTCGTCGACAACTTCACCTACACGCTGGAGAGCCTGATCCAGGCGGGCAAGATGCTGGTCGCCGTCGACGAGGTCGAGATCGCCACCAACCCGCAGACCCGCGAGTCCCGCCTGGCCGACTCGACCGGTGCCTACGTGCGGCGAAACGGCCCGGCGATCTTGCGGATCTACGCCCGGTATGAGCCGCTGCGCGCCTTCGCCACCGCCGGGCTGGTGGTGCTGGCGTTGGCGTTGGCCGCGTGGATGCCGTTCCTGATCGACTGGATCTTCAACGGCGACTCCAGCGGACACGTCCAGTCGCTGATCCTCGGCGCCGTCCTCTTCATCGCCGCCGTGCAGCTTTTCGCCCTGGGCGTGATCGGCGACCTCCTCGCCGGCCAACGGGTGATGACCCAGCGCGTCTTCGAGCGGGTTCGCCGGGTTGAGTTGGCGCTCGGCGTCGAGCCCTCCCACTACGAGCCCGGCGAGCCCCGCCAGGAGCCCTGATGGCTGGCGGTGGGCGCGGCTCGGCCTCGGCCGAGTACGGCAAGACGGCGAGCTTCCTGGCGGTCGGCGTCGGCCTCACCGGCGTAATCACCTACGCCTACTTCCTGATCGCCTCCCACACGCTCTCCAAGCCCGACTACGGGCAGATCACCGTGCTCTGGTCGGCGGTCTTCATCACGATCTCGACGCTTTACCGGCCGATCGAACAGCTGCTCTCCCGGCACATCTCCGAACGGCGGACGAAGGGCGCGCCGATCGGCCAACCGATGCGGGTCGCCTCGACGATCCAGTTCGGCCTCTCGCTCTTCTTCGCGGTCCTCGCCCTAGCCCTGCGCGGCCCGATTCAGGATGGCGTCCTAGAAGGGAACGAAACGCTCTACTGGGTCTTCTTCACCGCGGTCCTCTTCTACGCGGCGGGCTACTTCGCCCGCGGCTTCCTCGCCGGCATCCAGCGCTTCGGCCTGTTCGTCGCGCTGATCCTCTCCGAATCGTGCTTCCGCACGATCTTTGCCGTGCTGGTCGCGGTCGGCCTGCTCAGCGGCCAGTCAGCAGTGGCGATCGGGATCGTCGCGGCACCGGCGCTGAGCCTGTTGGTGGTCCCGCTCGCCTTCGCCCGACGAGCCCAGAAGCAGCAGGACCCCGCGCCCGGCACGCCCGGACGCGAAGCGGAGGACGTGCCGGCTGATGACTTCTCCCTCGCCCACGGCGGCGGCTTCGCGGCGGCGGTGCTGGTGATCATGTTCAGCGAACAGGCCTTCCTCAACGCCGGGCCGTTGATCGTCCGCGGCCTCGAGGGCGCCGCCGCCGCCGGGTTCATCTTCAACGTTCTGATGATCGCCCGGGCGCCGCTGCAGCTCTTCCAGTCGGTCTCGACCAGCATCCTCCCCCACCTCACCGGCCTGCACGCATCGACCGCGGCCGAGAGCGACCGTGAATTCCATCGCACGATCCGGATGGTCCTGCTGGGGATCCTCGCCTTCGCGGCCATCACCGCGACCGCCGTCCTGATCGCGGGACCACAGTTGATGCAGCTCGCCTTCAGCGGCAAGTTCACCTACGACCGTGCCGGCCTGCTGCTGGTTACGGGAGGCATGGGTCTTTACCTCGCCTCGGTGACGATCAATCAGGCCTGCGTCGCGCAGGGGCAGGTACGTCGTGCCGCCGTGCGCTGGATCTCTTGCGCGGCGATCTTCATCGGCTGGAACTTCGTGCCGCTCGTCGGCGACGAGTTCCGCCGGGTCGAGATCGGCTTCCTGCTTTCCGCGGGCCTGCTCTTCTCGCTCCTCTACTACGTCTACCGCCGGCCGCGAGAGCGGGCGGAGGACGTTCCCGACCCGGGCTCGCCCGAGGAGCTGGAGGCGCGACTGGCGATCATCGACGAGAACGTCTGAGGTTTGACTAGGGTCCGCGGATGGGCGGACACGACGCTGAGCTGATTCTCATAGCAGGCGTCCTGCTGACCGCAGGGATAGTTGGGGCGCTGCTGGCCGACCGGGTGCGGGTGCCTGGCCTGCTGCTCTTCCTCGCCCTGGGGATGCTGGCCGGCTCGGAGGGGCTCGGCGGGATCGAGTTCGACGACGCCGAGCTGGCGCGGACGCTGGGGACGATCGCCCTCGTCCTGATCCTCTTCGAGGGAGGCCTCACCGCGGGGTGGTCGGAGATCCGCCCGGTGCTCGGGACCGCGGCCTCGCTGGCGACGATCGGGACGGTGGTCACCGCCGCGATCGCGGGCTTCGCCGCAAAGCTGATCTTCGACCTCAGCACCCTGGAAGGCCTGCTGGTCGGCGCGGCGATCGCGGCGACCGACTCGGCGGCGATCTTCGCGGTGCTGCGCCGCTCGACCCTGGAGCGCCGCCTGGCGCGCTCGCTGGAGGGGGAGTCGGGGATGAACGACCCGGTCGCCCTGTTGCTGGTGATCGGTTTCATCGAATGGATCCAGGAGCCGGGCTACGGACTGGCCGACATGGCGGGGCTGCTGGCTCTGAAGCTGGCGATCGGGATCGCGATCGGGGTCGCGCTCGGGCGGCTCGCGGCGATGGCGCTGAACGCGATCAGACTGCCGACCGACGGCATCTACCCGGTCGCGACGGTCGCTGTCGCGGGGCTCGCCTACGGCCTGGCGGAGGTCGCCCACGGCTCCGGCCTGCTGGCCACCTACCTGACCGCGCTGGCGCTGGGCTCGGCGAGCATCCCGGCCAAGCGCAGCGTCGTCGCCTTCCACGAGGGCCTGGGCTGGGTATCCCAGATCGCGCTGTTCATCCTGCTCGGGCTGCTGGTCTTCCCCAGCAGCCTCGACGACGTCGCGCTCGAGGGGTTGGCGCTCTCAGCGGTGCTGATCCTCCTTGCTCGGCCGGTCGCGGCGTTCGCGGCGACGGCGCTGGCCCCGCTCAACGGACGCGAGCGGCTGATGCTCGGCTGGGCGGGGCTGCGCGGGGCGACGCCGATCTGGCTCGCCACCTTTCCGGTCGTCGCCGGGGTCGGCGGTGGCCAGGAGCTGTTCGCGATCGTCTTCTTCGTCGTCGTCACCTCGACCCTGATCCAGGGCGCCAGCTTCGAGCCGTTGGCGCAACGACTCGGTCTCACCACGGATGAGCCCTCGCTGCCGCGCCGGCTGCTCGAGTCGGGCCGGATCCAGCGGATGGGCGGCGACGTGATCGCCTTCCGCCTGCCCGACGGGGCGGCCGCGGTTGGGCACCCGGTGCGCGAGCTGGAACTGCCGCGAGAGGCGCTGGTCAACGTGATCGTCCGCGACGGGCGGGCGATCCCGCCACGCGGCTCGACCGAGCTGCGCGAGGGCGACGAGCTGCACGTCCTCGTCCGCTCGGAGCTGCGCGAGGAGGTGGAGGAATTGACCGACCTCTGGGTCCGGGGGCCACTCGGCAGGCCCAGCCCTCCCCCGTTCCCCCGCCGCGCCGCCTCCCAGGTGTTCACGGTCCGGCCGGCGCAGCCGGGCGAGGAGGACGCGGCGCTGAGCGAGCTGAATGGCATCCCGGTTCTCGCGGTACTCCGCGACCGCGGTGGTGACGCCGCGCTCGTCGCCCTCGTCGACGGCCGCTACGCGGTGACCGGAACCGGGATCGTCGCCGTCGGCGGCCGGCGGGCGCTGGCCGACTGGTGCGAGCGACGGGCTGAGCGTCCCGGCGTCGACGCGGCAGAGAAAGCGTGGTGGCAGGAGGTGACCGGCGCACTGATCGCGAGGGGCTGAGGCCGGCGCATATCGGCGTCTTCGGTCGCTTGTGTGCAGAGCACACGGCGCTCCCTGCATCCTTGATCTGCTTGGTCTCAGTCCCTCGTGACTGCGTCCGATATAGCGGCATACGCCGCGCCGGGATCCTTGGCGCTGAAGACGGCGGAGCCGGCGACGAAGAGGGATGCGCCGGCCTCGGCGATTGGGCCTGCGGTGTCGGTGTCGATGCCGCCGTCGACCTCGATCCGGGCATCGCCGACCAGCGGCACGAGCCGCTCGACCTTGCCCGGCGAGGACTGGATGAAGGACTGGCCTCCCCAGCCGGGGTTGACGGTCATGCAGAGGACGATGTCGGCGAGGCCGCGAAGCTCCGCGACTGCCTCAGGTGGGGTACCGGGGTTGATCGCGATGCCGGCCAGGCAGCCCAGCTCGCGGACCGCGGACAGAGTGCGATGTGCGTGCGGAGTCGCCTCCTCGTGGAAGGTGATCGAGTCGGCGCCGGCCTCGGCGAAGGCGGCGATCTGGCGCTCGGGCGCCTCGATCATCAGGTGGACGTCGAGCGCCCCGCCGGCATCGTGGACCTGGTCGGCGATCCCGTTAGCAACGAGGGGCCCGATCGTGATCGGCGGCACGAAGTGGCCGTCCATGACGTCGAAGTGGATCACCCGAGCGCCCGCGTCCATCACCTCGGTGACCTGCGACCCGAGCCGCGAGAAATCGGCCGAGAGGATCGACGGGGCGACCCTCGGGGACTCGATCAACTCCCGCATTCGCTCGCTCATCGGCGGGGAACCTACTAGGCAGCTCGGAGCATTGAACCACCACAGGATTGGCAGTGCATGTCCTCGGTGTGGCTCATCCGGGCGATCGTCTGGTGCTCGCCGCAATCGGGGCACTGGGAGACGAGTTCGAACCGGCTGAGGCAGTTGACGCACCGCAGCCGGCCCGGCAGCTGGGTCGGGCGCAGCCAGGGCTCGCCGCAGCTGGGACACGGCGCTCGACCCAGGGGGCTAGGGCCCGGGGTGGCGTTCTCGGGAGTGCTCATCGCCCTAATCATCCCTGTTTAGTCGAGCGATGAAGAAGCCGGTGGTGCGATCGCGGTCCGGGCGCAGCTGCAGGCACCTCGGCTCGACCGCCGAGGCGAGTGCCGGCGCCCGCGCCCCGAGGTCGTCGAGTCGCAGCGGCGGTACCTCCCCCGTCCCGGCTTCGGCGAGCAGCGCGGCGACTCGGTCCTCGTTCTCGCGGCGGGAGATCGTGCAGGTCGCGTAGACCAGCGTCCCGCCCGGCCGCAGGGCGCTCGCGGCATGGCGGAGCGCCACCCCCTGGACCCCGGCGAGGCGGTCGATCGCCTTCGGAGACTTACGCCACCGGGCGTCGGGACGGGAGGCGAGAGCGCCGAGATCCGAGCAGGGCGCATCGAGCAGGACCCGGTCGAAGCCGGGTGACATCGCGCCCGCGGTGGCATCGCCCTCGACCACGGTGACGCTGCGAAGGCCCAGCCGGCTCGCCTGGCCGGCGACTTCGGCGGCGCGCTCGGGGTCGAGCTCGACCGAAATCACCTCGCCGCGATCGCCCATCCGCGCCGCGATCTGGCCGGTCTTGATGCCCGGCCCGGCACAGAGGTCGAGAACGTGCTCGCCCTCCTGCGGGTCGAGCACCTCGACAACTGCCGCGGAACCGCGGCTCTGCGGCGTCAGCTCCCCGGCGGCGACGGCGGGCGTGACGGTCTCGCCGAGGCGGCCGTCGACGACGATCGTCTCCGGTGGCGAGAGGGGCCAGCCGGCCTCGGACAGCCGCGCCTGCACTCCCGCCTCGCGCAGCTTCGCCAAGGCCGTGTCGTGGCTGGAAGCACGGACCGCGACCTCGGCCGGCTCGTTGCAGGCGGCGAGCACCGACCGGGCGACCTCCTCGCCCAGCTCCTGCCACCACATCTCCACCAGCCAGAGCGGGGCCGAGTGCGCGACCGCGGCCTTCGCCGGGGTCGAGTCATCCCCCAGCAGCGACGCCGTCAGCGGCTCGCGCTCGCGCGCCGCCCGCCGCAGCACCGCGTTGACCAGGCCCGAGGCGTGGGCGGCGCCGGCGCCCTTGACCAGCTCCACCGCCTGGTCGACTGCGGCGTGGTCGGGGGTCGCGTCGGCGAAGAGCAGCTCATACAGCCCAAGTCGGAGGGCGGCGAGGACGGGCGGGTCGAGCAGCCGGGTCGAGCGCTCCGCCAGCCCTTCGATCGCCGCATCGGAGGTGCCGCGCCGCTGCACCGCGCCGTAGGCGAGTCGCTGCGCCTGGGCGCGCTCGCGCGGGTCGAGGTCGAGGCGCTCGGCGCCGGCGCGGAAGGCCCGCTCGGTGAAGGCGCCGTCCTCGAAGGTCTCGCGGATCGTCGCGAAAGCCAGCGATCGCGCCGGCGAGACGCGGGCGCTCACAGCTTCGGCGGCGAGTGACCGCGCAGGTAGGCGTCGACGGGCATCGGCTTGCCGCCGGGTGGCTGGACGGTCTCGAGACGCAGCGCCCCGTCGCCACACCCGACCAGCAGCGCCTCTTCCTCGACCCGCACCTCGCCGGGGTCGAGGTCGAGGTCCACGGCGCTGGCGTGGCGGACGCCGAGGCGCTCCCCGTCGGCCGTCTCCAGGTAGGCACCGACGTGCGGGGTCAGCGCCCTCACCCTTGCCTCCAGCTCACTCGCCGGGCGGGAGGTGTCGAGACGGCGGTCGGCCGGGCCGATCTTCTCCGCGTAGGTCGCCGTCTCCTCATCCTGCTCGGCGAACTCGAGCTGGTCCTCGGCTTGGAGGTCGAGGGCGCGGACCAGGAGCTCTCCTCCCAGCTCCGCCAACCTCGCCGACAGCTCGCCGAAGTCTTCCTCGGGGCCGATCGCGACCTCCTCCTCCAACGCCACCGGCCCCGAGTCGAGCCCGGCGGTCAGCCGCATTACGCAGACACCGGTGCTCGCATCACCGGCCATCATCGCCCGCTCGATCGGCGCAGCGCCGCGCCAGCGCGGCAGCAGCGATGGGTGGACGTTCAGCAGGGGGAACTCCGAGAGCAGCGGCTCGCGGATCAGTTGGCCGAAGGCGCAAACGGCGACCGCCCCTGGGCGAGCCGTCCGGATCGCCTCCAGCGCCGGCGGGGAGTTGACGTCCTCCGCCCGGAAGAGCTCAATGCCCAGCTCGACCGCCGCCTCGGCGACGGGCGTCGGCCGCGGCTTCCTCCCCCGCCCCTGCCTGCTGTCGGGGGGAGTGACGACAAGGGCCGGCCGGTGCGGCGAGTTCGCCAATCGCCGCAGGACGGTGGCGGCGAAGTCGGAGGTTCCGAGGTAGGCGGTCCTCACGCGTCGGTGCGCGGCTCGCGCAGCTCGTCCTCGTGCTCGCCGTCCTCCTCGGCGGGGGGGCTGTAGCTGCCACCCTCGCGCAGCGCCCGCAGCGCGCCCTTGCGCTGGTCGCGTTCGGTGCGGTCGAGGATCAGGACGCCGTCGAGGTGGTCGATCTCGTGCTGGAGAACCCGCGCCTCCAGGCCCGAGGCCTCGATCGTGACCTCCTCGCCCTCGGCGTCGAGGCCGGTGATGCGGGCGTGGAGCGGGCGCTCGACGTCGACCGAGATCCGCGGAAGGCTGAGGCAGCCCTCCTCGGCGATCGCCGCCTCCTCGGAGAGCCACTCGATGACCGGGTTGACGAGCGCCGTCGGCTCGCTGTCGGGGCCGGCCTGGAAGACCAACAGCCGCCGCAGGATCCCCAGCTGGGTGGCGGCGAGGCCGACGCCCATGCCGTCCCGCATGATCGAGACCATCCGCTCGACCTCGGCCCGCAGCTCCGGCCCGAAGGAAGCGACCGGCGAAGCCTTGCTCTTCAGCACCGGGTCGCCGAACTTGATCACGTTGGCGAGCGCCGCCTCGCGACGCTCCAGCAGCTCCGCCTCGCGCTCGCGCTCCTCGCTATCGGCTTCGATCGGTTCGCTCATCGGTGATGAGTCTAAGCACTCCCGAGGCCGCGCTGGGGCGGTCACTGCGGGTCGACGTCGACCCCGATCGAGACCTCCTTCAGCGAGCGGTCGGCGGCTCGGGCCTCGACCGCCCGCCGCACTGCAGTGACGGCACCGGCCCGGTCGGTGGCCTTGATCAGGATGCGACGGCGGTGGCGGTTGCGGACACGGAACATCGGCGCCGGGCCGAGCAGTTCGGAGTCCCCGGGCAGGCTCTCTCGCAGCTCGGCAGCGAGCGCCGCGGCGGCGGTCTCCAGCCGCGCCTCTTGCTCCGAGGAGAAGTTGATGCGCAGGAGGTGGGAATACGGTGGGTACCGAAGCGCGCGTCGGCGCTCCAGCTCGCCGGCCAGGAAGCCGGCGGAGTCATGGCGTGCGGCGTGCTCGATGCTCGAGGCGTTGGGTGCCAGGGTCTGGACGATCACCTCGCCGCCGGCCTCACCGCGGCCACTGCGGCCGGCCAGCTGGGCGACCATCGCGAAGGTCCGCTCCTCGGCCCGGAAGTCGGGGAAGCGCAGGGTCGCGTCGGCGTCGAGGATCGCGCTCAGCGTCACCTCGGGGAAGTCGTGTCCCTTGGCGACCATCTGGGTGCCGACCAGGACGCCGCTGCGGGCCTCACCGAAGCCGGCCAGGATGCGTGCGTGGGCGCCGCGCTCGGCTGCGGAATCGGAGTCGAGCCGGAAGACCGGCATCGGCGCCAGCCCCTCGGTCAGGAGTTCCTCAATCCGCTCGGTCCCGGCCCCCGCCCGGGCGAGGGTGGTCGAAGCGCACTGCGGGCAGGCGTGCGGGGCGGGTTCGGCGTGGGAGCAGTGGTGGCAGACCAGGCGGCCGCTGTTGCGGTGGACGATCAGGGAAACGTCGCAGTTGGGGCAGCTCCAGTGGTGTCCGCAGGACCGACAGGTGAGCCAGGGCGCGAAACCGCGTCGGTTGATCATCACGATCGCCTTGGCGCCTTTGGCTCGAACGGCGTCGAGCGCCTCCCAGGTATCGGGATGCAGCGGCCCCGAACGAGGGTCGGCCTCACGCATGTCGACGAGCGAGACGGGCGGCAGGCGGCGGCCGTCCACCCGGTTCGGCAGCTCCAACCGCGGCAGCTCCAGCCACGACTCGGGACGCGGCGTGGCGGTGCCGGCGACGAGCACGGCGCCGGTGTCCTCAGCCCGCCGGCGGGCGACGGTACGGGCGTCGTAGGTGGGGTCGCCCTCCTGCTTGTAGGAGGGGTCGTGCTCCTCGTCGATTACGACCAGCCCGAGGTCGCGGACGGGGGCGAACACGGCGGAGCGGGGGCCGACGCAGACGCTCGCTTCGCCGCGGCGCAGCCGCATCCACTCGTCGTAGCGCTCGCCGGCCGAGAGGGCCGAGTGGAGGACGGCGAAGCGGTCGCCGAGCCGGGCGCGGAAACGAGCTACAGCCTGCGGCGCCAGGCCGATCTCCGGCACCAGGACGATCGCCCCCCGGCCGCGCTCCAGGGCCGCCTCGACCGCCGCCAGGTAGACCTCGGTCTTGCCCGAGCCGGTGACGCCGTGCAGGAGCTGCTCCCGCGGCGCGCCCGCCTCACCATCTATAGCGGCGACGATCGCGGCGACCGCCTCCGCCTGTTCAGGAAGGAGCTGCGGTCGCTCAGCCGGTGCGTTCATGGCCGGCTGCCCGGGCGCCCGGCGCAACACCGAACTGCGAGTCGCAATCAAGCCCCGCTGCTCGAGCCGGCGCAGGATCTGGCGGTCCGAGCCGACCGCGCTCGCCAGCTCCGGTCCCGACATCTCTCCCGTACGCAGCGCCTCCAGAACCGCCCGCTGCTTGACCCCGAGCCGCTCGCCGCCGCTCAGCGCCGCCTCTCCGGCGGGCAGGATCTCCGCCCGCAGCTCCCGCTTGGACCGAACGGCGCGGCCGCCAGCCCCGGTGCCGGTCCCGGGCGGCAGCACCAGCTGCAAGCCCCGCGCCGGGGTCGAGCAGTACTCCCGGCCGACCCAGAGGCCGAGCCTGACCAGCTCCGGTGGAGCCCCGGCCTCCAGCGCCTCGATCGGCTCCGCGAGCCGCTCCGGAGGCAGCTCGGAGGCCTCCGCCAGCTCCACGACCACACCGAGCAGGCGCCTCGGCCCGAACGGGACGCGGACGACGCTGCCGACCTCGACGTCCTCCATGTCCTCTGGCCGCCGGTAGTCGAACGGGCCGCGCAGGGCGCGCGCGGTGGTAAGCGGCTCGACCTTGAGGATGGTCACCCGGCGAGCGTATGGCCGGCGGGGGACGCCGCGCCCAGAGACCCTGGCGAGGCCCAAGCCGAAGCCGTATGCTGGCGCCCGTGAGCCTCAACCTCAGCTCCGGAGAGCAGGTGATCTTCCAGGGCCACCCCTCCTGGCGCGCGATCCTCGGCTTCTACCTCAAGGGGCTCGTGGTCGCGGCGGTGATCGGGGCGATCGCGAAGCTGGCCGGCGCCAGTAGCGGCACCGTCTTCCTGATCGTCCTCGTGGTGCTCGGGCTGACGGTCCTGATCGGCTTCGTCAAGCGGGTCGCGACGACCTACACGATCACCACCCGCCGCCTCAACATCAAGCGCGGGATCATCTCGCGGGAGATCCAGGAGACCCGCCTGGAGCGGGTGCAGAACGTCAACTACCGCCAGTCGGTCTACCAGCGCCTGATGCAGATCGGCGACGTCGACTTCGACACTGCCGCCACCGACGATTACAACTTCGTCTTCGCCGGCGTCGCCGACCCCGGCGACGTCGTCCACAGCGTCGACCAGGCGACTGGGGCCGCGGCAGCGGGAACGCACGGGCTGGGCGAGGCGCAGCCACCGGGCAGCGCGGCCTGACTTCGCTTCCCGACCAGCACGGCTTCGACCCCCCGCTGCGCGCCGACCTCACTCGGGACAAAAGCCCGTCCGCCCTGCACCCGCACCTGCAGGTAGGGGTGCAGGGCGGACGGGCTTCAGGTTTCGGGCCGTTTTGATGAGGATGGCGCGGACATGGGCGGGTTCGTGCTTGATCTGGTGGTGGGAGAAGCGGAGGGTCGTTAGGCCGGCGGCGGTATGGATCTGGTCACGCCGAGCATCGCTGGACTGAGCAAGTGGGGTGCGGTGGTAGCGGAGGCCGTCGGTCTCGATGACGAAGTTGAGGTCGGGCCAGTGGAAATCGACTTCGAAGCCGTTGACCCATTGTTTGGTGAGGGGCGGCGAAGGCCGGCTTGTTCTGCGATCGGCCGGAAGAAGAGCTCCAGGTCGGAGTCCGAGAGACGGAAGGTGTCGCGGTCGAGGAGGCGGCGTAGTCGCGGCGCTCCTGGCTGACCTGCGTGTTCCTCGATCGCCGCTCGCAGCGTCTCGGGATCGACCAGGTCGCGCTTGTCGGTCTCGTTGACGGCTCGCTCGAGCCTCCGGTCACCGAGTTCCGTGGCGAGGTCGATCAGGGTGCAGACGGGAGTCGTGACCGGGATCCGTCTGTGGTTATGGACATCCCGAGCAGGTAAGGATGGCCGACTGCGGGCACAAATCCCCGGCCGCTGGATCTCGCAACGCCGTCGCACGCTGATGTCGATCTGGCCCCTTCGCTCGGTCCCAATGCCCCAGAGCGCCGCAGCGCTTCGGTGGCTCAGCACCGCGCCCTCTCCACACGCGAGCGCCGCTGCCATCCAACGACCCTCCCGGCTCAGCCTGGGAGATCCAGCCGCGTACACGCCGCGCGACACCCGATGGAGACGACCGGCCTGGAGGCGGTGCTTGATCGACTCAGAGCTGAACCCGAGTCCCATCAGATCACCCCGCGTCACGACCCCATGCTGGTCCGCCGCCAACGCCCAGGCCTCCGCACTCCGCGTGTCCGACTTTGTGGTCCCCATAGGGACCAAAAGGTCGGAAGCGGCGTCGGTTCTCCCCCGCCCCGGACCTACCTGCCGCTGTTACGCCGCGGCGGTCTCGAGACCTGCGGCGGCGCGGAGGGAGTCGGCGCGGTCGGTGCGCTCCCAGGTGAAGTCGTCGTCGTCGCGGCCGAAGTGGCCGTAGGCGGCGGTCTTCTGGAAGATCGGGCGGTGGAGGTCGAGGTAGCGGCGAAAGGCGCCGGGGCGCATGTCGAACTCGGCTTCGACCAGCTCGGAGATCCGCGAGTCGGGGAGGGCGCCGGTGCCGAAGGTCTCGACCATCAGCGAGACCGGGCGAGCGACGCCGATCGCGTAGGCGACCTGGACCTCGCAGCGCTGGGCAAGGCCGGCCGCGACGACGTTCTTGGCGACGTGGCGGGCGGCGTAGGCGGCCGAGCGGTCGACCTTGGAGGGGTCCTTGCCGGAGAAGGCGCCGCCACCGTGGCGGGCCATGCCCCCGTAGGTGTCGACGATGATCTTGCGGCCGGTGAGGCCGGCATCGCCGACCGGGCCGCCAATCACGAACTTGCCGGTCGGGTTGACGAGAAAGCCGCCGAGCAGCTCGCCCTCGTCGTACATCCCCGGCACCTCCGCCTCCAGCACCGGCAGCACCACGTGCTGCCAGAGGTCGGGCTTGATCGTCGTCTCGGACTCAACGCCCTCGGCGTGCTGGGTGGAGATCAGGAGCTTGTCGATCGAGACCGGCCGGCCGCCGGCGTAGCGGACCGAGACCTGGGTCTTGCCGTCGGGGCCGAGGTAGGCGAGCGTCTCGTCCTTGCGGACCGCGGCCAGGCGCTCGGCGAGCCGGTGGGCGATATGGATCGGCATCGGCATCAGCGCCTCGGTCTCGTCGCTGGCGTAGCCGAACATCATTCCCTGGTCCCCCGCTCCGGCGATCAGCAGCTCGTCGTCCTCGCCCCCGGCGCGGGTCTCGTGCGAGGCATCGACGCCCTGGGCGATGTCGGGAGACTGCTTGTCGATCGAGACCAGGACGGAGATGTGGTCGCAGCTGTAGCCGTAGTCGCCGTGGTCGTAGCCGATCTTGCGGATCGTCTCGCGGACGATCTCGGGGATGTCGAGGTGGACCTCGGTCGAAATCTCGCCGGAGACGACCGCCATCCCGGTGTTGACCAGGGTCTCGCAGGCGACCCGGCCACCCGGGTCCTCGGCCATGATCGCGTCGAGGACGCCGTCGGAGATTTGGTCGGAGACCTTGTCCGGGTGACCCTCGGTGACGGACTCCGACGTGAACAGGTACTCGCCCTCAGCGAGTGGCTTGGTCTCTGGCATGGCGGAAAGCCTAGATGATCGATTTACCTAGCGGCGCCGGCCCGTATGGGGCACGAAGTCGATCACCAATGGAACGCCCTCCATGCCATAGGCCTCCCGCATCCGGTTCTCCAGGTGGTAGGCCCAGTCGCGGCTGATCAGCTTGCGGTCATTGACCTGGATCGCCACCCGTGGCGGCCGCTCTCCCACCTGGGCCGCGTAGTAGAGGCGCAGGCGGCGGCCGCGCCGCGACGGCGGCGGAGTTTTGGCGACGACGTCGGAGACGAACCGGTTGAGCTTCGGGGTCGGGATGCGCTCGGCGGCGCGGTCGGCGAGCTCCAGCGCCCGCGGCAGCAGGGCCGGGACGTTGCGGCCGTGCTTCGCCGAGCAGGTGATCACCGCCGGTCGCAGCCGCAGCTTGCGCTCGACCCGGGCGCGGGCATCGTCGATGTCGGTCTTCTCGCCGACGTCCCACTTGTTGAGCACGAGCAGCGTCGCGCACCCGGCCTTCATCGCCATCTCCGCCACCCGAAGGTCCTCCGCCGTCACCCCCTCGGAGGCGTCGCAAACGACGATCGCGACGTCGGCGCGTTCGGCCGCCCGTTCGGAGCGCAGCTGCGCGTAGTAGTCGACCGTCCCCGCCACCTTGGAGCGTCGCCGCAGGCCGGCGGTATCGACCAGGATCGTCCGCCGTCCCTCGACCTCCAGCTCGGTGTCGATCGCGTCGCGGGTGGTCCCGGCGCGGTCGGAGACGATCACCCGGTCGGAACCGAGGAAGGCGTTGACGAGGGAGGACTTGCCGACGTTGGGGCGGCCGATCACCGCCACCCGGACGGCCTCGTCCTCGTCGGGCCGCGACGGCCGCTCGCCGAGCGCGCCGACCACCGCGTCGAGCAGGTCGCCGCTGCCGAGGCCGTGGGTGGCGGAGACCGCCACCGGCTCGCCGAGGCCGAGGGCGTGGAACTCGGCGGTGAGGTGGTGCTCGCCGGGGCGGTCGGCCTTGTTGACCGCGACCAGGACAGGGACGTCGGCGCCGCGCAACGTCTTCGCCAGCTCGGCGTCGCCGGCCCGCAGCCCGGCGCGCCCGTCGACGACCATCACCACGGCGTCGGCCTCAGCGATCGCCAGCCGCGCCTGGGCCTGCACGTCGCGTGCCAGCTCGGCCTCGTCCTCGAGGTCGACGCCGCCGGTGTCGACCAGCTCGAAAGCGACCCCATTCCACTCGGTGGGGAGGCGCTTGCGGTCCCGGGTGACGCCGGGCTCGGCGGCGGTGACGGCCTCGTTGCCGCCGACCAGGCGGTTGACCAGAGTGCTCTTGCCGACGTTGGGGAAGCCGACGACGGCGACGGTTGGGAGCCGGCTCACGTCAGACCCCGCTCGCGCGCCAGCGCAACAACCCGGCCGACGACCTCTTCGAGGCTGAGATCAGTGGTATCCACCCCGACCGCGTCCTCCGCGGCTCGCAGGGCGCCGTGCTCCCGCTCGGTGTCGCGGGCGTCGCGGCGGCGTTGGGCGTCCAGCACCGACTCCAAGTCCTCGCCGGTCTCGGCCGCGCGCCGTCGCGCTCGCTCCTCGTCGGAGGCGGTGAGGAAGACCTTCAACGGGGCCTCGGGGCTGACCACGGTGCCGATGTCCCGGCCCTCGGCGACGTACCGGCCACCGGCGATCAACCGCCGCTGGCGGGCGACCATCGCCTCCCGCACCGAGGGATGGGTGGAGACCCGGGAGGCGGCGGCGGTGACAGCGGGCTCGCGGATCTCGGCGCTGACGTCGCGCTCGCCGAGCAGGACCCGTCTGCCATCGAGCCGGATGTCGAGGCTGCTGGAAAGAGAGCCGAGCGCCTCGCCGTCACCGAGATCGGTGCCGCTCTCGATCGCGGCCAGAGCGGCGCACCGGTACATCGCCCCGGAGTCGAGGAAGGTGAAGCCCAGCTCGGCCGCGACCGCGCGGGCGACTGAGGACTTGCCGGCCCCGGCGGGGCCGTCGATCGCGATCACCATGGGCGGCAGCCTACGGCCGGGTCTCAGCCAACGCCGACCAGCGAGGCGAGGTCGGTCTCGAAGCCCGGGTAGCTGACGGCGGCGGCCTCCATCCCGGCCACCTCGACGCCCTCGCGGGAGGCGAGGCCGGCGACGGCGCCAAGCATCGCGATCCGGTGGTCGCCCTGGGAGTCGACGGAGCCGCCGCGCAGGCCGCCGGACCCCTCGATCACCATGCCGTCCTCGGTGGCCTCGACCCTGCCGCCGAGCGCGGTCAGGGCGGCGGTGACGGTCGCGATCCGGTCCGACTCCTTGCGGCGCAGCTCGGCCGCATCGCGGATCGTCGTCGTGCCCTCGGCGAAGCAGGCGGCCAGAGCGACCAGCGGCAGCTCGTCAATCGCCAGCGGAATCTCGGCGCCGCCGACCTCGGTCCCTCGCAGCTCGGAGGCACGGACCCGGACCTCGCCGATCGGCTCGCCTCTCTCGTCCCCGCCCAAACCGCCGTCGATCCGCGCCCCCATCCGCTCGAGAATCGAGAGCAGGCCGGTCCGGGTCGGGTTAAGCCCAACATTCTCGACCAGGATCTTGCTGCCGGGCACCAAAAGCCCGGCGACGATGAAGAAGGCACCGGAAGAGAAGTCGGCGGGAACGACGAATCGGTCGATCGCGAGTCGCTCAGCGGGCGAGACAACGACCGTATCGCCCTCCCAGCGCAAAGCCGCCCCCGCCGCACACAGCATCCGCTCGGTGTGGTCGCGGGTCGGCAGCGGCTCGACCACCCCCGTCTCCCCCTCGGCGAGCAGGCCGGCGAAGAGGACGCAGGACTTGACCTGGGCACTGGCGACCGGGAGTCGGTACTCGGTGCCACGCAGCGATGCGCCCTCGATGCGCAGCGGTGGCAGTCGGTCTTCCTCGCACTCGAGCTTCGCGCCCATCGCTCGCAGCGGCGCGGCGACCCGGTCAACGGGGCGCCGCCGGATCGAGTCGTCGCCGTCGAGCGTCCACTCGCCGCCTTCTTGCCCCGCGAGCCAGCCAGGAAGGAGCCGCAGCAGCGTGCCGGCGTTGCCGACGTCGATCGCGGCGGACCGCGGGCCGCGCAAGCCGACGCCGCGGACGCGGTGGGACCGCTCGGCCGGCGACCCGGATCCCATCTCCTCCACTCCAGCGCCCAGCGCGACGACCGCGTTCAGGGTCGAGCGGGTGTCGGCGGCGTCCAGATAGCCCTCGACGACCGTCTCTCCCTCCGCCATCGCCGCGATCAGCGCCGCCCGGTGGGAGATCGACTTGTCGGCCGGTGGACGCAGGGATCCGCGCAGGGGCCCGGCGGGATCGAAGCGGGTCATGGGGGCGACCCTACTCGCCGTCGCCGAGCACGGTGACGGTGTGGCCGAGCTCGCGGACCAGCTGCTCCGCCCGCTCGGCCTGCTCGTCGCCCGCAACCCACAGCGTTACCGCGCCGGAGCTCATGTCGGGCGCGGGGTGCAGCGCCATGTCCTCGATGTTGACCCCGGCCTCGCCGAGCGCCAGCGCCAGCTCGGCGATCGTCCCGGGCTTGTTGGCGACGACGATCCGCAGCTCCCGCAGGGGGCCCACCTGGGACTCCCCCTCCAGCAGTGCCCGCCGGGCCTCGCCGGCGGCCGCGTGCCAGGCGCCGACGGCCTCGCTGTCCCCACTCCGGATCAACGCCGCAGCCTCGCTCAGCCGAGTGGCCACCGACTCGACCGAATCGGCGACCGCGTCGCGGTTGCTGGCGAAGATGTCGGCCCAGATCGCCGGGTTGGAGCCGGCGACGCGGCTCATGTCGCGGAAACTCGGCCCGACCTCGACCGCGGTGCCCTCGGAATCCTCGGACAGCCCCGTCGCCGCCTCCGCGACGAGGGCGTTGGCGAGAACGTGCGGCATGTGGCTGACGGCGGCCATCAGGCGGTCGTGGGCATCGGCCCCGATCGCCTGCGGGCGCGCGCCGAGCCCGGCGATTGTTCGCTGCAGCTTGTCGTAGAGGAGACCGCTGGAGCGGTCTGTCGGGGTCAGGTACCAGCGCGCGCCCTCGAAGAGGTCGGCGCGGGCGTTGCCGATGCCAGCGGTCTCCGCACCGGCCAGCGGGTGTCCGCCGATGAAGCGCTCATCGCCCCCCTGTGACGCGACCAGCTCGCGCTTGGTCGAGCCGACGTCGGTCACCACCGCGTCGGGGCCGGCAACGGTCAGCGCCTCGGCAACCAGCTCCGGGAGCGCGCCGACCGGCCCGGCGCAGAAGACAACCTCGGCGCCCTCGCAGGCCTCCGCGACCGTGTCCGCGCCATGATCGAGCGCGCCGGCGCGCAGGGCCTGCTCCACGGTCGCCCGCCTCGGCCCCCAGCCGGCGACCTCCGCCCCGAGCCGCCGCCTCGCGGCGAGCCCGATCGAACCCCCGATCAGGCCCACCCCAAGGACGGCGAATCTAGCGGCCACCGGTCAACTGCGCCGCGCTTCCACTGCCGAAGCGAACCGCTCCAGCGCCGACACCGTGTCCTCCCAATCCATGCACGGGTCGGTGATCGACTGGCCGTAAGTGAGTTTCTCTCCCGGTCGCAGGTCCTGGCGTCCCTCGACCAGGAAGGACTCCAGCATCACCCCGACGATCGCCTTGCTGCCGTCGGCGATCTGGTCGGCAATTTCGCCGGCGGCGAAGAACTGCTTTTCGGGGTCCTTGCTGCTGTTGTCATGGGAGGCGTCGATCACTAGGCGCTCAGACAGGCCGGCGACGCCGAGCGTGACCAGCGCGTCCTCGACGTCCGGCACGTGGTAGTTCGGCATCCCGTGACCGCCGCGGAGAATGATGTGGCAGTCGGGATTGCCGGTGGTGTGGAGGATCGCCGGCGCGCCAGCGTCGTCGATACCGGCGAACGCGTGCGGCACAGCCGCGGCGCGAACCGCGTCGACCGCGACCTGAATGTTGCCGTCGGTGCGGTTCTTGAACCCGATCGGCATCGAGAGACCGGAACCGAGCTGCCGGTGGGTCTGGCTCTCAGACGTGCGCGCACCGATCGCCCCCCAGGCGACGGTGTCAGAGATGTACTGCGGCGTGATCGGGTCGAGGAACTCGCACCCGATCGGGAGGCCGAGGTCGAGCACCTCGAGCAGCAGTTTGCGGGCGGTCCGCAGGCCCGCGTTGACGTCGCCTGAGTTGTCCAGGTGGGGGTCGTTGATCAGCCCCTTCCACCCGGTCGTGGTCCTCGGCTTCTCGAAGTAGACCCGCATCACGACCAGCAGCCGGTCGCCGAGGTCCCGAGCGGTAGCGCTCAGCCTGGTCGCGTACTCGCGCGCCGCTTTCGGGTCGTGGACGCTGCACGGCCCGACGACCACCATCAGCCGCTCGTCGCGCCCGTGCATCACGTCGACGACTTCTTCACGGCCTTTCACCACGGCTTTCGCTCGCTCCGAGCCGAGCGACAGCTCCTCAAGCAATGCTTCCGGCGTCGCCAGCTCGACGACTTTGCCGATCCGCTGGTCCCGGACACGATCTCGTTTGGCGCCCTCCTGCATTCCGGTGATCATTTTGCCTTCGCCCCTCTCCAAATTCATAAAATCGTACTTTCTGGTCGCCTGCTCCCGCCCCGCGCGAGCAGCTGGGATCCCGATCAAGGGTCGGCGCCCGGCCGGAAGAGTCTTGGCGCGGCGAGTTGCCGCCAGGCCGGGACGCCTAGTTAAATCGCCAATAGGTGAAACGGCCAGAACCGTGGACGGCGCCGGGCGCACTGTGGCCGTCCGGGGGTATGGCCATGTTCTTCACCTTGTGGTCTTTGTAGCAGGTGGCTCGGGATTAGTCGAGAAATTCCGGCAAAGCGCCGAGGAAGCGGTCGTTCTCCTCGCCGGTGCCATAGCTGACCCGGATGTGGCCAGAGGATCCGAGCGGCGTTCCCGGGCGCACCGCGATCTCGCGCTCGGCGAGTCCCGCCACCACCGTCTCCTCATCGGCCTTGCCGAGGTCGATCCAGGAGAAGTTTGCCTGCGTCTCGGAGGTCTGCAGGCCAAGCTCGCGCAGCCCCTCCTCAACCCGGAGCCGTTCGGCGACCACGTTCTCGACCCGGCGCAGAACGTCGTCCTGGTGCAGGATCGCCTCCGCCCCCGCGGCCTGGGCGAGGGCGTTGACGCTGAACGGTTGACGCACCGCATCCACCGCGGCGCGGAAACCAGTGGCCCCGATCGCGTAACCGACCCGCAGCCCGGCGAGGCCGTAGCACTTGCTGAAGGTCCGCAGCACGACCAGGTTGGGAAAGTCGCCGAGCAGGTCCAGGGTGGTGTCGGGGTCATCGTCGGTCTGGAACTCGACGTAGGCCTCATCGAGGACGACGGTTACGTGGGACGGAAGCTGCTGGCAGAACTCGGCCACCTCGGCAGCCGGAATGTGGGTCGCGGTCGGGTTGTTGGGATTGCAGACGAGCACCAGTTGGGTCGCCGCGGTCACCTCGGCGGCCATCGCATCGAGGTCGTGGACGTCGCCCTCGGCCAGCGGCACACGGACCTCGCGCGCGCCGGTCAACGCCGGCAGGTAGGGATACATCGAGAAGGCAGGCCAGGCGTAGAGGATCTCCGCCCCCGGCTCGCAGAGAGCCTCGGCGGCGGCGAGCAGGATCTCGCAGGAGCCGTTGCCGACCGCGACCCGGCCGGGCTCAACCTCGTAGCGCTCGGCGATCCGCCGGCGCAGCAGGGTGGCGTCGGGGTCGGGATAGCGGTGCATCACCCGCGCCGCCCGCTCGATCGCTTCGACCACCTTCGGGTGCGGCGGGAACGGCGACTCGTTGGAGGCCAGCTGGGCGATCCGCCCCGAGGCGATCGCCTCGGGTGCCTGCCCGGTCGGGACCCCGGCCTGGTAGCCCGGCATCCGGGCCAGCTTCTCGGCGAAAGTGACGGTCATCGTCCGCCGATTCTGACGGACGATGATCTACTGGGCGGCTTCGAGATCGGTGCGCAACTTCTGCGCCTCACCGATGTAGGCATGCACCGGCTCGTGGCCCACCGGGGCGTAGAAGTGGAGCATCACTCGAATCACCCTGGGCATCGAACCGGGCACCGGGATCTCACGGCAGCAGAGCAGCGGCACCGAGTCGAGGCCGAGCCGGCGGGCGGCGACGGCGGGGAACTCGGCGTTGAGGTCATCGGTGACGGTGAAGACGCAGCTGACCATCTCCGCGGGGTCGAGATCGTTGCGCTCGATCAGCTCGTGCATCAGCGCCTCGGTGGCCGAGAGGATCGCGTCGTGCTCGTTGGCCCCGGCCTGCGCCGCGCCGCGCACGGCAAAGAGCCGCGCCGGGGGTCCGTTGTCGCGGCCGACCGTCATCGCCCGGCATCTTTCCAGAGCCGGGCGATCTCCCGGTCCGAGAGTCGCCGCGCGCCCCCCTCGGCGAGCCGGCCGAGGGCGAGCGAGCCGAAGCCGACACGACACAGCGCCACCACCCGGTTGCCCACCGCCTCGATCATCCGCCGCAGCTGGCGGTTGCGTCCTTCGCGCAGCACGACCTCGATCTCACGCTCGCTGAGCCGCCTCACCTCGACCGGGGCGGTCGGCCCGTCCTCGAGCTTGACGCCGCGGCGCAGCCGCTCGAGGTCGCGGTCGGCGATGCGGCCGCCGAGCCGGGCGCGGTAGGTCTTGGCGACTCCGTAGCGGGGGTGGGTAAGCCGGTTGGCCAGCTCGCCGTCGTTGGTGAGCAGAAGCAGGCCGGTCGAGTCGGCGTCGAGTCGGCCGACCGGGTAGAGCCGAGCCGCCGAGTCGACCAGCTCGACCACCGCCGGCCGGCTGCCCGGCTCGCGAGCGGTGGAGACGACCCCGGCGGGCTTGTTGACGGCCCAAACCTCCAGCTCCTCGACCCCTACCGGAGAGCCATCGACCCGAACGTCGTCTTCTTCCCCGACATCCCTCGCCGGGTCCCGAACGACCTCTCCCGAAACCGTGACCCGACCCGAGGAAATAATGCTCTCCGCGCGACGGCGGGAGGCGATCCCCCCGTGGGCCAGGAACTTCGCCAGCCTCACGAGACGGGAGTCGGGGGAGGGCTCGACGGAGCCTCCCCGCTGTTGCGACGGCGAGCCCTCCCCCGACTCCCCTCCGTCAAGGCTCGGCCCTTTGTTCCCCCGCCTTCAAGAGCCTCTCCCGCAGCTCCCGCGCGTCCTCCGGAGTGGGGTCGAACTTCGACGGATCGGGAAGCTGGTCCAGCCCGGAGAGGCCAAAGAGCCGCTCGAACAACTCCGAGGTCTTGAAGATCGCGGCGCCGAAACGCGAACGCCCCGACTCCTCGATCAGCCCCCGCTCGGCCAGGCTCTGAACCGCCGACTCGGAGCTGACGCCGCGGATCCGGGCGATCTCCGGCCGCGAGACCGGCTGCAGGTAGGCGACGATCGCCAGCGTCTCCGCCTGGGCCTGGGTCAGCGGCGGGGTGCGCGGCTTGGCCAAGAGGCGCCGCGCCGCCACCTCGCTGGCCGGGTCGCCGGCCAGGGTGAAGCCGCCGGCGACCTCGCGCAGGACGACGCCCCGCCGGCCCTCGGCGAGGTCCTCGCGCAGCAGCTCGATCGCCTCCTCGACCTGGCCCTCCGTCGCTTCCGCCGCCTCCGCCAGGTCGGCAACCGCGACCGGCTGGGCGGAGAGGAAGAGCAGTGCCTCGACGGTGCGGGCGAGGTCGCTCATCGCGCCCCCGCCCTGCGCACGCGGATCGGACCGAAGTTCTCCTGTTGCTCCCAGGTGACCTCTCCCCGGCGGTAGAGCTCGAGCAGGGCGAACACGGTGACCGCTTGGGTCAGCCGGTCCTCGCCGCCGAACTCTTCGTCGAAGTCGATGTCCGAGCGGCCAGAGAGGGCACTGCGCAGCGCCTGCAGGCGGCGCTCGAGGGAGACCGTGGGCCGGATGTGGCTGACGTCGAGCCGGGCCGGCTCGGTCAGCAGGTCGCCGAGCGCGGCGCCGAGCCGGTCGGGGTCATAGACGGCGACGGCGGCGTCGACCGCGACCCGGCGCAGCTCGGCCGGCAGCGGCGCCGAGCGGTACAGGTACCCGCTCTGGGACTCGAAGCGCTCCGCCAGCTCGGCCGAGGCGTCGCGATAGCGCCGGTACTCGAGCATCCGCGCCAGCAGCTCCTCGACCGCCTCTTCGGGCCCGAGCTCGTCGAGGTCGTCCTCAGGGCGCGGCAGCATCAGGCGGGACTTCAGCTCCAGCAGCGCCGCGATCAGGACCAGGAACTCGGTCGCCACCTCCAGCTCCAGCTCGCCCTCGCGCTCGAGGTGCTCGACGTAGGCGACGACCACCTCGCCCAGCTCCAGCTCGAGCAGGTTGACCTCCTCGCGCAGCACGACCGCCATCAACAGGTCGAACGGCCCGGCGAAGATGTCGAGGTCGAGATCGAGCTCGGCGACGGTCACGCGGTCAACTTAACGCGACGGGCCGATGCCCATGCGGTCGCGGACCTCCGCGAGCGTGCCCGAAGCGATCGCCCGTGCCTTCTCGGCACCGGCGGCGAGCGCCGCCTCCAGCGCGGCCTCGTCGGGGCGCAGCTCCGCGTAGCGCTCGCGGACCGGCGCCAGCAGCTCGACCACGCCGTCGGCGACCGCCTGCTTGAAGTCGCCGTAGCCGGCGCCGGAGAACTCGGCTTCGACCTCGGCCTGGTCAATGCCGCGGGCGACGGCGAGGATGTCGATCAAGTTGGCGATCCCGGCCTTGTCGGGACCGCGGGCGATCTCGCGGCCGGAGTCGGTGACGGCGCTGCCGAGCTTCTTGCGGATCGCCTCGGGCTCGTCGAGCACGTAGACGGTGCCGGCCTCGGTCGCCCCGGTAGTCGACATCTTCCCCCCCGGCTCCTGCAGGTCCATGATCCGGGCGCCGATCTCGGGGACCACATGCTCGGGCTCGACCAGGGTCTCGCCGAAGCGCTCGTTGAAGCGGCGGGCGATCTCCCGCGTCAGCTCGATGTGCTGCCGCTGGTCCTCGCCGACCGGGACCTCGGTGGCGCCGTAGGCGAGCACGTCGGCGGCCTGCAGCACCGGGTAGAGGAAGAGCGCCGCGGGGACCAGCTCGCGCTGTTTCGCGGCCTTGTCCTTGAACTGGGTCATGCGGTTGAGGTCGCCGTGGGCGGTTACCGCGGAGAGCAGCCAGGTGAGCTCGGTGTGCTCGCGGACGTCGGACTGGCGGAAGAGAATGCATCGCTCGGGGTCGAGGCCGGCGGCGAGCAGGATCGCGGTGGTGTCGTAGAGCCGCTCGCGCAGCTCGGCCGGGTCGTAGGGCACCGAGATCGCGTGCAGGTCGACGATGCAGAAGATCGCCGGCTCGCCGCGCTCCTGGCCCTCGACGAACTGGCGGATCGCGCCGATGTAGTTGCCGAGGTGCTTGCGGCCGGTCGGCTGGATGCCGGAGAAGACGATCGGGTTGGCCATCAGCGCGCCAGCCTATGGAAACTCAGAGGCGCCCGTGGCGGGCTCGCGCAGCTGCTGGGCCGGGGTGAAGAAGTTGCGGTAGGCGAGGGTCGTCGCGACCAGGGCTGAGATCGCGACGCTGCCGAGCAGGGCGTAGAGGAGGATCAGCTGCAGGCGGACCGCGTCGGTCGGGTCGGCGCCGGCGAGGAGCATTCCCACCATCGTTCCCGGGAAGAAGATCAGGCCCGTGGTCTTGGTCGAGTCGACCAGGGTGATCATCCCCGAGCGCAGGGCTCTGCGGACGGTCGGTGCCGCCGCTTCGCTGGCGGTGGCGCCTAGCGCAAGCGTCGCCTCGATCCGCGCCCGCGAGTCGTGCATCTCATCGCCGAGCCGGTTCAGCGCCACCGCCGAGGCAGTCATCGCGTTGCCGATCACCATCCCGCCGACGGGGACCAGGTAGCGCGGCGTCGGGTCGAAGATCCCGAGCGCGACGACGAGCCCGAGCGTGCCGGCCCCAGCCAGTGCCAGGGCGATCAGCAGCGGCCCGAAGGAGTTCGGGACCTTGTCGGCGCGGTGGCGGGCGGTGAGGGCGCCGAAGACGACCATCACAGCGAGCAGCACCAGCACCAGCCAGATCGTGTCGGCCTCGAAGATCAGCTTGATCGCGTACCCGACCAGGGTCAGCTGGACGATCGAGCGGACCGTGGCGACGACGATGTCGCGCTCGAGGTCGGCCTGGCGCCAGAAGGAGATCGCCGCGGCGAGGGCGACCAGGGCCAGCGAGGCGGCCACCTGCCAGAGGTCGACCTGGATCGAGGTGCTCACGCCAGCACCTCGCTCAGCGGGCCCGCGCCGACCACGCGGCCGGACTCGATCCGCACCACCCACTCGCCGAGCCGGCGCGCCTGCTCGGGATCGTGGGTGACGAGGACGACCGAGATCTCCAGCTCCCGACGCAGCTCGGCCAGCGCCGCCTCGATCGCGTCGCGGGCGACGTGGTCGAGGGCCGAGGTCGGCTCGTCGAGCAGGAGGACGTCGGGGCGCTGGGCAAGCGCCCGGGCGAGCATCGTCCGCTGCTGCTCGCCGACCGAGAGCTTGGCGACGTCACGGCCGGCGAACTCCGGGCCGAGGCCGGCAAGCCTCAGGCAGCGCTCCAGCTCGAGCGACCTGCCGGCGAGCCCGGCGGCGTAACGGAGGTTCGACTCGACCGTGCCCTCGAGCAGAGCCGGCAGCTGCGGTACCAGCGCGACCTCGCGCCGCAGCGACAGCGGCTCGCAGGACGCCAGGGCGCGGTCCCGGTAGGAGATCTCGCCGCGGTCGGGGTCGGCGAGGCGGTTCAGCAGCCGCAACAGAGTCGACTTGCCGCTGCCCGAAGGGCCGACGATCGCGGTCGCACCCACCGGTATCGCGGCGCTGACCGAGTCGAGGACCGGCCGTCCGCCGCGGGTGAGCCCGACCTCTCGCAGCTCGAACAGCACCGGCGGATGATCGCACCCGCCGGCGCGCAAGATGCCTCCCGGTGCCGTCGGCGAATTTCCGTCGACGGCCTTCGACTGGAACAATCCGGGTAGGTGATGCGCTGATGGCAAGAGCGATTTGGAGCGGCTCGATCAGCTTCGGGCTCCTCAATGTGCCCGTGAAGCTGTACAGCGCCGTGGCGCGGCGGAGCATCTCGCTGCGCGAGATCCGCGAGTCCGACAGCGCCCGGATCCGCCACCGCCGGGTCGCCGAAGGGACCGACGAGGAGGTCCCCTACGAGAACATCGTCAAGGCCTTCGAGATCACCCCGGGCCAGTACGTACCGCTGACCAAAGAAGAGATGGAAGCGCTGGCGCCGGAGAAGAGCCGTGCGATCGACGTCCAGGACTTTGTCGATCTCGACGAGATCGACCCGATGTACTTCGACAGCCCCTATTACCTCGGCCCCGCCGACGGCGCCGAGAAGGCCTACTCCCTGCTGGCGGCGGCGATGGAGGCCTCCGGAAAGGTGGCGATCGCCCGCTTCGTCTTCCGCAACAAGGAGCACCTGGCGGCGATCCGCCCCGCCGACGGGGTCCTGACCCTGACCACGATGCGGTTCGCCGACGAGGTAGTCCCGCCCTCCGACCTGGACGACGTGCTGCCGGAGAAACGGGAGAAGGTGGCGAAAAAAGAGCAGGAAATGGCCGAGCAGCTGATCGACTCGCTCAGCACCGCGTTCGACCCCGCCGGCTACCGCGACGAGTACCGCGAGCAGCTGCTGGGGCTGATCGAACGCAAGGCCGAAGGCAAGGAGATCGTCGCGCCGGAGACCGAGGCGCCGAAGGCGACCAAGGCGCCCGACCTGATGGCGGCGCTGGAGGAGAGCATCGCCGCGGTGAAAGACACCAAAGGCGACGGAGCCGGCAAGCCGAAACGCAAACGCGCCACGAAGGCGAAAGCGCCGGCCAAATCCAAACGCTCCTCCCGCGCCAAGGCGAAGTCCTCGAAATAGCCCGTGGCCGAGAACCGCGTGGTCGAGGTCGACGGGCGTGAGCTGAAGCTCACCAACCTCGACAAGGTCCTGTACCCGGAGGCGGGCTTCACCAAGGGCGAGGTGGTCGACTATTACGCCAAAGTCGCCCCGGCGATCGTCCCCCACCTGACCGGCCGCGCCGTGACCCTGCGCCGGTTCCCGGAAGGGGTCGACGACCTCGACGCCGCCTTCTTCGAGAAGCGCTGCCCCAAGCACCGGCCGAAATGGGTGAAGACGGCGCGGGTCGAAGCCGGGCCGCACGCCGGCAAGATCGACTTCTGCGTCTGCGACAGCCTGCCGACGCTGATCTGGATGGCGCAGCTAGCGGCGATCGAGCTGCATCCTTCTCTTTCGCTGTCCCGGGCGCCGAAACGACCGACCGTGCTGGCCTTCGACCTCGACCCCGGCCCGCCCGCGGACGTCGTCGACTGCTGCCGGGTGGGCCTACGGCTGCGCGAGGTGCTGGCGCAGCTCGACCTCGAGTGCTTCGCGAAGACGTCGGGGTCGAAGGGCATGCAGCTCTACGTACCCCTCAACACCAAGACCTCATATGAAGCGACGCGGCCCTTCGGCCAAGCGCTCGCCCAGCTGATCGCCAAGCAGACGCCCGACGAGGTGCTGGCGAAAATGGGCAAAAAGACCGACCGCAGCGGCAAGGTCCTGATCGACTGGTACCAGAACAACCAACGTAAAACGACGATCTCCGTCTACTCCCTACGCGCCCGCGAACGCCCCACCTGCTCGACCCCGGTCACCTGGGAAGAGGTCGAAGCGGTCGCCGAGAGCGGCGACGGCAGCGCCCTGGTCTTCGAGGCCGGCGACGTGCTGGAGCGGGTCGAGCGGCACGGCGATTTGTTTGCGCCAGTGCTCGAGCTCGAACAGGGACTGCCCGACTTGTAGGCCCCGGGGATGCACTCCCCTGAAAGCCGTCGCGCAGCTGATCGCTCCCCACGATTCGAGGCGCTTGTCCATGAGCTTTCCTGGGAGTGCATCCCCGGGGCTTCCAACCCGCACCTCCGGGACGGCTCAAGCAACGGCCGCTACCGCGCCCTAAGCTGCCGCACCTTCAGTGTCAGCCGGAGTTCGCTGGCGGGGGCGGCGGATGCCCCTCCCCGGGAGGCTCATGGACAAGCGCCTCGAAGCTCAGCAAGCGCCCAGCTGCGCAACGGCCTCCAGGGGAGGGGCATCCGCCGCCCCAACCACCAACTACAGCTGCTGACGCAGAACGGGCCGGCGGGTGGCGCGGACCTCGTCTAGGCGGCGGACCGGCGTTGAGTACGGGGCGCTTTTGGCGACCTCGGGGTCGGACTCGGCCTCGGTGAGGATCTCCTTGATCGCCTCGGCGAAGGCGTCGAGCGTCTCCTTGGTCTCGGTCTCGGTCGGCTCGACCATCAGCGCCTCCTCGACCAGCAGCGGGAAGTAGACGGTCGGCGGGTGGAAGCCGAAGTCGAGCAGGCGCTTGGCGAGGTCGAGGGTGGCGATTCCCAGCTCCCTTTTCATCGGCTTGCCGGAGAGGACGAACTCGTGCATGCAGTGGCGGTCGAAGGCGATCGGCAGGTGCTTGCCGGCGCGGCCCTCGGCGAGCCGCGCCTTCAGGTAGTTGGCGTTGAGGACGGCGGTCTCCGAGGCCTCGGCGAGGCCGTCGGCGCCGAGGCTGAGGATGTAGGCGTAGGAGCGAACGAAGACGCCGAAGTTGCCCTGGAAGCCGCGCAGCCGGCCGATCGACTTGGGCCGGTCGTGGTCGAGGTCGTAGACCGGCCCGTGGCCGTTGCCGCCCTCGCGGCGGACCACCTGCGGCCGCGGCAGGAACGGCTCGATCCGGTCGGAGACCGCGATCGGCCCCGCTCCCGGCCCGCCACCGCCATGCGGCTGGCTGAAGGACTTGTGCAGGTTGACGTGGACGATGTCGAAGCCCATGTCACCGGGCCGCGAGTGCCCCATCACCGCGTTGAGGTTGGCACCGTCGTAGTAGAGGGTGCCGCCGGCCTCGTGGATCAGGGCCGCGATCTCGGCGATGTTCTGGTCGAAGACCCCGAGCGTGTTGGGGTTGGTCAGCATCAAGCAGGCGACCTCGTCGTCGATCTTGGCCCGCAGGTCGTCCATCTCGACCCCGCCCTGCTCGTCGGTCGCCACCTTGACGACCTCGTAACCGGCCATCGTCACCGAGGCCGGGTTGGTCCCGTGCGAGGTGTCCGGGGCGAGGACCTTGCTCCGCTCTTCGCCCCGGTCGGCGTGGTAGGCGCGGGTCAGGAGCAGGCCGGCCAGCTCGCCATGGGAGCCGGCGGAGGGCTGCAGGCTGACGTGCGGGAGGCCGCAGATCTCGCTCAGCGACTGCTGTAGAAGCCACATCAGCTCCAGCGCCCCCTGGGCCCGCTTGGGGTCCTGGGCGGGATGCAGGCGGGCGTGGCCGGGCAGCGCCGCGACCCGCTCGTTGAGGCGCGGGTTGTGCTTCATCGTGCAGGACCCGAGCGGGTAGAAGCCGGTGTCGAGGTCGAAGTTGCGGCGCGAGAGCCGGTTGTAGTGGCGGACGATCTCCGGCTCGGCAACCTCGGGCAGCCGCGGCGGCGCGGAGCGCAGCAGATTCGCCGGGATCAGCTCCTCCAGCGGCTTCTCAGGGACGCCGGCGTCGGGCAGCACGGCGGCACGTCGACCCTCCTTCGACTTCTCGAAGATCGTCTGCGCGCGTTCGCGCTGCATCGGGGTCTCGGTCATGCTCACGGCGTTGACTCCTGGCTGAGTGGCGCCTTAGTCGCAATATCTGCGACCGGCGCGCCCCGCTCCGCCGCGATCGCGGCGCCGAGGGCCTCGGCGAGGGCGTCGATCTGGTCGCGGCTGCGGCGCTCGGTGATCGCGACGAGAAGGCCGTCGGGATGCTCGGGGTACTCGCGGCCAAGCGGATAACCGGCGGCGATCCCGCGCTCGGCGCAGCGGTCGAGCACGGCGCCGACCGGGGCGTCGAGGCTGACCGCGAACTCGCGCGCGACCGGCGCCTCGTGCAGCAGCTCGACACCCTCAACCGCGGCGAGACGCTCGCGGGCGTAGGCGGTGCGCTGGACCAGCAGCTCGCCCAGCTCGCGGAAGCCACGGCGGCCGAGCCAGGCGAGGTGGACCATCGCCCCGAGCGCATTCAGCGCCTGCGCGGTGCAGATGTTGTTGGTCGCCTTCTCGCGGCGGATGTGCTGCTCGCGGGTCTGCAGCGCCAGCACGAAGCCGCGGCGGCCGTCGACGTCCTCGGTCTCGCCGGCGATCCGGCCGGGCATGCGCCGGACCTGCTCCTCGGTCGCGCAGAAGAAGCCGAAGGACGGGCCGCCAAAGTCGAGCCGGTTGCCGAGCGGCTGTCCCTCGCCGACGGCGATGTCGGCACCGCACTCGCCGGGCGGCTTGAGGATCCCCAGCGTCATCGGGTCGCAGGCGACGACCAGCAGGGCGCCGTGCTCCTTCGCCGCCGCCCCCAGCGCCTCGACGTCCTCGACCGCGCCGAGGAAGTTGGGGCTCTGCAGGAAGACCGCGGCGGTCCCCCCATCGACTGCCTCGGCGAGCGCCGCCGGGTCGGTCAGCCCGCCCTCCAGGCCGACTTCGGCGATCTCCGATCCGTACCCCTCGGAGTAGGTGGCGAGCGTCTCGCGGCTGTGCGGGTGCAGGCCGCGGGAGACGACCAAGCGTCGCCGCTTGGTCGCCCCTATTGCCAGATAGCCGGCCGAGGCGACCGACGAGGGCCCCTCGTAGAGGCCGGCGCTGGAGACCGGCAGCCCGGTCAGCTCGCACATCGCGGTCTGGAACTCGAACATGGCCTGCAAGCCGCCCTGGGAGATCTCCGGCTGGTAGGGCGTGTAGGGGGTGAGGAACTCGGAGCGCTGGGTGATCGCGTCGACGATCGCCGGCACGTAGTGGTCGTACATCCCAGCGCCGACGAAGCAGACCTGCTCCTCGGCGTCGGCGTTGCGGCCGGCGAGGGCCGCGAGCCGCTCGAAGACCTCCGCCTCGCTGAGGCCGTCGGGCAGGGCAAGGGGGCGGTCGAGGCGGAGTGCGGCAGGGACCTGGGCAAAGAGGTCGTCCACCGAGTCGACGCCGATCGCGTCGAGCATCTGCGCCCGGTCGTCGGAGGTTGCGGAGGTGTAGCGAGTCACCCGGCAGAGTCTGCCGCATCGCCCGGGTGGGTGGCTGGCGAGCGCCGGACCAAGCGGGGCAAGGACGCAGGGAGGCCGAATAGCAGCGCTATTTGGCCGACTGAGGACGCCGCACCGCGCAGTGTCCGCCGCCGCCAGGCGCCTGCCGGGGCGGTGCGGCAGACTCTTGGCTACGGAAGCCGGTGGCTGCGGATTCCTATGCGCTTTCCAGCAACTTGCGGTACTCCGCGCCGCTGAGCAGCGCCTCGGCCTCCTCGGGAGAGGTGAGCCGGACCTTGACCAGCCAGCCCTCGCCGTAAGGATCCTCATTGATCCGCTCGGGGGCGTCTTCGAGGCCGTCGTTGACCTCGATGATCTCGCCCGACAACGGCGCGATCACGTCGGAGACCGCCTTGACCGACTCGACCTCGGCGTAGGAGGTGTCTTTCTGGATCGTCCCGCCGACCTCCGGAGGGTCGTAGAAGACGACCTCGCCGAGCGAGTCCTGCGCGTACCAGGTGATCCCGAAGGTGGCCTGATCACCCTCGATCCGGGCCCAGTCGTGCTGGTCGTGGTAGCGAAGGTCGTCGGGGTAGGTGGCTTCGGGCACAGCGGCTCCTTATCTCTCGTATAGCGGCCTGGAAGCTATCCGGGCCGGGCGGCGCTTGCCGCGGACGTCGATCTCGATCTCGGTTCCCGGCTCGGCCAGGTCGGTGCTCAGGTAGGCCATCCCGGCGCCGATCTCCAACGATGGCGAGAAGGTGCCGCTGGTGACGAAGCCGATCTCCTCTCCGCCCGCCAGGACGGGGTTGCCTTCGCGTGGGATCCCCGCACCCTCGATCTTGAAGGCGACGAGCGTCTCCGTAACCCCGTCGCGACGGGCGGCGGCGATCGCCTCGGAGCCGAGGAAGCCGGTCTCCTCCTTGCAGCACCAGCCGAGGCCCGCTTCGATCGGGTTGCGCTCCGGGGTCAGCTCGTTGCCGTGCAGCGGGAAGCACACCTCCAGTCGCAGGGTGTCGCGGGCACCGAGGCCGCAGGGGACGACGCCGGCGTCGAGCAGCTCGCGCCAGATCGGCACCGCGACGTCGGGGTCGAGCAGGAGCTCGATCCCGTCCTCGCCGGTGTACCCGGTGCCGCAGGCGAGCGCCGGCCGGCCGCCGACCCGGACCGCCGCGACATGCAGCCGCGGCGGCAGCTCGATCCCGAGCGCCGATCCGAGCACCGCCCGCGCGTGCGGCCCCTGGACGGCGAGCATCGCGTAGCGGTCGGCGACGTCGCGGACGGCGACGTCGAAGCCGTGGCTCCACCGGCCCATCCAGGCCAGGTCGGAGGGATGGTTGGCGGCGTTGGTGACGAGCAGGTAGCGGTCGCCGCCGAGTCGGTAGGCGAAGAGATCGTCGAGGACCCCGCCCGCCTCGTTGCAGAGGCAGGAGTACTGGGCGCCACCGACCTCGACCTTGGCGACGTCGTTGGAGAGAACAAGCTGGAGATAGGCAAGGGCGTCGGGCCCCTCGACCTCGACCTCGCCCATGTGGGAGACGTCGAACATCCCCACATGCCTGCGCACCGCCGAATGCTCCTCCCGGATGCCCTCGTACTGCACGGGCATGTCCCAACCCGCAAAGGGAACAAGCTTGGCGCCGAGCAACTGATGCTGCTCGTAAAGAGGCGTCTTCACCTACGCAAGGCTATTGACGAGCGAGGCCCGCAGGGAGGCCGGGTGCCCTTTCCCAGAAGCTCAAGGACCCACAAACCGCACTACGCCAAACGCCCCAGCTGCGCAACGGCTTCTGGGGGAGGGCACCCGGCCTCCCCCGGCCCTCATTCCTTCAAGAACCCCGGCACATCGATGTCGTCATCCGACACCCGCAGTTTGCGGATATCCGTGTCCTCGGCGGAGACCCGCGGCCGGCTCTCGTAGCGGCGACGTACCCGCTGGGGAGAACGCGCCAGGAGCTCGAAGCCCTCGAAGCCGGTGGCGATGACGGTGACCCGGACCTCGTCACGCATCGACTGGTCGACGACGGAGCCGAAGATGATGTTGGCGTTGTCGTCGGCCTCTGCCTGGACCAGCTGCGCCGCCTCGTTGACCTCGAACAGGCCGAGGTCCTCGGGGCCAGTGATGTTCAGCAGCATCCCGGTCGCGCCTTTGATCGACTCCTCGATCAGCGGCGAGGTGATCGCCGCCTTGGCGGCGTCGAGCGCCCGCGCCTCGCCGGAGGCGGTGCCGACACCCATCAGGGCCGAGCCAGCGTCGCGCATGATCGTGCGAACGTCGGCGAAGTCGAGGTTGATCAAGCCGGGGATCGTGATCAGGTCGGTGATGCCCTGGACGCCCTGGCGGAGGATGTCGTCGGCCTGGCGGAACGCCTCCAGAACGCTGGTCCGGCGCTCGACCGCCTGCAACAGCTTCTCGTTCGGGACGATGATCAGGGTGTCGACGTTGTTGCGCAGTTTCTCGATCCCCTCGAGCGCCTGCTGCATCCGCCTCTTGCCCTCGAACTCGAACGGCTTGGTGACCGCGCCGACGGTGAGGGCGCCGATCTCTTCCTTGGCGATCTCGGCGATTACCGGCGCCGAGCCGGTGCCGGTACCGCCACCCTCGCCGGCGGTGACGAAGACCATGTCGGCGCCCTTCAGCGCCTCCTTGATCTCGTCGCGGCTCTCCGCCGCGGCGCCGGCTCCGACCTCGGGGTTGCCGCCGGCTCCGAGGCCGCGGGTCAGCTCCTGGCCGATCGAAAGCTTGATGTCGGCGTCGCAGGCCTGCAGGGCCTGGGCGTCAGTGTTGACGGCGACGAACTCGACGCCGCGGATTCCGGCGTCGATCATGCGGCTGACCGCGTTGGTGCCACCGCCGCCGGCGCCGACGACCTTGATGACCGCGAGGTAAGTGGATTCCATCTCCCGATTTCTCCAGCTCGCCGCCCTGAGGACCGGCGATTTGAAAGACGTTGTTGAGTTGAGCCTTTGTTCCGTCCGAGCCTTCAGCCAACCTCAAGGGTTTGAGGTCGGCATCTGGAGTGCGGAAATTGCGCTCAACGTAGGGCATAAACGGGCACCTGTCAAACCCTCGGCAGCCATCCTGCAAGCGTAAACTCTCAAGTGCGCCTTGAGAGTTTACCCACCCTCACTCTAAGGTCGAGCCTTTGCGGGGACGCCTGGATCCCAGTGTTTCAGCCGCTCAGGACACCGGAGGCAGCAGATGGCCCGAGCCTCCAACCGAGGGCCGGCTCGGCGAGTGCAGGTCTACATAATCGAGCGCCGTGATCGACGGATCCGCCAGGACCGCGGCCGCTGCCCTCCACTTCCGCTCGGCCTTGGCGGCGTCACCGAAGCGCAGTTCGATGCCCGAGGTGAGTTCGACGTCGACGCCGCTTTCGCCGTAGTAGCTGCTCGCGATGTAGGGCTGCAGGGCCGCCGGGGCCGCGCCGAGTACCCGCGCCTGTTCCAGGGCTGGACCGGCGAGCTGACCGCCCTTCGGCGGCTCGGCGAGCGGCAGCTGCGGCAGCGGCGGTTCCTCGGGAACGGGGAGCCAGGGCACAATCGTTCCGGTGGCGCTGACGACAACCGCTTCGGAGCCGGTGCCGATCGTTGCCGCGGGCTGTGGCACCGCGACGTTGGGGGCCACCTGCTTGTCGCGGATCAGGAAGACGTAGACGGCCGCCGCCGCGACGACGACGAGGGCGGCGGTCGCCAGCCGGCGCCTCACAGCTCCCAGCCGCTCGGCCAGCTGACCTCGCCGAGCACCTGGACCTCCGGTTCGAGGACAACGCCGAAGCGCTCGTGAACCCTGCGCCTGCCCTCCGCCATCAGTTCCAGCACGTCGGCGGTGGTGGCGTCGCGGTCGTTCTCGACGAAGTTCGCGTGCTTATCGGAGAAGCGGGCGCCGCCGTGGCGAAGGCCGCGGCAGCCGGCAGCCTCGAGCAGCTGCCCCGCGGTGCGCCCCTCGGCGCGCTCGTCCTCGGGGTTCTTGAAGGTCGAGCCGAAGGTCTTGATCCCGGAGGGCTGGGCCTCTCGGCGGCGCTCTCGCATCGTCGCCAGCGTCGTCCGGATCTCGGCGGGGTCAGCCGGCCGCAGCTGGAAGGAAGCACGGGCGACGACTTCGCCGGAGCGCAGGTTCGAGCGCCGGTAGGAGAAGCCGAGCTGCTCGGGCACCCGCCTCTCCGTCCCGGAGGCGGTGGCGATATCGACCCACTCGAGGACCCTGGCGAGCTGACCGCCATAGGCGTTCGCGTTCATCCGCACCGCCCCTCCCGCGGTGCCCGGGATGTTGATGCCGAACTCGAGACCGGCGAGGCCCCAGCCGGCGGTTTTCGCCGCCGCCGAGGGCAGGCGGGCGCCGCCGCCGCAGAGCACGCGCTCGCCCTCGCGCTCGGTCGAGGCGAGGTCGCCGTCAAGCTTGATCGCGAGTCCGTGGAAGCCATCGTCCGCAATCAGCAGGTTCGAGCCGGAACCGACCAGTCCTACCTCGTGGCCTTCGTCCTCGGCCCAGCGCAGCAGCTCGATCAGCTCCTTCTCATTGCCCGGGCGAGCGAACCAGTCAGCGGCGCCACCGGTACGCACCGTCGTCAGCCGCGCCAGCGAGAACTCGCTCTGCACCCCCTCGGGCGTGCTCACGGTCCCTCCTCCACCAAGGTCTCGCCCAGCTCGAAGACGTCGCCGGCACCGATCGTGACCACGATTCCCCGCCCATGGTCGCGGTCCAGGCGGTCGAAGAGCGCCCGGCGAGCAGACTCGGCCTCCGGCACCCACCAGACCGGTCGCCCTCCCATCCGGTCCGCCGCTGCCCTGGCCACGCTCAGCCCGGTGACCCCGGCCAACTCGCCGACCGGCTCCTCCCGGGCCGGGTAGACATCCAGCACAGCGACCTCGTCGGCGGTCGCGAGGGCGGCCCCGAACTCTTCGGCGAGTGCCTTGGTCCGCGAGTAGAGGTGGGGCTGGAAGACGGCGATCAGTCGAGCGGGCTCCAGCTCGCGGAGGGCAGAGAGCGCGGCCCGGACCTCGGTCGGGTGATGGGCGTAGTCGTCATATATGCGGAAGTCTCCGCGGGAGCCCTTCAGCTGCAGCCGCCTGCGCACACCGGGGAAGTCCCGTAGCGCCGCCGCGGCGGCACCGACGTCGAGGCCGGCAAGCTCGATCGCGGCCAGCGCGGCGCGAGCGTTGGCGCGGTTGTGAGCGCCGGGCACGGCAAGGGCCAGGTCCGCGGGGCCAGGCGTGTCAGCATCGAAGCGAGCCGCCGGCCCGGCGGGCGCGAGCGCGTCGAGGCCGCCGTCGGCGGGGAGCACGGCCGCTCCGGCCGAGGCGAGGAAATCTCCGAAGGCGCCCCGCAGCTCGCCCAGCGATCCCCAACGGGAGTGGTGATCCATCTCGAGGTTGGTGACGACCGCGATCTCCGGTCGCAGCGCCAGGAAGCTGGCATCGCTCTCGTCCGCCTCGGCGACGACCCACTCCCCCTCTCCCCAGCCGGCATTGGCCGCCGCACCGTCGGCTCCGACGCCAGGAACCTCACCACCGACGAAGAAGGCCGGGTCGGCGCCGATCGCGCGCAGAGCCCAAGCCACCATCGCGGTCGTGGTGGTCTTGCCGTGGGTGCCGGCGATCGCGATCAACCGCTTCTCCGCGCACAGCTCGGCCAGCAGGGCGCCGCGGTGGATCGGCTCGACGCCACGCTCGCGGGCGCGTGCCAGCTCGGGATTGTCCTCGCCGATCGCGGTGGAGACGACGACCTCGGCGCCATCCGGGAGGTTCGCGGCGTCGTGACCGACCGCCGGCTCGAGGCCGGCGGCGCGCAGGCTCTCCATATAAGAGGACTCGGAACGGTCACTGCCGGTGACGGTGGCGCCGAGCCGGGTGCAGACCAAAGCCAAGCCACTCATCCCGGCTCCGCCGATGCCGATGAAGTGGAGGTGGCGGCCCTCGAACGCCGTTCCTCCCGCATGCCGGGAAGAACCGCGTCCGGGTTCAGCGCTCATCGCGCCGCCTCCAGGACCTCGTCGGCAATCTGGCGGGCGGCGTCGGGTCGTGCGAGGCGGCGCGATGCGGTCGCCATCCGCTCCAGGTGAGAGGGCTCGCCGAGCAGCCCTACAACCTCCTCGGAGAGGCGCTCGGCGCTCAACTCCTCGTCGCGGATCACGATCGCCGCCCCCTCCCGCCGCATCCACTCGGCGTTGGCGCTCTGGTGGTCGGCGGTGGCATGCGGGTAGGGGACGAGGATTGCCGGACGGCCGGCGGCGGCGAACTCGAAGATCGACCCCCCCGAGCGTCCGAGGACGAGGTCGGAGGCGGCGAGGACCGCGCCCAGGTCGGGCTCGTAGGCCAGCAGCGTGTAGCGGTTTGGGTGCGGGGCCACGGCCAGGCGGCACTCAAGCTCCTCGAAGTCGCGGCGGCCGGCGAGATGGAGGACGTGGAACTCGCGTCCCTCGCGCTCGGCGAAGGCGTCGATCGCGGCGAAGTTGAGCGACCGCGCGCCCTGGCTGCCGCCGACGACGAGCAGGCACCGGGCCGAGTCCTCGATCCCGAACCTGCGCCGCGCGGCGTCGCGGTCAGCCTGGACCACGGCGTCGGGCACCGGGCGACCGGTGTGCAGGTAGCGCTCGCCACTTCGTCCCTCGATCGGGAAGGCGAGACAGACCCGCCGCGCCCGCCCGGCGAGCAGCCGGTTGGCGAGCCCGAGGTGGCTGTCGGCCTCGGTCAGGACCAGCGGCGTCCCAGTCATGACCGCCGCGACTCCGGCCGGGCCGGCGACGAAGCCGCCGCCGCCCATCACCACGTCGGCGCCGCGTTGCCGCAGCGCCCGCCGCGCCGCGCCGACGGCGCCCACCGCCTCGACCGCGGCACGGGCCGCGCGCAGGGGGTTGCTGCGGTCGATGCCGCGCACCTTGACGAAGTCGATCTCGTAGCCGGCGGCGGGGACCAGATCGGCCTCGATCCGCTCCCTCGTACCGAGGAAGGAGACCTCCGCGCCGCTAGCCCGAAGCTCGGCGGCGACCGCCATGGCGGGAACTACGTGTCCCGCGGTTCCCCCCGCGGCCACCACCACTCTTGGCTTTCCTGGCACCGCTCGATCGACTCCTTTCGCGTGCGGATCGGGACCCGCCTTCGACGAGGCGCAGTTTGCCAGCGCGGGAACCCGTCGAGGCCCGCGCCGCCTTCGCCGTGCCGCCACGGGCGACGTTGAGGATCAAGCCGACCGCGAACAGGGTCGTCATCAAGCTGCTGTTGCCGTAGGAGACGAAGGGCAGCGGCACGCCGGTGAGCGGCGCCAGTCCCATCACCGCGAAGAGGTTGATCGTCGCCTGGACCACGATCAATGAGGTCAGCCCGGCGACCAGCAGCCGGCCGTAGTTGTCCTTGGCCTGCTGGGCGACCCTCAGACCGGCGTAGCCGAACATCGCGAAGAGGCCGACGACGCCGACGATCCCGACCAGCCCCAGCTCCTCGCCGATCACCGCCGAAATCATGTCGGTGTGGGCCTCCGGCAGGTAGAAGGCCTTCTGCACGCCGTTGCCGATGCCGACCCCGAAAATCCCGCCGGAGCCGAGCGCGATCTTCGCCTGGGCAGCCTGGAAGCCGGCCCCGGTCGCGTCGGCGCCGGGGTTGAGGAAGCCCGTCACCCGCGCCATCCGGTAGGGCTCGATCAGCGTCATCAACACTGCCGCCGCCGCGATCGCCAGTGCGATCAGACCGAGGTCGCGCGGACGCGCCCCGGCGGCGATCAGCGTCGCCCCGACGGCGAAGGCCATCACCATCGTCGTCCCCAGATCCGGCTCGACCACGACCAGGAAGCAGGCTGCACCGGTGAGCAGCAGGAACGGCATCATCCCGTCGATCGAGCGAGCCCGTTTCGGTTTGCGGGCGAGCAGGTCGGCGCCGTAGAGAACCAGCGCCAACTTGGCAAGCTCGGACGGCTGGATCTGCAGCGAGCTCGGGCCGATCCACCGGCTGGCGCCGTTGACGGTGGTGCCGGCGAGGAGCACGGCGACCAGCAGGAACAGCGAGATGCCGATGATCGCCGGGGTGAGGTTGCGGACCAGGGCCAGACCGTGGCGCGCGGTCAGGTGCATGATCACCAGGCCGACCGCGCCGAACATAACGGTCCGCTTCAGGTAGAAGGCGCTGTCGGAGAGGCCGCCTTCGTCGAGTATCCGGGTGGTCGAGCTGGCCGAGAAGACCATCACCGCGCCGAGTGCGAGCAAGCACAGGGTCGCGGTCAGCAGCAGGTTGTACTCGGTCGAAACGGCGGCGGCGCGGGCACGCTTTCTCTTCTTTGCCTTCGACGGCCTGATCAGCCGGCCTAGAGAGAGGGCGCCGGCGCTCATCGCAGCTCCCCGACGATCTCGCGGAAGCGCTCGCCCCGCCGTTCGAAGTTCTCAAAGGCGTCGAAGCTGGCGCAGGCCGGCGAGAGCAGCACCGTCTGCCCGGACTTGGCCGCGGCGGCGGCGCGGTGGACGGCGTCCTCGAGGTCGGTGCAGCGGTGCAGCTCTACCCCAGCCGAGGCAGCGGACGACAGCTCGGCGGCGAGCCGGTCGGCTGAGGCGCCGACCAGGTAACAGGCGGAGCAGCGCTCCCGGACCGGGTCGAGGAGGGGCGCGAACGGCTCTCCCTTCTCGCTGCCGCCGAGGATCGCGTGGACGCCGCCCTCGAAGGCCCGCAGGCCCACGGCGGCCGAGGCGACGTTAGTCGCCTTGGAGTCGTTGACGAAGCGGACGCCGCCGATCTCGGCCACCGGCTCGAGACGATGCGCGACGCCGGCAAAAGTCCGCAGACCTTCGCGCACCGCGTCGCGGTCGATGCCCATCGAGAGCGCTGCGGCGGCGGCGGCCATCGCGTTGGCGACGTTGTGCTCGCCGAACAGGCCGAGCTCGGCCGCCTCGATCAGCGGCTCGCCGTCGTAGAAGATCGCGCTTTCGGCCAGGGCGACCTCGCAATCGGGGCCCGCGCCGTGGCAGAAGGCGACCCGACGGGCGCAACCGCCGAGGTCAATGCCCTCGGTGAACGGGTCGTCGGCGTTGTAGACGGCGACGTCGTCGTTGCCCTGGTTGGCGAAGACCCGCAGCTTCGCCGCCAGGTAGGCCTCCAGGTCAGCATGCCGGTCGAGGTGGTCGGGAGCGAGGTTGAGGAAGACGGCGCACTCGGGGGCGAAGTGGGTGGTGTCCTCGAGCTGGAAGCTGGAGCACTCGCAGACGACGGTGGCGTCGGGCTCGACCTCGCCGACCAGCTCCGCCAACGCCGTGCCGACGTTGCCGGCGACCGCGACCGGCTCGCCGGCGCCGCGGTAGACGTGGCCGAGCAGCTCCACGGTGGTGGTCTTGCCGTTGGTCCCGGTGACCGCGAGGAACCGGTTGGGCAGCGCCCGCCAGGCCAGCTCCAGCTCTCCCACGACCTCGATGCCGCGGGTCAGAGCGGCCGCGATCACCGGCGCCTCCCGGGGCACACCCGGGCTCTTGACGACGGTCCGCGTCCCCTCGAGCTGAGCCAATCCATCCGTATCCAGGAAGACTTCGACGCCCACCCCCTCGAGCCCTGCCGCGGCCTCCGGGAAGCCGGAGTCGACGCCGCGGACGATCTCCCCCCGCGCCGCCAGCATCCGTGCCGCGGCCTGCCCGGATCGAGCCAGCCCGACGACCAGGAACGGCCCCTCGGGCAGCGGCGGTCGGGGCTTCATCGGCGGCGGGGCGCTCACGCAAGCATCTTCGCCCCCCGAGTTCCCAAACCTGTCGGGGTCAGGCGGCGAACTCGCGGATCTCGCGGGCCAGCGCCTGCGGCTGGTCGAACGGGATCAGCGTGTAGCAGTCGGGCAGCTCGACCAGGCGGGAGTCCGGGAAGGCGTCGGCGAGCCGGCGGCCGTGCTCGTTGGGCATCATCCTCCCCTCGCTATCCCAGACGACCAGGACGGGACGCTCGAAGGAGCCCAGCGCCTCCTCCGTGGCCGCCAGGTCGCGCTTTCCGCGCATCGCGGCGCCGGCGTACTTGCGCAGGTCGCGCTTGATCTCCGGCCGCTTCAGCGGCTCCAGCCAGTCCCGCATCAACTCGTCGGGAATCCCGCGCTTGGTCATCTGTCCGAAGACGAAGGGCAGCCGCCGCAGTCGTGGCCGGAGCAGGGTCTGGCGCATCATCGCCAGCCCCCCGGGAAGCTTGCAGGAGAGCCAAGCGGCGTGACCGGCCAGCCCTGGCGGGTAGTTCCCGACCGTCTCGCAGGAGACCAGCACCAGCTTGCCGACCCGCTCCACGCCGCCGTCATCGACCATCACCTGGGCCCCGCACCAGTCGTTGAAGCAGAGAGTGACGTCGCGCAGGTCGAGGGCGGCGAGGCACTCGGTGACGATCCGGCCCATCCCGCGCAGCGAGAGGTCGGCATCGGGCCGCATCGGTTGCCGGTGCGCGCCCATCGGCAGGGTCAGCGCGACACAACGGAACTCGGCGCGCAGCTCGTCGCTGACGTGAAGCCACTGCCGCCCGTCCATCGCCAGTCCGGGGACGAAGACGAGGGTCGGTCCCTCGCCACCCGAGTCCTCGTAGGAGATCGGCCCCGCCGCCACCTCGACTTCTGGCATCGCAACTGTCCTTTCCAGCGGAATTAGATAGATCGCTCTAGTGAATGAGTACCGTATCATCGGCTCATGGCGACCGACACCAAGGACCGGATCCTCGACTCGAGCGGCGAGCTGTTCAGGCGCCAGGGCTATATGGGCACTGGGGTCAAAGAGATCCTCGCCGAGGCGGGCGCCCCCTTCGGCTCGCTCTACCACCACTTCCCGGGCGGGAAATCGGAGCTCGGCGCCGAGACGATCCGGCGCTCCGGCTTCCTCTACGGCCTGCTCCTGGCCGAGTACGCCGGCCCCGAGGTCGACCTCCCCACCGGGATCCGCGCCTTCTTCGCCGCCGCCGCCGAGACGCTGCGGGAGACCGAGTACGCCGATGCCTGCCCAATCGCCACCGTGGCGCTCGAGGTCTCGAGCACCGACGAGGAACTGCGCCGCGCCTGCGCCGACGTCTTCGAGAGCTGGGTCGCCGGCGGCACCGAGCGCTTCGTCCTCGCCGGCATCGATCGCGACACCGCCCGCACCCTGGTGATCCAGATGCTCGCCGGCCTCGAGGGCGCCTTCGTCCTCAGCCGCGCCCTGCGCAGCACCGAGCCGGTAGAACTGGCCGGCGAAGCCTCCGTCGCCGCGATCGAAGCGGCGCTGCGCGGCTAGCGCCCGATCGACTGCTGGTACAGGGTGAAGCCGATGCCGGAGCAGACGGCGGCGATGATCCAGAAGCGGAGCATGATCTTGGTCTCCGACCAGGCCATCATCTCGAAGTGGTGGTGCAGCGGCGCCATCAGCAGAACTCGGCGGCGGAAGGTTTTGAAGGAGAAGACCTGGACCGCGACCGAGAGCGCCTCGATCACGAAGATGCCGCCGATGATGATCAGCAGCACCTCGGTCTGGGTCATCACCGCGAGCGCGCCGATCGCGCCTCCTAAGCCGAGCGACCCGGTGTCTCCCATGAAGATCGAGGCCGGGAAGGCGTTGTACCAGAGGAAACCGACGCAGGCACCGACCAGGCAGGCGGAGAGCAGGGCAAGGTTCTGCTGCTCGTTGGCGACGAAGGTGATCGCCGTGTAGGCGAGCAGGACGATCGCGCATGACCCTGCGGCGAGGCCGTCGAGGCCGTCGGTGAGGTTGACCCCGTTCGAGGTGCCGGCGATGACCAGGAAGACGAGGACGAAGTAGAGGACCGGACCGAGGTCGAGGCTGGCGCCGCCGATCCGGAAGTAGAGCGTCGGCTCGAGGCCGACCTCGTGGCGCGCCACCCACCAGAGGCCGAGCGCGAGGACCAGCTGGCCGACCAGCTTCCACCGCCCCGAGAGCCCGAGCGAGCGGCGTTTGACGATCTTGATGTAGTCGTCGGTGAAGCCGAGCGCGGCGCAGCCGAGGGCGACGCCGAAGACGGCGAGGCTCTGCGGGTCGCGGTCGGAGAGGACCAGGAACGGCACGCAGATCGAGGCGAAGACGATCAGCCCCCCCATCGTCGGCGTCCCGGCCTTGGTGTGGTGCTCCTGCGGGCCGTCCTCGCGGATGTGCTGGCCGAACTCGCGCACCCGCAGGTATTCGATGAATTTGGGGCCGAGGAAGATGCAGATCAGCATCGCCGCCATCCCGGCTATCAGGACTTCGCCCATCAGACCAGCTCCACCAGCTGCTCGGCGACCGCCTCGAGGCCGGCAGACCGCGAGCCCTTGACCAGGACAGCGTCGCCCGGCTCCAGGCGGGCCGCCAGCAGTTCCGCCGCCTCGGCCGGGTCGGCGACCAGCTCGTCCGGGGCGTAGTCGCGGGCCGGTAGGCCGACGCCGATCACCAGGTCGACGCCGTCGGCACGAGCGTGCTCGCCGACCTCGCGGTGGTAGCCCGGAGCGCCCTCGCCCAGCTCCCCCATCTCGCCCAGCACGGCGACGGTTCGGGGTGCGCCGAGGGTCGCGAGGTGGTCCAGCGCCGCGCGCATCGACACCGGATTGGCGTTGTAGCAGTCGTTCACCAGGACGATCCCGTCGCCAAGCTCCACTCGCTCACCACGGAAGCGGGAGAATCCTATGCTCGCAGCGCGATCGGCCATCTCCGCCGGCGCTGCCCCCAGGGCGACGCCGGCCGCGACCGCCGCCAGGGCGTTGGTGAGGTTGTGGGCCTCGGCGAAGGGGAAGTGGAAGAGCTGCTCCCCCGCCGGCGTCGAGACCAGGGCCTCGGTCACCCCTTCGACCACCTTCACCTCGGTGGCCTCGACGTCGCCGCCCGTACCGAACCGGAGGATCCGCCCGGCCCGCCCAAGGTGGGGCTCCAGCTCGCCGGAGTCGACCGGGACCACGGCGGCGCCACCGGGCGGCAGTGCGTCGAGCAGCTCGGCCTTGGCGGCGGCGATCGCCTCGACCGAGCCGAGCAGCTCGACGTGGACCGGCCCGACGTTGGTGATCACGCCGACGTCGGGCTCGGCGATCGCGCCCAGCTCGGCGATCTGCCCCGCCCCGCGCATCGCCATCTCCAGGACCAGCAGGTCGGTGTCCTTGGGGGCTTCGAGCACGGTCAGCGGCAGCCCGATCTCGGTGTTGAGGTTCTCGCGGTTGGCGTGGACGCGGCCGGGCAGGAGCGCCCGGGCGATGTCCTTGACCGACGTCTTGCCGACCGAGCCGGTGACCCCGACGACGCGTGCGCCGAGCGCCCGGCGCCAGGCCCGCGCGAGCGCCTGCATCGCGGCCAGCGGATCGGCAACGGCAAAGACCCAGGCATGGCCCTCATCCCCAGCGCGATTGTCCTTTCCGTCGCTATCCGACGGAAAAGACAATCGCGCCTCAGGGCGGACGACGACACCCCAGGCACCAGCGGCGATTGCCGCGGGAGCGAACTCGCCGCCGTCGCGGTTCTCTCCGCGCAGGCCGAAGAACAGGTCGCCGGGGCCGGTGTCGGCGGAGTCGATGGTCGCTCGCCGCGGCGCCTCCGAGGCCCCCTCTGCGAGAACCTCCGCCCCGAGTGCGCCCGCGATCTCCGCCGGGGCGAGCTTCACGCCGGGCTGCCCAGCTTCCGCAGCTCCTCGCGGGCGACCTCGCGATCGTCGAAGGGGATCTTGCGGCCACCCTCGAACTCCTGACCCTGCTCGTGGCCCTTGCCGGCGATCACGACCGTGTCCCCGGGGCGGGCCCGGCCGAGCGCCAGCCCGATCGCCTCGCGACGGTCGACGACGATCTCCAGCTCCTCGGCTGCCGCAGCGCCGCCGGCCACTTCGGCGACGATCGCCTCGGGCTCCTCAGAGCGCGGATTGTCGGAGGTGACGACGGTCAGGTCGGATAGCTCTGCCCCGGCCCGGCCCATCTTCGGCCGCTTGTCGCGGTCGCGGTCGCCGCCGGCGCCGAAGACGGAGATCAGCCGGCCCTCGGTGAGCCGGCGGGCGGCGCGCAGCACGTTCTCCAGTGAGTCCGGCGTGTGGGCGTAGTCGACCAGCACCGCGAAACCCTGCCCCTCGTCGATCGGCTCGAAGCGCCCCGGCACTCGCGCCGCGCGCGCCAGCCCAGCCGCAGCCGTCTCCGGCTCGACCCCGAGCGCCCGCGCCGCTGCGAACGCCCCCAACGCGTTGGCCACGTTGAAGTGCCCCGGCAGCCCGGTCCGCACCTCGATCTCATCGCCGCCCGGCAGCGCGGCCGTGAACTCGGCACCGCCGGCGTCGAACCGGACCCCGCGGGCCGTGTACTCGGCCTCCGCACCCTCGGCGGAGAAGGTGACGCACTCGAATTCCGCCGCGAGGCGGCGGCCGTAGGGGTCGTCGACATTGACCACCGAAGTGCCCGGCGCGGCCTCGAACAGCTTGCGCTTGGCGCTGAAGTAGTCCTCCATGTCGGCATGAAAGTCAAGGTGGTCCTGGGTCAGGTTGGTGAGCAGGGCGACCTCGAACTGGATCGCGTCGGCGCGCCGCAACGACATCGCGTGCGAAGAGACCTCCATCGCGCAGGCGCGGTCGCCGGCGTCGAGCATGCGCCGGAAGGTCGCCTGCAGGTCGATCGCCTCCGGCGTCGTCCGCACCACCTCCTCCTCGGTGCCGCCCACCACCTGCTTGACGGTGCCGAGCAGACCGCAGGAGATGCCGGCCGCCTCGAGGATCTCGCGGACCAGGAACGCCGTGGTCGTCTTCCCGTTCGTCCCGGTCACCCCGACAACCCGCAGCCGCCCCGTCGGGTCGCCCTCGAACCGCGCCGCCAGCGGCGCCATCGCCGCCCGCGCGTCGCCGACCACCACCTGCGGCACCTCTACCTCCAACTCCCGCTCAACCACCAGCGCCACCGCCCCCGCCTCGACCACCGCAGCAGCGAACTCATGCCCATCCACCTTCTCCCCGGGGACGCAGAAGAAGAGCGTCCCCGGGACAGCTTTGCGGCTGTCATACGCGAGCGCCGACACCTCAACGGACCCGTCGCCAACGATCCGCGCACTTGAAGCTGCGCCAGCAAGCTCTTCCAGTCTCATTTGCGGCGATTCTAGGCCTGGGGTCGGGTGCCCCTCGAACGGAGGCTCAAGGACCCACCACCCAAATCGGCAACCACAACCTGCTGCGCAACGACCTCCGGGCGAGGGGCACCCGACCCCAGGCCTTTATTCCTGCGGCACACCCAGATAAGGAAGAGCGAAGGCGGCGATCTCTCCGAAGGCAGGTGCCGCCACCGAGCCGCCGTAGATTTCCCCCTGCGGCTCGTCGACGATCACCGCGGCCAGCAGCTGCGGGTTCTGCGCCGGGGCGAAGCCGATGAAGGAGGCGATGAACTTGGTCTCCGAGTAGGTCCCGTTTTCGGCCACCTCGGCCGTTCCGGTCTTGCCGGCCAGGGTGTACCCGGGGACGCTGACCTCGGAGGCCGTCCCCCCCGGCCCCAGCACCCCCTCGAGCATTTCGCTGACCTGGCCCGCCACCGCTGGACTGATCACCCTGCGGCCCTTCGGCTCGGGGATCTCGCTATCCCCGATCCGCTCGATCAGCTGCGGGCGCCTGAGGATGCCGCCGTTGGCGATCGCGGCATACCCGGCCATCATCTGGATCGGCGTCACCGAGAGCCCCTGACCGATCGGCAGGTTGCCCATGGTCGAGCCGGAGTACTCGTCCAGCTCGGGCACCAGCCCCTGCTCCTCGGCCGGAAACTGCACGCCGGTCGCGCGACCAAACCCGAAGCGGCTGATCCAGCGGCTGAATTTCTCCGAGCCGAGCTCCAACCCGACCGTGACCGCGCCGACGTTCGAGGAGTGGGCGAGGATCTGGGAGACGGACATCGTTTCGGTCCCGCGGGGGTGGGACTCCTCGATCACACGGTCGGCGACCTGGATGGTTGGAGGCAGCGTGAACGCGGATTCCGGCGTCACCAGCTTTTCCTCCAGCGCCGCGGCGACGGTGAAAGCCTTGAAGGTGGAGCCGGGCTCGTAGGTGAACCCGGTCGCCTTGTTCAGCAAGTCATCGTTGCTGGATTCGGAGAGGTCGGATGGGTTGACCGGCGGCCAGTTGGCCATCGCCAGGATTTGTGAGCTACGGGGGTCCATAACGATCGCGGTGGCGCCCTTGGCGGCGTAGGCTTCGCCGGCTTCGGCCACCGCCCGCTCGGTTTCCTGCTGGATCACCGGATCGAGGGTGAGCTGGATGTCTTCGCCGTCGCTGGCTTCCTCGACCGTCTCGAGCCGGATCGGGTCGCCGAGCGCGTCGCTGACGATCCGCTGCTCGCCGTCGGTCCCGTGCAGGATTGATTCCTCGCCCAGCTCCAGGCCGGTCAGTCCCTGGTTTTCGGAGCCGACCGCGCCGATCACCTGTCCCGCCATGTCCCCCTGGGGATAGGTGCGCCGGGTGTCCGGCTCCTGGCCGATTCCTTCCAGATCGAGGGCTTCGACCCTGGCGGCGGTCTCGAGGTCGACCCGCTGGGCGATGTAGGAGAAGCCCGATTCCTCGGTCAAGGCGCTCAGCACCTCCCCTTTGCTCTGTTCGAGGATCGGCGCCAGTTTCGCCGCCGCCTGCGGCGGGTTCTCCACCTGGTACGGCGTGGCGTAGATCGTCGCCGCGTCTTCGGAGGCGGCAAGCCTGTTGCCGCGGCGGTCGAGCAGGCTGCCGCGCAGACCAGGCACAATGACCGTCTTGGTCTGCTGGTGGACCGCTTCGGAGGCGAGCTGGGCGCCCTGTACTCCCTGCAACCAGAAGGCGCGGCCGAGAATGAGCGCGAAGCAGAGCAGGAAGCCGGCGAAGAGGAGCCCGATCCGGCGCTCGATCAACCGCATCCGCGCGTCCTACCCCGGCCCGGCGGCGGCCAGGCGAGCGGCGGCGGCGGCCACGTCGTCCGGGCCGGCCTCGATCGTCATCGGGGCTTCGACGTTCGGCATGACGAGACCCGCGGCGGCGGCTTCGTGGCGGACGCGGGCGGTGCTGAAGCGCTGCGCCACGCGGCTGCCCAGCACCGAGTTCTCTTTGCTCAAGGTGGTGATCTGCTCGGCGATCCCGCCCGAGGAGGTGGCGAAGCTGAGGGTGACGACGTTAAGGGCGACGATTCCGACCAGGAGCACGCCGAGAACGCCGATCCAGGCGCGTCCGCGGGTCAGCCGTACGACCAGGCTGGAGTCGGGGAGGTGGCCGACCGCAACCGCCGTGCGCCCCGCGAGCGGGATCAGCTGGCCGCCACCGGGCAGCCTCCTCTGCGGAGCGCGTGCGGGAGCGCGCCGGGCGGGCGCGGGACGAGCGACGGTCTTGGCGCGACGCGTTGGGCGCGCCGGCGCCGGTTTGCGACGCGGCGGGGTCGTACGTGACGGCGCCGGGGCCCGCGCCGGAGCGCTGCGGCGGGCGGGAGCGGCGACGGCCATCAGCCGGCCTCCCCGCTCGGCGACTCTTCGGCGACCTTGAGCGCGACACGCAGGTGGGCGGAGCGCGAGCGTGGGTTGGCCTCTGCCTCCTCCGGGCCCGGCGCGACGGCACGGCGGGTCAGCAGCTCGGCCTCGGGCTCGTGGCCACAGACGCAGACGGGAAGCTCGGGCGGACAGAGGCAGCCGCGCGCCTTGGCGGCGAGGAACTGCTTCACGGTGCGGTCCTCGAGCGAGTGAAAGGAGATCGCGCCGAAGCGCCCGCCCAGCGGCAGCGAGCGCCAAGCGACCGGCAATGCCTCCTCGAGCGCCGCCAGCTCGCCGTTGACGGCGATCCGGATCGCCTGGAAGCTCCGCTTGGCGGGATGGCCGCCGCCGAAGCGGGCGGCCGTCGGCATCCCGGCCTTGATCGCGGCGACCAGCTCGGCGGTGGTGCGAAGCGGGCGGCGGCGGACGATCTCGCGGGCGATCCCGCCCGCGTAGCGCTCCTCACCGAAACGGCGCAGGACCTGGGCGATCCGCGACTCCGGCCACTCGTTGACGAGGTCGGCGGCGTCGAACTGTTGGCGCGTGTCCATCCGCATATCGAGGGGCGCGTCGTAGGAATAGGAGAAGCCGCGCTCCATCGCGTCGACCTGCATCGAGGACATTCCGAGGTCCATGTAGATCATCTCTGGGCGTATGCCTTCGCCGCGCAGGGCCGTCAACCCTGCTGCGAAGTCGGTTCCGAGGAAGCGGGTGCGGCAGGGAGCTTCGGCGGCGAACTCGGCGAAGCGGACCTCGGCGGCGGGGTCGCGGTCGATCGCGATCAGGGTCCCCTCCGGCCCCAGCAGCTCAGCCACGCGGCGAGCGTGGCCGCCGCCGCCGAAGGTGCAGTCGACCGCGGTCTGACCCGGCTCCGGAGCGAGCAGGGAGACCAGCTCGGGCGCGAGCACGGGCTGGTGGCGCTCGCTCATCGCCCAGGCCAGACCGCTCTCGCGGCCGTCGTAGGTGGGAATTCGCTCTGCATGAAGTCTCATGATCACGCGGTCGGTGCGGCGGCCAGTCCCTCCGCGATCTCGGGGGCGGCGGCGTCGAGCTCCTGCTCCTGCTTGGCCCAGGCCTCGGCGTTCCAGATCTCCAGGTACTCGCCGGCACCGATCACGACGCAGTTGCCGTCGAGGCCGGCGTGCTCGATCAACGGCTTGGGGATGCGGATGCGCCCGGCCGAGTCGAGCTTCTCGTCGAAGGAGCCGCCGTGGAAGCGGCGGCGAAGCTGGCGGGCGTCGCGCCCGAAGGGGCTGTGCGGGGAGAGGAAGCGATCGGACAGCTGCTCGAACTCCCCGGTCGTGTGCACCCAGACGCAGGGGTCGAAGCCCTTGGACAGAACAATTCCGTCGGAGAGCGGGGCGCGGAACCGCGAGGGAACCGTGAGCCGATCCTTGGAATCGAGGCTGTGCTCGTAGAGACCCCGAAAAGCCACCGCGTCGAGTCCTTTCTGAGCCGGAGGGGGAAAGAGTTGGACCGGAGTGATGAGGTGGGAGGAGCCTCACCACCCCGGTCCTGGGCTTCAACTCGAGCGCCACAATAACCCACTCTCCCCCACTTTGCAACACCACCTCCCTCTGCAAGCCCATTTGCACCCGCTGCCGCAGCCGCTAGGTTCTCGCCCGTGAGCGCCCCGACGACGCCAACGACCTCCGCGGCCTGCACTTCCGGCGGTTGATGAGCCGCCCGGCCGCCTGGATCCCGGTGACGCTGGCGACGATCTTCACGGGCGTCCTGGTCGGGCTACTGGTCTCGCTGGAGATCGGCCTGCTCGCCGAGCTGGGAGCACTCCTGATCGGCCTCGGGGTCGTCCTCTGGATCGCCGACAAGCGCGCCGGCGACGACTTCTTCGAGGTCTATGCCAAACAGCGCGGCCTGGCTCTCAGCGGAGAGTCGGAACTGCGCGCGGCAACGCCACTGCTGTTAAGGGGCACCAAGCGCTACGCGGTGCGGACGCTGGAGGGGGAGCTGGGCGACGGCATCGAGGGCACCCTTGCCCTTTACACCTACGAGGAAACGAGCTCCACCGACAAAGGCGTCCAGACCAGCTACTACCGCTTCACGCTGGGGCTAATCGAAGTGCCCGAGTGCGCCGCCCAGGTCCCGGAGCTCTACTGCCAGCGCAAGTTCGGCCTGCGAGCGCTGGTGGGGCTCGAGGACGCCTTCCGAAAGTCGAAAGAGCGAGTCAGGCTGGAGAGCGAGGCCCTTGACGACCGCTACGAGATCTTCGTCCGCAATGGCCAGGACGCCGTCTGGCTGCGGCGCTTTTTCAACCCCAGCCTCATTGTCTGGCTGACCGACTCCGCGCCAAAGAAGTTCGCCTTCGAGCTGTGGGGGGGAATGCTCTGCTGCTACGTCAAGGGCCACAAGCAAAGTGCCGACGACCTCGACGCGGTCTGCGCCGCCAGCGCCACGGTCGCAAGGCGGCTGCGCGAGGAGTCGCTGGAGTAGACGCGTGGCGCATTTGTTGCTCACAGGGCAACAAATGCGCCACTGGCCGAGCCGCCTCACTCAGAACCCGGTGAGCAGGGTGCCGGCGTTGGCGATCAGGGCGGCGGCGATCATCAGCAGGACCGAGGGGACAAGGACCAGGGCGACGACGAGCTGGATCTTCGGCGCGGCGCGGGCAGCGCGCTCCTCGACCGCGCGGCGGCCGTCGCGGCGCAGGGCCCCGGCCTGACGGCGCAGCTGGTCGGCGAGCGGCGAGCCGAAGCGGCGGGAGCGCTCGATCGAGGCGACCAGGGTCGCGATCTCGGTGCCCGGGACGCGGGCTCGCAGCGAACGCAGGGCGGCGCCGGTCGGAGCGCCGCAGGAGAGCTCGGCGACGGTGATCCGCAGCTCCTCCGCCAGTGGGCCCTCGCCGGTTCGCGCCAGCTGTTCGAGCCCGGCGACGGGGCCGCGGCCCGAAGCGGCACTGACCGCGAGCAGGTCGAGCGCGTCCGGCAGCGCCGCGACCAGGCGCCGCCCGCGGCGGCGAGCCTCGCGCTCCAGCAAAGCGTCGGGAACGAGAAAGCCCGCCGCCGGCATCCCGATCGCGACCAGCAAGCCGGTCCGCCCGGGGGCAGCCGGGACGGCGGCCATGGCGAGGAGAGCGCCACCGGCCACGCCGGCGAGCTTGGCCAGGAGGACGGCGGCGAGCGGCAGTCGGTGCTCGAGGCCGGCGCGCCGCAGGCGCTCTGGCAGACCGAGACGGAGGGCGGCGGTCGCAGAGCGTCCCCCCAGGCCGAGCCGGAGCGCCCGCGGTCCCGGGCCGGTTCGCGACGCTGCCAGCTCACGCGCGGCGGCGAAGCCAAGCAGGACGGCGAGAGCCGCCAGTGCGCCGGCGCCGCTCACTCGACCACCCGGGAGAAACGCCCGATCGCGACGAACCCCGCCAACTGCAGAGCCGCCGCCAGCATGAGCATGACGGCGGAGGCCGGCGAGCTCACCAGCTGGACCAGGAACCCCGGCTGGACCAGCTCGGCGAACAGCGCGCCGCCGCTAGGCATCGCCACGACCAGGAGGCCGGTGAAGCGGGCCTGGGCGGTGGCCGACCGGGCGTCCTCGGCGACCCGGTCGCGTTCCGCCGCCCCCGCGGCAAAGCGGCGCAGCAGCCCGGCCAAATCGCCGCCGGCCAGCCGCTGGCTCAGCAGCGCGGCGGCGAAGGCGTCGACGCGCTCCGAGCGCATCCGGCGGCGCCACGCGGCGATCGCCTCGACCGTCCCGGCCCCGAGGTCCAGCTCGGCGCCAAGCCGGGTCAGCTCGGCCGCCGGCGGGCCGTCGAGGGAGACGGCGGCAGCACCAAGCGAGGCGCGCAGCGAGCGCCCGGCGGTGAGCGAGTCGGCGATGGCGGTTGCGAGCGCCGGCAGCGAGCGCTCGACCGCGGTCCGGTAGCGGCGCCGCCGGCTGGAGATCGCCCAGCCGCCAAGTGCCGGCCCGGCGACCGCGAGCGGCAGCGCGAGCAGTGGCCCGGCGAGCAGCCAACCGCCGAGGACCGCGCCGGCCCCGGCGAGGACCGCGATCCGGCGACGCTCGACGAGCGAGGGGGCGTACCCCTCCCTGCCCGCCCGCCGCAACGGCTCGAGCGCCGCCCGGGTCCAGCTCGCTGCCGCGGGGGTGGCCCGGATCGCCTCGCGGATCCCGAGCGCCAACAGGCCGCCGGCCACCGCGGCAAGGAGAACCGGGAGCGGCCCCGCCGACCCCGTCACGCCTCGACCTCGGCGATCTCCGTCACTCGCCGGGACCCATCTGAGCGACGCTCGAGGTGGACGACGAAGTCGATGCCCCGCTGCACCTGCTCCGCCACAGCCGTGTGCGGCAACCCGACGCCCGCCATCAGCGCCAGCGTCTCCAGGCGGCTGAGGGCATCGGCGGGAGAGTTGGCGTGGACGGTTGAGAGAGCGCCGTCGTGGCCGGTGTTGAGCGCGGTCAGCAGGTCGAGGGCCTCGGCGCCCCTGACCTCGCCGATCACGATCCGGTCCGGCCGCATTCGCAGGGCGTTGCGGAGGAGCTGGCGGATCGTCACCTCCCCCCTGCCCTCGACCCCAGCCGGTCGGCTCTCCAGCCTGACCACGTGCGATTGCTGGAGGCGGAGCTCGGCAGCGTCCTCGATCGTCACCACCCGCTCGCCGGGCGAGATGAAGCTGGAGAGCGCGTTCAGCATCGTCGTCTTGCCCGATCCGGTGCCACCGCTGACGAGGACGCTGCGCCTGGCCCCGACCGCGTCTCGGAGCAGGTCGCGCTGGCGGGCGCTGAGCGTCCCCAGCTCAACCAGCTCGCTCGGGTCGGGCCTGCGCACACCGAAACGCCGGATCGAGAGCGCCGGACCGTCGACGGCGAGCGGCGGGATCACCACGTTGACCCGGGAGCCATCGGCGAGTCTGGCGTCGACCATCGGGCTGAGCTCGTCGACCCGCCGGCCAAGCGGGGCGAGAATCCGCTCGATCGCGTTACGCAGCTCCTCCTCGTCGCCGAACCGGACCCCGGTCGGCTCGAGCACCCCGCAACGCTCGACGTAGACCCGGTCCGGCCCGTTCACCATCACCTCCTCCACTTGCGGATCCGCGAGCAGGTCCTCGAGCGGCCCGAGGCCGACGCTGTCGCGCACGATCCGCCCGACCAGCGCCTCCCGATCGACCGGGCCGAGCACCGCCGCCTCCCCCTCGACCAGGGACCGGACGGCGTCGCGCAGCTCCTCGTCCTTCCCATCGCCTGCGGCCGCGGCGGCGCGGCGGCGCTCGACCAACCGGGCGCGCATCGCTCCCGCCAGCTCGGCAATGTGCTGCTCGCGAGCCATTGTCTAGCCCTCGGGCAGGATCGTGACCTGACGGGCAAAGCTCTGGGCGGCGATCAGCCGCAGCGCCTGGGCCCGGGTCAGGCCGAGGGTCGCCTCGACGGTGCCGCCCACCTCGGGCCCAGTCGCGCTCGGCCCGAGCGCCAACAGCGGGACCCCGGCGGCGGCAACGTAGGCGCGCCCGGCACCGGCGCCCGAGGGTTCCGTCGTCACCACAACGTCGACCCTGGTCCCGGCCGGGTCGGCCCCGATCGCCAGCAGCGCGCCGGCGCCGCTGACAGCAATCTCGACCGGGCGCCGGCCCCGGTCGAGAACGGTCCCGGGGCGTCGCGGGCCGGGCACCCGGAGCTGGGAGGCGATCAGGTAGGAGCCGGCAGGGATCGTGGTCGCCGGCACGAGGCCGAGGGCTTCGACGGGGTCCGCCAGTGCCTCCGGTGGCAAGAACCGGGCCGGCACCCTGCGCACCTCCAGCCGCCGTTCGGCCAGAGCGGGGTCGATCGCCCGGCCGGGCTCGAGCCTCGCCGCGGCAACCACCACCGGCCGCAGCCTGCCGAAGCCGCGGGCAACGCTGCTCCCGTAGCTGTCGGCGATCGCCGCGGCAGCGGCGGCAGCGATCCCGGCCGTGACCATGAAGGCAAGGGAGCGACCGCGCCTGCTCACGACGCCTCCCCGATCTCGAGCAGCGGCAGCTCGAGCACAGCCGTGGTCCCCGAGTCGGAGGGGCGCAGGACGAACTCCCCGCCGTGGGTGGCGGCGACCCGCCTGACGACCCGCAGGCCGTGGCCGCGGCGACGGCGCCCCGTGAGGCGGGCGATCAGCTCAGTCGGGGTCTCGCGGCGTGAGTCCGGTCGCGAGGCACGCCCGGAATCCCGCACCTCTATCCGCAGGCGACCGCTGCCGGCGCGGGCTTCGACGACGATGCGGGGACCGCCGTGCTCGATCGCGTTGACGACGAGGTTGTCGAGCGCCTGCGCGAGCCCGTAGCCATCAGCGCTCACCACCCCCTCCCCCGCGCCCCATCGCAGCTCCAGCGACCCGCCCGCCAGCGCCGCCCGGCTCCGCCAGCGAGCCACCGCCGCCTCGAGCAGCGGCCTGGCCTGGAGCGTCTCAACCGCGCCCGCCGCCGGCTCGCCGTTGATCTCCCGCTCGAGCCGCTCCAGCGCGGTCGCCGCCATCTGCAGAGCCCGCTCAACCGACGGTTCGGCGCGCCGGTGCGCCGGTGCGCTCAGCGCCAGGGCCTGGAGCGGCCGGCGCAGCTCGTGCAGGGCCTCGTTGAGCGCCACGCGCCGCCGCCCGGCCCGCAGGCCGCCGGCGGTCGCCGCCGCGAGCGAGGCCGCAAGAGGCCAGCCGGCCGCGATCTCTGCAAGCGCGAGGGGAATCTCTACACCGCCTGCCTCGCCATGATCCGCATGGCCGGTTAAGGGCGGCATCCCGTCGATCTCTCCCCCCGCGCCGCAGAGTTGTGGGAGGAAGCGCGCCCGCCGCGCCTTCGCGGTCTCGGCCAGGCGCTCCGGGGCGGCGGGCGCGCTTGGTTGGAGACCTCCTGACCGAAATCGGGGTTCCAACCATGGTCCAAACGAACCCGGAAATAGCGGAGCGTTCTGGGATACTCGATCGCGAAACTCGGGTGGGGACCTCTGCATGCCACCCCCCGCCCGAGCCCATACCACCAGGAGGACTCCCGCCTTGGCTCAGACCCGCACGTCACCGGAGGGCATCACGCAGCAGCTTGCGAAGGCCCTCGCCCACCCGCTCCGCGTTCGCATCCTCACCTCCCTTCATAAGGGGATCTCCAGCCCCAACCAGCTCGCCCAGGAACTCGGCGAGCCGCTGGGCAACGTCAGCTATCACGTCAAGACGCTGCTCGAGTACGACTGCGTGGAGCTGGTCAAGACCGAGCCCCGGCGTGGCGCCGTCGAGCATTTCTACCGCGCCACCGAGCGTGCCTTCTTCAGCGATGAGGAGTGGGCGAAGGTGCCGGCCTCGGCCCGTAAGGGCATCTCCGGCGTGACCCTGCAGTCGATCGGCCAGGACGCGACAGAAGCGCTGATCGCGGGCTCGCTCAACGCCCGCACCGACAGCCACCTGACCCACACCCCGCTTCTCGTCGACGAGAAGGGCTGGGGTGAGTTGACCGCCCTGCTCGCCGAGACGCAGAGCCGCGCCGTCGAGATCCAGCAGGAGTCGGCGGGCCGGCTCGCCGAGGCGAAGACCGAGGCGATCTCGGCCAAGCTGGCGATCCTCTGCTTCGAGTCGCCGTCGAAGGACGACGCATCCAAGTGACGGCGCCCATGACGCGGTTCTTGACGGCGCTCGCGGCGTTTGCCGCGTTCGCCGCCGGGATCGCGGCCACCTCCGAGACCCCGGTTGCCGGAGCGCAGGAGCGAGCCGCGGGGCCGTCCGCCACGGCCTCCGTGGTCGGGGGCCGTGCGGCCGCGATCACGGAATTCCCCTCGCTCGCCTTCATCGCGGCGAAAGACGGGGACGAACCCTTCACCTGCACGGGCGCGGTCGTGGCGCCCAGGGTCGTGCTCACCGCAGGCCACTGCATCGAGAAACCCGATGCGTTCGCAGCCCAGCCGCCTTCGATCTTCCGGGTCGTGACTGGAATCGCCGATATCAGGACGGCGACGAGCGCCAACGTCTCAACCGTTTCCGAGGCGATCTTCTACCCGAGGTTCGAAACCGCCAAGGTCCAGATAGACGCGGGCATACTCATCCTCTCCGCCCCAGTGGCCGCGCCACCCCTGGCGATGGCGAGCGGCGCCGACGCCGCGCTGTTCAAGGCCGGCACTCCGCTCTCGATCGCCGGATGGGGCCTCACCGCGCCCCGGGCCATGAGCGGCTCTCCCGTGCTCCAGACGGCCGAGCTCGCGCTCAAGGCCCAGGGTTTCTGCCAACGGGCGACCCGGCCGTTCGAACCGTTCTACTCGGCCGTGGGACAGATCTGCGCACTCAACACCCCCGACCTCACGATGAGCGGGTGCTTCGGGGACAGCGGCGGCCCGGCGATCGCGCGGAGGCCCGATGGCACGCCGGTCGAGGTCGGGATCATCGTCTCCGGCGGGCCGGACTGCAGCCGCAAGCTGCCCAATATCTACACCCGCCTTCCCAAGATCTCCAGCTGGGTCGCCGGCTGGATCGCGAACGCCGAAACGGGGGCGCCTCCACCCCCGGTCCCGAAAGCCAGTCCGCCGTACCTCAGCTTCGAACTGGCGAAGGATCTCGGCGCCGAAATACTGCAGGAAGCCTTCCGAAGCCGGTTCCGGAGAGGCGTCGACAAGCGGGCCAACTGCGTACGCCTCGCCTGGGACAGGGTGAGGTGCAGGGTCTCCTGGCGCCTGGGCACGAAGCGCTACCGCGGCACCTTTGCGATCGACCTCGAGGTCGACGGCTACGAAGTCATTCCGAGGTCCAAAGTCCAGGTCCGCTCGACCGGCTGAATGCGGATCTAGCTTGGGTAGTGACCATGTAGCCGCTTGTGGGCGCGGGCGTAGACGCTGTGGATCTCACGATCACCTGGATGCCGGGGACCAAAAGCAACCAAGATCCAGGCCAAGCCACCGTCGCCTTTCTGGGTAAGGCGAAAGACAAAGCCGAATGGCGCGTCGGACGCTCCACTGCCTCCCAGCGGGACATAGAGCTTGCGACAGCCAGGCAATTTGATTCCACCAGGTCCATCCGCTTCGCAAGTGCGCCAAGCCAGCCGCACCCGACCACCCTCAATTTCTCTCCGTGCTCGCTCTGCCTGAATGCGCGCATGCGAACGACGGTCGAAGCGCTCGACCTCCTGCTCCCACACAGGTGAGCGGAACTCGATCGAAGGGCGCGGCAAAGCGCCCCCCGAAGTCTTTGACATGCCCCTAGCCCTCGCCGTCGGTGGCGTCGTCTGCAGTAAGTCGCTCGAAGTCCTCAGCGGAGGCGGGTTGAGTGCCCCACTGAGCGTCCAGCTCTGCCATCGGCGTGATTAGCGGCACAATTGCCACGCCGCCCTCACGATCGGGCACAACCTCGTAGCGTCGGCCAGCAATCTCAACGAACTCGCCGACAACCAAATCGAGCTTCCTAACCGCAGTCGCCATAGGTCGATTCTACTGGCCACCAATCTGCTCACCCGTCGATCAGGCGGTAGCCGATTCCCCAGGAATTGATCACGAAGCGGCCGTGCTCGGGGTCGAGTTTGCGGCGCAAGCGGCTGGCATGTGAATCCAGGGTGCGGGTCTTGTGCGGGCCGCGGTAGGCCCAGATCGTGGTGAGCAGCTCTTCCTTGGAGAAGACGCGGGTGGGGTCGCTCGCCAGCATCCGCAGCAGGCTGAACTCCTTCTTCGCCAGCGATACCTCGCGGTCGCCGACCAGGACCTTTCGGCGAGCCGGATCGACGACCAGGTCGCCGACCCGGACGGGGCCGTCGTGGAGGCCGGAGCGGCGGCGCAAAACGGCGCCGATCCGGGCGCGCAGCTCCGGGTATCTGAACGGCTTCGTCATGTAGTCGTCGGCCCCCGACTCGAGGCCGCGGACCCGGTCGGTGTCGGCGCCGCGGCCGGTGAGGACGATCACCGGCAGGCGCGGGTCGAAGCGGGAATCGATCCCGTCGGCCTCGCGGATCTCCCGCAGGACGTCGAGGCCGGAGGCATCGGGCAGCGAGAGGTCGAGCAGGAGCAGGTCCGGGTGGTTGTAACGGCAGAGCCGCAGGGCGTCCGAGGCGCTCGGCGCCGGCAGCACACCGAACCGATCCGCCGCCAGGTGGTCGCAGAGCAGGTCGAGGGTGATGCTGTCGTCCTCGCAGACGACGACGTTGGCGATCTCTTCTCGCTGCGGCAACATGCCCATCTAAGTCCCGGCGGCCCGTGGACTCTCCCCCGGCGGCGACGGAATCTCGAGCACCGCGCGGGCGCCGCGATGCCAAGCGAGCCGCCCGGGCCGGACCCGGCGACGCACGGCGAGCGCCCGGCCGTCCCCGTCGAGGAAGACCAGGTCGAGCGCGAACCGCATGCCGAAGGTGTGGACGCTCGAGCAGCGTGGGATCAGCAGTCCCATCCCAGCTGCGCCGCGGGGCAGGCCGCTCAAGCCAAGAAGGCGGGCCCGGAACCCGGTCGCCACCGCCACCTCGCGGCCGAGTACCGAGCGCCGCGGCAGCGCCCTCAAACGCGGCGCCAGCCGCAACTTGTTGTCACGGTCCCCCATCTTGAGTCAAGCCGCGAGCACCGCCAACCTCTCCCCCCGAGCAGTGCAACCCCCCGTTCAGCGCCCACCCCGGACAGGCGTCGGACTACGATGATCGGCAAGATCATGGACCTGCTCACGCCGGGCTTGCGCGAGTGGGATGGCTTCAACTCATGGATAAGAAAACGACCCGCAGAGGGAACTACGAGTCTGGCTCCGACTACGTGCTCGAGTACGGCGAGCTCCGCTTCGCATTCAACGAGGAGGACTTCGGCCAACGGGTCGAGCAGGCAGCGGTCAAGCTCGGGTTCGTCGACCAGGGATTGAGCCAGGAGGAGCTGGACGACCTCCTCGACCTCGCCGTCAGCGGCGAGATCGCCGAGCCCAGCTCACGCCTCGGCGAGCACATCAACGAGAACTGGGAGGACCTCGTCGGTCCCGCCAACCGCAGCCTCGTGCACTGGATCCGGCGCCTCGTCTTCCGCGGCGCCTGGCTCGACCAGCGGGTCAAGGAGGGCGAGCTCGACGTCGTCTTCGACGAGCGCAGCCAGACCTTCGGCTACATCCAGCCCGACCGCAGCTCGGAGCTGATCGAGCTCTCCAAAGAGCCTTCCTGGCGCCGCATCGCCTATAGGCGATGAGGCCCGGCGCATAACGGCGTCCTCGGTCGCTCACGCGCAGAGCACGCTTCGCTCCCTGCGTCCTTGATCTGCTTGGGCCTAAGCCCTATGAATGCTCGAGCGCGGCGACGACGGTGAGAGAGCCGCGCCCGGCGCTTCCCTGGGTGCGACCGGCGTCGAAGAACTCCTTTGCCGCCTCGGCATCGCCGTAGGCACTGGCGAGGCGGGTAAGCGAGTCGACCAGCAAGATCACGTCGTCGCCGTCGGCGGCGCGAGCGGATGCCTGGGCAAGGGCGTCGGTGGCGTGGCGGGCCTGGCCGGCAGCGACGATCTCGGCCTGGGGAGCCTCGCGCCTCCACTCGGCCAGCTCCTCCGGGCTGGGGTCGATCAGCAGGACGACCGGGTCCGGGCCCTTCGAAGCGCCGGTGAGGTCACCGGCGATGCCGCGAAGCAGCGCCGTGCATCCCTCCCGAGTCTCCGCGCAGAGGATCGCTTGGCGGCCGGCGGCCGGGGGCAGCAGAAGGTCTTGGATCGTGACCTCGTCCTTGCCACGACGGCCGAAGCGCCGCCGTCGCCGGCGTTTCGGGCGGGAGGCGTCCCCGGCCGAAGGAGGCGTGACAGGGGCCGCAGGCGGCTCGGGTGCTCGCTCGGGCGGCGGGGTCGGCTCTGGGCGTGGCTCGCGCTCCCCACGCTCACGGTCGGGTCGCTGGCGCTCGCCCCTGCCCCGGTCCCGGTCGGGGCGCTCCCGGTCGGGCCGTTTGCGCTCGCCGCCGCCTCCGGATCCCGAACGGCGCCGCCGTTGACGGGGCGGCCGGTCGCGCTGCTCCGAAGAGGGGCGCTGTCCGCCGCCGCCGGAGCGTGATCCACCGCTGCCGGAACGCGATCCGCCACCGCCGCCCGAACGGGGTCGTCCCCCGCCCGCGCTGGAGCCGGAGTCCCCGTCGCTCAGCTCGTCGATCAGCTCCGTTCGGGAAAGCATCCGGTAGCGCGGCACGCCGGCGTCGGCGGCCAGCGAGTGCAGCTCGGACAGGTGCTTGGATTGCAGCTCGGCCTTGGTCATCGAGCCCGGCAGGTTATTCAACCGGCGACGTCGGCGCGGGCGGGGTCGATCCCCTCCGCCGCGGCGGCTGCCGGCCACGCCTCCGCCTCGCGCGAACGCTGTCGCCGCGACCAGCCCAGCTCGGTGCCGAGCACGTCGGCGACCGGCCGCACCGAGGCGGCGTCGCGCAACTGGGGCGCCGCGAGGATCCCCAGCCGGGTGCGACGCAGGAGCACGTCGGCGACGCTGCGGGCCTGCTCGCGGCGGGCGGCGATCGCCACCTCGGCCAACAGGTCGGGGCGGCCGGAGACGATCGGGCGGCCGAGCTTCGGGTCCTCGCGGGCGAGGTCGAGAACGGCGCGGGAGGCGTGCCCGTAGCGGAAGGCGAGCTGGTCGGTCGCCCCTTCCTCGACCGAGTCCGGCGCCTCCAGATCCTCCGGTCGCGCCTCCATCCCGAGCGGGATCTCGGCGGTGTGACAAGGTGCCTCGCGGCCCTCTCGCTCGACCAGGCGGTCGACCGTCATCTTCGCCATCCGCCGCCAGGTCGTTAGCTTGCCGCCGGTGATCGTCAGCATCCCCGAGGAGGTCTCATACAGCTCCGCCTTGCGGGAGATGTCGACCGACTTGCGCGGGTCTCCGGTCGAGATCAGCGGCCGCACGCCCGCGTAGGCGCCGACCAGGTTGGAGTCGGTGAGCGAGGTGCCGAAGAACTCGTTGACCGCTTCGAGCAGGTAGCCGACGTCCTCCGAGCCGGGCCGCGGGTGTGTGGTGTCGCCGTCGAAGTCGTTGTCGGTGGTGCCGATCAGGGTGCGCCCGTACCAGGGCAGCGAGAAGATCATCCGCCCCGCGCCGGCCGGGACGATGCAGGCAGCGGAGCCCATCGGCAGGTCGGCCTGGTCGAGCAGCAGGTGGGTGCCACGGCTGGGGGCGATCCGGGGGACGTCCTCCTCGCCGAGGATCTCCTCGGTCCGGATCTGGTCGGCAAAGACCCCGGTCGCGTTGACGATGTGATCGGCGCTGACCTCGATCCGCTCCTCCGACCCCTCCTCGACGAAGGCGACGCCGGTGGCGCGGCCGTTCTCGGCGAGCACCTCGGTGACCTCGGCGCCGTTGAGCGAGACGGCGCCGAACCGCTCCGCCTCCCCGAGGATGGTTAGGACCAGGCGGACGTCGTCGGTCTGGCAGTCGTAGAAGAGGTAGGCGTCCTTGGGATCGCGCGCGGCCAGCGCCGGGACCATCTCCAGGACCTCCTCGCGGTCGATCGTGCGGTGGCGGTCCGGCGACCAGTAGAAGTCCTCGTCCTCTTCCTTGGATGCGCGCATCTCGCGCCGGCTGCGGCCGACCCGGGTGGTCGCCATCACGTCGTACATGTTCAGCCCGAGGCCGATCCGGCGGTCGCGCCGCTCCTCGCCCAGCGCGGCGACCAGGAACGGGGTCGGGTAGACCAGGTGCGGGGCCAGCTGGACCATCAGCTGGCGCTCCAGCAGCGCCTCGCGAACGAGGCCGAGGTCGAAGTTCTGCAGGTACCGGAGACCGCCGTGGACCATCTTCGAGGAGCGGCTGGAGGTGCCGACCGCGTAGTCGCCGCGCTCCAGAAGCGCCACCGAGTACCCGCGCGAGGCGGCGTCGAGGGCGACGCCAGCGCCGGTGATGCCACCGCCGATCACCACCACCTCGAAGTGGGCACCGGCGATCTCCTCGGCTGCGCGTGCGCGGGTCAGCATCAGTCCAGGTAAGTCGTAGTCCCGTTGGCTCCAGGTCTTTCCGGGATCGGGCGCTCCTGGCGGGGATGGCCGAGGTGCAGCAAGCCGACGAAGCGCTCGTCGTCCGGCAGCCCGACCGCGGCGCGCCCGCTCTCGTCCCGCAGGAGGCTCGGCGTGCGCCAGTACCCGGCGAGGCCGCGGGCGTGGGCGGCAAGGAGGACGATGTAGGAGGCGACCGCGGTCGCGTGCAGATCCTCCTCGTCCTGGTCGGGCTCGCCGGTGAGCACGCAGGAGACGACGATCATGGTCGGAGCCCGGTCGAGCTTGGCGGCGCCCTCCGGCCCCGCCGCCCCCTTCAGCCGCGCCAGTGAGGCCGGGCCGATGACGCGAAAGCGCCAGGGAACGGTGAGGTTGTGGTTCGGCGCCCACCTGGCCAGCTCCAGCAGCTCATCGAGCTGTTCGCGGGGCACCGGCTCGGGCGCAAACGCCTTATGGGTGCGCCTGGTGCGAATCGCGGTCTCCACGTCCATGCCCGTACAGTGTCGCGGTTCGCGTCCCCACCCGGCCGGCCCTCGTAGATCAATTGATGGATTGACCACCCCATAGGGTCATCAATCCGACAATTGATTCGCCTACAGCCCGTAGCGCCAGCGCATCCAGCCGCGGCGGCCGGCCCAGGCGGCGCCGAACAGCAGGGCACCGGCGGCGAGGCCGACGAGGATTGCGCCCACTGCACTGCTGTCCGGTCCCGAGCCCGAGTCCTCTTCGATCAGCGTCGAGGTCTCCGAGGCGACGCCTCCGGCGCCGTCCTTTTCTCCCTTTGCGGGGGGAGAATCGCCGGCCGGCGCCACGGTGGCCTTGCCGGGAGGGACGAGCTTTTTGAGGTCTTTGAGTGACGATCCGCCGCCCCCAGCTTCGGCCGGAGCGGGCGAAACCGGAGCAGATTCGGGGGCAGGCACGTCTTCGGGGGTGATGCCGCCGAAGGGGGCAGCAGCTCGGGACGGTTTGGGAGCGCGCGGAGGGACGGAGATAGGGAGGTGCGCGTTACTGGCGGCCACCATCACCTCGGCGGTCACCCAGACCGGGGTTTGGTGGGCGACTTCGTCGGGGACCTCGGCGCTCGGCTTCGCGTAGCGGTAGCTGCCGTCGGGCAGTTGGTTGTTGGTCAGGTATTCGGGCGCGCTGAAGCCGCCGCGCCGGAACGAGCCGGGGTCGCCACCGGCGGCGAGGATCCCCTGAATCGCCCACGCCGTCGACTGGGTGTTGACGCCGCCGCTGCCGCCGAGGACGAAGCCGCCGCCCTTGTGCTGGGTCCGGCGCAGGTACGAGAGTCCCTGCGCCGAGGCCTTCGAATCGGGGGAAAGCGCCTGCAGGACGGCGCCGGTGCCGTCGGCGTTACTCGGCGTTCCGGGGCTGTCGCCCCAGCCGCCATCGTCGTTCTGGACGCTGCGCAACCAGGCGAGCGACTTTTCAATGCCGCCCGCTCCAGCGGTGCGCAGGGCGATGACCGCGTAGGCGGTGCTGTTGGGCCAGTCTTCGTAGGAGCCGTTGTCGCGCCGCCGTGAGAGCAGCCGGGAGACCAGGTTCTGGCCGCCGAAGCTACGTGGGTCGACGCCGGCGCCCTGGAGCGCCAGGATCGTGCGGGCGAGGTCGCCGGGGCTCGCCAGCTCGCCGACCCTCCCTCGCAGGAAGTCGACCGGGGTGCTGCCGCCCTGGGAGGCATCGAGCGGGTTCCGTCCGGCGGCCTCCAGCCCGAGCATCGCCCAGCAGGTGATTTCGGCGCTCGAGGCGTCCGCCGGTGAAGGGCCGAAGCCGCCGTCCCCGTTCTGGACCGACTCCAGCCAGTCCGCGGCCAGGCCCACGTCGGAAGCCTCGGCTGGCGCTGGCGCCAGCGCTACCACTGCCGCCACCAACACGGCGGCGACGCCGGCACCGCCGCGTAACGCCGGCTTCAAGCCACGCCGGGGCTCGACCGGGCCGGGGTCGTCCCCCCCGCCCCGCCGCCATTCGAAGCGCTCGCGGAACCGAACCAGCATCCGGATCATCGCCGGGCCGGCGATCAGGGCAAAGACCACGTTGCCGATCGCGTGCGCGGCGTCAAAGGGAATCGCGTTCGCCTGGAGCGTGGCGAAGTGCCGCCACGACAGCTCCCCTCCATAGGTCGCCATGAGAGAGAAGTTCAGCAGAGCGCCGTAAGCAATGCCGGCAAGCCCGCAGACGGCGGCCAGGCTGAGCCTCCCCGCGTTGCGAAAGCCGACCGCGAAAGCGGCGCCCAGCAGGCCGCACAGCCCCCACCCGGCCATCTGCCACGGCGTCCAGGGACCCTGCCCGAACCAGATGTTGGAGACCAGCGCCGCCAGCGCCCCGACCGCGAAGCCCGGCGCGCCGCCGAGCGCGTAGCCGGCGAAGATGACGATGTCGGTGGTCGGCTTGACGTTGGGAAAGGCCGCGAACGCGATCCGCCCGGCGATCGCCAGCGCTGCCAGCGCCGCGACCAGGGCGACGACCTGCGACGGCGGCCGCGAGCGCTCATACCAGGCGAAGCCCGCGAGCAGCACCGCACCGAGGATCAGAAAACTGGTCAGTTGCCAACTCATCCGGCGCCGCCCTCCTCCCCGCGCAGAATCGCCGCTCCCTGCTCAGGGGTGACGACCCCCGGCAGGTCGAGAACCCGGGCGACCTCGGTGGCGAAGTACCAACCGCCGGAGAGGACCTCGGTCATCGGGCCGTCGGCGATCACGACGCCGTCGCCGAGCAGCACGACTCGCTCCGCGAACGCCGCGGCGAACTCGACGTCGTGGGTGGCGACCACGACCGCCGCGCCGCGGTCCGCCAGCCCGGTGATCAGCTCGACCAGATCGTCCTTGCGTTCACGATCCATCCCGCGGGTCGGCTCGTCCAGGGCAACGATTCCCGGAAGGTCTTCGCCTTCCATCCGTCCCGCGAGCGCGATGGCCAGCGCTAGCCGTTGCCGCTCACCCCCCGAGAGGTCGCGGGGGTCGGCGTCTACAGCGTGCTCCAACCCCACGGTCCGCAGCGCCGCCAACCCGTCATCGCCCGGCAGCTCATCCCCCACTCGCTCCCGCACCAGGTAGTCCCCCGGGTTCTGAGTGAGCAGGGCCATCCCACCACCGACTTCGATCTTCCCTACGGCCGGTTCGATCAGCCCCGCCGCGGCACGCAGCAGGGTGCTCTTGCCGGCGCCGTTGCGGCCCATCAGCGCGACCCGCTCGCCACCACCCACTCTCAAATCGATGCCCCGCAGGACGTCTCGGACCTCTTCGCCTCGGTCGAGCTCTACCCAGAGGTCGGATGCTTCGAGAGCTGGCCGAGCGGAGGGCCGAACCCCCTCCTCACTCGCGACTCGTCGATGGGGGGTCTTGCCGCGTTCGAGAATGGCGCGAGCGCTACGGACCCCGACGGGGAGCGGGTCGATTCCGGCGAGGGAGAAGAGGCGGGCGGCGGGCGTCGATAAAGCTGGGTTGGACTCGTGAGACCAGGTGAGGAAGTCCGGTGGTAATCCATCAAAGGCGACCGCCCCAGCGTCCATTGCGATCACCCGGTCGGCAGCAGCCAGGCAACGCTCGAGGCGGTGTTCGGCGAGGAGGACGGCTACGCCCCACTCCTCGTTCAGGCGGCGGAGGAGCCAGATCAGCTCGTCGCCTGCGACGGGGTCGAGTTGGGAAGTTGGCTCGTCGAGGAGGACCAACTGCGGCCGAGTAACGAGCGCGGCCGCCAGCGCAACCCGTTGAAGCTCTCCGTCGGAGAGGGTGTCGACGGTACGGCCGAGAAGGTGGGGCATCGCGAGGGCGAGGGCGACCTCCTCGACGGCGCGGGCACGATCGGTTGGGGCGTCGCCGCGCATCTCCAAGGGCAGCTCGATCTCTGCCGCCACCGTGGTTGAGACAACCTGCGTCTCCGGGTCCTGGGCGACATAGCCGACAGCTGCAGCAAGCTCTCCTGGACCGGTGGCGAGAGCGTCCAGGCCGGCCACCGCGACGGAGCCTTCGATCTCGCCGCCGTGGAAGTGAGGAACGAGGCCGCAGGCGGCTTTGAGGAGCGTCGACTTACCACTGGCGGAGCGGCCGGCGAGGAGGACGAACTCGCCCGGGGTGAGGTCGAGTGAGACCGCGTCGAGAGCGCGGGCGCCAGCGTGTGGGTAGGTGTAGCTCAGGCCCTCGATCGAGAGGGCAGGAGGGGCGCCGCGGCGGATCGCCAGCTCAGACACGGGCGGCCTCCAGCCGTCGGGCGGCGGAGCGGCGGTTGGGCTTGCGGGGCCGGGTAACGAAGCCGCTGAGCACGAGCAGCGCCGCGAGCGCCAGCGTCATCGGCCCCGTCCCGACCCCGATCGTCGGGTAAGCGTGGAAGTCGTCGGCGCCGAACGCTTTCCCGGTGACCGCCGCGACCAGCACCAGGGCGGCGATCGCGTAGAAGCGGCGGTCATAGCGCGAGCGCGAGCGGCGGCGCTCAGCCGCCGGGGCGCCGAGCCCGTAGCCGCGCAGCTCCAGCGTCGCGGCGACGTCGACGGCGCGATCGAGGGACCCGGCGAGCAGGCGCCGGGCCATCGGGGCGGGACCCACCTCGGCGGCGCCGGGGCCGCGCAATTTGGCCGCGTCGCGCAGCCGGCCGGCGTCGCTCGCAGCCACCGGCAGCAGACGGGAGACGAGCGCCGCGGTGAGCGCCGAGCGCCCGGCGAAGGGACGCAGTGCCCGCAGCACGCGGTCGGGGTCCACGCAGGCCGAGTAGACCCCGAATGCGACGAGGGCGACGAGGGCTCGGAGGCCGACCCCGAGGCCGGCGAGAAGCGATTGCGCGGTGACGTCGACCTGTCCCAGGATCGGCCAGTCCCCGAGCCGTGCCAGCACCGTCTCTCCGCGGTTGACCAGGAGCGCGTTGACGACCGCGATCAGGACGACGAGTGCCAGGCCCATCCGAAAGGCGGCGCGAACCGCCGCCCCGGCCCCGGCCAGCTTGCCCGCCAGCATCGCCGCCGCTCCCGCCGCGCAGATGACCAGCGGGTTCGAGTAGAGGAAGGCGACGGCCACAAGCGCGCCGAGATAAGCGATCGCGGCGCTCGGGGAGGCAGCCTGCAACGGGCCACGCCGAGGCGTGTAGGCGAAGGGGGACCTCATCCCGGAGCCGCCTCTCCCGTCGCCTCGACCACCGGCAGCGGCGTCTCCTGCCCGCCCTCCGTCACCACCGCGTAGCGATCGCGCAGCGTCTCCGCCGCCAGCAGCCCCGCCGCGGCGCGGACGCCGGCCAGGGTCTGTCCCGTCACCACCCAGACAGGTGGCAAGCCGGCGCGCCGAGTGGCGGCAACAAAACCCGCCCCGGGACCGAACTCCCGCACGGGCTCACCCTCCTCGTCAAGACCCTGCAGCCGGTAGCCGCCATCCCCGGCGACGAAATGGGCGAAGACGCCGCTCACCCCCGGCCCCCGCTCGATCGGCGCCGCGTCGGGGTCCGACCGCAGCCGGGTCCACGGCCCGACCAGGACCCGGATCGCCCCGGCGGGAGAACCGCCCACCAGGTCCGCACCAGCCTGCTCCAGCCTGGTCCGCACCAACTGGCACACCTCGCCCCCGCCCTCGCACTCGAGCGCGACCTGCCGCTCCCTGCCTTCGTAGCCAGCGGCGAAGGGCGCGGGCCAGGAGCCGACGACCGCCGGCACGTTGCTGGTCGCCGACCAGTTGCGGTAGTCCCACCAGATCCGCTCGTCTCCCCGGATCGCCACATCGGCGGCGCCGATCGGCGACTCGATCCCGTCCACGTAGAAGAGCCAGTCGTAAGGATCGCCACCCCGCTGGGTCTCCTCGACCCCGTCGATCGATTGCACGAACCCGCCCCCGTAGCGGGTCGAGATCTCCGCGTTCGATTCCAACAGGCGCATCACGGTGTCGGACTCGCTCGCCTCCACCGTCCGCTCCAGCATCGGCACCGAGCCGAATTCACGCGTAACCGTCAGCTCCACCGAGCCGACGCCCTCACCCGCGCCGAGGCCGCAGCCGGCGGCCGCGAGCGCCGCTGAAAGCAGCGCGATCGCGACCGCCGTGCCGCGGCGCGGTGGCACTACGCCGGACAGTCGACGGCTGGACCGCCGACGCATACAGACACCGCGGCGGAGGGAATTTCCTTGCCGTGGGTCGCCGAGAGCTTGGTCGACGAGGGGATGCTGACGGTGGTGGTGCCATCAGCCGCGGTCGGGCCCGCGGCGCCGGTCACCGTCGCTCCGGCAACGGGCTTGCGCTTGCCTTTTTCGTCGTAGGAAACGACCTTCACCGAGAACGGCATCCCGGCGGTGGCACTGCTGGGCGCTTCCAGGACCAACTCGTTCGGGTAGGGGAAGGACGGCGCCAGGGTCCAGAGGACTTCGTCTCCGGCCTGAACTTTGAGGCTGTCACCGCTGATCAACGACCCTTTGTGGTTGACCTTCAGGTACCAGCTTGCCCCGCCTTTGGCGATGTTCGTGCCGATCCCGCAAAGGCCGAGGCCGAAGCTGAAAGCGTCGGTCAGCACCAGCGGGCGCAGCGCGCCGATCGACTTCGAGGCCCGCGCCAGCAGCCCCATCGCCGTGTTCGGCTTGATCGAGACCGGCTTGCCGCTGCCGGCGTCTTTGGCACCGAAGCAGGTCGCTTTCGGACTGGCCTTGACGGAGACCGCGGTGCTGGTTTTGACGGTCTGCTCCGCGACCACCTTGTTGCCCTTGCCGACGACTCGCAGCTCGGCCGAAAGGCCTTTTGCCGGCGCGCCGGTGGCGAACAGCAGTGACAGGACGAAGGCCAGTGCGCACGCGGCACCCAGCCGGGACGGAATGGTTCTTGGCATTTACGCCACCCTTTCCTCGAGGGGATTTTGGCTGGCCGGAGGCAGGTCTCCTGGCTTCCGGGGTTTGGTTGGCCGCACCTTCCCGGAGACTCGGTGTCGTCCCCAGTGGCTGCGCCTCTCGGCGCCCGCGACCTCCTTGACCCGGTCACAGTGGCGGGACCACGCCGGACTTACACCGGACTTCCCTTGACCACCGACCGTTCTTGCGGGCGAGTCTACCTCCGCGCCTTGGGATTTTCGTCCAGAGGTCTAGAGCGCTCAGTTAACCTGCCGCCAATCGAGTTGCCCAGGTGGTCTCGGGCCTCGTTACTCAATCGCTAGGGGGAGATATGAGGAGGGGATTCGGCCGGCCTTCGCCGGCGATGATCGTCGCGTGCATCGCGCTGTTCGCCGCGCTCGGTGGCACCGTCTACGCGGCGGGGAAGATCAACGGCAAGACGATCAAGCGGAAGTCGCTGCCGGGGAACCGGGTGGTGCCGGGCTCGCTGACCGGGGACAGGCTGAAGGCTGGAACGATCACCGGCAGCAGGGTGGCGCGAGGCTCCATCACCGGGTCCCAGATCGACGCCGCCACCCTCGGCCAGGTTCCCAGCGCCGTCCACGCCGACATCGCCGACTCCGCCCGCGACGCCCAGACCGCCCTGCACGCGGTCAATGCGGTCACCGCCGGCACGATCAACGGACACGACGCGGGGTGCAAGGCAGGCACTCGTCCGTTTGCCGGAGCCTGCTGGCAGACCGCAACCAGCGAGGCGGCGGTGACGGCGCCGACCGCGGCCGAGGCCTGTGCGTCGCAGGGCGGCGCTCTGCCCGATGCCCTGGCACTGGCCGCGTTCTCCAAGCAGCCGGGGATTGCATTGGCGGAGGACGACGAGTGGACGGGAGAGGTCCCCACGATCTCTGGTCTCGATGTCTACAGCGTGGTGACCGTTTCGAGTTCAGGTCGCGTGAACTTCGCTGCATCATCAGGAGTTAGGAACTACCGCTGCGTGATCCCATTGGTCACCTGACCGGCACCACGCAGCCGACGGGCCGGCCCCGGCCGCCGGATATCGTCAGTGGCCGATGCGCCGAGGGCTATCGCATTTGGGGGGACCGCGCGGGCTGCTGCCCGCGACCACCTTGGCACTGCTCGTGGTGCTGCTTTCGTGCGCCGGCCAGGCAGTCGCGTCGCCGCGCGCGCAGATCGCTGCCAGCCCGCTGAGCCTCGCCCGGGAACGCGCCGAGGCGGTCAGGGTCGAGCGGTATTGGACCCCGGCCCGGATGCGCAGTGCTCGCCCGCTCGACCTGGTGATGGACAGCCGGGGACGGGTCGTGCCGGGCGTCCGCCCGCAACTCGCCGGTGCCACCGCCAGCTTCATCGCCGTCCCCACCCCGGAACTCCCGCCGTTCTCGGTCAACGGCAGGATCTTCGTCCGCCAGGGCAAGCTCAACGGCTACTGCTCGGGAACGGCGATCAACAGCCCGACCAGGCAGCTGGTGCTGACCGCTGGCCACTGCGTCAACAGCGGCCCCGAAGAAGGGCGCCGCCAGGGCATCTGGTCGAAGTACCTCCAGTTCGTGCCCGGCTTCAACGGCGGCGCCGCGCCCTTCGGCGCCTTCATCGCCCGCGGCAGCGCGATCTACGCGCCCAAGCAATGGACCAGGCACGGCAACCCGGACTTCGACCTCGGCGCCTTCCTCACCCGGCCCAACACCGAAGGGGTCAACGTCGCCGACGCGGTCGGCGGCGGCGCCACGATCGTCACCGACCTCAGCCGCAACCAGGAATTCCAGACCTTCGGCTATCCCGGCGAACGGACGCACATGCAGAGCTGCCGCTCCCCCTACATCGGCGACGACACCCTCAGCTACCCGCTCCCCGGCCCGCCGACTTTGGGAATCGAGTGTCACTGGGCGCAGGGGGCCAGCGGCGGCGCCTGGCTGATCGGCGACGGCACTCAGATCAACGGCATGACCACCTACCTCCACCTCGACAACAGGACCCGCTCCTACGGACCCTACTTCTCCGCAGCGACCGTCGGCAAGCTGGTCCGCGGCCTCTGAGCCGGACCGTCTCGCTCAGGCGTCGAGCAGCCGGCGGTAGAAGCGGTAGTCGCGCCGGTCGGGGCGCAGGTTCGCCGCGAGGGCGAGGTGGTGGCGGGCACGGGCCTTCTGGCCGGTCTTGCTGAGCGCCCGGCCGAGGCAGAAGTGGGCGTAGTCGTCGACGTGGTGGGTCTCGACTACAGCCTCGAACTCGACCGCCGCCTGGGCGAACCGCCCGGCCCGGTAATAGGCGCGGCCGAGCGCCTCTCGCACCGAGGACTTCTCCGGCGCCCGCCGCGCAGCCTCCGCCAAGGGCTCGGTGGCGTGCTCGAAGTCACCGTCCTCGAGCAGCTCGATCCCACGCCTATACAGGGTGTAGGTCTCCATCTGAGCGTGTGAGGACATCGTCCCAGTGTAGGACGCGGCCCAGGTCCAGAGCGCCGTCAAAGACCGCGCAGGATCGCCTGGGCGGCGTTGTAGCCACACATCCCATGCGCTCCCGGGCCCGGAGGCGTCGCCGCCGAGCAGATGAAGACGCCGGGGATCCCGGTTGCGTAGGGATCGGCCGCGACCCGCGGCCGGAACAGGGTCTGCACCGCCGTGTTGGCGCCGGTGAGGATGTCGCCGCCGGAGAAGTTCGCGTTCATCGCCTCGATCTCGGCGGGCGTCCGCACCGAACGGCCGACGATGCGCTCGCGCAGGCCAGGGGCGAAGCGTTCGATTTGGTCGATCAGCGCCTCGGAGGCATCGCCGTCATAGCCGCTTGGGACGTGCGCGTAGGCCCAGACCGGGTGAACGTCACCGGCCGAGCGCGACGGGTCGGCCAGATACTGCTGCCCGACCAGGACGAAGGGGCTATCCGGCATCCGCCCCCGGTTGACCTCGCGCTCGCCGGCGACGATCTCCTCGAAGGAGCCCGCCGCGTGAACCGTGCTGGCGCGGCGGGCGTCCTCCTGCTCCCACGGCACCCCTCCCTCGACGGCGAGGTCGACCTTGAAGGCGCCGGGCCCACGCTTGTAGCGGCGGTAGGCGCGGGCGACGCGGTGCGGCAGCCGCCCCCCGGCGACGTCGGCGACCACGCTTGGCGCCAGGTCGAGCGCCACCGCGTCGGTGGGCGGCAGCTCCTCCAGCGAGCGCACCGGCCGTCCGGTTTCGATCCGCCCCCCGTGCTCCTGGATCACGGACGCGAGTGCTTCCGCGATCGCCCGCGAACCCCCGCGCGCGACCGGCCAACCTTGGCGGTGGCCGGAGCAGATCAGGGCCATCCCGACGGCGGAGCTCATCGGCTTGTTCAGGGGGCTGAAGGCGTGGGCGGCGACGCCGCCGAACAGCGCCCGGGCCTGCGGCGTGGCGAGGGTTTTCGCGAGCACCGTCGCGGGCGTCAGCGCGGCGAGGCCGAACCGGGTCAACACGACGGGATGTTTGGGCAGGTGCGTGACCGGCCGCAGGATGTCCTCGGCGAGCGCATCGAACTTCCTCACCGACCCGCCGAACAGCCTCCCCCACCCCGGCCCCCCCGCGCCGAGGCCGGTCATCGTCCCCTCGATCGAGCGCAGCATCGTGGCCCCGTCCCCGCCGTCCAGGGGATGCGCCAGCTCGAACTCCGCCCGGGCCCACTCGAGCCCGTGGCGCTCCAGCCGCAGCGAGGTCAGCGCCGGCGACTCCACTGCCATCGGGTGGAAGCCGCTGCACTCGTCGTGCAGGACCCCGGGGACGGTCAGCTCGGAGCTGCGGGTGCCGCCGCCGATCGTCTCCTCGGCCTCGATCACGGTCACGTCCACGCCATGACTGGCCAGCGTCGCCGCGCAGGCCAGCCCGTTGGGGCCGGAGCCGACGACGATTGCCTCGCTCATGCCGGGGGCGCCGCGGAGACCGGGCGCGCCGCGCCCGCTTCATCCGGGTGCGCCGGGAACGGCTCATCCCCAAGCCAGGGCTGGCGGCCGACCATGTCGGCGATCCCGACCCAGCCTTCCTCGACAACGCCGGTAGCGGCGTCGAGGATCCGGTAACGCTGGCGCTGCACGTGCGCCGGCTGGGACTCCAGCGTGATCACCCGCAGCTCCCCCGGCTCGAACTGGCAGCGCTCCTGCACCGCTTCCAGCAGGCGGTGGTTGTGGAAGTGGCCATCGCCGAAGTTGTAGCCGAGCACGACCCCGGCGACCAGCTCTCCCTCCCTCACCCGGTAGGCCTCGACGTCGTCGACCGCGCGCGGCAGCAGGCCGTTGAGGGCGCGCCCGTGCGAGTGCATTGCACGGAAGGCGAGGCCTTTGTAGAGCAGCACCTCGACGGTCTCGGGGTCATAGAACTTGGCCAGCTGCTCACCCACGATCGGCGCCGCCTTGACGATCTCGCGGTCGAGCTTCTCCTCAGCGCCGGTATCCCGCCGAAACAGCCACTGGCTGGTCGCCCAGTTGCCCGCGTAGTAGCGCATCGAAGGCAGGAAAGAGACCAGGTCGGGACGGAAGTTGCCGAGCACCGGCAGGCCGACGCAGATGACCGCGAGGATCGCCACCAGGAGCGGATCGTCGAGGGTGGAGAACGGCACGTCGCCGTAGTGGCCGAAGAGGAACAGCACTCCGAAGATCATGAACACGTTCCACTCCAGCGGCACCGCCAGCGGGAAGGTCGAGATGATGTGGAGGTGGAAGACGATCATCCCGGCGACGGCGATCGTGCCGATCACGCCGCCGCTGGTTACCAGCAGCAGCAGCGGCAGGGTGAACTCCACCACCGTCCCGATGTGGGCGGCCAGCGCGCCCGTCCGCGATGGCACCAGGTCGTCGGGGTGCTCGCGGTACAGCCGCCGCTTCGCCGAGCGCGACCGGTTCCACGGCGTGTTGCTGATCATCACCGTGACCACGAACGGGAAGTGGCGGTTCAGCTTCGAAGACGCCGCCCCCCACCAGATACAGACGAAGACCAGCTGGGCGGCGACGATCATGTTGCCGAGCGGGAACAGGAAGATGATCGCGAGGGTTCCGTAGATCTCCGCCCGTGCCGCCAGGAAGGGGACCTTGTCGCGAAGGCCGAGCGCCCCAAGCAGCGCCAGAAGGACACCGACGGCGACCGGGTCGAGCCGTCCCGCCGCGCCCGCCGAGGCGTCGATCACATCGGCGAGCAGGAGGTAGAGGGCGGCCACGATCAACCCGGCGTAGAGGGCCACGTCGAGCAGGGTGCGCCGGGTACCGCGGGTCAGCGGCACCTTCTCCGGCCACGGGGGCAGCCGGGTCGTGCCGGGTCGCAACCAGTAGAGGAGGCCGCCGATCATCGGCGAGAAGCGCAGGGTCAGCGGCAGCGACCCGGCACCGAGGCCGAGCACCTCCCACAGCATCGTCCAGATCACCGCCTTCTGGAAGACGATCGGCTGCGTCCACCAATCGCCGATGTTCCCGAGCCCGCCGAGCCCCGGGGTCGTGGCCGAGATCAGCAGCAGCCCGCCAACGGCGTAGATCGCGATCTTGACCACGTAGAGCAGGTAGACCGCGACCGGGGTGCCGAACCCGTTGAGCGCCCAGTCCTGGGCCAGCGGCTTGATCCGCTCCAGGTGCGGCTTCTGCTTCCACTCCTCGATCTCGAAGGGCGGTGGGGTTGGGGTCAGGAATCCCATCGCGCCTACTCTCGTGGTGGCGGCGGCGGCATGCAAGCCCGCCGGTGCTCGACCCGCAGTGGCTAAGCGGCTACTACGGCCTCGGAGTCCAGCGAGGGCTCGCCGTCGAGGTGCCGGTCGAGAGCCTCGACGACCTCGGGGTCGAACTGCGTGCCCGAGCATTCGCGCAGCCTCTGACGCGCCCCCTCGACGCTCATCCGGAGCCGGTAAGGACGGTCGCTGATCATCGCGTCGAAGGCGTCGACGACGGCGACGATGCGGGCCTCCAGCGGGATCTCCGTGCCGCGAAGTCCCTGCGGGTAGCCGGCGCCGTCGTAGCGCTCGTGGTGGCTGCGGATGATCGGGGCGAGACGGGCGAGGCTGCCGACGTGCGAGACCACATTGGCCCCGATCGAGGGGTGGCGCCGCATCGTCTCCCACTCGGCCTCGGTCAGTTTGCCGCGCTTGCGAAGGATCGAGTCGGGAACCGCGACCTTGCCGATGTCGTGAAGTTTCCCGGCCAGGTAGACGTCCCGGGCCCGGTCGCGGCAGCAGCCGAGGTCGAGGGCGAGGGCTTCGGCCATCTCGGCGACGCGGCAGGAGTGCTCGTTGGTCCCGGTGTCGCGACTGTCGACCAGCACGGCCAGCGCCTCAACGGCGGCAACCGTCGCGAGTTCGTTCGGTTCGAACCCCACCACCGGCTCTCTCTCCCGGATTCCCACTGGCCCGTCATACGCACCAATTGGCCCCTTAAGTTCAAATTGATTAACCGGGGCGCTAGAACATTTGCCTGGTGGGTGTCCCATATGTAAGTCCAGACGCCAATCTGGACAAATCCTTCCCCCCAACCGGGGCACCCGCTAAGCCAATCTGCGCTCGAAGCTCTGCTCCAGCGCCCCGTCGTCTTCGCGGCCGGGCACGGTCTTCTCCAGCCGCATGGTGGCGCTGCGCCCCTCGAGACTGAGCGTCGCGACCTGGTTGTCGAAGCACGGGCCGTCCAGCAGCCGCCACCGGATCTCGGGGTCGGGCGCGCCGGCGAGCCTGGCGAGCAGGCGGGCGAAGGTGGTGAGGGTCCTGGTGAAGCCGGCGCGGACGACCCGCCGCTCTTTCCGGTCGAGCGGGTTCCGGTAGGGAGAGCAGACAGCCTGGTAGACGGGGCTGCGCTTGCCGTCGGGCCTGAACCCGACCTCACAGAGGTAGGCGTGATGGACGTCCCCGGAAAGGACGACGACCGAGCCCGGCGCGCTTCCGAGCCTTCCCTCAGCGACTTCGGCAAGCAGGTTGCGCAGCTTGCCGAAGGACTCCTGAAACGCGGCCCAGTGGTCGAAGTCCACCGCGCACCGGAACTTCTCGCTGGCGCGAGCCAGCACCGGGCCGTGTGCCCCGTTGCACACCGCCTCGTTCCAGGCCTCGAGCTGGTGGAACCCCGGTGAGAGCAGGAACGGGACGGTCGTCGCGATCAGCAGGTGGTCGAAGTCGCCGTGGGCGTGGCTGACGATCCACTCCCACTCCTCGTCGTCGACGATCGCCCGGCGGTCCTCCTCGAGCACCCGCCCGGCGCGGGAATCGATGAAGATCGCCCGCGTGCGCCCGAAGTCGCGGTAGAAGCTCCACCGGGTGCCGGACCCGGTCGCGGTGATCTCCCGGGCCCACTCGAACAACGGCTCGTCTGCCCGCTGGTTGCCCCTGACCTTTCTGTAGACGTCGTTCTCGTCCAGCTCCGCCGGCGAGAGGTTGCCGAGGTGCTGGTAGATCCAGTAGCTGACGATGCCGGCCTCGGCACGGCGATGCCACCAGGACTGCCGCCGGATCCGCTCGAGCCAGGCGCGCGAGATGTTCCAGTCGTCGTTCATGTCGTGGTCGTCCCAGAGCATCGAGAGGGAGACCGTGGAGAAGAGCCACCGGATCACCGGGTCGCGCCAGCTCTCGGCGTAGAGCCAGGTGTACTCCTCGAAGTCGGTGACCTCCTCGCCCGGGGGCGTGTCGGTGCCACGGCGCCGGCGAATTCGGTCGCGGGTCTCGGGCGATGCCTCGTCGACGTAGATCTGGTCGCCGAGCAGGAAGAGCTGGTCGGGCCACTCACGGGCATCGCCCTCGATCATCCGCCGGGCGAGCATCCGCAGCGCGTCGACCTCGAACCCGTCTTCGTCGGTGTCCTTGCTCTCGGTATACGGAGGCTCGTGGGGCAGCGCCACCCGGCAGGAGCCGAAGCAGATATCCAGGGTGCCGTCGCCGTTGAGGGTGCGGATGACGCTCGGCGGCAGCTCCGACCCGGGCTCCGGCCAGCGCCGCTCACCGTCGAGCGCGACCTCGTACTCGTACCGAGAGTCCGGCTCCAGGCCCTCCAGCCGGACGAGCGCGTAGTGGTGGCCTTCGATCCTGAAGGTCGACTCGGTGCGGCCTAGGATCTCGACCTCGCACTCCCCGTCGGTCTCGACGAAGAGGGTCGCCTCGGTGTCGGAGACGAAACGCAGCAGCGGACCGACGACGATCTGGCTCACAGAACAGCCTCTCTCCCGGTACCTGGATCGATTCCTCTAACCGGACCGCCCAATACCCCAGCCGGCGGCGCGGAAACGACCGGCGATCAACCCTCCCGGTCCGCGAGCGCACGCCGCAGCGCCTCGTCGAACGACTCGGGTGAGATCCCGAACGGCGCGGCACCGGACGAATCGGTGACGACGGTCTCGGTAGTCAGGCCCTCGACCAGCGGCCGCGCCACCTTGGTGTCGACCGGGGTGACCAGGCCCAGCCAGAGGGCCGAGAGCCACGGCGTCAGGAACGGGACCGCGAGCTTCCGCCGCGGGTGCTTTCCCATCGCGACCGCCATCCGGTCCAGCATCTCCGAGTAGGAGAGGACGTCGGGGCCGCCGATCTGCACCTCCCGGCCGGCGGACTCGGGGACCTCGGGAGCGCGCCGCAGATACTCGGTCGTCGCGTCGATGCCGATCGGCTGAGTCTTCGTGCGCAGCCAGTTCGGGGCGATCATCACCGGCAGACGGCGGACCAGGTAGCGCAGCGTTTTGTAGGACTCGCTTCCCGCCCCGACCACCATCGCCGCCCGGAAGTAGGTCAGCGCAGGCCCCTCGGCGGCGAGGGTGCGAGCGGTCTGGTGGCGACTGCGCAGGTGCTCGGACTCACTCTCCTCCCCCAGGCCACCGAGGTAGACGACCCGCTCCACCCCTTCCCGCTTCGCCATCCGGGCGAAGTTCGCCGCCGCGACGCGCTCACGCTCGGCGAATCCCGCCCCACCTCCCATCGCGTGGACGAGGTAATAGGCGACCTCAACCTCCCTCGCCGCCCCCACGAGGCTCCCCGCATCTGTGACATCCCCGACATGAAGTTCCATGCCCGCCGCCTCCAGCGAACGGGCCCTTGAGGGATCGCGAACCAAACACCTGACCGACGAACCCGACCCTGCCAATGAAGCCGCCAACCGCCCGCCGACGAACCCCGTTGCGCCAGCGATGAGAGTCCTTGCCGCGATCCTCCTCGGCTACCCGGCAAAGCCGTTCTCAGCAGGAACCGCTGGCCGGTTCAGCCCTTCCGTTTGGCCATGCGCTCGAGCTGCTTGCCGAAGGCCTTCTCGACTTCGTCGGACATCGTCATCCGGTAGACGGCGACCAGCGCCTGCAGTGAAAGGGGACGCAGCTGATCGAGCGCGGCGCGGACCTCCGGCCAGCGCTCCTCCGGATAGCCCTCCTCTTCAAAGGGCTTCCAGATGTCCTCGAGGAAGAGCTTGACGAACTCGTGAGAGACGGATTTGCAGCGGCTCTGCACCTTGGCGATCACGACGAGGGCGTGATCGAGCGGGACGCCCGTCGCGACGACGCCCTCGGCGGCGTCCAGCAGTGAGGGAAACGGCGCCTCGAAGCGATCGTCGTCGATCGCAACGAGGGCTCCGGCGTCGATCGCGCGCTTGAGCGCGTCGTCGATCTCCGTGCCGAAGCGAGCCGCGAGCTCCTTGCGGGTGAAGGTCTGGGGTTCCTCGCCATCGAACTCGTCGAGTGCCCGCTTGAACGAGAGGAACTGCTCGGCGGGCCCCAGGTTCTGGCTCAGCAGCCGCTCGATTCCCTTGAGGTTGAAGCCATCGGTCTGCAGCTCTTGGATCATCCGCAGCCGATCGAGGTGTTCGGGTCCGTAGTAGCCGACCCGGTCGCGCACCTCTGGGGCGGGCAGCAGTCCTCGCGCCCGGTGCGAGCGGATGTTGCGCACGGTCATCCCAGTCTCCGCGGCGAGCTGTTCGATCGTCAGGTCGTTCTCGGTCTTGGCGGCAGCCATGTGTGAAACCTATCACTGAACGACGGCGCACTATTTACTGTGACGGCATTTGATGTTACGTTGTCTTCCGTTACGGGTATTGCTGCAAAACACCCAGGGAAAGGAGGAGCATGAGTCCGACCGCCATAGCCCCAGCGCCGTCTCGCCGCCGCGGAATTCCCGGCCGGCGCCTGCTCGAGACCATCGCCGGACCGCACGGCGTCGATCGCTATCTCGAGCAGATCAGCCCAACCCTCGTTTTCGGCGAGTGCAGGGCCGCGGTGGTTGCGGCCAGGCGCGGCACCGAGGACAGCGTCACCCTTAGCTTGCGCCCCAACCGCGCTTGGGAAGGTCTCCGTGCCGGCCAGTTCGTCCAGCTCTCGGTCGAGATCGACGGGGTTCGCCACACCCGCTGCTACTCGCCTGCCTCCCCGGAGGGTTCGGGCCGCGAGCTGGAGATCACGGTCAAGCGCCACCCCGACGGGCTGGTCTCGAACTTCCTCGCCGACAACGCCAAGCCCGGCATGGTGGTCAGCCTCTCGCAGGCCGACGGCGATTTCCACCTTCCCGATGCGCGTCCCGACTCGGTCCTCCTGATCGGCGCCGGCAGCGGCATCACTCCCTTGATGGCGATCCTTCGCACCCTCTGCGCCGAGGGACACACGGAGCAGATCGCCCTGATTCAGTACGCGCCCGACCCCGATCGCACGATCTACCGCCAAGAGCTCGATCGCCTGGCGGCCGAGAACCCGACCTTCAAGCTGAGCCGCTCCTACACGCGAGCACCCGGCGCCGGTGAGCTCGATGGCCACTTCAGCCCGGCCCACCTTCCCCAGACCGACCCCAGCTTTGCCGCTGCGGAGACCTTCGCCTGCGGGCCCCCCGCCCTTCTCGATGCCGTTCGCGGCACCTGGGCCAACGGCCTCGAGCACCGGTTGCACGTCGAGAGCTTCGTTCCCCCCAGTCTGCTCCCCGTCGGAGAGCCCGGAGCGGGCTCGATCCGGTTCGCCGGCTCGGATCTCGAGGTCCGCAACAGCGGCGCCTCGATCCTCGAGCAGGCTGAGCAGGCCGGCGTCCCGGCGGAGTCGGGATGCCGCATGGGGATCTGCCACACCTGCACTTGCCGCAAGCTGAGCGGCACCGTCAAGAACCTGCTCACGGAGGAAGTCTCCGCTGCACCTGACGAGGAGATTCAGCTCTGCGTCTCCGCTCCGCTCAGCGACCTCGTTATCGACCTTTGAACCGACTTCGACGAAAGGCACTCAATGAGCACGACCACCGAAAGCCAGATCCCCCTCACGCCGGAGCAGATAGAGAGCTTTGGCGAGGAGCTCGACGCGATTCGCCAGCGCGTCCTCGCCGATCGCGGCGAACGCGACGCTAACTACATCCGCAAGGTGATCCGCGCCCAGCGGGGGCTCGAGGTCGCTGGTCGCGGCCTGCTCTGGGCGGGTGTCTTCCCGCCGGCCTGGATCGCCGGCACGACGGCTCTCTCGCTCTCCAAGATCCTCGACAACATGGAGATCGGCCACAACGTGATGCACGGCCAGTACGACTGGATGAACGACCCGGCGCTCTCCGGCAAGCAGTTCGAGTGGGACAACGCCTGCCCTGCCGACCAGTGGCGCCACTCCCACAACTACATGCACCACACCCACACCAACATCGTCGGCAAGGACCGCGACATCGGCTACGGCGTGCTGCGCATGTCAGAGGACCAGCGCTGGAGGCCCTACTACTTGGGCAACCCCGCCTACGCGACCCTGCTCGCGCTGCTCTTCCAGTACGGAGTGGCCTTGCACGACCTCGAAGTCGAGCGCCTGACCAGCGGTGAGGCAAAGCTCGCCGACAAGCGCAAGCTGCTCAGGGGGATCTGGAAGAAGGTCCGCCGCCAGACCGTGAAGGACTACGTGATCTTCCCGGCGCTGTCCGGCCCCTTCTTCCTCTTCCCCCTGGCCGGCAACGCGACCGCGAACCTGGTCCGCAACGTCTGGTCGTTCACGATCATCTTCTGCGGGCACTTCCCGGAAGGGACCCATGAGTTCACCGAGGAGGAGACCGAGGACGAGAGCCGCGGCCAGTGGTACTACCGCCAGCTGCTCGGCTCGGCGAACCTCAGCGGCAGCCGGCCCTTCCACATCCTCTCCGGCAACCTCAGCTTCCAGATCGAGCACCACCTGTTTCCCGACCTGCCGGCCAACCGCTATGCGGAAATCTCGACCGAGGTCCGCGAGATCTGCGAGCCCTACGGCATCCCTTACAACGTCGGCCCGCTGGGCAAGCAGTTCGGCAGCGTGGTCAGGAAGATCTGCCGCCTCGCGCTCCCCGACCGAAAAGGCCGCGTCGAGGATCAGCTGCCCGCCGCGGCACCCGAAGGCGAGGAGGTCCGGATACCGGCTGCCGCTTAGGCGGGGCCCCTCGCCGGATCCCCTCCTTGAGCGTTGACGGGGTTGACGCTAAGCTTTGGATTCATGGCAGTCAACGCAGCCCTTCTAGATCGCACCGTCGAAGAGTTTCGGCGCACGCTCACCGAGATCGGCGGGCAGCCGAGCTCGGCTGACGATGCCGAGGTTCTTGGCCGGCGGGCGGCGATGGTCGTGCTTGCCGGTGGGGCCTGGGAGCGGGCGCTTGGGGAGCTGCTCACCAGCGCTGAGGCGCGGGCTCTACTCGGGGGGGTCAGCCGGGAGGCGCTACGCAAGCGGGTTGTCAGCGGATCGGTGATAGCGCTGCGAGACGACGCAGGGCTGGTCCGCTACCCGCGTTGGCAGTTCGATGCGGCCAGTGGGGCGCCTTTCGGCGCGGTCAAGACGCTCAATGAGGTCTTCGGCGATGCGGGACTCGACTCGTGGACGCTCGCCTCCTTTGCCACCACCCCCCAGCCGGAGCTTGACAACCGGGCGCCGGTCGATGCCTTCGCCGACGCGGACATCGGGCCCCTGCTTCTCTCGGCTCACCGCACCGTGGCCGACCTGAAGCGTTGAGTCCGCGCGGACTGCCCGCTCCTCCGGACGACCTCCCCGAGCTTCCAAGCGCGAAGCTCGGGACGAAACCTCTGTGGCGAATCCATGCCGCCGACGTCGCGCCCTGGTTCTTCGACGTCGGCCCCGATGGCAGGTTCAACCTCGCTGAGTCAGGCACTTGCTACCTCGCTGAGGAGCCGATTGGCGCCTTCGTCGAGAAGTTCGGGCGCCTACTGCGGCCAGGCGGGGTAATCCCCGAGCCACTGGTCGACGCGCAGCGGCTATCCAGGCTGCGCCCACCCAGAGCAAACGTCGTCGACCTGACGGACCCAACCGTCCTCGGACTCATCGGCCTCACCGCTGAGATTCACTCGACCTCCGACTACAACCTGACCCAGGGCTGGGCACTCGCTTTCCAGGAGGCCGGCTATGGCGGCATCCGCTACAAGGCCCGCCACGACCCGCGCGGGCAACTGGTCTCTGTCGCCCTCTTCGGCTCGGACAAACCTCCACGAAGCGCCGCGAAGACGAGAGCCATCCCGGTCGACCTGATCCACGAAGCCTCCGCCACTTTCGCGATCACCGTCCTCCCACGCCGCCACTCGCGGCGCCGCTAGGCAACAGAACGGCAGATCATCAGCTGTTGCCAGCTAGTACCGCTACAGCGCTTCGTCCTTAGTGGAGAGATCCTGGTGCCGGTCGAATGCGCCCTGGATTTGGCTTCACGGAGTAGAAAAGGGCCGGTAGCCTAGACAGGAGGAGGCGATGAGCTTGGCCCGCGATCCGAACTACGATTTCGTCCGCGACCCAGAGGAATGGCAAACCGGCGACGAGCCGATCACCGACGCGCAAAGGGAGTACCTGTCGGCCTTGGCCGCGAAAGCGGGTGAGCCAATACCAGAGGAGGATCTGGACCGGCTGACTAAGGCCGAAGCCTCGGAACGGATCGACGAACTCCAGAAGTAGTCAACCGACAGGTTCACGCGGTACCGTTTCAGCATGGCTGCGTCGCTCGACTTCACGATTTCCTTCAACAGCCCGGACGAGGGAGGCTGGATCGTCGCGCGGGTCCTCGAGGTTCCCGGCGCGATGAGCCAGGGGCGCACCCGCGAGGAAGCCCGCGAGAACGTCCTCGACGCCCTGCGCACGGTGCTGACGCCAGACGAGGAGCTCGCTGGCGAAACGCCGGATTCAGATCGCGAGCACCTGCGGTTCACCGCTGCGGCGTGAAGCGCCGCGATCTCGAACGCCACCTCCGTGCTCACGGCTGCCGCGAGATCGGCGGCTCGAAGCACGCGAAGTGGCGCAGCACCACCGATCAGGTATCGGCCCTGCCTCGACATAGTGAGATCGGGCCCGCCTCGTCCGAGCGATCTGCCGGCAACTCGACGTGCCGGTGCCGCCCAACCCTCGTTGATTCTCCTCAGATCGCTGTTCGCAGGATGTCCAGTCGCTGTTGATCGGTACAACCCTCGATGAAGGTCCAACCTCGAGGCAAGCCCAGGCTTTCCTCGAGGTCCTCAACGGTCAACCCCTCCTTCCTCAGCGTCTTCGCGTCCATGAAGTAGTCGGGGCGAATGCGAGGAAATGCCTCGGGAACTTCATCCACGAGGCCGCAGATCGCCTTGTAGGTGTGCTCGCAGGCGCTCATAACGTCGACGGTCACCGACTCTGATTGCCCGAGATGCAAAGAGAAGAAATGCTCGTAAACAGGTTTGCCGTTTGCTCCACGGCTCATCCGCCCTGATCGGACCCGCGTCTCTCCAACGTGAACGGCCTCTCTCCGGCGATCGAGCACGTAGCTCGTGATGGAATCCTCCTCGACGAGCTTCAGCCGTCTGGGCCCATACCAAGCAGCAAAATCTGGGTCGATCATCTTCCGGGCAGCCTCCAACGCATAGAGAACGCTCATTGCGGCCGAGGCAAAAGCCGAGAAGTAGCAGCGAAACACGAAGAGGTTGTCCGCGGACTCGGCGAGTCGATCAAGGAAGAAACTCATCTCCTCTCGCTTCTCCTCCACCCGCTCGAACGAAGCGGTGCTTCGGACCCGGCTCACCAAGGGCGCACGATTCGAAGTTGCTGAGAACTCTCCACTAAGGCCATACCGCTACGGGGATTCGAACCCCGGTTTCCGGACTGAGAATCCGGCGTCCTAGTCCCCTAGACGATAGCGGCGAGGAAGCGCGATTCTAGCGAGCGGCGGGGATCGGTTGCTTGGTGAGGGGAGAGCCGGGAGGAAGGGGCCAACCGGTAAATTGCCTGCCCCCGCGGCTGTGGCGGAACTGGTAGACGCGCACGGTTCAGGTCCGTGTGGGCGAGAGCCCGTGAAGGTTCGACTCCTTTCAGCCGCATCGCCCCGTGGGCGGGGCTCAGGCCGGTTGGCCGGCTTGGGCCGGCTCGCCGGCTCGCTCCGCGTTGGAGGCGATCTCGGCGGTGATGGTCGGCCAGAGGGCGGGCGGAAGGTCATGGCCCATGCCGTCGATCATCCGCAACCGGGCGCCGGGAATGGCGGCTGCGGTGGCGCGGCCGCCGCCGGGGCGGATCAGTGGGTCGCGGGTGCCGTGGATGACCACGGTGGGCGCCGTCACGCCGGCAAGGGCGGCGGTCCGGTCGCTGGAGGCGGTGATCGCGTGGAGCTGGCGCGCCACGCCGGCGGTGCTGTGGCCGCGGTCGTAGGAGCGGCCGGAGATCTCCCTCACCCGGTCCTCTTCGAAGGGGAAGCCCGGGGAGCCGATGACCTTGAAGGTCTTGATCGCGCGGGCAATCGCGGCCTCGCGCCCCTTGGGCGGGCTGCCGAGCATCACGCCGAAGGCCCTCAGGCTGGGCGGGGCGGCGCGACGGTTGCCGGTGTTGGACATGATCGAGACCATCGAGCGGACGCGCTCGGGGTGTTCGATCGCCGTGGTCTGGGCGATCATCCCGCCCATCGAGGCGCCGACCAGGTGGGCGGAATCGATGCCGAGGTGGTCCATCAGGCCGACCGTGTCGGCGGCCATGTCGCGCAGCAGGTAGGGAGCGGTGTCGCGGCGGCCCCTCATCATGTCGACCCGGCTCGCCAGCCCGGCCGAATCGATCTTGGTCGAGCGGCCGATGTCGCGGTTGTCGAACCGGATGACGCGGAAGCCGCGATCGACCAGCAGGGAACAGAAGCCCTCTGACCAGGCGATCATCTGGGTAGCCAGACCCATGATCAGGAGCAGCGGCTCCCCCTCGGGGTCGCCCATCTCCTGGTAGGCCAGCTCGATCCCGTTCGCGGGCGCAAGCTGCTCTTCGCCGAAAGCGTGCATTCGGGCAGTTTACCCAAACTGGCCAAGCAGCCAGTTGGGCAATTGGCGCCTTGGTCGCATATATTGCGACTAACGCGCCACGCGTCGAGTAAAAGGGTGGAATGCGGACGGCGATCGTCTCCGACCTGCACCTCGGCGCAGCCAGCGGCGAAGACGTCCTCCGCGACCCCGCCGCGCGCCGCCTGCTGCTCACCGAGATCGCCGACGCCGACCGTGTCGTCCTGCTCGGCGACGTGGTCGAGCTCCGCGACCTCCCCGTCGGCGCCATCCTGGAGGCGGCCCGGCCGTTCTTCGAGGAGCTGGGTGATGCTCTCGGCAAGCGCGAGGTGACGCTGGTCCCCGGCAACCACGACCACCGCCTTGCCGAGCCGCTGCTCGACGGCCTCTCGCTCGACGGCGACGGCCGCGAGCCGCTGCGACCGAGCCGCCCCGCCCTCGGGCTCGAGCAAGTGGCCGACCCCTCCCCCGGCCCGACCGCGCTGATCGACGAGTGGCTCGGGCCGGCGCGGCTGCGCATCGCCTACCCCGGCGTCTGGCTGCGCGACGACGTCTACGCCACCCACGGCCACTACATGGACGCCCACCTCACCCTCCCCCGCGCCGAGTGCATCGCCGCTGCGACCCTGATCCGGTTCGCCGGCCCGCCGCCCGACCCCGCCACCGCCGCCGAGTACGAGCGCGTGCTCCGCCCTCTCTACGGGTTCTTCTACGGCGTCGCCCAGGCCAGGCGGGGACGCTCCTCGGGCCGGCGCACGCCCTCGGAAGCCGCCTGGGCGGTGCTCTCAAACCGCACCAGGGACGGCAGCCTGAAGCGCCGCCTCGGCTCCGCCGTCGCCCGACACGGCTTCCCGGCCGGCATCTGGACGCTCAACCGCCTCCTGCACTCGGATTTCTCCCCCGATATCTCGACCGCCGCGATCTCCGCCAGCGGCATCGCGGCGGCGACCGAGATGGCGAAGCGCCTGCAGGTCGACGGCGGCCACGTGATCACCGGCCACACCCACCGCGGCGGGGCGCTGGAGGGCGAAGCGGAGTGGTCGCTGCCCGGCGGCGGCACCTTGCACAACAGCGGCAGCTGGGTCTTCGCCTCGGCCTTCCACCACCCCGGCCGACCGCCCGGCCCGTACTGGCCCGGCACCGTGACCTGGATCGAGGAAAGCGGCCCGCCGCGGCGCACCCAGCTCCTTACCGAGCACTCCCACACGCAGATGACCGAGCTGGTCGGTCGCGCCTGGCCGGGATGACCGGGCCGCTCAGCCGAGCCAATCGGCAATAACCGCGCCGATCTCCGGGCCCGCGTCCTCCTGCAGGAAGTGGCCGGCACCCTTGATCGGCCGCGGTGCCGGCAGGTTCAGCTCGGTGGAGACGCGTTCGCCGACCGAGAACGGCAGGACCGGGTCCGAGTCCGCCCACAACACCAGCGATGGCCGGTCGTCGGTCCGCAATCCGTCGGCCACCTTTTTCCCCTCGACCGCACCGACCGCGTCGGGCGTCGTCGGCAGGATCAGCGGGAAGGCGCGGGCGCCCGCCTTGGAGGCGGAGTCGGGATAGGGAGCGTCGTAGGCGGCGATCACGTCGTCGCCCGGGTCGTTGGCGCAACCACCGCGGACCAGCATCCCGACCGGCACGTCCTCGTTGTCGCGGACGAAGTCCCGGAAGGCGAACCAGGTGTCGCTCATCCGCTGGTGGCCGGTGAACGGGCCGGTCTCCATGATCACGATCCGGGAGATCCGGTCCGGGTGCTCGACCGCGAGCCGCAGCCCGATCGGCCCGCCCCAGTCGTGGACGACGACCGTGGCGTCGCGCAGGTCGAGTTCCTCCAGCAACAGCGCCATCAGCTCGACGTGGCGGTCGTAGGTGTACCAACCGAGGTCGGTGGGCTTGTCGGAGCGCCCGAAGCCGGCGTAGTCGGGGGCGATGCACCGGTAACCGGCGTCGCGCACCGGCGGGATCACCTTGCGCCAGAGAAACGACCAGGTCGGCTCGCCGTGGAAGAAGACGACCGGCTTCCCTTCCCCCTCGTCGAGATGCGCCAGCCGCAGGCCGTCGACCTCGCGGTAACACGACACGAACGGGTAGTCCGGTAGCCCCTCCAGCGCCCCCTCCGGCGTGCGCGCCGCCTCAACGCTCATGGCTCTCAGTCTATTCCGACACGGGCGACGCGTTTATGCCAGGCTGGCTGGATGACCGGGCCGAGCCACAACAGTGAGCCGATCACCGCCGCCGGGATCGAGGAGCTGAGGGCCGAGCTGACACAGCTCGAAGGGCCGGCCAGGCTGGAGATGGCGGCTCGGATCAAGGTCGCCCGCGAGCTCGGCGACCTCAAGGAGAACGCCGATTACCACATCGCCAAAGAGGACCAGGCGCACCTCGAGACCCGGATCAAGCGCCTCCAGGAGAGGCTTCGCAACGCCGTCGTGGTCGAGGTCGACGCCGCCTCCGACCGCTTCGCCTTCGGCCGCAGCGCCGAGGTCCTCGACGAGTCCGCCGGAGCGACCAACGTCTGGACCCTGGTCGGCTCGACCGAGGCGAACCTCGCCGAGGGCCGGCTCTCGGCCGAGTCGCCGATCGGCCGCGCCCTGATGGACGCCCCGGTCGGCTCCACGGTCAAGGTCGAGACCCCCCGCGGGGTGCGCTCATTCAAGGTGGTCAAACTCGTCTCCTAGCGGCAAGGCCGTTGCCCACCGGACAGGAACTCCTCACTAGCGTCGTACTCGTCGCCTATGTTCTGCGTGCATCCCGATCTGTCCAAGGGTCACGAAAGGGGTAAGCATGAACGAGGGTCAGACGCTCAGCGGTTGGTGGGTGTTCGCGGGTGTCCTCCTAATCGTCGCCGGCATCCTCAACATCATTTGGGGTATCGCGGCCATCGGCGATTCGAAGTTCTTCACCGATTCCGGCACGTTCATCCTCAGCGGGCTGAATACCTGGGGGTGGATCACGCTGATCATCGGCGTGCTCGAGCTGATCGCCGCGTTCTCACTGTTCAGTGGCGGAGAGTTCGGCCGCTGGTTCGGGATATTCATCGGCACCGTCAACGCAATCGGGGCGCTGCTCTCGATCCCGGCCTACCCGTTCTGGTCGCTGGCGATCTTCGCCCTCTCGATCATCATCATCTACAAGCTGGCCGAGGGGCCCGAAGGCAAGGTCTCTTAGTCCTCGCCCGGCCCCGGCGTCCAGGTTGACGCCGGGGCCGCGGCGACAATTGAACGGTGCTGCGGCTGCGCTCATCCGTCGACGCCGAGCGCGCGCACCACTTCGCTGAGCTGCTCCGCGACCTCGAGGGGGTCAGGCGTGTGGTCCGGCAGCCCGACGAGGTGACGCCGAGCGCGGTCGTCTTCGCCGCCGACGTCGAGCCGGCCGCGGCGGACCGCCTCGTCGACGAGATCGCCGCGCTGGGGATCGGCGTGGACGACTACCTGCTCACTCGGGTGGAGGTCGTCGCACCGCTGCGCCACCACATCACCGGCGACCGCGGGATCGATGGATTCGCCTGGGTCGAGGTGATGGGCCAGGCTCGCGCCAACTCTCGTCCGCTCGCCCGCTACCTGGCGCTGATTAACGTCGCCGCGATCATCGCCGCGCTCGGGGTGATCACCAACAGCTCGATCCTGATCGTCGGCGCGATGGCCGTCAGTCCCGACCTGCTGCCGATCTGCGCCACCTGCGTTGGGATCGTGGGACGCCGCGGCGGCCTCGCACGCCGGGCTTCGACGACGCTCGCCCTCGGCCTTCTCCTCGTCATCGTCACCGCCGCAGCTCTCTCGGCGCTGCTCAAATGGACCGGGTTCCTCCCCGACGGGTTCGTGGTCGAGCAAAGCAGCCTCAGCACGCTCGCGCACACCGACTACTCGACCGTGTTGATCGCCCTCGCCGCCGGCATCGCCGCGATGCTCACCTTCGAGACCCGGGCGAGCACCGCGGTCGGCGTCGCGATCTCGGTGACCACGATCCCGGCCTCCGCCTACATGGGAGTCGCTATCGGTGCCGGCGGTGCCGGCGAGGCTCTCGGCGCGCTGGTCGTCCTGCTGATCAACGTCTCGCTGATGATCGTCTCAGGCAGTCTGACGCTAGCCCTTCAGCGCTGGATCCCCAACCGCTCCGGCGCTCCGGTCTAACGTCGACCACGGCGCCGGCTCGGGCCGCCGCTCGTCGTAGATCACATCGGTGCCGGACAGCCGGTCTTCCCAGGCCCGCCGTTGCTCGCCGAAGACCACCCCGAGGAAGCCGATGCCGAAGGTGACGACCGAGAGGCCGAGGCCGATCAGGCGCTTGATGCTGCGGCCGAGCGACAGCCGCTCGACGCTGAGATGGATACCGACGAAGCGCATCCCCGGCGTCTGCCCGGCGAGCGACCAGAAGCTGAGCAGGAAGACGGCACCGAGTGCCAGCCAGGCGGTCGAGCCGACCGCTATCGCGATGCTCGAGCCGCCGTTGGCGTTGCCGCCGAAGGCGTTGCCGACCAGCGTCACCAAGGCGACGAGCGCGGTGAAACCGAGGTTGACGAAGACGCCGTCGATCACCATCGCCAGGGCGCGGCTGACGACGCCGGCGTGGTTGGTCGGCACGGGCCGCGGCTTGCGGAAGAAGATCCGGCGGGCGACGCGCTCGAAGGAGTCGTCGAGGCGGCGCGCCACGTTGCCGATCGTGCGGCCGATGTCCTCGATCAGCCCCGCCCCCTGGGCGCTGATCGCGGCCCGCACCTCGGGCGCCTCGGCGATCCGCTCGACCAGCTGCTGGGCCTCCTCGCTGGCCAGCAACCGCCGCCAGACCTCGTCGACCAGCTCGCTGTCCATCGCCTCGAGCAGGGCGCGCTTGACCGCCTCGCTCTCCAGCGCCCCTTGAACCGCGTCTTCGACGATCGGCCCTTCCAGCACCCGGGCCATCGCCCGCTCCACGGCCTCGCTCTCGACCGCGGCGACGATCGCCTCCTCCGCCGCGACTTCGACGGCACGGTCGATCCCGGTCGCGCGGGTGACGGTCCTGGCGCCGCGAACGCCGACGCCGAGCAACCGGGCAGAGAGCGGCAGATTGCCGTTCTGGCTGAGGTCGCTGGAGGTCTCAGACCGCGGAGTGGAGCCGTTTTCCATCCGCTCCGAGTATAAGGCGGCCACCCAGATCGATGGCTATTTCAACCGTTCGAGAAGGCGATCGATGAACGGCGCCTGGGCGGGAATGATTTTCTCCTGCGCCGGCCCCGGATCGAACCACTCGGCGCGATCGACCTCCGGGAACTCCTTCTGGTCGCCGCTGCGCGGCGGCCACTCAAGGCTGAAGGTGTTGCTCTCGAGCGCCGCCGGATCGAACCGGCCCTCGGCCCCCCAGGCTTCAACGATCTTCCCGGCCCGCTGGCGGACCGAGCCGAGCTCGATCGGCTCCGCCCCGGCGAGGGCGCAGTCGGGTCCCAGCTCCTCGTCCAACTCGCGCAGCGCGCAGATCAGCGGCTCCTCTCCGTCCTCCAGTTCGCCCTTCGGGATCGACCAGGCGCCCTCGTCGCGACGGGACCAGTAGGGGCCGCCGGGATGGGCGAGCAGCACCTGTATCGCCACCCCGTCCCGGCGGAAGAGGAGGATGCCGGCGCTGCGCTTGGTGGCCACCCCGAGAAGCTAGCGCGGACGGGCTTGCCACCCGAGCCCGTCCGCGCCCTGCCCCGCTATTTGCCGCCGAGGCGGAAGGCGACCAGTTCCGGCGTCTGGCCTTCCGCCGTCGCGATCCCAGCGGGGACGATCAGGGTGTCGCCGCTCGCGTTCAGCCCGGTGTTCGAGGATGCGGGCAAGGCCGCCTGCCAGACTTCGCCGCCGGTTTTCACATCGAGGCCGTGGAGGTTGCCGTCGAAGGTGGTCATGAAGACCAAGTCGCCGACCACGGTCGGAGCGCCGAAGGCGGCCGCCGGGTAGCTCGTCTGCCACTTGACCGCGCCGGTGGCGATGTCGATCGCGACCAGTTCCCCGGTCAGTTGCTGCGATTCGGCTATTTCGGTGCCGCCGGTGACGGTGATCGGGTGCTCGACCACCGGGACGAAGAGGGTCGTCTTATCCGCCGCCATCGGCGCGATCACCCCGCCCAGGGTTCCGGGGTAGATCGGGCCCGACTTGATCTTCGAGGTTTCGCCCCGCATCGCCAGCAGGCCGTCTTCGTCGTGGCCGTTGTGAGTGCCGACCGGACGCTTCCACACCGGCTTGCCGGTTTCGGCGTCGAGGGCAACGACGATTCCGGACTTGCCGGCGCCAATCGCCAGGTCCCTGCCCCCGGCCTTGGTCAGGATCGGCGAGTCCTGGAAGTCCCAGTCGTAGACGTCATGCGGCGTCTGCTGGAAGTACCACTGCATCTTCCCGGTCTTGGCGTCGAGCTTGACCATCGAGTTGGTGTAGAGGTTCGGCCCGGGCCGGCTCGAGCCCCAGGGGAACTGGGGCGTGCCGGGGAACGGCGCCGGGTTGCCGGTGCCGAAGTACATGAAGCCCTTCTCGTCGAAGGACGGTGGGTACCAGAGCCCGCCGCCGGAGTTGAGTTCGGAGTTCTGCTTCGACCACAGACCCTTGGGAACGGTGTTGAAGGTCCATGCCGTCTTTCCGGTCTCCGCGTCGAGCGCCGAGAGCACGCCGACGCCACCGGGCGGATATTCGGAGTTGAGCAGGGTCGGAACCGTCGAGACGTACACCAGGCCGTCGTGGTGGCCGGCGGCCATGTCGATCGCTTCGTTGGGGCCGCGGGTCAGGGTGACCGACCAGAGCTCTTTGCCGGACTCCTGATCTAGGGCGAAGGCTTTGCTGGCGGTGGCGCCGAACACCTTGCCGCCGCCGACGCTGACTCCGTTCGGACCCTGGGTGGGGTCTTCGTAGCGCTTGGTCCACTGCACCTCGCCGCTCTCCAGGTCGATTGCCTGCACGTTGGAGGCAAGATCCTGGGAGTAGATCGTCTCGCCGACGATCACCGGCGTCCCCGCGTAGGCGCCGTAGGTGCTTCGCGCGGTCAGCGGCAGGCTCCAGGCGAGTTCGAGGTCGTTGGCGTTCGTGCTGTTGATCGACCCGTCGACGAAACGGGTGTTGGCGGTATCCACCCCGGGGTAGCCACTACCGGTGGAACCGTCGCTCTCCCCGGAGGAGGAGTTGGAGAGCGCGAAAATCAGCACCGCGGCGACGATCAACGCCACCGCGCCGATCGCGAACCAGGCGATGTTGGGAATCGCCTTGAAGCTGTCCGAAGCGCTGCTGGATTGTCCCTGCGACGGCTCTGGCATCCGTTAGTCCTTGGTCGAGTAGTAAATAGTTCTCTTTTAGTCTGCTGAGATTAACTGACCTTGTGGGGTGCCGGTGTGGTTTCCGATCTCAGCCATCAACGGCTGCAGCACACGGTTGGCGAGCAGGCCGAGGCTGCCGAGGTTCGCGAACCCCGGTCCCTGACTCAGACCGGCGAGCCCGGGGATGTGCAGCCGTGGGTACATGCCCTCCAGCTCGAGCGCACGACCGAACCTGACCTCGGTCGGCGGCGGCCGGTCCCAGAGCGCGCCCGCCTGGCGCTCCACCTCGGCCCGGACATCGTCGGGGAACAGCCCGCGAAGCTGGGCGAGAAGGTCGAACCCGGTGCAGTTGACCACGTAGTCGTAGGGCTTGCCGACCACCCCGTCGGGGGTCTCGAATTCCAGCGAGACCTCCTCCTCCCCGTGGGCAGCGACGTGGACGACACGGCCGGTGACGAAGGAGCAGTGCCCGTCGCCGGCGATCGAGGCCAAGCCGCCGCAGTCGAAGACGCCGCGGTCGCAGTGCTTGACGAAGTCGCGGCGCATCTGCAGGTCCTGCGAGCTCCACTCGACGTCGTCGGGATCGGCGAAGACCCTGTTCTCGAGGAAGCTCTCGCCGCGGCTCAGCGGCAGCATCGGCGTGTAGATCGTGAGCCGCGCTTGCGGCCTGAAGCCGCGCAGCAGGATCAGCGCGCTGAGCGCGCTCTCGCCGCCGCCGACGATCGCCACCTCGCTCTCACGGTCGGCCGGGATCCGCGCGAACTCCGAACGGCGGCTGTCGCAGTGGAAGACCCGCTCTTCGGCGCCGGGGTCGTGCGGGAACGCCCGGTGGACGCCGGGGCCGGTCAGCATCAGCGCCCGGCCGAGGTGATGCTGGGGGTCGCTCGGCCGCGCCCGTTCGTCGACCTCGATGCTCCACCCCTCCTCGTGGGTGAGCGAGACCTCGGTGACGCGGCCACTGTAAATGCTGATCCCCTCGGTGGCGCGCGAGAGGACCCAGCCCAGGTAGGTGCCGTAGTCACGGTGTCGCACCGAGGGCATCTCGGAGTTGACCCAAGGTGCGTACTCGCCGCGTTCGACCGCGAAACGCTGCCAGGTGAAGGGCAGGAGCCCGGCGTCGATCGTGTCACCGGCGTCGCCGAACTGCCTGCGGCTCTGATACGGGAAGCCGACGTCCTTGATCGGCGGGATCGCCAGCGGCTCCTCGCCGGAGGTCATCCCGTTGCGGCCCAGCCAAGAGGCGGCCGGCTCGGTTTTCTCGACGATCGTGACCGAGATCCGGCCGAGGCCGAGGGTGTTGATCACGTGCACCTTGGCGGCGATCGCGGCCGCCTTGGCGCCGGCGCCGACGATCAGCAGGTCCGCCTCGCCCCCGGTCGAGTTCTCGCCCATCGGCACGCGCTGTCCTATGCGGGCGCCAGGGTCGGCGAGTCGGCCGTGGCGGCCGCCCTCGGTTCGGCGATGACCTGCCCGCTCTGGTCGGGGCTGAAGGAGATCGCGCTTTTCCTCATCCGCTCGGAGCGATCGTCGGCGGGACGCAGGTCGACGGCGGCGAGCACCGTCCGCAGCACCCGCTTCATCTCCATTTCGGCGTAGCTGGCCGCCAGGCAGCGCCGGGTGCCGCCACCGAACGGGATCCAGGTGTAGGTGCCGGGCGGCTGTTCGAGGAAGCGCTCGGGCCGGAACCGGCGCGGTTCCTCGTAGGTGTCCTCGCTGAGGTGGATCAGGTGGATGCACGGCGCCACCGTGGTCCCGGCCGGCAGCTCGTGGCCGCCCAGCTCCATCGGCTCCAGCAGCCTGCGGACGACGACCGGCACCGGCGGCCGCAGCCGCAGGGTCTCCTTGATCACCGCGTCGAGGTAGGCGCCGTCGCCGCCGAGCACGTCCTCGCGAGCGCGCTCCAGCGTCTCCGGGTTGCGCAGCAGCCGCTCGAAGGTCCAGGCGAGCGAGGTCGAGGTCGGGCCGTCGGTCAAGAGCGTCACCAGTTCGTCGCGCAGGTCGCGCTCGCTCATCGGCGTGCCGTCCTCGTAACGGGCCTCGATCAACATCGAGACGACGTCTTCGCGCGCCGGTTCGGACCGGCGCCGGCGCACCTCCTCCATCACCGCCTCCTCGACCGGCTCCATTGCCGCCCGGTAGCCACGGCTGCGGACGACCCAGTCGGGGCCGAACATCGCCAGCAGGTTGAGGTTGCGCGGGTCGTTCATCCACTCGGTCAGCGTCTTCAGCCGCTGCCGCAGGGTGTCCAGGCGGGTGTCGGGTTCGGGCCCGAAGACCGCTCGCATCACCACCTCGAGGGTGATCGCCTGCATCCGCGGCCACAGCGCGAAGGGCTCGCCGACCGGCCACCGCCCGACTTCGCGCCGCGCCACCTCGGCCATCATCTCCGCTTCCGCGGTGATCGCCCCGCCGTGGAAGGAGGGCAGCATCAGCTTGCGCCGGGTCATGTGGTCGGGCTCTTCCAAGAGCATCACCGAGCGTGGCCCGAGCACCGGCCCGAGTAGCGGGTTGGCGACGTCGACGCCGACCGCAGGGCCGGCGGTGAAGACCTTTTTGACGTCGGCGGGATCGCTGAGGATCACCCAGTCGCCCCAGTGCAGGATGCGGAGAGTGAAGGTGTCGCCGAAGCGCCGCTGGCAGCGCTCGAGGAAAGGCAGCGGCCGCTGGGTCCACCCGATCGCCTGCAGCGACCGCGGCATCCGCGGGCCGGGCGGCAGGGCGGCGGTCATGCCGCGTCCCTCTTGTGTGAGCCAGCCGCAAGGCGGTCCATCAGCTCGTCCTCGGCCTTGCAGGTGGCGGCGATCAGGAGGTCGAAGAGATCGCCGCTGAAGTCCTCCGGCAGGCCCACCTCGGCGCCGCGCTCCAAGTAGCGTGCCCGCACCACTTCGACCCGGCCCGGCTGCATCATCGGGATCCCGTGTTCGCTCTTGTGGACGGCGACTTCGCGGCAGATGTCGAAGCGCTCGCCGAGCAGGCGGGCGATCTCGTCGTCGATCACGTCGAGGCGCCGCCGGAAGGACTCCAGGCCGCCGCTCATCCCGCCTCCTCCCCGCCGAGCAGACCGGTGGCGAAAGCATGGCTGCAGGCCGCCAGCGCCGGCAACGAGTACCCGCCCTCCTGGATCACGCAGACCGGCAGGCCGGACTCGGCCAGCAGGCGGCCGACGTCGACGAAGATCCGCGGCGAGAAGCTCCAGCCGCCGTGCGGGTCGCCCTCGACCGTGTCATAGCCGAGCGAGATGACCAGCGCCTTCGCGGTCTCGCTCAGGGTCGTCACCGAGGCCCGCACCTCCTCCAGGTAGGCCTCTTGGTCGGGGCTGGCGGCGAAGGCGACGACCCGTTCGCGCTCGGTCTGCGGCAGCACCGTCCGCTCGGAGACGTTGGTGACCGGCGAGGCGTGCAACGAGTGCAGGGTGGCGTCCTCCGCCATCCGCTCGACCAGCGCCGCGGTGCCGTTGGGGTAGTGCAAGTCGAGGTCGACGATCCCGACCGGCTTCACCCCGCCCTCGCAGAGGGTCCGCACCGCCGCCGCGGCGTTGTTGAGGTAGCAGTAGCCGCCGAGGAAGGCGGGGCCGGCGTGGTGGCCGGGGGGACGGCAGACGGCGTAGGTGTAGCGGGCGCCGGCGAGCAGCCGCTCGGCGGCGGTGATCGAGGTGCGGACGCCCTCCCTCGCCGCGGCGACCAGGGCCGGGCTGACGGGCGTGTCGGGCTCCAGGCCCGGCGGCGCGAAGTCGGGCAGCACCTCCGGTTCCTTCAGTCCCGCCTGGGCGAGCGCGTCGAGGTAGGCGCGCTCGTGCAGCGCGCCGAGGGTGCGCTCGACCTCGGCGTCGCCGGCGTCGGCGGCGACCGCTCGCACCCGGGCGTGGCGAACGAGGCCGTTGCGCAGCTCGACCAGGCGGCGGTTGCTGTCCTGGCCCTCGATCCGGCGGTCGCCTTCGCGAACCCAGAGCGCGGCATCGTCCTGGCCGCGGCGCTGCTCGATCATCAACAGCTCGCTCATCACAGGAGCCGCCTCATCCGCGGGCCGAGGTGCTCGAACTCGTTGCCGAGGTAGAAGGCCTCGGTCGCCCCGATCGCCTCGAAGCTCTCACGCGGGAGGCCAACCTCGATCCGGGTGACGCCGCGCTCGCAGCAGAGCGTCGCGATCGCCCCGACCAGCTCGGCCCCGACGCCGCGGCTGCGCCACTCAGGGTGCACCCAGAGATCCTGGATCACCGCGTAGCGGCCGGGGACGTGGATCGCCCGGCACCAGCTGGCGCCGAGCACCCCGACGATGCTGCCGGCCGCGTCAGCCACCAGCATCGCTCCCACCTCGGGGTCCCCGACGATCGCCTGCACCTCAGCTTCCATCTCGGCCCGCGAGGGGCGCCTCCCGCCCAGCTCGACCAGGAGGGTCTCGACCGCAGCGGCCACCGCCGGCACCTCCCCCGGGGTTGCCTCGCGCACCCGGGCTCCGATCGCGGTCGGCTCGCTCATGCCGCCCGGGCGCTCCCGGTGACGGGCTCGAGGTCGATGCTCCAGGCGTCGGGGTCGTCGCGGCCGGTGACCGCCTTCGCGATCGCCGCCATCGGCGCCCGCGCCTTGAGCAGGATCTCGTCGAACTCCTCCTCGAGGTCGGACTGCATCACGATCGCCCCGCCGGCGCCGATCGTGGTCCGCCCCGGGCGCATCACGATCGTGCGGATGACGATGCTGAGGTCGGTCGAGCCGTCGGCCCCGAAGTACCCGATCGCGCCGGAGTAGACGCCGCGCGCCTCGTCCTCGAGGTCGTCGATGATCTCCATCGTGCGCTCCTTCGGGGCGCCGGTCATCGAGCCGCCCGGGAAGCAGGCGCGCACGCACTCGACCGCGGTCCGGCCACCTTCCAGCCGCCCGGTGATCGTCGAGACGACCTGGTGGACGGTGGCGTAGGGCTCGACCACCATCAGGTCGGGGACGCGGACGCTGTCGACCTCGCAGACCCGGCCGAGGTCGTTGCGCAGGAGGTCGACGATCATCAGGTGCTCGGCCCGGGTCTTTTCGTCCTCCGCCAGCTCAGCCCGCTGGGCGGCGTCCTCGGCCGCATCCTCGCGGCGGGAAATCGTCCCCTTGATCGGTCGTGCCTGCACCCGCCGGCCGCGGTCGACCGAGAGGAAGCGCTCCGGCGAGGAGCTGACGATCGCGCGGTCGCCAAACCGCAGGAAGGCGGCGAACGGCGCCGGGTTGCTGCGGCGCAGCTGCCGGTAGAGAGCGAAGGGGTCGGGACTGGCGTCGGTCGAGATCTGGTCGGTGAGGCAGACCTCGTAGGACTCGCCGGCGGCCAGTTCGGCCTGCGAACGGGCGATGTCGGCGAGGTACTGCTCGCGGCCGCGGCCGCACCGGAACTCGACCTGACCGCCGGGCTCCGGCGGCGGGTCAAGCGGCCGCTCCGGCGGCGGCTCGGCGATCGCAGCGGCGACGAGCGCCTCGGCCGCCTCCAACCACAGCTCCGCCTCGGGATCGTCCTCGCGGCAGAGCGCAGCCAGGTGGGTGCGCTGGCTCGCGTGGTCGACGGCGACGACGCGGTTGGCGAGCATCATCGCCGCGTCGGGCATGTCAGAGCTGTGGACGTTGGTCGAGCCGCAGTCGGCCTTGAGCTCATAGCCCAGGTATCCGACATACCCGCCGAGCAGGCCGCGATCCACCCCGGCCGGCGACTCAGTCGCGCAGCGCGACATCTCGCGGTCGAGCAGGTCGAAGATCGACTTGTGCTCGACCGTGTCGACGCCGCCACGGCGGACCGAGACCTCGCCGGCGTCGACGTCGTATTCGAGCACGCACCGGTCCGGGCCGGCGCTGGTGCCGAGGAAGGAGCACTGGGCGAGCCAGGTCGGGGCATCGGCGCTGTCAAGCCAGAAGGAGTGCTCGGCCTCGGCGAAGAGCCGTTCGTAGACGTGCTCGGTAGGCGCCTCGCCCTCGAGCGTGCGGACGCGGAGCACCAGCTCGCCACCGGCCGCCTGCTCGGCGGGCGCCTCTGGCGGCTGCGCCTCGGCCCTCGGCGGCGACACCGCCTGGGGTCGGGAGCCGCGGTGCCGGCTCGCCATCGCGTAGAAGTTTTCGGCGATTGCCAGGCCGTGCTCGGTGGCGACCGACTCGGGGTGGAACTGGACTCCCCACATCGGCCGCGCCCGGTGCTCGATCCCCATCACCACGTCGTCGTCGGCCCACGCGGTCTCGTGCCCCTCCGGCCCCATCGGCCTGGTGATCGCCAACGAGTGGTAGCGGACCACCGAGAAGTCCTGCGGCAGACCCTCGAAGAGGCCGGTGCCGTCGTGACGGACCCGGCTGAGGCGCCCATGCATCGCCATCGGGGCGGAGCTGACGCCGCCCTCGAGCATGTTGCCGATCCCCTGGTGGCCGAGGCAGATGCCGAGCACGGGGATCTCGCTGTAGCGGACGATGTCCCGGCAGACGCCGAAGTCGTGCCACCGTTCGGGCCGTCCAGGCCCCGGCGAGAGCACGATCGCGTCGAAGTCCGAGCGCGAGAGCACGCGCCAGGAAACGGCGTCGTTGTTGACCACCACCGGCTCACTGCCGGAGGCCGCCGCCAGCAGGTGGAAGACGTTGAAGGTGTAGGAGTCGTGGTTGTCGACCAGCAGGGTCCTCATCACGCCGCCTCCAGCCCGAGGCCCCGGATTCCCCGGTCGAGCACCGCCTGGACCAGCCGGTCGACTTCCGGCGAGCGCTCCCCTGCCCGGTACCAGCGGGCGAAGTGGGAGAGGTAGCGGGCGAGCGCCACCGCGTCGAAGCTCTCCACCGCGCTGCGCAGGTGGCGGCGGTACATCTCCGACTGCACCACCGCGAAGCGGTAGTCGGCGTCCTCGGCGGGCCGGCCGGCGGGCGCCACGGCACCGCGGTGGGCCTGTGCCCGGGCGAGGTCCCAGCCGAAGCTGTCCTTCTCGACCCGGAGCAGCTTCTCGGGCTCGAACTCGACTCGCTTGGTCGTCGGCTGCAGGAGGAAGTAGCCGAGCGCGACCTGGGCGGCGAGGCGATCGGGGTGCGGATGCCCGCGCCGCACCTCGGCGCTATCGGGATCGGACTCGATCTCTTCCTCCAGCCATTCGGCGAGGTCGTCGATCAGCAGTGCGCCCTCCTTGCTGGAGGTGATCGAGGTGTTCTCGCGGGCGACCATGCCGTGGAAGACGTCGTAGGTCGGCGGGCCGCCACCCTTGGCGCTGTAGTTGCCGTTGCCGTTGACCAGGCCGAGGTGGTCGATCAGCTTGCGGCGGCAGGTGACGTGGGCGACCCACTCGGTCCCGCAGACCTGGAGCGAGATCACGTCCTCGAGCTCCGGCGCCGCCGACCAGTAGGCGAGCGCCCGCATGTGCTGGGTCGGGAGACCGTCGGAGCGGACCAGCGGCATCTCTTCCAGCTCCGCGCGGTGGGTCTGGTACATCACCATTTCGTCGCCGCGGCGCCGGGTCAGGGTGCCTTCGGCGAGACCCTGGGCGGTCAGTTCGGCGACCTCGGGGAGGAAGTCGGACTCGAAGATCACCTTGTCGAAGGTGATGCCGAGCCGGGCCAGCGTCTTGCGCTGGCCGGAGATCACCCAGGCCCGGGTCTTCGACCACAGCTCCAGCGCCGACTGGTCACCCGCCAGCACCCGCCGCATCAGCTGGTCGGCCTTGTCGTCGTACATCGCCGACTCCCGGGCGACCGAGTCCTCGGCGCCGTCGGCGTCGCCGTTTTGGGCGCGGCCGGCCTTGACGTAGTCGGCGTAACAGGTGCCGACGAAGTGGTCCGCCTTCTCGGTGCCGTCGAGCCCGACCTGCTGGTCGCGGCCGCTGTTGACGACCCCCGCCATCGCCTCCCCCATGCTGCGGCCGACGTCGCAGATCAGGCTGCGGTGCTCGACCCTGGCCCCGGCCTGGGAGAGCGAGGCGCCGATCGCGTTGCCGAGCGCGAGGTTGCGGAGATGGCCGATGTGGAGGGCCTTGGTCGTGTTGGCGCCCCAGAAGTAGACGGCGTAGCGGCTGCCGGCGGCGAGGTCGGCGTCGGACCCGGCGGCCTCGCCGGACTCCACCGCGGCCCCGGTCTCCTCGATCCAGCCGTTGTCGAGGCGAAGTCGCGGCGCGTCCTCGTCGCGCTGGATCGCCTCGACCCACGGCTCGGCCTCGATCCGGTCGAGCGCGGCGAGCGCGTCGGCGTCCTCGCGCCACTCGGACACCCGCGGGACCAGCATCAGGTCGAACTCGTCCTCCGGCCGGAACGGCGCCCGCGCGGACCACAGGGCCTGGCTGTCCTCCCGAGCCGCGATCCCATCCAAGTTGTCGAAAAGGTTCTCTCCCATAGCCCCATTGACTGGCTTTCGTGGAATGCACCAGCCCGGGCTCGAACCGGGATCTACGGCTTACAACGCCGTCCCTTTAACCGATTAAGGCACTGGTGCTTGGGCTATGGTCACTCGGCTGAATCAGTAGGTCTGATTAGTCGAATGGCCGCGAGCATAACACCCAAATCAAGCCACGCCAAATTTCTTGAGTAAAGCGCTGCACGGCGATGGTTTTTCAGCGAACGCCAGAGGACTGTCAGGCCCGGCCGGCCTCCAGGAGGCGGCTGAGAAAGCGGCGCGTCTCCTCCCTGGCCGGGGAGCTGAGGACGCTCTCCGGCGACCCTTGCTCGACGATCCGGCCGTCGTGCAGGAACGCCACCTGGTCGGCGACCTCGCGGGCGAAGCTCATCTCGTGGGTGGCGATCACCATCGTCATCCCCTCCGCCTTGAGGTCGCGGACGGCGGCCAGCACCTCGCCGACCAGCTCAGGGTCGAGCGCGCTGGTCACCTCGTCGAGCAGGAGGGCGCGGGGGCGGGCGGAGAAGGCCCGGGCGATCGCGACCCGCTGCTGCTGGCCGCCGGAGAGATTGTCGGGGCGGTCGTTCTCGCGGCCCTGCAGGCCGAAGCGCGCCAGCAGCTTGCGGCCCTCCTCCTCGGCCTCTTTACGACCGACGCCGTGGGCGCGCATCTCGCCAAGGACCACGTTCTCCAGCGCGGTCAGGTGCGGGAACAGGTTGTAGGCCTGGAAGACCATGCCGAGCCGGCGGCGAACGGCGACCGGGTCGACCGAGGGGTCGGTGACCACCTTGCCGTCGAGGAAGACGTCGCCGTCGTCGATCTCCTCCAGCAGGTCGATGCAGCGCAGCAGGGTCGACTTGCCCGACCCCGAGGCGCCGATCAGCGCCACCGCCTGGTGTTCGGCGACGGTCAGGTCGACACCGCGCAGGACCTCGCGCTCGCCGAAGGCCTTGGTGACGCCGCGGATCTCCAGCACCGTCGCGCTCATCACCGAACCTCCCCCCCGCCGCCCATCCGGTCGACGACCCGGGCGAGCGGGACCGTGACCAGCAGGTAGAGCAGCGCGGCGGCGACCAGCGGCGTGTAGTTGAACTCCTTGGCGGCGATGATCTGGCCGATCCGGAAGGCCTCGAGGGGGCCGATGATCGAGATCAGCGCGACTTCCTTCTGCAGGGCGACGAAGTCGTTGAGCAGCGGCTGGGCGACCCGGCGCACCGCCTGCGGCAGGATCACGTGCCGCATCGCCTGCGCGTCGGTCAACCCGATCGCCAGCGCGGCGTCGTGCTGGGAGCGATGGACCGACCGGATGCCCGCCCGGTAGACCTCGGCGACATAAGCGCTGTAGGCGAGGGTCAGGGCGATCGCGCCGAGCACGATCGGATCGGTCGGGACCCCGGAGAGCTGCAGCGCCGGGACGCCGAACCCGATCAGGAAGATCAGCAGGATGCTGGGGACGCCGCGGAAGAGGTCGACGTAGATCGTCCCCAGGATCCTCACCGGGAAGAGCGCCGGGGAGGCACTGAGGCGGACCAGGGCGATCACCAGACCCAGCACCAGCACCGCCACCTCGATCACCACGAAGAGCTTGACGTCGAGCCAGAAACCCTCGAGCACTTCCGGGAAGGACTCCGTGAAGACGCTCCAGGAGAAGAAGGTTTCCCGCACCACCGGCCAGCCGGTGCTGGTCAGCACCCAGGCGGCGATCCCACCCAGCACCAGCGCGGTCGAGAGCGCCGCGATCGCCTGGCCGCGGCGAGCCTTGCGACGCTTCGCCGCCTCGCGGGCGAGGCGACGGTCGCTGATGCCGGCGGTCTCGGTCAGCGCAATTCGGGCGCGCCAGCTGCCTGGCTCATCCAGCGCTGGGTGATTTCAGAGAGTTCCCCGGAATCGCGCATCGCGTCGATCGCCTGTGAGACGCAGGCGGTCAGCGACGAGTCCTTGGCGAGCAGAGCGCCCCACTCGTCTCCACCGGGAGCCGAGAACTGGCCGACGACGCTCGCCTCCGGCACCTGGACGGCGGTCAGGTAGAGCGCGGACGGCAGGTCGACCACAACCGCCTCGACCTGCTCGTTTTTCAGCGCGGTGACCACGTCGTTGGAGGTGTTGTAGACCTGCGGCTGCTCGCTCGGTTCGATCTCTTCTTCGACCGCTTCGAGGCTGGTGGTGCCGATCTGGAGGCCCATCTTGGCGTCCTTGAGGTCGGCCAGCGAGGTCGCTTTCGCGGCGTCGGAGCCCTTCAGCGCGACGATCGCCTGGTTGGCGGTGTAGTACGGGCTGGAGAAGTCGACCTGCTTGGCGCGATCCGGCGTGATCGAGATCTGGTTGACGTCGAAGTCGAAGTCCTTCGGGCCGGGGGCGTAGGAGGAGTCGAACGGCTCCACCGTCCACTTCACCTTCGCCGGCGGGTAGCCGAGGTACTTGGCGATCGCGTAGGCGACCGCGCTCTCGAAGCCTTCGCCGTTGGTCGGGTCGTCGTCTTCGAAGTAGGGCGGGAAGGCAGGGCTGTCGGTGGCGACCGTCAGCACGCCCTCGGCCTGAGTGTCGAGCTGGCCCGGCTTGTTGCAGACAGCCGCGGTCTGGTCCGAGGAGTCGCTCGAATCGTCCGAGCTGCCGCATCCCACGAGCAGGAGCAGGGCAAGGGCGAGAAAGGCGGTGGCTGGCAGGAGCTTCTTCATGGGGCGGCCGTGAAGCAGGCGGGCATCCTAACGCGTTTCGTTGACACCGATCAGTGCATATGAAATCTTCGAACGGTGCAGGCAGATGGAGTGTTCTCCGGCGGTGGGATCAAGGGCCTGGCCTTTGCCGGGGGCCTCCAGGCCGCGGCCGAGGCCGGGTATGACGAATGGTCGCGGCTGGCCGGGACCTCGGCCGGGGCGATCACGGCGATGGCCCTCGCGGTTGGTTACGACGCCCAGGGCCTGCGGAAAACGCTGGAGGAGTTCGACTTCAGCGAGATCGCCGACTACGGGCCACTCGGGAAGGCCGAGATACCGCTCAACCTCGAGCTGCACAAGGGAGCGACGAAAGGTAAGGCGCTGTACGGCTGGATCGAGACCCTGCTCACCGACGCCCCGACGCCAGCGGTCAAGTTCGGCGACCTCGAACCGGGCAAGCTCCAGGTGGTCGGGGTCGACCTCGCCCACTCCCGGATGGTCGTCTTCCCCCAGGACGTCGCGCTCTACGTCGACGAGAACGGCAAAGCGCTCGTGCCGGAGGAGTTCCCGATCGCCGACGCGGTCCGGATCAGCGCCGGCTTCCCCTACTTCTTCCCACCGCTGAAGCTGCGCGACGGCCAGACCGGCAAGGACGGCGTGCTGGTCGACGGAGGCGTCGCCAGCGCATTCCCGATCTTCCTCTTCGACAAGCCCGACCCGAAACACCCGACCTGGGGCTTCCGGCTGTACAGCGGCGCCGGCCCCGAGAAGCCGAGCTACACGGAGATCGACGGCGCCTTGTGGCCCGTGGACATGCTCAAGGCGATCGTCGACACCTCGATCAACGCCCTCGACAAACTCGAGATGGCCGCCTTCGCGCCGCGGACGATCTCGCTCCCCACCGGCGACATTCCCACCCTCGACTTCTCCCTCTCCGAGGCGCAGAAGAAAGAGCTGTACGACTTCGGCTACGAGACGACGAAGAAATTCTTCGAAGCCGCTCCCGACGGGCGCAACACCTTCGGCGCCGTGCCGGCGGGTGGCTGACGCCGGCCCACAGGTCAGGCCGGCGACTGTCGACGACCACGAGCCCGCCGCCGAGGCGCTGGCCCTGGCGTTCGCCGACGACCCGGCCTGGGCCCACATGATGCCCAACGACGCCACCCGGGCGGAGCAGCTCCTCACCTACTTCACCGCCGACATCGAAAACCTGGTTCCGGAGTACCGTCAGCTCTGGGTCACCGAGGACGGCGGCGGCGCGGCCGTCTGGGGACCTCCCGGGAGCTGGCGGGTGCCGATGCTGCGAACCCTCCGCCCGGCACGCAGGATGGCCACGGCCTTCGGACGCCGTCTGCCGCTGGCGATCTGGACGCAGCTGCGCTTGGAGCGCCTTCACCCCAGCAAGCCAGACCACTGGTACCTGCACTACCTGGGAGTCGAACCTCGGCGCCAGGGAAAAGGCCTTGGCGGGGCCCTGCTCGCCCCGGTGCTGCGGCAGTGCGACGAGGAGGGGACTGGCTCCTACCTGGAGTCGAGCACCGAGCGCAACCGGGCGCTGTACGAACGCAACGGATACTCCCTCACCGACACCTTCAACATCCCAATGGGTGGCCCGGTGATCCGCGAGATGTGGCGGGACTCGAGCCCCTAGGGAAGGAGGCAAATATTCGTCCTCGTCCCATGGGCAAGGGTGCGAGGGCGGCATACTTCTCGCTAGTGAAACGCTCCCTCTTGGCTTTCCTATTGCTGGCAACCGGCTGGCTCCTGGCAACCCCGACTACCTCCTCGGCCGCGAACTTCGTCGCCTATGTCGGATGCTCGAATTTCGCTGAGGCCGCACCCTCACATGTATGTCAGATCGGTGACAACCCGGGTGCTTTCTTCGAATCGGACACCGAAGTCGAATATGACGTCTGCGTCGAGTTCCCGACTGCGGTAGAAGATTGCCTCGAAGAGGAGCTGGTCAAGCCGGAAACGCTCTTCGTTAACGCGATCACCAGCGGTATCCCCGGCACGCATCTCGTCACCTGGTTCGTCGAAGACATCGAAGTGGCTTCCTGGGACTTCAGATTGGATGCGCCGCCCGCGCCGCCGGCAGTGGTCCCCCAGCCTCCCGCCACGGTGATTCCGGTGACGAATACGAAATGCCGCGATGCCAAGAAGCGAGTCCAGAAGCTCAAGGCCCGGCTGCGCAAAGCCACCAAAGCGAAACAGAAGGCCGCGATTCGGGCGACGCTGAAAAACGCGCAAGCCTCGATGCGACGCGCCTGCAGCTAGCCAGCCCTAACCCTGTAAGTGGTTACGGGGTGGGCAGGCAGGCGTCGCAGATGCTTGCGATGTGACGATGGTCGGTGCCACAGCAGCCACCGAGGACTCGAAGGCTGGGAAGGCGGGCCTCGAGGGTGCTGTATTCGTTGCCGAGCTCGTCCGGATCGCCGCTGTCGAGCTCGGTGGCGGCGTCGAGTTCCTCGTGGCTCTTGCGTGAGGCGTTCGCGCGAATGCCGCCGATCCGTTCGAGCCAGGCACCGCCGGAGTCCAGGGTCGCCTCGAAGTGGCTCGGGTGGGCGCAGTTGATCATCAGGTAGGCGGCAGCCGCTTCCGTCTCGGCGTCGAGCCGTTCCATCGCCTCTTGGAGCGGCTCTTCACTGGGCAGCCGGCCGTCGGTCTCGACCGTGAAGGAGATCGAGGCCGGGATGCCGGCCGCCGCGGCCGCACGGGCGATCCCGATTGCCTCCTCGGCATAGGTAAGCGTGTAGGCACCGACCATGTCCGCCCCCTCGGCGGCAAAGATTCCGATCTGGGCGGAGTGGTACTCCTCGGCCTCGCCCGCCGAAAGCGCTCTTTCGGGGTGGTAGGCGTCGCCCTCCGGCCCGATCGCCCCACAGATCGCAATCGGGGTACCCGAGTCCGCATGGTCGGCTCGCGCCTGTGCACCGAACTCGACAGCTTCGCGATTGATGTCCGCGATCTCTCGAGGGGAAAAGCCCAGCTTCTCCCCCCAGCCGTTACTGGCCCGCCAGGTGGGGGTGTCGAAGGTGAAGCCGGTGTCGTGCGCACCGGCGATCTCGATGAAGCCGTCGTAGTAGCGCCACAGCGCCTCGCGCCCGCCAGGCTCCCGTAACAGCGTGAATGAGGCGAATTCGGGCAACTCCAGCCCCTCGCGAAAGATCATCACCGTCTCCAGGCCGCCGTCGCCGATGAACATCCGCTCGCCGTCCGGGATCACAGCACCATTTTAGGCGCCTGCATCCTCTTTCCGTCCGGTTCATCCAAGCCCCTCGAGATCGGCTATATCGTCGCGCCGGCATGAAGGGCGGGGGCCATTCGAGAGCGAGGCGATCCTTGGCAGCGGTAGCGCTGCTGCTCGCCTGCATGGCCGCGTCGGCACCGACGGCTCTCGCCGCTCCGCCCGCCAACGACGATTTCACCGATGCGGAGGCGCTGCCTCCCGGCACTGGCGTCGTCGTCACCCGATCGAGTGTCGAAGCAACGCGAGAGACGGGCGAGGCGGTCGGTGGCTTTGCGGCGGGGCACTCGGTCTGGTTCGAGTGGGAAGCGACCACCACGGGATTTGTCACGATTGGCGCCTGTGACGGCGACTTTCAGACGGTTCTGCGGGTCTTCACCGGAACGACTCTCGACTCCCTGACCTCAGTGGCAAACGGCAATGCCGACGAAGGCCCTGGCTGCCCGTTCAGCCAGCGGGAGTTCGTGTTCAAGGCAACGAGCGGTACCACGTACAGAATCGCGGTGGATGGGAATGCCTTCAGCCTCCCCGGATCGCCACCGCCCGCTACCGAGGGGACGTTCACGCTGCGCATCGAAACCACGCCTCTTCCCGTCAACGACGACTTCCAGGACTCCACGACCATCGAAGGCACGATCGAAGAGGAACCCGGAGGAAACCGCTTTTCGATCGGGTCGGAATTCGGCTTCAACTGGGGTGCGACCAAGGAGACCGGAGAGCCAGACCATGCCGGCGATCCCGGCGGCGCTTCGGTCTGGTACTCGTGGACCGCTCCGGAGGCCGGCAGCGCCCGGGTGAGCGTGTGCTGTGGCGGGCCAGACCTGCTGGGCATCTACACCGGCGATTCGCTGGCCACCGCCGCCACCGTGGCCGCGGTGGAAGGCTTCGGGGAGTTTCCGGTCGCCGCTGGGGTGACCTATCGATTCGCCGTCGACGGGAAATTCAACGCCGGCCCGGGCGCTCGGGTCGGAAGCTTCGTGACCAGGGTCTCGATGGAGCTCGCTCCCAAGCCTGGCCAACCCCCCACTGGTCCGCCAAGTCCCACCGTCACGAAGGACACCGCCCCGCCGAACACCAGGATCACCAAGCGGGTGGTGAGATCGCGTAAGCGCGAGGCGACCTTCACCTTCGCCTCAACCGAGTCCGGTGGCAAATTCCGGTGCAAGCTCGACCGGCGCCGGTTCGTCATCTGCGGTTCCCCGCAGACCTACCGAGGCCTGAAGCCGGGCAAACACACGCTGGCTGTGGTCGCCGTCGACGCCGCAGGCAACGAAGACCCCACCCCGGCGACCGCCCAGCTCAAAATTTCGAAACCCCTGCCGAGCCCGACTCGCGCACGGTGAGCTGGACGATCGGGATCGTCCGGTTCACCTTCGCCGCTTCGCGGCGGTATGCCTCATAGGGCGCGAAGACACGATCGGCCAGCGTCCAGATCCTCTGGCGCTCGGCCTCGTCCCCAACCACCGTCGCCCGCATGGGGATGCCACCGAAGGTGACGTCGGGGTGGGCCTGGAGGTTGTGGAACCACGCCGGGTGTTGTGGGAAGCCGAGCTTTGAGGCGATGATCGTGACCAAGTCCCCGTCGTTGAAGTAGATGACCACGTTGCGTCGCACCGCGCCGCTCTTCGCGCCCCGGGTTTCGAGCAGGGCGGTAGGCATGACGAGGCCCATCCCAAGCCGGCCCCCAGTCGTACGCATCAGGTACGGGTCGACCTTCCAAACGAGGTGGACCGACATGAACCTTCCCAGTCCAGTGTTGGCCAATGCCGCATAGACGCGGCTGAACCAGCCGCGTCGGCGGTTCGGGTCGACGTACTTGAGCTTGGCTGGCATCTGGACCCTCCCTGTGCTCCGAGACTCAGACCCGCTCGGGGGGATGGAGCTGCTCAGCCGCAAAGAGGTCGTGGACGAGCCTGATCGCGATCGAGCCCTCGCCGACCGCCGAGGCGACTCGGCTCATCGACCCCTGACGAACGTCCCCCGCGGCAAAGACGGCAGGCATGCTGGTCTCGAGGGACAACGGGCTGCGCTCTTCGAGAGGCCAGTCCCCGTCGCTCTCCAAGTCCACCCCGGTGCGAATGAACCCACCGTCCCCCCGCGCGAGCTCCGCCGGCAGCCAGTCCGTGTTCGGACGGGCACCGATCATCAGGAAGAGCTCATCGGCTTCAACCGTCTCGGTCGCCTCGCCAGCACGGGAACGGAGGGTCAGGCGCTCCAGCCAGCCGTCCTCGCCTCCACCTCCCCCAACGACCTCGGTCCCGAGGCGCACAGCGATGTTGGGCGTGCCTTCGACCTGCCTCACCAGGTAGTGCGACATCCATTTGTCGAGCGACTCAGCCCGCACCACGAGCGTCACCCGGCGGGCGTATTCGGCCAGGTGCAGCGCCGCCTGGCCGGCGGAGTTCGCGCCGCCGACGACATACACCTCCTCATCGACCGTCGTGGGCGCCTCGGAGGCGGGGCCGCCGTAGAAGACCCCTTCCCCGACCAGAGCCTCGATCTCAGGGACACCCAGCCGGCGGTAGGTGGCGCCCGTAGCGAGGATGACCGCGCGGGCGCTGACCTCGCCGCCGTCGGAGAGCGCGACATGAAGACGGTCGCCCTCGCGCCGAATCGCGGTCGCGTCGTGCATGAAGGCGAACTTGGCGCCGAAGACCCAAGCCTGCTCGTAGGCGCTCTCCGCCAGCCGACGACCGCTGACGCCGCGCGGAAAGCCCAGGTAGTTGCGTATCAGCGAGCTGGAGGTCGCCTGGCCACCGATGCCGCCGTCGTCGACGACCAGCGTCCGGAAGCCCTCCGAGGCGCCATAGACCGCCGCTGAGAGACCGGCTGGCCCACCGCCGACGATGACCACGTCGTAGACGCGCCGATCGGGATCGATGGTTGCCCCAGCGGCACTCGCCAGCTCCAGGTTGGTCGGGTTCGCGAGGACGGTGCCGTTCGGGAAGACAACGAGTGGAAGCGGCTCTCCGTTGCCTGATTCCGCCACCAGTGCGCGGCCATCGGGCGAATCGGCGAGAAGAAATGCGTGTGGGACCGCGCAGCGGCCGAGGACCTCTTTCAGCTCGTGGCCCCTGCCGGTCCACGACTCGCTGACGATGTGGACAGTGTGGGGCGAGACCCGTCGCGCGTGGGCCCACTCGAGCAGAAAGGTCGAGACCGACTGGTGGAAGAGCTCATCAGGCGTTCGCGACGGCCTGATCACGTAGTACTCGATCTGCCGCCGCGCCATCGCCTGGAAGATCTCCTCCGCAGTCCGGCCGTCGCCCCAGCTGCCCCACTCGATCAACAGCCCTCGCTGGGCGTGCGCGTGAAGGTCGCGCACTTTGCCCAGCAGCTCACCCCCCGTCGTCCCCTCGAGCGATTGAGCTGCGAGGACCAGCGCCACGTCCTCTCCCGCTTCCCTAAGCGCCTCAAGCTCCGCCATCGTGTCCTCCGCCGAGGACACGCAGACGACCCGATAGCTTCGTGCGTAGCGGTCGACCAGCTCGCGTTCGACTTCGCTCAGCGAACGCGCATCCTCGTCTACGGCGAGAAGGACAGGGTCGGACACAGCCCAAGAAAAGTAGCGCCCCGGCCTGAATTCGGCAGGGCATGCGTACCTCGCCAGCATTCAGGTTCATTTGCGTTTAGACGATTATGCGTTTAATCGTCTAAGCTTCTGATCATGATCTTTGCAACGCCACCGATGACCCCGCCTCTACAACGGCAGCTCGATGAACTGCACAAACTACGCGCGGCATTGGGCGACGAGGTCAAAACCTCCAGCCGCTGGATGGGCAGCCTCCGACGTGAGGTCCGCGCCAGCTCAATAGAGAGCTCGACCTCGATTGAGGGCTTCAGCGTCTCACCGGAGGAAGCGCTCGCATTGGCCAACGAGGAGGATGTCGCTGACCACGACCAGGAGAATCGTCAGGCTGTCGCCTGTTACGCCCGGGCCATGAACCACGTTGGGACGATGGGCCTCGACCCCTCCTTCCGGTGGGCCGACAGAGTGATTCTCGACCTTCATTTCGACGCCTGCTCTTTCCAGCGCGACAAAGATCCTGGCCTTTGGCGCACCGGACCGATCGGAGTCACCGCTGCGGACGGTTCGCTCGAGTACGAAGGTCCGGAAAGCGAGCAGGTGGTCCCGTTGATGGACGAGGTGGTCGAATGGCTGGCAACCGGGGACCTCGAGGTCGATGTCGTCGTGCGGGCGGCCATGGCCCACCTTCACGTCATCTCAGTTCATCCTTTCCGCGACGGCAATGGTCGCGTTTCGCGAATCCTCCAGTCGCTTGTCCTCGCCCGCGAGGGAGTCTCAGCACCGGAGTTTTTCTCGATCGAGGAGTACTTAGGCGGTCACATCCAGGAGTACTACGCCGCGCTGCGCGAGGCACAAGGGGGGAGCTATCAACCAAACCGCGACGCGAGCCGATGGGTCTCTTTCTGTGTGGTCGCCCACCTCGCCCAGGCTCGACAGCGCCTGGCGCAGATCAATGAGGCGGCCACGCGTTGGGCTTCCCTGGAAGAACTGGTCGGGGCTCGTAACTGGCCAGACCGATTGGTGATCGCGCTCGAGCAAAGCCTCGTCGGTGGAACCGGCCGGAGCAAATACGGCGACGAGGCAGACGTATCGCCTGCCACGGCGAGCGCTGATTTCAGGCGCCTGCTCGATGCCGGGCTCGTGCAGCAACGGGGACGCGGACGAAACATCGGTTACCTCGCAAGCGAGCCGCTGCGCGACGCGATCAAAGGTCCGAGCGACGCCGACTAAGTCGAGGCAGGTGCAGGCGAGACCTGGGGCCGTCGACGCCTACTGCAGGGCGAAAATTACGCCAACAGTTGCGGTGACAGTGGAGACTCCGGGCTTGGTCGGGGGGCTCGAGGCACAGTCGCCGCCGGCGCGCTTGGTGGCAACCGGGGCCGAGCCGGGCGAGCCCGGCGTGGAGCTGCCGCAGGTTGGCGCCGCGGCCTTCTCCTGGAAGGGGACTATTTCGGTGTTGCCGCCTTCTCGTATCGTCACCGCCGGGCCGAGGATGGCGCCGGCCTGGGCGGCGAGCGTCATCGCCTTGGCCTTCGCCTTTTCAAAGGCGGCAGCGAGGCCCTTGGCGTAGGCGGCTTCGGTATCGCCGACGAAGTAGCGGGGGCCGCGGACGCCGGTGGCACCGGCGGCGATCGCAGCGCTTACGAGTTCGCCAGCCCGCGCCGGCTCATGGAGGGTGACGCCGATCCCCTCGCCGACGCGGAAGACGGTCTTCCTGCCACGGGTCAGCTTGTCGATCGAAATGCGGCCGGTGCGGATGTCCCCGGCGCCGACGCCAGGGATCGCGCCGACCGCGCCGATGACACCGCGCAGCTGCTTGGAAACGGCCCGCAGGGCGGCGCCGCGGCTACTGCGTTCAAGGCTGACCGAAAAGCCGACCGCGGCGCTGTCGTTCGGCACCCTGATCGTCGCCGTCGCTTCCACCGAGACGGTGCGTTCAGCCGCCGACGCGGCGGCGGGCAGGGCCAGCGCGGCCAATGCCAGCGAGGTGAGGAGCGCGACTAGGTGATTTCTGCACCGCATCTTCCTCCCAGGCTACCCGCCGTTGCCTCAGACGATTGTCCGGTGAGGCTGGAATCGCAAGCGGCTCGCCTAGGGTGCCGGGGCCGTGGGACCTCCTACTCGTCAGCCGATTGCCATCCCGACCGCAGTTTTGAGATCACAGATTGTGATCTCAAGTCGCTGAACTCTTCAGCGGAACGCTGAATAGGAAGTCGTCGGAAGCGCCCAGTGCGCCTACTATCCGCGCATGGACCGTGACGAGCTGCGCGCTGTGCAGGCGCCGCTGAAGGAGCGCTACACGGGCGAGCCCGAGGCGGCGATCGTCACCCTTTCAGCTGGGGCGGTGCTGGGCGAGGGCATCTCCTGCTCGGTCGACACCGGTCGCGCCATGGCCGAGGCCGGCCTCCACCCTGCCTCTGGCGGCGACGGCTCCCTGCTCTGCTCCGGCGACATGCTGCTCGAGGCACTGGCGGCCTGCGCCGGTGTGACGCTGCGCGCCGTCTCGACCTCCCTTGGAATCGAGGTGGCCGGCGGCCACGTCCAAGCCGAGGGCGACCTCGATTTCCGCGGCACCCTCGCCGTCGACCGCGACGCCCCGGTCGGCTTCCGCGCGATCCGGCTGCGGTTCGACCTCGAAACCGAGGCGAGCGAGGAGGAACTCGCGACCCTCTTGAAGCTGACCGAGCGCTACTGCGTCGTGCTGCAGACAATCGCCGGCTCGCCGCAGCTCTCCGCGCGCGTCAGCGCGGCGTGAGCTAGACGATCGGGATCATCGGCCTAATTTGAACCATTGAGGTCCGCCTGGATGAAGTCGTCGACAGATGCAAAGGGTGGCGAATCATCCGCGACCGTCGCCGCGAGAGCGCGTACCGCCTCGTAGTCCGCGTCTGACAACTTCGTCTTGTTCGCCTTTTCTCGCCCATCAACGATCACCACGCGACGCTCTTGGCGTTGCCAACACACGAAGAGCCGATACAAAGTCCCGCCCTGCTTGTCGCGTACCTCGTGAAGATCGGCTAGGTCCCCCTTCATCGGGCAGTGGCTATGGCGGTCTGCCCATTGATCCGGGCCGGTGGTCCGCACGGCCTCAAGGATCGCGAGCAGTTGGACGCGGACGTTGACCGGCAGGTTCTTTAAGAACCGATAGGCAGGGATCGACTGGGGATCCTCGCTGAGGTCCACAAGCCACTCGACTTTCCATCTCATCAGCGCAGCGTATTGTCTGCGGCCGACAATTTGGCAGTGTTGCTTTTATGCAACGCTCGCGCTACCCTCCTGGTCATGACCAAACCTCGAACCGCCCACGACGCCGCCCTCGCGGGCCTCATCCCGAGCGATGAGAAAGCGAGTTACGATCGCCGCGTAAAGGCGCTCGTCGCGCGCAACAAGCTCCTCAGCACCCTGGAGTCTGTTCGAGAGGAGGAGAAGATCTCCAAGAAAGACCTCGCCGATCGAGCCGGTCTTGATGCGTCCAGTGTCCGGCGCATGCTCACCGCCGAGACTGCAAACCCAACTACGGAGAATGCGTTTCTCCTGCTTAGCGCCATGGGCATCAAGCTCGAGGCCGTTCTCCCATCGGGCAGTCGCGTCGACATTGTCTGAGAGACAGTCCCGATCCGTCGTTGGGGGATCGCCCCGACCCTGCCAAAACTTATTGTCTACATCGGGGAGACAGGATTTGAACCTGCGACCGCTCGGCCCCCAGCCGAGTGCGCTACCAGACTGCGCCACTCCCCGTGGGGCACTGCATTCTGACGAATCCGGCAAACTGTCGCTGGCGCGGATGCCTGGGTTTGGGGATCCGTCCAGGCGGCGGTAGCTCAACGGTAGAGCCTCAGCCTTCCAAGCTGATGACGCGGGTTCGATTCCCGTCCGCCGCTCTCCTCGAAGGGGTCGCTAGCGCTCGTTGGCGTAGCCGAGGATCGACTGGTCCACCAGCCACTCGACCGGCGCGCGGTCGTCGGTGTAGACCTCGCCGCCGGGGAGCCGGGGCGCAAGCGTCTCCCCCACCTCCGCCGCCAGGCGGCGCACCTCCGGTGGCATCGACCGGGTCGCGCGGCGCATGCGCTCCGCCGAGACCGGCTGCCCGCCGGCAACCAGCAGGGTGTTCGTCTCCTCGACCGGGGCCCGGCTGGCGAACGGGAAGACCGCCGCCAGGGTGCGACCGAGGACTCGCTCCAGGTCGTCGTTTCCCTCGGGATGCCCGACGTTGATGATCACCGTGCCAGTGGCGGTCAGGTGATCGCGGACCTCCTCGAAGAACTCGCGGGTGGTCAGGTAGAAGGGGATGTAGGGCTGGCGGTAGACGTCGACCATGATCGCGTCGTAGCGAAGGTCGCTGCGGGCGAGAAACGGGCGGGCGTCGTCGGTGAAGGTGCGCATGCGGGCGTTGCGGAGGTCGAGGTAGCGCCGGCCGAGATCGGTCAGCTCGCCGTCGATCTCAACCGCGTCGAACCAGGTCCGGGGGAGGTAGTGGCCGTAGGCGCGGGCGATGGAGCCCCCCGCGTTACCCAGCATCAGGGCGCGGCGCGGCGCCTGTTCACTGGCCGCGAACGGCAGCACCAGGTAGCCGTCCCAGTAGTCGCCGGTGAGATAGGTCCCGGGTCGGTAGAGCGAGTGCACCGCCTGGCCCTCGTTCAGTTCGAGCACCCGGTCGCCGCCGTCGCGTTCGACGACCCGGACGTACTGGTAGGCCGTCTCGTCCTCGAACAGGACGCGGCCGTCGGCGTCGCCTTTGACAGCTCCCACGGGCAGGACGAACAGAACGGCGAGGGCGGCGGGCACCGCGGCATAGCGCCAACCGAGCCCCCAGGCGGCGACGATGGCGAGGGCAAGTGCGAAGGCAAGAAAGGTGCGCTGGGTCCCGACGAAGGGGATCAGCAGCAGCGCCGAGAGCATCGTCCCGACCAGCGAGCCCGCGGTGGAGACGGCGTAGAGGCGCCCGGCCACTTCCCCCGCGCGCTCGACGTCGGGGACTGCGAGCCGGATCGCGTACGGCGCGGCGGCGCCGAGCAGCATCACCGGGACCGAGACCAGCACCAGCACACCGACCAGGGAGCCGACGAAGGCTCCAGCCTCGACCGTCTCCAGGGCGTCGACGGAAACCCGCAGGAAGGGCTGCGCGGCGAACGGGACGACCGAGAGCAGCAGCGCGGCGCCAATCACCATCAGGCAAAGCCCGCGCGGGTTGGGATGGCGATCGGCGAAGCGCCCCCCGAGCCAGTAGCCGACCGAGAGAGCGACCAGGACGACCCCGATCGTGTTCGCCCAGACGATCGTCGAGGCGCCGAAGAACGGGGCCAACAGGCGCGCCGCCGCGATCTCCGCCCCGAGGCTGGCGGACCCGACGACGAACACGAGCACCAGTAGGAACACCTGGTTTGGGCGTGGCTTTAGGGGCGCGTCGGCTTGCATCGGACCGAGCCGAACCCTACGCCGAGCGCGAGTGGCGCATTTGTAGGCCATGGGGCAACAAATGCGCCACCGTTGCGGCGCTAGGCCGAGAGCCCCGCGCGGACGCTCTCGATCGCGGCCTCGTCCTCGAGGCTGGAGAGGTCGCCGGAGTCCCGGCCGAGGGCGATCGCCTTGATCACCCGGCGCATGACCTTGCCGGTTCGGGTGCGGGGCAGGCTCTCGACGACGACGATCCGGGAGGGGCGGAAGGGCTTGCCAACCCGTGCCGCGACCCCGTCGGCGAGCCTTGCCGGATCGAGCGTCTCCCCCGCCGCGGCGACGACGAAGCACCAGAGCTCCTCGCCCTTGATCTCGTGCGGCATCGGGATCGCCGCCGCGTCGACCACGTCCGGCTCCTCGACCAGGGCACCCTCGATCTCGGTCGGCCCGATCCGCTGGCCGGCGATGTTGAGGGTGTCGTCCGAGCGGCCATGCAGGAACCACTGCCCGTCGGCGTCGGCGCTGGCCCAGTCGCCGTGGATCCAGACGCCGGGAAACTCGCTCCAGTAGGTGTCGATGTAGCGCTCCGGGTCCTTCCAGAGCCCCTTGGTCATCGACGGCCACGGTGCCCGGCAGACCAGCTGTCCCACCGTTCCCGGCTCGACCGGCCGGCCGTCGTCGTCGACCACGTCGACGTCCATGCCCAGCGCCGGGCCACCGAGAGAGGACACCTTGAGCTCCTGGATCGGCAGCGGCGCGAGGAAGGCGCCGCCGACCTCGGTGCCACCGGAGATGTTGATGACTGGGCAGCGGCCGCCGCCGACCTCCTCGGCGAGCCACCGGTAAGGGGCCGGCGTCATCGGCTCGCCGGTGGCGCCGATCGTCCGCACCGAGCGCAGCTGCTCCGGCGAGGCCGGCGCCGCGCCGGCGGCCATCAGACCTCGGGTCAGGCTTGGGCTCACCCCGAGCACGCTCACCGACTCGCGCTCGACCAGATCCCATACCCGGTCGGGCGCCGGGGTCGTCGGCCCACCCTCACAAAGGCAGAGGCGGGCGCCAAGCGCACCGGCGGCGATGATCGTCCAGGGCCCCATGATCCAACCGATGTCGGTCACCCAGCAGATCGTGTCCTCGGGCCGCAGGTCGAGGTGGTAGGCGGCGTCCTTGGCGATGCTCGCGAGCAGGCCCGCGTGGGTGAGGACGGCGCCCTTCGGCTTCCCCGTGGTTCCGCTGGTGTAGACAAGCAGAAGAGGATCGCCGGGGTCGACCTCGACGCTCTCGAACGACTCCTTGCCGCCGGCGAGAAGGGTGTTCCACTCGACGTCGCCGGGGCCTTCGGGACACTCGCGTCCGAGCCGCCTCCAGACCACCACGGTGGTGTCGGTGCCGGCCTTCGCCACCGCTTCGTCGGCGACCTCCTTCATCGGCACGACCTTGCCGCCGCGTGGATACCCGTCGGCGGTCAGAAGCACCTTCATCTCAGCGTCGAGGATCCGGGAAGCGACCGCACCGGCGCCGTACCCCGAGAACAACGGCACCACGATCGCCCCGAGCTTGGCGCAGGCGTAAAAGCCGGCCACCGCCTCCGGGCTCATCGGCATGAAGAGGCCGACCGTGTCCCCCTCGCCGACGCCGATCCGCCGCAGCCCGCGGGCAAGCGCGTCGGACATCGAGCGCAGCTGCCGCCAGTTGAGGTCGCGGCGCTCGCCGCGCTCGCTCTCCCACACGATCGCCTCATCATCGGGCCGGGCCTCCGCCCACCGGTCGAGGCAGGCGCTGGCCAGGTTGAGGCGGGCGCCGAGGAACCAGCGCGCCCATTCCGGGCCCTCCTCGAGGTCGAGGACACGGTCGTGGGGCGCCGCGAACTCGATCCCCAGGTCCTCGAACACGGCCGGCCACAACCACTCGGGGTCGAGGGCACGCGAGCGCAGCTCGGCAAGGTCGGAGATCCCGGCGCGGCGCATCAGCCGGGAGACGTTTGCGGACTCCACCCAGTTTTCCCCGGGCCGCCAGATCGTCTCCGTCTCGACGGCCTCTCCGGCGCCGCCGGCCGGCCCGCTCACGACGACTCCGCTGCGAAAGCGACCGCCTCGATCTCGACTTCGGCGCCGAGCAGGAGGTCGGCGACCCCGATCGCGGCGCTGGCCGGCAGCTTGTCGCCGAAACGCTCGGCGCGGACTTTGCTGAAGGCCCCGTAGTCGTCGAAGCTGGTCAGGTAGACGGTGATCTTGACCACGTCGCCGAGGCTCGCCCCGACCTTGCCGAGGATGCGCTCGATGTGGTCGAGGGTCGCGTTGGTCTGGGTCTCCAGGTCGCCCTCGACCTTGCCGTCGGCGTCCATGCCGACCTGGCCGGCGACGTGGATCCAGCGACCCGGGCCTTTCACCGCGACGAGATCGCTGTAGCTGGCGAAATCAGAGGGAACCCGCTCGATGCTCATCGTGTCTCCTTCGGTCGTTGACCGCCTTCCCAGGCGCGGAATCGCCTCTGGTATGTTACGGATCGACTGATCGATTTGGAATAGCTAACTTGCGAGCACTCACCTTTCAGGCGCCAGGGCAGGTCAGCATCGAGGAGCGTCCGATGCCGGAGCTCCAAGCCCCCGACGACGTGGTCCTGAGGATCGACGCGAGCGGCGTCTGCGGCTCGGATCTCCACATCTACCACGGCCGCCTGCCGATCGAAGCGGGCTTCACGATCGGGCACGAGTACGTCGGCACGGTGGTCGCCGCCGGTGACGCTGTCACCCGCGTGGCGGTCGGCGACAGGGCGATCGGCGGCTTCCTGACCGCCTGCGGTGCCTGCTTCCACTGCCTGCGCAGCGAGTACCACCGCTGCCTCGAGTCGCGCTCCTTCGGGCTCGGCGCGACGCTCGGCTCGCTGCAGGGGACCCAGGCCGAGTACGCCCTGGTCCCAACCGCCAACCTCACCCTCCGCCGCCTGCCCGAGGGGCTCTCCGACGACGTCGCCCTGTTCGCCGGCGACGTGATGGCGACCGGCTATCACGGCGTGGTCGAGAGCGGCCTGCAGGCGGGTGAGGTCGTCGCCGTCCTGGGACTCGGCCCGGTCGGCCTCTGCGCGGTCCAGGCCGCGAAGCTCGCCGGGGCGCGGGTGATCGCGATCGACTCGGTCGAGGAACGACTGGCGATCGCCGAGTCCTTCGGGGCGACGCCGGTCAACCTCGCCGAGCAGGACGTCAAGGCGGAGGTCCGCGCACTCACCTCCGACCGCGGCGGGGTTGACGTCGCGATCGACGCAGTCGGCCATCCCGCCGCGCTCGACAGCGCCCTGCGCCTGACCAGAAGCTGCGGCCGAGTCCAGTGCCTCGGCGTCTACGCCGAGCGCACCGAGGTCCACATGGGCCTCGCCTGGCTCAAGTCGATCACCCTGAAGGGCGGGCAGGCCAACGTGATCGCGCACCTCGACCAGGTGCTCTCGATGCTCGGCGAGGGGCAGCTCGACCCCACCCCGCTGGTCACCCACCACATGTCGCTCGACGATGCGCCCGAGGCCTACGCGATCTTCGACCGCCACGAGGCGCTGAAGATCGTCCTCACCCCGTAGGTCAGCAGGATCCGGCGCGACCCCACACCGGAGATAGAAAACCTCGCAGTCGGTTTGTTGACTGACACGCGGTTTCGCTCCAGCCTCTCCTGGACGGGGACATTCCGTCCTGTCGACACCACTACTAAGGAGAAGATGGAGATGACCGGACGTAGAGCAATCGTCGGCCTCTCGCTGCTTTGCGCGCTCGCTTTCTGCGCCTTCGCAGCGCCAGGCGCATCGGGGGCAGGCACAACAGCGTTTACATGCGTGAAAAGCGAAGGAAACCTAGATTTCAAAGACGCTCACTGCACCGAATCAACCGAACCAGGCAAAGGGATACACGGCCACCTTGGGATCGCCGAAGATCAACTCACAGAAATCACGCTGAGCAACGCAAACACCGCCAGCAATACACGGGGGCTGAACCCTCGCTCCTAGCGGGAGAACTCGCGGGGATCAAAAAAACAATTCAAATCAGCTGCAAAACCGTCAAAGGTACGGGATCCCTGACCAACAAAGAAGAAAAAGGCACCATGCTGGCCTCGGGCAGCGTGACGATCGAACACTCGGAATGCGCGGTAACGAAACCGTCCGGGTGCATCGTCAAAGAACCGATCGTCTACGAAGCCGAATTCAAAACCTATGGCAATGAAATCGAAATGGGCCTGGAATTCACCGGGAAAAAAGCCGGTGAATTCGGCACCGTCACGTACAAAAACAAAGGCGCCGAAAAATGCTTCTTCAACGAAAAAACCTTTGGCATCTCAGGCGCGTTCAAAGGAAGGCCTGGTAATGCGCCTCAGGGCAAAGGCACGACACTGTGGTTCGACGACGGAAAAACCCTGAAATTTCATGGCGGCCTCGGCGAACTGACCGGAGCGATGAGATGGAACATGAAAAACGGCAATCCGATCGCCTTCACAACATAACCCGGGGCTGATCAGCCGGTCGTAAGAAAGATGAACGGCGCCCGGACTGGGGAAGGTCCGGGCGCCGTGTGCATGCCGGGGGGAAGGTCCGTCGACCCGGATTAACCCTTCGACCACCAGCGCACTTCGGGGAGATCGCTGGAGTAGTAACCGGTCATGTCTTTGCCGAGCACGGCGACGGTCTGCTGGTTGTAGACCCAGATCCTGGGTGCTTCCTCGATCCAGCCTTCGTTGGCTTCGTTGAGGAGTTCTCCCAGCTGCGGTTCCTGGGTCGTGAACGGGACTTTTTTCATCGCCGCGTCGGACGCTTTCACGCAGACGTCGGTGTCGTTGAATTCGTTGTTCGGCGGGCACTGGAGGTCATACGCCCAGTAGTAGTCCGGAGCGACCACCTGCGGCCCGTCGAGGAACACCGAGGCACCGGTGTGGGTGCTGTAGACGATTTCCAGGAAGTTGGCCGATGAGGTCGTCTGGACTTTGGCGTTGACGCCGAGTTCTTCCCAGGCGCCGGCCGCGGCCGTGGCGATTTCTTTTTCGACGTTCGCGCCCTGGGAGACGTAGATGGTGAAGCTCACCGGCGTCTCGACCCCGGATTCCTCGATCAGTTCTTTGGCTTTCTCGATGTCGGTTTCCCGCGGCGCCCCGACCTGCGGGTCATACCAGGAGAAGGCCGGCATCCACTCGCCGTTGTAGAGCTCGCCATAGCCGTAGCCGATTTTCTCCAGCACGGCTTCGTAGGGGAACGCGTAGCTCAGCGCCTGGCGGAATTTCTTGTTCTTGAAGAACGGCATCGTGTTGCTTTTGAACGGCTCGTTCTGGTTGATCGGGAAGTTCAGCGTCTGCGCCTGGCGCGATTTGAACGCCGCGACCGTGCAGCACCCGTTGCCTTCCAGGCTCTTGGCCGCCTGTCCCGACAGTCCCAGCGTCACGTCCGCCTGGCCCGACTGCGCGTTCAACAGCAGCGTTTCGTTGTCGGGGACGAACTTGATGATCACGTTTTTGGTTTTCGCCGGCTGGAAGAAGTCCGGGTTGGCTTCCAACACGATTTCGCGGTTGGGTTTGTAGCTCTTCAACAGATAGGGCCCGTACCCGGCGGAGTTGCTGCCCAGGTACTCGTTGGGCTGACCCGGTTTCTGGCCGCCGTTTTCTTCGACGACTTTGGGGTCGTAGATCGCCCCCGCGGTCGGCGTGGAGAGAACCTGCAGCTGGTTCGGTGCCGGCCGCTTGTAGTTGATCACCACAGTGGTCGGGTCCGGCGTGGAGATCGATTTGATCAGCGACGGGGTGAAGTCGGTTTCTTCGAGCACCGAGTAACCGCCGCCTTCGGCTTTGATCGTCCGTTCGAGCGACCACTTGACCGCGTGGGCGTCGAGCGGGGTGCCACTGGGGAATTTCATCCCCGGGCGGAGCTTGAAGGTCAACGTGCGGTTGCCGTTGCTGTATTTCCACGATTCGGCCAGGTACGGGTCCACCGCGGTGATCGCCAGATCCTGTTCCCAGGTGGCCTCGAGTGGGCCGGGGACGTATTTGGGCTGAGTCAGGGTCGAGTACAGCGCCCCGTCGAGCCCGACTTCCTGGTTGGCGAAGGTGAAGGTCGGGTCGAGCGTCGCCACCGGCGTCGCCACGTTGACGACCATGGTGGCGTTGGGATCGCTTTTCGCGCTGCTGAGCGATCCAGAGCCGGACGAGCCTGAGCCTGAATCCGAGTTCGAGCTTCCACAAGCGGCGAGCGCCAGCGTGGCAGCAATGACGAGGGCGATGGTCGCGCCTCCCCGGATCCCTGACATGCCCTGCCCGTTGATGCGATTCATCGAGTCTCCGTCCCTGTTGTAGGCGATATCGAATAAAACGATCAGTCGATATCCGACCTTAGCCCATTGCGAAACCCCGTGTCAAGAGGTCTTCAGACGGCTTAATCCGCGCGCGCGGGGGCGATCTCGCCGGGGAAATGGCAGGCCACCGAGTGACCTTTGGCGGGGCTCGTAAGCGGTGGCCGCTCACCCCGGCAGATCGCCCGCCCCCGCCCCACCGGGCAGCGCGGCTCAAACGGGCAGCCGGGCGGCCGCTCGACGACCGAGCCGACTTCGCCGATCAGCTCGGGGCGGGCGGCGCGGCGTTTGCGCCCGCCAGCCGCCGGCACCGGCACCACCGAGAGCAATGAGACCGAGTAGGGGTGCAGCGGGCTGTTGAACAGGGTCGCGCGATCGGCGATCTCCATCACCTGGCCGAGGTAGAGGACGGCGACCCGGTCGCAGAAGTACTCGGCCACCGCGAGGTCGTGGGTGATGAAGACGTAGGTCAGCCCGAGCTCCCGCTGCAGGCGGCGCAGCAGGTTGAGGACCTGGGCCTGGACCGAGACGTCGAGGGCGGAGACGGGCTCGTCGAGGACGACAAGCTCGGGGTGCAGGACGAAGGCACGGGCGATCCCGATCCGTTGCCGCTGCCCGCCGGAGAAAGCGTGCGGCAGGCGGCGCGCCTGCTCGGCGGTGAGACCGACCTCGACCAGCATCTCCAGCGCCCGCTCGCGGCGCTCGTCGCGATCGCCGATCTCGTGGATCTCGAGCGGCTCTTCGACGATCCGGGCGGCGTTCATGCGCGGGTCGAGCGAGGCGTAGGGGTCCTGGAAGACGAGCTGCATGCGCCGCCGCAGGGACCGCAGCTCGCCTTTGTCGAGCGCGGTCAGGTCGGTCCCGTCGAACTCGACACTGCCCCCGCTGAGGTCGAGCAGGCGCGTCAGGCAGCGGGCGAGGGTCGACTTGCCGCACCCCGACTCCCCCACCAGGCCGAAGCTCTCGCCGCGCTTGACGCTGACCGAGATGTCGTCCAGCACGGTCACCGGGTGCTTACGGCCGAGCCGGTCGCCGCCACGCACCATGAAGGTTTTGGAGATGCTCTCGGCCTCCAGGATCGGCGGCCCGGAGCCGTTTGCCTTCGCCACCTCGGCGAGCTCCTCACCGACCTCGTGGCTCACGTCCTCACCTCGGCGATCCGGGTCTCGGCGAAGTGGCACTCGACCGTGGCCGCCCCCGCGGGCCCGGTGACCCGGTGCGCCGCCGGCACCTGCTCGTGGCACTGGGCGAGCTCCTTGCCGACCGGGCACCGCGGCGCGAAGGAGCAGCCGCTTGGGATCGTGGTCAGGGCAGGCGGGAAGCCGGTGATCGCCGGGAGCGGGCCCTGGGCGAGGCGTTCGGGGTTGGGGACGCACTTCAGCAGCGCCTCGCTGTAGGGATGCGTCGGCGCCTCGAAGATGTGCTCGACCTCGGAGGTCTCGACGAACCGCCCGGCGTACATCACCGCGACCGAGTCGCAGAACTCCGAGACGACCCCGAGGTTGTGGGTGATCAGGATCACCGCGGTGCGGTGCTCGTCGACCAGCCGGTCGAGCAGTGCCAACACCTGCGCCTGGGTGGTCACGTCGAGCGCCGTGGTCGGCTCGTCGGCGATCAGCACGCTCGGGTTGAGCGCGATTGCCATCGCGATCGCGACCCGCTGGCGCATCCCCCCGGAGTACTGGTGGGGGTAGTCGTCGAGGCGGCGGTCGGCGTGGGAGATGTCGACGTCTTCGAGCAGCTCGGCGGCGCGCTTGCGGGCGGCGGCCCGCTTCAGGCCCGGTTCGTGGGCGGCGATCGCCTCGATGATCTGGGAGCCGATCGTCTTCACCGGGTCAAGGGCGGTCGAGGGATCCTGGAGGACGAGGGCGATCTCCTTGCCGCGGACCGCGCCCAGCTGGCGGTCGGTGAGCTTTGAGATGTCGCGGCCGCCGAGCAGGATCTCGCCGCCGGCGACCCGGCCGGGCGGCTCGATCAGGCCGAGGATCGAGAGCGCCAGCGCCGACTTCCCCGACCCCGACTCGCCGACGATCCCGAGCCGCTCGGTCGGGCGCAGGTCGAAGCTGACGTCGCGGACCGCGTGCACGGTCGCCTCCTTGGCCTCATAGACGGTGCTGAGGTTGCGCACCGAAAGCACGTTGTCGCCGGGCGGGTGCATAGCTAGCTCGAGGTCACGGCGGGGATCCGCACCCGCGGGTCGATCACCGCGTAGAGGATGTCCACGAGGAGGTTGACGAGGACGAACATCACCGCGCTGAGCAGGATGAACGCCTGCACGATCGCGAAGTCCTGCTTGACGATCGCTTCGAAGACGAGCGACCCGATCCCGGGCCAGTCGAAGACCCGTTCCACCAGCACGCTGCCGGCGAGGAATTCGCCCAGCACCAGACCCGCCGAGGTCAGGGTCGGCAGGAAAGCGTTGGGCAGCGCGTGGCGGCGGAAAGCGGTCCACCGGGGCAGGCCCTTGCCGCGGGCGACCAGCAGGAACGGCTCCCGCGAGACCTCGAGCAGGTTCGCCCGCAACAGCCGCACCATGAAGGAGAAGGCGCCGATGCCGAGCGCGATCGCCGGCAGCAGCAGATGCGTGAACGATTCCCAGAAGGTGTCGAACTGGCCCGCCAGCAACGAGTCGACGACGTATAGGCGGGTGATCTCCGGCGGCGGCTCGGTGCCGACCGCCAGCTGCCCTTCGGGCCCCGGCAAGATGCCGAACGTCTTGAAAAAGATGATCAGCAACAGCAGCGCGAGGAAGAAGGGGGGCGTGCCGAAGCCGATGTAGGAGGCGCCGCGGACGAGCATGTCGGTCACCGGCCGGTGCCGGTAGGTGGAGAGCAGCGCCAGGCTGACCGCGGCGATCATCGTGATCAAGAACGAGAACAGCGCCAGTTCGATCGTCGCCGGGATGCGTTCGGCGAAGAGCTCCTCCACCGGGGCGTTGAGCGAGTAGGAGTAGCCCCATTCGCCGCTGAAGAAGTCGGTGATGTAGTGCCAGTACTGGGCGAAGAACGATTCGTCGAGGCCGAGCTGCTTGTTGACTTCGGCGATCGCGTTCGGCGTCGCCAGCGGGCCGAGGATCTGGCGGGCGGGGTCGCCGGGGAGCACCCGCATGATCAGGAAGGCGAGCAACGAGGCGCCGAGGATCGCGGCGATCGAGCCGAGGACCCTGTAGGCGATTACGCGGGTCATCGCTCCCTACAGCCTCGCGTACTGGCCGCGGGGGTCGAGCAAGTCGCGCATCCGGTCCGAGAGCATGCTGGCGGCGGTGACGACGATCAGCAGGGCGATGCCGGGAAAGATCGCGATCCACCACTGCCCGGTCAACGAGTACTGCAGGCCTTCGGTGATCATCGCCCCCCACTCGGGGGTCGGGACCTGGGCGCCGAGGCCGATGAAGCTGAGGCCCGCGAGCGCCAGCACCGCGTAGCCGAAGGCGGCGGCCATCTGGATGAAGAGCACCGGCAGCACATGCGGAACGACGTGGCGGGAGACGATCCGGCCCCGGGTCGAGCCCATCGCGTGGGCGGCTTCGATGAACGGCAGCGACCGGATCCGCAACGCCTCGCTGCGCAGCAGCCGGGCGTACCAGGGCACCGAGACCAGGGCGACGCCGAGGGCCGCGGTGCTGAGGCCGATGCCGAGGCCGACGGTGACCGCCATCGCCAGGATCAGCGGTGGGAAAGCGAGGATCGTGTCCATCATCCGCATCGCGATCCCGTCCGGGGCACCGCCGACGACGCCGGCAAAGAGGCCGATCAGGCCGCCGACCAGCGCCCCGCCGAGGGTGACCAGCGAGGCGACCAGGAGGGAGATGCGGGCGCCCTCGGCGATCCGCGCCAAAACGTCGCGGCCGAGCTGGTCGGTGCCGAGCGGGTGGGAGAGCGAGGGCCCTTCGAGGGCGTTGATCAGGTCCTGCTTGTTCGGTTCCTCGGGCCATAGCACCGGCACGAAGAGAGCGAAGAGGACGACCGCGGCCAGCACTGCGACGGGGAAGGCGAGCTGGCGATCGCTGCGTAGAAGTTGCATACCGATCAGTCGATCCGAGAATAGCCGAAGCGGTGCGCGAGTTCTGCCACGACCTCAAAAAGATCGGCGACCGCGCCGTACTGGGCGACGGCAAAGATCGGCGCCCGGGGGTCGGAGTTGACGGCGATGATCGTGGTCGAGCCGGAGATGCCGGCGACGTGCTGGGCGGCACCGGAGATCCCGAGCGCGAGGTAGACCTTCGGCGCCACCGCCTTGCCCGACTGGCCGACCTGGCGGCCGACGGGGACCCAGCCGGCGTCGACCGGGGGCCGTGAGCAGCTCAGCATCCCTCCCATCTTGTCCGCCAGGCCCTCCAGCTCGGCGACCCTCGCTCCGTCCCCCACCCCGCGGCCGACCGAGAGCAGGAGCTCTGCGGTGGTGATGTCCACATCGCCGACCGGTGCCTCACCCAGCTCGACCCGTTCGGTGCGCACCGCGCCGGAGAGGTCGAGGTCGAGCTCCGACCTCGCCGCCGAGCCGCCGGGCGCGGCGGGCGCGAAGGCCCGCTCGCGAAGCGTCAGCAAGACCGTTTCCTTGCCCGGGAAGTCGAGCTCCGCGACCAGCCGGGCGCCGAAGGCGTCGCGCCGCGCCACCGGGCCCCCTTCGCCCCAAGCCAAGCTGGTGACGTCGGTGGCGAAGCCGTGCCCGCCCTGGGCCGCGACCGCGGGCATGAACCCGAACGAGGCGATCGTGTGCCCGGCCAGCACTACGGCCGGCCGACGCGCATCGATCAGCGCCTCGAGCGCCGCCTCGGCGACCTGGGGATCGAAGTGCTCGCAGGGCCACGGGACGACGACGATCTCCTCGACCCCGGCGAGGTCGACCGCACGGGCATGAGCGGCGGCGCCGGCGCCGAGGAGCGCGACGGTGAGGGAGCCCCCTCCCTCCGTACCCAGTGCGCGCCCGGCGCCGATCAGCTCCGCGGTTCCTTGCCGCGGCCCCTCGTCGTCGGTCTCAACGACGACGAGGACGCCGCCGCTCATGCCGGTATCTCCTCCCTGACGATCTCGGCGATCCGGTCGGCGATCGCGCTTGGTGACCCGTTCAGCATCGAGGCGCCATCCCCGGGCTCAGGAAGCCCGAGACTGACCGTCCGCGACCCCGCCGCCGCCAGCACCTGCTCGGCGCCGAGGCGGAGGTCGGCCGGCGTGAGCGTCTCCAGCGGCTTGTCCCGGGACTGCTTGATCTCCCGCAGGGTCGCGTGGCGCGGCTCGTTGATCCCAGCCTGGATCGTGAGCAGCGCCGGAAACGGCACCCGCAGCAATTCGGTCCCGGCACCGTTGAGGTCGCGGCGCACGAGAAGACACTCGCCATCGCGCTCGATCGACTTGACCACCGCCACCCGGCAGAGTTCGAGCAGGCCGGACAGGGCGACCCCGGTGGCGGCGTTAGCGGCGTCGGAGGACTGCACGCCGCTGAGGATCAGGTCGGGCTGCTCGCGTCCCGCGAGTGCCGCCAACACCGCGGCGACGGACAGCGGGTCGGCCCCCTCCAGCGCCGGGTCCCAGACCCGAACGGCGCGATCGGCGCCTTTGGCCAGGCAGGCAAGCAGGGCCTCCTCGGACTCCTCCTCACCGACCGTGGCGACCACGACCTCACCCCCCTCGCTCTCCTCGACCAGCTGCAGCGCCGCCTCGAGCGAGAAAGCGTCCCACTCGTTGAGCTCCCACTCGAGCGCATCGGCGGCGACGGCGCCTGCGCTGTTGAACACCGGCTCGCCGGCAAACCTGGCGACGTACTTGACGGGAACGAGAACCTTCATGCCTCGACGCCCCCGCCCAGCAGCATGCCGGTCGAGTCATGGGAGTGGAACGCCTTCTTCACCGTCTCGTGCACCTCCCACCGGGCGCGCAGCCCCTCGGGCAGGAAGACGACCTCGCCGGGGACGACGGTGACCGGCTCGCCGCCGTCCTCCGGCGTGATCGTTGCCCGTCCCTCGACGAGACAGATCGTCTCGCCAGGATGCGTGAGCATGAAGACGCCCGGGGTGCAGTGCCAGACGCCGTTGTAGAGCTTGTTGTCCTCAGAGCGCCAGAGGATCGCCATCCTCGACTCGGGTTCCCCCGAGATGATGTCCTCGGCGGGGATCGGCGCCGCTTCCAGCGGAGCGGCCAGCACCGGGTATCTGCGGATCTTGGTCGTGGTTGCCTGACTCATCTCTCATTCCTCCTCTATACAAAATTCATTTCGGGAAGCTCGCGGGCAAAGGGCAGCGGGGTCGCGGGGTCGTCGGTATCGATCTCGCGGGCGAGCCGGTGGCCGTCGAAGACGCATTCGGCGATCAGCCGTGGGGCCACGCAGTCGCCGATCCGGTAGACCGACTCGATGCCCTCCTCGGCCAGCCGGCCGGGATCGGCCGTCACCTCGCGGTAGAGCGAGTCGAGCGGTTCGCGCCGGGTGACGAGGACGAAGGCGTCGGCCTCCCACTCGACCGGGTCCGGGGACCAGACGTTCTGGCCGCGCGCCACGCCGGGAACGATGTCGGTGACCAGGTGGCCGGTCACGATCGTCGCCCCGGCGGCGCGGAGCTGGCGGTTGACCCGGAACGCCTCACCGGTGAAGAACATGTACTGGGCGAGGTTGGCCGCCGGCGTCACCACCGTCACCCGCTTGCCCGCCGCCAGCAGCAGCTCGGCCATCGCGACGCCGGTGAAGTAACCGTCGGCGTCGTAGACGAGCACGCGCTCTCCCTCGATCTGCCCCGACGCCTCCGCCACCGCTTCGGGCGTGTGGACAAAGCCGAGGCCGGCGCCCGGCATCGGCGCCTGGCCGGTGGCGCCGTCCGCACGCCAGCGCGAGCCGGTCGCGAGCACGACTATCTCGGCGCCGTAGGTGAACACGCCCTCGGCGTCGAGGCGCCGGTTCGGGATCACCTCGACGTTGGCGAGCTTGTCGAGCTGGATCTGCCGGTACTGGATCACCCGGGCCCACTCGCCGAGGTTCGGGTAGGCGCTGACCGCGCGCAGGCTCCCCCCGATCGCCTCCTGCTCGTCGACCAGGTGCACGGCGCTCATGCCCCGCTTGCCGAGGACCATCGCGCACTCCATCCCGGCCGGTCCGGCGCCGACGACGAGAACCGTTTTGTCGCTGTTGCCCGCTTCGCGGAACCGCTCGGGGTGCCAGCCGCGGCGGAACTCCTCGCCGACGGTGGCGTTCTGGGTGCACACGATCGGCGCCGACTGCGGGAAGCGCGAGGCGCAGACGTTGCACCCGATGCACTCGCGGATCTCGTCGTAGCGGCCTTCTTCGATCTTCTGCGGCAGGAACGGGTCGGCGATCGACGGGCGAGCGGCGGCGACGATGTCGATCGTCCCCGAGCGAACCGCCTCGGCCATCGTGTCGGGGTTGGTGAACCGCCCCACCGCGGCGATCGGTTTCGCGGTCGCCCCCCGGACCGCCTCGAGGTAGGGGCGGTCGGCGTATTCGGCGGCGAACCGCGAGGCCGTCGCGTCGTCGCCCGCCCACTCGGCGGCGCTCCAGCCGCCGGCCTGCAGGTCCCAGAAGTCGACCAGGTGGTCGCCCAGCTCGATGAACCCGTATGCCTCCTCGGCGGCGCGGATGCCGAGCGGGCTCTCGTTGTAGGTGTCGATGCAGAGCCGGGCGGTGACCGCGCACTCGTCGCCGACGGCCTCGCGGACCTGCTCCAGGACCTCGAGCCAGAACCGCGCCCGGTTCTCCAGCGAGCCCCCGTACTCGTCGCGGCGGTCGTTGGACTTGGCCATCAGGAAGTGCGCGGTGATCGCGCCCCCCTCGGCCCCGTGCACGTTGATGATGTCGAAGCCGGCCGACCGGGCCCGCTTGGCCGCCGCCACGTAGTAGCCCTGGATCCTGCGGATCCCGGCCTTGTCGAGCTGGTAGCTGGAGACGCCCTCCTCGGTGGCCTGGGTCACCCCGCCCGCCGCGATCCTGGTCTCGAGGTTGCCGGCGAGCCCGCCGCCGTGCCAGAGCTCGACCCCGGCGAGCGAGTCGCACTCGTGGGCGAGGTCCGCCATCGGCGCGAGGTTGCAGGCGTCCGCCTCGTCCCAGAGGCGGGCCGAGATCAACGGCCGCGAGTCGCTGCTGGGGTGGATCGAGCAGAACTCGGTGTTGACCGCCGCCCATCCCCCCTCCGCCTTCATCGCCCTCAGGTGGGCGTGGGCGGCGGGCACCTCAGCCCCGAAGCTCGTGCAGTGCGGGCTCTGGTAGAAGCGGTTCCGAAGCGTCTTCGGCCCGATCCGGACCGGCTCGAAGAGGATGTCGTGGCGAGGGTCCCGGCTCACCGAACCTCCCTGCGAGGTTGAAGGTCTTTTATATCGATCAACCAATATACAATAACTCCACCCCCCAAGCCCTGTCAAGCCCGCGAATTTCCGCGTACTATGAGCTTGGGAGACATTGCATATCGATCATTCGTTCTGAGATGCGAGAATGCGGACGAGATGCTGAGAAATAGGAGGGGATCCGGTTGCCAAAACTAGGCATGGAACCGATACGCCGGGAGCAGATCTGCCGCGCCGCAGCCGCCGTGATAGCCCGCGAAGGCTTCGCCGGAACTACGCTGAGGAAGGTCGCCGAGGAGGCGGGTGTCAGCACCGGCATGCTGAATCACTACTTCAGCAACCGCCAGGACCTGCTCACCCAGACGCTGGTCTTCGTCTCCGAGCGCACCCAGAGCCTCTCGCGCGAAGCGATGGAGGACGTCCCACCGGGATGGGACCGACTGAAAGCGCTGCTCGACGCCTCCCTGCCCGGCGAAGTCTCGCTGAACGAGGGCTGGCGGGTCTGGATCAACGCCTACGGCGAGGCTGTTCACCTGCCGGAGCTTCGGCACACGATCGAGGCCCGGCTGCAGGCCTGGTACCCGGTGCTCGACCACGCGCTGGAGGGACTCGTCCCGCCGGAAGTCCCCGGCGAGATCCCCTGGAGCTGGCGCCTCGACGCGATCCTCAACGGCCTCGCGATCCAGGCCCTCACCTCCGAGGCACCGCTGGACAGCGGCCGGATCCGCGAAGAAGTGATCCGCATGCTCCTCCCCGATGCCGCGCCGGCCAGCCCGGACGGCGTCGCCGTCTCCTAGGCGCTCGAGGTCTCGGGGACGCTTGCCATCGTCGCGGCGACGTCGGCCAGGGCCTGGCGGAGTCCGGCGCTCACGTGCTCGAGGTCGTCCTCGGTGATCGAGGTGGAGAGGCCGAACTCGCCACCAGACCCGTAGTAGATGCCGCGGTTGACCGCGGCCAGGTGCAGCAGCGAGGTCGCCGCCCAATCGATCTCCGGGCCCCCGTCGCCGTTCTCCTGGTTCGCTCCATATACGTAGAGGCCGAAGGCGGACCCGACACCCGGGGTGCCGACCGAGATGCCGCACGCCTGCGCGGACTCGGCGATGCCGGCTTTGAGGCTTTCGGCCTGCCCGTCGATGCGGGCGATGTCGGCGGCGGTGAGGTCGCGGAGTGCGACCGCGCCGGCGACCGTGCCGAGCAGGTTGCCGTTGAAGGAGCCACCGTGGTAGAGCGGCTGTTCGGGATGGCGGTCGAAGTAGGTCATCATCTCGGCCGGAGCGCCGATCACCCCGACCGGCAGCCCGCCGCCGATCCACTTGCCGAGCGCGGTGATGTCGGCTTCGAACCCGAAGCGCTCGGCCGAGCCGCCCTCGGCCAGCCTGAACATCAGGCAGTCGTCGAGGACGAGGAGCGCGCCGGCGTCGGTGGCAAGCCGGCGCAGTTCGGGCAGGAAGCCGTCGGGCGGCGGCGTGACGACACCGGTGTACTGGACCGGCTCGACCGCGATCGCCGCCACTTCGCCCTTATGGCGTTCGAGGATCTCCGCATAGCTGTCGAGGTCGCCGAAGGTCGCCAGGGCGACCCGCCCGGGGATCTCGCCCCGGTCCTGCAGGCCGACCTCGAGGTCGTCGTAGGAGCCGTGGTAGGCGTGCCAAGCCTTGATGATCAGCGAGCGCCCGGTGACGTGGCGGGCCAGCTTGATGGCGAGCATCATCGCCTCGGTGCCGGTGTTGGCGAAGCGCACCTGCTCGGCACCGGGGATCCGGTCGACCAGCATCTCGGCGAACTCGACCTGGGCGTCGGAGCTGCCGGGCCACGCGGTCCCCCGTTCGAGCGCGTCGCGCAGCGCCTTCTCGATCGGCGGGTAAGCATGGCCGTGCATCAGGCTGAGGCCGTTGTTGAAGAGGTCGACGTAGCGGTTGGCGTCGACGTCGTAGAGGTTGGCGCCGAGGCCGTGCTCGAAGACCACCGGGTAGGGCGCGAACCAGCTCAGCGTCCTGGTCAGTCCGCGCGGCATCGACTTCGCCGCGCGCGCCATCAGCTCGGCCGATGCCGGGGTCAGGCGGGTGTACTCACGGTGGATACCCGTCAACTGGTCATCTGGCATTGGTTCGCGCTCCTACTCTCATTTGCGGGTCGATCGGTCGTGTCGGAGAAATTCGCGCCGTTCCCGCGATGCCGCCGGGTCGATCGCCGGGCCTGGGCCGCCGTCTTCGACCAGCACGACGCCGTAGACGTCGTGGGCGGCGCGGTCGCTCACCCAGCCTTCGAGCACGTCGTCGAGGACCGCCTCGGGGTCGCGCTCGAGCGGGTCGCCGTAACCGCCGCCGCCGGCCTCGACCCCGCGGATCCACTGCCCGGGAGCCAGCAACGAGTCGCCGACCGGCTCGGTCGGGATAGCTGCGCCGTTGGCGTCGACCACGCTCGCCGACGCGGCCATGCCGGGCAGGCCGCCGAGCACGCCCTGGGGCGGGTGCTCGGCGAAGTCGGCGAGGTAGAAGGCGCGCAGCGGCGTCGCCGTCGGCCCGTAGACCACCTCCGAGGCGGGGCCGCCGCGGGTGCGGCCGGCGCCGCCGGAGTCGGGGAGCAGGCGCAGGGAGCGGAACCGGAGCGGGTAGTTGCGCTCGAGCATCTCGACGCTGTCGATGTAGATCGTCTTCGAGCAGTCGGGCATCGCGTAGGTGATCCAGCCGTCGCAGTAGGGCGAGGCCGGGCCGCCGTTGTTGCCGATCACCATCTGGCTGACGTAGGGCCCGCCGTCCTCGTACTCGCCGGAGAAGACGGCGAAGCCGACCCCGAGGGCGCCGGCGCCCTCGGCCAGCCCCTGCCCTTCGCCGAGCTCGCAGAAGGAGCTCTGGGCGGCGTTGATCAACCGGTTGAGGACGTTGGTGGTGGAGACCGAGGCCGAGTAGGGCGCGACCAGGCCGCCGGCGATCGAGCCCTCGCGGATCTTCACCTCGATCCGGCGGAAGGCCCCGGCGTTGCGCGGGATGTCCTCCTCCAGGCAGTTGAGCAGGGCGATCGTGCAGCCGCCCCGCGCACAGGCCTCCGAGAGGTTGAGGCCGAACGGGATGCAGTCGGGGTTGTCGCGCAGATCGAAGCTGACCCTCCCCCGCTCCGGATCGACCTCGGCGGTGACCTTGACCGAGACGCCCTCGGGCAGACCCGGGATCGGGTCGTGGCGGGAACTCTGCTCCAGCCGCCTGGCGGGCAGCTTCCGGATCGCCTGCTCCATACACCGCTCGGAGTAGTCGAGCCACTCGCCGACGAAGGCCTTGATCGTCTCGATGCCGTAGCGCTCGACCGCCTCCTTCACCCGCCGCTCGCCGATCCGGGCGGCGCCGATCGCGGCGAGGTAGTCCCCGTACCAGACCTCCGGCACGCGGATCCGCCGCCGGCACAGCCGGATCACGTCCTCGACGTCGGTGTAGTCGCGCTGGACCTTCGCGCAGGGGAAGATCAGGGCGCCCTCGGCGTAGACGTCCTCGGCGTAGGCCATGTAGGTCGAGGGCTCCGAGTTGCCGCAATCGGCCTGGTGGGCCTTGGCCGAGGTGGTGAAGACGTGCTCGCCGTCGACGAAGACCGGGACCAGGATCGTGTGGTCGGCGGCGTGGGTGTTGCCGAGCATCGGGTCGTTGTGGAGGAAGGCATCGCCTTCGCGCAGGTCGGGGTGCAGCTTGCGCATCGAGGCGGTCTGCAGGCCGGCGCCGAGCACGTGCACCTGCAGCCCCTCGGCGGCGGCGAACAGCTGGTCGTCGGCGGTGATGATCGAGCAGGAGAAGTCGCGGGCCATGTTGAGGATCGAGGAGCGGCCGGTGCGGAAGAGGGTGTTGGTCATCTCCCGGACGATCGCTTCGAAGCGGTGGGCGAGAACGGCGAGCAGGGTCGGGTCCATCCGCTCAGCCGGCTTCGGGGCGCCGGCGCCCGCCTGCCCGCTCACGCGTACTCCAGCCTGTAGTTGCCGAACTCGGTTACGTGCGCCGTCCAGCCCGGGTAAATGACGATCGTCGTCTCCGGCTCGATCACCAGCGCCGGACCCTCGACCTGCCCGCCCGAGGAGAGCTCGGCGCCGCGGTGCACGGGGACCTCGACCTCGCCCAGCTCCGGCAGGAAGGCGGTCCGGCGCGACCCATCGCCGGCACCGGCGCCGTCGCGCCTGGCGGCGACCGGGGGCTTGGCCGTGGTGACGACGACCCGGCCCTTCCACTGGTTCATCTCGACTTTCTGGCCCGGCTCGCGCACGGCGAAGATCCGCTCGTGGGCATCGTGGAAGCTCTCGGTCAGGCGTTCCAGGGCGCCCTCATCGGCGACCCCCTCCCCCTCCAGGGGAATCGGGATGTCCCAGACCTGGTAGGCGTAGCGCGACTCGACCGAGTAGCGCCGTTCGACCTCGCCGGCGAGACCGACGGGGAGCTGCTGCTCGAAGGCGACCATCCGCTCGTGCAGCTCGGCGACGGTCTCCCTCACCCCTTCGAAGTCGAAGTCCTCCGAGCTGGTCGCGTGCGGCGCGGTCACCTCGCGGACGATGTCTGAGTGCTGACCGCCAAAGGCGGCGAGCACGCCGGCGGCCCTGGGGATCAGGACCTGTCGGCAGCCCAGCTCGTGGGCGATCTGGAGGATGGTCAGGCCGGCTGCCCCACCTCCGGCGACCAGGGTGCTCTCGCGCGGGTCGACCCCCTCGTTGACGGTGAGTTCCTGGATCGCCGCGATCATCCGCTCGTTGGCGACCGCGAGGACCGCCTGGGCGGTCTCTTTGAGGCCGATGCCGAGCGCCTCGGCAAGCTCTTCCAGTGCGGTTTCGGCTGCCTCGACGTCGAGCTTCATTGCGCCGCCGAGGAAGTTCTCGGCGTCGATGTAGCCGAGCGTCAATGCGGCGTCGGTAACAGTCGGGCGCGTGCCGCCCCGGCCATAACAGGCGGGGCCGGGGTCGGCACTTGCACTTTGCGGCCCGACCCGCAGCAGGCCTCCGGAATCGACCCAGCCGATCGATCCACCTCCGGCTCCAATGCTGCGGATGTCCACCGACGAGAGCCCGGTTAGGTGCCCGGCGAACGGCTCGCCGAGCCAGGTCTCGTTGGTGAATACGAGGTCGCCGCCTCTGACGAGGCCGACCTCGAAACTGGTGCCACCGGTGTCGCAGACGATCACGTCGCCGCTGCCGGTCTCCGCCCCGGCAACGGTGCGGGCGGCGACGGGCGCCAGCGAGGGCCCCGAGCGCACCGAGAGCAGCGGGCTGTCGACCAGCTCCGGCATCGGCACGACGCCGCCGGCGGTGGTCGCGGCGAGCAGCTCGCCGGCGAAGCCCTCGTCCTGCAGGCCGCGGGCAATCTCCGGCAGGTGGTGCTGCATCAGCGGCTTCAGCGAGGCGTCGATCGCGGCGCTGGAGGCGCGGCGGTACTCGCGGACTATCGGGTTGACCCGGTGCGAGAGCGAGTAGGGGGCCTCGGGCAGCTCCTCCTCGATCAGCCTGGCGAGCGCCAGCTCGTGGGCGGGGTTGGCGATCGCCCAGAGCAGGCAGACGGAGACCGCCTCGACCTCGAGGGCGCGCGCCCGCTCGAGCTGCGCCCGAGCGCCGTCCACATCGAGCGGCGTCGTCACCTTCCCCTCGGCGTCGACGCGCTCGGCGATCTCGAAGGTGAACCGGCGGGGGACGTACGGATCCGGGAACGGGCGGGTGTAGTCATAGGGACGCAGCGAGCCGCCCTCGCGGCGGACGAGGATGTCCGGGAAACCCTCGGTGCAGAGGAACGCGGTCCGGGCGGTGGTGCCCTCGAGGATCGCGTTGGTCGCCTGGGTGGTGCTGAAGATGAACAGAGTGGTGCGGCCGAGCAGCTCCCCGAGCGGCTCTCCCAGCTGCTTCGCGGCCAGCTCGAGCGCCTCGTGCAACCCCCCGAACAGGTGCTCCGGCCGGGTCAGCGCCTTGGCGACGGTGAGATTCCCGCTCGCATCGCTGACAACGGCGTCGGTGAAGGTGCCGCCGATGTCGCAGGTGATCCGTGCGGTCTTAGCCTCCTGGTTCACGCGCACCATCGACTATATCGATTGATCGGTATTAACCCAAATCGGCTTTCAGTTGGCGAGGAACCGGGTCAGCAGCAGCTCGGTCTCAAAGCGTTCCTCGCCGACCTGCCGCGCCAGGGCACCGGCTGCGACGACCCGGCCGTTGGGCTGGGTAAGGGCGGCGAACGCAGCGGACCGGTCACCGGCGACGAGCCGGTGCAGGCCGGCGTTTCCGAAGCTGAGGTCGGGCCGGCCGTCGGGAAGCAGACGCAGCGCCGCGAGGTCGGGGGTGAAGCTTTTGCCGGTCTTGGGGACCCAACCGACAATGACGATTCGGCCGTCGCCCTGCACGGCGACGTCATGGGGAAAACGGATGCGGCTGGCCGTCCCGAAAGCCAGCAGGCCGTTGCGACCGAAGCTTCGGTCGAGCACACCGTCGGGGGTGAAGCGAGCGAGGGCGATCCCGTCCCCCCCGCCGCGTGCCGCTTCGCCCTGTACGAGGATGCGACCGTGTCGGTCCACCGCAACCGAAGCGGTTTCCTGACAGCAGACATTCGACCCGGCATTGACCTTCACCGAGACCTTTCCATCGCCCCCTCCAAAGGCGCGATCGGGCCTCCCGCCCGCCGTCAACCGCACCAGGAAGAGACGAGCGTGTCGGTAGCCGGCGACGAGCACCCCGCCGCCGGGCAGCGGCGCCACCGCCGCAAGGAGGGTCGACCGGTTATCCCGGGGGGAGGGAAAGAGGATCCTGCCCTGGTCTCCGAAGCCCCTGTCAACGCGGCCGTCGGGCCGGTAGGCGATCACCAGGCCCGCCGGAGGACCCCCGTGAGTCTCGTTCTGGGCGCCGGCGGCGAGGATCCGTCCTCCGGGCTGGATCGCGACGTCGTGCAGGACGAACCCTCCCGCCTCCGGATGGCGGCGGTCAGGTTCATACGGCGGCTTCGGCGCCACGAAGCCGCGGTTGCCGAAGCTGGAATCGAGCGAGCCGTCGGGTCGGTAGCGCGCCAGCAGGGGTGCCCTGCGCTGAAAGCGTCCGGACCCGGCTTTCTGAAAGCCGGCGAGAACGACCTTTCCATCCGGCTGCACGACGATCGCCTCGGCCTGGGTTTCGATTTCAGAGATTTCGGGACCCGGCGTGGGGGTTTCTTCCATCCCCTTGGTGAAGCCTTCGGTCCCGAAGGCCCTGTCCAGAGAGCCGTCGGCGTTGAGGCGCGCGGCCTGGAAGTAGGCATCGCTGCCGGTAACGCCGATCGCCGCCATCATCTTGCCCCCCGGGGCCCGGGCCAGATCTTGAATCCCACCGGGGATACCCCTCGCCTCGGCAGGCAGCGGCACCAGAGCGACTCCTTCGTGGCCGAAGGAGTGGTCGGTTCGATCAGCGGCTATGGCCCCCGTACAGGCGCAGGCGAACGCGATCACGGCGAGAATCGCCAGGGGCCAGAGCCTTTTCTCAACCTCCTCAGTCATCTTCACCGCTTAGAACCCCGCTTGCGCTCGCCAGTCGCGTTCACAAGCCAGGATGCCTAGAAGGGAGGCAGTGGGCCGGCCCGGAAGCTCGTCAGACGGGTGATATTGCCCGAGCCCTCGATGCCGGTGTAACCGCTGGCGAGGGTCGAGTCGACGGCAGCGAGGAGCGGGGTGAACCCGGTGGTGGTGCTCGTCCAGGCGGTTACGGAGGCTCCCTTATCGACGAGGGCGAACTGGCTGTTGACCGGGAGTGGTTCGCCCGCTCTGGAGGCCAGAACCGTTCTCGCCCCTCCCTCCCACTTCGAGAGCGCAACGTCATAGATGCCCGCCGAAGATTCGGTGAACCGCAGCTCATAGCCGCTGCGGACACTGGGCAGGTCGGGCATGTGCAGCCAAACGGAGAAGTAGCGTTCACGGATCGTGGGGGGTTGGGCGAGGGTCGCCGCCACCGCCGCACCTGCACCGGTATCGGCAACGACCGATTTCCGCCAGGAAGCTCCGTTCACGGCGGGGAAGGCATCGAAGGGACCCCAGCCCCCTTCAACCCGCCCGGTGTTGCCGGCCTCGGCCCAGGCCAGGCCTGCCCAGGCGCCGTCGCCGGAAAGCGGGAATTCGTCGGTCGCGAAGGCGTCGTTGAGCTCGAGGCCTTTGAGCGCCGCATCTATGTTGGCGACGGGAGACAGCGGCACGCCCGCCTTGAAGTTGGTCAGCCGGGTGATGTTGCCCGCTCCCTCCAGGCCGGCGTGGCCACCCGTGAAGGCATCGTCGTTGGCGCTCACCAATTTGGTGAACCCCGAGCCGGTGTTGGTCCAGGCCGAGACGGTGCTCCCCTGGTCGAGCACGGCGAACGAAGCCCCGTTGAGGAAGTTGACGTTCGCCTGCGATGCGAGAACGCTCTGGGTTCCTCCCTGCCATTTGGAGAGCATGACGTTGTAGGTATTCGCCGAGACGTCGGTGAATCGCAACTCGTAACCGCTCCGCGTCGCGCTGGCGGGGCTGGGCATGTCGAGCCAGAGCGAGAAGTAGCGTTCGGGGTTGGCCGGATTGGTCGTCATCGTCGCGACCGCGGCAACCCCCGATCCGGTATCGGTGAGGCCGGTCTCGTAGAAGGCTCCGTTCACCGCGGGGAAAGCACTGACGGGCCGCCAGCCGGTGCCCGAGGCTTCTCCCTTGGGGGTAATGCCCGCGGCCCAGCCAAGCGCCGACCAGTCCGCGCCGAAGCTGGCGAGCGACGTGCTGGAGCCGTTGAATGGCTCAGTCGTGGCCATGCCCGCGATCTGGCTGGGTCCGGCCGGGGGCGCTTCGGTTTCGAAGATCCGGTCTTTGCCAAGCGTGGTGCCGGCCGCGTTGACCGCCCGGACCCGGTAGTGGTAGATCGTGTTCGGGTCCAGACCACCGATCGCCTCGCTCACCGCAACGCCGGCGGTGCCCGCGCCAATCGATTTGGCCGTTGCCGGCGCCGCGCTGCCGTACGAGGTCGTCTTTCCGTATTCGAACTGATACGTGGTCTCGGCGCCTTCGGGGTCAACCGTCGCGTTGAGGGTGGCGGAGGTGGCCCTGACTGCGGTCGCGGCGTCGGTGGTGGCGACCGGCGGGCTCGAGGTGGTGAAGGTCTGGTCGAGACCTTCTTCGGCGCCGGCTTCGCTGGTCGCGACCACCCGGTAGTGGTAGGTCGTGCTCGCCTCCAGCCCGCCAACCGCCTCGCTGACCGCCATGTCGGCGGCGCCCGAGCCGATCGATTTCGGCGCGACTGGCGCGACCTGTCCATAGTCGGTCGTGGTGCCGTATTCGAACCGGTAGCTGGTCGCCTTGCCGCCGGGGTTGACAGTCGCCCTCAGGGTCGCCGACGTGCCTTTGACGTCGGTTGCCGCCTCGGTGGTCGCGACCGGCGGCAGGAAAGCGCATTCGTTGCCGATCCCGTCACCGTTGGCATCGGCCTGATCGGGGTTGTAGGTCGTGGGGCAGTTGTCGCCTGCGTCGGGGGCGCCGTCGCCGTCTGAGTCCGGCGCTCCGCAGGTGTCGCCGACCCCGTCCAGATCGACGTCCTCCTGCCCTGGGTTAGACAGTTCGGGGCAGTTGTCGATGCCGTCGGTGACCCCATCGCCATCGAAGTCCCTCGTTTCCGGCGGCGGGTTCAGTAGGAGTTCGGGTTCTTCCGCCTGGCTTTCGGCGAGCTGGGCGAAGACTTCGGATTCCGAAAGTGCCCCGTCGAAGGTGACGAGCTCATCGACCGTGCCGGCGAGGAAGGCGGTCCGGCCGGGCCCGGCCCCGATCAGGCTCTGGGGCGATTTGAGTTCCGGCGGAAGCACGTTCTCGCCGTAGCCGAGCTGGTAGGGGAAACCGTCAACGTTGAGGGTGATCGTTTCGCCCTCCATGCTGCCGACGACCTGGTGCCATTTTTCGTCGTTGACCGCTTCGGCTGAGATGACCTTCGGGGCGCCCGTTTCCAACCCGCTGGCGAAGACGAGCCGGCCGTCGGGTTCGCGGTAGAGAAACGCGCCCTTGCCGCCTTCAGCGCTCGAGAAGAGGTATTCCAGCTGCCCGGGCTGCCTGGCGAACTTGACGAAGAGGACGACCGAGTAACCGTCCGCTTCTCCGGGGGCGCTCTGACCGGCCAGGTCGACATAGTCGGCATTCCCGTTGAGCGTCACGGCCGAACCGCCTTCGCTGAGCAAAGCCGTCGGGACTCCCAGGATCGGGCCCGGCCCGTTGACCGAGGGGCCGGTGCCGACGGCTTCATAGGTGCCGTTAGCGCCGTCTTCGACGGAATTCTCAGCCGTGGTGCCCACGGTCTCGTCGAGCGAGAAGTAGGTGGTGATCGGCGGAGAAGGCGAGGCGAGGGTTTCGGGTAGCGCACCCAGGCTCGGCGGTTCTGATTCTTCGTCCGCGAAGAGACCGGCGCGTTCGGTGGAGATGAAGGCCTGGCCCCCTTTCTTCTTCTCCTCGCAATCATCTCCGTCTTTTTCTTCGAGCAGTTTCCTCTCTCCGACGGGAGCGTCGAAACGCACAGCATCTTCTCCGGCGCCACAGCGGATTTTCTCGTCGACGGCCCGATCCTTGGCGTGGACCATGTCTGGCCCGCCTCGCGAGAGCAGCGTGTCTTTACCGCCACGCCCGATCAGCAGGTTGTGCTTCTCGGTGCCCAGGAAGACGTCGGCCTGGGGTGAGCCCTCCAGGTCGTTGAACTGCTCGAGGGTGTCGAATTTCCCGTTCGCACATTTCCCTTCCGGTTGTCCGACTTCGCCGAGCTCGCCTAGCTCCAGGTCGGCGGACACGCCGATCTGGAGCTCGGCGGGCACGCCGACCGCATGCAGCGGATGGAACTGGGCGTTGTCCGCCCCGGTATCCCCTTTGTCTTTCTCATTTTTTCTTTCGCCAACGTCGCCGAAGATCACGTCCCCTTTGCAGATTTGCGAGGAGATGAGCAGATCGTTGCCTTCGCCGCCCTCCACCGCATCGGCACCAGCGCCCTGGAAGAGGACGTCATCGCCGCCGCCGCCCCGCAGGTGCTCGGTCCCCCCGTTTTCGTCCCTCCCGTCGTCCACCAGGTCTTCGAGCGCCCCACCGTTGAGCGTGTCCGAATGGTTGCCGCCACCGAGCACGAATGCCCCGGGTCGCTGTGGTGAGTTGTCTTCGATCGTGATCTTGTCGTCGCCGTCGGCTCCGTAGACGGCGACAGCGCCGAGGGCCGCGTCGCCGAGCGGGCAGTTGACGTTGACTTGGTTCGGGGGTCGTTGCTTGCAACCGCTGACCGCAAACTGTTCCGCGATGGCAGGCGTCGCGGCTTGGAACTGAACCTTGTTGCCTTTCTCGATGTACCTGACGGTCACCTGATCGCCGTTGGTGCCTCCGGCCAGGAACAGGTTTCTCTCGAGCCCCTGATCTCCTCCGCTTTCGCCCAGTTCGATCTTGCCAGGCGTGCGTTGCTCCATATTCCGCGGCGGTTGCCCTTCGAGGTAGTTGTCGCCGAGACCGCCGTCGATCGGGTCTCCACCACCGCCGCCGAGGATCACGTCGGACCCGGGGCCACCGAGGATCGTCTCGGTTCCCCCGGTTCCCTTGATCAGGTCGTTGAAAGCGGAACCGACGATCCGCTCGAAACTTCCGGCTTCTCCGATCTCCGCTTCGCTCGGTTGTTTCGTCTTCTCTTTCTCAATGAACAGCGCGTCCCCGGCCGAGCCGAGAAAATCGACGGCGTGCGGCTTCGGAGCGCTGAGGTCGATGACGACCCCCGCTTCGGTGCCGGGGAAGCCGATGAAATTGGGTTCCAGCGGCCCCTCGAAGCCGGGAGGAATCAGATCCGCGTAGCTCAGGGTGTCCACGCCTCCAGCTCCACCGGCGAGTTGGTCTTCCCCCTGGCCCCCTCGAAGCGTGTCATCGCCCGCCTTGCCCCGCTCCACATCGGCCCCTGGGCCCCCGTCGAGCAGGTCTTTGCCGGCATCGCCGCGCAACCTGTCGTCGCCGATCCCACCGTAGAGCGTGTCATTGCCTTCGTCGCCGAATATTTCGTCGTTGCTGCGCCGCGCCCTGATCAGGTCGTCGCCTTTGCCGCCGTGGATCACCTCTTCGGCGGGCCCACCGAGGATCACATCGCAACCCCCCTGCCCGCGAATGGTCTTGATGCCGCGCCCGCCTTTGATCAGATCCGAGCCGTTGGTCCCTCTGAGCACGCCCCCAACTGGGTCATCTCCGAGGGGTTTGGGATTGGCGAGGCAGTCCGCCGACCCGGAGGCCCTGGCGAAGTAGAGGGTTTTCGCCACAGGCGTCGTCTTTTCCCAGCTTGCCACCGGCGAGAAATGCTGGACCCCGTCTTCGGCTTCCACCACATAACGGTGGGTGCCGATCACCCGGGAGGGGGGCAACTGGAATTGGCGCACCGCGGTCGGCGGGCAGACGTTGAGGCTGCAAGGGGCCCTCAGGGTTTCCACGACCTGGCCGTCGACCGTGATCCTGATCGCCCCCACTCCCGAGCGGATCGTCGCCGGCGAGGCGGAGCTGCCGTCTTTGACTTCGAGACGAAGCGAGAGGCCCGGCACACCGGTTTCGCGCACCGGACCGCTCACCGCCGGCACGCTAGGCGACGAGGTATCGACGATGAAAGTTCGCCGCGCCGGCGTCGGATCGGGAACCGAGGATCCGTTGACCGCCCGGACTTCGAATTGGTGCTGGCCCTCGGACAGGCCGCTGAGGGTCAACCCGGAGTTTTCGCATTGGGTGAAACTGGCGCCGTCGAGGCTGCACTGGAAGCTCGACGGCAGGTTGGCCGAGTATCTGAAGTTCACGCTCGTCTGCGGCACCGCACCGGCCGGTCCTGCGTCGATCGCGGTCTCCGGGGCGCCGGAGTTGACGACGAAGCTCCGCTCGGCGGTGGTCGTATTGTCCGACTGGTCGATTGCCTTGACCCGGAACGTGTAGGGGCCGTCGGCGAGAGGAACCACCACTTTATGTTCGGTGGGTTCGATCCCGCGAGGCGTGCGGCCGTTGCAGAGCCCGAAGTTCGGCTCGACACCGGGGGGGTCGATCGCGCATTCGACCCGCGGTTCTTCGGGAGCGAAGAAGACGAACCTCGGGGTCGTGTCGCTGGTCAGCCCTTCCGGGCCCTCTTCGATTTCGATCAGCGGACCTTCGGCATCGAGGAAAAAAGACCGGGTCGCCGGAGTCAGGTCGCGGTTGCCCGCTTGATCCACCGCACGCACCGAGAACGTGTAGGCGCCATCGTCCAGCGGCGCTTCCGGTTCGAAGCCCTGTGCGGGGCAAGGTTTGAAAGCCTGGACCTCGAACCGGCATTCGAAGGTGGCGGCCGGATCGTTCGAGCTGTAGGTAAAGCGAGGGCGCTGGTCCTGCGTGAAGCCGTCGGGCCCGGAGTCGATTTTGGTCTGCGGGCCGAGGTCGAGGATGAACGTGCGGGTTGCCGGAGAGGGGTCGGTCACGCCTATCGAGCTGATCGCCCTGACGCTGAAGGTGTGGTCGCCGGAGGACAGCGTCGTAGTGGTGAAGCCTGAGTTCGGGCAAGTCGCGAAGCTGCCGGAGTCGAGCTTGCACTCGAAGGTGGAGTTCGGCTTGGTCGAGTGGTAGGTGAAGGTCACCGATTTGCTGGTCGTTTCGCCGCTCGGGCCCGAGTCGATCACGGTGTCGGGGGCGCCGACCAGAAAGGTGCGGGTCGCCGGGGAGGGGTCGATATTGCCGACCCTGTCCCTCGCGCGGACCGAGAAGGTATGCGAACCGTCCGCCAGCGTCGGCGTGGTGAAGCCGTTGCTGGGGCAGGCAGCGAATGGGCCCGAGTCGAACTTGCATTCGAAGGTCGAGTTTCCCTCGGTCGAGTGGTAGGTGAACGTGGTCGTCGTCCCGGGGATCGGGCTGTTGTTAGCCGGACCGGTGTCGATCACGGTGTCGGGGGCGGAGCGGTCGACGGTGACGGTGACGAACCGCGGCGCCGAGACGTGGCCGGCTGGGTCCTGCGCGGTTATCGTCAGCGTGTTGTTGCCCTCGGGCAGGAGCGAGGGCTCGTAGGTCACCGACTGATTCGAGACCACGTGGGGGCATTCCGACTCCCGCAGGCCGTTGCAGCTTCCACCTGGGAACACGTTCCAGGTTTTCGTCTGGCCGTCGCCGCCTTTTGCCTGCGCGGTGATCACGGAGACACCGAAGCCTGGGTCGCCGGCGGAGATCGTGATCGGGAGCGGAGTGTTGCCGACCGGGCCACCGGGGCCGGAGGGCGCGCTGAGCGTCGGGGCCTCGGGGTCTTCGAAGTTGATGGTTATCCCCCCGACGAACAGTTCGTGAAAGCACGGTCCGGCGGTGATCGCCGCGGGACCGGAGAGGGTGACGGCGACCCCCGCGGTCGCGAGGCGGATGCCAGGATTTGGGAAAGGAGACCTTGCGACGAAGCTGTCGTTGTTTGCACCGCTTATCGGTGCATAGAAACGCTGGGGGTCAAAGACTCCCCCGAACACATCGAAGATCCCGACGTAGCCGTGGGGCTCGCTCTCAGTCGAGCAGTTGGGGGGAAGGATCCCGAAGATGGAGCTGAAGTGCGCCTGCCTTATATAGGCGGTCGAGCCGGGAGCTTGGAAGATGAACTGGGCAAAGCTGCCTACCGGGTAGACAAGCCCACCGTTGGAGCGCGCCTGGAGGCTCCCGGGCGGCGTGCGGAGTTCATAGCCGACGCCGGGATGGGATTCATCCGTGGTCCAAAAGCCGAACCCGACCGTTCCGGGGCTCGCGTGCTCGACCAGTTCCGGGTCGAGAAGCACTGGATACGCGACGTCCAGCTTGCGGTGGTCGATCCCGACCAGGAGCGAGCTCCCTTCCACCCGCAGCGTCGCGGTGACCTCGGCTCCCTGAGCGTCGACAGCCGAGGGGGCCGGCACGACGACGATCGCCTTCCCGTCGGCATCCTGCACCTCTGCCCCACCGTTGTCGTCGGCCCGCAGCTTTGCCCCGACCGGCAGCGAGAGGTCGTAGCGGAATTCCTCGGGACTCTCGGGGGAGCGAAGCTGCTCGAAGATCTCCACACCCCGGGTCACCGGCGAGACCAGGGTGTCCGTCGCGGTGTCGGTGGCGGGGAAGAACAGGTCCTCCTCGCCGAAGCGGTGGGCGCTCGGGTCTCCGACCGCGGGGAGGTCGATCGCCACCCCACTCTGCAGCCGGATCGCACCCGAGGCCGCGCCGGGCAGTTCGACCTCGACGAGCGGGTTGCGCGGAACAAAGCCGTCACCTGAGCGTTCGAGCGACAGATCGACCTGCCCTCCTTCGCCATCTGGCCCGGTCTCGATCGGGACCGACGATTCGACCAGTTCGGTGCCCCCTTCTCCGTTGGAGACCCGGGCCGCGTTGGGCCCGAACGTCTTCTCGATCTTCAGGTCGCTGAGAGCGCGGGCGGGGTCGGAGTCGAGTTCCTCCAACTGCTGCGGGAAAGCATCGGCCAGCAGGGCCTGCGCTTGGGCGTCGGAGAGATTGGCGTAGGCCGCACGGGAGGCCTCGCGTTCCTGGCGGGCTTGGGGAGTGGCCAGCTCCAACGCCCGGGCGTTCGCGCGTTTCTCCTCCTGCTGTTCGGCTGCCTGGAGAGCCTGGCTGAACTCCGCCGGGCTGGGAAGCGGTTCGGGCCCTGCTGAGCCCGTGAACTCCGAAGACTTGGGATCGGCGAGGACCGGAGCGGCCGAAACCGCCAAGAGCAGGAGCACAAACGCAGCAACCATCCGCAGCCGCGCCGCGGCCGTTCCCCCTGAATTCACCGGGTATCCCTTCGTATATTGAGAGCGATCGAACCGCTCGGGCCGGCGCAAGCTATTCGCCCAAGCCGAGCGTCGTCAATTCCCTCAGACGGATGGTCGAGCCAATTCGTCCTTTCCGGACGGCGACGTATTGCCGGGCGCGCGAGTAGCTAGTCGCGACCGTAGTCGTCGCGGAGCCGGACGACGTCGTCGAGCTGGGGAGTCGAGACCTCGATCACGACGGAGTCCTCGAGCGCGGTGATCGTGTGGACGACACCCGGCTCGTTCCGCCAGGAATCCCCCGGCTTCGCGACCCATTCGTGCAGCTCATCCGCGTCGGAACCCTGCGCTACCTGAAGGCTGCCCTCGAGGAGGTAGGAGGTCTCGTCCTTGCGCTGGTGGAACTGGAGCGAGAGGCGGTGGCCCTTGTCTATGTACAGCAGTTTCCCGGCGTAGAGATCGTTTGCCGCCCACCAGAGCTCGCGACCCCAAGGCTTCTCAACTTGACGATGCGCCGCCATCTGCGGCGGACCGGACTGCTCAGTGGCGGCCACCACGTCCCTTACGGTGCCGATCCCAGTCGTAGTGGCCGTCGTTGTCGTGGCCGTGACCATCGCCGTAGTGATCGTCGTCGTCGTGGTGGTAGTGGCCGCACTTTTTGCCTTTGCTCCCCGCGTCGCTCCCTCCGGAGCCGGACCACCTCGTCGACGAGCGGCTGGACCATTTGTCTTTGTGAGGACAGGGCGGCTTCGGGCAATCGCTGCCTTTCGGCGGCGAGGGCCAGCCGTAGCCGTGCCATTTGTATTTGTGCGGGTAGTCCGGTTTATGGGGAGGGCAGGGGGGCTTGGGGTGGTACTGGTGGTAGCTGGCGTTGCCGTGCCCGGTCCAACCCCCACCTCCGGCGACCGCGATCGCGGTACCGGCCGCCAGGAGCGCCACCGTGCTGAGGATCACCGCCAGCTTCCGCATGGGCGCCACGATAGATCGATTCCGAAGCGAAATCGGGTGTTTACGGCCGATTGGCACGAAATTCCGACCCCGCCGCCTCATGGGTCTCCCACCTCCGGTGCCAGTACAACGGCGTTGGCCGCGGCGGCCCGCCAGGCGCGCGGCGTGCGATCCGAGAAATGGTCCGGAGTGTTGGCCGCGACCTGATCCAGGGGGTTGGCGCGAGCGGTGGCGCGAGCGGCGGGGCGGGGATCGAGGCCGGCCCTGGCGAGGGAAACGGCGAGGCCGTAGCGCAGCTCCCAGTCGCCCGGGTCCCGCCGCAGCGCCCGGCGGGAGGCGGCGAGAGCGGCCCGCGGACGGCCTTCGGCGGCGGCGCAGTAGGAGATCACCGCGTAGGGCGTGGGCCTTTCATCGAGCCTGGAAAGCGAGTCGCGGGCCTCGGCGACGGCGGCCCGGCATTCGCCGGCCTGCATCGAGTCGATCGCCGAGTTGAGGTGGTCCTGGGAGAGCGCGGCGCGGGCCGGCAGGATCGCGACGACGACGCAGATCAGCACTCCCCCGCCCCTGATCGCGAGGCTCTGCAGGTCGCTGTGGTACCGGTGGCGGCGGCGGCGCAGGGAGCGTGCCAGCGCCGCTCCCCCGAGCGCGAACAGCCACAGGGTGACCGCCGGCATCTGCCAGTCCCAGTCGACCCCGGCGTGGATCGCCCAGGCGAGCCCAGCCGCCAGCAGCGCCGCGAACAGGGCTCGGTCAGGGCCGCGAGCCCGGAAGGCAAAGGCGCCGAGGATCAGGCCGAGAACGATCAGCAGAGCCGCCAGGCCGACGATGCCGAGCTCTCCCAGCACCTCGACGTAGAGGGAGTGGGCGTTGACCACGTGCGAGGCGACCGGTCGGTCCCGGTTCCATCGTTCCTCGAAGGTGCCGGCCCCGGTGCCGCGCAAGGGCTCTTCCCGGAAAGCGTCGAGGCCGACCTCCCACATCTCGAAACGCTCCTCCGGACGAGCGCTGAGCAGCCGCGATTCGCCGCGTTCGGGAGAGCTCTGGTCGCGGTCGGTGAACTCGCCGACCTTGGTCGAGACCACGTCGGGCGCGTCGGTGGCGACCACACCCGCGAGCGCGACGGTCACCGCGACGGCGCCGGCCGCGGCGATCGCCGGCCACCGCGCCCGCTCGGGCAGCCGCAGCTTCGCCAGCGCCCCGTCGAGTGGCAGCAGCAGCGCCCGCACCAGCGCCGCCCCGAGCATGCAGACGGCGACGACCACCGCGACGTTCTCGCCCGAGGCGAGCGCCGAAGCCGGGTAGCCGTCGGCGACCGTCCCGGTCGGGGTCGCGGTCAAGAGCGCGGCGGCGGTCGCCGGCACGATCGCGGCGACGCCGGCGAGGGCGCCGCGCGGCCGGCCGAGGGCGAGGTAGATGACGAGCGCGCCAGCCGCCGCCCAGATGCCACCCCGCGAGAGGGTGTAGAAGAGGGTCGTCGCCAACAGCGGCACCGCGGCGGCACCGAGGACCCGGGCGAGCGGCGGCTCGCGATCGCCGCAGGCCAGGTGGGCGCAGAGGATGACCCCGGTGCAGCTGAGGATCCCGAGGCCGTTCCAGTAGGTGAGCGGGTAGCCGAGCCGCGGCTCGTCGACCAGGGCGGGGTCGAAGATGACGTCCGGGAGCAGCAGCGCCGTCAGCGCGGCGCCGCAGACCACAACCGCCGCGGCTGCGACGCCGTAGACCATCCACCGGATCCGCCGCACGTCGAACGGGACCGTCGCGAAGAAGAAGAGGGTGAGGCCATAGAGCAGCGCCAGCGAGTACGCCTGCCCAGCCTGGCTCTCGAGCCCGGACCAGTTCGAGGAGAGCAGAGTCCAGGCACAGAAGACCCCCATCGCGCCGAGCGCGACCGCACCGGCCCTGCTCACGCCGCGCAGCGGCCGTCTCGAGAGCGCGAACCGGAGCCCGACGAGCATCGCCATCTCGGCCGCCGCCAACGAGGTCGCGCCGGGATAGAAGCCGCCGCTGCGGAAGGCGAGGAAGGCGGTCAGCGCGCCGGGCAGGAGCATCACCGCCAGCCAGGCGGTGTCCGAGCTCAGCGGCAGCCAGCGCGCGGTCGTCCCGCGGTCCTCCGCCCGCGTATCCGGCTCGGCCGTCGGCGCGACCGGGCCCGGCGGCGCGTCCGCTCCGACCTGGGTGCTCATCGGACCGCGTCGGCGAGGACGAAGACGCTCACCGAGGTCAGTTCGGGGGCTCGCTCGTGAACCGCTCGCGGCCACAGGCGGCCGCCGGTGAGCGGCACTATGTCGCGGGCGCCGTAGGTGCTCCACGGAACCAGGCCGGTGTCGCGGAGCACCCGCTCGACCACGTGCGGCAGGGCCGGGGTCAGGTGCGGCAGGTTGTCGGGCCGGAACGAGGTGAGCCGGCCGCGGACCAGCAGCTCGGCGCGGTGGCGCAGGTTGGTCACGCTCGGGGTGGAGACGACGATGCGGCCGCCCGGTGCCACCCGCCGAGCCGCGGCCCGCAGCGCCCGCCAGGGGGCATCGAGGTGCTCGAGCGCCTCGACCATCAGCACCCGGTCGAAACGCTCCTCCCCTTCCAGCGTCTCCTCGGCGCCGCCGAGGACCATGGTCACGTCGTCGCGCAGGTCCGGGTCGAGCCAATCGATCAGGTCGACCCCGCACAGCGCCGCCGGCTGGTGACGGTCGCGCACCGCCCGCAGCACGTCCCCCCTGCCGCAGCCGACGTCGAGCCAGGAGAGCCCCGGCTCCGGCCGCGCCAGCTCGATCGCCAGCTCGTGGATCTCGGTCGAGGAGCTCCCCCCTGAGGCGAGTTGGGCGGTGCCGTTGTCCACCCGGCAACAACGTCGGACGAACCTGAGCGCTTCCGAAGGAAATCGACCCTTCGGCGCGTTGTTTACCCGCACACACCCTGACCATGGCCCCTCCGAACGCCACGATCCCACCTGCCCTGCGCCTTGCCGCCTTCGTCTTCGCGATCGACCGGGTCACCGCCGAGACGACCGCGGCCCTGCGTGAGGAGGGGATCGAGAGCCTGGTGCTGAAGGGGCCGACCACCGCCACCTGGCTATTCGCCAACGGCGAGTCGCGTCCCTACACCGACTCCGACCTGCTGATCCCACCGCTGGAGTGGCAGCGCGCGCAGCGGGTCGTCGCGGGGCTCGGGTTCGAGGACAGCCTCGGTCCGCTCGCCCACCCGCGGATGGAGTCCGGCGCCGGCTATCCCTGGAAACGCCCGGCCGACGGCGCCGAGGTCGATCTGCACTGCACCCTCTTCGGCCTCACCGCCCCGCCCGAAGAGGTCTGGGAGGCGCTCTCCTCCTCGTCGCTGGTCGAGCAGGTCGGCGGCGCCGACGTCAGAACCCCCTCCCACCCCGCCCGGCTCCTGCACATCGCGATCCACGCGACCCAGCACAGCGGCAAGCGTTCGCAATCGATGCGGGACCTGGAGCGGGCGCTGGAGGTCGTCCCGCGGGAGACCTGGGCGGAGGCGCTGGGGCTGGCCGAGCGGCTCGGCGGCGTCGCCACCTTCGCCTCCGGGCTCTCGCTGACCGAGGCGGGCCGCTCGCTCGCCGCCGGCCTCAGCCTCACCGAGGAGGCGGCGAGGGACTCGGTGCGGTCGGTCCTGCGGCTCGAGGACGTGCCGCTGGCGGAGGGCTTTGCCGAGCTGGCCGAGACGCGCGGCCCGCGGCAGAAACTGGCGTTGATCGCCCGCGAGCTGTTCCCCAGTCCTCACTTCATGCGCTGGTGGACGCCGCTGGCCCGGCGGGGACGACTCGGCCTCGCCCTCGCCTACCCGTGGCGGATCGCCTGGCTCACCTATCGAGCAACTCCGGGATATCTGAGTTGGCGACGCGCCGTCCGCCGATAGCCCTACGAGGCCGCCCCTCGCAGGAGCGCCTGCAGCGGCGGGGAGGCGAGCGGCTCCAGAACCGCCCACTCGGGCTGCCCGCCACCTCGCCCCGGCTCGTCCTCCCCCTTGACGACCGTTCCGCGGTGGGTCTCGCCGAGCGCCTTCAGGACCGCCTCGGTCACGCCGGCCCTGAACATCTCGTGGAGCTCGACCACGATCGTGCAACCCGCCAGGCGGAAGGCGGCGTCGCCGTCGAGCAGCTCCATCTCGGAACCCTCCGCGTCGACCATCAAGAGCGAGCCGGAGGGAAGGGCGGGGATGCGGCGGCAGTGACGCCGGATCGTCACCTCCACCCGGTTCGCCGCCGCCAGCCGACGCAGGGCGCGACGCTGTATCGAGGAGGACTCGTAGGCGACGGTGGGGATGCCCATCCGGGCGATTCCCACCGCGTAGTAGCCCTCGGCGCCGCCGATGTCGACGAACAGGGAGGGCCGGCGGTCGACTATCTCGGTCAGGATCGGCGCCAGCGCCGCCTCATATCTCCCCTCGGCCTTCAGCCCCGAGAGGCTCACGGTCGTGACCTCGGCCGGATAGGTCAGGCCCGCGAACGGGCCGTTCTCGACCTCCCAGCCGCCTCCCGCGCCGGGATGGTGCGCGAACTGCCAGCGCACCGAGCGATCAGCCATCACCCCGGGGATGAGTCGCCACGCGAGCTTGCGAGAGACCCGTCTCAACACGGCTGCATAACGCCTGCCCCCGGGGGCTTCTTTCATCCCGGGCCGCGTCGTGGGCCATTTCCTGCAGATTCGAAAAGCCTCTTGGCGCGCGGCGTCCAACGACCGATGTGAATCGCGATGCCAGGACATGAGAAGCGTCTGAGCAGGGGATACGCCCTGATCCTGGGCCTCGTCCTGCTGGGCGGCCTGCTGCTTGTCGCCCCCGCGTCCCGCGGCGCCGGGGGGGCCGAGCCGGTGACGGTCACCGACCACACCGATCCGGCCGAAGCGCTGGGCTGGGGGCAGCGGTCCCACTGGAAGCAGCCTTGGAGGTCCTACCTCGACACCGTGCCGGCGGAGACCCTGCTTGACGCGGTCGGAATCAACTTCAACGTTTCCGCGAAAGCGGCTCACTCCGCCGCGAGGCTGCTCGCCGACAGCGGCTTCAGGCGAGCCAGGGTCGAGATCGGCTGGAACGCGCTCGCCTACGAGAACCCGGGCACCCTGACCGAGTCCAGCCGCAAACACCTCGACCAGATCCTCGGGGCGCTGCGAGAGAACGGAATCAGACCGCTGATACTGCTCAACTCGAACGACATCGAACCGTGCCCGACCAAGCACGAGACGGTTCGCCTGACCCAACCCGCCGCGCAGGGCGCGAGGACGGTCCACATCCACCCCGACGACGTCGGCAAGGTGATCCCCGGACGCACGGGCATCCCCTACAACGAAACCGCGGCCAAACAGCTGATCACCTCGATCGCCCCCGACGGCACGGCGACGGTCTCGCTGCCGCTCAGGCAGGCCTACCCCGTGGGAGAGACCGACGTCGACACGCTGCTCTACGAGCCGTTCCGGTCCCCGATCCGCGAAGACGGCACCCCGAACCCCGCCTTCGAGGCGACGATGAACGGCTGGCTCGAGTACGTCGGGGTCGTGACCAGATACGTCCGCGACACCCTCGGCAGCCAGGCCTTCGACGTCGAGATCTGGAACGAGCTCAGCTTCGGTTCGGACTTCCTCGTGATCAACCGGTACTACGACCCGTGGATCGAGTGGCGCAGCGACCTCCCGACCAAGGTGGTCCTGGAGCGGACGGTCGCTCACCTGCGCGATCCCAACCAAGGGGTCTCCGAAATCGGGATAGGCAACGGCTTCGCCAACCAGCGGCCCTGGGACAGCGGCGCCTCCAGCCCGGCCGGCCTGACCGCGAACGACAAGCATCCCTACGGGGGCTGGGACTCGTTCCCCGATGACGCGCAGCTCAACGGCAACCGGCCCCTCGACGGGCTCGGGCAGCCGTCGGGATGGCGCGACAGCGAAGGTCGGTACCACGAGACCTTCGTCCCGAGCTATGAGTCGTTCTTCCCCGAGCGGCCGCTCTCGGGCATCTACACCGAGACGCTGGTCCGCGACATCTCCCCCATCCCCTCATTCATCGGAGACGACGAACACGGCCGCTTCTCCCGCCCGCCCGGCGGCGCCCCGCCGGAGATCTGGGTGACTGAGGTGAACCTCGGGCCCGGCAGCGGCCCGGTCCGGCGCGTGCAGATGAGCCCGGGCGAGATCCGCCATATCGGGACCAAGAATGTCCTTCGGTACCTGGTCTCCTACGTGCACAAGGGCGTCAGCGCAATCCACTTCTACGCCGCCAGAGCGGGCGACATGTCTCTGATCGAGCCCGCCTTCCTGGAAGCCGCGAGCCGGGCCTCCGCTCCATACCCCGGCCAGGCGCTGGGGGGCGAGACGATCGACGCGGTGCGGCGGCTGACGACGTCGATGGGCGGCTCGACGCAGATCGCCTCGCCGCGCCGGCTCCGCCTCAGCGCCCTCACCGACTACGCCGGGAACGTGCAGTTCGAGGGCAACGGCACGGCGGCCTTCCCGCCCCTGCGCAATCGCGACGTGTTCGGCTTCTTCCCGTTCCAGGTCGACGCCGACCGCTTCGTGATCCCGGTCTACGTGATGACCCGCAACGTGGCCGAGATCCACGAGCCCGGCGCGGAGATCGGCGAATCCAGCCGCTTCGACCTGCCACCCGAGCGATACCGGATGGCGATCGCGGGGGTTCGCGGTGTCGGAGCGACCGCCACCGCCACCGATCCGCTCAGCGGCGACGCGGTTCCGGTGGACGTCATCGAGGCGAGCGAGGACGAGCTGGTGGTCGAGATGCCGGTCGCCGACTCGCCGCGGCTGCTGACCATCCAGGAGGCGGGCGACGGCCTTGCCCAGGGACCCGAGATCTCACCGAGCCCGGGAGACGGAACGGACCCGGGCGAATCGAGCGAGTCCCCGGCTCCCGCATCCGACCGGCAGCCGGATTCCCCCGGGACACCGCTCCCCCGGGTGCGCCTGCGGGTTGCCCCGACCATCCTGGTCTCTCGCCGCCTCGACCTGGTCGCGCGCTGCCCGGTCGCCTGCGAGCTGCGAGTGCGCGGCCGGCTGCGTGTCGGCGGCCGGGCCTACCCGATGCGGTCCGACCCACGTGGCCGGGTGTCGATCGCCGGCCGCGGCAGGGCGATGGTCTCGCTCAGGGTCACCGGCGCCGTCGCCAGGCTGGCCAGGCTGGCGGCGCGGCAGGGGCACCACGTCCAGGCGCTGGTGCACGTGCGGGGTCGCATCGGACGCCACGAAGCAAAGCTCTGGCAGCAGCTCCGAATCGCCCCCGGAAGGGCCGCCGCGCTCGGCGCTCAGCGCTTTCCTAGGCCCACCGCCGGGCACGAACGAGGTAGTCCGTGGCGCCGGTGAGTCGAGCCAGGCCGTGCTTGACCCGCCGCTGCCGGAAGCTGTGACGGGCGTCGCGCAGCATCCGGGCGACCCCCGCCCGCCCGCGGTGCCGCCTCATCACCACCAGGTGGTTGCGGGAATGCCGGTGGAGCGCCGCGAACGGCTTCTCGTCGACCCTCTCGTGGAGGTACCGGGCCTCATCGACCCGGATGACCCTCCCCACCTCCCGGAGCTTCCAGGTCAGGTCGACGTCCTCGCCATACATGAAGAAGCGCTCGTCGAAACCGCCGACCCGCTCCATCGCGGCGCGGCGCACGACAAGGCAGCAGCCGCTGAGAAAGCTGGGGCTGCCGTCGTCGAGCAGGGGCGGGTTGAGGCGGCCGATGTCGGGCCCCGCCGCGACCACGCTCGGGTCCACGAACGCCGCTTCGAGACGGTCGAGGCAGCCGGGCATCAGGTCGCCGTCGGGGTTGACGAAGCAGGCCAGCGAGCCGCCTCCCCTGGCGAACGCGAGGTTCGAGCCGGCCGCGAAGCCGCGGTTCTCGTGCGTGTTGTCGACGACGATCAGCCTGTCCTCGGGCCGGATGCCCGCCTCGACCCGGCCGGCGTCGCAGCGGTAGAGGACGACGCAGACGTCCACGCTAGGTCCGAGCCCCCGGGACGCGCTTGCGGGCCCCTTCCGCCCGGTGCCTGCCGAAGCGGCGGAGTCGCATCCAAGCGATCCTCAGCTCGGCGAAGCGGGGCATCTCACCGCCGCCGGAGGAGACCTTTGAAGGATCGGAGACCGAGCTCCAGGCTCGCTCGAAGTCCTCGAAGGAGCGCCCCTCGAGGACCGGCTCCAGGCGCTCGTAGGCGTATCGCGGGTCGGTAGCAAGGCGCGGAAACTGGACCACGACCAACGGCAGCCCGTAGGTTGCCGCGGTCTCGAACAGGCCGTAGGTGAGCTCGGCGAGCAGCTGCGACTGGTGCCTCGGCCGGCCGATCCCGATCAGGCCGCCGTCGGCGCCCAGGTCGCCCTGTCTGATCGTCGTCCTCGCCCTGGAAGCGGCGACATCTTTTAACGGGCGCAGCGGCACGATCAGGCACTCCACCCTGGTGGGATCGAAGCTCCCGGACTCGATCATCTCCCGCAGCTGCCAGCTCAACGCGGGCGACTTGACCACCCGAGGCGCACCGGGGGCAAGCAGATCGGTCTCGAGCCCCGCTCGGGCGCCCGCCGAGTAGCTGAGACGCTCGGCGGCGGTATCGAAACCGAGCGCCCCGAGCAGCTGCACCAGCAGCGTGGTCCCAGACCGGCCGGGCCCGGCGATCAGGATGTGCCGCCGTTGGGCGACGGCGCTGGGCGCCAGCGTCATTGCGGCCCCACCTCCGCCGGCGCTGGTCGATCGAGGCCGCCGAAGGCGAGCGCGGCGCGGAAGTACTCGCTGTCGCGCTCGAGCGCATCGGGGGTGTCGAACCGCTCCAGCCTGCCGTCGACGAGCACCATCACCCGGTCGCAGACAGCGAGCGTAGACATCCGGTGGGTGACGATGAAGACCGCGACGTCGGGGCCGAGGTCGCGCAGAGAGTCCTGGATCAACGACTCCGAACGGGGATCGAGGGAGCTGGTCGGCTCGTCGAGGACGAGCATTCCCGGCGCGCCGGCGAGGGCCCGGGCCAAGCAGATCCGCTGCTGCTGCCCACCGGAGACCGAATCCGCGCGCGGGCCGATGGTTTTCCCATAGCCACCCTGCCAGCCGACGACGTCGTCATGGATCCGGGCGATCCGCGCCGCTCGCTCGACCGCCTCGTCGTCGATCTCGCGGAAGTACCGGATGTTCTCCGCGACCGAGGCGTGGATCAGGCGCGGTTCCTGGGGCACGTAGGCGACCTCCCGGTGCCAGTCCTCGAACCGGTACCGGTCGGCGGTCACCCCGTTGACCGAGTAGGTGCCCAGTTCGGCGTGGCGGAGCTGGAGCAGCACCTGCACGATCGTCGACTTGCCCGCCCCGGACGGTCCGACGATGCCGACGACCTCCCCCTTCGAGACCGAAAAGGTGACGTCAGAGAGGACCGGGCTACCGGGCTGGTAAGCGAAGGAGACGTCGTCGAAATCGATTCTCTCCACCGCTGGGAGCGGTTCGTCGTGATCGCCGGGATCGGTCTCGCCGTGGTAGCGGTCGGTCGCCCTTTCCAGCCGCTCGACGAAGGGCAGAGCCTGCTTCACCGCCTGGTAGGAGCTCTGCACCTGCTGGCCGTAGGTGCCGGCGCGGATCAGCAGCAGGACGACGGCCCCGAGGGAGGCGACCTGGGTGGCGTCGGTCGCGTAGAGGACGCCCAGGCCGGCAACCACGGTGAGGTAGATCAGCCCCTGGAACAGGCTCGGCACCAGGCGGCCGACGAACTGGGTGCGGAAGAAGAGGTCGCGGGCGGCGCCGACCCGTTCCTCGTTGCGCTCGCGCTGCGCCTGGCCGACCCCGAAGACGCGGCTCTCTTCGGCCATCCTGACCGCCTCGCCGACCCCGCCGGCGAAGGCGATCTGCGCTTCGGAAAGGCCCCTGGCGGAGGTCTGGCCGTAGTTGCTCAGCGGCCGCAGGAGGGCGAAGAGGGCCGAGGCGACGGCGACGACGACGATCGCCGCCACCGGGTTCAGGACCATCGCCGAGACGACCAGCACGAGGAAGGTGAGCAGGGCGCTGATCATCGTAGCCAGCTGGATCGTCCCCATCGTCGCCTGCACGGCCTGGCTCGTCAGCATCTCCTGCAGGTGGCCCTCGCGATCTTTCGACTGGGTCTCCCACGAGGCCCGGGTGAAGGCGGCGAACAGGCGCGTCCGCAGGTCGGCCTGGACGCCCGCCGCGAGTCGCGCCGGCAGCGCGGCGAGCAGCACCTGCAGCGCCAGTCGCAGCACCGAGAGGGCGACAGCGAGCCAGATCAGCGTCTCGACCGAGAGCTGGGTGTCGACCGGGCCGAGTGCGATGCCGACCTGCTTGGAACCGTCGAGCAGCGCCGCGGCGACCTGGGCGATCACCGCGAGGATGCCGGCTTCGGCGAAGCCCGAGAGCATCGAAGTGCCGGCGAGCCCGCCGACGATCTTGAAATGCCGCCCGATCAGGAAGCGGATGCTCGGCCAGTTCACCCCCAACAAACGGGGCAGGCCCCCCCTTCTTTGCGAGAGCAAGCCAGGGCCTGGTGCGTTGTTGAGACGTGCCACCGCCGCACTCGACCCGGACCATGCCCTCCCCCCCCGCCGCAACCGCCGGGAGGAGCGCCGAGATCTCCAGCCCGATCGTGATCGCGCCGGCCCGGCTCGGCTCGGGCGGCCTGGGGGCCGCCGCGGCCGAATTCTCCGACGGCCTCACCGCGCTCGGACACGAACCCGCCTACGTCGGCCGCCAGCCGCCGGACCTGCTCCTCCGCGCCACCCGCAGCCGTCCCTTCCGCCGCGCCTTCGGGATGGCAGCGCACCGGCTGCTCACCGCCCGGGCGGTCCGCAAGGCGGTGCCGGCGAGCGGTTGGGACCTGGCCTACGCGATCCCCGGCACGGTCCCGATCGAGACCGGGTCCGGGGTGCGGGTGATCTACCAGGCGACCCGCCACCCGGCGGTCGAGTGGGCAGCGTTGAAGCGTGGCGAGCGCGAGACCGGCGGCCGGGGCGATATGTCGAGAGCCGAGCTGCGCCGCCGCGAACGCGAGATCGCCGCCGCCGACCTGATCCACGTCACCTCGCACGCGGTGCAGACGGAGATGCTCGAAGCGGGAGTCGAGCCCGAGCGCCTGATCCACTCCTACCACGGGGTCGACCTGGAACGGTTCCGTCCGGCGGCGAAGTCGGAGGACCTGCGGATCGCCTTCATCGGCCCGCTCTCGCTGCGCAAGGGGGTCGACGTCGTCGCCGAGCTCGCGGCGCGCCTGCGCACCGGCGTGGTCGAGGCGGTCGGCGGGCCGACCTGCCCGTGGTCGCGCCGGATTTCCGAAAGCGCCCGCTTCGCGCGCGGGACCGATGTGCCGGAGACGCTCGGGCGCAGCCATGTCCTCGTCCTTCCCTCACGCTCGGACGGCTTCTCCTTCGTCGTCCTCGAGGCGATGGCGTCGGGCACCGTGCCCATCGTCACCCCCGAGGTCGGCGCCTCGGAGATCGTCCGGTCGCTCGACCCGCGGCTGGTGATTCCGCGTTCGGAGTTCGCCGAAGCCACGATCGAGCTGCTGCCGCAGCTAGACCTCCCCGCCCTCTCCGCGGCTGCCCGCCAGCTGGCCGAGCGGTTCGACCGCCGCCGCACCTCGCGCCTGCTGGCAGCCACTCTGCTGGCCCGGGCGGAAAACCTGCCGAGCCCCAAGTCGGTCGGTTGACGCGGACGCACCCGGACAGACCGCTGCGCATCCTGATGGTCCTCAATGCCCCCTGGGACCGGCGCCTCGGGGGTCCCAGGGTCCAGATCGAGCTCGCCGAGCAGTTCGAGGCGATCGGCCACCGGGTCGATCGGTTCGCCTGGGAAGATGCCTTCCCGAAGCCGCCCGCGATGCCCCGCCTGGCCGGCTTCACCCGCAGCTTCGGCCGCGTCGCGAGCGGCTGGATCCGCGAGCGGGCCGACGCCTACGACGTCATCGACGCGCGCGCCGGCAGCCTCTGGGCGAGCAAGTCGCGCCTCGGCTTCTCCGGCCTCCTCGTCGCCCGCTCAACCGGGCTGTTGCCGATCTACGAGCGCGAGTTCCTCGCCGCCGACCGCGCGGCCGGCGGCGGCGCCCGCCCGGCGACCCGGCTGCCGCGATGGGCCCAGCGCACCTTCGCCGAGCGCCACCACCGCCTCATGATCGAGAACTGCGACCTGCTCAACGTGCTCAACTCCGATGAGGAGGCCTACGCCCGGGACGAGCTCGGAATCGACGGCAAGACCGTCAAGTTGGTGCACGGCTTGAGTCGCGAGCGGGCGGCGGCCTTCGCCGCCGCGCGGCGCTCCTCGCCGGAGCGTCGTCCCGTGGTCGCCTTCGTCGGTTCCTGGAGCCGCCGCAAGGGCTCAGCCGATGCCCGCCGGATCATCGCCGCGGTCCGCGCCCGCGTGCCCGACGCCGGGTTCCGGTTCCTCGGCACCGGCGCCCCCGCCGAGCAGGTGATCGCCGAGTGCGGTGGCGACCCGGCCGGGATCGAGGTGGTGCCGAGCTTCGAGCCCGACGAGCTGCCCGGCCTGCTCGGGGATGCCTCGGTCGGGATCCTGCCGAGCTACGTCGAGGGCTTCCCCTTCAGCATCGTCGAGATGCTCGCGGCCGGCCTCCCGGTGGTCGCCTACGACGCGCCCGGTGCCCGCGAGACCGTGCCGCACCTCGACCGCACCCTGCTCCTCCCCCGCGGCGACGGCCGAGCGCTGGGCGAGCGGGTGGCGGACCTGCTCGCCGACCCCGGTGAGCTGGCGCGACTCTCCACCCGCGGCGTCGCCCTCGCCGATTCGCTCAGCTGGGAGCAGATCGCCGCCGAAACGCTCGAGATCTACACCGAGCGGCTGGCCCGCCTGCGGGGCGCAAGCAAGGCCGCGCAGCCGGCGTTGATGGGGTGACCGGATGAGCGCCGAAGGGAAACCAAACCGCCCCTCCTTCTTCGTGGTCGGCCACTCCAAGAGCGGCACTACCGCGCTGGCGCGGTTCCTCCACCAACACCCCGAGCTGTTCGTCTGCGCACCGGAGGAGACCAACTACTTCTGCCCGTCCTGGTGCCGCGCCCCGGGACCGCCGAGCCTGTTCGTGGGGCGTACCGAGGCGGAGTACCTCTCGCTCTTCGACGCGGCCGAGCCGGGACAGCGCTGCGGCGAGGCGAGCGCCGCCTACCTCTACTCGCGCGAGTCGCCGGCGCTGATCCGCGAGTTCGACCCGGCGGCGCGCCTGATCATGATCTTCCGCGAGCCGGTCGACTTCCTCCGCTCCTACCACCTGCAGTTGCTGAAGAACGCGACTGCCGAGGGCGAGGACGTCAAGGACCTCGGCGAGGCGATCCGGCTGGAGCCCGCCCGCCGCGTCGGCCGGCAGCTGCCGGAGGGCTGCCTGATCCCGGAGATGCTCGCCTACTCGACCGACCGGCTCCGGTACGAGGAGCACTTCGACCGGTTCGCCGCGAGCTTCCCCACCGACCAGATCCTGGCACTGGTCTACGACGACTTCCGCCGCGACAACGCCGGCACCGTCCGTCGCGTCTACGACTTCCTCGGCGTCGACCCGGGGTTCCGCCCCGTCCTCGCCGACCACAACGCCGGCGGGGTCGCCCTGCGCTCGCGGCGGATGCGCTCGCTGGTGCGCCGCGCGACCCACGGTGGCGGCATGGTGGCGAAGGCACGCTCGGCGGTTCCGCGGCGGCTGCGGCGGCGGGCGGTTGCGGTCGCCTACGACCGCCTCGTGCTCGAAGCACCGCGGCCGCTGGACCCCGAGCTGGCCGAGTGGCTGCGCGAGCGGGCGAGGCCCCACGTCGCCGCGCTCGGGCACCGGCTCGGGCGCGACCTGATCGCCGAGTGGGGCTACGGTGCCGAGCGTTCGAGCGCCGAAGGCCCCGCCGCGTATAGCCGGCGGTAGTCCTCGACCACCCGTGACCAGGAGAAGCGCAGGCTGTCCTCGCGCGCCCTCCCACCCATCTCCCGCCGCAGCCCGGGGTCGCTCTGCAACCGTCGCAGGCGGTCGGCGACCAGCTCCGCCTCACGGTCGACGAACCACCCGTTGACGCCCTCACGCAGCAGGTCTTCGACACCGTTGACCTTGGTCACGAGGAGCGGCAGGCCCGAGGCGGCAGCCTCGTAGGTGACCAGGGAGAAGGTCTCATACGCGGTCGGCAGGACGAAGACGTCGCCGCGCCGGTACCACTCGGCGACCGCGTCGACGGCACCGACGAACCGGACCCGGTCAGCGACCCCGAGGCGCTCGGCCAGGCGACCGTAGGAGTCGGCATCACCCTCGCCGATCACGACCAGCTCCGCCGGCGGGCTCAGCGCCACCGCCTCGAGCGCCACCTTCAAGCCCTTGCGCTCCCACTCGCCGCCGACGAAGAGCGCCTTCAGCGGGCCGCCGTCGCGGCCCTCGGGGGGCGGGTGGAAGGCCTCGGTGTCGACGCCGTTGGGGATCACCTCGATCCGCTCGCGCATCCGCGGGAAGTGCTCGTGCAGCTCTCGCGCGACCCCGGTGGAGACGCCGACCAGCCGCCGCGCGCGCCGCGGCCGGTAGCACCAGCGCTCGGCCAGGCGGCTCATCGCCCCCGCCACCCGCGCGTTCGCCCGGTAGGCGAGCCCGGGGCGCGAGGCGCGCGAGAACGACGGCAGCGTCCCGAAGGCGCGGTGGCAGAAGTGGACGGTGCAGACGTCGACCCGGCCGAGGACGATCGCCCCGGTGCTGTGGAGGAGGCCGCGACCGCGCAGGCCGGCGAGCGCCGAGGCAGCGAGCATGAACCAGGGATAGGCGATCGAGAATGGCCGCGAGGGTCCCGGCACCCGGATCCAGCGCAGGCCCGGGTGGGGCGGCAGGTCGCAGGTCCAGGAGATCACCGTCACCCGATCGCCAGCCGCCAGCAGGCCGTTGACCAGCTCGGTCAGTTGCCGCTCCATACCGCCCACCCCGCCGACGTTGTTGGCGACGAGGGTGACCTCCTTGCCGCTCGGCGCCGCCTCAGCCACCGGCCAACTCCACCAGCTCGTCGGTCAGCCGCTCGGCCATCGCGGCGGCGCCGAACCGCTCCCGACAACGGCGGCGCGCCGCTTCCCCCATTTCGGTGCGGCGGCCGGAGTCGGCGAGCGTGCGCTCGATCGCGGCCGCCAGCGCCGCCGGCTCGCCGCTCTCGGCCAGGGTGCCGGTGACGTCGCGCTCGACGATCTCGAGCGGGCCGCCGCGGCCCACCGCGACCACCGGCACCCCGGCCTCCATCGCCTCCAGCAAGACGATCCCGAAGGGCTCCTCTTCGGAGGCGTTGACCGCCACCTCCATCGCCTCGAAGTAGGCGCCGGCATCGTCCACCTGGCCGGTCATCGTCACCCGCCCGTCCAGCCCGAGCCGGGCGATCTTCCGCCGCACCTCCGCCGCGTAGTCCGGCGAGAGCTCATAGGCATCGCCTCCCACCAGCAGGCCGTGCACGTCGGCGCCGCGCTCCCCGAGCTGTGCCAGCGCCTCGACGAAGCGGTCCTGGCCCTTCCACGGCTGCAGCCTGCCGACCAGGCCGACGACCGATCGCTCCGCCGGGATACCGAGCTCCGTGCGCAGCCGCTCGCGTTCCTCCGGCGCCCGCTCACGGGCCTCGACGCCGGGGTTGACGACGAAGGTCGGCCGCAGCGGCCGCAGCCGCGCCTGGGCCTCCTGCCCCGCCCGCGAGGAGCACCCGATCGCCCGCGCCGGCAGCAGCGTCGCCACCCGGTCGAGCCAGTGGCCATCCGGCACCTGGTGCTGCCACCAGAGGACCCGCGACGGGATCCCCGCCGCCAGCGCCGCGGTGGCACCGTAGAGCTGGGTCTTGGCGCTCCAATCGAGGACCAGGTCCGGCCGCGTCCGCCGCAGCAACGAGGTCAGCCGGCGAAGGGCCCGCAGGGTGCTGAGCGGATTGCGCAGCCGGCCCGCCGGGATCACCTCCGTCTCGATCCCCAGCGCGGCGACCTCGGCGGCAAACTCACCCTCGCCGAGGAAGACCACCGTCGGGCGCACCCGCTCGGGGTCGAAGTTGCGGAGCGCCAGCCACAGCATCTCCTCGGCGCCGCCGAGGCGCTCGCCCCAGGGGGCGACGATGAGCACCCGCACCGTCATCGCCGGTCCGGCAACGCCGCCAGCATCTCCCCGGCGATCACCGGCCAGTCGAAGCGGCGCTCGTAGAGTCCCCGCGCCGCCGCCCCCATTGCCCCGCGCGCCGGCGGATCGACGGCGAGCGCCGCCGCCGCGTCCGCGAACTCCGACTTGTCGCCAACCGGCGTCAGACGCAGCGCCTCGCCGGACTCGCGCAGGACCCTGTCGCTCAACGGTCCCTCGGTGCCGAGCACGGCGAGACCGTGCTGCAGCGCCGCCATCAGGGTGCCGCGGCGGGTCGAAACGCCGTCGACCAACGGCGCCAGGAAGATGTCTGCCGCCGCCAGCTGGGCGGAAAGCTCACTCGCCTCCAGGTAGCCGGGGGCGTGGACCGCGATCGCCGGGTCGAGACCCGGCAGCGGCGGCGCCTCGGCGCCGAGGGCAAGCAGGACGGTCGGCTGGCCGGTTGCCGCAACCGCGTTGGCCGCGGCGACGACGTAGGCGCCGAGCCAGGAGGGATGCTCGCGCCCGATCGTCGCCAATACGATGGTGCCCTCCTCGGCGCCAAGCTCAGCGCGCGCCTCCTGCCGACGATCGCGGCGGTCGGGGAGGTTCGAGCCGACCGGGAGGTGGCGGACCTCTGGACCGCCGGGGGCACCCTGCAACCGCTCGGCCCAGGTGTCGATCGAGGTGAAGACGACGTCGGCGCCGAGCCGCAGCGCCCCCAGCTGCGCCCGCTGCCACAGCCCCATCGCGGTCGTGCGCCAGGTCTCCATCGAGACGAACGGCTCGTGCACCATCAGCGCCACCGATGCCCCCCGGCGGGCCTTGGTCGCGAGCGCCCAGGCCGGCAGCCGCGGGGCGAAGCCCCAGCGGGCGAAGCAGAACGGGCTGTACTGGAGGACGATCGCCGAATCGGCACCCCACTCGCCCACCTCGGGCCAGGTGCGCAGCTCGCCGCGGACCGAGTGGCGCGGCAGCTCGTCGGCCAGGCGCGTGCAGTAATCGCGGATCCCGTCCACCGGCCGGCCGCGGTCGCTGTGGACGAGGACTACGCGCTCGACCATCGCTGCCACATGTTGGGATTGGCGAGCCAGAAGGCGAGGACGCCGGCGGCGAACCAGAGGTAGGGAGCGCCGGGAACGCTGGCCGTGCCGATGCCGGCGAACCAGGTGGCGAAGAGGGCGAACAGCGGCGCCGCGATCGCGGTCAGCAGAACCCGCGTCTCGCGGTCGGCGATCCGGCGGATCCTGGTCACCGCCAGGTAGAACAAGGCGAGGTTGAACCCGAGCATCACCACGAGACCGGGGATCCCCAGCTCGATCAGCAGGAAGGTCGGCTCGCTCTCCCCGTTCAGTCCGGCGCCGCCATCGCCTCCCCGGCTTGCCGCCGGTCCCTTCGAGCCGATCCCCGCCCCCAGCGGGATCTCCCTTATGTAGACGGGAATCTGCTCGAGGGTTTCCCGCCGGTAGTCGTAGGCGGTGCTGATCGCTTTGCTCGGGCTGTCGATGCTTCCGTAGCGGTCGAGCGAGCCCTCTTTGCCGTTGGCGGCAAAGTAGGTGACGGTCCCGTAGCCGACAAGCGCCGCGACCGCGACCGCGACCACCGTCCGCAAACCGGCCCGAGAGGTGACGGTGAGCCCGGCATAGGCGAGAACGGCGACCACCGACCCGATCACCGCCACGCGGGCTCCGGAGGTGAGCACCCCGAGTGCCGCCCCGGCTAGGAGCAGCAGGACGAGGAGGCGGAAGGGGCCGCCGCCGGAGATCGCCAGAAGCGCCAGCGCCGCCGGGATCGCCAGCATCCCGACCGTGCCGCCGAAGCCGAAGTCGCCTCCGAGGGCGAACGGCCGGTTGTGGACTTCCCCCTCCTCGTCGGCGAAGGTCCGCGGCGCGACGTTGTTCTCGTCGGTCAGCGCCCTCTCGTACCCGGGCCCCCAGGCGCTGAACTGCTCGGGGGTGAGGTTGGTCTGAACCAGGCCGACGACGCCGTTGACGGCGGCGACGGTGAGCAGGAGGACGAGGAATGCCCGCAGCCGCGCCTGGCTCCGGATCACGAAGTAGGCGAGGAAGAACAGCGGCACGAACTCGACGTGGGGACGGACCGAGGAGATCGAGTGCTGCAGGGTCCCGTTCTCGGGGTTGGCGATCTGGATTGCCACCACCGCGACCCAGGCGATCACCCAGCCGGCGAGCGGCGGCAGTTGCAGGGGGCGATGGCGCACCGCCGCCCGCAGCAGAGCGCCGGCGACGATCGCGTAGAGCAGAAGGTCCCGGACCAGGGTCATGTTCGAGGAGCCGGTGCGCAGCTTCAGGTAGCCGTCGAGGAGGCCCAGGTAAAGCATCAGGACCGCCAGGCTCCAGGCATAGCGCTCGCTCAACAGCATCCAGGCGACGACCGCCAGCCCCGAGATCGCGGCGAACGCGAACAGCGGCGACGGGCTTGGGACCTGTACCGCGATCGTCAGCCCGCAGAGCGCCAGGAGGGCGGCGGTCGCGAGAGCTCCGAGCGGCCGCAGGAAGGTTCTGTCGAAGCCGCCGGCGACCCTAGCCGTAGTAGTAGCCATACGCGCGAGTCCGGTAGATGCGCGAGGGGATCCCGTTGACGACGACGCCGACCAGGTGGGCGTTCGGCACCCGCCCGATCGCCGTCAACAGGCGCCGCGCCGAGTCTCGGGTGCTGACGCCGAGGCGGGTGACCACCAGGACGCCGTCGGCCTCAGCCAGCAGCGGCAGCACGTCGGCGGCGGCCAGCACGGGGGCGGAGTCGACGATCACGGTGTCGTAGGCGCCGGCGGCCGCGGCCAGCGTCTCCCGCAGCTGACCCGAGGCAAGCGTCGCGGTGAGATCGCCGGCGTGAGCCCCCGCCGGCACCATCGCCAGCTCGCCCTGGCTGAGCTTGTCGGGGGCGGTGATGGTGGCGCCCACCGGCACGTGGTTCGACGCGCCGTTCCCGTTGGTCGGGACCTGGACTTCCTGGATCGCCTCGCCGAGGCTGACGCGGCCAGCGAGGATGTCGGTCAGCCCGGGCCCCTCCGCTGCCGCCAGCAGGCCGCCGAGGCTGGGTCGACGGAAGTCGGCGTCGAAGACGGCGACGTTGCGCCCGGCCTCACGGTAGGCGAGCGCCAGGTTGCGGGTGACGATCGACTTGCCCTCACCGGGAGCGGCGCTGACGACGACGATCGTCCGCAGCGGGCGCTCGTAGGCGAGCATGTCGAGGTTCGTCTGCAGGCGGTGGAACGGCTCGTGCAAGGGCTTCGCCATGCCGACCCCGGAACCATCGAGCGGCGCCGGCGAGTCGACCGTGGGGATTTCGGTCAGGATCGGCGCCTCGAAGATCTCTTCGACCCCCTCGATGCTGGAGATGCGGCGGTTCAGGTACTCGAGCCCGAAGGCGCCGGCGATCGCAAGCATCAGGCTGACCACGAAGGCGAAGATCGCGTTGCCGACCGGGTCGTGACCGGTCGCGGAGATCGGCGGCACCGCCGACTCCACCTGGTCGATGCCGGTTCGGCTCGCCGGCTGCGCGGCGATCAGTTCGAGGGTCTGGATCTTCTCTTCCAGCAGAGCCCGCTGAGCCGGTTCCCCGGGCGCGACTTCGCGCAGCTGCTGGCGCGCCGCGGTGACGGTCTGGTTCGCTTCCCCGCGCAGCTCCCGTGCCTGGGTGGAGATGAAAGCGTGGGCGTAGGCGTTGGCCAGGCGAGCCGCCCCCTGGGGCGAGGGAGCGACCGCGGTGACGACGATGAAGTTGCTCTTTTCGACCGGGGCGGCGCCGATAACCCCCGCCAGCGCCGCTTCGTTCGCCGCCGCCTGCTTGGCGGCGGCCTCGCCACGGCCACCGGGCGGTTCGGTCAGGTCGCGCGCGACCTGGTCACCGACCGCGCTGGTCTGGATCAGCAGGGCCAGGTTTTCCACCGAGGAGGTGTCGCCGGAGCCGCCATCGCTGCCGAGCAGAAGTTGGTCGAGACTGGACGTCTGCACGAATAGCTCGGTCGAAGCCTGGTAGCTCTTCGGCTTCTGGTCGTAGTAGAGGTAAGCGCCGACGGTCACCGGCACCACCACCAGCAGGATCAGCCACCAGCGCGAGAGCACCGGGCGCAGGTAGGCCTGAATGTCGCGCTGCTCGGTGGCGTCGCCAGTCATGACGTTTAGCAACGCTCCGCCGCGCTCCCGACTTGCGCGCGAGTTTCCGCCCTGAGCACGGCCGCGCCGTCAGAAGGGACACGATCTGAGGGCCGTTGTCCTGCCGGATGTGCGGAATCTGCGGCTCCACCTCAGACCCCGACCGCCGTGCGGTCGCGGCGATGTGCGCGGCTCTGCGCCACCGCGGGCCCGACGAGGAGGGCATCTACCTCAGCCCCGGCGGCGACGTCGCCCTCGGCGCCCGGCGGCTCAGCGTGATCGACATCGAGGACGGTCACCAGCCGCGCTCCAACGAGGACGGCACCATCTGGACCGCCTTCAACGGCGAGATCTACAACCACCCGGAGATCAGGCGCCGCCTCGCCGGGCGCGGCCACCGGCTGCAGGGCGGCTCGGACACCGAGGTCCTCCCCCACCTCTACGAGGACTACGGGCAGGACCTCGTCCACGTGCTCGAGGGGATGTTCGCGCTGGCGATCTGGGACTCCCGTGCCCAACGCCTGCTGCTGGCGCGCGACCGGTTCGGCGAGAAGCCGCTCTATTACACCCGTCGCGGCGGCGAGCTCGTCTTCGCCTCTGAGCTGGGGGCCCTTGTCGCCGGACTGGGGACCAGCCCCGATATCGACCCCGAGGCGCTCGATGCTTTCTTTGTCCTCGGCTACGTGCCGCGCATCTACGGCTCGATCCTGGAGGGGATCAGCCAGGTGCCACCCGGCCACCTGTTGCTCTGGGAGCGCGGCACCGAAAGGGCCGAAGTGCGGCCCTACTGGACGCCGCCGACACCGGTCACCGAGCTGAAGGAGTCGCCGCGGGAACTCGCCGCCGAGACCGGGCGCCTGCTCGAACGCTCGATCAAGGGCAGGCTGCTCGCAGACGTCCCGCTCGGCGTCTTCCTCAGCGGCGGCCTCGACTCGACCGTGATCGCGGCGATCGCCGCGCAACAGTCCTCGAACCGGCTGAAGACCTTCACGGTCGGCTACGAGGGCGCCAGCGGCCAGCTCGACGAGCGTCCCACCGCCCGTGCGATGGCCGCCCAGATCGGCAGCGACCACCACGACGTCGCCCTCGGTCGCCGCGACGTCGAAGCGCGGGTTCCCTCGCTGCTCGCCGCGCTCGACCAGCCGCTCGCCGACGCCGCCGTCGTCCCGCTTCACGCCGTCGCCGAGTTCGCCCGCGAGGAAGTCACGGTGGCGATCGGCGGCGAGGGCGCCGACGAGCTCTTCGGCGGCTACCCCCGCTACGCCTGGCTGGCCCGGGCGCCGGCGGGGCTCGGCGGCGCCGGCCGCCTCGCCGCGCGGATCCCGCGGGCAAAGCCGACCAGCCCCATGGTGCGGCGAGCGCTCGACCTGGCGGTCCCGCGTCCGGTGGCCGAGCGGCACCTCGACTGGGTGACGGCCGGGCGGCGCCACGAGCGCGACGGCCTCTACGGGCCGCGACTGCAGGGGGCTGCGCGCGGAGACCGGGTTCTCGACTCGGTGAGCAGCGACATAGCCTCCTCCCGCTCCTACTCGGTCGCCGGCGCGCTGATGAGCCTCGACCAGGTCAACTGGCTGCCCGACGACGTCCTCGTCAAGGCCGACCGGGCCGGGATGCTGGCCTCGCTGGAGCTGCGCACCCCCTACCTGCAACGGGAGCTGGCCGAGTTCGCGATCAGCGTCTCGCCCTCGATCCACCTCGCGGGCGGTGGCAAGCTGCTGCTGCGGCGCCTCCTCTCCCAGCTGCTTCCGGACGCCCCCCAGCGCCGCAAGGCCGCCTTCCTGCCCCCCATCGCCGCCTGGCTGGCGGGGCCGCTGGCGGCGCGGATGGAGGACCAGATCGCTCGCGGCTGTCTCTACGAGGAGGGATGGATTCGCGCCGACGCCGCCGCCCGGCTGCTGGCCGAACACCGTTCTGGCCGCGCCGATCACAGCCACCTGCTCTGGCCGCTGCTCGCTGCCGGCCTCTGGCTGGACCGCTTCCGCGGCCGGGCCGAGGACTGATGCGGACGCTCGTCCTCACCCCCGACTTCCCCCCGGCGCCGGGGGGGATCCAGCTGCTCGTGCACCGCGTCGTCTCCAACATGCCGGACCTGCAGTGCCGGGTCGTCACCCTCGACGTCCCCGGGGCTGAGGAGTTCGACCGCGATGGCGAGATCGACGTCCGACGGGTGCGGCTGCCGCCGGCTCCCCGTCCGGCGGCGATGATGGCGCTGAACGCGGCGGCGCTGGCCGAGGCGAGCGCGTTCAAGCCGCAAGTGGTGCTCAGTGCGCACCTGGTGATGAGCCCGGCGGCCTCACTGGTCCGCCGGATCCGCGGCGTCCCGGTGATCCAGTACTTCCACGGCAAGGAGATCGGCGTCCGGCCGCGCCTGGCCGGCTTTGCGGCACGCAACGCCGACGCTTCGATCGCGGTCAGCGGCTACACCAGCGGCCTGATCGAAGAGGCAGGCGGCCACGCCGACCGGATCCACCGGATCCATCCCGGCGTCGACCTTCCGGCGAGCCGCGACGAGGGGCTGCGCTCCGAGCAGCCGACGGTGCTCACGATCGCCCGCATGGAGGACCGCTACAAGGGCCACGACGTGATGGTCAGGGCGATGTCCCTGGTCAGCTCGCGGGTGCCGGGGGCGCGCTGGGTGGTGATCGGCGACGGGCCCCTGCGGCCGGCAATCGCCGAGCTGGCCCGCTCGGCGGGGCTCGGCCCGGACGTGATCCGGTTCCTCGGCGCGGTCAGCGACGCCGAGCGCGACGAGTGGCTGCGGCGCGCCCACGTCTTCGCGATGCCGAGCCGGATGCCCGCCGGCGGCTTCGCCGGCGAGGGCTTCGGGATCGTCTACCTGGAAGCGAACGCGCACGGCTGCCCGGTCGTCGCCGGGGCGGTGGGCGGCGCCCTCGACGCGGTCAGCGACGGGCGGACCGGGCTCCTCGTGGATCCCGAGGACCACGTCGTCGTCGGCAACGCCCTGGTCGAGCTGCTGCGCGATCGGGAGCAGCGGGAGCGGATGGGCGCGGCGGGAGCGGAGCGGGCTGCGGAATTCGCCTGGCCGGTGATCGCCGCCCGGGTCGGCGAGCTGGTCGAATCGGTGGCCGGCCGGGGTCGCGGCGGCTGACGTGCGGGTCCTCTACGTCAACCACACCGGCCGGGTCAGCGGTGGTGAGCACTCCTTGATCTCCCTGCTGGAGAGCCTCCCCGGGCAGATCGAGCCCACCGTCGCCTGCCCGCCGGGAGCGCTGGCGGAGCGAGTGCGGGAGGTCGGCGTCGAGCGGGTCCCGATTCAGGGGACCGACGGCAGCCTCCGCCTGCACGCGGTGCGAACGCCGCGAGCGCTGCTGGAGATGGCGCGAGCCGCAGCGCAGGTGCGGGCGATCGCGGCGTCGCGGCGGGCCGAGGTCGTCCACGCCAACTCGATCCGGGCCGGGATCGTCGCCACCGCCGCCGCGCCACCGACCGTGGTCCACGTCCGCGACTGCCTTCCCCCCGGGCCGGCCTCCAACCTCTCGTTACGGGCGATCGGCCGGGCCGACGCGTTGATCGCCAACTCCGCCCACACCCGCGCCGGCCTCGGCCGCGTCGGCGAGACGGCCCACGTCGTCCACAACGCGGTCGACGTCGCCCGGTTCGGCGATCTCACGCTCAGCCGCGAGCAAGCCCGTGCCCGGCTCGGCCTGCCGCCAGAGCCGGTGGTGCTCGCCGTGATCGCCCAGATCACCCCGTGGAAGGCGCAGGACGACGCGATCGCGGTGCTCTCCTCGCTCGCCCCCCGACACCCCGGCGCGACGCTGCTGCTGGTCGGATCGGCGAAGTTCGACAGCGCCGCGACCCGCTACGACAACCCCGCCTACCTCGACTCGCTGAAGAGCCAGGCACACCAGCTCGGCCTCTCTGACTCGGTCCGGTTCCTCGGCGAGCGCGACGACGTGCCGGAGATCCTCCGTGCCGTGGACCTGGTGCTCGTCCCCTCCTGGGAGGAGCCGTTCGGGCGCTCGGTGATCGAGGCGATGGCGGCCGGCGTCCCGGTCGTGGCGACGGAGCTGGGCGGGCCGCCGGAGCTGCTCGGCGACGGCGAGGCGGGCATCACCCTGCCGCCCACGCAACCGCAGGCGTGGGCGCAGGCGATCGACTCCCTGCTGGGTGACAGGCCGCGGATGTCGGCGATGGGAGAGCGGGGGCGCCTGGAAGCGCGGTTGCGCTTCGGGTGCGAGCGCCACGCCGGCGCCGTGCTCGAGGTCTACGAGGAAGTGACCAGCAGCTCGGTTGCCGGCTGAACCGGCAGCTCGGTCCGCTCCGCCCATTCCACCTCGGCCCGGAAGTGGGCCTGGAAGACGGGCTTGGAGAACCTGGCGGCGTGGGCGGAGATCCGCGCCGGGTCGAAGGCCTCGAAGTCGGTCTCGGCGATCGCCCGGGCGAGCCCGTCGATGTCACCGCCGTGGACCAGCACCCCGGTCTCGCCGTCGATCACGGTCTCCAGGGCGCCACCGGCGGCGAGCGCGACCACCGGCCTGCCGGCTGCCATCGCCTCCACCGCGGCGATCCCGAACTCCTCCACATTGGGCAGGAGCAGGGCCCGGCAGCGGGCGTAGAGCTGGGCAAGCTCGGTGTCGCCGACCCGGCCGAGGAACCTGGCGCCGGGGGAGTACTCCGCCTGCAGTCGCGCCCGCTCGGGACCCTCTCCCACCACGTACACCGTGGCCTGCGCCCGCCTCGCCGCCTCGAGGGCTCGGTCGACGCGCTTGTGTCGGACCAGCTCGCAGACGACCAGCAGGTAGCGCTCGGGGGCGGCGGGTGCAAACCGCTCCACCTCCACCGGCGGGTGGACGACGCTGGAAGCACGGCCCCAGTAGCTGCGGACGCGTTCGCGGGTGATCGCCGAGTTGGAGACGTAGCGCGTTGGCTCCCGCGCCGCGAGCCGGTCGGCGCGCCGGATCCCGGTCAGCGTCCGGCGCAGCGCCGGGCGCAGCACCGAGGGCACCTCGGCCAGCGCCCGCTCGGACTCGAACCAGGCGTAGCGGAAGGGGCTGTGGCAGTAACAGACGTGGCGCGCGCCGTCGCGGATCCGGACGGCATGCGCGAAGGCGCTGCTGCTGGAGACGACCAGGTCGTAGGACGTCAGCGGCAGCGAGCGCACCGCCCGCGGGAAGGCCGGCAGCAGGGTGCGGAAGCGGCGCTGGCTGACCCCGAGACGCTGCAGGTAGGAGGTGTTGATCTCGCGGCCGGCGAAGCGGCCTTCGGTCCCGTCCTCGTCGTAGAGCAGCGTGTAGATCGGCGCTCGCGGCCAGCACTCGGCGATCGCTTCGAAGGTTCGCTCGGCGCCGCGCCTGACCAGCAGGTAGTCGTGGACGAGGGCGACCGAGGGGGAACTCACCGGCTGCCGTTCCCCGCAACCGAACGCCGTCGCGAGACCACCGGCTCGGAGGGGATTTTGAGGATCCCGAGCCCGCTGCCGCGGCGGGGGTCGAGGATCAGGTTGACCGCCTCGCTGCGGGAGGCGACGTTGAGCTTGGCGAAAGAGGAAGAGAGGTGGCTCTTGACCGTGCTCTCAGCGAGGAAGAGCTTCGCCGCGATCTGGGCGTTGGTCATCCCCATCACGACGAGGCCGAGGATCTGCTTCTCGCGGTTGGTCAGGACCCGGGCCCGGATTTCGTCGCCGTGCGCGCCCGGCACCGACACCTGCCCGGCGTCGACCACCCTCAGCACGGGCAACAGGGCACGCTCGACCTCCTCGTTCAGGACCACCCCGGTCACACCCGCCGCGAGCGCGCGGTGGACGTCGCCGTCTCCGGAGCGGTCGCAGACGACGACCACGTCGACGACCGGCTCGGAGGCTTGGCGCAGGGCCCGGACCGCCTCCACCGTGGCGGTATCGGGCCGTGGGACGGCGATCACGACGATCCCCGGCAGCGCCGATTCGCAGACCCCCAGCAGCTCCGGGACGTCGCCAACCTCGTGCAGCGGCGCGAGCCCCTGGCCCTCCATCGTCTCGCGGATCCGGTCGAGCATCGGGCCCGGCGCACAGACTCCGACCGTCGCCCGCAGCTCGTTATTGGATTGGACCGCTTGTCCCACGTCCGAGTAACGCGGGCTTGCGGCAGCGTCTTGTGGAACCCTACTTTTCTCCCACCCGGCGCCCGATCGGCTAGTACTCGATCACGGTGCCGCGCCGGCGGCTCGCCTCGACCGCGCGCGAGAGGGCGAGCAGCCCCAGGGGCGCCAGCACGGCGATGAAAGCGGCCAGTTGGACCGCCAGCAGCGCCGGGCTCTCCTTCAGCGGGGTCCCGACCAGGAGGTGTCGCAGCAGGTCGACGGTGGCGGTGAACGGCTGCACGTCGGCCGCCCAGGAGATCCAGCCCGGCAGCAGCGCGACCGGGAAGTAGACGCCGCTGACGACCGTGATCGCCGCCGTCACCCAGGTGGTGCCGGCGTTCTGCTTGAACAGGACCGTCGCGGAGAGGAAGAAGAGCGCGATCGCGCAGAAGGCGATCGCGCCGGCGATCCCGACCGGCAGCGCCAGCAGCGCGTCCGGCCACTGGACCTGCATGCCGAACACGGTGGCGGCGATCAGCAGCGTGACCGTCGCCATCACGCAGGCGTTGAGCAGCGGGAAGACCAGCATCGAGACGATCCCGGCGACGGCGCCGAAGGGCGAGAGCAGCATCCGCTCGAAGGTCCCGGCGACGAGCTCCTGCCGGAACAGCGCCGGCCCGGTCATCGCCGATTGCAGGACCTGGGCGATCACCAGACCGACCACGACGAAGCCGAAATAGTCGGCGGCGGTGACGAACGACCCGACCTGAACCAGCTTGGCGATGTAGTAGAAGATCACCAGTGAGAAGAGCGGGGCAAAGAACTGCGTCACCACCTGCATCCGGTAGGTGAGCAGGATCGTGAAGTCCCGCCGGACTATCCCCAGCGCGGCGTCCAGGTAGCAGCGGGCGACGCTCATCTGGCCTCCAGCCGGCCCGCGGACAGCTCGAACCGGCGGTCGAAGGAGAAGCCCGACGGAGTGTCATCGGGCGAGCACCAGAGGACGATGCCGCCGCCGGCGAGGAGCTCGCGGACCACCTGCTCGAGCAGGGCGTTCCCCTCAGCGTCGAAGCTGTTGCGGGGCTCGTCGAGCAGCAGCAGGCTAGGCCCATGCAGGACGGAGAGCGCCAACCGCAGTCGCTGGCGCTGCCCGAGCGAGAGGCGGTCGGTGCGCCGGGGCGCCAGGGGGCCCAGTTCGAAGTGCTCCAGGGAGGACTCCACCGCGTCCTGCCGCCGGCGCCGCGGGATCAGCGCGATGCGGGCGCAGAGGTCGAGGTGCTGACGGACGGTGAGCCGCGGGTAGAGCCCGCGGTCGCCGGCCGAGAGGAACCCAACCTGGCGCTGGTACTCGCGCCGGTCGCGGCGCGGCTGCAGGCCGGCGAGCTCGACCGAGCCCTGCTCGGGGTGGATCATCCCCCCGGCTATCCGCAGCAGCGTCGTCTTGCCGACCCCGTTGCGACCACCGACCCAGGTTGCCGACCCGGCAGCCAGCTCGAGGTCGACCGAGTCGAGCACGGTCAGCCGTGCCTCCCCCTTCCCCCATGCCTTGGAGACCCCGGCGAAGGTCAGCGCCGGCGGCGCCGAGACTGGCTCGTCGCGGACCGGTTGGAGCGTCTGGGCGCTGCTGGTGGCCACACTGCCGAGAACGGTCCCGGCGCCGCCCTTCTTCTGCCCGCGACCGCAAGGACGACGGCTGGGCAGGCGTTACGTGGTGATGCTCTTCCGAGCCTTTGGCATCGATGTGGAGACCGAGCTCGCCGTGCCGGCTCTCGTGCCGGCGACCGGCGCCGCGACGGCCCCCCTGCGCCTCGTCGCCGTTCCAGCCGCGGAGCTTGGGCGCGAGTGGCCGGCGGAGGAGGCGGAGTGCGTCGAGCAGATCCGGTTCCCCGATGGCAGCGTCGGGTTGCGGATCGACCGCCACGCGGAGGCCGGCTACCTGATGGACGCCGGCCGCTTCGGCCGCTACCGCCTCGACGCCGCTGCGACCGTCGCCCGCTGCGAGGACGGGACCGAGCCCTGGCGCCGGGAGCGCTTCCTGGTCGCGCGGGTGCTGCCGATCGCGGCGCTGCTGCGCGGCATCGAGCTGCTGCACGCGAGCGGGGTGACGATCGGCGGCGGCGCGATCGCGATCACCGGCCCCTCGCACTCGGGCAAGACCTCCCTTGCGCTCCGCCTGGCGCTCGCCGGCGCGCCGCTTTTGACCGACGACCTGCTCGCGATCTCGATCTCTGACGGCGAGGTGGTCGCGCATCCGGGCACTGCCCTGCTCGGGGTCAGGCACGGCGAGGCGGAGCTGCTCCCCGCCGCGGAGCGCGCCAGGTTCGATGCCCTCGTCGACCGCGGCGACAAGCTCTACGGCAGGCTGCCGCTCGCGCCGGAACCGCAACCGCTGCGACGGCTCTACTTCCTCGAGCCCGACCCGACGGCCCCCGAGGCGACCTTCCTCGCCGAAACGCCGCCGGACCCCCGTCGCCTGCTCGGCAGCGTGTTCTTCGGCCACCTCGAGCTGACCGAGCGGCGGTTGACCGGGCAGCTCGACCTGCTCGGTGCGCTTGCCGGCGGAGCGGCGGCCTTCCGGGTCGCCTTTCCGGCCGGGGTCGGCGCCGAGCGCCTCGCCGGCGAGATCCGCGACCACGCAGCCGCCGAGGCGGCCGCGCTTCCGGCGCGATGAGCCCGGCAGACGCGGGCACGATCGCCCCGCGAGCCCGAGTCCTGATCGGAGCCCACCTGGCCGCGGAGCGGCCGCGGCACCCCCTGTTCGCCGAGCCGCGCGCGATTGCGCTGCGCCAGGGCCCGCTCCAGCTGGCCGCCAGCGGCGGCTTCGAGCGCGGCGCGGTCAACTGCCTGCTCGACGGCTACCTGTTCGAGCCCGAGCGCCTCGCCGCCACCCTCGAGCTGCCCCCCTCGACTCCCGAAGAGCAGCTGGTCGCCGCCGGCTTCTCCCGCTGGGGCGGCGAGCTCCCCAGGCACCTCGACGGCGAGTTCGCGCTCGTCGCCTGGGACGAAGAGCGCCAGCGCGGCCTGATCGCGGTGGACCGGCTCGCCGCGGGACCGATCTTCCTCTGCGTCCGCGGGGGCGCCCTGCACTTCGCCTCAGAGCTGCGGGAGCTCCTGCTCTCGCTGCCGAGCCGCCCCGACCCCGACGAGGAGGTCATCACCGAAGCGCTCTCCGGCTGGGCCCTCGAAGGCGACCGCACGCTGTACCGGGGGGTCCGCCGCCTCGGGGCCGCGGGCGTGGTCGAGCTGGACCGCCGCGGGTTCAGCCTCGGCACCTACTGGCGCCCGTCGCGACCGGCGCCGATCGCCGCCTCCCGCGATGAGGCGACCGAGGAGATCCGTCGCCTGCTCGGCGTCGCCGTCCGCCGGCGGGCGCAGCCGGGGGGCACGGCCGGGGTCCTGCTCAGCGGCGGGCTCGACTCGGGGGCCGTCGCCGCCGTCGGCTCCGAGGCGCTGGCGGCCGAGGGCACCGGGCTCGCCGCCTTCTCGGCGACGTTCCCCGACTTCCCGGCCGCTGACGAGTCGGCGCAGCTGGAGGCGCTCGGCGCGAAGCTGGAGCTTCCCTCCACGAACCTCCCCGCCGGAGAGGGCAGCGCCCTGGCCGCCGGGATCGAGTTCCTGCTCCGCTGGGAGGTACCCCTCGGGCCCCCGAACCACTTCGCCTGGCAACCGCTTCTGCGGCGCGCCGCCGAGCAGGGCATCGTCGAGATGCTCGACGGCAACGGCGGCGACGAGGTCTTCGCCGCCGCGTCGGCGCTGATCGCCGACCGCCTCGCCGGGCTGCGGCTGAGAGAGGCCCTCCACCTCGCCTCCAACCTCCCCGACCCACGGCCGCACGGGCCCCGCCGGACGGCGTCGGCGCTCTACCGGCTCGGTCTCCGAGAACTGCTGGGACGGGGCGAGCGAGATGGCGGGGACCAGCCCCGGTGGTGGGCGCAGCGGCGCGCCGCCATCTTCGAGCTGCCGCAGAGCTTCGGCGTCCGCGACTACGCGCGGCGCGCGGCGAGCTCCGCCGGGCTGCTCGCGCGCCACCCGCTCGAAGACATGGATCTGATCGAGTTCGTCGGCGCGCTGCCGCCGGAGTGGAGCTTCGATCGCGACCTGGACCGGCCGCTGCTGCGCGATGCGACGCGTGGCCTGGTGCCCGACGAGGTCCGCCTCTCCCCGCGCAAGGCGGTCTTCAACCAGGTCTTCCAGCGGGCGCTGCTGGGCAGGGACCTGCCCCTGGTCCGCGAGCTGGTCGGCGGCCCGACCGGGGTGGTCCGCGGCCACCTGCCGGTCGGCGCCGACGTCGAGGGCCTGCTCTCCAAGCCCGGCGGCAGCCCCGCCGCCGAGGCGTCGCGGGCGCTCGCGCTGTGGCGCATGGTGAACATCGAGTGCTGGCTGCGCTCCCAGCACGATCCCGCTTCTTTGCAGGGGTTTTTAGAACGAGCGAGGGCCACGGATCGGTCTTCTCGTACTTTCTTCAGCCTTGAAAAGGCGCCACACTCTGCCACTCTCTAGCGGCGGTTGAACAACATCAAGCGGAGGGACCGAATGGATTACGTGAAGCCCGAAGTAGCCGATTACGGCGACTTGACCGAGTTGACCGAGGGTCTTAAAACCGGCGCTGCCCTGGACAAAGACTTTCCGTCCGGGACCCCGTTCGGCGACCTGACGTTCTCCTAGGAGAGCTTCGTTCCCCCGACCTGCCCGCGCCCTGACGGCGGGGGCAGGTCGGGGGTGAACACCCCTCGCTAGAGCTCCAACAGGCGCTCGAAGTCCTCATCACCCGGCGGCAGCAGCGGCTGCCCCCCCTGCTCGACCCAGGCATGGGCCTTGAAGCTCGGCTCTGGAGAGACGCCGATCACCAGCGTCGCCCTCCTCCCCCGCCTGACCAGCATCGCGATCAGCACCAGCGACTGGGCGAGACACCGGCTGTCGGTCGGCAGCGGGGTCAGGACCCTGCCGACCACCCGGCCGAGCCGCGCTGCGTAGAAGAGCGCCTCGCGCTCGTCGTCGGGCAGAGCGTCCCCGGGCTTCGCCGTCCGGGCCCTTGCCACCGCCGCCTCCAGCCCTTCGCGACGCAGCCAGACCTGGGTCCTCGCGTAGGCGCCCAGCACCTCGACCACCAAGCTCGCTTTCTCGCCGACGGCGTGGCGGCGTCCTCGCCCCAGCCCCGGCGCTCGGCCCCGGGCGCCAAGGGCCGCTCGGCTCAACGCGGCTCGAGCAGGCCGCGATCGAGGAGCTGCTCGCAGAGCACGGCGAGGTCCTGCTCGACCTCCACCTGCGGGTGGTCCAGCTCCGCGGCGACGATCGCCGCGGCGGCGCGAACGTCCTCGGCCTGGCCGAGCGCATCCAGCATCGCGCCGGCGGTCGGGTTGAGGCCGTGGTACTTGCCCGTCTCCAGGTTGAGCAGGACGACCTGCTCGGCAAACGCCCGGTGGACGACGTTGTCGGGAATCGCCAGCCGGCGGTCCAGCATCTCGGCCGGCACGAGCTCGGGCTGCGAAGAATCGGTCACCCCCACCAAACGGGATCCCACCGCCTGTTCTTCCGCGGCGCTCAGAGACCGCGGCGGCCGAGCACGAACGGAATCGTGCGCAGGAGGATCTTGATGTCGAGCCAGAGCGACCAGTTGGCGCCGTAGACGTAATCGATCTTCACCATCTCGTCGAGCGGGATCCGGGCGGAGCCGAAGATCTGCCAGAGCCCGGTGACCCCCGGCGGCAGCAGCAGGCGGTGGCGGTGCAGACCGAGGATCAAGTTGTCCTCGTTGACCACCAGCGGACGCGGCCCGACCACCGACATCTCCGCCCTGAGCACGTTGACGAGCTGCGGCAGCTCGTCCAGCGAGGTCCGCCGCAGCAGCCGCCCGACCCGGGTGATCCTCGGGTCCCGCTCGATCTTGAACAGGCCGCCGCCGGCTTCGTTGCCGTCTCGCAGCGCCGCCCGCTGGGCATCGGCGCCGTCGACCATGGTGCGGAACTTGAAGATCTCGAAGACCTCGTCGTCGCGGCCGACCCGCGGCTGCTTGAAGAACAGCGGCCCGCGGGAGTCGAGCTTGATCGCGACCGCGATCGCCGCCATCAGCGGTGCGAGGACCAGCAGCGAGGCCACCGCCAGGGTGAGATCGAAGCTGCGCTTGACCAGCCTGGAGGATCGCGAGAGGCCATGGCGGCGAACCCCGAGCAGGGTCGTTCCCTCGATTTCGTCCGGCTCATAGGCGGTGCCGACCACCTCGAGCAGCCGTGGCAGGACGCTGACGCGGACGCCGTGCCGCTTCGCCTTGCGGATCGCGTTCAGCAGCGCGTGGCCACCGTCGGTGCGGCCGGGAGCGATCAGCGCTCGCTCGACCTCATGCGCGTCGAGCAGGCGCTCGAGCGAGTCGACCTCGCCGAGGACAGGCAGGGCGTTGGCGCTCTGGTCGCCGGCCCCGAGCGGGATCCGGCCGATCACGTCGACCTTGATCCCCGGGCACCGGTCGAGCTTGGTCAGCAGCCAGTGCGCCGCCTCGGCGTTGCCGAGGATCACACAGCGCTCGCGGGTGACGATCTCCCCGGCGAGCCGCCGCGCCAGCGCCCGGGTGACCATCATCAGCAGGAAGAGCAGGCCCCAGAGGACAACCGCCTGATCGCGACCGAGAGTGCCGTCGACCACGCCGGAGCCGGCCAGGAAGGCGAGCAGGGTGCAGAGGCCGGCGACCCGGAGCAGCGCCGGCGCCTCGTCCAGCGTCGTCTTGTGCAGCAGGTGTTCGTCGCGGTCGTAGAGCCCGGTGACCTTGCAGACGAGGACGATCGCCGCGATCGTGACCACCGCCCAGATTCCCAGCGAGTCCTCGCCGAGCACACCGATCGCGATCGTGAAGGCGGCCGTCGCGGCGATCAGGTCGGCAACGGCGAGCAGCCTGCGGTAAACGGCGTCGCGTGCCCGCGAGCTCTCCGGTACCGCACCCTCCTCGACGTCCCCACCGAAGATCGCAAGCCGCCGCAGCCCGACCAGCGGCAGCCGCCGCCGCTCGCGGCCGCGCGGCCGTGCGGCGACCTCGGCGAACGGGTCAGGTCGGTTCCTCGGTGGGTCTTTGGTCGGCATGGCCTCGTTGAGGCCAACGCGCCAGCCCAGCCGGCCCTGGCGCCGAATGGGACGAATCTCCACCTTGGCGAGGAGATCTGTCCTATTTATTCCGCCCGGTCCCGGGCAGCCAGGTAGACCAGAATCGCGTGCGTCGCCAGCTCTGCCACCGTCGCCCCCTGGCGCTCCGCGTCGCGTTCGAGCGCGGCGCCGAGCGGCGGCTCGAGGCAAAGCTCGACCTCGGTGCTTCCGGACCCGGGGGTCCCGGGCGTCCAGCCGCGCGGCAGCCGCGGAGGCGGTGCGTCGCCGCCGAGGGTGCTGACGTAGTACCGCAGTGCCGCCACGACGCCACCGCCGAGATCGGCCTCACCGAGATCTTCGATCCCCTCGCGCGCGAATGGTCCGAGCATCACCTTCATCTCCGGCGGAAGAACTGTGCAATTCAGTGTGAGATTGCGCGACGAGTGCAAATTGGTCCAAACCTCCCACCAGAGGTACGACGAAAGTTCGGGATACATAACTTTCACAAAATCGCAGTTTGCGAAAAACAGCCGATTTGCAGAGACTTGAGCTTGAAAGCGAAACTTGGACGTATATTTGAATTTGACAAACACGCTCGCCCCCGATAAAGGTTCTCCGTCGGAGAGGCGCATTCAGCTCGAATACCAGTGGAGGACTCGAGAATTGAGCAACCGCAAGCCCCAGGCCAGGGGGCCGAGCGAGCTCGGCAGGCCGGTAAGTGGAGGAGCAGAGGCAGGGGACGACGGCAGGCTCGTCATCCGCGCGGTCGCCCGCGCGAAGGCGGGCGACGCCGAAGGCCTGCACTTCCTCTACGTCCGCTTCGCGCCCGACGTCCAGCGCTACGTGGCCAGCATCGTCCACGACCACCACGAAGCCGAGGACATCACCCAGAACGTCTTCGCCAAGCTGATCGACGGGATCCACAAATACAAGCAGCGCGAGGTTCCATTCGCCGCCTGGATCCTGCGGGTCGCCCGCAACGCCGCCCTCGACCAGATGCGGGCCCGACGGGCGATTCCCAGCGAAGACGTCCGGGTCGACGACGGCGGCCGGGCCCAGGCCAGCTTCGACCGCGGCCGGCTCCTGCGCCACGCTTTCGGGCAGCTGCCCGACGACCAGCGTGAGGTGCTCGTGCTTCGCCACGTCGTCGGCCTCACCCCCACCGAGATCGCCGACGTCCTCGACAAGACCGAGAGCTCGATCCACGGACTGCACCATCGTGGCCGCCGGACCCTGCAGGCCAACCTGACCGAGCTCGGCGCCGCCCCCGTGGTCGCCTCGCGCCCCGGCTAGCTCTCCTTCTCCGGCTCCCCCAGGTCGTCGAGGATCCGCTGAGTCATCCGGCCGGCGTCGACCTCGGCGAGGTAGTAGAGCGCCGCGTGCCCGACCAGCTGCCCGAAGGAGACGCCGCGCTGCCGGGCCTCCTCGGTCAGCTCGTCGAAGCTGCCCGCGCCGATCTCCAGCTCGACCGGGATCGAGCGCTGCCTCTCCTGCTCCTGCAGGTGCGCGGGGTAGGCCCAGGACGGTCGGCCCCGATCCCGATCGGCAAGGTAGGCCTCGATCACCCGCGACAACCTCGCCGAGACCAGGGCGGCGCCCTTCTCCTCCTCCCCACCGAGGGCCTGGTACGCGAACTCCCCCAACTCCACAGAGACGTTTCGGGTTGTGCCTTTGGACAAATCGGAGGGGGTGAACTGCTTCCTCAAGAGACCTTCCTACAGCGAGCGCAGACGACTTGGGTGGGACCACTCAATTTACATTAAGGACCCAATGCTTTCGGCGGCCTGGACGGATGCCCGGGCCGGTTAGAGCCAGCCGGCGCGCTTGAAGCGCCTGTAAAGCAGCGTGCAGGCGACGAGGATGACGACCAGGACCACCGGATAGCTGAAGCGCCATTCCAGCTCCGGCATGTGCTTGAAGTTCATCCCGTAGATGCCGGCGATCATCGTCGGCACGGCGAGGATCGCCACCCAGGCGGAGATTTTCCGCATGTCTTCGTTCTGGCGCACCGAGACCTGGGTCAGGTTGGCGTGCAGGGCGCTGCCGAGCAGCTCACGGAACGCGGAGATCCGGCCGCTCACCCGTCGCAGGTGGTCGTGCACGTCGCGGTAGTACTCGCGCAGCTCGTCCGGCGCGACCTCGAAGTGCCCGCGCGAGATCTCGTCCACGACCCCGGAGAGCGGCGCGACCGCGGTGTAGAAGTCCAGCACCTCGCGCTCCAGCTTGTAGATCCGCTCCGCCGGGTTGTCGCGATCCGAGGAGAAGACCTGGCGCTCGACCTGCTGGATGTCGATGTCGATCCCCTGGGCCGCGTCCTCGTAGCCGTCGACGACGTGGTCGAGGATCGAGTAGAGCACCATCCCGACGCCATGCTCGAGCAGGTCCGGCCGGCGCTCGATCCCTTCCCGGACGGCGCTCAGCTCCCCCTGCCCGTGGCGCACGGTGATGATGAAGGCGGGGTTGACGAAGAGCAGCAGCTCGCCGACCTCGATCACCTCCTCCGGGTCGACGTAGTTGGCGGTCTTGACGACCACCAGCAGCGTGTCCCCGTACTGCTCGACCTTGGGCCGCTGGTGGGCCTCGATCGCGTCCTCGACTGCCAGCTCGTGCAAGTCGAACTCGGTGGCGATCGACTCGAACTCCTCGGCCGCCGGCTCGAAGACCCCGAGCCAGACGAAGCCTCCCTCGCCGCGCGCGGCGTCCCCCGCACGATCGAGGGGAAGATCGCCGTCGCGGCGCCGGCCACGCTCGTAGAGGGCGCAGTTGACGATCACCCGAGCAGTATCTCTCCCCACCCGGCGGGGCAGCCCATCCTTGGCGGCCGGCTACCGCTCGCATCCCCGGATCGAGTCCACGCCGGGGCCACCACGGCAGAGATCGAGGCCGGACCCTCCACGCAGACGATCGGCGCCGCGGTTGCCCTTGAGTACGTCGTTGCCGGCATTGCCCCTCAGCACGTCCGGGCCGCCGCGCCCGAGAAGGCGATCCAAGCCTGCTCCGCCGAAGACGCGGTCGGATGCGGAACCGGCGCCGACTTGGTCGTTCCCGCTACCTGCGCAGACGAGGTCTCCGCCGGCCAGCGAAGTGATCGTGTCGTTTCCGCCGAGAGCGGCGATCACGTCCCGGCCGCCGGTACCGATGATGGCGTCATCGCCCGCGGTTCCGAAGATCGTTGCGGGAACCCCGCGGCAGGTCACCGTTGGGCCGAGCGCACGGGTCGTCGCGGTGGCCCTGTTGTTCGATGAGACCGGATCTTTCCCGACCCCTTTCACCGAGGCGGTGTTGCTGATCGTCCCGACCTGGCGGGGGACGACCGAGAGGGTCACCGTCGGGGGGCCGCCGTAGTTGACGGTTGGGGCATTGAGCACGCCGAGATCGCAGGTGACTTTCCTTCCTTTGCGCGCGCACTGGCCCGAGGTCGCAACGGCAGAGACGAAGTCGACTCCCTTGGGGAGCTGGTCGGTCACGGTCACGCCGGTCGCCGGGTCCGGCCCGAGGTTCTGCACCTGGATGGTGTAGGTGAGGGTCGATCCAACGTTGACCGGATCGGGACTATCGATCTTGGTGATCGACAGGTCCGCTGCCCCGGCCGCCGGCGCCGCGCCCACTCCTGCGAAGACAAGAGCGACGGCCGACACGGCCGCAAAAAGCCATCGCTGCATGAGATCTCCTCTCCCTCGGTGGCGGGACTCCTTTACCCGCTCCTCTCTAGAGCTGAAACGCTGACCGGCGGTTCCCGTCAGGGCCTAGATTGCGGCAGCAGGTCCTGGAAGACGGCTGGATCGGCGTTCCTCAGCACTCAGGGGAAGACCAGGGGGATCGAGCGGGGCAGCCAGGACTCGAACCTGGAATCGCCGGTTTTGGAGACCGGCAACTGCGTGACGAAAGCCGCATTCCAGAGCCGGATTGATCTTTGATTTTGGCTCAGGGGAATGCTTGGGGGAATGAAACGGGCGCGAAATGTCGGCGCCCTCCCCCAGTTGAGCGAGCCGTCAGCCGACCATTGGTCGCCAGTCACCGCTCCGAACCCACCGGCTACAACCGGACTAAATCCGACCGCTGCCCGCGTGAGGTCTGCTCCAACGGTCTAGAGCCGGCTTCATGCTCGCTGGGCGACGATCTCGTCCAAGACGCAATACGCCGCGCCTCGGCTAAGTGGCCCAAGCTTCCCGCTTTACCACTTCGATGACATAAAGGATCATGCCGAAAAGACCTGAGGTGGCAAAAATCGCGAAGCCAATTAGCCTCGAAGTTGAGAGGTCTGCTGCATCGCCGATCACGAAAAAACCGACGACCGCACCAACGAACGGCAGTATCGCGGCGGCGACAGCAAGATACTTTCGAGCGGTACCCCAGTCCTCGGTCTTCGCCAGATTGGCGAAATAGTAGGAACAGACGGTAAAACCAATGGTCGCCAGCACTCCGACCCATGGGGAGACTACCCCTGCTAATGCCGCTCCGATCGATCCAAGCGCGACGGCCGCAGGAGGAAGAGTCGTCGCGCGGAAGTCGCGAACGGCTTTCTCGAGCTTCTCTACGGTTTCTCTCAACTGCTTGAGTTCGTCGGCCAGCCTCCCGAAGAGCCACAGGATGGCCACGCCGACCGCAAGCGGGAACAGGACCCCCGCCACTACAGTGCATGTCACGGTGAAGGCATCGGCCGCCCACGAAGCGATCGTCATTGACAGAAGATGGTCGCCCATCGAGGGGCAGAATAGGTCGACACGGAGTCTTGGTCAACGCAGCGCTGCTCCATAATGACTGGTGAGCGAAGACCTAGTCCAAGCGGCGAAAGCTGCCGCCGAGATTGAGCCTGCCGTTGAGGCGCTCGCGGAGGCCACGGGTGCGTTGGAACCGGTGCGAGAGACGACCGCCTGGATCACCGACCTGATCCGCTACCGGCGTCTGCCTCACCAAGCGAAGCTGCTGATGAAGGCCGCCGAGAAGGTCAGGGCGTCGGGCCTGCCGCCGAGCGCGGTAAGCGACAAGCTGCTCCGAGCAGTCCTCGAAGACGGCCCGCTGGAGGACGACGAAGACATGCAGGAGCGGTGGGCCAACCTCCTTGCCAACGCCTTCACGGGACGTGAGGGCAACGTCCGGATCGCCTTTCCGAAAATTCTCAGCGAGCTAGAGCCTGACGAGGCAATGCTGCTCGACGAATTTGCAAGTCGCACGTCGTCCAAATCTTTCCTCCAGAAGAAGCACTCCGTCGAAGAACCGGGTGAGGGAGGCCACAGACCCGCAATCGACAATCTAGTACGGCTGGGACTCCTCAACTTCACACGCACCCTGCCCACGACGCCTGGATCAATCAGCGACGACAATGCCACGATTACCGGCGTGCAATTCACTCACCTCGGCTGGGACTTCGTGCAGGCTTGCCGCGAGCCTCAAGTTCGGTCTGCGGCTTAGCTGCGACAACGTGACGGTGGATCGAGCGGTGAGGGACATCCACGACGCGCCAGCGCTTCGCTCATGCCAACTACGAGGCAGCGTTGACGCGGGCGACGACAAGCAGGAAATTCCCGCGAATTGGACGCGGCCAGTTAGTCGTCAACATCCGGCCTGGCCGCGAGAGTTACTGGGACGACTGGCATCTGCATCGGGAAGCTCAGGGACCAGCGCGAGTTCATGCGGCAGGTGCGGGCGGCTCGGACGGACACGCCCCGTCGGTCACGCTGACCTGCGATTCCTCTGGGGTCGAAAAATGGGCGAGCCGCTGCCACAGAACTTCAGCCGCCGCTACGACTTCACGGCCTGGCCGGTCGAGTCCGAATCCGAGTTGGCGGACTACGCGGACTGGCTGATCGACATCGTCAGACACGCGGGGGAGTCCGAGCCGGAAGTGGTTTTCAGCGTCGATATCGCCGGGCGCGGAGATGAGGAGATGCCGCTAGACGAATTCCGCGAAAGGTTCGATGAATTCCCCCTCGACAAGATCTTCTCCGCGACGCTAACGACCTGGGACCCGCATCAGACCGTCGGAGTCGGTTTCGAGATGAAGAAGACCTTCGGCGGTGGCTCCGGCGCAGCGGTCGAGGTGAGCGGGACCGACAAAGAGCACGTCCTGAAGGTCAAGACGAAGGTGCGCGAGGAGGGCGACGCCCGAATGGACGCCCGGAAACAGCGACTGCTCGACGCCAAAGCGAAGGCCGACGCCGACGAGGACTTCAAGAGGCAGGAAGCAGCTGTGGGGATCGGTGACGCAGCGGGTGAGATCTTCCGGGCCGAGAGGCAGCGCGAACGGGAACGGAGTCAGCGGAAACGTACGTCGAAAGCGGCACCGCCGATTCAGGCCGGAGCGCCAGTACCCGCCAAAGAACCGAGGAAGGGCTTATGGCAGGCCTTCAAGGACTCAGATAACCAGGCCCAAATCATCGGTAGCGGGATCTTCGGCCTAGTCATCGCTATCGTCGTCGCAGTGATGTTCGGTAGCTAACAGCCTCGGCGACATAAGCGTGAATCAGTCGAGGCCGATCAGCACCCGAATATATATGGCGGGATTCGAACCCGCGACCTTCGGGTTATGAGCCTGGAAGAGAGGGCGCAAGCGCGCGTTCCCAGTCCTTAATCGGCATCGACGCGCACCGCAATCGGCCCGAACAATTGGCGGTAGACCAAAGTCTGGTTGAAATTATTTGCGGCCCGCTCAAGCGGTTTGCGGGCGGGCACGGAGCGCAATTTCTCGTCAAGACCCTCAACGGCGTGATCGCTTAAGTCCAGATTGACGCCGGCCACCCAATTCTGGCCTGCCCAGAGTCGCTCCAGGGGAATGTGAGGGGAATGAAAGGGTCGAGAAGACCGGACCTCAGGTGTCAAGTCTGTGGAACAGCCCAATCAAAACTGGAATGTTTAAGCCCGTCGACACCCACGTAAATTGGCTCTGCAAAGCCGGTTTGGGACGGGGCGGCCAGGACTCGAACCTGGAATCGCCGGTTTTGGAGGCTGGTGGCTCGCTACTCTGAGCCGCTCTAGCAAGCCGAAAATCGGCCACACGACGCCCAGGGGAATGTCCAGAGCCGAAAATCGGCCACACGACGCCCAGGGGAATGAAACGGAGGCGAAATTTCGGGTCCACCCCGATAGAGCGAGCCGTGGTCGACCGACAATGGAAACGTTCGTCGTTCGGTCGGCACCAACTTCTTCTGGCAGCGCGTCTAGCGCCGAGGCGGCTCAGGCTGAGCAGCAGAAGTTCGGTGGGCATGCCGCGTGCGCCCGGCTAATCTGAAACCGCATCCGTCCGATGAGAGACCCATGGAGTTCCTCGTCGTAGTGCTGCTGACTGGTGCCGGGGGTGCCGTCTATCTAACCGCCGTCTGGCGTAGCACCGAGTCGAGGGCGATCCGCGTATGGGCTATATGGGCGGTGGTCGGAAGCATTGCGCTGGGCATCGACGCCATCCTGAACACTGCTTGCGGCATCGCAGAGAATCGCTCGGAGCTCTTCTACGAACGTTGCGAAGGATCGGTTCCCTACATACCGCTGTACGCGGTCCCACTGCTACTAGCAGCGCCGTTTTTGCGGCGCTTCGTACCGGGCGCCTTACTGCTAGTGGCGGGCGGCTTTCTGGTTGCTGTGGCGATCGCGGTCCCTATGCATTTGCTGTCCGTTTGAGCAATCGGTTGCGGAGACTCCCCTTGGGGTGCTCCAGCAGCCGTGAGTGAAGCGTGTGTCAACGTCGCCGGCCGATCTCACCGCTCGCGGTCCTGACCAGGCTGTCTAGAAGCCCTGTACGTATGCGGTCTGTCCACAGGCGCTAGCGCCAAGCGATTCGGCCGCAGCGTTGATCGCAGGGCTCTTACCTTCGGCGAATTCCATCTGCCGCTGGGCTTCTTCCCCTCGCCCCTGAAGCAGGAGCGTGATCCCTTGGTCGAATTCGTTGGCCTCTTCATCGATCAGGGCGGTGAGGCGGGCGATCTTCGCCTCGTCTTCTCCGGCCGCCTCTAGTTCTCGGAGCCGTTCCGCCAGGCGACGCAGCAGGTCGGTGACTTCAGGAAGCTCGGAGGTGATGTTTTCCGCGGTGAGTTCAGGCATGCCTCGAATCGTTTCGGTCGTTTCGCTGCAGAGCCGGTCAGCTTCATCGACCCAATGGACATGCTTCTTAGCTTCGTCATCGGAGCCATCGTCCGGCACGACAAAGAGGGCGAGGACTCCGGCCACGGCGGTGATCAACGCCGCAACAGCCATTAGGACGCCGGGCAACGTCGAAAAGAAAGCTCGAAAGCCACCCTTCTGCCTGTCCGGATCCGGTTCCGCCATTCCAACACCTAAAAGGTACGACGCGATACCTATATATCAGCCTTCTGCAAACCGGACTATTCCGAACTACCGACTCGCGTCCTTACTAGCGTCTCAGCCATATCCCACGATGGGCCCGGGGCGCGAACGCACGGCAATCGTGCCATGGCTGGGCCTAGTACTCAACGCGGCCTCCTTCGGCCGAACCGGTCCAAGTCGGTGCATCCAGTCAGCTCGCCTCAAGGATGAGCTGCTCCGCGCCGTGGGTTTGTCGGCCCCTTTGCCGCAGTTGACTCAACCCGGCTTTCGCTTCAGAGCATTTTGGTCAGGTCATGCATCTTCAAACCAGTGCTCATTTTCTGAAATACTCGCAAGTGACTCTGCTTTCCGGCCAGCTGATAGGGAACAAATTTCTTCGGCGGCGCGCACAATTGAGAAGGGATACTCCTCAGCGTTTCTCACGACAGCCTCAGCGGTTGTCAACGGGACCGACTCGTGCGTCACGAATCGGAGCCCTGCCGCTTCATCCCAACTTTCAGCAGTCACCTTGTACGCGCGCCGTATCGTCGCCAAGTGGTCCGCCTCGGTCGACCTGCCATTGAGGAAGTCTGCCGTCGCGCGTTGAAGCACGAAGGATGAGATCTCAAGCTTCTTGCCACGATAGCCCTGGAAACGACGCCGAAATGCGTGTCTTCCGAAGTACTCCGGATCCCGGTGAGACAGGGCGATTGCTACGCGCGCATCCATGGCGTCTAGTTCATCGCTCGTAATGAATGGCGATCGGCCAGCGCCCCGGCCCCACCCCAACCTCTGAAGCTCCTGGCAGACCTCCAAGAAGTCCTGCTCATCAAGGGCCTTCAAATGCTGAGCGGCTGGCCCCAGAATCGCGTTTAGCGCCTCCTTGGTCGGCCAGCTGAGAGCGACAATCAAGGTCGCCATTTTGTCCCCCCGCGACTTCGCCGACTCAAGCTGCTTGGACCACCAATCGGCGTTGGCTTTTCCGCCCCGCGCACGCGCGTGTCTGATCCTGCGAACAAGCGGGACAGTCGAATCCAAGATATCGACCGCTTGTCCACGCCGGGCGGGTCGCCCTTCCTGGGCGACTAGCTGAGCTGCGCCCCTATATAAGGCGTAGCTCTCACCCCATTGCGCTCGGCTTGCCTCAAGTAGTTGCTCAATGACTCGCTGGCTCGGCACATCTTCGTCGAACTTCCCGATAGCTGATCGAACGATGTCGCGCACTAACTCTGCGGTCGGGCACAGCTCCGATTCATCGAGAGTCGCTAGACCCACTTTGAGGATTGGGAACAATTCGTCGAAGTAAGCCAGGCTAGACACGCCCAATGGCTGTAATAGGAGGCCATAGATTGACATCCATCCCGATGCCTTGGGTTCGTAATCACAAACAACTGAGCCATCGTGCAGCGCAGCCAGTAGAAGGGAGCATTTTTCCTCATCAGCTTCAACCGACTCTGCTAGCCCTGAGGTCACTGCCCAGGAGGCTCGGAGACTGAAGTGATCCGTGTGGCCATCTCCCCAAAGAAGCGACCATTGTGCTTTCGGGAGATCGCCCAGCAGACCCCCCCGTTGACCAAGGTGCAACAGCTCAGTTCGGCTGGGCCCCGAGGTCGCCTCTAGGCGATCTAGCCATTCATCAGCCATCGCTTGCCGACCAACGGTCATCAGGTCATAAATTGCCTGCTTTCGATCATTGGGTAGCTCAGCAACTTCAACTAGGTCCCAGCATCTTTGTAAGACCTGCTCTTGACCCGCGCCCTGCGGCAAGAGTATGGGTGCATCGGAGACTCCCGACGCCTCAAGATCGTGCCGCGTGCCCAGTTCATCAAGGGCAATCGCGATCGCGTCTTCCCGACTATCACGGTCTAGGGCAAACGACCAATCTTGTAGGAACATCGCGGCAAGCTTCCTCGCTTGATCCGTTGCAGACCATGCCGGGTCATCACGCAACGCCTTCAGGCGATACACCAACGACGGCAACTGTCCGGTTTCGTAAAACCCGGCATAGAAACGAACGACGTTCAGCCAAAACGGGTTTCGGGCGAGGCCGTCGAAGCGATCGAGGAGGGTGCCTGGCCTCTCGTGGCCGACTCGAGATACCTGGGCAGTTGAATAGAGGTAGCTGGCTGCGAAGTACTCGCGAAGCGGCTGCACCTCAAACTCGAAACGCCCTTGCACCCGGGACACCAGGGCGAAGATGCGCTCCACCACGCCTTGAAAGAGCTCGTCTGCGAGACCCAGGTCAACATCTTGTCTTTCCAGGTATTGGACGACCGCTGCTTTGAGATCCGCTTCAGAAATGCTTCCGCTTGCACTCCACAGCTCTGCGCCACAATGCAGCGTCCAAGCCAAGTATCTGTGCAATGCCATCAGAGTGTCGCGATGGTCTCGCACGAGATCACCCTTGGCAGCCTCGCGGTCGAAAAAGACGCCAAGGTAGCTGGTGTAGAGATCGGTCCGCTTGTCTGGAAGAGAATCCCCCTTGGTCAAAATCAAGGTCAGCAGGATCGCCAGCTGCATCGGATTGCGAGCGAGATCTTTGATATGCGGCTGGACGAGCTGTCTCTCAAGCAACTTCCGCACGTCATGTCCCTCACTGGGAGTTAGTCCGCGAGCAACGGTCCACCGATCGCAGTAGTCGAGCGCTAGCTCCTCCGTAATGGAGATGAGCTGCAGGTGAGGGACTTCGACTGGTGAAAACCCAGGTGATTGGGTGAATGCAGCAGGTCGGCTAGTGACCACGGTCTGCAAGCCGAGGGCCATTCCTTCTAGGCGCTCGATCCCAGCTTTGATCGCGTCGACCACGACGCGTCGGTCGCCCAGCTCTGCAACCTCATCTAGCCCGTCAAACACGACTAACAAATGGCTGACGTCGAGGATTGCGTGAAAGTCCGAGATGTCGAACCTAGCCCCACCCGAAAAGCGCATCACGAGAGAGGTCAGAAACGCCTCGAGAGAGCGAGGGAAGTTTTCGGGCAGTCCGCCCCATTCTGGATCGTCTTCAAACGGATCACGCCCCCGCAGAAAGGCTGCGAGATCCCGAAGGTCAATTTTGAACGGGAGCCGAATAGGGCTGTGATGCAGAGTTTTTGGAACTCGGCGTAGTTCAGCCGTTTTCTTCAGGAGACGCATACGGTGCACCTGACAGAGGTACTGCGCAAGCGTTGACTTCCCCTGGCCCGGGGCACCCTCAAGAACCACATGTGGGATGACGTCGGCCGCCTCAGGCCGAAGAAGGAGCTCGGCTGCGCCGGCAGAGCGCTTGTCAAGAGGACTTGCGGTCGGTCCGAGCTTCGTGATGAGGCCTTTGATCCGCTGAGTTGGCGAAAAAGCCCCCCCTGGCATTGCAGACACCGGGACATCGATGAAGAGGTTCAAAAGATCTCTTTGGAGATCGACCTGTTTGAACCGAACGTCCTTTTCAGCCTTGTGTTGCGCGATAAGAAACGCCTGCAAGGCATTGGTCCTTCTCTGAGCGTCCTCCGACAGATGGAGGCCGACCAGCTCTTTGAGGATGTCAGTCGGCGTTAGGAGATCGGGGTAGGCCCATCGCAGCTCTGGATATTTCGCTAGACGTACCTCCAGATCATTCCTCCACCAGCAATCGGCTGGTATAGGCACCGTCTCCGAGAGGTATTTGGCGACCTTGTCCACGGCGCCGGTGTCTAAGTGCGCCGAGCCCATGGCGTTGGTGATCAGGCGGTAGGAGGAAGCACCTCGTTCCACAAGCCGCTCTATCTTTGGAAGCTCGGCCTTAAGAACACCAGCAATCCACTCTTCGGGATCTTGCGAGATCTTGCCGCTGCGAACGAACTTGACCTGAAAGATGGCGTACGGATGACTGACGCCGATAGCACGTGGGTAATGGAAGGCGTCCCGGCCGCCATCGGGCTGCCCGACTTCAAGGGCCTGGAGGTCTGGGGCCTCGTAGGTGAGCAGGCTTTGACAGAAACGCTGGAACGTCTCTGCGCCTAAGCTCTCAAAACGTGGCCCTCCCATCCGCGGCTCAAGACTATTGAATTTCAGTGGGCAATTTTCGGTGGGCTAGATGGTGGACTGAGTAAAGTTCCAAGCAGGCGCGTCCGCTTCTGAGAGCGGACGCCCAGGGCGGCCTCGAGAAAGTCCGGTGGGATGCTGAGCCGAGCCAGTAGGAGGTCATCAATCGGGAGGAGCGCGACCGCCGAAGGATGGCCTCAAGCCGCCGGTATTCGCTGCGGCCTTCCTGTAGATCGAGAAGCACGAGTTCATCGTCGGAAGGGAGCGTGGTCGGCGGACGATAACCAAGTCAACCCACCCCGCTTCGGTTGCTGCTACCGCTGGCTAGTCCGAATGGCGAATCGTCTCGGCTAGCCGTTCTTCGATGAACCTGTCGAGAAGACCACGGGCACGCTCCAGCTCGCCGGGGAGCACGTGGGTGTAGCGCTCCAGAGTGATCCGTGCAGCACCCGGCTGATACTCGGGTGTCTTGTGGCCACATGATCTGCGAGGCGACCTTCGGCGAGACCCCGGCATGATCGAGCCAGGTGGCAGCTGTGTGCCTTGCCTCTTGGAGCCCGATCGGATTTAGGCCCTGGGCTTGCCAGCGTTGCCGGACTCGCCTCTGCAAGCTCCGCATCGACTTTCTGCCGCTCTTGCGAATCCGCTCTGGAGAGCAGACCTTCCCCCTCCCCGGTTTGCCTTGCGCGAGCCACTCTTCTCGGAGTAGTGACCGCAGCGGCTTTGCGTAGGGGACGACTCGCCACGAGCCACCCGGTTTGCGCCCCGCCTCGTCACCGGCAAGTTCACCGCCACCGAGCGCGAGGTCCACATGCCGCCAGTCGAGCACTTCGATCTCCTGGGCGCGAGCGGTGCCGTACGCGGCAAGGGCGTACGGGAGTGCGTCCTTCGTGGCATCGCGGGAATCTCTCCCCTCTCCTTCCTCGATCTCCTCGGGCGTCCGCTCCCACAGGGCTTTGAACAGGCAGTCGAACTCGACCGGGGTCACGACCCGATCGCGGACGGTCGGATTGGCGAGCGGCAACCTGACCTGCCGGGCAGGGTCACGGGTCGCCAGTTCGCGCTCCTGGGCGAATCGGTAGAGCGACCGAAGGGCATTGACGACGGAGCTGATCCGTGAGGCGGAGAGGTTTCTCCGGCACAGCTCGTCAACCAGTTCCTGCACTTCTCCGCGGGTGACCCTGTCGGCTCGGCAGCGAAGCATCTCCGCAGGGAGCTGGCCGAGGGATTCCAGGTCTTCAACCGCACGGGGGCGATAGGGACGACGCCACTTGTTGAGCACGACGCCTTCGCGAGCGCCTCTGATGAAACGATCCCTGACCTCTTCGAGCGTGATGCCCTTACTGGCGACGATCTCCCTGGCGTCTCCGTCAGAAACTGCGCTCTCCAGCCAGCTCTCGAGGTCACCCGGCCGATACAGCCGCAGCTGCCCCGAGCGCACGCACCGAAGCTCGGGCTGGACATGGCGTTGAAAGTGACTGAGGCTCATGCCCAGAGCGTGCGCTGACTCCTCACGTGCAAAGAGAAGCCTCGGAACCCTGGTGGAGCTCCTTGTCACCACCGCGTTCGGAGAGCAACCGGGACGCCTTCTGACTCCGCTTTTCCCCGCCTTATCGGATCTGTTCATCTGGAACTCCTCGCTTCAAACCGCTGTCAAGGTGCGCCAGGCGGCGATCGCGGATTCGTGAGGACGGGCAAAGCCGGGAGTCTCGCCGGAGCCTCAGCAGGGATCGACGCCGGCCACTCATTTTGGCCTGTCTCAAGTCGCTCCAGGGGAATGCCAGGGGAATGAAGGGGGTCGAGAAGACCAGAGCTCAGGCGTCAAAGTCCGACGACTAGCCCAACCAAAACCGGAGTGCTTAAGCTCGCCGACACCCACGTAATTTGGCTCTACAGGACGGCTTGAAACGGGGCAGCCAGGACTCGAACCTGGAATCGCCGGTTTTGGAGACCGGTGCCTTAGCCAGTTGGGCCACTGCCCCTGAGGCCGGATCGTAACGAGTGCCGGGTGGGCCGGATCCGCAGTGCGGGCGGAGGGACTCGAACCCCCACGGGCCCCCTTCGTAGTAGCTCCGTCCAGCGGACGCCGACGGCGCAGTAGTTTCGCGCGTCGATGCTCGATCTCGATTTCGTCAACGGTCGCTCCACCGTCCTGGCGGGGTTCGCCCTGGCGCTGCTGCTGTTGACGGCATCGCCCCCGCCCGCGGGGGCAGCGGCGCCGAAGGGCCGGGGGGAGCCGCCGAGCTTCAAGGCCGTGATGCACATGCGGGGAAGCGACGGCTACCTGATCTCCGTCGCCACCGAAGACCACCGCACAGTGACCCTCACCGCCTCCAACGACGACGCCGCCGCGACCTACACGGCGCCCGGCAGGGCTTCCAGGGCTGGCATCGAGGCCGACTTCGGCGAGCTCGGGCGCATCTCCGTCCGCTTCACGCCCTTCGACAGGCGGGACCTCTCCATTCCCCCGCGCCGCTGCCACACCATCCGCGGCCACTTCGACGGCGTGATCCGGTTCCTCGGCGAGCAGGAATACACCAGGGCCCAGACCAAGACCGCCCGCGGCACGGTTGGGTCGGGACGCGCTCCCTGCGTCCCGCCCAGGCACAACGCACGCCCCAGCGATCTCGATCTTCTGGCCAAGGCAGCCGATCGCGGCGTCGCCTTCGCCTCCTTCGCAGCCGTGGCTCGGGTCGGCGGACGGACGGTTTCCTTCTTTGACGCCGAGATCAACGAAATCAACCCAACCGGCACCGTCGTCCCCTACAGCGCCGACGCGCGCGCCGCGATCGAGGAAAGCCGCGGCCGCATCGCGATCGAACGGGTCGCCGCCGTCTCCCTCGAGCAGACGGCGGTGACGAGCCCGAGCCCGCCCGGGCAACTGCCGGTGACAGCGACCGTGCATGCACCGGATCCGTTCCAGGGCACCGGCTCCTTCCTCGCCGTTCCCGGGGGCGAGCCGACCTGGACCGGCGACCTCAGCGTCCCACTCCCAGGCGCCGGACTGGTCCCACTGACCGGCCCCGAATTTGACGCCAAACTCTGTGCTGGCCGCCTCAGCAGGGCGATCGAAGCCTGCTTGGACGACCTCGAAGACTTCGTGCGCTGATCCCGGAGCGGCGGTCGACCGTCGCCCGGCTGGAACCTCCGCCGATTCGATCTGACGAGCCGCTAGCCCGAAGCTTGCCAGCGCACCTTCAGCGTCACGACCTTGGCCCCGACGCGAACGGTGGTGGGCAGCGTTCTGCTCCTCATCGCTTCGACGAGTCGGAGGAGTCGGATCTCAGCGACTCTGTTCGAGAGCCAGCGCGCACCCACAAACGCATTGGGATCGAAGGTCGCGAGCTCATCGCCGTCTCCTTTTGGGGGGCCGTGAGGCTCCAAGGCAACGCTTTCCTCCGTCCACCCGGCTGCGCCACCGCCTCCTCTCCAGGTGAGGACCAGGTCGGTGCGGCCGTCTGGAGAGGTCAGCCGCATCGTCTGCCGCGATTCGGAAAATAGGAGACCCCAGCCAACGATGAGCAGAACGGCCACGACCGTGACGACGGCAGTCACGATCGCCACCCCGCCTCGGAACGCCTGGCGTCTTGGCTTGCCTGTCGGGGGTCCCGCCGCCTCGGTAGCCATCGTTGGGGGCCTACGCATCGCCCGGCGGGATGGTTCAGTGCGGGCGGAGGGACTCGAACCCCCACGGGCCGAAGCCCACCAGGACCTAAACCTGGCGCGTATTCCAATTCCGCCACGCCCGCGTGGCGCCCCGATCGGGGGCTTAACGAGCGACCAATGCCGCTTCGTCGCTCATAGATTCTATGATCGATCGCATGGCGGTAGGAGAGGTGAGGCCGGGCTACGAGCTCTGGCGGCCAAATCGGGAGAAGGCCAGCTCAGTGACGACCAAGTTCGTGATCGTCCTGCTGCTGCTCGCGACCTCGGCGATCGCGGCGCTGATCACGATCAGTGGCTGGTCGCTGATGAAGGGCGGCGGTGGGATGGGAATCGTCTGCGCGATCTACGCGCTGCTGTACGCGTTCTTCGCCTTCCTCGTCTCCCGCTGGAGCCGCGGCATCCTGCCGGTGGCCGCGGCGCTCTCGATGATCCTGGCGATCTTCTGTGCGGTCGGGGCGGAAAGCTGGTTCGACCGCGACCGCGCCGGGTTCGACGAGGCGCTCCTGCCCTCCGCTTTCATCGGGGTCTTGGTGATCGCCCTGGCGCTGCTGCAGCTCGTTTTGATCGCGGTCGCCTTTTACGGCTTCAACCAGGAGTGGCACGTCGAGGAGGAGCGGCCGATCGGTTCCGGCGAGGACTACGGCGCGACCCCGGGCGAGGGCGCGCCCCTCCCGGCCTAGACGAACCCGTCCTGAGCTGGGCGCGATACCGGAGGTGGGACTCGAACCCACAAGCCCGTAAGGGCAATCGATTTTGAGCCGATCGCGTATACCAATTCCGCCACTCCGGCGCGGCTTGGAACCATAGACTGCCGTCGCGTGAATGCCCCTACCCCGGAGACGCTCTGGGAGCCGTGGGCCGAGGTGGTCGAACGCTCGCGCCTGACCGAGTTCATGCGCTGGCTGGAGGCCGAGCGGGGCCTGCGGTTCGAGGACTACGAGGCGCTCTGGCGCTGGTCGGTCGACGACCTCGAGGCGTTCTGGGCCGCGATCTGGGATTTCTTCGGCGTCCAGGCCGACGGTGACCCGAGCACCGTCCTCACCTCGCACGAGATGCCCGGCGCGCGCTGGTTCCCCGACACCTCGCTCAACTACGCCGAGCATGTCTTCGCCGGCAAGGACGACGACCAGGTGGCGATCCTGCACAGCTCCGAGCTGCGGCCGCTGGCGGAGCTGCGCTGGGGCGAGCTGCGCGACCAGGTCGCGGCGGTGGCGGCGGGACTGCGCGCGCAGGGCGTCGAGAGCGGCGACCGCGTCGTCGCCTACATGCCGAACGTCCCCGAGGCGATCGTCGCCTTCCTCGCCACCGCCTCGATCGGGGCGGTCTGGTCGAGCTGCTCGCCCGACTTCGGGCCGGCCAGCGTCGTCGACCGCTTCGCCCAGATCGAGCCGAAGGTCCTGTTCGCGGTCGACGGCTACCGCTACAGCGGCAAGGACTTCGACCGCACCGCGACGATCGCCCAGCTGCAGGAGGCGATGCCGAGCTTGGAGCGGACCGTCGTCCTCCCCTACCTCGCCGCGGAGCCGGACCTCTCGGGGCTCGCCGAGGCAACCACCTGGGATGCCTTCGCGGCCGGCGGCGAGGGCGCCCCGCTCTCCTTCGAGCGGGTGCCGTTCGACCACCCGCTCTGGGTCCTCTACTCCTCCGGCACGACCGGGCTGCCGAAGGCGATCGTCCAGGGCCAGGGCGGGATCCTGCTCGAGCACCTGAAGAAGCTCCACCTCCACGTCGACTCTCACCCCGGCGACCGGCTCTTCTGGTTCACCACGACCGGGTGGATGATGTGGAACTTCCTCGTCTCCGGCCTGCTCACCAAGGCGGCGATCGTCCTCTACGACGGCAATCCAGGCCACCCGGACATGAACGCCCTCTGGGACCTCGCCGGGCGGGCCGGGGTGACCATGTTCGGCACCAGCGCCGCCTACATCTCCGCCTGCATGAAGGGCGGTGCCGAACCGGCGGCCGGTCGCGACCTCGGCGCCTTGCGCTCGGTCGGCTCGACCGGCTCACCGCTCTCCCCGGAGGGCTTCGACTGGATCTATGAGCACCTCGGCGCCGACACCTGGCTGTTCTCGACCAGCGGCGGCACCGACCTCTGCACCGCCTTCGTCGGCGGGGTCTCGCTCCTGCCGGTCTACCGCGGCGAGCTGCAGGGCCGAGCGCTGGGCGCGGCGGTCGAGGCCTGGGACGAGGAGGGGCGCTCGGTGACTGGCGAGGTCGGCGAGCTGGTCGTCACCAAGCCGATGCCCTCGATGCCGGTCTCCTTCTGGGGGGACGAGGACGGCAGCCGCTATCGCGAGGCCTACTTCGACTACTACCCAGGGGTGTGGCGGCACGGGGACTGGGTCGAGATCACCGACCGCGGGACGGCGATCATCTACGGCCGCTCGGACTCGACGATCAACCGCGGCGGGATCCGGATGGGGACCAGCGAGATCTACCGCGCCGTGCTCGGCATCGAGGAGATCGTCGACGCGCTCGTGGTCGACGTGCCACGCCCGGGGACCGATGGCTGGATGCCGCTGTTCGTCGTCATGCGCGAGGGAACGGAGGTGGACGCCGAGCTGCCGAAGGAGATCGCCCGACGCATCCGCGAACAGTGCTCCCCCCGTCACGTCCCCGATGAGGTCTTCGAGATCGCCGAGGTCCCCCGCACGCTCAGCGGCAAGGTGCTGGAGGTGCCGGTGAAGCGGATCCTGATGGGGACGCCAGTGGAGAAGGCCGCCAGCCGCGACTCGCTCGCCAACCCGGCCTCGCTCGACTACTTCGTCGAGATGGCGAAGCGGCTCGACGCCTAGGGCGCACAGCGCGTCAGGCGGGCGTGACGGGGTTGCGACGCACGGCGAAGGAGCGATCCTTGCCGGCCGATAGCGCGAAGCGCGCGATCAGGTCGTCGCGCAGGTCCTCGGGCTCGATCACGGCATCGACGACCAGCTCCGAGGCGAGGTGGAGGATGTCGATGTCCTCGGCGTACTCCTCGCGCTTCTCGGCGACGAACCGCTCCCGCTCGGCCTCGTCCTCGATCGCCTGGATCTGGTTGTAGAAGACGGCGTTGACCGCGGCCTGCGGCCCCATCACAGCGATCGAGGCGCTCGGCAGGGCGATGCAGCAGTCGGGTTCGAAGGCCGGCCCCGCCATCGCGTAGAGCCCCGCCCCGTAGGCCTTGCGGACGATCACCGAGATCTTCGGCACGGTCGCTTCGGAGACGGCACTGACCATCTTGGCGCCGTGGCGGATGATCCCCTGGCGCTCGACCGCGGTCCCGATCATGAAGCCGGGAACGTCGGCGAGGAAGAGCAGCGGCAGGTTGAAGGCGTTGCAGGTTTGGATGAAGCGGGCCGCCTTGTCGGCGGAGTCGACGAAGAGGACGCCGCCGGTGTACCTGGGCTGATTGGCGACGATCCCGACCACCCGGCCGTCGAGCCGTCCGTAGCCGACGATCAGCTCTTTCGCCCAACGCTCGTGGACCGGCAGGAAGCTGCCTGCGTCGAGCAGGGTCTCGAGCAGCTCGCGCATGTCGAAGGGGCGGTTCTCATCGGCGGGGACGATGTCGGTGATCGGCTCCGTCGAGGCCGGTGCGGCCGGCTCCGCCGCCGGCGGCTCCTCGCGCCAGTTGCCCGGCATGAAGCCGAGGTAGCGCTGCGCCACCTCGATCGCCTCCTCGTCGCTCTTGACCAGGAAGTGACCGCAGCCGGAGACGCCGGTGTGCATCCGCGCGCCGCCCATTTCGTCCAGCGTCACCTTCTCGCCGATCACCATCTCGGCCATCCGCGGCGACCCCAGGTACATCGAGGCGTTGCCGTCGCGCATGATCACGACGTCGCAGAAGGCCGGGATGTAGGCACCGCCGGCGGCGCTCGGCCCGAACAGCAGGCAGACCTGCGGCACCTGGCCGGACAGCCGCACCTGGTTGTGGAAGATCCGCCCGGCGCCGCGGCGGCCGGGGAACATCTGCACCTGGTCGGTGATCCGGGCCCCCGCCGAGTCGACCATGTAGACGATCGGGATCTGCAGCTTCAGCGCCCGTTCCTGGATGCGGAGGATCTTCTCCACCGTCTTCGGCCCCCAGGAGCCCGCCTTGACGGTCGGGTCGTTCGCCATCAGGGCGACGCGGCGGCCGTCGATCAGGCCGAGCCCGGTGAGCACGCCGTCGGCCCCGAGACCCTCCTCCTGCCAGTTCGCGAGCAGCCCCTCCTCGGAGAAGGAGCCCGGATCGAGCAGCTGGGAGACGCGCTCGCGCACCGGCAGCTTGCCCTGCTCCTCCGTCTTTTGGTGGTGCCGCTCCGGGCCGCCGGAGAGCGCCGCCTCGACGGCCTGGCGGAAGTCGCTCATGGGCGCCAGCCTAGTCGCCCGGGGCGGGAGACCACTCGACGGGCCCGGCTCGCAGGACGTGGGCGCCGAGTGGGCGCCCGAGCACCTCCTGCACGGCCCGGGAGGCGTCAATCAGGCGCGGCAGGTCGATCCCGGTCTCGACCCCCATCTCGTACAGCATCGAGACCACGTCCTCGGTGGAGACGTTGCCGGTCGAGCCCGGCGGCACCGGGCAGCCGCCGAGCTCGCCGAAGCTCGACTCGAACGACTCGACCCCCTCCTCCAGCGCTGCCAGCACGTTGGCCAGGCCCTGGCCGCGGGTGTTGTGGAAGTGGGCGGTCAGCTCGACCCCGTCAAGGCGGTCGCGAGCGGCGGCGAAGAATTCGTGGACCTGGCGCGGGTTGGCCATCCCGGTGGTGTCGCCGAAGCCGACCTCCTCGCAACCGGCCGTCCGCAGGCGCTCAGCGATCTCGAGCACCCGCTCGACCGGCACCTTGCCCTCGTACGGACACCCGAAGGAGGTCGCGATCACGCCCTCGCAGCGCAGGCCGGCCTCGCGGGCGGTGACCAGCGTCTGCTCCAGCCCACTCAGCGACTCATCGATCGAACGGTTGACGTTGCGCTGGTTGTGCGTCTCCGAGGCGGAGAGGAAGACGCTGATCTCGTCGAAGCGGTCGCGCTGCTCAAGCGCCCGCTCCAGTCCGCGCGGGTTCGGGATCAAGACCGAGAAGGAGACGCCCTCGCGGCGCTCCACCCCAGCCAGGACCTCGGCCGCATCAGCCAGCTGCGGGATCACGTCGGGGCGGACGAAGGAGGTCACCTCGAGCCGGTTCAGCCCGGTCGAGGAGAGCATGTCGATCAGCCGCACCTTGTCGGCGCTGGAGATCGTCTCGGGCTCATTCTGGAACCCGTCGCGCGGCCCGACCTCGCGGATCTGCACGCTGCTCGGCAGTTCGACCATGACTGAAGCCTATGCCTCGGCGTGACCGTCTCGGAGCAGCCGCGCGGTGGCGCGCAAGGTCGCGAGCACATGCTCCGGCTCGTATTTGACCTGCTCGTGAGTGAAGCGAAGGTGGCGGAGGCCGGAGGCGGTGTGCGCCTGGTCGCGGAGGCGGTCGCGAGCCTGCTCGGCCGGCGTGCGGTGGTACCGCAGCCCGTCGGTCTCGACCAAAAAGCGAAGGTCCGGCCAGTAGAAGTCGACCTCGAACCCATTGACCCACCGTTTGGTGAGCGGGACCGGCAAGCCGGCCTCTACCGCTAGAGGCACGAAGATGCTCTCCAAGTCGGACCTGGTGAGCCGAAAGGTGCGACGGTCGAGCAGGGTGCGCAGCACTTTCACTCCGGGCTCGCCGCAGTGGGACTCGAGTGCCGCCCGGAGCTCAACCGGGTTGACGAGATCGAGCCTGTCAGCCTCGTTGATCGCCCGCTCGAGCCGTCTAGGCGCGAGGTGCGTGGCTTGGTCGATCAGCGTCTGCACTGGGATCGTGACCGGGATTCCCTTGTGGGTGGTGATGTTGGCGTCGCTCAAGCCTGGACGACGATGAATCCGCACGCCAGGTCGGGCTGGGTGGGAGGAGCGAGGGATCGAGACGTCGACGTGGCGCACTTGCTGTCGCCCGATCCCCCAGAGCTCCGCTGCACTCGCATGGCTGAGGACGGCGTCCTCGCCGCAAGACAGCACTGCCGCCATCCACTTCCCCCGCCTGGTGAGTTGCGGCCTGCCGACGGCATAGACACCCCGCGCGACCGGATGAAGCCGCCCGATCGCGATCCGGTGATCGATTGCGTGGCGAGTGAAACCCAGCTCGATTAGCTGCTCGCGCCCAATCACCCCATGCTGCACCGCAGCGATTCGCCAGACCCTGGCGGGCTCCGATCGCGATTGGCGAGTTGACCCGGTCATAGCCGGGTTAAGTCGCCAGTCGCGGAAGATTCGCCCCCCCCGGGGGCTAGACCATGCCTAGGCCGCCGCTGACGCCGAGGGTCTCGCCGGTGACGTAGGTGGCGTCGTCGGAGGCGAGGAAGGCGGCTGCGGCGGCGACCTCGTCGGGCTGGCCGAGGCGGCCAAGTTGGGTCGCGCTTTTCATCGTCTCGATCACCTTCTCGCCGATCTCGCCGAACTCTTTGGCGCCCATCAGGAGGGGCGTCTCGATCGGGCCCGGGGCGATTGCGTTGACGGTGATCGCGTAGCGGGCGTTCTCGCGGGCGATCGCCTTGGTGAAGCCGATCACCCCGGCCTTGGCCGCGGAGTAGGCGGCCGAGCCCTTCGAGCCGACCCTGCCGGCCTCCGAGGAGATGTTGACGATCCGGCCGTATTTCGCCTGCTGCATTCCGGGCAGGGCCGCGTGGGTGCAGTTCATCACCCCGCCGAGGTTGATCCCGAGCACCTTCTGCCACTGCTCCGGGGTGGTGTAGGTGAAGAAGCCGAACTCGTCGGTGCCGGCGTTGTTGACGAGGATGTCGAGCGTTCCCGCCGCCTCCACCGCCGCCCGGGCGGACTCGATATCGGTGACGTCGAGCTCAGCGGCGTGGCCGGCGACCTCGCCGGCGACCCGCTCCGCCCCCTCGACGTCGATGTCGCCTACCCAGACCTCGGCGCCCTCGGCGGCGAAGCGCGCGGCAATTGCGGCGCCGATCCCACTGGCGCCCCCGGTGACCAAAGCTTTCCTTCCCTCCAGCCTCATGCGGGCAGCAGCATAGACTGGCGCGCTGTGAGTGCGCCAAACGATCCGGCTACCGGGGTCGATCCGATCCCGATCATCGGCGGTACCGGTGCCCTCGGCGCCGGCCTCGCGCGGCGCTGGGCGCAAGCCGGGGTGCCTGTCGTGCTCGGGTCCCGCTCGGCGGAGCGCGCCGAGGAGGCGGCGGCGAAGGTCCGCGATGCGATCCCCACCGCCGACGTCACCGGCCTGGAGAATGAGGAGGCGGCAACGCGCGGTCCAATCGTCTTCCTCACCGTCCCCTTCCGGGCCCAGTCGGAGAACCTCAACAACCTCCGAGAGGCGCTGCGCCCGGACCAGATCCTGGTCGACTGCACCGTCCCGCTGGCCGCCGCGGTCAGCGGCAAGGCGACCCGGTCGCTCGGCGTCTGGCAGGGCTCTGCTGCGCAGCAGGCGCAGGAGATGGTGCCCGAGGGCGTCACCGTGATCGCCGCCCTCCACACCCTCGCCGCCCCCTCGCTCGCCGACCTCGACACCGAGCTCGGCGAGGACGTGCTCGTCTGCGGCGACCGCAAGGCGGACAAGGCCCGCGTCGCGCGCCTGATCGAGCTGATCCCGGGACTGCGCGCGGTCAACGCCGGTGCGCTGGAGATGGCCCGCATCGTCGAGCAACTGACGCCGATGCTGATCGCGGTCAACAGCCGCTACAAGACCCACGCTGGCATCCGCCTCACCGGGCTCCCCGACGCCGACCACTGGAGCTGAAGCCCCGATGAGGGTCGTGCTTCTCGCCGGCGGTACCGGCGGCGCCAAGCTCGCCGCCGGGATGCAGGAGGAGATCGGCTCCGAGCTCTCGGTGATCGCCAACACCGGCGACGACGTCGAGACCCTGGGCGTCCACGTCTCCCCCGACCCCGACCTGGTCACCTACTGGCTCGCCGGCGAAATCGACGAGGAGCGCGGCTGGGGTATCCGCGACGACACCTTCACCACCTTCGAGCGGATGAAGCAGCTGGGAGCGCCGAGCTGGTTCGGGCTCTCCGACCGCGACCTCGCCGCCTGCCTCTACCGGCGCCAGTTCCTCGACGAGGGTGGCCGGCCAACCGACGCCCAGGCCCAGATCGCCCGCGGCCTCGGGGTCGAAGCCAAGGTCCTGCCGATGTCCGACACCCCGGTCCGGACCAGGGTGCTGACCGCGGCCGGCCCGCGTGGCCTGCAGGAGTACCTGATCCTCGACGGCGGTCAGCCGGGGGTGGCGGGGGTCGAGCTGGAGGGGATCGAGAAGGCCGAGCCGACCGCCGAGGCGCTCGATGCCCTGCGCAGCGCCGAGGCGATCGTGCTCGGCCCCTCCAACCCGGTGATCAGCATCGGCCCGATCCTCGCTGTGCCCGGCATGCGGGAGGCGATCGCCGCCTCCCCCGCGCCGGTGCTCGCGGTCAGCCCCTACGTCGCCGGCGCCGTGGTCAAGGGCCCGACCGACCGCTTCATGGAAGGCATCGGCCGCCCCTGCACCGCCGCCGGCGTCGCCTCCCTCTACGCCGGGCTGATCGAGGCGATGGTGGTCGACGACGGCGACCCCGACCCCTCGCCGGCCGACATCCCGACCCTCTCCACGCCGATCCTGATGGAGGGTGCAGCCGGCCGCGCCCGGGTCGCCCGGGTCGTCCTCGACTACGCCGCTACGCTCGGCCAGAGTTGAAGGCAACCGCCGTACTGCCGATCAAGCGCTTCGACGCCGCCAAGCAGCGCCTGGCTGCTGGGATGGACCGGCGGCGGCGCCGAGAGCTGGTCGAGGCGATGGCGGCGGACGTGCTCGAGGCGATCGGCGAAGCGCGCGGGATCGAGCGCACGATTGTCGTCACCGACGAGCCGGCCGCGGTGGAGCTGGCGGGGGCGGCCGGTGCCGAGGTGGTCGCCGACCCGGGCGAGGGCGGCCACTCCGGGGCGGCGCTGGCCGGGATCGCCCGGGCCGAGGAGGTGGGCGCCGGCTGCGTCGTCCTGCTGCCCGGCGATTGCCCACTGCTCGACCCGCGGGAGCTCGACCGGCTGCTGACCGGGGTGCCGGAGCGCTACGTCGGGATCGTCCCCGACCGCCACGGCACCGGGACCAACGCGCTGGTGCTGAGCCCACCCGGGGCGATCGCGCCGGCCTTCGGTGAGGGCAGCTGCGCACGGCACGTGGCCGCCGCGCGCGAAGCCGGCATCCCGTTCGGTGTCGAGGAGGTCGCTTCGCTCGGCCTCGACCTCGACACCCCCGTCGACCTGATCGCTCTGACCCGCGAGCTGGAGTCGCGCCGGGGCCGCGCCGGCCGCTCGGCCCGGGCGCTGGGGATATGAGCGGCGCCACCGAAGAGCTACGGGTCACCGCGGTAACCGGCCTGCCGGAGGTCGTAGAAGGGATGAGCGTGGGCGAGCTGATCGCCGAGCGGAGCGAGCTCGTTGAGGGCGACGTCGTCGTCGTTTCCCAGAAGGTCGTCTCCAAGGCCGAGGGCCGGGTCCGCAAGCTCACTTCGGTCCTGCCCGGAGCCGAGGCGCGCCGCCTCGCCGTCCTCCTTGGCAAAGAGCCGGCCCTGGTCGAGCTGATCCTCGCCGAGAGCCGCGAGGTGCTGCGGGCGGAGCGCGACGTCCTGATCGTCGAGACCACCCACGGGTTCGTCTGCGCCAACGCCGGCATCGACAGCTCGAACCTGCCCGAGCCCGACACCGCCTGCCTGCTGCCGGAGGACCCGGACGCCTCCGCCCGCCGAATCCGGGCCGAGATCGCCGCGGTCTCCGGCGCCGCGGTTGGTGTCGTCGTCTCCGACAGCTTCGGCCGTGCCTGGCGCCTGGGCCAGGCCGAGGTGGCGATCGGTTGCGCCGGGCTGGTCCCGCTCGACGACTGGCGCGGTCGCGAGGACGCCGGCGGTCGCAAGCTGGAGGCGACCATGATCGCGATCGCCGACGAGGCCGCCGCAGCCGCGGACCTGGTTCGCGACAAGGCGAGCGGCGTGCCGGCGGCGATCGTCCGTGGCCTCGGTCGCTTCGTCACCGCCGAGGACGGCCCCGGGGCGGCCGCGCTGCGCCGCCCCCGAAGCGAGGACCTCTTCCGCTAGTCGCGGACCCGCAGCACCGCGGCGCCGCGCAGGCTCCCGCTGCGGATGTCGTCAAGGGCACGGTTCGCTCCGGCCAACGGGTGGACCTCGACCTCGGTCCGCACCGGGACCCGCGGCGCCAGCTCGAGGAACTCCTCGCCGTCACGGCGGGTGAGGTTGGCCACCGACCCGAGCATCCGCTCGCCCCAGAGGATCTCGTAGGGAAAGGCCGGGATATCGCTCATGTGGATGCCGGCGCTGATGATCCGCGCCCCCTTCGCGCTCGCCCGCAGCGCCGCCGTCATCAGCGCCCCCACCGGCGCGAAGACGATCGCGCCGTCGAGCTCCTCCGGCGCCGACGCGTCGGAGGAGCCGGCCCACTCCGCACCCAGCTCGCGGGCGAAAGCCTGCGTCTCCTCGTCGCCCTCGCGGGTGAAGGCGAAGACTCGCCGACCCTGGTGCACCGCGACCTGGCAGAGGATGTGGGCGGAGGCGCCGAAGCCGTAGAACCCGATCCGCTCGGCGTCGCCGACCAGGCGCAGCGCCCGGTAACCGATCAGGCCGGCGCAGAGCAGCGGCGCCGCCTGCTCGTCGGGATAGCCCTCGGGGATCGGGAAGCAGTAGCGCTCGTCGGCGACCGCCAGCTCGGCGTAACCGCCGTCGATGTCATAGCCGGTGAACCTGGCGCGGTCGCAGAGATTCTCCCGGCCGCTGCGGCAGTACCGGCACTCGCCGCAGGTCCAGCCGAGCCAGGGAACCCCGACCCTGGCGCCGGTCGCGAAGCGCTCCGCCCCCTCCCCCGCCTCGACCGTGCCGACGATCTGGTGCCCGGGAACCAGGGGCAGCTTCGGCTCCGTCAGGTCGCCGTCGACGATGTGGAGATCGGTGCGGCAAACGCCGCAGGCGTGGACCGAGATCAGCACCTGGCCCGGTCCCGGAACCGGGTCGGGTAAGTCGGCCGGCTGCAGCGGCTCGCGTTGGCGCTCGAGGACCATGGCGCGCATTCCCACATGGTCGCCGATGCCCGCCGTCTGGACGAACAGACGAGGGCCGCTCGACGCACCGAAACATCGACCTAACCAGCTGTTTATGCGGTGCAGAGCTGCCCGATGGGGGCTGCTGACCAGTCAGGAGGCGGGGTTGGATCTTCTCGAGTGCGCGGTCTGCGACCGGCGCTTCCTCGTACCCCACGCCGGTGATGGTCAAGGCTGGGCATGCCCCGGAGGAGACCACGTGCTGAAGCTGGTCGTGCGCGGCCTCCCCGGCACGGCGAAGCAGATCGAAGCGGCGCTGAACGCCCGCGCCCTCGACGCCGCCGCGCCCTCCAAACCGCTGGCCGCCGACTAGTAGGTCTCGACCAGCTCGTAGAGCGTCGTCCGCTGGGCGGGCTCGCGACCGCCGGCGCGGGCCGCCTCGATCAGCTGCTCGGGCTCCAGCCGCACCCCATGCTGGGAGCCCGCCATCCGCGAGATGTTCTCCTCCATCAGGGTGCCGCCGAGGTCGTTGACTCCCCAGCGCAGCGCCTCCGTCGCTCCCTCCAGCCCCATCTTCACCCAGCTCGCCTGCAGGTTGGTGATCGTCTTGCCGAGGGCGAGGCGGAAGGCGGCGGTGTGCTTGAGGTTCTCCCGCATCGAGATCTCCTCGATCCCGTGGGTGCGACCGAGCATCGTGTTGAAGGGGATGAAGCTGAGCGGGACGAACTCGGTGATGCCCCCGGTGCGCTCCTGCAACGCCCGCACCACGCGCATGTGCCGGGCCAGCTCCCGCGGCTCCTCGATGTGGCCGAACATCACCGTCGAGGTCGAGCGCAGACCCGCCCGGTGGGAGGCTTCGATGATCTCGACCCAGCGATCGGCGGGCAGCTTGTTGGGCGAGATGCGCTGCCGAACGCCGTCGTCGAGCACCTCGGCCGCGGTCCCCGGGGTCGATCCCAGGCCGCAATCGAGCAGGTACTCGAAGACCTCCTCCGGCGGCTTGCCCGAGCGCTCGCACATGTAGTGGACCTCCATCGGCGAGTAGGCGTGCAGGTGCAGCTGGGGTGCCACCCGCTTCGCCAGCCGCAGCCATTTGCCGTACTCCTCCAGGGTCAGGTCGGGATGGATCCCCCCCTGCATGCAGAGCTCGGTCGCCCCGAACTCAACCGCCTCGGCGATCCGCGCCGCAAAGTCCTCCTCGGAGACCTCATAGGCATCGGGCGACCGCTTCCCCTGCCCGAACCCGCAGAACGCGCACCCGACCACGCAGATGTTGGTGAAGTTGATGTTCCGGTTGACCACGAACGTCACCCGATCCCCCGCCAGCTCCTCCCGCAGCTCATCGGCGGCGACTCGCATCTCCTCGACGACCTCTGGGCGCGTCTCGGCGAACAACGCGGTGAGCTCGTCCTCGGAAAGCTCCTGGCCCTCGCGGCCCTTCGCGATCGCTTGCTCGCTCAGTCCCGCTTCCAGGTTCTCGTCATTCCTCCGACCCGACCCTCTGCGCGGGATGAAGCTCCAGTACTTCAGCTTGATCACATCGAGGACCCCCTGCTCCATCCACTCGGCGTCCATGTACTGGGGATAGACGCAGAGTCTCTCCGTGAGCGCATACCCCCTGGGCGCCAGCTCCTTTCGCACTTGGTGCGGGCTGGGGAACGGCTCCTCGGGGGAGATGTGATCCCCGTTTGCCGAGAGGCCTCCAAGATCGGTAGCCCCCGCCTCGACTAGCTCCGGCCACCAATCGCTGAGATTCGGCGGCACCTGAACACCGACATCGGGCATCAGGCGTTTGCACTCTCCGATTAAACGCTTGATGTCGTCGATGGAGACCGGGGACGCCCATGCGGGGAGAGGCGACGGGGATGCCCCTGCGGGAGCAACAGCCGTGGAGGCTCCCGCAGGGGCATCCCCGTCGCCCAGCCAGCGGTTGCGTGCTGCCTCGCTGGCGATGTCGGCTACTTCTGCTCCGTAATAGCGTGGGTGCGGGACGAAGTTCTGCAGGATCACCTCTTGGAGGTGGCCGTATTGCTCGTGCAGATTTGCCAGAGCTTCCAGGGATTCGATGCGCTCGGCGTCGGTCTCGCCGATGCCGACCAAGATCCCGCTGGTGAAGGGAACCTGAAGTTCGCCGGCAGCCTCAATCGTGGCTAGTCGCTGCGTGGGGTGCTTGGTCGGAGAGCCAGCGTGGACGGTCTCCATCAAACGCTCCGAAATTGACTCGAGCATCAGCCCTTGAGACGCGGTCACCTCTCTCAGCCGAGCCAGGTCCTGCTTACCCAGTACGCCGATATTCGTGTGCGGCAGCATGCCGCGCTCAAGCGCTCGCTCACAAGCCCAGACCACGTAGGACGTGAAATCGTCGTGGCCCCAGTCCGCAAGCTTGCTTGCCACGAGGGGGTTTACCTCAGGTCGCTCCCCCGTGAGAACCAGAAGCTCCTTGGCATTCCGGCGGACAGCTTCGTCTAGCCGCTTTTCGACCTCCTCAGGAGCATGGATGTGCGCCTGGTGCGTCGCGAAAGCGCAGTACTTGCAGTAGCACTGGCAAGTGCGTGAGAGGGAGAGAGTGTAGTTGCGGGAGAAGGTGACCCGGCGCACACCGCTCAAGCTACTGCAACCGCCGAGCCAGGTCGGCCCGGCGGTTCACGGTTGGACCAGCCGGTGGCTTAGGGCCTCGCCGGAGCCTTGACCGGCTCGGGCTCCTCGGTTGGCGCCTTACCGCCCGGCTCCAAGACGAACATGTAAACGGCGGCGGCCAGCAGCGCGCCGACGGCCGGCCCGACCAGGTACGGCCAGACGTCGCCCCACTGGTTGCCGACGAGGGCGGGGCCGAACCAGCGAGCCGGGTTGTAGGAGCCACCGGTCAGCGGGCCGCCGACCATGACGATGAAGCCCAGGGTGGTGCCGATCGCCAGCGGCGCCCACTCCTTGAAGCTCTTTTTCGAGTAGACCGCGGCGAGAATCACCAGGACGAGGCAGAAGGTACCGACCATCTCGACGATCGAGCCGGCGAAGTTGCCCGCCAGGAGTGGTTGGACCGTGGCGGCGCCGTAGTCGGTCGCCCGGCCCTCATCGAGCAGCAGGCCCTTGGCCAGGAGCGCGCCGAGCACGCCGCCGGAAAGCTGGGCGAGCATGTAGATCAGCCCGTCGAGGGGATTGATCCGTCTGATCGCGATTGCCGCGAGCGTCACCGCGGGGTTGAAATGCCCGCCGCTGACCACGCCGAACATGACGATCAGGCCGAACAGCAGGAAGGCATGGACCAGCCCAACTACCGCGAAGTCCGAACCGAACTGGGACTGCGCCCCCGTCGACACGAACAGCACAACGACGCTGACGATGAAGAAGACCAGCAAAAGGGTGCCAATCAACTCAGCAAGATATGCGCCTAGTCCTCGTTCCTGCACTCTTTCCTCCTCGATCCCAGTAGTCCGGTAAGCGGCGGCAGTGTATCCGGATTCGCGAATCGATTAGGTTCCCCGCCCTGATGAGACGAGCTGTCGCGCTGCTGGCGGCCGCTCTGCTGCTCTCCGGCCTGGCCGGATGCGGCGGAGACGGTGCGGAACCGGGCGCGCCGAAAGGCGCGACCGTCGTGCTCGATTTCATCCCGAACGCGGTCCATTCCGGGATCTACGCCGCCGAGACCGAGGGCTTCTACCAGGACGCGGGCGTCGACCTGACGGTCCAGCCCCCGGGCGAATCGACCGACGCGCCGAAGCTGCTCGCCGCCGGCAAGGTCGAGTTCGCGATCCTCGACATCCACGATCTCGGGATCGCCCGCCAGAGCGGCCTCGACCTGGTCGGGGTGATGTCGGTCGTCAAGCGCCCGCTGGCAGCGGTGATCGCCCGCAAAGACGGCCCGATCCACAGCCCGAAAGACCTCCAGGGGCAAACCGTCGGCGTCACCGGGCTGCCCTCCGACGAAGCGGTGGTCGACTCCGAGGTCAGGGCCGACGGCGGCGACCCCGCCAAGGTCGACCGGGTCACGATCGGCTTCAACGCGGTCTCCTCGCTGGCGGCGGGCAAGGTCGACGCGGTGACCGCCTTCTGGAACGCCGAGGGCGTCGCGCTGGAGCGGCAGGGCATCCCGGTGCGGATCTTCAAAGTCGACCGATTCGGCGCGCCGGCCTATCCCGAGCTGATCCTGACGACGTCGCGCAAGACCATCGAGCGCGACCCCGAGCTGGTCCGCTCGGTGATGGACGCGACCGAGCGCGGCTACGAATTCGCCGTGGAAGATCCGAGCCAGGCGCTCGACGATCTGCTCGCCGCCGACCCCTCGCTCGAACGCGCCGACCAGGAAGCGCAGCTCGACGTCCTGCTGCCGATCCTCGATCCCGCCCCGCTCGAGACGGGCATCATCGGCCCCTGGGCCGAGTGGGACACCGAACTCGGCATTCTCGGGCGGCAGCGCACGCCGTTCGACATCGAGGCCGCCTTCGCCTTCGACCTGCAGGACTGAGAGCCTGTCTCAAAACCCGCGTGTGCGGCTGGCGAGCGCCGGACCGAGCGGGGCAGGACGCAGGGAGGCCTAATGGCAGCGCCATTTGGCCGACTGAGGACGCCGCACCGCGAAGTGTGTCCGCTGCCGCCAGGCGTGCGCGGGGGTTTTGAGACAGGCTCTAAGAGTCGCTGAGCAGCCGCTCGGCCAGCGCCGGCAGCTCCCGCGCCATCCGCGATCGCGGCACGACCAGGTCCACCCCGGCGGCCTCAGCCGCCTTCCGCGTCTCGACCTCGACGTGCGAGTAGTAGCCGAGCACCGGCGGCTTCAGGCCGCCGAGCGCCTCGGCGTCAGCAGCGTCGAGATCCGCCACCACCAGCTCGGCCTCGCCCACCGAGGCGTCCTCGGCCGAGCTCGCCAGGATCACCTGATGGCCCGCCGCGCTGAGCGTCGCCTCGACCTTGCTCGCCAGCATCAGGTCGGTGGCGATGCTGACCACGCGCGCCACTACCGGCCGCCGCCCACTAGATCGAGCGGCGCTGGCGGAACTCCTCGCGGACGCTCTCCGGGCGGCCCCACATCTGCACCACCTCGGCGCGACCCTCGCGGACCTCGGCGACCCGCATCTCGCCCGCCACGCCTTCGGCGTCGAGCTTCTCCAGCACGCCCTTCACCGACTCCGCCGCGGCCGCGTGCCCGAAGCTGTGGGCGACCAGCAGGCGCCAGTGCCAGTCCGAGCGCGAGTAGGGCTGGGCGTTGACCTGACTCAGCGCCACCGCGGTGTCGACGTAGGCGCTCTCGTCCTCGATCCGGAGGTCGACCTCGAGGTCGGTCCAGTCCGGCGGCAGCGCGTCGAGCACCCGCTGGAAGTCTTGCGCCAGGCTCACCCGCGAAGCGTATCTGGCGGCGGCACCAGGTCCGGCCCCGGGATCGGGGTCCCGTGCGGGTCGTGGCTCGGTTCGCCGAGCTTGGCCGCGATCAACAGCTCGAGCTCCTCGGAGATGTAGTGCTCGAGCACCTCGGCCTCCTCGTGGACCCGGTCGCTCGGCATCCCCAGAGCCTCGGAAAGGTAGGCCTCGATCAGGCGGTGGTGGCGGATCACCTCGAGCGCGACCTTCTCCCCGGCCGGGGTCAGCTCGACTCCCTTGTAGGGCGCGTAGGTGACCAGGCCCAGGTGCGCAAGCCGTTTCAGCATCGAGGTCGCGGTCGCCGGCGTCACCCCGAGGCGCTCGGCGACCTCGCCGTTCAGCACCAGCCCGTCGCGTTCGCGGGAGATCGCGTAGATCGCCTTCGCGTAGTCCTCGATCGCCTCGGCCCCGGAGGCACGCCGCGCGCGCCCGCTCGTGCCGGCCATCAGACCGACACCAGGAGGCCGGTGAGGTATAGGGCGGCGATGCCCGCGAGCAGGCCGGTGACGGTGGTCGGACTGAGGTAACGCCCGTCCTCCTCGCGCATCGACGGGGCGATCTGCACGATCACCCTGGCGATCGCGCCGACGCCGACGCCGAACAGCAGCGCCGCCAGGCTGGGATTGAACGCGGCAGCCCCGATCCAGGCGCCGAGGATCGCCGGGGCGCCGGCGATCAGGCCGAGGGCGACGAGGCGCCCGATCCGGGGCGGCGCGCTCGCACCGACCTCGCCGCCCCGCAGCGGCGCAACGATCGCCAGACCCTCGGTGGTGTTGTGGATCGCGAAGCCGACGACGAGGAAGGCGCCGAGCGCAAGCGCACCGGTGGCGTAAGCCGACCCGATCGCCAGTCCCTCGCCGAGGTTGTGGAGGCCGATCCCGACCGCGACCAGCAGCGCCAGGTAGGCGCCACCGCCCGCCACGGCGGCTTTCGGCGAACTTCGGCCACGGCGGGAGAGGTACCCGTCGAGGCCGGCAAGGAGCAGGTAGGCGACGAGGGCGCCGAGGAAGACGAGGCTGGTGCCGCCGAACGCGGCAGGCGCCTCGGCGGCGATCTCCAGCCCCTCGAGGCCGGCGTCGATCGCGAGAAAGCCGAGCAGGCCGATAGTGAAGGCCATCAGGCCCCGCATCCACTCGCGGCCGAGGCGGCCCAGGAACGGCAGCCAGAGCATCCCGAGGCTGACCGGGATCACGCCGACGTAGATGCCCAGCAGGGCCATCAGCCAGTAGAAGCTCGCGTCGGCCTCCGGCGTCTCGGTCGCGACCGGGATCTCTGCGTCGATCGTGCCGCCCGAGGAGGTGAGGATGAAGATCTCGTAGGCCTCGCCTTCGATCCACGGGTAGGAGACCTCGAGCGTGGTCGAGCCCAGCCGCCCGATCTCCTCGCCGTCGGTGGTGACGAACGGGGCGTAGGCGTCGTTGACGGCGACCTGGGCGACTTCGACCGGGTCGGGACCATCGTTGCGCAGGGTCAGCTCGATCTCGCCGGGGCGAAGGACCGTCTGCTCGACCGAGACTTCCTCGACCGGCGGGCCGGTCCGCTCGCCGAGGCCGGGCCCGCCGAGGAGCGCGAAGGAGCCGATCGCCAGCGCGATCAGCGCCAGCGGGATCAGGCCCAGCGCCCAGGCCGGCAGCCTGCCGCCGAGGGAGCGCTCCGCCCGGGCGCCCGCCTCCATCAGGTCGGCCCTCCGCCCCAGGGAAGCTCGCAGTACGACGACATCGCGGCGGCGCCCGCGGCGGCCAGCTTCGACGGGTCGCCGACGCGGAAGAACCCGGTCCAGCCCAGCTCGGCGAACTCGCTGACGTGGGCGTGGAACATGTAGTCGCCGTCGAAGGGGAACTTCAGCTCGAGGATGCCGCGCTGCCCCTGCCCCTGGATCACCGTGTCGGTGAACTCGGTCGGCTGCAGCGAGGTCCCGGTGGGGTAGTACTGGAAGAAGTTGGCGTGGACGTGGAAGGAGTTGAGCGGGTCGTACTCGAGCACGTTGACCAGGTAGACCCGGACCAGCTCGTCGCGCTTCACCCGGATCGGCTCGTTGACGTAGTGGAAGCCGACCGTGTTGACCGCGTAGACCTCGTTGGCGAGGTCGAAGTTGGTGTCGAACCCGTTCATCACCATCACCATCTCGTCGGCTTCGGGCCGGCCCTTCTTCGGGTCGATCACAAAAGCCCCGTAGAGGCCACGGGAGATGTGGGAGGCGAGCGGGGCGACGTGGCAGTGGTAGAGGTGGAGGCCGAACGGCGAAGCGTCGAATTCGTAGGAGAAGCTTTCGCCCGGTTCGACCTGGCCGCCGCCCATCTGCTCGCCGATCCCCGGCATGCCGTCCATCGAGGCCGGGTGGAGGCCGTGGAAGTGCATCGTGTGCGGGTGTTCGGAGCCGTTGATGAACCTGATCCGAAGCGACTCCCCCTCCCGCGCCCGCAGAGTCGGGCCGGGAACGCGGCCGTTGTAGGTCCATGCTTCGTACTTGACCCCCGGGGCGACTTCGATCTCCCTGTCCTGGGCGACGATCTCCCATTCGCGCAGGACCCGTCCGCTGGCCAGACGCCGGGTCTTGCCATAGTCGAAGTCACGCAGGACCTCGGTCGGGTCGAAGCCGTTGGCACGGTGGTCGACCGCCTTGCCCGGGGCAAAGGTCGCGTGGGGGAACTCGCCGTGCCCGGCATGTGGCGGGCCGACCGCGTCCTGAGTGGAGGCGCGGCCGCGGTCTGCGACCAGGCCGCCGAGACCGACGACCGCCGGTGCCGCGAGGGCCGCCCCACCCAGCAGGCGGCGGCGGCTAATCCCATGTTCGCTCATTCGTGCATCACCGGAGATGATTTTGACACATCTAAAAGACGTTTTCGATTCATCTAAATCAGACGGCCGCCCGGTCCTCCTAGAATCGACCCATGAGCACCGAGGCGACCGTCGAGCTCGACGCCCAGTACCGGCAGCTGCGTGAGGAGTCCGGGCTGCTCGACCGCTCCGCCCGCGGCAAGCTCGCGATCACCGGTCCCGAGGCGGCCGAGTACCTGCAGGGCCAGCTGACCAACGACGTCGAGGCCCTGGGCCCGGGCGAGGGCCAGTACGCAGCGCTGCTCGACCGCAAGGGGCACATGCAGGCAGACATGCGGGTGCTGCGCCCGGACGAGAACCCGAGCTTCCTGATCGACACCGAGCCGGAGGCCCTCGACGCGGCCAGGCGCCACCTGCAGATGTACAAGGTGGGCCGGGATGTGGAGCTTGAGGACGTCACCGGGGAGCGGGCGATGCTCTCGCTGATCGGCCCACGCTCGGTCGAGATCGCCGGCACCGCGGCGCTGCCGGAGAACGCTTGCGACCCCACCGCCGTTGCCGGGGTCGAGTGCCTCGCCGTCGGCACCGCGACCGGGATCGACCTGATCGCCGCGGCCACCGAGGTGGCGCGCCTGCGCGAGGCGCTGGTCGGCGCCGGCACGGTCGAGGTCACCGCCGAGGCGGTCGAGATCCTCCGGATCGAGGCGGGGACCCCCCGCTTCGGCGCCGAGATGGGCACCGAGACGATGCCGGCCGAGGCGGGCATCGTCGAGGACGTGGTCAGCTTCACCAAGGGCTGCTACATCGGTCAGGAGACGGTCGCGAGACTTCACTACAAGGGCCGTCCCAACCGCCACCTGCGGGGGCTGCGGCTGAGCGCCGCGGCCGAGCCTGGAGCACCGCTGCGGCTGGGCGAGAAGGAGGTCGGGCGGCTCGGCGGCGCAGCCGTCTCCCCCGCCTTCGGGCCGGTCGGTCTGGCGATCGTGCGGCGCGAGGCGGAGCCGGGCAAGAAGCTCTCCGTAGGTGAAGATGGCGTTACGGCACAGGTTGTCGCCCTCCCCTTCGGCTAGATTCAGCCCTCGATGGGTCGTGGGAGAGCGACAGCCGTGGTGGCCTGCCTGATCGGCGTGGCGGTCCTTGCCGCCGGCTGCGGCGCGGAGCAGAACGCGAACGAGCAGCGGCCACAGGTCTCCACCCGGGTCAGCGTCACGATCGGCCCCAAGGGCGTGACCGTCGACCCGCCCAGGGTCGCTTTCGGGCCGGAAAAGTTTCAGCAGATCCCGCAGAACCAGAACCACCCCCAGCCGCCGATCAAGACCAAAGCGCCGCTCGACGTGATCTTCGTCGCCGCCAACCAGACGACCCTCGACTCCCAGTTGGTGATCCGCGGCGCCACCGACGCCACCTCCGAACCGGTCCTCGCCCACAGCCCCGGCAGCTTCCAGGTCGACCTTCCCACCGGCACCTACACGGTCTCCGCCCGCGGCATCCCCGGCGGCCGCTCCGACCGGCTCACGGTCGGCCCCTTCCGCGCGTCTTCGCAGAACGACGTCCTGCTGCCGTAGTCGCGAGTGGCGAGTTAGGCACCTCCCGGTGTGCCTAACTCGCCACTCGGGGAGCGGGCCCGGTCGTGTCTGGCGTCGTTGTCAGCATGGGTGGGGTGACGGTTGGTCTGCTCATAGCTGTGCTCGTGCTCGCCGGCGCGCTCGTTTACGTGCTCCTCTCAAGGGAGAAGCCGGCTGAGCAGCCCGACTTCGGCGCCGCCGTGCAGGACGCCGCCTCCCGCGCCCTCACCGATGCGCTGCCCAGCCTGTTGCAGGCCAACGACGAGGCGCGCAAGCTCGATGCCAAGACCGCCGAGGCCGCGCTCGAGAAGCGCCAGGCGGAGATCAAGTCGCTGACCGAGCGGATCGCCAAGGGCCAGGAGAAGATTGAGCAGGAGGTGCGGCGTCGCGGCGAAACCGACATCCAGACGCGGGCGCTGATCGAGCAGGTCGGGCAGACCGTCGGCAACCTCAACACCGAGACCGCCGGGCTGAAGAAGGCCCTGCGCCAGTCCGACGTGCGCGGTCAGTGGGGCGAGCTGCAGCTGCGCCGCTGCGTGGAGATCGCCGGGATGACCGAGCACGTCGACTTCGAGATGCAGGAGACCCTGCGCACCGAAGACGGCCGGCTGCGCCCTGACGCCCTCTTCCTGCTGCCAGAAGGACGCAGCTTCGTCGCCGACTCCAAGGTGCCGCTGGACGCCTTCCTCGAGGCTCAGGAGGCCGAGGTCGAGGTCGACCGCAAGCTGCACATGGAACGCCACGCGCGCCAGGCCCGCGAGCACGTCCGCAGCCTCAGCTCGAAGGACTACCAGGGCCAGTTCAAGCCCGGGGAGATGCCCGACCTGGTGATCTGCTTCATCCCCAACGAGCCGGCGCTGCACGCCGCTTTCGCCGCCGATCCCGAACTCTTCGACTACGCGCTCGAGCGCAACGTCCTTCTGGTCAGCCCGACCTCGCTGATCGGGCTGCTGCGGACGATGGAGCTGGGCTGGCGGCAGGAGCGGATGGTCGCCGAGGCGGCCGAGATCGCCGACGCCGCCGGGACCCTGCACGCCCGCTTCACCAAGTTCCTCACCGATTTCGAGACCGTCGGCAAGCGGCTCGGCTCGGCGACCGCGGCCTACAACTCGGCCGTCGGCTCGATGGAGGGACGGCTGCTGCCGCAGTTGCGCAAGGTCGAGGGGATGGGTGTCGCCCCGGGCAAGGAGATCGTCGAGCCCGAGCCGGTCGAGATCTCCGTTCGCGCGATTTCGGCACCGGAGCTGCGCGAGCGCGCCTCCGACGCCGCTTGAGTACCGGCCGGCGGACTCTTAACTAGGATCTCCCACTCGCCCCGACGAACCGCGGAGGAGCCAGTGGCAGTCGACAGCAGCGCAGTTGCAAAGTTGGATGTGGAGCCGGGAACCCTGCCCGAGACGATGGCCGCATGGGTGATCCGCCAAGAGCGCGAGGGAGAGCCCAAGGACGCTTTCCAGCTCGAGCAGATCGAGGTCCCCGAGCCCGGTGCCTTCGAGGTGATCGTCCGGGTGATGGCGGCCGGGGTCAACTTCAACAACGTCTGGGCCTCGCTGGGCAAACCGGTCTCGGTCTTCGGCTACGGCGACCACCCCGAGTACGGCCACCACATCGGCGGCTCCGACGCCTCCGGGGTCGTCTGGAAGGTCGGCGAGGGCGTCACCCGGTGGAAGCCCGGCGACGAGGTCGTGGTCCACTGCAACCAAGCCTCCTACGAGGACGTCGAGGTCCACGGGCTCGACCCGCTGGCGGCGCCGAGCCAGGAGATCTGGGGATACGAGACGACCTGGGGCTCCTTCGCCCAGTTCACCAAGGTCCAGGCGCAGCAGCTCCTCCCCCGCCCCACCAACCTCTCCTGGGTCGAGTCCTCCTCCTACGGGCTCACCTACTTCACCGCTTACCGGATGCTGCTCGACCAGTGCAAGCTGCAGGCCGGCCACAACGTGCTGATCTGGGGCGCGGCCGGCGGGCTCGGCGTCTTCGCCGTGCAGCTCTGCAAAGCGGCCGGCGCCAACGCGGTCGGCGTCGTCTCCTCCGATGAGAAGGGGGAGCTGGTCAAGCAGCTCGGCGCCGTCGACTACATCAACCGGCGCGAGTTCGGCGAGATGATGCGCACCCCCGAGAACCTCGCTGACCCGGCCGCCGACAAGGAGCGCTTCAAGGCCTCTCGCGGCTTCGCCAAGCGGGTCAAGGAGATCCTCGGCGACGCCCCTGACATCGTCTTCGAGCACGTCGGCCAGGCCACTTTCCCGACCTCGGTCTTCGTCGTCAAGCCGTTCGGCAAGGTCGTCATCTGCGGCGCCACCTCGGGCTTCCAGCTCGACTTCGACGTCCGTTACCTGTGGATGCGCCAGAAGCAGATCATCGGCTCCCACTTCGCTAACGCGTACGAGTGCATGCGGGCCAACCAGTTGATGGCCGAAGGCAAGGTCCGCCCGGTGCTGTGGCAGACGATGGGCTTCGACGGCGTCCCGGGCGCGCACCAGCTGCTGCACGAAAACAAGCACCTCGGCAAGATCTCGATCCTGGTCGGAGCCGAGTCCGAGGACGAGGGCCGCTACGAGGAGGGCCCCGGCGCGATCCGCGCCGAGGTCGGCGCATGAGGCAGGACACCGGAACCGAAGGGGGATCGTGATGGCGGAGATCTGCAGGCTCGACTGGCACATCGCCCCGTTCAGGGCCGACCGGTGGCTCGACCTCTGGGAGCCGGCAGCGGCGAAGATGCCGGCCTACGGCGCCAGCAGCTGGTCCCTGACCCGCTCGATCGACGACCCGCTCGCCTTCCAGCAGACCTCGTTGTGGGAGAAGCGCTCGGACTTCGAGCGCTACTGGTTCTCGGAGGAGATCGAGACCGCGCGCGCCAGCGTCATCGATCTCTACGACATCCCGCTGCTGCCCACCTGGCACACGCTTCTCGCCGTCGAGTAGTTAGTTACTCGCGCTCCAGCGGGGCCATGGTCAAACCGGCGGCCTGTAGCTGGTCCCAGTAATGCTCGGCGGGCTCGCGAGGGCCCGACCAGACGATCGCCTGGCCGCCGTTATGGATCTGGTCAGCGATCTGGTGGCCCCGCTCCAGCGTCACCCCCGGCAACACCTTGGCCAGCGTCTGGGCGACGTGGTCGAAGGTGTTGTGACTGTCGTTGCGGACGATCACGCGCCAGTTGCCGCCCAGGTCGGAGCCCGGGCCGGCGCTGGCTGGACGTTCGATCGTGCTGGTCGTCATCGCCCGCCATTATGCATCCCATCAGCAGGCCGCAGGACAAGCGACTGCCCTACCTGGCGCCGGCGTCTACGGCCGGCTCAACCGAAAGGCGGGTGGAAAAAGTCACCGACGCGGCGCATCGGGAACCCCGGTGAGGCCGCCCCGGCGAAGCTGGCGCGGACGGCGCCCTTCTTGCCTTTCCCGTAGCCGGTCCGGACGAGCCCTTTGAAGATCCCGACGGCGTTGGCGCGGGCGGCGCCGACCTTGCGCCACTTGCCGCCGCGGAGGACCTGCAGCACAACCCGGCCGCCACTGCTGTCGGGCGTCCGGCCCCAGAACTCGAGGCCCTTCCCGCGACGGAAGGCGACGAATGGGAAGCGGTACGCGTACATCACCGGCTTCGGCTGCTCGGCGGCGACCGTCGGTGCCCAGTAGTAGAGGCCCGACTGCCCGCTGTCATGGGGGATGCCCGGCCCCTCTTCCACGTCGTCGAGGCTGTACCACATGAAGTTCGAGACGCCATGGGACCAGGCCTGGTAGAGCGATTCGGCAACCCACTGAACCGCGATCTTCATATCCAGGCCGCCGGGATCCGGCGGCCGGGTGTCGTAGGAGAACTCGGTGATCCACAGGGGGGTGCGTTTGAAGGCGCCGACGATCCGGCCCGCCTTGTTGGCCGCAGCGAGCAGTTCCTGGAGCTTGGCCAGATCGCCCATCTCGACGTCGTTCGGCCCTCCCGCATGGGTTGGGCTACCGGTCGTGTATGGGTGAATGTCGAAGATGTCGAAGTTGACTCCACCGCCACAGTTGCCGGCGGTCGGTCGCGGGTTAACGCTGCCCTTCATGCATAGGAGCAGCCGGGTGAACCGCATCGGTCCGATCGAGAACGGGGCCGATTCGACCGGTCCCAAGCCCGGGGCCAGGACCAGGTTCGACGGGTCGACCGATTTCACCGTCGCGTAGAAGGTGTTCAACAGGGTGCGGTAGAGGCTGGGCGCGGCCGGCTTGCCTCCGACGAACTGGGGCTCGAAGAAGAGACTGAGGTTCGGCTCGTTCAGTCCCTCCCAGTAACGGACGTGTGGAAGACCGCCAAAGGACCCGCTGAACCTGCGCACCGCCGCCCTGGTGAAAGCGGCGAGGGCCGCGGGGTCGGGATCGCAGACGGATTCGAAGTTGGGGTCGGGAGTACACCGTTCCGCCCAGGTCGGGGCGCCGCGCACCTGCAGCACCGGCGTCAGACCGGCGCTCACCGCCCGGACGACCCATTTGTCGATGAAGTCCCAGTCGTAGTTGGGGTCGGCAGGGTCTTCGGGGTTCCAGCTCACCGGCAATTTGGTCGGGGCGATGAAGTTCCAACGGATCGGTGAGAGCGCCATGGTCGAGCCGGTTTCGCGTACGTGCGTGAAGGCGACCTCCTCGTTCGAGTAGACGTTGGAGACGCCGGTGTTGAGCGGGCGGAGGGCGGCGCCCGCTGCGCTCGGCGCCGACCATGCCAGCGCGATTGCCGTGGCCAGGCCCAGTACCCAGAGCGAGGCCGGTGCGCGCCGAGGGCGCGCCTGGCGGGAGATCAGGATGCCGCCTGACCAGGCTGGCGACGGCGCCAGGCGTAGATCAGCGCAAACAGGGGGACGGCCAAAAGCACCAGCGGCAGGAAGACCCCCATCTCACCAGAGGAGGAGCCGGTGGCATGCGAGAACACCTCGGAAAGGCCCGAGGAACCCTGCGGCGCGTCGACGGCGGGCCCGCTGCCGGCCACGGCCTGTGCACCGCCCACGGCAACGTCCTGACCGGAACCGCTCTTGGAACCCCCACCTCCGCCGGAAGCATCACCACCCTTGCCGGAACCGTTCGAACCACCGCTTTCGCTCACGGTCCCGGGTGCCGCTTCGGTTGCCAGGGTGGCAACGGTTTCCCCTGCCGGGCCCTGTTCTTCGAGATGACGTGCGGTGTCGGAGCCGAGCACGTCTTTCGGCGAGCGCCCGCCACCCTTCTGCGACCCCCCACCACCGATCGAGTTATTCACCTCGGCGTTCCCGCCGGTGGTGGGAAACGTCTCCGTATACTGCGTCGCCGCCGAGTTACCGGGCGGGACCACCGTTCCCGCTGCCGCCACCGACGGCAGGGCCAGCATGGCGAACACTGCCGCCGCGCCAATCGTCATTCTCAGCAGGGTGTTCTCCATCAAAGAATCAAACCAGATGGACCTGGCACACACGATTCGATCGCCCAATGAAACACAACCCGGCGGCTGGAGTTTCGCGTGGCCGTGGCTGCTCGGGTTCGTACTCGTCGCCTATCTGGGCCTCAATGGCGGAGGTTTCGACGCACTGGTGGGCAACCAGGTTGGGATCGCGGTCTGGTGGATTCTGCTCTTCGCCGTCGCGGTAGGTGCGTTGCCCAGACGCCGCCCGGGAACGCTGGCGCTCTGCGCCCTCGGCCTGCTGGGTGCGTTCGCGCTGTGGACCGCGCTGAGCCTCCGGTGGACTGAGAGCACGGAGAAAACCGCCACCGACCTCGCCGGCATGGCGACCCTGCTGGGGGTGTTCGCCCTGGCGATCCTCAGCCGGGGCCGCGACACCGCGGGGCACATGGTCAACGCGCTCGCGGCGGCGATCGCCCTGGTCGCTTTTGTGGGACTGCTCTCACGCTTGCACCCGTCCTGGTTCCCCGACGCCGCGCAGACCGGCCAGTTCCTCGACACCGGGAAGGAACGCCTCTCCTACCCACTTGGCTACTGGAACGGCCTGGCCGCGCTGATCGGCATCGGCATCCCGTTGGTGGCCCAGGTCGCCGCCAACGCCAGGGAGGTCGCGGTCCGGGCGCTCGCCGCGGCGGCCCTGCCGGGAATGGTCCTGGCCCTCTTCTTCACCCTCTCCCGGGGTGGGATCGCCGCGTCGCTGATCGCGATCGTGATCTTCGTCGTGTTTACCCGCGACCGGCTCGGTCAGCTTGCGACCCTGCTCATCGCTGCAGTCGGCGGCGGCATCCTGATCGCACTTCTGTTTCAGCGCGACGCGCTCCTCGACGGCCTCACCAACTCTGAAGCGACGTCGCAGGGGAACGAGATGCTCTGGATCGCGATCGCCGTCTGCCTGGTCGCCGGGCTGGCCCAGCTGGGGATTGCACGGTTCCTCGACCCGCGCGAGCGGCCCGACCGCACTGTTCCCCGACGCCAGGGCCTGATCGCCACCGGGGTCGCCGCCCTCGTGATCCTCGTCGCCCTGGCGGCGGTCAACGCCCCGGGCAGGGTCTCCAACGCCTGGGATGAATTCAGGGCGCCAAGTGGCGAATCCGAAAAGGGGACCTCGCGGCTGACCTCGGTCGGCGGGGAGAACCGCTACCAGCTGTGGAGTGCGGCGGCCAGGGAGTTCGAGAGCGAGCCGGTGACCGGGACCGGCTCCAACACCTTCCAGCTCTGGTGGACCCGCGACGGCGACGTCGGCGAACCGATCCTCGACACTCACTCGTTGTACATGCAGACCCTCGGCGAGCTCGGGATCGTCGGCCTGCTGCTCCTGGTCGCCTTCATCGCCACCAGCCTCCTGGGCGGTGCCGCGCGCGTGCTTCGCAGCGTCGGCTCACGGCGCTCGCAGCTCGCCGCCGCCCTCGCCGGCTCGACCGTCCTCTGGAGCACCTCGATCTTCGACTGGGGCTGGAAGATCCCGGTGATCCCGATCGCGACCCTGCTGCTGTTCGCGATCCTGGTCACCGCCGGAGACGAGGGAGACGAGGAACCGGCCCCGCTGCACCCGGGGCTCCGGGCCGCGGTCGCCGCGGTGGCGCTGCTCGCCGTGGTCGCGATCGCGATCCCGTTCGCCTCCACGTCCCTGGTCCGCCAGAGCCAGACCGACGCCCGCGAGGGGGACGTACCGGCTGCCCTCGAGGACGCCCGCAGCGCCCAGAACGTGCAACCCGGCGCCGCCACCCCGCGGGTCCAGCAAGCGCTCCTGTTCGAGTCCCAGGGCGACTACGCCCCGGCCGAAGAAGCGGCGAAGGCCGCGACCGAAAGGGAGCCGACGAACTGGAAGACCTGGCTGATCCTCTCCCGCATCGAGGCACAGAACGGCCGCCCCGCGGCGGCCATCACCGACTACCGCACCGCCCGCTCCCTGGCCCCACTCTCCCTGGTCTTCGTCCGGGAATAGCCCGGGACCAGGGGAACCGGAGCGCGGTTGCCCTTTTGCCCGGTATGCGGGAGAAAAGACAACCGCGCTCGCAGCAAGGTTGTTGCCAGAGCATTCCAGCGCTCACGAGCGGGAGCCGATGCCCCTCCCCGGGAATGTCGCGAAGCGTGCGATATGCAATCTGAAGATTGCACGGCGTCAGCCGCGCTCAGACATCGGCGCTAAGCCCGAAGGGCGTGCGCCCTCAATTCACGGGGAGGGGTATCGGCTCCCCACCTGAACGGTGTGGAACCTGCCGCTAGAACGGGCTGGGGACCCGGATGACGAGGTCGTCGACGCTGCCGAGGACGCCGTCGCCGCCTTTGCTGGCGCCGACGATGACGCCCGAGGCGCGGCCGGAAAGCTCGCCGGCGCCGGCGTCGGTCGCTTCGCCGACCAGGGTCGCGCCGACGTAGGCGCGCAGTTCGGCGCTGCCTTTTTCGGGGCCGGTGGTGATGTTGATCGCGCTCAGGCGCAACTTGGTTGCCTCATTGAGGCCGCCGAGGGTGGTCTGGTTTTTGGCGATGGCGAGAAATTTGGTGCCTTCCGAGGTGACCTTGACCAGCTGCACCTTGCGCTGCAGTGGGTAGGCGAGGAGTTGGTACTTGGCACCGGCGCCGGCTCGCAGCTCGAGGCCGATGTAGGCCTTGCGCTGCAGCGGTTTCGGCGTCCCGCTCAGCAGCCGCTCGGTGGCGGAGATCTCCAGGTCGCGCCCGAGGACCGGGGTGCGGAAGGAGCAGGAGCCGGTCTTCTCGCCCAACCCGATTCGCAGCGCCCCCGCGGACCCCGCCCGGGCGCAGTTGCGACCGGCGAGCTTGACCAGCTGGCTGCGCTGGCTTTTGGAGTCGAGGGCGTTCCGGTAGATGCCGATCATCGCCGCGCCGGCGCTCGGGCAGGCCACCAGCGCCGCGGTGAGCGCGACGAGAAGGACGCCTGTCAGCTTGCGTCTCATCATCGAATCGACTCGGAGCCTAAACACAGGTGGGCTTGAAAGATGCGGGTCCGGGGCGGCTGAACGCCGGATTTCGGCCGGGGCCAAATAAGATTGAACATATGAGCGAGCACCGCCTGCCCCAGCCGGACCGCCCGTGGGTGATGCGCACCTACGCCGGCCACTCCGACGCCCGCCGCTCCAACGAGCTCTACCGGGGCAACCTCGCCAAGGGGCAAACCGGCCTCTCGGTCGCCTTCGACCTCCCCACTCAGACCGGGTATGACCCCGACCACGTCCTTGCCCGCGGCGAGGTCGGCAAGGTCGGCGTCTCGATCGCCCACAAGGGCGACATGCACCAACTGTTCGACGGGATCCCGCTCGACGAGATGAACACCTCGATGACGATCAACGCCACCGCGGCCTGGCTGCTCGGCCTCTACGTCACCGTCGCCGAGGAGAACGGCGTGCCGCGCTCCGAGCTCAAGGGCACGACCCAGAACGACATCATCAAGGAGTACCTCTCGCGCGGGACCTACGCCTTTCCGCCGGAGCCCTCGATGCGGCTGATCGCCGACATGGTCGCCTTCAGCGTCAACGAGGTGCCGAGCTGGAACCCGACCAACATCTGCAGCTACCACCTGCAGGAGGCCGGGGCGACGCCGGTGCAGGAGATCGCCTACGCGCTCTCGACCGGGATCGCCGTGCTCGACGAGGTGAAGGCCCGCGGCCAGGTCGCCGACGAGGACTTCCCCAAGGTCTTCGGCCGGATCTCCTTCTTCGTCAACGCCGGCATCCGGCTGGTCGAGGAGATCGCCAAGCTGCGGACGATGGGGGCGCTCTGGAACCAGATCGGGCGCGAGCGCTACGGCGTCACCGACGAGAAGATGCTCCGCTTCCGCTACGGCGTCCAGGTCAACAGCCTCGGCCTGACCGAGGCCCAGCCGGAGAACAACATCCAGCGGATCGTGCTGGAGGCGCTTGCCGTCACCCTCAGCCGCGACGCCCGCGCCCGCGCGATCCAGCTCCCGGCCTGGAACGAGGCGATGGGTCTGCCGCGACCGTGGGACCAGCAGTGGAGCCTGCGGATCCAACAGGTGCTGGCCAACGAGACCGACCTGCTCGAGTACCCCGACATCTTCGAGGGCTCGGTGGTGATGGACGGCCTGGTCGAGGAGCTGACCGAGGGCGCCCGGGCAGAGATGGCGGTGGTCGAGGAGCACGGCGGCGCGGTCAGCGCAGTCCCTTATATGAAGGCCCGCCTGGTCGAGTCCCACCGCGAGCGTGTGGCGCGGATCGAGGGCGGCGAGCTGAAGGTGATCGGCCAGAACAGCTTCACCGAGACCGAGGACTCCCCCCTCACCGCCGGAGCCGACGGCGGCATCCTCACCCCCGACCCCGAGGTCGAGCGCGAACGGATCGAGGCGCTGGTGGAGTGGAAGGAGGGGCGCGACGAGGGCGCTGTGCGCGAGGCGCTGGAGGAGCTCTCCCGCGCCGCCGCCAGCGACGAGACCAACATCATGCCGGCGACGATCGCCGCCGCCAAGGCCGGCGCGACCACCGGCGAGTGGGCCGAAGTCCTGCGCGAGGCCTTCGGCGCCTACCGGGCGCCGACCGGCGTCGACGGTGCCGCGCCCCCGGCCGATCGCGCACGCCTGGATGAGATCCGCGCCGAGGTCGACGCAATCTCCGAGACGATCGGCCACCGGATCAAGATCCTGGTCGGCAAGCCTGGACTAGACGGGCACTCCAACGGCGCCGAGCAGGTGGCGCTGCGGGCCCGCGACGTCGGCATGGAGGTGATCTACCAGGGCATCCGGCTGACCCCGGCGGAGATCGCGGAGTCGGCGCTGCAGGAGGACGTCGACGTGGTCGGCCTCTCGATCCTCTCCGGCTCCCACCTGGAGCTGATCCCCGACGTCGTGCGCCGGTTGCGCGAGGAGAACGTTGACGTCCCGGTCGTGGTCGGCGGCATCATCCCGCTCGCCGACGCGGAGCGCCTCCGCGAGGCCGGCGTCGCCGGCGTCTACACGCCGAAGGACTTCGACGTGAACAGGATCATGGCCGAGATCGTCGAGCTGGTCCGCACCCGCGCCGAGTCCCGCGCCGCCGCCTGACCTAAGACGTTCGGCCACATGGCCGGCCGGCGGTCCCGATCAGGGAGGGGCCGAATATAGGGTCGCCCGATGCGACGGATGACCGCACTCGCCGCCGCCACCCTGGCTCTTGCCGGCTGTGGCTCCTCCACCGACTCGATCGGTTCGTCCGATGCGATCGAGGCGGCCAGTCTCCTGCTGGAACAGAACGGCTACCTGCCCGCTTACAAAGACTGCGTCGTGGCCGAAGCAGAAGACCAGTTCTCTCGGGCAGAACTCGATGAGCTCGCGGAGCTGCCCCGCCGCCAACAGCAAAATGCTGCAGCCGAGACCATGGAACCGATCGAACTCAAATGCAAAGAACGGGCTGGTGGCCGGATCCTGAATCCCGATGCGAGCCGTGCGGACCTGGCACCGATCAAAGATGCCTTCGTGGAAGAACTCGTGACGGTAGCCCGTGAAGAAGGCTGGACGAGCTCAGGCGCGCGGTGCATCGAACGGATCCTCGAGGAAAAGGCCGATGCCGAGTTCATCGAGTTCGTGAACTCCACCAACCGCGATTTCGAACGGCAGCTCTCCCCCATAGCCGAGTTCTGCGCCGGTAAGTAGCCCGCGCGAACGGCTCGAGAGCGAGCCACCTGGCGCCGAAGTCGCGGCAGCGCCACAATGGGGCGATGAGCGAGCTGAACGGGGACCGCACCGCCTGGCTGCGCTGTTACCGGTGCTGGTCGCAGAACCTCGAGATCCAGATCCACTACGACGCGATCCGCCGCGTCGACCCCGACTCCGGCGCCCTCGCCGAAGGCATCGACGAGGTGCAGGAATCGGTCGTGCAGTGCCTCGCCTGCATGCACGACCAGCCCCACCTGACCTTCCAGGACGACCACGTGGTCCCGATCGAAGACCGCTGGGAGCGGATGGTCGCCGGCACCCCGTGGGTCGCCTCCTGCACGGTCACCGTCGACCAGGACCGGGTCGAGACCTGCTCCGGCCCCGAGGCGATCGAGTTCCTCACCTTCGGCGCCTTCGGCGACGCCGGGGTGCGCGAGTTCTTCACCCACGTCCGCTTCCACAAGCACGACGAGGAGCAGATCGTCGTCCACCTCCTGGTCGAGCTCTACGCCCGCTCGGCGCAGGAGGCGACGGAGGTGCTCGAAGGCGCCGCGCAGGGCCAACTCGAGATCACCTCGCTGGCGGAGGAGTCGCGCCCGCCGGCGCACGCCTCAGACGAGGCTCACTGACTCAGCAGCCGTGCCTGCGCTGGACATTTGTCCAACGCTCCGCTGGGTCGCTTGTCCAGGTGTACGCAGGGGGTCTTCCAGTCCGCCTAGCGAGGAGCCGAATCGAGTGGCATGGCAGGAGTCCCCCAGTCGAGTCCCACCGCTCTGCGCGCAGCGATCGCCGTCGTACTTGCGTCGATTCTCGTCTTCCTCACGGTGGTCGCCTCGGTCGAGCCGGAGAGCGCGAGCGCCCGTTCGGGCGACGGCGCGATCACCGAGCGAGGGCCCCGGTCCATGGTCAGCGAGCGCCGCAAGACCGACCGCCGGCGTCACCGCGGTCGCCGCGGTCCCTCCAAGCCGCAGCCAGCAGCTCCTACGCCCACGGCCGCACCGTCGCCGGTCTCCGCTCCAACGCCCAAGCCGGTCCCAGCTCCGACCCCTGCGCCTCTACCGGCTCCCGCACCGACGCCTGCCCCCGCGCCGGCTCCCGCCCCCACTCCCAGCGGCGCCCCCGCCGGCTACAAGCTCTTCTTCGAAGACGAATTCGACAAAGGCAGCCTCACCAACTTCGTCCAGGGCTCAGACAACACCGGCCAAATCAGCCTCGACAAAACCACCGGCACCGCGACCTTCACGCTTCCTGCGGGAACCAGTTCACCGCGGGTCGAGCTCTCGATCCACAAGCCCGACCAGCACTTCACCGAGGGGATGCAGTTCGTCCTCGAGCTCGAACGCTGGCTTGCTCCGGGCACCGCGCCAGCCGTCCCCGGCCAGCACTTCACGATTGCCCAGTTCAAGGGCCGCGAGGGCCGCTTCCCGATGATCTCCGAGGAATACGGAAACTTCAGCCAGGGAACCGCGCTCTACCTGAACGACAAGAACCGGACGCCCATCGCCAACTACAAGGTCGCCAACTACTCCCTCGGCGCCTGGCACACCCACCGCATGTATGTCTCGGTCTCCAAGGTCAAACACGGCGGCTACGCCTTCACCATCGACGGCGTCCAGGTGGCGAGCGTCAGCGGCATCAACACGCTGGAATCGGTCGACTCCTACGGCTTCCTCAAGATCGGCGCTTACGGGCAGCCTGGAGGCAAAGCGGTCGAACTGAAGCTGCGGAACATTCGCCTCTACGTCCCCGCGTAGACCAGGTCGTTTACATCTCGACCCCCAAACCCGTTAGTTTGGGTACCTCGACGGGTACGAACCAGGTACGAACCAGTCTAGGCGCACTTTGGGAGGCTCCAGTTGCAGATGCAGGATGAATCGCGTTCATTCCGGACCGTCGCGTTCATCGCCAGTTTGAGCTGCCTGCTCATCGTCTCGGCGGTGCTCCCCTCGTGGGGCGGGAACAAGTTGTCGCCCTCGCAGGATCTCTCCACCGCGCAAAAACGGGGCTTGGCCGAAGCGCTCAGGGTCAGCCCCCCACGACACAAGCGCGGACGACAGCACAACCCGCGCGTCACCCCGCCTGCCGCGCCCGTCGTTCCTGTTCCGGTCCAGGTCTCCAGCCCGATTCCGGCGCCAGGACCAGCGCCCGCGCCGGAACCGCCTCCGGCCTCCGCGCCCGAACCGGAGCCCGAGCCCGAGCCTGCTCCTCCGCCCCCGCCGGCACCCGCTCCGCCACCGGCGCCCACCCCCCCGCCCGCGCCGGCCCCGACCCCGCCTCCAGCGCCGGCACCACCGCCCGCGCCCACCCCACAACCGCCACCTCCGCCTCCACCGGCGCCAAAACCCCCACCCGTGGTCAGCACCCCTAACCCCAGCCTGCTCTTCTCCGCCGCCAAACTGAGCGACTTCTGGCTGCGCCAGTCCGGCCCCGGGGCGATCACCGAAGCCGCCGACCCCGCCGGCTCCGCACAGAAAGTCTTCAAGCTGACGGTCTCAGACGCGGACAGCTACCCGGTCACCCCGACCGAGAACCCGCGCGCCGAGATGCTCTCGCCGCCGGAGATCGAGGCGGGCGATGAGATCTGGTGGAGCGCGAAATTCTTCCTCCCGTCCGACTTCCCTGCCTCGGTGCCGGACTTCGTCACCCTGCTGCAGGGTCCCTACGGCCAGCCCTGGAACGGCACCCCGCCATTCCACATCGAGGCCAACGGCGGCGTGCTCAAGTGGCAACGCAACTCCACCTACAACTGGGACGTCCCCTGGCAGATGCCGCTGGTTCGCAACCAGTGGGTCAACATCTTGATCCACGAGCGCTTCGCCTCGGATGGATGGCTCGAGATGTGGGTCAACGGGCAGCCGGTCACCTTCTTCGGGGGAGGCACCAACAACCCCAACGGGGTCGGTTCCACCCAGCGCCTGGCGATGCAGACCATGGACCGCTCCAACAACGCCGAGCCCAACTCGGTCTACCTGATGAACTACCGCAGGAAGGGAATGTTCGACTCGCTGACGGTCTTCCACGGGCCGCTCAGGATCGGCACCACGCGGGCTTCGGTCAGCGGCTAGGCCGGATTACCAAGCCGAATTTTCCCAAAATCGGCGATCCGAACACCGCGCCTTTCCGCATTTCGCCGGGTTAAAACGAGACGGACCCCCTCGTAGTTTGGCCTGGATCGAGAGGCCCTTCATCCGTATTCTCATGACTTCCCCGTCGACCCCACCGCGAGAGCCTCGCGAAGCGATCTTGCAAGAGAGCCGTTGATCTCAAGCTCAGGACAGCTGCTGCCGAAAGACCTAGAGGCAGCTATGGACACCATCGCTTACGACTCGACGGTGCATCACCAACGCCTGGAGGAGGCCTCCCAGGGGCACGCTTCGCGCGCCAGCAACCGCTCGATCTTCCTGCAGCGCGTCCTCCTCGGAACCGATCTGATCGCAGCCGCCCTCGGCGGCGTGATCCCGGCCCTGATCCTCGGCGTCTCGGTCGACTCGGCGCTGACGATGACCGCGGCCGTGATCGTCAGCTGGACCCTGATCGCGTTCGTCTGCGGGCTCTATAACGCTTGCGACTTGCACACCTGGGCGAGCGGCCTCTCCGATGCGCCGCGGACGGTCCTCGCGGCCCTGATCGTCGCCTGGCCGCTCTTCGCCGTCGCCGAGGCGGTGACGCCCGAGCACGCGCTTCCCTACGCGCTGCTGGCGACCTTCACGACCGTGATGCTCGGCAGCATCCTGCGCGCGCTTGCCCGTGGCTTCGTCCACCGGATCGCGCCGCTGCGCCAGCGCACCGTGGTGGTCGGCTCGGGCTTCGTCGCCGACCGCCTAGCCGACCGCCTCGACCGCCACCACGAGTTCGGCCTCGAGGCGATCGGTCTGGTCGACGACGACGTCCACACCCTCAACGGCACCCAGCGGCTGCCGAAGCTCGGCTCCCTCGACCAGCTCGACACCGTGCTCGACGAGTGCGCGGTCGACCGGGTGATCATCGCCTTCTCCCGAGCCAGCCACCAGCAACTGCTCAGCTGCATCCGCAGCTGCCGCGACCACCGCGTCGCCGTCGACGTGGTCCCGCGCCTGTTCGAGCTCCTCGACGGAGCCCAGGCGATGAGCCTGATCGGTGGCCTGCCGGTTCTCTCGATCGGGGCGCCGCCGCTTACCCGCGCCTCGCGGATCGCCAAGCGCCTGCTCGATGTCGTCGGCTCGCTGTGCCTTCTCGTCGTTCTCAGCCCGCTGCTCCTGGTGATCGCGATCGCGATCAAGGTCGACTCCCGTGGCCCTGTCTTCTTCCGCCAGGAGCGCGCCGGGCGCGGCCAGAAAACCTTCCTGATGGTCAAGTTCCGTTCCATGTACAAGGACGCCGATGAGCGCAAGGAGCAGTTCGAGAAGGAGAACGAGGCAACCGACGGGGTCATGTTCAAGATCAAGCGCGACCCGCGCGTCACCCGCGTCGGTCGGCTTCTGCGCGGCACCTCGATGGACGAGCTGCCACAGCTGCTGAACGTGCTCCGCGGCGAAATGAGCCTGGTCGGCCCGCGACCGCTGATCCTCAGCGAGTCCAAACACGCCGCCCAGAACTGGCACGCCCGCCGGCTCGACCTGCGCCCGGGCATCACCGGCCTCTGGCAGGTCTCCGGCCGCTCCGACATCCCCTTCCAGGAGATGGTTCGCTTCGACTACCAGTACGTCTCCGGCTGGTCGCTCGCGCGCGACGTCGAGATCCTGCTGGCGACGATCCCGGTCGTCCTCTCGAGGCGAGGCGCGTACTGATCCGGGAGCGGGTGAAGCACAGCCCCCTCGGGTCTTTGGTGAGGGGGTTGAAGCAGAAGACCAAGGATCCTCGAGAAGGATTCGTGATGCAGTTCACGATGCTCCTCGGCCACCTGCCCTCGCGGCGGTTGCGGACCTTCCTCGCCCGCCGGCTGCTCGGCCTGCAGGCGGACCCGGACTCGATCCTCTACCAGTGGCGCGACCTCCGGTTCCCAGCCGGGATCGAGATCGGCGCAGGGACCGTGATCGGGCACTGGGCAACCCTCGACGGCCGGCAGGGAATCCGCATCGGGCGCAAGGTCAACTGCTCCAGCGAGGTCGCGCTGTGGACCCTCCAGCACGATCCGAACGACCGCGAGTTCGGCGTCCGGGGGGGACCGATCGTGGTCGAGGACTACGCCTGGATCAGCTTCCGGGCGACGGTGCTGCCGGGGGTCCGGATCGGCCGCGGCGCCGTCGTCGCGGCGAACTCGGTCGTCACCAAAGACGTCGAGGACTACACGATCGTCGGCGGCATCCCGGCGGAGAAGATCGGCACTCGTTCCAGGGACCTCAAGTATCCGCCGGACACCCGCGGGCCCTGGTTCGTCTAGAGGCTCTGCTACCCGCCGGGGCGCAGCGCCTTAATCCCCCGCCGGCCCGCTTTCAGCGCTTCCGAGAGATAGGCGGTCCGGCCCAGCGGCGAGAGCTTGCCCGCGAACCTGCGGCCCGAGTCGCGGTAGTCGACGTTTACCCGCGGGATCGAGTGCGCACCGGCCGTGCGCTGCCCACGGGTGGTAGGCAAGCTGAAGGCGAAGCTGTATCCGCACTCGGCGGCGGCCTGGGCCACCCGCGGGCTCCACTCCCCGAACGGGTAGGCGATCGTGTCGCAGCTGCCGAGCTGGGCCTTGACCTGCGCTCTGGATTCCCAGAGCTCGTGGCGGAGCGCCTCCTCGTCGAGGTCTGGCAGGTGGGGATGGGTGAGCGTGTGGCTGCCGACCTCGAAGGCCCCTTCCTTCATCTCGCCCAGCATCGACCAGTCGACCGAACGCATCGTCACCGGGTAGCGCTCGGCGTCCTCCACGACCTCCGGCCAGACCAGCGGCGCGCCGACCTCGACCAGGGGTGGCAGGACGAAGACGAAGGCCTGCATCCCCCGCTCGCGCAACAGCGGCAACACCGTCTCGTAGTTGTTGAGGAAGCCGTCGTCGAAGGTGAGGAACACCGAGGGCTCCACCGCGCGCCCGGCGGCGATCGCCTCGAGCGTCGCCAGGTCCCCACAACGTAGGCCGCGGTCGGCCAGGGCGGCGAGCTGGCGCTCGAACAGCTCAGCACTCACGGTCAGGTAAGTGGGGCCCTCGGACGCGACCGAGTGGTAGGCGAGAAAGGTCGCGTGCTTGCCGCGGTTGCGCAGGCGACGGTCGGCCACGGGCGCAAGTGTATGAGTCCGGGTACCGGTACCAATACAGTTGCTGCGGATGTCGGTTCGTCGCAAAGTTCGTGGGGCGATACCGGCCTCGGTGCGCCAACGAATCTATGACCGGCGGCGCTCGAAGCGGCGCGCCTGGAAGCAGGCGCCGGGAATCGAAACCGTCCCACCGGGTGCTGGGGCCGTGCTCACCTTCGACGACGGGCCCGACCCCGAGTTCACCCCGCCTCTGCTCGACGCCCTCGACCGGGCCGGAGCCAAGGCGACCTTCTTCGTCATCGGCGAGCGCGTCGGCGGCAGTGAGGCGCTGCTGCGCGAGATCGAGGCGCGCGGGCATGAGGTCGCCCTGCACGGGATGACGCACCGGCGCCACGATGGGCTCGACGAGAAAGCGGCACGGGCCGAGCTGACCGCTGGCCTGACAGCGATCGAGGGCGCCGGCGTCACCCGGCCGCGGCGCTACCGGCCGCCCTTCGGGGCCACCTCGCCGACGCTGGCCCGCGTCTGCGACGAGCTGGGGCTGGAGCTCGCCTACTGGAGCGCCTGGGGACAGGACTGGGACCCGATCCCGGCCGCCCGGATCGCCGGCCTGGTCGAGCGCGACCTCGCGCCCGGCGCGGTGATCCTGCTGCACGACTCGGCGCTCTACGCCGAGCGCGATGACGCCCGCGCGACGGTCGAGGCGGTGCCGCTGATCGCCGCGGCGGCCGGCGCCGCAGGGATCGAGCTGGTCTCGTTAGAAGGCGCCCTCTAGGTGGGGCACCTTTCTGGGCCATAGCCCCAGTAACTTGCCCCGCGGCGCGCCAGATCCCCGGCGCTCAGCGGCTCAACAGCACGCGATACAGGTCATCGATGCGTTCGGCGACGCGATCGGCACCCATCTCCGCCGCGCGTGCCCGAGCCGCTCGTCCGAGCCGCTCGCGGAGCGCGCCGTCAGCGGCGATCCTGGAGATAGCGGCGGCGAGCGCGGCGGGATCCTCCGGCGGGACGAGCAGTGCCTCGACCCCGTCGTCGACCACGTCGGGCACCCCGCCGACTTCGGTGGCGGCGATCGCCTGCCCCGCCGACATTGCCTCCAGCAGGGCCATCGGCAGCCCCTCCGAGCTTGAGGCGAGGATGAAGATCGACGCCGACCCGACCACCTCTTCCCGCTCGGCGCCCTCGAGCCAACCGCGCCACTCGACGTCCGGCCGGGACTCGACCAGCTCGCGGCTCGCCACCGGAAGCTCACCCGGCCCGGCCAGAACCAGCTTCAGCTCGCCGGGCTCGATCAGCGCGAGCGCCTCGAGCATCGTCGCCCCTCCCTTGACCGGGTTGGCGAAGCCGCCGAGGAAGACCGCGACCACGTCGTCGCGCCCGGCCGCCGGGGGCGTCGCCAGGACGGGCGGGGCGGCGTTCGGGACCACCTCGATGCCGGACAGCGCGAAGGCCCGCTCGAGCTCCGCCGCGCTTGCCGTGGAGACGGCGAGCACCGAGTCGGCGCGGTGCAGGGAGAAGCGCAGAACCGCGGCACCGCCGTGGCCGAGCCCGCCGCGAAAGGAGGCGACGTCACCAGGGCCGGAGTGGATGTGGAGGACGACGCGCCTGCCGAGCGCCTTCGCCATCAGCACCACCAGCGCCTTGCGGTACATGCTCCCTCGCACGGTGGAGTGGACGTGGACTATCCGGCCCCGTCCCCGCAGGCTCCACCAGCCGAGCCGCAGCAGCGCCAGCGAATACACGGCCAGCCGCCGGACCGCCCCGCTGCCGCGGTGGGTGGGGACGATGTCGAGCCGGTAGCGCTCCGCCAGCGGCGAGGCGAGGAGGCCACGCATCACCGTCGTCATCCCTCCGGGGACGTCCGGTCCGAAGTGAAGGACGTGCGGACGCTCCCCCTCGGCCCCCGCCATCAGTCCCGCTCCTCACGCTCGGCGTTGGTCAGGTCCCCGGCCCCGGGCAGCCGCGGCGGCGGGCCCCAGCGCCCGCGCGCGAAGTCCACCATGCCCCGAGTCCTGCCGACCGCCACCGCCCAGGTGTCGGCGGCGCGGCCGGGCCGCAGGCGCATGGCCCGCGCCACCGACCGGGCGGCCTCGCGCAGCGCGTAGAAGGCCGTCTTGGCGCCGAGGCGGGCGACCGCGCCGCTGCCCGCCGAGCGCTTCGCGTAGGCGAGGCCATTGCGGGTGATCAGGTAGGCCCAGGGGCCAGGGCGCTTGGCCGCCCCGGAGTCCTGGTCAGCGGCGGCGTCCATCACCACCCCGACCCCGAAGCCGGCGCGGCGGATCCGCAGGCAGAGATCGGCGTCCTCGGCGTAGCCCCAGAAGCGCTCGTCGAAGGCGCCGACGGCGCGCAGCGCGTCGGTCCGCAGCAGCATCGTGCCGCCGTCAATCCAGTCGCAAGAGGCGATCTCCCCGACCCCCTTCGGCCCCGATTTGAGGTGTTCGACGCCGCCGTCGGGCCGGTCGACCCCTCCAAAGGAGAACGGGTCCTCGGTGCCGGTCAGGAGCAGAACCGGCCCCAGCGCGCCGTAGCCGGGGTTCGACTCGGCCACCGCGAGCAGCCGAGTCAGCGAGCCGGAGCGCAGGCGCGCGTCGTGGGTGAGGAGCAGGAGATGCTCGCACCCGCGCTCCAGCTGGCGCTCGACCCCCAGGTTCATGCCGGCGGCGTAGCCGAGGTTGTGGGAGGCGCGCAGCACCTTGCAGCCGCCGACGTCCGCCGGCGCGGCCTCGCCGGGGGCCGAGGGGTTGTGGACGATCAGGATGCTGTTCGCCTCTAGGCCGTTGCGGAGAAGCGCATCGATCAGCGGCCGGTACTGGCCGCCGCTCCCGTAGCTGAGCACGACCACCCGCAGGCCGGGGGCGCTCACCGCCCGCGCACCGCCCGGGCCGCTTTGGCGAGCGGACGGCGCACCGGGTCCGGCAGCGATTCCGCCGCCATCGCCAAGCGAGCGCCGGAGGTGAGGAGCAGCCCGGCGGGATGGCGCCGGCGAGGGAAGAGCCAGGTCGTCGCGTAGCGCCTGCCGGTCTCGAAGCGCTTCTTGTATCCCTCGTCCCCCCACATCAGGTCATAGATCGCCGCCCCCTCCGCGGCCGCCTGCTCGATCGTGTGCGCCAGCAGCACGGTCCCCAGCGCCCGCTGCTCGAAGGCCTCGTCGAGGCCCGCCAGCGCGTAGCAGTAGCGCTCGCCGATCCGCCACCCGTACCAGGCGGCGGCGGGCCGGCCGTCAGCCTCGGCGATCCAGAGCCGCAGCCAACCGCGCTCGAGCGCCGCGGCGGCGAAGCTGCGCAGGTGCTCGCGGCTGCGGGAGTCCGCCGAGGAGGAGCCGCCCCGCTTCTCCCAGCGGGCGTCGTGGAGGCGGAAGAACTCGTCGAGGTCGGCGTCGAGCTGCTCGGCACCGGCGGTCATCCGGAAGCTCAGCCCGTGGTCCTTTTCGAGACGGCGCCGCCGCCGCCCCAGCTGGCTGCGGAAGTTGCGGCTGCGATCGGCGAGGTAGCCCTCGTAGCCGCGCTCGTCGAACTCGATGTAGGGGAGCACGTCCCGCCTCCTCGCGGTCCCCGTCCCCAGTGCGCCGCCTCCCTGGTCGCGGACAGCGGCCGGCCAGGTCGCCTCCTCGTCGAGGCGGTCGAACCGGAGCAGGTGCCAGCCCCGCTCACCGCCGAGGAAGGCGGCGCAGGCGCCGGCCATCTCCGCTTCCTCCTCCGGCCGGCAGGCCGGCGTGACCCAGTCGGCGCGGCGGGCGCCGGCGAAGCGCAGGACCGTGGCCGGCCCGCTGGACACCCGGACCAGCGGCAGGACGCCGCGCAGCTCCCCCTCTCGGTGCCAGGCGAGCGCGAAGGGCGACTCCGCGGGGTTGCTGCGCAGCCAGGCGAGCATCCACTCCGGGGTGATGAACGGGTTCGAGCGGACCTCGGCGAGCCGGCGCCAGGGCTCGATCAGCGCCGCCGCGTCCGCCTCGCGCGGATCGACCAGCGAGACGCGGTCGGCCGGGTCCCTCACCGCGCCGAATTTCGGTCGTCCACCCGGCCCAGTCTAGTCACGGCCATGGGCGTGAAAACGAGGGCGGCCATGAAAGAAAGTGACGAACAATGCAAGCAGACTGGACGAATGTACTAGTTACGTCTCGATGGCTTGATCGGGCCCAGGGCCTGTCGAAAGGTGCTTATGAGCGCCAACGGCAGCCTCGCGAGATGGTCGACGATCGCCCTCCTGATGGGGGCCATCGCGCTCACCCAGGCCTCCGCCGCAAGCGCCGAGGGGCGCTTCCAGATCGGCCTCAGCAAGAACAACCGAGCGCTCACCAAGAAGCGCCACAAGCTCGACAAGAAGCGCAACCAGCTCGCCAAACGCGAGACGCGAGCCGTCACCGCTACCGACCCCGATGTGCTGTTCCGGGCCGAGCGCTTGAGCGACTTCTGGCTGCTCCAGTCGGCACCGGGGGCGATCACCGAAGCACCGGACCCCGCGGGAAGCGGCCAAAGCGTCTTCAAGATGACCGTGAAGGACGGCGACGTCGCCCCGATCACGCCGACCGAGAATCCGCGCGCGGAGATGCTCTCGTTCCCGACGATCAAAGCGAGCGACGAGATCTGGTTCAGCTCGAAATTCTTCCTGCCCGCCAGCTTCCCCTCCTCCATGCCGGGCTGGTTGAACGTCATGCAGGGCCCCTACGGCCCACCCTGGAACGGTCCTCCCCCCTGGCACCTCGAAGTCAACGGCTCGAACATCAAGTGGACCCGTAACTCCACCTACGACTGGGACGTGCCCTGGCAAATGCCGCTGGTGCGAAACAGCTGGGTCAGCGTGACGGTGCACGAGCGCTTCGGCCCCGACGGCTGGATCGAGATGTGGGTCAACGGACAACCGATCACCTTCTTCGGCAGCGGCACCTACAACCCCGACAAAGTCGCCCCCACCAACCGCCTCTCGATGGCGACGATGGACGACTCCAACAGCGGCGGCCCCAACTACGTCTACCTGCAGAGCTACCGCAAGGTCGGGACGCTCAGCTCGGTGACCAGCTACGCCGGTCCACTGACGATCGGCCGAACCAAAGCATCCGTCGAGGTCTAACCGGGCTCAGAGCAGATGCGCCCGGTAGGCGGTGAGCGTCTTCGCCGCCACGGCCCCCCAGTCCGACTCGCCGACCGGCTCGGCCGCGGCCCGGCTCATCGACTCGGCCAGCCCCGGCGTCCAGATCACCTCGGCGATCGCCGCGGCAAGGGCGGCGGGGTCCTCGGGCGCGACCAGGCGGCCCCAATCGGGCGTTATCAGCTCCGGCAGGCCGCCGACCCGGGTCGCAATCACGGCCCGGCCGTGCTCGCGAGCCAGCGACCCCACCCCGCTCTGGCTCGCTTGCCGGTAGGGCAGGACGAGGCAGGTCGCCGCGGCGAAGAGCCCCGTCAGGTCCTCCTCCGGGATGTGCTCGAACCGAGTCTCGACCCGCGGGTCGGCGAGCAGGGGATGGTCGGGCACCAGGCCGTGCCCGGCGACCGTCAGGCGCAGCTCCGGGTCCCGCTCCCACAGCGCCGGCATCGCGTCGAGCAGCACGTCGAGGCCCTTGTAGTGGGACATGCGGCCGAAGAAGAGCAGCGCCGGGCGTTCGGGCAGCGGCGCCGGGTCGGGCGCGCTGACGCCGTGCGGAACGACCTCGATCGGGCCCCGGGCATCCCCGGTTGCCCGCAGCTCCTCGCGCAGCTCCTCGGAGTGGACGAAGAGGAGGCCGGCGCCGCGGCGCAGCTGCCGCCGCGCCAGGTGCGTGGTGCGCGCCGCCTCCGCGTCGCCGGGATGGGGCACGGGGTCGTGCACGGTGAGCGCGTAGCGGCGCGGCGGGATCCCGGCGGCGAGTGCCAGCCGCGGGTCGTTCGCGACCGAGTCCTGCAGGTGCGCCACGTCGACCCCTCGCCTGGCGATGGCGCGCCGCAGCCGCACGAGCGAGCCGAGCTGGCGCGGGTCGCTGACCCTGCCGGCCAGCTCGAGATGGGGCACCCCCTCCCCCAGCTCGGCGGCGATGAACGAGCGCATCGCGCCCGGCTCCCCGCCGAACTCCCCGTCGTGGTCGCGGGTCAGCAGCCCGACCTCGCAGCCGAGCCCGGCGAGCCCGCCGGCGAGCCCGACCACGTACTTGACGAACCAGTCGCAGGCCAGCAGCACGCGTGGGGGTCGGGTCCCGTCCTCCACGCTCAGAAGCTCGGCAGGGGAGCCGAATCGATCGCGGCGAGGAACACCTTTTCGTAGCGCTCTACCATCAGCGGAGCGTCGAGCTGCTCGATCCCGCCCACCCCCGCCTCGCGCAGCCGCGCCCGCAGTCCCGGCTCGCTCAGCACCCGCCGGCACGCCTCTTCGAACGCTGCCTCGTCGCCCGCCTCCACGCAGACGCCGGCGCCGGTGGTCTCGATCAGCCAGCGGACGTCGCCGACGTCGGTCCCGATCACCGGCGTCCCCACCGCGATCGCCTCGATCAGGGACATCGGCAGGCCCTCCCCAGTCGAGGGCAGGACCGAGACGTCGGCGAGGCTGAGCAGCTCCGGGACATCCCGGCGGCTGCCCAGGAACGTCGCCCACTCGGCGCCCATCCCCTCGGCTTCCTGCCGCACCTCCTCCTGGGTGTCGCCGTCGCCGACGAAGAGGACCCGCACGTCGCCGAGCGCCTCGCGCAGCCGGGCGGCGATCCTCAGCACCGAGCCCTGCCCCTTCTGGGGCGCGAACCGCGCCACCTCAGTCATCACCAGGGCGTCATCGGGGATTTCGAGGGCCTCCCGGCCAGGGGCCGCAGCCGCCCGCCGGCGCAACTCAGCCACCGGCACCGCGTTGGGGATGTGGACGATCGAGTCGGGGCGCACGCCTTCGGCTTCGAGCAGGTGGCGCTGCCACTCGCCGACGACCACGGCCGCGTAGGTGAACCGGTCGAGCAGGCGGTTGTGGAGCGAGATCGCCCGCACCCGCGAGGAACCCTTCGAGGAGAGTTGGTACTCCCGGCCGGGGGTGTGCTCGGTGAACGCCATCGGCCGCCGTGCGATCAGCGCCCCGAGCCGTCCCCACAGGGTCGCGTCCCAGCCGGCGCAGTGGACGAGATCGGCGCGGCGGGCGTAGCGGGCGATCCTGAACGGGGCCAGCAGCTTCCGCCACCGGCTGAGGGCGTCGAGTTCGACGATCTCCACGCCGGCCTCCTCAAGATGGCTCGTGCTCTCGATCAGGCCCCTGCCGGTGGCGAGCAGGGTCACCTCGTGTCCAGCTGCGATCAGGCCAAGGGACAGGTGGGTGAGCTGCGTCTCGGCACCCGCCCAACCGATCCAGTTCGTCACCAACAGGAAGCGGCGACGTGGAGGGCTACCGGCCATCCGGGGCGATTCTAGCCACGGGCTCGTACGGCGCCGACGAGCCGATCTCGAAGCCAGCCCACCCTCAGGGTTTCCGGCAGCAATCCCAACCTGCTCTCCACCAACCAACACAGGAGCAGGTAGACCCCGCCGGTGGCGAGCGTCCCGATCAACGCCGGTCCGCGGTCGGTGGGAGCCGTCCCGCCGAGCAGGTACCAGAGACCGAATGGGATCGCCGCCAGCAAGGTCACCGCGATCGGCGCCGACAGCGCTTTGGAGAAGACCGCCGCACGGAACGAGTACCGGCGACCGAACCTGATCAGGAAGATGGTGCTCACCACCAGCTGCGCGCCGACGGTCGCCATCAACACCCCCCAGAGACCGAACAGCGGCGCCGCGACGATGGTCGCGCCGATGTTGAGGATGACGAGCAGGAAGGCGGTCTGGGCGACCACGCCGGGGTGCCCGTCGGCGACCACCAGCGTCATCGGCACCCCGGTGGTCATGTTGACCCCGAAGGTGACCGAGAGCAGGATCACGATCCCGACCGTGTCGGGCGGGATCTCGCCGAGCCAGAAGACGAACACGTAGGGCACGCTGACGCAGAGCGCGCCGAACATCGGCAGCGCGATCGAGAGCGAACGGACCGAGTAACGGGTGAAGTACTCCCCGATCACCTGCCTGCCGCGCTGGACGATGTCGGCCGTCGCGGTCGGGATCAGCGCCGAGAGGGTCAGGGTCCCGAGCGCGAAGATCCCCTGGACCGCGCGGTTGGCCAGCTCGTAGGCGCCGGCGGTCCGCGGTCCCAGGAGCGCCGCGATCACCAGTTTGTCGGTCTGGACATCGATCAAGTTGGCAACGGTCACCATCTGGCTCCTCAACCCGAACGAGAGGATGCCCCCGGTGCGAGTCAGGGACGGGCGCCTCACGAACGGAGCTGAGCCGATATAGACGAAGACGATCACCGAGAGGACGAGGCCGACCACACCCGCGGCGACGTTCGCCAGGGCGTAAACGGTCAGCTCGGTGCTGATTGCGAGGGCGCCGAGGCTGAAGAGGAAGTTGATCGTGTTGGCAGCGGTACCCGCCACGTTCGGCGGGACCATCCTGCGCAGGCCGATCGGGAGCGCGATCAGAACCGAGTCGAACAGGAGCGTGACCGATATGCCGGCGGCGCAGAGCAGGATCACTCGCATTTCGGCCGTACTGAGCACGCCGAGGACGTCTTGGACGAGCGGCGCGGCCAGAAGCGCGGCGACGATCATCAGCACCCCGACCCCGAAGGCCGCCAGGAGCCCGACGCCGATCGTCTCCTCGATCCCGCGACGATCGCCTTCGGCGTCGTGGAGCGCGACGAACCGTGAGAGTGCGTTGGTGATCCCGAGATCGAGGAGCCGCGCATACTGTGCGAGCGCCCCGGTCACCGCCCAGACGCCGAACTGGGCAAGGCCCAGCCGATCGATCATCACCGGCGCCAGCAGGAAGCTGAAGATGATCGACGTCACCAAGCTCGACGACTGAGCGAGGGTGTTGCGAAACAGTGCGCTCATGAGCCGGACCGCATGAGCCGGGAGCAAAGCAGATGATGCGGCCGACGGCCGGGTCTAAGCTTTTGTAGATGCCAATGGCCTCGTTCACGCGCCGGCTGGCGCCGCAGGGCTTCGATGCGTCGGGTGTTATCGCCTCGCCCTCGGCGATGGTCCCGTTCACCGTGCTCCTGGGCGGCTTCCTGGGCGTAGCGCTGGTCGCCAAACCGGCGCTGGTGCTCGCGCTCGTTGCTCTCATCCTCGCCCTGATCGGCATCGGCGTCGCCTTCGTCCGTCCCGGCCTCGCCTTCGGCGGTCTGGTCGTGCTGATGGTCCTGCTCCCCACCTACGCATCACCGTCGGTGGGGCCGATCCTGTTCATCCCGGCGGCCGGGGCTTCGTGGGTGCTGAGCGGGGCGTTGATGTGGCGCAACATGGTGGTCGAAGGGGTCCTCTTCCGGCCGAACTACGTCGACTACGCCGTCGGCGCCTTCATCCTCCTGATGTCGGTCTCGGTCAGCTTCTCAGCGCAGGTGGCACCCACCGACCTGGTGCATTTCATGTTCATGTGGGCGGGTCCCTACCTCGCGGCGCGGCTGTTGCTCTCGAAGGTCGAGTCTCCCGTCAAAGTGGTGGCGCTCTCCTTCGCCGCGATGACCATGGTGCTGGCACCGATCGCCGTGTCCGAATCCCTCGGCGGCTCCAACCCGTTCTTCAACCTCAACTTCAACTCGGGCGAGTTCTCACTCTGGGCGAGCCAGATCGACCGCTTCGGCTCAGTCCGCGCGGTCACCTCGTTCGGCCACCCGATCGCCTTCTCGATGTTTCTCGCCACCTCCGCCCTGCTCGGGATCGCGATGGGAATCGCCAGCGCCAACGCCAAGCATCGCTTCGGCTGGTACGCCCTGGCGGTCGTCGCGATCGGGACGATGGCCCTCGCGCTCTCCCGAACCGGGTGGGTGATGCTGGCGACCGGGGTGGTCCTGCTGGCCGTGGTCACGGTTCGCGGACCGGTCCGCAAACGACTGCTGGCGCTGTTCGCGATCGTCATCGGGGTGATCCTGGTGACCGCCGTGGTGATGCCGCAGGAGCTCGAGGTCCTGCCCGGGTTCGGGGGCGGGCAGGAAGCGAACTACAAAACCAGCGGCCTGTACCGCGAAAAGCTCCTCGAGAAAGCGCTCGAGCCAGGCGTTCTGGGCCTATGGGGCAACGAGACCGACCAGGTCACCCCAAACGTTCAGTACGGCACCGCGACCGACAACGCCTACATCATCCTCGCCGACACCTGGGGCCTGATACCCACCTTCGCGCTGTTCGGGATCGCAATCTCGCTGCTGGTCGTCGTCGGCGCCTCCTACGGCCTTCCGGGAGAGCAGATCGCGATTCTGCCGATCGTCGCCTTCACCGGCATGGTGGCGATCTTCTTCGTCGCCTTCATCACCCAGCAGCAAGTGATGATCTGGCTCGCGATCGGGGCCGCCGGCGCCAGCGCGGAGCAGGTCACCGCCCGGCGAAAACAGAGACGGCTGGATCAGCGGCGCAGCAGCGTGCGCGGCTGACGGCTGTAGTAGGAGTACTGCCGCCGGTCCGAGGAGGTCATCGTGGCGATCAGGCCCAGCGGCCGGTTGCCGGTCAGGTCCAGCTGTTCGACGAACCCGGTGGCGCCGTCGCGGGTGGTCTTGCCGACTCCGCCGACGGCGAGGATCGCCGAGACCAGGGGCACGAGCGCCATCGCGTCGCTGACCACGCCGATTGCCGGGCTGTCGACGATGACCATGTCGAAGCGTTTGATCAGCTCGGTCAGGATGTCTCGCATCTGCTCGCTCTCGAGCAGCTCTGAGGGATTGGGCGGGATCGGGCCGCTGGGCAGCACGGCCAGGGTCCGGCCGCCGTCGGGGCCTCCCCGCGAGACCGGTACCTGCATCAAGGCGTTGTCGAGTGGAGCCCCAGCGAGGACGCCCGAGAGCCCCTCGGGGATGTAGGAGGCGCCATGGCGGAACGAGCTTTCCTTGCGCAGGTCCGCCTCGATCAACGCGACGTCGTCGCCCATCTCCACCATCGCCCCCGCCAGACCACGCGCCACCGTCGACTTGCCATCGTTGGGCTGCGGGCTGGCGACCAGCAGCGAGCTGAGGTCGCGGTTGATGTTGAGGTAGCGCAGGTTGGTGCGCAGCGTGCGTAACGTCTCCGCCTCGGGGGCGAGCAGCATCTGCTCGACGCTCGCGTTTTTGAACGCTTTGGTCCGGGGAATGCGGGCGATCACAGGCAGCCCGAACAGCTCCTCCAGCTCCTCCACCGAGCGCACGTGACGGTCGAGCCGCTCGATCACGGCGGCGAGGCCGAGGCCGAGGATCAGGCCGAAGACGATGCCGAGCATGACGTTGCGTTTGGTCTTCGGCGAGGAGGGGCTCGCTGGTGGCCCGGCTTCCTGGACAGGTGAGACCTTCCCGGTCTGCAGCGCTTCTTCGACTTCGAGCTGGTTGAGTTCTTCGCGCAGCAGTTCCCCTTTCGGGCCTTCCTCCTCAGCCGGCGGCAGTTCCTGGAGACGGGCTTCGAGGACCGCGATCGATTCTTTGTACTGGGCGCGATCGGCTTCGCGACGGAAGTCGATGTAGGCGTCGCTGTAGGCGTTGGCGATTTCGGCGGCGCGCTGCGGCGATTCGTTGGTCGCCGAGATCGTCGTCGTGTTGGCGTTTTCGTTGGCGGCGGAGACTTCGACCGCGCCGAGCACTTCGCCGACGTCCCCACCCAGCTCTTTGGCCGCCATCGCGGCAACCGCGGGGAGCGCGGCGAGCGCTTCGTTGGTCGCCGCTTCGCGTGAGGCGTCGAGGGATTCGGTTTCGCTTTCGAACAGCAGCGTCGCCGAAGCGGTGTATTCCTCGGGCTGGGCCGACGAATACAGGAAGGCGAAGAGAGGGACGCTGATCAGCGCCGCAAGGATGACGAACTTTCGGCGTCGCAGCACACGAAGCGTGTACTCAAGCGCGCCATCGTTGGCCCTCATTCGCGACTCATTCGACGGTTGGGATCATATGCCTGCGGCAGGCGTCCCCCAGGTACCCGCCACTGCCCGTCGGGAACCTCGATGAGGCTAACTGCCTGGTTCTTTTCTCGGCACCAGAACCAAACGCTTGAACTCAGCCACCAGCAGACCGTCCTGGTTGAGCACCCGAGTGTGGACCTTGACGACGCCGCGGTCGGGCTTGCTCTTCGACGGCTTCACGTCGAGCACCTCGGTCTCGCAGAAGAGCGTGTCACCGTGGAAGACCGGGTTCGGGTGGCTCAGCTCTTCGGTCGCCAGGTTCGCGATCGCCTTGCCGGAGACGTCGGAGACCGACATCCCGAGGGCCAGCGAGTAGACCAGCGGCCCGACGACCACGTTGCGGCCCTGCTGGGACTGCTTCGCGTAGACGTCGTTGAGGTGGAGCGGGTGGTGGTTCATCGTGATCAGGCAGAACAGGTGGTCATCCGCCTCGGTCACGGTCTTGGCAGGCCAGTGCTTGTAGACGGCACCGACCTCGAACTCCTCGAGGTAGCGGCCATAGGTGTGGGCGCCGGACGCCTCGCGCTCGGCCTGGTCCGTGGTCAGCTCATACTTCTCGGTCATTCTGGGATTCGTCTCCTATTGGTTTCGCGGCGCGGGATCCTATCTGCCGTTTCCCATCCGGCGTAGCCCCAGAACTCCGGGAACGCTGCCGGTCGCGCTACTACACTCGCTCGATGCGGATCGGGATCATCGGCATGGGCTACGTCGGCCTGCCACTCGCCGTCGCCTTCGCCGAAGCCGGCGACGAGGTGGTCGGCCTCGACGTCGACCCAGCCAAGGTGGACGGGCTCAACCGCGGCGTCAGCCACGTCGAGGACATCTCCGACGCGACCCTCGCCTCGCTCGGCGGGCGCCTCACCGCGACCGCCGAGTACGCCGAGCTCGGCTCGTGCGACGCGGTGATCATCTGCGTGCCTACCCCACTCAGCGACTCGCGCGAGCCCGACCTCACCTACCTGCTCGAGTCCGGCGCCTCGCTGGCGCAGGTGCTGCGTCCCGGTCAACTGGTGGTACTGGAGTCGACGACCTATCCCGGCACCACCCGTGAGCGGCTGCTGCCGATCCTCGAGCGCGCGGGACACTCGGTCGGCACCGACTTCCACCTCGCCTTCTCACCGGAGCGGATCGACCCCGGCCGCACCGACTACACCGTTCAGACCACGCCGAAGCTGGTCGGCGGACTGACCGAGGCCTGCACCGAGAGCGCCCGCGACCTCTACTCCCGGATCTGCGACGAAGTGGTGGTCCTCTCCGGACCCGAGACCGCCGAGCTCTCGAAGCTGCTCGAGAACATCTTCCGCTCCGTCAACATCGCTCTCGTCAACGAGCTGGCCCAGCTCTGCGACCGGCTCGATATCGACGTCTGGGAGGTGATCGACGCCGCCGCCACCAAGCCGTTCGGGTTCATGCGCTTCGATCCCGGCCCGGGAATGGGCGGCCATTGCCTCCCGGTCGACCCTTTCTACCTCGCCTTCAAGGCCCGCCAGAACGACTTCTACCCGGAGTTCATCGAGCTTGCCGGGAAGGTGAACCAGGCCCAGCCCGCCTTCTGCGTGGAACGGATCGAGCGGGCGCTGAACGATGCCAAGAAGCCGGTCAACGGCTCCCGGATCCTGATCCTCGGCGCCAGCTACAAGGGAGGGGTCGGCGATACCCGGGAATCCCCGGCGCTGAAGATCATCGGCCGCCTCCAGGACCTCGGCGGGGAGGTCAGCTACCACGACCCCTTCGTCCCCGAGCTGCCCGGCCACGGCCTCGCCTCGGTCGATCTCGAGCAGGGCCTCGCCGACGCGGACCTGGTCGCGATCGTCACGGTCCACCCCGGGATCGACCACGAGGCGGTCGCCTCCAGCGCCGCCCAGCTGATCGATTTCCGCGGCGTCACCCGGGGGATCGACGCCGAGAACCTGATCAGGCTCTGAGCGGCAAGCAAGGGGGAGCCGATGGCCCTCCCCGTGAATTGAGGTCGCACGGCCTACGGCCTTAGCGACGATGTCTGAGCGCGGCTGACGCCGCGCAATCTTCAGATTGCATATCGCACGCTTCGCGACATTCCCGGGGAGGGCCATCGGCTCCCCCTGACTATCGCCCAGCTCACCTCGGGAGCTTTCGGGACACGTGTCGCTGGAGCGTTTGTCGAAGGGGATCTGGTCGCCCTGCGGGTGACCAGATCCCCTACGCCGAACCAACCCTGCTCAGGTGAACGGCCGCACGCGCCGGTAGGCGCTTCGCAGGCGCGGCCTGATCGTGCCGCGATAGGCGTAGCGGGCGAGGCCGGCCGGGCTTCGCGGGTAGGCACGAAGGGTCACGTAGGGACGGGACCCGGTGGCGAACTTGGCCTTCCACTCACTCTCGTCCCCGAGCAGCTCGTGGGAGCGCAGGCCTGTCTCGAAGCAGCGCTCGATGATCGAGAGGCGCATCACCAGTCCGGGCGCCAGGCGCCGGAAGCGTTCGTCGAAGCCGGTCTTCAGCAGGTAGAGCCGCCCTCCGTGCAGGAGGGTGAGGTCGAAGGCGGCGGTCTCGCCGTCGAGGACGACACGGCTGAAGCGCAGCTCGTCACGGGCCTCGAAGGCCCGCGCGACGCCCGTATAGAAAGCCTCGGTCTCCGGCGCCGAGACGATCGCCGTCCCGGCCTCGCCCTTCCAGCCGCTGGCCTCGACCCGGAAGCCGTCGGCCAGCTCAGCATCGAGGTCGCGGGGCGGCTCGACGATCGCCAACTCGGCCTCGTGGTCCCGCCCCATCTTCCGCCGGAAGCGCTCCAGCGGCGCCCCCCAGCGAGGTTTGGTGACCTTGCGCCACTCGTCGAGGTCACCGCTCGTGTCGACTGTCGGGGAGACGTATGCGGGTTCGGTCAGCGACCGCCCGGAGGCGGCGCGGACACCGCTGCGCACCCGTTCCACGCACGGGTCCTGCTCCGGCAATCCCACCAGCTCGAGGTCCCCGCCTTCCGCCACCGCCGCCGCCACCAGCGCATCCATCGCGTCATCGTCCCGAGCGAGCGGGCGAAAGAGCGGCGAGTGGACATTGGCCATCGCCTTCAGCTCGCCGTCGGCGCGGCGCAGGGGAAAGACCCCGACCAGCTCGCCGTCGCGTCGGGCCGTGCACACCGCCAGCTCGTCCCCGGCCCCAAAAGCGCGCCACCAGGCGACGTACCAGCAGTGGAGGTCGAAGGGGAAGCTGTGGGTGGGAAGCAGGGCCTTCCACTCGCCGGCAAGCGCCGCGAAGCCCGCTGCGTCACCGATCCACGCGACCGTCGAGCTCATTGGATCGGGGTGATCTTGCGCCAACGGAAGAAAACGAAGCGCCGGTTGATCATCTCCCAGATCGGCTGATAGCCGCGCAGCCGGTAGGTCCACCGGGCCGGTCGGTTGTCTTTTTCGACGTAGCCCCAGAGCCGCCGGTAGCCGCGGTCACGCAAGGCGCTTTCGACCTGGAAGAGGACATCCCACGCAGCGCCGCCGCCACGGTACTCCTCGAACAGGTAGAAGCTGGCGCCGTAGACATCGCCCGGCTCGAGCTCGAAGTCCCTGCCGAGCCACCACATGTCGGGATGCGGGGTCGGGTTGTCGCGATCGACCCACCAGTAGTAGCCGACGACGTCGTCGCCGTCGAGGGCGACGAAACCGTGAAAGCCGTAGTCGACGCAGTTTTCGAAGTACCGGGTCGCGTCCGGCTCACCGCGCCTCCGGTTCAGCGCATCGATGCCGGCCAGGTGTCTGCGCTCGAGCTCTTCGACCCGCAGCTGCCCCGGCGACTTCGGCTCGACGATCGAATCGAGTGTCTTCAGGCAAACCAGCAGCTCCTCCCGGGTGTACCCCTCGCGCAGGCGGAGCAGGATGCGCTCGGCGGTCCCCCGCGCGCCCCGTTCACGAAGGTTGCGACGCAGTTTGCCGATCATCGGTCGATTGCCAAGCCTCAGTGCACTTTCTTCAGTCGCGAGCGCTGCTCCTGGCGCTCCACCACCTGAGCGATCAGCTTGAGCACGTTGGAGTCGCCCGAGGCCTTGATGTGCCCGGTCTCGACGGCTTTGCGGTAGCTCTTCAAGGTGCCTTTCTCAGCCAGCTCGTTGAACTGGGGCCGGTCGATTTCGACCAGGACGCGCTCGTCCTGGGCGAAGTCCTTGGTGATCTTCGGCCCCGGCAGCTCAACCCGGTAGAGCTGGATGTCATGTTTCGCCTTCAGCTCGAGACCGAAGACCAGTTTCAGTTTTGCGAGCGCGGGCACTTCGGCCTGGAAGCGCCCCACCGCGGTCTCGATCAACTCTTTCGTAGAGGCCATCTCGTCCCGATGCTAAACCAGACCACAGTACGCCTACCCTTTCTCGCATGGGGAAGCGAGAAAGCTGGGAGTTCCAGGAAGGTGACGAGCTCCAGCCCGGCCGGTTCGTCCTCAAGGCGATCGGTGGCGGCAACCTCTACGAGGTCTGCCTGGTCTGGGACGAATCGCTCTATGCCCTGGTCGTCGCCAAGGTCCTGCGACCGGACCTCGCGGACGAGGAGAAGGCGCTGCGCGACCTTGGGCGCGAGGCTGAGGCCCTGGCGGCGCTCGCTCACCCGATGCTGGTGCGCGGCTTCGACGCGGTCCTCGACGGCCCCCACCCCCATGTCCTGATCGAGCACCTCGAGGGTCCCTCGCTGCGGCGCCTGATCAAGCGCGACGGCGCGATCTCCCTGCAACAGCTGTTGCCGCTCGCCGTCGACGTCGCCGGGGCGCTCCAGTACATGGCCCAAAGCGGCTACGTCCACCTCGACGTCAAGCCCGACAACATCGTCATGGGGGTGCCGCCACGGTTGATCGACCTCAGCATCGCCCGCACCGTCGAGCGCGCCGCACAGACCCGGGGGCCGATCGGCACCGACGCCTACATGGCGCCCGAGCAGTGCGTGGCCGAGTTCGAGGGCGGTCCGATAGGCCCCGCCGCCGACAGCTGGGGCCTCGGCGCGACCCTCCACCACGCGATCGGCGGCGAGAAACCGTTCCCCGAGGCCGGCAACGGCGAGGGCGAGGAGCGCTTCCCCCAGCTGCGGCTGGCGCCGATCGACCTGCCCAACTCGACCCCGGCGCCGTTGCGCGAGCTGGTCTACGCGTTGCTCGACCGCGATCCCCAGCGCCGCCCTGGTGGCGCCGAGGTGGTCGAGCGCCTCGAGCCGCTGGTGGCGGCGCTGCCGAGCAAGATGAGCATCACCCGCAGAGGCGCGATCGGCGTCTGAAAACCGCGTGATCTTGGCGCCCGGGCCGTGTTCTAGCTGTCAACAACCCGGGTATGGACTGCCATGCCACGAAAGGAGGCAACTATGTCCACGCGCAAGAGAGGTTCCGAGACCGGAGTCCCGGCGGCAGCGCGGGCGTTCGGCTCGTTGCACGCCGGGGAGGCACTGCTCCCGGGCGGTGGCCCGTCGGTGACCAGGAAGGGCGGGGCGCTGTTCCTGGCCCTGATGATCCTCGCCTCCGTCCCGCTCTTCTGGGCGGCGAACGCGGCAGGCGTGATCGGCGATACGCCGGCGGCGGCCGCGAAGAGCAGCAATAGCGGCCCAGGCGGGGGTGGCGGGGATGACGACAACAGCGGCCCCGGCAGCGGTGACGACGATGACGACACCGGTACGCAGACGCGGAGCGGGCGCGGCACCGACGACACCAGCGCCAACGGGCACTCGACCCGCGGGACCACGCGGGACGACGACACCGGCACTGGGGCTGGGACCGGAACCGGGACCCAGACCCGCACCGGGCGCGGCTGACGAGAACAACCCCGGGCGCCGGCTGACGGCGCCCGGGTGCGGCCTAGATCTTGTGCCGCTGGAGCAGCTTCTTCCCGATCACCATGCGCTGGATCTCCGAGGTTCCCTCGCCGATCAGGAGCAGCGGCGCGTCGCGGTAGAGGCGCTCGATCTCATACTCCTTCGAGTAGCCATAGCCGCCGTGGATGCGGAAGCACTCCTCGACGTTCTCCTTGCCGACCTCCGAGGCCATCAGCTTCGCCATCCCGGCCTCGAGGTCAGAGCGCTCGCCGGCGTCCTTCATCCGCGCCGCCTTGCGGGTCAAGAGGCGGGCGGCCTCGACCTTGGTCGCCATGTCGGCGAGCTTGAACTGGATCGCCTGGTGCTGGGCGATCGGCTTGCCGAAGGTCTTGCGCTCCTGGCTGTAGCGAAGCGCCAGCTCCAGAGCCCGCTGGGCGATGCCGACGCCGCGGGCGGCGACGTTGACCCGGCCGACCTCCAGCGCGTCCATCATCTGTATGAAGCCCTGGCCGACTCCCGCCTCCTCGCCGCCGAGCACGCGCTCGGGCGGGCAGCGGTAGCCGTCGTAGACCAGCTCGGTCGACTCGACACCCTTGTAGCCCATCTTCTTGATCTTCGGCGGCACGTTCAGGCCCTTGTACTCGCCGGTGTTCTCTTCCGTCCAGGGCTCCTTCTCAGTGATGAAGCAGGTCATCCCCTTGTAGGGAGGATCGGCCTTCGGGTCGGACTTCATCAGCACGAAGACGACGCTGGAGCCGAGCCCGTTGGTGACCCACATCTTCTGGCCGTTCAGCTCCCAGTTGCCGTCCTCGCCCTTCTTCGCGGTCGCCTTGATCCCCTGCACGTCGGAGCCGACCTCGGGCTCGGACAGCGAGAAGGCGGCGCGGATCTCCCCGGTCGCCATCTTCGGCAGGAAGTAGTCCTTCTGCTCGTCGGTGCCGAACTTCATCAGCAGGTAGGAGCCGATGAAGTGGGTGTTGACGACGCCGGAGATCGAGATCCAGCCGCGCGAGAGCTCTTCGACGATCATCGCGTAGGTGGTCAGGTCGAGCCCCATGCCGCCGTACTCTTCGGGGATCGTCACCCCGAACAGGCCGAGCTCTTTCATCTGCTCGACGATCGGCTCCGGGAAGGAGTCCTCGTGGTCGTAGTGCTCGGCGTTGGGGATGATCTGCTCGTCGGCGAACTGGCGGACCATTTCGACGATCGCGCGCTGCTCGTCGGTCATCTCGGTGTATGCGGCGGTGTCTACGGCCATTGCTCCTACCTGGTCGGAAGTCGGTCGAACTCGGAGGATATCGGCGGGACGACCGCGCCCGAAGCGCGGTCCCCAGACGCGCCGCGGGGCCCCAACCTGGGACCCCGCGTGCGCTCTGCATCCCTCCCCAAGCGGGGAATCGGTTACTGGGTCAGCGTCACCGACCAGCGCATCGAGCCCCAGTTGCCGGGGTCGCTGTTCGGCTCCACCCGCAGGGAGATCAAGTCCCCCGCGGCGAACGTCGCCGAGAGGGCGCCGCTGTTGCACGACGTCTGCCCGCTCGTGATCGCGCAGAGGACCGTCGTCGACGCCACCGGCGATGCGGGTTTGTCGATGCGGATCACAAACGTCCACGAGTTCGAGCCACCGCCCGGCTCGGTGCCGATGGCCACGTTCAGGTTGGCGATCGTGCCAGCCGTCGGCATCACCTGCTGAACGCTCGACTCCGTCGTCGTCGAGGCAGTGGTCAGGAACGGGCCTAGGTAACTGGGATTGCTGCTCGTCACGGCATTCGTGGTGGTGAGCCCACCGATGAACATGCGGCTGGCGCCGGTATCGCCTTTGGCACCGGCTGCACCGTCTTTACCGTTGGTGCCGTCTTTACCGTCTTTACCGTCTTTACCGTTGGTGCCGTCCTCACCATCTTCACCGGGTTCGCCCGGCGCACCGGGTGCGCCGTCTTTCCCGTCTTCGCCATCTTCGCCATCTTCGCCATCTTCACCGGGTTCCCCAGGTTCACCGGGCACACCCGGCTCGCCCTGCGGGCCCTTCAACAAGGCACCGGCGTCCCATTCGTCACTCTGCTTCGGCCCATACAGGGTGAAGCTGTCGGTGTCGATGTAGAAGTCGCCGTTCTCACCGAGGGCGTTCTCGGGAGGACCCTCGCCGTTGAGCACGGTCCGGCCGTCTTGACCCGGCTCGCCCGGTTCACCCTGCACGCCCGGTTCCCCGGGTTCACCTGGCTCGCCTTGCGGGCCCGGTTCACCGGGTTCTCCCGGCTCGCCCTGAGGTCCTGGTTCACCGGGTTCGCCAGGCTCGCCTTGCGGACCTGGCTCACCCTGCGCGCCCGGTTCGCCCGGTTCACCAGGCTCACCCTGTGGTCCGGGTTCACCGGGTTCACCTTGCACGCCCGGTTCGCCGGGTTCACCCTGCACGCCCTGGGGGCCTTTCAGTGAGGTGCCAGCGTCCCATTCGTCACCTTGCTTCGGTCCGTAGATGGTCGAATCGACGGTGTCGATGTAGAAGTCGCCGTTCTCACCGAGGGCGTTCTCGGGAGGACCCTCGCCGTTGAGGACGGTGCTGCCGTCTTTACCCGGCTCGCCCTGCGCACCAGGTTCACCCGGTTCCCCAGGCTCACCCTGCGGCCCCGGTTCACCCGGTTCACCCGGCTCGCCTTGCGGACCTGGTTCGCCCGGCTCACCCTGAGGTCCTGGTTCACCCGGTTCGCCTGGCTCGCCCTGCGGGCCCGGTTCACCCGGTTCGCCAGGCTCACCCTGAGGTCCCGGTTCGCCGGGTTCGCCCGGTTCACCCTGCACGCCCTGGGGACCTTTCAGCGAGGTGCTGTTTTCAGGCCACTCGCCCGAGTCCTTCGGGCCGTAGATCGCGTTGTTTTCGGTGTCCAGGTAGAAATCGCCGTCCTGGCCGATCGCGTTCGAGGGCGCACCTTCTCCGTTGAGGATCGTGCGACCGTCCTGGCCGTCGGTCCCATCGGTGCCGTTCGTGCCGTTGGTGCCATCGGTTCCGTCGACGCCATCGGTGCCGTCGGTTCCATCGGTGCCGTCCTCACCGGCCGGGCCCTGCAGGCCCTGGGGGCCGGTCAGCGGGTTGCCGTCAGACCACGCGCCAGAATCCTTCGGGCCATAGAGGGCGAACGACTGGATGTCTATGTAGAAGTCGCCGTCCTGGCCGACCTCGTCCGCCGGAGGGCCCTCGCCGCTGAGGATCGTGCGACCGTCAACGCCGTCGGTTCCATCGGTACCGTCGACACCATTGGTGCCATCGGTTCCATTGGTGCCGTCAACACCGTCGGCCCCGTCCTCGCCAGGCTCACCCTTCTCTCCGGGGTCACCCTTCTCGCCAGGGTCTCCCTTCTCTCCGGGGTCACCCTTCTCGCCAGGGTCTCCCTTCGCACCTGGTTGGCCCTGGGCACCGGGCGCGCCATCTGGGCCCGCCGGACCGGCCGGACCCGCGGGGCCCGCTGGACCCTGGGGGCCGGTGTCGCCCGTGACGCCAGGTTCGCCCTGGTCGCCCTGGAGGCCTTTCTCACCGGGAGTGCCCGGTGCTCCGGGGGCTCCGGCAGCTCCGGGGCTGCCTTCCTGGGCGCCAAGGACGCCTTGGTCGCTCGCCCCGGTCAGGACCGGTACGCGCAGCTCGCCTTTTTTGCATTTGCTCGACGTGCCGACAAAGCGGACGTTGCCTTTGTCCGGACCGCTCTTCGTCACGCAGAGCGTGACCGATTGCAGTGAGGCCGCGCGGGCCGGGGCGACGATCGCGAGCACGCCCAAAAGGGCGAGGCAGATCGCGATTGCCGAGGCCGACCGAGTGCGGCGGAATGAGTGAGATTGAACAGTCATCTGCGGATCTCCTAGCTGGGTTGGAAAACGCCTTTTCGAGGCAGGAGAGCCGCGCCTGGCGCCCTCCGGAGGCGAACCAACGTAGGACAGTTGACTGAGAATTACGATCATATATCCGGCTAACTTCACTACTTTTGCTAAAGGTCAGGCAGAAATAGTGTGGTGTAAACGCTGGATCAGGATTCCCACCTATAGAGCCAAGTGCGTTTTGCACCACTTCTCCCAAGCTGTCCGACCTCGTTGGTATCAGTAGTACGTTCGTCCAGATACCCACCATTTGCTTGAAGGGAAGTACGGGTTTGCGGCGATAGGAGCCGGGTGACCCGCAGGCTCCTTTGCCTCGCCCTCGTAACCCTGCTGGCCGCCCTGGCGGCGCCGCTCGCGCCCGCCTCCGCCGCTGGCCTGGCGGCCCCCGCGTCCGCATGCCCGGGGCAGTCGAAGCTCGATGCCCCGACCGCGGCGCAGGAGCAGGCGATGCTCTGCATGACCAACTTCGCCCGCGAACGCCTCAGGCAGGCGCCGCTGGAAGAAGCGGCGCCGCTGGCCGCCTCCGCAGCCGGCAAGGGGGGCGACATCCTCCTCTGCGACAGCTTCAGCCACAACGCCTGTGGCCGCGAATTCAACTACTGGATTCGAGCCAGCGGCTACCTCGCCGGCCAGTGCTGGCGGGTCGGCGAGAACCTCGCCTGGGGCACGGGCCCGGAGGGCACCGTCGGCTCAATCTTTCGTGCCTGGATGCGCTCGCCCGAGCATCGCGCAAACCTCCTCGGCAACTACACCCAGATCGGGATCGACCTCCAGGCCGGCACCCTCGAAGGGCACCGCGGCGCCCGGGTCTGGACGCAGCACTTCGGCTCCCACTGCGAATAGACGCTAGGCGACGGGGTCGCTCTCGAAGACGGCGGTCGGGTCGACCCGAGGATCGATCGCCTGCATCGGCGCCTTCCCCTTGAGCAGGATCTCCTGGTACTCGTCCTCGGCATCCGACTGCATCACGATCGCCCCACCGACACCGAGGGTGGTCGTCTCGCCGTCGATCACGATCGTCCGGATGACGATGTTGAGGTCGCACCCGCCGCTCAGGCCGAGGTACCCGATCGCACCCGAGTAGACGCCGCGGGCCTCGCCCTCGAGGCCGTCGATCAGCTCCATCGTCCGCTTCTTCGGGGCGCCGGTCATAGAGCCGCCGGGGAAGCAGGCGCGGATGCAGTCGGGCGGCTCCAACTCCTCGCGGAGCAGGCCGCGGACCGTCGAGACCAGCTGGTGGACGGTCTCGTAGCTCTCGACGTGCATCAGGTACGGAACGTGGACGGTGCCGATCTCGGAGACGATGCCGAGGTCGTTGCGCAGGAGGTCGGTGATCATCAGGTTCTCGGCCCGGTTTTTCTCGCCCGTCCGCAGCTCCTCGGCGAGCCGCACGTCCTCCGCCGGGTCCTTGGCCCGCCTGGTCGTCCCCTTGATCGGCTTCGCCTCCGCCCAGCGGTCGCGGCCGATCGAGAGGAAGCGCTCCGGGGAGGAGCTGATCACCGCCGCCTCGCCCATCCGCAGGTAAGCCGAGAACGGGGCCGGGTTGATCCGGCGCAGGGTCCGGTACAGCGGCAGCGGGTCGGGGCTGACCTCGGCGGTGATTTTGTTGGTCAGGCAGATCTCGTAGGTCTCGCCGTCGACCAGGTAGCGCTTACAGGCTTCGATGTCATCGAGATATTGCTGGTGGGAGCGCGAGAGCCGGAACTCGACCGGGTCGCGCTCGGTCGCCACCTCGCTCCACTCCGGCTCGGCGATCGGCGGCAACGAGGCGAGCCGCAGGCTGGTCTCGGCGATCCACCCGTCGACCGTCTCGGTGTCGCCGCGCTCGGCGACCCCGAGGACGTAGGTGCACTGCTCGACGTGGTCGAAGGCGATCATCCGGTCGGCGAAGACGAAGTGTGCGTCCGGCAGGCTGGATCGGTGCGCCTTGCTGCCGCCGGAATCGGCCTTCAACTCGTAGCCGAAGTACCCGGCGAAGCCGCAGTTGAAGTCGAAGGGGAGGTCGTCGGAGAGGTGACGAAGGCGTCGCATCTCCCGCGCCAGGTAGTCGAAGACCGACTCCTGCAAGACCGTGGTCTCCCCGCCTGAGGTGACCCGCAGCTCGCCGGAGTGCGCGTCGTAGTCGATCGAGGAAGCGAGCGGCCCCTCGGCGTCGCCCATGAAGGAGAACCGGGTCCGCTCATCGAGCATGCTGCTGTCGAGCCAGAAGGCGTCGGGACTCTCCCCGTAGAGGTGGGCGAAGGCCCGTTCGGGGTCATAGATCGAGTCCACCCGCTTGGTCCGCAACTCGAGGCCCGACCCCCCCGCGGAGGCCGCCTTCGATCCACCGCCGTCGAGCCTGACGCTACCGCCGTCGCGGCGGCCGGAGTGCTCGATCGTCAGGTCGCGGAAGCGGGCGAGCAGTTCGCGGCCGTACTCGGTGCAGATCGACTCGGGGTGGAACTGCAGGCCCCACTGGGGCCGGCTGCGGTGGGCGACGCCCATCAGGATGCCGTCGCTGGTCCAGGCGGTCGCTTCCAGCTCCTCCGGCAGCGGCTGCTCGATGCAGAGCGAGTGGTAGCGGACGACCTGGAACTCGCGCGGCAGCCCGGCGAACATCGGCGAGTCCTCGTGGAGGACGGCGGTGAGGCGGCCGTGCATCGCCTCGGGCGCGTGCACCACCTTGCCTCCGTGCACCGAGCAGAGCCCCTGGTGGCCGAGGCAAACGCCCAGCAGGGGCACCTCGGAGTCGCGGATCGCGTCGGCGCAGACACCGAAGTCGCCCTCCCGGTCCGGATTGCCGGGGCCCGGCGAGATCACGATGTTGTCGAAATCGCGAGTGGCGGCAATTTCGGCCCAGCTCAGCTCGTCGTTGCGGACGACGACCGGCTCTTCCCCGTTGGCCTCCGAGAGCAGCTGGAAGAGGTTGTAGGTGAAGGAGTCGTAGTTGTCGATCAGCAGCGTCTTCATCGACTCCCCCCGGCCTCAGACGAGGTACTTGCGGAGCACCTTCCCGATCGGGCTCTTCGGGATCTCGTCGCGGAATTCGACGCTCTGCGGGATCTTGAAGTTGGCCAGCCGCTCACGGCAGTAGGCAACCAGCTCACTCTCCTCGCACTCGCCGTCACGCACCACCACCGCCTTGACTCGCTGTTCGCCGGCCTGTCCGGTCTCGACACCGACGACCACAGACTCGGCAACCCCGGGATGGGAGTCGATTACCTCCTCGACCTGGAACGGGTCGACCTTGAACCCGCCCACCTCGATCAGGAGCTTCTTGCGTCCCTCGAGGTAGAGCATCCCGTCGCCGTCGAGGCGACCGAGATCGCCGGTGAAGGCGTGCCCATCGCGGAAGGCGACGCGGTTCAGCTCCGGCAGGTCGGCATAGCCGTCGCTGACGGAGGGGCCGGAGACCGTTACCTCACCGATCTCGCCATCGGGAAGCGGCTCACCGTCCTCATCGACGATGCGGATCTCGACACCCCTCACCGGCGTCCCGACCGAGTCGGAGGTCGAGACCGGGTCGTCGCTCAGATTGGCGGCGATCATCCCGGTCTCGGTGCTGCCGTAGACCTGGCGCACCAGCACCCCGAAGCGCTCGCCGAATGCCTCGAAGGTCTCACGCGGCAGCGCCGTCCCGGCGCTGAAGCAGAGGCGCAGCGAAGAGAGGTCGACTTTGGCCGGGGACTCGGCCATCAGCCGGTAGTTGAGGGGCACGCCCGGGAGCACGGTGACCCGCTCCGCCTCGATCAGCTCCAGGGCCCGGTGGCGCTTGAGCAGGAACGGGTGCGGGTCCTCGAGGATGACCAGGGTCGCCCCGGAAGCGGCGCTGGCGAGGATGCAGGCGCCCATGCCCCAGTCGTGGTGGAGCGGCGCCACCGCGAGGATCCGGTCCTGCGGGGATAGGCCAAGGTCGCGGTAGGCCTCCCCCAGGGCACAGCACTGGCCGTGGGATCGGTCGAGGCGCTTGGGGAGGCCGGTCGAGCCCGAGGAGAACTGCCCGACCAGCGGCTCCGCCGGGTCGCGTGGCTGCAACCGTGCCGGCGAGCTCCCTTGGACCAGATCGGTCAGGGTCACCGACTGGCCGTGGCCGGGGCCGGAGACGATCACTTCGGCCGGCGGGTCGAGGCCGGCGACGATGCGCTCACAGACACCGGCGGTGCGCTCGTCGCTGATCACCGCGCGGACACCGGTGGAGCGGAAGGAGAATTCCAGCTCCGCCTGCTTGTAGGCCGGGTTGGCGGGAACGACCTTGGCGCCAAGGGCGGCGATGGCGTGAAAGGAAGCGACGAACCAGGGATCGTCCCGGAGAACAAGGCCAACCGCGTCGCCGGGGCCGATGCCGCGTCCCGCCAGGCCGGCGGCGAGGCGCTCGACCCGGTCGACCAACTCGGCATAGCTGAGGCGCTCGTCGCGATAGACGATCGCGGTGTGGTCGGGATCGGCCTCCGCCCGCTCGTACAGCAGCTGCAGCAGCACGCTCAGCCCCCCTTGCGGGAGACGAAGGCGGCGATGCCGTTCACGGTGCGGAAGTTCTCCGGAGTCAGATCCTCATCCTCGACGTCGATCCCGAACTCGGCTTCGATGAAGCCGACCAGCTCGGTAATCCCGAGCGAGTCGATCAGCTCGGCGGCCAGCAGGTCCTGGTCGTGAGGGAGGGACCCACCGTCGAGGTCACCGGTGAGATTGGTAACGATGAACTGTTCTATTTCAGCTGGGTGGTCACTCATTGGCCGGTAATCCTAGTCGTGGAACCGGCTCGGTTCCAACGGTGAAAAAAAACCTCCGAACCACCAGAAGCGCCGGGGTCAGTCAATATCATCGCGACACAATGCCACAACCCGTCGCGGCAACTCAACGACCGCGGCCGGACCAGCGTCACGGCGTAATCGAGACGTTTCTCATCGTCGACGACAGTCCGGTCGAGCTGGACGCACACATGTCACGCCTCTCGGCAAGTGTGCTGGCGCTCTATGGCGAGGACCCGCCGGACTCTCGTGACCTCGTCATCTCCCGCGCCCGCGGCGGCGGGCTCGGGCGACTGCGGCTGACGGTGGAGCCGCGCGGTGGCGGCGGGTTCGATGTCTACGTGGTAGCCGCGCCGGTCGAGCCGGCAAGCGTATTCCCGACCCGGGACCTCGGCGCATCCCTCTTCACGATGACCGTCGACCGAGGCCTCGGCGAGCACAAGTGGGCGGACCGTGCTGTCCTGGAGCGCGCCGAAGCGATGGGCCCTCGCGACGGCGTGCCGCTCCTCGTCGGCGAGGACGGCGAGGTGCTGGAGGCATCCCGCGGCAACCTGTTCACGGTCCGCGACGGGCGCCTGCTGACGCCGCCGCTTGATGGACAGATCCTTCCCGGCGTCGCCCGCGCCAGGGTGATCGAAATCGCCGGGGAGCTCGGGATCGAGGTCAGCGAGGAGCCGATCCGGTTGAGCGAGATGCGCGACTTCGAGGAGGTCTTCCTGACAGGCTCGGTCCGAGGCGTCGAGCCCGCCAGGGCGCTCGACGGCGAGGACCTGCGGGTGGGAGATCGGCTCACTGCGACGCTCGCCTCGGCGCTCCGCGAGTACTGGTTGAAGGAGCTCGAGGAAGCTCGGTGAAGCTGAAGGCGTGAGCCGCGGCGGCAGATCGATACGAGAGCGCCTGATCCAGGCGCCGTTGACGTTCAGAGACCGCGTGGCTGAGAGCGACCGGGCCCAGCGCCTGCTCTACGAGATGCGCAACCGGCGGCTCTTCGCCGACTTCTTCCAGCACGACCGGATGCTGGCCGACCGGGTGCGCATCGAGGCCTACTGGGAGGCGATCGAGAGGCACCTCGGCGAAGGAGACGTGGTGATCGACATCGGCGCCGGCACCGGCGTGCTCTCCTTCTTTGCAGCGCGCCAGGGCGCCCGGGTCCACGCGGTCGAGCACGGACCGGTAATCGAGGCCGCACGAGCGGTCGCCCGCGACAACGGGATCGACAACGTCGAGTTTCACCGTGCGAACAGTCGTGCCCTGGAGCTGCCGGCGAAGGCGGACGCGATCATCCACGAGCAGATCGGCGACGCGCTCTTCGACGAGCGGGCGGTCGAGAACATCGCCGACGTCCGCGACCGACTGCTGAAACCCGGCGGCAGGATCTACCCGAGCATCCTCGACCTCTACATCGAGCCGGTGCAGTTGCGGGACGACCTGAGGGCTCCATTTGCCTGGGAACAGCACCTGCACGGCATCGACTTCAAGGCGATCGAGGAGCTCGCGGAGCTGTCGCATTCCTACCTCTACAAGTCGCTGCGCCCGTTTCCGCTGGGGCACTTCCTCTGCCGGCCCGAGCCGGTCGTCTCGGTCGATCTGCACACGGCCACGGCCGCCGACCTTCCGACCCGGATCTCCTACAAGCGCCCGGTCACCGCGGGTGGCACGTTCGACGGGTTCTGCGTCTATTTCGAGGCTCGTTTTGACGACGAGATCGCCTTCGACTCCTCGCCGGAGTCAGCGGCGACCAACTGGGCCAATCCACTCCTGCGGGTGCGCACTCGCCAGGTCGAGCCCGGCGAGACGATCGCCCTGGAGCTGACGGCCGACGACCTCGCCGTGCCGAGCACCTGGCGCTGGGACCTGGACGCCTAGCGTCGCTGCAGGCGCGCCAGCCGGGTGCCGAGGCGGTCGGCGCGGCGGGCGAACCGGGCCATCCTCTCGTCGCCGGCCAACGGGTCCCTGGAGCGGGAGTCGGTCGCGAGCGCGGCGGCGCTGGCGCGCTCGGCCAGCTCGGCGGCGCGGCGAGCCTGCGTGGCGCTCTCGATCGCCGCGTCGGCGACCGTCATCGCAGCCGCTTCGGAAGCCCGGGCGATCGCGATCGCCTCATCGATCCGGGCCTCGAGCACGGCGATCGTCGGTGGCACCGCCCCCTCGGGCAGGAGCCATTCCTGCGTGCTGTCGCGAGCGGCGCCCTCCATACGTGACGTACGTGACTGTAAGGACGCAGCAGGCGGAATAGATTTCCCGCAGCGATACCGAACCGACCGAAGGAACAGGCTTGAGAAACCCGAGAGACTTCTTCCACCCGCTGGCGATGGGCGCGCCGGAGCCGCTGCGCGAGATCCCCGTGAAGCCGTCGCGGATGATCCACTTCCTTGACTTCTCGAACGAGAAGATGGTCGCCAAGGCGGCCGACATCGCCCAGAAGACCGACATCCTGCTCGGCAACCTCGAGGACGCGATCCCGGCCGACCGCAAGGAGGCCGCCAGACAGGGCCTGATCAAGGCGGCGAAGGAGTCCGACTTCGGCCAGACCGCGCTCTGGACCCGGGTCAACTCGCTGGAGAGCCCCTGGGTGCTCGACGACCTCACCACCCTGGTCGCCGAGATCGGCGACCAGCTCGAGGTGGTGATGGTGCCGAAGGTCGAGGGCGCCTGGGACATCCACTACGTCGACCGGCTGCTCGCCCAGCTGGAGGCGAAGGCCGGGCTCGAGCGTCCGATCCTGATCCACGCGATCCTCGAGACCGCCCAGGGCGTCGTCAACCTGGAGGAGATCGCCGCCGCCAGCCCACGCATGCAGGGGATGAGCTTCGGCCCCGCCGACCTCGCCGCCTCGCGGCGGATGAAGACCACCCGCGTCGGCGGCGGCCACCCCGGCTACCGGGTGATGGAGGACCCGGACGACCCCGAGAACCCCGAGGACAACCGGGTCTCGGCTCAGCAGGACCTCTGGCACTACTCGATCGCCCGCATGGTCGACGCCTGTGCCTCGACCGGGATCCTGCCTTTCTACGGCCCCTTCGGCGACATCAAGGACACCGCCGGGTGCGAGACCCAGTTCCGCGCCGCCTTCCTGATGGGCTGCGTCGGCGCCTGGTCGCTGCACCCGGTCCAGATCGAGATCGCGAAGAAGGTCTTCAGCCCGCCGCCGGAGGAGGTCAAGTTCGCCAAGAAGGTCCTCGAGGCGATCCCCGACGGACGCGGCGTCCACATGATCGAGGGCAAGATGCAGGACGACGCCACCTGGAAGCAGTGCAAGGTGATGGTCGAGCTGGCGGAAATGCTGGCTGAGAAGGACCCCGAGCTGGCCGAGGCCTACGGGTCCTAAGGCTCTAAGTCACCTGCCGACGACGACGACTCGCCAGAGCGAGAGCAGGTTGCGGTGGACGCTGACCTCTTCGAAGCCGGCATCCTCCATCCAGCCACGGATCTCCGACGGGGTGAAGTTGCGGCTGTGGCTCCAGGCGTAGAAGAGCAGACTCGAGATCGCACCATGCTCGGAGACCGGCTCCCCCTCCTCGGGAGCCGCGGCGTCCCCGATGACCAGGCAGCCGCCGGGAGCCAGCGCCTCACGGGCCATCCGGCAGAGCTCGCGATTGCGCTCCACGGTGAGGTGGTGGATGAGGTTGAAGGTGGACACCACATCGGGTGCGTCGCCGAGCCCGATCTCGAACACGTCGCCCTCGCGGTAACCGATCCGGTCCGAGAAACCCTGCTCGGCGACGAGCTTGCGGCCGACCGCGGCGCTGGGAGGCAGGTCGACGATCGTCGCCTCGAGCTCGGGATGGAGGCGGCACATCGCCACCGAGAAACCGCCGTGCCCGCCGGCGACGTCGACCAGGCGGCGCGGTGCCTCGAGCGGGACCAGCTTCGCATCGCGCTCGTGGTCGCGGCGGGAAATCTCGGAGAGGCCGCGCATGTACGCCTCCCACCGGGGCGAATCGTCCTGGCGCTCCTCGTGCATGGCGTAGACGTCGCCGTCGCGGACCGCGCCCGGCAACCCGTCGAGCACCCGCCAGTGCAGATCGGCCTGGGCGCCGACGAAGGTGGCGATCGACTCTGGAGAGGAGCTGACCAGCAGCTTCTCGCTCACCTCGGCGTTGCCGAAGGCCCCGTCGTCGTCGCGCTCGACGTAACGAAGCACCTGCAGCGTCGCCAGCAGCGTCTCGGCCCCGAGCGGGTCGAGCCCGACACGGTCGGCGAGCGCGTCGGTGGCCAGGGGGCCGTCGTGGAGGACGTCGAAGATTCCGAGCACGGTCGCCGTCGTCAGCGCCCGGGCCGCCACCAGCCCCGTGAAGGAGTCCAGGAACGGATCGGGGTCACGTCCGAGCGGCACGCCGGGCAGCCTACCCCGGGGACAGGCGGCCGCCGTGGCGGCGGGTCAGGCCCGAGTAGGACTCGCAGAACGTCTGCATGTAGGTAGGTGAGGTGCAGAGGCGGCGCAACTGAGCTTCCTGGACCCTGGCGGCGTAGTCGTCCCCGGCGACGTGGTGGAACACGTTCGTCATCTCCCAGGAGAAGGCCTGTACGTCCCACACGTCCCGCAGCGCCGTTTCCGAATAGCGGTCGAGCGCAGCCCGGTCGCCGCGGCGGAGGAAATCGGTCATCCCCGCCGCCAGGAGCTGGACGTCGGAGACGGCGAGGTTGAGCCCCTTCGCCGCGGTCGGCGGGACGATGTGCGCCGCGTCGCCGGCGAGGAACAGGTTGCCGTGCTGCATCGGTTCGGCGACGAAGCCGCGCATCGGGGTGATTCCCTTCTGCGTGATCGGTCCTTCGTTCAGCTGCCACTCGTCCTCGGTGTGGAAGCGCCGGCGCAGCTCCGCCCAGATCTCCTCGTCGCTCCACCGGTCCGGGTCGTCGTCCGGTGGCACCTGCAGGTAAAGGCGGCTGACCTCGGTCGAGCGGAAGCTGTGCAGGGCGAAGCCGTTGGGGTGGTGCGCGTAGATCAGCTCCTCGGTGGTGGCCGGGGGCGCGTCGGCGAGGATCCCGAACCACGCGAACGGGTAGGGCTGGGAGTACGTCTTCAGGATCTCCGCCGGAAGGGTCTGCCTGGAGACGCCGTGGAAACCATCGCAACCGGCGACCACGTCACAGGCAAGCTCGTGGTCCTCACCGTGGTGGCGGTACCGGATCGTCGGCCTGTCCGTCTCGACATCGTCGATCTGGACGTCGGTGGCCTCGAAGGTGATCGGCGTCTCCTGCTCTTCCATCGCCGCGAACAGGTCTTTGAGGACCTGCTGCTGACCGTAGATCCAGGTCGGGAACCCCCCCGTCAGCTCGGCGAGGGGGATGTGATGGCGCTGGCCGTCGAATCTGATCTCGAAGGAATCGTGGCGGAAGCCCTCGCGCCGCAACCTCTCGTCGACCCCGAGCTCACCGAGGAGGTCGACCGTCCCCTGCTCCAGGAGCCCAGCCCGCACCCGCTCTTCGACGTACTCGCGGTCGCGCAGCTCGAGAACCTGACACTCGATGCCCTCCCGCCCCAAGAGCATCGCCAGGATGAGACCCGCTGGGCCGGCGCCGACGATGCCGACCTGGGTGCGTGTCATCGACTCTCTTTGTCCATTTTCAGATTGGCAGCTGGATGAACCCGGCCAGCCCGACCCAGTCCTCCAAAAGGAAGGGAGGGCCGAACGCAAGCCCCCGCCCCCCGCGCCGCCCCCTGATTCGGCGCAGGTAGGGGCGCGCCAGCTCCAAACACGTCGCCCCCACCCGGTGAAACAGACCGACGGGGGATTTGCTGAAAGACCTGATCCAGGTGCGTGGTGAACTCTGGGTCGTCCAGCTTGCCTTGAAGGAGTCCTCGTGTCCGAGCAGGTCCATGCGCGAGAGGTCGGGCTGCTCACAGCAGTAGGCGATCTCGTCGGAGAGCAGGAGAGCGCCGGGCCCGAAGGAGCGGAACTCCTCGTCATAGCCCGCCTTCAACGTGTACCAGACGCCGCCCTGCTCAAGCGCGAAGTCACACGCGATCGGGCGGCCGTCGAGGCGCAGCAGGGCGAGTCGGAGCCAACCGCGATCCGCCGCCCACCGGGCGACGTCGGTATAGAAGCACGCGGTCTCGGGGTGGCTGGACATCGCGGTCCCGTTCCTGCCCTTCCACCCGGCCGCCTCCACCGCGAACACCTCCGCGATCAGACTGTCCAGGTCGGTGCGCCCGTCATGGACCTCGAGCCTCACCGCACCCTCCTCCTCCAGCTTGCGCCGGTGTCGGCGCAGCGCCTTGCGACGGTTGCGCGAGAGGCCCCGCTCGTACTCGGCGAAGTCGGATCCCAGGGAGATGTATGGCGAGTTGGCAACACAACGGGTCAGGGTCGACCGACCCGCCTCTCGGGCGACCCGGGCGATCGACTCGAGCTCCCCGTCATCGCCGTCGACGAGATTCAGGTCGACGACCGGCGAAGGCTGCTCGAAGGCGCGCGCGACGACCTCGAGCCGCGCTTCCGAATCGGTGCCCAACGGGCCGAACATCGGCGTGTGCCAGTTGGCCGGCGCCCGGAGCCGACCTCGCTGTTGAACCATCGGCAGGATCGCGGCCAGCTCACCTCCACGCCGGACCTCGATCGTCTGCAGCTCACCACTGCCGAACGCTCGCTGCCAGGCGGCGATCCAGCCTGGGCGCAGGAACGGCGGCGCCTGAGCGCGGTCGGCAAGCTCATCCCACTCCCCAGCGCCTGGGAGAGATACCGCCACGGCGCCGCCCGGATCGCCGATCGTTTCTGCCATCTCAACCGACACTGTAAGCCCAATTGGGGCGGAAGCGACCCAATTTGATCAAGATAGAAAACATCACCCGCGAGGTTGACCGCTCTCCACCCACGTGTGAATTCGTCGAACAAAAAGCGTCGACGCAGCCGTAGTCGAAGAGACGGCTAGGGCGCCGAGGTTCTGCCATTGCTAGAAGATGTATCGCCCAAAAGGACGGCCAAGGAGAGGATCTCGATCACCGGCGGCAGAAACTTTTTGTCTCAGGTTAGCTCGAAAGGCAGGGGTTCGGCGGGCGCCGATGGTCCTCCCCGCCGCCTCCCAGAAAGTGGTTGAGTTCGGAAGCCCTATTTGCCGTGACCCTGGCCGCCGCCGCGAGTCTCGGGGATCCCCACACCGGGAGGGGCCGGCGGGGGTGGCGGGGGCGGTTTCGCGGCAGACGAGGATGGCGCGGCAGAGATCGGCTGTTTCGGGCGACCCTCCATTCCGTCTAGCTTATCGCCAGGCCGACCGCCAAAAAGCCGATCTCGGCTAGGAGGGCAAAGCCGGCCAACTCAAAGGCGCTCGTAAGGCGCTCAACCGTTGGATGGTTTTCCTCTCGGAAGGACTGCAGCCAGTAGGCCAATCTCCGGTCTACCTCATCCTCGTCGTCGCGAACCTCATAGAGGGCTCCATACGTTTCGGGTGCATCCAGCGCGAAGATCAAGCCATCCTTGGGGAGCAGCACATAGATGCAAAGAACCACCGACATTCCGAAGGCAACGAGGGCCAGGACGATCCAGGGGCTCAGTCCCTCTCTAGTAAGAGCCTGCCCGCCGAGGAACGAGGCGATTAGCGAGGCAGCCGTCAGCAACGTTCCGGTCCGGGTGCGCAGCTCGGTGAGCGCTAGCTCCTGCTGACTCAGCGCCTGGGCAGCGATCCGGTGGGCCTCCTGCTCTAGCTTCGCCACCGCGCAAACCTATGGTCCTTGGCGGTCGGCACGAGTGACCGTCTGGACGCTCAGGCCAACTCGAAAGCCCGGGGGTCGGCGGGGGCGCCGATCTTTCGGCTGGCCGCCTCGAGGAGGTGGTCGAAGGTGATCTCCTCGGCGTCGACGGTGACGGCGAGGCCGCGTACTGAGAGCTGGGCGGCGATCTGGACCTGGTGGTCGTCGACCGCCTCACCGTGGGCGGCCAGGCGCGGCGCCATCACCGGGCACTTGCCGACCTCCAGGGCGGCGAGCGCGGTACCGACCCCGGCATGGGTGATGACGACATCAGCCTCGCGCATCGCCTCGCTCAGCTCCTTTTCGGGGAGGGCGTAGACGGACTCGATCCCGAACTCGGCGACGTCGGTGGCGCCGGTCTGCCAGAGGACCTCGACCTCGGGTGGGATGATCTCCAATAGACGCCGCACGATCCGGGTGAAGGGCGTCCCTTTGTAGGTGCCGAGGGTCACCACAGCCTTGGCGATCCGGGGTTCGGCCGAGGTCTCGGACTCGACGCTGGCGAAGGAGTCGAAGACCGAACCGCGGAAACCCCAGCGCCCCCCCGCCCAGCTCTCGTACTGGGCGTAGAGGTTGACGCCCGGGAGCCGGGAGACGATCCGCCCGGTCAGCGATGGGCCCTCCAGTCGCGCCGCGCTCTCGATCCAGTGACAGCGCCGCCGCCGCAGCCGACCGAGAGTGAAGTACGGCAGCGCAATCGCTGAGCCAGTGCTGACCAGGGCCTCGGCACCGGTCTCGCGCAGGATGCGGCGCGCGTAGGGGAGGTTCCGGGCGACGTTCTTCGGGTCGCGCCCGCCGATGAAGGGCACGTAGTGGACCGTCTCTCCCTCCAGCAGCGAGCGCGCCTGCGGCGTGTCGAAAGTGATCCAGTGAAACGGCTCCGGGACGCCCTGCAGCCGGGGCCGCAGGTGGTGCAGCTGCTTCAGGTGTCCACCGTTCGACGCCGCGAGCAGCGTGGTCACGACTGCCAGTACCGGTCGACCAGCTCCCTGGTGGCGTGGATGTTCCGCGCGCTGGAGGCACCAAAGACGATCGAGTGCAGGTTCGGCTGCGAGCAGACCCACTCGATCGCCTCCTCGGGTGGGATTGCGCCGGAGGCGAAGACCGACATCGCGATCGCCCGGAACCGCCGCTCGCGCAGCGCGTCGGTGTAGGCCTCCAGCCCACCGCACATCCGGAACCCGATCTTGTTGATGTTGGAGCAGACGATTGGGTTCTCGATCCCGACCTCATCAAGGGTGTCGAGCAGCATCGGCAGGTTCATCGTGATGAAACCCGGCTCGGCGTCGTAGCGCTCCCGCACGTGCTCGGCGAAGGTGGTGAAGGCGTCCTTGAAGCCGAGGCCGAGGAGCAGGTCGACGACCAGGTTCTGGAGGAAGACAACCGGCGTCCGCAGGCCGGTGAACATCTTCATCTCGGCGTCGATCAGCAGCGTCGTCATCCCCTCGACGTCTTTGGTCGCCAGCGAGCGGCCGCCGCGCAGCGCCGCATCCATCAGCCCCTCGTCGGGGAGGAAGCGTTTGACGGCCCCGAGCATGCCACTCTCGGTGACCGCGTTGGCGTACTTATGGGCGTAAGGCATGCCCGGGTAGAAGGTGAACTCCGCGTAGCGCTCGGGCTCGGCCCGGACCCGGTCACAGACCAGCGAGATGCGGTCGTGGGTGGTGCACATGAAGGTCCGCACGCCCTCGTCGTAGGCGGCGTCGAGCGTGTCCATCACCGCGCCGATGTCCTGGAAGCGGAGCGCCTGGGCGCGTGCTTTCTCCTCCGACATGTGGTTGACCCCGAAGAACTGGTTGTCGCCGAAGAGCAGGCGGTCCATCGCTCAGCCTCCCCGCCGCCACGGCCGGCGGCGCCGCGTCCCCTGTACCGCCGGTGCCTCGCTCGCAGCCGGGGCCGTCGAGGGGCCCCCCTCGGCGTCGGCGACCATCATCGCGATCGTCTGATCGGTCGCGGCGGCCGCGGCGAACCCGGTGTCGCCATTCGGCGCTCCGGCCTTCACCTGGTCGACGAAAGCTTCGATCTGGCTCGAGTACTCCTCCCCGCGCAAGTAGAACCAGACCGGCTCGGTCAGATCGGTGGTGTAGCGGACGTTCCACCCCTCCTCGTATCCGGGCGGGATCGTCGCGGTGTCGCGCAGGTAGACCTGGCATTCCTGGCGGTCGGCGAAGATCCGCCCCGCCGTCCCCCAGATCGTCACCCGGGTGGTCATCTTGCGGTAGGACTCATCCGACCAGTAGACCGAGACCTGGCCGGTCTTCGCACCCGGGAAGTAGAGGGTGCCGAAGGCGGCGTCGTCGGTGTCGGCGGAGAACACCTTCGGAAGCACCGTGCCGCCCACCCCCGTCGGCTCTCCCAGGTACCAATTCATCAGGTTGATCACGTGGGCGGCGTAGTCGTAGAGGCAGCCTCCCCCCTCCGCGCGCTTGCTGCGCCAGGTGCCCCCCTTCTGCTTCAGCACCACCGGGCCGTAGGCCTCGCCGAGCACGTGGGTGACCTCGCCGATCGCGCCGGCGTCGAGCAGCGACCGCACCTCGCGGAAGGCCGCGACGAACCGGTTGTGGTACCCGACCTGCGTCACCAGGCCCCGTTCCTCGGCCATCCGGCAGAGATCCGCACTGTCGGTGGAGCTGAGGGTCAGCGGCTTCTCGCAGAACACGTGCAGCCCTCGCTCGAAGGCGGCGCGGACCATCGCCGTGTGGGCGCTGGAGGGGGTCGCGATCACCACCGCGTCCAGGTCGGCCTCAGCGAGCATCCGCTCGTAGTCGCTGTACGCGGTGACGCCGGTGTTCTTCTCGAGCACCCCGAGAACGAACTTCGAGGAGTCGCAGGCGATCGCCTCGACCTCGGGATGCGCGTGCAGCAGGGCATGGTGGGACAGGCCCATTTTGCCCAGGCCAACCACACCCACCTTGATCATGAAGTCCGCTTCCGAGCCATGCCCCTGCCGGCGCGGCTAGCCCAAACGTTGCTCTAGGGCCTCCAGCTGAGCCTTCACCTCGTCCGGCAGCCTGTCGCCGAACTTGGCCAGGTGCTCCTTCACCTGGGGTAGCTGTGCCTTGACCAGGTCGGTGTCGACGCTGAGCAGCTCCCGCATCGCCTCCCCGGAGATCTCGAGGCCTTCGGTGTTGATCTCACCCTCGGCCGGCAGCATCCCGATCGGCGTCTCGACTGCCTTGCCCTCGCCGTCACAACGGCGGAAGACCCACTCGAGCACGCGGCTGTTCTCGCCGAAGCCGGGCCAGAGGAACTTGCCATCGGCGTCTTTGCGGAACCAGTTGACGTAGAAGACCCGCGGCAGCTTCGCCCCCTCGCGCTGGCCGAGCTTCAACCAGTGGGCGAAGTAGTCGGCCATGTTGTAGCCGCAGAAGGGCAGCATCGCCATCGGGTCGAAGCGCAGCTCGCCGACCGCGCCGGCTGCCGCCGCGGTGGTCTCCGAGGACATCGTCGCCCCCATGAACACGGCGTACTCCCAGTCGAACGCTTCCTGGACCAGCGGCACCACCGTCGCCCGCCGGCCGCCGAAGAGGAAGGCGTCGATCGGCACCCCGGCCGGGTCCTCCCACTCGGGCGCAATGCATGGGCACTGCGCCGCGGGAGTGGTGAACCGGGCGTTGGGATGGGCGGCGGGAGTATCGGAGTCCGGGGTCCACTCCTCGCCGTGCCAATCGATCACGTGATCCGGCGGTTCGCCGGTCATCCCCTCCCACCAGACGTCGCCGTCATCGGTTTTGGCGCAGTTGGTGAAGATCGTGTTCCGCTCGATCGTGTCCATTGCGTTGGGGTTGGTCTTGTGGCTGGTGTTCGGCGCCACGCCGAAGAAGCCGGCCTCCGGGTTGACCGCGTGCAGGCGGCCGTCGGAGCCGAACTTCATCCAGGCGATGTCGTCGCCCACCGTCTCCACCTTCCAGCCCGGCAGGGTCGGGATCAGCATCGCCAGGTTGGTCTTGCCGCAGGCTGAAGGGAAGGCGCCGCTGATGTACTTGACGCCGCCCTCGGGCGAGGTCAGTTTGAGGATCAGCATGTGCTCGGCCATCCAGCCCTCGTCGCGCGCCATCGCCGAGGCGATCCGCAGCGCGAAGCACTTCTTGCCGAGCAGCGCGTTGCCGCCGTAGCCGGACCCGAAGGACCAGATCTCCCGCGTGTCCGGGTAGTGGACGATGTACTTGTTGTCCTCGTTGCAGGGCCAGGAGACGTCCTCGACGCCCTCGTTCAGCGGCATCCCCACCGAGTGCACGCAGGGGACGAACTCGCCATCGGCGCCGAGCGCTTCCAGGGCCTTCTTGCCCATCCGGGTCATGATCCGCATCGAGACCGCGACGTAGGCGGAATCGGTCAGCTGCACGCCGATTTCGGAGATGTCGGAGCCGAGCGGCCCCATCGAGAACGGCACCACGTACATCGTCCGCCCTTTCATCGCGCCCTTGAACAGCCCGTTCAGCGTCTGGCGCATCTCGGCCGGGGCGCGCCAGTGATTGGTCGGGCCGGCGTCCTCCTCCTTCTCGGAGCAGATGAAGGTGCGGTCCTCGACCCGGGCGACGTCGGCGGGGTCGGAGAGGGCGAGGTAGGAGTTCGGTCGCTTCGCGTCGGAGAGCCGCTCGAAGGTCCCCGCGTCGATCAAGGCCTGTGCCAGGGCGTCGTACTCCTCCCCGGAGCCGTCGCACCAGTGGACGGAGTCGGGCTGAGTCAGGGCGGCGATCTCACCGACCCAGTCGAGCAGCTTGGCGTGGGTGGTCAATGGGGGCGCGGTGGTCAGGTCGCTCATTCGCCTCTCTCTATTTGTTCGTTCCGAGGCCGACGAGACTTATGTCGGCATCCTTGTTGCGGATCTTCAAGGTCGCGATTTCCTGCGGGCCGTCCGCGAAATCCACGGTACAGGTGAAGGTCCCGCCCGTCTCGACCTCTATATCGGATGGGCAATCGACGGCCTTGATCTTCTCATGGAGCGATCTCTCGAGGCTCGCTTCGATCGTGTCCTCGGCCTTCGTGCTGTCGATCACGGTTTCTCCGCAGCCCGACGCGATCGTTGCCGCGCACAGGGGAAGTGCCGCGACGCAGAAGGCGGGAAAACGGATCCGTCCCTTTCGGACAGGGCTCACCCCGTGCAGTATTCCAAGGCGACGGGCGGACCCGGTCGCACCCCCGCTTTGCGCGGTCGGGTAGGGTTCCGCGCCGCTGATGCGCTTCTACGAGTTCGAGGCCCGCAAAATCGTCGAGCTGGCGGGGATTCCCGTTACCAAGTACGGCTTTTGCACCAGCGCCGAGCAGGCTCGCGAGGCCGCCGAGGAGATCGGCGGGCCGGTCGTGATCAAGTCCCAGGTGCTGACCGGAGGGCGGATGAAGGCGGGCGGGGTCAAGTTCGCCGACACGCCCGAGGAGGCCGCCGAGCACGCCGAGGCGATCCTCAAGCTGGAGATCGCCGGCCACATTCCGCGTGGTGTCCTCGTCGACCCCAAAGCCGAGGTGAAGCAGGAGTACTACGCCAGCGTCGTCTGGGACGGAACGGCGAAGCGCCCGCTGATGCTGTTCAGCGATATGGGCGGGATCGACATCGAGGAGGTCGCCGAGACCCACCCCGACCACGTCGGCCGCGGCCACGTCACCAACCTGATGCCGATCCCTGACTTCGAGGCCAAGCAGACGATCGCCGCGACCGGAGTCACCGGCTCGCAGCTGAACCGCGCCACGCCGATCCTCGCCCGCCTCGCCCGGCTCTTCCGCGAGTACGACATGACGCTGGCCGAGATCAACCCACTGGCCGAGGTGACCGACGGCAGCTTCGTCGCCCTCGACGCCCATATGGAGATGGAGAACGAGGCGGTCGGGCGGCAGAAAAAGTTGCTCCGCAAACAGCTGGAGATCGCCGAGGACGACACCCGGGAGACCTATGAGCCCTCCGACTTCGAGCGCAACGTCGCCGCGATCGACGCCGCCGACCACCGCGGCGTGATCCAGGGCAAGGACCACGGCTTCTCCGGCAACCTCGGCTTGGTGATCGGCGCCGGCGGCGGCTCCCTGACCCTAACCGACGCGGTCCGCAGCCAGGGCGGCCAGCCGGCCAACTACTCCGAGATCGGCGGCAACCCCTCGGTCGCCAAGGCCTGCGGCCTGGCCAAGGAGGTCCTCGAAAAGGACGGCGTCGAGAAGATCGCGGTGATGATGTCGATCGTCTCCAACACCCGCGTCGACATCGTCGCCCGCGGCGTGATCAAGGCCTGCCTGGAGCTGGGCAAGGACCCCGGCGAGACGATCGCGATCTTCCGCATCCCGGGGGCCTGGGAGGACGAGGGCTTCAAGATCCTTGACCGCTACGGGGTCGAGTACTGCGACCGCTCGGTCTCGATGTGGGAGGCGGCGGGACGCGCCGTCGCCAAGATCCAGGGAGCGCCCGCATGAGCATCCTGCTGAGCCGCGACACCACCTTCATCGTCCAGGGCATCACCGGCCGCGAGGCGGTCAACCTGACCCGCGAGTGCCTCGACTACGGCTCCAAGATCGTCGGCGGCGTCACCCCCGGGCGCAAGGGCCGCGACGTCCACGGCGTGCCGGTCTTCGACACCGTCGCCCAGGCAGTCGAGAACCACGGCGGGCCGATCGACGGCTCGGTCGTCACCGTCCCCCCCGCTTTCACCAAGGACGCCGTCTTCGAGGCGATCCTCAACGGGATCAAGCTGATCGTCATCGTCACCGAGCGGATCCCGCGCGGCGACGTCGCCCAGATGGTCGAGCTGGCGAACATGGAGGGAGCGCGGATCATCGGCCCCAACTGCCTCGGCCTGATCGTCCCGGAGGTCTGCAAGATGGGCGGGATCGGCGGCCCCGCCAAAGATGCCGCCAAGGCCTACGCGCCGGGGCCGGTCGGGGTGATGAGCCGGTCGGGCGGGATGACCACCGAGATCTCCTCCTCGCTGACCCAGGCCGGGCTCGGCGTCTCCACCGCCGTCTCGATCGGCGGCGACGCGATCATCGGCTCCACCTACGCCGAGCTGATGCCCTACTTCGAGGCCGACGAGGAGACCAAGGCAATCGTGATCTACACCGAGCCGGGCGGCCGGATGGAGGCCCAGCTCTCCGAGTGGGTCGCCGACAACGACAGCCGCCTGCCGATCGTCGCCTTCATGGCCGGCAAGTTCATGGACGACGAGGAGATGAAGGGGATGAGCTTCGGCCACGCCGGCACGATCGTCGAGGGCAAGGAGGACACCGCGACGGAGAAGATCGCCCGCCTCGAAGCGGCCGGCATCCGCGTGGTCGAGCGGATCGATGAGATTCCCGCCGCGGTGAAGGAGAAACTGGGGGTGCCCGCCTGATGCCCGACCAGCTGAACAAGGTCTTCATCGAAGTCGAGGTCGACACTTCGGTCGCCGCCGACGCCGAGCTGGCCGCCAAGCTCGAGGAGGTCTGCCCCGTCGACATCTTCAAAGCCGGCGGCTCCGGCGTCGAGGTGGTCGAGGAGAACCTCGACGAGTGCGTCCTCTGCAAGCTCTGCATCGAAGCCGCCCCCGCGGGCACCGTCCACGTCCGCAAGCTCTACGACGGCACCGAGCTGGCTTAAGAGCCCCGCGCGCCTTTATACCGCCGGGCATTATACCTCTCGGTATAAGGAAGGTCTGGCTTCAGAGAGCCGTTTTAAGGGCTTACTTGCATATAAATTTATAGTCGAGTAACTTGTGCGCGATGGATGCATCGGTTCGATCTCGGTTGCCGCGCGACGAGCGCATGGAGCAGACGCTGAACGCTGCCCATGAGCTATTCGCCGAGCGGGGATACGCGGCGGTGACGATGGATGAGATCGCCGCGTCTGTCGGCGTTACCAAGCCCCTCCTCTACAACTACTTCGGCAACAAGGAGCGGCTCTACACCGCCTGCATGGAGCGGGCAGGAGACGCGCTGACGGCGACTATCGGCGCCGCCGTGGCGGAGACCGAGGGGCCGGGCGAAGCGCTTGCCGCCGGCGTCCGCGCTTTCTTCGCCTTCCTCGACTCCGATCGCGCCGCCTGGGCGGTTCTCTTCGACGAGACCCTGCCGCGGGTCGGCGACGTGGCCGACCGAGTCGCCGAGTACCGCGGCCAGATCCTCGACCTGGTCTCCGACTCGATGCTGGTGCAGCTGCCGAAAACCCGGCGCGACGCCGCCCGGACCGAAGTCGAGGCCCTCTCCACCGCGATGCTCGGCGCCGCTGAGGCGCTGGCGCGGTGGTGGCTGCGCACCGAGGCGCTCAGCGCCGAGGAGGCCGCTGAGCTCTTGATCGCCACCGTCGGGCCTGGCCTGCAGGCCCGCGCTGCCCCCCGCAAGCCCTCCGGAGAAACGAGCAGCTGATGAATGCCCAGACCCGCAAGGTTGCCATCGTCGGCGGCAACCGGATCCCGTTCGCGCGCTCCAACAGCACCTACGCGCACGCCTCCAACCAGGACATGCTCACCGCCGCGCTCGACGGCCTCATCGACCGCTTCGGCCTGCAGGGCGAGAGGCTGGGCGAGGTCGCCGGTGGCGCCGTGCTCAAGCACTCCCACGACCGCGACCTGACCCGCGAGAGCGTGCTCGGCACCCGCCTGGCCCCCGAGACCCCCGCCTACGACGTCCAGCAGGCCTGCGGGACCGGCCTCGAGACGACGATCCTGGTCGCCAACAAGATCGCTCTCGGCCAGATCGACGCCGGCATCGCCTGCGGCGCCGACACCACCTCCGACGCCCCGATCGCCCTCAACGAGCAGCTCCGGGAGACCCTGCTGGAGGCCAACCGGCAGAGCTCGACGGTCGGCAAGCTGCGGGCGCTCACGAGTGTCCGCCCCGGCCACATCGTCCCCTCGATCCCGCGCAACGAGGAGCCCCGGACCGGGCTCTCGATGGGCGAGCACTGCGCGATCATGGCCACCGATTGGGGCATCGGCCGCGCCGAGCAGGACGAGCTCGCGGTCGCCAGCCACCGAAATCTGGCGGCGGCGTACGAGCGTGGCTTTCTTGACGACCTCACCACCCCCTACCTCGGCCTCGAGCGCGACCAGAACCTGCGCCCGGACTCCAGCACCGAGAAGCTGGCCAAGCTGAAGCCGGTCTTCGGCGGGCCGGAGGGGACGATGACCGCCGCCAACTCGACCCCGCTCTCAGATGGCGCCTCCGCCGTCCTGCTCGCCTCCGAGGAGTGGGCCGCCGAGCGCGGGCTGCCGGTCCTCGCCCACTTCTCCGAGGCCCAAACCGCGGCCGTCGACCACGTCCACAAGCGCGAAGGGCTGCTGATGGCCCCGGCCTACGCGATGCCGGCGATGCTCGACCGTGCCGGTCTCACCCTCCAGGACTTCGACTACTACGAGGTCCACGAGGCCTTCGCCGCCCAGGTCCTCTGCACGCTCGCTGCCTGGGAGGACCCCGCCTTCTGCAAGGAGAAGCTGGGACGGGACGAGCCGCTGGGCTCGATCGACCGGGCGAAGCTGAACGTCAACGGCGGCTCGCTCGCCGCCGCCCACCCCTTCGCCGCCACCGGCGGCCGGATCGTCGCCGGCCTCGCCAAGCAGCTGAGCGAGAACGGCGGCGGCCGCGGCCTGATCAGCATCTGCGCCGCCGGCGGCCAGGGCGTCGTCGCGATCCTCGAAGGGCCGGGAGGACGATCGTGAGCGACCGCTACTCGCAGCTGGTCAACGCCCCGGTCGTCTCGGCGATCGCCAAGCAGCTCGGGCTGCCGCAGCCGACGACCCTGGATCGCCACCGGCCGGGCGCCCCGGTCGTCTCCGGCCCGGCCCTCTCCGGGGCGGCGCCGGGCGGGCGGCTCGGCAAGCAGCTCTCCGCCTTCCTCGACGCGATCAAGGCCGAACGCGCCGGCGCCGAGGGGCCGGCCAAGGCGCTCATCTTCGACGCGACCGGGATCGCCGACTCGACCGAGCTGGTCGAGCTGCAGCGCTTCTTCTACCCGGCCGTCGGCCGGCTGGCCGGCAGCGGCCGGGTCGTCGTCCTCGGCACCCCGCCCGCCGAGGCGGGGTCGACGCGCGCCGCCACCGCGCAGCGGGCGCTGGAGGGCTTTACGCGGTCGCTCGGCAAGGAGATCGGCGGCCGCGGCTCGACCGCGCAGCTGGTCCTGGTCGGGCCCGGCGGCGAGGACCAGCTCGACTCCACCCTGCGCTTCCTGCTCTCGCCGCGCTCGGCCTACGTCTCCGGCCAGGTCGTCCGAATCGGCGCCGGTGTGGCCCCAACGCCCGAGATCGATTGGGAGCGCCCGCTCGACGGCAAGCTGGCGCTCGTCACCGGCGCCTCGCGGGGGATCGGCGCCGCGATTGCCGAGACCCTCGCCCGCGACGGCGCCAAGGTCGTCGGGCTCGACGTGCCGCAGGCGGCCGATGACCTGGCGGCGGTGACCGGCGCCCTCGGCGGCGAGCCGCTCGCCCTCGACATCACCGCGGCCGACGCCCCGGAACGGATCGCGGAGCACTTCGCCGACGGCGTCGACGTCGTCGTCCACAATGCCGGCGTCACCCGCGACCGCACGATCGCGAAGATGCCCGAGGAGCGCTGGGCGCGGCTGATGGAGATCAACCTCTCCAGCGAGGAGCGGATCGACGACGCCCTGCTGGAGGCCGGGCTGCTGCGCGAGAATGGCCGGATCGTCTGTGTCTCCTCGATGTCGGGCATCGCCGGCAACTCGGGCCAGACCAACTACGCCGCCTCCAAGGCCGGGGTGATCGGGATGGTCGAGGCAATGGCGCCGGAGCTCGCCGCTCGCGGCGCGACGATCAACGCCGTCGCCCCCGGCTTCATCGAGACCCAGATGACGGCGGCGATGCCGATCGGCCCGCGTGAAGCCGGGCGACGGCTCTCGAGCCTCTCCCAGGGCGGCCTCCCGGTCGACGTCGCCGAGACGATCGCCTGGTTCGCCAGCCCCGCCTCGACCGGCGTCAACGGCAACACGGTCCGCGTCTGCGGCCAGAACCTGCTTGGGGCTTAGGAGATCTGATGCCGACCCGGACCATGACCAGCGCGCCGAGCATCCTGCCGCTCTACGCCCGCGCCGCGGCGCCGATGATCCCCGGCGCCTCGCTGCTGCCCTTCTTCCCCGGCGGTGGCGGGGAGATCCCCGAGCTGGAGCTGGAGCTGACCGGTGTCCGGGCCGAGCCCGACGCGCTCGCCGGCTACGCCAAGGTCTGCGGCTTCGCCCTGCGCGACCACCTCCCCCCCACCTACCCGCACGTGCTCGCCTTCCCGCTCCACATGACGGTGATGGCCGACGGGTCCTTCCCCTTCGGCGCGGTCGGCCTGGTCCACCTCGAGAACCGGATCGTCCAGCACCGGCGCATCAGCGTCGAGGAGGAGCTCCGCATCCGGGTCCGCCCGACCCAGCTGAAGCCGCACCCGAAGGGTCAGACCTTCTCCCTGGTCACCGAGGCGACGAGCGAGGGCCAGACCGTCTGGGAGAGCGAGAGCACGATGCTGCGGCGCGGCAAGGGCGACCCGGACGCAGTTGTTCCCGGTAGGCGGGAGGAAGTGCGTTCGGAGGCGAGCGCCGAGTGGCGGCTCGGGGGCGACCTCGGGCGGCGCTACGCAGCCGTGTCCGGTGACCGCAACCCGATCCACATGCACGCCCTGGCCGCGAAGCCGCTCGGATTCCCCGGCGCGATCGCCCACGGCATGTGGACCAAGGCGCGCTGCCTGGCGGCCCTCGAGAGCCGCCTCCCCGACTCCTTCTCCGTCGAGGTCAGCTTCCGCAAGCCGATCCTGCTGCCTGCCCGGGTCGAGTTCGCCGCCACCCCCGAGGGCGAGGAGATCGCCTTCGCGGTACGCGACCCGAAGAAGCAGACGCCGCACCTGGAGGGCCTCGTGCGACCCACGCCGCCCCAGCCCAAAGCCGAGACCGAGAGGAACCAGTGACCACCACCAGCAACACCGAGAAGGGCATTGCCGAGCGCGGCATGGGCTTCGGCCTGCGGGCGCTCAACCGGCTCGCCGGCTCCGACCTGCTCGACCGCATCCGCCTCCGCAAACAGGTCGAGCGGGCGGTGTTCCAGGGAACCAAGAACGGGTTCCGCTCGGCGACCGCCGCCGGGCGCACCTTCAAGGCCGCTCAGCAACTCGGCAAACCTGCGCGCCAGGTCAAAGGCAAGTCGAAAGGCCTGTTCGACGTCACCCCCGACGACGAGCAGCAGATGTTCCAGGAGGCCGGGCGCGCCTTCGCCGAGGAGAAGATCCGCCCCGCCGCGCTCGACGCCGACGCCGCCTGCGAGACCCCGGCCGAGCTGCTGCAGCAGGCGGCCGAACTGGGCGTGAACATGCTCGGTGTCCCCGAGGAGCTCGGCGGCGTCATGCACGAGCAGTCGGCGGTGACCAGCGTGCTGATCGGCGAGGCGCTCGCCCACGGCGACATGGGGATCGCCTACGCGGCGCTCGCCCCCGGCGCGGTCTCCACCGCGATCGGCCTCTGGGGCAGCGCCGAGCAGGAGGCCACCTACCTGCCCGCTTTCACCGGCGAGGACGTGCCCGCTGCCGCCCTCGCGATCCTCGAGCCGCGCCCCCTCTTCGACCCGCTGAAGCTGGAGACGAAGGCTCGCAAGGACGGTAAGGAGTGGGTCCTCGACGGCGTCAAGTCCCTGCTCGCCCGGGCGACCGAGTGCGAGCTGTTCGTGATCGCCGCCGAGGCCGAGGGCATCGGCCCGGCCCTGTTCGTGGTCGAGTCCGGCACCAAGGGACTCTCGGTCGAGGCCGAGCCGGCGATGGGGCTGCGCCCCGCCGCCACCGGCCGGCTGCTGATCGAGGGCGCGCGGCTGCCGGCGAGCGCCCTGCTCGGCGAGGGCAAGCCGGACGATTACGTCGCGTGCATCAACCGGTCGCGGATCGCCTGGTGCGGGCTCGCGGTCGGCGCCGCGCAAGCGGTCCTCGACTACGTGATGCCTTACGTCAACGAACGGACCGCGTTCGGCGAACCGATCTCCAACCGCCAGGCAGTCGCCTTTGCGGTGTCCGACATCGGCATCGAGTCCGACGGGATGCGGCTCGCCACCTACCGCGGCGCCAGCCGCGCCGACCGCGGCGAGGACTTCGCCCGCGAGGCGGGGATCGCCCGCCGGCTCTGCGCCGCCAAGGGGATGCGGATCGGCTCCGAAGGGGTGCAGCTGCTCGGCGGCCACGGCTTCGTCAAGGAGCACCCGGTCGAGCGCTGGTACCGAGACCTCCGCGCAGCGGGCGTGATGGAGGGCGCCCTGCTCGTCTAGAGCGAAAGGCAAACCATGATCAACCTCGAGATTCCAAAGAAGTTCAAGCCACTGGCCACCCAGGCCAACCAGGTCGCGACCGAGGTCTTCCGGCCGATCTCCCGCAAGTACGACGAGGCCGAGCACGCCTACCCGAAGGAGCTCGACATGCTGGCGTCGCTGATCGACGGCATGAACGAGGGCTCCGACATCGGCGGCGCCGGTGCCGCCGGAGTGCGCCGCGAGTCGAACGGGAACGGCGACGGCGAGAACCGCAACGGCTCCAACCTCTCGACCGTGCTCGGGATCATCGAGCTCTGCTGGGGAGACGTCGGCCTGCTGCTCTCGATGCCGCGCCAGGGGCTCGGCAACTCGGCGATCGCCTCGGTGGCGACCGAGGAGCAGCTTGAGCGCTACGGCGGCCGCTGGGCGGCGATGGCGATCACCGAGCCCGAAGCCGGCTCGGACTCGGCCTCGATCCGGACCACCGCCGAGCTCGACGGCGAGGAGTACGTCCTCAACGGCGAGAAGATCTTCGTCACCTCGGGCGATCGCGCCGATCTGATCGTGGTCTGGGCGACCCTCGACCGCTCGGTCGGCCGGGCGGCGATCAAGTCGTTCATCGTCGAGCGCGACAACCCCGGGCTGAAGCTCGACCGGCTCGAGCACAAGCTCGGGATCCGCGCCTCCGACACCGCCAACTTCACCCTGCAGGACTGCCGGGTGCCAAAGGAGGCGCTGCTGGGAAGTCCCGAGGTGAACGTCAAGGAGGGGTTCGCCGGGGCGATGCAGACCTTCGACAACACCCGCCCGCTGGTCGCGGCGATGGCCGTCGGCGTCACCCGCGCCGCGCTCGAAGAGACCCGGACCAAGCTCTCCGAAGCCGGCGTCGAGGTCGACTACTCCGTCCCCGCCCTCTCCCAGCACGCCGCCGCGGCGCGGTTCCTGGAGATGGAGGCCGACTACGAGGCGGCCTGGCTGCTGACCCTGCAGGCGGCCTGGATGGCGGACAACGGCAAGCCGAACTCCCTGCAGGCCTCGATGGCGAAGGCGAAGGCCGGGCGCACCTGCGTTGACGTCGCGCTCGGCTGCGTCGAGCTCTGCGGCAGCGTCGGCTATGGCGAGAACGAGCTGCTGGAGAAGTGGGCCCGCGACGCCAAGATCCTCGACATCTTCGAGGGCACCCAACAGATCCAGCTGCTGATCGTCGCCCGCCAGCTGCTCGGCAAGTCCTCCGCCGAACTCCGCTGACCGCGCTGGCGAGGGGCCGAAAGGGGGGTCATGGTGTCCCCGTTCGGCCCCTCGCTAGCGCGGGTGCGGCAGACTGCCGCGCGTGAACCTGATCGAGGACCTGATGGAGCGCTCCCCCGCCTCGCGGCTGGGGGTAGTCGCGATCGACGCCGAGGGGAACCGGCGCGACTGGCACTTCGGCGAACTGATCGCCTGCGCGGCGGGGCTCTCCGGCGCCTTCGCTGCGCGCGGCGTCGGCCGCGGCGACGTCGTCATGACCCTGGTCGGCAACCGTATCGAGTGGGTGCTGACCCTGCTCGCCTGCTGGCGGATGGGCGCGGTGGCGCTTCCCTGCAGCACCCAGTTGCGCCGCCACGACCTCGAGCTGCGCGTCGCCGCGGCGGCGCCGAAGCTCTGCGTCGGCGAGGACTCGCTGCTCGCCGAGCTGCCCGGCGAGGTCGCGACGATGACGATGGCCGAGGTGGCCGGCGTCCTCGACGAGGACCGGCCGCAGGAGACGCCCGCCTCGATCGAAGCGATGGACGCCGAGGACCCCGCCCTGATCGTCTTCACCTCAGGGACCACCGGTGAGCCGCGCGGCGCCGTCCACGCCTACCGCTACCTGCTCGGCCAGCGCCTCCAGGCCGAGCACTGGCTCGGCTCGCGCGAGGGCGAGCTGGTCTGGTGCACGACGGCGACCGGATGGTCGAAGTCGGCCCGCAACGTCTTCCTCGCGCCCTGGCTGACCGGGGCGGCAGCGGTCCTCCACGAAGGCCGGTTCGACCCGGCCGAGCGGCTCGATCTCGCCGAGGCGCTCGGCGTCAACGTCCTCTGCCAGGCGCCGACCGAGTACCGGATGCTGGCCAAGCGCACGACGCTGCGCCGGCTGCCGGCGATGCGGCGGATGGTCTCCGCCGGCGAGCCGCTGGACCCCGACACGATCGCCGCCTTCGCCGAGGCGACCGGCATCGAACCGGCCGACGGGTACGGCCAGACCGAGACCGGCCACCTCAGCGGCAACCTCGCCGGCGAGCCGGTCCAGCAGGGCTCGATGGGCAAACCGCTGCCGGGGATCGAGACCCGGATCGTCGAGGGAGAACTGCAGATCCGGGTCGCTTCCTGCCCGTCCTTCTTCTCCCGCTACCTCGACGGCGAGCGCTTCGAGGAGGAGTGGTGGCCGACCGGGGACCTGGTCCGCGCCGACGACGACGGTCACCTCTACTTCGAGGGCCGGGGCGACGACATCATCCTTTCCTCCGGGTACCGGATCGGCCCGACCGAGGTCGAGGCGGCGCTGCTCTCCCACGCGGCGGTCGCCGAGGCGGCCGCGGTCGCCCATCCAGACCCCGAGCGCGGGGCCATCGTCCGCGCCATCGTCGTCCTCCGCGACGGCGACCCAAGCGAAAAGCTGGCCCGTGAGCTGCAGGAGCACTGCAAACGGGAGACCGCCCCCTACAAGTTCCCGCGCCTGCTCGAGTTCGCCGCCGAGCTGCCGAAGACGACGACCGGCAAGGTCAAACGGGCCGAGCTGCGCCAGGAGTAATCTCTGGGGCCGATGGCTGTCCAGAGCGAGCAGACCAGCGACGCGGCGACCGTCGCCCGCGCTTACTTCGAGGCCGTCGGCAAACAGGACGTCGAGGCGATGGCCGCCTGCTGGGAACCGGGCGCGCCGGACGTGATCCACGGCCTGGTCGAGCTGACCGTCCCCGAGGACCTGCGGGCCTGGTTCGGCGGGCTCTTCACCGCCTTTCCCGACTTCACCTTCGAGATCCTCGACGTAACCGCGACCGGGGAGAAGGCGGCCGTGCACTGGCACGCGACCGGGACCTTCGACGGCACCGCCACCTTCGAAGGAATGCTGCCCAACGGCAGCAAGGTCGACATCCAGGGATGCGACGTGCTCACCGTCCGCGACGGCAGGATCGTCCGCAACGACGCTTATATGAACGGCGCCGAGATGGCCCGCCAACTCGGCGCTCTGCCGCCCGCCGGTTCACCCGCCGAACGAGCGTTGACCGGCGCCCTCAACGTAAAGACGAGACTGGGACGCTGGATCGCCGATCGGCGCCGCTAGACCGGTTCGGCTCGGCTAGGTTGGGTCGATGGACCAAATCGACCGCCAAAAGATCGCCTCTCTGACCGAGGCTCAGAACGAGCAGTTCCGCAACCGCACGCCCGCTTCCGCGCGCACCTACGAGAAAGCGCTGGCGGTGATGCCCGGCGGCGTCCCCTCCTCCTTCCAGGCCAACGACCCGTGGCCTGTCTACCTCAGCCGCGGTAAGGGCAGCCGGGTCTGGGACGTCGATGACAACGAATACGTCGACTTCCACAACGGCTTCGGCGTGATGTGCATCGGCCACGCCAACCCCGAGGTCGGCGCCGCGGTCAAGGCACAGGTCGACGAGGGCACCCACTTCGCCGCCCCCACCGGCCACTCGATCGTCGTCGCCGAAGAGCTGCAGCGCCGCTTCGGCCTGACGCAGTGGCGGTTCACCAACTCCGGCACCGAGTCGACCATGGACGCGGTCCACCTTGCCCGCGGCATCACCGGCCGCGACACGATCCTCAAGATCGAGGGCTCCTACCACGGCCACCACGACTCGGTAATGGTCTCGGTCTACCCGCCGCTGGAGGCGCTCGGCGAGCGCGACGACCCGGTCAGTGTCCCCTCCGGCGGCGGCCTGCCGAAGGCGCTGACCGACCTGACCCGGGCGGTCCCCTTCAATGATGCCGACGCGCTGGAGAGCGTGCTCGGAAAGATCGGCGACCAGGTCGCCGGCCTGATCATGGAGCCGGCGATGATGAACATCAACATCATCCCGCCGCGCGAGGGCTACCTGGAGCGCGTCCGCGAGCTGACCGCGGCCCACGGCGTCAAGCTGATCTTCGACGAGGTGAAGACCGGGTGCACGATCTCCCCGGGAGGGGCAACCGGCCGCTTCGGCGTCGTCCCGGACATGATCACCCTGGCCAAGGCAAGCTGCGGCGGCTACCCGGGCGGGGCGATCGGGATGACCGAGGAGCTGGCGGCGATCGTCGCCGACGGCACCGTCTCCCAGTACGGCACCTTCAACGGCAACCCGCTGGTGATGGCGGCGGCGGAGGCGACCTTGACCAAGGTCCTCACCGACGACGTCTACGAGCGCTTCGAAGCGACCAACCAGCGCCTGCTCGACGGCTGCCAGCAGATCATCGACACCCACGGCCTGCCCGCCTACACCGAGGGCATCGGCGCCAAGGGCTGCGTCGTCTTCTCGCCCGAGCGGCTCTACGAGTACCGCGACTACCTGACCAAGGTCGACGAGGAGCTCTCGCGGCTGGCCTGGCTCTACCACATGAACCACGGCATCTTCATGACCCCGGGGACCGAGGAGGAGTGGACGCTCTCGATCGCCCACTCCGACGAGGAGATCCAGCGCTACCTCGACGCCTTCGAGGCCTTCGCCACCGACCTCACTCGCTGAGCGCCCTCAGGCGGCAGCAAGGCCCACGGCGGCGTCGACCGGGCGCCCGAGGTGGAAGCCCTGAGCCATGTCGACGCCGTACTCGCGCAGCATCTGGGTCGTCTCGTCGTCCTGGACGAACTCGGCGATCGTCTGCTTGCCGAGGCCGCGGGCGATCTGGACGATCGCCTTCACGGTCAGCTGGTCGGCGTCGTTGCGCGGCATGTCGCGGACGAAGGCGCCGTCGATCTTGATCACGTCGAAGGGGAACTTCTTCAGGTAGTCGAAGGGGCCGAAGCCGGTGCCGTAGTCGTCGATCGCGACTTCGCAACCAAACTCGGTCAGCCGGTCCGCGAACGAGGACGCGGCCTCGAGGTCGTCGACCCGGGCGGTCTGGGTGATCTCGAAGGTGCACCGGCCGGGGTCGGCCCTGCCTTCGTCGAGGCGGCGTTCGATGAACTCGAGCACGGTGAGGTCGGTCATCGAGGCGCCGGAGAGGTTGACGTGCAGGGAGACCGGGTCGCCCACCTGCTCGCGCTCGGCGAGCAGCTCCAGCGCCCGGGCGACGACCCAGCGGTCCAGCTCCTGGACCATCCCGGAGCGCTCGGCGGTCTCGATGAAAGCGGCGGCCGGCAGCAGCTGGCCGTCTTCGCCGGTCATCCGCAGCAGCAGCTCGTAGCGCTCGATCCCACCGGAGGCGAGGCTGCGGATCGGCTGCGTCGCCAGGCTGAGCCGGTTCTGGGTCAGCGCGTCGCGGATCCGGGCGCTGGTGGTCTGGCTGCGCCGCGAGCCGCGGTCGTCTACGTCTGGGCCGTGGAAGAGGGCGATCCGGTTGCGGCCCTCTTCCTTTGCCCGGTACATCGCCTCGTCGGCGGCGACAAGCACGGCCTCGGCGGCGGCCTCGCGCCCGGCTCCGAACATCGTCACCCCGACGCTGATCGTCACCGCGCCGGTCTCGGCGTCGCTCGGGAAGCCCTCCGCGACCTGCGCCCGCAGGTCCTCGCCGAGCTGCATGGCGCCGTCGGTGTCGGTCTGCGGCATCAGCACCGCGAACTCGTCGCCGGAGAGGCGGGCGACCAGGTCGGTGGCCCGGACCCGCTCGCGCAGAACATCGGAGATGCGCCGGATCAGGTTGTCCCCCGGCTGGTGGCCGAGCCGGTCGTTGACCTCCTTGAGGCCGTCGATGTCGATGATCATCACCGCACCCTGCCCGCCGTAACGGGCGGTGAAGGAGACGTACTGGTCGAGTTCGGCGCGAAAGCGGCGCCGGTTGAGCAACCCGGTGAGCGGGTCGTGGTCGGCGAGGTAACGCAGCTCGGCCTCGGTCTTCTCGGCTTCGTCGAGGGCTCCCTGGACGATCTCGCGATCCCCCGGAGCGAGTTTCGCCAGCACCGCCTCCAGCTCGGTATCTCGCTTGTCAGAGCGGTTTCCGTCGTCCACAGTCTGAAGGTAATGGCTTCGAAATGGGCGAGTAGTACTGAACGGTTCGTATTTGCCCGGAGACTCGAATTTCGGTGAGTATGGATGGTGAATAGTTGGCCAAACGGGTGTCGTGGGTACTGTGAGTGAGATGGCAAACAGGCTCGCCAAGGAGACCAGCCCGTACCTGCTGCAGCACCGTGAGAACCCGGTCGACTGGTACCCGTGGGGGACCGAGGCGATGGAGCGGGCCCAAGAGGAGGACCGCCCGATCCTGCTCTCGGTCGGCTACTCCGCCTGCCACTGGTGCCACGTGATGGAGCGCGAGTCCTTCGAGGACGGCGAGACCGCGGCCTACATGAACGAGCACTTCGTCAACGTCAAGGTCGACCGCGAGGAGCGGCCCGACGTCGACGCGATCTACATGGAGGCGGTGCTGGCGATCAGCGGCCACGGCGGCTGGCCGATGACCGTCTTCCTCGACCCCGACGGCGTCCCCTTCTACGGCGGCACCTACTTCCCGCCCGACGAGAGCCGGGGGATGCCGAGCTTCCGCATGGTGATGGAGGCGGTGCTGGCCGCCTTCGAGGACCGGCGGGAGGAGATCCGCGAACGGGCGCCGGACACCCGGGCGCGGCTGGGAGCGATCGGGGTCGCCGAGCCGGATCCCGACCTGCCAGGCAAGGCGGAGCTGGAGGAAGCGGTGACGCGCTTGCTCTCCGCCGCCGACCCCCACAACGGCGGCTTCGGCACCGCGCCCAAGTTCCCGCCCGCCTCGGCGCTCGAGCTGCTCCTCGCCCGCGGCGAGCGGGACGTGGTCGAGCGGACCCTCGACGCGATGCTCGCCGGCGGCATCTACGACCAGCTCGGCGGCGGCTTCGCCCGCTACTCGGTCGACGCCGCCTGGCTCGTCCCCCACTTCGAGAAGATGCTCTACGACAACGCCCTGCTGGCGCGCACCTACCTGCACGGCTGGCAGGCGTTCGGGCACGAGCGTTACCGCCGCGCCTGCGAGGAGACCCTGGACTGGGTGCTGCGGGAGATGCGCGGCTCCGAGGGCGGCTTCTACTCGGCCCTCGACGCCGACTCCGAGGGCGAGGAGGGCCGGTTCTACGTCTGGACCCCAGCGCAGGTGCGGGAGGTGCTCGGCGAGCGGGCCGAGCCGGTGATCGAGTTCTACGGGATCACCGAGGGAGGCAACTTCGATGGCGCCAACGTGCTCCACCTCGCCGGCGGCGCCACCGCTCCTGCTCCGGAGGGCCTCGAGGAGGCGCGGCGAGCCCTGTTCGAGGCGCGGGCCGAGCGGGTCCGGCCGGGTCTCGACGACAAGCGGCTGACCTCCTGGAACGCGTTGGCGATCGCTGCCCTGGCCGAGGCCGGCGCCGTGCTCGGGCGCGAGGACTACCTCTCGGCGGCTCGCGGCTGCGCCGAGTTCCTGCTCACCTCCGTGCGCGACGACGGCGGCCACCTGCTGCGCACCTTCAAGGACGGCGAGGCCCGCCTCAACGCCTACCTCGAGGATCACGCCTTCCTGCTCGAGGCGCTGCTCACCCTCTACGAATCGAGCTTCGAGCAGCGCTGGTTCGTCGAGGCGCGGGAGCTGGCGGAAACGACGATCGAGCGGTTCGGCGACCCCCAGCGCGGCGGCTTCTACTCGACCTCCACCGACCACGAAGAGCTGATCGCGCGGCGCAAGGAGGTCGGCGACCACCCGATTCCATCCGGCAACAGCTCCGCGGCGCTGGGCCTGCTGCGACTGGCGGCGCTGACCGGCGAGAGCGGCTACGAGGAGCAGGCACGGGGAGTGCTGCGGCTCTTCTCCAAGCCCGCGGTCCAGCACCCGGAGGCGTTCGCCCACCTCCTCCGCGCCCTCGACTTCCTCGTCTCCCCCACCCGCGAGGTCGCGCTGGTCGGCGAGGACGTCGGCGAGCTGGCCGCCGTGGTCCGCTCCGAGCCACGCCCCCATCTCGTCCTCGCCGCCGGCCAGGAGGGAAGCGACGTCCCGCCCCTGCTCGAAGGCCGGGCCACGGTCGAGGGCCTCCCCGCCGCCTACGTCTGCGAGAACTTCACCTGCCGCCTACCGGTCACCGACCCGGCTGAGCTAGAGCGCGAACTCTCTGACCTCGTCTAGGACGACGCGGCCGCCGACTTCGGCGCGGCCTTTGCCGAGGAAATGGGTGTGGAGCACGGAGCCGCGGCCCTGATGAATCGTCACGCCGCGCTCCAGGGCGGCGCAGAGCATGATCGCCGCCGAGCCCGTCGCCTCGTCCTCGCCGATTCCGTCGTCGAGGGAGAAGCAGCGGGAGCGGACCGTTCCCGCCGCGCCGGCGATCCAAGCCCAGAAGTAGGCGTTGTCCTCGCCCTCCGGCGGTCCCTCCACTTTCTCCACCGCGGTCGGGCCCTCCAGCTCGATCAGGCGCCACGGCGGCGACCACTCCGCCCGGGCCGCGACGAAGGTCCGCTCGCCCTCGACCCGGACCCCGACCTCGCCGGCCGGCGGCTGCAGCCGTTTGACCGGCCCCACCTCCCGCGCCAGCAGCCAGGCCGTGCCGACCGACGGGTGCCCGGCGAAGGGCAGCTCGTAACCGGGGGTGAAGATCCGGATCCGGCCGTTCGCCGGGTCCTCGACGAAGACGGTCTCCGAGAAGCCCAGCTCGTGCGCAACCGCCTGCCGGCGGTCCTCCGGGACGGCCGCCCCGTCGAGGAAGACGCCGAGCGGGTTGCCGTGGTCTCCGGCCTCGTCGGTGAACACATTGAGCACGTGCAGCGTCGCCACGACTCTCCCTCAGAGGATCGGCAGGAAGTTCTCGATCTCGTACGGCGTCACCTGGACCCGGTACTCGTCCCATTCCTGGCGCTTGATCTCGACGAAGCGGCGGAAGGTGTGCTCGCCCAGGGTCCGCAGCACCAGCTCGGAGTCGGCAGCCACCTCGATCGCCTCGCCCAGCGTCGCCGGCAACTGCTCGATGCCCTGGTGCGCCAGCTCCTCCTGGGAGAGGTGGTAGAGGTTCTGCTCCATCGGCTCGGGCAGCTCGTAGCCCTTCTCGATCCCTTCCAGGCCCGCCTGCAGCATGCCGGCGAAGCAGAGATAGGGGTTGCAGGAGGGGTCGGGGCAGCGCAACTCGGCCCGGGTCGCGCTCTCCTTGCCCGGGTGGTAGAGCGGCACCCGGATCAGCGCCGACCGGTTGCGCCGGGACCAGGCCAGGTAGACGGGCGCCTCGTAGCCTGGGACGAGCCGCTTGTAGGAGTTGACCCACTGGGCGAAGAGCGGCGAGATCTCGCGGGCGTGCTTGAGCTGGCCGGCGATGAACGACTTCGCCGTCGGCGAGAGGAAGTAGGGGTCGTCGGCGTCGTAGAAGGCGTTCTTGCCGTCCTTGCTGAGCGACTGGTGGACGTGCATCCCGGAACCGTTCTCGCCGAACAGCGGCTTCGGCATGAAGGTCGCGTGCCACCCGTATTTCATTGCGTACTCCTTGACCACGATGCGGTAGGTCATGCAGTCGTCAGCCATCTCCAGCGCGTTCTTGTAGCGCATGTCGACCTCGTGCTGGGAGGGCCCGACCTCGTGGTGGGTGTACTCGACGTGGATGCCCATCTTCTCCAGCGCCAGCACGGTCTCGCGGCGCAGGTCCGAGCCGGCGTCGAGCGTGGTCAGGTCGAAGTAGCCGCCCTCGTCGAGCACCTCTGGCACGCCGCCCTCGGGCTTGGCCGAGCGGAAGTAGAAGTACTCCAGCTCGGGGCCGATGTTGTAGGCGTCGAAGCCAAGCTCCTTGGCGCGCTTCAGCGCGCGCTGCAGGATCCAGCGCGGGTCGCCCTCGTAGGGTCCGCCGCCGGGGACGCGGATGTCGCAGAACATCCGGGCGACGGCGTTCTCTTCCTCGGGGCGCCAGGGGACCAGGGCGAAGGTGGCGGGGTCCGGCATCGCGATCATGTCGGACTCCTCGATCGGGTTGAACCCGGTGATCGAGGAGCCGTCGAAGCCCATGCCGCCGTCGAAGGCGTCCTCCAGCTCGGCGGCGTTGATCGAGAAGCTCTTCAGCTGGCCGAGCACGTCCGTGAACCAGAGGCGGACGAAACGCACGTCGGCTTCCTTGACGATCGCGGCGACGTCGGCGGCACTGCGGGGTTGCTCTGCCATTCCTGCCTCCTGGGCTTGTGCGCGAAGAGGCCGCAACGATAGGCGAATGAACCAATCAGGTGCATAGCGGCGTAATTCGGGTAAAGGAAGGCAGTTTCCGCGGGCTTGCGGAACAACCGAAAAGCAGGTATAACTTACTCCTCGTAAGTAAACGGCTCAAAGTAAAGTAAAGGCCACGTAAAGGCTCTGTAAAGCGATCTCCCGCCTAGAAGAGCCAGAAGCGAGATGCCACTGTGACCGTAAAAACGGCAGTAAGCAGGTTCCAAATACATGACGAGCTGACCGCGCCGGATGAGAGCGCACCCCTGATCAAGACGATCCAGGCGGCCGGCGGCGCCGTGACCAAGTTCATCGGCGTGCTCGCCGGGTCTCCGGCCGTGCTCCGGGCCTACACCCGGATGCGTTCGGAGCTGCGCGGCGGCGTCCTGCCGCAGGCGACCCGCGAGCGGATCGCGCTGGCGGTCGCCGAGCACCGCGAGGACAACTACAGCATTGCCCAGCACGCGAAGTCGGCCCGCCGGGCCGGGCTTGGCCTCGACGAGGTCTCCCGGGCCCGCAGCTTCAGCTCGGCCGACCCCAAGGAGGCGGCCCTCCTCCTGTACCTAAAGGAGGCGCTTGACGCCGACGGGCCTCCCCCGCTCCACCTCCACGAGGAGGCACGTGAAATCGGCTGGACCGACGAGGAGATCCTCGAGGCGGTCGGCCATTTGGCGCTAAATGAGTTCCAGAGCCTGATTGCCAGCGCCGCGGCGCTGCCCAAGGATCAGGCGACCCCCCGGGTCCTGCCCTCCGCCGCCTAGGCGGCGGGGGCCCGGCCCGGGGTTATTTGCCCTGGACCAGAGTTGCCGTGTAGAGCAGGCGGGCGGTGGTGTAGCGGCACCCGTAGGTGGCTCGCCGGCCGAGCTTTTCCTGCGGTTCGCCGTCGCGGATGTCGGTCGAGTCGGTGCAGGTGCCGGGTTCACGGCTGGCGCGCCAGACGTTGTCCGCAGGCAGACCCTGGGAGAAGGTCGGGGCCCAGGTCGGCACGGTGAGGCCGATGATGTCGCCCTTTTCGACCTCCAGGGAGGCGCCGAAGGTGACCGTCTGCCCCAAGTAGGGGGTCAGCACCTTGATCGAGCCCTGGCGGCGCAGGTTGTAGCGAGGCGGGTTCGACCCGGGCACGCGCCGCAGAATCGCCAGCCGCGCCTCCGGCGGGGTGCCGAAGAACCCGTTGAAGAAGGAGCGCTGCTTGTTGGTCGGCTGCGCCAGGGTCAGGCTCCACCGCTTGATCGTGCCGTCGTGCGGAACCAGGAAGGGCAGACTGGTCTGGCCGTTGTTGACCTGGAAGCCGGTGACGCTGCCGACCGCCTGGCAGGGCAGCTCGGGACAGGAGGGGTCCGGCACGGTCGAGGTCTGGCCGAGGACCACGGTGGTCGGGGCGACCGCGGCGCCGGCCCCCGCCGCGAGGCTGGCAAGGAGAACAAGCAGGCAGCACCCGAGCGCCAGCGAAAGCCGGCGTCCTTTCGGCCGGTCAGCCGTGGAAAGTGCTCCGTGCGATGACCTCGACATGCTCTTCCTCCCGTTATTTCGCCACTGCCTGAACACGGCAGACTAGCCTCCGGAGCGGTCGCCGAAGCCGCGAAAGGGGAGGCAACCGGCCGTGAGGCGGGTCAGCGCCCGGAGCCGCCGCGGGCGTATTCGAGCGCGACCGCGTAGCGCAGCCGGCCGACGCCGACGCTTTCGAATTCGAGCGCTTCGCTGGCCGCCTGGGTCAGGTCCCAGGCACGGCCGTCGATGTAGGGGCCGCGATCGATCACCTGAGTGATGAGCGCGTGGCCGCGGTGGACGAACTTCACCGTGGTGCCGCAGGGCAGGGAGCGGTGCGCCACGCCCAGCGTGGTTGGGCGCAAGGTCGCGCCGCAGGCCGTTTTGTGCCCGTACAGGCCCGGCCCGTACCAGCTGGCGCCGGCCACCCGGAAGGGGCTGAAGGCGACTTCCCCGCCTACGGGCGGCTCGGTCGGGGTAAAGCCGGACGCGCCTCCGGTGGACGCCTGTGCGGCGGGGACGCTGGCGAGAGCGAGGAGGGCGAAGGCGATCACCGAGGCGGCCAGGCGGAGGCTGAGGCCGCGCCGTTTCCCGGCTCGGGTTCTCGCTGAGTCGTGAGTCCGCGCACGGCGGTTTCTGGTCTTTCGCATTGCTCTTTCCTGGCGCTTGCGGGGTTAGCTGTCGGGCTCGCGCTGAAAGAGCTGCGCTACGCGGCACTCGCCGCGACTCGCCCCAACTAATTGGGTCCCCCGCTCCCCGCCCTTATGTGAGCGGAGATTCAGCGGAAGTTGGCGGCAGGTTAGCAAACGCTAAGACAGAAACCTTGCAAAGCCTCTCCAGGCGCCCCCCAAATGGGAAAAGGCCCCGTGAGGGGCCTTTTCCGTTAGCGGGCCTGTAAGCCGGATCCTGTCGTGAGCGGCCATCTATCTATGCGGCCTACCTGGACCTCGCCGAGCCGGGTCGACGGTCCTGCTTGGCCTTGCACCGGGCGGGGTTTGCCTGGCCGCCGCGTCACCGCGACGCCGGTGCGCTCTTACCGCACCATTTCACCTTTGCCTGTACGCGACTCACGTGTGGCCGCGCCATCGGCTGTGTATTTCTGTGGCACTTTCCCGCGGGTTTCCCCGGGTGGGCGTTACCCACCGCCCTACTCTGTGGTGTCCGGACTTTCCTCGAAGGGTTTTCTCTCCCTCCGCGGTCCGCTCGGCCCGCCCACCGATGGTAGCTCCGCGGACCCGGATGACCAAGCCCTGCGCGGGATATGGTGGCGGGCATGCGAAGGGCGGTGGTGACCGGGGCGGGCGGCGGGTTCGGCCGAGCGATCGCGATCGAGCTGGCCGGCCGCGGCTACCTGGTGCACGTCACCGACATCGACGCCGAAGCGGCGGCCCGCACGGCAACGGAGATCGGCACCGGGGCAGAGTCAGCGGGCCTCGACGTTCGCGACGAGAGTGCCTGCCGGGCGCTGGCAAAGGCGGTCGCCGCTGCCGGGTCCCTCGACCTCTGGGTCAACAACGCCGGCGTCCTCTCCACCGGGATGTCCTGGGAGGTAGACGAATCGGCCCGGGCCGCGATGCTCTCGGTCAACACCGAGGGGACGATGAACGGCACGGTGGCGGCCCTGGAGCAGATGGTCCCCGCCGGCCGTGGTCATGTGATCAACATCGTCTCGCTGGCCGGCATCGTCGCGGCGCCCGGCGAGGTGGCCTACTCGGCGAGCAAGCACGCCTCGATGGCCTTCACGGTGGGAACCCTCTTCGACCTGCGCCGCGCCGGCCACAAGGGAATCGAGGTCTCGGCGGTCTGCCCGGACGGAGCCTGGACCCCGATGCTGGAAGACAGGCTCGACGACCTCGATGCGGCCGGCTCCTTCTCAGGGCAGTTGCTCACCGCCGAGGAGGTCGGGCACGCGGTTGGCAAGCTCACCGAACACCCCCGCCCCGTTCTCTTCATCCCCCGCTGGCGGGGGGTCATGCTGCGCCTGTTCAGCCTCTTCCCCCGGCTGGCGGTGCGCTTGCTGCCGGCGATGCTCTGGGATGCCCGCCGCCGCCAGCGGCGCTACAAGCGGCTGATCCAGGCCGGCAAGTGGCCTAAGTAGCGGCGCTCAGACCTTCCGGAAAACGCCGACTACTCGTCCCAAGACCTGCGCCTCGGTGGTCAGGATCGGCTCCATTTCGTCGTTCTCGGGCTGCAGCCGGACGTGGTCCTTCTCGCGGTAGATCCGCTTCACCGTCGCCTCCTCGCCGATTAGGGCGACGACGATTTCGCCGTCGGTCGCGTCGTCACTGGGGCGGACGACGACGTAGTCGGACTCGAGGATCCCCGCGTTCTTCATGCTTTCGCCGCGGATCTGGAGGATGTAGTCGCCGTCCTCGCCGCCGATCACGTCCGGGATCTCGAGGTACTCCTCGATGTTCTCCTCGGCCAGGATCGGCTCGCCGGCGGCGACCTGGCCGACCAGCGGCAGACCCCCGACGGGCCTGATCGTCCGCTTCGCCTTGTCGAAGAGCAGCTCGATCGCCCGCGGCTTGGACGGGTCCCGCCGCAGCAGCCCGATCTTCTCCAGGTTCGCCAGGTGCGCGTGCACGGTCGAGGAGGAGTGCAGGCCCACGGCTTTGCCGATCTCCCGCACCGTCGGCGGGTAACCCGTCTTCGCCGCGTACTTGCGGATGAAGTCGAAGATCTCCTTCTGACGCTTGGTCAGGTCAAGGTCAACCATCGGTGGCCCCCATTTCCCTCCGCGCTCGGATCAGATCACTGCCAAAGTTGCCGAACATCTGTTCGCAAGGCTACCGCCTCCCCCGGATGCCCGCAAGCCGCCCCCTCACGGCGGCGCAAACATCTAGAATCGTCCGTCCTCTAGCGGCTGTGGCGGAACTGGTAGACGCGCAAGCTTGAGGGGCTTGTGTCCTTTACGGGACGTGATGGTTCGACTCCATTCAGCCGCATTGGAGCCCACCTTCTCCGCAACACGCGAGGAGAAGGTGGGCCATCGGGGAACGGGAGGAGGCCTGACCGAGGTATCCCTCGCAGGAGGCAGCTCCACCCAGGCCATGCAGGAGAGACCCGCAAAGCAGCTATCGGCATCCGCCGCCGCTTTCTACGCCGACGTGTGGAGCCCCGCCCGTGCCGGGTGCCTGAATTCTCTGCGGCAGCGCGGATGCTCCGAGGAGGATGCTGAAGATATTTTTGGCGAGGTAGTGACCGAGATTATGGAGAGCGTCATGGAACCGGCCAAACGGAACTTCGTCAGGCCGCAGATGGTGACCACGCTGAAGACGGTGTGTGGCTGGCGGCTGACTGACGTGATCCGACATCAATCGGTTATCAAGGAGGTCCCGCTGGGAGAGGCCGAGATATTTCAAGATCACAATGCCGGGGATCCCGGCCGACTCGCCGAGATGCACGAGGCCGCCCAAATCGGCCTAGAGGCGCTTCTGTCCCTCCTGCCCCGCGATCGCGAAGTCTTCTGGTTGCGCCAAATGGACTTTTCGCCGGAGGAGATCCAGCAAAGGATGCTTGGTCGTCTCTCCAACCGTTCCTATCGCAAGCGAATCGAACGGGCGAACGGGCGCATCGGGCCTGCCCGCGAACGAATCGAATCGGGTGAGCGCTGCAGGGCAATGACCCGCGAGGCGTGGCAGGACTTCATTGCCAAGACGGCTCCTGCCGAGCAGCTCAAGGCTGTCGAAGCCCACCTCAAGCATTGTCGCCGTTGCCGGCAAGACTGCGCGCGCGTGCGCCGCATGGGCGACGACCCGGTCAGCGAGTGAAGGTGAAGCGCTCCCTGGGAAGGGTGCCAGCCCGAACCAGATCCGCGGCGATCTTTTCGAGATGCGGCCGTGAGGTGAGCTGCAGCGCCGCGATGCCGTCGAAGGAGCCGCCCTTGATGAGGAGCTCCGGGATGTCCTCCTTGGTCAGGACACGCCCCCCCGGCTGCCCGAAGCTCGTCGCCACCGAAACCGGAGCTACCCCACTCTTGGGATTCACGACCTTCGTCTTCATAGAAGCAGGATAGCCGCATAGACGGCCGTGGCGGAAACGCCGCTCGCGATCAGTGAGATAGCGACCCTAAGGCAGCGCTCCTTGCGGGCCGAGTTGCGACGGCGGGCGGCGATCGCTGAGTTCATCGCCGGGAGAACCCGGGTCTGTAGAACCATTTTTTCGGCTTCCTGGAACTGCGGAGTCAAGTAAGAGGTGAACTCGGCCAAGTCCAGCTCTGGGATCGGCTCGAGGCGTCCACCGAAGTAGGGGGCTACCGGGGGAAGAAGCAGTGCGAACTGGGTGGCGACGAGGAGCGCACAGGTAAAGAGCGCGGCGGCAGCGCAGAACAGAGCGACCCCGACGACGCTTCCCTCTCCGTCGGGAAGGCTGGCGATGAGGAGCCCGAGCACGGCGCCGCTCAGGGCTACAAGCGTCGCCAGCCTCGTGTCTCGCGTTTCTTCATCGGATCGAGCCCGGTCCTGGTAGTAGCGGAGCTCCGCGAAGATGTGGTCGATCGTCCCTCCCGCCATCGGGCGAGCATATTGCCGGAGTGCTCAGGGTTCGCGCTATCGCAGCGACCGCTTGAAGGTCGAGACGGAGTTGGAGACGATGCTGGCGACGTAGACGTCCTTGTTGTCCGGGCTGATGGCGACCCCCCAGAGACCGGCAATTGCCTCGCCGTAGCGGCAGCTACCGGCTTTCGGGAACTGCGCGACGCAGCCGGCCTTGCCGCGCTTCTGGGTCAGCGCGCCCGTTGCCGGGTCGCGGTCGAAGATCGACACGGCGTCGGACTGGGTGGCGGTGACGTAGACGCTTTTGCCATCCGGAGTCACAGCGACGGCCGTCGCCCGCGCCAGCGCCTTGCCTTTCGCGCAGGCGCCCCCGGTCCCACCCTGTGAGATGCAGCCCGCGGTCCCAGGCTTCTGGGTCAGCGCGCCCGTTGCCGGGTCGCGGTCGAAGATCGACACGGCACCGGAGCCGGAGGCCGCCACGTAGAGGCTCTTGCCATCGGCGCTCATGGCGACGTCGCCCAGCTCTAACGCTCTGCCGACCTGGCACGCGCCGCCCGTTCCATCTTCTGAGATGCAGCCGGCGATGCCGGGCTTCTGGGCCAGCGCTCCGGTCGCCGGGTCGCGGTCGAAGATCGCCAGGCCAGCGGGTCCCGTATTGGTGACGTAAACGTTTTTCCCGTCGGGGCTGACCACGACCTGCAGCGGTTCGGAGACCCCCTTCGCGAGCTGGCACCCACCGCCGGTCCCGGTTCCGGAGATACAACCGGCGGTGCCCGACTTCTGGGTCAGGTTGCCGGTCCCCGGGTCACGATCGAAGATCGAGATCGAACGGCCCGTCGGGTCCACCTCTTCGTTTTGGTTGTTGAGCTGGGCCACCGCGGTGACGTAGATGCTCTTGCCGTCGGGGCTCGCGGCGATTCCGATCGGGCTCTGGATCGACGGCGCCTTCTGACAGCGGCCCCCGTGCCCGTCGGTCCCGGTCTCTGAGATGCAGCCGGCGGTGCCGCGCTTCTGCTTCAGCGCCCCCCCGGGCCCGCGGTCGAAGATCGCCACGGAATCGGAGTCGAAGTTGGCGAAGTAAACCTGCTTGCCGTCAGGGCTGACCACGACGCCCTGGGGCTCGTCGAACGACCTGGCATGTCCGCAATGTCCCTCCGGGTACTCCTCCTCGGTGAGGCAGCCGGCGGTGCCGCGCTTCTGGGTCAGCTTGCCGGTTGCCGGGTTGCGGTCGAAGATCGCGGCGCCGCTGGGGTTGCCGCCGTAGGTGGCGACGTAGACGTTCTTGCCGTCCGGGCTGATCGCGAGTTCTTCCGCCGCGTTGAGGAGCCTGCCGGTCCGGCAGATGCCCTGGTATTTCGGCGGTTCAACGAACCGCTGCCCAGCGAAGACACGGCTGCCGCCGGTTTCGGAGACGCAGTTCGCGGTGCCGCGCATCTGTGAGAGCTCGCCGAACCCCCAGGCGGCGGATGCCGTCGAGAGGATCAGCCCCACTGCAGCGAAGAGGGTGAGTGGCAAGAGCTTCCGCCCAGGCCTGCCTCCGAAAACGGTCCACCGATCCTTGTGCGCCCTCATGTGATCCTCCCCGATTGACGAGCCGATTGGCCCCTTCAACCGGCAGTGGACGCGAAGGTGTGGTTCCGCCTCCGTGGACCGACGGATGTTTGAACTAGTCGCCCAGCGGCCCCTTGGCCCGCAGCCGGTCCGGTCGCGGCAGCGTGTCTCCCAAGATCAGGCGGGCCCGGTAGTAGATCGCCTCGTAGGCCTGGGTGTCGAGGTCATCGGTGCCGCCGCGGGTGCCGCCGAGTGGCTGCTGGCGGACAACTCCGCTGAGCCTGCCTCGGGAGGTGAAGGTGGTGGTCGGGGGTGCTGCGCTCATCGCTCTCTCCTTCCTTAGTTTCTTGAGCTTCTAACTCAAGAATAGCAAATGAAGAGCGCGGCCGCTCGACCCGCAGGCCGTCATCACGACGGAGGGAAGTCGGGTCTCAGCAGCTCACTGCAGCCCAGATCCTCGCCCCGCGCCGCTCCGTCCAGCTCTCGCTCAATGGCCGCGATCTCCCGCCATATCCGTCTCGCCTCCGCGTCGTCAGCCGCGTCCTCGTTCGTATACGGCCCGCGCCTCTCGAGCCACCGGTCGTAGAGCACAGCGTCCCTTCTCCTCAGCCTCTGCAGCTCCGCGGTCTTTTGTCTGACCTCGTAGGGAGCCAAGAGGTGGCCCCGCTTCTCGAGCAGCTGGCACTCCTCCGACCTGGTCAGAGCCTTCTTCGGCTTCTTCGCCGGCACCCTCGGCGCGCCGCCTCGCCCAACCGGTTTGCGACCTTCCTGCCCGTCCATCGACGAGAGCGGGTCGTCGCGGGGGCCACGCTGGTCCGGACCGCACTCCCACGGCCTCGCCCAGCATTGGTCCTGGGGCGGCTCATCGACCTCGGGGTCCGGCACGTCCTCGACGATCACGATCACCTCGCCGCCCTCCTCGTCAGGCGATCCGCCGCCAGAAGCCCCGCCGTCGGCACCTCCGCTGCTCCCATCGCCCCCGGCGCCACCCCCGTCGCCACCGCCACCCGACTTCTCAAGGGGATCGCAGAAGCCGTCGCTGTCGGTGCCGAAGCCGGGGAAGCCCGGCATCGGCAGGCAGGCGTCGGTGCCGTTGTCGTCCATCGCGGCGGCCGGGGCCGCGGCGAAGACCTGGACGCCAGCGATAAGCGCAGACAGCACTACCAACGTGGTGACCCGAGACCGCATCTGATTCCCCCTGGTGAGATTGGATCGGCGCAAAACCCCGCGCCGGCTGAGGGCAATCAAAGACATCTGCGTCCCGGGCGCAACCCGCCTCGACGAGCGTTGGGTACGGACGTGGACCTTTGTTAGAGGCGGCTTGAATGCTCGACAGAACGCTGAGTCGCCAATCGATCGTTTGCTTCCCCGTCAATGCCTTCTATCCTCGGGGTAGGCTCGACACGAGCAAGCCGAGTGGGATCGGCCCAACCCAGGAGGAGAGAGATGTACGACTACGTGATCGTCGGAGCGGGGTCCGCCGGATGCGTGCTGGCGGCGCGCCTGTCCGAGGACCCGGATGTCAACGTCCTGCTGCTGGAGGCGGGGCCGCCGGACACCAACGAAAACATCCACGTGCCGCTTGGCTACCTCCAGCTGGCCCGGACCGAACTCGACTGGGACTACCGCACGGCGCCGGAGGCCAACTGCAACGGCAGACAGCTGGCGCTTCCCCGCGGCAAGGTTCTCGGCGGTTCCTCCTCGGTCAACGCGATGGTCTACATCCGCGGCAACCGCGCCGACTACGACGGCTGGGGCGAGCCCGGGTGGGGCTGGGACGAGCTCTTCCCCTACTTCCTCAAGTCCGAGGACAACGAGCGCGGTCCCTCGGACTGGCACGGTGCCGGCGGGCCGCTGCCGGTCTCCGACCAGCGTTCGGGCAACGTGATCACCCCCACCTTCGTCGAGGCCGGGGTCGAAGCCGGCCTGGCCCGGAACGAGGACTTCAACGGCCCCGAGCAGGACGGGGTCGGGATGTACCAGGTGACCCAGCGCGGCGGCATGCGCGCGAGCGCCGCCGTCGCCTACCTGCACCCGGCGATGGAGCGTCCCAACTTGACCGTGATGCCCTACATGCGGGTCGACCGGATCCTCTTCGACGGCGGCCGGGCGACTGGAGTCGTCGCCTCCCAGCTCGGCCAGGAGCAGGAGCTGCGCTCCGAGCGGGAGACGATCCTCTGCGGCGGCAGCTACAACTCGCCGCAGCTGCTGATGCTCTCCGGGGTCGGGCCGGCCGAACACCTGGCGATGCGCGAAATCGAGCTGCTGGTCGACCAGCCGGCCGTCGGCGAGAACCTCTCCGACCACGCCGCCAGCTACGCCGTCTGGACGACGCCGGAGCCGGAGAGCCTGCTGGCGGCGCTGGAGCCGGCCGCGCTCGAACAGTTCGCCGCCGACCAGACCGGCCCATTTGCCTCCAACCTGGCCGAGTCCGGCGGCTTCGCCCGGGTCGAGGCCGGCGTCGACGCTCCCGACACCCAGTTCCACGTCGCCCCGATCCAGATCGTCGACGAGGGTATGTCCGACCCCGAAGCGCACGGCGTTTGGGTCTCCCCCTGCCTGCTCACCCCGCGCAGCCGCGGCTCGGTCAGGCTCGGCTCCAGCGACCCGAGCGCGAAGCCGATCGTCCGCAACGAGTTCTTCACCGCCGAGGGCGACATGGAGCGGATGACCGCGGCGGTCAAGCTGATGCAGGAGATCTGCTCCCAGCCGGCGATGAGCCCCTACTGCGCTACGCGTTTCACCGGCCCTGCCGGCGACTCCGAGGCGGAGCTGCGGGCCCATGTCGCCGCCACCACCTTCCCGATCTACCACCCGGTCGGCACCTGCTCGATCGGCACCGTGGTCGACGCCGAGCTGCGCGTCCAAGGGGTCGAGGGCCTGCGGGTGGTCGACGCCTCGGTGATGCCGACGGTCCCCCGCGGCAACACCAACGCGCCGGTGATCGCGATCGCCGAGCGCGCCGCCGACCTGATCAAGGGCGAGAGCCCGCTCGGCACCGCGACCCCCGCTGCCGTCAGTGCCGATTGAGAGATTGAGGCCCCTAGAGGGGCCTCAAGTTGTCAACCGCTTGCCGAGGTGCCCAAAGCCCGGTCGATGAACGGGCCGAGCAGGTCGGCCACCGCGGTGCCGGTCGACTCCGGCGATTCGCTGGGCGCGGTGATGTAGCTGATCGCCAGCCGGACCAGGGCCTCGGAGAGGAGCCGGGTGTCTGCCGGCGGGGCCTGCGGCCAGCCTTCTTCGATCACCGCGGCGAGGCGGGCAGTCGCCCACTGGACCACCGGCACTCCCCGGGTGGTGACGAAGGGCAGCATGCCGCCGGTGCCGTCGTCTGAGAGCAGCGTCCGGATCAACGGGTCTTCCGCGGCCGAGCGCAGGAACAGCTCCAGGGCGGCGGTGACGGCCGCCCGGGGATCGTCGAGGTGCTGCTTGACGGCGGCCTCCACCTGGTCGAGGAAGCGCTCGCCGACGTGGATCACGAAGGCCTGCCCGAACTCGTTGCGGTTGCCGAACTCCTTGTAGAGGGTCTGGCGGCTGACGCCGGCGCCGGAGGCGATGTCCGACATCGTTATCTGCGACCAGGGTCGCTCGGTGAGCTGGTCGCGGGCGGCACCGAACAGGGTCTCGCGCAGCAGCTCACGGGCCGCCACGGGGTACGGGGTTCGGGCGCTCGCCATCGTCCCCATCGTCGCACCGGCGGCGGTCAATCGTCGCTCTCGACCGGCTCGAAGTCGACCTTGTCGCGGACCCCGCAGTCGGGACAGACCCAGTCCTCGGGAACCTCGCTCCAGCGGGTGCCGGGCGGAAACCCCTCGCGCGGGTGTCCGGCCTCCTCGTCGAAGACGTAGCCGCAGCCGGGGCAGCGCCAGGCGCTCACGAGGCCGCCCCGTAGCGGACCAGGACCCGGCCGCGGCGGCGCGGGGAGATGTTGGCGCGGGTGACGTCGCCGCCGTAGTGGTCGAGCAGGCGGGGGTCCATCACCCGCCGCCACAGCGGCGGCACCCAGGCGAGGACGATCATCCCGGCGTACCCGGTGGGGAGCTGTGGCGCTTCCTCGACGTGGCGCAGGGCCTGGTAGCGCCGGGTCGGGTTGGCGTGGTGGTCCGAGTGGCGCTGCAGGTGGTAGAGGAGGACGTTGGAGGCGACGTTGTTGCTGTTCCAGCTGTGTTCCGGCAAGCAGCGCTCGTAACGGCCGTCCTCGCGACGCTGCCGCAAGAGGCCGTAGTGCTCGAGGTAGTTGACGACCTCCAGCATCGAGAACCCGATCACCGCCTGGGCGAGGAGGTAAGGCAGGACTACCGGGCCGAAGACGATCGCGAGGGCGGCGAACAACGCCACGGTCATCGCCCAGGCACCGAGGATGTCGTTGCGGAGCGTCCAGTGCGAGGCGCCGAGCCGGTCGAGGCGGGCAGCCTCGATCCCCCATGCCGAGCGCAGGCTGCCGATCACGGTGCGCGGCAGGAAGGCCCAGAAGCTCTCCCCCAGCCGCGAGCTGGCGGGGTCCTCGGGGGTGGCGACGCGGACGTGGTGGCCGCGGTTGTGCTCGATGAAGAAGTGGCCGTAACCGGTCTGCGCCAGCGCCACCCGGCTCAGCCAGCGCTCCGAGCTGGCCCGCTTGTGGCCGAGCTCGTGGGCGGTGTTGATCGCGATCCCGCCGACCACGCCCATCGTCAACGCCAGGCCGATGCTTTCCAGCGCCGAGAGGTCGCCACTCGACCACATCCAGCAGGCGAGGATGAGCCCTCCGTACTGGATCGGGATGAAGAGGTAGGTGCACCAGCGGTAGTAGCGGTCCTGCTCGAGCCACTTGAGGACGCTGTCGGGCGGGTTGGTCGCGTCCATCCCGATCGCCAGGTCGAGCAGCGGGAAGGCGACGAAGATGAGAACCGGGCCGAGGTACCAGAAGGCACCGAAGCCGGTCAGCGATACCCAGCCCCAGGCCAGGAACGGCGCCAGCGGCACGAGGATGCCGAGCAGCCACGCGTAGCGCTTCGGGTCGCGCCAGGTCGCCGGGTTGACCTCCACCTCCTCGTGGTGGTGATGCGAGTGCGCGGTCGCCTCCATTGCTGCCTCCTTGCCAAGCGGACGGGGGGACAAGGCCAAGGTTGACAGATTTACCTTTTTTGTCAACTTCAATTACAGATTTGGGCAAGTTGTCTTTTTTGGGGGCCGGCCCTTCCCAAGTGGGGCCGGCCCCCTGCAGCTACTTGCTCCTAGCCGAGCTTCTGGACGGAGGCCACGGGAATGGTCTGCTCGCAACTGGCGATCTTCACCTGCTCACCCCCTCTCGCAGTACGGTGATGTCCCTGATTTCGGGACCGTTCTAATGGTGGAGCTGGTTCCACCATTGAGGGAATACAGCAGATAAAGATCTGCGAGGTGCGGCGTTTACAACTAACCTCAACTACTCAGTTCGCCCACAGCAGAGGAGCTTTCATGCCGGTAAAGACCCACACCGTGATTGATCAGAACGCGCTTAAGGCGCTCGCCCACCCCGCCCGGGGCCACGCCCTTCACGTTCTGAACCAGAGGACCGCGAGCCCGAAGGAACTTGCTCATGAGGTCGGGACGAGCGTCGGCAAGATGGCCTACCACGTGCGCGAGCTGAACAAGGCCGGTTACATCGAGCTGGTCAAAACCGTTCCCCGCCGCGGCGCCACCGAGCACTTCTACCGAGCGATAAAACGCGCGGCCTTCACCGACGAGGAATGGGCTCTCGTCCCTGAGCAGGTGCGCGCGGGAATCGTCGGACGGCAGCTGAAGATCACTGGCGACCTGATAAGCGAAGCGCTGGAGAGTGGCAGCTTCGAGCGCCGCGACAACCGACACCACAGCCTCCAGGAATGCGTGGTCGACGAGCAGGGCTGGGAGGAAGCGATGACCCTGCTAACGGAGACGATGGAGAGGCTGAGTGAGATTCAGGCGAGCAGCGCTGAACGCCGGCTCGAGAACGAGGAGCCCGGAGTCCCAATGGTGGTCTCCCTGCTCGGCTTCGAAGGGGCCGAGGCGACCAGCTAGATCTTCAGCAGCACAAAGGTGTTGAGGGTGAACAACACCGCGAAGACGACAGTGGCGCGGTCGAGGTTGCGCTCGACCATCGAGCCGCCGCCGACGCCGCTGCCACCGGCGCCGCCGATGCCGAAGGCGCCGGAGAGACCGGCGTCTTTACCCGAGTGCAGGAGCACCAGGAAGATCAGGACGGCCGCGAAGATCACCTGGATCACGCTGAGGAACGTGTACATGGCGAGAAGTCTAGAGGCTCTAGTCCTGCCGGACTTTCTCGCGCGGCTCTCCTACCCCATCGCGCTCGGCGACCCCGTTCCCCGAGCCGTTGGGCACGGCCGGGTCGAGCATCTCCACCGCCTCGGTCCGTAGTTCGGCGTCGAGGGCGGCGAAGTCCTCGTCGGAGAGCTTGCCGGCGGCGTGGTCGAGCTGAGCGTCGCGGATCTCCCGGTACTTGGCTTCTTTTCGGGCGTCCGCCTCGGTCCGCACGAGGGCGCCGCGGCGCCGGCCCCGCGAGGGCCAGAGGGCGATCAGGGCGCCCGAGAGGGAGATCAGCCCGCCGATCCACATCCAGGTGACGAGCGGGTCGACGATGATCCTGAAGGTCGCCGCCGAGCCCTCGGTGAGGTAGCCGCGGGCGATCCGGTTCGCGGTCAGGTCCTGCAGCCGGGCGATCTGGGCGAGGGCGGGGGCCCGAAGGCTCGGGTTCCTCGCCGCGGCACGCATCAGCGCCCCGATCGCTTCGCACTGGGCTGGCGTCCCGGGCGCTCCCTGGAGGCAGGCTTCGAAGCCCCTGTCGGCGTTGCGCGCCTGGCGCTGGACCCCGCCGACGTCAGGCTGCATCGCGATCCAGAAGTCGCTCCCGAGCCCGGCCCGGAGGCCCACCTCGCTGGTCGCCTCGCCGGCGAAGAAGCTGCCGATCGTCCCCGGGCCCTGCCCGGTGGGCCTGAAGAAGCGCCGGCTCGGGTGCAGGGTGGCGAGGAGCTTGCCGTCCTCTTCGACCCGCACCACGCCGCCGAAGGTGGCCTTCTCGGCGTCGATCGCGACGGTCGGCTTCACGTAGGTGATCTCGCGGCCGTCGACGACCGTGCTCTCCCCCGGGCGCAGGGTCGCGTCCCGTTTGGTCTGGAAGCTGGAGGAGGCAGCGATCCCGATCAGCAGAACGGCGATGCCGGCGTGGACGATGTAGCCGCCGTAGCGGCGCCGGTTGCGGGAGACGAGCCCGGCCAGGGCGCCGACCATCGAGCCTCCGGAGAGCGAGCGCCTCGCCGCCGCCCCGGTCCAAAACTCCTGGGCCAGGCCGGAGAGGGAGAAGGCAGCGAAGACGAACAGCGCAATCGCCCAGGGCGACTTGGCAGCGTCGGAGAACAGCAGGAGCCCGCACAGGGTAAGCGCGGCAACGGCCAGCGGCACCCGGAAGACGCGCTTGGCAGAGGCCCAGCTGACCCGGCGCCAGGCCAGCAGCGGCCCGATCCCGGTGAAGAGGACCAGCCCGATCGCCAGCGGGGTCGTGTAGCGGTCGAACCAGGGCGCGGCCAGCGAGGCCTTGTCGCCGGTGAACAGTTCGGAGATCAGCGGGAAGAAGGTGCCCCAGAAGATCACCACGGTGAGCCCGACCAGCAACAGGTTGTTGACCAGGAAGACGGCCTCCCGGGAGACCAGCGAGTCGATCCGCTTGGGCGAGCGCAGGTCGTCGAGGCGGGAGACGATCAACACCGCCGAGCCGATCGTGACCACGCCGATCAGGCCGAGGATGTAGGGGCCGACGGTGCTGTCGCCGAAGGCGTGGATCGATTGGAGCACCCCGGAGCGGACCAGGAAGGTGCCGAGCAGCGCCATCGTGAAGGTGCCGACGACGAGGCAGGCGTTCCAGACTTTCAGCATCCCGCGCTTCTCCTGGACCATGATCGAGTGCAGGAACGCGGTCCCCAGCAGCCACGGCATCAGGGCGGCGTTCTCGACCGGGTCCCAGGCCCAGTAGCCGCCCCAGCCGAGCTCGGTGTAGGACCAGCGGGCACCGAGCAGAAGGCCGAAGCCGAGGAAGGCCCAGGCGATCAGGGCGAAGCGGCGGGTGGCGCGGATCCATTCCGCGTCGAGCCGGCGGGTGACCAGGGCGCCGATCGCGAAGGCGAAGGGGACGGTGAAGGCGACGTACCCCGAGTAGAGCATCGGCGGGTGGATCATCATGCTCGGGTGCTGCAGCAGCGGGGTCAGGCCGATCCCGTCGGCGGGGACCGGGCTGAGCGTCGCGAACGGGTCGACCCCGGGCGCGAACAGCATCAGGCCGGTGAAAAAGGAGGCGACGCCCATCATCACCGCGGTCGCCCAGGGGACCAGCTCGCGGAGCTTGTTCCGGGTCACGTACAGGGCGGCGCCGGCGGCGATCGAGAGCACCCAGGCCCAGAGCAGCAGCGAACCCTCCTGGCTCGACCACATCGCCGCCAGCTTGTAGAAGGCCGGCGTCTCGATCGAGGAGTGCTGCTGGACGATGTTGAAGGAGAAGTCATCGCCGGCGAAGGCGAGCTCGATGATTACGACGCAAGCGGTGAGCAGTGCGAGGAGCGTGTAGACCGCGTGGCGGGAGGCGTTGATCCAGCGGCGCTCGCCGTTGCGCCCGGCAAGGGCGAGGACTGCGGCTACGACAGCGGTGAGGAACGCCAGCGCCAGCAGGGCGCTGCCGAGGCTAGCCATCTTTTTTGGTCGTGAACTTCGACGGGCACTTGGTGACCAGGGTGTCTGGCTCGCCGACGAAGGTCCCGTTTTGCATCTCCCCGGTGAGCACGATCTCGCGGCCGCCGCGGAACGGGTCGGGGACCGTGCCGCCGTTGGCGTAGGTGACCGGCAGGGCGTCGCTGCCACCGTCGCGGTCGACGACGCGGAAGGCGATGCCGTCGTCCTGGCGAGTGATCGAGCCCTTCACCACCCGGCCCGTCATCTGGTAACTGGTCCCGGGGGCGGCCCCGATCAGTTCCGAGGGCTGCTTTGCGTCGGTCGCCGCGGAGAACGAGGTGTAGACCAGCGCGACCGCGAGCAGCACGGCTGCGCTGAGCGCTGCGACGAGGCGAATCTTCCGCTTGCGGTTGGGGTCCACGGGCACCGGGGATTATCGCAAGGCGCGGCCGTGGAAGAATCTGGGTCGATGACTGAGAACAACGCCAATGATCCGGTTCTCCTGATCACCGGAGCGAGCAGCGGCATCGGCGCGGCCACGGCCCGCGCCGCGGCCCCGAGCCACCGCCTCGTCCTCGCGGCGAGGCGGCTGGAGGAGCTGGAAGCGCTGGCGGCAGAGCTGGGCGGCGAGGAACGGGCGCTGGCGGTCCGGTGCGACGTCACCGAGTGGGACCAGGTCGAGGCGATGGCCGCGGCGGCGCTGGAGTGCTTCGGCCGGATCGACGCCGTCTTCGCCAACGCCGGCTTCGGCGCCGCGCGCGGCTTCATGGAGGAGGAGGTCGAGCACTGGCGCTCGATGGTCCTGACCAACGTCTACGGCACCGCCCTCACCGTCCGCGCCACCCTCCCCCACCTGCTCGAGCGCGGCGATGGCCACTTCCTGATCACCAGCTCGATCGCCGGCCGCCGCGCCCTGCCCGGCTCCCTCTACTCGGCCACCAAGTTCGCGACGACCGCGATCGGCGAGTCACTGCGGGCCGAGCTGCGCCAGATGCATGAGAACACGTCGATCAAGGTGACCCTGATCGAGCCGGGGATGACCGACACCCCGTTCTTCGACAACCGCCCCGGCAAGTGGGCGCTGCAAGATGACGACATCGCTCGTGCGGTGATGTTCGCGCTCGAGCAGCCGGACGGCGTCGACGTCAACGAGATCCTGATCCGCCCCACCAGCCAGCCGATCTAGGGCCGGTGCGAGAGACCGATTCGGACCTGGCCAAGCTGCAGGAGCTGCTTGACGCCAGCTTCGCCGCCGCCGGGCCCCACCTGCTCCGGATCCTCACCCCCGAGCGCCGCCTCAGCGCCGAGCAGGTCGCGGAAAGGCTTACCGGGATGTGCCTTCTCGCGCTCGCCACGTCCACCGCCGACGGCCGCCCACAGGTCGGCCCGGTCGACGGGATCTTCCACCGCGGCAGCTTCCACTTCGGCTCCGCGCCGGACTCGGCCCGGGCGAGGAACATCCGCCGCCGCCCCGACGTCAGCGCGACCCACCTCCCCGGCGAGGAGCTGGCGGTGACCGTGCACGGCAAAGCGATCCCGGTCGACGTCCAGGCCGAGGAGGGAGCCGAGCTGCGCCAGACGCTGCTCGAGATCTACGTCCCCCGCTACGGCCCCGAGTGGGAGGAGTTCCTCGACTCCGGCCCCGTCTTCTGGCGAATCGACGCCGAGCGCATGTTCACCTTTAGCGCGCCGGACTAGCCACGGCCGAGCAGGGTGCGGACGGTGCGCCAGTAGGCGCGGAGGAGGAGGCGGGCCGGGGTTGAGCGGGCCAGTGGGGAGATGAAAGGGGAGTCGAGGTCGGGGGTGAGCCAGGTGGCGAACTCGGCGGCGGTGACGGTGCGGGTCGCCTGGAGGGTGCGGCGCTCGCGCAGGAGGCGGGGCAGCCACCGGAGGGCTTCCAGGTTGGCCGCCAGCTTCTGCCTTCCCCAGCCGCCCGAGACCGAGACCGCGACGAGAGCCAGCTCGGTGGCGAGCAGGGCCGGGGCGAGCAGGAATAGGAGCGGCGCCGGGTAGGTGCGGACGATGAAGGCGAGGCGGTTGCGCTCCAGCCAGCGCCACTTGTGCTCGCGGGCGCCGAACTCGTAGTCGTGGGCGACGACCGCGGCCGGCTCGATGCCGAGCGTGCCGCCGCGCATCCGCAGCCGCAGCGAAAGATCGACGTCCTCGTGGTAGAGGAAGTAACGCTCCGGGAAGCCGCCGACTTCACGCCAGGTGGCGAGGGGGACGGCGAGGCAGGCGCCCGAGAGGGCGGTGACCTCGCCGGGGCCGGGCGCGTCGGAGATCGGCTGGCCGTGCCCTCCCGCCCAGACGATCCCGGTGAAATGGACCGGGTTGCCGGCGGAATTGATCCGGGTGCCGTCGCCCTCGGCGACGAGCGCCTGCCAGGCCGCCCAGCCGCGCCCGTCCAGCCAGGGGCGCCGGATCGCCTCGCCGAAGCCGGGAAGCGGCGCCGCGTCGGGGTTGAGGATGACCAGCAGGTCCCCCCCGGCCTCGCCGGCACCCGCGTTGCAAGCGGCGGCGAAGCCGGCGTTCCGCCCCGTCGGCAGGACCCGCGCGGCGGGGGCCAGCGCCACCACGGCGTCGGCGGTCCCGTCCGCCGAGTCGTTGTCGACGACGATCAGCTCGTCACCGGCGCTCAGCTCCGGCAGCAGGGCCGGCAGCGTCCGCTCCAGCTCCGCCCGGCTGTTCCAGGCGACGACGAGGATGGAAAGCGACGGCCGCACCGGCGCGGAGGCTATTCAGCCATCCGCGCCGGTGCTTGCGTCGCGTTCGCTACTTCTTGCCCTTCTTCTTACCGCAGCTGGCGAGGTTCAACTCGTACTTGTTGTTCTTCACCTGCTTGCCGTTGTGGCCCTTGATGTTGAGGATCGCGCGGCGATCGCCTTTGCAGATGTTCGTCGAGTTGACGATGAGGCCCTTTTTGCCTCCCTGCATCTTGAGGACGAACTTCTTCACCGCCACGTCGGGCGTGTTGTTGAACACGGTCTTGATCCCACCCCGCTTGGAGCTGATCACTCCGCGGAGCTGGATGTTCACCTGACCGCGCAGGTCGGCGACCAGGTCCGGCAGCGTGTGACCGCCGGGGACGAGGTAGACCGGCCCCTTCAACTTGCCGTCGATCAACGGTGACGTCGCTTCCGCCTGGCCGTAGACCGAGCTTTTCGGGCACTGCTTGGCCGCGAGCTGCGGCCGGGTGCACACCGTTTTGATGTGGTTCTGGGCGACGAAGAACGCCGACGGCATGGTTAGCGCCGTGCGGGCGATGTTGGCGTCGCCGTTGCGACCAGTCAGCGTCGCGGTCAGGCGCGGGTACTTGTTCCGCGTCGTCCCGCCGGTCAGCTTGGTGACCAGCTTCGGCTTGAACTTCAGCGATTTGCAGCCGGTCGCCTGGAACGGCGTGTTCACGGCGTAGGTGCTGAACGCCGCCGGGTTGGTCGGGTCGGCGCCGCCCCCGTTGATCGCTCCGGTGACCGCCTGCGCGGCGCAGTTCGTCGGGTTGACCATGAACCCGCTGCGATCGATGTTGAAGTCGATCGTCCGCAGGTCCAGTTTCACACCGTCGAACACGTCGGGGATGACGTCGGAGACCGCGGTGATCTGCGCCGTCTCCGGGTTGACCTTGAGGGCCACCCGGACCACGACGACGCCGAGGTCGAACGGCCCCGATACAGCCGGGGTGATCACCGCGAGAGACAGCGGCGCCCCCTTGTACGGCCCGGCGAGGTACACATTCCCGGGCAGTTTCAGCGGGTTGGCACCGGTACCCGACTCGGTCGAGGTGGTGCCGATCGTGCTCGCCGCCCCGCAACTGGGGGCTTTCTGCTCGGCGACGCCGCTGTTAGCCGCGGCAGCGCCGATCGCACCCTCGGAGCAGTAGGGGATGCCGGCCAGTTTGCCGGTCAGCCCCTTCGGCAGGGTTACGTCGACGAGCTTGACCTCCTGCTGGCCGTCGGCACGACCGATGTGGACCCGGAACGGGCTGGACGCGCCGCCCTGGGTGTTGTCGGTTTTCGCCGTGTAGGCCGGCGCGAACGGGCGCTGGGCCAGGGTCGCCGGGCAGGCCCCGCCGCCAGGCATGGCGGTCAGCGTGAAGCTGTCACCCGGGGTGGCGTTGGCCGTCCCGGACCACGGCACCATCGTCGTGGTCGTATCTGCTTTGGCGCAAATCGGCGGGCTGCTGAGGACCTTCCGCGGCCCGTCGAATTTGAGCACCACCGACTCGAACGGGACCTGAGGCAGGCCCTTCGGCAGCGGTCCGACGAACTGACCGACGATCTGTTCGTCGAAGGTCGCGGTCAGCTGGCCCGTCGTCGGGTTGGCGGCGACGTTGCCGACCAGCCGGGTGACGATCCCGAGATTCTCCGACTTCGCTTCGGCGAGGATCCGGAACTCTTCGCCCGAGGTGGGGTCGGAGCTCTTCTGCTCACCGACGTAGACCTGACCTATGAGCGGATCCGGAAGCACCGGTGCGATGACCTCCACGCTGCCGATGACCGAGTTCGCGGGACAGGTGTTGTCGTTGATCCGCACGCCCTTGTTGAACTGGGCGTCGGTGCAGGCAGCGAGGCCAACCGACCCCGAGGGGTTGAGGCCCATGCCGGCCGGCATCTGCACGGTGGCGCTGCGCAGGTGCGACTGGCCCTGGTGGCCGGCTTCGCCGGGGGTGGTCGGAACCTCGAACGGCATCTCGGTCGTCACCGTCGGCGAAGCCGGCGAGTCGACCTGGTTGGTGCCGGGCTCGACGTCGATCGACGGATCGAACGGGATGGTGTCGCATTCCTCCGGCTCTTCCCCTTCCGGAAGTTTCGCCTCGACCGGCGTGGAGCCGTTCGGGAAATCTTCATCCGGTTCGCCGAACGACTCGGCGCGGAACCAGGTCGAGTAGAGCTGGTTGGTCTCCGGCGCCTCGGGGTCGAAGCAGGTGGTCGGGTTGGTGATGTAGGTGCCGTCACCCGAGGTGCCGATGTTGACCAGGCGGCTGATCAGGGTCTGTGCCGGCGGGCCGGGGGGCGGCGATTTGATCGTGAAGCTCTCGTGATAGTCGCTCTCCCAGGCCACTTCGGTTTCGAGGAAGACTTCCTCATCGCCCCCGGCAAGGAAGCCGAAGCGTGCCGGTTCCCCGGGGTTCGGCTCGACGTTGAAGACGGGCACTTTGGTCCCTTGCGCTTCGCTCGGTGGGATCACGAAACCCGGAGGGGCGTTGAGACCGGGCGCGAGGGGGATTTCAATGGTGGTCGAAAGGGTGATTTCCTCCCGGCCAACCATGGACTCCGGCGGACAATTGGGTTGTAGGACGGTCACGCCGGGCGAGGGATCTACGTCCACGTGGTCTTCAAATTCCTCAATCGCGCACTTCTCTTCCGTGGCCTCCGGGTTGACGGTCAGGCCAGGCGGAAGATCGACCCGCAGCGTTTTGATGCTGCGGTTGGGGATCGGCGGTTTTATCGGCGCCAGGATGCTTCCCGCCGGGAAGGGGGGCGGCAGCACCGTGATCGGTTCGTGCTGAATCTGGTACTGCGTGAACCCGATCGGTGGATGCCCGCCGGCCGTCTTGAAGAACAGCAGGGGGGTTTCCGGCGCGCATTTGATCGGCACGTCGGAGGTGCAGGTCCCAGATTGCCAGCCGTCGGCTTTGGTTTGCGTCGGTCCCTGCGGTTCGATGATGTCATCGGTATCCGCTTGCGCAACGGACGCAGCCATCAGCAATCCCAAAGCCATCAGCGCGACAGCGATTGAGCGCCTCATCTATTCAATTCCTCCTCGTTAACCCTTTTCCCAAAAGAAACGAGGACGCTTCCCCTGCGTGGCGTCCAATCAGGACGCCTCCCTGATGAAGAACTGTAGCGTCTCCGACAGCCGATTCAAGCCATCGGTCAATTTCTACCTGGGTAACTTTCGTCCACTCTGGAGCCCTATTGGGCAGCTCGTGCGCCTTTCTTTCCAGCACCTTTGCCGCCTTTCTTCCCACACGGGGTGCGCACCAGGGGACGACGGTTGGCCTTCCTGCCGTTCTGGCCTTTGAGCTTGACGATCGCCCTCACAGGTGACTCGCAGAGGTTGCGCGAGGCGACCAGCAGCCCGTGCTTGCCACCCGGAAGAGTGACGACGAACTTGGTCACCGGCACGTCCGGGGTGCGGCGGAAGGTGGTCCGGATGCCGCCGCGGAAGCTGTCGATCCGGCCGACCAGGTCGATGTCCACCTGGCCTTCCAGGTGGGCGACCATGTTCGGCAGCGTGTCGCTCGAGGAGCGCAGGTAGACCGGGCCTTCGAGTGGTTTGGCGAGCAACGGCGTGAAGGCCCGCGCCTTGCCGTAAATCGAGCGTTTCGGGCATTCGTCGGCGTTGAACTGGACCCGGGTGCAGATCGTCGCCAGGCTGGCCTGGTCGAGGAAAAGCGCGTGCGGCAGCGCCACCGAGGCGCGGGCGATGTTCGCGTCTTTCGGCCGGGTGCGCAGCGCGGCGCGCAGGCGCGGGTGCTTGGCGCGCTGGGTCGCCCCGAACAGCCGCAGCTTCAGCCGCGGCTTGAACTTGAGCCGTTTGCAGCCGACGCCCCGGTAGGGGTCGGAGACTTTGAAGGCGGAGAAGGCCGCCGGGTTGGTCGGGTCCGCCCCGCCTCCCAGGATCGTGCCCGCCGTCTGCTGTTTGCGGCAGTTGGTCCCGGTCAGGGCGAAGTCTTTGCGGTTGACGTTGACGAAGATCGAGCCGATGCTGAGCTTGGCGCCGCCGAAGACATCCGGGATCGCGTTGGTGACCGGGTGGATCTGGGCGGTTTCCTCGGTGAGGAAGAGCGGCACCCGGACGACGACGGTGCCGAGGTCGAACGGGCCGGCAACGGCGGGAGTGACGACGACAAGTGAGATCCGCGCCCGCTGGTAGGGACCGGCGAGGTAGGCCTTGCCGTCGATCTTCAGCGGTTTCGGGCCGGTGCCGGCCTGGATCGAGGCGACACCGACCTGGCTGTTGTCCGGGCAGCTGGGGTTTTTGCGCTCGGCGGTGCCGGCGCGCGCGGCGGCGTCTTTGATCTCAGACGGCGGGCAGTAGGGAACGCCGGCGAGCTTCGCCGTCGCGCCTTCGGGCAGAACGATGTCGACGCCCTTCAGCTCCTGCTGCCCGTCGGGACGGGAGAAATGAGCGGTGAAGTTGGTGAAGGTCTTCACCCCGCGATCGCCGGGGGCGGCGGCGAAGCCCGGTGCGAAGGGGCGCTCGGCCATCGTTTTGGCGCAGGCTTTGCCGCCGGGCGCACTGGTCAAGGTGAAACTTCCCGAGGGCGTGGCCGGCGGGTTTCCGGTCCACGGGAACATCCGCGAGGTGGTCGTGTTCGGGCCGCAGATGGGCGGGCTGGTGAGCGTCCCCTTGGCGCCATCGAACTGCAGCCTGAACGAGCTGAAGGGGACCTGGGGCAGGCCGCCCTGGGCGGGCTCGTCGAAGACCGCGGTCAGCTGCCCGGTCAACGGGTTGGCGCTGATCTCGCCGATCAGCCGCACGTAGACGCCGTAGCGAGCCGACTGGGCGTTGACGAAGATCCGGTACAGCTTGCCCGAGGTCGGGTCGCGGCTGAGCTGCTCACCTAGGTAGACGGTGCCCGGCAGCGAGTTCGGCGGCAGCACCGGGGTCTGGATCGAGACGGTGCCGATCGCCGATCCTGCGGGGCAGGCGATCGGCGGCGGGTGCACGCCGGCCGGGTCGGCGAACCGGCTCACGTCCCCGAGCGCGATTCCCTTGCCGAACTGGGCGTCGGTGCAGGCTTTGAGGTTGGGTGCGGCGGCGGGGTTCAGCCCCATGCCCCTCGGCAACGTCACCTCGGCCCGCTTCACATTCGCCTGGCCGATCTCTTTCGAGGGTTCGAAGGGCACCGTCGCGTCGACGGCGGCTCCGGTCGGCGAGTCGGTCCGGGCGGTGCCGGGGTCGACCGCGATCCCCGGAGTGAACGGGACTTTGCCGCAACCGGTGGGCCGGATGGCCGGGCCGAGCGGCTGGATCGGGGTGGTGTCGTAGTGGAGGCGGTTGGGGGACTGGTGGGAGTCGACGGTGAGGCCGGTGGTGGTCGAGCCGCTGCAGTTGCTGCCAACGGTGATGAAGCTGCCGTTCCCGGCGCGGCCCTGGAAGATGAGCCGGTTGCGGGCCAGCGGAACGGTGCTGGGGATCGCCCGGATCGTGAAGCCCTCGTGGTAGTCGCTCTCCCAGTGGACCGTGCCCTCGAGGAAGACCGAGAGGTCGATGAGCCCGAGCAGGTTTACCCGGAAGCCGAACTCGGCCGGCTCGCCCTGTTTGGGGACGATGTTGAAGACCGGCGCCGGGACCGGGACCCCGAGGCCGAGCAGGTTGACCGCGGTCACCTCGACTTCTCCGACCTGCGCCCCTTTTGCGATGCAGAGAGCCGGGCCGGGCCCCTGCAGCTCTGCCTCGGTGCACTGCGGGGTCGCCTGCGGGTTGACGCTGAGGCCGGCTGGGAGATCGACCCTGACGTCGCGGACGTTGCCTTCGGGGAAGCCGAGGACGTCGGTTTTGAAGGAGAAGTCGGTGATGCCGACGGGTGGGCGCCCGGCGGTCTGGGTGTAGAAGACGGATTCCGGGCTCGAGTAGTTGCAGACCGAGACGGTGCAGGTGCCCGCTTCCCATTTGGTGACTTCGAACGCCGCGCTCGCACTCGGTACCGCCGGCGAAAGCGCAAACGTCGTCGCCACGATCGCGCCCAAGCCCGCAAGGGCCCTCGCCCTGCTAGTCATCCGCTCCCCTCCCATCGGGTTTCATCGGCCCCCGGCTACCCGGGTGCCTCGCTCTTCAATCCCGCGCCTGGCGGGCGGCGGGGCGCGGTTTCCCGCGACACCCGGCGGCCTTCAGCGGCACCCGTTTGCGCCGCAGTTTCTTGCCGTTGTGGGCTTCGAAGTTGAGCGAGGAGAAGGAGCGGCGGGCGCAGAGGTCGCGTGAGTTTTCGAGCAGGCCCTTCTTCCCTCCCTGCATGCTCAGGGTGAATTCGCTCACCGGCACGTCGGGCACGGGATAGAAGACCGTCTTGATCCTCGCTTTGGCGGCGCTGACGACGCCGCGCAGGCGGACGTTGACCTGACCCCTGAGGTCGGCGACCAGGTCGGGCAGTTCGTTGCCGCCGGGAACCAGGTAGACGGGACCGGCCAGCTCCTCGTCGAGCAGCGGCGTCTTCGCCTTCGCGTGGCCGTACACCGAGCGGGCCGGGCAGGCGCCGGCGGCGAGCTGGGGCCGGGTGCAGACCGTGCGGATGTGGGCCTGGGCGAGGAACTCGGAGTGCGGCAGGATCACCGCCGCGCGGCGGATGTTGGCGTCGCCCGGGCGGGCCCTGAGCACGGCGCGCAGCGCCGGGAAGCGGCTGCGCTTGGTCGACTTGCGACCGCCGAGCAGGCGCATGCTGAGCTGTGGCCGGAACTTCAGCGCCTCGCACTCGGTGGTCCGGAACGGCACGCTCACCGCGACCGAGCTGAAGGCCGCCGGGTTGGTCGGGTCGGCGCCGCCGCCGTTGAGGGCGCCGGCGGTGGCAAACGGTTCGCAGCTGGTCGGGTTGAGGGTGAAGTTGGGCCTGTCGATCGCGACGTCGACCGAGCGGATGCTGAGCTGGGTGCCGCCGAAGACGTCGGGGATCGGGTCGGAGAGCGCCCGCACCTGGGCGGTTTCGGGATTGACGAACAGCGCCACCCGCACCACGACCGTGCCGAGATCAAACGGCCCGGCCGTGGCGGGGGTGACGACTGCTAGGGAGAGAGGAGCCCCGTGGAAGGGGCCTGAGAGGAAGACTTTGCCGTCGATGTGGAGCGGCGAGGGGCCGGTGCCGGCGGCGACCGCGGCGCGGCCGATCAGGCTCGCGGCCGGGCAGCTGGAGCCGGCGCGCTCGGCGCTGCCGGCGCCAGCCGCGGCGGCGGCGAGGGCACCCTCCCCGCAATAAGGGACCCCGGCGAGCTTGGCGCTCATCCCCGGCGGCAGGCTGATGTCAGCGCCCTTCAGCTCCTGCTCGCCATCGGCCCGGGTTATACGGAGCGAGAACGGGCTGTAGGCACCGGCTTTGGCGCTCGCCGGAGCGGCGGCAAACCCGGGGGCGAACGGCCGCGCCGCCATCGTTTTCGCGCAGGGACCGCCGCCGGGCGCCGAGCTCAGATCGAAACCGTCGCTCGGCGCCGCGGCGGGATTGCCTGACCATGGCGCCAGGTTGGTGGTAGTCGTGTTCGGCCCGCAGGTCGGCGGGCTGCTGAGCACGGCCCGGGCGCCGGGGTCGAACTCGAGCCTGAACGAGGTGAACGGGACCTGCGGGTTCTCGGCGAAGGTGGTGGTCAGCTGGCCGGTCCTCGGATCGGCGCTGACGTTGCCGACCAGGCGGGCCGAGATTCCGTACCGGGCCGACTCCGCGTTGACGAAGATCCGGTACTCCTGGCCGGAGGTCGGGTCGCGGCTGAGCTGGCTGCCGACATAGACGTCGCCTTCGAGCGAGCCTTCGGGCAACGGCGGGGATTCGATCGTCACCCTGCCGATCTTCGAAGCCGGCGGGCAGGCCACCGGGGCCTCGGTCCCCTTGCCGAACTCTGCGTCGGTGCAGGTCTGCAGGCCGTTGGCCGCCGAGGGGTTGATGCCCATCCGGAGCGGAAGCGTCACCCTGGCGGTCCGCGTCTGGGAGCTCTCCTGCTCCTCGGCGCCGAGGATGTGGGGAACCTCGAGCTCGACCGTGGCGCCCGACGGCGAGTTGGTCGCGGCGGTGTTGGGGTCCGCGGTGATGCTCGGGTCGTACGGGATCGTGTCGCATTCTTTGGGCGACGTCCCCGGCGGGATCGGCGACTCGAAGGCCGGCTCGGCGTCCTGCGGGAACTGGTAGCCGGGTGCCGCTTCTTCGGCCCAGGAAGCGGCGAGCAGGTAGGTCGAGTAGACGTCCCCGGAGCCCGCCGGCCCGGCTTCCCCCAGACAGGTGCTCGGCGTGGTGATGAAGGTGCCGTCGCCGGCCCGTCCGTCGAAGACCAGGCGGTTCTTCAGGATCAGGCCTTTGATCAGCGGTTCGAGGTCGGCGACCTGGGGGACTTCGATCGTGAACCCCTCGTGGTAATCGCCGGCCCAGTCGACGTCCGCTTTGAGGAAGACTTCGTTGCCGGCCAGCTCGAGCCCGAACCGGGCCGGCTCACCTTGCGGCGGGATGATGTTGTAGACGGGGACTTGGCTGACCGGTTTGGTCGGTGGCGCCGGGACGCCGAGCAGCGAGGCGGTGACCGCGCTTTCGCCGACCTGAGAGCCGCCCGGGCAGGTGGTGGGGTCAGTTTCGAAGGTCGCCAGGGGGCAACGCGGCGTCGCCCCCGGGTTGACGCTGAGGCCGACCGGCAGGTCGACCCGGACCGTCTTCAGTTCGCCGACGGGCGTTTCCAGCGGCCCCACGGTGGTGTGTTTGACGATGAACTGGGTGAAGCCCCAGTTCGGATGGGCGGAGGCGCGTTCGAAGAACTGATCCTCCGTCTCAACGGAGCAGACCTCGGCGCTTTCGGGCGGTTCTTCCGTGCAGGTCCCGGCCTGCCAACCGTCGTCCGCGGAAAAGTCCGGAGGGCTCTGCGGGGCGATGATGTCGCCGGTGCTGGCAGTCGCGAGGCTCGGCGCCAGCAGCATTGCGGCGGCGGCGACAAACATTGCCGTTTGCGAACCTCCACGCTTGACTCTCCTCAACATTCGGTATGCACCTTACCCGATTTTTATGACGCGAGTCAATATTTTTTGGTATTGTCGCCGCCATGGCTATCAATGGCGGTTACTCAAATGGCTTTTCCCCCAACGGCGACGGCGCCCCGGCGTACGGCGAAAACGGGCACGGCTCCGTGCCTCTGGATTGGGAGCACCTGGCGAGGGCGACGGCCCACCCCGTCCGGGTCTCGATCCTGGAAGTGCTGAGCATCGACGCGGGCCGCACCCTGTCCCCCACCGACATCAGCCGCGAGCTGCAGATTCCCCTCAGCAACACCAACTACCACGTCACCGAGCTGGCCAAAGCAGGCCTGATCGAGCTGGTCGGCCAACGCCAGGTCCGCGGCGCGGTCGAGCACTTCTACCGCCTGCCCACCCGGGTCCCGGCGGAGGAGACGCGGGAGCCGGCCACGGTCTAGCTCAAACTCAGGGGCGGGCGAGGGGCTCGTCATCCGACATCTCGACCTAGATGCAAACTAGAATCATTCTAGTCTAGGTTTAGAGATGTCCAAATGCTTGAGCCCTTCCAGCTTCCCTTCGTCCAGCGTGGATTGATCGAGATCCTGATCCTCGCCGTTCCGGCGGGGCTGCTCGGCACCTGGATCGTGCTGCGGGGGCTCGCCTTCTTTTCCCACGCGGTCGGCACCGCCACCTTCCCGGGGCTGGTGCTCGCCGACGGGCTTGGCTTCGCGGCTCCGCTCGGAGCCTTCGGCGCCGCCATCGCCTTCGCCGCCGGCTCCTCCGCCCTTCGTGCCCGGCGCACCGGACAAGATGCCGTCGTCGCCCTGGTCCTCGTCGGCTGCCTTGCCTCCGGCGTGATCCTCGCCAGCGACGTGTTCGACTCCGGCTCGAACATCGAGACGCTGCTATTCGGCAGCCTGCTGCTGGTCGACGACAGCGACCTGGCGCTCGCCGGGGGCGCAGCCGTCGCAACGCTTGTGGCGAGCGCCTTGATCGGCCAGCACTGGCTCCGCGCCGGCTTCGATCCGACCCTTCCCGATTCGGTCGGGCCGAGCGCCCGGATCTTCGACGCGGTGCTGCTCGGGCTGGTCGCGCTGGCGATGGTCTCGGCGCTCACCGTGGTCGGCGCGCTGCTCGTCGCGGCTCTCTTCGTCGTGCCCGCGATCACCGCCCGCCTGCTCACCGAGCGGCTGCTGAGCTGGCAGCTGCTCAGCATTGCGCTGGTCGCGGTGGAGGGCACGGTAGGGCTCTGGCTCTCGGTCAAGACCAACGCCCCCCCGGGAGCGATGATCGCCTGCGTGGCCGGCGCAACCTTCGCCGTGGTCGGTGCCGCCCGCGCCCTCGGGCAGGTACCGCGCGGGACGACGAGCGTCGCCGGAGTCGCCGATGCGAAGTGAGCCCCTGATCGAAGCGGACGGCCTCGCCGTCGGCTACAACGGCGAGGCGGTGATCTCCGGTGTCGCCTTCGCCCTGGCGCCGGGCGAGCGGATGGCGCTGCTGGGCCCGAACGGCGGCGGCAAGACGACCCTGCTGCGGGCGCTGCTCGGCGAGCTGCGGCCGGCCGCGGGGAAGCTTCGCGTAGCGGCCCGCTGCGCCACCGTGCCCCAGACCGAGCGCTCCCAGCTCGACTATCCCGTCTCCGCGCTCGACGTGGCGGCGATGGGGGCGCTCTCCAGGCTCCCCTGGTGGCGACGACCGGGGCGCCGGGACCGCGAGGTCGCGATGGATGCGTTGCGCAAGGTCGGCCTCGGCGATCTCGCCGGGGAGACCTTCGGCAAGCTCTCCGGCGGCCAGCGCCAACGCGTGCTGATCGCGCGCAGCCTCGTCCAGGACGCCCGGATCCTCCTCCTCGACGAGCCCTTCTCGGGCCTCGACCGGCCCAGCTCCGAGGGCCTCGAAGCGTTGGTCGAGGCTCTCGCGGCCGAGGGACGCGCGGTGATGATCGCCACCCACGACCTCGAGCAGGCGCGGCGCTGGGACAGCGTGCTCTGCCTCAACCGCAGCCAGGTCGCGGTCGGCGCGCCGGAGGATGTGCTCGACCTGGCGGTCCTCGAAGCGACCTACGGCGGCGCGATCGTCGAGCTGCCCGGCACCGACGCCCGCGCGATCCTTCCCCCCCACCACCACTGATGCTCGAGCCGCTGCAAGACGAGTTCATGCGGCGGGCGATCGCCGAGGCGACCTTGATCGGCGTCGCCGGCGGGGCACTCAGCTGCTGGGTCGTCCTCTACCGACTCTCCTACGCGGCCGAGTCGCTCGCCCACTCGATCTTCCCCGGCCTGGTGATCGCGGCGCTGACCGGCCTGCCGCTGGTCGTCGGCGGCATCCCCGGCATCGTCGTCGCGGCGCTGGCGATCGCCGCCGCCTCGCGGATCCCCGGTGTCAGCCGCGAGGTGGCGATCGGCGTGGTCGTCACCACTCTCTTCGGCCTCGGTGTGCTGCTGGCGCTGTCCTCCGACTCGCCCCCCGGCCTCCAGGAGATCCTCTTCGGCGACATCCTCGGGCCGACCGACGCCGATCTGGCCGCGGCGGGCGCGCTGGTCGCCGTCGTCGTCGCCGGCCTCCTGGTCCTGCACGGCCGGCTGCTGGCCGGCGGTTTCGACCGCGGTGCGGCGCGCTCGTTAGGCGCCTCGCCGGGGACCACCGAAGTCGCCCTGCTGGTCCTGCTCGCGGTGGCGATCGTTATCGCCGTCCAGGGGCTCGGCAACCTGCTCGTCGTCGCCGTCTTCGTCGGGCCGGCGGCCGCGGCCCGCCAGCTCACCGACCGGATCGCGCCGATGATCGCGCTCGCGATCTCGATCGCCGTCCTGGCCGGCTTCGCCGGTCTCTATCTCTCCTATTACGCCGGGACGGCCGCCGGCGCTTCGGTGGCCCTGGCGATCGTCGTCCTCTACCTGCTCTCGCTGCTGCCGGGCCGTTTTCCCCGGTATGAGGCGGTCCGGACCGAGGCTACAATCCGGTGATACCGACCTCGAAGGACACCGCCTGGGAAAAGCGCGCCCTGGAGATGCTCGGAGAAGCGGGCTACCGGCGGGGCGGCGCCCGTGTTGCCGTTGTCGAGGCGCTGGCCCGCCACGACTGTGCGGTCACCGCCCTCGAGCTCGAGGAGGAGCTGCGGCAACGCAAGGTCAGGGTCGCTCGGGCCAGCGTCTACCGCGGGCTCAACCAACTCGAGGAGCTGCGTCTGGTCCAGCGCTTCGAGGCCGAGCGCGGAACCGCCAGCTATGAGCGGGTCAATATCAATGGGCACCATCACCATCACGCGATCTGCCGGCGCTGCGGCAGGATGGAGCCTTTCGAGGACCAGGACCTAGAGCAGGCGATCGAGCGCCTCTCCGGCCAAGTTCCGTTCGAGATCGCCGAGCACGACGTCGTGCTGCGCGGCCTCTGTGAGAGTTGCGCGAACTGACTCGGTTACCCCTGATCGTTGTGGGACTGGGAGCACTGGCTCTCCTCGCCGGCTGCGGTGAGGGGTCGAGCGGTGGCGATGCGGAGAAGATCGACGTGGTCGCAACTACTACCCTGGCCGCCGATTTCGTGCGCGAAGTCGGCGGCGAAGCGGTCGAGGTCGAGCAGATCCTGCAGCCGAACACCGACCCCCACGAGTACGAGCCACGCCCCGCCGACGTCGAAGCCGTGGCCGGGGCGGAGCTCGTCTTCACCAGCGGCCGCGGGCTTGACGACTGGGCCGAGGAGCTGGTCTCCGACAGCGGCGGCGACGCCCAGGTCGTCGACCTCGGCTCGTTCGGCCCGATCCGGCTGGCGGGCGACGGAGAGCCCGACCCGCACTGGTGGCATGACCCCCGCAACGTCGAGGCGGCGGTGCCGGGGATCGAGAAAGCGCTGGCGGGCGCCGACCCCAGCCACAAGGCCGAGTTCGGGCGCAACGCCAAGGCCTACCTGGCCGAGCTGAAGGCGCTCGACGCCGGGATCGCCAGGTGCATCGACTCCGTCCCCCCCGCCCGGCGCAAGCTGGTCACCGACCACGACGCCTTCGGCTACTTCGCCAACCGCTACGGGATCGAGGTCGTCGGCGCCGTGATCCCATCGCAGACGACCCAGGCCCAGGCGTCGGCAAAGGACCTCACCGAGCTGGCCCAGACGATCGAAGCCGAGAATGTCGCGGCCGTCTTCCCCGAGAGCTCGGTCAGCGCCGACGTGGTCGAAGCGATCGCCCGCCAGACCGGCGCCTCTGCCGAGTACACCCTGTACGGCGACACGCTCGGGCCGGAGGGCTCAGACGGTGACACCTACCTGCGCATGGAGCAGGCAAACGCCGACGCGGTGGTACGCGGGCTCACCGACGGAACCCGCGGCTGCAGGAACGACACCTAGCCACCTCCCGGTTCCGCGGATAGTGTGATCAGAACCCAATCAAGGAGGAGCTCGATGAGTGTTCTTATCCGCTTCGCCCCCGCATCCTTGACCGCCGAGCAATATGACGAGTCCGTCCGCAGGCTCGAAGGGTCCGGCGAGTGGCCCCCTGACGGACTCGACTACCACGTCTGCTTCGGCAGCGAAGGAAGCCTTCGCGTCAGCGAGATCTGGGATTCCCAGCAGCAACTCGAAGCCTTTGGTGAGCGCCTGATGCCGGTCCTCTCCGAGGTCGGAATCGAGCCCGGCGAGCCGGAAACGCTGGAGATACACAACATCGTCAAGCGCTAACCGATCCAGTCGGCCTTCAGGAGGACAGATGAACGCGAACAAGGAACTGTGGGAGAAGGGCGACTTCACCCGTATCGCGGAAAGCATGCGGGAGAGCGGCGAGGCGCTCGTTGCCGAGCTGGGCGTCACTGAGGGACTCAAAGTGCTGGACCTCGGCTGCGGCGACGGAACCACCGCGGTGCCGGCGGCACAGCTCGGGGCAGACGTCCTGGGCGTCGACGTCGCCGCCAACCTCGTCGCGGCGGGCAACGCGCGCGCCCAAGCCCTTGGTCTGACCAATTGCAGGTTCCAGGAGGGCGACGCATCGCACCTGAGTGGGCTCGATGACGAGAGCTTCGACCTGGTGGTCAGCGTCTTCGGTGCGATGTTCGCTCCCAAACCATCAGACGTGGCCAAGGAGATGGTTCGGGTGACCAAGCCCGGCGGCCGGATCGTGATGGGGAACTGGATTCCCAACGACCCGACCCTGGTCGCGCAGATCCTCAAGATCAGCGCCTCCTACTCGCCCCCTCCTCCGGAGGGCTTCGTCAGCCCGATGACCTGGGGCGTGGAGGACGAGGTGATCGCGCGCTTCACGGCCGCCGGTGTGCCGGAGGATCAGATCTCCTTCCAGAAAAGCACCTATACCTTCGACTACCCCGGTTCGCCCTCAGAGCTGGTCACCGAGTTCAAGACCTACTACGGGCCGACCATGAACGCGTTCGCGGCGGCAGCCGCCGAGGGCCGCGAGGACAGTCTCCAGACGGAGCTGGAGGAGCTGTTCAGTGAACAGAACACGAGCGAGGACGGGGCCACTTCGATCCCGGCGACTTTCCTGCGGGTGACGGTCCAGCGATAGTCAGCCGAGCAGCTTGGCCTTCTGCGCGGCGAACTCCTCCTCGGTGAGGATTCCCTGGCTTTTGAGTTCGCCGAGCTCCTTCAGCTGATCGATCGTCGACGCCGCGGCGGGCGGTGGCGAAGCTGCCTCGGGCGCGGCCTGCGGTTGTTGAGGCGCTTCCTGTCCGGCCCAGCGTTCGGACTGGCGTTTGGATACGCGATTGCTCACTGAGGTGGCGGTTCCGGCGATGACGGCCGTCCGCGCGACACCTCTCAGTAGTCCCGGCATGGCAGTTCTCCTTTTTGCCTCAGGTCTCGTCCGCCGCATCAAGGGCGGCGAGCATGGCTTGGATTGGAATACGTCCCGTGGCGACCAACTGGCCGCCCGAGCGGCGAAGAGCGGAGGCGAGGGGCGCCGCCCAACGGTTCTCGTAGACGAGCAGCGCCGCCGAGGTACCCGGTTCGAGTGCGCCCGCCGCTTCGTCGGCGTCCTCGTCAGAGAGAAGACCCGACGAGGCACCCTCGAACTCGGCAAATGCCGCTACCTGGTCGCCGAGGTCGGCGATCTCGAGCCTGGTGACCGAGCCATCCTCGGCCTTGTGGAGGAAGACGAGGTCGAGGATGCGAATCAAACCGCGATCGACCAAGTCGAGCAGATGTGGGGCCGCCTCTCCGGCCGGCTGGCGTCCTGGCCACTCGACCAGCAGGTAGTCGATTGGACCCATCTCGTCGAATTCTTCGGCACTCAAGCTCGCTCCCTTCGTCGTAACTCAGGTCACCAGGGCAACAGTAGTATTGACCTCCATCCACCATCGTGCTCAGAGGGAGGAGCAGCGTGAGTGAGCTGATTGCGATTGCGTACCCCGATCAGGACACGGTCGAGCGGGCTCGGGAGAACCTACGCAAAGGCGTCACTGATGGTGTGATCGAGGTCGAGGACGCCGTCGTGATGATCCGCAGTGAAGACGGCACGCTAGAGGTACGCCAAGGCAGTACCGGCGTTGGTGGCGCCGCCATCAGCGGTGGGATTTCAGGCGGCCTGATCGGCTACCTGCTGATGGCACCGCTATTCGGCATCGCCGCGGGCGCGCTCGCGGGCGGCGCGATCTGGAAGAGCATGTTCGGAGCCACCGGGGTCGCCGAGAGCTTCGTCAAAGAGCTGAGCGAAAACCTCGAGCCCGGTAGCGCCGCGCTGATCTTCCTCGCACGCGACTTCGATCCCGAGAAGGCCCTACCGCATGTCAAGGAGCACGGGCACCTCATCCGGACGTCGCTGAGTGGCGAGGTCGAGGCGCAGCTCGCAAACGCTCTCGCCGCGGCCAAGCGGAACGCTTAGCAATCGACCATGACCGAGGAGGTCGGTACGGCCGCTGCCCAAGAAGCGACGGGAGATCGGCGGCTCGCCCTCCTGGTCGCGATGGCGATGTTCGTGTTCGTTATCGACACGTCGCTGATGAACGTCTCGATCTCCGCTGTCGTCAAGGACCTCGACACGACCGTGAGCGGCGTACAGTCGGCGGTCGCGATCGAGGCGCTGGTCTCTGCCGCCTTCATCCTGATCGGCAGCAAGATCGGCGACCTCTTCGGCCGTAAGCGGGCCTACGTCCTCGGCCTACTTCTGTACGTGTCGGGCGCCATCGCGATGGTCTTCGCTCAGAGCCTGACCCCGATCATCGTCTTCTGGGCGGTGATCGGCGGCCTCGGCGCCTCGCTGTACCTCCCCGCGATGCAGTCCCTGATCCACGGCAACTTCGAAGGGACCGCCCAGGCGAAGGCCTACGCCCTGGTCGGGGCCTCGGCCGCGATCGCCGCTGCTATCGGACCGCTGCTCGGAGGCTTCCTGACGACCTACCTCTCCTGGCGGGTGGGGTTCATGCTCGAGGCGGTCATCATCGCCGTGGTGCTGCTCGGCAGCCGGCGACTTCTCCGCGACGTGCCGTACACGGGCGACCGGGGCGTGGACACCGTCGGCTCGGTTCTCTCGGTCCTGGGCATGGGCGGCCTCGTGCTCGGCATCTTGGCCTGGCAGGAGGGCGGCGAGTCCGTGGGCGCGCTTCTGGCCGCAGGACTGGCCGCGATGGGCGCCCTGGTGTACTGGCTGTCACGCCGCAAGCGCGAAGGCAAGCCCGCCCTGCTCGACCCGCACCTGTTCGAATCCAAGCTGTTCAGCTTCGGGATCTCCCAGGGGATTCTCCAACAGATAGCCCTGGGCGGGATGCTGATTGCGCTGCCGATCTACCTGCAGATGGTGCTCGACTACAACGCGATGCAGGCGGGCCTGACCCTCGCGCCCCTCTCCCTGACGATGTTCGCGGTGGCGCTGGTCGCCGGGAAAAGGGCAGGGAAATGGCGACCCGCCAACCTCATCCTGACCGGGTTCGCACTGCTTCTGGTGGCGATGTTGCTGCTGATCCCGATCGTCCCCAATGCGGATACGGGTTGGTACCTCGTCGCTCCGCTGGTGCTCGCCGGAGCAGGGCTCGGCCTGCTGGTATCGCAGCTCAACAACTACACCCTGTCCCCGATCTCCGAGGAGCGGGTTGGCGAGGCGGCCGGCGTCAACTCGGCAACCGGGTCCTTCGGTCTGTCGCTGGGATTGGCATTCGCCGGCGCGATCATGCTGGCCGCGCTCTCCATCACCTTCACCCAGAAGTCGGAGGCGAGCAACGTGCTGACGCCGCCCGAGCAGCAGCGCGTCGCCGATGCCCTGGAGGACGACGCGCAGGTGATGAGCAACGCCCAGCTGGAAGAACTGCTCGCCGGTCAGCCCAAGGATGTTCGCGAGGAGATCGTCAACATCAACACGGACGCGAGGCCACTCGCCCTCCAGGTGGCGCTGCTCGTTCCCCTCCTCGCCGCGCTGATCGGGCTCTTAAGTTCGTTCCGCATGATTCGCCTGCCAGATCCCGCGCCCACCGCGGCGGTCGAGGACGCGGCTTTGGGCTGAGCCGAGCCGGGGCTCGGGGCCATCTCAGCTACCTCCTTCGGCGCTCTGCCGGCGTAACCCGGTCCGCATGGCGAGGACGATCAGCCGCACGAGCCCCGCAATCAGCGCGAGGTCGAACAGCATCTGGACCGTGACCAGGATTCGCGCCCCGGCCGAGTCGGCGGTGATGTCGCCGAAGCCAACGGTGGTGAGCGTCGAGACCGTGTAATAGAAGGCGTCGACGCGGTCGAGGTGCTCGGAGAAGCTCGCCGGGTCCGCCCGCGAGAGCGTCAGATAGGTGAAGGCGAAGACGACGACCAGCAGGGAGATGGCGAGCGCGACGGCCTCAATCGCGCGCAGCACCGGCTGCTGGTCGCCCACGATCTGGCTGATCTGCCAGCCGACCAAGACGACGAAGAGAAGCAGACCGCCGATCATGCCGAGGAGCGCAGCGGCTTCTGAGCTATCGCCCGGAACCGGCACGAGCGCATAGAGCACCAACAGCCCCAGCGTCAGGCCGAGGATGCGAAGCGCCGTGCGGAGAATCAGGCGCCGTCGCCGGGGGCCCGCCGGCGGGATGCCGCTCGCACCGAGATCACTGAGGTCAGGGCCGTGGTTCATGCGTCCGATGGCGGTGGGAGCCGCTGACTTATTGCCTTTGGCGTCTCCGATTGAGAAAGTATCGTCGTTCGATCAGCGGCATTTAGATGCCCAACACACAACCGTGCCGAGAGGCTGAAGGGAGAACGCATGGAGGCCCAGTCCGCCCCGCACCGACCCGATCCCCGCAGGCGAGTTGAGGAAAGGCAGCCCACTGGTTGGACGGTGTTCGCCGGAGCACTTCTGCTGATCGTCGGTTCGCTCAACGCCCTGTATGGGTTGGCGGCGATTCTCAACGACGAAATCGTGATCGTCGGCGGTCAGGGAGTGATCCTCGCCGACGTTACGACGTGGGGATGGATACACCTGATCCTCGGGTCGATCGTCGCCTGCACCGGCCTCGGCCTCTTCGCCGCCGCTTCGTCTGCTCGTATGGCCGCGATCTTCTTCGCCAGCCTGAACGCCGTCGCGCAGATCGTTTGGTTCCCCGCCGCGCCGCTGTGGGCGTTCCTGATCATCATCCTCGACGTCACGATCATCTACCAGCTCACCGCTCGCTGGGAGGAATAGAGGTCTTGCTTGAGGTGTTTTAGGGGGCCGGGCCTGAATCCATCCATCCAGACCCGGCCCCCCTTCCTTGCGGCGCCCCCGTACGCCGCACACGCGAGCATCCAGCCCTACACGGAGCGACACAAGCGTTCGGGCAAAATGGTTTCTATCTATTAAGTGCTGGGACGGTGCGCACCGACAACGGCGTCTCCGACCTCACCGGCCTCGGCGCGATCACGTCGAGGGCCACCGCCCCTCCGAGCGCCGGCGCAAGCGCGAGGTAGGAGAGCACCGGCGCCGCGGCCGGCAGCTGTGCGCCGCGGCCGGTGGCGACAAAGTGGTGGATCACTCCCCACATCGCCCCGACCGACGCTTCCGCCGCGAACTGGCTCGGCTGATGCGCCGGCGGGGCTCCCCGCCGGAGCCTCGTCGCCAGCTTGGCGATCATCTCGCTGCGCCATTCGATCGCCTCGGGGCCTGGCGAGAAGACCTCGAGGAAGGCGAGGCTGGCGAAGGCGGGATCGCACGCGAGGTGCCGGCAAAGGCAGGCGATCATGTGGTGGGTGCCGCTCGCCCAGTCGTCGGCGGTGAGGTAGAAGGGTGCCGCTGCGGCAAGGGTATGGTCGCTGAGCATTCCGAGCGTCGCCAGGAAGCAGTCCGCCACCCCCTCGAAGTGGGTGTCGAAGCTGCGCCTGGAGACACCGGCGGCGGCCCGTATCCGCGGCACAGTCAGCGTCGCGTACCCCTCCTTGCTCACCAGCCTCGCCGTCGCTGCCAGGATCAGCGCGCGCTCATCCCCGGGCGGCACCTCGGCAGCGGTCGCGGGTAGCGGCGACGCCCCCGGGATCCTGAGGCCGCGCAGGCGGACGACGTCGTCGTCGCAGAAGGAGAGCGCCCACTCCATCAGCTCGCACCCGTCGAGCGACAGCTGCCGCGGGTGTCCGGAGAGCAGTCGCGCCCGCGCCACCCGGCCGCCACCAGCGACGATGCCTTTCACCACCAACCGCGGCAGCCGCGGGGCCCCGTCGGCGGGAGCGAGGTTCTTCGCCACCAGTGCCTCGAAGAGCCGGTTCGTGTGCTGCATCCGCTCGACCGCGACGGCGCCGGCGGCGAACACCTCGACCAGGGCCAGGCGCGCCGTCTCGGGACTGCCGGCGATCTGACCGGCGAAAGCGAGGAACCCAAGCCGAAGCCGCTCGCACCACTCCTCCTCACCCTCGGCGGCGGCGAGGATCCCGCGCACCGAGTTGCTGACGATGTTGTCGTAGGTGGCAAGGAAACACTCCTCCTTGCTTTCGAAGTGCTTGTAGAAATCTCGCTTCGAGACGCCGGCGTGGCTGCTCAACGTCGCCACTGCGACGGCGTTGTAGCCGCGCTCGGCGACGAGCTCGACCATCGCCTCCTGCAGCCGGCCGCGCTGGTTCACGGCGACGTCCTCCGCCGAACACCCCGGCCCCGGCTTCAGCTTCGGGTACCGGGCGCTCCGCGATCGCGCGCCTCGTGATGAGCTAGCTCTGCCGGTCGGTCCGGCATCCACGCGTCCGCGCGAGCCATTCGTGCCCATGGACTGGGTCTCCTAGCCTTTCGGAACAGGCTTTCGTCACACCTGTTCCTGATAGGTACTAGTCAGTACCAAAACAGGGAGCGAACCTGAGTTGCGTACGCCGAGTAGGCAAAAGCCGCCTGCCGGCATCTGCCTAAACGGTGCGAACGTGCGAAAGCAGACCTAGTAAGTTCAGGACTTCCGGCGCCACAGGTCTCTCGTCCGCATAGGCGGGATTAAGCACAAATAGTACGCTATTGGCTAAACTACTCGGCATCGTCTGAGCGAACGAGAGGCCACCCCATGTACAGCGACGAGCGTAGGCGGGAGAGCAAAAGGAACCCGGAGCGGGAAAAGGTTCGGGCTCGCGAGCACCCACTCAGGAGGGCGCTCCTGCAGTTGCTCTCCGTCGGCGGCGGCAAGCGAGAGTTACCCGCGACGGCACTGTGCCACGAACTGTCCGACTCACCGGCCCTCTCGGTGGTCGTCTACCACCTCAAGGTGCTGCTGGACGCCGGCTTGGTGGAGACGAGCGGAGACGACCCGAGCGCGTTGGTGTACTCACGGTCTTCTTTTGCCTTTTCCGCCAAGTCCGGCCAATAGCTCGCCGGCCGGAATGTCCAGCCCTGTGGCGATCTTCGTCACCGTCGATACCCGCATGTCGCGAACCCCACGCTCCGCCCGTGCCAACTCGACGGGATGAACACCACAGCGTTCGGCCAATGCTTCTTGGGTCAGGCCCTGCGCCTTGCGGTAGCGCCTGATGTTGGCGCCGACGACGAGTTGTGGCTTTGGCACGGCCGCGATGGTCCGCGCCTGAGCCGATCACGTCCAGAGCCAAAAGGGTACTTCTGGAGTCTGCCATCCATTTGTCCAAGCGCCTTCAGCCCAGCAATTTGGCCTTCGCCTGATCGAACTCCTCAGCCGAAAGTGCTCCTTTGTCTTTCAACTCGGCGAGCTTGTGGAGTTCGTCTGCGGGAGAACCGGCCTGCGCCTGCTCTCGAACGTAGCTATCGAACTCCTTCTTGGCATCTACCTGAGCCTTGGTCGTGCGGTCGCGCATACCGTTGCCGCGAACGATCAGAAGAGCAGCACCCCGAGGAACGGCAGGAAGACCAAGAAGAACACCAAACGGCCTTTGCCACCCCCGACAGCTCGTGGTCGCGAAAGAGGGCAACACTGTCACGCCTCCGTTTCTCCTTTCGAACCGGCAGCTTTGCGGCTGCTTACCCTGACCACTCTATTCGCCTCTAGGGACAAGTAAAGGCTTCTTATAATCGTCCCTTTCTAGGGGGGACGCCAACGAGCGGGACAACCATGCAGAGGAGCGGGTCCATGGATTCAGGAAGGCAACTTCACCGCTCCGGCCGGCTACACCGCTGGGTGCCCGGGATCAAGCTCATCCAACAGTACCCCGGCCAATCCGCTCGACCTGATCTGGTGGCAGGAGTCGTGCTGGCCGCGATCCTTGTGCCTCAGGGAATGGCCTACGCAGAGCTCGCCGGCCTGCCGGCGGTCACCGGCCTCTACACGACGATCGCCTGTCTGGTGGGCTACGCACTCTTCGGTCCCTCACGGGTCCTGGTACTCGGGCCCGACTCCTCGATCTCGCCCCTGATCCTCGCTTCGATCACGCCCCTGCTGGTCGTCGGCGACCCGGGGTCGGCGATCGTCCTGGCGGGCATGCTCGCGATCTTCGTCGGCCTGATCGAGATCGGTCTCGGCCTCGGGAAGCTCGGGTTCGTCGCCGACCTGCTCTCGAAGGAGGTGCAGGTCGGCTACATGAACGGCCTCGGGATCACGATCATCGTCGGACAGCTGCCGAAGCTGTTCGGCTTCTCGACCGACGCCGACTCGTTCCTCGGCGACCTGAAGGCGTTCGTGGAAGGTCTGGGCCAGACGCACACCGCCACGCTCGTACTCGGGCTCGCGGTCCTCGGCATCCTGCTCTTGCTCCCGATCTTCAGCAAGCGCCTACCGGCAATCCTCGTGGGGGTCGTGGCGGCCACCGTCGTTTCGGCAGCCTTCGGCCTGGCCGACCACGGGGTTGCGACGGTCGGGTCCCTGCCCCAGGGAGTGCCGACCCCCGGACTCCCCTGGACGGACGCCGGTGACGTCCCGGCGCTGCTTCTGGCGGCGCTTGGCATCACCCTGGTATCGCTGACCGACACGATCGCGACCGCGACCAGCTTCGCGGCCCGACGCGGGGATGAGATAAAGCCCGATCAGGAGATGATCGGCGTCGGGGCCGCGAACGTGGCGGCCGGCTTCTTTCAGGGGTTCGCGGTCTCGACGAGCGGCTCGAGGACCGCCGTCGCCGAGCAGTCGGGGGCGAAGACCCAGCTGGCCGGGCTGGTCGGCGCCGGGCTCGTCGCGGCGCTCCTTCTCTTCCTCAACTCACTGCTCGCCGACCTGCCGCAGGCGGCACTCGCGGCGGTGGTGATCGCCGCGGCGGTATCGCTGATGAACGTGCCCCTGCTGCGCCGCTACTACGAGATGCGCAGAAGCGCGCTTGGCGTGTCCCTGGTGGCCACCGCCGGGGTCGTCCTGCTCGGCGTCTTGCAGGGAATCGTGGTTGCGGTCCTGCTGGCGATCATCCTCTTCTTTCGCCGCAACTGGTGGCCGCATGGTGCGGTTCTAGGACGCCCCGAGGGAACGGAGGGATGGCATGACGTCACCGCCTACCCCGACGCCAAGGAGGTCTCGGGCGTCGTCGTCTACCGCTGGGAGGCGCCGCTGTTCTTCGCCAACTCGGGAAGGTTCCGCGACGAGATCAGGCGGCTCGCACGCGAGCGCGCGCCTGATTGGATCGTCCTGCAATGCGAGGCCATCACCGATGTAGACGTGACCGCGGCGGAGATGCTGGAGCAGCTCGACCGCGAGTTGAATGCGTCGGGAATACACCTTGCCTTCGTCGAGCTGCGCGATCGCCTCAAAGAGCTGACTCTGCGCTACGGGTTGATGGACACGCTCGACAAAGATCACTTCTATCCGTCCATCGAGGCGGCAATCGCTGCGATTCGATCAGAGGGCGGCGCTAGAAGCGGCTAGCTTCCAGCGGCGGTGGGCCCGGACTCGGCTCGCTCTGCCAACGGGCTGGAGGCGGTGAGCTCGGCGGAGATCCTGACCGCTGCGGAGACGAGGGGAGCGGCGAGGACGAGGCCGATGGTGCCGAAGAGGCAGCCGCCGGCGATGGTGGCGATCAGAACCGCCAGGGGGTGAAGGTGAAGGGCGGCGCCGTAGGCAATCGGCTGCACCAGCTGCTGCAGCACGCCGTTGGCCAGGAGGACGATTACTGCGATCGCCAGGGCCGCTTCGGGTCCCTGGCCGCCCAGCGCAATCAGGACCGCGAATGCCCCCGCCGCCCAGGCGCCGAGATAGGGCACGTAGCCACCGAGGAAGGTGACGACGGCGATCGTCCCCGGCAGCGGCACCCCGAGCAGCAGCGCGCCGGCGCCGACCAGCAGCGCGCTCCAGGCGGCGACGATCGTGACTCCGACGAAGTAGCCGCGCAGGGAGCGGGACACCTGCGCCATCACGGTGTGGGCGAGCGGGACCGGCATGCCGAGGTGGCGCTCGACGAACCTGCTGATCGTCGGCGCGTCCTTGAGCATGAAGAAGAGGCTGAGGGCGGCGAAGGAGAGGAATACGGCCAGCGAGGCCAGCTTGTCGATGCCGCTGAAGAGGCCGTCGGTCAAGGCCCTGAAGCCGGCGCTGATAGAGGCGCTCGCCTCCTCGTTCGCGTCCCCGGCGGTGGAGGAACCGACGCCCAGGCCCTGGAGCCAGGACTGGATCTCGTCCGCCCCGGCGTGAAGCCTCTTGCTGAGGCTGTCAGCCTGGCTGGCGATGCCGCTCATGACGATGACGCCGACGCCGACGCCGATCAGGACGATTCCGATGAAGACGAGCACCGCGCCGACTCCCCTCGACAACCCGTGCCGCTTCAACCAGTCGACCAGCGGCACGGTGACCGAGGCGACGATCGCCGCCGTCACCACCGGCATCACGATCGTGTGCGTCTGCGCCAACAGGAAGATCGCCCCGACCAGCGCCGCGGCCACCCCGACCAGCAGCCAGGCGCTGAAGCCGAGGTCCCGCAGCCAGGCCGGTGCGGAGAAGATCCCGCTCAGCTCGGCGGGATCGATCTCGATGACTTCTTCTTCGGGAGGCGCGCTCTCGCGGCCGGGACGCCACAGCCGTCCTCGGATCGCGCGTCTCGGAGCCATCGTTCCGCCGGACGATACGCAGCACCCCCGACACGGCCCCAGATTCGCGCGATGACCGAGGCGGTACGGGTCACCTACGTGGGCCACGCGACCGTCCTGGTCGAGATCGACGGCGTCCGCCTGCTCACCGATCCGGTGCTGCGGCGCCGGGTCGGCCCGCTGCGCCGCCACGGGGCCCCTCCCGACCCGCGACTGGCGGAGGACGTCGACGCGGTGCTGATCTCCCACCTGCACCACGACCACGCCGACGTGCCCTCGCTGCGCCAGCTGAACAGGACGGTGCCGGTGCTCGCCGCGCCGGGGGCAGGAGACTTCCTCGCGCGGCTGGGCTTCGGCGATGTCCGCGAGCTCGGCCCCGGCGACTCCGGCGGTGTCGGCGGCGTCCGCGTCACCGCGACCGAGGCCAACCACCCGCCCAGTGGGCGGCGCTTCGAGCGGGCCTCGCGAGCGGTCGGCTTCGAAGTGAACGGACAGCGGCGCATCTACTTCGCCGGAGACACCGACCTCTTCGACGGCATGGAGGAGATCGGCGGCGGCGGTCTCGACCTCGCCCTGCTGCCGATCTGGGGGTGGGGCACGAGCATCGGCGACGGCCACCTCGACCCCGAGCGGGCAGCGCGGGCGGCGGCGCTGCTCTCAGCGAAGCTGGTGGTGCCGATCCACTGGGGCACGCTCTACCCGCTCGGCCTCGCAAGGCTGCGCCCCGAGCCCCTGCGCGCGCCGCCACGCGAGTTCGCCACCTTGATGCGCGAGCTGGCGCCTCAGTCGGAGCTGCGGGTGCTGGCACCAGGGGAGACGGCCTCGCTCCCGTAGCCGTTGTGCCCGAGGCCGGCGAGCCAGCCCCGGAAGACCCGGTGGACCTGCTCGGCGCCGACCACGTCCTCCCCAGGCCAGGCGAGCTCGGCCGGGTGCAGGACGAAGGGGTGTGCCTGGGTCCCGCCCATTCCGCCGTGCGATCCCACCAGCTCCTCGAAGGCGGCGACCTCGCCGAACTGCGGCCAGTAGGTGCTGTTGACCATCAGATCGGCGCAGTGGGGGAAGCCGTCGGTGCGCCGGAGGTGGTCGGCGGCGTGCGGGCCGAACAACTCCAGCGGGTCCTCGCCCTCAACCCGCCCCTGGTCGAGGAAGTGGGTTCCGCTGGCTCCGATCGCGAGCGCCCCGAAGCGCTCCGAGCGGACCAGGACGAACCCGATCCCGGGGTGGTCGCGGAGCGCCGGGACCAGCAGCGGGTAGCTCGCCTCGATCCGCTCCAGGGAGACCCGGCCGGCCTGGCGCGGAAAGCTGATCAGCCCGAGGCAGCCGGAGGCCATCACCGAGAGCTCCGGCACCTCGCCGCCGTGCGCCTGCTCAACCTCCTCCCGGACCTCGGCGTCGAGCGTCACCACGCCGTCGTCGCGGCGGCCGCGGGTCGCCGTGCGGACGGTGCGCGCGGCGATCGTGTCGTCGCGGGCGACCTCGGTCAGGCCGGCGCTCAGGTAGGCGAGCGCGTCGTCCTCACCCTCCTCGACCGCGATCGTGCTCTCCGGGTCGCAGGCGGAGCGCACCAGGTCCTCGAGCGTTTCCCCGTAGCGGTCGCGGAAGGTCTCCCCCTGCGACTGGCCGTGGTCGGAGAGCACGACCAGCCGGTAGGGACGCGGCGCGTCGGCGCAGGCGAGGGCGATCCGGGCGATCTGGCGGTCGAGATCGCGGAGCACAGCGAGGGCGTCGTCGCGTTCGATCCCGGAATGGTGGGCGACCTCGTCGTAGGCGAGGAAGGTCGTGTAGACGAGCGGGCGACCGGCGAGGACGTCGCCGACGACGCTCGCGACTTGGAGGTCGCGCTGGACCACGGTCGCCCAGGCGCGGACGACGGCGTAGGAGCGCGAGCGGACGATCCGCGGGCGGACGTCGTCGCGGACCTGCCGGCGCGCCGCCCGGCGCTCGCGCGCGACCTCGGCGAGCGCCAGCACCAGCGTGCGCGCGACCGCGTAGGGCCGGGCGAAGTAGGCCGCGTAGTCGACCCCGATCGGTCGCCGCCGGTGCAGCACCGTGCTCATCGTCAGCATCGAGTGCGGCGCGTCGCCGGAGAGGATGTTGGCGCGGCTGGCGCCGCCGGCGTGCAGCAGCCCACGCCCGTCGGAGTGGCGCCGCTCCAGCTCTTCGGCGTCACGCGGGTGGTTGGTCACGATCGCCGCCCCGCGGTCCTTCTCCCACCAACGAAAGGCCGGCATGTCCTCGTTGGAGCCGTGCAGCAGGCCGGCCTGGCAGGCGCCGGTCTGCGAGGACCAGTCGGTCTCCCACCTGCTCAACCGGTGGGAGCCGCCGCGCAGCCAGGCGGCAAGGTTGGGTGCATCGCCGGCGGCCAGCGCCCGGTGCAGGACGTCGTGGGCGAGGCCGTCGATCTCAAGGAAAAGGACGCCCGGCACCTCGCTCTCCACCCACTGCCCGCGCCGCCGTGCCTGGCGGCGGACGACGTTGCGGTACCAGGCATCGTCTTCGTCGATCGCCAACAGGGAGTAGAAGCCGGCGGTGAGCGCCGCCATCGCAACCGCGACGACGATGCCCTCGAGAACCCCGTCGAGGTGCGCCCCGGGCAGGAGGTCGACGGCGAAGGTGACTAGGAGGCCGTTGAGGAGCAGCGCTGCGCCGCCCAGAGTGAGCACGGTCAGCGGCAGCGCGATTCGCGCCAGAACGGGCCAGATCAGCGCGTTGAGCAAGCCGATCGCCGCCGCCGCGGTGAACGCAGCGAGAGCGCCGTCGAGGACGAAGCCGTCGAGCACCTCGGAGAGCAAGAGCAGGGAGAGGGCGTCCAGCAGCAGAACGAGCAGGCCGCGCCAGACGATTCGGATGTTCATCGTCGCCTGTTGCGGTCCAACAGGCCGGCCAGCTCCGCCGCGCTGACCCCAATGAACGCACCCGCGAGCACGTCCGCGGGGTAGTGGACACCAGTATGGACTCGGGAGTATCCGACCAGGGTCGCCAGGGCCCGCAGCGGCGCCGAGAGCACCGGCTGCGCATCGGCGGCACCGGTGGCGAAAGCGAAGGCAGAGGCAGCGTGGCCGGAGGGGAAGGAGCTCGAGCGCGGCATTTGGACGTGGCGTCTCGCGAGCTCCCCGGCCTCCTTTCTCGCGGGGCGCCGCCGGGTGGTCAACGGCTTGGCGACAAGGTTGGCGAAGCCGGAGGCGATGCCGAGCGAGACAAGGCCCTTCCGAGCCGCGAGCCGGCCACTGGGCCCGCCAAGGATGGCCAACGCCGCCGCGACAGCGAACCAGAGCTTGCTGTGGTCGGCGGCGCGGGAGAGACCGCGCATGACGACGTCCAGCGAGGGGGTGTCGCCGGCGGCGATCGCTCCATATACGGCGGTATCGACCGCCTTCGCCTCATCGAGCCAGTTGCTCATCGGGACGATGTTCCCGAGCGTTTCGGCGTCCCCCGTACGGCAATCCGTGCCAGCGCGCGAACGGTCTCCCAGACGCCCTCGGGCATCGCCGCGGACGGGGAGGCTCCGGGGTGTGCGGCGGCGATCCGAACCCCCAACGCTGCCGGCAAGATCCTGAAGCGCAGCGGCGCGTCCAAAGTTACGGCCTCTCCGTCGATGCCCGCGGCGATCGGGCCGTCTGCGTCAACCTCGAACTCGGGTGCGGACCACTCCCGCCAAGGCCGCTGGAGGAAGCGTCGACCTGCAACCGGAGCGGAAGCAACGGTGATCCCCAGCAGCCTGTCGTCGATCCTCGGCCGGGTGCCCGAGCCGACCGCGGGCCCGAGGCGGTAGCGATTGTTGGAGACGAGGATCGCCGCACTGGAAGAGTGTTCGTGCCCTTCGGGGCCAGCCCAACGCAGGTCCAGCCCCTTGCCCTCAGGTCCCAGGACCTCGGGCAGGGTGTCGAGGATGGTCCGCAGCTTCGCCTCCCGATAGCCCTCGCGCTGGACGGCCTCGGCGTAGAGGCCGATCGAGACGTTGTTGACGAATACGCTGCCGTTGACCTCGGCAAGATCGACCCGCCTTTCGCGACCGCCGACGAAGGCGTCGAGCGCGCCGACGACATCGTCGCGGTCGACTCCGAGGTCGAGCGCGAAGTGGTTGCGGGTCCCGGCCGGAATACAGGCATAGGGCAGGTCCTGCTCGGCGGCGACCATTGCAACGACGGCTTGGGAGCCGTCGCCGCCGGCCATCGCCAGCGCGTCGGCTCCATCGGCTACCGCGCCGCGCACGAGTTGTTCGAGGTCGGTACCGAGCTTCAGCTCGATCGGTTCGATGCCACGGGCCCGCGCCTCGTCGGCCAGGTGGAACTTCTCGGCCTTCCCGCCGCCCGACTTGGGGTTGTAGAAGAGCACAGGATGGCGGGGGTCCGGCGCCCCGGGGAGCGGGACGTGGATCCTGAAGGCCGATCGGGTCGCAAGGAGCATCAGGCCCAGGCCCACCACGATCACGAGAGCCTGCGCGAGGTGATCGCCGTCAGCGATCAATTCGGCCACGATTCCGGCCACTGCCAGGGTCGCGATTCCAGATCCCAGAAGCCTCGCGCCCCCGGTGCGGGTCAGGCCGTACCAAGCTGCCGTGACCGCAAGTGCGAGGAGGGCGATGACGATCAGTCCCCTGGGAAACTGTGAAAGGGCGATGTCGATGCTGAGAATTGCGAGGACCGCCGCGCTCGCGAGCGCGGCGAGCGCGGCCAGTCGGTGCGGGTCGCCCTGCTCAGCCGACATTGAAGTGCTCCTCATCCTCGTGCGATGAATCGCCGTTGATAAACGAGACAACGACGCTATGGCCGACGCTCAGTCCAGCCTATCCGTGTGAAGCGGACGACGGGGGTCGAACCCGCGACCTTCGGCTACACGGCGATGGCTCATCCCAATTCGATCACGCCCAAGAGGAGCAGAAGGGTCAAGGTGACCACCGCCGAGACAAGCAACGAGCCGCCACAACCCAGTCTGTTGGAGAAGAAGATGAACAAAGCCGTTACCGGCCTGGGTGAGGCCCCCTAGATCAAGAGAGGGCCCCACCGGGCCATCAGGTCGGACTAGGAGTCGCGGTCCCGATCCGTTTCGTAGGGCTCGCTTGAGCCGGCCTTGGCCAATCCGCGACTAAGGATGTAGGCGGCGGCGACGATGCTGACGTAGAGCCACGCGTTGCGGGCGATGAACTCATCGGTTCCACCGCTGTCTCCACCCTTGATCGCTGCGGCGCTGACCAGGATCGCGACGATGACTCCGACCATCGCCCAGAACTCGGTCGTCTTAAACGCCTGTTTGGTCTCGGTCGTGAAACGGCGAATGCGATCCATCGACCGCGCCTGGCCGCCGCGCTCCGTACCAATGTGTGGTGCTGATCCAGCCTCCATTACGTCTCCTTCGAAAAATGCTCGGAGAGAAGCGAGCAAACTGTGCTCGGCCTCAACCGGGCGTGTGTCGGGCGAGGAGTCCTCTACGCCCCAAGCGCGCTCAGGGCCCGTGAGGTTCTCCAGACGAATCTTTTACCCGCTGATTGGGGCCCGTAACCGTCGTAGTCAGCGCGCAGAGACTGCGCGCTCGGTCTCGAGCTGAGCCTCCGTGAGCCTCTTGATCCGTCTGCAGACCTGGCGATAAAAGCGCAGTTGGTTGCTGCGACCGAACAGACGGAAGCCGATTCGCGGCAGGAACGGGCCCTTCCGGGCTGCTCGGGAGATCGCCTTCAGGTGGAACTCGACGTCGCCGCTGTCCTGCCACTTCCAGAGCTCGTAGTGCATCTGGCCTTCCTCGAAGTGGCCTTCCAGGGTGCTGTAGCTCCAGCCGAACACCTGGACCGCGCGACCGTCGATTCCGCGCGTCTCCTCATAGACATCGCCGATTCTGACTCCGACCCGCAGGCGCAGTCCTGCAAACCTGATCCGCAGCAGCATGTCCCGACCCGAGAGAGGGCGATCCTTGTCATAGGAGGCAGCGACAACCCCGGGGTCGGCAAGCTGGTAGCTGTCCATGACCCGCCGGGCGACCTGCCAGCTGCCTTCCTCGGCCGGAGGGCCGGGGCACTCGTGGGGCAGTGCTTCGACCATGTCGTCCAGGTGCCAGCCTGGCTCAGAGGCGTAGACATCGGCCTGCGTGTTGTCGAAGTTGACCCGGCGGTCGGCGAGGGCAGCGACGCGAGCCCGGGCCCTACGACCGAGGCGATCGTTCCCCCGCGCGCCGGGAAGGGAGTCGGCCTCGACCACGCGGGTCGTGATCACGATTCCGCCCTCCATCCTGCCGGCGGCCAGATCGACGACCCGACGCAGGACCGAGGACCACATATGCAGCTGGACCTCCTTTGAGATCCGAACGCGGGCGTAGAGAAGATCGCTCATCCAGTCGCCGCTGCGAGCCCATGACTCGATTTCGAACCAGAGGGAGCGGTAGTCCGAGCGTGCTCGGAATTCGATCTGGCCGGCCTCCAGGTGTCCCGGCAGAGTCGCCAGTCGAAAGGAGGTCGCATCCACGGCGACCACTCGGACCGGTCCGTCCCACGGCCCGGGCATTCGGACCACGTAACGGTTGCCCTTGGTGAGATCTCCCTTCTCGCCCTCGACCTTCTGGAAGGTGGCGAACTCCGAGGGGGCCACGCCGTCGAGGTTCTCCGCCATCCGCGCCATCAGCCGCTCGGGCGACAACGTCGATCCGACGATGCGCGTGCGATAGATCCGGTGCATCAACGGCCCTACTCCGTCCTTGAAGAGCTGCAGCTCGCCGAGGTCGGTACCGGCCGGCAGCTCGGGCGGGGAGTCGGCCCGCCAGCTGCCGCTCATCTCCCAGCGATGCACCGGAGTGGTACTCCACAAATAACGCCAGGCCGCGAGCCCCACCCCAAACGGCCATCGCGCCGCGGTCGACCACCGACGGCGCAGAGTCTGAGTGTGGGAGCGACTCATGCCTTTGCCCTACCCGTTCATTCGCTTGGCCACCGGTTGATCGAGCGAGCCATTCGGGTAGGTGGCCTTGCATGGCCATACCCCATCTCGATCTCCGACAGCTGGGGCTGCGAAGCCACCACTTGTACGGACTTTCCTTAGGAGCGATTTTGCTCTGCATCGCGCTCTGGCTTCGTGCCAAGACGATCGGCGAGGACGAACGCGCCAACGCCGAACGCCGGGCTCTCTTCGTCGGACTCTGGCCGCCGATGTTCTGGCTGATCGCGGAAACGCTGCGGCGTCAGGAACGACGCGGCACTCGGTGGCAGCGAATTCTGCGCCCCTAGCCTCGCCCGGCTGACCAGATCCAGGGACGGCGCCGCTGCTGGATAGCGTCCGCTCACAGAGCGGAATCGGGAGTCCACAGGCCAACGGGCAGAGAGGGGCAGCCAGGACTCGAACCGGGAATCGCCGGCTTGGAGACCGGCAACTGCGTGACGAAAGCGGTATCCCAGAGCTCATCCGGTCGTGGTCTGATTCACAAATCCGAGAGGATGGGCGGATGCCCCAGCCCCGTCGCTCGAAAAAGCCCACCGAACGCGAAGACCATGGCTGGGTGATCTCCTTCGGCTGCAAACCCACGGGTACGCTGCGCCGCCTCAAGGTCGATACCGACCCCGCCTCAGACACCCGGCCGATCGACGTTCTCTGCGTCTGCGGCGAGATCCACCGCGTCACCGTCTCTCCGTACCGCCGCCGGCGCTCCGCCGACGAGCCGTTCGACCTCGAGGTCAAGTCGCTGGATGAGCTGCGCAGTTGAGCCATCTCGAACCACGACCGGATTTTTGGCTCTAGAGAGGGGCTGAGTAAGCGGACGACGGGGGTCGAACCCGCGACCTTCGGCTACGCGCCCGACCCGCGAGATCACCTGCGCTCGGCTGGGATCTGCGGGGTTTGCTGCCTCACGAACGATCTCTAGCTCATTCCTCTGCCGACGCAGGCTTCCCTTTTGCGTGACCTTCCCATTTCCTGGTCTCCGGATTCCAGAAGACGTGGTGGTTGGGGTACTCGGAGAGATCGATTTCGAACAGGGCACGGAAGGCCTCCTCGGGAAGATTCGAAGGAAGCACCAGTGAGGTTGCCGTGTCGCCGGTCCCGATCCATCCCATCATCACGGCGGCCCGTTCCGAAGACTCCATATCTATGGGGGTTTCGATGTTCGGCCGAATCACCAACTCTCCCTGGCGGGGCGCACTCGGCCGCTGCCAGAACCGACGCTTCGGTTCGTGAGAGCTCTTGATTTCGTCGAAGAAATGCCTGAACACCTCCCAGGCATCTTTTCCCGCGGCGCCGAAGAAGCCGGCAAGGAACTGCCCGACCGGCACTCCGATCAACACCAGCCAGGGCGCGAGGCCTTGAGGCGGAACTGTCCGCTCCACCTCCGCTTCGAGCCCGACCCGACGCAGAGCACCTTCCAGCGTCTCGATCTCCAAGGGTGAAGAGAAGGTGTCGACCAGGACCGGCACTCGCTCCATCACACGATCCTAACCAGGCCTTGGTCGCGCAGCCGAGGAGAAGATGTCGTCAGTGATCTGGGGTGCCCCTGCCCTAGCCGCAGGAGTCGCCTTCTTCATAAAAGTCGTCGGGCTGGTCCCACACATTGCCCTGCGTGGAAGGAGCATTGGGGCTGCCATTCGAATCTCCCCAGACACCTGGCCACTCAACCCAGTCTGCCGTGTCTTTCATTTCCTCTACCTGCACCGGTATGGGGATCTCGGCATCGGTCTCCTCCTCAACCGGCAAGGCATCGATATCGCTGTACGACGCATGTGCGAACTGGCTGACATATACGTCCGGAGCGAGGTTGCCGTAGAAGCCGATGCTGGTCTCCAACTCGTCCCATTCACAGGATTCGCCCCCGCCGTGCTGGGCGTAGGTTGCCAGCTCAGGCTGACCGAATTCGTTTAGGGCGATTTGGATCATCTCCCAGTCGCCCTCGTGCTCACCTTTGCTAAGAGGTAAAAAAGGTGGCTGGTAGTAGGAGAATAGCCAGTACTGCAACCACCACCGACCGCCATCGTACTTCGCCCGCCCATAGGTCCTATTGCGGTATTCGGGATTTTCTAGAAAGGGTTCAATGGCGGTGTCGGCTTCGAAGGGATCGTTGGCGGCCAATGAGAGCCTGTCGTCTCCGTCGACAAGTTTTTTATTTGGATAGGTACCGCTTGGGGGCTGAAGAAAGTCGAGGGTGAGGTTCGGATTGCTGAGGTCCGGGTTCGCATAGGCGATGACTTCGCCTCCTTCGCGAATCAGTCGATTCGAGTCTTCGGGTTCGTCGAATTCGTGGTCGTAGATTTTGAACACGGGTTCGACGCTCATGGGATGGAAGGGGTCTTTGGTGTCGTAACGCAGCTTTGGTGAGTAGCGCAGCAGCAGCTCCGTCGCCTCTTCTTTGGTCCCCGATCCGAGCGTTGGCAGGTCACCTTTGATCTGTGGCCAGTCCGGGGGTCCGATGTACTCGTTTCCGGTGAAGCTTTTTAGAAGTTCGTCTTTTTTCCCGTTTGAGTCCATCACGCGAAAACTTGAGGGGGCTCGAAAGTAGCCAATTCGGTCATCAGAGCGCCAGTCTGCCCTGCCATCACTGACCGAGTTTTTCGTCAGCGCCGTAACGGCTCCGTTGCTGATTTTCAGCGAGTAGATCTCGCTGAAGGAGTCGTCTTTGTCAAGGCCCATGAAAGCTATCTTTTTGCCGTCCGGCGAGAAGGTCGGCCCGAGGCCGACGTGTTCGCCGAACGTGAGCTGTTCGACATTGGACCCATTTCGGTTGGCGATGAACAGCGCCGCCCCTTTGCTGAGCGGTTCGCCAGAGGTTTTCGTATAGGAGAAGAACGCGATCTTCGTGCCGTCGGGGGAAATCACGGGCTCGACCTGTTCGCCGGACCAGCCAACAATCGTTTCCATTTCCCATTCCCAACTATCAGAGCTGGGGCGGAGCGCGAGGATGTCTCCGTCGGAAACGATGAGTTCAGATCCATCCGGAGCCCAGGAGTAATTGGAATAGAGTTGGTTGGCCGCAGCCCACGGGAGAATTTCATGGGGGCCGTGCCCATCGACATCAGTCATCATGATGTCTGAATTTTCCCCGTTGCTTTTGTAGACGATTCTTCTGCCGTCTGGCGCAAGCGACGGAGAGTCCACGTAGATGGGCACGAGTCGTAGTTCTGCCCCGTCCTCCTGCACGTAAAGGTTGCCTTCTACGTTGTCTGGTCTCTCGTAGATGTAGGTTTCTGCGTTAGCAGAGGCCGCGAGAGCAGCGGTCCACAAGAGAATCAATACGGCGAGGGTAAGCAGCCATGCTGCGAAACCAAACGGTTGATCATGCCCTGCCCGCATCGCGCGCCGAGTATAGGCTCACTGGTCTTGACTAGTCAAAAACACTGGCGTTCGGTACCGGCAATCGGTGCTCCTGTGCCGTTGTCGGTACATCCGGCCGCCCAGGCGTCGTTTTCGTCGCTATCGTCCGCACATCAGCGAGGACAGCCTCGCGGCTCAGGTCTAGAGCCAAATTCGGAACTGGTCTCGAACCACGACCGGGTTTTTGGCTCTAGCAAGCGGGAAAAGAAGCGGACGACGGGGGTCGAACCCGCGACCCTCGAGCTTGGGGAAGCACGCCCCCTCCCTCTCAACACGGCCGGACCGAGCGATTGCCCGGCCCGGCTAGGTGCAGCTATGTGCTTGTTGTCATCGAGATCGGGGTTTTGGTGGTGCTGTTTGTCGGTGTGATGATCGCTTCGAAGGTGGCGGCGTTAGGCCCGAAGAACAACAGTGTCTGCATTTGGAATTTCGGGGTGAATACCAGTGTCGCGCCCGTCCCTTTGTTTTCCTGCGCCGATTCTGTCGTCGGCCCCGCTGTCGCGACCATCCTGCCTTCGACTGGGAAGCTTTTCCCGTTCAGGGAGCATGCTTCCGCGCCTTTGTTTTTGAATTCGATTTCGGTAAAGAGTTCTCCTGCTCCGGCGCCGACGAACTGGATGCCCATCGCGTTTTTTTCGCCTTTGGGCCCTTCCATTCCTTCGACGCCGGTGACGTTGGCGTCCCACACAATCGGTTCTCGCACAATGCATTTTTTCAGTTCTTTGACGTTGCATTCGCTGATTGCAATCTCAACTGTTCCCGAGAATGTGTGCTGTCCTGCTGCGGGTTCGGTGTTGGTGAGCGATGAGGTTGCCGCGTTGTAATCGACTTTTGAACATTCGATCGTCGCTTTCGTCAGACCGATGGTGAATTTGAAAACCGCCGGCTCGGTATCTTTTGTCCCGCCTGTGATGTTTGCGTTGGTCGCTGAGATTTTTGTCGTTTTACCTTTTTCGACTGCGACATGCGCGTATTCCCCACTCACTTTATTGTCGCAGTGAGCGTCGCCGAACTCATTTCCGGCTCCAATCTTTTGGCATGTGACCATTGTTGTGTTAACCGAGTGCGTCGTCACTATCGCTGAGGCGCTCTGCGCCGCGAACACGCAGACCAAAAGCGCACTGAGCAGCGAGGGGCCGATAACGGCCCTACGTCCGATCATCTCGATGACCTCCTTGGGGTCGTTGATGTGAGGCGGCGCGTCGGCCGCCCTCTCCACTGATCGTCCACCGAGACGATCCATCGGTCAAATTAATTTACGGTGGAGCTTCTAGCCAACAAAAGCCCCCGCCGCTCACGCGACGGGGGCTTGCACTAGGACTGAACAGCTTTTAGGGGTGCGGCGGCGGACGCGTGGGAGACTCTCAGCGACCTCGACGTTCGATTCTTCGCAGAGGGGGTTGGTACCCCCACGAACCTAGCGCGTCGGGGAGAAGGTCGCCACCGAGACCGATGGTCGCATTCGGCAGTCGCTCTCTTTCCCAACCACCGCGCGTCTGACTTGGACTGCCTCCAGGCTACCGGCGTCGGTAGTCAATGCTGCCGGCAACAATCAAGCCAAGGCCGACGACTACGCTAATTAGGACGCTGAGGACAAACGACAAGTCCCAGACGTAGTACGCCACTAGGACAGTCGCCGGTGCGATGGAAATGAAGGCGACGAAAAGGGCCTGAGCGACGCGACGCAGGCGATCACCAACTGCCGGCAAGCGCAGGCGCCACGCACCCCTTCGCGCTGGCGTCGCTCCTGCCGGAGCAAGTGCCGGGTCGCCGGCGAGCTGGCCGGCCGTCTGCCGCAAGCCCCGGGCGAAGGCGATCGCGGTGAACGGCATCGATTTCATCGCGGCGACTTCCGCCCGCCACTCATCGCCCCACTCGGCCTGCTGCTCTTCCGGCAGGGAGGCGATAGTGGCCTCCACGCTCTCCTCGACGCGACGCTGAATGCGGCCACGGACCTCGTCGATCGCAAGGGCGCGAAAGACCGCGATAACTAGGGCCAGGGCGACAGCGGCGAGCACGCCGATGATGGCGAGGATGCTCATGCGAGGCGGGGCCTGGGTTGCGGTCTGATCGCCTCTTTGGAGGTTGCCTGCCCAAGCGAGACCAAGTGCTCGTCGATCGCCTGGCGAGCGGCGACCTCCCCGACCCGGGTCAGGCGGTAGAGCCGCCGCCGGGGTCGACCCTCGGCCACCGGGTCTATGTCCTCCCACCGCCGTTCGACCCAATCGGCCTTCAGCAGTCGATCGAGGATCGGGTAAACGGTTCCGGGCTTCGATTTGGAGCGTTTGGAGAGCTCGAGGCCATACCACTCGGCATCGATGTCGCTGAGCATCGTGCCCAGCACCGAGAGCATCTGCGCGGTCAGTCTTGGAGGGGGCATGGTCATCTGGCTATATAGGCTAGCAGACTTCTCTATATAGGGGTCGCGCCTCTGCTTTCCCGCCCAGTATCGTTTCGTCGGCTATCGTCCGCACATCAGCGAGGACGGCCTCGCGGCTCAGGTCTAGAGCCAAATTCGGAACTGGCCTCGAACCACGACCGAGTTTTTGGCTCTAGCAAGCGGGAAAAGAAGCGGACGACGGGGGTCGAACCCGCGACCTCGAGCTTGGGAAGCTCGCGCTCTACCAACTGAGCTACGTCCGCACTGAGGGCGGATTCTACGGGGGTGGGCCTAGCCCTTCCGAATGATGCGCTCGCATGAGCGCAGCCGGTCGAATCGGTCGGGCCGGCCCACCTGATCGCTCTTTCCGCCGCAGTCGATCCGGTCTCGCGCTCCATCAGGCTGCATTGCGACGATGTCGGCGCCGCCAGAGGCGCTGACCCTGTCCGCTCCCCCGTCGGGCTCGATCAGATCGAACCCCCCGCTGCCGACGATCCTGTCTCGCCCCGCTCCGCCGTCGAGAATTGCTCCACCGTCGAGCACCCCCTCATTTGCGCCTCGGGCAAGGAGGGTGTCGTCGCCCGCGCCACCCACCGCGAAAACCTGGACTTGCGGGCGACCAACGACGTCGATCGTGTCGGCGCCTCGGCCGCCGCCCGCGACGAACAACGCATCGCTCTTTTCCGGATCGGGCAGCGAGATGTCGACGTCGCTGTCACCAGGGCCGGGATTCAGGTTGAGCCCGCTCACCCCTGCGGCGCTCATGAAGCGGAAGTGATCGGCACCGCGACCCCCTTGGAGGTAATAGATCCCTTCCCCATCGACGCTGAACTCGATCTCCGAGGAGCCGTCGGCCTCAGGAGTCGCACCTGGTGCGAACGGACCCCTTTCGAGCTGTATTTCGACTGCACTGAGCCCGCTGCTGGAGATCTCGATCAGATCGGTGGTCGTCACGGTCGGCCCACCTTCGCAGGGAACGTCCGGCCCGAAGAATCGAGTGACCCGGATGCTCGTACCCACTCTCCGGACGATCACCTTTTCTTCGACCCCCCGACCGCCCTCCGTGACCGAGAGCACCCGCGTCGCTGCGTCATACCGGCATTTGAAGTTCGCCGACGCGTTCCCGGCGACGAGAAGCGGCACGAGCGCCGAGAGCACTGCGGTCGCCAGGAGCCCGGTAATTCTTCGCCTCGCGGTGGCCAAGGGCGAGGCACCCTAGCTCAGCGGGCAGTGCTCGCGCTCTAACCTCTGCGACCCGTGAGCTTTCGCTCTTCCATAGCCGTCCTCGGCGTCGTCGCGGTCATCGGCCTGCTTGCCTTCGGCCTGCTCAGCAAGGGCTCGGCCGGGGTCGCCCAGGGCGAGGTCGCGCCGTCGGCGTCGCTGCCGCGCCTGGAGGGTGGCGGCACCGGCTCGCTCGCCGAATACCGCGGCCGCTGGGTGCTCGTCAACTTCTGGGCTTCCTGGTGCGGTCCGTGCAAGGCGGAGGCGCCGGCGCTGGAGACCTTCCAGCGGCGCTACGGGGGCGCCGACTTCACCGTGCTCGGGATCGACACCGAGGACCTCACCGGCGACGGCCGCGAGTTCGTCCGGCGCTACGGCCTCACCTACCCACAGCTGTACGACGGCGAGGGCGACACCAAGGAAGACTTCGGCGCCAGCGGGGTGCCGGAGAACTTCCTGATCGACCCGCGCGGCAAGGTGCGGCTGGCGATCCCCGGGCCGGTCGGTGAGGAGTACCTGCGCGACTCGGTCGCGCCGCTGCTGCCGGGCGGTCGATCGTGAAGGGCCGGGGCATCTTTCTTGGCCTATGGCAGCGTAAGTTGCCCCGCGCCGCGCTGCCCCTCCTGCTGATGGCGGCGCTGGCCGTCGTGCCTGCCGCGAGCGCGGCCGGTGCGCCACAGACCACGCTGAGCGAGATCGAAACCGAGGTGATGTGCCCGGTCTGCGGCACCCTGCTCCAGCTCGCCGAAGCGCCACAGGCGAAACGGCAGAAAGCCTTCATCTCCCGTCTGATCGCGGAAGGGAAGACCGAGGGGGAGATCAAGGACGCGCTGGTCGCCCAGTACGGCGACGAGGTCCTGGCGCTGCCGCGCGGCTCCGGCTTCACCCTCTCCGCCTACCTGGTCCCAATCGTCGCCTTCCTCGTTGCGGTGGTGGCACTCGGGCTGGGGATTGCGCGCTGGCGACGCGCCGGAGATCCCCCCCACGGCGGCTCCTCCCCGGACGGCGGCGGGCCCAGTGATGAGGACTCGAGGCGGCTCGACGCCGACCTCGCCCGCTACGACCTCTAGCCGGCCGATTCGGCGGGAGCGGCCGCGCCGATGACGACCGCGCCGAGCGGGTCGGCGGACAGCGGGCGGATCGCCGCGCGGGCCGCGCGGGCGGCCTTGCCACTCGATTGCTCCGGCGTGAGACCGGCGAGCACCGCATCGGCCTCCTGCGCGAGCGTCGGCAGCGAGCTGCCGGCGAGGAGCGGGGGCCCGGCAAGCACGACCAGGTCGTAGGCGTTGCGGAGTTTCGAGGCCATGTGACGGAAGCTCTCCAGCCTGAGCAGGATGCGGGGGTCCGGCGCCTGCCGGCCGGCGGCGATGACCGCCAGCGGAGCGCCGGCGCCGGCCGAGGCCGAGCCGGCCAGGGAGACCGGCTGCAGCAGCTCGGGGGCGGTCGCCTCCCAGCGCAGGTACTCGTGCACCCCCGGCGCCTCGGCAAGGCCGAGGTCCGCGGCCAGCCTCGGCTTCGCCAGGTCGCAGTCGACGAGGACCACCCGCCGCCCGGCCGCACAGCTCACCCCCGCCACCGCGACCGCGACCGTCCTGGCGACGTCCTCCTCCCCGGTCACCAACAGGCACTTGCGCCGGGTCAGGTCCTGCCGCAGGTCGGCGAGGCGCTCGAGGTCGTCGCGGCGCAGCGAGAAAACCCGCGTCGGGTCGGAGTCGGGGCCGGAGATCTCGGCCAGGACCGGCAGCTTGCGACGCCCTCCCAGCATCACATCCGCTCGGGGGAGGAGATGCCGAGCAGGCCGAGGCCGGCGGCGATGGTGCGCTTCGTCGCCAGGCACAGCGCCAGCCGCGAACGCTCCACCCCCTCGCCCTCGGCACCGACCACCTGGCAGTCGCGGTAGAAAGCGTGGAAGTCGGCAGCGACGGCGGTCGAGTAGGCGCAGATCCGGTGCGGGGCGCGGCGTGCGGCGGACTCGCGGACCTCGGCGGGGAACTCGAGCAGGCGCTTGATCAGGGCCCGCTCGCTTGGCTCGACCGGTGCCGTGCGGGCAACGTCGCCGAGGCCGGCCGCCGCGTCCTCCCCCGCCCCGCCGGCTTTGCGCAGGATGCTGGCGATGCGGGCGTGCGCGTACTGCACGTAGTAGACGGGGTTCTCGTTCGACTGGCTGCGGGCCAGGTCGAGGTCGAGGTCGACGGTGGTCTCGTGGCTGCGCCAGAGCATGAACCAGCGCGCCGCGTCGACGCCGATGTCGTCGAGCAGCTCGTCGAGCGAGACGAAGTCGCCGCTGCGCTTCGACATCTGCGCCCGCTCGCCGGATTCGACGATGTGGACGAGGTTCATGATCAGCGCCTCGAAGGCCTCGGGATCGCCGCCGAGCGCCTCGATCGCGCCGCGGATCCGCGCCACGTAGCCGTGGTGGTCGGCGCCGAGCACATCGATCAACCGGTCGAAGCCGCGCTCCACCTTGTCCCAGTGGTAGGCGAGGTCGGCGGCAAGGTAGGTGGGTTCCCCGCTGGCGCGGATCAGGACCCGGTCCTTGTCGTCGCCGAAGGAGGTCGTGCGCAGCCAGAGCGCGTCCTCGTGGCGGTAGGTGTGCCCGGCCTCCCCGAGCTTGGCGAGCGCGGTCTCGACCTCGCCCCGCGAGTACAGGTCGCGCTCGTGGAACCAGGTGTCGAACTCGACGCCGAAGCGTTCGAGAGTCCCCCGCACCCCGTCGAGGACCAGCTCGATCCCGCGCAGGCCGAGCGCCTCCCGATCGGCCGGGTCGATCCCCTCGGCCTCGATCCGGTTCGCCAGCTCGATCACGTACTCGCCCTCATAGCCACCCTCGGGCGGCTCCTCGCCCGCCATCCTGGCGGCGAGCGAGTCGGCGAAGTTGCCCACCTGGGCGCCGGCGTCGTTGACGTAGAACTCGCGCTCGACCCGGTGGCCGGCCGCCTCCAGCAGCCGCACCACGGCGTCACCGTAGGCGGCGTGGCGACCGCCGCCGACGTGCAGCGGCCCGGTCGGGTTGGCGGAGACGAACTCGACCAGGACGCGCTCGGCGGTCTCGGCCGGGGCCGGCCCGAGCGCCTCCCCGGCCGCGACCAGCTCCGAGAGCGCGCGCAGGTACCAGGCGTCGGAGAGGAAGAGGTTGACGAACCCCGGGCCGGCGACCTCGACCCGCTCGAGGCTGCCGGCGCGTCCCAGCTCCGCCTCGAGCTGCTCGCGCAGGCGCTCGGCGACCGCCCTCGGGTTGTCCCCGAGCGGGCCGGCCAGGAGCATCGCCGCGTTGGAGCTGTAGTCGCCCAGCTCGGGCTTCGGCGGCCGGTCGAGGACCGGGGCCGGCTCGGTCGGCTCGCCGTTCCGGAGCGCCCGGGCGGCGTCCTCGACGGCGTCCTTCAGCTGGGCGATGGAATCGGCGGCGGCCATGGGGCAATCGTATGGACCGGAGCTGAGCCAGGGTACGCTGGCCGCTTGCGCGTAGCCGTTCTCAGCGATGTTCACTCCAACCGGCCCGCCCTCGAGACCGTCCTCGGATCGATCGAGGAGGCGGCCGTCGACGAGCTCTGGTGCCTCGGCGACATGGTCGGCTACGGAGCCGACCCCGACGGCTGCACGGCGCTGATCCGCGACCGCTGCGATGTCTGCCTGGTCGGCAACCACGACCTCGCGGTGCTGGGCGAGCTCGACGTCTCGACCTTCTCCGACTCCGCCGCCGCTGCGGTCGAGTGGACGCGGGCCAACGCGAGCGAGGAGACGATCGAGTTCCTGCGCAGCCTGGAGCCGGCCGGCGCACGCGAGGGGCTCGGCCTCTACCACGCCTCTCCGCGGGACCCGGTCTGGGAATACGTGCTCTCGATCGAACAGGCGGAGGCGGCCCTCGAGGCCCAGTCCGAGCGCGTCTGCTTGATCGGCCACTCGCACATCGCGCTCTTCTTCACCAGGCCGGCCGACACCAAGCCGAGCTTCACCCAGGGGTCCCAGGCGGGTGAGGGTGCCGTGCTCGAGGTCGGGACCGGAGAGTGGCTGCTCAACCCGGGGAGCGTCGGCCAGCCGCGCGACGCCGACCCCCGCGCCGCCTGGCTGGAGCTCGACACCGAGCAGTGGACGGCGCGCTTCCACCGGGTGCCCTACGACATCGACGCCGCCGCCGAGGCGATCCTCGCCGCCGGCCTGCCGAGCGCGCTCGGTGAGCGCCTCGGGGTGGGCCGGTGATGCCCAAATGCAGGGCAAATATGGCCTCGCCGGTGTTGTCTAGACTCGAATCATGGGTCGCCTGAGCACATCCCTGCCCATCCTTGCAATCGCCGCGACCGCGGCGGTGGCGCTCCCTGCCTGCGGCAGCGGCGAGGACGCCGAGCTGCTTCCCGGGGCGACCGCGAGCCAGATCGACGCCAACCTCGACCAGGTCGAACAGCTGGTCGCCGAAGGCGAATGCGCCGGCGCCGAGAGCTCGGCGATCGAAATCGCCAACCAGGTGGAAGAGCTGACCGGGGTCGACAAAGAACTGCAGCAGGCGCTCGCCGAAGGCGCCGCCAGGCTGACCGAAAACGTGGCGGCGGAATGCGAAGAAGCGCCGGAAGAAGAAGAAACGGTGCCGACGATCGAAGAAGCCGAGGAAGCGGAACCGGAGGAGAAGGAAAAGCCCGAGAAGCCTAAGAAAGACGAGAAAGAAGCCGAAGAAGAAGGGCCGGAAACGGGCGAAGGCCCGGAACTGCCGCCCCAGGCCAACGGCAAAGGCGAAGAAAAAGGGCAGGGCGAAGGGCCGCCAGTCGAACCGGAAGAAGGACCGCCCTCGGGCGGGGTCGGCCCGGGCACGGCCGTGGAAGGCGAATGATGGAGGCGGGAACGCTTTCCGGGCGCTACGAGACCAGCGAGCGGCTCGGCTCCGGCGGGATGTCGAACGTCTACAAGGCGACCGACCGGATCCTCGAGCGGACCGTCGCGGTGAAGATCCTCGCCGAGCACCTCTCCGACGACGAGCGCTTCGTCGCCCGCTTCCGCCGCGAGGCGCTGGCGGTCGCCAAGCTGATTCACCCCAACATCGTCCAGGTCTACGACACCGGGGTCGACGACGGCCGCCACTACATCGTCATGGAGTACGTCGAGGGGCGCTCCGGGGCGCAGATCCTGCAGCGGCACGGCCCGGTCGACCCGGACAACGCCGCCGAGATCGGGATCCAGGCCTGCGCCGGGCTCGACTACGCCCACCGCCGCGGGATCATCCACCGCGACGTCAAGCCGGGCAACCTGATGGTCGTCGGCGGGCCCGTCGGCGGCGCCGCCGAGATGACCGTGAAGCTGACCGACTTCGGCATCGCCCGGGCGATCGAGCAGACGCGGATCACCCAGGTCGGCTCGGTCGTCGGCACCGCCGCCTACCTGGCACCCGAGCAGGTGCGGGGCGAGGAGGCGACCCCGGCGACCGACGTCTACGCGCTCGGCGTCGTCCTCTACCAGTTCCTCACCGGCCGCCTCCCCTACGAGGGCTCCTCGCTGGCCGAGCTGGCGGTGCGCCAGCAGAACGAGAAGCCGCTGCCGCCGAGCGCTTATGAAAGCGAGGTCGCCGAGCCGCTCGGCGCCGCGGTGCTGCGGGCGCTCGAGGGCGACCCGAACCGGCGCTACGCCAGCGCCGAGGAGCTGGCGACCGGACTGCGGCTGGGCCTCGAAGGCGAGGACGTGACGCTGCCGCTGGACGGGGGCACCGCGGCTACCGGCGTCCTCGGCGGCGAGACGGCGGCGACCCGCCACCTCGACCGCACCGGGCAGACCGAGTACCGGCCGGCGCGGCCCTCGCCGACCCGGCGGCCCGAGCCGCGGGTCTCCCCCGCTCCGCCACCGCCCCGGCAGCCCGCCGCGCCGCCGCGCAAGCGCTCCGCCTTCTCCCGCTTCGTCCGCTTCGTCCTCGCCGCGGTGGCCCTGGTCCTGGTCGCCGGCGCCGTCGCCACCGCCGTCATCCTCACCACCGACAGAGCGGCCGGGGTGAAAGTGACCAAGGTCGCCGGCGACACCGTCGACAAGGTCGTCGAAGAATTCAAGGACCTGGTGGAGAAGAACACCGAATAGCGTCCCACGGAGGGGCGCCGCCGAGCACCGCGGCGGCGTAGGCGTCGAAGCAGCCGGCCTCGATCGCGGCCCTGGCGTGGGTGGTGAGCTGGTGCATGTAGGTGAGGTTGTGGAGGACGATCAGGCGGACCGCGGTCAGCTCCTCGGCGCGGGAGAGGTAGCTGATGTAGTCGCGATCGTGGCGCCGGCAAGCCGGGCAGGGGCAGCCGGCGACCAGCGGGTCGCGGTCGCCGACCCAGCCGCCCTTGCGCATGTCGAGGCGGAAGCGGCGCGCGGGATCGGGCGCGAGGGCGACGCCGTGGCGGGCGAGGCGGGTGGGGACGGCGCAGTCGAAGACGTCGAGTCCGAGGGCGATGCCGCCGAGCAGGTCGTCGACCTCGCCGATCCCGAGCAGGTGCTTGGCGGCGGCCTCGGGCAGCAGCGGCGCGGTCATCGCCAGGACGTCGTGCATCTCGGCCTTGTCGCGCCCCAGGGTGCCGCCGATCGCGATGCCGTCGACGGCGGCCTCGGAGACGCGCTGCGCCGATTCCCGTCGCAGGTCCTCATAGACGCCGCCCTGGACGATCCCGAACACCGCCTGGCGCTCGGGCCCCTCCTCGTCGTGCCAGGTGAGACAGCGGTCGAGCCACCGGTGGGTGCGCTCGGTCGAGCGGGCGGTGTACTCGCGGTCGGCATGGAAGGGCGTGCACTCGTCGAAGACGAGGGCGATGTCAGAACCGAGGTCGGCCTGGACCCGCATCGAGACCTCAGGCGAGATGAACAGCTCCGAGCCGTCGCGGTAGGACTGGAAGCGGGCGCCCTCCTCGTCGATCTCGACCCGAGAGCCGGGCTCGCCGCCGGAGCGGCCGCTGCCCTTGATCTCGTTGGCGACGCCGCCGTGGGCGAGCGAGAAGACCTGGAAGCCGCCGGAGTCGGTGATCAGCGCCCCCTCCCAGCTCATGAACCCGTGCAGCCCCCCGGCGGCAGCGATCCGGTCCGGGCCCGGGGAGACGAACAGGTGGTAGGTGTTGCCGAGCGTCAGCTGGTAGCCAAGGTCGGCGACCTCGTCGGTGTCGAGCCCGCGCACCGACCCCTTGGTCGCGAGCGGGATGAAGGCCGGCGTCTCGACCGGCCCATGCGGGGTGTGCAGGGTGCCGGCGCGCGCGGCCCCGTCCCGGGCCCCGATCTCGAACCTCAGCCTGTCCGGCTCGTTCCTCATGGTCGCCAATTGGCGAGTTGTGCACCCCAGGGTGTGCTCAACTCGCCAATCGCGTCCCCGCGATCAGCGAGCGGCCGGTCATCGGCTCGGGCTGGGGGATGCCGAGCAGCTCGAGGGCGGTCGGGGCGACGTCGGCGAGGATGCCGCCCTCGCGCAGCTCCACCCCATCCGTGGTGGCGATTAGCGGCACCGGGTTGAGCGAGTGGGCGGTGTTGGGAGAGCCGTCGGGCTCGAGCATGTGGTCGCAGTTGCCGTGGTCGGCGGTGACGATGCATGCCCCGCCCTTCGCCCGCACCGCCTCGACCACCTCGCCGAGCAGCCCGTCGACCGTCTCCACCGCTGCCACCGCCGCCGGGATGACGCCGGTGTGGCCGACCATGTCGGGGTTGGCGAAGTTGATGATCCCGAACCGGTAATCGCCGTCGCGCCAGTGCTCGACGAACGCCTCGGCGGCCTCCCGAGCGCTCATCTCCGGCTTGTGGTCGTAGGTCGGGACATCGCGGGGGGAGTCGACCAGGAAGCGCCCTTCCCCCTCCAGCTCCTGCTCGCGGCCGCCGTTGAAGAAGTAGGTGACGTGCGCGTACTTCTCGGTCTCGGCGACGTGCAGCTGCCTGCCCCCGGCCGCGGCGATCGTTTCGGCCAGCGTCGTCTTCGGCCGTTCCTCCGGGAAGGCGACCGGGTACGGCCACCCTTTGCGGTAGGCGGTCATCGCGGTCAGGTCCAGCACCGGCCCGTCGGCGCGGGGGAACTCGTCGAAGCCCGGCTCGGCCAGGGCGCGGGTCAGCTGCCGGGCGCGATCGGGGCGGAAGTTGACGAAGATCGCGACGTCTCCCGCTTCCGCCCCGTCGTAGTCGCCGATCACGGTCGGTTTGACGAACTCGTCGGTCTCATCGCGCGCGTAGGCGGCCTCGATCGCCTCGGCGGCGCTCGCCGCCCCCAGGCCCTCGGCGTGGACGATCGCGTCGTAGGCGAGCTTGGTCCGCTCCCACCGGGTGTCGCGGTCCATCGCGTAGTAGCGACCGCTGACCGTCCCGACCCGCCCCGCCTGGTGCAGCCACCGCTCCAGCTCCGCGAGGTAGCCGCGGCCCCCGTGCGGGAGCGTGTCGCGGCCGTCGGTGAAGGCGTGGAAGACGAGGTCGGGGACGCCCTCCTGGGAGGCCAGCTCGATGCAGGCCTCGAGGTGCTCCCAGCCGGAGTGGACGCCGCCGTCGGAGACCAGGCCGAGCAGGTGCAGCCGGCCGCGCGGGCTGTAACGGGCGCGATCGCAGGCCTCGAGCAGGACCTCGTTTTCGAAGAAGCTGCCGTCGGCGATCGCCTCGTCGATCCGGGCCAGGTCCTGCTTGACCACCGCGCCGGCGCCGAGGTTGAGGTGGCCGACCTCGGAATTACCCATCTGACCGTCGGGCAGGCCGACGTCGCGCCCCTGGGCGGAGAGGCTGGTGTGCGGACAGTTCTCCCAGAGGCGGTCGAAGACGGGGGTCTGGGCGAGCGAGATCGCGTTCCCGGGGCCCGGCTCAGCCAACCCCCAGCCGTCGAGGATGACCAGCGCCACCGAGGGGACGGTCGCGGCGGGCACCCGGGTCAGCCCGCCGCCTCGACGATCGCGGCGAAGTCGTCCGGGTCGAGGCTCGCGCCGCCGACCAGGGCACCGTCGACGTCGGGTTTGGAGAGCAGCTCGGCGGCGTTGTCCGGCTTCACCGAGCCACCGTAGAGGACGCGGACGCGGTCGGCCGCGGCGCCGCGCATCCGCACCACGTCGCGGATGAACCCGCAGGCGTCCTGGGCCTGCTCCGGCGTGGCGGTGCGACCGGTGCCGATCGCCCAGATCGGCTCGTAGGCGATCACGACGCGCTCCAGGTCGGTGGACTCGACCGCGGCGAGATCGGCCTGCAGCTGGCGCTCCAGCACCGCCTCGGTCTCACCGCCGTCGCGGGCGGCCTCGCTCTCGCCGACGCAGAGAATCGGCTCCAGCTCCGCGGCGAGCGCCGCCGGCACCTTGCGCGCCAGCGCCTCGTCGGTCTCGTTGAAGTACTGGCGGCGCTCGGAGTGGCCGAGCACCACCGCCTCGACGTCGAGCTCGACCAGCATCGAGGCGGAGACCTCGCCGGTGAACGCTCCCGACTCCTCCTCGTGCATGTTCTGGGCGGCGACCCGGACGGCGCTGCCGCGGGAACGCTCGACCACCTCGGAGAGGGCGGTGAACGCAGCGCAGATGACGACGTCGCTCTGGGTCGCGGCGATCCGCGGCAACAGCGCGTCGACGAACTCGGCCGCCTCGGCGATGGTCTTGTTCATCTTCCAGTTGGCGGCGATGTACGGGGTGCGCTCAGCCATTCGTGCCCTCCGCGTCGAGCAGGGCCTCCAGGCCCGGCAGTTTCTTTCCCTCCAGCAGCTCCAACGATGCTCCTCCTCCGGTCGAAAGCCAGTCCACCTCGTCGTCGAGGCCGAACTTTCGCAGCGCCGCGACCGAGTCGCCGCCGCCGACCACGGTGGTTGCGGACGAGCTCGCCACCGCCTCGGCGACGGCGCGGGTCCCGGCCGCGAAGGGCTCCATCTCGAAGGCGCCCATCGGCCCGTTCCAGAGCACGGTCCCGGCCTCGGCGACCGCCTTCGCGTAGCGGGCCGCGGTGCGGGGCCCGATGTCGAGGCCCATCCAGCCCTCGGGGACCTCGACGCAGTCGCTCGCGCGGCGCTCGGTGTCGGCGTCGAAGCCGCGGCCGAGCACCAGGTCGGTGGGCAGCATCAGCTCGCAATCGGAGTCCTTGGCCCGCTCCAGCGCCTCCGCTGCCAGCTCCACCCCCTTCTCCTCGACCAGCGAGTCGCCGGTGGCGACGCCCTGGGCGCGGAAGAAGCTGAAGGCCATCGCGCCGCCGATCGGAATCCGGTCGGCGAGATCGAGGAAGCGGTCGATGACGCCGATCTTGTCCGACACCTTGGCGCCACCGAGGACCACGACCAGGGGCCGGCGCGGCGACTCCACCACCGCGCTCAGCTCGGTCACCTCGCGCTCCAGCAGCAGGCCGGCGTAGCCGGAAAGGTGGTGGGCGACGCCCTCGGTGCTGGCGTGGGCACGGTGGGCGGCGCCGAACGCGTCGTTGACGTAGAGATCGGCCAGCTCGGCGAGGGCTTCGGCCAGCCTCGGGTCGTTCTCGGTCTCCCCCGGCTCGAACCGGGTGTTCTCGAGCAGCAGCACGTCGCTGGGGCCGAGCCCACCTGCGGTCAGCTCGACGTCCTCGCCGATCACCGCCGGCGCCAGCTTCACCTCGGTCCCCAGCAGCTCGCCGAGGTGCTCGGCGATGGGGCGCATCGAGAGCGCCGGGTCGACCTTGCCGCCGGGCCGGCCGAGGTGCGAGGCGAGGACGAGGGCGGCGCCGCGCTCGCGCAACAGTTCGATCGTCGGCAGGGCGGCGCGGATCCGCATCTCGTCGGCGACCCGCCCGTCCTCGAGCGGGACGTTGAAGTCGACCCGGACGAGGACCCTGCGACCGGACACCTCGGCGTCGCGAACGCTTGCCTTGGGGAAGCTCACGGCGGCGGCCGGGACCGGGCTCAGGCGCCCGCCAGGACCTTGCCCGTCAGCTCGACGCACCGGTTCGAGTAACCCCACTCGTTGTCGTACCAGCTGACCGCCTTGACCAGGCGACCGTCGCCGATCACCATCGTCTGGCCGGCGTCGAAGATCGAGGAGTGCGGATCGCCGACGATGTCGGTGGAGACGATCGGGTCCTCGGTGTAGGAGAGGATTCCCGCCAGCGGGCCCTCGGCGGCCTCTTTGACGGCGGCGTTGACCTGCTCGGGGGTGAGCGGGTCCGGCGTCGAGAAGACGAGGTCTACGACTGAACCGGTCGCCACCGGTGCCCGCATCGCGAGCCCGTTCAGCTTCCCGTTCAGCTCCGGCAGCACCAGGCCGACCGCCTTGGCGGCCCCGGTGGTGGTCGGGATCAGGTTGATCGCCGCGGCGCGCGCCCGGCGCAGGTCGGAGTGCGGCATGTCCTGCAGCCGCTGGTCGGCGGTGTAGGCGTGGATCGTCGTCATCAGACCCTGTTCGATCCCGAAGGAGTCGTTCAGCACCTTCGCCATCGGCGCCAGGCAGTTGGTGGTGCAGGAGGCGTTGGAGATGATGTCGTGGGCGGCGGGGTCGTAATCGGTGTCGAAGTTGACGCCGAGCGCCACGGTCACGTCCGGTTCCTTGGCTGGAGCGGAGATGATCACCTTCTTCGCCCCGGCGGCGAGGTGCTTGGCGGCGTCGTCGCGGGCGGTGAAGAACCCGGTCGACTCGATCACGACGTCGACGCCGAGGTCGCCCCAGGGCAGGGCGGCGGGGTCGCGCTCGGAGAGCACCTTGATCTCGGTGCCGTCGATCGAGATCGCGCCCTCGCCTACGTTGACCTCGCCGGGGAAGCGGCCGAGGATCGAGTCGTACTTGAGAAGGTGGGCGAGCGTGGCCGGGTCGGTGAGGTCGTTGACTGCGACGAACTCGAGGTCCGCACCCGCCGCGTGTGCAGCGCGAAAGACGTTGCGACCGATGCGTCCGAAACCGTTGATGCCGACCTTCACAGCCATGAAGTCACTACCTCCTGAATTCGATTTTGGGGTGCGATCCTGGGTACTCGCCGAGCTTAGTCGGCGCCGATCGTGACCTCGATCTCATACCCGTCTGGGTCCTTGAGAAAAGCCGAGTAGGAGCCGGACCCGTGGGAGCGCCGTTCGCCCGGGTCGCTGACGCTGACGCCGCCCGCTTTCACCCCTCCCTCCCAGGCCGCCTTGACGGCGACGATGCCGAGCGCCGAGAAGCTCAGCAGCCCGAAGCCGGGCTTGGGATCGTGGTGCGCGGCGACGAAGAAGACCGGTTTGGCGATGCCCCACCCAATCGTCTCGTCCTCCTCGAAATGCCGTCGCCAACCCAGTGGGGCGAGCATGGAGTCATAGAAGGCGGCGCTGCGGTCGAGGTCAGCAACCTCCAGGAGGACGTGATGCAGCATGGGATTGGGAGGCTATATGTGTACTCCGGTCGAGGTCGGCCGGTCAGCTCCGTGTGTCAGCCTGAACGTGGGGTCCAGCGGAAGAAACGGACCGCCAGCAGGAGGCCGACGACACCCCAGATCGCCAACACACCAAGGTTGTCCCAGGAGATCGCGGTGCCACCGCCCACTGCCGGCAGGTAGGCGTCGAGCAGCGCCTCGAAGAAGTGGCGGATCGGGAAGACGTCGGCGAAGTGGATGACACCTTCGGGGAGCTGGTCGTCGGGGATGAAGACGCCGGAGAGGAAGTAGAGCGGCAGCAGCAGCGCGTTGACGATCGGCGCGGCCGCGTCCTGGGAGGGGATCGCCGCGGTCAGCGCTACCCCGAGGCAGCAGAAGGACGCCGCACCGGCGACCAGCGTGATCAGGATCGCCGGCGAGCGGTCCCAGGGAATCGGCACCCCGTAGAGGACGCGGCCGATCGCGGCCAGGAGCAGCATCATCAGCAGCGCGACGACGATCGAGTTGCCGATCCGGCCGGCGATGAAGACCCAGGGCGGCATCGGCGTGCCGCGGCTGCGCTTCAGCCTGCCGTCCTCGCGGGCGATCACCAGCGACATCGCCAGGGTCTGCATCGTCGCCGAGATCACCGAGAGGGTGATGATCGCGGGCACGTAGTAGGTGGTCGTCTCGACCCCGCCGCGCACGTCGACCGTCTCGTCGCCGAACACGGTGGCGAAGATCAGCAGCAGGACGACCGGGAACATGACGGTGAAGAAGACCGCCGCCGGGTTGCGCCAGAACGCCTTCTGGTCGTACCGGAACTGGTGGCCGACCAGGGCGAGGGCGTTCACTCGGCGGCCCCCCGAGGCGTGGCGGCCTCCGTCTCGGCGGCCGCGGTCAGCTCCAGGTAGACGTCCTCGAGCGAGGGCCGCGTCACTTCCAAGCCCTCGAGCTCCTCGCCGCGGGCGAGCGCCTTCCCAGTCAGCTCGTGCAGGGTCTCGACCGGGGTGGCGGTCTCGACGACGACGTCGCGCCCGCCGGAGCGGTACCGGATCGTCGCTGTCCCGTTCTCCCGGTCACCCAGGCCCTCCGGGGTGCCGCGGGCGACGATCTCACCGGCGGCGATGATCGTCACCCGGTCGGCGAGGCGCTGGGCCTCGTCCATGTAGTGGGTGGTGAGGAAGACGGTCTTGCCGAGATCGCGCAGGCCGGCGATCACGTCCCAGGCCTGGCGCCGCGCCGAAGGGTCGAACCCGGTGGTCGGCTCGTCGAGGAAGAGCAGCTCGGGGTCGCCAATCAGGGCCATGCCGACGTCGAGCCGGCGCTGCTGGCCACCGGAGAGACTGCCGGGGCGCTCGTCCGCCTTGCCCTGCAGCCCGACCAGCTCGATCACCTCGTCGACCGGCCGCGGCGAGTGGAAGTACCCGGCGTAGAGACCGAGAGACTCACGCACGCTCAGGTAGGGATCGAGCCGGCCGCTCTGCAGGACGATCCCAATCCGCTCGCGCCACTCGCGGCCGGCGTGCTCCGGATCCTCGCCGAGAACCTTCACCTCTCCCCCGGTCCGGCGCCGGTACCCCTCGAGGATCTCCACCGTGGTCGTCTTGCCGGCCCCGTTGGGACCGAGGAAGGCGAAGACCTCACCCGGCATCACCTCGAGGTCGATGCCGCGGACGGCCTCGGTCTCGCCGTAGCTCATCCGCAGGCCGGTGATGGATATGACAGGTTCTGGCAAGGCTGGCGATTCTAGGTCGTAGAGTGCCCGGCGATGCGAGGCGGACAGATCGTCAGCTCCCCGGACGGGGACCGGTGGCGGGTGAAGCGGCGCTGGACGAACCGGCCGTTGCCGGATTGGCGACGTCGCTGGCGGAGCAAGGACCGAGAGCGAGCTCTCGACGCGGGGGCTGAAACGTTGGCGTGGACCTTCACGGACAGCATCGCGTTCTCCATCGCCGCCGGCGTCGCAGCAGTGATTCTCGTCTTCGTCCTCTGGCCGCTGCTTGGTCTCGCCTTCGAGCTGATCCTTCTGTTCCTGGCGCCAGGGGTGCCGGTGCGACTCGCCGGCTGGGGGCTTACCGAGCTTTCCGACACCGCGCCCTCTGTCCTTCAGACCGGCGAGATGAACACCCGGTCGCATCGCCACTGCGAGCGTCGTGCCAGGGCATTCGATCTCTTCTACTCGCCCTCGCAGCAGCTCTGCGCGGGCGACCTGCCCAGCGAAGAGGTCGCTACCTGCTCCGGTGACAGCGGCGGCCCCGTAATCGCGCCGCGCCTGGACGGGACGCAGGTGGAGGTCGGGATCGTCAGTAACGGCGGGTCGTTCTGCGACCCCTACGAGCCCAACATCTTCACCCGGGTCGAAACGGTCGCCGAGTGGGCTCAGGCCTGGATCGCAGCCGTCGAAACGGGAGCGCCCGCACCAACTGAGCCAAAGGCACACCTTCCCCGGTTGACGATCTCCCATGCATGGCTGGTCCAGATAATCACCCTGGAAGAGGTTCTCCGCGATCGGTACAGGATCTTTCCGCTCCGCTGCCAGCGGAAAAGCAAGGTGGAAGTCCGCTGCAAGAGCAGCTGGACGCTGGGCCGGAACCGCTTCTCCGCCGCGTTCACCAGCCGTTGGACGGTCCGGCGAAACCAGGTCGTCTTGGACGGGAACTACGTGATCCGTCGGATCCGCCTCAAATGCCTCGCCGGGCAACACCCCGGAACCTGCCCGGTCCACATCCGCCGCGGCTGAGTTACCCCAGCTCGACGTCACGGTGCTTGACGCCGACGATCACGTCCTCGCGTGAGGCGAGGTCGCGGCGGATCCGGTCCGCGACGGTGATCGAGCGGTGGCGGCCGCCGGTGCACCCGACCGCGATCGTCAGGTGGCTCTTGCCCTCGGCGACGTAGGCGGGAACGAGGAACTCCAGCAGCGGCAGCAGGCGGCCGTAGAACTCGCCGGCCTGGGTCCCGGACTCGACGTAGGCGCGCACCTCCTCGTCCATCCCGGTCATCGGGCGGAGGCGGTCGTCGTAGTGGGGATTGGGCAGGAAGCGGACGTCGAGGGTGAGGTCGGCGTCGCGCGGGGGGCCGTTTTTGAAGCCGAAGGTGAGCAGGGTGAGGGCGAGCTTGCCCTGCTCCTCGCGGCCGAGCAGCTCTTCGGTGATCCGCCGCCGCAGCTCGGCCCCGGTCAGGTCGGTGGTGTCCATGACCACGTCGGCGCGCTCGCGCAGCGCCGCCAGCAGCTCGCGCTCGGCGCGGATGCCCTCGACGATCCGCCCTTCCGGCGCCAGCGGGTGGCGGCGGCGGGTCTCCTTGTAGCGGTGGAGCAGGGTCTCCTCGTCGGCCTCGAGGAAGAGGACCAGCGGCTTCAGCCCACCCCCCTCGAGGTCCTCGAGCACCTGGATCAGGTCCTCGAAGTACTCGCCGCCACGCACGTCGGAGACGACCGCGGCCCGTTCGACGCCGCTGCCCTCGTGGCGGAACAGCTCGCCGAGGCTGTCGATCATCCGCGGCGGCAGGTTGTCGACGCAGAAGTAGCCGCCGTCCTCGAAGGCCGCAATTGCCTCCGACTTCCCGGCCCCGGAGTGGCCGGTGATGACGATGAGGGTGACCCCACCGCCCGGGGACTCGCCGTCGACGCGCGCCGGCAATTTCGGCTTAGTCTTGGCCCGCTCCGCCATCGCCTTCTCAGTTGGTCCTGTTGAGCTGCTCGTGGATCTCGCGACCTACTTTGCCAGGCAGTCCGGGCACCGCCTCGAGCTCCTCGCGCGTGGCGGCCAGGAACCGCTCTGGAGAGCCGAAATGTTGGAGGAGCGCCCGCTTCCGGGCCGGCCCGATGCCCCTCAACTCATCGAACACCGAGCCGGCCAGCATGTCGCGGTCGCGGCGGCCGCGGTGGTGGTCGATCGCGAACCGGTGCGCCTCGTCGCGGACCCGCTGCAGCAGCTTCGAGGCCTCCGAGTCCGCCGCCAGGTCGATCGGCGCCGCCCGGCCGGGGACGTAAACCTCCTCCAACCGCTTGGCGAGGCTGACGATGGTGACGCCGCGCTCGGCGAACGGCTGCAGCGCTCGCATCCCCGCCGCCAGCTGGCCCTTGCCGCCGTCGACCAAGATCAGCGATGGCAGCGAGGCGAAGCTCTCGTCGCGTTTGCCGTCGTGCGGCGAGAGGTCGGCCTGTTCGAGGTACCGGTTGAGGCGGCGGGTCAGCACCTCCTCCATCGAGGCGAAGTCGTCGGGCCCGCCGTTGCCGCCCGCGTCGCGCATTTCCCCGCGCACGCGGAACCGCCGGTACTCGGCCTTCTTGGTCGCGCCGCCCTCGAAGACGACCATCGAGGCGACCGTGTGCTCGCCGCCGATGTTGGAGATGTCGAAGCCCTCGATCCGCACCGGCAGCTCCTCCATCCCGAGCGCGTCGCGGAGGCTGGCCAGCGACTCGACCCGGCGGGCGCGGCGGTGCTCGCGCCGCAGCCGGTCCTGGTCGAGCGCCAGGCGGGCGTTGCGCTCGGCCAGCTCGCGCAGCCGCCGCTTGTCGCCGCGCTCTGCCACCCGCACCTCGACCGGGGAGCCGCGGCGCTCGCTCAGAGCCTCGGCGAGGACGGCGGCGCGATCGCGCAGGTAGGGGCCGACGACGATCGTCCGCGGCACCGCCGGTGAGGCCGAGTAGTACTGGCCGATGAACTCCTCGGCGACCTCGGCCGGCTCGCGCTCGGCCTGGTTCTCGAGGTAGAAGCTCTGGCGCTCGGCGAGGATCCCGTCGCGGACCTGGAAGACCTGGGCGTTGGCGTCCGGGCCCTCCACCGCGACCCCGATCAGGTCGGCGGTGCCGACCGAGCCTCCCGCCACCCGTTGGCGCTCGAACAACGACCGGATCGCCTTCAGCCGGTCGCGGTGCAGCGCCGCCCGCTCGAACTCCTGCGCCGCCGCGGCCGCCTCCATCTTCCCCTGCTCCTCCTGCTCGACCTGGCGGTAACGACCGGAGAGGAAGTCGACGATGGCGTCGATGTTGTGGCGGTACTCCTCCTGGCTGACGTAGCCGACGCAGGGCGCCCCGCAGCGCTTGATGTAGTAGTCGAGGCAGGGGCTGCCGGAGCGGCGGCCCGGCTCGACCCCCTCGCAGGTGCGGAACTGGAACAGCTTGCCGAGCAGGTCGAGGGTCTCGCGCACCCGCTTGGCGCTGGAGAAGGGGCCGAAGTAGGCGCGACCGGCGCGGTGGCGCTCACGGGTGAAGTAGACGCGGGGGAAGTCCTCGTCGAGGCTGACGGCGACGTAGGGGTAGGACTTGTCGTCGCGGAGGCGGATGTTGAAGCGCGGCCGGTGGCGCTTGATGAAGCTCTGCTCGGCCAGGAGGGCCTCGGCCTCGGTGGCGGTGACGAGGGTCTCGATCCGGTCGACCCGGGAGGTGAGCCGGGTCTCGCCGCCGGAGAAGTGGGAGGCGACCCGTTTGCGGATCGAGCGCGCCTTGCCGACGTAGAGCAGCTCGCCGTCGGGGCCGTGGAAGAGGTAGACGCCAGGGGAGTCGGGCAGCGCCCGGCGCTGCTCGGCGATCCGCTCCGCCCGCGGCAGGGACCCGTCTCCATCGGCTGGTGCCATCGGTCAAAGGGTAGGCTGCTGGCCACTCGGCCAAACGCGCGACACGGAGAGCGAGATGACGACTCAGACCCTGAGCCCGCCCGAGCTGAACACGATGCGGATCGAGATCGACGGGGAGATCGGGACCCTGACCCTCGACCGGCCAGACGCCTTCAACGCGATGAGCCCGGAGATGATCGGCGAGATGACCGTCGCCTACGGGTGGCTGGCCGACCGGGCGCCGCTGCGGGCGCTGATCATCACCGGCGCCGGCAAGGCGTTCTGTGCCGGCGGCGACGTCAACTGGTTCCAGAAAGGCGTCTCCGACGAGGAGATCGACCTGCCCTCCGACGTCCGCCGCGGCGCCGAGGCGCTGCACACCGCGATCGTCGACCTGCGGCGCATCCCCTACCCGGTGATCGCCGCGATCAACGGCCCCGCCGCCGGCGCCGGGTTCTCGCTGGCGCTCGCCTGCGACACCCGGATCGCCTCCGACGCGGCCTTCTTCGCCTGCGCCTACGGCCGCATCGGCGCCTCACCAGACGGCGGCATGACCTACTTCCTGCCCCGCGTCGTCGGCCCCAGCCGGGCGCTGGAGCTGCTGCTCGAAGACCCCAACATCAACGCCGAGCAGGCGCTCGCCGAGGGGCTCGTGCGCGAGGTGGTGCCGGCGGAGGAGCTGGCGGAGCGCGCCCGGGCCAAGGCCGAGAAGCTGGCGGCGATGGCGCCCCACTACGTGCGGATGGCGAAGATCCTCTGCGGCCAGAGCATCGAGAACGACCTCACCAAGCACCTGCAGCTCGAGCGCCACGGGATCGCCGACAGCATGGCGACCGAGGATCTGCGCAACGGCGTCCAAGCGTTCTTTGCAGGGGAGAAGCCGCGATTCGAGGGTCGCTGAACCCCAACCCCAGTGGGGTCGTATCTGGAGGTATACAGTCACACTCGAGAGAGATCGTTCTTCTCAGGAAAGGGAGTTCTATGAAGAAAGCCGCATTCGCATTCGCCCTCCTCCTCGCGTCGTTCGCGTTGGTTGCATGTGGCGGTTCCGACGACAGTGATACGACGGATACCGGCTCTGCAAGCGGCGGGACCACGCAGGAAAGCGGCGAAGAAGCCGGCAGCGGGAACGAAGAAAGCTCGGCGGGCGAAGGGCTCAAGTTCGAAGCCGACCCGGGCGGAGAACTCGCCTACACCTCCGACACCGCTTCCTGGGGACCCGGTGAAGTGACGGTCGAATTCAACAACCCGGCATCGGTGCCCCACAACGTCGCGATCGAAAGCTCCGGCGGCAAAGAAGTGGGCAAAACCGACGTGGTCACGGAAAGCTCCGCCACCACGACGGTGGACCTGAAACCCGGCAAGTACACCTTCTACTGCAGCGTCCCCGGCCACCGGGAAGCGGGCATGGAAGGCACGCTGACCGTCAAATAGACGGCGGCGCAGTTCCGCAAGTTGGCCGGCGGAATCCTCAGACGATGAGGGCTCCGTCGGCCAGCCGGCGCTCGAGCAGGTCCGCCACCTGGTCCGGGGTCCGGCCATCGACATCCAGCGCGTGTCGCTCGGTGTCGCCGAGGTCGGCGAAGCTCCGCCACAGCTGCTCGATCACGGCGGAATCGATCGGCGGCTCTCCTTCGCGGCTCTGGACCCGGTCCAGGCAGACCGGCAGCGGCGCTCGGAGGATCGCGTAGGCGACCTGGTGCCCGGCCTCCTGGAGCGCGTCGCGAAGCGGCTCGAAGAACCAGGTGGGGATGACGATCCCGTCGACGATCGTGAAGTAGCCGGCCGCCGCATAGCCCGCCGCGGCCCCGGCGACGATCCGCATCACCACCTCGTTCTGCTCCTGGGACTCCGGTTTCCACGGCTCGACGTAACCGGAGTCGATGAAGCGAAAGAACTCGTCGGCCTCGAGGTGGACGGCCCGGGCCGACCGCGCCGCCAGGGCGCCGACCGCAGTCGTCTTGCCCACCCCGGGAGGCCCGGTGACGATCAGGACCGGACGCATCAGGCGTTACCCGCCGCTGCCGGGCTGAACGGGGTCCAGCGCTCCGACGCGAACGGCGCCGACTCCTTGTGCACCGTGGCCGCGACCTTGATGCCGACCTCGCCCATTTCCTCGTAGACCGCGCGCACGAGGGTCTCCGCGTCGGCCCCGGGCCCGAGGGCAAGCGCGGCGACGGCGTCCAGCAGCTGCTCCTGGGTGAGCGCTTCGGCGGTCCGCCCGGTGGCGGGGACCGCCGCGAGGGCGATCGGGCGGCCGTCGACGCAGAAGGCGCCGAACCGGGACACGAAGACGAGAACCTCGTCGAAGCTCGTCCCATCCTCGTCGATGTCGAAGCGCGTCCGCAGCTTGCCCAGCCGGTAGTTGAGCTCCGACCAGGCGAGCTGGGTGAACTGCGCCGAGGTGACCCAGAGAACCGTCGCGCACACCTCCGTCCCCTCACTCGGAAACAGCGTCGCCGGCATCGAACCGTAGACCGCGGGCTGCGGCGACACCCCGACATCGAAGTCATGCAGCCGGCCGGTGAGCGCCAGCACCACCCGGTCGTCCTCCTCGGGGAAATGGGCGAACTTGCGCTCGAGCGTCTCAGGGGCGGCGTTCGACCCGATCGCGAGCGCCGGCAGCCTGCCCCCACCGTCGGCGGTGAACTCGGCGAGGACGCGCTCCCGTTCGTCCGCCCCCATGTCCTCGAGTAGCTCGACGCCCGCGCGGGTGAGCCGGTAGGAGCCCGGCGGTCGCGCCCAGGGGTACCCGATCGCCCGCTCGAGCGCCGCGGCGTCATAGCGGCGGGGCGGAACGCGAGCGATCAGAGCGCGGATGAACTCCCCGAACTGTCGATCGTCCATAGCCAACCGATCGAGCAGTTCCGGCTCCCTGATCGCCGGCCATTCAGACACGAATTCAGCCTAACGAGAAGCCGATCAGCGGCGGAAGCCGCCCTCCGCGTCGATCACCTGGCCGGTCATCCAGGCGCTGTCCTCGGAGACCAGCCAACCGATGATCGCGGCAACGTCCTCCGGGCGGCCCCAGCGGCCGGCGGGGAAAGCGGGCCGCAGGCGCTCGCGCAGCTCGTCCGAAGGCCAACCGGTGTCGACCGGACCCGGGTTGATCGCGTTGACGGTGATCGCGCGGCCCGCGAGGGCGTCGGCGAGCGAGCGCGTCATCTGGTGTACGGCGCCCTTGCTGATCGCGTAGGGCAGCTCGTCGGCCATCGGGGCAAGATGCTGCCCGGAGGTGAGCAGGACGACGCGCCCGTTCGGTCGGGTGTCGTCGTGGCTCTCGGCAAAAGCCTGGGTGAGGAGGGCTGCGGCGCGCGCATTCACCGCCCATGCCCGATCAAGCTCCTCGGCGGTGAGCGTCTCCAGCGACTGGCTCGAGCTGTGCGCATGGTTGACGACAAGCGCATCGACCGCTCCGAAGGCGCTCATCGCGGACGCGATCACTCGCCCGGGCGCATCGGGGTCACCGAGGTCTGCCTCTACGTGCCCGAGATTGTCCGAAGGACTCCCAAGCTCGTTGAGCAAGGCATCCATGCCACCGGCATCCGCACCCCACCGCTGCTCGGCGTCATAGGGAGAGAACGAGTGGATCAGAACCCTGGCGCCGTCCCGCAGCAAGCGTTGAGCCACCGCGAAGCCGATTCCCGCCCGGCGGCTAACGCCGGTCACCACCACCACTCGTCCCCCTGGCGCCCCTTCACCCATTGCCACCTTCTACCTGATCATGCGCCGACACCGACCGAACCTGGTTTCTGGTAGTCACCAGGCCATGGCGAGGGCCGTGGCAGAAACCAAGGGGGCGTTGCGCTCGATCCTCACCAGTCCCATGGTGTGGATCTGGGTCGGAGTCTGGGTCGCAACCCGCGGACTCATGGTCACCGACGTCGGCTTCTGGCATGACGCTGGGCCGCGGCTGCAGGACGTCAATAACTATGAGGTCTGGTCGCACTATCTGACTGCTAACCAGGCGATTCCGGACGGGGAGTCGTGGCAGTACCCGCCCGGCGCAGCCTTCCTGATGCTCTTGCCGCGCCTCGGCCCCGGTACCTACGGGGAGTCTTTCGTGGGCTTGATGTTGCTCGTCGACCTCGCCGGCCTTGGCCTGCTGGCGCTGCTCGGCCGCCGCTCGGGCAACTACACCGGCGTGTGGGTATGGCTGCTGGGCATGCCCCTACTCGGCACCTTCGCGGTCCTCCGCTTCGACCTCGTCCCCGCGGTGCTCGGGGTTGCGGCGCTCGTCGTCATCCACCGCCGCCCCAACTGGTTCGGCGCCCTGGCGGGGCTGGGGGCGTCGATCAAGGTCTGGCCAATAGTGCTGCTCTTCGGCGAGTGGGACCGGCGCCGGCTCGTCCACGCCGTTGCGGCAGCCCTCGGCACGATCGCACTCGTGGTCGTGATCTCGACGCTTGCCTTCGGCGATTCCACCTCCTTCCTGAGCGAGCAGAATGGGCGCGGGCTCCAGGAAGAAGCGGTGGCAACCGTGCCATGGCACGTGGAGGCGATAGTCACGGGAGAGGCTCCGAGCAGGGAGATCCGGTACGGGGCTTGGGAGATCACCGCCCCCGGCGCGGACGTGGTTGCCAGCCTGCTCAAGTGGCTGACCGTTGCAGCTCTAGGCGCTGCGGCAACATGGTGGTGGTACCGGGCCAAGGCGATCCGCACCGGCCGAATCGACCTTGCCGACGCGACGGTGAGCCGGGACTTCGTCTTCACCATCATCCTGCTCCTCGTCGTCACCAGCCGGGTGCTCAGCCCGCAATTCATGGTCTGGCTCCTGGGCTTGGCAGCGGTGGTCCTGACGGCGGGAAGCACCCGGCTCGCACGACCGGCCTGGCTGGTGCTCGGCGCGACGATCCTCAGCACCAGCCTCTTCAGATCGCCGGAGAACATCGTGATCCGAGATCTGGCATTGCTGGTCGCCACCGTAGACGCATCGATCGCCATGATCGGCGCGCTGCGAAAGCCGCCAGCGCCTGCAGATCTCGCTGGGCCCAAGTCCAGAGCCACTCAGGCCGAGCCGCAGAGTGCCCCCGAGCCGGTTACGCAGCGGGCGCCATAACGCGGGTGACGCTGTCGCCCACGAAGCATGGCTTCTCGCCGCCCTCGACCTCGAGGGTGAAGCGGGTGACCACTTGCCACCAGCCGCCGCCGACCTCGTCGACCGAGACGACCTCTGCTTTGGCGCGGACCTTGGAGTCGACCGGAACCGGGGCCGGGAAGCGGATCTTGTTCCAGCCGTAGTTGACGCCGAGAGCGAAGCCGGTGGAGGTGATCAGGTCCTGGCGGAAGCCGTCGACCATCGAGAGGGTGAGGTTGCCGTGGGCGATCGTGGTGCCGTAGGGGCTCTCGGACTTGGCCCGCTCGGCGTCGACGTGGATCCACTGGTGGTCGCCGGAGAGCTCGGCGAAGGCGTCGATGTCGGCCTGGGTGACCGTGCGCCACTCGCTCGGGCCGACCTCCTGGCCGACCAGCGCCTGCATCCCCTCTACGCCCTGTACCTCGACGGTTGCCATTGCGGCGGGCAGTCTAGCGTCAGTCGCTCCACCAGCCCTGGATCAGCTCCCCGTCCCCGTCGTGGTGGGCGCCGACGGCGATGAACTCGATGCCGCCCCGGCCTGCCTCGACCGCACGGGTCACCTGAGGGGCGACCCGGATCGCGTCGAGCGGTTGCACCTGGATGATCTCGTCGTCCAGTTTGAACCGGCCGTTGCCGCTCAGGACAACGTAGATCTCCTCCGCCTCGTCGTGGCGGTGTCCGAACGGCTGCCGCTTCCCCGGCTTGAGGCGGTAGTGGCTGAGGCCGGTCTGCTCAGCCTCGAGCGCGCTCTGCGCGAAGCGCGCTTCATGGATGTCCTCAAGGCCGAATTCCGGCGCGGAGTCCTTGACCTCGGTGAGTTTGATCTGGGTGTGCGAGCTTGCCATCTGGCCCCTTTCGTCGCAGGGCTGTCATGGAACCGCATACCCGCGATTCGCCCGTTTATCCCTTGCGCTTACGAGCCTTGCGAGCCTTGATCGTAAAGCGCTTCTTCGCCGGGTTTGCGTCGGCGCCGAGGATGTTGAGAGCCCTGACCTGGAGGGTGTAGCGGCCCGGGCGCAGGCGCTTGTAGCGCTTCGAGGCGGGGCAGGCGACGAAGCGGGCCTTCGGAGGCCGCCGTTTGCCTTTCCGTCCCTTGCGAGCCGGCTTCGGCCGGGTCAGCTTGCACTGGAAGCCGGTGATCGCCCCGGGCGCGGTGAACGAGAAGAGGGCGAAGTTCCTGCGGCTCCGGCTCTTGATCCTTGCCCTGGTGATCCTGGTGCCCTTGGGGGGACCGAAGGTGGCGGTAACGGTCTGGTCCCCGTCCATCTTCACCTGGCAGGGGCCGGTGCCCTGGCAGGGGCCCGAGAAGCCGGCGAAGCCGCTGCCCGCCGAGGGCTCGGCGCGGAGAATCTGGACCTGGCCTTGCGGGTACCGGCTCTCGCAGTCGGCGGCGGTGCAGAGAATCCCGCTGCCCCCGACCGCGCCGTTGCCGGCACCGGCGAAGGAGATTTTCAGGGTCTGCGAGGGGCCGAGGAGGGCGAAGGAGTTCTGTTCGTCAGCGAACACGGCGCTGGCGCCGCTGATCCCGTTGACAGGGGTGGGCAGGTTGCGACTCGCTTCGGAGCCCGGAACGCCGAGCTGGCCGTTGCCGTCTTCGCCCCAGGACCGGACGGTGCCATCTGGGAGCAGAGCGAGGCTGTGGAAGCTGCCGGCGGCCACTCCTCGTACCCCCGCAAGACCGCTCACCGGCGCGGTGACCGGGATGCAGAAGCAGCCGGTTTCGGAGAAGCTCCCATTGCCGAGCTCGCCGCCACCGTTGTGACCCCATGCATGGAGAGCGCCGTTGGAAAGCAGCGCCAGGCCGTGCGACGCTCCAAAGGCGATCGCCTTCGCGCCGGCGAGTGCGCTCACCGTGACCGGGCCGAGGCACCTGCACGCACCAACCAGCGTGGGGCCGTTGCCGAGCTGACCCGACGAATTGGCGCCCCAGGCTTTGACGGTCCCGTTCGCGAGCAGCGCCGACCCGTTGCCATTCCCCGCCGAGATTGCCACCGCGCCGGAAACACCCGGCACCAGGGTTGGCCGATCCACACAGCGGCAACCATCCAGGCGGGCCCCGCTGCCCGTTTGACCGCTGGTGTTGAAGCCCCAGCCAACCACGGTGCCGTTGGCGAGCAGCGCCAGGGCGGAGGAGCTGCCCGAAATGGCGACAACCTCAGATAGGCCGGGCACGGGGACCGGGAACTTGCTGCACGCATCGGTGCCGCAAGCTTCTGGGCCGGTACTGGTGCCGTTTCCGAGCCCTCCGAAGTCGTTATCGCCCCAGGCCATCACGGTGCCGTTGGCGCGCAGTGCCAGGCTGGTGGAGCCGGCGACTGCAATCGCGACGACATCGGTAAGGCCGGGCACCGGGCTTGGGATCAACCGATTCTCGGTGGTGCCGTCGCCGAGCTGGCCAATGTCGTTGAGGCCCCAGGCCACCACGGTACCGTTGGCGCGCAGTGCCAGGGCGTGGTCGTTGCCCGACGAGATCTGGGTCGCTTCGGTTAGTCCACGGACCGCAGCCGGGGACTCGATGGGATTGACGATCAGCTCACCCGTGCCGACCAGGCCGATTTCGTTGTTGCCCCACCCCACCGCGGTGCCGCCGGCTGCCTTGGCGCCGGCGCAGACGGTGAGCGACACGGCAAGCGCGGCCAGGAGGACGGTGGCGCGGCGTGCTTTCACCGGCGGCGCTCCGCCACGGTCAGATTGACCTTGGTTCCAGGGGCGAGAAGCTTGCCAGGCTTGGGGCTCTGCGCGACAACCCTGTTGACCTTGGCGGTACCGCCGACGCGCCGCTTCAACTTGCCGAGCCGGCAATCGGCCTTCTTCAGCAGTTTCCGGGCAGCCTTCAGGGCCTTCCCTTGCAGCTTGGGCACCCGGCAGCCCCTCGCCGGAGGGGCAAGGTAGGTGAAGCCCGACGGCGCCGTGGCGGTGCCGGCGAGGGTCGTGACGGAGACCGGAACGGCGACGGGCTGCGCGCCGGGGGGCGCGACGGCGGTGATCTGGCTTTCCGAGTCGACGGTGAAGGGCGCCGCGGATACCGCCCCGAAGCTGACGCCCTGGACCTTGGCGAAGTTCGATCCGGTGATGACCACCCTCGTGCTTCCCCTGAAGGGTCCCGCTGCCGGGCTGATGCCGGAGATCACCGGGGGCGGGAGAAGCGTGGCGGCTACGTTCACCCGTACCTGTTTTGGAAAAACGCTTGCCTGCACCGTTGCGCCGACGGCGCCGCTGCCTGGGGCGAGCGAGGCGGCGTCCCCGGGAAGGCCGGTGAGAAAGACGAAGGCGCTCGGCACGACGGAGCCCGCGGTGTTGAGGCCGATGACGTCACCCGCGCGCACCGGGATGCCGATCTCGAAGGTGTTGACGGCGTTCGGGGTCAGCTTGCGAGGCCCATCGCGCCCCATGACCATCATCCTTTCCGCTCCCGAGGGGTCTGGGGGCTGGGGGCGGAAGACCTTGAACTCGAGCTCCTGCGCGCCGGTCGGCGCCGCGGTGGTGCTCCAGGAAGTGAGGACGCCGTCGGTGGGGACCACGTACCCCCTGCCAGACTCGGCTTTGCCCTGCCAAACGTCGAGCGGTGGCTCCGCTGAGGTGTCCAGGGGAATGCCGGGCGGGAGTTCCCCGACCGTCACCTGCGCCTGAGCGCCGGCGCAGAGGGTGAGCGACGCAACGAGTGCGGCGAAGGTGGCTGCGGTTCGGCGGGCTTTCATCGGTGCCGGGTTCTACGTGCCCAGCGCCGCCCGGGTTCACCCGCCGCGATCAGGCAGTCGGTGCCTGCAGCTCAGATCAACTCAGCCGGGTGGGAGAGCCGCAGGCCAGGAACGCGCTCAAAGTGGGAGACGTTCCGGGTCACCAGAGTCGCACCGGTCTCAAGGCAGATACCGGCCTGCATGGCATCGCGGACGCCGATCGTCTGGCCACCGCGTCGTAGCTCGCCGAGCAGCGCTCCGCCTCGCAAACCGGCCTTACGGGTCAGGGTCAGCAAGGGAGCGCCGAGGAGGGCGTGCACCGGCCGCGGGTTCTCACGGTAGGAGCGCCCGAGCGCGAGCTCGAACGCAGTAACGGCGGTCACCCGGTAGCCACCTCCCCCAATCAGTGCCTGGACCAACTCGCGGCCCGGCCCGGCGCCGCGCAGGTAGTCGATCAGGACGTCGGAGTCGAGTACCGGTCTACTGGCCAACTCGCCCATGCCTCCTGGCATGCCTGCTCCCACTCCTCAACGTCGCTTTTACTCCAGGCTCCATCGGCCTCCGCCAGGGCGGACGCAAGATCGTCTTCCCCGCCCTGCCCGAGAAAGCGCTCGAGCGCCTCCTCGACGATCGCCGAGAAGCCGCGCATCCCCTGTTCTGCCGCCTTCGCCCGCAGGCGGGTATAGGTGCGATCGCTGAGCTCGACCGTGGTTCGCATAGTTTGCTGCATTTTAGCATTTGAATGCATCTCTAGTCGATGGCGAGTCGGAGGGGCGCGTGGCGGGCGATGGTCGCGAAGTCTGCGTCCGCGCAGAGCAGCTCGGCGTCGGTGCGGATCGCGACCGCGGCGATCAGGCAGTCGGCGAGGTTGCGCGGGGTCTCGCCCCGGTTGCGGCAGAGCCGGTAGAGCTCGGCGGCGCGCTCGTAGTCGGCTGGGCCCTCCACCGCGAGGAACTCGACGCCGAAGAGCAGGCGCCGCAGCCTGTCGCGATCTGCCTCGTCGCGAGCGCCGGCCAAGATCTCCATCACGACCACGTCGGTGCTCGCCAGCTCCGCCTCTTGCTGCAGCGCGGCGCGCAGGCGCAGGTGCGCCGGGCTGCCGGTGGCGCGCAGGAACTCGATCCAGGCGGAGCTGTCGACGAGAATCACAGCTCGGGGATCTCTTCGCGGGAACGAACCTCGGCGAGGTCACCGGCCCACCCGGTTCCCTCCATCGCAAGCGCCTCCTCCCGGCCGATCGGTTCGCCGACGAGCCTGCGCAGGGCCAGGTCGACGGCCTCGCGCTTGCTGGAAAGCCGGTAGAGGCGGATTGCTCGATCGACCAGCTGGTCGTCGATCTCGATGTTCGTTCTCGTCATGAGAGGGATTCTACACCTGGAGGTGTATGAAGGTGGGGCGAGGGGTGGGCGCTCGCGACGGACGGGTAGCTCGGCGACGCTCATGCGACCAACCTCACTTCAAAGCTCGGCAGCGCCAGCGCGCCGGCACCGCCGAGCAGGGCGAGGATGCGGCTGACGTAGGCCTGGGTCTCGGGGTACTCGGGCACGCAGTGGCAGGCTTCGACCGGGGCCGGGCCGGCGTTGTAGGCGGCGAGGGCAAGCTGGGAGGAACCGAGCTGCCGGATCAGGTCGGACATCAGGTGGGCTTGGGCATCGATCGCTTCCTCGGGGTCGAAGGGGTCGACGAGGCCATAAGCGGCTGCCGTGTCCGGCATGAATTGCGCAATGCCAACCGCGCCGGCGGGCGAGACCGCGAAGGGGTTGAAGTTCGACTCAGCCATCAGCTGGGCAGCGAGCAGCGAGCCGGAGACGTTCCAGCGAGCGGCGGCGCGCAGCAGTAGCGCCCGGAACCGGGACGGCACGAACGAGGGCAGGCTGGCCGGCGCCGATCCGGGCGTGCCCTCCACCCCGCCTCCGGTGACGGTGTTGCCCACGGCCGAACACGGCGGCGGTCCGGCGGTGAAACCGAAATGCCAGGCCTCCCAGGAATATCGCTTGATGAAGCCGAAGCGGTTGGCATTCGCGGCCAGCCAGGCGTACGCGGTTTTGGGGCCGAGGTCGAGCTCGGTTGCGCACCTGTGGAGCGATTGACCGGGCGGTGCGACCCAACGGGGGTCCGGGTTGGCTGCGAAGAGGACAGCCTGTTCGGCGTCGGAGCGGAACCCTGAGACGACGAGCAGGTCGAGGCCGGCTCCCCGTGCGGCCGCCGCCATGCGGTCGAAGGCAGCGGCGACGTCCGGCCGCATCCCCCTCCCGTCGCGGTAAACCAGCGGCCCGCTGTAGCCGCCGCCGGTGGCTATCGCCGGCGCCGCCCCCGCCGTCGTGGGCGCCGCCGCTTCCGCGACCGCCGCCGCTTCGATGTCCGCAGCCGAGTCACCCTCCCCCAGGCTCGCCACGACCACGGCCTTCGCCCGCACCGGGGCGAAGGAGCGGGCATCCGGGAACTCGATCCGGACCCGCCCCGGAGCGACACCGTTCGCCCTCGCGGCGTCCAAGCCCACCCGCCGGGCCATCGCCAGGTAGGCGGCTTTCTCGATGTGCGCCGGGTTCGGGGCGCCGTTCGGGAGCGCCGGGGGAGCGAGCAGCCGCGGCAGGTCGTCCCGCATCGAGCGCGCCGCAGAGATCGCGACCAGATCGGCGGCCCGCTGCACGCGGCCTTTTCCGGTCACCGCACCGGCGATCGCGACCAGGGCCAGGGCGCCGGCGATCACCGCCAAGGCGCCGCCCAGAGCGAGAATCAGCACCTGACCCTCCTGCGCCGCCGGCCATCCCATGGCGCCTGCCCGCTTTCCCAGCCAAGATCCCATGCCCGGCACCCTGCCGACCAAAAACGCACCCGTGGCGCGCACAAACAAAATTCTCCGTCGCGACTATGTAAAGAAAGCCGGACAGCTCGAACCTTTCCCCCGGCCCACCCGTAAGCAACAATGACCGGGACCCGAACAAGGAGCTTCAGAATGCGGAAGTCCGCAACCCACCGATCGATCTTCAGCCTGTCCCTGCTCGCCCTGCTTTCGGCCCTCCTGCTCGCCACCGGCATCGCCGCCGCCGCGGGCACCAAGACCGTCGCCAAGAAAGCCGCGGCCCCCAGCGTCGGCAAGTCCGTCCTCACCGACGTCAAAGGCCTCACGCTGTACACCCTCAGCGGCGAGAGGAACGGCAAATTCATCTGCAAAGCCGCCTGCCTCAAATCCTGGCCTCCGCTCACCGTCTCCAACGACACCAAGCCGACGGGGCCGGTCAAACTCGGGACGGTTAAACGCCCCGAGGGCAAGATGCAAGTGACCTACAAAGGCCTTCCTCTCTACACCTTCGCCGGCGACTCGAAAAAGGGCGAAGTCAATGGCGAGGGAATCAAAACCGGAAGCGGCACTTGGCACATGGTGAGCCTCGGCGCTCTGCAGTCTCCCCAGACCCCACCCCCGCCTCCGCCGCCCAACCCGTACGGCTACTAGACCGACACGGTCGTCCCGGCGCCCACCGGCTCGGTGAGGCGCCGGACGATCGAGCCCGGCAGGGCGCCGGCCTCGAGTGGCAGCGCCCCAAACAGGGCGCGCCGCTCGGTCACCCAGCTCAAGCGTCGCTTGAGCACGCCGACCGCGAGCCCGCGCCCGATCAGTTCGCCGACGGCGAGCGCCAGGAGCGGTCGGTCAGCGGCGACGTCCGCTCGCAGCAGGACGCCGGTCGGCCTCGGCCCGACCGTGCCATCGACCATCTCTCGCAGCGTCGCCGCCGGGAGATTCAGCACGGCGAGCGAGTCGCGGACGATCGTGGCCCCCGCCGAGGCGGCCTCGAGGCCTTCCTCGTCAGGCGAGACAGAGAGGTGACAGACGTGGCCGCGGGCGGCGACCCGCGCCTCCGGCAGGTGGGCGATCAGGCGCTCCTCCAGCCGCTGCGCAGCCGCTGAGGCGAGCAGGGTCGGGCGAGGCGGACGGGCGCCGACGTCGACCAAGAGCGTCGCACGGTCAAGATCCGCGCCGGCACAGGCGAGCGCCGCCGCCGCGCCACGAGCGCCCTCGGCGGTACCGATGCTCGTGACCAGGACGACCGGGGCGCCGCCGAGCGGGTTGACGACGCTCGTCATCGCGCCGGCCGCGCCGCGGCGGTGCTGGTCACGGTCAGATGCTCCGCCACCGCCCGCAGCGGCGAGGGCGGCCGCAATTGGACCGAGACCTCCCCGCCGCGGATGGAGACGGCGACGTCGTCCCTGGCCCACCCCGGCAGCGCCGAGCGAGCAGCCGCCTCGGCCGGGCGACCGGCGGCGAGCGCGAGCGCTCCGGCCTCAGCGGCGCCGTCGGCAACGGTGACCGCGTAGCCGGCGGCAAGCAACTGCAGGGCTACCAGCGCGGCGAGCAGCAGCGCCGGCAGCCCCGCAACGAGCTCAACCGACGCCTGGCCGGCCTCCTCCCCGATCACTCGCCCTCCAGGCTGGAGCGAGCGCCGACCATCACCCGCGGCAGCTCCGGCAGCAGCCGTGGGACGGGCACCCGGACCGAGACCTCGCCGCTGTCCTCGACCTCGGCGTCGGCTCGCATCGAGGCTGGCAGGGCTCGCCTCGCCGCCCGCTCGGCATTCCCACCGACGAGCGCTGCCCTCGCCCCCGCCCGCGCCGCCACACCCGCCGACCAGAGCGCCTGCCCGGCGAGCGCGATCTGTGCCGCGACGAGGACCGCCAGCGCCAGGAAGGGAATCACGGCGATCAGCTCGACCGACGCAGTCCCCTCCTCCCCGTGTCCTTGGCTGCTGGCGGTCCTCGGCGGCACCCGCCAACCGTTCCACCCAATTCCGCACGCGTGGCGCGCACAAGCTCAAGCCTTTGTCAAATCTCTCCTACGTCAGTAGGTATTCGCCTCGACCCAGACCCGCCAGATCGCGACCACTGAAGCGACGAGAAGCAGGATCCAGAGCAAGGTGCCGCCACCGGTGTTGAAGAGCTTGTCGGTGCCGGCGACGAGCAGGGCGAGGACCCCGAAGGCCCCGTAGAGAATCGCTCTGCGACCGTCGGTGAGCGTCGCCAGGGTGAGCTGGTTCTGGCGGCTCAGGACGTAGAGCGTCCAGGCGATCCCCGCCAGGAAGCCCATCGTGATCGCGGTGAGGATCGTTTCGGCGGCGTTGCCACCCGCGGGCACGAAGGCGACCCCGAAGGCGAGGACCATGACGATCGCGACGTTGCGAGCGGTACGCACGCTCAAAAGTGTACGCCGACACGCTGGCCACTCAAGCGGCACGCAGCCGGACGCCGGTCCTGGCCCGGCGCACGAAGACGGCGACGAGCAGCAGCAACGAGATCGCGGTGACGAGTGCCGGCCCAACAGCGCCCGTCCCGGTGACCCGCATCAGGCCGTAGGCCGCGGCCCCGATCGCGGCCGCAGCCGGCAGCGTCAGCAGCCACCCGGTGACGATGTTCCCGGCGATCCCCCAGCGCGCGGCGGAGAGTCGCCGCGTGGCCCCCGCTCCCATCACGCCGCCGTTGATCGCGTGGGTGGTGGAGATCGGGAACCCGAGGAAGGTGGCGAGGAGGATCACGACACCGCCCGCGCTCTGCGCCGAGAAGGCCTGCGCGGCGTCCATCTTGATGATCCTCGTCCCGGCAGTTCGGAGCAGGCGCCAGCCGCCGCTGTAGGTGCCGAGCGCGAGCGCCGCCGCCGCCGAAAGAGTGGCCCAGACGGGTGGGCTCGCGTCTCCCCCCAGGCTGCCGTTGGCGATCAGCGCCAGGGTGATTACGCCGGTGGTCTTCTGGATGTCGTTGGCGCCGTGCGCGAGCGCGAGCAGCCCGCTGGAGCCGATCTGGGCGTAGCGGAAACCGCGGGTGACCGATCCCGGCCGGCGCCTGCCGAAGAGCCGGTAGGCGATGACGATCGCGACGAACGCGACGAGGAAGGCGAGCGCCGGAGCGACGAGCGCCGGCAACAGCACCCGGTCGAGCAAGCCGGTGCCGTCGAGGCCGGCGGTACCCGCCGCCGCGAGCGCGGCGCCGACGACGCCGCCGATCAGGGCATGGGAGGAGCTCGAAGGCAGGCCGAGCCACCACGTCGCCATGTTCCAGGCGATCGCCCCGACCAGGCCGGCGAAAACGACGGCCGGCGTGATCGCTCCCGCGTCGACCACGTCCTGAGCGATCGTCCGGGCCACCTCGACCGAGAGGAAGGCGCCGGCAAAGTTGAGCACCGCGGCCACCGCGATCGCCAGCTGCGGTGGTGCGGCCCCGGTGGAGATCGCCGTGGCGATCACGTCGAAGGTGTCGTTGAAGCCGTTGGTGAACCCGAAGGCGAGCGCCGACGCGATCACGATCGCGATGACGAAGTCCGAGCTCACGAATTCTTGATCACGATGCCCTCGAGAGTCTGCGCGGCAGTCTCGGTGGCGTCGATCGCGTTCTCCAGCACGGCGAACATGTCCTTCCACCGGATCACCACCATCGGGTCGATCCCGTTGGAGAAGAGCGAGGCGACGGCGTCGCGGGAGATCCGGTCGCCCTCGTTCTCGAGCCGGTGGATCTCGATCCAGTACTTGTCGAGGTCCTTGAACTCCGGCAAGTGCTCGAGGCCCTGGGCGAGCTGCTCGCAGGCGTCGACGAGCACCTTGGTCAGCGCCACCGCCTGCTCCATGGGCGCCTCGATCTTGTAGAGGCCGAGGAAATCGGCTGCCTCCTCGGTGAAGTCGACGATGTCGTCGATCTGGGTGGCGAGTGCGTAAATGTCCTCGCGGTCGATCGGCGTGACGAAGGTCGAGTTGAGCCGCTGGATGATGTCGTGGGTGATCCGGTCGCCCTCCTGCTCGGCGTTGAGGACCTCCTGTGAGAGCCCTTGATCCTCCGGCCAAGAATGCATCATCTGGTCGAGCAGGCGCGAGGCGTGCACCGTGTTTTGACCGGCTTCGATGAAGAGATCGAAGAAGGTGCGATCACGGGGTAGGAGCGAGAAGCGCGCCAAGCAGCAATCCTATTGAGACAGGGGCCGGCGGTCCCTCAGCCCGCTGCCGCCGCGAGCTGCTCAGCGGCGCGGGCGGCGTAGCGCTCGCGCAGCTCCTCCTGGACGCTTCGCCGGCCGCCCTCCGGGACAGCCACGCGGCTCCAACGCCCCTCCGCGTCGAGCTCCCAGGCGTTCGCGTTCTCGGCGAAGCAGCGCTTGAGCACGTCGAGCATCTCCGCCTTCAGCTCGGGGTCCTCGACCGGGGCGACCAGCTCGACCCGGCTGTCGAGGTTGCGCGGCATCAGGTCGGCGGAGCCGGTCAGGACACGGGTCTCGTCCCCCCGCTCGAAGCTGTAGACGCGGGAGTGCTCGAGGAAGCGGCCGACGATCGAGACGACGCGGATGTTCTCCGAGACGCCAGGCACGCCGGGTTTCAGGCAGCAGATGCCGCGCACGTTGAGGTCGACCCGCACCCCCGCCTGCGAGGCCTCATACAGCGCCCGGATGCAGCCGGCGTCGACCAGCGAGTTCATCTTTAGAGCGATCCGCGCCTCCTCCCCGTCCTCGTGGGCCGCCACCGTTCGCTCGATCTCCTCAACGATCCGGTCGCGCATCGTCGTCGGCGAGACGAGCACTTTCCGGTAAACAGCGGGGCGGCCGTACCCGGTGAGGAAGTTGAACATCTCGGCGACGTCGGCGCCGATGTCGGGGTCGGCCGTGAAAAGGCCGAAGTCGGTGTAGAGACGGGCGGTCTTCGGGTGGTAGTTGCCGGTGCCGATGTGGACGTACTCGCGGACGCGCTCACCCTCGCGGCGGGCGACCAGGATCGCCTTCACGTGGGTCTTCAGGCCGGGGATCCCGTAGACGACGTGGACGCCCGCCTCCTCCAGGGACTTGGCCCAGTGGATGTTCGCCTCCTCGTCGAAGCGGGCTTTCAGCTCGACCATGCAGACCGCCTGCTTGCCGCGTTCGGAGGCGCGGATCAGCGACGGCACCAGCGGCGAGTTGTCGCTGGTCCGGTAGACCGTGTGCTTGATCGCCAGCACGTCGGGGTCGGCGACCGCCTGCTCGACGAAGCGCTCGACCGAGCTCGCGAAGGAGTCGTAGGGGTGGTGGACGAGGATGTCGCGGTTGCGGATCGCCGCGAACATGTCGACCGCCTCGTCGTCCTCACCCTGCAGGCGCGGCTGGGTCACCGGCGACCAGGGCGGGTAGCGCAGCTCGGTGTGGCCGGGGACGTCGGCGATCGCACCAAGGTCGGCGAGGTCGATCAGCCCGTCGACGTCGTAGACCTCGCGGTCTTCCAGCCGCAGCGCCTCGACCAACTGCTCGCGCAGCTTCGGGTTCATCCCGGCGGCGACCTCGAGCCGGACAACCTCGCCGAAGCGGCGCCGGCGCAGCTCGTCCTGGACCGCCTGGAGGAGATCGTCGGCCTCGTCGGAGATGGTGAAGTCGGCGTCGCGGGTGACGCGGAAGTAGCCGTGGTCGATCACGTCGGTGCCGGGGAAGAGCGCGTCGAGGTTGGCCGCGATCACCTCCTCCAGTGGGACGAAGGACTTGTCGCCGTCCCCCACCGGCAGGAAACGCCCGAGCAGCTCCTTCGGGACCTTGACCCGGGCGATGATCTCGTTGCCGCTCTCGGGGTCCCGGAGCAGCACGCCGAGGCTGAGCGAGAGATTGGAGATGTAGGGGAAGGGCCGTCCCATCCCGATCACCAGAGGCGTCAGCGCCGGGAAGACCTGCTCGTGGAAGCGGGCGTCGATCTCCCGCCGCTCGCCCTCGCTCGCCGTCTCCAGGGAGACGATCCTGATCCCGTGCTCCTCCAGGGCCGGCCGCAGGGTCTCGCCGAAGGCGGCGTGCAGGCGCCGGTCGAGTTCGAGCACCCGGGCCTGGATCGCGTCGATCTGAGCGCTCGGGCCGAGCCCGTCGGGCCCGCGTGCGTCGATCCCGGCGTCGAGCTGGTCGAAGAGGCCGGCGACCCGGACCATGAAGAACTCGTCGAGGTTGGAGGCGTAGATCCCGCAGAAGCGCAGCCGCTCCAGCAGCGGCACTTCGGGGTCCTCGGTCAGCTCAAGGACCCGCTGGTTGAAGTCGAGCCATGAGAGCTCGCGGTTGAAATAGAGCTCGGGATCGTCGATCGGTCCATCGTACTGAGGCACCCGCGAGCTCCCCTGACCTCAGGCCGCGCGGGTGAGCGGCTGCGGCGCCGCCTCGGAGGCCGCGCCGAGACTCTGCTGGTAGCCCGCCGCGAGCTGCTCCATCGACCGCTCCCAGGAACGCTCGCGAGCGACCTGCGCGGCCGCGGCGCCGAGGCGCTGGCGCAGCAGCGGCGAGGAGGCAAGTTGCAGGAGGGAACCGGCGAGGTGATCGGGGTCGGGCCGGCAGAGCAGCCCGGTGTGGCGATTCTCGACCAGTGTCGCCGGACCACCCTCGGCGACGGCGACGACCGGCAAGCCGCTCGCCGCCGCCTCGAGGATCACCTGGCCATAAGTGTCGGTGCGGCTGCAAAAGAGAAAGACGTCGGCGCTGGCGTAGGCGCGCGCCAGGTCCTCGCCCTCGAGCCAGCCGAGGAAGGTCGCCCGCCCCCCCAGCCGCGCCCGCAGCTCCTCCTCCTCGGGCCCGCCACCCGCCAGCAGCAGGTGGAGGCGTGGGTCGGAGGCGTGGGCACGGAGGAAGGTGTCAGCGAGCAGGTCGACCCCCTTCTCACGGGTCATCCGGCCGGCGTAGAGCACCTTCAGCTCGCCCGGGTAGGCGCCCGGATTGGCCTTGCCCGGGTCGAACCGGTCGAGGTCGACGCCGCGCTCCCAGCGCCGGATCCGGGCGGGGTCGGCGCCAAGCGCGCCAAGTGAGGCGTCGGCCGAGGGGCTTGGCGAGAGGACCGCGCCGGGCGCGGCGTAGAAAGCGCCGAGCCCCGCCCGGGCGAGCGCCTCGAGGCCGCCGTCACCGCTGCGCAGGCCTGCGTAGGTGGCCAGCTCGGTGTGGTAGCTGGCGATCAACGGCGCGCCGGTGATCCGGCTGAGCAAGGTCGCGGCGATCCCGGCCGGGCCGGGCGCGGTGACGTGGACCAGGTCGTAGGCCCCCTCGGCCAGCGTCTCGACCAGATCGGGCAGGCCGGGCACACCAAGGCGCATCCCGTCGTAGAAGGGAATCTCCAGCTCGGCGGCGGCCGGAAGCCGGCGGTCGACGCCGGGGTCGGTGCCGATCACCTCGACCTCGAAGCCGGGGACCCCGCGCTCGCGGACCTGTTCGATCGTGTGGGTGACGCCGTGCATCGAGCCGATCCCGTCGGCGATCAGCGCCACCCGCGCCCGTTCGCGGTCGGGCCGCAGCTTCGCCTTCTCCGCCGCCAGGAACGCGGTCGCGGGCGCATAGGGGACGGCCGGCACGAGCGCCGCGAAGAGGCCGCCGACGGCGCTCTGGAAGTCGCCGGCGGCGACAGCCGCAACACCGGTGTCAAGGGCGGAGCGCAGCCGCCGGTCGTGGATCCGGCGGGCGCGACGGTACAGGTCGGCGTGGGAGAAGTCGTCGGACTGCAGGTAGGCGATCAGCTCACGGCCGCGCAACTCCAGGCCCATGCCGGCCAGCCAGCCCTCGAGCAGGTTGCGGGCGTCGTCAGGGCCGATGTCGACGGCGACCTTGCCCTCGCGAGCCGCCCCCTCGCGGAGCACCCGTTCGGCCATCTTCAGAACCGCCGCGGGATCCGGCGCCGCGCCGTCCGGCTCCTCCGCCCGGCCTTCCAGCGAGCGCGTCGCCAGCGCCATCGCCGCGTGCGTCCACTTGGCGGCGCTGCCCTGCTCGCCGGCGGCCTCGGCCTCGCCGCGGCGCAGGCGATCGAGAAACTCTTCCGGCGTCCGAGCACCGGCGGGCACCTCGGTGGAGGTGCGGCCGATGTCGACGCCGGCATGGTCGTCGGAGCCGCCGATGCCCGTTCCACCGTGGGTTTCGATGTAGATCACGGCGGGCATGTTCAGCTCCGCGGCGCGCGACCCGTTGCGGACCTCCCAGATCGGGAACAGCTCCGCCAGGCGACGCCGGTGGCGCCGCGTCAGCGGCGCCGCGACGTTGAAGAAGGGATGCGCCAGCGCGCAGGCGATCCCGTTCTGGTGAAGGTATGCGGCGCAGGCCTCGACGTCGCCGGAGTTCGCCTGCAGCCACTCGTGGTCTCCGGGAGTGATCCCGTAACAAAGGACGTGAACCGCCTGGGGCTCGCCGGCGAAGCGGGCGGTCAGCTCCTCGGAGACGAAGCAATCGGGACGGTCGGCCAGCTCCAGGCAACCGTCGATCGTGTCGTGGTCGGTGATCGTGACGAAATCCATCCCCCGCCGCTTGGCCAGCTCGTAGACCTCCTGCGGCGGCGTCGCGCACTCGGGCAGCCCGAGCGACCGCTGGACGCCCAGCCGCGAGAGCTGCGAGGCGGTGGAGTGACAGTGCATATCTACACGGGAAGTCATCGGTGCTCTCCCTTTTTCGTATCTCTCTAGTCACCCACAGAATTCGCCATTTGCAGGCGGAACTTGTGAAAGAGAGGAAAACGGGGTGTGAACTTCGCGTGACCGCCGCGCTCAGGCGGCGAGACGCTCCGGCGAGGACCCGTTGGCGCTGCCGTTGAGCAAGTCGAGAATGACGCCCTCGCGGAGACCGCCCTTGCCGATCTGGAGGGGCTGGCCAAGTAGCTCTGAGAGCTTCTCCAGGAGCAGGACACCGGTGGGAAGGATGCGGACGCGGACCGGGTCGAGCTCGAAGCGGCGGGCGACGTCGGCGGCGGGATCGCCGCAGAGGACGCGTATCCCCCGCTCCAGGGTCTCGTACTCGAGAACCGCACCGACCAGCCGCCGCAGCGAGGTGGCGCTGCCACCGACGGCGACGGCCTGCGCGGGGCGCTCGATCTCGACGCTGTCGAAGATGTCGTCGATCCGGTCGCGAACCTTGCGGATCTCCGCCGCCGAGGGTGGGTCGGAAACGATCAGCTCGTCCGCCAGCACACCCGAGCCGACCGGCCAGGAGCGAACGCTCTTCACCCCGCCGGGGACGGTGCCGAGGATCACCTCGGATGAGCCGCCACCGACGTCGACCACGCAGACCGTGCCCTCGACCGGGTGGCCGAGCGTCTTGGTCGCGCCGATGAAGGAGAGCCGGCCCTCCTCCTCCTCGGTGAGGATGTCGACGGCCACGTCCGAGGCCTCGGCGATCGCCTCCGCGGCCTGCTCGCCGTTGCTCGCCTCGCGAACCGCGGCGGTGGCGACGGAGCGGATCACCTCCGCGCCCAGCTCTCGGGCAAGCCGCACCTGGGTCGCGACCACCTCGGCGACCTCCTCGACCTTCTCCGGGCGGATCGCCCCGTCGCCGTCCAGGGCCTTGTTGATCCGGGTGTAGGCGCGCTGCTCCATCACCTTCCGGAGCTGACCGCCTTCGGGCTCGGCGACGAGCACGCGGGTCGTGTTGGAGCCGATATCTATGGCGGCGCAGAGCATTGGTGGGCCCTGCAATCTTGGCAAACGGGCCGGACCCGGCCGGGTCGGCTACACGGGGTGCGAGGCGTCCTCGAACTCCCGGAAGAGGCCGGTGACTACGAAGGCGACCTGCTCGCCGATGTCGACGGCGTTGTCGGCAATCCGCTCGATCGCCCGCGCGGCGAGCAGCATCGTCATCGCCCACTCGCGCTTGTCGGCGTCGTCGCCGATCGCCAGCGCCAGCCTGAAGCACTCGCGGTTGAGGTTGTCGACCGCGTCGTCGCGGCGGACCAGGTCGCGGGCCATGTCGACGTCGCGCTCGGCGAAGGCCCGCTTGGCCTGGTTGACCAGCGACCGGGTGTGCTTGCCCATCGCCAGAATCAGGCCGATCATCTCGCTGTCGGCCGGCGGCTCGTTGCCGGTCAGCGGGATCATCTTGCAGATGTTCACGCACTGGTCGCCCATCCGCTCAACGCTCTTCAGCACGTGCAGGAGGGCGGAGATAAGGCGCAGGTCGGTCGCCACCGGGGACTGGGTCGCGAGCAGGGTGATCAGGCTCTGGTGGACCTCCAGATAGCGGCCGTCGATCCGGTCGTCGTCGGCGACGACGATCTGGGCCAGCTCGACGTCCTGGTGCTCGATCGCTTCCGCGGTCCGCTCCAGCGCCGCGTTGACGAGGTCGAGCCCGCCCAGGGCGCTGTGCTCGAGCTGGGTCAGTTCCTCCTGGTAGTGGACGCGGACGGAATCCGCCATCAACCGACTTTCCCGGAGACGTAGTCCTCGGTGCGCTGGTCGGTCGGGTTGGTGAAGACCTTCTCGGTGTTGTCGTACTCGACCAGCTGTCCCCACCGGTTCTGCTCGGTGGCGTCGACCTGGACCATCAGGAAGGCGGTGCGATCGGACACCCGCGCCGCCTGCTGCATGTTGTGGGTGACGATCACGATCGAGAACTCGTCCTTCAGTTCGACCATCAGGTCCTCGATTTTCCCCGTGGAGATCGGGTCCAGCGCCGAGCAGGGCTCGTCCATCAGGATCACGTCGGGCTCGACCGCGATGCAGCGGGCGATGCAGAGGCGCTGCTGCTGGCCGCCGGAGAGACCGAAGGCGTTGTCTTCGAGGCGGTCTTTGACCTCGTCCCAGAGCGCCGCGCTTTTGAGCGCCTTCTCGACCGTCGCGTCGAGGTCGTCCTTACGGCCGAGGACACGGGGGCCGAAGGCGATGTTGTCGTAGATCGACTTCGGGAACGGGTTCGGTTTCTGGAAGACCATCCCGATCAGCTTGCGGACCTGGACCGGGTCGACGGTCGGCCCGTAGAGGTCCTCGCCGTGGTAGAGCAGCTCCCCGTGCACTTCGGCGGCGGGGATCAGATCGTTCATCCGGTTGAGGCACCGCAGCAGGGTGCTCTTGCCGCAACCCGACGGCCCGATCAGGGCGGTCACGTCTTTGCGCCGGATGTCCATGCTGACGCCCTTGACCGCGGCGACGCCGCCGTAGGCGACGTCGACGCCCTTCAGCTCGAACACCTTTTCCCCGGCCGTGCCCTGACTGGAGCGGAACTCCGGCCTCACCGCGATCGACGCCCGCGCGGCTGCTTCTTCGCGTTCCCGAGCCGTTCCGGCTCTGCTCTCACCTTGGGCCATCTGCTTGCTCACAATAGATCACTTACCACCTTTGCTCGTAACGATTTCGTAGCCAAATCGCGAAAGAGTTCATCGCCAGCAGAACGGCCAGCATGACGATGATCCCCGCCGCCGCAAGCGCCTGGAACTCCTCCTGAGGCTGCAGCGCGTAGTTGAAGATCTGCACCGGCATCGCCGAGTAGCCGTCGTCGCCGAACGGGGTCGGGTCGAAGGTGACGAACACGGTCGCGCCGACCAGCAGCAGTGGCGCCGTCTCGCCGAGCGCGCGGGAGACGGCGAGGATGACGCCAGTGGCGATCCCCGGGATCGATGCGGGCAGGACCTGGCGACGAATCGTCTGCCACTTGGTCGCTCCGAGCGCCAGCGACCCTTGGCGGATCGAGTCGGGGACGGCGCGGATCGCCTCGCGGGCGGCGATGATCACCATCGGCAGGACCAGGAGCGCCAAGGTCAGGGAGCCGGCGGCGAGGATGAAGCCGAGGTCGAGCGGGCCACGGACGATGAAGGCGAGCCCGAGGATGCCGTAGATGATCGACGGGACGGCGGCGAGGTTCTGGATGTTGACTTCGATCAGCTTGTTCCACCAGCGCGACTTGTCGGCGTACTCCTCGAGGTAGAGCGCGGCGCCGATTCCCACCGGGACGACGAACAGGATCACCCCCGCGATCAGCTGCAGCGAGCCGATGATCGCCGGCCGGTAGCCGGCTTTCTCCGGGAAGATGGTCGAGGGCGGGTTGGTGATCAGGTCCGGGCTGAGCGCCGAGGCACCTTTCGCGAAGGCCTGGATCAGCAGCGCCAGCAGGCCCGCAAGGGCGATCGCCACGGCAAGCAGGAGCAGGCCGGCGAAGACGGTGTTGCGGATCACGTCGCCGCGCGGCTGGTCGCGCAGCATCGCCTCCGTCGTCGCCCGGGCGCCGGCCACGGCGAGGCGGGTGCGCGGGGCCGGGGCGTCGGCGCTCACTCGTATACCTCGCGGTACCGGCGGACCAGCCGGATGCTGATCACGTTCATGACCAGGGTCATGACGAAGAGCACGGCCCCGACTGCGAAGACGGATTTGTAGTCGAGGGACCCGGTCGAGATGTCGCCCGTGGCGGTCGTCGCGATGTAAGAGGTCATCGCCTGGATCGATTCCACCGGATTGACGGTGAGATTGGGGGTCGAGCCGGCGGCGAGGACGACGATCATCGTCTCCCCCAGGGCGCGGGAGATTGCCAGGACGATCGAGGCGACGATCCCGGAGAGTGCCGCCGGGAAGACCACCCGCGTCGCCACCTTCATCTTCGTCGCCCCCATCGCGTAGGCGCCTTCACGCAGCCCGCCGGGCACAGCGGACATCGCGTCCTCGGAGATCGAGGCGATGATCGGCACGACCATCAAGCCGATGCCGAGCCCGGCCGCCAGGGCCATGAACGGCTTGCCGGCGGCGCCGCCGAGGAAGCCCCCGGGCCAGAGCGGGACGATGATCTCCGGCAGGATGAAGCTGACCGCGAAGAAGCCGATCGCCACGGTGGGGATGCCAGCGAGCACCTCGAGTGCCGGCTTCAACGTCTTCCGCACCCGCGGTGAGGCGTACTCACTGAGGTAGATCGCCGCCCCCAGCCCGATCGGGATCGCGAGCAGCATCGCCCAGAGGGTGACGCTGAGCGTGCCGACGACGATCGGCAGCACGCCGAAGCTGGCCGGCTCGAACTGGGGGGTCCACTCGGTGCCGAAGAGGAACTCGTCGATCGGGACGATCTCGAAGAAGTCGATCGTCGGGATCAGCAAGGAGACCACGATCGCGGTGGTCGTCAGCACCGAGAGAACGGCGCAACCCGCCAGCACCCACTGGATCGCCTTCTCGCCGTAGCGCTTGCCGGGCGCCTGGAGCCGGCGGGGGGGTCCCCCCGCCGGCTCCGTCGCGATCGTTTGGCCCCGGCTCATCGGTACATGTGCGTGCTGCTTAGGCGCCGATCTTTTCGGCGGCTGCTTCCGAATCTTCGAGCTGTTCTTCGGTCAGCGGCACGAAGCCAAGCGATTCGGCCACCGAGTTGACGTTTTCGAGGTAGTAGGTGATGAACGCCTTGACCTCGGGCTTTTTCAGCGCGGCCTCGCTCGGGTACATGAACAGCGGCCGGCTCAGCGGAGCGTAGGAGCCGTCCTGAGCGGTTTCTACCGACGGTGGCACGCAGCCTTCGCCGTTGTCGACTTCCAGCGCTTTCAGGTTGCCTTCGTTCTCCTGGTAGAAGGAGTAACCGGCGTAGCCCATGCCGCCGGGCGAGCCCTCGACGCCTTTGACGGTGGCGTTGTCGTCCTCGCCGACGTTGTTGTAGTCCTTGCGGGTCGCGCCCTCCTCACCGTTGATCGATTCGGTGAAGTAGTCGAAGGTGCCCGAGTCGGTGCCCGGCCCGAACAGCGCCAGCTCCTCGTCGAATTCCTCTTTCAGACCCGGGATTTCACTCCAGTTGGAGAGCTTGGAGTCGGGGCCCCAGACGTCGCTCAGCTGGTCGACGGTTAGGCATGCGACCGGGTTTTCGTTGTTGATCATCACGGTCAGCGCGTCGGTGGCGACATGGACCTCCTCGTAGGAGATGCCGTCTTTTTTGCAGGCTTCGACCTCTTCCGGCTCGATTGCCCGCGAGGCGTCGCTGATGTCGGTCTCGCCGGCGCAGAACTTTTCGAAGCCGCCGCCGGTTCCCGACGTCCCGACCGTCACCCGGACGCCTGAGTTTTCGGCCATGAACTGCTCGGCGACCGCTGAAGTGAGCGGGGCCACGGTGCTCGAACCGTCGATGCGGATCGAACCCGAGAGGTCTTCGCCTCCGCCGCTGGCGCTGGAACTTTCGTCGTCGCTGCCGCATGCCGCCGCCGTGATGGCGAGGACGAACGCGGAAACGATGACCGTGAGCCACTTAGAGCTAGTCACTCTGTCTCCTTCTGGTGTGTTCGAGTTTCGGCCCGCGGGCCGGGGATCGAGAAGACCCTCTCAGCGGCATTTCCAGACCTTGTTACCTCGATGTGTCGAGGATGTGAAAAAGATGTAAAAGCCGGTCGAAGGGGCCCGGAAACGCCGGTCATCCGTCCGGGGAGAAGCGATAGCCGATGCCGTTGTGGGTGTGGATCAGGTGTGCGCCGGGCAACGCCTCCCCCAGCTTCGAGCGGAGCCGGCTGACGTAGACGTCGACCGAGCGGTCCTCACGCCGTGGCCGGCTTCCCCAAACCGCGGAGAAGAGCTCCTCGCGGGTCATGATCCGCTGGGGGTGCTCGGAGAGCGTTACGAGAAGCTGGAGCTCCCGCATCGTCAGGCTGAGCGGGCGGCCGTCGACCAGCGCCGCGTGCTCCTCCGGCCGGATCTCGAGACGCCCGCCCGAGAGCTGCTGGGGTTGCCCGGTTCCCGTCGCCATGATCGCCGATCATGGCCAACGCCGTGAAGCCGCCGGTTATCCCGGAGTGAAACTGTTGTGAACGACCTGTGAAGCCGGCTCGGCGACCGGCAACGGGTCGGGAAGCTCGGTCTCGATCGAGCCCGCGAGCGGCTCGGGGTCGAAGCGGTAGCCGACTCCGAAGTGGGTGTGGATGTAGGCCCAGCCGGCCGAGCGCTTCTCCAGCTTCTGGCGCAGCTTGCGGATGAAGACGTCGACGGAGCGGTCGCCGTGGGCCATCGCGTATCCCCAGACCCGCTGGTAGATCGCCTCCCGCTCCAGGACCTGCCCCTGGGCGTCGGCAAGCAGGTGCAGCAGCTCGAACTCGCGGCGGGTGAGGTCGAGGCTGTCGCCGCTGACGAAAGCCTGGAACTGGTCCGGCCTGATCTCCAGCTCGCCGGCGACCAACGGGCCACCCTCGGCATCGTGGTGGCTGCGGCGACGACGGCGCGAGACCGCTTCGACCCTGGCCATCGCCTCCTCGGGGTGACAGGGCTTGGTGATCCAGTCGTCGACGCCGAGGCGCAGGCCACGGACCCGCTGGGCGACCGTGGAGCGGCCGGTGCAGACGATTACGCCGAGGTCGGGCAGCATCCCGCAGACCCGCTCGAGATAGCTCCAGCCGTCTTCCCCGAGCAGGCCCGGGTCGATCAGCAGGGCGTTCAGCTTCATCGCGACCAGCTCTTCGGGCGGCACCAGGCTCGTCGCCTTGCGCAGCTGCCAGCCGGCGGCGTCGGCGCGCTTCGCCAGCACGGTGACGAAGCCGCTGTCGGTGTCGATGATGGCGAGGCGGATGGTCTGCTGTGGGTTCAAGTCACGGCCGCGCAGTCGGGGGTGGTTGGCGCTGAGACCGGCAAGTGGGGCGATTGTATGGGTCGCGGCAACGGAAGTACCTGCGTTCACCGGATTTTCACAGGTCGAAGAGGCCGAAATTGCGGCAAAGCAGAGGGCACCGCCCCGGGTTGCGCTAGATTCCCGCCGGTGAAGCGGACGCTCTCAGCTCTTATCTCGATTCTGGCCCTGATGCTGGTCGCGGCGCCCACGGCAATGGCCGACAACGGCGTCGGCCTGGCCGGGCCCACGACCGACAAGACGGTCACCTTCTTCTGCCTCGGCGTGCTGATCTTCTTCGCTGCCCTGGTGATCGTGATGTCGCTGATCCAGGGGCGACTCGAGAAGCGCAAGGAATTGCGCCGCCAAGACCTGCAGAAGTACGGCTGACCTCTCCTAGGAGAGTCTGAAGCCGGTTAAGAGGCGCTTCTCGGTCTCGCCCTCGACGGTGGCGACGACTTCGATGCGGCCCTCCAACGGGGTGCCGCGGATCTTCGTCGCCAGCAGGTCGTCGACCTGGAAGATGCCGGCCGAGTTGTTGAGCTGGACCGCGATCCGGACCGGCCTCTCCTCGCCGGCCTCGATCCGGACCTCGTCGATCGCCGCCGCCGAGATCGAGTGGATCCCCTCGTGGCCGGCCTCCAGCGGAAGTCGGCTGCGGCCCTGGGCCATGTCGAGGGCGTCGGCGACGCGGACCACCCCGGCCTCGAGCGTGTAGGGCTCGCCGCGGCGGCGGTGGCCGATGATCGCGTGGAGGATCTCCGCCGCGACGACGGTTCGCTCGGGCTCCTTGTAGGAGTCGGAGAGGAGACGCTCGAGCGCGCCGCTGGCCAGGAACAGCGAGTAGGCCTCGTGGTCGGCACGGTGGATCGACATGCCGACGTCGTGCAGCAGCGCCCCGCCGGCGACCACGACCTCGGCGTCGCGGTCGCGCATCCGGTGGTCGGCGACCATCGCCGGCTCGACCCCCGCCCGGACCAGGAGGCGGAGCAGCCGCAGGGCGATGTTGAGCACGATCTGCACGTGGACCCAGGAGTGGTCCGACATCCCCAGTCGCTCGGACTGGACCTGGGCCATGTACCACCAGGCCCGCACCTGGTCGTCGCCGTTGACTGCGTCGAGGAAGCTCTCGAGCTTGCGGTTGCCGCGGGTGGGCGCCCGGACCTTGGCCTCGGCCACCGCTTCCTTCGGCGGTTTGCGTGTCGGTCCCTGCGCGTCGGGCGCCGGAACTGCCTCGTCGTTCATGCGGGCATCGTAGGAGAGGGGCCGGGTGCCCTCCCCTCGGTCAGCCGCAGACGGGCCAGGGGCTGGAGCCGGAGCTGGCGTAGAGCAGCGCCGCGCGGTAGTCCTGCTCGGCCTCAGAGGCGGCCGCCGGGTCGCCGCTGCCGCCGACCGATTCCCAGGTCCCGAAGGAGAACTGGTACTTGCCGCGATAGCTGCCGTCCGCGGAGACGGCGGTCGGATCGCCGCCCGACTCGCAGGAGGCGATCGCCTCGAGGGTCCCGATCGAGACCCCGGCCGGGAGGCTGGCGTACAGCTCGCGCCTGCGCTGCAGCGCGGCGGCGCGGCGTTCGGCGCGGATCCGGCGGGCGAAGATGTGGACGACCCGCCGGAACCGGTTCACCGGACGCCGCAGCACGGCGATCGGTGCCACCTGGGCCGTAGCCACGCCGATGGTGCGCTCCTCGGCGTCGGCCACGACCTCGCGCGGCGCGACCAAAATGGGCTCATCCCCGCCCCCGCCGGCCGCGATCGCGACGGCGGGAGAGGCGAGCAGGACGATCAGTACCGGAACAAGATATGTGCGTTTCGTAAGCAAGCGCGGAACCGTTGCGAAGATTCCGGCCCCGCTGGGTGACCCCCATCACACAAGGCCCCGCCCTGAACGCCATCCTGCACCCCTCAGCCAGGGGCGTGTCTGAGCTAAACCCCCATATATGACCCCTAAGCTCAGACACCCCTATGGCGGACCACTCGACCTACCGGCTGCTGCTCGCCTGCCCTGACCGGCCGGGGCTGATTGCGCGGGTCAGTGGGTTCCTTGCTGAGGCTGGGCTGAACATCGTCGATGCCGACCAGCACTCGACTGCCGAGGGGCGGTTCTTCATGCGGATGGCCTTCGACGCCGCCGCGGAGGGGGACCGGGAGGAGCTCGAGCGCCGGTTCGAGGCGGAGGTGGCGGCGCCGTTCGAGATGGAGCACCGGTTCGCCGATTCGAGCTACCGCAAGCGGGTGGCGATCATGGTCTCGCGCGAAGACCACTGCCTCTCGGACCTGCTCTGGCGCTGGCGCAGCGGCGAGCTCGGCGGTGAGCTGGTGGCTGTGCTCTCCAACCACCCCGACCACGCCGAGCAGGTCGAAGCGGTTGCTCTCCCCTTCCACCACGTCCCGGTCGACGGCGATTCGCGCAAGGCGGCGGAGCGGCAGGCGCTGGATCTGCTCGGCGACGTCGACCTCCTGGTCCTCGCCCGCTACATGCAGATTCTCTCCGGGGACTTCCTCGAAGGGCTGGGGGCGCCTGCGATCAACATCCACCACAGCTTCCTGCCGGCCTTCGTCGGCGCCGAGCCCTACCGCAAAGCCCACGAGCGCGGGGTCAAGTTGATCGGGGCCACCGCCCATTACGTCACTGCCGACCTCGACGCCGGGCCGATCATCGACCAGGACGTGACCCGGGTCAGCCACCGCGACGAGATCGAGGACCTGGTGCGGATCGGCCGCGACGCCGAGCGCCTCGTCCTCGCCCGAGCGGTGATGGCCCACCTCGACGACCGGGTCCTGCTCGACGGCGACCGCACGATCGTCTTCTAGGACGAGGACTGCATTCCCATTCACATAGAAGGAAAATGCAGTCCTCGTCCTCTAACTGGCTGACCAGCCAGTCGATGGCGTAAAGTCTGCGGGGATGGAGCAGGCGACCCTTCCCCGCGCACGTGCGACCTCCCCCTCCACCGGCCTGCCGCCGGGCTCGCGGATGCCTCCCTTCTTCCAGGGCGTGCGCTACGTGCGCGACCCACTCCACTTCCTCTCGGCGCTGCAACGGCGCTACGGCGACATCTTCACCGTGCGCTTCCCGTTCTTCGGCAAGCTCGTCTACGTCGGCAGCCCGGAGCTGGTGAAAGAAGTCTTCACCGGGTCCCCCGCCGTCTTCCACGCCGGCGAGGCGAACGCGACCGTGCTCGAGCCCGCGCTCGGGCCGAACTCGGTGCTGACGCTCGACGACGACTCCCACATGCAGCAGCGCAAACTGCTCCTACCGCCGTTCCACGGCGAGCGGATCGAGCGCTACGGCGAGGTGATCCGTGAGGCGACCCGGCGCGAGATGGAGATGTGGCCGGTCGGCAAGACCTTTTCGCTGCGACCCAGCACCCAGCGGATCACCCTCGCGGTGATCCTCCGCGCCGTTTTTGGGATCGAAGACGAGGCGCGGATCGACCGCGCGACGAAGCTGATCGACGTCTTCAGCGACCGGGTCACCACGATCACCAAATTCCCCATGCTGCGCCGCGACCTCGGGCCGGGCAGCCCCTGGCGTCGGTTCCTCAAGTCCCGGGCCGAGCTCGACGAGTTCCTCTACGAGGAGATCGCGCTGCGGCGGGCCGAGGCGGAGAGCGAAGAGCGCGAGGACGTGCTCTCGCTGCTGCTGGCGGCGCGCCACGACGACGGCAGCCCGATGAGCGACGAAGAGCTGCGCGACGAGCTGCTGACCGTGGTCGGGGCAGGACACGAGACCACGGCGACCGCACTGGCCTGGGCGATGGAGCGGCTGCTGCGCACGCCGGCGGTGCTGCAGCGTCTGCGCGACTCGATCGCCGCCGGCGAGGATGAGTACCTGGAGGCGACCGTGAAAGAGACTCTGCGGGCGCGGCCGGTGATCGTCGACATCGCCCGCAAACTGGCGGCGCCGGCGACGGTCGGCGGGTATGAGCTGCCGGCCGGCACCTTCGTGATGCCGGCAATCGCCGCCCTGCACTACCGCGAGGACATCTTCCCCGCCCCGGAGGAGTTCCGCCCGGAGCGGTTCCTCGACGGACGGGCCGACAACTACGCCTGGATTCCGTTCGGCGGCGGCGTGCGGCGCTGCATCGGCGCCGCCTTCGCCGAGTACGAGATGCGGATCGTCCTGCGCGAGATCGTCGGGCGGGCTCAGCTGGCGGCCCCGGATCCCGAGCCCGAAAAGGTGCGGATTCGCAACATCACCCTCGCCCCCGCCAAGGGCACCAGGGTCCGCCTCGAGCGCCCGCTCGCGGCTTAGCCACTTAGTTCGGGGCGGGCCTCAGCCTCCGCGTCGCGCTGCGCCTGCTCCCACTCCGCGTATAGCTCCTCGACCGTGGCCTTGGCGGCGGCGTGGCGCTCGCCTGCCCGCTCGTAGCGACCCGGGCTCGCCCAGGCGGCTGGGTCCGACAGCTCCTCCTCGACCTCGCGCAGCTCGGCCTCGGCCCGCTCGATCCGCTCTTCGAGCTTGGCCGCTTTCCGCGCCGCTTTCTGGGACGGCTTCTTCGAGCGTTTGCGGCGAGTGCCGTCGGAGCCAAGCTTCGCCGCCGCGGCCGCCGCCTGCTCGCGTTCGTCGCGGCGGCTCTGGTACTCCGCCCAACCGCACGGGTGGCTCTCGAGGCGACCGTCCTCGCAGACCAGGGTGCGGGTGCCGACGGCCTCGAGCAGGGCGCGATCGTGGGAGACGAGGACCACCGCGCCCTCGTACTCGACCAGCGCGTCCTCAAGCGCCTCGCGGCTCTCGATGTCGAGATGGTTGGTCGGCTCGTCGAGGATCAGGACATTGGCTCCGGAGGCGACCAGGATCGCCAGGGAGAGACGGCGCTGCTCGCCGCCGGAGATGTCGGAGAGCTGTTTTTCGGCGTCCTCGCCGGAGAAAAGGAAGCCGCCGAGCAGGCCGCGTGCCTTCTGCCCGGTGAGCCGGGTCTCGCGCTGGGCCGCGTCGAGCACGGTCCCCCGCCCCGCGGCGGTATCGGCGTGCTGGGAGAGGTACCCGACCTTGACCTTGTGGCCGGTTCGGACGATGCCCGAGGCGGGCCGGCGCCGCCCGGCCAGGGTCTCGATAAAGGTCGTCTTGCCGGTCCCGTTGGCGCCGACCAGGACCACGTGCTCGCCCCGCTCGACCTCGAGGCCGGCGCCGGAGAGGAGCGTCCGTCCCGGCACCTCGATCTCGGCGTCGACCGCCTTGAGGACGACCAGCCCCGGCCGCGCCGGCGGTTTGAAGGAGAAGCGGAGCCGGCGGGTGTCGCGGCGTTCGGCGACTGGCCCTTCGCGCTTGGCCTTCTCGATCATCTTCACCCGCGACTGGGCCTGGCGCGCCTTGGTCGCCTTGTAGCGGAAGCGCTCGACGAAGCGCTCCATCCGGTCGATCTCGGCCTGCTGGCGCTCGATCGCCTTGCCGAGGGCGATCTGGCGCGCCGCCTGTTCCTGGCGCCAGGCGTGCCAGGGGCCGGCGAAGAAGCGCGCTCGCTGCGCCTCCAGCTCCAGCACCGAGGTCCCGACCGCCTCGAGGAACCAGCGGTCGTGGGCGACGAGAACGACGGCGGCGTCGAGCTCGACCAGGTAGCGCTCCAACCACTCCAGCGACTGGATGTCGAGATGGTTGGTGGGCTCGTCGAGCAGCAGTAGGTCGGGCTTGCCGGCCAGCGCCCGGGCCAGTGAGGCGCGGGTCAGCTCGCCGCCGGAGAAGGTCGAGAGCGAGCGGTCTGCTTGCTCGGGGTCAAAGCCGAGGCCGCGGAGGACGGCGAGGACGTCGTCGCGCCAGCGGTAGCCGCCACCCGTTTCCAGCCGCTGCTGAGCCTTTGCGTAGGCGCGCATCGTCTCCTCGCCGGCCTCGCCGGACATCTCCGCCTCCAGCCGCTCCAGCTCGGCCTCGGTCTCGATCATCTCGGCGCGGCCGGAGAAGACGTACTCGGCGAGGGTGGCGCTGGATTCGCGCGGCGGCCGCTGGTCGTGCAGCGCCACCCGCGCCCCGCGCTGCACGCTCAGGGCGCCCGAGTCGGGCGCCAGCTCGCCGGCGAGCACGCGCAGCAGGGTCGACTTGCCGGCGCCGTTCTTGCCAGACAGGGTCATCCGTTCCCCCGGCTCGAGCTTGAAGGAGACATCGGCGAAGAGCAGCTTGCCGCCGACGTAGACGTCGAGTTGGGTTGCGGTCGCGATAGCCATGGTCGGTCGCGTTTGGCCGCGACTGCCTTCGAGCGTAGCCTTCCCTCCCATGGCGGGTCCGCTGAGTCATCTGGGCGAACTGGCGAAGGCGCGGGCGACGCGCCGCTCCTCCGAGCGCGCCGACGGCCAGATGCTGAACGAGCTGGAGGCGCGGCCGCTGGAGCTCCCGCCGGGACTCGAGGTCGAGTGGCTCGGGGTCTCCGGCTACCGGCTCAGCTACGAGGGCCGGACGCTCTTCATCGACCCCTACCTCTCCCGGGTCCCGTTCCGGGACTTGGTGCTGCGGCGGGTGGCGATGCCGGACCCGGCGGCGCTCGACCGGTTCGTCACCGCGCCCGGCGAGACGGTCGGCGTGCTCGTCGGCCACACCCACTTCGACCACGCCGTCGACGCGCCCGCGATCGCCCGCCGCTTCGGCTGCGACGCTTACGGGTCGAAGTCGCTGGTCAACCTGATGGCCCTGCACGGCCTCGCCGAGCGGGCGGTCGAGGTCGAGCCCTACAAGACCTACGCGCTGGGCCCGTTCGAGGTCAGCTTCACGCCCAGCGTCCACTCCAAGCTGCTGCTCGGGCTGGCCGTTCCCTACGACGGCGAACTGAGCTGCGAGCACCTCGACTCCCTCTGCCCAAGCGCCTACCGGTGCGGCCAGGTCTGGGGAATCACGATCACGGTGGCCGGGATCCGGTTCTACCACCAGGGCAGCGCCAACCTGATCGACGACGCGATCCGCGAGCGCGAGGTCGACGTCTTCCTCGCCGGAGTGGCCGGGCGCAGCTTCACCACCGACTACTGGAAGCGAATCCTGCCGGCCCTGCAGCCGCGCACCGTCGTCCCCACTCACTACGACAACTTCTTCCGCCCCCTCGGTCAGCGGATGGAGTTCGTTGCCAACGTCCAGCTCGCCGAGCTGCCTGCGGAGATCGGCGCCATCAGCGGCGACATCGAAGTGGCTGCGTTACCCCGTTCGGATTTCGCCGCAGAGCCCTGACGAAGGCTTGACTTTCTGCGCGCCATCCGTGCGTCGCACCGGCCTACGATCGTCCGATGCCCATTCTCGAGATCGGTGACCTGCGGAACTTGATCGAGAGCGTGGTCACCGCGGTCTCGGTGCTCGGTGGCGCAATGGCTCTTGAGAGCGGGTACGCCGCTAACCAAGCAACCTCCGAAAACCGGCCTCCCCAGATCGTCGCACTCCCGCAACGTTTTGTCTTATATTTCTCCTGTGGACCTGATTGCCCGAACCATCACCACGCAGCGCGGGATATCTCGCCTGAGCTGGATCGTCAGCACCCCCACGTTCGTCGGGGTCATGGCGTTTGGTGTTCCGCCTGCCGCGCTCTTCCTCGTCCCGTTGGGCGCCATGATCATCACCAATCACTTCACGCCCTGGGCGGAACGGCGTCTCACCCGTCAGTAGCGGGGTCAGCGGCAGTACTTTGCGGCGATCTGTTCGATCGTGCCCATGGTGCGCCGGGTGTCGAGGCCGACGGCTGCCTCCATCGCCTTCAGGTCGAGTGAGGATTCGCTGATCCCGCCGCTTGGCAGCCAGTAGAGCTCGCGACCCTCGATCGTGAGCTGGTCGTCGTTGGTTGACAGTGCGAGAACTTTCTTCTGGGTCGCCGCCGACGGCTTCTTAAGCAGGAACGAGACCTGGAGCTTGCCTTTCGATGCCTTGAGGGCCTTGGCGTCGAAGAGCTGGTAGGCGGCGATCGCCGCTACCTCCTCGACGCTGCGTAGAAACACCGTCACCTCATAGCCGAGCCCCTCCCCCAACCCGGCTTCGATCCTCGCGGTGAGCTTGGCCTCGCTCTCGTTGCCGCCGGCGCCGAAGATGACGTTGCCGCTGGCCCGGAAGGTCGCCACGTCCTCGAAGCCGAGCTGCTCGAACTCGGCTCGCAGCTCCTCGTTCTTGATCCGGCGGTTGCCGAGGTTCATCCCGCGCAGAAAGGCGACGTAGCGATCCACGGGCGCAGCCTACGGAACGACGCCGCCGCCCCGGTCGGGGCAGCGGCGAGATATGGACGCGTCTCCATAGAGTCCGAACCGCTGCTGAGTCCCGCTTGAAATTGATCTGGCCGACGAGACCGTGCCCGTCTTCCAGCGGATCGCCGGAAGGGCGAAGGATTTACACGTTCAGGGGATGCGCGACCGGGCCATCGGCCGAGAGCTTGGCGTTGACCCTAAGACCGCTGCAAAAACCTGGCGGCTCGCAAAAGCTGGTCAAACGTAGGCGCTGGGGCAGGCTGCCGCGACTTCCGAATCGTCGCTTCAATCTGACCCCTACGAGTCCGGCGATGCCTCGTCGCCGCGACCAACTTGGCGTTGGCCTGATCCCGTCGCCATTCTTCCGGCGTCCGGTCACCCTTAGACCGATTACAGGGTCGGCAGGAGGCGACCAGATTCGAGAGGACGGTCAAACCGCCATGAGCCCAAGGTTCGACGTGATCGATCTCGTTGGCGCGGCCTCGGCAGTAGCGGCAGATGCGGTGGTCCCTCTGCATCACAGCGGCCCTCATCAGGGGATGGATTCGGCGCTGACCGGGATCGACCGCAGGCTGACCCAGATCGCGGAGCGGGTTGGCAGTCAGATTCAGCCTCATCGTGAAACGAATTTAGAGCCTGGTGCGGCGGCAAATCAGCGGGCTTGCGGTATCGATCTGGCAGCGTCGTAGATTAGGAACAAGACATGGATCCCTTGCTCGCAGCCGTCCTTCTCGCGTTTGCAGGCGTCATAAGGGCGTTGATCGCGCTCGCCTCGAAGCTCGCCGACAAGTAGGTGCCTACGGCGCGAGCAGGAGATCGAACGGCTCCGCTCCACTCTGCCCGAGACGATGAAGCTCAACGAATTCGAGCTTGCTTCTGAGCAGCGTTCGGCTCGAACTTCAATCGAAGCCATCGGGGAGGGTCGGAACAGCAAGGCCTTGGCGAAGGCTGACTGACACCGAGCGCCGCGTTGAGAACCTTCAAGAAGCCGTAGAAGGGCTCCAAGCGTCCCGCGAAAGGATCTTCAATGCTCCCCCGGCCGCGTGGATCAAGGAACGGGTCTTGAAGCTCCAAGAGGTTTTGGAGGCGCGCACGGAGAAATCCGCCCTGCTCCTGCGGGAGATCCTTGGGCCGATTCGGCTGGAACTCGTCACCAAGGCCGATAAGCCCTTCTACCGGGCAAAAACGGCAATAGACGCGATTGCGCTGGTCGAAACTCCCCTCCTCAGGACTGCTGAGGAGGGGAGTTCGAGCGCTTTGCTTCAGTGGAGGCGCCGAGATTCGAACTCGGATCCGCGGACGCGGTACGAGGGTCTCTACAGGTTTAGCCGGCGCTTGATTCTCGTCTCCCGGGGTCCGCGCCGGCGGGCACTGCGGGAGACAAAGCCCTCTTAGATGTCCCCTGGCGGACGGGGCGATCCGCCCGGGTAAGCCCGCTTCTGAAGCCGGTGCCCCTCCCCGCGGGCGTGGGAGGACCGACTCTCACAGCGCTTAGCTTCTAACTAAGCGGCGAGGGCGAACTCATGGTCCGCACGTATTGGTTGGTGCCGGGGTTTAACGAGGCCTCCGGCAACCTCGACCTGCAACCTTTCGCACGAATCGACCACGTCGAAGCCTGTCGCCCCCGTGCGAACTGCGCTTGGAATTGTACGGTGTCGGGAATGGTGTTCGTGTGAGCGAGCGTGCATACGACGCAATCGTGCTCGGGGCCGGCCCGGCGGGTGAGGTCTGCGCCGGCCGCCTCGCCGACGCCGGGCTGGAGGTGGCAATCGTCGAGCGCGAGCTGATCGGCGGCGAATGCTCCTACTACGCCTGCATGCCGTCGAAGGCGCTGCTGCGGCCCGCCGACGTGCGCGACGAGGCGGTTCGGATACCCGGCGTGCCGGTCGCGGCGGCCGAGAAGCTGGAACTGCAAGCGATCCTCGACCGCCGCGACGAGGTCGTCCACGACCTCGACGACTCCGGACAGTTGCCGTGGCTGGAAGAACGCGGCATCGACCTGCATCGGGGCGCGGGGCGTTTCGCCGGCGAGCGCCGCATCGTCGTCGGCGACCAGATCCTGACCGCGCGCAAGGCCGTCGTGGTCGCCACCGGCAGCGGTGCGGCGATGCCGCCGATCGAGGGTCTCGACGGTGTCGAGGCATGGAACAACCGCCAGGGGACGAACGCGAAGGAGATTCCCGGCAGCATGATCGTCCTCGGCGGTGGTCCGGTCGGGTGCGAGCTGTCCCAGGCCTGGTCGACGCTGGGGACGAAGGTAACGCTGGTCGAGGGCGGCGACCGTCTGCTCTCGCGCGAGGAGTCCTTCGCCGGCGAGGAAGTCGCCGAGTCGCTGCGCGAGAACTTCGACATCGATGTGAGGACCGGGGCCCTGGTCGAGCGGGTCAGTGCCGGCGGCGCCGGGATAGTCGCCGAGCTCGAGGGCGGCGACAAGGTCGAGGCGGAGCGGATCCTGGTCGCGGTCGGGCGTGTCCCCCACACCGCCGAGATCGACCTCGACTCAGCCGGGGTGGAGGCCAACGAACACGGCTTCCTCGACACCGACGACCGGTTGCGGGTGGGCGACCGCGAGTGGCTCTTCGCGATCGGCGACGTCAACGGGCGAGCTCTCTTCACCCACATGGGCAAGTACCAGGCCTGGATCGTGGCCGAGAACATCCTCGGCCGGCCGGTCGAGGCGGCGGCGGAAGGAATCGGCTCCCCCCGCGTGACCTTCACCGAACCCCAGGTGGCAGCGGTCGGCAAGACCCTCGACCAGGCCCGCGAAGCCGGCCTCGACGCCCGCGCCGTCGAGGCCCCAACCGACGGCTCCGCCGGTGCCAGCTTTCAGGGCAAGGACACCGGCGGGACCTCGCGGATCGTCGTCGATCAAGCCAAGGAGACGATCGTCGGAGCAACCTTCACCGGCTTCGAGACCGCCGACTTCCTCCAAGCTGCCACCGTCGCGATCGTCGGCGAGGTGCCGCTGCCCCAACTGCGCCACGCGGTCGCCCCCTACCCGACCCGCAGCGAGGTGTGGCTGAGGCTCCTCGAGAAGTACGGGATCTAGATCAGAGCGTCGCGCGGCGCTTGATGTCAACGAGCAGGTCTGACGGGAGACCGGCGACCTGGTCGAGGTCGTCGACCGAATTGAAGCCGCCGAGGCGCTCGCGGTGAGCGAGCAACCGGGTCGCCTGGGTGACCGAGAGGTTCTGCTCGCGCAGTTGCTCGAAGGTGACGGAGTTGAGTTCGATCTGAGTGCCCGTCCCGGGCGAGGAGGCGGCCGGCAGGGGCGGCTCCGGGCTCGGCGGGGGAATCGGCGTCGGCGGTTCCGGGGTGGGAGTCGGCGGGGTTGGAGCGGGTTCGGGCGGCTGCGGCGGCGGCGTGGGCCCAGGCGTGGGAGGTGCCGGCGGCGGCGGAGGGTCCGGGTGCGGTGGGGGCGGCTCGGGCAGCGGTGGCGTCGGAGTCGGTGGGGCGGGAGCGGGACCGGGTGCGGCGAAGGGCTGAATCCCGGGCTGGGAGACTCCTGGCCCGGCCTGGACCGAGCGAACGGCCGCTTGCTCGGCCTCGACCGCCCGGCGCTCGGCCTCGCGCGCCCTCTCCTCGGCTTCGGCGACGCTCTGGCGCATCTGCTCCAGCCGCTTCTGGCGAGCCTCCTCCTCGACCCGCAGCCCTTCCAGGCGCTTGGCCTCGGTCGCTCGCTGTTCGGCCGCTTTGGTGCGCTCTTCGATCTGCCGCAACCGCTCCTCTGCCTCGGCGATCGAGCGCTCCTGGGCCTGCCGTTCCTGATCGAGCCGTTGTTCAACGGTCCGCAGATCCGCCGAGGTGCCGGCCTGAACACCCGCGGTTGGGACCGGGATCGGTGCCGGGATCGGTGCCGGGGTCGGCGGCGTCACCTGCCGCTGGCGCTCGTCTTCCAGCCTGCGGTCGGCCTCGGCGGCTATCCGCCGCTCCTCGAACCGGACCTCCTCCGCCTTGTCGCGAACCCGCTGTTCGGCCGCGACCGTGTCGTACTCGGTCGGGGCCGGCGTCACACCGCCGACGGGAGACGGCGGCGGTATCGCGGACGGGGGCTCGACCGCCGCGGGGGGCGGGGGCGGAGCGGCCTGCGGGGACGGGGCGGCCTGCGGTTGGAGTGACGCGTCACCGACTGGCCCGCCGCCCGTCTGGGCCTGGGCCATCGCCCGTTCGTTCGCCGCCCGGGCCGCCGCCAGGCGCTGCTCAGCCATTGCCACTTCGTGCTTGCGCGTTCCCCCTCCGTACTTGATCCCGAAGAAGCTCTTCTGCCGAGGCCGCGAGGCGGCAGCGGCCCCCGCAGCGGCTCCGGCGGCTGCGACGCCGGCCGTGCCGGCGCTCGTGGGAGCGGCGGTTGGAGATGGTGCCGCGGACGGAGCCTGCCGGTTGCCACCCCGGCCACGCCTGGCGGCACGCTCTTCGCGGCGCCGTTTGGCCTCCTCCCTGCGAGCTTCGCGTTTCTGTATGCGCTCGGCACGCTGGGCCTCTCGGAGGCGGCGGCGACGCTCCTTCTCGGTCTCCGGGGCCTGGCCCGGCGGCACTGCGGGTGGGGCTTGACTCGGCTGTGCCGGGCCGGGCGGCACCTGTGACCCGGGAGGCGGGCCCACCGCACTCATCTCGGTGGTCGGCGCAGCGATCGGCGGCTGCGTGGACAACGCGCCGGCACCCGTTGGCTGTGGCGGCGGAGCGACAGCGGTCGGCTGCCCGGTCGGGGGCGGTCCACCCTGGGGCCCGGCCGCGCTCTCGCGTTTCGCCTTCTCCTTGCTGCGCCGCTGAGTGATGCTGACGATGAGCAGGAGCACCAGGATCGCCGCCAGCAGCGCCGCGACGAAGTACTCAGTGTGGTCGCTGACGTAGTCGGAGACTTCGTCCGGGAACGACTCGGCCTGGGCCTGCGCCGGGGCCACCAGGGCCAGCGAGGCCAGCGCCGCAAACCACGCAGAGAAAAGCAGACGGGTCCGCATCGTTCTGAATCCTTGCATGTGCTCCGGCAGTTGCAAGGCCGCCCCGGTCGAGGAACGGAAACCGGCGCGTGAGCGCTCAGCGCATCCGGCCCTTGAACTCGCGCTCGACCTCGCGGCGGACGTCGCGATCGGCGATCTCCCGCCGCCGGTCGCGGCCCTCCTTGCCACGGGCGAGCGCCAGCTCCACCTTCGCCCGCGGCCCCTTGAAGTAGATCCGGGTCGGGATCAGGGTCAGGCCTTTCTGGGCGGTTTTGCCGACCAGGCGCTCGATCTCGGCCCGGTGCAGGAGGAGCTTGCGCGGGCGTTCGGGGTCGTGGGCGTCGGCGGCGGCAAATTCATACGGCGGGATGTGGAGCTTGCGCAGCCATACCTCGCCGTCGTCGACCACCGCGTAGGCATCGGTCATCTGCGCCTTGCCGCCGCGCAGTGCCTTCACCTCCGAACCGGTCAGCACGATCCCGGCCTCCATCTTCTCCACCCACTCGAACTTGTGCCGGGCGCGGCGGTTGGTAACGACATCGCCCGAGGCGGGCTCGCGCGGTTTCTTCGACTTCTTGGCGCTCACTCCGAACCCTCGCCGAGCGCCAGCTCCGCCCGCCCCCGCTCCGCATCGACGCCCGCGACCCGGACCGAGACGGGGTCACCGAGTCGAAGAGTCGTCTTCGAGCCCTGCGCGACCAGGGCGACTTCGGCACGGTCCAGCTCGAAGCGACCGCCGGGCAGGCGACGGGCCGGCAGCATCCCCTCGTAGACGTCGCCCAGCTCGCCGCCGAAGGAGACGAAGGCGCCCGCCCGGATCACCCCCGAGACCTCCCCTTCGAAGACTGCGTCCAGGCCACGCTCGCCAAGCTCCCGTTCGAGCAGGAAGGCGGCGCAGACGTCGTCGGCCTCTCGCTCGACCTTCGCCGACTCGCGCTCCTGCGCCGAGGCCTCAGCGGCGACTTCGCGAGCGTCCGCCAGCGTCGGCGCCTCCTCCCCCTCCCCGAGCACCGCCAGCAGCGCCCGGTGGACGAGGAGGTCGGGATAACGACGGATCGGCGAGGTGAAGTGCGCGTAGGCCTCGCTCCCCAGGCCGGCGTGGCCGGTGTTTCGCTCGCTGTAGGAGGCCTGCTTCAGGGACCGGAGCACGAGGGAGGTATACGCCTCCCGGCCGTGCCCGCGCCGCGCGGCCTCGCGCCGGACCAGCCGGCTCGCCTCCGCCGCCACGGCACCAGCCTCCCGCGGCGAGAGCCCCTGCCCGAGCGGAGGCGTCGGCACGCCGAGCGCTGCGAGTTGCTCGATCAGGCGCTCGATCCGGGAGGGGTCGGGCTGCTCGTGGACCCGGTAGACCGCCGGCACCCGCTCGCGCTGCAACCGCTCGGCTACCTGTTCGTTGGTGAGGATCATCAGCCGCTCGATCAGCCTGTGCGCCTCGGTCTGCGCGACGGCGTGGGCGGCGGTCACGTTGCCCTTGGCATCGAAGCGGAACTCCGGCTCCACCGATTCGACGTCAAGGGCGGTGGCCCCCTGGCGCTCGGCCAGCGCGGCGGCGACCTCGCGGGCGGCGGCGAGCGGTTCGGAGACCGGCTCCAGAGGCCGGACCCGCCCGGCGAAGATCGCGTCCAGCTGGTCGTAGTCGAGGCGGGCGTCGGAGCGGATCCGGCTGCGGTAAAAGCGGGCCGAGCGCGGCTCGGCGCCGGGGCCCAGCTCGATCTCCGCGGTCACCGCCAGGCGCTCCACGCCGGGGGTGAGGCTGCAGGCGTCGCTGCTGAGCGCGTGCGGAAGCATCGGCTCGACCGTGCCGGGGACGTAGGTGCTGTTTGCGCGCAACCGCGCCTCGGTGTCAAGCGGGCTGCCGGGCCGCACGTGCGCGGCGACGTCGGCGATGTGGACCCAGACCCGGACGCCGTCCCCCTCGCGCTGGGCGGAGACGGCATCGTCGAAATCCCGAGCCGTCGCCGGGTCGACGGTGAAGGTGGCGAGCGCGGTCAGGTCGCGGCGGGCGCCGGGGTCGCGCTCGACCGCCGTCGCCGCCTCGGCGGCTTCGACCTCCAGCGAGGCGCGGAAACCGCGGAAGCCCAACTGCTCCCCGAGCAGCTCCTCAACCACCTCACGCGCCGGGCGCCGGGGACGCTCCCGGCGCGGACCGGCCTGACGTCGCCGGCCGCCCCCCCTGCGCCGACCGCCTCTCTGCCGGCCGCCCCTCAACCCGGAGCCCGGCCGCCAAGGACGCCCAGCGCGCGCTGGACCGCCTCATCGACCTTGGTCGCCGGGTCGTTGCGAGCGACGACGTCGGGGTGGATTCCGCGGCTCCTCGCCAGGTTGACCCCCTCGGCGGTGAAGTATTCGCCAACCGTCAGCTTCAGGGCGCCGCCGTTGGCAAGCCCCATCTCCTCCTGGAAGACACCCTTGCCGAAGGAACGGGTGCCGACCACGGTGGCGCCGCCGACGTCGGCCAGGGCGGCGGCGAGGATCTCCGCCGCGGAAGCCGTGTTGCCGTCGATCAGGACCGCCAGCGGCAGGCTGGTGAGCCTGTCATCGACCGTCTCGTGGACGGTGCGGCCCTGGGTGCGCGAGGCAGTCGAGACGACCACCTCCCCCTCGGGCAGGAAGATGCTGGCGCTCAATACCGCCTCCTGGAGCAAACCGCCGGGATTGGCGCGAAGGTCGAGGACGATCCCCTCTGCCCCTTCCCGCTCGACCTTGCGGACGGCGTCGCCGAGCGCCGCGCTGGCGTCTTCGCTGAAGCTGAGCATGCGGATGTAGCCGAGCTTTCGCCCTTTTACCGATTCGATCCGGGAGCTGATGTTCGGCAGGCTGACCTCGGCCCGGGTCAGGGTCAGCTCGCCTACCTCGCCGGTGTCGGCGTCGAGCACGCCGATCGTGACCTCGGTCCCCTCCGGCCCTTTGATCTTCGCCGTCGCCTCGGCGCTGCTCTCGCCGGCGATCGATTCCCCGTCCACCGAGACGACCGTGTCGCCGGCGACGATTCCCGCTTTGGCCGCCGGCGAGCCGGCGAAGACCTGCGCCGCCCGCAGGCCCCGTTTGACCTTGACCACGGTGACACCGATGCCGGTGAAGCGGCCTTCGATCTGCTGGTTGAAGCTTTCCAGGCTGCGCGGGGAGAAGTATTCGGAGAAGCGGTCGCCGTTGCTGCGGCGCAGCTCGCGGACCATCCCCTGCAGCGAGGCGTCGCCGAGCTCGGTCGCGCCGACCGAGCGGAAGTAGTTGTTCTGGATCACTTCCGCCGCTTCGGCGGTGAGCCCGCCCGGCTCCGCGACGAAGGCATCGCGGAGGAACGACGGCAGCTTTTCCGGGTGCCCGCCGAGCCACATCCCGAAGCAGAGCAGGGCGACCAGCGCCGTGCCGAACGCCACCGCACCGCGAGCTTTCACCGACCTCTCAGATCTTCAGGAAGCGCCGCAGCGTGACGCCCGAGCCGATCGTCGAGACGAGCACCGCGGCGGCGAAGAGGATCGCGACCAGCGCGGGAAAGGAGAGCGTGCTCTCGTTCTGCGCCGCCAGCAGCGAGATCGACTTGCTGAGCGGGTCGACGATCGTGATCTTGCCGAGCCACAGGATCAGTATGGCTATCAGGCTTCCCGCGAACCCGACCACGATCCCCTCGATCATGAACGGCCAACGGATGAACCACCGGGTGGCGCCGACCAGCCGCATCACCTCGACCTCGCGGCGGCGGGCGTAGATCGAGAGCCGGATCGTGTTGCCGACCAGCATCAACGAAGCGACGATCAGAAGCGCGGTGATCACGGTGAGGACGATCTTCAGGGCGCTGGTCACCTTCTCGATCTGCTGGGTGTCCTGCTGGCGGTCGAAGAGGTTGCTGACGATCGGCGAGATCGGCTGCTCTTTGCCGTCTGGGCCCGTCGGCACGATCGCCGCCCGGATCCCTTCCAGGTTGGCGGCGTCATCGGCTTTCACTTCCAGGCTCGCCGGCAGCGGGTTGGAGTTGAGCTGTTCGACGATCGATTTGTCCTTCAGTTCGCTGCGCAGGGTGGCGAGCGCCTCGCTCTTGCTGATGAAGGTGACTTCGTCGACGTGCGGAATCCCCGCGACCTCTCCTTCGAGCGCGGTGATTTCGCCTTTGGTCGCGTCGTCGAACAGCGCCACCTGGATGTTGAGCTGATCGCGGACCTGCTCGCTCTTGCCCTGGGCGGTCTGGAAGACCGGAATCAGGACGCCGAGCAGGACCACGGTGACCACCGTGGTCACGACCGCAGCCAGGCTCGGGGCCGCGTTGCGGCGCAGGGCGCGGACCGCCTCCTGGAGGAAGAAGATGATGCGGGACATCAGAACAGGCGCTCGTGGTCGTGGCCGTTGGTCTGACCCTCGGGGCCGACGCCCATCTCGGCCCGCATCCGCAGGCCGAACTCGGTCGTCGACTCCTCCGTGTAGCCGCCGCTGATCTCGTCGCGGACGACCCGGCCCTCGTAGAGCTCGACCACCCGGCGCCGCATGTTGTCGACCATCTCGCGGTCATGGGTGACGACCAGGACCGTGGTCCCGGTCTTGTTGATCCGGTAGAGCAGCTGCATGATCCCGATCGAGGTGACCGGGTCGAGGTTGCCGCTGGGCTCGTCGGCGAGCAGCAGCGGCGGGTGGTTGACGAAGGCGCGGGCAACGGAGACGCGTTGCTGCTCGCCGCCGGAGAGCTGATCGGGAAAGCTGTGCAGCTTGGTCGAGAGGCCGACCAGGCGGAGCGTGGCCGGGACCTGCTCGCGGATTTCGGAGCGGCTGGCGCCGATCACCTGCAGGGCGTAGGCGACGTTGTCGTAGACAGTCCGGTTCGGCAGCAGCTTGAAGTCCTGGAAGACGGTGCCGATGTTGCGCCGCAGCTGCGGGATTTTCTTCTCCGACAGGGCGCCGATGTCGCGACCGGCGATCTTCACCCGGCCTTCGGTGGCGTCGAGCTCGCGGATCAGCATCTTGATCAGGGTCGACTTGCCGCACCCGGTCGGGCCGACCAGGAAGACGAACTCGCCACGGCCGATCGCAAGCGAGACCCGGTCCAGGGCCATGTGACCGCCGGGGTAGACCTTGGTCACCTCATCCAGCTCGATGATCGGCGCACGCCGGCCGCGGGGCCGTTGCGGCTCCCCCTCGGGTCGCTTGTTCCTCTTCGATCTCGCCATGCCGGTGGTGGGTTCTGCGGACATAGGGTGACTCCTTCGCGGCGCCGGCCACGCAAGACGGCGCCCAGAAACAATTCGCGGAATGCTAGCGAATTGTTAGGAGACGCTTATATTTGCCCGTGAATGGGTGGCCGCGAGACGATCGGCTTGAGCAACAGCGCCTCGCGGGCGCGGTCGACGATCCCCGCCGCGGTCAGGCCGAAGTGCTCCATGCAGGCCTCCCCGGTGCCGGAGAGGCCGAACTCGTCCCCCATCCCGAGGGCAAAGATCGGTACCGGGTGCTGCTCGGCGGCGGCCTCGCGGATCGCGTCGGCCAGCCCACCGGCGACCCGGTGCTCCTCGGCGGTGACCCCGACGCCGGTCTTGGCCAGCGACTCGATCACCGCCTCGTTGGCGAGCGGCTTGACGATCGAGACGTTGACCACCTCGGCCTGGACCCCGTCCTCGACGGCCAGCGTCTCGGCGGCCTCGAGCGCCCGCCAGACCATGTGGCCGCAGGCGAAGATGGAGATGTCGGCGCCCTCGCGCAGAACGTCGACCCCGCTGCCGAGGCTGTCGGGGATCTCGGGGTAGACGACCGGCGTCGCGGGGCGGCCGAAGCGCAGGTACATCGGCTCCTCGAAGCGCTCGTAGGAGTCGAGCACGGCGCGGTAGGCCTGGTTGTAGTCGGCCGGAACGATCACCTGCATCTTCGGCATCACCCGCATCAGGGCGATGTCCTCGATCATCTGGTGCGAGGCGCCGTCCTCGCCGAGGGAGACGCCGCCGTGGCTGGCGCAGACCCGCACTTTCAGCTCGTTGTGGGCGATGCCGAGGCGGATCTGGTCGTAGGCCCGGCCAGTGGCGAAGATCGCGAAGGTCGAGGCGTAGGGCACCTTGCCGGTGGCGGCGAGCCCGCAGGCCATCGACATCATCCCGGCCTCGGCCGCGCCGCAGTTGAAGAAGCGCTCCGGGAACTCCTTGCCGAACTTGATCGACTGGGTGGAGACGGCGAGGTCGGCGTCGAGGGCGACGACCTCCTCGTGGGCTTCCCCCAGCTCGACCAGGGCGGCGCCGTAGGCGGCCCGGGTCGCGGTCGGCTCGGACTTGGCCTCAGGCATCGTTCCCTCCGTCGCTCGCGGCGCCCCCCAGCGCCTCGTCCTGCTCGCCCAGCCGTGCTTCCAGCTCCTCCAGCGCCTCGGCGGCCTGGTCTTGGGTCGGCGGCTTGCCGTGGAAGCCGAAACGGCCTTCCATGAAGGAGACGCCGCGGCCCTTCTTGGTCTGGCAGACGATCGCGGCGGGGCGACGGACGGTGCGGCTGCGCTCGAGCGCCTCGACGATCGCGCCCATGTCGTGGCCGTCGATCTCGACCGCGTCCCAGCCGAAGGCCTCGAACTTGGCGCGAACGTCGCCGGTGTCCATCACCTCCTCGGTCGTGCCGTCGGTCTGCAGGTGGTTGTAGTCGATGATCGCGGTCAGGTTGGGGACCTTGTAGTGGGCGGCGGCAGCGGCGCCCTCCCAGGTCTCCCCCTCCTGGCAGTCGCCGTCGGAGAGGACGCCGAAGACGTGAGCGGCGTCGGCAAGCCCGTCAAGGCGCAGCGCCAGCGAGATCCCCACGCACATCGAGAGCCCCTGCCCGAGCGACCCGGTCGAGACCTCGACCCCCGGGGTGCGGTTCATGTCCGGGTGGCCCTGCAGCTGCTGGCCGATCTTGCGCAGCCCCATCAGGTCTTCGCGGGGGAAGTAGTTGAACTCGGCCAGGGCGGCGTACTGGATCGGCGCCGCGTGGCCCTTGCAGAGGACGAAGCGGTCGCGCTCGGGCCAGTCGGGGTTGTCCGGGTCGTGCCGGAGCACCCGGAAGTAGAGAGCGGCGACGATGTCCGCGGCCGAGAGAGAGGAGTCGAGATGGCCCGACTTGGCGACCGCCAGCATCCGCACGCAGTTGATCCGCAGGATGGTCGCGTAGCGCTCCAACTCGGCGGTTCCGAGCTGGCGCCCGTCGGCGGCGGAGGGTGCGGGATCTGGGTCCGGGACGGGCTTCAGGTGCATGCGGCCGCGAGGCTACCCGATCGCGACCATTCGCTCGATCGGAACTCGCGCACGCTCGGCGATTTCGCTCTCCACCCTGACCTCGAACTTCATCTCCGCCAGCGAGTCGCGCAGCTTCGGCAACGTGATCATCTTCATGTATTTGCAGAAGGCCATCCGGTTGGCCTCGATCAGGTTGGCTCCCGGCGCCGCCTGCTGGAGCGGGTAGAGCATGCCGTTCTCGGTGGCGACGATGAAGCTGCCGTCGGGGTGCTCTTCGACGTGCTGGAGCATCCCTGAGGTGGAGAGCAGGTGGACCCCCTCGGGCTCGATGTCGCCGGAGGCGACGTACTCCATCGCCTGGGTGGCACAGCCGCACTCGGGGTGGATCAGGAACTCGGCCTCGGGGTGCTCGGCCCGGGTCTGGGCGATGTCGTCGGGCCGGATACCGGCGTGGACGTGGCACTCGCCGTCCCAGATGTGGAAGCGGGCGCGGCGCTCGGGGTCCTCGTGCAGCCCTGTCTCGCGCTCGACGAAGGCGCCCAGCCACATGTCCGGGCCGAAGAGGATCTCGGTCTCGGGGCCGCGCTCGGCCCAGATGTGCTCGACCACCTTGACCGCGTTGGAGGAGGTGCAGCAGTAGTCGGTCTCCGCCTTCACCTCGGCCGAGGTGTTGACGTACATCACCACCAGCGCGCCGGGGTGCTCGGCCTTCCAGGCGCGCAGCTGGTCGGCGTCGATCGAGTCGGCGAGCGAGCAGCCGGCGTCGGGGTCGGGGATCAGCACCGTCTTCTCGGGCGAGAGGATCGCGGCGGTCTCTGCCATGAAGTGGACGCCGCAGAAGGCGATCGCCTCGGCGTCGGTGGTCGCGGCCTGGCGGGAGAGGCCGAGCGAGTCGCCGAGGTAGTTGGCGACGTCCTGGACCTCGGGCAGCTGGTAGTTGTGGGCGAGGATGACCGCGTTGCGCTGGGCGGCGAGGGCGCGGATCTCCTCGCTCAGCTCGCCGATCTCCTCCGGAGAGAGGTCCGGTGCGATCGTGGGTTGGATCGTGGGCAACTCCTGCATCTGGAGCCTTCCGTCTTCCTGATGTTCGCTGGCAGGGCGGTGCCCAGAACCAGTCGAATGAACGTCTCACAAGTCTACCGCCCCGGCCGTGCGGGTCCTGTCATGGGGAGGGACCCCTGCGGTGCAAGCTTGCGGTCCTCGGGGCCCCTCCCCATGCCACCCGCCGGAGCGGCCGGGGCGTAAGACTTGGTGAATGCCAGAGCTTCCGGAGGTTGAGATCGTTTGCCGCAGACTGGATGCCGCCCTCACGGGGGTGAAGGTCGAGTCGGTGCTGGCGCCGGGGATGAACGTGATGAAGACGTTCGAGCCGCCGCTGGATGCACTGGTGGGGCGGACGGTGACGGGGGTGCGGCGGGTCGGGAAGATGCCGGTGGTCGAGTTCGGCGACCTCTCGCTGCTGATCCACCTGATGTCGGCCGGCAGGCTGCGGGTCTTCGACAAACGGGCGTCGATGAAGGACAGGGCCTCGCGGGTACTGGTGCGGCTCACCGACGGCCGCGAGCTGCGGCTGCGGGAGTTCGGCACCAAGCAGCGGGCCTGGGCGAAGCTGCTGCCCACCGACGCCGTCGCTGAGGACGAGATGGTGAAGAGGCTCGGACCCGAAGCCTGGCCCGCTCCCCCGCTCGAGGAGTTCGCCGCCGCCATCGACCTGCCGCGGCACCTGCACCCGCTCCTGCGCCACCAGAAAGACATCGCCGGGATCGGGCGCTCCTGGGTCGACGAGATCCTCTGGGAGGCCCGCCTCTCCCCGTTCAAGAAGGGGTCCGAACTGGAGGCTGACGAGATCGAGGCCCTGCACGGGGCGCTGCACGTGCTCGGCGACGCGATCGAGCACTACGAGGAGACGATTGGCGCCGAGGTGCCCGACAAGGTGCCGATGCCGCTGAAGGTCCACCGCCGCGAGGGCGAGCCATGCCCGCGCTGCGGCACCACGATCGAGGCGGTCTTCTTCTCCGAACACCAGACCAACTACTGCCCGCAGGAGCAGACCGGCGGCAAGGTCCTCAAAGACCGCCGCCTCTCCAAACTCCTCAAGTAGCCCTAGGCCGGCTCGAGCAGGAGGCTGAAGTCGAGGCTGGGAGCGGAGTGGGTGAGGGCGCCGACGGAGATGAAGTCGACGCCGGTCTCGGCGATCCCGCGCACGGTCTCCAGGTCGACCCCGCCGGAGGCCTCCAGCGAGGGGCCCTCCCCCCCACCCGCGTTTTCGTCGCGCAGGCGAACGGCGTCGCGCAGGCTCTCCTCGTCCATGTTGTCGAGCAGCAGGCGGTCGGCGCCGGTGCCGAGGGCGTAAGCGACCTCTTCGAGGTCGCGGACCTCGACCTCGACCGCGAGGTCGGGATCGGCGGTGCGGGCGCCGTAGACCGCCTTGGCGACGCTGCCGGCCGCAGCGATGTGGTTCTCCTTGATCAGGATCGCGTCGTAGAGCCCGATGCGGTGGTTGCGCCCACCGCCGGCTGCCACCGCTGCCTTCTCCAGGGCTCGCAACCCCGGCGTCGTCTTGCGGGTGTCGAGGATGCGCGCGCCGGTTCCGGCGACCGCGTCGACGAAACGGGCGGTGAGGGTGGCGACCCCGGAGAGGTGGCCGAGGAAGTTGAGCGCGGTGCGCTCGGCGGCGAGCAGCGAGCGGGCGCTGCCGAAGGCGAGCAGGACCTCGGCCGGCACCTCGTCCCTCCACTGTCCCTCGACGATCAGGTTGTCGACGTCCTCGACCCCGCACTGGCGCATCGTCTCGGCGACCGCGGCGAGGCCGTAAACGACGCCGGGGGCTTTCTGGACGATCCGCGCCCGCGCCCGCGCCCCGGCCGGCACCGTCGCCTCGGAGGTGACGTCGCCTTCCCCGAGGTCCTCGGCCAGCGCCCGGGCGACGATCTCCTTCAGCGCCTCATCGACCTCAGCCATCGCGCCAGCCTAGATCACCGACGAGGACTGCATTCGCCCCCTATAGCGTGGTCAATGCAGTCCTCGTCGAGAGGCGATCTCACGTTCGGCGGCCTCGGGGGCGTTTAATCCACGTGGTGAGCAAACTGCCCCCGTTCCAGGTGCTGATCGACCAGCACGCCACCGACGTGATGGCGGTGCTGCGGGGAGCGGTCGGCCGCGACGGGGCCGAGGACTGCTTCCAGGAGACGTTCCTCTCCGCCCTGCGCGCCTACCCGAAGCTGAAGGACGACGGCAACCTGCGCGGCTGGTTGATCACGATCGCGCACCGCAAGGCGATCGACCACCACCGCGCCCGCGGGCGCGGGCCGCTGCCGGTTGCCGACGTCAGCGAGATACCGGGGGCGGGAGTGCAGCTGGGGGTCGAGTCGGCGTTCGACCGAAACGGCGAGGGCGTCTGGGCGGCGGTTGGCGCCCTGCCGCCCAAGCAACGGGCGGCGGTGACGCTCCGCTACGCGAGCGACCTCCCCCACGCCGAGATCGGCGCTGCGCTCGGGTGTTCGCCGGAGGCGGCGCGGCGCAGCCTCCACGAGGGGATCAAACGACTGCGAAAGGAGCTGGCATGAAGGCATCACTGAACCGGCTCGCCGAGCGTGCCTCTGAAGAGGGCCTGCTCGACGTCGCCTACACGACCACCGACTCGCCGTTCGGCCAACTGCTGCTGGTGAGCACCTCGCGCGGACTGGTCCGGCTCGGCCTCCCCAACCAGGACGCCGACGAGCTCCTGGAGGAGCTGTCGGACCGGGTCTCCCCCCGGGTGCTCGAAGCGGCCTCCGGGTTCGAGGAGACGCGGCGGGAGCTCGACCTCTACTTCGACGGCAAGCTCGACCACTTCGATCTGCCGCTCGACTGGAGCCTCAGCGACGGCTTCCGACTCAAGGTGCAGCGGGCGATCGCCCGGATCCCCTACGGGGAGACGCGCAACTATCGAGAAATGGCGATCAAGGCCGGCAACGAGCGGGCCGTGCGCGCCGCCGGAACCGCCTGCGGCCGCAACCCCCTGCCCGTGGTCGTCCCCTGCCATCGCGTCCTGCGCACCGGCGGCGAACTTGGCGGCTACGGCGGCGGGCTGGAGATGAAGCGGGAGCTGCTGAAGCTCGAGGGCATCCTGAGTTAGGTACCTAAAGAGTTTTCCGCCGCCAGCCGATCAGGGTGGCAATGCGGATGAGCCCTGCCGTTCTCCTCGCTGCCCTCGTCGCGATCCTCAGCCTCGCCGGCACCGCCCAGGCCGCGAGCCTGCCGTTCGGCATCCCGTTGCCGGTCATAGCCGTCCCTGAGTTCGCCCTTGAGGACGACGAAGAAGCCGAAGCGGCGGAAGTCGAAGACGAAGAGGTCGAAGTCTGCGAAGAAACCGCAGACGGGGTCGAAGAATGCACCGTGGAAACGGCCGCATCCGAGGCCGAGGCGTCCGGTGCGTGCATGCTGAAGAGCGCCGAGGCCACGATCCTGGTGCTGCCCGCCAAGGACACGGTCCGGCTGACCCTCCGCTACGCCACCTTCACCCCAGCCGTGGTCAGCGTCCAGTACGGCCTGCGCGGCCGCAAGGGCAGCCTGAAGATGGGGGTCGATAGCCATCGCTTCTCCCGCAAGGGTGTCTTCCACGAGACCGAGAAGCTGACCGAGGCCGAGATGGCCAAGGTGAAGGCGGCGACCGAGTTCGACGTCCGCCTGCGGGCCGTCAACACGCCGGGCTACTGCCGCCAGCTCTTCGACCGCGAGCTGACCTCCAAGCGCCCCGGTCGCGGCGGCCTGACCTGGACGGACTAGGGCAGCAGGATCTCCGCCAGCCAGCCCCGGGCCTCGACCAGATGCGCAGGTTCGATCTGGTGGCCGAGCTCCGACTCGCGGTAGAGGACATCCAGGCCGCCGGCCTCGAGCAGCTCTCGCGCCCGCCGGGCGAACTCGACGTCGATCACCGGGTCGTTGCTGCCGTGTGAGATCAAGGCTCGGGTCCCGCGCCGGTCCTCGAACGCCGGCTGCCAACCCTCGACCGTCGGCACGAAGCCGCTGAAGGCGAGGATTCCGGCGACCGCCGGCCGGTCGGCGCCGAGCGCCATCGCGTAGCTCATCACCGCTCCCATCGAAAACCCGCCGAGGACGGTTTGCTCGGGACCGACCCCGGTCTCCTCCCAGAGCCGGTCGTGGAGCTCGGCCAGCGCCGCGCGGGAGGAGAAGAAGGTCTCTGGGTCCGGGTGACCGACCCGTGGGACCAGGTACCAGTGATAGCCGGGCGATCCGGCAACGGTCAGCGGCGCCCGCGGCGTCACCACTCGCAACCGCTGCTCCGGGTCGAGGGCGTCGGCCAGACCCAGCAGGTCGCGCTCGTCGGTCCCGCGCCCGTGATGCAGGACCAGGAGACCCTCGGCCTGGGCCGCCGCTGGGCGTTCGAGGTGCAGGAGGGGCTCCGTCATCGACCTAGTTCGCCGACGACGCGGCGGTCTTGTTGAGGTAGTCGCGGACGAACTCGTCGAGGTCGCCGTCGAGGACCCGCTGGACGTCGCCGACCTCGTGCTCGGTGCGGTGGTCCTTGACCATCGTGTAGGGGTGCATGACGTAGCTGCGAATTTGGGAGCCCCAGGCGACGTCTTTGACCTCCCCACGGGCCTTCGCCAGCTCCTCGGCGCGTTTGCGCTCCTCCAGCTCGATCAGCTTCGAGCGCAGCAGCTGCATCGCCACCGCTTTGTTCTGGATCTGGGAGCGCTCGTTCTGGCACTGGACGACGACGCCGGTCGGGAGGTGGGTGATCCGGACCGCCGAGTCGGTCTTGTTGACGTGCTGGCCGCCGGCCCCCGAGGCCCGGTAGGTATCGATGCGCAGGTCGGCGTCGTCGATCTCGACCTCGACCCCGGCGTCGACCAGTGGACCGACGTCGACCTGGGCGAAACTGGTGTGGCGGCGAGCCGAGGAGTCGAAGGGCGAGATCCGGACCAGCCGGTGGACACCGCGCTCGGCGGCGAAGAGGCCGTAGGCGTTCTCGCCACGGGCGATGAAGGTCGCCGACTTCAGCCCCGCCTCCTCCCCCGCCGAGGCCTCCTTCATCTCGACCTCGAAGCCGCGCCGCTCCGCCCAGCGCAGGTACATCCTCAGCAGGATCTCGGCCCAGTCCTGGGAGTCGGTGCCGCCGGCGCCAGCGTGGACGGTGACGACGGCGTCGCCGGCGTCGTACTCGCCGCTGAACAGGCGCCCCTCCTCCAGCTCCTCCAGGCGGCGCTCTACCGCGGTCAGCTGGGAGCCCAGCTCGGCGGCCATCTCCTCGTCCTCGGCGGCCATCTCGGCCAGGTCGCCGAGGTCCTCGACGTCGGACTCGAGGCCGCGGAACATCTCCAGCCGGCGCTGGGCGCGGGCGTGGGCGGCCGAGGTGCGGGCGGCTGCCTCCTGGTCGTCCCAGAAGCCGGGCCGCTGCATCTGCTCCTCGAGGCTCTCTACCTCGGCTTCCAGCCCAGCCGGGTCAAAGGTAGTCCGAGAGCAGGGACAGCTGCTCGCGGACAGCGGCCAGGCGCGGGGCGATCGCTTCGGTCGGGGCGGCGTCGGCCATGCCGGAAGACTACCCGGGAGCCCTGAAGCCGCCGGCGCGGAGCCCCTCGTCCCGGTTCTCGTAGGGCCGCCAGCTTCGCACCCGGTGATCGCGCAGCTCAAAGACCCACGCCAGCTCGTCCTCACCCGCGGCCGAGCCGTCCTCGTCCCAGTGCCAGGCCCGGCGGATCAGCGCCACCGCGGTGCCGCCACCTCCCTCGAGCCCTTCCTCGTGAAGCTGTTCCAACTCGATCGTCTGCTGCACCCCGCCCGGCGGCCGCGTCGCCCACAGCCGCGCCGCCTCACGCCCCTTGCGCAGCCCCCGGTTGGAGTGGATCTCGACCTCGGGATCGAGCACGGCGACGAACCCGTCGAGGTCCCGCTCGTTGAACGCCCGGATGAACTCGCGGATTGGGTCAGCCATCTGAGGACACGCCGGCTTGAAGCGGCGCCCTCAGGCTCCGTGGCACTTCTTGTACTTTTTGCCGCTGCCACACCAGCAGGGATCGTTGCGGCCGACTTTGTCGTGCTCGTCCTTGACCACCGTCTCGACCACGTCGGAGCCACCGTTGCCGGGCCCGGCGGTCGTCGCTGCGGCGACGTCGATCGCCCCGCCGGCGCCGGAGGCGACCTGCTGCAGTGCGGAAGGCTGGGCCTCGGCGGTGCCGCCCGAGTAGTCCAACTCCGCCTCGGCGCCACCGTTGCCGGTCGCGGCGAAGGCCGCCTGCTGGGAGGGGTCGACCTGGATTTCGGCGCGGAAGATCAGCTTGCTGAACTCGTCCCAGATCGAGTGCATCAGCTCCTCGAACATGGTGAAGCCTTCGTTCTTGTAGGCGACCAGAGGGTCGATCTGGGCGAACCCGCGGAGATGGATACCTTCGCGCAGGTAGTCCATGTCGAAGAGGTGTTCGCGCCACCGGTTGTCGATCACCTGCAGCAGGATCGAGCGCTCCAGGTACCGGATCAGCTCCGTCCCGAGCTGCTTTTCACGCTCGTCGTAGGCGGTCATCACATCGTCATCGAGGGCGTCTTTGAGCTTTTCGCGGTCGACCGTCTCCGGGGCCAGCGAGGAGACCTCCACTCCGACCGGCCAGATCAGGCGCAGCTGGGTCTCGAGCTCCTCCATGTCCCAGTCCTCGAGCAGGTCGCCCGGGGTGTACTCGTCGACGTAGCGCTCGACCACGCCCTCGAGTTCGTCGCGGGCGGTCTCCGACATGTCGCGGCCTTCGAGAATCTCGCGGCGGTATTTGTAGACCACGCGGCGCTGCTCGTTCATCACGTCGTCGTACTCGAGCACGCGTTTGCGGATCAGGAAGTTCTGCTCCTCGACTTTCTTCTGCGCGTTCTCGACCGTTTTCGTCAGCATCTTGGCCTCGAGCGGCATCTCGGTGCCCTCCTCGTCGATCGGGCCGAGTTTGTCGAGGATTTTGTAGATCCGGTCACCGGCGAAGAGCCGGATCACGTCGTCTTCGGCGGAGAGGTAGAAGCGCGACTCGCCCGGGTCGCCCTGGCGGCCGGAGCGGCCGCGCAGCTGGTTGTCGATACGGCGGGACTCGTGCCGCTCGGTGCCGCAGATGAACAGGCCGCCGCGCTCGCGCACCTCCTCGGCCTCGGCCTTACAACGCGGCTCCAGCTCGGTGGTCTTCGCCGCCAACGCCTCTTCGTAGCCCTCGCTCTCGTGGGTGATGCCCTGCTTCTTCAGCTCGGTGATCGCCAGATGCTCGGGATCGCCGCCGAGCTTGATGTCCACCCCTCGGCCGGCCATGTTGGTGGCGATCATCACGGCGGCCTTGCGACCCGCCTGAGCGATCAGCTCGCCCTCTCGTTCGGCGTGCTCGGGCTTGGCGTTGAGGACGGCGTGCTGGATCCCGTCGCGCTTCAGCGCCTCGGAGATCATCTCCGAGACCTCGACCGAGACCGTTCCGACCAGGATCGGCTGGCCCTTCTCGTGCCTGGCGATGATCTCGTCGAGGACGGCCTTCCACTTGCCGTCTTTGGTTTTGAAGATCTGGTCGTTCTGGTCGAGCCGGACCATCGGCTGGTTGGTCGGCACCTCGACCACCGGGATTTTGTAGATCTTCATGAACTCGGTCGCCTCGGTGAGGGCGGTGCCGGTCATCCCGGAAAGCTTGTCGTAGAGCCGGAAGTAGTTCTGCAGGGTGATCGTCGCCAGGGTCTGGTTCTCCTCGCGGATCGCCACGCCCTCCTTCGCCTCGACCGCCTGGTGCAGGCCCTCGGACCAGCGCCGCCCCTCGAGGATGCGGCCGGTGAACTCGTCGATGATCATCACGTCGCCATCGATCACCGCGTAGTCCTTGTCCTTCTTGTAGAGCGCCTCCGCCTTCAGTGCCTGGCCGAGGTGGTTGACGAGGCTGCCGTGCTCGCCGAGGTAGAGGTTGTCGACGTCGAGGAACTCCTCGGCCTTCTTCACCCCGCGCTCGGTCGGCGCCACCGTTTTGTGCTTCTCGTCGTACTCGTAGTCGTAGTCGACGCCGGAGGTGTCCTTGCTCTCTCCGAGCGACTTCAGCTTCTCTTTCGCCTGCACGCCGACCATCTGTTTGGCCAGGCGGGCGAACGTGTAATAGGTCTGGGCCGCCTGTTCGGGAGCGCCGGAGATGATCAGCGGCGTCCGCGCCTCGTCGATCAGGATGTTGTCGACCTCGTCCACGATCGCGAACTGGTGGTCGCGCTGGACGCACTGCTCCAGCGACGCCGACATGTTGTCGCGCAGGTAGTCGAAGCCGAACTCCGAGTTGGTCCCGTAGGTGACGTCGCCGGCGTACTTGCGCTGGCGAGTGTCGTGGTCGTCGCCGTCCTGGACGGCCGAGACGCTGACGCCGAGGGCCTCGTAGATCGGCGTCATCCATTCCGCGTCGCGGCGGGCAAGGTAGTCGTTGACGGTGACGAGGTGGACGCTGCCGCCGGCGAGGGTGTTGAGGAAGACCGCCAGGGTCGCGGTCAGGGTCTTGCCCTCGCCGGTCCGCATCTCGGCGATGGCGCCGTCGTGGAGGACCATGCCGCCGATCAACTGGACGTCGTAGTGGCGCTGGCCGATCGTCCGCCGGGCCGCCTCACGGGTCAGCGCGAAGGCCTCCGGCAGCAGGTCGTCGAGGGACTCGCCGCCGCGGGCGCGCTCACGCAGGGAGTCCGCCTCCTCGCGCAATTCGGAGTCCGAGAGCGCTTCCATCTCCGGCTCGTAGCGGTTGATCGCGTCGGCGCGCTTCTGGTAGGCCTTGAACTTGCGCCCCTCTCCGGCGCGCAAGGCCTTGGTGACGAGGTCCATCGCAGGCATCGGTCAAGGGTAGCGGCCGGCGCTTGCTCAAAGCCGGCCGCAGGCGTACGATCGTAGGTGGAACTCACAAGGAGGCGCTCATGCGGATTGAGATTCGAGGTCGTAACGTCGAAATGACGGACGAGCTGCGTGAGATGGTGCGGAAGCGATTCCAGCGCCTCGGCCGGCAGGTATCTCCGCTGGCCACGCTGGATGTCGTGCTCTCTGAAGAGCGCAATCCCTCGATTGCCGACAACCAGGTCGCTGAGGCGACCTTCTACCTGAAGGGGGTAACCCTGCGCGCCCGCGAGACCTCGCCCGAGATGATCCACTCGGTGCGGGAGCTGGCCGAGGACGTGCAGCGCCAAGTCAAGAAGCACCGCGAGCGACGGCGCAAGCGTTCGCGGACCAGGAAGCTGGTCGACCAGATGCGTGGCCGGCCGGCCGAGCTGCATCCCTGACGCTCAGAGGCGCCGGGCAAAGGTAACGGCGACAACGCGGGCCGCTCCGGCGGCCCGCAGCGCTTTGGCGCAGGCGGCGAGCGTGGCGCCGGTGGTGAGGACGTCGTCGATGAGGAGAACGCTCCGCGGCACCCGGCCATGGGCCTGGATACGCGGCGGGTGCCCGACCCGGTCCGCCCGCCGGCGCCCGACCTGACGTCCGCTCCCCCGGCGGCGCAGGCAGCACTCCACCGGGGCCTCGATCCGATCGGCGAGGGCACCGGCGAGCTCGCCGGCGGGGTCGAAGCCGCGAGCGCGAACGCGAGCCGGCGCGGTCGGGACCGGCACCACGGTGCCGCTCAGCATGTGACCCGGGGCAAGCCAATGGATCCGGTCAGCCATCAGGTCGGCGACCGGGAGCAGGCGACGGAACTTGAGCGCGGCAACCAGGTTCCGGGCGACGTCCTCGTGGGGCGCCGAGGACCAGGCGCGGTCAAGTCCCGGCGGTCCCATACCGAGCAACGGCTCAGCCGCCGCCAGCCGCCTCGCGCACCGAGTGCAGAGGACGGCCTGAGGCCGACAGGAGCGCCCACAAGCCGCGCAGAGCGGCGGCAGCAACCCGGCGGCGGCAGTCTCGACGATCCCCATCGCCTGATCCTGAGCCGCCGCGGCGCACGTATGGCGCGCACAAACTCAATTCTTCGTCAGAGCTTTGAGTCGAAACGCGCTCAGCGACCGCGGCGCGCGGCTATGGCGCCGACCAGGATCGACCCGGCAGGGATTTCGGCGCCGGGAAGGGCGATCACCTCGCGGAGGCGGCAGCCGTCGCCGACCGAGACGCCGTCGCCGATCACGCTGGGGCCGTCGATGCGGACATCCTCGCCGATCGAGCATCCCGGACCGAGCAGCACCGGGCCGCGCAGCTCGCCCTCGTCCCCCTCGGGCTGCCCGCTCCGGAACCCCTCGACCACCTCGCCCTCGCTCTGCACCGCAACCGCGCCGGTGAGCGCGTCGAGGTTGCCGGCGCGGAGCTCTTCGAGGTTCCCGATGTCGTTCCAGTAGGCATCGATCTCGTGCGAGTAGAAGGGAACGTCGCTCTCCAGCAGACGCGGGAAGACGTCCATCGCCCAGTCGGCGAAGCCATCGGGGTCGCCTGGCCCGGCCGCCTCGCTGGTCCCCGGCGCGGGGAAGAAGTCGAAGATCTCAGAGTCGAACATGTAGATGCCGCAGTTGGCGAGGTCGGAGAGCGCTTCGGCCGGTTCGGGCTTCTCCTGGAAGCCCTGGATGCGGCCGTCGGCGCCGGTGATCGCGACGCCGAACTGGGTCGTGTCGTCGACCCGCTTGGTCGCCAGGGTGGCGACCCCGTCGTGGGAGGAGTGGAACTCCCGCATCGCGGCCAGGTCGATGTCGGTGAGGGCGTCGCCGGAGATGACGAGGAAAGAGTCGCCGAGGAAGTCGGCGGCGTTGCGGACCCCGCCCGAGGTGCCGAGGAGGCTCTGCTCGCGGCTGTAGGTGAGCTCAACCCCGCAACTCGCGCCGTCGCCGAAGTGGCCCTCGATCAGCTCCGGGAACCAGTGCAGGTTGGCGATCGTCTCGGTGAAGCCGTGGCGGCCAAGCAGCCTCAGGATGTGCTCCATCACCGGCCGGTTGAGGACCGGAACCATCGGCTTCGGCATCCCGTAGGTGATCGGCCGCAGCCGGGTTCCGAGCCCTGCCGCCAGGACCATCGCCCTCATCTCCCCATCGCCTCCTTGAAGCGCTCGATCGCTTCGACCGGGACGGGGTCGACCCCGCGCCGCCCGGCCAGCTCTAACGAGACGAGGTCCCCCAGCATCGTCGTCCAGAGCAGACGCGCGATCCGGGTCTCCCCGGCCGTCTCGACCCGCACGGCAGCCGCACCGGCGGCGCTCACCGCCTTCGCGGTGAGGTCGAACCGGCGGGCCTCGCGGGGATGCTGGTCGCGGTCCTCGAGGAAGACGGCGGCAAGGCGGTGCCCGGCGACCGCCGGCTCGGTCCAGCCGCAGAGCTCGTTGTGGTCGGCCTCGGGAAGCTCAGCGGCGAAGGCGGGAATCTTGGCGTTCTCGTTCGTCTGCGTCTTCCAGCGGCGGGCGACCGGCGCCGTCACGTCGGCCCCGTAGACGACCGGGACAGTGCCGTCGAGCTCGGTCGCGATCTCCGCCGCCCGGAACCGCAGGGTCTCGACCTGCTCGGCGAGGAAAGCGGCGGCGGTGTCGATCTCGGTGCTCAGCCGCGGCGCCGCACCCGCCAGCGCCGCCACCTCCAGCGAGACGGTGAACATGTAGGCGATCGCAGCGCGTGGCTGGAAGATGCCGGGCAGGCCGACCACCGGCACGCCTGCCTCCCGCGCCTGCTCGACCAGGGCGCCGCCGGTGCTGGCGACGATCCGCCGGGCGCCGAGCGCCTCGCCCGCCTCGAAGCAGGCGAGCGTCTCCTCGGTGTCGCCCGAGTAGCTCGAGCAGAGCACGGTCCACTCCGGGGTCGCCCAGCTCGGCAGGGCATAGCCACGGACCGTGTGCATCGGCTTGGTCAGGCGGTCGCCGAGTGCCGCCGCCGCGAGGTCGCCGCCGATCGCGGAGCCCCCCATCCCGCAGACCATCACCCCCGCGGACTCGGCCGGCTCGAGGCGGGCGGAGTCGATTCGCCAGAGGGCATCGCGCAGCTGGTCGGGTATGGCGAGGACGTCGTCGATCATTGCGGGCAGATCTTTCTTATGCGGGGACTCTCTCATCCCTTCCGACGACGGAGTCTTCGAGCCTTGCTCCGGCCTCCACGGTCACTCCGGGAGCGAGGATCGATCCGGTGACGCTCGCCCCCTCCCCCACCGTGCAACCCTCGAGCAGGACCGACTCGCGCACCGACGCCCCGGGGGCGATCGCGCAGCCGCCCGAGATCACAGCCCGCGGGCCGATCGTGGCCTCCGGTGAAACGCGGGAGCCGGCCGCGACGAGCAGGCCGGGAGCGGTCGGCTTGACGCGGGTCTCGACCCTGCCCTCGAGGATGTCCCAGCTCGCCCGCAGGTAGCGCTCGGGGGTGCCGATGTCCAGCCAGTAGCCATCCAGGCAGAGGGCGGTCAGGCCCTCGCTGACCAACCGCGGGAAGACCTCGCGCTCGATCGAGACCTCGCGGCCGGCGGGGATCAGGTCGAGGACAGAGCGCTCCAGCACGTAGGCGCCGGCGTTGACCTCGCCCGGGACCGGCTCGCCTGTCTTCTCGGCGAACTCCTCGACGGCACCGTCGGCGCCGGTGCGGACAAGGCCGAAGGCGGCGGAGTCCTCGACCGGGTGCAGAGCGATCGTTGCCCGCGCCCGCCGCTCCTCGTGCACCCGCACCAGCGCGCTCAGGTCAAGGTCGGTGAGGACGTCGCCGTTGAGCGCCAGGAAGCGATCCTCGAGCGCCTCGCCGAGGGTCTCGGCGGCGAACCGGATCGCCCCGGCGGTGCCGCGCCGCTCGGGCTCGACCACGTATGTGAGATGGGCGCCGGCGTGCTCGGTGTCGCCAAGCGCCTCGCGCAACACGTCGGGCAGGAACCCGCAGGCGAGGACGACCTCGCTCACCCCGTGGCCGGCCAGCCACTCGACCATGTAGGCGAGAAACGGCCGGTCGACCAGGGTCAGCGCCGGCTTCGGCACGTCCGCGGTCAGCGGGCGCAGCCGCGTGCCCTCACCGCCGACCAGGACGATCGCCTGCATCAAGATGCAGGGATGCGTCGCTCAGACGTGCTCCTGCCTATTCCCTCGTACTCGAATCCGACTTCGCGGAGCTTCGTTGCGTCGAGGAAGTTGCGACCGTCGACGACCAGCGGACGGGCCATCCTGCTCGCCGCCTCCGCCCAGTCCAGCTCGGCGAACTGCGGCCACTCGGTGACCAGGACCGCCGCGTCGGCGCCGTCGAGCGCGTCGAGCGCGGTGGCTGCCATCTCGACCGAGTCGAGCAGCTCGGCGGCCCGCTCGGCGGCGACCGGGTCATAGGCGACGACCTCGGCTCCCTCCCCCTGCAGGCGCGCCGCCAGGACCAGGCTCGAAGCCTCACGCATGTCGTCGGTGTCGGCCTTGAAGGCGAGGCCGAGCAGCGCCACCCGCTTGCCCAGCAGCGAGCCGAGGTGCTTCTCGAGCTTGCCGACGACCCGCCGCTTCTGAAGCTCGTTGACCTCGATCACCGCGGTCAGCAGCTGGAAGTGGTAGCCGGTGTTCCCAGCCAGCATCTTCAGCGCGCTCACATCCTTTGGGAAACAGGAGCCCCCATAGCCGACGCCGGCGCGGAGGAACGCCGGGCCGATGCGCTGGTCCAGGCCCATGCCGCGGGCGACCTCGGCGACATCGGCGCCGACCTCCTCGCAGACGTTGGCGATCTCGTTGATGAAGGAGATCTTGGTCGCGAGGAAAGCATTGGAGGCGAGCTTGATCATCTCGGCGCTGGCGACGTCGGTGCGCAGGATCTCGCCGCCGAGCGGCTCATAGAGGGCGGCGACCGCGTCCGCCCCGGCCTCGTCGCCGGCGTCGGCCCCGACCACGACCCGGTCGGGGTGCATGAAGTCCTCGACCGCGGACCCCTCCTTGAGGAACTCGGGGCAGGAGACGTAGGGAAGGGTCGGCAGGTCACGGCGGATCGAGTCCCCGGTTCCCGCCGGCACGGTGCTCTTCATCACCAGCACGTGGTCGCCGTCGGCGGGGAGGTCGGAGACGACCGCGCGGACCCGCGAGAGGTCGGCGTCGCCGGAGTAGGTCGGGGGGGTGTCGACGCAGACGAAAAGTAGGCGGACACCCTCGAGCAGCACCGGCATCTCGGTGGTGAAGGTGATCCGGTCGGCGTTGCGGCGCAGCATCTCCTCCAGCCCCGGCTCGTGGATCGTCGTCTCGCCGCTCGCCAGGGCCTCGATCTTCTCCGCCACAATGTCGCGGGCGATCACCCGGTGGCCCAGCTCGGCGAAACAGACCGCGGTCACCAGGCCGACCCAGCCGACACCGATCACCCCTACCGGCTCACGCCCCTCGTTCATCCGGACTTCCTCGCTTTCCGCTTCGGTTGCGGCACGATCACGTCAGCAGAGCGCGCCATGCCCACCATCTGGTCGTTGGTCAGGCTCTGTAACAGGTCATTGGTGATCCAGTAGCTGTTTTCCCCGCGATGCCAGGCGATCAGCCTGATCCGGTCGCCGTCGACGTAGATGTCGTAGTCGCGTCCGTTGATCGTCTTGGTCAGGCTCGGATCCTTGAGGATCGGCGGGTCGTCCCAGCCGCGGATCCCCTGCACGCCGAAGTAGTGGGTGCCGTCGGGGAGTTCGGCGACGAGGACCATCCGGTAGGCGGCGTGGCGCTCGCCGTCGTCGTCTTTGAGGTGGTAGATCCGCGGATCGACGACGTGCTCGTAGCTGTTGCTTTCCACGTAGTAGGCACCGGAGGGGAGCCGGGTCGGGTAGAAGATCGGGAACGAGCCAGCAACCCGGCGGGCCGCCGTCTCGGCCTCCAGTTCGCCGGTTTCGCGCGCGGGGACGAGGCCGTCGCTGCCGGGCGGTTTCGGCGGCGCGATCTGCGGCTTCGGCGGTTTCCTCGCCTTCTCCCGTTTCTTCTCGCGCTTCGCCTCCTTCGGCGAAAGTTCCTCTTCCTCGCCCTCGAGCGAGCCCCGCGAACCGCCGCTGGCTTCGATCCCGAGGAACTGATCGACCGCTTCGCCCATCGCTTCCGGCGTCGTGGTGACGTAGCTGGGTCCGAGTTCGGCGACCGGGAAGTGAACCTCCTTGATCTGGGCGTTGCGGGCATCGAGGAAGAGCTGGAGCAACTGGATCATCGTGTTGCTGTCGTTGATGTCGGAGGTCGTGAACTTGGTGAAGATCTCGATCAGCCCGTCCTGGTCGAGGACCAGGTCCTTGATCGAGACGCGCTGGCGAGCGGCGCTGATGAAGTCCTGCTGGCGCGCGGCGCGGACCAGGTCGGTGTCGGTATGGCGATAGCGCACGTACTCCAGCGCTTTCTTTCCGCAAAGCAGCTGGTAGCCGGGCTGGACGTTGATTTCGGCGTACTGTTCGGACGGCGCCACGCCGACGTTGGAGTGGTAGTAGCGGCGATCGACATCGGTGTAGACGCAGCCAAGCGCGTAGACGGCGCGGACGAAGCCGAGGAAGTCGATGTTGACGACGTGGTTGATCGGCAGCCCGGTCAGTTCCTTGACCACGCGCAGGGCCAGCTTGGGGCCGCCGTAGGAGTAGGCGGCGTTGAACTTTTCGGTGCCGACTTCGGGGATTTCGACTTTCAGGTCACGGGGGATCGACATCACCGCGATCGCGTCCTTGTCGGGGTCGATGCGCAGCAGCATCGTCGTGTCCGAGCGTCCCGGATCTTCTTCGAATTCGACCCCGGCGCGCTTGTCGGAGCCGAGGATGAGAATGTTCTGCGGTTCGCCGCCCTCGGCTTCTTTCAGCACTTTCTTGAATTTCTTGGCGTAGACGTCGTTGTGGCCGAGGGCGTCGGCGATGCTGTCGATGTAGACCAGCCCCGCCGTCGCCGTCGCTCCCGCCGAGACCGCGATGATCAAGACCCCGGCCAGGAGGAACCGCCACCAGTACCGCCTCGGCTTCGGCGGCGAGGTCCCGTCGCCGCTCGGGGGCGGCTTCTTGGGAGCGCCGCCGAGCGGGGCGTGCTCACTCATTTAGGCGTCCCGGGATCGCCAGCAGGAAGGACTCCAGGGCCTCGCGGTAGCTCTCCAGCGAAGAGATCGAGACCCACTCCGCCGGCCCGTGGTGACCGGCGCCGACCGGGCCGAACTCGACCGCGGGTACCCCCACCCGCAGGAAGGAGACCGCGTCGGAGGCGCCGTCGCGCCCAACGCTCATCGGCTCGCCGTGATGGTGCTGGGCGGCGGAGGAGCGCAGCGCCCTGACGTAGGGGGAGTCGCGGTCGACCGTCGCCGGGGGCCTGGTCAGAAGCGCCCTGGCCCCAACCCCCCCGATGCCCCGGACCTCCGCGAGGATCTCGGCAGGGTCCTGTTCGGGGAGGTAGCGGATGTCGACGTCGATAACGCATCGGTCGGGCACCTTGTTCAGAGCGTCACCGCCCCAGATCCGGCCCAGGTTGATCGAGGGGCGGTCGAAGAGCTCCGAGCTGTGCCGCGCAAACGGTAGCGACTCGATACTGCGGAAAACGTCGATCGCGTTGAGCACGGCGTTATCGCCGAGCCACGGGGTGGCGCCGTGGGCGGCCGTGCCGCCGACCTCCAGGCGCAGCGCCAGCACGCCCTTTGCCTCGATCCCGATGTGCAGGTCGGTCGGCTCGCCGGTGATCGCGAAGTCGCCGAGGAAGCCGGTGTCGACGAGGTGGTCGCAGCCCCGCTCGGACTCCTCCTCGGACTCCTCATCGCCGACGATCCCCAACCGCACCCGGACGCCGTCCTGCTCTCGCATCGCGGCGGCGGTCAGCAGCATCGCCGCCAGCGCGCCCTTCATGTCGTAGGCACCGCGGCCGTAGAGGCGGTCGCCCTCGATCCGCGGCTCGAACTGGTCGGGGTGCCCGGGGACGACGTCGACGTGGCCGTGGAGGATCACGGTCGGCGCGCCCTCGGGGCCGACTTCGGCCTTGATCACCGGCAGGCCGCGGACCTCGTCGCGCTCGACTTCGATGCCGCGGGCCTCGAGCCACTCGGTGACGAACTCGGCGGCCTCGGAGATCGCCTCGGGCTCAGAGGTCTCGTAGCCGACCAGGCGCGTGGCGAGAGCTACAAGCTCCTCGCTTCGCGCCGCGGTCACTGCGCAAGAGCGAGAAAGGCCTCCGCCCGTTCGCGGTCCTTCTGCGCCCGGGCGAAGTCAGCGCTTCCCTTCTCGCACTCCGATAGGCGCTGCTCGGCGTCGGAGAGCTGCTCTTTCAGCAGCCCCGGGTCGAGATCCTCGGGCGGAACCGCCTCCTCGACCAGAAGCCGGGCCCGGTTGCCGAACACCTGCAACCAGCCGTGGGCCTGGGCGTAGCGCTTGACCTCGGAGTCGGAGACGCGCAGGCGCAGCTCGGTCGGGCGCAGCGCCGCCAAGAGCGGCGCGTGGTTGGCGAGAATCCCGACCTCGCCGATCTCGGTCCGGGTCGAGACCTGGCGCACTTCGCCCTCCCAGACCTCGCCCTCGGGGGTGAGGACCTCGACGTCGACCATGTGCTCAGCCGCCACTGGTTCCTCAGGCGGCCGCGGCGGCGCCGGCGTTCTCGGTCACCTGGTCGATCGAGCCCTGCATGTAGAAGGCCCCCTCGGTGAGCTCGTCGTGCTGGCCGTCGAGGATCTCGCGGAAGCCGCGGACCGTCTCGGCCACCGGCACGTACTCGCCGGTGCGCCCGGTGAACTGCTCGGCGACGAAGAACGGCTGCGAGAGGAAGCGCTCGATCTTGCGTGCCCGGGAGACCGTCTGCTTGTCCTCGTCGGAGAGCTCGTCGATGCCGAGGATGGCGATGATGTCCTGGAGCTCGCGGTAGCGCTGCAGCACCTCCTGGACCTCGGTCGCGGTGCGGTAGTGCTCCTCGCCGACGACGTCGGGCTTGAGGATCGTCGAGGTCGAGTCGAGCGGGTCGACCGCCGGGTAGATCCCTTTCTCGGAGATTGACCGCGAGAGCGTCGTCGTCGCGTTGAGGTGGGCGAACACCGAGGCCGGGGCCGGGTCGGTGAGGTCGTCGGCGGGGACGTAGACCGCCTGGATCGAGGTGACCGAGCCGCGGGCGGTCGAGGTGATCCGCTCCTGCAGCCCCCCCATCTCCGTCTCCAGGGTCGGCTGGTAGCCGACCGCGGAGGGCATCCGCCCGAGCAGGGCCGAGACCTCCGAGCCCGCCTGGACGAAGCGGAAGATGTTGTCGATGAAGAGCAGCACGTCCTGGCCGCCGTGCTCGCGGTAGTACTCCGCCATCGTCAGGCCGGAGAGGGCGATCCGCAGGCGGGCGCCGGGCGGCTCGTTCATCTGACCGAAGACGAGCATCGTCTTGTCGATCACGCCCGACTCCTTCATCTCGAGCCAGAGGTCGTTGCCCTCGCGCGAGCGCTCGCCGACGCCGCAGAAGGCGGAAAGGCCCTCGTGCTCCTCGGCGATGTTCCGGATCAGCTCCTGGATCAGCACGGTCTTGCCGACGCCGGCACCGCCGAACAGCCCGACCTTGCCGCCCTTGGCGTAGGGCGCCAGCAGGTCGATGACCTTGATCCCGGTCTCGAGGATCTCCTGGGTCGGGGTCAGCTCGGAGGCCTCGGGGGCGGGACGGTGGATCGGCCAGCGCTCCTCGGTCTCGACCGGGGGGCCGTCGTCAATCGGTTCGCCCAGCAGGTTGAAGATCCGGCCCAGGGTCGCGTCGCCGACCGGGACCGTGATCGGCCCGCCGGTGTCGACGACCTTGTCGCCGCGCTGGAGGCCGTCGGTGGCGTCCATCGCGACGGTGCGGACGCGGTCGTCGCCAAGGTGCTGCTGCACCTCGCAGACCAGCTCGGTCGGTTCGTTGTCGCCGTCGCCGGTCATCTCGATCTTCACCGCCGAGTAGATCTCCGGCAGCTTGTCGGGGAAGACGGCGTCGACGACCACGCCGGTGATCTGCTCGACGCGCCCTACGTTGGTTCCGTTGTTGCTCTCAGCCATTGGTTCCTTTGTCTCCGTTTGCGGTCTTAGCCGAGCGCCTCTGCGCCGGCCACGACCTCCAAGATCTCCTGCGTGATCTCCGCCTGACGAACCCGGTTCATCTCCAGGGTCAGGTCGTCCATCATCGTCTCCGCGTTCTCCGCGGCGTTGCGCATCGCGGTCATCCGCGCGCCCAGCTCCGAAGCTGCCGACTCGAGCAGCGCCCGGTAAACCGAGATCGTCACGTATTCCGGGATCAGTCTCGCCAGCAGCTCCTCGGGCTCGGGTTCGTAGAACCAGTCCGAGCGACTCTGGGCGCGCTCGGCCTCGGTCTCCTCGCCGTCGTCCTGCTCCTCCTCGACGCCCTCGCCGGCCACATCGGCCTGCTGCAGCGGCAGCAGCGTCTGGCGCCAGACGTGCTGGGTCAGCGGCGAGACGTACCGGTTGTAGACGAGTTCGACCCGGTCGAGGTCGGAATCGACGTAGCGCGCGGTCAGCTCCTCGGCGATTTCGCGGGCGTTGGCGAAGGCGGGGCGGTCGGTGAAGCCGACGTAAGAGGTGCGGACGTCCTCCTTGCGGAAGGTCAGAGCCGAGACGCCCTTGCGACCGATCACCGAGAAGGAAGGGTCGGCGCTTTCCTCACGGACCCGGTCGCGGGCCCGTATGCCCTCGCGGATGACGTTGGTGTTGAAGGCTCCCGCGAGGCCGCGATCGCCGGTGACGAGGACGATCCCGACCCGGTCGAGGCTCTCGTGCTCGGCCAGGACCGGGACCCGCGGGATCCCGCCCGCGTGCTCGGCGGCCTGGCGGGTCAGTTTGCGCAGGCCCTCGGCGTAGGGACGGAGGGCGTCGATCCGCTGCTCGGCCCGCCGCAGCCGCGCCGCGGCGACCATCTCCATCGCCCGCGTGATCTTGTTGATGTTCTTGATCGACGCAATGCGATTCTTGACTTCCTTCTGGGTGGCCATGACTGAGAGAGCCCGGGTGACTAGGCGGGCGTCGCCTCCTTGGCCTCGTCCGCGGTGCGGGCGGGTGCCTCGCGCTCCTCGGTGGACTTGACCCGGTCGGACTCGCCGGCCTCGAGCGGCTCGCCCTTCTCGTCGAAGTCGGGACCGAAGTCATCGACGAAGTCGGCGATCGCCTCGCCCAGCTCCTTCTCGTCCTCCTCGGAGAGCTGGCCGGTGTCTTCGATCCGCTTCAGCAGGTCGGCCTTCTCGGAGTGCAGGCGGGTCCGCAGGTCGGCGATGAACTCGCCGACGCGCTCGGTCTTGATCCGGTCGAGGTAGCCGCCGGTGCCCGAGTAGATCGCCGCCACCTGGTCGCCGACGCTGAGCGGGTCGCGCTCTTTCTGTTTCAGCAGCGCGACCAGCCTTTCGCCGCGGGCCAGGCTCTTCTGCGTCTCGGGATCGAGCTCGGAGCCGAACTGGGCGAAGGCCTCGAGGTCGCGGTACTGGGAGAGGTCGAGGCGCAGCTTGCCGGCCACCTTCTTCATCGCCTTGGTCTGCGCGTTGCCGCCGACCCGGGAGACGGAGATGCCGACGTTGATCGCCGGTCGCACGCCCGAGTAGAAGAGGTCGGACTCGAGGAAGATCTGGCCGTCGGTGATCGAGATCACGTTGGTCGGGATGTAGGCGGAGACGTCGGAGGCCTGGGTCTCGATGATCGGCAGTGCCGTCAGTGAGCCGCCGCCGAGCTCGTCGTTCAGCTTCACCGCCCGCTCCAAAAGGCGCGAGTGCAGGTAGAAGACGTCCCCGGGGTAGGCCTCGCGTCCCGGCGGGCGCCGCAGCAGCAGCGACATCTGGCGGTAGGCGTAGGCGTGTTTGGTGAGGTCGTCGTAGACGCAGAGCGCGGCCTTGCCGTTGTAGAGGAAGTGCTCGCCCATCGCGCACCCGGCGTAGGGGGCGATGTACTTGATCGGGGCGGCCTCGTCGGCGGGTGCGGCGACGATGATCGTGTTCTCCATCGCGCCGTTCTCCTCGAGCACCTCTTTGAGCTGCACGACGGTCGACATCCGCTGCCCAATCGCGACGTAGATGCAGACCATGTCCTTGTCGCGGGCGTTGATGATCGTGTCGATCGCGATCGCCGTCTTGCCGGTCTGGCGGTCGCCGATGATCAGCTCTCGCTGGCCGCGGCCGATCGGGATCATCCCGTCGATCGCCATCAGCCCGGTCTGGACCGGCTCGGTGACCGGCTGGCGCTGGACCACGCCAGGGGCTTTGAACTCGGCCGGGCGGGTCTCGGTGGTGTTGACGTCGCCGCGATCGTCGAGCGGGCGGCCCAGCGGGTCGACCATCCGCCCGAGCAGCTCCTCGCCGACGGGGATCCGCAGCAGGTGGCCCGTCCGCTTGACGGTGTCGCCCTCGACGACCTTGTCCCACTCGCCGAACAGCACGGCGCCGACGTTGTCGGCCTCCAGGTTCAGCGCCAGCCCGGTGACCCCGTGTGGCAGCTCGAGCATCTCCAGCGCCATGCAGTTGTCGAGGCCGTGGATACGGGCGATCCCGTCGGCCACGGAAAGAACGGTTCCAACCTCTGAAAGGTCGGCGCTCTCGGCCTCCAACCCTTCAATCCGCTCGCGCAGAATGCTTGCGATCTCGTCCGGCTTGATCTCCATCGGCTGCTCTAATCCTCCTTACGCCGCTTGCGCGACGCTCTTTCTAAGTTTCTCCAGGCGATTGCGAATGCTGGCGTCGAGGACCATGTTGCCGACCTGCAGCACCACACCGCCGAGGATCTCGTCGTCCACGCGGCTCGCCAGGTCGACCTCCTGGCCGGTCTGGCGCTCGATCTCCTCGCCGATCCTGCCCACCACCGCCGGGTCCAGCTCGACGGCACTGGTCACGGTCACGTCGATACGGCGGTTCTCCTGCTTCCACAGCTCCTCAAACCGCCGCCGGATGCGGAAGATCTCCGCCATCCGGCCCTTCTCGATCAGCAGCTCGAGGAAGTTGAGGAACTCCGGCTCGGCGCCGGCGACCGCCCGCTTCACCCCGGCGACCTTCTCCGCTGAAGAGAAGTAGGGGTTGAAGAAGAAGACCTGCAGGTCGTGGGTGCCCTCGACCGCGTCGGTGAACTGTCCGAGCTGGTCGCGGATGACGTCCAGCTTGCCCTTCTCCTTGGCGACCTCGAAGAGGGCGGCAGCGTAGACGTTGGCGGCGTCGGGCATCGGCTAGTTCTCCGACCCCGAGAGGGATGAGAAGTCGACCTCGCCGAGGGCCTCCTCGACGAGCCGCTTCTGGTCCTCGGCCGTGAGGCTTTTGCGGGTCACCTTCTCGGTCGCCAGCACGGTCAGGTCAGCGACCTCCTTGCGGATCTGCTCCAGCGAGCGCCGGGTCTCGGCCTCGATGTCGCGCTTGGCCGCGGCCACCAGCTCCTCGCGTTTCTCCTTGCCGGCGGCGGTCGCCTCAGCCTCGGCGGTTTCACCCGCCTTGCGGGCGCGAGCCATGATGTCGTCCGCCTGCTCGCGGGCCTCGGCGAGCCGGCCGCGGTACTCGGCCAGCAGCTCGTCGGATTCCCGGCGCTGGCGCTCGGCCGCATCGATCGACTCGGCGATCACCTTCGCCCGTTTGTCCAGCGCCTCCTGGATTTTCGGGAAGGCAAGCTTGCTCAGCACCCACATCGTGAACCCGAACAGGACCAGCGTCCAGATCATCAGGCCGAGGCCCGGCGAGACGAGGAAGCTGCCACCGCCTTCCTCGTGCCCCGCCGCCTCGGTGGCGAACGGGAGCGCGGCTATGTAGCCCAACAGCTCCATAGGCCTAGAGGAAGAAGGCGATGAGGCCGAAGATGAACGTGTAGAAGGCCACGGCCTCGGTCAGCGCGAAGCCGAGCCACCGGATGCCCTGGAGCTCGTCTTTCATCTCGGGCTGGCGGGCGACCGACTCGATCTCCTTACCGAAGATGAAGCCGATGCCGATACCGGCGCCGATCGAGCCGAGGCCCGCTCCGACGCCGAGGGCGATCGCCTTGCCGGCAGATTCGATGCCTTCGTCGGAGATAGCGGCGACGACAGGGGACAGATCCATGAAACAGCGCTCCTTTTTCTAGTGACTGGCGGAGGTGGCTCCGCCGAGATAGATGGCAGTAAGAGTCGAGAAGATGAACGCCTGCAGGGTCGCGATAAGGCCGACCTCGAGGATGAAGAAGAAGAAGGCGAGGGGGAAGGTGAGCGCGCCCAGCGCGGCGATCCCGAGCAGCACGGCGAGCCCGCCACCCATGAAGAGCAGCAGCAGGTGGCCGGCGAGGATGTTGGCGAAGAGCCGGACGGAGAGCGAGATCAACCGGGCGAAGTGGGAGATCGCCTCGATCACGAAGATGAAGCCCTTGGCGGCCGGGTTCATGTCCTCCAGGCCGGGCGGCAGCCAGCTGGCGAGGTACTTGATCGGGCCCTTCGCCCGCACGCCTTCGAAGTGGTAGGAGAGCCACACGACCAGGGTCAGGACCAGCGGGATCGAGAGGTTGGCGGTGGCGGCGTAGATCGCGAAGGAGGGGACGCTGAGGCCGAAGATCGAGACCTCGTGCTCGGTGTTGGTCGGCAGCGGCAGGAACCCGATCATGTTCGAGAACCAGATCCAGAAGAAGAGGGCGGCCAGGAACGGGAACCAGCGGGCGGCCATCTTGGTATCGAGGCTGCCGCCGGCGATCGTGTTCTTGGTCAAGTCGTAGGCGACCTCGATCGCGGTCTGCACCCGGTTCGGCTTCTGCTCCATGCGGCGGGAGATCCAGACCATCGTGAAGATCGTCAGCGCGCTGGCGAGGAACAGGTAGAGCACCGCCTTGTTGATGCTGAAGTCGATGCCGCCCAGTTCAAGCGTGATCCACGGTTCGAGTTTGAACTCGTTCTGCGGCTGGAACGCTTCGTTTTTGCCGGAGCTGCCGAAGATCAGCAGCATCAGGATCGCGATCGCGAGGTAGACGCCGAGCCCGATCAGCACCTTTGCTTTGGTGCTCAGCCCGCTGGACGCCGAGGCGCTGTCGGGCGTTCCCGCGGTTGCCGGCTCGGCGCTCACGCCACGCCCTGCCCTTCGGGCTCACCGAAGAGGTGAGACAGGCCCTGGGCGGCGAAGGAGATCGTGAACAGCACCAGGACCAGGACCGCGGAGGAGAGGCCCGCCTCCCGCTCGGCGAGGCCGACCAGGAGCACCACGGTGGTCATCAGCCAGACCCGGCCGAGCGTCGTCGCGGCGATTATGCCCATCGCCCGCTGGCGGTTCCCACCAGCCAGCTCGGCGGCGGCGCGACGGCCGGCGATCACCTGAATTCCGCGCTGCGCCAGCCATGCCACGGCCCCCGCGGCATAGCCGAGCAGGGGCAGTCCCCCGATCAAAAAGACGGCCAGGGCGGCGGCCAGCGCCAGTAGATCGACGTACTTGGGAGGAGACATAAATACCCCCAACTCGAGGCTCGGCGGGGGGACCGGCGACTATATCCCAAGAGGCCCGCGAATGGCTTTGTGAAGCCAGTTCGTGCCCCTTGCCACTACCTTTCCGGGGGCTCGACATCGATCGCTTCGAACTCCCCCGTTTCCGGGTTGACCGCCTCGTATTCCCCGGTCTCCGGGTTGATCCCGCCGCGGCGGAGCTTGAGGATCTCCAAGACGTAGACCAAGTAGACGCTGGAGGCGAGGGCGATCAGCCCGAAAAACGCCATCACCGCCGTCCAGAGCGCGTCGAAGTTGCCGCGGTCGTCGCTGTAGGGGACGAACCGGAGGGCCAGCGCCAACCCCGCCATCACCAGCGTCCAGGCGTAGAGGTAGGCGATCGTGCGCCGCTGCGAGAAGCCGATGTTGGCCATCCGGTGGTGGAAGTGCCAACTGTCGGCCTGGTAGATCGGCTGGCGGTATTTGACCCGCTTGAGGACGACGAAGCCAGTGTCGAGGATCGGCACCGCGAGCACGATCAGCGGGAAGGCGAGGGCGATCACCGCGTTGGTCTTCAGCGCTCCCTGGACCGAGGCGGTGGCGAGCAGGAAGCCGAGCAGGTTGGAACCGGTGTCCCCCATGAAGCTGGAGGCGGGCGGGAAGCCGTGGCGGAGGAAGCCCAGCGCGGCGCCAGCGGTCAGCGCTGCCAGAACGCCGGCGGCGTTGCGGTCGAGCGAGAGCGCGATCACCGCCAGGGCGACCGCGGCGATCGTGCAGACCCCGGCGGCGAGGCCGTCGACGCCGTCGAGGAAGTTGATCACGTTGACGACCGCGACGATCCCGAGAACGGTCAGCGGGTAGGCGAGCCAGCCGAGCTCGAAGCCGCCGACGAACGGCAGGGTGAGGTTGCCGACCCGGACCCCGGCGAGGACGGGGATCAGCGACGCGCCGACCTGGCCGAGCAGCTTCGGCAGCGCCGGCAGGGGGCGAACGTCGTCAAGCACGCCGACCGCGGCGATCGCCACCGCGCCGAGCAGGATCGCGCGGCTTTCGCCGTCTCCCGGAAGCCAGATCCAGCCGGCGACCTCGACCCCGGCGAGGATCGCCAGCCCGGAGAGGCGCGGCATGGGCTGGTCATGCAGGCTGCGCTCCTTCGGCAGGTCGATCGCGCCGACCTTGAAGGCGAGCCGCTCGGCGTAGGGAACCAGCAGCCAGGCGATCGCGGCGGCTGCGATGAAGGCCAGGACGGCGTCGGTGGTCGCTGCCATATCGAGGATTACCCGGTGAAGCTGCGGCCCAGGCTACTCGCCGCTCGCGACAGCCCCGAGGACGGCGTCGAGGAGGAAGGCCGGGTCGCGTGGGTGCAGGACGCCGACCGGGCTCTCGCGCTTGCGCAGCGCCAGGGCCGCCGGGTCGGTCAGGACCTGGAGCCGCCCGGCGGCGATCAGCGCCTCGTCGACGCCACCCATGCGCCCGCTGAAGGTGGTGAAGACGGGGGTGCCGAGGGCGACGGCCTCACGGTTCATCGTCCCCCCCGCGCTGACCACGAGGTCGGCGAAGGCGATCAGGCTCTGGGCGTCGATCGCCCGCTCGGGGACGAGCAGGTTGGGCGCGCCGAGCGCCCGCGCCGCCGATCCCTGCTCCTCGGTGCGGGGGACGATCACCGCCTGAACCCGGTCCCGCTCCTCGGCCAAGCGCCGCACCGTCGCCGCGTAGAGGTCGTTGGGGGCGTGGTACTCGGAGGTCTCCGGCGGCGGACGGACGACGACCAGGACCTTCTCGCGGTCGAGGCTCAGTTCGTCGAGGACCGCCGGGTCGGGCTCGAAATCGGCCAGGTAGTACTCCTCCTTCAGGCCCGGGTAGCGGACCAGCTTGCGGCCCTTGGCGCCGATCCGGGCCAGCCGCTCGACCGGGATCGAGTCCGGCGCCAGCACCCGGCGCGCTGCCCGGAAGGAGATCCGGCGCTGCAGGTGGGCGAACTCATAGTCCTGCATCTGCACCGAGGGAATACGGAAGAGCGCCGAGACGACCGCCAGGTCGACCGAGCCGTGGGCGATCGCCAGGTCCGGCCGCCGCTCCCAGACCAGCCGTGCCAGCCGCGCCGAGCGGCCCGCCAGGGCGCGACCCTTGGCCAGCCGGGAGGCGCCGCCGTGCTCGCCGACGACGATGTAGGGCAAGCCCAGCCGCTCGAGGATGCCGATCGTCTGCCCGTACTCCCGCGTGGTGATGAAGACCTCATGCCCCTGGGCCTCGAGCCGCTCGGCAAACGGTCGCAGCACCAACGGGTGGGCCGCGGCCGTGCAGTCGATCCAGACCCTCATCGGCGCCGACCCTAGAGGATCCAGGCTGGCGCGATCCGGGGCCGGGCAGGCGTCCGCGGCCCGGCTATGTCGCCGTCGAAGGCTTTTTGCCGCTCGTCTTCAGGTGGGCGAGCTTTCCAAGAGCGTCGAACCAGAATGGCGCTCCCAGGGAGATCGCGATCGCGGTAACCAGCCAACCGGCGAGGGCGGCCAGGAAGACGCTGACGCTCTCGAATGGGTTGTTGGCCGCACTCCAGAGGATCGGGACCTTGAGGGTCTCCAGTTCCTTGACGGCGTTCTGGGCCGCCTCGCCCGTCGCCTTCGGAGACGTCTTGCTCCGGGTGACCGCCCCCTCGGCGCCGGTGACGACAGCGGAGCGAACCGTGGGGTCGGCGGCGAGCCGTTCGGCGATTCGCACGGCGCTGGCGTTGAGCGCTATCGCGACGATAAGCGCCGCGACGATGGCGACCTTTTGGGCCCACCGCTTGTAGAGGCCCGAGACGCGGTCCATCCCGTCGTCGAACCACCTTTCCGCCGCTTTGCGAAAATCAGCCGGGTCGCCGTCGCCAGCCTCCTCGACCAGGGCATCGAGCTGCCTGCCGAGCGGCGACGCCTCGGTCCTGACGGCGTTGACGCCGGCGTTCAGCTTGGCCAGCGAATCCTCGCTGTTCCCACCGCCCCTCTCCTTCAGGGTGTCGACCAAGGCGAGGCCGAAGTTCCGAGAAGAGAGGTAGGCCGGCTTGCGGTCGGGAACGGCCGAGCTCATATCGGTCTTGGCGAGCGGGTGGGCGAGCACGTCGGCGGCAACGTCGTCGTCGCCGAACATCCCCTTGAGGCCCTTCTCAAGCGTCTTCGCGCGCTGGTTGGTTGCCCAGGAGATGCCCTCCGTGATCGCCGAGGCGACGATGCTGAGCAGGAAGAAGGCAAAGGCGAGCCCGATCGCCACTTCCAGCGCCGGCCCGTTGAGGTCGAACATCGCACTACCTCCCGCGGTAGAGATTGCGACTGGAACGCGAACTTATAGGTTCAAACGGCGGCGGCTGGCGCCAGCTGCGGGTACAGCGGGTGGCGGTCCATCAGGGCCGCAGTGCGGGACGAGAGGCCATCCTTCTCCGCCTCGAAGTCGGCGCCCAGCGCCGCGGCGATCACCGCCGCGATCTCGCCCATCTCCTCCTCGCCCATGCCACGGGTGGTGAGAGCGGGGGTGCCGATCCGCAGTCCCGAGGGATTCATCGGCGGGCGCGGGTCGAAGGGAATCGCGTTGCGGTTGACGGTGATACCGACCTCCTCCAAACGGTCCTCGGCGGTCTGGCCGTCGAGCCCGGTCGGGGTGAGGTCGACCAGGACCAGGTGGACGTCGGTCCCGCCCGTCAGCACCGGGACGCCGCCGGCTTCCAGCCCAGCGGCGAGTGCCCGCGCGTTGGCGATCGTCTGGCGCTGGCGCTGGCGGAACGGCTCGCCGGCGGCGATCCGCAAGGCCACCGCCTTGGCGGCGATGGTGTGCATCAGCGGGCCGCCCTGCTGGCCCGGGAAGACCGCTTTGTCGATCGCTTTGGCGAACTCCTCGCGGCAGAGGATCATGCCGCTGCGGGGGCCGCAGAGGGTCTTGTGGATGGTCGTGGTGACGACGTCGGCGTGCTCGACCGGGTTGGGGTGCTCTCCGGCGGCGACGAGACCGGCGAAGTGGGCCATGTCGACCATCAGCTTGGCTCCAACCGAGTCGGCGATCCGCCGGAAGGCGGCGAAGTCGAGCTGGCGCGGGTAGGCCGACCAGCCGGCGACGATCAGGGCCGGGCGGTGCTCCTCGGCGAGCTGGGCGACCTCCTCCATGTCGACCAGGAGGTCGTCGCGCCGGACGTGGTAGGGCACCGGGTTGTAGAGCTTGCCGGACACGTTCCCCTTCATCCCGTGGCTGAGGTGGCCGCCGTGGTCGAGAGCCATGCCGAGGAAGGTGTCGCCAGGTTCGAGCAGGGCCATGTAGGCGGCGTTGTTGGCCTGGGCGCCGGAGTGCGCCTGGACGTTGGCGTGCTCCGCCCCGAACACCGACTTGGCCCGGGAGATCGCCAGTTCCTCGCCGACGTCGACCTCCTCGCAGCCACCGTAGTAGCGGCGGCCGGGGTAGCCCTCGGCGTACTTGTTGGTCAGCACCGAGCCGACCGCGTCGAGCACCGCCTGGGGGACGAAGTTCTCCGAGGCGATCATCTCCAGGGTGCGCTGCTGGCGACGCAGCTCGCCGTGGAGGACGGCGGCGATCTCGGGATCGACCTCCGCCAGCGGGGCGCTCTGAAAGTTCTCGGGCAGCTCGGTGCTCATGGCAGCGACCATAGCAACGGGTCGGGATACGCTGGGCCCGGTGAGAACCCCCCTTTCGGTCCTCTTGGCGACGGCGGGAGCGCTGACGATCGCGGCGGCGACCCCCGCCGGCGCAGCGGTCACGAATCCCTGCACCGGCCCGACGGCCTCCTCGCTCCTCTGCCCCAACCTGAGGATCGCGCCGCCGCGTGACCTCTACCTCGACCGGACCGGGTCGGGGCGGCTGCTGCTGCGCGCGACCAGCGACGTCCGCAGCGCCGGCCGCGGCCCGATCGAGCTGCGGGGCCGGCGCAACGGGTGGCACTCGATGCGGACCAACCAGCGGATCTACCGTGCCGGCGGGGGCCACCTCACCGTGCCCAGCCTCGCCACCCTCCACTTCACCGACGTCGGCCCGTACTTCGGCGGCTCTTACTGGAAGGTCCACCAGCTGGCCCGGTTCGAGCTGCGGCCGGTCGGGCCGGACGGCGCGCTCGGGCCGGTGGTGCGCACCAGTCCCAAGCTCAACTACTGCCTGCGCGACCTCGAGCGGACCCGGCCCGGCCGCCGCTCTCCACGCAACCGCCACTACCCCGCCTGCGACCAGAACCCCTACCGGGACCGGGTCAGGCTGGGGACCTCAGTCGGCTGGTCAGACATCTACCCCGCCCCTTACGACAAGCAGTGGATCGAGGTCTCGGGCCTGCGCGGCTGCTTCGCCTACGTGATGACCGTGGACCCCAAGGGCCTGCTCTTCGAGTCCAACGAGGACGACAACAGCTCGCGGCGTCGCGTCCGCCTCCCCTTCCGGGCCGACAACGGCTGCTGATCAGCCGAGGCCGACCGAGGCGAGGGCGCTGGCGAGGTCGCCGGCGGAAAGAGCGCCCTCGCGCAGCACCTTCCAGCCGCCGTCGTCCTCGATCGAGGATATGTCGACCACGGTCGACGGCATGCCGGTCAGCTCGCCGCCCTCGATCACGAGCTCAACCCCGGCGACGATCTCCGGCGGCACGGCGGCCAGGCGCGCGGGCGGCGGCTCGCCGCTGAGGTTCGCCGAGGTCTGGAAGACCGGGCACATAGTCCCCGCCAGCGGACCGTCGAGCAGGCGGACACCGAGCCGTTCGGGGTGCTCGCGGCAGGCGAGCGGGTAGCGGCGGCCAGGGTTGGCGATGACCAGCGTCACCGGCCCCGGCAGCAGGGCGCTGACCGCGGCGGCGCTGCGAGCGCCGAGTTCGGAGACCAGCTCCCGCATCGCCAGCGGCGAGAAGTACATGACCGCCGAAGGCTTGCCGTCATCACGGCCCTTGAGCCGGTAGATCCTCGAGATCGCAGCCGCGTTCAGGGGGTCGCAGGCGAGCCCGTAGAGGCCGTCGGCAGGGAAAAGGGCGACCCCGCCGGCGGTGACGACGCGTTCCAGTGCCGAGCGCGCCACGGCGGCGGCTCCCCGCTCGATCGAGACGATCTCGGTAGGCCCGCCCTCGCTCATTGGTCGTCCTCGCCCGTGGCTGAGGTAGCTCCGACCACGACCCGCTCGATCCCGGCAAGGTCGCGCCGGACCTCGATCGATCCGAATCCCACCACACGCAGGAGTACACCAACCGCGGCCGCCTGCGCCTCCCCCACCTCCAGCGCAAGCGCGATTGTCTTTTTGCCCGCTATACGTGCAAAAGGACCATCGCGCTCGTCGAGCAGGGCCCGGATCGCGTCGAGGCCATCGGATCCGGCGAGCAGCGCCTCGCGCGGCTCCCACTCCCGGACCTCGGGGGGCAGCGAGGGCCAGTCCAGTTCGGCAACGTAGGGGAGGTTGGCGATGACCAGGTCGAAGCCCTCCCCCTCTGGGACGGAGCCCTCGAGGAACCGAACGCGATCGGAATACCCGAGGCGCTGGGCGTTCGCGCGGGCGACTCCCAGCGCCGCGGAGGAGGTGTCGGTGGCCGTCACGTCGCAGCTCGGCAGCTCGTCGGCGATCGCCAACGCGATCGCACCCGAGCCGGTGCCGACGTCGAGCACCGAGGTCGGCCTGCGCTCCAGCGCGACTTCGACCAGCAGCTCGGTCTCCGGCCTTGGCACCAGGACGCGCCGGTCAACCGCCAGCTCGATGTGGCGGAACCCTTTGCGCCCGACGATGTAGGCGACCGGCTCGCGCCGCAGCCGCCGCCGCACCATCTCCCCAAACCGCCGCGCCGCCGCGGGCGAGACGCCCGGGTCAACGGCAAGCGCCGCCCGATCCACCCCGACCGCCTCAGCCAACATCACTTCGGCGTCGAGACGGGGATCTTCGACCCCGGCCGCCCGCAGCGCATCCGTAGCGGCATTTAATGCCTGTCTGGTGTCACTGGCGGGTGTGGTCAAGGAGATCAAGGACGCAGGGAGCGTGGTGTGCTCTGCACACGAGCGACCGAGGACGCCGATATCCGCCGACCACACACGTCAGCCTATGGCGGCAGCCTGCAACCGCTGTCGCTTCTCCTCTGCTTCGAGCGCCTCAGTGAACTCCGAGAGGTCACCGCCGAGGACGCCGTCGAGGTTGTGCGAGGTCAGCTTGATCCGGTGGTCGGTGACCCGGCCCTGGGGGAAGTTGTAGGTGCGGACCTTCTCGGAGCGCTCGCCGCTTCCCACCTGGGCCTTGCGCTCGGAGGCGATCTTCGCCTGCTGCTCGGCCAGCTCCCGCTCGTACAGCCGCGCCCGCAGCACCCGCATCGCCCGCTCCTTGTTCTGCAGCTGGGACTTCTCGTCCTGCATCGAGACGACGATCCCGGTCGGCTTGTGGGTGATCCGCACCGCCGAGTCGGTGGTGTTGACCGACTGGCCGCCGGGGCCGGAGGAGCGGTAGACGTCGACCTGGAGGTCGTTCTGGTCCACTTGGACCTCCACCTCCTCGGCCTCGGGCAGTACCGCGATCGTCGCGGTGGAGGTGTGGATCCGCCCCTGGGACTCGGTCTCGGGCACCCGCTGCACCCTGTGGGTACCGCCCTCGAACTTGAACACCGAGTAGGCCCCCTCGCCCTTGACCGCGAAGGTGACCTCCTTGAACCCGCCCACCTCCGAGGCAGACTGCGAAAGGGTCTCGGTGGCGAAGCCGCGCTCCTCGGCGTAGCGGGTCAGCATCTTGTGCAGGTCCCCGGCGAAGAGCGCCGCCTCGTCGCCGCCGGTGCCTGCCCGGATCTCGACGATCACGTTCTTGGCATCGTTTGGGTCGCGCTCGACCATCGCCAGCCGGATCTCCTCTTCCAGCTCCTCCAGCCGCCCGGGCGCCTCTTCGACGACCTTGCGCAGCTCCGGGTCCTCGCCCTCCTCGAGCAGCTCCCGGGCACCTTCCAGATCGTCCTTCAGGGTCCGCCAGTTTCCGGCCAGCTCACGGGCCGGTCCGAGTTCGCGGTATTCGCGCCCGACCTCCGCGTAACGCCCCCGATCGGCGATCACGGCAGGGTCGGACATCAGCTCCTCCAGCTCGGTGAACCGCGTCTCGATCTGCGCAACGAGCTGCTCGATCATCGAGTCAACCCTAGAGGGGGTTAAGCGACGATCTCGATGTGCTGCTGCTTCGCGGCCTCTTCGGGGTTCTCCCGAGCGAGGACCGCGTTGAGCGAGGCGATCGCCACCGCGAGCTGCTCTTCGTCCGGCTCACGGGTGGTCAGGTTCTGCAGCATCAGTCCGGGCCACATCACCGCCCGCACCCACCGTTTACGGCGATTCTTCCCCGCCCACTTGATCACCTCGTAGGAGAGCCCGGCGATCAGCGGGATGCCGAGAATGCGGGAGGCGAGCAGCCAGTACCAGGCGGGCAGGCCGATCGGAGCGAAGACGAAGATCGCCAGCACCATCACGATCAGCAGGAAGCTGGTGCCGCAACGGGGGTGCAGCCGCGAGTAGAGCTTGGCCCGCGCGGGGACCAGTTCGTCTTCGGCCTCAAAGCAGGAGATCGTCTTGTGCTCGGCCCCGTGGTACTCGAAGACGCGGCGCAGATCCGGCATTTTGCTGATCGCGACGATGTAGCCGATGAAGATCGCCGTGCGGAGCACGCCCTCGACCAGCCAGAAGAGGAGCGAGGAGCCGAGCTGGTCCTTGATCAGGCTGGTCAGGCCGACCGGGATGACGAAGAAGAGGCCGACCGCCAGCACCAGCGAGAAGGCGATCGTCAGTCCCCAGACCCAGCCGCCGATTTCTTCCTGCTTGCCGTCCTCGTCCTCCTCGAGCTGGGCGTTAGCCGAGATCGCCAGGGCGCGGAACCCGATCTTCATCGACTCGGCCAGGGCGACGACCCCGCGGATGATCGGCACCCGCCAGATCCGGTGTCGCTTCGCCCACGGGACGAGGGTCTCGGACTCGATCTCGATCTGGCCCTCGGGAGTGCGCACCGCGACCGCCCAGACCGAGACGCCGCGCATCATCACGCCCTCCAGCACCGCCTGACCGCCGACCGGCGCGTCGCGCTTGGCGACGAGGGCGCCGTCGGGCATGCGAAGCGGGTCTCCTCCGTTCCCGGAGGAGGGGGTCTCAGGTGCCGGTGCGGAGCCCGCCGGCGGGCTCACCGGCCCTACTTCCCGACCCTGTGCTTGGCGGCGCGGCGCTGGAAGCGCTCGACGCGTCCGCCGGTGTCAACCAACTTCTGCTTACCGGTGTAGAACGGGTGGCACTCGGAGCAGAGCTCGACGTGCAAATCCTCTTTCGTGGAACGGGTGTAGAACTGGTTCCCGCAGGAGCAGTGCACGTTGGCGAGCGTGTATTCGGGGTGGATTCCTGCCTTCATCGTCTCCTAAGTCTAGAGAAGTCCGCAAGGGTTGCCGATAGCACCATGTGGCCTCCTTCCGTACCCAAGTCGATACCGACCGAGGCGCCGCGCTGCGGACGGCCCTCGGCGTGGTGCTGTTCGGCGGCACCGCCCTGGTCGCCCTGCACGACTGGCTGGGAATCGGTGGGGCCGGCCTGGACTCCTTCACCAACGGTGCCCTGTATGACGCGGTGATACTCAGCGCAGGGGCCTGCTGCGTGCTCAAGGCGACCGCAGCCGGACACAAGCGGAGCGCCTGGCTGGCGATCGCCGCCGCGATCTTCGCCTGGGGCCTGGCCGAGGTCTACTGGACCGTCTTCATCGCCGATGACCCCTCGGCGCCCTACCCCTCCATCGCCGACATCGGGTACCTCGCCTACTACCCGCTTGCCGCTCTCGGCCTTGGTCTCCTGGTCCGCGCCCGTGCCCACGAGCTCGACTGGCGCCTCTGGATGGACGGGGTGATCGCGGCGCTCGGCACCGCGGCGCTCGGCGCCGCCTTCGTCTTCGAGTTCGTCGCCGACCGCACCGGCGGCACGAGCCTGGAAGAGTCGACCACCCTCGCATATCCGCTCGGCGACATCATCATGCTGTCCTTGGTCGTAGGGGTCGTCGCACTGACCCGGTGGCGCCCCGGCCGCACCTGGTCGCTGCTCCTTGCCGGCCTCGCGTTCCTGGTCGTCGCCGACACCTCCTACACCCTGCACTCGGTCGATTCCAGCCTGCCCGGCGGCGACTGGGTCGAACCGATCTACCTGATCGCGGCGGTCTGCATCGGCGCCGAGGCCTGGCAGCCGAAAGCCGACCTGATCAAGCCCGCGGCGCGCTTCGACGGCTGGCGCGAGCTGATGGTCCCCGGCTTCTTCGCCGCGGTGATGATCGGGCTCTTCGCGATGCAGTACTTCAGCAGCGCTACCTCGCTGACGACCGTGCTCTGGACCGCGACGATGCTCGCCGTGATCGCCCGCCTGGCGATCAGCGTGCGCGAGAACAAGCGACTGCTCGAGCAGGTGCGGACCGATCAACTGACCGGACTCGGCAACCAAGGACGGCTGCAGGTGGACCTGGCCGCGCAGTGCGAGCGATCGGCGGAAGCGGAGGCGACCCTGGTTCTGCTCGACCTCAACGGCTTCAAGCGCTACAACGACACCTTCGGGCACCCGGCCGGGGACGAGATGCTGGCGACGATGGGAGCACAGCTGCGCCAGGCCGTCGGCGGCGACGGGACGGCCTACCGGGTCGGCGGCGACGAGTTCGCGGTCCTGGTCAAGTGCGAGAAGGGCCGCCAGGACGCGGTCACAAAGCGCGCCGCCGAAGCGCTCAGCGCGGCCGGGACCGGGTACGAACTGAGCGCCTCCTGGGGCGTGGCCGGGATCCCCGCCGATGCCGCCGAGCCCACCGAGGCGATGCGGCTCGCCGACATCCGGATGTACGCGCAGAAGGAGTCCCGGCGGCTCGCGCACGAGCCCTCGGCCGACACCCGCGGCGTCGAGGACGAGCTACGGCGAGCCGGGAACCGCGAAGCTCTCGAGCAGGGCCAGTAGGACGACGGTGACCTCGGCCCGGCTGGCCGGGTCTTCGGAGCGGGCGACCAGCATCGCCGCCTCGTCGAGCGCGCCGAGCAACAGGTGCGCGGTCGGCCTCACCGGCAGCTCGCGCATCTCCCCCGCTTCGATCGCCGCGCTGAGGCTGGCCTCGATCAAGCCGAGACCGTTGGCCGCGCCGATCTCCCGCCACCGCTCCCAGCCCAACACCGCCGGCGCGTCGTGCAGCGCGATCCGCCGCAGCGCCGGCTCGGCGCACTCATCGAGAAAGGCCTCGATCCCGGCCCGCATCGCCGCCATCGGACTCTCCAGCTCCGAACCGAGGACGATCCGGGCAACGCGCTCGGTCGACTCGGCCTCCAGCCGCTCGTAGACCGCCTCCAGCAGCTCCGCCTTGCCGCCGAAGTGGTGATAGAGGGCGCCGCGCGTGACCCCGGCCGTGCGCACGATCTCCTCGGTCCCGACGCCGTCGTAGCCGCGCTCGGTGAAGAGCTCCTGGGCGGCGTCCATCAGCGCCGATCGCGTCGAGGCGGCCCGCTCGGCTTGGCTGCGCCTTTCTGGATTTACATGCATACTGTCTGTATCTTAATAGGGCAACCAGCGAGGGGAGAAATCTGATGGCTGAGACGAGTGAGCGCAAGCAGGTTGACCTGGCGGCGGGGACGATCCGGTATCGCGAGGCGGGTGAGGGGAAGCCGGTTGTCTTCGTCCACGGGTACCTCGTCGACGGCCGACTCTGGGACGGCGTCGTCGACCACCTCAGCGACCGGTTCCGCTGCATCGCTCCCGACTGGCCGCTGGGCGCCCACAAGAGCGGGATGAATCCCGACGCCGACCTCACCCCTCCCGGCATCGCCGCGCTGATAGCCGATTTCTTGGAGAAGCTCGACCTCGAGGACGTAACCATCGTCGGCAACGATTCCGGCGGCGCCATGTCCCAAATTCTCGTCACCCGTCACCCCGAGCGGATCGGCCGCCTGGTGCTCACCAACTGCGACACCCACGAGAACTTCCCTCCGGGGATATTCAAGACGATGCCGCCACTGGCCAAGCTGCCCGGGGGGATGGCGCTGATTGCGGCCCCGTTCCGGGTCAAGGCGATCGCCCGCCGCGCCTTCAAGCCGTTCACCAGAACCCCGATCCCCAACTCCCTGGTCGACTCCTGGATGGAGCCCGGCCTCTCGAACAAGGGCGTGCGCCACGACCTGCGCAAGGTGACGATCGGGCTCAACAAGCGCTACACCTTGGAGGCGGCGGAGCGGCTGCGCGGCTCGCAGCTGCCGATCCTCCTGACCTGGGCGCCAGGCGACAAGCTCTTCCCGATCTCCTACGCGGAACGCCTCGCCTCCGAAACCGGCAACGCGCGGGTGGTCCCGATCGCGGACGCGAATACCTTCGTCCCGCTCGACCAGCCTCAGCGGGTCGCCGATGAGATCGCGGAGTTTGCGCGACCTTCGTAGTACCCGATACGAACACACGTTCCTAAGACTCGCAAATTGCAGGTTTTTCGTCCGACCGGGGGTGGCATCTTTCAGATGTCCCCCCAACAGGACGGAGAGCTATGCCCAAGCAGATCTTCGACCAGGACCGACCCCGCAGCACGATGGCGCAACGACTCGACGAGGCCTTCGCCGGGTGCGATCAGTGGACCCTTGCGCCCCCCGCGCCCCGGCGCAGCGGCACCGACTTCAGGCCACGCGTCTCGAGCTCCTCGAGGATGGTTGGAAGGGCCGCGACGGTGCGGACCCAGGAGCCAGGCGCGCTGTAGTAATCGGCGTCGTGCAGCAGCAGGATGTCCCCGGCCCGGGCGCCGGCGCTGGCGTGACGGGCGATTGAGTCCGGCGTCGCCCGTTTTGACCAGTCCCTCCCCCACTGTGACCAGAGCACCGGCCTCCAGCCGCGGCTCCGCACCGCCCGCAGGCCGGCGGCGCTGAAGATCCCGTAGGGCGGCCTGTAGTCGGCGATCTCCTGCCCGCCCGCGGTCTCGATCACCGCTCTGGCGCGCTCGGCGTCCTCGAGCAGCGCCCGCGGCGTCAGCCGCAGCTGGTTCCGGTGGCGGTGGCAGTGCAGCTCCACCCGGTGGCCCGCGGCGACGATCTCCGCCACCAGGGCCGGACGGTGCTCCACCTGCTCGCCGGCGAGGAAGAAGGTCGCGAGCGCACCCGCCTCTCTGAGGATCTCCAGCACGGCAGGGGTGCCGCGGGGGTGCGGCCCGTCGTCGAAGGTGATCGAGACGTCCTCACAGTCGTCGCGTCGCAACTGAATCCCCAGCGAGTCGCCGATGCGGGGGACCACCGGGGCGAGGGCGGGCCCGGTGTGGGCGAGGGCCGCCAGCGAGAGCCCGGCCCCAGCCGCTGCAGCGATCAAGGGCGCTGGTTCGCGACCGCCTCAGGCGCGGCATCGCGCAACCGCACCTGCGCGCGCGGCGGCTGAGACGGAGCAGCCGAATCGTCTTCCCTGCCGATGTGGATCCGGTCTTTGAGCGGGTTGGAGATGACCTTGTATGGCGCCTCCCACTTGACCGTCGCGAAGGCCATCACGATCAGCACCGCGGCGAAGCTGACGGTCGCCACGGCACGCTCCACCCGCAACCGCCAGACCGGTTGCGGCCGCACTCGCGGGCGCACCGACAAAGCCCGTGAAGCGATCGATGGAAGCGAAGCGAAGGAGGAGTCGGGAGAGCGCCGCTCGCGGGTGATGTGGCGCAGGACCGACTCAAGCTCGTGCTCGGAGCGCGCCACCTCGGCCAGGCCGAAGCGCTCGAAGGCGGCGTTGTTTGCCCGCAGGTGCCCAGCCGAGAAGCCGTAGGAGACGACCGGGCAGCCGCGGATGTGCGCCTCGAGCACGGTCAGGCCGGCGGTCGAGTGGATCATCGCGTCGGCGGCGGCCATCCAGTCGCTCATCCGGTCGGTGAAGCCGAGGACGCGGACGCTCTCGTTATCGCCGAAGCGCTGCTCCAGCTTCTCTCGCGCAACCTCGTTGCGGCCGGTGATGCAAACGGCGAGGGTGTTGTCGTCGGCGAGCGCTGAGTTGATCGCCCCCTCGAGATCGCCGACGCCCCAGCCGCCGCCGGAGACGAGGACGACCCGGGCGTGGGCCGGCAGGTCGAGCGCTTCGCGGGCGTCGCGGCGGGTCCGGGGCATCAGGAACTCCCGCGAGATCGGCGGCCGCACCCACTCGACGCTGGCCGGGCCCGCCAGCCGTTCGACCTCCTCGATCGACTCGGGATGAGTGACGAAGTGAAGGTCGACTCCGGGGTGCGCCCAGTAGCGCAGGCCGGCGAGGTCGGTGATCGCCGACTGGACCGGCACCAGCAGCCGGCGGTTCTCGCGCAGCATCCCCAGCACCGCGGTCACCCCGGGGTAAGTGGAGATGACGACGTCGGGGTCGTGCTGGGCGATGAGCCTGGTCAGCCCCCGCGCCCCCAGCAGGTACATCAGGTGGTGGGCGAGCCACCGGGTCGGGGCCAGCCTGGTGATCAGCCAGTACTGAAGGTCGAACAGCCAGGGCGTCCAACGGAAGGTCAAGCGAGAGCCGCCCCGGACCACGGTCGAGAGCAATCGCCCCATCGCCTCCAGGCCGTTGGCGATCTCCACCCGGGCCGTCGGCATCTCCTCCTCCAGGTCGGCCTTGACGATCCGGGCCGGGAGGTCGTGGCCCTCGCCGATGTCGGCGGTCAGGATCAGGACCCGGGGCTCGCGCTCCTCGTGGCGCGAGACACCCGCGAGCAGCGCGCCGGCGGCATGGTCGTTGCCGTTCAGCGAGGGCCTCTTGCCCGGGATCGGGTCAGGTGCACGGGTGCTGCAACGAACCCACTCGACGTAGCGCCGCACCCCCTCGCGGAAGCTCGTCTGTGCCTGCCAGCCGAGCTCCCGCAGGGCGCGCTCGTTGGAGATCGCCTTGCCGGGGAAGTCGCCCGGGCGCGGCGGCGTGTGGACGATCTCGCAGCCCCCGGTCATCTCCTGCACGGTCTCGGCGATCTCGAGGATCGTCACGACCTCCTCGCCGGAGAGGTTGTAGGTGCGGCCGGCCGCCTCGGGCCGCAGCGCGGCGACGATCCCATCGGCGAGGTCCTCGACGTAGATGAAGCTGCGGCTCTGGCTGCCGTCGCCGGCGATCGTCAGCGCCTCGCCGCCGAGGGCCAGGTCGGTGAACTTGGCGACGACGCCGGCGGCGCGGGCGCGGGGCCCGTAGGGGATGCCGAACCGGAGCACGGTGCTCTCCAGCTCGAACAGCTCCGCGTACCCGGCGCAGTAGGTCTCCCCCGCCAGCTTGGTCGCGGTGTAGAGATGGCGCGGGGCCGGGATCGGGGTCTCCTCGTCGACCTCGCGCTCGGTGCAGTCGCTGTAGACCCAGGTGGTGGAGCCGTAGACGACCCGCCCGACCTTGGCCCGGCAGGCGGCCTCGAGCACGTTGAGGGTGCCGCGGGTGTTGACCTCCTCGGCGAGCACGGGGTCGGCGTGGACGTGGCCGACGTCGGCGACCGCGGCGAGGTGGATGACCGCGTCGCAGTCGCGCATCGCAAGGTCGAGGTTGGCGGGATCGGTGATGCTGCCGGTGAAGGTCTCGACCTCCAGCGGTGAGTGGTAGGGCGAGGCGCTGAGGTCGAAGATCCGCGGGATCGTTCCCTGCTCGAGCAGGCGGTCGACCACGTGGGAGCCGATGAAGCCGCCTCCGCCGGTAACCAGGACCCTCGGAGCGCCCCCCACCGCCGGCACTCAGTCCTCCTCGCCGAGAGCCGCGCGGCTCTCGGGGCGGTAGTAGAGCGGCACGCACCAGTGGTTCTCGGCAACCCAGTCGGTGTTGGGCAGATCGTCGGCGCGGCCCATGATCCGGTGGCAGGGATCCTGGTAGACGCGGCCGGTGCTCTTCTCGATCGGCTCGAAGACGACGTACTTGTAGAGGCCGGAGGTCATTCCATCCGGCAGCTCCAACCGGGCCGGGTGGAGTGGGTCGAGGTGCTCGCGGGCGTACTCGTTCTTCCAGGCGACGATCTCCTCCATCCGCTCCGCCCCGACCAGCGCCAGGGTGGCGGTGAACTCGCTCATGCGGAAGTTGAGGCCGTCGACCCGGTGCTCGAACTTGCCGTAGTTGCGGAACTTGCGGGCGAACTCGAGCAGCTCCTCGTCGGCGGAGACGAGGACACCGCCCTCGCCGCTGGAGACGGTCTTGGTCGCGTAGAGGGAGTAGACGCCGGCATCGCCGAAGGCGCCCGGCCTGGTCCCGTTCCAACCCGCGCCGTGGGCGTGGGCGCAGTCCTCGAGCAGGAAGATCCCGTGGTCGCGGCAGTAGGCGGCGATCCGCTCGGAGTCGAAGGCGAGGTGGCCGCCGATGTGGACGAGGATCGCGGCACGTGGCCTGTGGCGCTCGGCCTTGCACTCGAAGTCCTCGAAGGACATGCAGAGGTCGGTGCGGTTGCAGTCGACGAACTCGACCTCGGCACCGGCGCCGATCGCCGCCAGCGGCGTCGCCATGAAGGTGTTGGAGGGGCAGAGGACCGTCTCTCCCTTGACCCCGGCGAACTGGAGTGCCGCCAGCGCCCCACCGGCCCAGCTCGAGAGACCCAGGCTGGGCAGCCCGTTCCACTCGGCCCAGCGCCTCTCGAAGGCGTCGAGCTTCGAACCCTCCGACCATTGCTCGGAGTCGAGCACCTCGGTCCACAGCTCGAACAGCCGGGCGCGGTCGCGGTGGTCGAACCCGATCGCGAACCTGTCCGCTGCCGTGGTGACTGGGGAATCAGGAGACGGCAAGGCGGCGTCAACCTAACAGTGGAGCCGGATCAGTCGTCCGCATGCGCAGCCGCGATCACCGCGCCTACTGACCTGGAACTGGCCAGCAGCACCGTCCCGCTGACCGCGACCGCGATGAAGGCAAGGAGCGCGGTGCCCTCGAGCGGGGTCGATCCCCAGGACTCGCCGAAGATCAGCGGCGCGAGCATCACCGGCACCAGCACCTGCACCGCGAACATCACCGGCGCCACCTGGGTCGCGGGCCGGTGCTGCAGCGCGCTCATCTCGCTGAGCAGTGCCAGCAGCTCGGAGATCGCCGCGGTGGCGAGCCAGGCCAAGGCGATCAGTACCGCCCCGGTCGCCAGCTCGTCGGTCAGCAGCTTGCTCGCGATCGCGGTCCAGCCGTAACCGAACCCCGCCGCAACCACCGCCAACATCCCCGCCGCTACCGCCCGGCCGCGCACCAGGTACGGCGCCGCGATCGGTAACGCCACCAGCGCCAGTGCCAAAGCGACGGCGCCGGTGCTCGCATGCTCGGTGGTCCGCTCCGGCGCCGCCCAGGCGACGCCCGCGACACCGACGATGATCGCCGCGACCGCGATCGCCTCGCGCCACCCCGGCGCCTCCCCCAGGCGCGTCACCCCGAGCCAAAACAGCAGGATCAGCCCGGAGGCCAGGCACGGTCCGACGACGGTGAGCGGCGCCAGCAACAGCGCCGCGATCTCCAGCGGCCACCCCAACAGCCCCAGCCCGGTCGCCACCAGCCAGCGCCGGTTCCGCACCAGCCTGCCGAGCAGCGAAAGCCGCAACGAGTGCTCACTCGAAACCTTTCGCACCTCCAGCGCCTGCATCGCGATCGAGGCGTTGTAGAGACAGGAAGCCCCGACGGCTGCAGCTATGCCCAGCGCCAGCACGGCGCGACCATACCCGCAGCGGAGGGTACGTCAGCGGCGATCTCGCTCGGACGAGGACTTATCGGCGTAGTGCACGGTCACCCTCCCAGACGAGATCCCGCCGACAGACAAGACAACTAGATATGCGAAGACGATCGCATCGTTACCCGCATGAAGCGCTTCGAGTACGAAGAAGGCAGTCATAAGCACAATGCCCAGAACCGTGAACAGAAGAATGATTGCGGTGCGTTCAGTCATCGGTTCGGTGGATTATTGCAGACAAAAGATTACCTCATCAGAAGAGCGCCGAGGGAGACCGACGCCGCGACGACGAAGCCACCCAAACCCCCGAGAACGGTCGCCGATTTCACAGCCTGCTCGTCCTTCCCCGCCAACGCAGGCTGGGCGTGGGAAAGGAACCCGCCGACAGCGATCGAAGCAGCGATGAACCCCGCGCTCGTTGCGGCGTCGTTGAAGAGCGATGCGAACAACATCGCCCGACCCTAAGACACCAACCCGCACAAGTGGCGCGCAGAACGCGCCGTCTTCGAAACTTCTCTCTTACGTCTCTTGGTACAGAGGTCCGTCGCCGCCCTCGGGGAGGGTCAGGCGGCCCCCCTTGGCGGTAATCGCGCCGCACTGGACGCAGTTGGAGGCGGTGACGTGAACGTCGACCTCGGCGGTGCCGTTCTCCAGCTGCTCGTCGGGAATCTCGTAGACCTGGGCCGGGCACATCGAGACCCAGGTCTGGGCGATCTCGCGCGGCACCTTGGTCTGGATGCGGACGTGATTAGGGGCGTCGTCGCGGGTGGCGTTGCCGGAGAGGAAGACCGAGTCGAGCTTGTTGAAGGTCAGCTCGTTGTCGGGCTTGACGTACATATCGCCCGCCTTGCCCTCCACAACCTCGATCTCGGAGTCGTGCTCCTGCTTCCAGTGGCCGCCGGGGAAGTTGCCTTTGGTGACGGTCATCGCCGAGGCGATCGCACCGCCGAGGAAGAAGCCCTTGGAGAAGGGCTGGCGCATGTTGCGCGATTCCTTCAGGTCCTTCTCGATCGCCGAGTTGTGCACCTTCTCGTCGTAGGCCTCGAAGTTGACCGAGTCTTCCTTGAGCGCGTCGACGATCGTCTCCGCCGCGTACATGCCCGCGTGCATCGCGTAGTGGACGCCCTTCAGGGTGGGGATGTTGACCATGCTCGCCGCGTCGCCGGCGACGACCATGCCGGGGACGGCAAGGCGCTTGGGCATCGCGAAGTAGCCGCCGGAGGGGATCGTCTTCGCTCCCCAGGCCACCCGCTTGCCGCCGTCGAGCATCTTCTTGATGAAGGGGTGGGTCTTGATCAGCTGCAGGGCGTCGTGGCAGCTGAAGGTGGCGTCGGTGTAGTCGAGGCCGACGACCAGGCCGATGCAGATCTTGTCCTCGCCCATCGGGTAGATGAAGGTGCCGCCGAACTCGTTGAAGCGAGGCGACTTGCGCAGCGGCCAGCCCATCGTGTGGATCACCCGGTCGAGCGGCTCCTTCACCTCCCAGACCTCTTTCACCCCGAGCTCCCACCGCATCGGGTCGGCCCCGTGCATGTCGAAGTAGTCGTAGGCCGCGTAGGTGAGGTGGCCGACGGTGCCCTCGGCGAGCACAGTCGCCTTGGCGACGACGTCAGAGCCCGGCTCGAAGTTGGCCAGCTCTTCGCCCTCCTTGCCGCGGCCGCGATCACCGGAGCGCACGCCCTTGACCACCCGGTCCTCGACCAGGAGCTTGGTCGCGGCGGTCTCCGAGAGGATGTAGACGCCCGCTTCTTCGGCTTTGTCGGCGAGGAAGCGGCCGAGTTTGGAGACCGAGGTGACGTAGTTGCCGTGGTTGCGGAAGCCCGGTGGCGGCGGCTTCATCGGGATCGCTTTGCTCGGCGTGAGCACATAGACCGCGTCCTTGGTGACCTCCTGGTAGACGGGCCACTCCGACTCGTCGAGGTCGGGGAACAGCTCTTCCATCGCCGAGGGCTTCATGTTCGCCCCGGAGAGCAGGTGCGCGCCGGCGACTTTGCCCTTCTCGATCACCGCCACCGGGACTTCGCCCAGCTTCTCGGTCAGCTCCGGCTCGTTCTCCAGCAGCTGCATCAGCTTGTTCGCGCAGGCGAGCCCGGCCGGGCCGCCCCCGACGATCGCCACTCCTACCTCGATGCGATCGTCCTCGGCGTCGGTCGGCGGGCCGATCACATCGGCCGCGTCAAACGGCGGCGGGAACTCGCTGGGTGCGACTGCCGGCATCGGCTCAGCCGCCCTTCTTTGCCTTTATCGCCTCGGTCAGCTTGGGGACGATCTTGTGCAGGTCGCCGACCACACCGAGGTCGGAGAACTCGAAGATCGGGGCGTTCGGGTCCTTGTTGATCGCAAGGATGTTCTCCGAGCTCTGCATCCCGACCTTGTGCTGGATCGCCCCGGAGACGCCCGCTGCGAGGTAGAGCTTCGGCGCGACCGTCTTGCCGGTCTGGCCGATCTGGGCCGCGTAGGGGTACCAGCCGGCGTCGACAACCGCGCGGGTCGCCGCGACCGCGCCGCCCATCGAGTCGGCCAGTTCCTCGGCCAGCTTGAAGCCCTCCGCGGCACCAAGACCGCGACCGCCGCCAACCAGGATGTCGGCGTCCTCGATGTTGACGTCGGCGCCGCGCTGCTCGCCGCGCTGGACCATCTTCGCCTTGGTCGACCACTCAGAGAGCTCGACCTCGACGTCGACGACCTCGGCGGTGCCGCCGGTCTCGTTGGCATCGAAGGCGTTGAGCCGGCCGATGATGATCCCCGGCTCACTGACGTAACCGACGTCGGCGATCTGGGAGTCCTGGAGGATCGGCCGCTCGGCCACCAGTTTGCCGTCCTGAACCTTGACCTCGGTGACCTCCATGGTCACACCGGCGTTCAGCCGCGCGGTCAGGCCGGCGCCGATCTCGAAGCCGAGCAGGCCGCCGCCGAACAGCGCGTAGGAGATGCCCTCGTCCCCGATCACCTTCGCCATCGCGTCGATGATCGGCTGGGCCAGGCCCTCGGGCACGCTCTTGGCCCGGTAGACCTTGGCGGCGCCGTAGTTGCCGAGCGAGGCGCAGGCGTCGTCGGCGATGTCGCCGACCACCAGAGCGGAGGCCTCGCCGCCGATCTGACCGGCCAGCTTGGCTGCCTCGGAAATTGCTCCGAGCGAGTTCTTGTTGAAGTTGCCCTCGTCGTCGTGGAGGGCGTAAACCAGGATGCCTGCCATCTAGATCAGCTTCCTCTCGTCGAGCCAGGCGACGATCTTTTCGACCGTCTCGTTGGTGTCCTCGTCCTCGATGATCTCCCCAGCCTCCTTGGGAGGCGGCGGGTTGAGCGCGAGAACCGCGGTCTTGGAACCGGCCTCTCCGACCATTCCGCCGTCGATCCCGACGTCGCCGGCGGCCTTGGAGTCGAGCGGTTTCTTTTTCGCCCCCATGATCGCCTTCAGGCTCGGGTAGCGGGGCTCGTTGATCGCGTCGCCGACGCTGATCACGGCCGGCAGCTCGACCTCGACCGTGTCGTAGCCGTACTCGGCCTGGCGCTCGCAGCGCAGCTTGCCGTCGGCGACGTCGATCTTGATCACCTGGGTCAGCGAGGGCATCTTCAGGTGGTCGGCGACAACCGCGCCGATCGTGTAGCACTCGCCGTCATCGGACTGCTGCCCGAGCAGCACCAGGTCCGGGCTCTCGGACTCGAGCACCTTGGCCAGCGAGTAGCCGGTCGCGCAGACGTCGGAGCCGGAGAGGGCGTCGTCGGAAAGGTGGACGGAGCGGTCGGCGCCGAGCGCCACGGCCTTGTGCAGGGCGCGGACCGCGGAGTCCGGGCCCATCGTCACCGCGACGACCTCCTCGACCGGGATCGCGCCACCCTCCTTGATCTGCATGGCCGCCTCGAGGGCGTGCGTATCGAAGGGGTTGAGGTTCTTCTCGCCACCACGGTCCAGGCGCATCGTGTTCGGGTCGATGCGCTTCTGCACCGCGGCGTCGGGAACCTCCTTGACCAGGACGCAGATCTTCAAGTTTCAAGCCTCCTTGGGAGCAATTCTGACGTTGACTGACGAGTCAATCAGGTGGACTATACCCTGATCGACAGCGGGAAACCACGAAGTTCAGAGACATGTGATTTGAGTCACGCAACGCTATTCGGACTGCTCGTGGCGCTGCGTGGCAGCGTCGCGGATGAACTCGACAATGTCGTCGGTGCCGGCACCGGGGGTAAAGACCTCAGCCACCCCCAGCCGCTTCAGCTCGGGGATATCGTCGGCGGGGATCGTGCCGCCGACGGTGACCAGGACGTCGTCTACGCCTTGGGCGGCGAGCAGCTCGACGACTTTCGGGACGAGGGTCATGTGGGCACCGGAGAGGATCGAGAGGCCGACCGCGTCGGCGTCCTCCTGGATCACCGTCTCGGCGATCTGCTCGGGGGTCTGGTGCAGCCCGGTGTAGATCACCTCCATGCCGGCGTCGCGCAGAGCGCGGGCGATGATCTTGGCGCCGCGGTCGTGCCCGTCGAGGCCGGGCTTGGCGACTACTACACGGATCTTGCGGGCGATCGCTGCCTCCATCGGCCGGGAAGCCTAGAGGGTCGGCCCCAAGTCCGGGCGGTCAGCGGCGTGCCGGGCCGGAGATCGGGAAGCGGCGGGGCGGCGGTTTGCGCCTCGCGGCGACGCGGGAGGCGCCGAACCCGGCGACGGTGGCGAGCAGGGTCACGGCGAGTGCCACCAGGCGCCGGCCGAGGCGCTCGAAGCGCATCGTCTGCCATCCCTCCTGCCTGGCGATCTCGGCCAGTGGCGGGTCCGGGTTGACGGCGACCGGATTCCCCACCGCCCGCAGCATCGGCAGGTCCGAGAGCGAGTCCGAGTAGGCGTAGGAGGTGTCGAGGTCGATCCCGTGCGCGGCGGCGAACGCCTGCATCGCCTCTACCTTGCCGGGGCCGTAGACGAACGGACCGTCGAGGCGGCCGGTGAAGTCGCCCGCCGCGTCGATCTCGTAGCGGGTGCCGATGCCTCCCTCCATTCCCAGCACGCGGGCCAGCGACTCGACGATGTCGTTGCCTGCGGCGCTGACGATGAAGGTGGGACGGCCGGCGTCCTGGTGACCGTGGACCTCGGCGAGCATCTGGGGGAAGACCCGGGGCAGGATCGCCGCCATCACCTCGGGCTCCATCCGCGCGACTGTCTTCGCCGGTAGGCCGGCAATCAGGTCGCGCGCGACCTTCAGCACCTCGGCGGTGCGCGCATCGGTGGTGCCGCGCAGCCGGTAGCGCATGTGCTCGAACCCCCAGCTGGCAAGCTGGCGGCGCCCGACGATCCCTTGCCGCGTCGCAATCCGCGCGAACTGCATCCCGCTAGACCCCGCCATCAGGGTCTTGTCCAAGTCGAAAAAGGCTGCGGCGCGGCTCATCTGAATCGGACCCCGAGATGCGCCGGCCTTACAGCCGGCCGCGCTACTGCGGGGCCACCTCCAACACGATTGCATCCCCCTGGCCGCCGCCGGAGCAGATTGCCGCGACGCCTAGTCCCCCGCCGCGGCGGCCCAGCTCGTACACCAAGGCACCGACGATACGGGCACCGGAGGCGCCGATCGGGTGGCCGAGGGCGATCGCGCCGCCGTTGACGTTGACCTTGTCCTCGTCGACGCCAAGCATCCGCACGGAGTTGAGGGCGACCGAGGCGAAGGCCTCGTTGATCTCCCAGAGGTCGACGTCCTCGGGGCTCTTGCCGATCTTCTCGAGCGCCTGCTTGGCCGCGTTGGCGGGGGTCTTCGCCAGGTACGGGAAGTCGTCGGCGACGGTGCCGTAAGAGAGCACCCGGGCCAGCGGGGTGCGGCCTTCGCGCTCGGCCCACTCGTCGGAGACGACCACGATCGCGCCGGCGCCGTCGTTTACGCCCGGCGCGTTGCCGGCGGTGTGGGTGGCGTCATCGCCGCCGATCGCCCTCAGGCCGGCGAGGGTCTCCAGCGTGGTCTCCGGGCGGATCGCCTCGTCGACCTCGACCGTGCTCTCCCCCTTGCGGGACTTGATCGTGACCGGGGCGATCTCCTCGGCCAGCCGGCCGGCATCGGTCGCCTCGGCGGCGAGCCGGTGAGAGCGCTCGGCGAAGCGGTCCATGTCGACCCGGGCTATCTCCAGCTCGTTGGAGACATCGCTCGCCTCGTTGATCATCTGCTTCTCGGTGAAGGGGTTGGTGAGGCCGTCGTGGACCATCGCGTCGATCGTTTCGACGTGACCCATCCGGTAGCCGAACCGGGCCCCCGGGAGCAGGTGCGGCGCCTGGCTCATCGACTCCATGCCGCCGGTAACCGCGACCTCGGTGTCGCCGGCGCGGATCGCCATGTCGGCGAGGCCGACCGAGCGCATCCCGGACGCGCAGACCTTGTTGATCGTCTCCGAGGGGACCTCCTTGGGAATCCCCCCCTTGATCTGTGCCTGGCGGGAGGGGATCTGGCCCTGGCCGGCCTGCAGCACCTGACCGAAGACGACCTGTTCGACCTGCTCGGGATCGACGCCGGACCGCTCCAGGGCAGCGCCGATCACGTGGCCGCCGAGGTCGGTTGCGTCCATCGAGGACAGGCTCCCACTCATCTTCCCGAACGGGGTCCGGGCGGTTCCGAGGATCACTGAGCTGGGCATCTACTCCCTTTCTGTTCCGGTCTGGAGAGGTCTGTTCCTGCGGGCACTCAGGCCGCGTATGACGATACCGGGAGGCATCGTCTCGCAGCCGGCGAGCGCATACACTCGCCGCCGATGAAGGTCGGGGTGAGAGAGAGCGACCTCGGGGAGGCCGGCGCCGACCTGGTCGCGATCGGGCTGTACGAGGGCGAGTCCGTTCCGGCCTCGGTCTCCTCGGTGCCCGGCGCCGCCGAGGCCAAAAGCGCCTTCAAGAAGCTCTCCCTGCTGCGGCCCGAGGGGGGGGTCGCGCCGGTGCTCGTGGTCGGGCTCGGCGAGCGCGCGAAGGCCGATGCCGAGCGCCTTCGCGTCGCCGCCGCCCTCACCGCGAAGGAGGCGGGGCGGCTCGAGGTCGGATCGGTCGCCTGGGCCGTGCCCGAGTCCGCGAACGACGCCGCCACCGCGGAGGCGCTGGTCACGGGCACGATCCTCGCCGCCTACCGGTTCGACCGGTTCCTCGGTGACGAGCCCGAGGGGGACCCGCCGCGGCTGGAGTCGTTGACGCTGCTGGGACCGGCCGCGCTGGCGGCGCCGGCGGAGGTGGCCCGGGTCTGCGCCGAGGCCCAGAACCGGGCCCGCGACCTTCAGAACACCCCGTCCAACGTCGCCACGCCCAGCTTCCTCGCCGCCCGGGCCGAGGAGATCGCCGCTGGCTCCGAGGCCGTCACCGCCGAGATCCTCGGTCGCGATGAGATCGCCGCGAAAGGAATGGGTGGGCTGGCCGCGGTCAGCCAGGGCGGCCCCGAGGAACCACGACTGATCGTCCTCCGCTACGCCGGCGGGCCCGGCCCCACGCTCGGCCTGGTCGGCAAGGGCGTCACCTTCGACACCGGCGGCATCTCGTTGAAGCCCGGCGCCGGGATGCAGGAGATGAAGATGGACATGTCCGGCGCCGCCGCTGTGCTCGAGGCGGTCGCGGCGATCGCCGAGCTGGACCTGCCGGTCGACCTCCTCGCCGTCGTCCCCTCGACCGAGAACATGCCCTCGGGCACGGCGGTCAAGCCGGGCGACGTGATCACCCAGTACAACGGCAAAACGGTCGAGGTCAACAACACCGACGCCGAGGGCAGGCTGATCCTCGCCGACGCCCTCGCCTACGCGGTCGAGCAGGGAGCGGAGCGGGTCGTCGACATCGCCACCCTGACCGGCGCCGTGGTGATCGCCCTCGGATCGACCTATGCCGCGGTGATCTCCAACGACGACGGGCTGGCCGGCGAAGTGACCCGGGCCGGCGAGCGCAGCGGAGAGCTGACCTGGCGTCTGCCCCTGCACCCCGAGTTCAAGGAGCTGATGAAGGGGACCGTCGCCGATCTCTCCAACCTCGCTGCCAAGCGCAAGGCCGGAACGATCACCGCGGCCTCCTTCCTGGAGGAGTTCGTCGGCGAGACCCCCTGGGCGCACATCGATATCGCCGGGACGGCCTGGGATGTCGGCCGCGAGTACACCGGCACCGATGCCAGCGGATACGGGGTCCGGCTCCTGGTCGAGCTGGCCCGCCGGCAGACCGGCTGACTCCGGCCGCAGCATCTCCTCAGCCTCCGAGGATCATCGACGTCGCCATCCCGTGGGCGAGCAGCCTGCCGTCCCCGGCCGCGCTCAGGGTCGCCTCGGAGGTCGCCTGCTTGCGCCCCCGGTAGAGGACGGTCGCCTCACAGAGCACCCGGCCGGTGTCGCGGGTGATCGGCCGGACGTACTTCGCCTCCAGCCCGAGCGAGGTGTAGCCGACGCCGGCGGGCAGGGTCGTGTGGACCGCGCAACCGAGCGCCGAGTCCAGCAGCGTCGCCGCGTAGCCGCCGTGGACGACCCCGATCGGGTTGTAGTGCTCCTCGCCGGGCTCGCCCTCGAAGATCACCCTCCCCTCCTCCAGCTCGACCGGGCGCAGCCGCATCGTCACCGCGATCGGCGGCGGTGGCATCTCCCCGGAGACGATCGCCGTCATGTACTCCATCCCGGTCATCGTCGCGCCGGCGGACGCGGTCGCGACCGGGTCCTGCCAGACCAGGGTGCGGCTGCGCGAGGTCTCCGGGCTCTGAGCGGCGAAGGCCTCGGCGACGTCGGCCGCGGTCCCCTCGCCGGCGAGAACGAGTCCGTCCTCGCTCACCTGATCCCGACCCGCCTGAGGTCGGCGGTCCGGCGCGGTGAGCGCGGAGCCGCCGGGTAGTGCAGGTCGGCGGCGATCTCCGCCTCGCTGATCTCGATCCGGGGCGCCTTCGCCCGGTGACCGTGCCTGTGTCTCGGTATCAGCCTCATTTGGTGCCTCCAATCGGCTGGTGACGCATGGTTTCGTCAAGCAACTGATAACTCGTCCGCAGCCTACCTGAGTGAGTTGCATGATGCAACCGAAGTGTGCAAAGATCACACCATGCTCCGCGCCGACTACCCGGGCCAGGCCTGCTCGATCGCCAAATCGCTGGAGGTCATCGGCGAGCGCTGGTCGCTGCTGATCGTCCGCGACGTGATGAACGGCAACCGCCGCTTCGGCGAGTTGCAGGCCTCCCTCGGCATCGCCCGCAACGTGCTCTCGGCGCGGCTGCAGAGGCTCGTCGACGAGGACATCCTCGAGCGCCGCGCCTACCACGAAAGCCCGCCCCGCTACGAGTACTTCCTGACCCAGAAGGGCCTCGATCTCTGGCCCGCCCTGATCGCGCTGCTGCACTGGGGCGACCGCTACTCCTCCGGGCCCGACGGCCCGACCAAGGTGATCGTTCACAAGGAGTGCGGTGGCGATATCTCCGAGCGCGGGATCTGCGAACGCTGCGGCGAGACCCTGACCGCCCGCGACGCCCGCCAGATCCCCGGTCCCGGCGTCGAGTCGGCGCCCGCCGCCGCCGAAGCGGGCTGAAGCCTTCGTCGGTCCCACACCCGCCGCTCCGCCGTTTGTCTGTAGAGCCGCACTCGCCCTTCCCCCACGCGCTAGCGTTGGTGTCCAGTCAAATTTGGGTCACGGATCGGAAGGGTGTGGGAAATGGCGACGGCGGCTGAGGTTCAGGTCAGGGACAAGATCTTCATCGGTGGTGCGTGGGTCGAGCCGAGCGGCGGTGGCCAGATCGAGGTGGTGAACGCGACCACCGAGGAGGTGATGGGCTCGGTCCCCGCGTGCTCGCCCGAGGACGCCGACCGCGCCGTCGCCGCAGCCCGCGACGCCTTCGACTCGTGGTCGCAGACGCCGCGCGAGGAGCGCGCCCGCTACCTCGGCGCGATCGCCGCCGGCCTCGGCGAGCGCGCCGAGGAGATTGCCGCGACGATCACCCAGGAGCTGGGGATGCCGCTGAAACTCAGCCAGATGATCCAGGTCGGGCTGCCGACCGCCCAGTTCGGGGCGATGCCCACGCTGATGGACGAAGTCGCCTGGGAGGAGGAGATCGGCAACTCCCGCGTGCTGCGCGAGGCGATCGGAGTCGTCGGCGCGATCACCCCCTGGAACTACCCGCTCAACCAGATCACCGCCAAGGTCGCCCCCGCCCTCGCCGCCGGCTGCACCGTGGTTTTGAAGCCGAGCGAGGTAACGCCGCTGAACGCCTTCCAGCTCGCCGAAGTGATCGAGTCCGCCGGCCTGCCGGCGGGAGTCTTCAACCTCGTCACCGGCACCGGTCCGGTGGTCGGCGAGGCGATCGCCGCCCACCCCGGCGTCGACATGGTCTCCTTCACCGGCTCGACCCGGGCTGGACGCCGGGTCTCAGAGCTGGCCGCGGAGACGGTCAAGCCGATCGCGATGGAGCTCGGCGGCAAGTCCCCGAACGTGATCCTCGACGACGCCGACCTGCAGCAGGCGATCCCCGACGGGGTAGCCAAGTGCTTCCTCAACTCCGGCCAGACCTGCAGCGCGCTGACCCGGATGCTGGTGCCGCGGAAGAAGCTCGCCGAGGCCGAGGAGATCGCGGTTGCCGCCGCGGAGTCCTTCACCCCCGGCGACCCCTTCGAGGACTCGACCCGGCTGGGCCCGCTGGTCTCCGAGACCCAGCGCGAGCGCGTCCGCGGCTACATCGAGAAGGGCGAGGCCGAGGGCGCGAAGTTGCTCACCGGCGGCGCCGAGCCGCCCGAGGGCCTCGACCGCGGCTACTTCGTCCGCCCCACCGTCTTCTCCGAGGTGACCCCGGAGATGACGATCGCCCAGGAGGAGATCTTCGGCCCGGTGCTGGTGATCCAGCCCTACGACGACGTCGAGGACGCGGTCCGGATCGCCAACGACACCGAGTACGGACTCGCCGGCGGCGTCTGGTCCGGCGACCAGGAGCGAGCGATCTCGGTCGCCAAGCGGCTGCGCACCGGCCAGATCGAGATCAACGGCGGCGCCTTCAACCCGCTGGCGCCGTTTGGCGGCTACGGCCAGTCCGGCCACGGCCGCGAGAACGGTCGGTACGGGCTCGAGGAGTTGCTGCAGGTAAAGAGTTTGCAGCTGTAGGCGGGCGGGTCCTGTCCCGGGGGAGGGGGTCTGCGAGCGACGTATACGTTCTCGACCCCCTCCCCCGCGCCACCCGCCCGACAACGCATACTCTCCACGCCGTGAACCTCGATCTCTCCGACGAGCAGAAGTTGCTTCGGGACACGGTCCGGGACTTCGCCCGGGCCGAGGTGGCGCCGGTGGCGGAGGAGCTCGACCGGACCAAGGCATTCCCCTACGAGATCGTCGCCAAGCTGGGAAAGCTCGGCCTGATGGGGATCCCGTTCCCGCAGGAGTACGGCGGCGGCGGCGCCGACACCCTCTCCTACGTGCTGGCGGTCGAAGAGCTGGCCCGGATCGACTCCTCGGTCTGCATCACGATGGCCGCCCACACCTCCCTGGGGACGATGCCGATCCACCTCTGGGGCTCAGACGAGCAGAAGGCCGAATGGCTGCCGCGCCTGTGCAGCGGCGAGCGGCTCGCCTCCTTCGGCCTGACCGAGCCCGAGGCGGGCTCCGACGCCGGCAACGTCCGCACCCAGGCCAGCCTCGACGGCGGCGAGTGGGTCGTCAACGGCGCCAAGCAGTTCATCACCAACGCCGGCACCGAGATCTCCGGCTGCGTCTCGATCACCGCCGTCACCGGCACCGCCGACGGGCGTAAGGAGATCTCCAACCTGATCGTCCCCACGGGCACCCCCGGGTACGAGATCGGCGAGGCCTACCGCAAGATGGGATGGAACGCCTCCGACACGCGGCCGCTCAGCTTCGAGGAATGCCGGATCCCCGAAGCCAACCTGCTCGGCCGGCGCGGCGACGGCTTCAAGAACTTCCTCCACATCCTCGATGGCGGCCGGATCGGCGTCGCGGCGATGGGCGTCGGCCTGGCGCAGGGCGCCCTCGACGAGGCGATCGCCTACGCCAAGGAGCGCCAGGCCTTCGGCCAGGCGATCTCCAAGTTCCAGTCGATCCAGGCCAAGATCGCCGACCTCTCGGCCCAGATCGAGGCGGCACGCCTTCTGACCTGGCGAGCGGCGCTGGAGAAGGACGCCGGCCAATCATTCACCCTCACCGCTGCCCAGGCGAAGCTGATCACCGGGCGCCTCGCCGTCCGCGCCACCGAGGAGGCGGTGCAGATCCACGGCGGCTACGGCTACATCGAGGAGTACCCGGTCTGCCGCTTCTACCGCGACGCCAAGATCCTCACCATCGGCGAGGGGACCGACGAGGTCCAGCAGATGGTGATCGCCCGCCAGCTCGGCTGTTAGCCCTGCTCAGCCGGCCACCGGCGTGGCCGTAACCGAATCTTTGGGCCTCCCGCGCACCTCCGCGGCACGGCCGACCGCCTCACCGATCCCGAAGTGGGCACAGATCGCCAGCTCGTGCTCCCGACGCAGGGGGCGGTTGGGGTCGACCATCGGGGCGGTGCGGATCGCGCCCCGCTCCTGCGCGATCCAAACACCGAACGGAGCCCCGGCGCAGTCGCGCAGCGGCACCGCCACCAGCCGGGTCCGGCGCCGCCTGCCGAGGCGGGCGATCAGCCAAACGGGGTCGCCGGTGCCGCCGTCGATGAAAAAGCCTTGCACCTCGCCCACCCCCTTCCCGTCGATGTCGGCGATCTCGGCGCCGACCCAGCCCATTGCCTCGCGCAGCGACGGCATCGCGGCAGGCTCAGCCATCGGCGTGACGCTCCAGCAGCTCGCTCGCCGCTGAGGCAGGGTCGAGCTCCCGCCGCACCACCCGCTCCAGCAACTCGGCGGTGGCGGGGTCCTCGGCGACCGTCTCCTCGAGCCGGCGGCGCATCCTCGAGGCGGCGATGCCGAGCACCTCGCTGCGCAGGTTGCGGGCGCGTCGCTCGGCGAGGGTGCCGGCCTCCTCGATGAAGGCTCGGTGCTCGTCGATTTTCACCCCCAGCTCCTCGACGCCCTCCCCACGAGCGGCCTCGGTGCGCAGGATCGGCACCTTCCAGCCCTCGGGGTCGTGGGAGAGCGCCAGCACGCCGCGGACCTCGCGCACCATCGTGTCGGTCATCGGGTGGTCGGCCTTGTTGACGACGATCACGTCGGGAATCTCCATCACGCCGGCCTTCAGCGCCTGGATCGAGTCCCCCGAGCCCGGCATCAGCGCGAGCACGATCGTGTCGGCGTGGTCGACGATGTCGATCTCGGCCTGGCCGACGCCGACGGTCTCGATCAGGACGTCGTCCTTACCGGCCGCGTCCATCGCCAGCGCGACCTGCAGCGCCGCCTCCGAGAGCCCGCCGAGCGCACCCCGCGAGGCCATCGAGCGGATGAAGACGCCGGGGTCGAGGAAGTGGTCGGAGAGGCGGATCCGGTCGCCGAGCAGGGCGCCGCGGGTAAACGGGCTGGAGGGGTCGATCGAGAGCACGGCGACCTCGCGGTCGGCTTTGCGCAGCTCGGCCGTGAGCGAACCGATCAGGGTGCTCTTGCCGACGCCGGGAGGGCCGGTGAAGCCGACGATCCTCGCCTTGCCGGTGCGCGGGTAGACCTCGCGGACGAGGTCCCAGCCGGCGGGGTCGTCTGACTCGATGAGGGTGATCGCCCGCGCCAGCGCCCGCTTGTCCCCGGCGACAAGCCGGTCGGCGAGGGACGCGGACTTGGCGGCATCGGGCACGGGGGGCGCAGTCTAAGAGCTCTAAAGTTGCCCCGCTGTGATCCGCTTCCTGGCCCGCAACGGGATGATCAACCGCCGCTACGCGCGGCTGCTGTGGCGGTACTCGTGGCGCCGGGCTCTAACCGCCGCCGGACGGCGCTGGCGCACCGACGGCCTGGTCTTCTTCGGGCGGCGGCTCGAAATCGAGATCGCCCCCCATGGCGAGGTCCGTTTCGGCCGCTTCGTCTGGATCGGCGACCGGTCGAAGATCCGGTGCCACGAGGGAGTGGTCGAGATCGGCGCCAAGACCGTGATGGGCCAGGAGTGCACGATCTCCGCCTACCAGCGGGTGAGGATCGGCCAGCAGTGCGTGATCGCCGACCGGGCAATGTTCATCGACTTCGACCACGGCGTGGTCGAAGTCGAGCGGCCGATCCGTCTCCAGGGCATCTACAAGCGCGACGTCGAGGTCGGCTCCAACGTCTGGATCGGGTACGGCGCCTGCATCCTGCGCGGCGTCCGGGTCGGCGACAACGCCATCGTCGGAACCAACACCGTGGTCACCAAGGACGTGCCCGCCAACGCGGTCGTCGCCGGCGTTCCGGCGCGGATCGTGCGGATGCGGGAGGCACCGGAGCAACTGCGCTGGCCCGACCCGGTCGAGCCCGACCCCCACGCCGAGACAACGCTGCAGCCCCCGAGCTCGGTGGTCTGAGGCTCAGGCGGCAGCGACGTCGGTCTTGGCGAAGTCGTTGCCGATGAACAGCAGTGGAGCGTCGGCGACCTTGGCGGTCGCATAGGTCATGCAGTCCCCGTAGTTGAGGCGCGCAGGATGCCGGCCCTTGCCGTAGCGGATGTAGGCATTCGTGGCAATGCTCCAGTGTCGGTCGTCGAAGGGAATCGAGATAACGCTGTTCTCCTCGATGAAGCGAGAGAGCATCAGGCGCCCGACGACTCCATACCGCCGAATGAGCACTACCGAGCACTCAACCGCGGTGGGCGTCCCAACAGCGACCTGACTTGCGCCCTCGATCGCACCAATAACTCGGTCGCGATCAACCTCCTCGCGAAGCACCGCGACGATTGCCGACGTGTCGAGAATCAAACTCCGTCAGGTCCGTATCCGAGGATCTCTTCGATCTCCTCTTTGGGTATCGGCGGCTGGCGACGGTCCTCCTCAGGGATCAGGGGCCAGATCTCGGTTTCGAGGAAGCGGCGAAGACTGCCCGGCTCCCGCTTGCCGCGACCGGACTCCAGGGTGAGCCGCTCATGGCGTTCGCGCAGCGCCTGGCGCACCGCGCCGGTCTTGCTCTCCCCGGTCATCGATGCGACCTCTGCCGCCAATTCCTCGGTCTCCTTGTCCTTGATGTTCAGGGCCATGGTGGAATGGTGCCATTTTAGGCTCGTTCCACCATTTCCGCGTTGCTGCAAGAATGCTACCAGAGATGAAAGGAGTTGTCTGCCAGACAAAAGTTTGCGATTCCCAGGTTCGCCGCGTGGCCCGATCAGGTGGAAGACCGCGCGAGGAAGATTTCGCGATCAGGTTCGGACAGAACCTGCTCCGCTGCCGTCGCCACGCCGGTCTCTCCCAAGAGGAGCTCGGCACCCGGGCCTCCCTGCACCGGACCGAGATCGGCCTGCTCGAGCACGGCAAGCGGGTCGCCCGGGTGGACACCCTGATCAAGCTCGCCGGCGCGATGGCGATCCCGCCGAGCGAGCTGCTGGACGGCCTTTTCTGGGCGCCGGGTGATCCCCGTCGCAGCGGTGGGTTCAGCTTCAGCGAGCGCCGGCCACCGGCCCCAAAGCGACGACGCCGCTAGGCGGGGCTCGCCTCGCCGACCAGGTCGGCGTAGACCGCGGCGGTTTGCTCGGCGACGTCGCCCCAATCGAACCGGCGGACGTGCTCGTAGGCTTCGGCGACAAGGCGGCGGCCCAGCTCGTCGTCGGAGAGGACCCGGATCGCGACCTCCGCGAGGGCATCGGGGTCGTGGGCGCGAAAGCGCAGGCCGGCCTCCTCGTGGGGGACCACCTCGCGCAGCCCGCCGGTGTCGGCGACGATGCACGGGCAGCCGGAGGCCATCGCCTCCAGCGCGACCAGCCCGAACGGCTCGTAGATCGAGGGGACCACGGTGAGGTCGGCGATCCGGTAGAGGGAGTGCAGGACGTCGTCGCCGATCCAGCCGAGGAAGGTGCCGTGCTCCATCAGGCCGAGGTTTTCGGCCTGGCTGCGCAGCTCCGCCTCGTGGGTGCCCGAGCCGGCGACCAGGAACCGCGTCCCGGGCACCTCGGCGAGCACCTCCGGCATCGCCTCGAGCGCCAGCTGGAACCCCTTCTCGTAGACCAGCCTGCCGATCAGCAGGACGAGCCTCTCCTCCGGGGCGGCGAACTCCGATCGCAGCCGGGCCAGCTCGGCGGGGTCCTGTTCCGGCAGATCTCCGGGGTCGATCCCGTTCGGGATCACGCTGATCCGGCTCTCCTCGACGCCGAAGATGTCGGCGACCTGCTCGCGCATGTAGTGGGAGCAGGCGATCACCCGCTGGGAGCGGTTGGTGATCCACCGCTCGACCCCGTGGATGTAGGTCTGCGGGTGCTTGTCGACCCATCCCTGGTGGCGGCCGTACTCGGTCGCGTGGATCGTCGTCACCAGCGGCGCATCGAAGCGCTTGGCGAGGTGGTCGCAGGCGTTGGCGACCAACCAGTCGTGGCCGTGGACGAGGTCGAAGCTGTAGCGGTCGCCGAGCTCGACCCCGGCGGCCAGCATGTCGGAGTTCATCCGCTCGACCCAGGCGACGAACTCGCCGAGGTCGGTGGGGCGCTTGGGCTCGCGGATGCGGTGGATGAAGACACCGCCACCACGCTCCTCGGCCGGGGACTCCTCGCCGCCGCGGGTGAGGACGTGGACCTCGACGTCGTGCTCGACCAGCGCCTCGGAGAGCTTGCGCACGTGGCGGGCCAGGCCTCCCTCGATCAGTGGCGGGTACTCCCAGGAGAGGATCAGGATGCGTGTCATTCGCGGAAGATCAGGGCTCCAGCAGGGGAGCGATGCTCAGGTCCGGGGCGAGGGATCGCATACGGGGATCGGTGACGGAGCGGGAGTCTATGGCCTCCAGGGCCGCGCGAGCGTGGTCGGTCGCCCTTTGGAACCCGTAATCCCCCGCCTCCCCGCGGCGGTCGAGGAAGGCCCAGTCGCTTGCCTGGGCGGCCAGCAGCTCGCGGGCGGCGTAGGTCGCCGCGTCGCCGCGCAGGCCACCGCCGAGTGCCCGCAGCAGCCTCAGCTCCAACCGCCGCGCCCCCCAGGCGAGGTCGGCAACCGGGGGCGAGTCCCAGGTACGGAGGTCCTTCCCCTCCCCCCAGCTGGAGTGGCGCAGCGGTCGCTCGACCGGTTCGTGCAGCTCGAGCGCGCGGGGGATACTCAGTGGCCGGACACCCGCTGCCTCGGCGCCCTCGAGGACCGCGCTGAGCCAGATCGGCCCCTCCGACCACCAGTGGCCGAGCAGCTCGGTGTCGATCGCGAAGACGAGCAGGCCGCGGCGATCGCGCTCGGCGGCGTAGGCGCGCAGCCGGGCTGCCGCGGCCTCGAGGAACTCACCTGCCTGGCGGCGCGCCGCGGCCTCGGCGGCGACGGGATCGTAGGCACCCCCGCCGACTTTCCAGATCCGCATCCCGCGCAGCGACTTGCCGGCGAACTGGGCGTGGGCCGGGTCGGAGGGGTAGCCCTCCAGCGACCACAGCCACTCGATCGCCTTCCAGTCGATCGGGAGCGCCACCGGGCCGGCAGCGGTCCGCGCCGGCGCCAGGGCATCCAGGGACGGCCCGTGGGCACTCTGGTCGACGCAGAACCACGCCACCCCATGCTCCGCAAGCCGCCACTCGAGCCCGGGGACGTAAGCGCACTCGGGCAGCCAAAAGCCGCCGTCGAAGCCGAACCGGCGCCGGTGCGAGCGCAGCCCAACATCGAGCTGGAGGTCGAGCCCCTGGCGCGTCGCCAGCAGCGGCAGCACCGCGTGGGTCGCCGCCGAGGCCGCCAGCGCCACCCGCCCCTCCCCCGCCGCCTGCTGGAACGGCAGCAGGGGGTCGCCGCCGACCGCGTCGAGCAGCTCCAGCGCGCGCCGGTACCGGGCCAGCTCGGCCTCGCAGGCCACCCGGCACTCCTCCGGCACCTCGGCCAGGTCAGCTTCGGCAGCGCCAACCCGCCACTCGACCAGGAAGTCGCGCAACCGCCGCCTCACCCCCGCGTCCTCGAGCTGGTCCGCCAGCACCGGAGTCACCGTCATCGTCAGGTCCCGCGCCACCTCCAACACCGGCAAGTAGGAGCGGATCACCGCGTCGAAGAGCCACTCCTCGCCGAACGGGTAGGTGCCGAAGCCCTCGACGTAGGGCATGTGGCTGTGGAGGACGATCGCCAGGTCGCCGGCGGAGCGCTCAGGCATGGCAGACGGCGAGGAAGTCCAGCGCCGCGTCGAGGTCCCCCTCCCGCAGGGCAAAGTCCGATGCCGAGATCGCCGGGGTGAAGCGGTCGTAGAAAGGCTTGGTCAGCCCGAGCCGTTTGTGGACGGTGTCCCAGCCGAGCTTGATCGCCAGCTCGTGGGCGCGCAGCTTGCCGGCATGAAAGAGGCCGAGCACCTCGACCCGGGGGAAGTGCGCCTCGCACAGCTCACGGAACTCGGCGGCGCGGTACTCGCGCAGGTGCCACGGGTTGTCCGATTTCTCCGCCCCCGGCGGGGCCAGGGTCAACAGGTTGGGGGTGGAGACGTAGGCGGTACCGGGGCCGTCCAGCTGCGACTTGAAGTGCTCCAGGATCGCCCCTGGGTTCTCGACGTGCTCGATCGTCTGCAGGAAGACGACGGCGTCGCAGGGCTCCGAAAAGGTCTCGACGAGATCGCGCTCGAAGCGCAGGTTGGGTCGCTGGTAGCGCAGCCGAGCGTGCTCGTGTGCCTCTGGGTTGGCGTCGACCCCGACGACGCTGTCGGCCTTGGCGGCGAGGACGTTTGAGCCGTAACCCTCCCCGCAGGCCATGTCGAGAACCCGCCGGCCACCCACTCGGGCAGCGATCCACTCGTAGACGACCAGGTGCCGCCGGTACCAGTAGTTCTCCTCGGTGACGTCGGGCAGGGTGCGCTCGCCGGTGAGTGGCAACGGCGGCACGCCAGGGGGCTGGTTCTGCTGGACGTAGCGGCCCTCCACCGGCCGCACGGTATTAGAGTGCCCGCCCGATGCCCGCCTCCCCCTCCGCCAGCCCGGAGCACATCAAGGACGTCAACACCCGGTACCACGACGCCGCAGCCGAGGAGTACGACGCCAAGTGGGGCATCGACTTCGGCGAGGTCGGTCAGCGCCAGGTCCGGTTGAAGCTGGTCAAGGCGCTCGGCGGGCTCGACGGGAGGCGATTCGGCGACGCGTTGGAGATCGGGTCGGGGACCGGCTACTTCTCGCTCAACCTGGTCCAGCTCGGGCTGATCGAACGGTTGACCGCGACCGACATCTCGCCGGGGATGCTGAAACGTCTGGAGGCGACCGCGGAGGCGCTCGGGGTCGCCGAGGCGACCGCCACGGTCGCCACCGAGGCCGAGGAGCTTCCCTTCGAGGACGAGAGCTTCGACCTCGTCTTCGGCCACGCCGTCCTCCACCACATCCCGGACCTGGAGCGGGCCTTCGCCGAATTCCGGCGGGTCCTGCGCCCCGGCGGGATGATCGCCTTCGCCGGCGAGCCCTCTCGCTATGGCGACCGCCTCGCGGCCCTGCCGAAGCGGGCCGGGATGCTCGCGGCGCCGCTCTGGCGGCGGGCGACCGGCGCCGGCCTCCGTGCGGTGCCCGAGACCGAGCAGTCCGACGGCCACGCGCTCGAGGGGGAGGTCGACGTCCACGCCTTCGCCCCCGCCGACCTGCGCCGCCTGCTGCGCAACGCCGGCTTCGACCGGCGCCGGGTCGGCGGCGAGGAGCTGCTCGCCAACGCCTGGGGCTGGAGCCTGCGCACGGTCGAGTCGAGCGCCGAGCCGGACTCCGTCCCCTGGGGCTGGCGCAATTTCGCCTTCCGCAGCTACATCGCCCTGCAGCGGGTCGACACCCGCCTGCTCGAGCCGCACCTGCCGGCCGAGCTCTTCTACAACCTGCTGGTCTCGGCGCGCAAGCCGGCTGGCTAGCCGCCGGCGCAGCTCAGAGGTGGGTTAGGACGTAGCCGAGGAAGACCACCATGAAGCCGCCTATGATCGTCCGCTGCAGAGCGACGAGGTTCCCTGCCAAGCCGTCCATTCGATTCGCCAGACCCTCGATTCGATCCCCCAGGCGACCGAAACCCTTCTCCAGGCGGCCGAGCCGTTCGTCGATGACGTCGAATCGTTCATCCAGGTGGTCGAGCCGAAGGTCGATCCGCTCGAATCGGAGGTCGATTCGATCGAACCGCTGGTCTACCTCCCCGAATTGCTCGTCCATCCGCGTGAAGCCCTCCTCCACGCGATCGTTGAGGCGGTCGAGTCGCTCGTCGGTCCAGTTCTCTCTCACCATCGTCTGCATCAAACCACTGTAGACAGAAAGTTGCAACATGTGGCGCGCATAAACCAGCATCTCTTCAACGAATGTGTGAAGAAAGTCAGCTTTTCGGGCGAGCGCGATGGAGCTTGACTTTCGAGTCGATTCCCTTCAGCCGCCGCTCGCCGGCGAAGGAATAGGCAAAGCGGTCCCCGGCCGCGTCTCGCGTCGCCTCGTCGATGAGGACGCTGCCGGGACGGGCGATCGCGGTTAACCGGCTCGCCATGTTGACCGCGCGGCCGTAGTAGTCGCCGGACTGCGGCAGGGTCGGGCCGGTGGCGAGGCCGGCCCGCAGCCAGGGGAATTGATCGCCTTCCTCCTCCGCGGCGGCGATCAGGGCGAGAGCGGCGTCGACCATCGGCGCGCCCTCGGCCGAGACCATCATCACCGCGTCGCCAATCGTCTTCACCAGCCGCACCGGCGGCTCGGCGACCGCCGCCGCCATCTCCTCGAACCGCCCCGCCACCATCCCCAGCTCCTCAGCGGCGATCTCCTCGCCGAGACGGGTGAACTCGACCAGGTCGGCAAAGCAGATCGTCAACTCGGCCGTGCCACCGATCTCTCCGGAGGCAAGATCGGTGGCGCCGATCACGTCGCGGCGGACCTGCTCCAGCATGTGCATCTGGAAGGCGTGGGCCAGGGTCGGCCCGATCAGCGGCATCATGTACTCGGCCGCCGCCGCGAGGCGCATCGCCAGGTCGCGTTCGGTGTCGCCCGGCTGCGTCAGCGCACGGACCACCAGTTCGCGGTTGGCCTCGGCAATCCGCGCCGTCCCCATCCCGATCGTGCGCGCCACCTGGAGCATCCCGTCCTCCGGCAGGCCGGCGTCGAGGAAGGCCTTGACCCGCCGCCCCGCATCGACCTCAGCCTCGGTCAGCACCCGCTCATCGGGATCGGGATAGGGAACGCCCAGAGCGGCGCTGAAGCGCTGCAGCAGCTCCAGCTCGACACCGGAGATCTCGGCGACCTCCCGCGGCGTGTAGCGCGGGCCGTCGCCGGCCAGCCTGCGCTCCACCGGCAACAGGGTCAGCCGCCCTGCGGCAACCGCGTTCCGTAGCTCCTCCAGTGTGCAGCCCTCGGCGGCGAGCCGCTCCAGCAGCGCCAGCCGCGCTTCCCGCGCCTTCCCGTCGCCGTCGAGATCGTCGAGCAGCCCCTCGGCGGCGAAGTCGATCTCAGGCGCCCCAGCCATCGCGACATTCTCCACCAATCAATCGGCGTAAGCCACGGCGCCACCGCGGCGGGGGTCGCCGCCGCCGCTGAGTGCGCCGGTCTCGGGATCGCGAGCGACGGCCTGAACGCCGCCGAAGAACAGGTTGATCGCCGGGCGACGGGCGACCTGCAGCCCGCGGGCCTCGATCCGGCCCAGGGCCTCCTCGTCGATCCCCGGCTCGGCCTGGACGACGCCCTGCTCGAAATGCAGCCGCGGTGCTTCGATTGCCACGTCCACCGGCAGCCGCTGCTCGACCGCACGGACCACGGTCTGCAGGATCGCCGACCGAATCCGGTTGGACCCTGCGCTGCCGAGGGCGAGAACGATCTCGCCGTCGCGCAGGACCACGGTCGGCGCCATCATCGACGGCACCCGCCGGCCCGAAGGAATGCGGTGGAAGCCGGCCGGGTTGAGGTCCTCCTCGCCGAGCATGTTGTTGAGGATCACCCCGGTGCCAGGGACGAGGACACCCGAGCCCGAGCCGTTGGAACAGGTGACGCTGGCGCAGGTCCCGGCGCTGTCGAGGACCGAGATGTGGGTGGTTGAACCGAGCAGGTCGGCGGCGGCGAGGTCGAGGCCGGCCGGGTCGAGGAAGCTGGTCTCGAACCCCTCCGAGTAGAGCGCCTCGGCGAATTCCAGGTCGCGCCTCTCGTTGGCGGCGCCCATCGCGGTGACCAGGTGCTCCGGGCCGCTGCTCTCCCCCAACCGCTCGAGCAGGCCGAGGCAGTAGGCGATCAGGATGCCGCCCGAAGACGGCGGCGGGTTGGTGAGCACCTCGGTGCCCCGGAACGGGGCCCGGATCGGCGGTCGCTCGATCGCCTCGTATGAGGCGAGGTCACCGGGCCCGAGGGTGCCACCCGCCTCGACGACGAAGTCGGTCAGGGCGGCAGCCACCTCGCCGCGGTGGAACGGCTCCGCCCCTTCGGCCCCGTAGCGTTCGAGCGCCTCCGCCAGCTCCGGGAAGACGAATACGTCGCCGATACCCAGCCGCTTCCCCCGTGGCGCGTACAGCTCCCGGGTACCCGGCACACGCTCATGAATCGGCGCCAGGATCTCGAGGATGTAGGCCTGCTCGGCGTTGACCGGAGCGCCCTCGCGGGCAAGCCGCACCCCCGGCCCGACCAGAGAAGCGAGCGGCGCCGAGCCGAAGCGCTCGAGCGCCCGCTCCAACCCCGCGGCGGTCCCAGGCACCCCGCAGGAGGCGGGCCCGACGTAGAACGTCTGCACCGTCTCGGCGTCGAAGTGAACCGGGACCGGTGCCAACTCGGCGCCGCGCTCGATGCCGTCGAGACCGGGGGCGGCGACGAAGAAGTCGATCAGGGTCGTCTCGCCGCCCTGGTGGACCATCATGTAGCCGCCCGCCCCGAACCCGGTCAGCGGGCTCTCGACCGCGAACGAGGCGAGCACCGCGCAGACCGCGGCGTCGACCGCGTTGCCGCCCTCGCGCAGGACCTCGGCGCCGGCCTCGGCGGTGAGCGGATGGCCGGCTGCGACGACCCCTTGCATGGGGTGGTCGGGCTAGCCGGGGAGGAACTCGGGGACGTCGATGCCGAGCTCGCCCTGGCGCTCGCCACCGCGGCCCTGACGACCGGCGCCGGCAGTACGGCGGATGGTCGGCTCGGCGGCGCGGCGCGGCGGACTCGGACGGCCGTCGAAGCGGGTGGCGACGACGGTGACCCAGATCTGGTCGGAGAGGTCCTCGTCGACGTTGGCGCCGAAGATGATGTTGGCATCGGGGTGGGCGGCCTCGCCGACCACCTTTGCGGCCTCGGAGACCTCGACCAGGGAGAGGTCGGAGCCGCCGGTGATCGAGAGCAGGATCGAGCGGGCGCCCTCCATCGAGGTCTCGAGCAGGGGTGAGGAAATCGCTTTCTCGGCGGCCAGGATCGCGCGGCCGTCGCCGTGGGACATGCCGATCCCGAGCAGGGCCCGGCCGGCGTCGGACATGATCGTGCGCACGTCGGCGAAGTCGAGGTTGATCACGGCGGGCAGCGTGACCAGGTCGGAGATCCCCTGCACGCCCTGGCGGAGGACGTCGTCGGCGACCTGGAAGGCCTCGACCATCGAGGTCTGCTGGTCGAGCACCTCGAGCAGGCGGTCGTTGGGGACGACGATCAGGGTGTCGACCTCGGCGGCGAGTTCCTCGATCCCCTTGTCGGCCTGGGTGCTGCGGCGGGTGCCCTCGAAGCTGAACGGCTTGGTGACGATCCCAACAGTCAGCGCGCCGACCTCGCGGGCCAGGCGCGCGACCACCGGGGCGGCGCCGGTGCCGGTGCCGCCACCTGCGCCGGCGGCGACGAAGACCATGTCGGAGCCCTTCAGCAGGCGCTTGATCTTGTCCTGCTCCTCGAAAGCGGAACGGTGGCCCAGTTCGGGGTCCGCACCGGCACCGAGCCCGCGCGTCTGCTCGTCGCCGATGTGAACGGTGACGTCGGCGACACACAGTTGCAACGACTGAAGGTCGGTGTTGACGGCCATGAACTCGACCCCCGGAATCCGGGCGTCGACCATCCGGTTGACCGCGTTGACGCCGGCCCCGCCGACGCCGACGACTTTGATCACCGGCTGGTGCGGCTCCCCACTACCCGGAGGCTCGTAGGCCGGCTCCTCGCGCCCATACCGAGGCGTCCCTGTAATCCCTTCGTTCCCCCCCCGAGGCCGAGGTTCCTCAGCAAAGACCCTCTTCAGCCTTTCGGGAGCACTCTCCGCGGAACTCTGCTCGACCTCCTGATCGAACGGAGCTTGCGAACTGGCTGCCGGGGGTCCCGGCGAAGCTTCTCTGTCTGACGAACCGGTCTCTCGCGCGGGTGGCGTGGAGATGGGGTCCTCGCCCGCAGCTTGCGAGGACGAGGGCCCCGTCTCCGCGACAGGACCCGCGGGCTGACCGCCTTCGTCAGCCTGACGTTGTTTCTCAGCCGGATCGTCCCGGCCGTACCTCGGCGCCTCCGGTGGATCTACCGGCGCGTCCTCTGAAGTTGAGCGAAACAGATCGGCGAGGGGACCCTCGCGCATGCTTGCGCGCTTACGCCGAGCCATTCGCCAGTACCTCCTTCGCCAGCTCCCTGTAGTAGTTCGCGGCGCTGCTGCCGGAATCGTACTTGAGCACGCTCGATCCCTTCACGGGCGCCTCAGCGAATTTGATCGCCTTGCGAATGCGGGAGCGGAAAACGAGGTCGCCGAAGTTCTCCTCGAGGATCTCCACCGCCTCCTTGGCGTGGACGGTCCGTGAGTCCAGCATCGTGGGCAGGATGCCCTCGATCCGGACGTCGGGGTTGAGGTTCTCCTGGATCATCTTCAGCGTGTTCTGGAGCTGCACCAGCCCGCGCATGGACAGATACTCGCATTGCACGGGGACGATTACTTTGGTTGCCGCGGTAAGAGCGTTGATGGTCAACAGCCCAAGGCTCGGCGGGGTGTCGATACAGACGAAGTCGTAGTCGCCGGAGACCTCCTTCAGCGCCTTCTCGAGCGAGCGCTCACGGCCGATCTTGGTGCTCATCGCGATCTCGGCGCCGGCCAAGTCGATCGAGGAGACGGCAATGTCGATCTCGCGCTTCTGGATGATCTCCGAGATCGGCATGTCGTTGACCAGCACGTTGTAAAGGCTTTTCTCGACCTTGTCCGGGTCGATGCCCTGGCTCATCGTCAGGTTCCCCTGCGGATCCATGTCGATGCAGAGCACCCGGTACCCCGACTCCGCAAACGCCACAGCGAGGTTCAAGGTGGTGGTCGTCTTAGCGACCCCACCCTTCTGGTTCGCAAAGACAAACACTTCCGCATGCTTGGTGGGAACGTCAGCCTCGGCCTCGTTCCGCACCACATCAAGCCTGGAAGGTGCGATCAGGTCAGCCGGTTTCATCCGTCCCTCGTCCTCGTCATCCACAGCAAGCTCCTCAACCCTGGGGGGCTCAGCCGGCTTGACGGTGACGGACGCTGCCTCGGCCGATCCCTGGGCCTGATCCGCCCCTCCAGCGGGTGGCGTGGAGGATGGCTCTTCGCCCGCAGCTTGCGAGGACGAAGAGTCGTCCTCCGCGACAGGACCCGCTGGCAGGCGCTCCTCAGTCCCAGAATCGTCCTTCGCATCCCCGTCGAACGACCGCTCAGGCACAGCTTCCTCCATGCTCTTGAGCTCCTCGACGATCGGGTGCTCCTCGTCGACGGCAATGGGCGCGGGCTTCGGCTTACGGCTTAGAAATCCCATGTCGCGGATATTCGTATGGGGACCCGCTTTTCCTGCCGGGTCTCGAAATTGCTAGGAATTGCCCGATCCCCGATCTCCTCGACAAGCGACTTGTGATCGTCACCGGCAAGGGTGGCGTGGGAAAGACGACGGTCGCTCTCGCGCTCGGGCTGCGAGCCGCGGCCGAAGGCAAGCGGACGATCGTCTGCGAGGTCTCCTCGCAGGAGAACGCCTCGCGGATCTTCGAGCACACCGCAGTCGGCTTCCACGAGGTAGAGATGGAGGAGAACCTGTGGTCGATCTCGATCGACCCCGAGGAGTCGATGCGGGAGTACGTCCTGCTGCAGCTGAAGGTGCGGGCGATGCGCGACATGCTGTTCCGCAGCCGCATCTTCGGCTACCTCGCCGCCGCGACCCCGGGCCTGAAGGAGCTGGTGACGATCGGCAAGATCTGGGAGCTCGCCCAGCTCGACCGCAAGGTCAAGTCGGGCCGCAAGTACGACCTGGTGATCGTCGACGCGCCGGCGACCGGCCACGGCGTCGGCTTCCTCGAAACGCCGCGCACCTTCGCCGCGATCGCCAGGGTCGGGCCGATCCACTCCCAGGCCCAGCGGCTCGACAGCTTCCTCACCGACCACGACCAGACCGGGACGGCGATCGTCGCCCTGCCCGAGGAGATGCCGGTCAACGAGACCGCTGCCCTGGAGCAGGACCTGCGTAACGAGGTCGGGGTCGCGGTCGACCGCGTCTACCTCAACGGCCTCTACCCCGAGCGGTTCTCCAAAGAAGAGGCGGAGCGCCTCTCGCAGCTCGCCGCGGGCGAGAATGGTGCCGCCCGCGCCGCCGCCCGGGCCGCTCTCTCCGAGTTCGCCCGTGCCCGCTCCCAGCGCGCCCAGCTGGCGCGACTGCGGAGGCGAGTCAAGGCACCGGTGAAAACTTTGCCCTTCCTCTTCGAGCCCGAGCTCGGGCCGGAGGCGGCGCGGCGCCTATCGCGCAGGCTCGGCTGATGCCGACGCTCGGCGAAATACTCGAAGACAAGTCGATCTGCATCTGTGCCGGCTCGGGAGGCGTCGGCAAGACGACGACGTCGGCGGCGATCGCCAGCGGGATGGCAGCGCAGGGGCTGAAAGTCTGCGTGCTGACGATCGACCCGGCGAAGCGGCTTGCCGACTCGCTCGGCCTGAAGGAGCTGGGAAACGAGGCGCGCCAGGTCGACCCCGCCCTGTTCGAGCGCCAGGGGGTGGAGATGAAGGGCGAACTGTGGGCGATGATGCTCGACGCCAAGGCGACCTTCGACGAGCTGATCGCGCGCCAGGCGCCGGACGAGGAGTCACGCGACCGTGTCCTCGAAAACCGGATCTACCAGGAGATCTCCAACGCCCTCGCCGGGTCCCAGGAGTACATGGCGATGGAGAAGCTGTTCGAGCTGCACACCGAGGGTCGGTTCGACCTGCTCGTGCTCGACACCCCGCCGGCCCGCAACGCGCTCGACTTCCTCGACGCGCCGCGCCGGCTCACCCAGTTCATCGAAGGCCGCTCGCTGCGAGTCTTCATGCGGCCGACCGGTCTGGCGGCGAAGGTCGCCGGCCGCGGCGCCTCGGTCGCACTCAGCGTCTTCAAGCGGATCGTCGGGTTCGACCTGCTCGCCGACCTGGCCGAGTTCTTCAACGCCTTCAGCGGCATGGTCGACGGCTTCCAGGCGCGCGCCAAGCGGGTCAACAAGCTGCTCGCCGATCCCGAGACCTGCTTCTTGGTGGTCTGCGGGCCACAGGGCGAGCCGATCGAGGAGGCCGTCTACTTCCACCGCAAACTGGTCGAGGCGAAGCTGCCTTTCGGCGGCGTCATCGTCAACAAGGTCCACTACCCGGCCGAGCGGTTGCGCGGCGAGGCCACGGACCTAACGGGGGCGCTCGAGGAGAAGCTCGGCGACGAGGACCTCGCCGCGCGACTGGCGGCGAACTTCTCCGACTACCAGGCGCTGGCGGAGCGGGACGCGCGCAACATCGAGCACCTCGCCAAGGAGCTGCGCACCAGCGGCGTGATCCGGGTCCCCTACCTCGATGAGGACGTGCACGACCTCGCCGGCCTGGCCGAGATCAACCGATACCTGTTCGCGACCGGCGAGCAACGGGTCGCAATGGCCGCCGGACGCTCCGACTGAGCGTGGCACGGCGCATATCTGCGTCCTCGGTCGCTTGCGTGCAGACCACGCGGCGCTCCCTGCGTCCTTGACCTGCTTGGCCACACACAGTCGGACTAGCTAGGCACCGCGGTAATGCGAGTACTCGAGGTCGCGGACCTCCCAGTCAGCGTCATCGGGGACCGGGAAGAGGTGGCGCACGCGCGGGGTGTCGATCCGCTCGCGGTGCTGGAGGTCGCGGTCGTCGCCGGCGGGCCACTCGAGCGAGTCTCCAGGCCTTCCTTCTGAGACCTCGTCGAGCCACGGCGTGGCCGTGATCTTGATCTCGTCTTCAGCCGGTATCGGCTCCATGATCCGGGTCTCTTGCTCCATCTCATCCTCCTCGGTCTTGTCAAGCGGTAGTTGAAGGTCGGCAGGCGGCTGGGGCTCAAGTTCGGGCTCGGGCTCTGGTTCCGGCGCAGGGGTGTCGACGACGGAAACGGTGATCTCCGCGTCGCCCTCGGCCAGGCCGGTGGCGATCAGGGTCTCGTCGGCGGTGGTGTTGAGGTCGGTCCCGAGCTCGCCCAGCGCTGCTCGACGCAGCAGCCTGCGCGCGCCTTCCTCAGCCCAGGTAGCCAGCTCGATAGCGCGGTCGGTCGAGCTGCCGTTCATCATCGCCCGCTCCAGCTCCAGCGCCTCCTCCACCCGCTCCCGGGCGTCGATCCGGTCGAAAGCCTCGTCGTCGGCGATCAGGGCGGCCGCGCGGAGCGGCAGCGAGGCGCCGACCGGGCCGTGGCCCTCCAGCACCGCCCGCAGCGCCAGCAGGTGGTCGCTCAAGCCTTCCAGGGCGCTTTCGCGCTCGCAGCCCATCTCGAACCGGCCGACCGCCCAGGTCAGGGCGCTGTCGGGATCGGGCCGGGACTCGAGGGTGTTTGCGAACTCGACCAGCTCCTCGGCCTCGGCCTCGCTGAGGCGGTAACCGCCGGGACGGGTGGCCGGCGCACCGGTGGCGATCCTCCGCCAGCAGTCCTCACCGGTGGGCGCAAAGGCGTAGGGACCGAGCCCGACACCGCCGCCCTTGAACAGCCGCATCACGCTGACCAGCTCGCGCAGCTGGCGCAGGGCCGCCTCGGCACCCTCGTCGGGACGCTGCTCGGCGACGGCGAGGAATTGCGGCTCCCAGGCCGCGCGCCCCATGCCCTCGCTGCGCATCGCCTCGGCTGGGGCCTCGATAGAGCCGGCGCGCACGACGCGAACCCCATGCGGGAGCTGGAGCCGCGCAGACGACATCCGCAGCCCGACGACCGGGACGATCAGGACCTCCGCCTCATCGGCGTCGCGGGCTTCGGCATCGAGCGCGCCGAGCGCCGCCTCGAGGCGCTCGCGGTCGAGCGCGAACCCCGTGCATCCCTCCCAGAGCGAAGAAAAGAAAACGACCAGCATCCGTTCCGCCCGCTCGCCCGGGTCGGCGGGGACGATCTCCCCGCGGGCCTCGAGGTAGGGCGCCGCAACGCCGGCCTCGACGGCGGCCTCGCGGGCCGGCCGGAAGCTCGGCAGCGCCCGCAGCTCCCCGGCGCGCTCGGCTACGTAGCGCCCGGTCAACGGCACGTAGCTGTAGAAGGCCGAATCCTCACCGCTGTCTCCGGCATCGACGTCGAAGGGGATCTGGTCGCCGCCGGCGACGAGGGTGCTGAACCGGGTGGCCGCCTCGGTGGCCAGCCGTCTCATCGCCTCAGTGAGGAGAAAATCACGCACGCCCCGAGCTTCCGCCACGCGGTGGCCGCTCCTGCGTGTGCACGGCGTTTTGCAGGTATCGCCGGCGGCCATTAACTTGGCGTGATCGCCGTCCATACCTCTCACCTGACCCTCTCGACCGGTGGCGACGCCGACGTCATCGACATCACCGGTGAGGTTCAGCGCTTGGTCGAGGAGCGCGAAATGCTCGCCGGCCAGGCGCTCGCCTTCGTCCGCGGCTCGACCGCGGCGATCACGACGATGGAGTTCGAGCCGGGCGGCGTCCACGACCTGCGCGAAATGCTCGAGCGCCTGATCCCGACCACCGGCGACTACGAGCACAACCGGCTAAACCACGACTCGAACTCCCACGCCCACCAACGCGCGACCCTGATCGGCCCGTCCGAGACGGTCCCCGTGCTCGACGGCCGCCTCGCGGTGGGAACCTGGCAGGCCCTGGTCCTGATCGACTTCGACGACCGGCCGCGCGAGCGGACCGTGATCGTCCAGCTCAGCGACTAAGCCGCGGCGGGTGCGGCCGTTTCGGCCTGCAGCCAGCGCGACCCGTAGGTGCGCATGTCCTCGATCAGGGGGACCAAGGCCTGGCCCTTCTCGGTCAGCGCGTACTCGACCCGGGGCGGAACCTCGGGGAAGGTGTGGCGCTCGACGATTGCCTCATCCTCGAGGGCGCGCAGTCGCAGAGACAGCGTCCGCGGGCTGATCCCCTCCAGGGAACGCTCGAGCTCGCAGAACCGGCTGCTCCCGGCAGCCAGGTCGCGGATGACCAGCAGCGTCCACTTCCCACACACGACCTCAGCCGTGCGGCAGACGGGGCATTGGGAGTTGCTCTGCGCGCTCATTGCAAACCGGGATATCTCTCTCGAGGATTGCCCGCTTCAACAAGTGTAGCCACATGGCTTCACTTACTGAAGCATTGAGCAAACGGCGGTCTGCTCAGAAATGCCCGGACGCCACGGGCTCCACCTTGAGCACCGTGAACTTGTAGCGAACGTCGTTGGGCCCGTAAACGAGCGTGAGCGGGAAGCCGGGCTCGAGTTCGAGCAACTGACAGCTCGAGGAGCCGGCGACGCAGTCCGCTTCGCCGAAGACGGCGGTGACGTCTTCGGAGACCAGGAAGAGGGGTTTCTTCTGCTTCGGGGAGATGCCGAGGTAGGTCACGGCCTGCGTCTTCTTGCCGGGCAGGGTCGTCGCCGGCATCACCCTCTCCCGCGTTTCGGGCTCGCTCTTCGACTTCTCGCCGGCCTCGTTCGTGGTCGTCTTAATGACCTTCAGGTCGATCGCGAAGGTGAAGACGGTGACCGGCTGGCCGTTCGCGTCCCCGTCCGAGGACGGGGACTGCGGCGACGAGGGCGAGGTGGTCGGCGCGGTCGTGATCGGTGCCCCTCCGGTCGGCTCCGAGCTCGTTTCGGTCGAGACTTCGGTCACCGAGGTGGACGTCTCGGTCACCTCGGTCGAGGTCTGCGTGACCGCGGCGCCGCCGTTGGCGGGACCGGTGAACTTCTGCTGGAAGGGGTCCTTGGCGGAAAGGTGACCGAGGCGCTTGCCCGGCTCCCGCAGGCCCTGGTCAGCCGTGACAACGGTCAGACGCTTGCTGGCGGCAGCGGAGGCGGACGCGCCAGGCGGCGTAGCCGGCGCCCCCCCTTCTCCGGGCTCGGAATCCGAGCCGGACAGCAGGAACGGAGCAGCCACGATCGCAACCACGATCAGCGCCACCAGCGGAAGCAGGCGCCGGTCGCGGAGGTCGTAGAAGAGGTCCGAGAGGAAGTCCGGCACCGCGACGTCCGGCATCTTCAGGTCGAGGTTGCGAAGGCGGTTCATGGCGCCGCCCCCGTAATCGCCGCGGCCGGGGTCGCGGTCGACCCACTGGGAGCGACCGGCGTCGCGCCAGCCGTGATTCCCTGGCTTTCTGGCGTCAGGTAGGTGGTGACCGAGAAGCTCGCTTCGAGCTGGGGGAACGTCTGGTTTTGTGCGGGCCCGAGCGCGAACCCGTCGATGGTGACCAGTCGGCCATCCACGGCCACCTTCGAGTTGGCCGTCTTGACCAGCTTGTCGAGCCCATGAATGAAGTCGGCGACGCGGAAAAAGTCACCGGTGAACTTGAGCGTGTAGGGCATCACGGCAAGCCCCGCGGGGCCGATCGCCGCCCCGAGCGGCATCGTCGCCGCCGCCGCCTCGGTCGGTGCCGCGATCGGCTGGGCCGAAGCAGTGGGCGGGGCGGCGCCGGCTGGCGCTTCCGATTCGGGCGCCGGGGCCGGAGCGGCGGCTTCAGATCCGGAGCCGCTCAGCGTGATCTCCTGGAAGCGGACGCCGGCCTCTTTGGAAATTCGGTTGATCTGAATGAAGAGGGATGCGGTGTCGTCGTCGGCGGGCACAGCGGCGCCGAGGACGACCAGCCGGCCGTAGTCGGCCGGGAACTCCTTACGGGCGAGGAGCGCTTCCTCTACCTGCTGGCGGTTCAGCGCCAGCGATTCCCTCAGCGAGGAGATGGTGGTGGCGAGCTTGCCGGCTTCCTCGCGCTTGGGTCCCAGCGCGAGCACCCAGAAGCCGACCGCGAGGGCGGCGGCCACGAGCATCGCGATTACGACCCTGTTGACGGAGGCCATCTCAGCCTTCTTCCGAGGAGGTCGGGGTGGATTCGGGGGATTCTTCGACCGGTGCGGGGGCTACTTCGCCGGTTCCCGTCACCGGCGAGACGGGGGCCGCGTCGAAGGCGGCGACGATCGCGAACTGAGCGATGAATCCACGCGTGCGGCAATCGGATTCGCCACCACCGGATGCTTCGCCAGCGCCACCGCTCTCTTCCCCGAGCGTCGAGCTCTGGACGCCGACCCGGGTGACGCCGTCGATGTCCTTGAGTGCGGTGACGAAGCCGGCGACGGCTTCCTGGCCGACCGCGCAACCGGCCATCTCCAGGGCGGGACCGGCGGCAGCGGCACGCAAGCCGGCGGCCGAAGACGAACCGGCGGAGGAAGATCCGGCTTCGACCGAGACGCCGGGCGCCGCGGTCGCATTGAGGGCGGTGAGCCAGACGTCGGTGGGCAGGACCAGTGAGAGTTCGCGCATCACCCGCTCCCAGTCGAAACGGCTGTCGGCGAGGCTGGCCACAGTCGCCAGTCGCTGGTCGTGCAGGGCGCGGAACTGGGTGTAGGCGGCGAGCCGCTGGGCGCGTGCTTCTTCCGCTGAATCTTCCTGGCGAAGTTGGGCGGCCTCGGCCCTTCGCTCGGCGATCTGGTTGTTGGTGAGGACGAGGGCGGTGACTCCGGCGAGCGCAGCCACCAGCAGTCCCACGACGATGTAAACGAGCGCTCCGCTGCGCATCGCCGCGTGCTCTCCGCGGCGTTCCTCCTGGGGAATCAGGTTGACGGGGCGCATCAGTCCTCCAGCGCAAGGCCGTAGGGAAGGGTCAGCCGTGCCGCGGCAACCTCGCCGAGACCGGCGAGCGCCGGCGGCACAGCGGTCGAGATCGGCAGGCCGAGGCCCACCTCCATCCGCGTCGCAAGGTCGGGGATCGCGGCGCCGGGCCCGCAGAGCAGGATGCGCTCCACCGGCAGCGCGCCCTCCTGGGCCCGGTAGTAGTCGAGTGAGAGGCGAAGCTCGTCGACCAGGGCGGTGACCCCGGCCTCGAGCGCTCGCCGCGCCTCGGAAACCAGGGTGGGATCGCCCTCGACCTGCTCGATCGGGGTCTCCAGCCCGACGTGAGCGAGCCACTGCTCCGCGTGCTCGCGGCTGAGAGTTCGGTCGGCGACGAGCCGGGCGGTGATCGGCTCCAGACCGACATGCGAGACACGGGTGAAGAGACAGGCGCGACGGCGAGCGACGGCGAGGTTGGTGATGTCGCCGACGCTGCAGTAGAGAACGGCTCCACCAGTCGGGGCCGGCTCGCCGGGCTGCCCCACTGCAGGACCAGCCTCGGCGCTGCCGCCGTCACCGACCCCCGCCAGCGCCCGGATCATCCCGAACGCCGAAAGGTCGATCCCAACCGGCTCGAGCCCGGCGTCGCGGAGCGGTCGCAGGAAGGAGGAGATCATCTCCTGCCGAGCGGCGACGACGACGACGTCGATCTGGGGCGTGGAGCCATCCTCGCCGGGGACGCCGCCGACCACCTGGTGGTCGAGGACCGCTCCCTCGAGCGGCATCGGCATCTCCTCCTGGGCTTGGAATCGAACCGCGGCGGCAAGCTCCTTCGGGTCCTCGATCGCCGGCAGCCGCATCGTGCGGACGACGACCCCCTGGTTGCCCAGGCCGAGCCGCACGCGCTTGGAGAGCTTGTGCTTCGAGAAGAGGGCTTTAAGCGCCTCGGTCACCGCCTCGGCGTCCGCGACGTTGCCCTCGTGGAAGGCGCCCGCGGCGAGCGGCTCGATCGCGGTGGCCTTCACCTGCACGGAGCCGTTCACCGTGACTTCGGTCGCGGCGACGCTGCCGGCCTCGATATCGAGGCCGACCACCGAGGGTGCGGTCTTCTGTCGGGTGAGTTGCATGTGAGTGAGTGAGGTGCGAGCGGTGAGGACGCCCGCGATATGTGAATCGACAAAAAAGCTGCCGACCTTTTGCGCTGCAAGTACTTAGAACTAGGAGAACGTCCCGAGGTACAGGTCGATTAGGGGCTCGCCCACGAGCAAACCCACCACACCGCCCAGTGCCAGGAAGGGGCCGAACGGGATCGCGGTCTTTCGCGCGGCGCTGCCGTGGCGCGCGATCATCGCCAGCCCGACCGCGGACCCGGCGAGCAGTGCCACCAGGATCGCGGGCGCCACATCCTGGCCGAGAAGCAGTCCCATCAATGCCGCCAACTTGACGTCCCCCAGCCCCATCCCGCGCGGGTAGGCAAGGGCCGCGGCGAAGAAGAGACTCCCCGCCGCCGCGGCGGCAAGCGCTCTTTCAGGAAGGCTGCCGGGGTCCCCCACCACGACGATCGCGATGCCGAGGACCGCGGCGACGATCAGGATCCTGTTGGGGATGATCCGCCGCTCGAAGTCGGTCAGGGTGACGGCGAGGAGCGTCGTCACCAGGACCAGTCCGAGTGCGAGCTCGGTCGGGTCTCCCCAGAGCACGAGCACCGTCGCCGCGTAGAGCGCGCCGAGGCCAAGCTCGGTCAGCGGGTACCGGGCGGAAATCCCCTGCGCGCAGCACCGGCTGCGCCCTCCCAGCACCAACCACGAGATGACCGGGACGTTGTCGTAGGCGGCGATCTGCGTACCGCAGGAGGTGCAGTGCGATCGCGGCCGCGCGATCGATTCCCCGCGCGGGACCCGGTGGGCGACCACGGTCACAAAGCTGCCGATCGCGAGGCCCCAGAAAAAGGACATGGACGCTGCCGCCGCCATCTCTATTCCCCGCTCAGCGGCGTCGGGGTTTCGACCTCGATCCGGCTCCGGTGGCTGGGATGGTCGTAGAGAATCCCCAGCGCGTCTTCCCCGGTCCCGCTCCGTTCGACGCTCAGCGCCAGTCCGAGACGGTCGCCGGCCGGTATCGTTTTCGGCCCGGTGAAGCTCAACGTGCGGCGAAGCTCGAACCAGGTGAACCGGTGCCACTGGCCGGTGCCCGACGGCGTGTAGGACCAGTAGGGCAGCCCGTTTTCTTTGTTCGCGATCATCGTGTCGGTGGCGGTGGGGGGCGAGCCGGTTTCGTGCCGGATGAAGAGGTACATGCAGAGCGTGCCTTTGTAGGAGGCGTCGCTGAGCGTCCGCGTGTAGACGTCGAGCGTCACTTTTTCCGGCATTTTGAATTCGGCCGGCATCGGGTCGGTGACCCACCGGTGGGCCTGCCACTGGGGGGCACTGGTCCCGCTGGGAACGTAGTGGCAGCCGCCGGTGTCGTCGCGACGCAGCTGGATGCCCTTGGCCGTTTCCGGCGTCGGCGAGCCCGAGTAGTCGTTCGAGTAGCGGTAAAGCAAGGGGTTGGTCGGATCTTCGGGGGCGGGGTCCGGCGGCGCTCCGGGGAGCAGGGCGTCGGGGGCGCCGAGTTTCGAGCCGGTCTGCGGCCCGCTTGCGCACGTCCCAAGGGTGTTGTGGAGGGCGTGGTCGGCAGCGATTTCCTGGCGTTCGGTGTCACCAGTCGTCGAGCAGGGAGTGTCGGAGAGGAAGAACTGCTGTGCCGTCGTAACCCCCTGCGCGCCGGGAATCGGGTCGTTCAGGGCGGTGTCTTTGGGATCGATGAAGTTGGACTGGACTTCGACGTAGCCCTTCTCCCCCACCTGGTTGCCTGGAGTGTTGAGCTTCACCGCGACGACGATCTGCTTGTAGTCCTGGGTCCCGGGACAGGTCGATTCCGGGCAGCTGGTGTCGTTGCGCCAGACGATGTAGCGGTATACCTGGCCTTTGACATCACCGGTCGTGAACGGGGTCGGGCCCGGGCTTATTTTGGCGGTGGTGATAAAGCCTCCGCCGTATAGTTCTCCCCCGCTGACGACGAGTTTCTTGTAGTTGCCCACCGGGCTTCTATCCAGCGCGAATTCACTCCCGCTGACACGGAGGTTGGGGCTCAGGGAGTTGGTCGAGGGAGGCGGGGTTGCAGTCAGTGCGAGTTCCCCGTTGGTAAGGCTGCGAAGCGCCTCCATCTCCTGCTGAGCGCGATCGAGCGCCACCTGGCTGGCCTTGGTGCGGTCAGTGTTGATGACGGCGACGCGAAGCACTCCAAAGGTGGCGAATGCGCCCGCAACCAGTACGAGTGCCGCGACCATCACCTCGACGATCGTGAAGCCGGCCTGTTGTTCGGAAACCCGCCGCATCAATTGCTCAGGGTCGCGTTGCGAAGGCTGGCCCCATCGGACACCGTGGTTGCGGCGCTGCCGGTCGAGGGGATCTTGATCGAGATCGCCACGTAAGTGGGAGTGGTGGCGTTGGGAGAGTAGGAGAAGACGCTGGAGCTGTTGTCCAGGCCACCGACGATGGTGCGCGCGGTCCCCGTGTAGACACCCGGCGCTGACTCGAGACGGGTGCAGGAGCTGCCGGTGCAGGTGTAGGTGACTTGGCATTTGATCGACGGCGAGGTGCTCGGCAGGGTTCCCGTCCCACCGCAGCTGCTGCGACGAACGTAGGCCTGAAAGGAGACAGAGGAGGAGGTCGCTTTGTTGACCACAACCCCGCCGCGGAGCTCGCGGGTAAAGCGCTCCATCACCCAGCGGGCGGTCTGTACATCGGCGGCCTTCTCACTGACCCCCGGCTGAGCTCGCAGCGCGCCGACGAGCAGAGATCCCATCGCGCCCACCATGATGACCCCCATGGTCGAGGCGACCAGGAGCTCGATCAGGGTCAGGCCGGTCTCTCCCCCAACCGTTCGTAAACGGACTGGAAGGCAGCCTTTCACCGGGTCACCACCTTGAACGAGCGGGCCACCGGAGCCGGCTCCCAGATACCCGAGTTGACGCCCTTCACCTTGAACACGTGACGGCCGCGCCCGAGCTTCTTCAGCTTGATCGGCGAGCTGCACGAGCCCCAGCGGCCGCGATCCACCGAGCAGATGAACCGGGTGTCCTGCTGGCCGGTCGAATCGACGAACCGGAAGGTGGGTCGCCGCTGGCGCGTCTTCGAAGCCGGGGCGAAGGTGATGCGGGTGAGAGGCTTAAGTGGCTGTCCGGAGGCTCCTCCCTGTGCCCCGCCGGCATCCGGCTTCGAGCCCACGGGCGTCCCGCCGCCGGGGCCGGCTCCGCCGCCTGCGCCTCCTCCACCACCGCCGCCGGTTTCGGCCACCTGCTGGTAGATGAGACCCACGGCCGAGCAGGCCGAGGTGTCGTTGAGAAGGGTCGCGGTGGCGCGGAAGCTGGTGGTCGAAGAGAGCCCGACTTTCACCGCGATGCCCGTCCCTTCGAGCTCGGCGCTGCTGCCGGTGGCGACCGGGGCGCCCGAGCAGTCGGGGGTCGCGTAGAGCTTGATCGAGGTACCGGAGTCGGCTTCGCCGAGGATCCGCGGTTCGGTCGAGACGCCCGGGGAGGCCGGGTTGGTGGCGGTCAGCGCCGGTACCGCGGGGCCGAGCACGAGGTCATCGGGGTTGCGGGTCGAGACGAGCAGCATCCCGGCGGCCGAACGGTCGTACACGTCCGTTTCGCCATCGAGATCGTCGATGGTCAGTCGCTCTTCGGTGGTGATCAGGGCGTGGGCGCCATCCTCGGAGACATCCGCGAGGTGGGGGTTCGAGGCGCCGTTTTTCGAGATTGGCCCGGTCGAGATGAGCGTCGTCTCGCCGCCCGAGCGCTGGTAGACGTCGACACTCGCGTCCGTATCGGCGGCCACCAGGGACTCCGCCGTCTCGAAGAAGACGACGGAGACATCGCTAGATGCGCGGGCGAAGCTCGCGTCCACTTCGCCATCGCCACAGGTTCCCGTGCACCCGACTTCGGCCACGGACACGAGCGTGGTCGATTCCGCATCCACATCGCGGACGTAGACGTCGCGGCTGGAGTCGACGTCGGCACTCGTTAGTGACTGTTCCGTGGTGAAAGCGACGGTCGAACCCTCGGACGCGGTCTTCTTGAAGCTTGCCGGTGACCCGGGGTTGACCGCGGTCGGGCCGGTTGAGATGAGGACCGTTTCAACGCCCGAACGCCTGTAGACGTCCTCGACGGTGTCAGTGTCTTCGTCAGAGAGGGGTTCGCTGGTCTCGAAGAACGCGGCGGAACCGTCGGCGGTCGTCCCCTGGTAGGTGGCGTTGAAGCCACCGTTGCCTCCTCCGGCGCCGGTCGACAGGAGCACCGGGACGGCGCCGGACCAGCCATAGACGTCCTGGCGACTGTCGGTGTCCTGGACCGCGACCTGCTCTCCGGTCTCGAAGAAGACGTGCGAACCGTCGCCGGAGATCTCCCGAAAGATCGGAGTGCATTCGCCCGGGACCGCGCTCGGGCAGTTCCCCACCGGGGAGACGAGGTCGGTGGCGCTTACCTGCACATCGCGCACGTAGATGTCGTCGTCCGTGTCGACGTCTTCGTCACTCAATGCTTCACCGCTGCCGAAGGCGACCGTGAGCGCGTCGGTGGAGGCGGCGTGGAAGAAGGCCGGGGCGGCGGCGTTGCCGCAGTTGGGAACCGAGCAGGAGGCTGCGGCCGCGGAGACGAGTGTCGTGGTGCCGGCGGTGATATCGCGGAGGTAGACGTCTTCGACCGAGTCCTCATCCTCGCCGCCAAGCGGCTCTTCGGTGCTGAGGACGACCTCGGTCCCTTCGCTGGAAACCGCGTCGAAGGAGACGTCGATGGCCGCGTTGCCGCAGTTGGCCGCGGCGCAGCTGGGATCACCCCTCGAGACCCAGATGGTGGCGCCGGTGTGGAGGTTCCGCATGTAGACGTCGGTCGAGAGGTCTTTGTCCTGGGAGACCAGCGACTCGGGAGTGGAGAAGAAGACCCTGAAGCCGTCTTTGGAGATGCCGTCGAAACTGACGTCGTGGGCGTCGTTCCCGCCGGCAGGCCCGGTCGAGACCTCGCGGGTGACGTAGCTTTCGATTCCCACCGTGGTGTCATCGAAGCGCTGGTAGACGTCGCGCTTGTTGTCGGTGTCCCCGGGAACCAGCTTTTCATCGGTGGTGAAGAAGACGTTTTTGCCGTCACTCGAAGCACCGGCGTAAACGGCCGGATCGGCGTTCGCTGAAACGGGCTGCACCAGGTAACCCGCGAAGGTGAGCAGGGTGAGCGCGGCAGCCGCGGATAGCAGCCGGGCGGCAGAGAGGCAGTTCATCTCGTTAACAGGCATCTCTTCAGGTATCGGCTTTGAAATCAGTCCTGCTTAGTCAAGGTGCGAACTGCGAACAAACGCCGAGGGGCGGGCACGTGGCCCGCCCCTCGGAGACGTTCGGGCTTGGCGTTAAACCAAGCCAGCGGAATCTGGAGCTATTTGCTCCAGATTCCGCTGGGCGGGCAACCGCCTTTGCCTTTGGCAAGGCAGGTCAGAGTGGTTGCACCTTCGGCGTCTCGACTGATGGAGAACGTGTTGGTGGTAGTCGATTCCACGGTCACCGTGTAGGTTTTTTCAGCCGGCGCGGGTTCGAGGGTCAGCGCTTTGGCGCCACTGAGCGTCGGCTCGATTTCTTTCAGCCTTGCAGCGGTTGCTCCTGCGAACGAGCCGCCGTTTTCGGTGCCGTAGGTCTCGATGGCAACCTGGGCTGAGTGAGCGTACGCCTTGGCCTGCGAGTCGGTGGCCTTGTCCTTCTGGTTGAAGAACGCGGGCAGCGCGATCGCCGCCAGGATGCCGAGAATCAGCATCACGACAAGGAGCTCGATCAGCGTGAAGCCGGCCTCGCCATTGCCTTTGAGCCGGGCGCCGAGTCGGGCCCGGAGATTCTGGAGAGACATTAGGTACCTCCTATGGACCTAATTCGTTTTGCGCCAGCCCAACGGCGAACGGCCCCACCTTGCGGCAGGTTTGCCTTTGGCACGGAGGCACTGGCAGATTCATCACCCACTCCTCATCGACACCAACCCAATTCCCTCAATCCCCGAAATTTGGGTTTCATCGGGACAAAAGTCAGGTTTCTCATCCCGAACAGGTTTTTCAACCCGAACAGTTACTCAGCGAATTTTGTCGTACAGGCTGAAGAGCGGGAGGTACATCGAGATCACGATGAACCCCACCATGCCTCCGACGAAGACGATCATCAGCGGCTCGATCAGTGCGGTCAGCGCTTTCACCTTGGCGTCGACCTCGGCCTCGTAGAAGTCGGCGATCTTGGACAGCATGTGCTCGAGCTGGCCGGTCTCCTCGCCGACCGCGACCATGTGACCGACCATCGGCGGGAAGATCGGGTTCCGTTCGATCGGGCCCGCCAGCGTGCCGCCCCGCTTGACCGAGGCGTAGACGTCGTTCATCGCCTTCTCGAGCACCACGTTGCCGGCGGTGTCGCCGGTCAGCTTGATCGCCTGGAGCATCGGCACACCCGCCGCCACCGAGCCGGAGAAGGTTCGCGACCAGCGTGCAAGCGCGACCTTCTGGACCACGTCCCCGATCTTGAACGGGATCCGCAGGGTGAAACGGTCCCAGAGCTCTTTGCCGCGATCGGTGCTTTTCCACCTGAAGAAGCCGATTACCGAGAGCACGAGACCGGGGATGATCAGAAACCAGTAGCCGGTAAGCGCTTCGGAGGCGCTGACGCAGAGCTGGGTCGGAGGGGGCAGCGCGGAGCTTTCTCCTGGGTTTTCCGCGGCTATCTCCTCAAAGATCGTGACGAAAACGGGGATCACGAAGACGACGATCGCGACCAGCACCACGACCGCGAATCCGAAGACGAGCGCCGGGTACATCAGCGCGGATTTGACCTGCCGGCGCAGCGCGTCGTTTTTCTCCACCTGGAAGGCGATGCGGTCGAGTGCACTCTCCAACCGGCCTGACTGCTCGCCGGAACGCACCATCGCCCGGAAGAGGCGGTCGAAAACCTTCGGGTGGCGCTCCATCGCCTGCTCCAGGGTCGAGCCCGCCTCGACGTCGGCGCGGACCCCGGCAACCGCCTCCTTGATCATCTCGTCCTGGGTCTGCTCTTCGAGCGTGTGGAGGGTTCGCAGCATCGGCATCCCCGAGGCAACGAGGGTGGCGAACTGGCGCGAGAAAACCGCGAGCTCGCGCATGTCGACGCCCCTCCAGCGCTTGAAAAAGTCCTCGACGTTGATCGGGCTCGACTTCTCGCTGACGTCGAGAACGATCAGCCCGCGCTGGCGGAGCTGCTCGGCGACCTGGGCCTTGGAGTCCGCCTCCACCTCTCCGGTGGCAGTGGCGCCCGCCAGGTCCATTGCCCGGAAGGCGAAGGTCGCCGCGCCCGACACCGGTTAGCCCCCCTGCGTGTAGGCCGGGGGCGTCGCGATCCCGTTGCCGCCGGTGTCGTACCCGCTGGCCGCCGGGACCTGCTCGCCGCCCAGCAGGCGCTTCAGCTCCTCGGGGACCGAGGCGCGCTGCTCGGCCACCGAGCGAGAGATCCTGCCGGCCCGCACCAGCCGCACCAGGTCGGCGTCCATCGTCTGCATGCCGACGGCGGCGGAGGTCTGCACGGCGGCGTAAATCTGGTGGGTCTTGCCCTCGCGGATCAGGTTCCGGATCGCCGGCGTCGGTACCAGCACCTCGCAAGCGACCACACGTCCCATCCCGTCCGCGGTCGGCAGCAGCTGCTGGGTGACGATCCCCTGCAGGGCGATCGAGAGCTGGGTCCGAACCTGGCCCTGCTGCTCGGGTGGGAAGACGTCGATGATCCGGTCGACAGTCTGCGCGGTCGACTGGGTGTGAAGGGTGGCGAAGACGAGGTGGCCGGTCTCGGCCGCGGTCAGCGCGGTGGAGATCGTCTCAAGGTCGCGCATCTCGCCGACCAGGATCACGTCGGGGTCCTCTCGCAGCGCGGCGCGCAGGCCGAGCGCGAAGTCGGGGGCGTCCGCACCCACCTCGCGCTGGTTGACGATCGAGTGTTTGTGCTGGTGCAGGAACTCGATCGGGTCCTCGATGGTGAGGATGTGATCCTGGCGCTCGACGTTGATCGCATCGATCATCGCCGCCAGGGTCGTCGACTTGCCCGAACCGGTCGGCCCGGTGACGAGGACGAAGCCACGCGGTTTCCGCGTCAGCTCGCGCAGCACCTCCGGCACCCCGAGCGACTCGAGCGCCGGGATGTCCTGTGGCACGAGGCGGAACGCGGCACTGACCGTGCCGCGCTGGAAGAAGCAGTTGACACGGAACCGGGCGACGCCGGGGATCGCGTAGGCGAAGTCCAGTTGCTTGTTGTTCTCGAAGCGCTTGCGCTGGTCGTCGTTGAGGATGCCGTAGACGACCTCGCGGGTCTCCTGCCCGGTCAAGACCGGAAAGCCCTCCATCGGGGTGATCCTGCCGTTTTCGCGGATCGCGGGAGGGAAGCCGGCGGTCAGGTGCACATCGGAGGCGCGGGCCTCCACCATGCGTCGCAGAACCTCTGAGAAGTCGAAGTCCATGAGACCTAGATCGACTCTCTGCGGGGATTACTGGATACCTGAAAAAGTTGAAGCACCTTACGCGGTGACACGCAGGACCTCCTCCAGGCTGGTGACCCCACTGCGCACTTTCTCCAAGCCGTCCTCCCGCAGGGTCAGCATGCCCTCCTCGCGGGCGACGGTCGCGATCTCCGCCTCCTGCGGCTGGGCGATCACCATCTCCTTGATCCGGTCGCTCATCCGCATCACCGAGTAGAGACCCACCCTGCCCCGGTAGCCGCTCTGGTTGCACCGGCCACACCCGATCGGCTCGTAAGCCTCCAGCTCGGAACCGACCCGCAGCCCAGCGTCGAGCAGCGCCTCGGCCGGCACGATTGCGCGCCTCTTGCACTGGGAACAGAGCTTGCGGGTGAGCCTCTGGGCGACAACACAGTCGACCGAGGAAGCGATCAGGAAGGACTCGATCCCCATCTTGGTCAAGCGGGTGATCGCGCCGGGCGCGTCGTTGGTGTGAAGGGTGGTGAGCATCATGTGCCCGGTCAGCGCCGCCTCGATCGCGATCCGCGCCGTCTCGCCGTCACGAATCTCGCCCACCATCACGATGTCCGGATCGGCTCGCAGGATCGAGCGCAGGCCGGTGGCGAAGTCGAGCCCGGCCTTGCGGTTGACGTTGATTTGGTTGACTCCGGGAAGGCGGTACTCGACCGGGTCCTCGATCGTGATGATGTTCTTCTCGACCTCGTTCAGCTCCTGCAGCGCCGCGTAGAGGGTCGTCGACTTGCCCGAACCGGTCGGCCCGGTGACCAGCACCGCCCCGTAGGCCTGCCCGAAGGCGTCCTCGAAGCGCTTGCGTGCTTCGCCGTCCATGCCCAGCTCGTCGAGCGAGCGCTGCGCGTTTTCCTTGTCGAGGATCCTGATCGTGGCTCCCTCCCCGCGTTGGGTGGGGAGGGTGGTGACGCGCAGGTCGATCCGCCGGTCCTCGACCGTGACGCTGACCCGGCCGTCCTGCGGGACGCGCTTCTCGGCGATGTCGAGCTCGCTCATGATCTTCACCCGCGAGATGACCGCGTTGACCATCCGCTTCGGTACGTGTGCCGCCTCCCGCAGCACGCCGTCGATGCGGAACCGAACCCGCATCTCGGCTTCCTCGGGCTCGAAGTGAACGTCGGAGGCACCCTCGCCAACTGCCTGGCCGAGGATGCTGTAGACGAGCTTGACCACCGGGGCGTCCTCGGCGCCGACCTCGAGGTCGCTGACCTCGGCAAGCTCGTCGCCTCCCTCCTCCTCTCCCTCGGTCGCCGCCTCGGTGACAGCGCTCTGCAGGGAGTTGAGGCGACCGAGCAGCGCTTCGATGTCCTCCTCGGCGGCGACCGCGACGCGGCAGTCGAGCGCGGTCGCGATCTGGATGTCGTCGACGGCGAGCACGTTGGTCGGGTCGGCCATCGCGACCAGCAACGTCTTGGTGTCGACAAAGCCGACCGGAACCGCGCCGTAGCGCCGTGCGGTGTTGACCGAGATCAGGTTCGCCGCCGCCATGTCCACCTGATAGCTGGAGAGGTCGACGTGGTCGAGGCCGTACCGCTCGGCGATCGCACGCGAAAGCTGGTCCCCGGTGATCGCCCCTTGCTCGAGCAGCAGTCGCTCGGGGGGCTTGCCGGCGGTCCGGGCCGCTTCGATCGCCTCGCGGGCGCGACCCTCCTCGACGAAGCCCAGGTCAACCAGCGCGTCGGTGACGAAACCACTGGAGCGGACGCGCTCCAGTGGCGGGGTCAGCCCGGGGGTTCCCCTGGGCTGGGAATCGAGCGCCGGCGCCGTCGAGTCGCCCGAGGTGGGGACCGGGCGCAGGTGGCTGGGGAAGTCAGGGCTCATCCGGCTAGGGGTGATAGGTGAGGGTGCCGCCGTCGTAGCGCGCATCGACGACCGCTTGGACGATGCTCTGCGGGCTTAGGAACCCGTAGCTGACCGACGCCGTCACGGTGCCGCCGTTGAGGCTCCGCGGCCGCACCGCGACCAAGGCCGGGACGCGGCTGACGTCAACGGCCTGGGTGATGGCTGCGTAGCGCGCGATCCGGTGGGCGGGCACGACGAACAGCGCGACGTCGCGCTGGAAGGCGAGCGGCAGCGCGCCGGCGGCGGTCACCGCATCGTCGACGCCGCCTCGCTTGACGATCAACAGGACGACCGTGCGGTCGTCCTCGAAGGCGGTGACAAGAGGACGTGGAAGCGGTGGCGCGGGGAGCGGCGGTACCGCCGAAGCGGTGGCCGCGGGTACTTCCGATTCCGCGGTGGTGACGGTGGCAGTCACAGTCGCCGAGCCGGACGGTCCGGTCACGGTCGCCGAGGTGGTGCTCGTTTCGGTTTCTTCTTCTCCGCCCCCGCCTCCCATGGAGGAGAGCACGAACACTCCAGCCAGGACAAGAAGGACGCCGATCAGGGCGACCTGGAGCAACGGGTTCTGGTTCAGTTTCTCTCTCATGCTTCCGCTTATCTAGCTCGACAGAACCGCCAGGGGCCTTGAATCGCGGGTTGTCAGCAGTTCGCGTTCGGTGGAGAGCCGGCCGAGCCGGTGCACTCGATGTAGGACTGGCGCGTGTACAGCGTCGCTCCGCCGATCTGCGGAGGTTTGAAGGCGGCGTCCTGTTCGACCGTGGCGTTGTTGGTGAGTTTGATCGTTTTCCCCGCCAGCACACCCTTGTAGGTCGCGTTGTTTTCGATGTAGATGCTGGTGTTGGGGGCGTAGAGGACGAATTCGTTGGTCGTGCCGGTGTTGTTCTGGAACGTCGCTTTGGTCGATATCGACGCCGAGCCCATCAGGTAGAGGCCCGGCAGGTCGGTTTTTTCCGATGATCCCTGGTAGCCGGTTGCCTGGATGTCGGTGTTGTTGGAGAGGCTCAGCTGTTCGGCGCCGGCTTTCAAGCCACAGTTCTCCGGCGTGTCGAAGAAGATCCGCACGTGGGCGCCGGCAGCCATAATCAGGTGCGAGTTGTTGGTCAGTTCAAGGCGACAGACGAAGTAGTCGCCACCGCTCAGCGTCAAAGTCGAGTTGTTGGAGGTGGAGATCGTCCGCGTGCCCGGGTTCCACGGGACCGTGCTGGTGAAGCCTTTATTGCCGTTGGCGATGTAGCTGTCGGACTCGCAGCCAAGTGGCAGTTTGTTGCCTTTGGCGTCGACCCCAGTGCAGTTGACCAGCCGGTAGTTGGAGTTGTTGGTCGCGATGTCGGTCGGCATGAAGCTGCTCACCGGCGGCAGCGACTGGTTGCCTTCAGTGATCCCGTATCCGCTGCACTGGTCGGAGTTGTTGGTGAAGGTCGCTTTTTTGCCGACGCCGTGACGGATGTTGCCGCAGATCGTGGAGTTGTTTTCCAGTTTCACGTTGCCGTTGGTGCCGACGCCGACTCTGATGTCAGCGTTGTTTTCGAGCGTGATGTCTTCGAGCCCGATAACCCCCGCGCCTTCGAGGATGCTGCCGACAGAGGAGGCGGTTAGGGACATCGCGATCCGGCGGCTGACCCCGTCGGCACTGCCGGTCGCGACGACCGTCATCGCCCCGCCGACCTGCGGGGTAATCCGGTAGGCGTAGGTCGATTCACCCACCGTCCCGGTCGCTTCCGGGCACCAACCGTCGCCGGCGGCCGTAGTTAGGGTGAGGGTGGAGCCGCTCATCCCGAGGCAGGGGGTTGCCGGGCCGAGGGCACCCGCGTACCGGTTGAGCCGCAGCATCGCGACGCCGGCGCCTGCGTCCGCGGCGGCAATCGCTTCCTTGGAGTCGTGGTCGCGAAAGGTGCCGTGCTGGGCGTTGACCGTGGCGATCACCGCAGCGCTGCCCAGGCCGAACGCGGCGATCGTCGCGAACAACGCGGTCGGCAGGACCATCCCCCCCTCATTCGCCAGGAGCCGGCGCAGGCTCTGCCTCAGTCGGACTATCGGTGGCATCCAGACCTTGATCGGTCAGAACGGGCTCAGCCTTAAGCGCCCCGTACGGGCAGAAGTTCAGTATTTGGCCGCCTGTACTACGACGCAGGCTGACCGAGCGCGGGCTCCGCAGGCGCGTCCAGCTGCTCGATCCCACTCGCTCGCTGGCCGCCGGCGGCCAGCATCAGCTTGAAGTCGTGCGGGCTCGAGGCGTACTCGAGAGCGACGTCCTCAGAGACTTTGCCCTCCATCACGTATCCGAGCAGTGACTGGTCGAAGGTCCGCATCCCGTAATAGCCGCCCTCTGAGATCACTTCGGTGATCTTGCCCGTTTCCTCCGGGTTGAGGATCAGGTCCTGTACGCGGCCGGTCGCGACCATCACCTCTGACGCCGGCACCCTGCCGTCGCCGGTGACGTCGGGGACGAGGCGCTGGGCGATCGCGCCCTTCAGGGTCGCAGCCAACATCACCCGCGCCTGCTGCTGCAGGTGGGGTGGGAAGAAGTCGATGATCCGGTTGACGGTCTCGGTCGCGTCGAGGGTGTGGACGGTGGAGAGGACGAGGTGGCCGGTCTCGGCGGCCGACAGCGCCGTTCGCACCGTCTCCTCGTCGCGCATCTCGCCGATCAGAATCACGTCGGGGTCCTGCCGCAGCACCCTGCGCATCGCCCGGGCGAAGCTCTCGGTGTCCGAGCCGACTTCGCGCTGATTGATGATCGAGCGCTTGTCCTTGTGCAGGAACTCGATCGGGTCCTCGAGCGTGACGATGTGCTGGGAGCGGGTGTCGTTGATGTGGTCGATCATCGCCGCCAGCGTCGTGCTCTTGCCCGACCCGGTGGTGCCGGTGACGAGGACGATCCCGCGCTGCTCTTCGGCCAGGCTGGTGACCACGGGCGGCAGGCCAAGCGCCTCGACCGAGCGGATGTCGAAGGGGATCGCCCGGCAGACGATCGAGACCGAGCCGCGCTGCTTGAAAGCGTTCACGCGGAAGCGAGAGAAGCCCGGGACCGAGTAGGAGAAGTCAGCCTCGCCGCCCTGCTCGAACTCAGCCTGGGAGCGGGGCTCGGCGATATCGCGGAAGGCCGTCTCGGTCTCCTCCGGGCTGAGCGGCTGGTAGCCCTCGAGTGGCGCCAGTTCGCCGTGCACCCTGATGATCGGCGGAGCGTTCACCTTGACGTGAAGGTCAGAGCCTTCCCGCTCGATGAGCGTGCGCAGCGCTGAGTCGATCTCGAACATCCCGACCTCTATCGGCCGGGAGGTTGCAACCCCTTAGCTACGCGACCTCGCGCAGTTTTTGGGCCTCGCCGAGCGACTGGAGCTTCTTCAGGCTCTGGTTCTCGATCTGGCGGATCCGCTCGCGGGTGACGTTGAAGGTGCGACCGACCTCGTCCAGGGTGCGCGGGTGCTCGCCGCCGAGCCCGTAGCGCAGCTCGAGCACGCGGCGCTCGCGGTAGGAGAGGTTCTCGAGAGCCTCCTTCAGCGCCTCTTTGGTCAGCAGGTCAGCTGCCCGGTCGAACGGCGACTCGGCCTTCTCGTCGGCGATGAACTGACCGAACTCGGACTCCTCCTCGTCGCCGACCGGCTTCTCCAGCGAGACCGGGGCCTGGGCGGAGCGCTTGATCGAGTCGACCTCCTCGGGATCGATCCCCGTCACCTCGGCGATCTCCTCCGGGGTCGGCTCGCGGCCGAGCTCGGTGACCAGCTTGCGCTCGGCACGGCCGATCTTGTTCAGCTTCTCGACCACGTGGACCGGGATCCGGATCGTCCGCGCCTTGTCGGCGAGCGCACGGGCGATCGCCTGGCGGATCCACCAGGTGGCGTAGGTGGAGAACTTGAACCCCTTGCGGTAGTCGAACTTCTCCGCCGCACGAACCAGGCCAAGCGTCCCCTCCTGGATCAGATCGAGGAAGGGGAGGCCCTGGTTTCTGTAGTTTTTCGCGATCGAGACGACCAGTCGAAGGTTCGACTCGACCATTTTCTGCTTCGCGTCGAGGTCGCCGCGCTCGATCCGTTTGGCGAGTTCGACCTCCTCCTGAGCGGTCAGCAGACGGACTTTGCCGATGTCCTTGAGGAAGAGCTGCAAGGAGTCCGTGGTCATGTCCGGTTTCAGGTCGAGCGCCTGTTTCTGGCGCCGCCGGCCTTTTTTCCCGGTGTCCATCGGCATCGCTTCGGCAGCGGCTTTCTGGGCAGGGTCCATGTCCTCTACAAGCTCGATCCCCGACTTCTCGAGGTGGCCGTAGAGGTCCTCGACATCAGACTCGTCGAGGTCGACCTCGGACACCGCCGAAGCGATGTCGCCGAAGGTCAGCACGCCGAGCTGCTGCCCGCGATTGATGAGGTTCTTGACCTCCTCCAACTCCTGAAGCTCTGCTACCAGCATCCTTGTCTACTCGTTTCCCTTGCTGTTCGTGTTTAGTCCTGGGGATGAAATGCCGCCGCAACCCGAAAGTCGCGCCGGACGACGAAAAAGCGGACCGGCGACCTGGTCCGCGAATTAGTCCGCCAAAGTCATTGTGCCCAACGGGGCGGGCGTCCAAACTCTCAAACGCCTGTTCGCATGGTAGTCGCTTCAGTTTGTAAAGTCAATGCCCAACGCCCTGCGCCATCCACGCCCCTGGTTAAGCGCCTTTTGGCAGCGCGCTTACGAGGAGAACGTCACCGGCCTCTCGGCGATGGTCGCCTACAACCTGATGCTGGCGGTCTTCCCCTTCGCCCTGCTCGTGCTCTTCGTCTTCGGCCAGGTGCTGAAGATCGGCGGGGTCGAGGACACCGTGATCAACGACCTGCAGCGACTGTTCCCGAACGAGGAGCAGCAAACGCTGGTCGACGTCCTCGGCCGGATCGAGGACAACGCGACGACGATCGGGATCGCCGCCTTCTTCGGCACGCTCTGGATCGGTGCCTCCTTCTGGGGCGCGATGGACACCGCCTTCTGCCGCATCTACCACGTCGAATGCCGCGGCTGGGTCGAGCAGAAGCGGTTCTCCTTCGCGATGCTCGGCGTCGTCCTCCTCTTCATCGCCGCCAGCATCTTCATCCCGGCGATCGAGAGCGCGGTCCTCACCAGCACCGACAAGCTGCCCTTCGGACTCTCCGACATCAAGGCGATCGACAGCTTCCTGCTGCTCGCCGCCGCCCTGCTGGTCACCTTCGGGATCTGCGTGGTGATCTTCTGGGCGGTGCCTAAAGGCCACATGCCCTGGCGGGCGGTCTGGCCCGGGGCCGCCTTCGTCACGATCGGCGCCGGCCTCGCCAACTGGCTCTTCCCGGTCTACCTCTCCAACATCTCCAGCCTCTCCCGGCTCGGCTCGACTCTGGGCTTCATCTTGATCGCCCTGCTCTGGTTCTACGTGCTCAGCCTGGCGCTGATGGTCGGCGCCGTGATCAACTCGCTGCGCCACGAGCTCCACGACACCGGCGAACTGCCCTACCGGCGCACCAAGGCGCCCTGCACGGACTGCGGAGGCTCGGGCCAGACCCCGGTCCCGCCGCCCTCATCACCGGCCGGCAATTAAAAACTGTCATATTTCGGTGCAATGGTTTGTGGCCCGGAAAGGGCCCGTCGGGCCCAGGCAGGGGTCCGATCCTCCCTGGATGAGAGAATCGCCCCCGATGCAAAAACGTTCGAGTTCTGAAATCGCCTCCAATGTTCTGGAGCCGACGATCCCCCCCGACATCGGGGCGCTCTCGCAACGGGCGCGGATCGTCGAGGCGATGATCGAGAGCTGCGCCGCGAAGACCTACGCGGCGACGACGATCACCGACATCGTCGGCGGGGCGAGGATCTCCCGCACCACCTTCTACAAAAGGTTCCCCGACAAGCGGGCCTGCTTCGACGCCGCCCTCGACGCCTGCATCGAGGAGGTGCGAGCGACCGCTGCCGCCTCGCACTCGCCCACCGACCCCCCGGCCGAAGCGGTCCGCAAAGCGGCCACCGCGGTCGTCGACCTGATGGCGGAAAAACCGGCGCTCGCCCAGCTCCTGGCCGGCGACGCGCACTCGGTCGAACCGGGCGTCCTGCGCCGCTACCGCAAGCTGCTGATCCCGGCCGTGGAAAACCTCTGGGCCGCCACTGGCGAGGTCCCCCAGCCGCACATCGACCCCCGCCTGGCCTTCGGCCGCGGGCAGGTGCTGATCTTCGACCAGATCGCCGCCGGCCGCGCCGACCGGCTGCGGGAGCTTCGCCCCGAGCTGGTCTACCTCGCCGTCGCCCCGTTCGCCGGCCACGAAGAGGCGCTGCGACAGTCAGAGCTCGCCACGGAAGGAGCAGACGATGGACACCGATGAGCTGGCGACCGGCGCCGACGCCGATGAGCCGGCGATCGGCGATGCCGTCGACCTGCGCAAATGGCGCCTTCCGCGCGGGCGCCACGGCCTGCCCCGGGAGCTGGTCACCCGCTCCCAGCGCGAGCGCCTGCTGGCGGCCGTCGTCAGGGCCACGGTGGAGCACGGCTATGAGGCCACCACGGTCGGGGACATCCTCGGCGAGGCGGGGGTCGGCAGGGAGAGCTTCTATGAACTGTTCGCCGACAAGCGCGAGTGCATGCTGATTGCCCACACGATCCTCGTCGATGACCTCGAGCAGAAGGTGCGCGCCGTTTATCTGCAGCCTGGCGCCTGGGTGGACCGCGTCCGGGCCGCGCTCGCGACAACGCTGGAGTGGTTTGCCGGCGACCCAGTCGCCGCCAGGTTCACGATGGTCGAGCTGGCGGCCGTCGGCCCCGCCTCGAGAGCCCGGTTCCAGAGTGACTTCACCCGCTTCGTCGGCCTGCTCGATGAGGGACTGGACGAAGACGGGCCCGACCCCGCCGTCGCCCGCGCCACCAGCCTCGCGGTCGGCGCTGCCCTGGCCCGGATCTACGAGGAGGTCCTGCGCGACCGCGCGGCGCAGCTGCCCGACCTGCTCCCGGAGCTGACCTACGAGGTGCTGGTTCCCTTCCTCGGTGAAAAGGCCGCGCGCGCCCAGGCTGAGCGCGCCGAAGGCTAGCCCGCGATGAGCGCCCGGTGGAGGCCCCGCACGAGCCCTTCGCCGAGCTGAGCGCCGCCGCCGAACCGCAGCAGCTCCGGCCGGTCCTCGACGATCGCGCTGAACCAGCTGGTGGTGGAGCCGGCCGCGAAAGTGCCTGGCTCCGACCGCAGACCGGCCTCGCAGCCGACCACCGTGCCGCGCTCGACCGTCACCTCCACCCCCGCCGGCCGGCGCAGGCCCGGCGCTGCCTCGACCTCCAGCCGGCACCGGCCGCTGATCTCTTCCTCGAGCCCGACCAGCGGCGTCGCCAGCATGAAGGCCGCCTCGATGTCGTTCTGGGTGATCGGGGCCGCCTCCCCACCCAGGTGGAGCCGCTCGCAACGGCTAGCGGCGGCGATCGGGACGACCCCGCGCCGCGCCCACGTGGTGACCGCGTAGGGAATGCGGGTACCGCGGCTCGGCCGCGCTTCGATCAGGTTCGCCATCCGCATGCTCGACAGCCGTCGCTCCAGCGCCGGGTAGCTGAGCTCGGCAATCGCGCTGTCGAGCTCGGTCAGGGACATCGGCTTGAAGGCGAGGTCTCCCATGATCGTCGAGCCCCAGCCGTCGATGAACGCCTTGATCGTGCTCTTTGCCTTTTCGGAGTCCAGCGCAATCGGGCCGTCGGGCGCCCGGCTCAGCCAGGTCTCGAGCAGTCCCGCGACCTCGAGCAGCTCGCGGCCCATCTGCGTCAAGCCGTTCTCGACCGCATGGGGGGCCTCCTTCGGCGAGTGCCTGGTCAGGGCGCCGACCTCACGCAGGATCGCCAGGTGGCCACGCAGGGTCGTCTGCGCGGGCAGGCCGGCGGCCCGGCGCAGCTCGGCCAACCGCATCCGCCGGTCCGAGAGCGCTCGCAGGATCGAGAGGTTCAGCGGCGTCGCCAGCAGGGTCAGCACCCGCTCGCCGGCACGGGGGCCATCGGCGGTCGGACGACCAGGTACGACCGGCTCGTCGCCGGCTCCATCGCCTTCTGAAACCTCCGAGGGGCCAGACATCTCGCTTGTCGCGAGATTATCAAGAGTTTTTTATTAGAACTGGCTTGTCTGATTAGCGAACAAGAAGGTCCGGGGACGGGCTCCCCGGAGCCGGCGTTCAGCCGTACCGCTCGCCGGTCACCTGGCGCAGCTTGGCGCGGTCGTGACGCGCCTGGACGCGCCGCACCGTGCCTGAGCGGGAGCGCATCACCAGGGATTCGGTGGTCGCCCCCGGGCCGCGGTACCGGACCCCCTCGAGAACGTCGCCATCAGTGACGCCGGTGGCGGAGAAGAAGACGTCGCTACCCGAGCAGAGGTCGTCGGCGGTAAGCACGCGGTCGAGGTCGTAACCGCCGTCGATCGCGGCCTGGCGCTCGCTCTCGTCGCGCGGCCACAGCCGGCCGATCAGCTGGCCGCCCATCGACTTCAGGGCCGCCGCCGAGATCACTCCCTCGGGCGTCCCGCCGATTCCCCAGAGCAGGTCCACGGGAGAGCGTTCACTGACCGCCAACAGCGCCGCCGAGACGTCGCCGTCGGTGATCAACCGGATCCGCGCCCCGGCCTCGCGCACCTCGCGCATCGCCTCCTCGTGGCGGGGCCGGTCGAGCATCACCACGGTCACGTCACCGACGCTTCCCTCCTTGCGCTCGGCGATCAGCTTCAGCGTCTCGGTCAACGGCCGGTCGAGGTCGAGGAGGTCGGCGATCTCCTCCCCCGCCGCCATCTTCTCCATATAGACGCAGGGGCCCGGGTCGAACATCGTGCCGCGCTCGGCGAGCGCGATCACGGCGAGCGCGCTGGGCATACCGAGGGCGCAGAGCCGGGTGCCCTCGAGCGGGTCGACGGCGATGTCGACCACCGGCGGGGTGCCGTCACCGATCTTCTCGCCGTTGTAGAGCATCGGCGCCTCGTCCTTCTCGCCCTCGCCGATCACCACGACGCCGTCCATCGAGACCGAGTCGAGGACGAACCGCATCGCGTCGACAGCGGCCTGGTCGGCGGCGATCTTGTCGCCGCGGCCGACCCAGCGGGCCGAGGCCAGGGCCGCGGCCTCGGTCACCCGGACGAGCTCGAGGGCGAGGTTGCGGTCCGGCTTGGAGGCCGGCGATCCGTCCATACCCGGCACCCTATCCATGACCACCGGAGGTAGTGTCCGGCCAATGGATCGATGGGGACTCACCCTGCCCCTCACCGGTGTGCCGCTCGCCGACCACCGCGAGCTGGTGCAGCGCGCCGAGGCGGCCGGCTACACCGACCTCTGGAGCGGCGAGACCAACGGGCCCGACGGCTTCACCCCGCTCGCCCTCAGCGCCGCCTGGACCGAGCGGGCGCGCCTCGGCACCGGCATCGTCGGCGTCTTCCAGCGTGGGCCGGCCCTGCTGGCGCAGGAGGCGGCGGCGCTGGCCGATGCCTCGGGCGGGCGCTTCGTGCTCGGGATCGGCTCCTCTTCGGACCGGATCGTCGAAGGCTGGAACGGGATCCCCTTCGAGAAGCCGCTGACCCGGGTCCGCGAAACCGTGGACTTCCTCCGCACCGCCCTCGACGGCGAGCGCACCGAGACCGGCTTCAAGCTGGAGACCGCGCCGGCGCAACGGGTGCCGATCGTGCTGGCGGCGCTGCGCGGGAAGATGCTCGAGCTGGCGGTGGAGCGGGCCGACGGCGCCTTCACCAACTTCCTCCCCTTGAACGGGCTGCCGAAGGTGACGGCCCAGCTGCAGGGCGCGCCGGAGGGTTTCGAGCTGCTCTGCCGGTTCTTCTGCCTACCCGGCGAGCGCGAGCAGGTCGAGCCACTGGCCCGGTTCATGTTCTCCTCCTACATCACCGTCCCCGTCTACACCGCCTTCTACCGCTGGCTCGGCTACGGCGAGCAGATCGACCCGATGGTCGCCGCCTGGGAGGCGGGCGACCGCCAGGCCGCCGCCGCGGCGGCGCCGTGGGAGGCGATCGAGGAGATGTTCCTGTTTGGGACGCCGGAGGAGATGAAGGAGCGTCTCGCCGCCTTCGTCGCCGGCGGCGTCACCCTGCCGATCCTCACCCCGATCGTCACCCCTGACAAGCTCGGTGAGACGATCGACGCCCTGGCGCCCGCCTAGCGGCAAGTTCACGAAGGAGAGAGCAAGTGAGCACCACCCTGAGTTCGAGCCCTGCAGCCGACGGGTTCCGGATGCCGGCCGAGTTCGAGCCGCACACCGGTTGCTGGATGGCCTGGCCCGAGCGGCCGGACAACTGGCGGCTCGGCGCAAAGCCGGCCCAGCACGCCTTCGCCGCCGTGGCGGAGGCGATCGCCGCCTCGGAGCCGGTGACGATGGGGGTCTCCGACCGCCAGGTCGAGCACTGCCGGTCGGTGCTCTCGCCGGCGGTGCGGGTGGTCGAGCTCTCCACCGACGACGCCTGGCTTCGCGACTCCGGCCCGACCTTTGTCGTCGACGGGGAGGGCGGGCGGCGAGGCGTCGACTGGCGCTTCAACGCCTGGGGCGGGCTCGACGGTGGCCTCTACTTCCCCTGGGACCGCGACGAGCGCGTCGCCGCGAAGATCCTCGAGATCGAGGGCGCCGACCGCTACCGCGCCCCGTTCGTGCTCGAGGGCGGAGCGATCCACGTCGACGGCGAGGGAACCGTCCTCACCACCGAGGAGTGCCTGCTCAACCCCAACCGCAACCCCGACCTCTCCCGCGAGCAGGTCGAGCAGGGCCTGCGCGAGTACCTCGGGGTGGAGAAGGTGATCTGGCTCGGCGCGGGGGTCTTCAACGACGAGACCGACGGCCACGTCGACGAGCTCGCCTGCTTCGTCCGGCCCGGGGTCGTGCTGCTGACCTGGACCGACGACGAGGCCGACCCCCAGCACGCGATCTCACGCGACGCCCGGGCGCGGCTGGAAGCGGCGACGGACGCTCGCGGGCGGTCGCTCGAGGTCGTCCTCATCCCCTCGCCCGGTCCGGTGACGATCACCGAGGAGGAGGCGGAAGGGGTCGACCCGGTCGAGGGCACCCTGCCACGCAAGCCGGGGGACCGCCTCGCCGGCTCCTACGTCAATTTCTACGCGGGCAACCCCCGGATCGTCCACCCGCTGCTCGACGAGCGCTACGACGAGGAGGCGGCCGAGGTGCTGCGCGGCTGCTTCCCCGAGCGGGAGATCGTCGGTGTCCCCACCCGCGAGATCCTGCTCGGCGGGGGCAACATCCACTGCATTACGCAGCAGGTGCCGGCGGCCTGACGCTCAGGCCGCCGGACGGGCCAGCGAGAGCGCGTAATCGCCAGCGGCGTCGGTGAACCAGCCGCTCATCTCCAGGCTCGCCTCCCGGTAAACCGCCTCCAGGCGCTCGCGGGTGAACTTGGTTGAGATCTCGGTCCGCATCTCCTCCTCGGCGGCGAACCGGATCTCGAGGTCGATGTCGTCGAGGGTGACGGTCTGATCCACCTGGGAGCGCAGCCGGATGTCCATCCGCTCCTCCACGGCGTCGTAGCGGGCGACGTGGTCGAAGGCGTCGAGATCGAAGTCGCCGCCCAGCTCGCGGTTCAGCACCTGGAGCACGTTCTTGTTGAACTCGGCGGTGACGCCGTCGGCGTCGTCGTAAGCGGCCTGCAGGCGAGCAGCGTCCTTGATCAGGTCGGTGCCGAGCAGGAGTTGGTCGCCGGGTCCCAGCAGCGCCGCGATCCGTTTGAGGAACTCGCCCCGCTGGTCGGGATAGAGGTTGCCGACGGTGCCGCCGAGGAAGGCGATCAGGCGGTCGCCGTCGTGGTCGGGGATGCGCTCCAGGTGATGCTCGAAGTCGCAGACCAGGCCGCGCACCGCGAGGCCCGGGTACTCCTCGACCAGGACGCGGGCGGTCTCGTGAGTGATCTCCTCGGAGATGTCGACCGGGACGTAGGTCCGCAAGCAGCCGGCGTCGCGCATCGCGCTGAGCAAGTGGCGGGTCTTCGCCGCCGACCCCGAGCCGAGCTCGATCAAAGTGCCGGGACAGCCGGCCGCGGTGAGGATCTCGGCGGCGCGGTCGGTGAGGATCTCCCGCTCGGCCCGGGTCGGGTAGTACTCGGGCAGCTCGGTGATCTGCTCGAACAGCTGCGAGCCGCGCTCGTCGTAGAAGTATTTCGGCGAGAGCTCCTTCGGCTCGGCGGTGAGCCCGCGGTGGACGTCGCGCGCCATCGCCGCGGCCGAGTCGGCGTCGAGGTGGACGTCGATCGCGATCATGCGTCCCTCGCGCAGCGCAGGCCGGCGAAGATCTGGCTTCGCTGCGGCAGGTCCCAGTTGCGAAAGCTGGGCCGCACGACATGGGGATGGGTCGCCCACGAGCCGCCCCGCAGCACCTTGTAGGTATCTCCGAAGAAGGCCTCGGAGTACTCCGGGTAGGGGAACGCTTCGAAGCCGGGGTAGGCGAGGAAATCCGAGGAGGTCCATTCCCATGCCTGCCCGACCCCCTGCAGGTGGGGGCGGGCCGCCTCCCACTCCCCCTCGCTCGGCAGCCGCTTTCCGGCCCACCGGGCGAACTCGTCGGCCTGGTGCCAGGAAACGTGGATGACCGGGTGGGATGGGTCGATCGGCGTCCGGGGCCCGATCGCGGCGCGCACCCAGCCGCCCGCACCGTCGGGCTCCCAGTACATCGGCGGCTCGGCCCCGGTCTCGGCCATGAAGGAGAGGTAGGCCCCGTTGGTCACCGGCGCGCGGTCGATCTCGAACGCCGCCAGCTCGACCGCGTGTCGGGGGCGCTCGTTGTCGTAGGCGAAGCCGCGTTCGGGGGCGCCGATCACGTGCTCACCCGCCTCGACGGCGACCGTCTCGGAGCTATCGGCAACCGGCTCGGTTACCCCGAGGTCGGGGCGCACCGGCTGGTAGTCGTCGACCAGCTGCAGCAGTTGCAGCATCGTCTCGTTGTGCTGGAACTCGTGGGCGATCAGCATCTCGTAGACGAACCCTTCCCGCAGCAGCGGATCCTCGGCCTCCGGGCCGGTCTCGACCGTTTCGAGCACTTCGAGGGTGCGCTCGCGAACGTCGGCCATGTAGGAGCGGAGCTCGGCGTCGCGCAGGATCGGCAGCTCGCCACGGGTCTTGCGCGGGTTCTCGATCGCGTCGTAGAAGCGGCCGAGCTCGCCGCGCATCGGCTCGCGGTCGCCGATCGTCTGCACCAGCCAGAGCTCCTCGAAGTTGGCGATGTGGCCGAGGTCCCAGGCGAGCGGGCTGAGGATCGGCGAGTAGACGCGGTTCAGCTGCTCGTCGTCAAGCGGCTCGATCAGCTCCAGGGTGCGTGCTCGCGCCTCGGAGAGCTTTTCCGCGATCGCTGCCTTGGAGCCGCTGGTCACCTCCGTGGCGATGCCAAAACCCTACACAGACCCAGAGGGCCGGCGTGTGTATAGGGTGCTCGCCGATGGAGATCGAGGGAGCGGGAGCGCTGGTCGCCGGCGGGGCCTCGGGTCTCGGCGCGGCGACCTCGAGGGCGCTGGCGGAGGCCGGCGCGAAGGTCGTCGTCGCCGACCTGAACGCGGAGCGGGGCGAGGCATTGGCGGCAGAGATCGGCGCCGAGTTCGTTCCAGCCGACGTCACCGACGAGGACGCGGTCGGGGCGGCGGTCGAACGGGCCGCGGCCGCCGAGCGCGGGCTCCGGATCTCGGTCTGCTGTGCCGGGATCGGGTGGGCCGAGAAAGTGGCGGGCTCGCGCGGACCCCACAACCTCGAATACTTCTCGAACACCGTCGGCGTCAACCTGATCGGCACCTTCAACGTCCTGCGCCTGGCCGCCGCCGCGATGATCGCGAACGAGCCCGAGGGCGATGGCGAGCGCGGCGTCTGCGTCAACACCGCCTCGATTGCGGCCTTCGACGGCCAGATCGGCCAGGTCGCCTACGCCGCCTCCAAGGGCGGCATCGTCGGCCTCACCCTGCCCGCCGCCCGCGACATGGCCTCCAAGGGCGTGCGGGTGATGACGATCGCTCCCGGCCTCTTCGACACCCCGCTGCTGGCCGCTCTGCCGGTGGAGGCAAGGGAATCGCTCGGTGCCGGCATCCCCTTCCCCTCCCGCCTCGGTCTCCCCTCCGAGTACGTCCGCCTGGTCGGCGACATCGTCGCCAACCCGATGCTGAACGGCGAGACGATCCGCCTCGACGGCGCCCTGCGGATGCCGCCGAAGTAGCGATCACCCGGTCCCCGCGGCCTCGGGGTCGTGCCAGACCTGCTTGAGCCAGGGCGGGGTGACGGCGAAGCTCGTGGTGCTGATGGCGGCAATCGCCTCCAGGGGGATCAGGTGGACGCGGCGGCCGGGGGTGTATCGATCGGGCCGGAAGACGCCGAAGGCGTTGCCGGCGTGGCTGCCGCCGGAGACGAGCAGGAGCCGGGTCTCGGGGCCCCAGCCGCCCTCGGGACGGGCGCCGGTCGCTTCAGCGGCGTCGGCGAGAGGTCCGATCCCGGCGTCGGAGCCCCAGTTCGCCCTGCCCAGGTCGTGGTTGTACCCGGCATGGGAAGAGGTGCGCTGGTCCACCCGGCCATCCGACCTGATCCGGATCTCGGCCATCTCCCAGTCGTCGCGATGAAACCCCTTTCTGCCGGCGACCGGGATCTCGCGGAGGGTGGCTGAATCCACGTAGTAGGTCCAGTACTGGATGTAGAGGTTGCCGGCGCGGTGGTCCGAGCAGTCGGCGCCCGCGGCTTCGGCGCCCTCGGCGGCACCGGCCCGGCAGTCGACCACGTGGACGAAAGCGGTGACCGGCAGCCGGTGCTCGGTGCGGTGGACGAGACCGTGGGGTGACCCGTCACCGCAGGCGGTGCTGCGGCAGCGGCGGAAGTCGACCGGCACCGCGCGCGAGTCCTCCTCAAAGGCGAGCGTCGGCATGTGCCGCCGGACGAGCTTGCCGACTTCGGTCCCGTAGGCGGCGATCAGCACCGGCTGGTCGCCGCACCCGTCCGCCATCGCCGCCGCGCAGAGGATCCGCGAGGCCACCGCCCGCGCCAGCGACGCGCCGGGGACCCGCACCCCGGCCGCCGCGACACCGACCAGCAACAGCGCGACGACGCACAGCGTCCCCACCCACTCCACCGTCCCCTGCCCCCGCTCCGACCGCATGGGCCGACGCTAGGCGGGGTCTGGCTACACGTGTGTGTCTAGTGCGCCAACTCGCGCACCGGAGTGTGGAGGCTTAGAGACTTTGGATCTCGAGGCGCTATTCCCGCTTCCCGGCTGACCTGTGCCGGAAGCGCTGCAAGATCCCAGCGGTCACACCCAGAGCGCTAGCGGCGAACAGCCCAAGCTTGAGCAGCGTTGGATTGCTAGCTGCTCCAATAACCACGGTCGCGCCGATGACGACAGCTAGAACCAGAAGCACGACGCGCTGAACTAGGTCGAACTTTGAATGCCGAACCCGCTGCTCGACCTCTTGGCGTTCGGCCCGCTCGCGCCTAGCGGCCTCCCGCTTCCGATAGAGCGCGATTTGCCTTTCGGTGCGAAGGCCGCTGTTCTCGTCTTGCTTCTTGAAAGGGGATAAGTGCCGCAATTTCGTCTCCGCGCGCACCGGCTCTCACCCCTGCCGGATCGAGCGCAAGTGCGTCTTGAAGACGAACCGCGATCCTGTCTGTCTCCCTAAGTGGCACGCCCGTGACAGGCCAAGCCTTGTGCCCGCGCGCGGTAGCTCCCTTCAAGCGTTCTCGGTACCTTCGGTGGGCGACCCGTTTGGACTAGGCCGCGCAGCTCAGTATGGAGAAAGCGCGCTATCACCCGACGACAGTTCGTTGCACTTTAGTGGTAGTGGGGTCGGGCTGCTCGGCATTCTAGCTGAGGCTCGGACGCGGATCAGTAGGAGCAGGCTCTACGACTGGCGCTCGTCAACGGGAAATACCTCCGCCGATTTTGGAGCGCACAATCTGCCCCCTTCCGCCATTGAGCCAGCTAAATCACAAATTTCTGAAGCTGTCGAGGCGTGGGAGCGTGTGCGGCTGGCGGCGCCGGACCAAGCGAGGCAAGGACGCAGGGCGCCCGAATAGCAGCGCTATTCGGGCAACTGAGGACGCCGCATCGCGCCGGTCCGCCGCCGCCAGACGGGCGCGATCACACGCCGAGCCAGCTTCTACAGACCTTGGATCTCGGAGGCGATGTCGGCCGCGGCCTGCTTGGCGTCGGCGAAGAGCATCGACGTGTTCGGTTCGTAGAAGAGGTCGTTGTCGATGCCGGCGAAACCGGGGCTGAGCGAGCGCTTGATCACGATCACCTGCTGGGCCTCGTCGACCTCGATGATCGGCATCCCCGCGATCGGGCTGTCGGGGTCGTTTTTCGCCGCCGGGTTGGTGACGTCGTTGGCGCCGACGACCACGGCGACGTCGGTGCGCGACATCTCGGGGTTGATCTCCTCCATCTCCTTGAGCTGCTCGTAGGGCACGTCGGCCTCGGCGAGAAGGACGTTCATGTGGCCGGGCATCCGGCCCGCGACCGGGTGAATGGCGTAGCTGACGGTGACGCCGCGCTTCTCCAGTTCGTCGGCCACCTCCTTGATCGCGTGCTGGGCCTGGGCGACCGCGAGGCCGTAGCCGGGGACGATCACCACCGAGTCGGCGTAGGCAAGCTTGATCGCCGCGTCCTGGGCGCCGATCGAGACGTGCGGGCGTTCCTCGGTACTGCCGGCGGCGCCTCCGGCCGGTGCCCCGCCGAAGCCGGCAAAGAGGACGTTGGCGACGGAGCGGTTCATCGCGGTCGCCATCTCCATCGTCAGGATCGTTCCGGAGGACCCGACCAGGGTTCCGGCGACGATCAGAGCGACGTTGTCGAGCGCGAACCCGGCCGCGGCGGCGGAAAGCCCGGTGAATGCGTTCAGCAGCGAGATCACCACCGGCATGTCGGCGCCGCCGATCGGCAGCACGACGAGGTTGCCGAGCAGCGCCGCCGCGAGCAGGATGCCGATGAAGATCGCCTGCGAGGGGTCGCCGTTGTTGACGGCGATGTTGACGCAGGCGGCGACGATGCCGATCAAGAGCACCGCGTTGATCACCTGCTGGCCCGGCACCGCCAGCGGGCGGGTCGGGATCAGGTCCTGGAGCTTGGCGAAGGCGATGTTCGACCCCCAGAAGGAGACCGAGCCGACGACCGCGGCGAAGAGGACCGGGATCAGCGTGTCGAGCGGGATCTCCTCGCCGAGCGAGATGCCGTGGCGGATCTCCGACCAGGCGATCAGCGCGACCGCGCCGCCGCCGACGCCGTTGTAGAGGGCGACCATCTGCGGCATCTCGGTCATCTGCACGCGGACCGAGGCGACCACGCCGACGGCGGTGCCGACCCCGAGGCCCGCCGCGAGCAGGCCCCAGTTGCCGATCCCGTCGAGCAGCAGCGTCGTCACCACGGCGACGGCCATGCCGCCCGCGGCGACCAGGTTCCCCTGCTTGGCCGTGGTCGGGTGGGTGCCGCGTTTGACCCCGATGATGAAGAGCGAGAAGGCGACTATGTAGAGAGCGGTGGCGGCGTCGCCACCCGGCTTGAGAACGGCCTGGACCATCAGGGCCCGCCCTTCCCGTCACTGCTCGCCTTCGGTTTCGGTTTTTTGGAGAACATCCCGAGCATCCGGTCGGTGACCATGAAGCCGCCGACGATGTTGATCGCGCCGAAGGCGATCGCGATCGTCCCGATGACGTACTCGACCGAGTCGTCGGCGTAGCCGACGACGATCAGCCCGCCGAGCATGACGATCCCGTGGATCGCGTTGGTCTGCGACATCAGCGGCGTGTGCAGGGTGGTCGGCACCTTCGAGATCACCTCGAAACCGACAAAGGCGGCAAGCACGAAGATCGTGATCTCGGTCATCAGGCTCATTTGGCCGCCCTCTCGTTCTTGATCTCGCCGCCCTGCGTGATGCAGGCGGCGGCGATGATGTCGTCCTCGAAGTCGACCTTGACCGCGCCGTCGTCCTCGCCGACCAGCAGGCCGAGCAGGTTCTCGAGGTTCTTCGCGTAGAGCTGGGAGGCCGGCGCGGGCATCTCGGAGGCGAGGTTGCGCGGGCCGATCACTTTGACCCCGTTCTCGACCACGGTCTGGCCGGCCTGGGTCAGCTCGCAGTTGCCGCCGGTCTCGGCGGCAAGGTCGACGATCACCGATCCCGGCGCCATCGCGCGGACCGCGTCGGCGGTGATCAGGAGCGGCGCCGGCCGTCCCGGGATCGCCGCCGTGGTGACGATGATGTCCTGTTTGGCGGCGTTCTCGGCGAGCGCGTCGCGCACTTGCGCGTTCTCCTCGTCGGTGAGTGGCCGGGCGTAGCCGCCCTCGCCCTCGGCGTCGGGAATGAAGTCCAGTTCCAGCGGCCGGCCGCCGAGCGAGGCGATCTGCTCCCAGGCGGCGCGGCGGATGTCGAAGCCGGTGACGATCGCGCCCAATCGCTTGGCGGTCGCGACCGCCTGCAGACCGGCGACACCAGCGCCCAGCACCAGCACCTTGGCCGGTGGAACGGTGCCGGCGGCGGTGGTCATCATCCCGAAGAAGCGGCCGGACTCTCGCGCCCCGATCAGGGTCGCCGCGTAGCCGGCGGCGGCAGCCTGGGAGGACAGCGCGTCCATCGCCTGGGCACGGGTGGTCCGCGGGATCGCCTCCATCGCGAAGGCGGTGACTCCGGCTGAAGCCAGCGCCTTGTTCGTCTCGGCCGAGGTCCACGGAGCGAGGTGGGAGATCAGCAGCTGGTTGGAGCTGAGCCGGCCGATCTCCTCGGTGCCGGGCACGGCGACTCGCAGGACGATCTCGGCGCCCCAGGCCTCGCCGGCCCCGGCAACCTCCGCCCCGGCCTCCTTGTACTGGGAGTCGGGATGCCCGGAGGCATCGCCCGCGCCGGCCTCGACGACGACGTCGACGTGCTCGTTGCGCTTCAGCGACTTGACCACGTCAGGCACCAGCGCGACCCGGCGCTCCCCCTCGGCGGTCTCTTTCGGCACTCCGATTCTCATGACTGGCGGCGCGGTACGTTATGCGAAACGGTCAGCCGCGCGCCGCGACCCCGGCCATCGCGGCCAAGCGCTCGAGGGTATGCAGCTGCTCGGCGCGCTCGACGTGCACCGGCGAGACGATCAAACGGTCGATCCCGGCGCCGCGGAAGCGCTCGACCCGGTCGGCGACCTCGGCCTCCGTACCGACCAGCGAGGTTGCCTCGACGATCTCGTCGGGCATCGCCTCGAAGGCACCGCCCCGGTCGCCCTCCTGGAAGCGCCGCTGGACCTCGTCGGCGACCTCGCCGAAGCCGAAGCGGTGGGCAAGGTCGACGTAGAAGTTGGTCTTACGGCTGCCCATGCCGCCGAAGTAGAGGACCAGGCCGGCTTTGACCACGCTCTTGGCCGCCTCCAGGTCGCCGTCGATCGCCACCTGCAGCGAGGGCGAGACCTCGAGGTCCGAACGCTGCCGTCCGCCCTTCGCGAAGCCGGCCTCGAGGTGCTCTCCCCAGGTCTGCTCGAAGGCCTCGACGCTGAAGAAGATCGGGATCCAGCCGTCGGCGATCTCCGCCGCCATCTCGACCGATTTACGCCCGATCGCGCCGACGAAGACCGGGATCCGCTCCCGCAACGGGTGGAAGTTCAGCTTCAGCGGCTTGCCCTCCCCGTCGGGCAGCGGCAGCGTGTAGTGGGTGCCGTCGTGCTCCAGCGGACCCTGGCGGGCGACGATCTCCCGCACCACTTCGATGTACTCGCGGGTCCGGCCCCAGGGCTTCGCGTAGGGGACGCCGTACCAGCCCTCGGAGACCTGCGGGCCCGACGGGCCGAAGCCGAAGAGGAAACGGCCGCCTGAGAGTTTGTCGATCGTCGCCCCGGCCATCGCGGCCGCGGCCGGTGGGCGGGCCGGGACCTGCATGATCGCCGCCCCGAGGTTGATCGTCTCGGTCTGCGCGGCCAGCCAGGCGAGCACACTGACGACGTCGGAGCCGTAGGACTCGGCCGCCCAGACAGACTCGCAGCCAAGCTGCTCGGCGGCCCGCACCACCTCTACGGCGTCCTCACCAGCGGGCCCAATGCCCCAGTAGCCCAGATTGATTCCAAGCTTCAGCGCCATCCGGCCCGCACCCTATTGAATACGAGCAATGGGCACGGGCCACCCAACCACCGACCAGGGCCTCTCCAACGCCGAGGCGGAGAAGCGGCTGCGCAAGCTCGGCCCCCCGCCGGAGACCTCCTCGCGCTCGACCTCGAGCATCGTCGCCGGCAACGTCTTCACGATCTTCAACGCGATCATCGGCGTCTTCTTCGTCCTCGACCTTGGGCTCGGCCTGTACGCGGACTCGATCTTCGGCCTGATCGCGGTGGTCAACTCCTACATCGGGATCCGCCAGGAGCTGAAGGCGAAGGCGACCCTGGACGAGCTCGCTGTCCTCGTCGCCCCCCACGCCAGGGTCGTGCGGGACGGCTCCGTGGTCGAGCTGACGGCGAACGAGGTCGTGCCGGGAGACCTGGTCCAGGTCGGCCCGGGCGACCAACTGGTCGCCGACGGCGAGGTGATCTCCTCGCGCGGGATGGCGCTGGACGAGTCGATGCTGACCGGCGAGGCCGACGGAGTCCGCAAGGAGGCCGGCGACCGGGCCCTCTCCGGATCCTTCTGCATCTCCGGCGCCGGGGAATACGTGGTCGACGCGGTTCGCGAGGAGAGCTACGCGGGCAGGATCGCCGGCGAGGCGCGTGCCTTCCGCCACCCTCCCTCGCCCCTGCAGGTCGAGGTGAACAGCGTGATCGTCGCCTGCACCTACGGGATGGCGCCGCTGGCCGTGTTGCTGATCCTCACCCTGAAAGTCCGCGACGTCGACCTGGAGAGCGCGGCGCAAACCGCGACCGCCGGCCTGGTGACGCTGATCCCCGAGGGCCTGGTGCTGCTGATGAGCGTCACTTTCGCGGTCGCCGCGGTACGGATGGCCCGCCGCGACACGCTGGTCCAACAGATGAGCGCCACCGAGAGCCTCGCCGCCGTCGACACGATCTGCATCGACAAGACCGGCACCCTGACCGCCGGCGAGCTGCGGCTGGCCGGGGTCGAGTTCGCCGAGGGCGTCGACCCGGCCGCCGGAGCGGCGGCGCTGGGGCGCTTCGCGGCCAGCGCCGGCGACCGCAACCGCACCCTGGAGACGATCGCCGAGCGCTTCCCGGCGGAAGCCGATCGCGTCCGGGCCGAGGTCCCCTTCTCTTCGGAGTGGAAGTGGAGCGGGCTGGCACTCGCCAACGGCAGCTCCGGCGTCTCCACCTACGTGCTCGGCGCACCCGACATCCTGGCTGAGGCGGGGGCGCTGACGCTCCCCCCCGGGCTCGCGCGCAAGCTCGAGGAGGAGACCGCCGCCGGGCGCCGGGTCGTCGCCTTCGGCGAGTCCGCGGCGGCCCTGCCGGCCGATCCCGCGGCCGGCGCGGCGCCGCGGATGGCGGCGCTAGCCCTGGTGGTGCTGGAGGAGACGCTGCGGCCCGACGCTGCCGAGACGATCGCCACCATGCGCGAACAGGAAGTGGACCTGAAGCTGATCTCCGGGGACGCTCGGGCCACCGTCACCGCGGTCGCCTACGCGGTCGGTGTGCCGCGCGACGCCGGCGTCGTCGAGGGCACCGACCTGCCCGAGGACCCGGCCGAGCTGACCGAGGTGGCGCTCGCCAACTCGATCTTCTGCCGGATCAAGCCGGAGCAGAAGAAGGCGCTGGTCGATGCCCTGGTCGACGCCGGGCGCTACGTGGCGATGATCGGCGACGGCGTCAACGACGTCCCGGCGCTGAAGCGGGCGCGGATGGCGGTCGCGATGGGCTCGGGCGCGCAAGTGACCAAGGGCGTGGCCGACGTCGTCCTGCTCAAAGACCAGTTCTCACGGCTCCCGGAGGCGGTCGGGGAGGGACGCCGGATCGCCCGCAACATCCACCGGCTCGGCCGGCTCTACCTGACCAAGACGGTCTACGCGGGCGCCCTGATCCTGCTCGTCGCGGTGCCGGGGTTCGCCTTCCCCTTCCTCCCCCGCCACCTCACCCTGGCCGCCTTCCTGACGATCGGCATCCCCTCCTTCGTGCTCGCCCTTGCCCCCTCCGACGGGCCGCTCTACCGGGGGCGGCTGCTGCGGGCGCTGGCTGCCTTCGCGGTGCCGGCCGGGCTGGCCACGGCGATCGGCTCGATCCTCTCCTTCTTCCTCGTCGACACCGTCGCCGGCGCCAGCCTCGACGCCGGCCGCACCGCGGCGACGACGACCCTGATCGTCCTCGGGCTCGCCTTCGTGCTCCTGCTCGAGCGCGGCCCCGGCCGCGAGCACATCGCGATCCAGAGCTACATGCTCGCCCTGGTCGCCGGCCTCGGCGCCCTCTACGCGCTGATCCTCGCCGCCGCCCCGATCCGCGACTTCTTCGAGATGGAGCTGATCAGCTCCGTCCAGTGGTTCCTCGCCATGCTCGCCGCCGCGATCGGCCTAACCATCGCCAGCGTGCTCTGGCGTTTGCCCCAAATCGAACGCCTGGAAGCCCCAGCGGAGCCCGAGGTCAGTCCCGCGGCGGAATAACGAATTGAGTAACGATCAAGTTTGCGGCGAGCTTGGCCTCGCCGTCGCGGATGCGGTCGATCTTGACCTCGAGCACGACGGTGCTGCGACCGACGTGGAGCGGCGTGGCGACCGCGACGACCTCATCGCCATCCAGCCCGGCGGCGAAGACGTTCAGCTTCAGCTCGATCGTGGTGAAGTCATGGCCCGGGGGGATGTTGCGGAAGGTCGCCCAGGCGGCGACAGTGTCGCCCAGCGCAGTCCAGGCGCCGCCGTGGACGTAGCCGCCGGGATGGAGGTGGCGGCGGTCGACGACGATCCGGCCGCGCGCGTGCCCGTCCTCGATCTCCAGCGGTTCGATCCCGAGATCGCCCGGGAAGCTGTCGCCGAGAAAAGCCCGGACGTTGTCCGGCGTGATCAACGAGCGGTCGGTCATCTCGGCCGCGACCCTACCGTTCCGGGTCGAGGCCGAACCCCTCGAGGCCGTGGTCGCCATAGGGCTCGTCGCGCTCCCGCACCGCCTCGCGGAAGCCGGACTCGGCGGCGCGGCGGACGAAGGCGTGGCCCTCATCGGTGTGACGGGCGATGCCGTCGAAGAAGGTGCCGAGGACCTGCGTCTGCGCCAGCCCCTGGGCGTGGACGGACTGGTTGACGAGCAGCTTCATCATCACCAGCTGGTTGATCGGCATCCGCGCAACCCGCTCCAGCAGGCGCTCGAACCGGGCGTCCAGTTCGGCCGCCGGGGCGGCCTCCGTGGCCAGCCCCCACTCCGCCGCCTCGGCGCCGGTCAGCGAGTCCCCGGTCAGCAGCAGTCGCTTGGCCCGCATCGGCCCCAGCCGGCTCGCCCACATCGCCGTCGTCGGCGAACCCCAGACCCGGGCCGGCGGGTAGCCGATCTTGGCGTCCTCGGCGATCACCAACAGGTCCGAGCAGAGGGCCATGTCGGTGCCGCCGGCGACGCAGTAGCCGTGGACCTTGCAGAGCACCGGCTTCTCGGAGTGGAAGAGGCTCATGAAGCCGCGCACGTTGCGCGACATGAACTGGTAGTCCGTGACCGGGTCCCAGTTGGTGTCCGGGGCGTGGTTGGCGCCGATCACCGCGGCATCCAGCGGCGAGCCCGGCGGCGCCGAGCCCGCCATCTCGGTCATCTCGCCCGCGCCCTCGGCCGAAGCGACCAGGTCGTAGCCGCCGCAGAACCCGGTGCCGTTGCCGGCCAGCGCGATCGCGTGCACCTCGGGGTCGAGGTTCGCCCGCTCGACGCACTCGGCCAGCTCGACCGGCATCCCCCGGGTGATCCCGTTCCCCCGCTCAGGCCGGTTCAGGGTGATCCGCGCAACCCTGCCGTCGGGCTCATACCGCAGCGTCTCCACGTAGTGACCCTACGTTGTCTGAGGTCGTCCGGCCAGGACCTAGACGCGCTCTACGAGCATTGCCTTGCCCTGACCTCCGGCGACGCACATGGTCTCGATGCCGACCTGGTGGTCGTCGGTCTCCATCACGTTCAGCAAGGTGCCCATCATCCGCGCGCCGGTCATCCCGAACGGGTGGCCGAGGGCGATCGCGCCGCCGTGGGTGTTGAGCTTGTCGATCGAGATCCCGCACTCGTCCATGATCGGGATCACCTGGGCGGCGAAGGCCTCGTTCAACTCGACCGTGCCGACGTCCTCGATCGTCATCCCGGAGCGGTCGAGCACCTTCTTGATCGCGCCGATCGGGGCCACGCCCATGTACTCGGGCTCGTTGCCCCAGGTGGCGGCGGTGACGATCCGGGCGCGCGGGGTCAGGCCCAGCTCCTTGGCCTTGGTGTCGCTCATCACCAGGACCGCCGCGGCGCCGTCGTTGAGCGGACAGGAGTTGCCGGCGGTGACTCCGCCGCCGCCGAAGGCCTCGGGCAGTTCGGAGAGCTTCTCCAGGGTCGAGGAGGCGCGGGGGCCGTCGTCCTTGGCGACCTCGGTGCCGTCGGGCAGGGTCACCGGGACGATTTCGCGGTCGAAGAAGCCGTCCTCCTGCGAGCGCACCGCCAGTTCCTGGGAGCGCTGGGCGAACTTGTCCATGTCGGCGCGGCTGACCTCGTAGTGTTTCGCCACGTTGACCGCCGTCTCGCCCATCTGAATGTAGGCGTCCGGCTGCCCGTTGTTGCCCTGCAGGTTGGTGTTCTGGTCCTCGCCCCCGGCCGCCTCGGTGCGCTCGTTGTAGCGGCTGACCCACTCCACGCCGACCGCCAGATAGGCGTCGCCTTCGCCGGCCTTGATCGCGTTGCCCGCCTGGCCGATCGCGTCGAGGCTGGAGGAGCAGTAGCGCGCGACGGTGATGCCGTTGACAGTCTGCGGCAACTTCTCCGAGAGCAGCGAGATGATCCGGCCGATGTTGAAGGCCTGAAGCCCTTGCGGCATGCCGCAGCCGCAGAAGAGCTCCTCGATCATCGCCGGGTCTACCTCGGGATTGCGCTCGAGCAGGCGGTCGACCACGTAGGCGCCCATCTCGTCCGGGCGCAACCCGGAGAGGGAACCCTTGAAGGCCCGGCCAATCGGGGTCCGCAGGGTGTCGACGATCACTGCTTCAGGCATGCGTTTTTCTCCTTGAGCGCTAAGTGGTTGGTTATCCGGCCAGGAGCGTAGTTGACCGAGATTGCGGGCGTCTTGTGCGGAAACGCACGTATTTCAGGCGTTCTTGTCCCCTGCCTGCGTTACATTCGCCGCAATCCACCTCGCGTACATCGCGAGCTTTGCCGCGCCGCGGCAGCGAAAGGAGGGTCCTTCATGCCCGAGGGCTACTGCGTCAAAGAGCGCAAGAAGGTCGAGATCAAGGACGCGAAACAGGTCACGATGAAGAACGGTCGTCCGGCTATCCAGGGCACCTGCCCTGACTGCGGGACGAAGATCTTCAAGATCGGCAAACTCTAAGCCGACCCCTGAAGCTGCCGCATCCCCGGTGCCCGCGCAAGCGGGTGCCGGGTGTTGTCGTCTGACCTCTTCGTCTGACCTCTCTGTCGTCTGAACCTGAGCTGGTCCCCTTGCGTAGGTCAAGTGTCGTGACTTTCACCAGCCACCCAGTGCCTCGCTGAGTGCCCACCGGGTCCCTCAGCCGTGAGCAGGACGTCCGCGCCGCCTACGCGGCGTACTCGGGCGAGCTTTACGGGTTCGCGATGCGTTCGCTCGGGGATTCCGGCCTCGCCGAAGAGGCCGTGCAGGAGACCTTCCTGCGTGCCTGGCGCGCCGGTGAACGGTTCGATCCGAAAATCGGCTCGCTGCGGACCTGGTTGTTCGCGATCCTGCGAAACGTCGTGATCGACCTCGGCCGAGCGCGCGCGGTGCGCCCCGGGGTCGCCGAAGGAGGCGTCGAGCCGTACGTCGAGCCGCTCGACGAAGCGCTGACGTCGTGGCAAGTGGAGGAGGCAATGCGACGAATCGGCGAGGACCACCGGCGTGTCCTGGTCGAGACGTACTACCGTGGTCGTCCCTACGCCGACGTTGCAGAGGAGCTTGGGGTTCCCGAGGGGACCGTCAAGAGTCGCGTCTATTACGGCCTGCGAGCCCTGCGGGTCGTTCTCGAGGAGATGGGCTATGAAGACTGACAGCTGTCGTGACTGGCGAGCCTCGCTGGGCGCCTACTCGCTCGGGCACCTGAGTGCCGACGAGCGCGCCGGCCTGGAGGCGCACATCGAGGGCTGCCCGGACTGCCAGGCGGAGGTGGAGTCCCTCACCGACGTCGCCAAGCTGCTGGCTGTCGCCGACCCCGCGCACTTCGGCCCGGCGCCGAAGCCCTCGCCCGAGCTGGGCGAGCGCATCGCCGCGACGATCGGCGCCGAGCGCAAGGTCAGCCGGCGACGGCGCCAGCGACGTTTCGGGTTCGCGCTCAGCGGCGGCCTCGCCGCCACCGCGGCGATCCTCGCGATCGCGATCCTGCCCGGCGGGGGCGGTCAGCCCGAACAGCGCGTCGAGTTCGCCTCGGTGCCACGCGACGTGAAGATCTGGGCCAGTCTGGAGCCCCACGCCTTCGGAACCGAGATCCACATGTACGTGAAGGGCGTCCGGTCGGGCACCCTCTGCCAGGTCTTCCTCAAGGACCAGAAGGGGGCATCGGTATCGGCCGGCACCTTCAGGTACCGCTGGGGGGATGACTCGCAGGCGGTGCTGAGCTCCGCGCTCGACATCTCCAGTACCGAGGCGATCGAAGTACGGGCGGGCGGACAGACCTTCGTCGCGCCGGTCGACCCGAAGACGACCGCCTCCTAGCGAGCCGAGCTTCAGCCGCGCTTGCGGTAGGAGATGCTCGGCGGCACCAGCGCCCGGACCTCGGCGAGCAGCCGGGCCGAGAGCTCACCCGGGTCCTCCCCGGGCTGCGGCTGGCCACCGACGGGGTCAAAGAACCGGATCCTTATCCGCGGACGGCGGGGGAAGCCGGTGAGGTCTGAGGTCCCCTCGATCGCGACCAGGCTGATGTGGGCCTCGGGCACTTCGAGGGCGAGGCGGCCGACGCCGCTGCGCGCCCGCAGCTCCTTGCCCCGCGACCGGGTCCCTTCGGGGAAGACGCCGATGCAGGCTCCCGCCCGCAGCGTCTCGATCGCACGCGCCAGCGCCTGGGCGTCGCCGGCGCCCCGCTCGATCGGGATCTGGCCCATCCCGTTGAGGATCGGTGCGAGCCCGCGCACGTCCCAGAGGGTCGATTTGGCGAGGGCGCGGATCTGCCGGCGGCGGCGGGCGGCGATGCCGACCATCAACGGGTCCCAGTGGCTGTCGTGGTTGCCGACGACCAGCAGCGGGCCACTCGCGGGCAGCGAGTCCAGGCCCTCGACCTGCAACCTGCCCCAGCGGGCGACCGGCCGGTTGAGGGCCATAGCAACGGCGTAGGTGCGGGTTCGCTCGCGCATCGGGGACGTGATTTCTACGCGTTTCCGCGCCGATCGGTTCAGACGTCCAATTCCGCCGCACTCCACGGGAGGTCCCCTAAAGTGTCATTTGTGTCGCAGCGGCCGCTGGAGCTGATCCTCGCGCGAAACCTTATGTCCGCGCTCTCGACCCCTGCTTTCCTCGTCGACGAGGGGGGCATCCTCGTCTTCTACAACGAGGCCGCCGGAATCCTGCTGGGCAAACGATTCGAGGAGCTGGGCACGGTCGGGGCGCAGGAGTGGGGAGCGCTCTTCGGCCCCTTCGACGGCGACGGCGAGCCGATTCCCTACGACGACCTGCCCTTGGTCAAGGCGGTCCGCAACGGCCGGCCCGCGCACGCCGAGTTCGCCGTCCGCTCGACCGACGGCGTCCTCCACTCGGTCGAGGCTTCGGCCTTCCCGATCCTCACTGCCCATGGCTCCAGGGGGGCGATCGCCGTCTTCTGGCCCTCGCAAAGCGCCAACGGGGCCGGCCCGGCATGAAGGTGAAGCTGTGGGGCACGCGGGGCTCGATCCCCTCCCCGGGGCCGGAAACGATCCGCTACGGCGGCAACACCTCGTGCGTCGGCGTCACCCTCTCCGACGGCTCGCTGCTCGCCCTCGACGCGGGCACCGGGATCCGCTGCCTCGGGCTCGCCTTGGACGACGAGCCGGCGCGGCTGCACATCCTGCTCACCCACCTCCACCTCGACCACATCCAGGGACTGGTCTTCTTCGCGCCCGCCTTCCGACCCCAGACCGAGATCGTGATCTGGGGCCCGGCCTCGCCGGAGGCGTCGCTGCGCGACCGCATCTCCCGCTACATCTCGGCGCCCCTCTCCCCGGTCGAGGTCCGCGAGCTTCCCTGCGACGTCTCCTTCCGCCACTGCCCGGAGACCGAGTGGGAGATCGGCCCGGCGCGGATCCGCGCTGCCTCGGTCGCCCACCGCGGGCCGACGCTCGGCTACCGGATCGACGACGGCGCCTCCTCACTCGCCTACATCCCCGACCACGAGCCGGCGCTCGGCGCCAACCTGGACCAGCTCGAGGACGAGTGGATCTCCGGCCTCGGCCTTGCCCGCGATGCCTCGTTGCTGATCCACGACGGCCAGTACGCCGACGCCGAGTACCCCGATCACGTCGGCTGGGGCCACTCGGCACTCTCCCACTCGCTTTCCTTCGCCCGGCGGGCGGCCGCCGAGCGCACCGTCCTCTTCCACCACGACCCGATGCACTCCGACGAGTTCCTCGACCACCTCGGCGCCGAAGCGCGCGAGGGCTGGGCAGCGCTCGGCGGTGACCCGGCGACGATCGAGCTGGCCGCCGAGCGGGCCGAGTACGAGCTGCCGGTCCGAACACCGACCCCGACCGCGAGCGGCTGAGCGCTACGCTGCCCTCAGATGCCGGCCACCCCCCGGATCGAGGCAGCGGCGGAACGCTCCCAGCTGGTGCGCGATGCGCTGCAGACGGCGCACCGGGCACACGCCGGGCAGGTCCGCAACGGCAGCGGCGGGATGGCCTACGTCGAGCATCCGCGGGCAGTCGCCGAGCTGCTCGCCGCGGAGGGCTATCCCGACGAGACCCTCGCCGCGGCGCTCCTGCACGACGTGGTCGAGGACAGCGAGATGACGGTCGAGGATCTGGAGAAGCTGTTCGGCCCTGAGATCGCCGAGGTCGTCGCCGCGCTCTCAGACGACGAGTCGATCGAGCCCTACCGCGACCGCAAGGACGAGCACCGCGAGCGAGTGCGCGTAGCCGGTGGCGGCGCGTTGGCGGTCTACGGCGCCGACAAGCTCAACAACTCGACCAGCCTGCACCGGGCCCACGCGGCGGAAGGCGACGCGGTCGAGCGCGAATTCAACGTGCCACTGGACCTCAAGCTCGACGTCTGGGCCGACGACCTCGCGATGCTTCGCGACGAGGCGCCCGAGCTTCCCTTCCTGGACGCGCTCGAGGCCGAGCTCAGCGGTCTTCGGGCTGAACGAGCAGCTCCGAGCCCTCCGCCCGCAGCGTAAGCCGCCGTTGCAGCGGCAACGCGTACCAGAACCCGGCGAAGACGGCCACGGTCGCGACCGTGGTGATCACCGTCGCGGCGGTGCCGAAAAGGACGTCGGTGATCAGCATGATCGCCCCGGTCATCGCCAGCGCCAGGAAGGTCAGCCCGGCGATAGCGAAACGGTTCGAGTAGAAGACCAGCTGGCGCTTCTGCTGGTAGCGGAAGGTGAGCCGGTGGTAGGCCGACGGGGAGATCAGCAGCACCGCCGAGATCGCCGTGCAGAGGAGCGTCCCGAAGTACACGTTCTTCTGGAAGGAGGTGATTTCGGTGAAGTTCTGCTGGAACGGAACCGCGAGCAGGAAGGCGAAGAGGACCTGGACGCCGGGCAGCGCCACCCGCAGCTCCTGCAGCAGCTCGCTGAGGTTGCGATCGAGGCGTTCGTCCTCGGTCTCGTCACGCCCCGAGTCGCGTTCGGTGGCGTCGCGTCCGGCCGAGGCGTCCTCCATCACTTCACCATAGGCCAATGAGGACTGCGGTGATGCTGTTCAACCGCGATCTCCGGGCGCACGACAACCCGGCGCTGGCGGCAGCCGCCGAGGCCGAGCGCACGGTGCCGCTGTTCGTGCTCGACGAGCGCCTGCTCGGCTCCCGCTTCGCCGCGCCGAACCGGGTCGCCTTCATGCTCGAGGCCCTGGACGACCTGGACCAGGCGCTGCGACGCGCAGGCGGCAAGCTCTTCGTCCGGCGCGGCGACCCGGTCCGCGAGGCGATCGTCGTCGCGACCGAGTGCGGCGCCGCGGAGCTGCACGTGAGCGGCGACTGGAGCGCCTACGCCAGAGCCCGCGAGCGCCGCCTCGCCGCCGCCTGCGAGGAGGAGCGGATCGGGTTCCACGCACACCCCGGGACGACGATCGTGACCCCGGGCGCCATCGCCCCGGCCGGGGGCGACCACTTCAAGGTCTTCACTCCCTACCACCGGGCCTGGAGCGAGGTCCCTTTGCGGCGCACCCGTGCCGGGCCGCGGCGCCTCACCGTCCCTTCGCGGCTGCGCGCCGGGCGATTGCCGGCGCTCAAATCGCTGCTCTCGGGGCCGCCGTCCCCCGCCCGTGCGCAGGGAGGCGAGACCGAGGGCCGGCGGCTGATGCGGGCGTTCCTGCGCGACCGGATCGGCGAGTACGGCGAGCGCCACGACGACCTGCCGGGCGACGCAACCTCGCGGCTCAGCGCCTACCTGCGCTTCGGCTGCGTCTCGGCACTGGAGCTGATGAGAGAGGCGCAGCGGCACGGCGGAGAGCCCTTCGTCCGCCAGCTCTGCTGGCGTGACTTCCATCACCAGGTGCTGGCCGCGAACCCCTCCCTGCCGCGGCGCGACTACCGCCCCCGCGGCGATCGGTGGTCGCGCTCGCGGCGGGCGCTGGAGGCGTGGCGGGAGGGCCTGACCGGCTACCCGATCGTCGATGCCGCGATGCGGCAGCTGGCCGAGGAGGGCTTCATGCACAACCGCGCCAGGATGACCGTGGCCTCGTTCCTGACCAAGGACCTCTACATCGACTGGCGGGCCGGCGCCGCCCACTTCTGGGACCTGCTCACCGACGGCGAGATCGCCAATAACGCCGGCAACTGGCAGTGGGTGGCGGGGACCGGCAACGACACCCGTCCCAATCGCGTCCTCAACCCCCTGCGCCAGGCCGAGCGCTTCGACCCCGAGGGCGCCTACGTACGCCGCTACCTGCCCGAGCTGGAGGGGATCGAGGGGAAGGCCATCCACCGACCCTGGCTGCTCGAGGGCTTCGACCGGCTCGGGTATCCCGAGCCGGTCGTCGACCACGACGAGGCGGCTGCGGCCTTCCGCGCGCAGCGCACGTAGGATCGCCGCACAATGGGACGGCTTGCGGTGATCCTCGGCAGCAACGCGCTCGGACCTGGCGGCGAGGAGATCGCGGCGGCGGCAGCGGAGCACGGGGCGGCGATCGTGCAGCGACACGGCGGGCCGGAGGGTGTCTATGCCCTGCCGCACGCGATCGATCACCACGCCAACCTGGCGCCGCTGGTCGAACAGGGATGTGACCGGGTGCTGGGGATCGGCTCGGTCGGCTCGCTCTCGGAGGAACTGCCGGTTGGGACGCTGATCTGCCCGGACGACTTCATCGCCCTCCACCTCGGCCTCTCGGTCTTCGCCGACGAGCGCGCTCACACCGCCCCGTCCTTCCACCCACACTGGCGCAAGGAAGTGATCACCGCCTGGGAGGCGGGCGGGCAGGCGCCCCGCGACGGCGGCGTCTACTGGCAGACCGTCGGTCCCCGCTTCGAGACCCCGGCCGAGGTCCGCCTGATCGCCGCGCACGCCGACGTGGTCGGGATGACGATCGCCTCGGAGTGCATCGTCGCCGGCGAGCTGGGGCTCCAGTACGCGGCCCTCTGCGTCGTCGACAACCTCGCCAACGGGGTCGGGACGGGGACGCTCAACGTCGCCGAGCTGGAGGCCGACCGCGCCGCCAACGCGACCCGGCTGCGCGACGGCCTGGCGGCGGTGCTGCCGCGGCTCGGAGCGGTCGGCCGGTGAGCCTGGCGGTCACCGGCGCCCTGCTCGAGGGCGAGCGGGTCGGGGTGCGGTGTGAGGACGGGCTGATCGCGGCGATCGGACCCGGCGTCGAGCCCGCGGCCGGCGAGGAGACGCTTGACGTCGCCGGCGCCCACCTGGTGACGCCGTTGGTCAACGGCCACACCCACGCGGCGATGACGCTGTTCCGCGGCTCCGGCGGCGATCTGCCGTTGATGCCGTGGCTGGAAGAACTGATCTGGCCGATTGAGGCGAAGCTCGACGCCGAGGACGTCTACTGGGGCACTCGGCTCGCCTGCGCGGAGATGATCCGCACCGGCACCACCAGGTTCTGGGACATGTACTGGCAGCCGGAGGCGTCGGCGCGGGCCGTCGCCGACGCTGGGCTGCGGGCGACGATCGGCGCCCCGCTCTTCGACCACGACGGCAACGCCGAGCGGATGCGGGATTCGGCCCTGAGCAGCCTCGAGGCGCTCTCCGGCTTCGGCCCGGCAGTGTCCCCCGCCCTCGCCCCCCACTCCATCTACACCGTCAGCGAGGGCTCGCTGCGCTGGATCGCCGAGCTCGGCTCCGAACGCGGGCTGCCGATCCAGATCCACCTCTCCGAGACGGCGAAGGAGGTCGAAGACTGCATCGCCGCCCACGGCGAACGCCCCGCCGCCTACCTCGACCGGCTGGGGATGCTGAACGAGCGCGCGGTGCTCTCCCACGGGGTCTGGCTCGACCCCGACGAGCTCGCCCTGATCGCCGAGCGCGGCGCGACGGTGGTCACCAACCCGGTGGCCAACATGAAGCTCGCCGTCGGCGGCGTCTTCCCGCACCCGGCGGCGCGGGCGGCCGGCGTCGCGGTGGGGTTGGGGACCGACGGCGCCGGGTCCAACGACTCGCTCGACCTGCTCGCCGACCTGAAGGTCTTCGCCCTGGCGCAGAAGCACGCCGCCGGAGATCCGACCGCGATCGACGCCGCCGAGGCTTGGGCCGTGGCGACGGGTGCCCGGGCGCCGCTGCTCGGCGCCGGCGACCCGCTGACGGTGGGCGCCGCGGCCGACTTCCTGCTGCTCCGTCCCGACTCACCCGAGCTGGGGATCGGCGAGCTCACCGCCGACCTCGTCTACGCCGCCTCCGGCTCGGTGGTCGACACCACGGTCGTCGCCGGCCGCGCGCTGATGCGCGGCGGTGAGGTGCCGGAGCTGGCCGAGATCGTCGCCCGCGCCGCCGAGCGCGCCCGCCGCCTCGGCCTCTGATCGAGTAGATCGGCACTCACGGGGGTATAGGCTCGTTTCAGTGCCCACGGGCGAGTCCGCCAGCGCCACGCAGTCACAACCCGGAGCCTCCTCCGTCAGCTACGTGGGCGCAACCAAGCGCTACCCCGGCTCCGACACCCCGGCGGTCGACAATCTCACCCTCGAGGTTCCTGCCGGGGAGATCTGTGTGTTGGTCGGTCCCTCGGGCTGCGGCAAGACCACGGCGATGCGGATGGTCAACCGCACCGTCGAGATGACCGAGGGCGACATCCTGATCGGGTCCGAATCGGTGCGTGAGCGCGACCCGGCGCGGCTGCGCCGGGAGATCGGGTACGTGATCCAACAGATCGGCCTCTTCCCCCACCGCACCGTCGCCGACAACATTGCCGCTGTGCCGCAGCTGCTCGGCTGGGACAAGGACCGGACGAAGGCGCGGACCGCCGAGCTGCTGGAGCTGATCGGGCTGGAACCCGGGCTGGGAGATCGCTACCCCGTCCAGCTCTCCGGCGGCCAGCAGCAGCGCGTCGGCGTCGCCCGCGCGCTCGCCGCCGACCCACTGGTGATGCTGATGGACGAGCCCTTCGGTGCGATTGACCCGATCAACCGCGAGCGCCTGCAGAACGAGTTCCTGCGCCTGCAGGCGGAGCTGCGCAAGACCGTCCTCTTCGTCACCCATGACATCGACGAGGCGATCAAGATGGGCGACCGGATCGCGGTCATGCGCGAGGGCGGCAGGGTCCAGCAGTACGCGACCCCCGCCGAGCTGCTGATGGCGCCGGCAACCGAGTTCGTCGAGGACTTCGTCGGCGCCGACCGGGCGCTGAAGCGGCTGGCGCTGATGCGGGTCTCCGACATCGACCTCTGGGAGGCGCCGCTGGCGCACGTCGGCCAGGCGACCGCCGAGGTACAAGCGAAGCTGGCCGAGCCCGACGTCGAAGTGGCCTACCCGCTGCTGGTCGACGACGAGCGCCGCCCGCTTGGCTGGCTCTCGGACCGCGACCTCGCCGGCGAGCACGTGCCGAGCCGGCCCGACTCGCCGCTGGGCCCGGTCCTCGACCTCGACGACGTGATGCGCGACGCCCTCGCCGACCTGCTCCAGGGAGAGGCCCAGTACGCGGCGGTGACCGACCACGAGGGGCGGATCATCGGCGTCCTCTCGGTCGAGATCATCGCCGAGTTCCTCGCCTCGCCGCAGGCCAAGAGCGAGGAGCACAGCGCCGTGGAGCGGCCGCATGCTTAGCCCGTCGCCGGTGGCCGCAGTCGGCGAGGTCGGCGAAGGGTTCTTCAAAGAACGAACCTCGGACACCCTCCCCTGCCAGGCCACCGACAAGATCTTCTGCTGGGACTGGGCGACTGAAAACATCGACCGCTACGCCACGCCGACCGTGCAGCAGCTCGAACTGGTGGCGATCTCGGTCCTCCTCGGCTTCGCGATCGCTTTCGCCCTCTCGTTGCTGGCGCACCGCCACGCCTGGCTGCGGCCACCGCTGCTCGCCGGTACGGGGGTTCTCTACACGATCCCCAGCGTCGCCTTCTTCTTCCTGCTGCTGCCGATCACCGGCCGTGGCCGCGACACCGCGATCATCGCGCTCAGCGCCTACACGCTGCAGATCATCTACCGCAACACGATGGTCGGCCTCGCCAACGTGCCTGCCTCGGTGAAGGACGCGGCCCGCGGGATGGGCCAGACCGACCGCCAGATCCTCTGGAAGGTCGAGCTGCCGCTGGCGACGCCGGAGATCGTCGCCGGGCTGCGGATCGCCACCGTCAGCACCGTCGCGATCGCGACCCTTGCGGTGTTCGCCGGCGGCGGCGGGCTCGGCACCCAGATCTACGGCAGCGGCAACCTCGATTTCCCGACCAGCATCGTCCTCGCCGGTGGGATCGCGATGCTGATGGCGCTGGCGTTCGACGTGATCCTGCTCACCGTGCAGCGCCTGACCACGCCGTGGCGAAGGGCGGGATCGGGATGAGCGCCCTACTCCCCCAGCCGGTCCTCGCCTCCTTTGGCGGCGCGATCGAATTCATCTTCACCCCGCAGAGCTCAAACGTGACCGGCGGCAACGCCGTGGGGGGCATCGACCAGGTGATCGAACTGACCCTGGCCCAACTCGAAGTGACCGTCTTCGCGATCGCGCTATCGCTGCTCGTCGCCCTGCCGATCGGGCTTTACCTCGGCCACCGGGGAACCGGAGAACTGCTAGCGGTCGGCCTCGGCAACGCCGGCCGGGCGATCCCCGAGCTGGCCCTGATCGCCTTCATGGCAGCGGTAATCGGGGTCGGCGTACTGAACCTGACGATCGCGCTCGCGGTGCTCGGCGTTCCGCCGATCCTCACCAACGCCTTCGTCGGCGTGCGGCAGGTGGATCGCTCCACCGTCGACGCCGCCCGCGGTATGGGGATGACCGAGCTGGAGATCCTGCGCAAGGTGGAGGTGCCGCTGGCGATCCCGACGATCTTCAGCGGCATCCGCGGTGCCACGATCGCGATCGTGGCGACGGCGACGATCGCGCCGCTGGCCGGAGTTCTGACCCTCGGTGACTTCATCATCAACGAAAACGTCTACGGCGAGAACGGCGTGCTGGCGGGAGCGATCCTGGTCGCTCTGCTCGCTCTCGTGCTCGAGTTCGCGCTCGCCGGCCTGCAGAGGCGTCTCACCTCAGACGGCCTCAAGCAGAGGACCACGTGACTTGTCCGAAACCACCCCAAGGAGGCAACAAGTGAGGATTGACCACACGAGGCTACGCGCCGCGCTGGCGGCATTGCTGGCACTGGCGCTGGCGCTTGCCGTCACCGCCTGCGGCGACAGCGACGACGACGGCACCGCCGAAGGAGGAGGTGACAGCGGGGGTGCGATCGTCTCCAATCCCGACAACGGGAAAGTCACCCTCACTATCGGCTCCAAGAACTTCCCCGAACAGGAAATCCTCGGGGAAATCTACGCACAGGCCCTGCAGGCGGCCGGCTACAAGGTGAAATCCGACCTCAACCTCGGCTCGGAAACCGTGGCGCTGAAAGCAGTTAAGGCCGGGCAGATCTCAGGCTACCCCGAGTACGCGTCGACGGCGCTGACCTCGTTCTTCGGCCTCGAACCCGAGGAAGTCCCGTCCGAGGCGAACGAAGCCTGGGAAAAGGCGAATGAAGAATTCGAAAAAGAAGACCTCACCGCGTTCGAACCAACCCCGTTCGCCAGCGCCAACGCGGTCGGGACGCTGGTGAAAACGGCCGAAAAATACGAACTCGAAAACGTCTCCGACCTGGAAGGCGTCTCCGAAGAACTGACCCTCTACGGCTCGCCCGAGTGCCGCCAGCGAATCGACTGCCTGGCTGGACTCGAAGAACTGTATGGGCTCAAATTCAAGTCGTTCAAGCCGGTCGACATCGGCCTCCGCTACACCGTCCTCGAAAAGGGACAGGCCGACCTCTCGATCGTCTTCACCACCGACCCACAGCTCTCGGCGGAGAAAGACAAATTCGTCATCCTCAAAGATGACAAGGAAGTCTTCCCCGCGGGCAACGTCATCTTCGTGACCGAGAAATCCACTGCCGAAGAAGCTGGGCCGGATTACGAAAAGACGATCCTCCAGGTGCAGGAAGGCCTGACCCTGGAAGTGATGCAGGAGCTCGACGCCCGGGTCGAACTCGAAAAGCAGACGCCTAAAGAAGCGGCGGCGGCGTACCTGGAATCGGCCGGTTACGCCGGCTAAGCGGTAGGGAGGCTCAGCGACGGTTAAGCGAGAGGGAGCCGGCAGGGAGGGGCTCGGCGGACAAAAGCGGGGAGTGTCCGCCGAGCCCCTCCCCACTGGCTCCCTTTTCGCGAATACGGCTGAAGCAGACGTGCGCCGCCCAGGCGGCGGCGATGCCCGAAATTCCGGCGAGGAGCAGGGCTATGCGGGGGTCGTAGGTTTGGGCGAGCCAGCCGGTTAGGGGGCCGCCGATGGGGGTCGAGCCGAGGAAGACGACCGAGTAGAGCGCCATCACCCTGCCACGCATGTCCGGGGAGACGGCGAGCTGGAGGGTCGAGTTGATCGTCGCCGCGAAGGTAACCGCGGCGGCGCCGAGGAGGGCCAGCACCGGGATCTCCAGGGCGAGGGTCGGCATCGCTGCCGAGAGCAGCGCGAGGACGCCGAAGGCGAGCGCGCCGCCGGCGATCAGCCGCGGGCCGGTGTGGCCGTGGGCGCCGTTGACCAGGGCGCCGCCGATCGAGCCGACCGCCATCGCCGAGACCAGCGCCGCGTAGGCGCCGGCGCCACCGTCGAAGCTGAACTTGGCCAGCAGCGGCAGGACCACCTGGAAGTTGAAGCCGAGCGTCCCGACCAGCGCCATCAGCGCCAGCGGCACCAGCAGCTCGGGGGTGCGGAGGACATAGCGAAGGCCGTCGCGAATCGCGCCCGGGGCCCGCTCGGCGACCGGCGGGGTGTGCAGGCCGCGCGGGTCCATCCCCCAGAGGGCGAAGATCATCGCCGCGAAGGTGAGCGCGTTGAGGCCGAAGCAGGCGACGACACCGAGGGTGGCGATCAGGATCCCGGCCAGGGCGGGGCCGACGATCCGCGCCGCCTGGACGATCACGCTGTTGAGGCTGACCCCGTTGACGACCCGGTCGGGCCCGACCATCTCGATCACGAAGCTCTGGCGGGTCGGGTTGTCGATCGCGTTGACCGAGCCCATCGCGAACACCGCCAGGTAGACCATCCAGGGGACGACGACGCCGGTGGCGGTAACCGCGAACAGGCCGATCGCCGGGATCGCCATCAACAGCTGGGTGACGATCAACAGCCGCCGCTTCGGCACCCGGTCGGCGAGCAGGCCGCCCCAGGCGCCGAACAGCAGCATCGGCAGGAACTGCAGCGCGGTGGTCGCGCCGACTGCGACGCCGCTGCCAGTGAGGGTGAGGATCAGCCAGATCGCGGCTACCGTCTGCATCCAGGTGCCGGAGAGGGAGATCAGCTGCCCGGCGAAGTAGCGCCGGTAGTTGGGGACCTCGAGCGAGTGAAAGGATCGGCGCAGGGCGGCGCTCATGAAGCCCGCCCGCGCTTGGGCCCGTCCTCCCGCATCCGGTCGAGGATCTCGGCCGCCCGCTCCAGCGTCTCCACCTCGTCGGCGGGAAGGTCGCGCATGCGCCGCGCCAGGTAAGCGTTCTTGCGCCCCCGCAGCCGCCGCAACCGCTCACGGCCGGCGCTGTTGAGGCTGATCAGGAAGCTGCGCCCGTCAGCCGGGTCGGCCGTCCGCTCGATCAACCCCTCCCGCTCCAGGCAACCGAGCGTCCGGGTCACCGTCGGCCGCTTCACCCGCTCGATCTCCGCCAGCTCACTCGGCGTCAACGGCCCATGCCGCTCGATCGTCGCCAGCGCCGCGGTCGAAGTCGGGGTCAACCCGCTCGTCTCACCAGCCGCCTCCTGCCGCAACGCCCGGGCCGTCCGCACAATCGCCATCCGTAGCTTCGCGGCGGAGTCGGTGAGCGAGGTGTCCTTGGTCTCGGGAGTCATTGATTAGCCTAGGTAATTAGTCTAGCAAACTAATTTCGTGAATGTCACGTCCGTGTCAGAGGTGATGCCTGTTCAGGCGATTGGCAAGAGAGGCTGAAGCGCCCCGTTCAACATAAGTGGCACAACTCTGTGCCAATTGATTCACATCGCGTTCCAGGTAAGAAATCGTCCTTAGCATCGGCTGTAGGAGGGCGAAGGAGACAGGTGTCTCCACGCGACTGACATTCGTTGTGCTCGGTTCAACCGACCGGGTCCGGTTCGATTCCGGCGCCCTCCGCAGTTGAGATTCGCCCGGAGCGGTCGAGTCATTGGCAGCGATCTGCCGTGCTAGCCTGAGGCAGAGTGTCAGTCGTGTGCGGGGTGGTTCCCCGCGTCGCCAGACTCGACCCGCTCCGGCGGGTCTTGTCGTTTCTGGAGACGCTCTTGGCGCGGTGAGTCGCCGTCTCTCGCAAGGGTGCGGCCGTGAGGTGTCGAATCAGTCGCGGTGAGCTCCGAAGTGGCAGAGGCAGAGGTGCGCTACGAGGCAGGGATGGACGCGCGCAGCACGCGGGTGGCGGAACGGCTGAACACGCCGATGCTGATCGCGGCGGCGCTGACCTTGCCGATGGTGGCGATCACCGAGTCGCACCCGGGCGGGACGCTGGAGGACGTCGCAGTCGCCCTCAACTGGGTCACCTGGGGCGCCTTCGCGGTGGAGCTGGTGGTAATGCTCGCGGTCGTCCCCGACCGGCTGGCCTGGCTCCGCCGCCACCCGCTCGACCTGATCATCGTCTTCCTCACTCCCCCGGTCCTGCCGCCGGGGCTGCAGGGACTGCGGTTCCTGCGCCTGCTCCGGCTCCTGCGCTTGCTGCGCCTGGCGCAGCTCTCGCGTGAGGTCTTCTCTCTGGAAGGTCTGCGGTACGCGCTGCTGCTTGCGATCCTGACCGCGGTCGGCGGCGGCGCCCTCTTCTCCGCCTTCGAGCGCGAGAGCCAACACCTCAACTTCGGCGACGGTCTTTATTGGGCGATCACGACGATGACCACGCTCGGCTCCGACATCTACCCGACCACGACTGGTGGCGAGATCGTCTCCGCGGTCATGCTGATCGTCGGGATCGGGTTCGTCGCCCTGCTCACCGGCTCCTTCGCGCAGCGCTTCCTCGCTCCCGAAATCGCCGTCGTCGAGCAGGAGCTGGAGGACGAGAAGCTGACGGCCGAGGCGCTGGCGCTCCGCGAACTGCGAAGCGTCCAGGAACAGCTGCAGGCGTTGGAGGTCGCGGTCGAGCGGATGGTCGACCAGCGCGGCGGGAGCTAGCGCTCAGCCCGCCTTCGCTTCCTCGGCGGCGATCTTCCCCTCCAGCTCCTTCATCACGTCGGGGTCGCGCAGGGTGGTCACGTCGCCCAGCGCCCGGCCCTCGGCAATGTCGCGCAGCAGCCGGCGCATGATCTTGCCGGAGCGCGTCTTCGGCAGGTCCTCGGCCCAGATGATCCGCTTCGGCCGGGCGAATTTGCCGATCCGGGTCGCCACGACTCCGCGGATGCCTTCGATCAGCTCGTCGCTGGAATCGGTGTCGCCCCGCAAGGTGACGAAGGCGCAGATTGCCTGCCCGGTGTCCTCGTCGGACTGGCCGATCACCGCCGCCTCGGCGACCTTCTCGTGGGCGACGATCGCCGACTCGACCTCGGCGGTGGAGAGCCGGTGGCCGGAGACATTGACGACGTCGTCGATCCGGCCGATCACCCAGAAGTAGCCGTCGGAGTCGCGGCGGGCGGCGTCGCCGACCAGGTAGCGCTCCTTGCCGAAGCGGGAGAAGTAGGTCTCGACGAAGCGGTCGTCCTCCTTGTAGAGGCCGCGCAGCATCGAGGGCCAGGGCCGCTCGAGGACCAGCAGGCCCTGCCCTTCGGCGATCGGCTCGCCGGCGGACTCGTCGACCACCTCCGCCTCTACCCCGGGGAACGGCTGGGTCGCCGAACCGGGCTTGGTCGCAGTGATCCCCGGCAGCGGCGTGATCATGATCGCGCCGGTCTCGGTCTGCCACCAGGTGTCGACGATCGGACAGCGCTCGCCGCCGATCACCTTGTGGTACCAGAGCCATGCCTTCGGGTTGATCGGCTCCCCCACCGAGCCGAGCAGGCGCAGCGAGGTGAGGTCGAACTTGCCCGGAATGTCCGCCCCCCACTTGATGAAGGTGCGGATCGCCGTCGGCGCGGCGTAGAGGATCGTCGCCTTGTAGCGCTCGACCAGCTCCCACCAGATCCCCTGGTGGGGATAGTCGGGCGCCCCCTCCCACATCACGCTGGTGGCGCCGTTGGAAAGCGGGCCGTAGACGATGTAGGAGTGGCCGGTGACCCAGCCGACGTCGGCTGCGCACCAGTACACGTCCTCCTCGGGCCGCAGGTCGAAGACGTACCGGTGGGTGGCGGTGACCCCGGTCATGTAGCCGCCGGTGGTGTGCAGGATCCCCTTCGGCTTCGCCGTTGAGCCGGAGGTATAGAGGATGTAGAGCGGGTGCTCGGCCTCCATCGGCTCGGCCGGGCACTCCGGGTCTGCAGCCGCCATCGCCTCGTCGTAGAAGACGTCGCGGCCATCGGTCATCGGGCAATCGATGCCGGTGTGGCGGACGACGACGATCCGCTGCAGCGACTCGAGGTCCCCCATCTGCTCGTCTACGGCCGGCTTGATCGGCGCCGTCTTGCCCTTGCGGCGGGCGCCGTCGACGGTGATCAGTGCCTTCGCCGCCGAGAACTCCATCCGCTCCCGCACCGACTCCGCCGAAAAGCCGCCGAAGACGACGTTGTGGGGAGCGCCGATCCGGGCGCAGGCGAGCATCGCCACCACCACCTCCGGAATCATCGGCAGGTAGATGCCGACCACGTCGCCCTTGCCGACGCCGAGGTCCTTGAGCGCGTTGGCGAAGCGCTGTACGTCGCGGTGCAGGTCGGCGTAGGTGATGTCGCGCTCCTCACCCTCCTCACCGCGCCAGTGGTAGGCGACCCGGTCGCCGTTGCCGGCCTCGACGTGGCGGTCGAGGCAGTTCGCCGAAGCGTTCAGCCGGCCGTCCTCGAACCACTTGTAGAAGGGCGGGTTAGAGTCGTCGAGCCCCTTGGCGGGCTCGACGTCCCACTCGAGCAGCTCCTTTGCCTGTTGCAGCCACCAGGCCTCGGGGTCCGCTGCGGCCTCCTCATACACCTTGGAGTCGCTCCACCGAGCGCGCTCACGAAACTCAGCCGGCGGCTCAAACCGCTCGACCTCGAGCATCCCCTCCAACTCCCGCTCCAAGTCCACGGGCAAAAGGATAAGCCGCTATCGCGGCCAGCCTCAACCGAGGGCCTAGATCAGTAACCCGCGGGGTGCCTGGCTATGAAGCCTTCGGTGGAACTCGCCGGCGAGGAGTGCCAGCGTGGGCCGGCGCCGCCGGAGGTGTCGAAGGCGAGGCCGGCGATGATCATCCAAGCGTGTTCGGCGTTCCCGTAGACCGTGATCCACTGGCCGGGGCCCGGTTCGCCCCAGGTCGAGAGGCCGGTCGAGTCGAGCGGGCTTTCTAGGAAGCCGCCGCCGTGCAGGGCGAAGCTGACCGCGCCGGAGCAGTCGTAGCCCGACGATTCGAAGGAGCCGTGGCCGCCACCCCAGATGTAGGGGGTGGTGGCAATCGCGTTGGCGGCGGAGATCGCCGCCTTGACCGCGTCCGGAGCCGAGGCCGGAGCGCTGGCTTCGCTTTCGTTGATGAACCCCGCGGTCTGCCCGGGGGTAAGCGGCGCCGGCACTTCGCCCATCGGAACCGACCCGCCTTCGGAGGCGATCTGGTTGGAGATCGCGGAGAGGTTGGAGCTCAACGCCGATTCGCGCGCTTCCAGAGATTCCAGCGCTTCCTGGCGCTCGGCCTGCGCGGCCTTCAGCTCGCCGAAGCGCGACTCCGCCTCGGCCTTCGCCGCGGCGACTTCCTCCTCGATCGCAGCAACCGCGTCGCGTTCCTCTTCGATCTCGGCCCGCACCTCGGTCAGCCGGGTGACGGCGTCGGTCACTTCGTCGCGCAGCGTCTTGACCCGGTCGACGACCGAGTCGTCGTAGCTCTGGATTCGGCTCAGATATTCGGTCTGCGCCGACATCTCGGACCAGTCGCTCGATTCGAGCACGGCGTTGATCACGTCCGGCGAGCCCGTTTCGTAGATCGAGACGAGGCGCTCGCGCAGCACTCCGAGCGCGCGCTGGAGTTGCTCACGGACCCGTTCGAGATGCTCTTCTTCGGCCTCCAGCTTTGCCGTCGCCCGGTCAAGCGCCTCCTGCTTCTCGGCCAGTTCCGCCTCCACCGCCGCTTGCTTCTGGCGCAGGGCGGAGACTTCGCCGAGCATCGAGTCGATCGCGGCATTTTGTTCGGCGATCGTGTCCGCCACCGCGGCCTGGCTCGCCCGCACGTCGTCGAGCTTGCCCTGGGTGGCGTCGAGTTTCTCCTGCAGGATCGCCGAGGCGCTCGACTGCAGGGACACCGCCAGCGCGCATAGGGCCGCGAGCAGCAGCGCCGCGAACAGGAGCGCCCGCCGCTTGGCGGCGCTCGGGTGCGTATCGGAGAAGTAAGCCCGCATGGATTCGACGCCGCTCCCGGGAGGGGATCCGGCGAGTTGCGCAGGCTAGCGAAGAAGCCTGAAGATTGTTAGGAGTTGCTAATAACCTGCAACTTAGCTTGCAAAACTCCAGCTATTGGAGGAATTCGGCCGCCCGCGTAGAGCGGGCGGCCTGGCATCCCTCAGGCCAGCAGCTTGCCCTTCGCCTTCTCGAACTCGTCCGCGGAGAGGGCTCCCTTTTCCTTCAGCTCGTTGAGCTTGTGCAGTTCGTCGGCGGGGCTGCTGTGCGCCTGCTCCCTGATGTAGGAGTCGAAGTGCTGCTTCGCCTCCGCCTGGGCTTTGATCGTTCGGTCCCGCATCCCGGCGCCGCGGGCGATCAGGTAGATCAGCGCCGTTATGAACGGGATGAAGACCAGGAACAGGACCCAGGCGGCCTTCGCCCAGCCCGACAGCTCGTGGTCGCGGAACAGGTCGGAGAGGATCGTGATCAGGATCCAGATCCAGATCACGAAGAAGAAGATCTCGAGTGCGATGAGGAGGAGTTCCCCAAAGCTGATGTCAGCTAAAGGCAAGGATGCTTCCTTTCACTCGGATGGCTGGGTCGCGGCGCGCTGCCGCCGTGCCTGACTACTCAGACGCTATCCGCTGGCGCGGCGTTGCGCATCCGTACTTTTCGCCGTGAAGAGGACGACCGCCACCGAGGTCGCCAGGTTGAGGCTGGAGACTCCCTCCCGCATCGGGATCGCAACCCGGGCATCGGCGCGGTCGAGCAGCGTCGAGCTGATCCCGTGGCGCTCGGTCCCGAAGGCGAGCACCGCACGCTCCGGCAGCCGCTCCGGCGTCAGCTCCTCACCCTCCGGGTCGACCGCCAGCAGCGGCCGATCGCTCTCCGGCAGCTCCTCGATCGCCCCGACCGGGAGCGCGAAGTGCAGCCCGGCGGCGCCCCGCACCGCGTCGGGGAACCAGGGGTCGTTCTCGCCGGTGGTGAGGACGGCGGCGGCACCACCGGCGGCAGCGACTCGCACGCAGGCGCCGATGTTGCCCATGTTGCGCGGCTGCTCGAGCAGGACGACCGGGGCGGGCGCTGGGTCCGCGAGCGTCCCCGCCAGGTCCAACGCCGGGCGACGGGCGATCGCGGCGACAGCCGTACGGGGCGGGCGCGGCACCATCGCGGCGAGGGCCTCCGGGTCCACCCTGCTCACCATCGGCGCCAGCCGCCCGGCCAGATCGGGTGCCAACTCTTGCGCCAGCTCCTCAAGCCGGTCGGGGTCGACGGCGACGGCCTCGCGCACCTCGGCCCCGAACCGCAGCGCGTGCTTGAGGGCGTGGAAGCCCTCGACTACGGTCAGCTCGGGATCGCGGCGGGCGGTGCGGAACCGCACCGTGAGGTCGTGGTCCATCGCCGCATCATTACTGCACGACCTCGAACTGGCTCATCAGCCCGTGGTCCTCGTGATCGAGCATGTGGCAGTGGACGAGGAACTTGCCGGCGTACTCGGAGAAGTGGCCGGCGAGCAGAACCCGTTCGCCCGGGTGGACGAAGAAGGTCTCCTTGAGGCAGCGTTCCCAGGGCGGCGGAGACTTGCCGTCACGGGAGAGCAGGTACCAGTCGGAGTGGTGCAGGTGCATCACGTGGGCGACCCTGGTGCGGTTGACGATCTCCCAGGTCTCGGTCGTACCCAGCTTCGGGAAGTGGTCGGCACGGGCTGGGTTGAAGGTCCTGCCGTTGATCAGCCAGGTGGTCCTGAAAGCGCCGCCGACCGTGATCGTCCAGCGGAAGTCGGGCTCGCGTTTCGCCTTCCTCACCCAGTCCGGGAGCGCTCGCAGCCGCCGCGGCACCCGGGTGCGGTCGACCTCCCGGCCAGGCTCGACCCGGAACTGCATCAGCGCCCCGGCGTAGCAACGCGACCCGGCGGTGTTGGGACCGGCGTGGCGCTTGGAGCTGCGCAGCTCGACCGTCTCCCCCCTTGCGTCAGCGAAGTCGACGATCACCTCGACCCGCTCGGCCGGCCCGAGCAGGATTTCGCGACGGCGCACCGGCGCCGGCATCAGGCCACTCTCGGTCGCGATCTGGACCATCGGGGCGCCGTTTGAGAGGTGGAGGTTGTAGCTGCGGAACTGGGAGACGTTGAGGATCCGCAGCCGGTAACGGCGGGCGCTCACCCTGTGGTGGGGCATGTAGACCCCGTTGACCAGGATCGCCGTGCCAAGCACCTTGTCGCCCGGCGGCTGCAGGGTCGGGAAAGGGTCGACCAGCCGGTTGTGCCGGTCGAAGCTGCGGTCGGCGATCATCAGCGGGATGTCGCGCTCGCCCGAGGGCAGTGGCAACGAGGCGTCGAACTCGTCGTCGACGATCCACATCCCGGCCAGCCCGCGCCAGGTGTTGCGGGCGGTGCGATCGAGGCGGTGGTCGTGGTACCACTGGAACGAGGCCCGTTCCGGCCGCCCGTCCTGCCAGAGGTCGTAGACGTAGGTTTTCCGCCCGCCGGGCGGGATCAGCAGGTCATTGCCCGACTGGCTCGCGGAGAGGTTGCCCGGGATCCGGCAGAAGTAGGAGACCGGCTGGCGCGCGGTGAGGCCACCGGGCTGGCCGTCGAACCGGCTGCGGTTGTGGCCGCCGTGCAGGTGCACGGTCAGCTCGCCGGCCTTGGCCGGAAGCTGATGGTGGAAGGTGACCCGGGTCCGCTGTCCGGCAGGGCGGCGGATGGTTGGGCCCGGAAAGCTGCCGCCGAAGGTCCAGAGGCTGGTCTTCGGGCCGGGGAGGATCTGGGCCTCGGCCTCCCGGATCGGGATCTCGATCCGGGAGTCGGTGAGGACCCGCGGTACCGGCAGCTCCTGGCGGAACGGCTCCGACGCCACCGCCTCTGCGACCTCGTCGCCGAACGGCAGCAGGGCGCCGCGCCCCTGCCACGGCAGCAGGGTCGCGAGCGCGCCCCCACCCAAGGCGCCGAGGAAAGCTCGGCGCCTCAGGCGGCGCGGGGGTGACGGAAGACCAGACGTCTGGCTAGCCCGCCGGCAGGACCGTGGTCGTCCCCTGCATCGCAGGATGGATCGCGCAGAGGAAATAAATCGGCTGCGGTCCGGTGCTGACGTCAACGGTCACTTTCTGCACGATCGACGTGTTCGGTTTGTTCCCGGTGAACCAGGAGTCGCCCTTTTTGGTCGTAGTGCCCATCGTGCTCCAGCCTTCGAGGCCCGCCTCGGCCGGGTTCTTGGTGACTTTTTCGCCTTTAACCCCGTGCCACTGTGCGATCGCCCGGCAGATGTGTTTCGGGGCGAAGCAGTTCTGGCGAGCTTTCGGCGTCTTCGGCAACGAGCCTTTGGTCACCAGCGAGAAGGTGTGCGGGCCGACCTGTTTCGGGTTCGTCTTGTTGACGATTTCCAGTTCGTCACCGGCGTGCACGGTCTGCGGGCCGACGAACTTCAACTGCCCTTTGACGATCTTCATCTCGATCACGTCTTTGACCCCGGGTCCGGTCGGGGGCGTGGTCACGGCACCGGCGAAGCCGGGGCCTATCGCCACAAACATTGCGATGGCTGCTGGGACCGCGACCGCCAGAGCCCGAAGGCGAGGGCGGCGGTTCTTGGCATCTAGCACTGTTATTGCCTTTCTGTCCAATTTATTTGCGCTTCGAGCCTGACTGGTGTAGCGCAAAGTAATAGCGATCCGGCGAGGACGCAAGTGCGAGCATGCCTGCCGCGAGGCTTGGATAGGCTGAAACGAGTGGCCACCTTCCTCCACACCTGCTACCGGATCGGCGAGATCGATCGCTCGGTCGCCTTCTACGAGAAGCTCGGCTTTGAGGAGGTGGCGCGGATGCCGATCGGGGACGAGGCGATCAACGTCTTCATGGGGATGCCCGGAGAAGACCCACGCCTGGAGCTGACCTACAACCACGGCGTCACCTCCTACCACCTCGGCACCGGCTACAACCACATCGCGATCGGTGTCGACGATCTCGACGGCACCCTCGAGCGTCTCGCCACCGAAGGCATCGAGCCCGAGAAGCCGCCCTACCGCCCCGGCGGCCGCACCGAGGGCTCCCGAATCTGCTTCGTCCGCGACCCCGACGACTACCGAATTGAGTTAGTCGAGGTGGGCTGACCCCTGAAGCTGCCAGCTTTGACGCGGCCCCTCGACGAGCCTCTTGACCCAGAGGAGCTGCGAAGGGCACGGCTTGCCTTCTTCGGATGCTCGCTAGCCCTACTCATCAACATCGGCTACGCCACGATGGACAGTGACCCGCTCGTCCGCAGCTTGAAGATTGCTGGATGCCTTTTCTGGGCGTACACCATCTTCAAGGTCGTCAAGGGTCTTCAAGAACACCGGGCGCTGACAAAGCAATCCAAGGCTGGCCTTCGCGAACCCGGCTGAGATCTGTCGCGCCTACTCAGCTTCGAGAATCTCGATGAGCTTTTCGAGCCAAATCGTTCGATACCCGGACGACTACCGTATTGAGATATTGAGGCTCCGCCAGGCGGGACATTGCCCGGTTCCTGACTTACCCCGCTAGCCCTCTCGACCGGCAATACTGCCGCCGTGGAGCTACTAGCCATCTCGACCGGAATGGCCATCGCATATGGAGTCGGCCTCTGGGTCGTACTGATCGTCGCGCCAGCGACGATCACCGCGCTGAAGGGCCAATGGCTTTTGTTCGCGGCCGGCTGGCTCACACTGGGATTGGTTTGGTGGATCGCCGCGATGAGGCTGGCGCGGCCTCGGTCTTGGTGGGCTCGACACCGCTACGGCCCGGATAAGCTGGCGCGCACGCAGGCTCGGTACGGCGCGACCGCGACCGATTAGGGGTCCCGTGCAGCTACTCGCTGTTTCGTCAGGAGTCGCCATCGCCTATGGGATCGGGCTCTGGGTCGTCCTCTTGATCGGCCCAGCAACGGTCACGGCGGTAAAGGGTCAATGGCGTTTGTTCGACGCAGGCTTCAACACGGTGGGCTTCGTCTGGTGGATCGCCGCCTTCAGGTTGGCGCGGCCCGAGTCCTGGTGGGCTCGCCACCTCTACGGGCCGAAGAAGCTTGCGCGCGCAGAAGTTCGGTACCCAGAGAGCTTGGACGAGGAAGAAGAATCGGAATAGGCCTCGATCAATCTGGTGTCGCGACCCGGACGACTACCGCGTCGAGCTGATCGAGACCGGCTGGCTCTTAGTTGCCCTGACGAGAGTTAGTCTGGGTAGGTGAACAACAACCAGGCGACAAATGCGGCTCTTGACCAAGCAAGGCGCAACGAGGATGTGATTCTCGAGGAGGCGAGACGGGCTATCGAATCTCAGGCCGCCAGCCTTGATGAGCTTCGTGCTCGAACGGGCGTCTTGCTAGCCGCGGCGGCCGTTTCTGCCTCATTCCTAGGGGCGGCCACGGCTAGTCCCGGCGTGAGTTTGGGCTTCATCGGCGGGAGTGCGCTTGTTGCTTTCAGCCTAGGAGTGGGTTCGTGTCTGAAAGTTCTGCTGCCCAAGCGCCGCGGCTGGACGTTTGTGACCAGCCCCAAACAGCTAATCAAGGACTGGGTCGACATTTCGCGGCCGGAGTCAATGCAGCTGTTTCTCGCAAAGTCCCTTGAGGACAACTACGACGAGAATGAGAAGCGGCTGGACAAACTATTCACATGGTTTGGTTCTGCTGCCGGTTGCATAGGTACTTCAGTAGTTCTAGGCTGTATCCAATTGTCCCTAAGTCACTAGCGACTGATGAAGAACGACTCGACTTTCCAAGATCCGAAAAACCCCGGGAAACCTGGAACGCGTGGCCCTGCCAAAAAGCAGCCGCAGCCACAAACGGCCGTCCCGCCACCGATGAAACCAGGAAAGCCGCAGACGGGCGATATCAGCGACAAGCCTGGGGCTTCGTAGGGTCAAGGCTCCCGGGTACGGCACTTCGACGCCTACCGCGCCGAAGCTGATCGAGGCCGGCTGACCCTTAGCCGCACCTAGCGTCGGCGCGGGTAGTCCGGGTTGGCGGCGAGGACTGGGACGTAAGCCGTTCTCGTGAGATTGCATTTTCGGCCGTTCCCGGACCCATCGAATTACGTGGTGCCGATGCCGCCGCCCACAGACGGAGGGGGCGTGGGAGGAGCGGGGGGCGGTGAGGCCGGTTCGGCCACTTCTTCGCCTTCGCCCTCGTCGGATGGCTGCTCCTCGTCTTCCTTCTCCTCGTCTTCTTCTGGCTCTTCGGCTTCGAATTCTTCGTCTTCGGGCGTCACGGCTTCCGAGGAGGACGAGGTGTGATCGCTCTCGAGGCCGGAGAGTTCGGGCAGGCTCGTCGGCACCTCGAATTCGGGGCATTCCCCTTCGTGGGCGGCTTCCATGTAGGCGCGCCAGATCGGCCCGGCGGTCGTGCCGCCGTACCCGGTCGGGTCGCGCGACTGGGGATGGCCGACCCAGACCGCGGTTGAGAACAGCGGCGTGTAGCCGACGAACCAGGCGTCGGATTCACCCTCGGAGGTGCCGGTCTTGCCCGCCGCCGAGCTGCAGCCCATCGAGGTGTAGCCGGCCCCCGTCCCCTGGGTGATCACGCCCTCCAGGAGGCGGGTGACTTCCCAGGCCTGGCCCGGGGTGAGGACCCGTTCGCCGGGATCGGAGTCGAACTCGTCGGTTTTCCCGTTGGGGAATTCGACCCGGCTGACCGCGGTCGCGTCGTGGTGGATGCCGCCGTTGGCGAGGGTCGCGTAGGCGCTCGCCATTTCCAGCGGGGTGACGCCGATGCTGAGACCGCCGATCGACTCAGCCGGGACCGATTCCAGCGGCGCCTCGATCCCCATGTCCTGGGCGGTCTCGGTGACGTTCTCCGGACCGACGTCGAGGTCGAGCTGGGCGAAGATCACGTTGACCGAGTGGTAGGTGGCGTCCGCCAGCGACATCACCCCGCCGCCGGACTCGGCGTTGTTGACGGTCCAGTCGCCGCCGTAGGGCAGCTCCAGCGTCTTCGGCGAGCTGCCGTCGTAGTAGGTGGAGTCCGGGTCGACCCCCTCTTTGATCGCCGCCGCCAGGACGAAGGTCTTGAACGAGGAGCCGGGCTGGCGGTGCGCCTGCCAGGCGTAGTTGAACTGGCTTTCTGAGTCGTAGCCTTCGGTCGAAGCGAGGGCGACGATCCCACCGGTCTCCGGGTTGACCGAGGCCAGACCCGACGCCGGCCCCCCTTCGGAGTAGCAGACGTAACAGGAAGCGACCGCTTCTTCGGCCTTTTCCTGGAGGCTGGGGTCGATCGTGGTGTAGGCTTTGAGGCCGCCGTTGCGCACGGTGTTGATCCCGTAGCGGTCGATCAGTTCCTGCTGGACCAGGTCGAAGAGGAAGGGGTCCTTGATCTCCTGGTACTTGTGGCCGGGGTCGAGCCCGAGGCCCGAGTCGCGCGCCTCACGGAATTCGGCGGGAGTGATGTAGTCCTCCTCGAGCATCGCGCTGAGCACCTCGGTGCGGCGCTGCAGCGCCGCCTTGGGGTCGAGGAAGGGGTTGTATTCGGAGGGCGCCTGGGGCAGGCCGGCGATCAGCGCCGCCTCGGTCAGGTCAAGCTCTTTTGCCGGCTTGTTGAAGTAGGTCTGCGCGGCCGCCTCGGCGCCCACCGCGGTCTGCCCTTCGACCGTCCCGTAGGGGGCCGTGTTCAGGTAGGAGGTGAGGATCCAGTCGCGCGAGCGGCGCTCGAAGAGCTCGGTGGCGAGGTGGGCTTCGACCAGCTTGCGTTTGATCGTGTCTTCCGGGTTCTGGATGTAGAGGTTCCGGACCAGCTGCTGGGTGATCGTCGAGCCGCCCTCGACCGCTTCGCCGGCTTCTGCGTTCTTCACCGCGGCGCGGACGATCGCCTCGAAATCGATCGCGCCGTGCTCGAAGAAGCGCTCGTCCTCGATCGCGACCGTGGCGTCCTTGATGGTCTGGGGCAGCGCCTCCGAGGAGACCGGCTGGCGGATGTTGTTCGAGCGGATGAAGCCGATCAAGGTCCCGTCGGCCGCGTAGATCGCCGAGGACCGGCCCTTCTGGACCGGTTTCAGGCTCGACAGCGGCGGCGCCGACTCGTAGATGTTCAGCGCCCAGGCGACGGCGATGCCGCCGGCCACTGCGAGCAGGGCGGCGAGCACGCCAGCAGGCAGGGTGATCTTGTGCCAGCGTGAGTTGTGCGGCTTGCGTCGCCGCCTACGAGTCCGGGTCGCCATCGAGAGGCGATTCTAGAGCGACAGGGTCACCGGCCAGCCGGTTGTGCGAGGCCCCGCAATCCCCCTGCCAGCCGGGTCGGGGCGCCCCGGCTACGCGCGCAGCCGGTAACCGCGGCTGAAGAGGCGCAGGTTGAAGGCGAAGAGCGCGAGGGTGGCGGCGGTGAGGGCGAGCATCGAGAGGGGGATGCTGACTTCGGTGTAGTCGAGGAAGCCGTAGCGGACCAGGGCGATCATGTAGTAGACCGGGTTGAACTGGGTCAGCGTCTGGAACGGCTCGGGCAGGAGCGAGGCCGAGTAGAAGACCCCGCCGAGGAAGATCAGCGGCTGCAGGACGAAGGTCTGGGCGAGGGCGACGTCGTCGAACTGCTCGGCGCGGACGCCGATCAGCACCCCGAGCTGGGAGAAGAAGAACCCGACCAGGAAGAGGGCCGGCGCCAGGACGAGGATGTTGTCGACCGGCAGGTCGACCAGAAACGAGGCGGCGACGAAGGTCAGCAGCGCGACCAGCAGCCCGCGGAGGAAGCCGCCGAGCGAGAAGGCGAGCAGCAGCTCCAGCGGCGAGGCAGGCGAGGAGAGCTGGTCGTGAATCGCGCCCTGGAACTTCTGCTGGAGGATCGAGGAGGAGTTGTTGGCGAAGGCGTTGGTCGCCCAGGCCATCATGATCAGCCCGGGGATGACGAAGATGACGTAGTCGATCCCGTGCAGCTGGTCGATCCTGGAGCCGAGCGCGGCGCCGAAGACCGAGATGTAGAGGAAGGTTTCCAGCAGCGGCGCGCCCAGCGTCTGCCTCTTGATCTTCATGAAGCGGCTGACCTCCCGCCGCCAAAGCGTCATGAAGCGGATCTGGGCGGCGCTCACGTGATGACCTCCTCCAGGTGGGAGCGCGACAGCTCCTTGCGCCCGACCAGCGCCAGGTAGGCGTCCTCGAGGTTGGGCACCCCGTAGCGCTCGGACAGCTCCTCGCTCGACCCCTGGGCGGCGATCTGGCCGTCGGCGATGAAGGCGATCCTGTCGCAGAGCTGCTCCGCCTCCTCCAGGTAGTGGGTGGTGAGCAGGATCGTCGTCCCCTCCTGGTTGATTTTCTGGACGTAGTGCCAGAGCTCCAGCCGCAGCTCGATGTCGACCCCCGCGGTCGGCTCGTCCAGGATCAGCAGGCGCGGCCGGTGCATCAGCGCCCGGGCCAGGATCACCCGCCGTTTCATCCCGCCCGAGAGAGTGCGCGTGCGTTCGTCGGCCTTCTCGGTGAGGGAGAAGGTCTCCAGCAGCTCCTCGGTGCGCTCGCGGCGCTCCTTCTTCGGCATGCCGAAGTAGCCGGCGTGGAAGTCGAGCGTCTCCTCGACGGTGAGGAACCAGTCGAGGTTGACCTCCTGCGGGGCCAGCCCAATCGCCTGGCGCGCCGGAGCGTAGTCGTGGATGGCGTCGTGTCCGAACACCTCGATCGTCCCCCCGGTCGGCTGGGCGAGGCCGGTGGCGCAGTGGATCAGGGTCGACTTGCCGGCGCCGTTGGGGCCCAGCAGCCCGTACATCTCGCCCGGCTCGATCTCGATCGAGACGCCCTTCAGCGCCTCCACCCCGGTCGGGTAGCGCTTCTCGAGCTCGGATATGCGCAGGGCCTTCTGACTCATCGCCGACGGCTAACGGTATTGGAGTGAGCAGCCCGGCCTCCCCGGCCGTAGGCTGGCGAGATGGCCGCCCCGCTGCTCGCCGTCGACGCGCCCTCGATGCTGTTCCGCGCCTTCTACGCGCTGCCGAGCAAGATCGTCGGGCCGGACGGGAAACCGGTGAACGCGCTGCTGGGGACCGCCAACATGGTCCTGCGAGAGGTCGAAGTCCACGAGCCCCGCGCCGTCGTCCTCTGCTTCGGGCCGGACGCCGCCTCCTACCGGACCGAGCTGTACCCGACCTACCACGCCGAGCGCGAGGCGGCGATGCCCGACGAGCTGACGCCGCAGTTCGCCGCCTGCCGCGAGTTCTTCGAGGCCTTCGGCTGGACGGTGGCGACCAGCGACGACCTCGAGGCCGACGACCTGCTCGGCACCTACGCTCGTCGCGAGACCGAGGCGGGTGGGCAGGCGCTGCTGCTGACCGGCGACCGCGACATGTACCAGTGCGCGGGGGAGCGGGTCAGCGTCCTCTACGTCCGCACCGGCGGCGGCAAAGGCGCTGAAATCGTCGGGCCGGAGGAGGTGCGCGAGCGCTACGGCATCGGTCCCGAGCTGGTCCCCGACTTCATCGCCCTGCGCGGCGACCCCTCCGACGGTCTGCCCGGCGCCAAGGGCGTCGGCCCGAAGACGGCGGCGGAACTGCTGCGCAAACACGGCTCACTCGAGCAGCTGCTCGACAACGCGATCCGCGAGCCGCGGCCGAAACTACGGGGCACGCTGATCGAGGCCCGCGAGGAACTGCTCGCCTTCAAGGACATCGCCACGCTCCGCGACGCCGGAGTCGAGCCGCCGCCCGACTCGCCGACCGACTGGGCCGGAGCGGCCGCCGCCGCCCGCGAGCGCGGGATGAACCGCCTGGCGGAGCGGCTCGAGGCGAACTCCGGTTGACGCTTCCGACCTTTGGGCCCCTATAGGGACCAAAAGGTCGGAAGCGCCATTTGGTCAGTGAGCCGGTGGTGTCGCCCGCATGGCAACGACGAGCCCCCAACCCGAGACCGCGGCCCAGACCGCCTCGAGCAGGACGAAGCCCCATTGCGAGGCGAACACCGCGAGCACGGCGAGGATCGCCGACCCGACCAGGTTGAGCGCCAGGTAGACGCGGGAGTCCGGCCGCATCCGCTCGAACTGGACCGCGCCGAAGGCGAAGAGAATCAGCATCGCGCCGACGATCTGGATGACCTGGTCCACGAGCGCCAGCCTAGAGATGCCAACCCCTTGACCTTTTGACCCCGACAGGGCACTATTTCCGGCCGCGATTTCGCGGACTACGCGAGGAGGTCGCTATGGAGCTGGGATCGGTTTTGAAGAGGGGCCGAGCCGGAAGGCGAGGGAGGCCGAGCAGACTGCTAATCGCGAGGTGGCGGCGCGCCGCCCGCAAGGCTGAGACCCACATCGCGGACTACACCTTCCCGCCGCACATCTCGCGCCGTGTGCGCCGTCGCCATCCGGAGCTGGACGATGCCGGTTGGCCCCTGGTCGAGCGTGGACTCCGCGAGTGGTTCGTCTGCTGCGCCTGGCGCGGCCGCACCGTGCTCGGGATGCCGTCGCGGCTGGTCGACGACGCCTGGCACGAGTTCATCCTCGACTCGGTCAGCTACACGCGTTTCTGCGACGTCGCCTTCGGTGGATATCTCCACCACACTCCCGACGAGGCGGCACCGACCCCGACGGCGGGCTCACCGGGGGACACCGTCTTCGCCTGGGACCGCTCGGACATGGGCGCGAGCGAGGACTCCGTGCTCTGGGACCTCGACGAACGACTCGGGGTAAAGGACCCACTCGGCATCAGCGGCGTGCAGTTGGCCGCGATTCGGTCCCACGCCTCGGCCCCGGTCGCCGGATGGGTCGGTGCTTCCTGCGCCGGCGGCTTCGGCAGCGGAGTCGAAGGCGGCGGCGCAGGTGCGGAAGGAGGCGGTGTCGGCTGTAGCGGCGGAGGCGGTTGTGGAGGTGGAGGAGGCTGTGGAGGTGGCGGTGGCTAGTACCGAATCCCTACGCCCGGTGCTCGGGGTTCGGGAAGTCGAAGCGGCAGCCAGCGTCCCACTTGGTGCGCTGGTTGCCGTGGGCGGGGATGCCGCCGGCGTCCGTCAGCATCCTCGCCAGGTGCAGCATGTTCCAGGTCGCGAAGGTGGTGTTGCGGTTGGTGAAGTCGTTCTCGGGGCCGCCTGATCCCTGATCCAGGTAGGAAGGGCCGGGCCCGGCTTCGCCGATCCAGCCGGCGTCGGCCTGGGGCGGGATCGTGTAGCCGAGGTGCTGGAGCGAGTAGAGGACGTTCATCGCGCAGTGCTTGATCCCGTCCTCGTTGCCGGTCACCAGACAGCCGCCGACCCGGCCGTAGTAGGCGTACTGGCCGGCGTCATTGAGCAGGTGCGAGTTGCCGTAGAGGCGCTCGACGATCTGGGTCGCGACCGAGGACTTCTCGCCGAGCCAGATCGGCATCCCGAGGACGAGGATGTCGGCCGCCATCACCTTCTCGAAGAGCTGCGGCCACTCGTCGCGCTCCCAGCCGTGTTCGGTCATGTCTGGCCAGACGCCGGTGGCGATCTCGTGGTCGACCGCCCGGATGCCTTCGACCGCCACCCCGTTCCGTCGCATGATCTCCATCGAGATGTCGATCAGACCCTGGGTGTTGGAGACCTCGGGGCTGCGCTTCAGCGTGCAGTTGATGAAGAGGGCGCGCAGGTCGGTGTAGTCGGTCTCGGCGGTCTCGCACAGCTCCGCCTGCATCTCGGTCAGCTCGGTCACTGCTCCTCCTCCGGTGAGGTCTCTTTCAGCGCGTCCCATCTGGTGACGAAGAACCCGAGTGCCGCGGCCGGTTGGTCGTCCTCGCCCGCGAGATCGGCGCAGGAGAGCTCGGCGCCTTTGAACCCGGTTGCGTTCCAGAGATCTCCGGCAACCTCTGCGCTCCAAGGGCTGACGTAGAGATAGGGCTCAGCGTGGTCCTCGTCGCCCGGGGAGAGACCGTAGTTGGCCCGAAGACCGCGACCCTCGGGGCCGAGTTCGATCGCGATGTCGAAGTGCTCGGGCCAGAGCCGCGGCACCGTCGCCTCGTCCTCGGCGCTGGCGCGGGAAGCGAGCTGACCGAGGAGCTCGTCGCCGAACCCGAACCAATTGCCGAGAGCGCGGGAGCTCGCCAGGTCGACCTGCAGCGGCCCTGAATCGAGCGGCGCGCCGGCCGACAGCAGGTCGGCGATCGCGCTCGCGCCTGCGGCGAGCGAGCTCAGCGTACTGCGCTGCTCCTTCCCATCGACCGCGTGGACCAGCTCGTCCTCCTCCACCCGCACCTGGTGGACCGCTCCCTCGAACTCGAACTCCGGGGTGCCGAAGCCGCCCGGGGTGGCGCGCAGTGAGATCTCGTTGTCGGGCTTCCGCGCCGGTGCGACCAGCTCCTCGGCGACACGATGAAGGGCCGCAACGGTGGCGGCGAACCCGTCCGGCAGCGGTGTGAGGCGCGGGCTCATCTCGCTACCAAGTGTCCACGAACCGGTGCCCGGCGCTCGCGCGCGGCGGACCGGCGGCAGCCAGGGTCGCCGCCAACACCGGCCGCGTCTCGGCCGGGTCGATGACGTCGTCGAGCTCGAACAGCGCCGCCGCGTTCAGCGCCTTCGCGTTCTCTTCGGCGGCGGCGGTCAGGTCGCGCACGCGGCGCTCGCGCTCCTCCTCATCCTCGATCGCTTCCAACTCCTTGCGCAGCGCCAGCCGCACCGCCCCCTCCAGCCCCATCGGCCCAAGGTGCGCACCGGGCCAGGCGACGGTGAGCAACGGCTCGTGCAGGCTGCCGCCGACCATCGCCTGGGCGCCGAGGCCGTAGCCGCGGCGCAGGACCACGGCGAGCAGCGGTACCCGCAGGGCAGCGCCGGCGACCAGCAGGCGGGAGGCGTGGCGGACCAGGCCGGTCGCCTCGGCCTCGGGGCCGACCATGTAACCGGGGGTGTCGATCAGTGAGACGACCGGCAGGTCGAAGGCGTCGCAGAGCTGCAGCAGGCGCGCTGCCTTGTCGGCGGCGGGTCCGGTGATCGCGCCGGCGACGTGGCGGGTGTCGTTGGCGATAACGCCCACCGGCCGGCCCTCGATCCGGGCCAGGGCGGTGACCATCTCCGGCGCGAACCGCTCGCGCAGGAAGGTGACCGAGCCCTGGTCGGCGATCGTCTCGAGGATCGGCCGCGGGTCATAGGCGCGGCGCGCCCGCTCGGGCACCAACTCGCGCAGGCGCGACTGGTCGGGCGCCGGCCCGGGCGGGGTCGACCCCTGGAAGTAGGCGAGCAGCCGCTTGGCAAGCGCCGTCGCCTCCAGTTCGTCGGCGGCGACCAGGTCGACGACGCCGTTGGCCGCCTGGACATCGGTCGGACCGACCTCGTCGGGGTCGACCTCACCGAGACCGCCGCCGGCGATCATCGCCGGCCCGCCCATCCCCAGGGAGGCGTTCTCGGTGGCGACGATCAGGTCGGCGCAGCCGGCGATCACAGCGTTGCCGGCGAAGCAACGGCCGGCGACCACGGCGATCCGTGGCACCACGCCCGAGAGCCCGGCCCAGAGCGCGAAGGCGCGGGTGTCGAGAGCGGAGACGACCGGGTAATCGGTGTCGCCCGGCCGCCCCCCGCCCCCCTCGGCGAAGAAGACGACCGGGAGGCGCATCCGCTCGATCAGCTCGAAGAGGCGGTCCTTCTTGCGGTGCCCGACCGCCCCCTGGGTACCGGCCAGGACCGTGTAGTCGTAGGAGAGCACGGCGCAGGAGGCCGCCTCGCCGAAAAGGTCGCCGTTGATCCGCGCAGTGCCGCCGATCAGCCCGTCCGCCGGGGTGCGGGCGATCAGGTCGTCAACCTCGCGCCGGCCGCGCTGGGCGGCGATCGCGAAGCGGCCGTACTCGACCAGCGAGCCGGGGTCGACCAGGTCCTCGATGTTTTCCCGAGCGGTGCGGCCGCCGCCCGCATGGCGGCGCTCGACCGCATCCGGCCGCGCCTCGTCGAGGGTCAGGGCGCGGCGCTCGAGCAGCTCCGCCAAGTCGGCGCGCTGGGCGTCGTCTCTCTCCCCTTCAGGCACGCGAGGATGTTTTCAGGTTGCGACGTATGTCGAGGCTAGGCTTTCCGCCGTGCCCGAGCGCCAGCCGCCGAGCTCGTTCGCCCGCCGGCTCGCGGGTGCGGTGACCGGGCCGCGCGGCCGCTGGGTGGCGGTCGGAGCCTGGATCCTGCTCGGCCTCGCCGGTCTCCTCGCCCACAGCCAGATCGGCGACGTCACCGCCGCCGGGCAGAGCACTTTCCTGCCCTCCAATTCGGAATCGACCCGGGCGGTCCAGGCCTTACAGAACAACTTCGACGGCGGTGAAGAGGTGCCGGCGGTGATCGTCTTCGAACGCCCGGGCGGCCTGCGCCGAGCCGACCTGAACGCGATCGGGCGGATCGGCGCCGGCCTCGACCGGCTGCGCCTGACCGGTGCGACCCCGGTGATCGACCCCTTCTCAGCCGAAGCGCGAGGGGCGCTCGGCAGCGTCGCCAGGATCGCCAACGGGGTCGGGCCGATCTCCCGCGACGGCGAAGCGGCCCTGGTAGTCCTGGCGATCGACGCCGGGGACCGCGGCGCGGTCGTCCACGGGGTCGAGGAAATCCGCGCCTTCCTGGCCCAGCACAGCCGGCCGGGCCTGCGCGCCTACGTAACCGGGCCGGCGGGGATCGCCGCCGACCTCGAGCAGGTCGCCGACGAAGCCGGGACGACGCTCCTGATCGCGACGCTCGGCCTGGTCCTGGTCCTGCTGCTGGTCGTCTATCGCGCCCCGGTCCTCGCCCTGCTGCCGCTGCTCGTCGTCGGCGCCGCGTACCTGATCGCGATCGGGATCGCCTACCTGTTGATCGAGGCGGGCTGGATCGTCGTCAACGCCGAGGGGACGATGCTGTTGCTGGTGCTGATCTTCGGCGCCGGCACCGATTACTCGCTGCTCCTGGTGCACCGCTACCGGGAGGAGCTGCGAGCGGGACGAGGAGCCGGCGAGGCCCTCCCCACCGCCGTCGCCGAGAGCCTGCCGACGATCGCCGCCTCCGGTGGCACGGTGATCGCGGCGATGCTGGTGCTGCTCCTTGCCGACCTGCAGTCGACCCACTGGCTCGGGCCGATCCTGGCGATCGGGATCGCGACGATGCTGCTCGCCGCCTTCACCCTGCTGCCGGCGCTTTTGGCGCTGCTCGGCGAGCGAGCCTTCTGGCCGGCGGCCGCCTCGCCGGCGCGCCAGGCCCGCGGCCGGTGGACGCGGGTGGCGGAGATGGTGCGACGGCGATCGGGGCGGATCGTCGTCGCGGTCTCCGCGGCGCTGGTCGTGCTGGCGCTCGGCAACCTCACCCACCACGAGACCCTCGGCTTTGGCCAGGGCGTCACCCGGCCGACCAACTCCAGCCGCGGCACCGAAGCCCTCGACCGCCACTTCCCGCCCGGCCTCGGCTCGCCGCTCAATGCCGTCGTCGCGGCGAGCAAGACGGAGCAGGTGGCGCGGGGTATGGAACGCCTCCCGTCCGTCCAGCTCGTCCTCCCCGTCCCAGTGCCCAACGGCTCCGGCAAGGCCGTGGTCGTCCTCGTCCTGCGCGGGGACCCATACTCCAGCGACGCGGCGAACGCCGTGCGCGACGTCCGCGACCGCCTCCACGCGATCGACCCCGGCGGGCTGCTCGGCGGGATCCCGGTCGAGAACTACGACGTCGAGCAGACCAACGCCCGCGACACCAAGCTGATCGTGCCGCTGATCCTCCTCGTCGTCGGGCTGATCCTCGCCGCCCTGCTGCGGGCGCTGGTCGCCCCGGCCTACCTGATCCTCACCGTGGTCGCCTCGTTCGCGGCGACCCTCGGGCTGATGACCTTCGCCTTCACCGAGGTGTTCGGCAGTGAGGGCCTCGCCTTCAACCTGGTCCTGATGGCGTTCCTCTTCCTCGTCGCGCTCGGGGTCGACTACAACATCTTCCTGATGGCCCGGGCACGCGAGGAGTCGGCCATACGCGGCACCCGCGAAGGGATCCTCACCTCACTCGTCAACACCGGCGGGGTGGTGACCGGCGCCGGCCTGATCCTCGCCGGCACCTTCGCCACCCTCACCCTGTTGCCGCTCGAGGAGCTGGTCCAGATCGGCGCCACGGTGGCGGTCGGAGTACTGCTCGACACCTTCGTGGTCAGGGCGTTGCTGATCCCGGCGATCACCTACCGGCTGGGCGAGCGGGCCTGGTGGCCTATTCGGTGACTTCGACGGTGCCCTTCATCGTCGGGTGGATCTCGCAGAAGTAGGTGAAGGTGCCCGGGTCCTTGAAGCTTTCGGACTTGAGTTTGCCCTGCTCCAGGGTGCCGGTGTCGAAGCTGCCGTCGTCGGCGGTCGCGGTGTGGGGAGCGGTGTCCTCGTTCTGCCAGGTCACCTTGCCGCCGGCCTGGACGACGACCGGGTCGGGGTCGTAGGTGAATTCGACGATCTCGACTTTTTCCGAGCGCGCCGCTTCGCCGCTTGGAGCCGGTTCGCTGGCGCCGGCTTCGCTGTCACTCGGTTCGGTGGTTTCCGCGGCGCCCCCTCCGGGGGACACGGTCTCCGTGGTCGTGTCGTCGTCCCCACCGCAGGCGGACAGGACGAGAGCAAGGACGATGAACAGTGAGCCGAGCGAGATCTTCAGTTTCATGCGGCCCCCCTACCCACCCCGCGTCACGTCAACCCTCAGTAACCCGGACCACGCTTCATCCGCTTGCGCTCGGCCGGGTGGGCGCCACCCTTCTTCTCCAGCGTCGCGCAGGCCTGGACGATGTCGGCGGCCAGCCGGTCGACCTGCTCCTTGCTCAGCGTCTGCTTGACCAGGGCGCGCATGATCTTCACGTCCTGGGCGTCGGGCGGCATCGTGTAAGCGGGGAGCATCCAGCCGCGCTCAGCCGAGAGCTGCCAGGAAACGTCGAACTCGTCGTAGTCCTTCTCGCCGGTGAGCTTGAAGGCGACCAGCGGCAGCTGCTCGCGGTCGGCGCCGATCAGCTCGAAGTCTCCGGTCGCCTCGAGCTTGCCCGCAAGCGCCTTCGCGTTCTCCTCCATCGCCTTCAGCACGTAGGTGTAGCCCGAGCGCCCGAAGCGGACGAAGTTGTAGTACTGGGCGAGCACCATCGAGGCGCCGGTGGAGAAGTTGAGGGTGAAGGTGGCGTCGGTCTTGCCCAGGTAGTTCTCGTAGAAGACGAGTTCCTCGGCAAGGTCGGCCTTCTCGCGGAAGACGAGCCAGCCGACGCCGGGGTAGACGAGCCCGAACTTGTGGCCGGAGACGTTGATCGAGCGCACCTGCTCGAGCCGGAAGTCCCACTCCGAGTCGGGGTAGAGAAAGGGCCAAACGAAGCCGCCGCTGGCGGCGTCGACGTGGATCGGCACGTCCAGCCCCTTCCCGCCTTTGAGGTCGAGCAGGAGCTTGTTGATGCCGACGATGTCGTCGGAGTGGCCGGTGAAGGTGGTGCCGAGGACGGCGGCGACGCCGATCGTGTTCTCGTCGACGTGGGGCTCGACGTCTTCCGGCCCGATCACGTACTTGTTCTCGCGCAGCCGCACGATCCGCGGTTCGACGTCGAAGTAACGGCAGAACTTTTCCCAGACCACGTGCACGTCGCCGCCGAAGATCAGGTTCGGCTTGTCGGTCGGCTTCGATTCGGCTTCGCGCCGCTCTTTCCACTTCCACTTCAGCGAGAGGGCGCCGAGCATGATCGCCTCCGAGGAGCCCTGAGTGCGGGCGCCGGTCGTCTCCCCAGGGGCGTGGTAGAGGTCGGCGAGCATCCGGATGCAGCGCTGCTCAACCTCGGCCGAGATCGGGTACTCGGCGTGGTCGATGAAGTTGCGGTAGAGGTTCTCGCCGATGATCCGCTGCGCCTCGGGCTCCATCCAGGTGGTGACGAAGGTGGCGAGGTTGCGCTGGGGATCGCCCTCCAGCGCCAGTTCCTCGTCGACGAGCCGCATCGCGTCGAGCGCCGACATGCCACTGGCCGGGAACTCGCGGTCGGGGGCGTCCTCGGTGAGGAAGCGGTTGCCGTAGAGCGCCGCCTCCTGGTCAGGAGAAAGCTCTGTCATTCGACGCGGTAGAAGATGTGGGCGACGCCGGGAGCATCGATAACCCGCGTCTGCTCGAGCTTCACGTTGGCATCGCCGAGGCCATCGAAGAGCTTGACGCCGTCGCCGAGAAGGATCGGCACCTGGTTCAGCAGCAGCTCGTCGAGTAGACCGGCCCGCAGGCACTGCTGGATCGTCTCGCCACCGCCGCCAACCGAGACGTCCTTATCCCCGGCCGCCTCGCGGGCAAGCTCGACCGCCCGCTCGACCCCCTCGGTGACGAAGTGGAAGGTGGTGCCGCCGTCCATCTCCAGCGGCTCGCGCTCGTGGTGGGTAAGGACGTACACCGGAACATGGAAGGGCGGTTCGTCTCCCCACCACCCCTTCCACGGGTCCTCGCTCCAGGGGCCTCGTTCCGGGCCGAACATGTTGCGGCCCACCACCACGGCGCCGGTGCCGTCGAATGCCTCCTCCATGACCTGGGAGCTGGCATTGACCTCGCCGCCCTCATACCCGTGCGACTCACGCCAGGCGGCAAGCTTGATGACCCACTCGTGCAGCGCCTCCCCGCCTTCGCCGAGCCCGTGCTCCTCGCTCTGGTTGGGACCGGCGACGAAGCCGTCCGCGGAGACCGAAATTTGGCACTTGACCTTTGGCATCCTTCTCCCGCGCTAGACGGCGCCGCCGCGCGCCGCCTCCTCGACGGTCAGCTCAGCGGTCGGGTTGGCCTCCAGCCGCTCGTCGGGGATCGGCTCGCCGCTGCGGATCGAGAGCCCGTAGGTGCCGGAGGCGAGGCGCTCTTCGGCCCGCTCGATCGCGACCAAGCGGGCCTTTAGGTCCTCGGCGATGCCGGCGTCGAGCTGGTCCTGGTAGAGGGCCTCGGAGTCGTAGTCGCCGGGCTCGCGGCGTTCGTCCGACTCTTCGGGCCCCGCCCGCTTGCTCGCCGCCAGGTCGGCTTCGATCCGTTCTCTCTCCACCGCCAGGAGCTGTTTGGCGTGCTCGGGGTCCATACCCAAACCGTACCGCTGCCCTGCCGGTGGCGAAAGGGCGCCTCCGCTATCCTGTTTGAAGACTAACTACAGAAATTGGACTTGGATATGGCCTATCTCCTGATCCCACTCGACGAGACGATCGTCTTTCCAACCATCACCGCGACCCTGCCGATCGATGTCGGCGAGGAGGATCGCGTCTTCCTGATCCCCCGCCGCGATGGGGAGTTCGGCCGGGTCGGTGTTGTAGCCGAGGTGATCGAGACCGGTCGCTCGCGCCGCGGCCAACCGGTCGCCACCGTCGTCGGCCTGCACCGCGGCCTCGCCGGAACCGCCCAAGCGGGCGAGTCCGAGGCGCTGCGGGTTGAGGTGCAGGAGATCCACGACGGCCATCCCGACGACGAGCACACCCGCGAGCTGGCGCGCGAGTACCGCGCCGTGGTCGAAGAGATACTCGAGCTGCGCGGCGACGATGGCCGCATCGCCGCCTTCCTGCGCTCGGTCGAGGAGCCCGGTGCCCTGGCCGACACCTCCGGCCTCAGCCCCGACATCTCCGCCGAGGGCAAGCTGCGGCTGCTGGAGACCGTCGACGTGACCGAGCGGCTGCGGATCGCGGTCGAGCTGCAGCGCGAGCGCCTCGCCGAGCTGCAGGTGCGCAGCAAGATCCGCGACGACGTCGAGTCCGGCGCCCAGAAACAGCAGCGCGACTACTTCCTGCGCAAACAGATGGAGTCGATCCGTAAGGAGCTGGGCGAGGACGAGGCCGACCTGATCGGCGAGTACGAGCGCAAGATCGCCGAGGCGGAGATGCCGGAGGCGGTCGCCGAGCAGGCCGAGAAGGAGCTGCGGCGGCTCGAGCGCCAGGGCGAGCAATCCCCCGAGTCCTCGATGATCCGCAGCTACCTCGACTGGCTGATCGCGGTCCCCTGGTCCAAACGCTCCGAGGAGCGGCTCGACCCCGAGCACACCCGCGAGGTGCTCGACGAAGACCACGCCGGCCTCGAGGACGTGAAGCGCCGGATCACCGAGTTCATCGCCGTCCGCAAGCTGCGCGAGGAGCGCCAGATCGAGGACGAGGGCCGCGCCAACGGCGCGATCCTCACCCTGGTCGGGCCTCCCGGCACCGGCAAGACCTCGATCGGCGAGTCGATCGCCCGGGCGCTGGGGCGGGAGTTCGTCCGCATCAGCCTGGGCGGCCTGCACGACGAGGCCGAGATCCGCGGCCACCGCCGCACCTACATCGGCGCCCTGCCGGGACGGATCGTCCGCGCCCTGCGCGACGCCGAGACGATGAACCCGGTGATCCTCCTCGACGAGGTCGACAAGGTCGGCGCCGACTGGCGTGGCGACCCCTCGGCGGCGCTCCTGGAGGTGCTCGACCCGGCCCAGAACCACTCCTTCCGCGACCACTACCTCGACGTCGAGGTCGACCTCTCCGAGGTCGTCTTCATCGCCACCGCGAACATCGCCGACACGATCCCGGCGCCGTTGCTGGACCGGATGGAGACGATCGCCTTCGACGGTTACACGACCGAGGAGAAGCTGGCGATCGCCCGCGGCTACCTGCTGCCACGGCAGCTGAAGCGCAACGGGCTGCGGGCCGAGGAGATCGAGGTCGGCGACGAGGTGCTGCGCAGCGTCATCTCCGAGTACACCCGCGAGGCCGGCGTGCGCCAGCTCGAGCGCGAGCTGGGCAAGCTGCTGCGCGGTGCGGCGACGCGGATCGCCTCGGGCGAGGCGACGACGCCGATCGTCCTCGATGCCGACGCCGTCCACGACGCCCTCGGCCGCCAGCGCTTCTTCCAGGAGTCGGTCGAGCGCACCGCGATCCCCGGCGTCTCGACCGGCCTCGCGGTGACCGGCGCCGGCGGCGACGTCCTCTTCATCGAGGCGACCGCGATGGAGGGCGACAAGGGCCTGGTCCTGACCGGCCAGCTGGGCGACGTGATGAAGGAGTCGGCCCGGATCGCGCTCTCCTACGCCCGCTCCCACACCGGGCAGCTGGGGATCGACCCGGCCGGCTTCCAGCGCGAGTTCCACCTGCATGTGCCTGCCGGCGCGATCCCCAAGGACGGCCCCAGCGCCGGCACGGCGATGACGACGGCGCTGGTCTCGCTGCTCTCAGGGCGGCCGGTGAAGCACACGGTCGGAATGACCGGCGAGGTCACCCTGCAAGGCCGGGTGCTGCCGATCGGCGGGTTGAAGCAGAAGGTGCTGGCCGCGCACGCGGCCGGGCTGACCGAGGTGATCCTGCCCGAGCGCAACCGCGGCGACCTCGACGAGGTCCCCAAGGAGGTCCGCGAGCAGATGACCTTCCATCCGGTGATGAGCATCGAGGAGGTGCTCGAGCGAGCGCTGGAGCCGGCCGAGAAGGGTGCCGATGTCGCCGCGATGTCGTAGCTGCGCGCCGGTCCCCACGGAGCTGCGCGCGGCGGCCGGGCTGCTGGAGCGCCGCTGGACGATGGCGACGATCTACGCCTGCTCGAGTGGCGCCACCCGCTTCAACGAGTTCCGCCAGTCCCTCCCCGGCGTCTCCCCCACCACGCTCTCCGAGCGGCTCGAGCAGCTGGAGGCGGCGGGGATCGTCGAGCGCCACCTGGTCGCGGGCCGTCCCCCCCACACCGAGTACTCACTGACGGGGCGAGGCGAACGCCTAGCCCTCGCCGTCGCCGGCCTACTCCAACACTGAAACCTCCTCAGCCTGTCTATATCGCGGGTTGAGGAGGTTTCGGCGAATCCTGCCGCAGCGCCCCACCGACGTCGAGGTGTTGCTTCACGGCGTCACCGATGCCTGGGTCGGGCCCATCAACAGCGGCCCGTGGAAGACGGTGACGGAGGGGAACATGCCGCGCTTGCGGTAGTTGAGCACCGAGACGTAGTTGGGGCCCCTGTTGTTGCTCGTGTCCAGGGTCCGCATCCGCAGTCGCCGGGTCGGGGTGTGGCGTCCGGGGTTGTAGGTATCGCCGCGGAAGAAGGTCACGCGACGGCCGTCGATCCACATCTCTACGAAGCCCCGCCTGGCGAGCTTGCAGTGCACCAGGACCTCGATCCACCTGTCGCGCACCAGCGGCATCTGCCACGGCACGTCCGAGTCGTAGGTCCGGTTCCGCGGCCACTGGATGCGACCGCGGTGGATCTCGATGTGCCAGGGCGGGGTGCCGTAATACGGCCGCCCGAAGGGTCCCTCGAGCACCGTCACCCAGCCTGGGACCGAGGCAGGGAAGCTGGGCGGCAGGAGGAATTTGGCGCTCCACCAGAACTCGTCGCCGGGCTGGATCGTCCTTGGCGAGAGCAGTTCGGCGCGCGGGTCCTGGGTCGGGGTCGCCGGGTAGACGTCGCCGTCGGCGACGGTCATCTTGAAGACGTCCTCCCCGCTGCCGGCCGGGTCCGGCACTTCGGTCACCGCGCCCGGCGCCGACTGGTTGAGATCGAAGCTGTCGATACTCGAGCCGAGGAAGGGTGGCACCGACGCGGTCGGGACCGGTGCGCTCCGGCTGCCAAGGGTCCGTGCCCCCACCGGCTCGGTGAGCGCGGCGAGGAAGGCAAGCGCCAGACAGAGGGCGGTTGCGATGCGCCAATGCACCGTCCCGAAGATAGCCACCCGGGCGGGTGGGCTCGCTCTGGCCTAGGATCGCCTCACCCCGTCGGAAGGAGATGCAGATGAAGATGCGCGCCGCGGTTCTGGAGGAGTTTGGGGAGCCGCTCAGCGTCCAGGAGGTCGAGCTCGGCGAGCCTCAGGCGAGAGAGGTGCTGGTCCGGCTGCGGGCCTGCGGCGTCTGCCACACCGACCTCTACACCGCCTCCGGCGCCGACCCGTCGGGCTACGCGCCGACCGTGCTCGGCCATGAGGGCGCCGGCGTGGTCGAGAAGGTCGGCCCCGACGTCGCCTCGCTGGCCCCCGGCGACCATGTTGTCACCCTCTTCTCGCCGCAATGCCGAGAGTGCGTCCACTGCCTCGACCAGCGGACCAACCTCTGCCTCTCGATCCGCGAGCGCCAGAACGAAGGCTTCCTCCCCGACGGCACCACCCGGATCTCCCGCGAGGGCGACGGGATCCGCCACTTCATGGGCTGCTCGACTTTCGCCGAGTACACCGTGATGCCGGAGATCGCACTGGCGAAGATCCACCCCGAGGCGCCCCTGGACCATGCCTGCCTGTTCGCCTGCGGCCTCTCTACCGGTCTGGGCGCGGCGATCAACACCGCCGCCGTGGCACCCGGCAGCACCTGCGTCGTCTTCGGCGCCGGCATGGTCGGCCTCGGCGCCGTCGCCGGATGCCGCCTGCAGGGGGCCGAGCGGATCGTCTGCGTCGACCTCTCCCCCGAGCGCCTCGAGCTGGCCCGCGGCCAGGGGGCTACCGACCTGCTCGCCGCGGGCGAGGACACGGTCGGCCAGATCCTCGAGATGACCGGCGGGTTCGGCGCCGACTACACCTTCGAGGCGACCGGCCTGGTCGCGGTGATGCGGCAGGCGGTCGAAGCGGCGCGGATGGGCTGGGGCCTGTGCACGGTCGCCGGCGTCGCCGGCAAGGGCGAGACCCTCGACATCGTCCCGCGGCTGCTGATCACCGGCCGCCGCGTTGCCGGCTCATCCTTCGGCGGCGTCAAGGGACGCGACCAGGTCCCGGTCCTGGTCGAGCGCAGCATGGCCGGCGAGATCGACGTCGAGCCTTTCATCTCCCACCACCTCAGCCTCGACGAAGTCAACCGCGGCTTCGAGCTGATGGAGGCCCAGGACGGGATCCGCAGCGTGATCGAGTTCTCTTAGGAGGGGGTCTCGCCCTTGGGGGCGTAGCGGTGGTGCAGGATCAGCGGGTTGCCGTCGGGGTCGTGGAAGATCGCCTGGTGGCAGACGCCCGAGTCGATCCATTCCATCGCGAACTCGACGCCGTCGGCCTTGAGGGCGTCTCGCGCCTTCTCGACGTCGGCGACCTGGAGCGCGATCGGGGCGGAGTTGGGACGCGCCTCCGGCTGGCCGAATCCGCTCGGATCGAAGATCGCCAGCGTCACCGGGCCGGCCTGGAACTCGGTCGCGGGCCTGTCGCCCCACCGCTTGCCCTTCTCCAGGCCAAGGGTCTCGCCGTAGAAGGCGACTGCGCGATCGTGGTCGCGGGTTGGGATGCAGACGAAATCGACGTCGGTCACCGCGTTCGGGTCCAGTGCCATCTCGTTCCTCCTCGTCGGTTGGGGATTCCCTTTGTACCGGACGAGCTGAGTAGGCGCGGAGGCTGGTGAGATGAGATCCAGCCCCCGCGCCTCCGCCCGGGCGGGGCGGGGTGGCAGGAAGACCTGTGAAGAATCAGCCGCGCAGCTTCGCGACCCCTTTCACGCATTTGCTGAACGGCGTTCCTTTGACGCCTTTGACGTGCTTCTTGCTCATGCCTTTGCAGGCCTGCCGCGCCGTGAGCCGTTCGTCGTGCGCCGCCTTCGCCATCGCGGTCACGCACTGGCTGAACGGGGTGCCTTTCTGGCCGTCGACGTGTTTCTTGCTCTGTCCCTGGCAGTAGCGACCGTAGGCGTTTGCCTTTTCGGGAAGGCCGGCACCCGGTCCCGGTAGTTTGGGCGCCCCCGGGGCGTATTCCACTCCGGGACCGTCGCCTTTGCCGTTACCGGGAGAGGCGAACGCCATCGCCGGCACCGCGATCAAGAGACACCCCGTGATCACGGCGGCGATCCTCGTGTAGCGCTTCATGCTTCCCCCTAAGGTCAGTGACATTCCTGACCTTGAAACGGGGTGGCCCACGGGATGTCAGGCCATATCTCGGTCAGCCCTCAGGTTTGGCATGCCCCGGTGGCTCACCGGCGTGCCCCGGCGATTCAGCGGCTTTCGCCTGTCCCTGCTGGGCCTGTGGGGGAAGCCCGGGCGGGTCGATCGGGGCTTTCGATTCCGGTCGGGGCGGAAGCGGGCCGAGACCCGCCTCCGGAGGGCCTTTTCCCTGACCATTGCCCCCTTTCGCGTTCGGGTTCCCACCTTTAGCGCTTGGGTTGCCCCCTTTCGCATTGGGATTGGCGCCGTGAGCGTTGACCGACCCGGCGCCCTGGCCGCCGACCTTTTCGTGCCCTTTCCCGGCCCCGCCGGCAGAAGAAGATCCCTGGTCCGGAGGGCGATTGGCGGCACTCGGCGCGCCTTCTGGGTCCTCCGGCCGGGCACCGGCTGCTCCCCCCTCACTCTCGGAGGTCGCCGACTCGCGACCTGCCGACGTGGCAGACGCCTTCCCTGCCCCGGTGCTCCTGGCCCGGTCCACGGTCTCCGGCAACGCCGCCACGTTCGCGTTCCCCGTGGGAGTGCGAATGCCCTTCGCCGAACTCGGAGCATCGCCACCGCCGGTGGCAGGGAAGACCCGGACCACCCCGGCCTGATCCGCCGCGCCGACGCCGATGGCGCCGACCACCGCCACGGTGGCGACTGTCTTCGCCGCAGCGGAGGCAGAGATCGCGCCGCCGGCCGCCCCGACCCCCGCGGTAGCCCCACCCGCAGACCCGGCCGCGCCGCCGAGCACACCCTTCAGCAGGCCCGCCGCAGCCAGCGCCGGGAGGGGTGAGATCGCCGCCATGTCGGTGCGGCGGCTGGAAATCGACGCCTCGAACTCACGACACGCCGAGCACTGGCGCAGGTGGGCACTGACGTCTCGGCGGCGGATCACGCGGCGATCGCCGTCGGAGAGTTTGCGGCGCACCTCATCGCACTCCATCGCCCGCCCCCTCTCCATCTCCTGCAGCCCGATTCGTGCCTCGTACACCGTCTGCCGCGCAACCGCCGCGGAGGTCTCGAAGGCCGAGCCGATCTGGTCGAAGCTGAAGCCACTGAGCTCCCGCATTACGAGGGCACCGCGCTGGCGTTCGGGAAGCTCGCGCAGGTCGGAGATCAGCTGCCGCAGCCGCTCCCGCGTCTCGGCGCTCGCCTCGGGCCCGTGGCCACCGATGAGCGCCTCGGGATCGATCGAGTCGAGGGCTTGGCGCTTCCTCAGCAGTTCGATCGACTCGTTGTGGGCGATCCGGTAGAGCCAGGGCTTCAGGTGCACCCGACGGCGCTCGCCAGGCAGCGCTCCCAGCACCTTGACCATGGTGTTCTGCAACGCGTCCGCGGCGTCCTCGGAGTTGCCGAGCAGCGCCGCGCAGTACCGGAAGAGGTCCTGGTGATAGCGCTTGAAAATCGCCGCCAGGGCACGCTGGCTCCCGTCCGAGGCCTGCTCGGCGAGACGTTCGTCGGTAGGAATCGGTTGCGCCACGGCTCAGCAGCGCGCTGGGCATAGTCGGACCACCATTCAAGGGTAGGGGCCAGAAGCTCCACTGAGTGAACGAATCGGGGACGCCGGTGTCAGGCCCCAACCCAAAGACGACGAAAATCTGGGTGGGGCTAGTAGGCGGCCGGCGGTGGTGGGTCCCGCCGCTCGTCTACGCGAGGATCGGTGCGGGCCCGCCGCGTCCAGAGGCCGTACTGGACAAAGCCGAGGATCAGCCCGGCGAGGCCGGCGAGCATCAGGATCAACCCGACGGTGTCGAGACTGACCCCCTCGACGTGGACGTTGAGGGCATATCGCAGAATCGCGCCTGCTGCGATCAGGAATATGGAAGCGGCGATGGTCACCCCCAAGAGTTACCCCGCCCGGCGTCGCGGAAACGTCAGGCCGCCGCGGTAGCGCCGATCAGCCAGGTCGAGGCCGGCGCCAGGACGCCGTCGGGGCCCTCGAACTCGGTCAGCGCCTCACGGATCTCACGGGTGATCTTGGGGCGGATCTCGTCGATCCGGTCGCCCCAGAGCCGCAGCAGCTCTCCGGCCGGGCCGATGGCGAGCATCAGGTCCACCGCACCGTCGAGATCCTCGCCGATCTTGATCGGGATGTCGCAGCGCCGCAGGGCGATCTCCTCGAAGCCGGCGATCTTCAACTGCTCGGTGACGGTGTCGGCGTTCGCCATCGAGAAGGGGCCGGGGCCGCAGGTCGGCTCGTCGGTCTCCTCGGGCGGCTCGAGGTACTGGTCGGCGACCACCTCGGCGCGGTGCATCCAGTCGTTGTCGAGCTTGCGGCGCCAGACGGCGGCGCATAGCCGCGCGCCCGGTTTCATCGCCGAGCGGATGTTGGCCAGCGCCGCGACGGGGTTGGCGAAGAACATGATCCCCATCCGCGAGAAGACGTAGTCGTAGGGACCCCCCAGATCGGCCACCTGCACATCGGCGACGCGGAAGCTGGTGCTGGCGACGCCGGCCTTGGCCGCCTCGCGCTTGGCCAGCTCGATGAACGGCTCGGCGACGTCGACCCCGAGCGCCTCACCGTCGCCGACGAGCCCCGCGAGCCGCTGCGTGGTATCGCCGAAGCCGCAACCGACGTCGAGTACCCGGTCGCCGGGCTGTGGCGGGTAAGCGGCGATCGCCGCCTCACCGTGCGCCCCGAGCCCGTCGGTGACGATCGGGCGGAAGCGCAGGAACCGGTCGAAGAGCGGCCCACTCCAGGCCTCGGCCGCCTCGACGTTGGACGCTGCGACAGTGTCCATGGAGAAAGCGTACCCCGGCTGGGGCCGCCGAGTGTGAGTTTGCTCCGCCGGCACCCCCGCTAGACCGAAAACAGGCTCCATTCTCCCGGCACACCCTTCAGTGCGTGCGAGCCGCGCGGCTCGAAGGCGATGTCCGAGCCGACCACGAGGTCGCGGACGGTGCTCGAGACCAGCACCTCGCTGGGGGCGGCCAGGGTGCTGATCCGTGCCCCGATGTTGACCGCGATCCCGCCGATGTCATCTCCCCGGATCTCGCACTCTCCCGTGTGCAGCCCGGCCCGCACCTCGATCTCAAGCGGTCGCACCCCGGTGGCGATCGCCTGCGCGCAATGGATGCCCCGGGCGGGCCCGTCGAAGGTGGCGAGGAAGCCGTCGCCGGTCGCCTTCACCTCTTCGCCGCGGAAGCGACCGAGCTGTTCCCGGACGACCGCGTCGTGGCCCTCGAGCAGATGGCGCCAGCGACGATCGCCGAGCTCCGCGCCGCGGCGGGTCGAGTCGACGATGTCGGTGAACAGCACGGTGAGGAGCTGGCGCTCGGGATTGGGCTCGGTACGCGACCCGGTGAGAAAGGCTTCCACCTCGCTGAGCAGGGCGTCGGTGTCGCCGGCGAAGGGGAAGTGGTCGATCCCGTCGATGACGACGAAGCGTGAGCCCTCGATCTGTTCGCTGACGAACTTCGCTCCCTCGACCGGCCAGAGCAGGTCGCCGGAGCGGTGCAGGACCATGGTCGGCACCGAGATCGCCGGCAGGACCTCCCTGATGTCGACCTCGGCGGCGAGGTTGGCGACGGCCCTCGCCATCCCGGGGCTGGCCGCGAGGCGCTGGTACTGGGCCCACCAACGGACGAACTCCGGGTCCTCGGCGCGGCTCGGCGCGTAGACGTCAAGGAAGACCCCGGTCCCCCATTCGAGCTCGATCATCTCACCGCCCATCTCGACCTGCTCCCGCTCCGGCGCCCACGGGTAGTCCTCGGTGGCGATCCCCTTCGCGTAGGACCCGTACATCACCAGGGCACGGGTGCGCTCGGGGTGGCTGGCGGCGAACAGCGCGCACATCGGAGCGCCCTCGGAGACGCCGAACAGCGCAACCCGCTCGGCGCCGACAGCGTCGAGGACGGCCACCAGATCTTCCATCCGCTCCTCAAGGGTGGTGGCGTCCTCGACCGGGTCCGAGAGGCCGGTCCCGGCCTTGTCGAAGACGATCACACGGGCGAACGTGGAGAGGCGCCGCAGGAACAGCTCGATCGCGGGCTGTTCCAGCCCCGCCTCGAGATGGGAGACGAAGCCCGGCACCACGACCAGATCGATCGGCCCGTCCCCCCTGACCGCGTAGGCAATGCTCAACCCACGGCTCTTCGTGTAGGAGATATCGGTTTCCACGATTCCGGCCCGAAGGTACCAAGGCAGGGGATTTCCGCAGGCGACTGCTACCGTGGATGGGTCGGGTTTGGCCGATTCGCCACCCGAGAGGTTCCGTTTCCTCCGTGTGCCGCCTGGCGCCTAGGGGCTGCTGGATCTCCCTAGACGTTCTAAAAGGAGCACAAGAAATCACTTCATTTGCCGATCTCGGCATCTCTAAACCTGTCGTGTCCGCACTTGCACGCCGCGACATCACCAAGCCTTTCCCCGTCCAGCAGCTCGTCGTCCGCGACGCGCTCGCCGGCCATGACCTGCTCGTCCAGTCGCCGACCGGCTCGGGCAAGACGCTCGCCTTCGGCATCCCGCTGGTCGATCGCATCGAGCCCAGCCCCGAGCGCATCTCGGCCCTGGTCCTCGCCCCCACCCGCGAGCTGGCGAGCCAGATCGTCGATGAGCTGCGCTCCGTCGCCGACGCCCGCGGGGTGAAGATCGCCGCCGTCTACGGCGGCGTCGGCTTCGGCCCACAGATCAAGGCCGCCCGGCGCGCCGACATCCTCGTTGCCACCCCCGGGCGGCTCGAGGACCTGATCGCCCGCGGTGTCGTCTCGCTGGACCGGATCGGCATCCTCGTCCTCGACGAGGCCGACCGGATGCTCGACATGGGCTTCAAACCGGCGGTCAGCCGGATCGTCGCCCAGACCCCCCGCCAGCGCCAGACGCTGTTCTTCTCGGCGACCCTGGAGGGGGCGACCGGCAAGGTCGCCGCCGCCTTCACCAGCGACGCTCGCCGTCACACCCAAGCCGCCGATGAGAGCGCCAAGGCCGACATCGAGCACCGCTTCCTCCACGTCGACTCCCAGAGCGCCAAGCTCGACCACCTGGTCGAGCAGCTGCGCGAGGCCGAGGGGGGCAGCACCCTGGTCTTCGTCCGCACCAAGCGCGGCGCCGACCGGCTCGCCAAGCGGCTCCGCAGCCGCGAGCTCGAAGCGGCGGCGATGCACGGCGACAAGAGCCAGCGCCAGCGCGAACGGGCGCTGGCCCAGTTCGAGGCCGGCGAAGTCGACGCGCTGATCGCGACCGACGTCGCCGCTCGCGGCATCGACGTCGCCGGGGTCACCCACGTGATCAACTTCGACGCCCCCGAGGACCGCGACTCCTACGTCCACCGCATCGGCCGCACCGGCCGCGCCGGGCGCCGGGGCACTGGCATCAGCTTCATCCTCGCCGACCAGGCCGACGAAGTCCGGCGCATGGCCGGCGACCTCGGCCTCTCCCGCGAGTTCGGCGGCGCCCAGGGCGAGCTGAGGCCCGGAAACAGCCGGCCGCACAACGCGTCGGGCCGTTCGCGGCGCCGCCGGCGTCCCAAGGCGAAGGCTTCCCGGTGAGCGCGGCAGCCCGCAGGTGGACCTGCTGCCGGTGCGCGATGGCGCTCGGCCGCATCGACGACAAGCCGGTGCCGCTTCCCGAGAGCTGGGAGAGCGGCGCCGATGGGGACTTCTGCCTCGCTTGCCGCCGGGCGCGCGCCGCCGATGCGGCGCAGGCCGCGGCACCGCCCGATTGCACCAGAGAGGCCAGTGCCAAGGCGCGGCGCACGGGGCTGATCGAGTTCGAGGTGCGGCGCACTCCCGATCTCACCGACGGCGTTATCGCCAGGGCGTGCCGCACCAGCGCCTCGGCGGTCGCCGCCGCCCGGCGGGCCTCGGCGGTCCGCAGATAGGGACCCGCCGATGACCTCGGTTCAGATCGGCGTTGCGCTCGCCCTTCTCGCCGCCCTGATGGCGAACCTGGCCGCCCTGCTCAAGCACCGCGGCTGCCAGCGCGTCGCCCCCGTCCACATCCGGCGGCCGCTGCAGAGCGCCCGCAGTCTCGCCCGATCGCGCTGGTTCGCCCTCGGCTGGGGCCTCGCTGCCGTCGCCTGGCTGGTCCACGTCGCTGCCCTCTCGATGGCGCCGATCTCGATCGTGCAGGCGGTGCTCGCCGGCGGCGCCGTCACCCTGGCGGTGATGTCGCAGCGGCTCTTCGGCGACGCGGTCGATCGACGCCAGTGGCTGGCTCTGCTGCTCGGCGGCGCCGGACTGGCGCTGCTGGCGGTGACGGTGCCGCAGTTCAGCGGCAGCCACTCCGAGTTCGCCGCTGGCCCGATCCTCGGCTTCGAGGGAGGGCTTGCCCTGTTGGCTGCCGGGCTCGCGCTCGGACACCGCTCCGAGCGCCTCGCCGCTCGCCGCGGCATCCTCCTGGCCGCGCTCTCCGGCACCCTCTTCGCCCTCGCCGGGGTGGCGATCAAGGGACTGACCGGCGCAGAGGGAGTCGGCGCCGCGATCGTCATCCCTTGGGTCGCGATCATCGTCGTCTTCGGGGCGCTCGCCCAGTACACCGCCGTCGCGGCACTTCAACGCGGCGAGGCGATCGAGACGATCGGCCTGATGGGCCTGGTCGCCAACGTGACCCAGATCGCCGCCGGCGTCCTCGTCTTCGGCGACCCCCTCTCGGCCGACCCGCTCGGGATCGCCCTGCAGGCAACCGCCTTCGCGATGGTCTGCCTCTCCGCGCTGCTGCTACCGGCGCAGGTGCGGCCGGCTGCGCGCCCAGCACCCGCGCCGCTCGCTTCCTAAGGGCACCGGACGATTCAACGACTCGGCTCTGCCGGCCGAGCGATACTTCGGCAAATGCTGACCCGGCCGCGGCCAGGCCGCATTTCGGCGCTCCTCGTTCCCGCGCTGGCTATGTGCTGGCTGTTGGGAGAGCCCTCCGACGTCGCATCGGCCGCCGAAGGAGTGGTGATCGGCCACTCGGTGCTTGGCCGTCCCATCGTCGCCACTGTCAGCGGCGACCCCGAGGCCCCTGATCGGTTCCTCGTGATCGGCTGCGTCCACGGCGACGAGCCCGCCGGGACCCGGGTCGTGCGCAGGCTCCTCGCGAGCGCCCGGCCGCGGGACGCGGCGCTCTGGGTCGTGCCCTCGCTCAATCCGGATGGCCTCGCCGCGGGCACGCGGGGAAACGCCCGGGGCGTCGACCTCAACCGCAATTTCCCCTTCGCCTGGCGACCGTTGGACGGGCTCGAATACTCCGGCGCCCGCCCCCTCTCGGAGCCGGAGTCGCGCGCCGCCCGACGCCTGATCAGGCGGGTGAACCCCGACGTGACGATCTGGTTCCACCAGCCTTTCGACCTGGTCGACCGCTCGGGCGGAAATCCCGTGATCGAGCGCCGCTACGCGGAGCTGAGTGGCCTGCCGCTGGTCCGCCTCCGCCGCTACCCCGGAACCGCCTCGAGTTGGCAGAACCACGCGCTGCCGGAGAGCACCGCCTTCGTCGTCGAGCTTCCCGCCGCGGTGGGGAGCGGCCTGGTCGGCCGCGCCGCGGCAGCCGTGACGACGCTCGCCAACGAGTACGCGAGCGCGCACCTTGGTGAGGCGGACCCGATCGAGCCCTGACCCGGCTCAGGGGAGCGTCAGCACGTGGGCGCGCGCCGGCTCGACGCGGCCCTCGAGCACGTCGAGGTAGGCGCCACGGACGGCGTCGAAGCCCTCGCCCGGGATCGGTTCGAGCCAGGCGCCCACCCACTCGCAGAAGGGGTGCCAAGCGTCGGCGACCCGCTTCTCCATCTCGGCCGGGCCCCAGTCCGCGGAGCGCTTGGTCACCCGGTCAGGGGCGAAAAAGAGGGTCGGCGTCGGCCCCGGCAGCTCGCCGGCGCCCGCCTGCATCTCCTCCCAGTGCGTCATCCCGACCGCCATGCTGTGGACGAGCTGGTCGCCGTAGTGGGAGTGAACGGCGAGGCGCACCCCGCCGTCGCCGGCGATGTCGACGAAGGTGGCGGGGCCCGGGTCGAGCGACTCGATTGCGTCGTAGGTGACGGTACGGTCGTAGATCCCGAGCTCCTCGACGAAGGCGGCGTTGCCGGGCGAGGTCAGCCCGACCAGCTCGACCTCCTCGCGCTGCGCCAACAGAAAGGCCGCGGCGATCGCCGTCTTGCTCGAGGCACTGGAGACGAGGATCGGCCCGCGCGCGGACAGCCCCTCATCGGCGATCTGGTCGTCGATCAGGAACGAGGTGAAGAAGAGCGGGCGCAGCAGCATCTGCATCGCCTCGGTCTCGACGCGGTAGAAGGGGTCTGCCGGAGTGGCCAGGTAACCGTGGTAGGCCGAGGGCAGCGCCGCCCGGTGCGGGGAGCCGTCGACGAAGCCGCCCTCGCGAGCGGAGGTGGGCGTGACGACGAGGTGCGAGGAGGAGGGCAGGTACCCGTACAGACGGGTGCCGGCCTCGACGCCCTCGGCCTCACTCCGCTCGACCTCTGCGAAGCCCCACATCGGCAGACGCCCCCAACCGTCGGCAGCGGGGAAGAAGTCCCAGTAGGACATCGCCTCCCCAAACACCGCGTAGGTGACGTTGTTCGCAGTAAGCCCGAAGGTGTCGACCCGGAGCAGCGCCTGTCCGGCCTCGATCTCGGGTGCCCCGCCCTCCGCGACACGGCACTCGCGAAGGTCATCCCGCTTGACCAGGAAGTCAGTCATGCCTTGATGCTCTCACGCCCGGCGCCATCGTGCGCAGGCCGGCGAGGCGAGCAACTGCTGCTTGGCGCTCGTCGTAGGTCACGAACGCTTCGATCGGATCGAGGTCGACGGCGGATGCGACATGGATCGCGTCGAGTGCCCGCAACGCCGGCTCGGCGAGCGCCCCGGCTCCGGCGAGCAGATCGCGGTCGAGCGGCCGTAGCGCAACCGCGTCGACCAATTCGCCAGCGCGTTCCAGCAGCAGGTCGAGCGGGAGCGCGGGCTCGCGTGCTCCCGCCCGGCGGATCGCGCGCGGGATCTCGGTGAAGACCAGCTCGCTGCTGACCAGATCCGCTCCGTCCAGGTACTCGCGCAGAGCCGCCGACTCGGCCTCGTCGCGGACCAGCTTGACCAGCGCGGAGGAATCCGCGTAGAAGACCGCCACGACTCAGCGATCGCCACGGATATCGTCGAGGGCCTGGCTCAGCGCCCGGGGGTCGCCGGTCAGCTCCAGTGGCCCCGGTAGACCCGGCCGCACCGGGCGCGACACCCGTCCCTCGGCGATCAACCGATCCAGATCGGGACCGGTGCTCGGCGCCGGCCCCAGCTCAGCAATAGGCCGATTGCGATCAGTGACGACCAGCCGCTCCCCACGGCTCACCCGCCGCAGGTAGACGCTCAGGTTCTGACGCAGCTCCGCAACCCCGACTGAATCGCTCATGTACATGAACGTAGCAGATTGCCAAGGCGCCACCGCTGCCTTCCCGGCTGGTGACGTCTCGCCTCCCGCGCGCAGCGCCGAGGAGGTCACCGGTCCGGCCCCGCCAGCGCCGCAGCGGCCCGGAGATCCTCGAGCACCCGGTCCCTGACTGCCCCGATCAGCGCGGTTGCCGCCCAGCACTCGGGTTCGCCGGCCGCCTCGACCGCCGGGAGGCTGCTGCCGACGAGCATCTCGACCAGCACCGCACCGTTGTCCTCACCCGGGAAGGCCCCCTCCGGCAACTCCTCGAGCAAGGAGGAGAGAACGCCGCCGAGGGCGAGCGCCGTGCGCAGCAGCTCGTCTATCAGCACCCGCGCCGCATCGGCGCCATCCGCTCCTCCGTTCAAATGGCTCACCTCCCCATAAGGGCCTGCGGTGGCGAGTTCTCCCCCCTCCTCCACCGAAACCTAGTCCGGGATCAGCGGCTGAGTTCGCACTTTGTCTCGCTGAGCGCAACAAAATGCGAACTCAGCATTTAGTCATCGCCGAGCATCAGCCTCTGGAGGTGCAGGGAAAGACGTGAGCGACGCCGAGCGTCGTACCGTCGCTGAACAGGACTTGACCGTCGGTCTGCCAGTGACCGGTCGGACAGCTGGCCCTCAGGAAGCTCTTCTTCCGGCCCTTGTAGGAGAACTCGCGATCCACTTTCAGCTTGAACTCGGTGACCGAGCCACTACCCGCGGCGATCCTGGGGATCTGCGCCTCGATGCGATATCCAAACCGGCCGCGGTGGATGCGGGTGATCTCGGCCGGCACGACGATGGCGGTCGGCGCCGGCACGGAGAGGTAGGCGTGGATGAAAACCCGCGTGGTGCGGCCACGGACGCCGCCATTGAAAAGGACGATCGCCCCTCTCGCGGAAAACGGCTGCTGGTCGGGGAAGGCCACCTCCGCTTCGGCCACGCCCGAGCCGAGTACCGCGCTGGCACAGGCACTTCTGGCCGCCGCGGTGGTACTCGCCACGATCTGCCCCGGTCTGCAGGTCGGAAGACCCACCGCGTCGATCTGGATCGTCTTGTCTACGTCAAACGCGACGTTTTGAAGGGCAGGCGGATGGCTTCCGTCGTCGGTCCAGATCTTTCCTTCGAGGCGCGCTTTGACCGGGGCGGCTTCATGCTTCGGAAGCTTGGTGGGCGAGATGCCACCTCTACCTTCGAGGTACAGGTTGCCGGCCTTCACCACCACGCGATCCGCAAGGGCGGTGGCGGCCCAGATCAGCACAACACCAGCCGTGATTGCGATCGCCCGAATCAGGTATCTGCTCATGCTTCTACCTTGCCCAGCTGGGAGCTGTCGTTGCTTCCCCCATTTGAGGCTTTGCCCACTCGAGATTCACCAAACGGGGAAAGGACCAGTGCGTTTCCGCGGAAACCCCCCGCCCGGGATCGGGAACTAGTCGTCCAGTCGCAACGCGATCTCCAGGTCCGTCGCAACGGCCTGTAGGGGACGATCGAGGAGCTCCTCGACGGCGCGAATTCGATTTCTCACCGTGCGACGATCAACACCCAGAGCAGCGGCGGTCGAGGAGATGTTTCGCTCGGCTGCGAAGTAAGCCCGCAGCGTCTCTCGCGCGACCTTGCCGCCGTCCCGCGCAGCTTCGAGCGGTGCCAGGTAGAGCTGGCGCAGCGAGGTGACGATCAGGTCATCGCGAAGGATCGATGCCACCAGAGCGACATCGACATAGCGGAGGATCGCCTGTCCTCTGCGCTCAGCGATCGGCAGCGCCGCCTTCGCCTGGCGGTGACTGAACCGCCAACCGGCCAGGCCCTCACCGGGCTCGCCAACGGTCACGAACACCCGATCCGGAGCAATGTCGTCAAGCGCTCGCCGCGCCTGTTCGGCGGCAAGCGGGCGGCTGCCGCCGAACCAGCAGGCCCACGTCGGCTCCTCCTCTCGGCAGACGGCAAGCAGGCGGCGGTCGAGCCTCGTCGCCAACTCGCCCATCAGCTCTTGCGCCCCCTCTCCTTTGGCCATCAGGGCGAGGTGATGAGCGTCGAGGTCATACCCGAGCTCGGAGTGATCGACCAGCTCGCCGGCGAGCAGCCCCTTGACGGACTCGCGACGGCGCTCCGCGGCGCTGGTGGGTCGACTCTTCGCCTCGCGGGCGTGCTCGGCGCTTACGGCGTCGAGCAGGCGATCGCCGAGCGTCGCCTGCGCGCCGAGGAGGCGACGAAGGGCCGAGTTCGGGACTTTGGCCCGCGCCGCCTCTTCGACGAGGAAGTCTCCGAAGAGAGTGTTGCCGGCGAAGTAGCGACGCACGACGGTGTCGAGAGCAACGCCGTCGCGAGCATCCAGTCGGGCCTGGGCGAGCAGGACCGTTGGAACGGGCGGAGCCTGACGCTCACCGACCTCGAGCACGGCAAGCCGGTGAGCAATGGCGGCGGAGAGGGCTGCGTCAAGACCCTGGAGGTAGGAGGGGTCGGCGACGTCCCGGGGGTCGGAGATCGCGTAGACACGAGTCGCAACAGCCGCTTCCAGCTCGGGGAGCCGCTCACGCAGGCGGGACGCAAGTACGGAGCGGGTCTCATCGAGGGAGCGTGCCTGTGCCGATGCTCGCTCGCTCACGCGCTCACCTTACAGCGACAAACACACACCCTTCACCGTTACCCCGGGTGTATCGATCCAGCGAGTGATCTGCCGTTAGGCGGCCACGGGTACCCGCGAGCGATCGCCGAGCACGACACGAGCGCCTCCGACCGGGCGTACCGTGATGTTCCGTCGCTGGGCCACCTCGGCGCGGCCGTCGGCGGCGCTTACCTCGCAGGTCGCCAGCAGGGTTCGCAGCACCACCTTCATCTCGAGCATCGCGAAGCTGGCGCCGAGGCAACGGCGCCGGCCGCCGCCGAACGGGATCCAGGTGTAGGTCCCGGGGGTCTCGTCGAGGAAGCGGTCGGGGCGGAAGGAGTAGGGGTCGGGATAGATGTCCGGGTCGTGGTGGATCAGGTAGCTGTTCGCGACCAAACTGCAACCCGGCGAATAGCTCCAGCCACCGACCTCGATCGGCTTCGCCACTAGTCGCGGCGCAACGTTCGGGAGCACCGGGCGAGTCCGCAGCGTCTCCTGAATCGTCGCGGTGACGTAGGCGTCCTCCCCGGCGTCGACCTCCTCGACCAGCCGCTCGAGGACCTGGGGCTCGTGAACGATCTGCGCGAAGGTCCAGGCGAGCGAGGAGGCGCTCGTCTCGTGTCCGGCGACGAGCAGCGTCATCAGCTCGTCACGGATCTCCTGTTCGCTCATCGGCGATCCGTCCTCGTGCCTCGCCTCGAGCAGCATCGTAAGGACGTCGTCGCGATCGGCGCCCTCGGCCCGCCGCTCGGCGATCAGCGCGAAGATCAGCTCGTCGACCTCCGCCTGCATCTGCACGAAGTAGGCAAAGGGACCAGCGCGTTCGGCCGCGCGGGCCAGCAGGCTGTCCGGTTTCGGCGGCATCAGACTGATTGGGCGGTCGCCGAAGACGAGCATCTCCTGCAGCCGCTGCCGCAGCGCTTCGAAACGGGGGCCTGGGTCGAGGCCGAAGACGGTGCGGAGGATCACCTTCAGGGTCAGGTCCTGCATCCGAGGGTGGAGCGCGACGGGCTCTCCCGTCGGCAGCGCCGCGACCTCCTCCGCCGTCACCTCTTCCATCAATCCGGTGAGGCGCTCCATCCGCTCGCCGTGGAACGCCGGCAGCATCAGTTTGCGCTGCTGCATGTGCGCCGCTTCGTCGAGCAGGATCACCGAGTTGCTGCCGAGGATCGGCTCCAGCACCCTGGCGCCCTGGCCCGGGCGAAGGACGTCGGGCGGAGCGGTGAAAACCTGCTTCACCTGGTCGGGATCGGTGAGCATCACGAACGGCGGCGTGAACGGAAGCCTGATCGTGAAGCGCTTGCCGTAACGCGCGCGACAGCGCTCGAGGAAGGCGAATGGCCTGGTCCAGAAACCGACCATCTGCATCGCCGGGGGAAGCGGCGGACCGGGCGGTAAAGCTGAACGTGACCTCATGGCTGCCTCCTGCTGGACGGAGTCATCTCACTCATAGTCGCACTGGGGAAGCAGCGGCCGTGAGATTCCTCACACATCACCTCGCTGAACGGAACGGTCGCGGACTAGGCATTGCCACAGAATCCGCAGCGAGGCGTACCGACTCGGCGGTCTTCCTTACAGCTCGAGCAGCTGGCGAGCACCGCTCGTCCACACCCCTCGCAGTGAGGCTTGTCGCCGAGGGGGAATCCGCAAAACGGGCACTCTCCACGACGAACCCGCCGTGCTGGCACACGTTTCGCGAGGAAGCGCTGCAGGGCCACGAACGCAGCCAGGGTCAGGGCGATTCCGACGATCGAGATCGCCAGAGGCCCGACCTCGTCGAACGCGATGTAGCTGTCGGTGTAGTCCCCAGCCATGACGATGGCAAGGATGGCGGTGGCCCCGATCCATGCAAGCGCGGCGGGGAGATAGCGGGAGTGCCGGGACCGGAGACGGCCGAGCAACCGGTAGGCGCCTCCGAGCATCAGGATCAGCAAGGCCAGGCGCAGGAAGAAGACGATCCGGTCGTGCCGGGCGCGATCCGCATCGCCACTTTCTGCGGCGACGTGACGCAGCTCGGTCAACTGTTTCTGTGCCACCGCTGCCCCGGGACGAGTCCGCGCCTCGACCGCGGCGGCGGCTGCCAGTTCCCTCGAAGCCGCGACGAGCTTGGCCTGAGCGGATTCGTACTCCACCCCCAACTCGGCCGAGGGTTCGTCGGCGTCCAGTGCCGTGCGGTAGGCCTCGCGGCGAAGCTCCAGTTGCCGGGTGGCCGCCCTGCGATCGACCCGAGCCGCGCCGACCGAACGGACCGCCTGCCGGTGGTCCTGGATAGCCGAGATTTCTGCGCGGTCGAGGAGCTCGCGGTCTGACACATAGAAGGTCGAGTCCGGCTGGGCGACCTCGTCGAGCTTGATGTAGCCCCAGACAGCGCCAATCGTGATGAAGACCGCAAGGACGACGGCAAGGATCTTCTCGCTGCCGCTCGTCTCGATCTCTCTGTCCCCCACCCGGATACCCGCTGGCCGGGGTCGGCTTCTGCTCTCACTCATCCTGTCTCTCCTTTTCTGCCGCCATCAGGCGGGTTCGTCCTGGGGCGAAGCTCGATCACCAGCTCGCAGTCGAGGGCAGCAGCGATGCGCGCGAGGGTGTCGATCCGAGGTGGCCTCGCACCCCGCTCCACCCGGGCGATCGCGGACTGCGTCGTCCCACAGAGCTCGGCCAACTCCCGCTGGGAGATCCCCCACGCCTGGCGCCGCTCCGCGACGCGCTCAGCGATCAGACCGAACAGCTCTCGATCGTCGGGATCGGCTCCCCCGCGCACGGCCTCGCGAAGAGCCGCGAGCCGGTCGTCCAGCCGAGTGGCAGATTTGGGACCGTGCTTCGTCATAGCAAGATTGCTATCTATAGCAGACTTGCTATGACGCGCCGACGTAGGCCGCCAAGTGCTCGCCGGTGAGGGTGGAGCGGGCGGCGACGAGGTCAGCGGGTGTGCCCTCGAAGACGACACTGCCGCCGTCGTGGCCGGCGCCGGGACCGAGGTCGACGATCCAGTCGGCATGCGCCATGACCGCCTGGTGATGCTCGATGACGATGACCGACTTGCCGGAGTCGACGATCCGGTCGAGCAGACCGAGCAGCTGTTCGATGTCGGCCAGGTGGAGGCCGGTGGTCGGCTCGTCGAGGATGTAGACGCCGCCCTTCTCGGCCAGGTGGGTGGCCAGCTTGAGCCGCTGCCGCTCGCCGCCGGACAGCGTGGTGAGCGGCTGGCCGATCCTGAGGTAGCCGAGCCCGACGTCGGCGAGCCGCTGCAGAACCTTGTGAGCCGCCGGGATCTTCGCCTTGCCATCGCCGAAGAACTCCTCGGCCTCGGTCACCGACATCGCCAGCACCTCGCTGATGTCTTTCCCGCCGAACTCGTACTCCAGGACCTCGGCCTGGAACCGCTTCCCTTCGCACTCCTCGCAGATGGTGGCGACGCCGGCCATCATCGCCAGGTCCGTGTAGATGACACCGGCGCCGTTGCAATTGGGGCAGGCGCCGTCGCTGTTGGCGCTGAACAGTCCCGGTTTCACACCGCTGGCCTTAGCGAACGCCTTGCGGATCGGGTCGAGCAGCTTGGTGTAGGTCGCTGGGTTGCTCCGTCGCGAGCCGCGGATCGCGGCCTGGTCGACCGTCACCACCCCCTCCCGCCCGGACACCGAGCCGCGGATCAGCGAGCTCTTGCCCGAGCCTGCCACCCCGGTGATCACGACCAACACCCCCAGCGGGATGTCGAGGTCGACGTCCTGCAGGTTGTTGGTGCTGGCGCCGCGCACCTCCAGCACCCCCGACGACGCCCGCGCCGAAGGCTTCAGAGAGGCGCGGTCGTCCAGGTGTTGCCCGGTGAGAGTCTCACTTGCCCGTAGGCCTTTGACGGTGCCCTCGAACACCACCTCGCCGCCTTCGGTGCCGGCGCGCGGGCCGAGGTCGACGACGTGGTCAGCGATCGCGATCGCCTCAGGCTTGTGCTCGACGACCAGCACGGTGTTGCCCTTGTCGCGCAACTGCAGCAGGAGGTCGTTCATCCGCTGGATGTCGTGCGGATGCATGCCGATCGTCGGCTCGTCGAAGACGTAGGTGACGTCAGTCAGCGACGACCCCAGGTGACGAACCATCTTCGTGCGCTGCGCCTCGCCGCCCGACAGCGTGCCCGACGCCCGGTCGAGCGAGAGGTAGCCCAGCCCGATCTCCACGAACGAGTCGAGGGTCTCCCCCAGCGCCTCGAGCAGCGGCGCAACCGACGGCTCGTCGAGGCCGCGGACCCACTCAGCCAGGTCGCTGATCTGCATCGCGCAGGCGTCGGCGATGTTGATCTTCTTGATCCTCGACGACCGAGCCGCCTCGCTGAGCCGGGTGCCGTCGCACTCGGGGCAGGTGGTGAACGTCACCGCCCGGTCGACGAACGCCCGGACGTGCGGCTGCATCGCCTCCCGGTCTTTGGACAGGAACGATTTCTGGATCTTCGGGATCAAGCCTTCGTAGGTCAGGTTGATGTCGTCGACCTTGATCTTGGTCGGCTCCTTGTGGAGCAGGTCGTTGAGTTCCTTCTTGGTGAACTTGCGGATCGGCTTGTCGGGGTCGAAGAAACCGCAGCCCCTGAAGATGCGGCCGTACCAGCCATCCATGCTGTAGCCGGGGATCGTCAGCGCACCCTCGTTGAGCGATTTGGCGTCGTCGTACAGCGCAGAGAGGTCGAAGTCGGTGACCGAGCCCCGGCCCTCGCAGCGCGGACACATGCCCCCGGTGCGGCTGAAGCTCGCTTTCACGGTCTTCTTGGCACCGCGTTCGACCGTGATCGCGCCTTTCGCCCGGACCGAGGCGACGTTGAAGGAGAACGCCTGGGGCGAGCCGATGTGCGGCTTCCCCAGCCGGCTGAAGAGGATGCGCAGCATCGCGTTGGCATCGGTGACGGTGCCAACCGTGGAGCGGGCATCGACGCCCATCCGCTCCTGGTCGACGATGATCGCGGTCGTCAGCCCGTCGAGTACGTCGACCTCGGGCCGGGCCAACGTCGGCATGAACCCCTGCAGGAAGGCGCTGTAGGTCTCGTTGATCAACCGCTGCGACTCCGCGGCGATCGTGCTGAACACCAGTGAGCTCTTGCCCGAGCCGGAGACGCCGGTGAACACCGTCAGCCGGCGCTTCGGGAGCTCGATGCTGACGTCCTTGAGGTTGTTCTCGCGCGCGCCCTGCACGCGGATCAAGCCGTGGCTGTCGGCAAGGTGCGTCACCTGCGAGATCGTGCCACAGCGCGGGCACCAGCTCGCTGTTTCGTGGTGGAGCGGTGGCTCAGTCGGCCAGGATCGTGAAGGTTCGAAGGGTCGCCTTGGAGCGATTGCCGGCCGCGTCACGAGCCGTAAGCGTGAGCCGGTAGCTGCCCGGCTTCATCGTCTTGGTGCCGATGCGGCCGCTGAGCGCGACGCGGCCGGGCCCTTGCTTGATCGCCCGCGTCAACGTCGTGACCTTCTGACGGGGCCGTACACGCTCAATCCCGATCGAGAGCACCCCCGCCTCACTGCTGGAGAACCGCAGCACCGTCCCACGCCGCGCCTCCGCGGTTGCTGCTCTGGCGACCCGCGTACGCGACAACGACACGCCGCTCAAGACCGGCGCCGTCGTATCGGAAGCAGGCGGTGCGCCGCCACCACCCGCTCCGCCACCCGAAACCGGCGGCGAGGTGGGACCGAACTTGACGAAGTCTGCCGGGCCGCAGCTCGGAGCGGGCCAGCTGTCGCGCGTCGAGGTGATCGGGCCGAGCACGCCGCCCTGGCTCGCGAAGTTGTCGCAGAAGATCCCGTGCGTCGCGCCGGTCGCGACGTTGTCGGAGGTGTCGACCGTGCCGACGCCCGACAGCGAGCCCGACGTGCGGACCGCGGCGCGCAGCGCGCCGCCGAATGTGTTGGCTTCTATGCGCACGTCGGTCGTCCGAATGCCGTCCGTGCCACCGGAGCCGAGCGCGCGCACGCCCGACATTTCATTGGCCAGCTCGCCGCTGTAGGTGATCGCGTTGCGCCGGACGTGCAGACCGACGAGGCCGCTGCTGCTCACGACGTGAAAGCTGGTCCGCTGGACGAGCGTGTTGTCGCCAATCTCGAGGTGGTCCGGCGTGCCGGAGTTGTGCGGCCCCGCGCTGATCACCGCGCCGGCGCCCGCGCTCTCCTCGCGCGTGATCGAGTTGTGGAGGATGCGCGTGCGGGCGCTGTCCTTACTGACGGAGATCACCGGCTCAGCCGTGGCCTGCGTGAGCGTGATCTCGTTGTGATCGATCTCGACGTCGTCCGACTGAAAGACGTCGATGCCGCGCCCGTCGAGCACGTTGTCGGTCACGCGCGCCCGGTCGATCAGCTGCAGCTGGATCGCGCCGACACCGTGCGGGCCGGGCGACATCGTGAACGTGTTGTGCTGGATCAACACATCGGTGGTGTCGCCGGTCCCCTCGAAGTCCAGGTCGGTGTTGCCGACGGCGCCGAAACGGTTGTCGGCGATCTCGAGCTGCGTTGTCCCGCTGTGCACCGCAACGCCACTGCGATCGCAGTGGATGAAGTCGTTGTCGCGGATCTCTACGCGCGCGATCTCGCGACCGTCGTTGAAGCCGACGAGCTGGACGCAGTCGCCGGACTTCACGCCCACGCGGATCGGGTGGTTGAACGAGACGCGCGAGATCTCTGCGTCGGTTGCCGGACCCAGGAGCTTGACCGCGTGGGTCTGTTCCACCGTGTCGCTGATCGCGCCCGTGGTGATCGACAAGTCATGCACCATCGAGCCGGCTCCCCCGATGCGGATCCCCTCCCAGTCCTGGCCACCGGTTGAGCCCCTGAACGCGAGCACGGTGCCCGGGCCGTCACCGTAGAGTTCCGCGCCCGAGGCATCGAGCATCATCGGCGGCCGGCGCGCGGGCGGCGTGAACTGGATCGAGTCGACGTCGTATCTGCCGGCCGGCAGATACGCGCATCCCTGCGAAGTGAGCGCGTTCTGGATCGCGACGCGATCGTCGAGGCCGTCGCCCGGGATCGCGAATGGAACGGCGCACGCGGCGTCACGCTCGCTGGCCGAAACGCCCTCGAAGTCGACCGCCCGCAGCTGGGCACTGGCGAGCGCCGACAGAGAGACCAGGGCGAGCAGGGCGAGGGCGAAGATAAGAGATGCGCGGCGCCGTGAGAAAAGGATCGTGTCCTCTGTCGGGAGTGTCGACAGTAGCCCCGCCAGACTGAGGGCTCAGACATACGTCTAGCGATGATCTACAGCCGCTCAGCCGGCGGCGCGACTCGAGTCGCCTCGATCGCGTCGGCGTAGACGCCGTGGCGGGTGCTGCGGGGGCGCAGGCCAACGATGCCGAAAGCCTCACGCATCGCCTGCGCCAGGGTGCGCTTGAAGGTCGGCCCGTGCCAAGCATGCGCTTCCTCGGCTCGACCGACGTGGAGGTGGACGAGCTCGTGAAGCAACGTCTCCAGCAGGTCGCCGGCGCGCGCTCCCGGGTAAGCGGTAACCGAGAGTCGATACTGGGTCGGCACCGCGAAGCCCAGGCGGATCGGCCGCCGCTGAGCACGCCGCACCTTCAGCTCCGGCGCCCGTTCGGCCAGCGGCCCGGAAACGAAGACGGGCAGCGCCCGCAGCCGTTCCATTTCGAGATCGAGCTCGACCCCGGCGACGCGGTGATAGGACGGGTGGCGCCTCAAGCGCCTAAGCCTGGCAGCCCGGGCAGCGCGACGAGGACTCGGGCCCATAAGAATCCGAAAGGTGTCGAATCCGCGCGTCCTCGTTCGTCACATGGGTAGAGGGAGCTGAGAGGAAGCCCCCGTGACCGAAGGAGAACTGAGATGGGCAAGCTGATCGCGTCAACGCAGGCCACCCTCGACGGCGTCATCGACCCGGTCGGAGACTGGGTGCAGCCGGACGGAGACCACGGCGACTACTCGTTCGAGCGCCAGACGAAATCCAGCGGCATGGTGCTGGGCCGCAAGACCTACGAGGGGCTGGCGGGATATTGGCCGAGCCAGTCGGGCAAGTGGGCGGACCTGGTCAACCCGATGCCGAAGTACGTCGGATCCAACACCCTGTCCGGCGATATCGAGTGGAACGCGACCCTGCTCGAGGGGGATCTCGAGGACTCGATCCCGAAGCTGAAGGACGAGGTCGACGGTGACCTGTTCATGCATGGGAGCGGCGAGTTCGCGTACACCCTCGCCGAGAGAGGTCTGATCGACGAGTATGAGGTCTACCTGAACCCGGTCGTCTGGGGCGAGGGAAACGTCCACGTGCTCGGCGACAGGGGAACCATCCGGATGGAGCTCGACAACGTGAAGCGGTTCGACTCCGGAGTGGTCCTCCTCACCTACCTCCCGGCGTCTTGACCGCGGCTGGAGCCGCGAGGCGGTAGCTGCGCTAGTCATTTCCGGTCCGCCACTTCGTCCGCGGCGATCCGCCAGCATTGGCTGACATTGAACACACACAATTTTCTTGACTTTTCAGATTAGAGTGTTATTTTGCACCCGGTTCAACTTGTCGTTCTTGCTATGGGGAAAGAGAATGCTTCGCTCTCAACTATCTAGGCAAGCACTATCACTATCTAGACAAGCCTTTTCGTTTGCTGCACTTGTGGCGCTTGCTCTTTTCGCAGTCGCCTCTCCTGAAAGTACGCGGGCGGCTAGTTGGACGTTGCAGTCCATGCCAAGTCCTGCCTCGTCGACTTGGCTCGAAGGAATGACGTGTGTAGCAGAACCGGCATGCGTGGCGGTTGGAAAAGAAGGATTGGGAACGGAAAAAAAAGCCCAGACCTTTATGTGGAACGGTTCTAGTTGGTCCGCGACCGGGCAGCCCTACCCAGCCGAAACCAACAAATGGTCAACCCTTACTGATGCGTCATGCACGTCCGCTTTGGCCTGCACCGCCGTAGGGAGATATAGGACCGAAGCTTGGACCGACAAGCCTTACGCCGCGCGCTTCACGGGAAGTTGGACGATTCAGACGGTGCCCCTACCGGAAGGAGCGACGTGGGGAGCGCTCTATGACGTCGCCTGCACGTCGGTCAGCGCCTGCATCGCGGTTGGCTATTACAAAAATGCCTCCGGATATGCGCAGACGCTTGCCGTCGCATGGGATGGAACGAAATGGTCTCTGAAATCGTCCCCCAACACGTCTCCAACCAAAAGCAATGAACTTCTTGGAGTGTCATGCTCGTCTGCCACTGCGTGTACCGCTGTAGGCTACGGAGAAGGCCTCACTGCTCCATTGGCTCTGCGTTGGAATGGGGAAAGCTGGTCTATCCAGGAAGTCGGGCTGCCGCCTAAAAGCACCGCTGGCTACTTTAACGCGGTGGCCTGCCCCGGGGCTTCAAATTGCTTTGCCGTGGGTCGGTACAACCTTCCAAAAGGTGGATTTCCCCCCTTCGAAGTAAGAGCCTATTTTATGTCTTGGAACGGGACTAAATGGTCTGTTCTTTCCGAACCGAAACCCGCCGTGCATGAAGCAATTTTCGATGACATTTCATGCACCTCGACGACGGCCTGCGTGGGTGTCGGGAAAACCAGAAAAGAACTGGGGAGCATTGAACAGAGGTTTGCCGCCAACTGGAATGGAACGGAATGGACGATTCATGGCATCAGTAATCCTATGAGCAACGCTTTTCTTTCTGGCGTGTTCTGCTTTTCCGCCACTAGCTGCGAGGCAGTGGGCACTGGTCCGGGCGCGATAGCTGCAATTTATGAATGAGAGAGAAGGCGCAGGGCTCTACCGCGTCTCGGTGCCATATGGAGAGTTCGACGACATGAAGCGGTTCGACTCCGGAGTGGTCCTCCTCACCTACCTCCCGGCGTCTTGACCGCGGCTGGCCGTCGTGGCACTTCGCCGCGGCGTCAACGAGCGATGACCCCAGCCTCAACGGCCGGCGCCGCATAGGCGGCAGCGAGCGTCGCAACCGTCTCGTGGGCGTTGAGGCCGCTTGGGTTTGGGACCACCCAGAGGGCGGCGCCGGACCAGCGACTCGCGCTATCGAGGGTGTCCGGCTGCCGGCCCAAGCTCGCGCCTCGCTCGCCGAACGCGTCGCGGTAGGCGGTGACGCCGGCGATCGCGACGACCGCAGGCCGGTGGTCGGCGACGAACCGCTGCAGCCGCGCGCCGCCCTCGTACAGCTCCTCGCGCGAGAGCTCGGAGGCGCGCGCGGTGGCCCGCTGCACGAAGTTGGTGATCCCGATGCCCCGCGCCACGAGATACGCACGATCGGCATCGGTCATCCCGGCGACCCGGTCGACCGCGTAATCGGTGATGCCAGCCGTGGCCAGCGCCGGGTAGAAGCGATTGGTGGGATGCGCGAAGTGGGTCTCGACCGCCGCCGTCCACAGGCCCGGGTTGATGCCGACGAACAGCAGCCTGAGCCCTGGCCCCACGAGATCGTCGACCTCGCAGCCGCGAAACGCCTCCAGCTCCAAACGCGTGAATTGCATCCCGCGATCCTGCCCGAGCCACGCCGCGATCGTCGCGTGGCCTGGTTCGCTGAATCTCAATGCCGGCCGCCGCTTCGCGAGGTGGAAAGAAGAGGTACTTCCTGTCCACCTTCAATTTACAACACAAAGGGCTTGTAACAAGCCCCTGCTCGTCTGTATAACCGCCGACCGCAAGCACGAACCTACGGACAAGGGAGTGGTGAAGTGAGTGTGAACGGACACGCGGTGGTGATCGCCGGAGGAGGTCCGGCGGGGATGATGCTGGCGGCTGAGTTGGCGTTGGCGAAGGTCGACGTCGCGGTTGTCGAGCGTCGGCCCGATCACGAGCTGGTCGGCTCGCGGGCCGGCGGTTTTCACTCGCGCACGATCGAGGTGCTGGATCAGCGTGGGGTCGCTGATCGGTTCCTCGCGGAGGGTCAGGTGGCTCAGGCCGCGATGCTCGCCACGACCGTGTTGGACATGAGCGACTTCCCGACGCGTCATCCCTATTCGCTTGGGATCTGGCAGAACCAGATCGAGCGGATCATGGCCGCCTGGATCGCCGAGCTGCCCGTGCGGATCTATTACGGAGGAGAGGTGACGGGCTTCGCCCAGGACGACACCGGCGTCGAGGTCGAGCTGTCCGACGACCAGTCGCTGCGGGCGCAGTATCTCGTCGGGTGCGATGGAGGACGCAGCCTCATCCGTAAAGCAGCCGGGATCGAGTTCCCCGGATGGGATCCGACCAGGAGCAACCTGATCGCCGAAGTCGAGGTGACCGAGGAGCCGCCGCAGGGCACTCGCCACGACGCCACCGGCATCCACGGCCTGCAACGGCTGGAGGACGGGAAGATGGTGAGGGTAATCGTGACCGAGCAGCAGCTCGGGCCTGGCAGCGAGCCCACCCTGCGCGATCTGAGCGAGGCGTTGATCACGGTGTACGACACCGACTTCGGGATCCACAATCCCACCTGGATCTCCAGGTTTACCGACATGACTCGCCAGGCTGCGGCCTACCGCGCGGGACGAGTCCTACTCGCCGGCGACTCAGCGCACGTGCACTACCCGGCGGGCGGACAGGGCCTCAGCCTCGGCGTGGGAGATGCGGTGAACCTGGGATGGAAGCTGGCTCAGGTGGTAAACGGAACCTCCCCTGAGAGCCTCCTCGACACCTACCACGCCGAGCGCCACCCGGTCGCTGCCCGCGCGATCCAACACACGATGGCTCAGGCCGCGCTCCAACGCCGGGACGAGCGCATGCAGGCTCTGGTCGATGTGGTGTCGGAGCTGGCGAGCATGGACGAGCCTCGCAAACGGCTCGCCGGGATCATCTCCGGGCTGGACATTCACTACGACCTCGGCGAGGGCCACCCCCTGCTCGGACGCCGTGTGCCCGATCTGGACCTCGTGACCGCCGACGGCCCACTCCGAGTTTTCGAGCTGCTGCACGACGCCAAGCCGGTGCTGCTCAACCTCGGTGAGCTCGACGGCTTTGACATCACTCCATGGGCTGACCGGGTCCAGTTGATCGGCGCGAGCTATGAGGGAGAGTGGGAGCTGCCGGTACTCGGCGCGGTCACCGCTCCCACCGCCGTGTTGATCCGGCCCGACGGATACGTCGCCTGGGTCGGAGAGGGAACCTACGCGGGACTCTCTGGAGCTCTGACCACCTGGTTCGGACCGCCCACTGCGGCGTAGCGCTACTGCTTTTCGGTGTCCTTGCCCGGGCCGCCAACCAGCTTGTCGTTCCCGCTGCCGCCCTTCAAGGTGTCGCGGCCGGGACCACCGAGCAGCTTGTCCCCCCCAGCCCCGCCGCGTAGAAAGTCGTCTCCGAGCCCACCGTCGACTTTGTCGCTGTCCGCGCCGCCACCCAGCCTGTCGTTGAGGTTGCCGCCAGTGATGGAGTCGAAGCCGAGCCCACCGTCGAAGATGTTGATGTGACCCGGAGCCCCGACGAATTTGTCGTCGGAGAATTCGGTCGGATCGCTCACCGTGGAGACGGCGTGGATCTCGATCGGCCCCTGGCCGCCGCCGAGGCTGTCGGGCAGCTGCGAGAAGTCGTAGAGGGTGGATACGCCCGAGGAAGCCTCTATTCGCCTCAAGTCGCGGCAGTAGGCAGGGCCGTCGTCGACGGATACGCCGCTGACGGTGAGCTCACCGTCGCTCACACACCGAGGGACGATTTTTCCCTCGCCGCCACTAACCGTGAGCACACCGTTGGCGAAGGTGCCAAAGGCATCCGCCCTCGCCGGCATCAGGACCGCAATTGCCAGCGCGAGCGTCACGCCGATCAGCACCCAGCAGGATGATCCACCGAACCGAAGCCGAAGCGCTGTCATCGCTGCCACAAATCAGGAGTCTAGACCCTGCATATCAGTGAGATGGCGGCGATCTCACTTGCTCCCGCCATTGGCGGTACATATGGCGTTCCTGGTGTAGGCGGTCATCGATTGCAAGCCTCCTCCAGTAGTCACGATATGGAGGCTTTCACCGGCCTCGAGGCCATTCGGATCGATGATGAAGGTCACGCCTTCGTCCTCGGTTGGTGGGACCAAGTCCTCGGTTGGGACGAAGGTAAAGGGAGGAACCTCTAGTTTTTCGGCGCGAGCGGTTTCAGTGCGAGCGCCTGGGTATTGCTGCGATTTTTCGGTGAGCTTGCGGACCACCCTTCGGAACCCCGCAGGGCTAAGGGTCTGTTTGAGTTCCCGCAAAGAGTTCTCTTTGACCTCTTCGAAGCTCGTCTGCAAAGTCGGCTGAAGGCTGGGATCGAGACCTGCGAGATGCCCGAGGGATTCCGGATAGGGGAGTTCCATGGTTTCTACGGTTATGTCTAACCCTGGCACCTTTACCGGCGCTGGAAGCCTCACCGTGCATGCGCCGATCGATCTGTGACGAGAGGGGGCGATATTGCGGAACCCTGGCGGGAACTCGGGGCGCCCACGAAGTGCGGGAAGGTCGCTGCGGTCGTTGAATTCGACCACTGCCGGAACCCCGGCCTCCCGCAGACTTTGTTGTAGGCCCTCGCCATCCTCGAGACTGTTGATGGATACGGTCACGAGTCCACTCGGTTGCAACTCCACGGCATAAGCCCTGGCAGCTACATCGCTGCTGGTGACGATGACCGTAGCTGCCACGAGAGCAGCAGCGCAACCGCTGGCGGCGAGGATGAGCCGAGCACGTCGCCGGCGTTTGAGGGGCCCGCGGCGCTCGGTGGCCTCGAAGCGCGCGACAAGCGCCGCCCGCGTCGCGTCCCTGGCCTCGGGCCGAGCGTCCGGCAACCCCTCGAACAGCTCGCCGACACGCTCGAACTCGTCCTTTCTCTTCTTCGTCATCTCGGTCCTCCCAGCGCGGATATCTCTTCCGGCCCGTCGGCGAGCGGATCGCACAGCCGCGCCCGCACGCGGTTGAGCCGCGAGCGCACCGTTCCGACCGGCACCCCGAGCGCCTCGGCCACTTCCCCGTAGGACAGTTCGGCCCAGGCATGGAGAAGCAGCGTCTCGAGCTCCGCAGCGGGCAACTTGGCGAGAGCGGTGGCCAGCCGACGGCGCAACACCGACGCGTCGGCCCTCTCCTCGACACCATCGAGATCGTCGAGCGCCGGATCGAGGCCGACTCGGTCGTAGGCCTTGAGTCGCCGACGAACATCACGCAGATGGCCGCGAACGAGGTTGGCCGCGATCCCGAAGAGCCACGGTCGGGCCGCGGTTTGCTCGAGGTCGAAGCTCGAGCGCCGGTCGAAGGCAATCAGAAAGGTCTGGGAAGCGAGATCGTCTGCCATGTCTGCGCCCACCTGGCGCTGGATGTAGCCGTGGATGCGGTCGAAGTGCCGGTCGAAGATCTCCCCGAAGGAAGAGGGGATAACCAGTGATTCGGCGATAACGGCGTTGTCGGCGCGAGGAGTTGCCAAGTTTCTTTCTTCTTCAAGCCCGGCTTGCCGGTTGCGCGGGTGGCGCGCAACCGGCAGACCAGGCCCTACCTCTCTAGTTCGTCACCTGGCGAGCCCGATCTCGGCACCAGATCGGGGCGAATGGTGCCGCCCCTTGCCCGGATGATGCTTCTTGCGCTTGGAGCGTCGGTGCTTGCCCGACGCCTTCGCGATGGTTCCGGTCGCCCAAGGGGCGACGCACCGCTCGGCGTCCGCTCTGTTCCAAGCCGCGTTTCTCGGGTCGTGTGCCGGATCCAGGCAGGCGAGGATGGAGTTCGAAACCTCCACCATTTCGGAAATCGGGATCCGCGCGACTGTGCAGGGACCGAGGACGCCGGCCTGCACCGCTTTGATGATTTCCTCTTCGGTCTGGATTTCCTGTTCGAAGCCGGTTTCCCCCGGATGGTCATCAAACCAGGCTTTTTCGGCGGAGCTCATCTGATTGCCATTACAGAAGGTGACTTCTCTCGATTCCGCCGCACTCGCACCGGGCGCGAACAGCCCGCAGAGCACCAACCCGGCCACCGCTTGCGCCAAAAATGCCTTGATCTTCATCGTGTCCCTTTCCGATCGTCGTTTCTGAGCGAGCCGGTCGTCTCCGGGGCTCTACTCGTACTTGACCGAAGTGCCGAATCCGGTTCGCACGCCGGTGCACCGACCGCCGGCGGGAGGGTCTCGTCAGAATGGCGTCCGTGACCGGGAGCGAGAGATCGGGGGCGGTATCGCCGACGGCTCACTACACCGGGGAGACCTGGGTCCGGAACGGCCTCTCCCATCCTCAGCTTGCGACGTGGCAGGGACGAATGCTTCATCGCGGGCTCGCTTTGCCCCTCGCAGCAAGCAAGACGCTCGGCGGGCCGACGCTGGAGGGCCTGCTCCTCGCTCGTCACCGAATCATCGACTCAATCCTTGACGATCTAATTCGCGGCGGCGTCAGCCAGGTGGTTGAGGTCGCCTGCGGGATGTCCCCCAGGGGCTGGCGGTTCACCGAGCAGTTCGGCGAGCGGCTTACCTATGTCGAGGCGGACCTGCCGGGGATGGCACAGCGAAAGCGCGACGCGCTGGCCCGGATGGGGTCGCTGACGGACCGCCATCGTGTGGCCAACTTGGATGTCCTCCAAGAGGGTGGGCCGGGCAGCCTCGAGGCTCTTGTCGAGACCCTGGATCCAGCCGAGGGGCTGGTGATCGTCACCGAGGGTCTGCTGACCTACCTGGACGACGACACCGTCGACGCGCTGTGGGCCCGGCTCGCCACGGCACTGGGGCGGTTCGACAAGGGCGTCTACCTGTCGGACCTGCGCTTTGCGAGGCGAGACCGGGGACTCCCGGAGCGGACTTTCGACGTGATCCTCGGCGCCTTCGTGCGCGGGAAGGTCCACGCCTATCGCGGCGACGAAGCCACGGCCGAGGCGACGTTGCGTAGCGCCGGCTTCGAGGAAGCCCGGCTGCACCGTGGAGATGAGCATCCCGCTGCCGCGGACGTTCGCACCGATCCGGGCGCGGGCGTGGTCTGCATCATCGAGGCCGGCTGCGGCTAATCGCCCATCTGCGGCCTCACGTCCGCTCCCGGAGGCGTGCCGTCCATTGCGCATGGCGTCGCCGAAGCTCCTCTTCATCGAGGTCGGCGCGACCAAGCGGCAGGTAGTTCGGGGTCCAGGACCCAACCGCGTCATCGGACCGAGCGACAGCCCAGCAGTCCCAAAGGCGCATCTCGTCGACTGGCTGGCCGGTCCCTGCTTCATAGGCCGCAAGAAACTCGTCGGCAATTTGCTCGTCGAACAGGAGGACGAGATCGAGTCGGCACCAGCCCAAGTCGAAGCCACGTGGACCGCGTGACCCGTCCGACCAGTCGACGATGCCCGCGAGCCTTCCGTCCTCCCAGACGACGTTGCCCGACCAGTAATCGCAGTGGCAGAGCACCTCCGGCGAGGAAACGATCTGTGACCAGCGTGACCGAACTTCCGCCGCCAGCGGCCCCCCCAATATCTCCTGCGAGCTTCCACCACGGTCGAAGACGGTCGGCAAATCCGCCAGCCGCTCGGCCGGCACCGTGTGCACCGCGGCGAGCGCGCGACCTAGCTCGCACGCCCACCCCTTGGGGTCAGTCGGGGTGATGTCCGGCCGACCGTCAAGCCAGCTGATCAAAGAAGTCGGGTATTTCGACCATCGGCCATTCGAGTCGACGCCGAGCGACACCGGGGCCAAACCGCCGAGTCCATCGAGGACCCGCAGAACACGCTGCTCACACAACGGGGCAGGGTCGCCCACCGGAAACTGGCGGACGACAACGCTGGTCGCGGGATTCTCGGTATCGACTCTCCAGGTGTCTGCGTGCTGGCCGCCCTCGAGGCGCGCGACACCCACGACCACGGCTGAGGAGCCCGCCATGCGCCGGATCTCCTCCAGTACTCCAGATGAAGGCAGCGCCTCGGATCGAGTCATCGCCGAACTCTAAGTCGGCGACCCCAGCCAGGGGTCCCATAGGATTGCGCCGTGCCGTTCACTCTCAGGAACCTCAAGGGGGACTTGGAGGATCTCGGGTCCAACTTCGACGGCGCGCCGGACCTTGAGTTCCGCCTCGCAACCAAGGCACTCAAGCTCGAGCAGTCCGGGCTTTGCTATCAGCGCATCCCGCCCGGCTATCGCTTTCCGTACGGCCACACGCACATGAAGCAGGAGGAGGTGTACGTGGTCCTGCGCGGGAGCGGGCGGATGAAGCTCGACGACGAGATCGTCGAGCTCAAGGAATGGGACGCGGTGCGCGTCCCGCCCGGTACGTGGCGAGGCTATGAGGCCGGGTCGGAGGGCCTAGAGATCCTCGTCATCGGCGCGCCCAATCTCGGCGAGGATCCGCGCGAAGACGTCGATGGCCAGCGCGACTGGTGGGCTGACTAGCGCCGCCCCAGCGCCTTCGAGCTGCTGCCGGCGGATCTCTCTAGCAGGGATGCCGAGGCGCACAGAGCGCTCACGGCGTTTCGTTGATTCGGGCGCAGATCGCCTTGACAAAGGCTTGGGACCTCGTCGTAATGGTCTGGCCGGGGAGCACGGAGGCAGTCAGGGCGTACACATCATTTGCCTGGGCGTTCGCGAACGTGACGTGGAACTTCGAGTCCTGGACCGCGAAGCCACCACCGAGCAGTTTCTTGCCCGGCGGACATCCTGCCGAGACTACGATGAAGGTATCGCCGGGATTGACGTTGTGGACCCTCTCCACGAACTCGTAGTCCGTGAAGCCGGCCGCGCCCTCCGCGAGCTTTGCCGAGGTCACGGCGCGGTCCTCGATCTTTGCCGAGGTCACGGCGCTGTCCTCGATGTTTGGGGCCGTCACGGCACCGTCGGCCAGGTCGGCAGTGCCGATGGTGCCGTTGAGGATGTCAGTGGCGCCAAGCGAGTTGTCGGCGACGTTGTTGGAGTCAACGGCGTCGTTTCCAAGCTTTGCATCCGTCACCACCCCGTTGGCGAGGTCGACGGTCTTCACCTTCTTGATGTGCTTTGAGAGGACCGCGTTCTTGGCGATCTCTTTGGAGGTGATCTTGTCGGCCGCCCACGCGCTGGTGCCGCCAAGGGCGACGAACAGCGCCAAGTAGGCGATGGCGTTGGCTCGCATGTGTCCGTGCAGGCGCTCTCCAATCCGACGCGCTGGCGTCAAGTCGCTCATCTGCCTCTCCTCCCTAGTGGCTCGTCGGAGGGAGGTCCGCCGATCGGTTGGGTAGTCCCTCCAGTTCCGCCCCGTTTCTCAACACCGCGCCGCCTTTCCGATCTGGTTGAACCCGCTGGTCCGCTTACAGCGAATACGCAGCTCTTCTCCGGGAAGTTCAAGAATCAATCGAGGAGGCCATCGCGACCCTGCGCGCCAAGCGCCCCGAGGGCGCCCACTCTGACGAGATCGCCGCCATGCTCGACGTGATCCCCGATATGCGCGACGCGCTCTGGGAGGCCGACGAGAACGAGCTGATCGAGGTGTTTGACGCCCGCGACGTGTGTGCCACCTTCACCAAGCCCACCCGCCGGCTTGAGCTTGCAGCGACCGTCACTCCCGAGCTGGTCGCAAGCCACGAAAAAAACGACCACCCAAGGGGGCGGTCGCTGAATTCCGGTATAGCGGGGGCAGGATTCGGCTCCATTAGTGACCTCGTCGTGCCGACCGAGTACACCGCTGATCCGCCCTCGAAAGCAAGACAGCGGCGGCGGAGGCAAGGGGGGAGATAAGCCAGTGCCCTCAGGTCCATCCCCTGTAAGGATTGGCGATGTCGTCGACTACCGCGCCTGAACTTCTATGCGGATTCGGCTGTGCCCCAAAGCGTCATGCAGTAGTGGCAGTAGTCGCGCTTCGGATCAGCTCGGGTGCCCACCATCGCGCGATCGCCACGGTAGCTCAGGTATCCGCGCGGCTCCCGCAAACCGGTCAGCCAAACGAAGAACTCGGTGACGGCAAGTGAGGCCACCACGCCGTTGATCGAGACCACCGATGGGCCGGCCCCGCCCAGCGCGCTTCGGTCGACGCCGTAGATCTCATCGTCGGCTGCACGCTGCTCCGGCGTCATCTGGGCGCGGGCGAGCGCGTGCTGGTCAAGCTCCCCCAGACAGGAGAGGCACCGCTCGCCATCCTTGGCGAAGACAATCCGTCCTCCGAACTCCCCGGTCGGGGTGACGTCGCTGGCAAGGTCAACGTAGGGAAGGGCCAGGCCAGAGGCGGTCCGCACCAGCTCCAGCCGCGGCAGGTCGTCGTCGAGGCAGCCGATGAGGATGTCGTAGTCGGCGAGGACCACTTCGTCCTCCATCGGGTTGAAGTGGCGGGCTCGGGCCTCAACCTTTGCCCGTGGTTGGATTGCCTCGACCTGCCGCCTCGCCACTTTGGCCTTTGGCGCGCCGATGTCCTCCTCCGTCGCACCGATTAGCCGGTTAAGATTCGACGCCTCGACCGAGTCTCCGTCGATCAGCAGGAACGCGCCAACTCCGAGGTATGCGAGCTGCTGAACCACGTGGGAACCGAGACCGCCAAGCCCGACGACCGCCACGTTCGTAGCGCCGATCCGCCGCTGCCCCTCCACGCCGAACAGGCCGACGTGCCGGGAGTAGCGCTGCTCAGCGTCCATGAGAGCGTGAGGCGAGGCGGTCGAGCGTGATGCCGGTCGGCGCAACCGATTTCTCGCCAGGCACCGCCAGCTCATTGAGCGGTACCGGGTGCCCATTTCTCCCCTCCCAAAGGAGCGCGTCGAAGCTCTCGCCGACGAAGACAAGAGCCACGTAAGGACGACCGCCAAGGCGCCACCGCACGTGAGGAACCCATTCGTCGAAGCCGGAGAGATCGGTTGCGGAGAAGCCGGCCGGTCCATGGGCGTGACTATGGGTCTCGATCAGGCAACCGTCGAGCTCGGTGGCCCGGCCGAGCACCCGTGCCCGCACCTCGTCGCTGAGCGCCAAGTAGTAGGGGGACTGGTCGAGGAAGCCGTCGGGCGGAACCCTGTAGAGCTCGCACACGCGCAGAACCTCACCCGCGCCGGGCGGCTCGGTGAAGAGAAAGGCAACCTGCTCGTCCTCGCCGGCGGCGAGGTGGGCGATCAGCTCGGAGTGGAGGTCCGCGGGCACCGAAAGCGAGAGGCCCATCAGTTCACCTCGGCGAGACGGCGAGCAAAGGACCGGACGAAGTCCAGCATGTTGGTCCCGGCGCAGGGCTCCTGCCCTGGCTTCCAGCCCTCCGGCGACCAAGAGAACTGCTGCCAACCTTGCCCGAAGCCGATCTCCACTGGCCCGGAGGTGTTCGAGGGCGCGCCGCCTGGAAGCTGCAGCGGCGGGTTGACCCAGAACCCGTAGGGCTCCTGCCCGAAAAGGTCGGGCGGCATGCGAAAGGCGATCTCGGTCTGTCCGCGATCCCAGCCGGGCGGAATGGGGTAAGCAGGGATTCGCCCCCAAAGATCCTGCTCGCGGAACTCGAGGTCCGGATAGTGCGAGCGGATGAGTTCGAGCTCCGCTTCGATCCGCTCGGTCATCCCCGCTTGAACCCCACCTTCTTAGCGAAGCCTTTGCCGGGTTTCAGGTTGATGGTCTCACCCTCCCCCAGCACGCGCTCGCTGTTGTCCTTTAAATCGACCTCGATCATTTCCTGGTCGGCCGGAAGGCCACCGAGCTGGCGCAGCTCGGCGACGGTGATCGTGTCGCGGTCCCACTCGTGCGACGTGCCTTCAATGTTGATTTCGTACTTCGGCATGGTGTCCTCCGTGCCGGGTCGGGATTAGCTTGTTTCAATATTGTTGCATATCGTGCGTTTGTTGTGGCCAATGCTCTGATTGCGTTCGCTGCATTTTGGGTTAAAGTGAGAGGTTCAAGCCCCCAGCGCACCGCAGTACGAGGAGGAGTCGCCAATGGCCCGCACCGCCGCGAGGCGCGCAGATTCTTTGCGCGCCTATCCAAACATTCGCGCCGCCGCGAAAATGCTAGACGTGGCCGCTTCGACCCTTTCGCGGCGGACCGATCTTGTGAGTGAGGCCCGCGGCGAGCGCGACCAGGTTCTCCCCCCCAGCGAGGTGATGAGACTGGCTGGGATCTACCGCAAGCGCTCGCTCAACGACGTAGCGCAAGATCTAATTGATCTAGCCCGGGAGTCGTCCCCCGAGGAGGCCGCACGGGTCGAAGGCGAGATTGAGTCCTATTTCGAGGCGCAGACGATCGGCCCCGACGAGCGGGAGCAATTCATCGAATCTGCGCGGCGGCTGCTCCCACCGGAGCTCTTTGAGCGGATCGAGGAGGCCCTGGATGAGCAAGGCCAGAAGCTGCCCGATGCGCTCTTCGGCTACCCGCCGGTGCCCCGCGACTGACCTTAGGGCCCTACGCTGGCGCCGGCTGTCGCAGGTGCAGACCCGCCGGCCTGAAGTTCTTCAATCGCGGTGCCTTGCGGAACCCAAGGCGACCGGCAAGGCTGAGTTGACGTCGGTCGGCGAGATCGAGATCGACGTGGCCACCACGGCCAATGCGGTCAGCGATCGCGTGCACGTGGTGCTTGAGGACCAGGGCACCGGCGAGGGTCCGAGCCTCGAGGGTGGGGTTTCCCTCGACGTCGTCGCGGAACCCCAACTTCGTGATCAAGACCGACAGGTGGGGCCTGGCGTCGATGTGGTAGCTGCAGACAGCGGTTACCTCGGCCAGCTGCGGATCGTGGCAATAGATCGCCCTGCCGCGCTGCCGCTCGGCGCTCTTCACCCGGGCCCGGGTCTCCGAGGAGAAATGGGTGCTGGGCAGAAAGGTCGGGGCCGTCTGCACATGCCAACCAGAGTGCTTTGGCAGATCACATGAGAAACGGTGATCTATCGACACCGTCGTCTGCGTGCCGGTGGCGATCTTCGCCTCATGGATGACTATCTGTCCGCGGATCTGGTCTTTGACCCGCGGCAGCCAGGCGGCCAGTTCATCCAGCGCTTGTCTCTCATCGCCGTTCAACCCGTAGATGATGAACGACTCGTGCGGACAGAAAAGTGGCCGGGCCCGACCGGCTGTCCCGTTCTCTTCCCTTCCCGCACTTCACCCCGCATGGCGTGGGTGAAGGTCCTGATCGTGTCGTCCACCCCACGGTGGCCCGACGCTTGTCGATGTAGAGCTGCGCGGAATCTCGAGCTGCCCTTTTTAGCCGGAGAAGCATCGCTCCGTTCGCGACGCGGAAGTAACTAATGGAGGAATAGCGGGGGCGGGATTCGAACCCGCGACCTTCGGGTTATGAGCCCGAACCCTGAGATCGGCTGGACTACGTGGAGCACAGTTTCAAGCGGATTTCGCGAGATCGAGAACCGGCTGGGATCGGCTGGAGTCTGTGGGGCATGTTGCCCCATTTGTTGCCCCAGATCAGCGGCGGTTTGGTCAACAGCTCAGACCGCTCGGCCTCGCTGGACATAGGCGAGCAATTCCTCCCAGGTGAGCCACTTGCTGCGCGAATGGACGAGGCGATGGCAGTTCGGGCAGAGGAGGCGGACATCGGCGAGCTTCGTCGTCTCGCCCGGCTCGAGTTCGCTGACTGGAATCAGGTGATGGCACTCGATGATCCCCTCGACGCCCCAGGTGGCGTTGGAATCGAAGCCGCAGGCCTCACAGGCCAACGCCCCCGTCAGCCTTCTCACTTCCGCGCGCTTGCGACGGGGCAGGTCTGCGTCCCGCTCGCGCCGACGGTGGGCGACGAGCCGGATGCCGGACTCGTCGGTCTCGTATTCGTCCTCGGCTGCCGCACTGCTGCGGTCGATAGTTGCGAGGGCCTTGCGGATCTCTACCGCCGTCGCGTCGACCCGCTCCAAGTCGGCGCCGAACTCCTGCCAGACCTCTTCCGTCTGTGCTCCCGCGTTGCCCCGCCCGCGAGCACCATCCGTCTCCAGCCACTGGAGGTTGTACAGCTTGCTACGCACCGACTGCTCATTTCGAAATGACGGGTTGGCGGCGAAATGCCCTTCAACAGGCCACGCCCGCAGTTCTTCACTAAGCGGCCTCGCCTGCTGGAGGCTGCCGACGCCCTCACGCAGGTACAACTGCAACGCGAGGACGACCTCGTCATACATCCATGAGCGCTTGCGGGAGACCACGGGCGGAAGCTAGCGCTTTTTGCCTGGCGAGGCGGCCGAGGAATCGGAGTAGACATCGAAGGCTGGTCAACCAAGCCGCTAGGGCCGCTCCGTGGTTTACGAGGGCTAGCCCGGCGCATGAATCCACAATGAGCAACGCCTTGCTGGCGACGAGGGCGAGATCGAGTCGACCAGGGCCAACTCTCCAGGGTCGTCCACCCCAGCCTGCCTCGCGCCTCCTTAAGCAGATTCGTTGGTGACTATCGCGACGGTTGACCCGGGGGCGGGCGGTGACGTGTCTAGTCCTCGTCGATCTGGTCGGTGATACGCGTGAGGATCGCGTTCAGGGTCGACGCTTTCGAGGATGCCTCGATGTACTGGCTGTATGCCTGCTGGGAATTGTCGATTAGCTCGTCGTAGGTGACGATCGTCCCGTTTATGGCACTGAGCGCGATTTCCTGTTTCTCCTGCCCCAGTCGTCGGGTCGCTTCCCCACGAGGGCGACGACCCGGATCGACGGATTCACGGTTTGGAGTTGCGCAGCCAGTACTTTGGACAGGGTTTCGTAGTACTTGCCCATCTGTCCGTAAAGGACGGAGAAGGACGGCTTGATGTCTCCTTTTTTCAACTCGATAATCACCTGCTGGCCTGCGGTGGTGACCACCTTGATGTCGAAGCGTCCTTTTGCCTCCGCTTTGCTTAGTTTGGCTCCTTTTTTCATCCAATATTTATCTACCACCTGCTCAAGTGCCTTGTTGGTGGTCGGCCTCTCCCAGGATGGATCCAACAGCCATAGATGTTCGTAAAGATATTTTTGGACGACCTTCTCTTTTTTCGTGCCAGCGATGTTCTGAAAGCTGTCGAGCACCGCCACCCGGCCGGAAGCAATCTGGTGATAGAGAACCATCTCGACCTCGTCCTGACCGCCGAAGACTCTTTGATATTCGCCGATGTCAGCGCCGTCCGACAGCTCGTCGATGGCGGTCAGAGCGTGCTTCGCGCGCAGCTTCTCGAACGCGAGGATGGTCTGAGCGTAGAGCTCGCGTTTGTCCTCCTCCCTTTCCTTGAGGACGGTCCCGATTTTGCCTATCAGCTTTTTGGCTGCCTGTTTATCGTCAACCGTGTCGAGCGTTTCCCACCATTCTTTAACCGCGGGATTCGCTAGAGCGTCATCCAGTGCGCCCTCGTTGCGCAAGTCGCGCCAGCTGTTGCCGATGGTTTTGAGCACGGACTCCTCGACCCATTTCTTCAGGGCCTGGTAGCGAGGGTCAGTCTGCTTCAGCCGCTGCCTGTCACTGGTCGCGATGTCGTCCTCACTGTCGAGGTCAAGAAAGTCAGCCTGAATCTCGCCCGTGAGGTACTTCGTGAACAGGCCACCCGCCTTGATGTCGGCGAGAAGGTCCTCCTGAACGAGCTTCCCCCAGGCCAAAAGCACGAGTCGGTTGTCGCCCTCGTCAAGGCCCTTGACCTCGTCGACCGTCCCGACCCACCCCTTTACCCTCCAGTTCTTCTCTTTGTCGACAACCCCGGAGAGCGTCTGCTTCTTGGCCGCGTTCGTCGCTTGATCAGCGTAGCGATCGCCGACGCCTCCGATCGACCACAGGTACTGGATCTTCTTGAAGTAATCTCGATCCTCCGGTCCGATCTCGGCACCGTCAAGTGTCACTTTGAAATCGTTGGCGGGACCGATGATCGAGAAGCGGCGGGCCAACCTGGCACGAAGACCGCTCTCGGTCGCTTTCGTCACGGAACGGTTTAGTTTCGACAGGACGATCCGCGTCCCATGCTCCAGATCGTCGGTTACCGATGGATCGAGAGGCTCCGGCTCGTAGGATTTCTCTGCCTCAGCGGCTTTCGTGATGGCGGGCGTCGACATCCGGAACGCATTGCGATCGACGGTGCCTCCGTCGACTCGGACCGTATGGACGTCGATCTGGTCGGCGATCGCGAACAGGGAGAGCTTCCCGATTCCCTTCCTGCCCATCACATGGCGCCCTAGCGCAGTTTTGACGGCGTCTTGAGAGCGGCGTTCGTATCCCACGAACAGGAACTTCTCGTTGATCGCGGCCAGATCCATCCCCACGCCGTTGTCGGCGATGGTGATGGACCTTTTCGATTTGTCCCAGGCGATGTCGACCTCAGTTGCGTCGGCATCCCACGAATTCGCGACCGCCTCGGAAAGCACAGCGGGAGTACTCGAATAGAGATTCAGCCCCAGGTGCTTCAGCACATTGAGGCTCACCGTCATCTTGTAGTGGCGCTCGGCCTCGTCCGTCATCACGGCCCTCCCGTTCGTCCCTGTGCCGCCGAAACCGTACCTGAGCTTTTATATCGGTCAAGCCCGCCTGAAGGGGTCCACGGGTGGGCACGAAGGGCATCTGGATACACCCGAACTACGTGGAGCTAGGTTCCAGCGCATTTCGCGAGATCGAGATCGGCTGGAATCTGTGGGGCTTCTTGCCCCATTCCTTGCCCCAGCGATCATCTAGAAGCTCAGGACCGGCCCATCCGCGTGAGGAAGCTCCGCCAGCAGCCGATTCAGCTCCGCTACCGACAACGAAATCCCGGCCTCGGCCAGCCAGTTGGGGTCGTCCTCGAGAAGTTCCTCAAGCGCCCCATCATCGAAGGTTCTCCCGGTAGAGCGGACCTCGCGACTAACGATCCGAGATCGACGACTTCTGCCACAAGAGCTGGAGCGTCCCATCCAGGTCTCGGGGCACGTAGGTCGCATTGTGGCTTTCCCGCAGCAGCGACGTGAACGGATATTGGGCCTCGTCTAGGCCGACGTAGCTCTCAAGGCCGCCCTCGGTTTCGTCCTGCTCGGCATCCGTGAGCTGCCCGAACTCGTTGGCGGCATCCAGGAATCGATGGAGAATGCGGGCAAGGGCATCGATGAGTCTGGACAGCGTCCTCCAGGGCTTTGTATGCTCGCTGCGCTCTTGAGGCTGGAGGACTCGACCTAGTCCAGTCCGCCTTCGGATGGGGCACCAATCGACATCGGCACGTCCACGAGGGGAGTGCCGCTCACGAGAGGAGATGCAATGAGAACCGTGCCTCGCACGGGCGCCGTCCGGGCCTTCCCTGCACTTCGAAAGCGCCACCCGCACGCCGCCTACTCACGGTCCGCTGCAGCAGCGGCACCGTAGACATCAATTAACGAACACCACCGCTCCGAGCGTCGATCCGACACGACCTCGTCTTGTCGCACGCCCGCCGAGGAGCCTCCAACGACTCCGGCCTCGAGGCCGCACACAAAGGAGACAGATCAATGTTCGAAGTAGAAAACGCAGACTTCATCGCAGACAAGCTCGCCGCAGAGCTGCTGCCAAACCAGGAGTACCGGGAGGCGTGCAAGAACGCCCAGGAGGCCATCGAACGCCGGCGCCGCGCGGAGGTCGCAGCAGGCATCGAGCCGTCCGAAGGCTTGATCGAGTTCGACGTTGACTGGGCCCTCCACGCCCAGCAGGACGACCTCTGGCAGCTATGCGTTGCCGACAACGGCGACGGCATGACCAGGGCCGAGCTCGAGCGCTACATGACGACGCTCGCAGTCACCGGCGCGAACCGGAATCAGTCGATCACCGGTAACCAGGGAATGGGCCTCAAGATCGCCGGCCCCACGCGCCACAAAGAGGGCGTCCTGATCCGATCCATGAAGGACGGACAGCGCACGATGATCCAGATCGGCTGGACTGGACGCGAGTATGCGGCCAAGTCCCTCAACGACCACGGCGATGTAGTCGTGGAGGTGCCCGAGGAACTGTTCCCCGAGTTCATCGTGAAGCAGGCCTCCGGAACCGTCGTGACCTTTCTCGGAAGCGAGGAAGGCGCCAACACCGTGGTTCCGGGCGACCGGAAGCGCATTTGGCTCACTAAGTACCTGCACCAGAGGTTCTTCCGCATGGGACAGGACAGCAGCAAGCTGATGGTCCGCCAGCCGGCGAAGGAAGAAAGCGAGTGGCCGCTCACGAGAGAGGACGCGGAATCGGCCAACTATTTCAACCGGACCGAGGTCGTTGGAACGGGCGGCCTGTGGGATCAGTACGCAGACCGCGAAGGCACCGGAAAGCGCGGGGCCGTGGACCTGCCCGGCCTTCCGTCGGCCTCGATCCCGCCGGCCCGGATGCACTGGTGGATATTGCCGCCGAGCGGCAAAGGCTCAGACCTCACCAGCCGGACCTACGGCGGCGGCAGCCTCGCGATCCTGTTTCAGAACGAGCTGCACGACTGGCGGACGAGTGGGCAGGCAAACCCGTTCTTCGCTCGGCTAGGGATCATCTTCGGCAAGCAGCGCATCTGCTTCGTACTGGAGCCGATCGGCGAGAGCACTGCGTCTGACTTTGCTCGCGCCCATGTGCTCGTCAACGGTCGGCCGGTCTTCGAGACCGACGCCTGGGCGGTGTGGGCCGATCAGTTCCGCGACCCAGGCCGCATGCCGGAGGCAATCAGGCAGACGGTGGTCGAGGAGCAGCAGCGTCTGCACGAGGAGGACCCTGATCGGGCCAAGCGGATCAACTCAAGGCTCAAAGAGGTGTTCTCCATACTGCGGCCACCCCGTGCGCGTCGCGACCCGCGCGGGAAAACCAAGGCGAGCGGCGACGAGGTGGCCGGATCGGGCGGCAACGATGGGGCTGCATTCGAGACGCCCATAGGACCCGGGCCTCGGCAAAGTAGTGGCGAAGGCGTACAGGGAATCGGCGCCCTGCTGCCGCAGGTTGGCGAAGAGGGCGAGCAGGCGAGCGAGGTGTTTTCCCTGCTCAAACTCACGCCTCGCTGGGTCACCGAGGAGGAATCCGAAAACCTCACCATCGTGAACGCCAACGGGAGGGGCCTTCGTGATCGCGCCGCAGCGGTTGCGGGAGTCGATGGCTTGACTGCGTCGGAGCTGCTTCTCAACCTTGAGTTCCGCGGCTACAAGTCGATCCTCGAGCACCTGAACGACTGGGGGAACCCAGACGGCGACGACTCGACTGCCACTGCGATCGAGGCCAATACCCAGGAGTGGATCGAGCAGAAGATGGTCGAGGCCGTGACGGGGTTGCGACAGCTCCAGAATGGCTCGACCTGGACCCCCACGGCATATGACACTGCCCTCAGCCCGGTCTCTCTGACGGCCGCCTTCATGGCCGACCGCTACCACACGGTACGGGAGGTCAAGCGGCTGATCGGGCCGCTTCGCCAGAAGCCGGCAGCGGCGTCAACCGACTAAGCCGGAACCGATAGCCCTGGCGCCTGCTCGGCGCCGGGGCTATCGTTTGCCAAGCTCAAAGCAGGTCCTGCTCGATCAGCGCCTGGACTATCGCCATCGTCATGATCGGCGGCACCGCATTGCCGATCATCGTCGCCAGCTCAGTCCTCTGCTCGACGTGGCTGAAATCCATGAAGTCCGGCAAAAACTGCAACCGCGCGGCCTCATGGGGGGTGATCGTCCTAGCTGCGCCTGGATGGACGAATCGGCCCTGGCCCATCGATCCGAATCCGCTGGTGATCGTCTGCGCCGGCTCATCCCAACGCAGGCGGCCGTACATGGAGACGTAGCTATGCGCATCGTGATGGCATTCGGGACGCATCGGGTTCGGTAGGTCGAACTCGTCCTTGTCCAGGAGCCACTTCATCCGCTTCTTGTTCTCCTTACTTGGCGCGGACGCGGTGTCGAACAACGTTCGACCATCGATGTCCTTGAGATCCTGGATCGCCCATTCGACCGTGCGCCCCGGTTGCTCGGGTAGCTCCTCGAAGTCGAACGCCTTGGCCTTGGTCGCCACCAAGACATGCCGGATGCGTCGCTGTGGCGCGCCCAGCGCATAGAGATCGAGCGTCTGCGACTTGACCGTGTAGCCCAGCTCTTTTAGCGCTTCGGCACAGCGACTGACGGCCTTCCGTCGATCCCTCCCCACTCCACGAACGTTCTCCACGATCACCGCGCGAGGCTTGATGAGACGAGCGACCCGCGCCACCGCGAGGTAGAGGTCGTTGCGAGCGTCGTCGTGGCGGGTGTGGTTGTTCAGTGCCGAGTGGCCCTGGCAAGGCGGCCCAGCCAGAAGCAAATCCGCGTCTGCGGCCTGGTCGAGTATGCGTTTTTCTGTCGCGGCCCCGTCCGCGGCTGCCTCATCCTCGAGGACGCCAACTAGGTCGAGCCCCGCGACGCGATCGGAATCGACCTCGAACGTCGATTCGATCACCTCAAGCGCTGGGAGCCAGTGATCGACGGCTAGCAACAACTCGGCCGCCACCCCGGCCCGGCGAGCGCCCTCGATCGCGCCGACCGTCATTGCCCCGCAGCCCGCGAATAGGTCGGCGATCCCGATCGAGGATTGCTTCTTCCCCGCCTCGACAACTGGCCGAGACGAGCGGAGAAAGTCTAGATCGGTTCCCTCGGTGGCGAGCAAGCGCACCGGCATAAGCCTAGGCTTGGAGTAAAGGCGATGAGCCGTGGCGACAGCAACCAAAGTGCTAGGAGGCCCGAATGGGATGGGGTTCCTCCCGACCGTCGAGCAATCATGCGTGCGAACCGCCGGCGCGACACCGCACCCGAGCTGGCCTTGCGACGAGTCCTCCACGGACTTGGGATGCGATACCGCGTGGACTTCCCGATTAGACCCATTGGAGGACGTTTGATCCGTCCGGACATCGTGTTCCCCGCCCGTCGAATTGCTGTTTACGTCGATGGCTGCTTCTGGCACGGGTGTTCCCTCCACGGAACTCGAGCGACGACCAATCGGGCGTACTGGGACGAGAAGATCGCGACCAATAAAGCCCGAGACGCCCGCATCACTGCGGCTCTGCGATCTGACGGCTGGACCGTGCTTCGCTTCTGGGAACACGAAGACCCGGTAAGCGCTGCTCGGCATGTGGGGGAAGTCGTGCGAGCAAGCCCCGCGCCTCCTCGAAGTTCCTAGACCTTCCCGAACCGACGTAGCATGAGAAACGCTCATGAGGTCACCTCTCGTGAGCCGGGGGCGGGGCCGTTCCAGCGGTGCCGCCCCATTTGACATTGACAGACAAAACGTTAACAGGGGCATCGGGCGGAACTAACGCTCGTCGTCTTTGGCAGGCATCGCTGGCTAGAAAGCGGGAGTGCCAGGACGCTTCGCCGTACGGGGTGCAAAAAAACCTCACCTTGCCCCACAGCTTGCCCCACGGCCGATTTGCACTTTATTGTCTGCCAGACAATAAAAACGAAAATCCCGCATTTGCGGGGCTTTCGTGAAATAGCGGGGGCGGGATTCGAACCCGCGACCTTCGGGTTATGAGCTTGATCCGTTCGATCGGCTGGACTACGTGGAGCTAGGTTTCAAGCGGTTTCGGCGAGATCGAGCTATGTGGGGATCGGCTGGAATCTGTGGGGCATGTTGCCCCATTTGTTGCCCCAGTAGGTCGGCTCGAAATCGAACATCCAGGGGCGCCGACCGCGCTGTCACGATGGCCCCGCAGTGGAGCCTCAACTCCCAGAGCCTGGGCCGATTCGGCGGATGCAGACCGAGCTTGCCTTCCCAATCGTCGGCCGGAACGATCACAAAGCGGCCGAAGACGCCCTGGTCGCGGCACTGGAACACCCGATGCAGTTGCTGACGGACTCGGGCGGCAAGGGCACCGGCGAGGCCCATTTCGTCATTCGCCATCTGATCGCGCGTGCTCTCAGCGACCTGATGGCGGCACTGCACCTTGCGCGCCATGGCTATCTCAGTCAGGCCTACAACGCGGTTCGCACCGCCTACGAGACGCAGGATCTGATCGAGCTGATCGTCGCGCACCCCGAGGAAGCGGCGAAGTGGGTCAACACCGAGCAGGGCCACAAGGACTTCGCCCCCGGTGCAGTCCGACGGCGGATCGGCAAGCCGAGCTTCGATGAGATGTACGGCCACTACTCCGAGCTGGCGCACCCTCGCTTTGCAGGGTCTCGCCTGAGCACGTTCGGCAAACGCCACACGGAGACCGGCGAAGTCAAAATCCTCGTGCAGGTAGGGCCGACGATGCTGGACGAGTTTCCCGACTTCTGGTTCCTAATCATGGGCATCGTCCCAACCGCCAGCCGACTGATTCCGTCCTCCGCTGGACTGATCGGAATGGGCGAGGTGACGGAGGCGAGGTGGGACGAGGCCGCCCGAGCCATCGCCGCCGATCTCAAGCGCCTCGCCGAAGCCGTTGAGGATGGGCTCAAGGGCTTCGGCTTTGACGATGTGGAGGGCTTTGCCGCTCGCTTCGACTCGGTAGGCCAGATCATCGACGAGGCAAATGAGCAGTCCCCCGACGACAGCTGATCTTCACTTCGGGGCCTCTGCCCTCAGCGGGCAGCGGTCGGTCGAAGCGATCTACGAATCCGATCGACAGCAAGCGCCGGGGCGCGCGAAGCAGCAGTCTTTCCACGGTCGATCTAGGACACGTAGGCCTTGCGCACCATCGCGGCCGTCCATCGGTTCGTACCGTGGGCCGGGAGGACATTCCTGCGGTTCAGAGCCTCGGCGATCTCGGCGAGGGACTTGCCTTTCGCGAGCAGTGCCCCGATCTGCTTCCGCCGGGTGTGATCCCGCTGGTTGCACTCCGTGTGGGACAGTCGAACGTTCTCAGGGACGAGGTGCCCGCCGGCCGACTTGAGGGTCGGGTAGTGGTCGGGCGAGGGCGCCCACTTGGTGCGCGTCTTTGCAACCGGATCGAATGCGGCTCGACCCTTGTGGTGGTAGCACTGCGGCATCTCGCACTTCAGGTCGAGCAGCTGGCCGCGCTCGGCCATCTGCACGAGGACACCCTTCACGCCGAGCCTGCGGAGCTCGTCCGCGACTGAGCTATCTGCGCCGCCGGCGCCAGCTGCCTTAGCCATCGAGTCACCCTTCTCGTGTAGTCGCCCCTTGGGCTTCGTGCATACGTCACGTGGAGCGGCGGTCTCGCGACCGACGACGTCGCCACCCAAGCCTTCGCTCTCCAGTATCCCCCAGGCGATCCCAATCGGAATGGCGCAGGCTGGACCGTTCTGGAGCCGATCCAGGCAAACCGAGATTCGCGTCATCTGAAGGGAGACATCTAGGCTCCACCGAGTGAGCTACGACGCGGGCAGCAAGGACAAACGAGAACTCCTTAGCGACTGGGTCGCAATCATGCGCCAGCTCCGCACGCTCGGGGTAATCCGCACGAACAACAACCCGATTGGCGATATCGCCGAGGCAATCGTCTGCGACCACTACAGCGGGGAGCGGGCCTCCTTCAGCCAGAAGGGCTGGGACGTGAAGGCCCCCGACGGCGAGCTTATCCAGGTCAAGTCCCGCCGCAGGACGCCGGAGTCCAATCCGACCGTTCTCTCGCCGATCAGCGATGACGAATACGACTCGCTAGTCGTGGTCATCTTCGACGAGGATTTCCGGGTCACTGAGGGCCTAAGAGCGAGCCGTGCCCTCGTAGAGGACCGCTTCGGTCTCGACGGCAAGAACCAGCGCCGGGTCCGCCTCAGCAAGCTACGGTCTGATCCCGAAGTCGAGGAGGTCGACTTCTCGAAGGTTTCAGCGTGGCTGACGCCCGTTGTCGAGCGGGGTAGCAGTTCCCCTCACCCTGGGTGAGGGCGGTTCGTTTCAAACGCGGTCAGCCTTCCCCCCTCCCACGACTTGGGTCATCCGGCTCATCAATCCGAATGAGAATGAGCCAAAAGGTCAAACCGGCGAATGCGATTGCAACGACCGCCGAAACGCAACTGGCGACTATTGCCTGCTCAAGCCATTCTCGCCCCTGAACACCATTGTCAATTGCCGTCGCCAGATGAGAAGCAACCAAGGCGATCAGTGCCAGTAGGGCCGTCGTCATCAGCAGCGCCCGAAGCCGCGGCCAGGTTTCACTTGCTTGAACGTCCTTGACGAGCGGCCGGTCCGGCAACGCCAGGAGGATGGCGAGAACCGTGAAAGCGATGCCGAGGATTGCTACGGCACTGTTGGCTATCTGGCCGTAAATAGCCAGCCGTTGCTCGGGATCGGCGGAGGCGATCAAGACCGGCCCCTCATGCAATCTTGAATAGATCCGCAGCCCGACATAGATCAAGACCGCAGCGAAGCTGATGCTCAGCGCGGGGTGGCGATCAAGCCAGCTTCCACTCGGGGTGGGCAGCTCCCTAGTCCGCATCCAAAGCCAGGCGCGCCTCGGCGGCTGCGGCAAGCCTGCCACCTCGCTGCAACTCACGTCGGGCTGAATCGAGAGCAGCAAAAACAGCCTCCTGCGCCGGCATGCTCGGATTGCCCCGAGCTTCCTCCAGTGAATCCTCGACCTGGAGTCGCTCTGACAGAAGATTGACCTCTATCGACTTCTTCTTCCCCGTCGCGGTTCTCTCCGTTTTGCTGAGTCCTCGGATTTTGATCCTGTCGAAATACTGCTCGGCGTCGTCAGCAAGAGAAAACAGCTCCTCGGCCAGCTCATCATCGATATAGGCGTCCTCTGGCTCTTTGCGGCTCATCCCCGCCGAAACGTGGACCGAAGGAAAGTGCCGGCGCGGAAGAACAGAGCCAAGCATCCCTCGAGCTCGGGCTCGCTGGATCTTGTGGGGCTCGTGAATGGAGAACTCCACCCCACGAATGCCGTCGAGATCGCGGAGCCGGTCCGCCGTCTCTTGCTCATAGAGCGATCGGAAGCAAACCCGCTCCGTGGCCTGTCGTATGAAGTAGGTCGAAAGACGGCCCAGCCCCGGAGCATTTGCGTGAGCGTCGAGAGCAGCAATCTTGTCCCCCCACAGGACGACGTGACTTGAAAAGGCCGTGTAGCGACCGCGGCCTATGCGGATGCTTTTCGCCCCTTCACCCGGTCCCCACTGGCTCGGGCGGCTGCCGGGCCCGTGAAGGGCATGGAGGATAAATCGCGTCGGGGTCCGATCGGTCCCTGGATCAACAACCTCAACTGCGGTCAGGTAGTCCTCGCCATGAGTCAAGACAACTTCGTCATCGGATAGGGCCCCGAGAGCCGCTGCCCCAGCGATCCGCTGGAATGGATGATTCTCGTTCGTGTCGGCCCACGCGTAAAAGACCAGTCGCCGTTTGAAAGCTATGGCTCTGCCCAACCCTTGCAGTCGAGTAATTGAAATATCTGGCGCTCTAACTCCGGGTCGAGCAGTTCAACCCAGCGCTGAAAGACCCTAATACTCAAAGCGGCGGGTATCTCAGCGTCTCTATAGAGAACCTGCCCATCTGAACAAGGCGCAGCAATGGGCTCCGCCCCATAGCTCGGTCTTAGGTTCGGCGCGTTCCCCGAGAAGGGCGCTGAACGGGTCGTGATGCATAAGGACGCAGAGCCCGTAACAAGCCCCGCAGAGGCTCTGCGAGCTGGTGGTTGTCGTCGAAGCGATAGCGGTACAGCTCATCGGGGGACTGAAGTAAACCGAGGTCAGAAAGCACCCGTACGACTTCATAGGCCGTGGCCTGACCACAGGCGGCGCGTTCCATCAACTCCGGCACCGTCCAGCCTCTCATTGGCCTCGTGATGAGCGCTTCCAGCAGCAAGCGACGACGCTTGCCTCCAAGGAACCAGGCGGGGACCACGTCCGCTTCACGATCTTCAGGCTTGCCTGCCTTCGCCATCCGAGGATGAGTTTATGGTTTAACCATAATGAGCCTGTATCTCATTGATGTCGAGTCGCCTAATCGTGAGCGCTTCGAGGCACCCGAGCGCGATCTGAGGCGGCTACCGACTCGGCCCGGAGTCAGCCAGTCCTCTCTCACGCTTAAGGTCTCTGGACTGCTGGCGGCTGCAATCGGAGGCGCCGCACGCGAGGAAAGCTTCCGCGAGGACGCCTGGATCGGGGTCGTGGTCGAGAGCGAGCGGGCTGTTCGGCTTGCGGCACAGGTCGATGGCGATATCGAAGATGTACGGACACATCTCGATGATGTCGCGGCGAAGCCCCTCCCCCCCTCCCCGGAGCGCCGCTACGGTCGAGCAGCTTTGCCGCCGCGGTTCGCGCGCTGCGGCCTCGTAACGATCAAGTAGTCGTAAGGCTCCGCGCGCACAACGAGGACGAGGTCACGATCCGGGCAAGCGTTCCCTTGCATGCGGCGAGCGCATGGCGCCGCGCCGCGATTGAAGCCCAGATGCCGCTCGGGGAATGGGCCAGCGATCACCTCAGGGCCATACCCCGCCGCAGACTACTTTGGGAAGCGGCAGCCGTCGAAGCCGGGGAGACTCTTGCGTCCTGGGTCCTCGCTCAGGATGCGCGCCGACGCTCGGCGCGCTGATCCAGCGCTCCAGCCCAGAGCATCGCCTGCGGCGAACCGATCGCTCTCAGCGTCTCTGCAAACTGCAGTCCTTGCTGCGCCGCAAGGCGTGACATCCGCTTTAGCTCGCGGAAGTTGTGAGCGCGAATGAGCGCCGGCTCGCCATTGGGTGCCGCCGGCTCCTCGCCAGGGGACACCCGCTCTAGAAGACCTGGAAGCTCGTAGAAGAGGGGCTGACCGCCGCCTTGATTGTCGTCCTCGTCCTTGGAATCCTCCCCGGGGGGCTCGGGCGGTCGCGTGAGCAGAGCCGCCGGGACGGTTCGGAAATACCGGGCGCCGCCGGTCATCGCATCGGCGCCAGCGGCGATCGCGACGGTGCCGAAGTAGCCAGCCGAGTCGGCGACCGGACGGGCGTCTTCGGCCGCGATTAGCTCGACCAGCTCCAGGTAATCGACCAGCTGATCTAGGCTCGCCGAGTTGAAGCCCCTGATCCGGATGAAGATGGTTTCTGCGCCGGCGTCGATGAAGCGCCTGGCGGCCTCTGCCGCAGTGCCACTTCGAAGGCTTCCCTGTAGCACTTGCAGGTAGGCGAGGATGCGCTGGTCACCAGCCCGCTCAGCAGTCGCGGTGATCAGTTGGCTGTTCGCTTGGATCGAGCGTGGCTCGCGGCGGTCGACCTCGATGTAGGGGGCCGCGAGCGTTCCGGCGGATTCCTGGAGGGCGACCGAGCGGTCGATCAGCTCGCCCTGTGCTTCGGGGTCGGCAAGGCTCTCGAGAGTCCAGGGCAAGGGCAGTGCCTGGGCAAGCGTGCAGTTACGGGCTCGTGGAGGAGTCCACTCGTGAGCAAGGTGGTGGGCGTGCGGCGCGGTGTGGGGGTCAAGCGCCCACGGCCAGCCCTTCTCCTCTAGTACCTCCGTAATGCGGTCGTGCTGCTGCCCGTAGCGACGATCCTCGGGGGGATACTCGGCCAGATAGTTGGCACGAATTACAGAGCCGTCGAACGGCGGGTCGTCACCCAACTTCTCGAGGAAGTTCCAATCGCGGTCCTCGAGACGTGCATAGAAGAGACCTCGTGACGCCATTGACTAAAACTAGGCGCCAAACCGGATGCCTTAGCGGCGCCGTCCCAGGCGCAGTGAAGCCGCGTTTTGAGTGCCGAGCAGCAGAACTAGATGCCCAGCTCCATACCTGGAATCGACCTCTCTCGAAGCTCATGTTGCCCCAGGCGTTGCCCCATGAGCGATTTTGAACCCCTTTGTCTGCGCCTCCAGAAATGCGAAAGCCCCGCATTTGCGGGGCTTTCGTCCTATAGCGGGGGCAGGATTCGAACCTGCGACCTTCGGGTTATGAGCCCGATCCAGTGGACCCGCTGGGCTACGTGGAGCGCTTCCTAGAGCGGTTTCCGCCCGATCGAGATCGGCTGAGATCGGCTGGAGTCTGTGGGGCATGTTGCCCCATTTGTTGCCCCAGCCCTCCCGCCCTATCGCTCGGCCTCGATCGCGTCGACCAACTCGGCCGGAGAGCGGCAAATGCGGGCGCCGGCCGGGACGCGGGACTCAGCGCGCCGCAGGTCGTGGGTGGTCGCTGCCTCGGCCAGTATGAAGTCGGCGTAGCCAGCAGCGCAGGAGAGAAAGTGCATATCGCTGAGATCGTTGACGCGCCAGGGGTACTGCGGATTGCTGAGGCGCTGGGCGGTGATCTCTTGGATGCGGCCCATCGCGGGCATGGCGGCGATGGTCTCCTCGGAGTTCTCTAGCCAGTGCTCCCATGCCTGGGAGTCAAGCCCGGCAGCCGCCGCAGCTCCAGCGAGGTCGTTGGCGAAGTCCTCCAGGATCGCTGCCCGCGCAGCGGCCCGCTTCTCCTCGCGCGAAGCATTCGACTCCCCCAACCCGACGCCGATCGCGGCATACATCTTCGCCCACCGCTCCCCCTTGGCCCGAGCGTCCTCATCGTCTTCGCGCTCGTCTTCGATCAACGTCTCGGCGATGGCCGAAGCCCAGGTCAGGCGAGCCTGGAGGTCCCGCGCCGGCGACGACTCCCCCAAATAGTCGGAGCTGCTGAACAGCGCATCGGGGTCAAGCGTGAAGACCAGACGAGGTCGGAGCGGGGTGTCGGTGCGGAGTCCGGCAATGGCGCAGACGAGCTCTTCCCGCCGGACCTTGAGCGGGCTCCGCATCTGCCAGCCACGGGAGAGCTGGAGCATCGTGGTCGCCAACTCCCGGCGCTGGCGACCGTCTTTGCGGGCGGTCTCAAAGGCATGAGCCGACGAGAGCGGCAGAGTGATCGCCCGTTCGCGAGCAAGCTCCGTCAGGCGCTCGTAGCCGTCGCGATGCGCCGTCACCTTTTGCGGCGACCACTGCTGGCAAGCGAGCATTACCCAGTGGTTCTGGTCGAGATAGACGATCGGGGCGTCCGGAGCCTCCGCAGGACCAAGCTCAAATATCGCCGTCTCGCCCCAGCGGAAAGTAATCGTCAACTCCCTCCGCTCCGGGTCGTAATCGGTGCGACCGATCTCGCCCTCATGCTCCCCGGCTCGGCCGGCGAGCGGACTCGCCACCACAAGTCCGCTGGCGAGCTCCACTTCGGCTCGCTTGTGTCGCCAATCGACGGCTAGACGGGTCGGGGTGCGGTCGTCGCTCATCGCCGTCCACCATAGGTCGGAGCCGAGACGCCCACTAGAGTCGCCCGACGATGGCCGATATGAGCTTTGACAACGCGGTTGAGTGGCTGTCGAGCCAGGAGGGCAAATCGGTCGCGGTCGAGATCGGCACCAAGGACCCGACGACGGACATCGACGCCATGACGATCCCCCTGGTCATGCACGTCACCCTGGGCGGGATCGAGTCGGCCAGCGAGGTTGACAAGGATCGGCTGATGGTCCTGATCCAGCTGCCCGATATGCAGCGAAGCCGCTTCTATCTCGACCCCACCACCGTCACGAAAGTCGAGGGCGTGCCGGGAACCTTTCGGCTGTGGTTCCACGACGCTTTCTACGTCGGCTTCTCAGGCTGATCGCTGTCGTCAGCTAAGAAGCGCTCGAGGATCGTGCGCTCGTCTTCCAGTTGCTTCCTGAGGCGCTTTTGGAAGCCCTCGTCAGCGCGGCGGACCACGATGTGTTCGGCGATCGCCTCGCGGATCGCCCTGAGACCGGAACGTCGTCAACGCGGGCGACCGCCGCGAGCTCGGCTGCCTGGTCCTCGGGAAGACGAAGACTCAGCACCTTCGCCTTCGTCGCCATCACCACCACCGCCCGATCATCGTGGCCGCGACGCGATCCTGACCGCCGCGTGGTCGTCCGTGAGCTTGTAGCCGTGGCTGTGGCAGTTGACGATGAAGCCAGCGGCACCGGCGTCGCGCAGCTTGCAGCGAGTCCGGCTCGCGTGGGAATCGAGCGAGCGGAGCTTGCTGATGCCCCTGCTTCCCCACAGCTCGCGCAGCAGCTCCTGCTTCGTGAAGACGCGGCTGGGCTCGGTCGCCAGCAGCGCGATCAATTCGTATTCGTGTGCGGTCAGCCGCAGCTCGACGCCCCGGACCTCGACCCGGCGACCGGCGGGGTCGACCAGCAGCGGGCCGACCCGGATCGGAGACAGATCATCGGGCCTTACGGCGTCGAAGATGCTGCCGTCGATGTGCCCTCGGCAAAGTGGGCGCCAGTCGTTGCCGTCGCCCAGCTTCGCCTTGATCTGCCAATGGCCGCCATCGGTCAGGCGGACCTCCAACTCACCGCCATCGGGGGTCTTGATCGAGGCGGTGGTGAAGCGACCGGGAACCAGCACCGTCACCGACCCCTCGCTGAATCGAGCATCCGCAGCGACTCCGTAGCCAGGTCGTCGGCGCCGCAGTCGGCGACGAGATAGGGGTCTTCGGCTTCCTCGCCATCGGCGCCGCCGACGTAGACGCAGGCCAGGAAGCGCTGCTCGTCTTCTTCGCCCATCGTGACCCAGAGATAGGGGCTGTCTGGGGCGGTGCCGGTGTAGATCGAGGCGCAGAAGATGCCCCCGCCCAGATGCTCGGAGCCGACCCAGGCGAAGACGTCTCGATCGAACTCGGGGTGAGCAGCCAGCAGATCGAGTGCCCGATCATCGACCCGCCCCTCGACGGTCGGCACGGCCGCGATCGCCTCGCCGTCCAGGTAGAGGCGCGGGTGCCGGGCCGGCCGGCTCGGGCAAGAGGTGAGCCCACAAGTCTGCCCTCGCTCCAGTTGCGCAGCGGTGCAATTGCAAATGCGGATTCGCTTGCCCATCAGAACACCCCCTCCGTGCCGAACTCCCGGCGGCACGCGGCGCGCTCCTCGTCGGAGATATTCAGGTTGGGGCAGTTCGCCTGTCCGCAGGTGTCACCGCGCTCCAGCGCCGTGTTGGTGCATCCGCAGATTTCAATCTCGGTGACGATCACGGCGTCCGCCTTGTCGCCGCCGTTCTCTTTCGGGTTGTTGCCGTTGCTCATCGTTGGTTCCTTCCGTCTCGGATTAGCTTGCGAGGACTTGGTCGAATGCCGCCGCGCTCTCGGGCGCGGCGACGGGCAGTAGCGGGTCGAGGTCGAGGGCCGGGGCCTCGTCGCCGGGCAGCAGGTGCGTGTAGCGGCTGAGGGTGAACGCGGCCGAGTGATGGCCGAGCGCCCGGCTGAGCTGGAGGAGGTTGGTCCCTCGGCTCAGGTGAAGCGAAGCGAACGTGTGGCGGAACGTGTGGAAGCCCGCCCAGGGGGCGTTGACCTCCTCCACGATCGGCTTGAGGTGCCGGCGAAGCAGGTTGCCGTACTCCAAGACGTTGCCCGCCCTGTTCGTGAAGACGAGCGCGGTCGAGTCCTGATCCGCCGTATCGGCGAAGTGCGAACGCAGGCGGTAGACCAGGGAATCGGGCAGCGCGACCTCGCGCCGGCCGTACTTCGTCTTCGGCGGCTCGACCCGACCGCGGACGATCGCCCGCCGGACGCAGACCTCGGGAGTCGAGCCGTCTAGCTGAAAGTGAAGGCGCTGGAGGGCGATGCCCTCGCTGATCCGCAGGCCGGTCGTCGCCAGCACCTCGAAAAGCAGCTTGTAGCTCTCCGGCGCCATCGCCAGGACCGCCGCAAGCTGCTCGCGGCCGAACACCTTGATTTCTTCTTCGTCCTCATCCGCGATGTCCTCGCGGTGAGGAAGCGCCAGCCCCTGAGAGGGGTTGTGCCGGATCAGTCCCTCGCGGTTCGCCGTCGTCAATGCTGCCCGCAGTGGGATAACGATGTTGGCGATGGTCGAGTCGCTGAGGCGTTTGCCCTGCTCGTCCTCGTCGGCCAGCCAGTCCACGAAGCGGGCAAGCTGGAAGGTGGACACGTCAACCAGCTTCAACTTGGCCGAGAAGTAGGGGTGGGCGTAGTTGGCGATCAGCCGCCGGTATTCGTCGCGGGTGTTCTCGCGGAAGCCGCGACGGCCCTGACCGCGATAGCGCTCGACCCATTCATCGAGGAAAGGCCGGAACTTGATCGCGGTGGGCGCTTGGAGCTCGCCGCGATCGCGGTCGGTCTCGCTCTCACGCTTGATCCGGCGCGCGGCGTCGTAGGTGTTCGCGTTGCGCTTGCGCTGCTTGCCGGCGACGCGAATGACGGCGACGTAGCCGACCGTGGCGCCGTGGCCGTCGATTCGCTTGAAGACGCCGGGCGTCTTGGTCTTGACGAGGCGGCGCTTGTCGCCGCACCCGTCACCGTCCGATCGAACGTCCCTATCCTGGGAATTGCTCATGGGGCTAACTCCTCATGGGCCGGGGGCGGGCCGTTGCTGCGGCGCCGCCCCGTTTGCTTTTCTCGGACAAAACGTTAACAGGATGATGCGGCCTGTATTCACGGCTCAGAGGCCCGCGATCCCTGCTCTCATGGGACATTCGGGCATTCGGGATCATGGGCTTCCTCCAGCCGCCGTCACGTACTCGTCCAGCGTCTGCCGGCGGTAGAGCGGCGTGCGCCCGTCGTAGCCGTCGGGCGTCAGCAGGCCGGCGCTCGTCAGTTCGTGGATGCGCCTGCGCGGGACGCAGATGTAGCGGCCGGCGGCCTCGGGATTCAGGTAGCCCTCGCCATCGGCGGCAGTGCCGTGAAGACGGTCGGCGACCTGCTCGGCGACGGTGGCGGCCAGCGCCTCCACGAAGTGCTCGTCGGCCCGCAGCATCGGCATCCCGGCAGGGCGGCGGCGCTCGCTGGCAGGTCGAGGCCCGGCCATCTCAGCCGACCCCCTCCCCCAGCCAGTCCACCGCCTTGCCGGGGTCGGCGAGGGTCCGGCAGATCGGCGTGAACGGCCCGCGATCGGCGAGGTCGGCCAGCAGGCAGATCGAGACCTCGACCTCCGGGGTCTCGGCGAGATCGGGGTCCTGGCCGCACAGCGCGAGCACGGTCCGGCGGCGATCCTCGAGCCGGTCGTTGGGCCGGCCGGCGAGGACGACCAGCACGGTCGGGAAGACCCCGTACAGCCGCGACCACAGCGGCGCCGACCCGCCGGCCGCGTCTTCGACGGGGACGGTGCGGCGGTAGAGGCGGGCGTAGCGACCGAGCCGGTGCGCGAGGTCGGCGGCCGAGCGGGTCGCGCGGTCGAGCTCGATGAACCTGTAGGCGATGCTGGTCTGCCCGCCGGCCTCGGCGAGCTGGTAGGTCAGCATCGCGTCGGAGATCAACTGTTCGGGCGTGCGCCTCCCCGGCGGTGGCCCCAGCGAGTGCGCCACCTCATGCAGCCAGTCGAACGGGCCGCACTCGTCACCGCGCTCGCGAGCCGCCCGAACGAAGGCAAGGCCGACATCGTTGACGGCGATCGTGTGCTGCTGGAGGGGGCCGGCGGCCTGCTCGGGCGAAATCACCTTGCGCCGCGTCTCCGCGCGGCTCGGGATCGTCTCGGCCGCATCGACGCCGCGCTCGGTCAGGTGCCAGAGCAGGCGCCGCCCCGGCAGCGAGGCCGATTCCGCGAGTCCGACCTCGCGCAGCAGGGCGAGCTGTTCCTGAGCCCAGCGCCGGGAGGCCCGAGGCGCGTGCAGCTCGTGGACCTGCGCGGTCGAGAGCAGCCGGTGCTGGTTGAGGCTTTCCAACACCGCGATGGCGGTCTCGCCGAGCCGTCGCAGCGGGTGCTCGGAGGCGGTCAACTCGCCGCCCCGGTGTCGAGGGTCTGACGGCCGCCGCTCGCGCGCCCCGGCTGCCGTCGCGAGCCGGCGAGGTGCTTGACGATCTCCTGCGGGTGGCGGTCGAGCCGATCCAGCGTCTCGGCGATCAGGGCGCGGCCGAGGCTGCCGTCGATCGCGGCGTCGAGCGCCGGCAGGCCCTCGGGGTGGCACTGGTCGGGGAACAGCTCCTCGACCGGCACCCCTCCGAGCCGAAAGGGGCGGCTGATCTCCCCGTCGAGGGTGACGGAGGCGAGGCTGTGGAAGCGGGGCAGCTGCCCGATCGTCTCGGCGCTCACCTCGCCACCGAGCTCGCGGGCGAGCAGCCCGGCGGCTTTCGCGTTCAGCGCCGTCGTCACCAGGTGGGATCGGTTCGTGGTGACCGCGTCGCGGGTCGCCGCCGTCAGCCGCTCGGGGTTCTGGTTCAGCAGCAACGCCCGCACCCCGAACTTCGCGACCTGCTCCAAGAGCGCCGCCAGCGTGCCCGAGGATGCCCCGTCGTATATCTGGACCTCGTCCAGCCACACGTAGAACTCGCGGCGGCGATCGGGCCGAATGTCGGCTCTGGACTTCGCTCCGTGCAGGGCGTCGTAGACGACGAAGTTGGCGATCAGCCGGTCGCGCCCCGAACCCGAGCCGGGACAGACGAGGACGATCTGCCCCCGGTCCATCGCCGCGCGAATGTCATAGGTCGCGAGCGGGTTGCCGAACAGCGCGGCGGTGGACGGCGCCGCCCGCAGCCGGTCGATCAGGTTCGTGACCGGCGTGATCGCCTCGGGCGCGAGGCGCGGGAAGCGTTCATGGAAGAACTGCCGGACCGGGACCGACACATATGGCAGCACCGCCTCCCGCCAGTCGTCGTCGCTCAGCAGGACGGGGATCTCGAAGATCGTCGGCGCCAGCTCGGCCGGGAGCCGGCGGGCGAGGTCGACCAGCGCCTGCGCCGCCTGCGTGGTGAGGTTGAGCGCTCGGGCGTTGACCTCGTCCCAACGCAGGGCCGAGGCGAAGGCATCGACCACGGCATCGACCTGGCCGGCGGCCCGCCTCGGCGAGCGGCCGGCAACGGCGAACAGGTTCCAGGCCGGCTGGCGATCGAGGTCGGCGAGGTTGACTTCCACGACCCGCTCTCGCAGCCCCTCCTCGGTCAGATAGCCCTTGATCCGGTTGAGCGCGTCTAGATGGGGATCGAGGAACAGGCAGCCGTGCCCCGAGCGGGCGATATGCAGGAACTGGCCGATCGCCGTCTCCGTCTTCCCGAACCGGCTGCGGCCGGCCATGTAGAAGAAGAAGGTGTCTCGCAGGGGGACGCCGACCATCCGCTCCCCCGTCTCGGTCTGCACGTTCCCGAGCGGCAGCAGGCCCGCCTGCCCGGCGAAGGTCGGCAGCTCTCGCGGCGGTGGTGGAACCGCGCCACCGGAGCGCAGGACGTTCGGCGAGGCGCATTGCTTGCTCGGCGGCTTCAACAGGCCCGCGATCTCGCTCGCGGTGACGACCCGGCGGCGGGCCGGGCGGAACAGCCCGGTTGCGAGGCGGTGGTCGAACCCGCGACGGCGTCCCGGAAGGTCGGAGCCGAGGAAGGCGACGCCGGGGATGCGAAGGCCCGAGACGCGCAGGTGGTTCTCCCCGGCGAAGGCGTCGAAGCCGGCCAGAATGCCGGCGAGCTGGGCCTTCGCCCGGCCGGGGACGGGCGAGGCGACCCGGATCAGGACCTGAATCTCAAACAGCGGCTCGTCGGTCCCGAGCTTCCGGGCCAGCGCCTGGCGCCCCACCCTCTGCTCCACCAGCTCGGCCGGTGGCGCACCGCCGCGACGGCGATCGCCGCCGCCCAGGAGGTCGGTCAGCTCGTCTCCCGGAGACGGTGACGGCGCCCGGTGGCGAGCCCGCCGAAGCAGCCGCCGCCGCAGGCGCCGGCGCTTCCCTGGAGTGACCGGCAGGAGATCGACGCAGATCGTCGCGCCGTCGCCGCCAGCCGGATCGACGGCGTCGATCGCGCGGGCGAATCCCGAGAGCGGATCGGGATCGAGGCCGGCCGCCCGCAGTGGCTCGCTGCTCGCCCTGGCAAGGACCAGCTCAGCGCGGACGACCTCCCCCGTCTCGGGCTCGGGCGGCGCCTCCGGGGCGGCGCGAAGCTCGACACCCTGGTAGGCGGACATCGCCGCGCGCAGAGCGCCCCGCGCCCGCTCGGGCACCTCGACGCAGTAGCGGAGCTTCCCCGTGGGGTCGGCGTCGAGCCTCAGCCGGACCGCGCTCGCCGGGGCGTCGAGCAGGCCGCGAAGCGCTCGCCGAGACCGGCTGAGGCCGGAGGCGAAGCGGACGACGGACTCGGGTGAGGGATCGAAGGAATCGGCGGGGATCGCGAGGATCGCCACGCGGTGATCGAGAGAGCGGCGAGTGACAACGAGCCGCGCGACGAGCACCGCAAAGGCGAACATCAGCAGAGCCCCGGCGAGGCTGACGGCAGCGGGGCGTTCCGCGAGCTCCCGGAGCGATACCAGCCATTGACGGAGGCTGGCGGCGACGAACAGAGCCGCGATAGCTGCCGCGAGAAGAGCGAGCGGGACTGCGTCCCGCCGGTCTGACTCACTCACGGATTGACCCCCTTCGGGGATAGATGCCAGCAAAAGCCATCCGCGCCGATGGCAGGTAGGAAGCGGCCTGGCGGCCGGTCGCCGATCGGCCGATGCGAGCCGCAGTGCGAAGTGCAGTGCGAGCCACAGTGCGAGCCGCAGTGCGAAGTGCAGCGCGAGCTTCGATCGGGCGTCACCGCTCGCCCCCTCGATCCAGGCTGTGGCGGGCCGCCGTCGTGACGACGAGCCGCGCCAGCGGCGGGCAAACCGCGTTGCCGATCTGCAAGAAGCAGCGAGTTCGCGAGCCCTGCCAAGGGTAGTCGGCCGGGAAGCCCTGCAGGACGGCCGCCTCCTCGACGCTGACGCGGACGGCGTTCTTGAACTGCGAGGGCCACTTGTCCCCCTGCCGCCAGCTCGGATCGCGGTCCTTCGCCGAGGGCGCGGCGATCCGCGGATCGGCCAGCACGGTCGTCGCCGGCCGCCGCCTCGTCCACTCGGGCCGGCGGTCAGCCATCGCCCTCGCCGCCCTTCGCCGAGCGCTCGACCGTCCACGATCCCGAAGCCGAGTCAAGGGTCCGCGCCGGGCACGTCGCCGGGCGGCTGAGGCCCTGCGGGCGACGGCCGCTGTTGGTCTGGTTGTTGGTGAAGGTGACGGCGTCCCGCGCCCAGCCGAGGGCGTCGGCCATGCTGACCCAGGGCTGTAGGGCCTCCTCCCCCTCGCGGACCTCGGCGGGGCGGCGCGGGTTGTAGGAGCGATGGGTCGGAGCGGGCAGCTGCGCCGGCCCGTCCAGCGAGGCGACCAGGTAAGCGCGCTTGCGGGTCTGCGGCAAGCCGAACTGCTCGGCGCTCAGCACCCCGGCGGTCGCGTCGTAACCGTGGCTCGCGAGCAGGCCGGCGAACAGCGACCAAAGCTCGAGGACGCCCGGCACCTGCTCCAGGGCGACCCAGCGGGGTCGCAGCGCAACCGCCCAGCGCAGCGGCTCGACGGTGAGCAGCGACCGCGGATCGCGGCAGGCGGCAAGGTGCTCGGCGCGGGTGTCGTGGCCGGCGGCGAGCTCGTGGGCGCAAGCGATCACCCGCTCCTTGTCGAAGCGGCCGAGACCCTTGCCGGCGGTCGAGTAGGCCTGGCAGGGCGGCGAGCCGATCAGGCCCCAGACCGGCGCGAACTCCTCGGGGTCGAGCGCGGCGATGTCGGCTTCGATCCGCTCATGCCCGGCGGCCCGCGCAGTCGCGCAGGCCCAGCGGTCCACGTCGATGCCGATCGCGGAGTAGCCGAGCCCGCGCAGGCCCTCGTCCCAGCCGCCGGCACCCGCGAACAGGTCGATGATGCGACCTGGCTGAGCGTCACTTCGCGGCTCAGCCACCACGGCCCCCAGTCGCTCGAAAGTTCGGGACGTAGGCCCGCCCGGAGTCGCGGTAGCGATTCAGAAAACGCCGCCACCCTCGCCGCGCCGCCGAGGTGGTCGAGGCGCTAACGCGCAGGACAGCCCGACTGCCTTTCGCCCCCACCAGGGCGACCGTCACCTGACCGTCCCGGTACGGGACGTGCTGGAGCGCCCGGTGCGATCGCAGAGCGTGCGCGGCCCGTCGCGCGGCGGCACTGCCCCTGCGGTCCTGGGGGTCCTGCCGGGGCGTCGGCAGACGATCCTCGGCCGCTTCGTCTGCGACCCCTTCGATCGGGGCGGATGGGGAAGCAGCCGCCGGCCGGACCTCATGGGAGGTCGGCTGGCCGGGCTCGCTGGCGGCTAGGGCGAACAGCGCCGCGAGCCCGAGCAGGATCGCGCTGGCAAGGACCAGGATCGCCCGCGCCGCGCTCTGGTCGAGCGGGTGGTCTAGCAGGGCTCGGAGCCGGTCAACCATCGGTGCCGTCCCCGGTGCTGGGCGGGTGGGCGAAGCCGTAGACCGGCCCCGGCATCCCGTACTCGATCGCCTGCGAGGGAAGGAACGGACCCGAGCGGGCGACCCGATCCCCGAAGTTGCCGTCGATCGTCGTGATCTGCCCGCCGGGGAAGACACGCTCGACGATGCCGACGTGGGCGCTTTCGCCGTATTCAGGCCCGCTGCCGTAGAGGACGGCATCGCCGGGCGTCGGCGTCGCGGTCGCCGGCAGGGCGCGGGCGCCGTTCGCGTCGGGGGTGGAGAGCGGTGGATCGCCCGGACCCGGCACGGCGAACGGGTTGCCTTCGTGGGCCTCGGCCCATTTGTAGATCGAGCCTGAGTAGGCGTAGGTCGCAGTGCTGCCCTCCAGCGGAACCCCGGCCCGCTTCCAGACCCAGGCGACGAACAGCGAGCACCATTCGACGCACGGCCCGTAGGGGTTGCAGTTCGTCCCCGGCGGGCTCTCGGGCGTGCCGAGCTGGCTCTGCGCGATGCGGACGATCTCGTTCCCGCTCGCCCCGGCCGGCGAGCTCGACCCGCAGGACGAGCCGCCCCCGCTCGCGGCAGGTTCGCTCGCCGCCGGGCCGGTCGGCGCCGGTGCCCCTTTGCCACGAAAGCCGTAGGAGACGGCCCGAGACATCACCTCGTCGGCGTAGTTGGCGACGCCGTCCTCGCAGGCGCCGTAGTAGTTGCAGGCGACCTCCCGATATGCGGCGTAGGAGTCGCCCGCGAGCCCGAAGACCGGGCGCAGCATCCGGGCGGCGGTGAAGATCGCGTCGGCCGGATCGAACGGGTCGGCGCCGCCGCCGTCCGCGTCGAACTTGTAGCGCTCCCAGATCGTCGGCCCCGAACCTGGGCTACAGGCGCTTTCGCGCACCATCCCGATCTGCATCGGTCCGCCGCAGCCCGAGGGGTTGACCTCGGCACAGGCGCCGTGGCCGCACTCCTGGTAGCCGATCGAGGCGAGGAAGGCCCAATCGACATCGAAGCGCTGCCCGGCCTGCTGGTAGATACGCAAGCGCTTGGGTGGAATCTCGCGCACCGCCGCCTTGGTGGCCGGGGCGGCGACCGCCGATCCGCCTCCGCCGATGCAGGCGATCTCGCCGCCGAGGATCGCCATCACCGTGCCGGTGATGGCGACGACCAGGGCCGCGAGGACGCTGGCTGCGATCAGGACGAGAGCCGATCCGCCGCGACGCTTGGCGCTCACCGTGCGCCGCCTTTCCGCCCCTTGCGCCTGCGCCGGGGCGGCGGTGGAACATCTCGGCCGGGGTCGGGGCGCTTCTCTGCCGGCGGCTTCCTGCCCTCACGGCTGCGCTCGCGCTCGGCGCGGAGCTCGGCGCCGAGACTGTCTTTGCCTTGGGTCGGGGACGCGGCCTTGGGAGTCGGCGGCTGCCCTGCGGCGGGCTGCTTGGCCTCGCGCCGGGCAGGACGCCCCGGCTGCCCCTTCTCGGAGCGCGGCGCTGGCGGCGGCGCGTCGGTGGTGGCCTGGTCGCCGGTGGGACGCCTGCGCCTGCCGGCGCCCTTTTTGGTCGGGTCGCCGGCTGCGGCGGGCTTGGCTGCCGAGGCCGGCGGCCGGGAGTCCGGGGCGGCTTTTTCGGTCTTGTCGGCCGAAGGCGCCGCCCGGCGCGAGCGCCCGGCGGGGGGCGGCGCGTCGAGGGCAGGCGCGTCGCCACCGACCGGCCTGCTGGAGCTGGTGCCAAACAGGGGCGCCCGGTGCTGATCGGAGTCGGCGCCCCTGCCACCGGCGACGCCGCCGACAACGCGACCGGCCCGACCACTCGCCGAGCGGGCACCGCGCCGCAGGGGTTGCGCGAAGCGCCCCGCGATGCGGCCGCCCGCGTAGACCGAGAGCAGCTTTAGCGAGGCGTCCCGCCCCGGCGCCTTCGGCCCGGTCGCGATCCCGATCAAGCCGTCGGCGAGGGTCTTCCGCCGGAGGAAGACGGCCCAGAAAAACAGCGACTGGAGGCCGAAGGACATCAGCCAGCCGAGCTGGTCGGTCGCGCTCGACAGGGCGCCGGTGACGGCGAGCAGGACCGCCAGGATCAGCGAGTAGGCGGCCTTGCGAAGCAGGTAGCCGGCCAGCTTCTCCAGCCACCCCTTGAAGAAGTCGTGACCGCGGCCAGGGATCACCGCCGCGATCAGCGCAACCGGGCTGAAGGCGAGCAGGAGCAGCAGCAGGACCTGGGCCAAGATCACCCCGATCGAGAGCGACCCCAGCAGCAAGAAGGCGCCGAGCTCGCCGACGAACAGGACGATCGCCAGCAGCAGCCGCTGGTACTGGCCCCCCTCCTCCATCGCGTCAGTCGCCGGCTTGTCGGCGACGCCGAGGCGGTAGCCCGAGCGATCCGCGTCGGGGAGGTCGGAGGCGTCGCCGTCGTTTAGGGCGTCGTACTCCTTGTCGCGTTCGTCGTGCTCGTCGGCGCCGAGGCTGTAGCGGAGGAAGCGCGGCGCGTACTTGTTCGCGTTGTTGACGCAGACCTTGCCGTCGGCGGTGATCTCGGTCCCCGTCTGGAGCCGGCGGGCGAGCGCGGCGTCGCGGCTGGGATTGGAGGAAAGCGGCCGCACCGCGACCGACTCGGGATCGGAGTCCTTCGAGCCGCTGCCGGCGGCTACGCAGTGTTCAATGCCGCCGAAGTTGAGGACGACCCAGGGCTTGAAGACGAGCAGGTTGAACAGCTCGTTTGCCGTGTCCTCCTTCGCCTGCCGGGCGCTCGTTGCATCGCCGTGGGAGGAGATCGACAGGAACGCCCCGGACATCTCATCCGTCCACTTGGAGACGCTGCCGATCGTCGAGCCGGGCTGGGCGACGAAGAACAGCGCCGCGACGACGTAGATCAGCGACAGCCCGAGCGCGCCCGCCGTCTCGGAATAGCGGCGCTGCACCAGCGCTTTCCACATCGCCCAGATGCCGGCGATGGCGACGGCGAGCACAAGCCAGGGCTCGCCGAGGACGCCGGCATAGATCGAGTGGATCGCGCGGGAGACGGGCGCGAGCGCCCCGGCGCCGCCGGTGGCCTGCGAGCCGTTGACGAGGTCGAGGCCGAAAGCGAAGCTGAAAAGGGTGATGAGCAGGTTCGCCAGGAAGCTCGTCCCGAGCCAGAGGATCGAGGCGAGGAAGAAGGCGATCATCGGCGGGACGCCGGAGACGTCCACCCCGCCGGTCAGCGATGCCTCGACCGCGTCGAAGTGCTGGTCGAGCGAGTAGTTGGTGAGCGGGTAGCGGCCGGCGATCCCTTCGCCGCCGACCTGGGGCGCAGGCCCTACGTTGCCCCAGACATCGCTGGCCGCCCCGGCGAGGGGATGGGCGAGGAGCACGATCAGGGCCGCCAGGCAGAGCACCACGACGGCACGGCGACCCCAGCTGCCCGAAGCCCGCCGCCTCATGCGGCCACCGTCCGAGGGGTGTTGTCGAGGGCGGCCAGCAGCTCGCCGAAGACGAGGTCGAAGCGCAGCTCGCCGATCCGCCCGTCGAGGTCTCGCATCAGGCAGAGGCCCTGGCGGTATTCGCGCAGCCGGGCGCGGGCGGCGCCGTCGTCGGCATCGAGGCCGATCTGTGCGATCCCTGCCCGCGCCTCGGCGTCGGTCTCCTGGCCGAACAGGAAGTAGACGCCGAACAGCTCGGCGAGGTCCCCGAGATCGGCGAGGCGCTGGGTCGCCACCAGCACGGTCGCGTTCAGCGCCCGGCCGAGCCGGATGATCCGGTTGAGCAGCGAGCGGCCCTGCGTCGAGGCGAGCAGGAACCACGCCTCGTCCAGGACGACCACCTTGTGACGGCTGCGGTCGCCCGCGATCAGCTTCAGCGCCAGGGCGGCGACGAGGGAGAGCGTCGCCACCGACACGCGCTCGGCGCGGGTGTAGGTCTCGCGCGAGGCGCCGGGGTCGGGGAGGCTCAGCCCCGGCGTGCGGATCGTGATTACCGACCGCTCGACCTCGATCGGCTCGACCTCGCCGCTGCCGAACCCCAGCCGCGCGAGGCCGAAGTCAGAGAGCACGTCCAGCGCCTCGGCGGCCTCGCGGCCCGCCTCGGCCTCGGACGAGCGCAGCCGCTCGATCACGCCGCGCAGGTTTCGCTCCCCCGCCCTCACCGCATCGCGAACGGCGCGGTCGATCGCGACCTCCCAGGAGGGCGGCGGGTCGCGCAGCAGCTCCAGCAGGTAGCTGGAGGCAAGCTCCTCGCGCAGCTCGGGCAGCCCGATCGCGAGCGGGTCGAGCTTGCCCCGGTGCTCGACCGCGCCCGACAGCTCGAGGACTTCGACCTCGCCCTCCAGCTCGGCGACGCGGTCGAGGCCGTGGTCGGGCTTGGGGTCGAAATCCACGACCAGCGAGCCCCGGCGCTGGGCGGCGAAGGCGATCGACTGCGCGGCGATCGTCTTGCCCGAGCCGAGCGTCCCGGCCAGGAGCACGGCCGAGGCCCGCGCCTCGCGCGGCGCCTCGGTCGGGTCATAGAAGACGGGGCGGGCGCCGCCGGCCGGGGAGAAGCCGATGTAGACCCCCTCCGTCGAGCCGACCTGCGCGGTCGCGATCGGCACCGCCGCGCCGAATTGCTCGACCGTCATCTGCTGGACGTAGTCGGGGACCGAGCCGCCGCCGGGCCGGGGCAGGTGGTCGGCAAACAGCGCGTGCTGGAGGCCGCGCGGGCGATGCAGCGACACATCGCCGAAGCGCTCGCGCAGCGCCCCGACCCGGCGCTCCAGCTCCTCGCGGTCGGGGGCGCCGACCGCGAGAGAGATCGAGGCCCGCAGCATCGGCGGGTGTGCCGAGGACTGCAAGACCGCCTCGTACTCGCGGGCGAGCTCGCGGTCCTCCTCGGCGAGGACGCCCGGGCCGCTCGCCCCCTCCATCTGGTCGCGGTAGGCGTGCTCGACATCGAGGATGCGCTTTCGCACCTGGCCGAGCGCTTCGCGGTTGCCGACCCACTGTGCGTGCAGGACCGCGTCGACCGGGAAGCCGGCGTCTTCGGCCGGGCCGAAAAGGACCTCCGCGGCGCCGGGGAACTCGGCCTCCTCGGCGAGCGACCCGGCGCAGAGGAACGCCTGGTAGGCGGTGCCCTCCTCGGCCTCGACCACCAGCGACGGCGGCTCGCCGGGATGCTCGGTCGCAGGCGCGTTCGCGCAGCGCCAAAGCTCCTGTTCAAGCGGCTCATAGGCGACCGACCCGCCGGGCGCGACGACCACCAGGGCGTCGGGCTGCCAGTGCCGATCAGCGACCGGCTCGGCGACGCCGCGACAGGCGGCGCGGCGAAGCAGCCAGTGCAGCTCCTCGGTCGATGCCCGCTCCAGGGCGATCGCCCCGCTGAGCCGATCGAAGGTGCGTTGCTCGACCGCCGCCAGCGCCTCCAGCTCCGAGCCCGAGATCGGCTGCGGCGCCCCGACACCGGCCATCTCCTCGACCCGGCGCCGGACGCGGCCGAAGGAGCGCAGGGCGCTCGGGCCGGCGCCGCCCTCGCTCAGCGAGACGGCGATGTAGACCTCGGGGACGTGGGAGCGGAGTTCGCGCAGCCTCGCCTGGTGTCCCTCCAGGTAGCGCCGCCAGCGCTCGGCGTCGGCGTGGCGCTGATCGGCGAGGTCCGCGAGCTCGGGCGCGTAGCGCTCGGCCGGATAGGCCCGCTGGACCCTCCAGATCGAGAAGTCGGCGCCGGCCAGGTGGGCCAAGCGCTCAAGCCGTCGCAGCAGCCCCCACTTCTCCGCAGGGGGAAGGAACGGATAGGCGATCGTGTCGGCGCGGTAGAGCGCGGCGGCCTCGCCGCCCGGCCCGATCAGGACGTTCCGCCTCGCGTAGCGCAGCGGGAACCCGGTCACGGGCGCACCTCCAGCACCTGGCCGTCCCCGAGCGCCAGCCGCCTTGCGCTCACGTCCCCCCTGCGCTGCCGGCGACCGGGCGCCTGCGCCACCCGCCGGCGCCCTCGCCAACCCGAGCCGCGCAGGGAGACCGGCGCCGAGAAGAAGACGACGGCCGGGCCGCGGACTCGCCCCCGGCGCAGTCGTGGCGAGCGCTCGTCGGGCGCGACCCACAGCTCGCCGCCGAGCAGGTGCGCTCGCCCGAGTGCGGGCAGCGACCGGCCGAGCGAGCGGCGCAGCGGCGCCAGGTGGACAGCGAGCCAGGAGAGGGCGAAGCGATCCGCACGCCGCCCGTCGGGCGTCGCCTGCGTCGCCAGCGTCGCGACTGCCACCGGGATCACGACCAGCCGCAGCGGCCAGTCGAGCAGGCCCAGCGCCCAGCCGCCGATCCACGTCGCCGCCAGCGCGCCGAGCGCGGCCACCGCCCCACCTACCCGGCCCCCAGCGCTCGCGCCCCCAAGCCCGGCGATGGCGGTGATCGTCAAGGCGACGGCAGCCGAGCCCGAGCCGAGGGCGACGACGACGAGAAGCGCGGCGGTCGCGTAGGCCAGCCAGCGCAGCGGGACCCCGCCCGGCACCGGCAGCGGCCGGCCCTCGATGGAGTAGATGCGGCGCTCGGGGCGGAAAATCCGCTGGTAGGAGCGGATCGACTCGTAGCCGTCGCTCACGGCAGAATCCGGTTGCCGATCGCCCGCGCCGCATCGGCGACCTGGTCAGGCGAGAAGACGAGCCAGCCGACCAGGATCGCGGCCAGCAGGAAGACCGCGAGGTCGGTGAACTTCCTATTGAGGAGGAAGACCAGCCCGACGATCGCGAGCAGGCCGCCGTAGATCGAACCCGCCCAGCGGCGCAGCTCCGCGCCGATGTTGCGGCCCACGTCGTTGCCGCCAGCGGCAAGAGCCTCCGGGGCCAGCCACAGCGCCGCCGCAAGGACGACGACCAGGGCGAGGGCGACTGCCAGCCGCCGGCTCACGAAAGCGCCCCTTCGACCAGCTCGACGTACCAGCGGTCGCGGTGGAGGAGCCGCAGCCGGTAGGCGAGCGGGATGATCGCCCCGCTCGCCGCGTCGCGTACCCGCGCGGTCACGATTACCGTGCGCCGGGCCCCTTCCCCGCTCCCGAGCTGCTTCACGCTCGCGATGGCGACGAGCTCAAAGCCGCCGCCAGGGGGCGCCACCGTGGCGCCGGGCGCCAGGAGGTAGGAGAGATCGCCGGGGCTCCTCGCCGACAGGTAGGCGGACAGGAAGCGCTGGACGAGCTCGGCGACCGCGCCGGGGTCAGGGCCGGCGACGGGCCGGGGCGGCTCGATGCTCGCCCCGACCCCTCCCGGTCCGGCGACGACCGCCGGCACTCCCAGGGCCGCCACCTCGGCCGCGTCTTCGCGGACGATCGGGACGGCGAGGTAGAGAGTGCGGGCGTCGTCTAGCTCGCAGGCGACCGTGACGATCGCCTGGCGATCGCCGAGGTCGCGAACTGCGACGACCTCGGCCTGCTCGACCTGGGCGACGGTGCCGGTCCCAGCGGGAACCGGCGCCGAGGCACCCGGCGCGAGATATGGAGCCAGCGCCTGCGGCGAGGCGTCCGTGAAGTAGGCCCGCGCGAACCTGACCGCGAAAGCGGCAGTCGCGGGGTCGGCGGCAGCGCTGCGATCGGCGCCGGTCGAGCCGCCCTGGCGAGGCTCGGACAGCACGCCCGAGACACCCCGCAGGAGCAGAAGCCCGACCAGCGCCCACAGCGCCACCCGGCCCACAGCCCGGAGCGCCGAGCCGACCGAGCGGCCATCACCTTCGCGCCGCCTGAGCTGAGTACCAATTCCTTCTGACACTTCTAGACCACCTCCGTTGTCGTGCTTGGTGCCAGCCGATTTGCTGGCTCACGACAACGGGGAGGCGAAGTGCCGAA
>CAWHTB010000003.1:0-113910 GCA_963832155.1 uncultured Actinomycetes bacterium
GGGACGAGGGCCTGCGCGACCTCGGCTACACGGCGATCGGCGTCGACGTCGACCGCTGGGCCTGCGCGACGGCGCGGGCCGCCGGGCATGAGCGGATCGAAGCTGACATCGCCGCGCTCGACCCCGTCGAGTTCGCGCCGGTCTGGGGATTGATCGGTTCGCCACCCTGTCAGACCTACTCGACCGCCGGCAAGGGGCTCGGCCGGTTCGACAAGGAGCGGGTGATCGCCTGCGCCCACGAGCTCGCCGCCGGGCACGACACCCGCGCCGAGCACCTTGCCGCCTGTCGCGATCCTCGCTCGCTGCTCACCGTCGAGCCGCTGCGCTGGGCGGTGGCGCTGCGCCCCCGCTGGGTCGCGCTGGAGCAGGTGCCGGGCGTCCTCGAGCTGTGGTCGCTGTTCGCCGGCCTGCTCGCCTCCCATGGCTACGACGCGACCGCAGGGGTGCTGAGCGCCGAGCAGTTCGGCTTGCCGCAGACCCGCAAGCGCGCCTATCTGGTCGCCTCGCTCGACGGGCCGGCGCAGCTGCCCGCCCCGACCCATCGCTCCTACAACCCGCGCCGCCCTGACGAGGTTCGCAAGGGCGAGCAGGACCTGCTGCCCTGGGTCAGCATGGCCGACGCCCTCGGCTGGGCGCGGGACGCCGTCACCCACACCAACAACCAGACCCGGAGCGGCAGCCGCCCACAAGGCCTCAGCCGCCCGGGGAGTTGCCCGGCGCGGACCCTCGACTCGGCCTCTGGGTCGTGGACGGTCGAGCCCAATCCGAGGAGTGGCGAGAGCGATGGCTGACCATCCCCCCGAGTGGACGAGGCTGCGACCGGCTACGACCGTGGTCTCGACACCGCGGATCTCCGCGCGGGACCGCGACCCGAGCTGGCGACCGGGAGACAAGTGGCCCTCGCAGTTCACGAACGCGGTCCGCGTCAGCGTGGAGGAGGCCGCCGTCCTGCAGGGCTTCCCGGCCGACTACCCCTGGCAGGGCTCGCGGACCCGCTGCTTCCTGCAGATCGGCAACGCGGTCTGCCCGCCGCTGGCACGGCTCGTCGTCGCGGCCGCTGCCCGCCACAGCCCGGATCGAGGGGGCGAGCAGTGATGCCGATCGAAGCTCGCACCACGCTTCGCACTGTGGCTCGCACTGCACTTCGCACTGCGGCTCGCATCGGCCTTTGGGCGACCGGCCGCCGGGCCGCTTCCTACCTGCTCTCGGGGCGGAGCGCCTGCGCTGACATCTATCCCCGAAGGGGGTCAATCCGTGGGTGAGTCAGACCGGCGGGACGCAGTCCCGCTCGCTCTCCTCGCGGCAGCTATCGCGGCTCTGTTCGTCGCCGCTAGCCTCCGTCAATGGCTGGTAGCGCTCCGCGAGCTTGCGGGACACCCCGCTGCCGTCATCCTCGCCGGGGCTCTGCTGAGTTTCGCCTGTGCGGTGCTCCTCGCGCGGCTCGTTGTCACTCGCCGGGCTCTCGATCACCGCGTGGCGATCCTCGCGGTCCCCGCCGATTCCTTCGATCCTTCACCCGAGTCCGTCGTCCGTTTCGCCTCCGGCCTCAGCCGGTCTCGGCGAGCGCTTCGCGGCCTGCTCGACGCCCCGGCGAGCGCGGTCCGGCTGAGGCTCGACGCCGATCCCGCCGGGAAGCTCCGCTACGCGGTCGAGGTGCCCGAGCGGGCGCGGGGAGCGCTGCGCGCCGCGATGGCCGCCTACCAGGGCGTCGAGCTTCGCGCCGCCCCGGAGGTGCCGCCCGAGCGCGAGACGGGGGAGGTCGTCCGTGCTGAGCTGGTCCTCGCCAGGGCGAGCAGCGAGCCGCTGCGGGCGGCCGGCCTCGACCCCGATCCGCTCTCGGGGTTCGCCCGCGCGATCGACGCCCTCGATCCGGCCGGCGGCGACGGCGCGACGATCTGTGTCGATCTCCTGCCGGTCACTCCGGGGAAGCGCCGGCGCCTGCGGCGGCGGCTGCTTCGGCGCGCTAGCCGCCGGGTGCCGTCACCGTCGCCGGGAGACGGGCTGACCGATCTGCTGACCGGCGGCGATCGCCACAGTGGCGCTGCCCCGCCGGCCGAGCTGGTGGAGCAAAGGGTCGGGCGCCAGGCGCTGGCCCGGAAGCTCGGGACCGATGAGCCGCTGTTTGAGATGCAGATCCTGATCCGGGTCGCCTCGCCCGTCCCCGGCCGGGCTAAGGCCCAGCTCGCCGGCATCCTGGCCGGCTTCGACGCCTTCGCCGGGGAGAACCACCTGCGCGTCTCGGGGCTGCGCGTCCCCGGCGTCGCCTTCCTCGGCTCGGACCTGCCAGGGCGTCGCCGCCTGTTCGATCGCCGCCTCGCAACCGGGCTGTTCCGCCCGGCCCGCCGCCGGGTCGTCACCGCGAGCGAGATCGCGGGCCTGTTGAAGCCGCCGAGCAAGCAATGCGCCTCGCCGAACGTCCTACGCTCCGGTGGGGTGGTGCACCCGCCGCCCCGAGGGCTGCCGACCTTCGCCGGGCAGGCGGTCCTGCTGCCGCTCGGGAACGTCCAGACCGAGACGGGAGAGCGGATGGTCGGCGTCCCCCTGCGCGACACCTTCTTCTTCTACATGGCCGGCCGCAGCCGGTTCGGGAAGACGGAGACGGCGATCGGCCAGTTCCTGCACATCGCCCGCTCGGGTCACGGCTGCCTGTTCCTCGACCCGCACCTCGACGCGCTCAACCGGATCAAGGGCTACCTGACCGAGGAAGGGCTGCGGGAGCGGGTCGTGGAAGTCAACCTCGCCGACCCCGATCGTCAGCCGGCCTGGAACCTGTTCGCCGTCGCCGGCCGCTCGCCGAGGCGGGCCGCCGGCCAGGTCGATGCCGTGGTCGACGCCTTCGCCTCGGCCCTGCGCTGGGACGAGGTCAATGCCCGCGCGCTCAACCTGACCACGCAGGCGGCGCAGGCGCTGGTCGACCTCGCCCACCAGCTCCCGGCCGAGCTGGCGCCGACGATCTTCGAGATCCCCGTCCTGCTGAGCGACGAGAGCTGGCGGGAGGCGGTGCTGCCGTTTGTGTCGCCACCGGTCCGGCAGTTCTTCCGTGAACGCTTCCCGCGCCTCGCGCCCGAGGCGATCACGCCGGTAACGAACCTGGTCGACCGGTTGCGGGCGGCGCCGTCCACCGCCGCCCTGCTCGGCAACCCACTGGCGAGCTACGACATTCGCGCGGCGATGGACCGGGGGCAGATCGTCCTCGTCTGCCCCGGCTCGGGATCGGGGCGCGACCGGCTGATCGCCAACTTCGTCGTCTACGACGCCCTGCACGCGGCGAAGTCCAGGGCCGACGTTCCGCCCGAGCGCCGCCGCGAGTTCTACGTGTGGCTGGACGAGGTCCAGATTTATGACGGGGCATCCTCAGGCACGCTGGCGGCGCTGTTGGAGCAGGTCGCGAAGTTCGGGGTGCGGGCGCTGCTGCTGAACCAGAACCCCGAGCGGCTGACGGCGGCGACCCGCGACGCGGTCACCACCAACCGCTCCCATCTGGTGACGACGGCGCTGAACGCGAAAGCCGCCGGGCTGCTCGCCCGCGAGCTCGGCGGCGAGGTTAGCGCCGAGACGATCGGGCAGCTGCCCCGCTTCCACAGCCTCGCCTCCGTCACCCTCGACGGGGAGATCAGCCGGCCCTTTCGGCTTGGCGGCGTGCCGGTCGAGGAGCTGTTCCCCGACGAGTGCCACCCCGAGGGACTGCCGGCGCTCGACGCCGTGATCGACCGCAGCCTCGGCCGCGTCCCGGTCGCCGAGACCCTGGATCGGCTCGATCGCCACCCGCAGGAGATCGCCAAGCACCTCGCCGCCCCGCCACGGCAGCCGGGGCGCGCGAGCGGCGGTCGTCAGACCCTCGACACCGGGGCCGCGAGTTGACCGCCGCCGAGCACGCGCTGCCACGGCTCGGAGCGACCGCCGTGACGATGCTCGAAAGCCTCAACCAGCACCGGCTGCTCTCGACCGCGCAGGTCCACGAACTGCACGCGCCTCGGGCCTCCCGGCGCTGGGCTCAGGAACAGCTTGCCCTGCTGCGCGAGGTCGGGCTCGCGGAATCGGCCTCGCTGCCGGGGCGCCGCCTGCTCTGGCACCTGACCGAGCGCGGCGTCGATGCGGCCGAGACGATCCCGAGCCGCGCGGAGACGCGGCGCAAGGTGATCGCGCCCGAGCAGGCCGCCGGCCCCCTACAAGCGCACACGATCGCGGTGAACGATGTCGGGCTCGCCTTCGTGCGGGCAGCCCGCGAGCGCGGTGACGAGTGTGGCCCGTTCGACTGGCTGCATGAGGTCGCGCACTCGCTGGGGCCGCCGCCGGGGAGGCGCACGCCCGAACAGTTGATCTCCGACGCGGTGCTGACCTACCAGCTCGCCGAGGCCGACGGGCAGACCACCATCGCCTACAGATTCATCGAGCTCGATCGCGCGACCCGCTCGGCCGCCAATCTCGCGCACTGGCTCGGCCGCTACGCACGCCTTTACCGCCGGACGGTCCCCGTCGAGGGCGCCGCCGGCGGGTCGGCGCCGCTGTGGTCGCGTCTGTATCCGGTCTTCCCGACCGTGCTGGTCGTCCTTGCCGGGCGGCCCCGCGACCGGCTCGAGGGTCGCCGCCGGACCGTGCTCGCGCTGTGCGGCCAAGTCCCCGATCTCGTCGAGACGCCGGAGGTCGAGGTTTCGATCTGCCTGTTGGAGGATCTCGCCGATCGCGGGCCGTTCGCGCCGATCTGCCGCACCCTCGCCGATCCCGGCAAGGCGGTGGACTGGCTGGGGGAGGGGGTCGGCTGAGGATGACCGGAGCGCGACCTGTCAGTGAGCGCTGGCCCACCGGCCTGCCGGTGCTGCGAGCCGACGATCGATTCGTGGAGGCGCTGGCCGCCGCCGTCGCCGAGCAGGTCGCCGACCGCCTCCGCGCCGAGGCCCAGCCCGAGGGCTACCTGAACGCCGAGGCCGCAGGCCGCTATCTCTGCGTCCCGCGCAGGCGCATCCACGAACTGACCAGTACCGGTCTGCTCGTGCCGGACGGTCGCGATGGGCGCACGCCGCTCTATCGCCGCCAGACGTTGGATGAGTACGTGAGAGCGGCGGGGGGCAGGCCGTGATCACAATCGGCCGCATGTCCCATGAGAGCAGGGATCGCGGATCTCCGAGATCTGAATACAGGCCGCATCGTCCTGTTAATGTTTTGTCCGAGAAAGCAAACGGGGCGGCGCCGCAGCAACGGCCCGCCCCCGGCCCATGAGAGGTAACTCATGAGCGTTTCCCAGGATACGACGCTCCCTGCAGAGCGTCAGGGCTGCGGTGACAAGCGGCGGCTGGTGAAGACCAAGACGCCCGGCGTCTACAAGCGCGTCGATGGCGGGGGCAGCACCGTTGGCTACGTCGCCGTGATCGAAGTGGCCGGCAAGCAGCGCAAGCGAAGCGCTCGCACCTACGACGCGGCGCGGCGGATCAAGCGCGAGAGCGAGACCGACCGCGATCGCGGCGAGCTCCAGGAGCCGACGACGATCGCCTTTCTGTCCTTCCTCGACGAGTGGGTCGAGCGCTATCGCGGCCAGGGCCGCCGTGGATTTCGGGAGAACACCCGCGATGAATACCGGCGGCTGATCGCCAGCTACGCGCGCCCCTACTTCTCCTCCAAGTTGAAGCTGATCGATGTGACCACCTTCCAGCTCGCCCGCTTCGTGGACTGGCTGGCCGACGCGGATGAGCAGGGCAAACGCCTAAGCGACTCGACCATTGCCAACATCGTGAATCCGCTGCGAGCGGCGTTGACGACTGCAAACCGCGAGGGGCTGATCCGGCACAACCCCTCTCAGGGACTGGCGCTCCCACATCGCGAGGACATCGCCGATGCGGATGAGGAGGAGATCAAGGTCTTCAGTCGCGAGCAGCTGGCGGCGATCCTGGCGATGGCGCCCGAGCACTACAAGCTGCTGTTTGAGGTGCTGGCGACGACTGGCCTGCGCATCAGCGAGGGCATCGCCCTCCAGCGCCTTCACTTTCAACTAGACGGATCGAGTCCAGAGGTCTGTGTCCGGCGGGCGATCGTCCGCGGCCGGGTCGAGCCGCCGAAGACCAAGTACGGCAAGCGCGAGGTCTCGCTGCCCGCCTCGCTCGTCCACCGCTTGCGCACCCACCTTGCCGCACAGGCGAACCAGGACTCGACCGCGCTGGTCTTCACGAACAGATCGGGCGACGTCTTGGAGTCCGGCAATCTCCGTCGCCGGCACCTAAAGCCGTTGGTGGAGGAGGTCAATGCCCCCTGGGCGGGCTTTCACACCTTTCGACACACCTTCGCCTCGCTTCACCTGAGCCGAGGGACCAACCTCCTCCAGCTCAGCCGCGCACTCGGCCACCACTCGGCCGCGTTCACCCTCAGCCGCTACACGCACCTGCTGCCCGGCGATGAGGCACCGGCGCTCGAGCTCTCTTCGTCGCAGAGGACGCCGACGGCCTTCTCCTGGAATTCGACGCGATAGCAGGCCGACGGATCGCCGTCGCCCTCAACGAGGACTCAGAAATCATCGACAACCCAAGAGGAGACAGAAGATGAATGGCACGCCAGCGCCGATCAAGGGCTATGAAATCCGCTCGGCGGATGCCAGTCGAAACAAGCGCTTCGCCACCCCCGAGGAGGCGGGGCGATACTTCCGCACCTTCCTCGGGGATCGCACCGCTCGCGTATTCGTCCACCGAGAGGGTGGCGGCGAGAGGTTCGAGATTCCGACGCCAGCCGAGGTGGCACCCGTCTTCCAGGCGATGGAAGTCACCCCTTGAGTAGGAGGCCAAAGGCGACACTCACGCTGCTGCGACCTTCTCGCTCACCTCTTGTCGGAACTCATGATCACGTCCGCCCAGATCGCCCGGTGGTCGCTCCCCTCTAGATCCTCAACCCCGTACCCAGCGATCCCTAGGCGTGTGTCGGCCAGCACGTGGTCGATGGCGATCAGAGGTGGTATCCCACGTCCTGTCGGCCAGGTCATCTGCAGCCCGTTCCCGGTCACCTCGCCCGCGTCGCGATAGCCACGAGCGATCACCTCGCGCAGGGCGGCTTGGTCGAGCGTGGCGTTGAAGTCGCCAGCGAGGAGCCACGGCTCGCCTTTGCCGGCGCTGGGCAGTCCTTCTAGGGCGGCCTGCCATCCAGCAGGATCGCTCACCGGTCTCAGCGGGTGGAAGTTCACCAGGCGCAGTCTCGCTCCCTGCGGTGGCGTCAGCTCAAGTGCCGTAGAGGATCCTTCGTCCGCTGCCAGACGCCGCAGCGGGAACCGCGAGTAGGTCCCAAGCCCAGGACGCAGCTTCGGCTTCCCTGGGACCGGAAGCTGAATCGTCGAGTAGGGGAGCAGATCTCCCAGGCCGGCACGGCGAAGGCGACGCGAGGACGATGGCGCCAGCTCCTGTATGGCGAGCACGTCGGGGCTCAGGCGCCGCACGAGGTCGACGAGCGCGACCGGGTCCGCGCTGCCTGCGTGAATGTTTGCCGACAGCACGGTGAGCGTTCGGGCCCCGAGAGGCACCGATTCGCCCCCGCCGAATGCCCGCGGCAGCACTGCCGCTGACAGGATCGCGAGGCTGAGCACGGCGACGATCGCCGCCGCCCAGTTCTCCAGCGCCACGGCTAGCCCGACTGCAAACAGCGCCGCGATCGCGGCCCATGGGGTGAAAGCGAGCAGAGGCGCGAACCTGCTGCCGCCCTCCAGTCCAAACGCGCGAATCAGCGCCCATGCCGCCAGCGGCAAGATCAGCGACCAGATCGGCCAGTGGCGGCGCCCACCGAGATTCTTCATCGGGCCCCATCGGCGAGGAGGAAGAGGTTGGCCCAGATCGCTCTGTGGTCGGTGTCCGGCAGATCCTCGACGCCGTAGTCAGATATTCCGAGCCGCCGGTCGGCCAGTACGTGGTCGATCGTGATCAGGGGCGGGTAGTCGCGGTCATTGGGCCAGGTGGGCAGGAGGCCCTTGCCCGTGAGGTCGCCGGCGTCGCGGTAGCCGCGGCCGATCACGTCGCGCAGCTCGGAGTGGTCGAGCGTCGCGTTGAAGTCGCCGATCAGCACCCAGGGGGCGCCATGTCCGGCGCTCGGCAGGTCGTTCAATTCGGCCGCCCAGGCTCCGGCGTGATTCCCCGCCGGCGTGAAGGGGTGAACGTCGATGACCCTGACTTGCCTGGCGCCGGGCAGTTCGAGCCCCGCGCGCATCATCCGCGAGTCAAATCCCTCGGGGCCTGACAGCTGGGTCAGCGGATGTCTGGCGTAAAGGCCGGCGCCGGTGACGCCTCGCTTCACTGAGATGAGACTCTCCGGCAACCGCCGCTCGATTCCAAGCTGGCGCAGTCGCACCACGGCATTGTGATTTAGCTCCTGCAGGCTGAGAAGATCCGGGTTGAGGCGATCGATCAGGGCCAGCAGTGCTTCGGGGTCGGCTTTGCCGTGGTAGAGGTTGACCGAGAGCACGGTCAGGCGAGTGGCTCCTGGCGATGCCTTTTCACCGCCCCCTAACGTGCGCGGCAAGACGGCTATGGCAAGCGCGAGGCAGGCGATCGCGACGAGGAAGGAGGCCGCCCAGTTTCGCGAGGCGATGCAGACGCCGAAGAGCAGGAAGGCTCCGATCGCGACGTAGGGGGTGAACGGCATCAGCATCGCCAAGCCCGAGTCCCCGTCGAGGCCGAGAGTGCGAGCTAGGGCCCACGCCGAGATCGGCGCCACCGCGATCCACAAGAGCCAATGGCGGCGAGCTCCGGACTGAAATCTCGTCTTCATCGCCATAGATCTACGAGCCAAACGCAGCCCTCCAACCGGGATGGCCCTGCCCATCCTGAGCCCAGTCGCGTGCCTCGCCAACAGCCGTCGCTTCCAACCTTGACCCGGTAGGGAGCCAGGGAGCCACCGCTGCCGACGTCGGATTCCACCATTATCTCGCAGAGCCAACTGCTCCCGCGCCGGCGGCATTCACCTCCGTCAGAGACGGCGCGAACCTGCTCTTGGGCGGAATGGTGAAGGCTGCCGGCGCTAACGCCCAGCAGGAGGGCAGGGCGAAACACGAAGAGGCTGACGGCCAGAATGCCACCGAGGACGATCGCCACCGCGATCGCGTTCTTTTGCCACTCCTTCATCGGCGAACGTTGGGCGAGGGCTTATGCGGTCCCATCGGACATCGCCAGTTCTCGCCATGCCCGCATCCCTTCCTCAGGACCGAAGAATGCAACGGCGACCAGCAGAGTCAGTTCGCCGCGACACTCCCGCAGCTCGGCCGTCCTGCCCTGCTGCACCCGCAGCCTCGCGAGCGAGGCAAGGGACCCCGCCAGGTACTCCTCGGTCAGCGGACCTGGGTCTGCAGCAGCCATAGTGCCGCGGGCTCGAGCCGCCTCGCGTCCACCGCTCACCAAGCGAAGGAGGACGTCGACGCCAGCCTCGAAGCTATAGCCCGCGGAGGCGTTGGAACCGCCCGCGTGGACGAGACACAGCTCGGCGAGCAGCGGCTCGCTCGCCACCCGCTCAAAGAGCGCCGCGAGCTCGCGATCGAGGCGAGCGAGCCACTGCGCGTCCGGTGCCACGACGACCTCGTCGCTGGCGCCGAAGATTGCCTCGAAGGCCCCCTCGAAGGCGTACTCGAGGCACGCCTCTCGCCCGTCGAAGAGGGTGTAGAGGTGGGTCCGACCCATCCGTGCTGCGGTGCAGATATGGCTGACTGTGAACCCTTCGATGCCGAGTTCATGCGCGAGCTCAGCGACGGCTGGGATCACACGCCGTCGCTGATGCGCTGCGATCACCCGGGGGGCTAGCGCGGGTCTGCTCGGCACAGCGGACTCTGCTCCCTGCTCAAGACCCACTTCAGGACTGTATCGCACCTCCTTTATTTGGATACTCAATCCTCTACACTCCTGCATGACCCGTTCCGGTCGACCACCCTGACCGGGGCAGTCCCCTGACCCCACGGCGACGATGGCGCCGCAGGACAGACCCGGGTGTCGCAAAACCCTGAAGCGGCGCCCTTGCACGGGCGGTCCGGGCGGCGTTTCCCCGCCTCCCGGACCCCCGTGCCGCTCGTTATCTGGTCGGAAAACTTGAACCTTGCATTTGGAGACGGCAGTCTCTAACCTGCTCCGAAGTCGCCAATCAGGGAGTGGCGAGGATGGAGCTGGGGCCGGGTCTGCGGCCCCGAGACAGGAGAGCCGTGTCTACTGCCACCGCACGCTCCGATGCGTTTGCCGACCGGGTCGAGGCCGGCACGCGGGAGCTTATGCAGCGCGTCGCCTCCGCCTACGGGGCCGAATCCGCCTGGGTCGACGGCATGCGCGCCGTTGCCTATGAGCTGCGCCGCTTCCTGCTCGAGGATCCCGACCGGGCCCGTGAGATGGTGCTCGAGGCGCCTTTCGCCGACGCGCGGACACGCGAAGTCCGCGAGCTCGGCATCGCCGGCCTCACCGCCCTGATCGATCTCGCCCGCGCGGAGCTGCCCGATCCCGACTCGGTCTCCCCGACGGTCGCCCAGATCACCGCCGGCGCCGTCTACAACCGCATGCACCGAGGTGTGGAAGCCGGTCCCGGGGCGCTCACCGTGGAGATGGTCCGGGAGCTGATGTACGCGGTGGTGCTGCCCTATCAGGGCGTCGAGGCGGCGATGCGCGAGCTCAGCGTCCCGCCCCCGCCCGAGTGAGCGGGTCCTCCCCCCGCGCCGCCTCCCAGGCGGCCTCGGCCCCGAGGAAGGGGATCACCGCGACGTAGGTCAGCGCCGGCACCAGCGCCGGCAGCTCGGACGCCCCGCCGCTCCGCACCCGCTCATACAGCAGGGCGTGCACCGCGCCAATCGTCGCGTCCAGCGCGACCTCTTCCAGTGCATCCAGATCGCCGCCGGCCAGGGCCGTCGTCGTCGCGAACAGTTCCCCATCGAGCCGGTCCCGACGCGCCACCGCGTCCGGCCCCGCCGCCATCACCTCGACGATCCAAAGCTGCGCCAAGTCCGGCTCGGCGGCGAAGAAGTCCATCGCCGCGCCGAAGGCGGCGCGGACCGTCGCTCCTCCCGGCCCCGCCGCGCGCGCGGCTGGCAGGGTCGCCGCCAGCAGCTGCGCCTCGATCGAGGTCAGCGCCGCCACCAGGGCATCGGCCTTACCGTCGAAGTGGTCATAGAAGGTCGACAGGGAGACCTTGCCGTGGCTGGCGATCGCCGCGACGGGCACTTCCGTATAGCCGTGCTCGGCCACCGCCGCCGCGAAGCCCCGCAGGATTCGCTCGGTTGGCACGCGCGCCTCGAAGGGGATCGCCGTCTCCGTCTGCTGCTCGCGCGGCGCTGGCGCCGATAGCGGTAGGGCCCGCGGCTCCAGACTCGACGCCCACCGCCACAGCGGGCCGGCCAGCTGTGGCAGCTCCTCCGCGCGGTCCTCGCGCAGCATCTTGTGGACTGTCCCGGCGATCCCACCAAGCACCGCTCGCGCCAGCTCGCGCTGCACCCGCTTGCCACCGCTTTCCTGGCTGATCAGCCCGGCGGCCGTCCACTCCAGGTCGACCACAGCTCGCTCCAGTTTCTCGCGCGCCGCCGGTCCCGCCGCGAAGGGCTCGATCACACAGGCCCGGGCGGCGGCCGGCTGCGCCGCCGTCGCCTGCAGCAGCACCTCCAGGCCCTCTTCGCCACGGAAGCTGGCCTCCTCGCCGGCGCCGATCCGGGCGCGTAGGGCCTCGAAGGTGCGGTCGATGATCGCCGCGGTGGCCTGGGTGTAGCACTCCTCCTTGTCGGCGAAGTGGCGGTAGAAGGCCTTGCGCGAGACTCCGGCCAGCTCCAGGACGTCGGCTACGCGCGTCGCTTCGTATCCCTTGCTCGCCATCGTCGCCACCATCGCCGCGAACAGGCGCTCGCGCTGGTTGCGCTCGACCTCCTCGCGCGGGGTACCGCGACCGGGCCCGAGCTGGCGCTCGCGCAATTCGGCGGCGTCCCCCCACGGCGTCCTCGACATCGCCGAGCGACGATATAGCCAGGCACGACCCCCAATGTCACTCCGATTGCTCGGCAGAGCGTCAGTAGCATCGCGTTTCTTATTCTTGGGAGCAAGAGATCCGCTTTTCTCGGACGCCATAAAACCCAGAATAGAGCCAAGAAACTGCTTTTCAACCCCAGTCCTCCGCAGATCGGGCTTGACAACGAACGTAATCCTGTGTTTCCATATCGCCGCAAGCGCGAATCTCGGCAGCAAGGGAATAGGGATTCGCGAGGCAGGGACCGCCGGCTCGCCGACGGGCCAGGGAAAGCAAGGAGAGAACGCCAGATGAACCACCGGACGCAGGGCGCCTCAGCGCAGCCGGGCCGCATCGGCCCCGGCGCCAGGAACCCGCAAGCTTCGACCCGACCCGCTGCCGTCGCACTCCCTGGCGTTCGGCAGTTGGGGGCCCGTCTTCACGGCCGGGCCCGTCGGGCAGGCGCGGGCGGCGCCGAGTGGCGAGGCCTGTCCCGCCCCGGCCCCGGCTCGCCCGTGGCTGCCCGACCCTACGCCGGCGCCACCCGGCCGCCAACTTGATGCAGCACCGACAAGGAGAGATTTCGTGAAGGCAAGGGACCTGTTCGCCGTTCTCGGCAACCGCGGCGCCGAGCGCCAGGGCAACGACGCCCTGATTCCCGCTTCCCCCCGTCGTCTCCGCGGGAGTGGTGCGCCCGCGGCCCGCAGGCTCCTGGCCGCCCTCGGCGTCTTTGCGCTCGTCCTCATCCTCGGCGTCAGTCTGGCGGCAGCCGACGCCCTTCCGAGCCTCGGCGAAGAGGCCGCTCCCGAAGTCAACATCACGACCGCCGAGCTGACCGGCAAAGTGAACCCGAACGGAGCGCCCGGGGAACCGTCGAACACGACCTGGCGGCTCCAGTTCGCTCCCCAGGGGACCGACCACGGCGGCGACGGCAACGAAGGCTGGAGCACCGCGGGCGAAGGCTTGATCGCCGAAGCCGATGGCTCAGAAGCCGGCGACCCGGTGGCGGTCGAAGCGACCGCCGGGCTCGGCGGCGAGTTGCGGGCCGAAGCGACCTACGAGTTCCGCCTCCAGGCCGAAAGCGGCGCCGGCCAGGTCGCGAGCGGAGCTCCCTACCCGACCTTCACCACCGACGCCGCCGTTGAGCCGGTGCTGACGGCGCCCGTCGTCGAAGACCTCGCCGCCAGCACCGCGCACCTCGAGGCCACCGTCGACCCCGAAGGCGGAAACGAAGATCCGCTCGCCGGTGTCCTGCCGATCCATTGGGAATTCGAACTGAGCGGCGACGGCGGCGCCAATTGGAGCTCCGCGGGATCGGGCGATCTCGGCGAACCGCAGTCGGCGAACCCCGTGAGCGTCGAAGCAGATCCGTCGGGCCTCGTTCCAAACACCAACTACAAAGTGCGCTTGTTCGCCATCTATGCGGGCCTCTCGAAAGCCAGTGGCGAGACGGCCTTCCAAACCCCGGCGATCAAACCCGACGTGGCGACGGCGACCGCGACCGAAGGGACGGCCACCTCGATCGTCCTGAACGGCTCCGTCAATCCTCACAACTCGCCCCTCACCGAATGCCGCTTCATCTATGGCATCGCGGGCAGCCTCGACCACAGCGCGCCGTGCTCGGCCCCCCTTCCCAGCGGCGAGGGAGCCGCACCGGTATCGGCAGCGATCACGGGGCTCTCGCCCGCCACCTCCTACTCCTTCAAACTCCTGGCCGCAAACGCGGTCGGGCCCAGCGAAAGCGATGCGGCCAGCTTCGGCACTCTGCAGATCGGAGTGGCGGCAGGCTGCCCGAACGACGCTATACGTCAATCTCAGCACTCGACCCTGCTCGGTGAGTGTCGTGCCTGGGAGATGGTCTCGCCGGTCGACAAGAACGGCAACGAGGTCGGCGCCGAAGGCGTCGCCGCGTTCTCCTCTACCTCGGGGGACGCATTCGTCTACAACGCGGCTACGAGCTTCGCTGAAACGGTTGGTTCGGGTCGTGCCGGCTGGAGCACCTACCTTGCGCGGCGCGATTCCGATGGCTGGCAGAACCACTCGATCACCCCGCAGCCACGCACCCAGACCGCCCAGGCCCTTTTCGGTGGTACCTCGACCAAAGCCTTCTCAAATGACCTCTCCCGCGCGCTGACCGTCGGCTACGACCTGCCCGGGGCAGCCGACAGCACACCCGAACGGCAGAATCTCTACCTCGAGGACACCGCCACCAGGGGCCTACAGACCATCAGTCGCAGCCAGCGGGGCAACGGCGAAGACCCTGCCCAGTACCCGCCTCTCGAGTTGATCGACGGCGAACCGCTCTGGGGCGCCTCGGCTGACCTAGGGCATGTCGCCTGGGTGACCGCATTCCAGCTTCTGCCCTCCGGCGTCGCACCCGGCTACTACGAAGCGAGCGAACCCAGCAAACCAGAAGGCCAGAACGTCTACACCTGGGACGAAGGGACGATCCATCTCGCCGGGATCCTCCCCGATGGGACCGTGCCCCCCGAAGGCTCCAGGGTCTCGCCGCTCTCGCAGGGGTTCCGAGGTACGATGTCGGCAGACGGCAGGCTCCAGACCTTCGTTGCCTCTCCGAGCGCCGGCGCGCCAGCTCAACTCTACGTCCGAATTGAACATGACCGCACCGCTTGGGTCTCCGAACCCGAGGTTACTCAGGCCGAAAACCCCGCCTTCAAAGAATTGCCCGAAGGAATCGTGTTCCAGGGCATGACACCCGACGGCCATGACCTCTTCTTCGTCAGCGAATCACCCCTGCTCGCGGCCGACACCGCCCCCGGTTTCGATCTTTACCGTTGGACCGCCGGCCCTGATCCGGCTCATGAATCGAACCTCACCCTGATCACCGACACAGGCGACGCGAGTCCCAGCAGCCAGGGATTCGGCGATGCGCTTATCGGTATGAGCGATGACGGCACTCGCGTCTACGTCACTGAATCCAGCGACACCCTTCGCGTCTGGGACGACGGGGTGAGCACGGTGATCGACAACGTGCCGAGGGTGGCGTCGGAAGGGAAATACCAGCTCACCCTGACCACCGCCAATCCTGGTGGCGCCCGGGTCTCGCCAGACGGCAACTGGCTCGCCTACATCAACTATCAAGTCGACAAACAGATGTACCTCTACAACTTCACCACCGACACCCAGGTCTGTGTCAGTTGCTCTCCTTCTGGGAAACCGGTCGACGTCGTCCCTGCAATGGGCGGCAACAAGTTCGAAGACGTAGGTGGGCGTCCTCGTTTCCTCTCCGATGACGGAAGCGTCTTCTTCTCCACTGCTGCGCCCCTCCTGCCACAGGACTTCAACGGGGTGTCGGACGCCTACGAATTCGATGGTGCTACCGGTCAGCTTCACCTGATTTCCTCCGGCCGCGGCAGCGACGCGGCGATGTTCGCCGACGCGAGCCCGAGCGGCGACGACGTCTTCTTCGCAACCCGTCAGTCGTTGGTCCGCTCCGACACCGACGGCAGCGCTCTCGACTTCTACGACGCCCGCCGCTACGGCGGCCGCCCCGAACCCGAGGCGCCCGCTCCGAACTGCGCCGCTGAAAGCTGCCAGCCGCCCTCAGGCACTCCGCCGAGCTCGAGCTTGGCCGCCTCATCGGCACTGGGCGGTGGCGGCAACGTGAAGCCTCCGCGCCACTGCGGCAAGAACCGCCATCGGGTCCGGCGTGGCGGAAAATCGCGCTGCGTGAAACTGAAGACGCACGCCAAGCACCGCAAGACCCATGCCAAGCACCGCAAGGCAAACCCCAGAAATCAAAGAGCCGATAGCAATCGGAGGGCTGGCCGATGAACACCACCGACAGCCGCCAGCTCGCGGAGCGCCTCCGCTCACGCCGCCTACTCATCGTTGTCTCGGCTCTCCTGGCACTACTGGCCCTCGGGGTTGGGAGCCCCTCCGCGTTCGCCGCGCCCGCCCTCCGGGTCACCACCGGGATACCGGATTACGTGACGCCCGGCAAGGGGGTCTCCTTCTACATCTCCGTGCGAAACGTCGGCGACGAAGCGTTCAGCGGCAATGCGACGCTCAAGTACACGTTCCCAGTTGGCCTATCGCTCGGCGATCCGATTCCTGAGGAATTCGCTCCCAGCCCGCTGTGTACGCCCTCCGGACAGGTCGACGAATGCCAAGTCGACCTCACGGGCATTCCACCGCAGCGATCGCTGAACTATCAGACCTTCAGCACCGTTGACCCCGGTGCCGCCGGCGCCCTGAACGGCGAGATCGAAGTGTCAGGTGGCGGCGCGGTTAATGTCGTGCGGGTTCCGTTCTCGTTCAACACCGGACCAATAGGACCGTTTGCGATCAAGAGCCTCGACGTCAGTTTCGTCGACGGGCCGATCCTTCCGGGCACCCAAGCGGGCAGTCCCCCGCGCCAGATTGATGCCGGGTTCGAAGTCGTCTCCAAAGCGGTTTCCAACTTCGGCATCGAAGGTCCCGGAGGCACGACCGTCGTCACTCCACCCGAGAGCATCCGCGACGTCATCACTCACTTGCCCGCGGGCATGATCGGCAACCCCATGGCGACGCCACTCAAATGTACGGCGGAGCAGCTCTCCCGCCAGTCGCCTGCGCTGGGTGCACAGGTTCCAGTCTGTCCCGCCGACAGTCAGATTGGGATCGTCCTCGTCAACGGACGCGACATCGTGCCGCTATATAACCTCACGGCTCCCCGTGGCGTGCCGGCTCAGTTCGGCTTCTACTACATCGGCATCGTCTCGACTCTCCATGCGCGGCTGCGTCCGTCAGACAATGGCGTCGACATCGTCAGCGAAAAGGCATCGAGCACGATTCCGATCCAGAAGGTCGAAGCCACCTTCTGGGGCGCTCCCGCCGACTCCGCTAACGATCGTCTGCGAGCAGACTGCCTTTTCGCCAAGTTCGGTAACAACGGGAAAGTGTGCAGGTCGCAAGCGCCGAACCTCCCATTTCTGAGGCTTCCCACCTCCTGCTCGTCGGCCCCGCTCCCTTGGAGCATGGAAATCGACACCTACCAGCACCCCGGTGCTTTCCACACCCGCGCCACCACCACCCCGCCCCTCGAAGGCTGCGACAAGGTCCCTTTCGAACCGGGCCTCTCAATCGCGCCCTCGACCGGCGCCGCCCACTCCCCCACGGGCCTCGACGTCGAGTTGACGATCCCCCAGGACAGCGGACCGAACGGCATCTCGCAGGCCGACCTGCGAAAGGCGACCGTCACCCTGCCAAAGGGCGTCTCGATCAATCCCGCCTCGGCCGAAGGCCTCGCCGCCTGCAGCGACGCTCAGCTCCGGCTCGGCCTCGAGGGTCCATCGGAGTGTCCCGAAGCCTCGAAGCTCGGTTCGGTCGAGATCGACACCCCGCTCCTCGACCATCCGATCTCCGGTTCGGTCTATCTGCGAACCCAGGCCTCGAACAACCCCGAATCGGGAGACCTCTACCGCCTGGCGATCGAGCTCCGCTCCGAGGAGGACGGCATCGACATTAAGCTGCCGGGCTCCCTCGCCGCCGCGCAGAAGGACGGCAGCGGCCAGCTGACCGCCAGCTTCGATCAGCTGCCGCAGCTGCCGTTCGAATCGATGCAAGCTGCATTTCAAGAGCGGGCCGCGGGCGCCGCTGACAACACCTCAAGCCTGCGGTACCTATGCGGCCGAGGCCACCCTCATCGGCTGGAACGGCAAGACCGTCACGATCGAGCCGAGCCTGAAGATCGACCAGGCCTGCCAGGCAGCCCGGTTTGCACCCGGCTTCGAAGCCGGTGTCACCAACCCCCGTGCCGGCGCCTACTCGCCCTTCGTCCTGCGGATCACCCGCGACCCCGCCGAGCCCAACCTGAGCCGGATCGAGGCGACGCTGCCGAAGGGCGAGCTCGCAAAGCTCGCCGGCGTCCCGCTCTGCCCCGACGGCGCGGCCGCCAGCGGCGCCTGCCCGGCTCAGAGCCGAATCGGCGCGACGGTCGTCGGTGCCGGTGCGGGCACCAGCCCGCTCTATCTGCCCCAGCCCGGGAAGGCGGCGACGGCGGTCTACCTCGCCGGCCCCTATAACGGCGCCCCCTACAGCGTCGTCGTCTCGGTTCCCGCTCAGGCCGGGCCCTTTGACCTCGGAACCGTCGCGGTCAGAAACGCCCTCTTCGTCAACCCGACGACGACGCAGGCGACGGTCAAATCCGACTCCTTGCCGCAGATCGTTGGCGGCGTCCCGGTCTCCTACCGTGACGTCCGCGTCAACATCGATCGCCCGGACTTCACGCTCAATCCGACCAGCTGCGAACCGATGAGCGTCAACGGAGTGCTGGGGGCGAGTCGGTGGCGCGAGCGCCGATGTCTCCGATCGCTTCCAGGTCTCTGACTGCGCCAACCTCGGCTTCAAGCCGAAGCTGGCGCTGCAACTGACGGGCGGCACCAGGCGCTCCGAGCACCCGGCGCTGCGGGCGACATTGACCGGATGCAGGGGGGCGGCGCCAACATCGCCCGCGCCTCGGTCGCCCTGCCGCACTCGGAGTTCCTCGCCCAGGACCACATCAGCACGGTCTGCACCCGGGTGCAGTTCGCCGCCAGAGAGGGCTGCCCGGCCGGCTCGATCTACGGCAGGGCCACCGCGATCAGCCCGCTGCTCGACCGCCCGCTCAGCGGCCCGGTCTACCTGCGCTCCTCAAGCCACCCGCTGCCGGACCTGGTCGCCGCCCTCGACGGCCAGATCCACGTCGACCTGGTCGGCCGCATCGACTCCAAGAACGGCGGCATCCGCACCACCTTCGACGCCGTCCCCGACGCCCCGGTCTCCAAGTTCGTCCTGAGCATGCAGGGCGGCAAGAAGGGACTGCTCGAAAACTCGACCGACATCTGCCGCTTCGCCAATCGAGCCACCGCGAAGTTCGACGGGCAGAACGGCAAGATCCACGACACCGACCCGCCGTTGAGGGCCAGCTGCGGGGCCGCCAAGAAGGGCAAGCGCGGGTAGCGCTTGCCCTTGCCGCGCCGGGGTCCTCGCCACCTTTCGCTCTCGCGCGCTCCCGCCACCCCGGGGCCGCCGGCCAGGATGCACCGCTCTCCAACTATTTGGAGACTTGACCTCTATCCTTTGCATATCCACACCTTCGGATCCCCGTCTCGATGTCGTCCCAACCCACTTCTGACCGCCGACTTCAGCCTCCTCCGGCCGCGCGCCTCGGGGTGAGCGCGAGCGCCACTCGGCGCCGCCACGGGGCGCCACCGCCACTCGGCCGCAGACTCCCTTCCGCAGGCCAGGCTCTCGGCCCGCGGCCCTCAGGCCTCACCGATCGCGTCGCCGAAGTAGGCCGTGCAGATGAGCTGCTCGAGTTCGGGGATCGCTTCTGTGAAGCGCTCCGGCTCGCCCTTTGTCAGGGCTCGCGCCACAGCGGCCTCGATTGCGCTTACCATCAGGGGCGCAGTCAACGGAGGTGGAGAGTGGCGAGACCTGGTCTCGCGGCGCGCGCTGTCGATAGCGTGCGAGAGGCGCTCCAGCACTTCTTTTCGCTGTTCCAGCGCCGGCTCGCCGGCGAGGTGGATCTGAACCAGCAATCCGTTGGCGAGGGCCGGAGCCTCGTTTGCGAAGCGCGCGAGCTCCTCCAGTGCGGCCCGCAGACCCGCCCGCCAGCTGTTCGCCGAGCTGCCGGCCTTCAGCACGCCGAGCTCCAGGCGCTCGACATGGCGGCCGTAGGCGGCCTCATAGGCTTCGCCGACATTCGCGAAGTGCCGGTAGAACTGCAGCCGGTAGCCGCCGTAGCGCTTCAGGACCTCGGCCACGATGAGCCCGCGGAAGCCGAGCTCACCGGCGCTCACGAGTGTGGCCTCGAGGATCCGCTCGCGCGCCTCGGGATCCTCATAGCGCCCGCTGCGGCGCTGCTCGGGCAGCGAGGAGCGCCCCGATCGATCGCGCCCGCCCTCGCTCCCGGCCTTCCCTGCGCTCGCTTCTGCTGCGTCTCTCGGCATCGGTTCCCTGCCGGCAGCGCGCGCCCGAGCTCCTCTCGGTTTCGCGCCCCCCGACTCTGGAAACCAAGTTACTCTTATTTGAAAACTGATACCTCTAAAGGTCCGAGCGGGCCGAGGGCAAGTGGCTGCGCCCGGGCCCGATCTCCCCAGCGCCGGCTTGACCCTCGGCTATCCTTGTTCGATGTCCTCGCTGCCGGAGCATCTGATGCCTCCGCCGAGCCGGCGCACCGCGTTGCCGCGGGAGGTCCGGATCGAGCAGCAGCGCCGCAACGTCTTGAAGGCCGCGACGGAGGTCTTTGCCAAGCGCGGCTATCCCGGCACCACGGTCGACCACATCATCCTCGCCGCCAAGATCGGCTACGCCACCTTCTACGAGCTCTTCGACGGCAAGGAGGACTGCCTGTTGGCGGTCTACGAGCGCATCGTCGCCGACTTCTGGCAGCGGATCGCCGCCGGAGTGCCGGCGCAGGCGCCTTGGGCCGAGCAGGTCTGCGCCGCCCTGCGCGTCGCCTTGGAGGCGATAGGCGAGACCCCCCAGGCCGCCCGCGTCGCCCTGGTCGAGGTCCAGACCGCCGGGTCCGAGGCGCTCGCCAGCTACGAGCGCACTCACGATCGCATCGTGCCGCTACTGCGCCGCGGCCGCGAGGGGAGCCCCTACGCGGAGCAGCTGCCGGATACCTTGGAGGAAGCGACGATCGGCGGCGTTGCCTGGCTCTTGCACCAGCGGTTGGTTCGGGGGGGAGTCGAGACGATCGACGAGGTCTACCCCGAGCTCGTCCAGATCGTCATCGGTCCCTACCTGGGCGAGGACGAGGCGGCCAAGTTGGCCGCCGCCAGCTAGCCGCAGAACCCGGCGCGCTCGCGGGGCCGTGGGAGTCGCCCTCAGTCGGTACGCCGATGTTCGCGGACAGGGACTGTGCCCCGGCCCATAGCAAGCGCCGTCCGCGACGCGACGCGCCGGTCGACTCCGGCCGGGCAGAGCTGGCGAGGACCGCTTCGCGGCGGAGCGAGGCCTCGTGACCCGCTCGCGCGAGCCCGACCATCGCTTCAGCTCCTTCTCTCCGGGACACTCGCCCGCAAGGGCGCGGTTGCGCGCGGCGACGATCGCGCTTGTCATAGAGCGCGGTCTCGAGTCCGTTGATGCGGCGGCGCTCTGCCGGGAGGCGGGGTTCGACCCCGCCGAGTTCGAGCGCGACTTCGAGGACGTGCGCGACTGCGCGATGCAGGTTTACCTCGCCAACATCGTCGAGTTCGACCGTGTCCTCTCCGCCGCCGCCGACCCTGCCGACCCTTGGCGCGATCGCCTGCGCGCCACCGCCTACACCGCCGCCACCTTCATCCGCGATCACCCTCTCTCCACCCGCTTTGACATGCTGGCGATGCTCTCCATGGGCGAGGTTGCCCAGGCCTACCGCGACCGCTACGTGCAGGGCCTGATCGACCTGATCGACGAGGGCCGCCAGGAGCTGTCCGACCCCGAAGCGCTCGGCCGCGCCACCGCCGAAGGCGTCTTCGGCTCGATCTACCGGTTCCTCGCCCGCGAGCTGGTGGGGGAGGGGCGGACCCGCTACGCGGTGGAGGTCGTACCGCAGCTGATGTATCTGGCGGTGCGGCCTTACCTCGGCGAGGGGGCCGCGCGCGAGGAGCTGACGATTCCACCGCCTCGGCACTGCGGGGGGGACAGGGCGTCGGCGGCTTGAAAACATTCCCGCACAGAAAGGTCAAGGCGAGCGCGGTCGGTCACCGTATCTCGCTATGTTGGCGCCCGTGAGGAAGCGAGATGGGGGCGGGGAGGACGCGGCGGGGCGCCTGCCGAAGCTGCCCCGTGGCCGCCACGGCCTCTCGCGCGAGTTCGTCAGCAAGAACCAGCGTGACCGCATCACCGCCGGGATCATCGCCGCGGTCGCCGAGCGCGGCTACCAGAACGCCAAGATCACCGACATCACCGCGGCGGCTGGCCTCTCCCGCCGCGCCTTCTACACCCACTTCCAGTCCAAAGACGAATGCTTCTTTGCGACCTATGACTTGATCGCCAATCATCTGCGCAAGGCGGCGGCGGAAGCGGCGGAGCCCTATGAGGAATGGCCCGAGAAGGTCCGCGCCCGGCTCGCCGCCGTCCTTGACGTCTTTGCCGCCAACCCCGACCTCGCCCGCTACGTCCTCGTCGCGCCGACCCGTGCCGGCGAGCAGATCGCCGCCCGCTACATCCAGGCGACCGAGGAAGCCTGGTCCGAACTGACCGCGGGCATGCCGCCCGAGTACGTCGCCAAACGGCCCTCGCGTGCGACCGAGCATGCGCTAATCGGCGGCGGCGCGGCCCTGGTCGTTCGCAAGGTCGACGCCGGCGAAGGGGACCAGCTTCCCCAGCTCTTAACGCACCTTCTCGAGCTCACGTTCACCCCGTTCCTCGGCCGCGACGCCGCCGTCGAGTTCGCCCGCCAGACCACCTGACCTACACTGCGGTTTCCCGCGCGTCGCCCCCCAAAAACAGCCCATTAGCGGGCATTTTGTGCTGAGCACCTTCCGTCAGGAAACCGCGGACTTGCATTTGGAGAACGGATGCTCTACTTTGATTTCGCACACCCAGGGAGGGTGAGCAGGGCAGCACCACACAGAGCCGCCGCGGCCGGGACCGGCAGGGAGCCGCCCCACACAGCACCGGCGACTCACGGGACAAGGAGAGAGCAAGCGTGTTCGGACCCCTCGGGACGGCCTCGGCCTTCGGCAATCGCCGCAGCGCCCCGGATCGCGCTGCCGCCGCCGCGGACGCCCGCCGCCGCAGCCTCCGCATCCCCTTCGCCTCGCCCCCGGCACCGGCGCTCGCCGGAGTGGGGGAGGCCCGCCTCGCGAGCCCCGCCCCAGCCCCTCCGGATCCCCTCCCGCCCAGCCGGGCCGCAGTCACCGCCGCGCCAAGCGGCGGCGCGCCAGCGAGCCCGCAGGGCTTGACGGCGGACCCGGCGCACAATCGCCCCCCGTCTGCGATGTCGGGCGCAGCCCGCCTCGCAGACATACCCGCAACCCCGCCTTCGTCCCTCCCGTCGGCCCCGGGGATCGCCACCCGCATCCGCCCCACGCGCCCCTCGGCCGCCGCCGCTCCTCCGAGCCCCACTCGCGCCCCCACGCGCTCGCCAGCGCCGTCGCGGCTCACGCCTCCGGCCCCCGGCGCCCGTCCACTCACCGGCCTCCTCTCCGGGCGAGAGGCCGGTGAGCTCCCGGCCGCCCGTTCCCGAGCAGCCGACGCCGCTCGGATCGCCGACGGCTGCTCGGCCTCCGCCACGCCCGCGGCCGGCGCGAGTGGGGCACCGACGACCGCCACCGCCTTCCACGCCACCTCAACCGCACCAAAGGAGATCACCACGTGAGCAACCCCGCGAAGGCATCGTCTTCCGCATCGAGCACGCGCCAGGGCAGTGGTTTCGGCGCCATCGCCCGCGGAGCCTTCGCCACTCGTGGCTTCTCCCGTGGCCTCAACGGGAGTGGTGCGCCGTCGATTCGCCTCCTCGTCGTCCTCGCGCTGGCGATCACCGCTGCCCTGGCCCTCAGCGTCGGCGCCGCCGACGCGGCGGCACCGAGCGTCACCGCCGAAGCGGCAACCGAAGTCGGCGTCACCTCGGCCCTCGCCAACGGGCAGGTCAACCCCGAAGAAAAAGACACCTCCTACCACTTCGAGTACATCACCGACGCTCAGTTCGAAGCCAACGAACTCGCCTCGGCACCGCCCTTCGAAGGCGCGAGTGCGACGAGCACCGAAGTGCTCGTCGAGCTGAACCGCCGACGGCGGTCAAAGCAAACCTCGAAAGCCTCACCCCCGGCACCACCTACCACCTGCGCCTGGTCGCCGAAAACGAGGACGGCCTAGACGAAGACGTGGCGCCGAGCTTCGAAACCGACGCGGCGACGAAACCCGTCTTGGCCATCGGCACCGCCAGCGAAGTCTCCTACGCCCACACAAAGATCGCCGGCACGATCGACCCCGAAGGCGGCAACTCCAACCCGCTCGACTCCGACCCCTTGCCGATCTACTGGGAATTGCAGTACGCCCCGGCCACCGAACCCGAGCCGCGCAGCTGGCAGAGCGCCAACCCGACGAGCGCCAATAACCCGATCACTGAAGCCGACGCCTCCTCCTCGACGCCGATCACGGTCGAAGCCGAAGCAACTGGACTACAGCCCGGTCAGGACTACAACTTCCGCCTCGTAGCCACCTACGCCGGCGGCCTGCAGGAGATCTCCGGCGAAGGCGGCTTCACCACCCTCGCCGTCGCCAAACCCACGGTCTCGATCGAAGAGGTCACCACCTCCACCGACTCGAGCGCCACCCTCGTCGGCTTCGTCAACCCCAACGCCCCGAAGTCGACCGCCGAACTCGAAGCCCTCGAAGCCGGGTCTCCCGCCGAAGCTGCCGAAGCCGCCGACATCAACGCCGCCTTCCAAACGGAATGGCGCTTCGAATTCTGCGTTCTCTCCAGCTCCTCGTGCGGCTCGCTCTCCGGCGAACCGGTCAAAGCCGGCAACGCCTCGGTGAAAGTCGAAATCGATGCCACCGGCCTCGAACCGAACAAGGCCTACTCCGTGGTCCTTAAAGCCTCGAACAGCGGCGGCGGAAACGAAGCCGCGACCGAAGCCAGCCCCTCCTTCACCACCGGCGCCCTCGCCCCGACCGTCAAGGCCTGGGCCGCCGGCCCGATCAGCCCGACCGCCGCCGACATCAACGCCCAGGTAAACCCCCACAACTCACCGACCACCTACTGGTTTGAGTGGGGCACCCAGAACTGCGAAACGTCGAGCTGCCAGGCACTTCCGGCCTCAAAAGACGCGAGCGCCGGCGAAGGCCCGTTCTTCGTCTACGTCCTCCGCCACCTGGAGGGCCTCTCCCCGAGCACGACCTACCACTTCCGCGTCGTCGCCAAAAGCGCACTCGGCACCACCCCCGGCCCCGATCAGGCCTTCACCACCGCGGCGCCCGAACCGGCCTGCACCAACGCCGGCATGCCCGGCACCGGCTTCCTCCCCGACTGCCGCGGGTACGAGCTGGTCTCCCCGCCCGAAAAGAATGGGCAGGATGTGATTCCAAATTCCTTTAAGACCTTTGTTGCCGAGGACCGAAACGGCGTTGCCTTCTCCGGCCTTGGCCCCTTTGGAGATGTCAAAGGAACCTCGGTCGATGTCCAGTATCTCTCCCGACGCGACCCCAATGCAGCCGCCAACGGCTGGTCCACCCACTCAATCAACCCGCCTGGCCTCGGCTTGCACGGGCTCGCGCTCTACACCGGCAACCTCTCCAGCTACTACGCTTTCTCCCCGGACCTGAGCACCGGTATTTTCACCTCCTGGGCCCCACTCACCGACGCGCCCAACGTGGCCGGGATCTCCAATCTCTATCGCTTGGGCGACCTCGAGGCGGACACGCAGCAGACCGAACTGCTCAGCGCCAGCGCCTCCCCGCTCAACCCAAGCCCGGCCACCAACCCGACCGGGCTCGGATTCCGCAGTGTCTTCGATGCCGCCTCTGCTGACCTCAGCCACGTGATCTTCCAGTCGCCCTGGAACCTCGCTGGCGACGGCGGTCTCCTCGGCGAAGTCGGGGACCTCTATGAGCAGACCGAGGACCATGGCCTGCGGCGCGTGGGGCGTATTCCCTCGGGGCCGGCCACCCAATGTGACGACACCGTGCCAGGCTCTGAATGCGTCGATGCCCCTAGCGCTCAGGCTGGGATCTCCGTCTTCCCCGGAACCGGTTCTTCTCAGTATGCGACCGGAATGATCTCCAATGACGGCTCCCGCATCCTCTTCAAGGTGCCCGCCGGCACCGAACCCGGTCAGATCTACATGCGTGAGGACGGCCAGCGCACCTACCAGATCAACGCCTCGGAGGCTGGCGCTCCCTCCTCTGGCACCGCGCAGCTGTGGGGGATGTCGGCCGACGGCTCGCGGGTCTTCCTCACCACCGGTGATGCACTGATCGACGGCGACGAAGACGGCTCGTTCGACCTCTACATGTATGAGGTAGGCAAGCCCGTCGGGTCGCGCCTGACCCTTCTCTCGGGGGCCGCTACCAACAGCAGTTCTGTCACCCAGGTCGTCGGCGCAAGCAGCGACGGTCACTACGTCTACTTTGTTTCCGGGGGCCAGTACGTTGCCGGCGAACCGGGCGGCAACCAAGGTCTCTACCTCTGGCACGACGGCGCGATCTCCTACATTGGCGACTTCGAAAGCGCCAACGTGGCCCAGCCCAACACCCCCACCATCGGTTGGGAGCGCCAGTCGAAGACCTCCCGAGTCGCCTCGGACGGCCACCGGCTGCTCTTCACGTCGACCCTCGACTCCGGCTTCGCCGGGCGCGGCGGCCACCCGGGCTACGACACGGACGGCCTTTGCGGCGGCGGCGGTTGCAAGGTCCTCTATCTATACGACGCCGACTCGGGCCGCCTCACCTGCGCTTCCTGCAATCCAGGCGGCCCCCCCACGGACGATGAACACGCCCGCAATGCGCTCACTGACGTCATCCCCGGCGTCAGCGCCGCCTTTCCGACCCAGCACTTGAGCCATGCCCTCTCCGAGGATGGGCGCCACGTCTTCTTCAGCACCGCCGAAGCGCTCGTCGAAGAAGACACCAACGGCATCTGGGATGCCTACTCCTACGACGTCCCCACCGGCACCCTGCACCTGATCTCCTCCGGCACCGATGTATCTCCCTCCTACTTTATGGACGCCTCGCCCGACGGTTCTGACGTCTTCTTCGTCACCCGTGAGCGCCTTCTCGGCTGGGATAAAGACACCTCCTATGACCTCTACGACGCCCGCGTCGAGGGCGGCTTCCCCGAACCGGTCCCGGTGCCGGCACCGTGTGACGGGGAATCGTGCCTGCCGTCCAACCCGCCCGCGCCGCCCGCCGCCCCGGTCGCCTCCCGGGCCCCGGCCCCCGGTAACCGCAAACCGCCCCGCCGCTGCCCCAAACGCAAAAAGCAAGTCAAGCGCGCCGGCAAGGCCCGTTGCGTGAAGAAGCAAAAAGCAAAGCCGCAGGGCAAGAAGCGAGCCAGCACCAACCGGGGGGCGAAGCGATGAAGATCACGACCGCCAAGCGAGCCGTCCTGTCCCTCTCCATCGCCGCCGCCCTGCTGCCCGCCTGGCCCGGGAGCGCACCGGCGGCGGAACTGAGCTTCGGCATCGCCGCCTTCGACGGGGCGGTCACCGACGCCGCCGGAGACCCCCTCGCCCAGGCCGGCGCCCACCCCGCCACCTTCTCCCTTGCCTTCGACTACAACTCCTCTCTGAACCCCGACACGGGCACTGTTCTCCCGGTCGAGGACGTCCACCTCGACCTCACCGACCTGCCGCCGGGCTTTCTCGGCGGCACCGCCGGGCTTCCACAATGCACCGAATCTCAGCTCGCCAACGGCACCGGCGCCTCGGCGGTAGAATCTACCTGCGAGGAGCGCTCCCAGGTCGGCCTTCTGCGCATTCGCACAAGCTTCCTCGGCGACACCGTCTTTGAAAGCGCCGCCCGCCCGGTCTTCAACATGGTGCCGCCGCCGGGATCCCCGGCCCGCTTTGGGATCAACGTCGCTGGGGCGTTGATCTTGCTCGACACCGAGCCCGTCCCCGGGGGCGGGGACTACGTGCTGCGCACCACCGCCGTGGTCCCCCAGGCTCTCGCGATCCTCGGCAACACGCTCGAACTTTGGAGTGTGCCCTGGGCCGAAAGCCACGATCCTCAACCGCTCCTGCTCCGGCCACAAAAGCCCTAGCGAACGCGGCCCCAGGTGCAACAGCCGCGGGGAAGTCATCGACGCCGATGACACTGACCCCTCGCCGCCGGCCGAGGTCATCCCCACCTTTCGCAACCCCACCGCCTGCAGCGAGCGGGGCCTGCAGTTCACCCTCGCCGCCGACTCGTGGCCGCACCCCGGCGCCTTCGCCCATGCCTCCTTTCGCACCCACCTGGAACCGGGCTATCCCGTTGCGCCGACCAAATGGGGCCCTGAGACCGGAATCGATGGCTGTGATCAGGTGCCCTTCGAACCGACCGTCGCCGCCGCTCTCGACCACCAACCGCGCCGACAGCCCCACCGGGCTCTCGGTCGACCTCGACCTGCCCCGGACTGCTGGGACCCCAAGGCCACCCCGAGGAGGTCGAAGCCGCGATCTGCCAGTCCGACATGAGGGAAGCCGAGGTCATCCTGCCCGAGGGGCTCTCGATCAACCCCGCCGCCGCCTCGGGCCGCCGGGCTGCTCCGCCGCCCAGGTCGGCCTCACCGGCGCCCCCGGCGCCACCCCGATCCGAATTCGACACCGCCCCGGTCTCCTGCCCCGACGCCGCCAAGATCGGCAACCGCCGAGATCGACACCCCGCTGCTCGACGACCCGATCTCCGGCACCGTCTACCTCGCCAAGCAGTCGCGAGAACCCCTTCGGCTCGCTGCTGGCGATGTATTTGGTCGTCGAAGGCTCAGGGCGTGCGGATCAAGCAGGCCGGCGAGATCGCCCTCGGCCAAGACGGCCAGCTCACCACCACCTTCGCCCAGATCCCCCAGCTGCCCTTCTCGAACATCCACCTCGAGCTCTTCGGCGGCCCCCGCGCCGCCGCTGCGCACCCCGGCCGCCTGCGGCACCTACACCACCACCGCCACCCTCACCCCCTGGTCGGGCAACGCCGCGGTCAATACCTCGCAGCAGCTCCTTCCAGATCACCCAGGGCCTGCAGCGGCGGCTTCGATCCCAAGCTCGCCGCCGGCACCCAGAACCCCCTCGCCGGCTCCTACTCGCCCCTTCAGCCTGCGCCTCACCCGCGAGGACGGCACCCAGGAGCTCGCCGGCCTCGCCGCCACCCTGCCCCCGGGCCTGCTCGGCAAGCCTCGCCGGCATCCCCTACTGCCCCGACGCGGTCCTCGCCGCGATCTCCGGCGAGCCTCGGCACCGGCGCCGCCCAGGTCGCCAGCCCCAGCCTGCCCGGCCGCCTCCCAGCTCGGCACCATCACCGTCGGCGCCGGCGCCGGCCCCAACCCCTTCTACACCCACCGGGCCGCGTCTACCTCGCCGGCCCCTACAAAGGCGCCCCGCTCAGCCTGGCGGTCATCACCCCGGCCGTCGCCGGCCCCTTCGACCTCGGCACGTGGTGGTCCGCAACGCCCTGCGGGTCGACCCCGAGAGCACCCAGATCACCGCCGTCTCCGATCCCCTGCCGCACGGTCCTGCACGGCATCCCGCTCGACCTGCGCGACGTCCGGGTCGACCTCGACCGCCCCGACTTCACCCTCAACCCGACCAGCTGCGAACCGCTGGCGATCACTTCGCGGATCGACCTCCAGCGCCAGGGCGCCCTGCGCACTCCCGCAAGCCGCTTCCAGGCCGCCAGCTGCGACCGGCTCGCCTTCAAGCCCAAGCTCAGCCTGCGGCTCAAGGGCGGCGTCAGGCGCGCCAAGCACCCGGCCCTGACCGCGATCCTCCGAGCCAAGCCCGGCGACGCCAACATCGCCCGCGCCCAGGTCAACCTGCCGCACTCGGCCTTCCTCGCCAAAGCCACATCAAGCACGATCTGCACCCGGGTGCAGTTCGCCGCCGGGAGCGGGCGAGGGCGAGCTGCCCCGCGGGCTCGATCTACGGCAAGGCCACGCGCCACCAGCCCGATCCTCGACTACCCGCTGACGGGCCCCGTCTACCTGCGCTCGCTCATCCAACCCGCTGCCCGACCTGGTGCTGGCCCTGCGCGGCCCCGCCTCCCAGCCGATCGACGGTCGAGGCTGGTCGGGCGCATCGACTCCGTCAAGGCGGCGGCATCCGCACCACCTTCGCAGTCGTCCCCGACGCCCCCGTCTGACCAAGGTCGTCCTGAAGATGCCGGGCGGCAAGAAGGGCCTGCTGGAAAACAGCACCAACCTCTGCCGCTCGACGAACAAGGCAGCGGTGGCAATGACCGCCCACAACGCCAAGCAAGCCGCTTCCAGCCCCGTGCTCAAGGTCAAGTGCCCGAAGCACGGAAGCGCCAAGAAGCACGGCAACCGCCGATGAGCGCCGCCGCCCACCCCCGCTCGCGCAACTTCCAACCCCACAGGGTCCAACCAGCCGCCGCATGCCCGCCGCAAGGCGGAGCGAGCCGAAGCGAGATTTCCGGTCATCATCAGCGCGAGGCGAGCGAAGCCGCAGCATTCATGGCGGGAGCCCAGGCGCAAAGCTCCTGGGCGGGAGCGGAGGACATGCGGCCTTTATTCAAGACCCGCCTTTTCCCAATTCCCAATCGCAATCTGACTCATCTTGGGAATTGGGAAAAGGCCCCGCCGACCGCGCCCAGGGTCAGCCGTCCCGGCGCAACCACGACCCGCCGCCCCACCGGCACTCTCCCCCGCCACTAGGCTCACGGTGACCTCGTCGGCCGCGCCCGGGGTTGACGTGACCGCCGGCCCGGATTCGGCCGCCGAGGCCCTCGCCGCCGCGATGCTCGACGTCGCCGCCTCTCACGGCTACGCCGGCGCCAGCGTCGCCCGCGTCCTCGAGCGATCCGGGCTCTCCCGCCAGGCCTTCTATCGCCACTACGACGGCCGCGAGGCCTGCTTCCTCGCGGCCTATCGCCAGGCCTCCGCCGAGATCGGCGCCCGCCTGCGCGAGGCGGTTCGCCAGAGCACCCCCGCCGACCGCCCCCGGACCACGATCGCCGCCCTGCTCCGCGCCGCGCGCGAGCGCCCGGCCGCCGCGCGGATGCTCCTCGTGCAGGCGCTCGGCGCCGGCGCCGCCCTCCGCGGCGAGCACGAGCGGCAGCTCGGCGCGATCGAGCGCGCGATCGAGCGCTTCCTGCGAGCGCCGGGCGCCCCCGGGCTGCTGATCCCCCCGGTCGCGCTGCTCGGTGGCGTCTGCGGCGTCCTCTCCGCGCGGGTCCTCTCCGGAGAGATCGACGCGGAGGGCGAGGTCCTCGACGGCCTGGTCGCTTGGGTGCGCTCCTATGCCTGCGAGGAGGCGGGCGCCCCCGCCTGGCTGCAGGAAGTTGGCCCCGCCGCGGCCCTCCCGCTCGCCCGTGGCGGTCGTGACCCGCGGGCGGCTGAGGTCAGCCTGCTGCCGCGCGGGCGCAGCGCCCTTCCCTCCGAGGCGGTGACCGGGGCCCGGCGCGCGCGGATCCTGGCGGCGACCCGGCGCCGGACCGCCGCCACCGGCTACGGCGGCCTCACAGTCGCCGCCATCGTCTCCGACGCCCGGGTCCCCCGCGCCTCCTTCTACGCGCATTTCTCCGACAAGCGGGAGGCCTTCCTCGCCGCCCAGGCGATCGCCCTGCGCGAGAGCATCGCCGCCGCCGCCGCCGAGTACGCAACCGGCCTCACCTGGCCCGATCGCGTCTGGCGCGCGCTCGCGGCGCTGCTCGACTACATCGCCACCCATCCCGACGCCGCCTACCTCGGCTTCGTGGAGGTCCACTGCGCTGGGCGGGCCGCGGTCCACCGCCACGAAGAGATCCTCGGCGCCTACACGCTCTTCCTCGCCGACGGCTATCGCCAATCCGAGCGGGCCGGCGAGCTCCCCTCCCTCTGCTCGCAGGCGGTGGCGGGCGCGATCGAGGTGATCGTCCGCCGCTACGTCGCCGCCGGACGCGCCGATCGCGTCCGCGAGGCGCTGCCCCGCTGCGCCTACGTCGCGCTGGCGCCCTTCATCGGCCCCGAGGCAGCACGCGGGTGGGTGGAGGAGAAAGTGACGGGGGCTCTCCCAGCGGACGGCTGAGCAGGTCAAAGAGCGCCGCTGTCGCCTGGCGCACGGCGCTCGACAGGGTGAAGCTCGCCGCCGGCCGCCCCGGGGTCTCGCCGTCGCTCCGCCCGCGCCGCTCCTCGGCCAGCCCCAGCTCGACCAGGGCGTCGAGGTGGCGGCGCACCGTGCGCTCGCTGGTGTGGGCCATCGGCGCCAGCTCCCCGCTCGTCATCGACCCCTGCGCTTCGCAGAGGCAGCGCAGCAGGTTCAGTCGGACCGGGTCGCTCAGCACCGCCAGCCAACTCGGGTGAACCGTCCCGGCTCCCGTAGAGATCCTGGGCCTCATCTCCCGCGCCCAGCCTAGGCGAAGGTTCGAGCCGAAAAAAGATTGATGCGGTCACTTTGGCGCCGCCGCGGAGCCTTCCTCGCCCGCCGAAGCCCGATGCTGAGCGGAATTCAGCCTGTCGCCTTTCCGGTCAACCGGATCGCAAACGGTTGTACGGGATGGACTCCCGGGGGAGGGTCGCTCCGTCCTGGGTGCGGGCAGTCCTCCCACCCGAAGTCTCAGCCAATAACAAGGAGAACAGTTGATGAAGCTACGAAGGAAACTGCGGGTACTCGCGCTGACGATCGGTGCGATCGGTGCCCTCGCGGCGCTCGGCGCCTCGCCGGCGGCGGCCGAACTGGTCCCAGGCAAATTCAACGCCAGCACGGCCAAACTGGTCGGCTCCGGCCTGACCGTGAAGCGGGCGGGCGGGGAAGCCAAGACCTGCGAACTCAAAGCCACCACCGGCACGGCGAGCGAAGGCAGCAGCGCCCTCACCGTCTACACCCAGCCCGTCTGGTTCAACCTTCCGACGAAGCTCGAATGCACCGGCGGCACGACGCTGCACATCTCGATGATCGCCGGGGCCAGATACGACACGGTCACCGGTACGTACAGCCTCCGGCTCGTCTACGGTGGCACCACCGGCGCGGGCTACGGGAGCCCGTATGGCGACTACTACGGTGGCTACGGCCAGGGCAAAGAATCGTTCGTCGACTGGACCAATGGCTCGGGGGCCACGTCCTCGAAAATCAAATTCAGCGAAACCTACCTCGGGGCCCGGCAAACGGATCTCTCGAAAATCACCCTGAGCGGCTCGATCACCGCCACCACCAACAGCGGCGGCCTGCTGACGCTCAGTCACTAGCCCCACCGGCTGCACCGACGACGAGCCCGGCCCGAGGGAGGCCGGGCTCGTCGCGTTTTCGGGGGTCCCGGCCCAACGCCCCACGCGCTTCCGTCTCCCCAAGAACCACCCACCGGCCCCGGGACGAAGCCGCCTCCCCGAAGCGGCCGCGCAACGTGAACCCCGAGGGCCGAACCCACCGCGACATGCCCGGACGCGGGAGGGAGCGCAGCGACCGGGAGCGGAGGACATGTCGCATTTGTTCAGAGCCCGCCATCAGGCAGGCCGCAGTCACGATCTGATTCCTCCGAGGCCTGCCTGATGGCCTCGCCACCCGCCTTTCAAGGTCCGCCGCCACGCCCCACCGCCCCGGGCCAGCAGCCGCCCCCGGACGCAGTAGCCACCCCGAAGCGCCCGCGCAACGCCAACTCCACAGGGTCCACACTGCCGCCGCATGCCCGGACGCGGGAGCCCAGGAGCAAAGCTCCTGGGCGGGAGCGGAGGACATGTGGCCCTGATTCCAAAGCCCGCCATCTCCCCGTCGCCGATCGCAATCTGACTCATCTGGGCGAGGGGGAGATGGCCCCGCCGACCACGCCCAGGGTCAGCCGCCCCGATGCAACTGCGTTCGGCTTAACGCCCTGCGCAAGCACCGCGGGTTCTGAATACCGACCACCTTGCCTTAGGAAACCCGATCCTCTAATCTGGATTCGCTCGCCAGGGAGGGTGAGCACGGCAGCGCAGTCGCGTCTGCCGGGGAGGACACACCGACGCGGGAGGGGACGGCTTTGAGCGGGAGAACACGACGCCTCGGTCTCGCCCTGCCCCTGACGCTCGTCGCCATCGTTCTGGCTCCGCCCGGTACCACCCTCGCCGCCGAATGCGAGGGCGACGAATGCCAGGGCCCGCCGCCCGCCCCCGCAGAAATCGTCCCCGGCACCATGGTCGTCGAAGGCCCCCAGAACCCGCCCGTCCACTTCCCGAAAGCCCCACACCCGAAGAAGCCGCATCACAAGAAGGCCGCCGCCAAGGGGCACCACAAGCCACCGCCGGATCGTGGGGGCCGCCGGTGAATCTCGCTGCCTCCCGCGCGGTCGCGGCCACGCTGGCCTTCCTCGCACTGCTCGCCGGGCCCGCTGCCGCCCAGGGCGCCTTCGCCATCGACTCCTTCAGCGCCAGCGCCGAGAAGGCCGGCGGCGGTGCTGAGGCCCAGGCCGGCGCCCACCCGGCCCTCTTCAGAGCCCACCTCGATCTCGGCACCGAAGCGGGTGCCGAGCCTCTGCGCGACCTCACCCTCGCCCTGCCGCCCGGCTTCCTGGTCAACCCCGGCGCCCTCGGCGAATGCACGCGGCCGCCTTCGCCACGCCGCGCACCTCGCCCTATGAAGCCAGCGCCTCGGGCGAGAGCTGCCCCAACTCGACCCAGGTCGGCGTCCTCACCGTGCAGACCGGCGCCGCCACCCGCAACTTCGGCCTCTTCAACCTCGTCCCGCCCTTCGGCGCCGCCGCCGCGATCGGCGCCTCGCCCTTCGGCACCCCGCTCGTCTTCGCGGTCCACTTGCGCGAACCCGACAACCTCGCCCTCGACCTCGCTGGGTTTCCCAGGCGCTCGACCTGCGCGGGCTCGACCTCACGATCTGGGGAACGCCCTGGGAAGGAGACGCCCGTCCGCCCGGCGACCCGCTCCACAAGCCTGGCCACAACCCGCTGCGCGGCAACTGCCTCGACGAGGTGACCGGCGGCTCCTTCGGCGAGTGCCTTGCCTTCGGCGGCGCGCCCGCCCCGCGAGAGCCTGATCAAGACCTACCTCACCATGCCGACCACCCCCTGCGGGTCGCCTCTCTCCTTCAGGGCCGGCGCCACCTCCTGGCAGGGCGCAGAGCGCCTACCTCCAGCGCCCCCGCGCCCGCCCTCGCCAAACTGCAACAAACCCCTGAGCACGCCGAAGGTCGCAGCTGATGACCGACGCCGCCGCCGCCCGCACCGGCCTCGCCTTCAACCTCGCGGTCAACGACGGCGGTGGCATCCTCAACCCCGGCGGCATCGCCCGCCCGGCGATCAAGACCGCGGTCGCCTCGCTGCCCGAGGGACTGACGCTCAACCCCTCCCTCGGCGCCGGCCTCGGCGTCTGCTCGCGAAGCCGAGTTCGCCCGCGAGAGCGCCGGCTCCGAGCCGGGCGCGGGCTGCCCCAACGCCTCCAAGATCGGCACCGTCACCCTCGAAGGTGCGCTCGGCCTCGATGAAGCTCTGCGGGGGGCTGTCTACCTCGCCACAGCCCTACGAGAACCCCTTCGGCTCCCTGCTCGCCCTCTACCTGGTCGCCCGCAACCCGCGCCGCGGCCTGATCGTCAAGTCCGGTGGCGAGATCGAGCCCGACCCGCGCAGCGGCCGCCTCGCTCGCCACCTTCGACGATCTGCCGCGCCTGCTCTACACCCACTTCACCCTCACCCTGCGCGAAGGCCAGCGCTCGGCCCTGGTCTCCCCGCCTGCCTGCGGCGCCTACCTCGCCGAGCATGCGACTCAGCCTCCTGGGCCGAACCCGACGCCTTCCGCTACCGCGGCCAGCGCTTTCCTCATCAGCCGCGGCGACGACGCCGGTCCCTGTCCCGCTGGCGGCGCGCCGCCCTTCGACCCCGGGCTGCTCGCCGGCTCGATCAACCCCACCGCCGCCGCCTACACCCCCTTCTACCTGCGCATGACCCGCACCGACGCCGAGCAGGAGATCACCTCCTACTCGGCCACCTTCCCGCCCGGCCTGCTGGCCAAGCTCGCCGGCGTCCCCTACTGCCCCGAGGCGGCGATCGAGGCGGCCAAGGCCCGCACGGCCGCACGGCGGCGTCGAGGAGCTGGCGACGCCCACCTGCCCGCGCCTCGCGCTGATCGGCCACACGATCGCCGGCTACGGGGTCGGCGGCGTGCTCGCCTACGCCCCCGGCGACCTCTACCTCGCCGGCCCCTACCACGGCGCCCCGCTCTCGATCGTGGCCATCGACTCCGCCCTGGTCGGCCCCTTCGACCTCGGCGTCGTCGTCGTCCGCTCGGCGATCCGCGATCGACCCCCGCACCGCCCAGGTCTCGATCGACTCCGCCGGCTCGGACCCGATCCCCCACATCCTCGGCGGCATCCCGCTGCACCTGCGCGACATCCGCGTCTACGTCGACCGCCCCGACTTCACCCTCAACCCGACCAACTGCGACCCGCATGGCGGTCGCCTCGACCCTGACCGGCGCCGGCGCCGACCTCGTTCAACCCCGCCGATGACTCCAGCGCCGCCTCGACCCAGCGCTTCCAGGTGCTCAACTGCCGGCCTGCTCGGCTTCAAGCCGACGCTCGTCTTTGCGCCTCAGGGGGCCGCACGCGCACGGCGCCTACCCCTCGCTGCGCGCCACCTACATGCCGCGGTCCCGGCGACGCCAACCTCGGCGGCGTCTCGGTCACCCTGCCGCCCTCGGTCTTCCTCGCCCAGGAGCACATCGACACCGTCTGCACCCGCGTCCAGTTCGCCGCCGAGCGCCTGCCCGGCGGGCTCCGTCTACGGACGCGCCCGCGCCTGCACGCCGCTGCTCGACGAGCCGCTGGAAGGCCCCGTCTACCTGCGCTCCTCGCGCACCGCCGTGCCCGACCTGGTCGCGGCGCTGCGCGGCCGCGGCATCGAGATCGAAGTCGCCGGGCCGGATCGACTCCGTCCAGCGGCGGCATCCGCGCCAACTTCGAAGACCTCCCCGACGCCCCGGTCACCAAGTTCGTCGCTGACCCTCCACGGCGGCAAGCGCGGCCTGCTGCAAAACGGCCGAGACCTCTGCGACGCCCGGTCGCGCGCTAACGCCCGCTACGTCGCCCAGAGCAACGCCACCGCCGTCGGCCACCCCAAGCTCACGGTCAAATGCAAGCGCGCCAGGAAGAAGGCCACCCGGTGACCCCCGCCCCCGATCGCAGTCCCAGCCCAAAAGCGCTTGCGCCGCGCAAACCCCCCAGGGTTCGCACTGCCGCGACATCCCCGGACGCGGGAGCCCAGCCGCGGAGCGGCTGGGCGGGAGCGGAGGAGATGTCGCTATTCCAAAACCCGCGACCTGGCCGATCCCGATCGCAATCTGACTCCTCTCGGGATCGGCCAGATCGCCCTGCCGTCGACCTCCAGGGTTCGCCCCCCGGCCCCGCAACCAAGGCTCCCCGCACCTCGCCAGCGCCGCAGGGTCCGCCCCGCCGCCGCATGCCCGGACGCGGAAGCCCGGCCGCGAAGCGGCTGGGCGGGAGCGGAGGACATGCGGCATTTATTCAAGACCCGCCTTCTCCCCATCCCCAGTCGCAATCTGATTCATCCTGGGGATGGGGAGAAGGCCCCACCGCCAGCGCCCAAGGTTCGGCTGCTGCGGTCCGGCCGCACCCTCTGCGGATCTTCAGGGCGGACCAACTCCTTTCCCCGATCCCCGATTGCAGTCCTATTCCTCTAGGGGATTGGGGAGAGGCTTCCTGTCGGGCGCTGTCGGTCGGGGGGAATTCCCGTTCAACGTCAAGAGCCCGCCAACCGGCATGCGCCTCTGGTCTGCCCGCGCGAGCCACCAGAGAGGCTGCCTCCGAATGACCACACCGATCCGCGAGCTGCTGCCGCCTGAGACCGGCCTCGCGTTTGGGGCGATGCGTGCCCTGCGCACCGACCTCGCCGACGAGGCGGCGTTCGTGCGCCGGGTCGACGAGGTCCAGCGTGCCGAGGGTTACCGGCTCATCGGCGCGTTTGAGGAGGACGTCACGACCGCGGTGGCGACAGCCGGCTTCCGGGTCGGTCACCACCTCGCTTGGGGCCATTTTCTTTACGTTGCAGATCTCTCAACTTGTCCGAGGGCGCGGCGCCGGGGGCATGCGCGGGCCCTGCTCGAGTGGCTCCTCGAGGAGGCCGGGCGCCTCGGCTGCGAGCAGTTCCACCTCGATTCCGGGGTCGGCATCGAGCGAGCCGACGCCCACCGGCTCTACCTCAATGCCGGGATGGTCATTTCCGCCCATCACTTCGCCCAAGGCGTTCATGGTTAGGCGTACGGCGGTCGTAGTTGCCATCGCCGCCGCCCTGCTCACTGCAGGGCTCGCTAAGGCCGAGGTCGTCCAAAAAGGCAACCTCCGCGTCAGCTTCGCCGGCAAGATCAGCCCGACCAAGCTGCCGCGCCAGGGCACGGCCCCGATCGCCGTCACGGTCGGCGGGACGATCGCCACGACCGACGGCGCCCCGCCGCCACAGCTGCAGGGAATCGAAATCGCGATCAACCGCGCCGGGCACTTTGACTCCAAGGGCCTGCCGAGCTGCACTTACGCTGATGTCCAACCCTCGACCACGGCGGCTGCACAAGCGGCCTGCGGCCCGGCCAAGGTGGGCGAAGGCACCTTCGCCGCCAACGTGGTCATCCCCGAGCAGTCCCCCTTTCCATCCGAGGGCAAGATCGTCGCCTTCAACGGTCTCCAGAACGGCAGGCCGGTGATCCTCGCCCACGTCTACGGGACCGTCCCGGTGCCCCTCTCCTACACCCTGGTGTTGAGCATGACCCCCGGCAAGGGCGTCTGGGGCACCGTGCTCACGGCCCAGTTGCCCGCGGTGACCACCGACGTCGCCTACATCACCGGCATCTCGCTCACCCTCAACCGCCGCTTCGTCGTGGGCGGGAAGACGCATGGCTACCTCTCCGCCGGCTGCCCTGCCCCCAAGGGCTTTCCCGGCGCCACCTTCCCGCTCGCCCGGGCCGGCTTCTCTTTCGGCACTGCGGGAACCCTGGCCTCGACCCTCAACCGCAGCTGCAAGGCCCGAGGATGAGCCCCGGTTGCCGTAAACCCGAAGGCGTCGGCGCATCGCCGGCCTCACATAGTTCCTCCTACAGCCGCATGCCCGGACGCGCAGCGGAGGACATGCGGCCTTTATTCAACGCCCGCCTTTCCCCAATCCCCAATCGCAATCTGACTCATCTTGGGGATTGGGGAAAGGCCCCGCCGACCACGTCAAAGGTCCGCTGCTCCGGCATACCCCCGGCTCTGGGTCCAGGGAACCAGCCATGATGAAGACCGCAATCCCTACCCTCGCCCTCCTCGTCCTCTCGGCCTGCGGTGACGGGGGGGAGGAGCCGACCACCGGCCCCGCCGCTGCGTCGACCGCGACCACCTTCGCCGCCCCGCCGTCGAAGCCGCCGTCAAAGCGTGAGAGCGCCCCTGCGGCCCCGGCCGAGACCAACGCTCCGGCGCGCCACGATGGCGCCCCCGCCGCCACCAGCGCCTCCTTCGCGCCGCCCGCCCATCGCGATGCGCCGACCGACACCGCGCTCGCCGCCATCGCTCCCTCGGCGCTTCCGTGAGCGATCCCCCGCGAGGACCCCGATCCTTCGCCGCGAAGCTGCCGGCGGGTCGGCATCGGCTCTCGCGCGAGCAGGTCCTCGAGAGCCAGCGGTGGCGCCTGCTGCGAGCCGCGGCGGAGGTCCTCTTCGCCTGCGACTACGGAGGGACGAACAGCCGCCGCATCTGCGACCGCGCCGGGGTCTCCTCCTCCACCTTCTACCTTCACTTCGAGGATGCCGATGCCTGCCTGACGGCGGCCCACGCGATGACCGCGGACTGCATCTGGGAACTGGTGTCCGCCGCCTGCACGGGGGCCGGCGGTTGGCCGCGGCGACTGCGGGCCTCCCTCGATGCGATCAGTGGCTTCCTTCTCGCCGAGCCATCTCTGGCCCGCCTGCTCGGCGCCGATCTCGCGGCCGGCGTCCCCGCGGTCGCGGCTGCCCGCGCCCGCTTGCTCGCTCGCCTCGCCGGCCTGCTCTGCTCCGGGCGGGCGCAGCAGCTGGAAAGGGCAGAGCGCCTGGGCCCGAAGTTCGAGGTCCACCTCGTCGATGGCATCGCCCTGCTGATCGCGGGCACGATCCTCGCCGGCGAGCTCGACCGGCTTCCGGCCCTCAGTCTCGAACTTGCCGAGCTGCTGTCGGCCCCGTATCTCAGCGCCTCCGGCAACTGATGCGGGGTCTCCGGCGCAACTCTGTGTTTCAACCGTGTTGAAGGCGGGGAGTCTCCAAATATTGGTATGTCGGTTTCCAGTCCATCACGGCCAGGGGGGAGCATTGAGCAAAGAGGAACGTGTGCGGCGGCGGCGTGCTCGATTGCGCCTCCTCAGCGTCTCCCTCGCCCTGCTGGCGAGCGCCTTCGCTCCGACCCGGTCCGCTCTCGCCCAGGCTGATATCGGTTCCGGCGACCTCGCGCCCGAGTCGGCCGGCGCTGCGGCGAGCGACTCGGGTTCGCCGCTCTCGAGGCCCGACGCCCGCCCGCTCCTGGTCTCTCGTGTGAGCGGCGGCGGCCGGCCCAGCGAAGCGGCTCAGGCTGGGATGATTTCCGCTAACGGCCGCTTTGCGGCCTTCGTGGACGGCAGTGAGATCTTCATCCGGGATCTCCACACTGCCAGCACTCGCCGGGTCGGCCCCGGCAGCTCCCCGGTCCTTTCGGCCGACGGCGACTCGCTCGCCTACAGCGCCGATGGCAAGGCGTTCGTCCGCGACCTGCGCACCGGGGCCCGCTCGCTTGTCTCCGCCCGGCTCTCCGCCGGGGGGCTCTCGATCGCCGCCGACGGCCGCTACGTTGCCTTCGCGGCCACTGATCCCGATCTCTCCGACCAGGGCGATTCCCCATACCAGGTCTACCTGCGGGATCTGAAGCGGAAGACGACGACGTTGATCTCGCGCGCTGGCGGCGCAGGCGGAGCGATCGGAGACGCTGAATCGACGCGGCCGTCGATCTCCGCCAATGGTCGCTACGTGGCCTTTTCCTCCGAAGCTGGGAACCTGCTTCCGGGCACTCCGCGCGGCACCAGCGGCGTCTACGTCCGTGACCTGTCGACCGGCAAGCTCAGGCGGGTCTCCTACTGGCACAGCAAACCCGGACCGCGTCGCGGCGACGCCTCGCAGCCGGCGCTCTCCGCCAACGGCCGCTTCGTCGCCTTCTCCTTCACCCGCTTCGGCGGTCCGTCATCCGTGGTCGTTCGCGACCTGCGCACCGGCGCCACGGTCAACGCCTCGCTGCTGACCCGGACTCCACTCAAGTTGGCCTTCGGCGCTCCGGCGATCTCCGCCGCCGGCCGCTTCGTCGCCTTCCGGGCCGCCAGCCCAGAAGGAAAGGGCCTTGAGCGCCTCTACCTGGTCGACCTGCGCAGCCGCCGGACCCGGTACGTCGGCGAGGTCAGCACCAGCGAAGGCGGTCCACTGTCCTTCTCCGCCGATGGTCGCTATCTGCTCTTCGACACCTTCGTCGATTCGAACGTCCCCAAAGGGTCCGAACCGCTCATCCCGGCATCCGGCGAGGTCTACCGCTACACCAACCCGTTCAGGCCGTGAGGCCCCTCTCCCGACATCTCCGCTCCTCCATCTTGGCCCTGCTCGCCCTCGTGGCGGCGGCGGCTGCGGCCGCCGACCCGGCGGCCTTGGCCTCCGACGGCTCCGGGGGCCTTGCGCCCGAGCCCGGCCCCCCGGCCAGCGGTTCCGGCGCCCACGCCAACCTCCGCCACTCCCCGGGCGAATCGGCCGCATTCGACGTCGCCGCGACCCACGGCTACACCCTCCACGTCGAGAGCGAAGAAGGCCTGGTCACGCTCATCGCCTCGCGGGAGCGGCCGGCCGTTCCGACGATCGCGCCATCGGGGCGTCTGCTCCCAGCCAACGCCGGCGGGGTCTCCGAAAGCGTGTATGCGGTTCGCTCGGCCTCGCGCGATCCCGCCGTCATCCGCGCCGACTTCGGTCGCCTCGGATCGATCGCCGTCGCGTTTCATCCCTCGGGCAAGCGGCGGGTCGCCACCTTCGACCTCGAAGACAAGACCGAACGCTGCATCGGCGCCGCCAGGGTAGAGCGTCGTCTCGGTGCCTTCGTCGGCACCGTCTCCTTCGACGCGGAGAACGGCTACACCGCGGCCGAGCTCGGCCGCGCTCCCGGCACGCTCGGGACCTCCCCTTATCGCAACTGCACGACCTTGCCGTCCGGCTCCGATCAACGCCGGGCTCTGGCGGGCTCCACCGCGGGCCCTCCTGCAGCCGCGCTCGCCCTGCATGGATCGGCCGGCACCTCCTCGCTCTTTGCCTTTGTCGAAGCGACGGGCTCCAGCTTCCACGTGACCCAGGCCCAGCAGTTGGGCGATGGCCTCGTCGTTCTGCGCCGGGCCCAGGCTGCGGCGCCGGCGGCGGCATTCACTTTCGACGCCGCCGGCACCGCAGCGACCCTGCGCCCACCCGCCCCCTTCTCGGGCAGCGCCGCCTACAGCGACAGCGACCACTCGCCCACTGCCTGGGCCGGCGACCTCAGCGTCCACCTCCCCGGACTCCGGGTCCCTCTCACCGGGCCGGCCTTCGACCCGCCGAAGCTGCTGCTCTCCACGCGATCGGCGGGGGCCGGCCGGTGAGCGCTCCGCGGCCGTCCCTCCTGCTGCGCGCGCTCGTCACCTTCGTGCTCCTGGGCGCCTTGGCGGCCGTTCCCGCCCTTGCCGCGCCCTGGCAGGCCGCCCAGCTGCCGGCCCCGCCGGCAAGGTTTTCCTCACGGGCATCTCCTGCCCGACCAACTCGCTCTGCGTCGCCGTCGGCACCAACAACCTGATCGCCTCCTCGACCGACCCGACCGGCGGCGCTGCGGCCTGGAGCGTCGGCTATGCCGGCGAGGGGCCGTGGGAGGAGACGGAAAACTGGCCAACCGCTGAAATCTCCGGCCACCAGATCACCGGCGTCTCCTGCCCCTCGGCCGAGCTCTGCGTCGCTGTCGCCATCCACGGAAACATCTACGCCACCACCCATCCCACCGGCCCCGCCTCGGCCTGGCATGTGACTTCGATCGACCGCGAGGGCGGCGCCAACACTCACCTGCAGGGAGTCTCCTGTCCGACTGCCACGCTCTGTGTCGCGGTCACGGGCGGGCGCAACGACGCGGGCAAGGTCCTCACCTCGATCGACCCCACCGGCGGCGTCGCGGCCTGGCAGGAGACCATGATCGACGAATCACTCGACCTGCGCGCCGTCTCTTGCGCCTCGCCGACGCTCTGCGTCGCCGTCGGGGAGGAAGGCCGGATCGCCACGTCGACCGACCCGACGGGCGGCGCCGCGGCCTGGAGCGTTCTCGGCGCGCCCGCGGGGCCCGGCAGCCTGCGCTCGGTCTGGTGCGAGACGGCCGGGCTCTGCCTTTCCGGCAACGCCGCCGGCAACCTGCTGACCTCGACCGCGCCCCTCGCCGGGCTCTCGAGCTGGGCGGAGACCGACGGCGGCGGCTCGGTCCAGATCACCGGCGCCGCCTGCGCCTCGGTCTCCGAATGCCTCGCCGTCGACAACAACGGCGATGTCCTCACTTCCACCGACCCGACCGGCGGGCGCTCCGCCTGGTCTTTCGCCAGCCTCATTCCCTACGCACTGCCGCAGGGGAGCCCCCGGGAGGGGAACGCACTGTTCGCCGCCTCCTGCCCCTCGACCACGCTCTGTGCGCTGACGGGCGCCCGCGGGCAGATCCTCACCAGCACCGATCCGTTCGCCTCGCCGCCGCCCGCCCCCACGGCGGCCGGCCGCAAGCCTCAGCGCAGAGGGCCCAGGCGTCCCCGGGTCAAGGTCGCCACGGTGCGCCTGACCATGCTCCGCCACGGGCAGCGGCGCGAGTGGAGGGCGACGATCCGATTCTTCGCCCGGGGCGGCGCCACCGGCTTCCTCTGTGGCCTCGACAGCCGCCGCCTGCGCCGCTGCCGCTCGCCGCTGCGCCTGCGTCGGGTCGCCGTCGGCCACCACGTCTTCCGTGTCAGGGCGACCGGCTCCACCGGCCTGCGGGGGCCCCTCGCGACTGAGCGCTTCCGGATTTACCCTCCTTGCCCGGGTAAGTTTTCCGCCGCGCGGCCGGATGCCGAGCGTCCCGGGTACGCCCTCTCCGGCGGAGGGACACGCACCGGCGCCATCTGCACCAGATGAAGCCGACCGCGTCAAATCCGCCTCGCTTGGCCACGTCCGCGGGCTGGACCCACGCAAAACGCTTCGCCTTCAGGGTGGGCGTGAAATTCGTCCTGGTGGGCCAGTGGGCCTCGCGCACGGTTCTGCGCGCCTCCGGCGGGCGGCCGGTTTCAGACGACCACCAACAATGAAGGAGTAACTGGAAGATGACAAGGGTCTGCGCAGCGATCACTACCACGGCGCTGGTCGCCTTCGGCGTCCTCGTCTCGGCTTCGCCGGTCCTGGCCGGGAGTGGCTCGGTTGCGGGCACGGTCACCGACGAGAGCCCGTCCCACAATCCGCTATCGGGGATCCGGGTCTGCTTCTCCGAACCCAAAGGCGCGACCGAAGAAGCCTGCGCGAGCACCGACGCCGCCGGCCACTACACCCTGGTGGGACTCAACCCCGGCGCCTACGTCGTCAGCTTCAGAGCCCAGCCGGGGCAGAACCTCATCACCCAGTACTTCGATGGCGCCGCGACCTACGTCGACGCCGATCCGGTCGCCGTGGGCTCCGGCCCGGTCGCCGGCGTCGACGCCGAGATGCACGAAGGCGGCACGATCGCGGGCGCCGCGCTCACCGCCGGTAGCGCCGCCCCGATCGCCGGCCTCTCGGTCTGCGCCTACGCCAACGGCGGCCTCTACTCCGGCTGCGCCACCACCGACGCCATCGGGCGCTACTCGATCACCGGCCTTCCGGCCGAATCCAGCTACCACGTCGAATTCACGGCGTCAGGGGATCTCAACTACCTCGCTCAGTCCTACGCGGGCAAGGAAGGCCTCGATTACTGGGATCCGGTCGCCGTCGCGGTTGGCGCCACCACGGCGGGGATCGACGCGGCGATGAATCCGGGCGCGCAGATCGCCGGCACCGTCACCGAAGCCGGCACTGCGGCGCCGGTGGGCGGGATCGAAGTCTGCGCCCTCGACCCAGCCGGGACCCCACGCGCCGAGGAATTCGAACGCTGCGCCTTCACCGACGCCGCCGGCAACTATGCGATCCGCAGTCTGCCGGCCGGCACCTACGTCGTCGTCTTCTCGCGCTCGCGGGGAATCGACGCCGACGGCTACGCGCCGCAGTACTTCGCCGGCGTCGCCACCGCGGCGGAGGCTTCGCGCATCACGATTGCACCGCCGGACAGGAGGACGGGCATCAATGCCGGCCTTGTCCACTGGGTGCCGTGGCCGAAGGAGCCCGAACGGATCATCGTCACCTTGATCCAGCGGGCGCCGGCAAAGCCGCCGCTGCGCTGCAGGAAGCACTTCCACAGGAAGAAGACCAGGGGCAAGGTCCGTTGTGTGAAGAACCGCAAGCGTCCGGTCCGCGGCCAGGATCGAGGCTCGCGCTGATGCCCCGCCCCTTTCTCGGCGCCCGCGCGGCTCGGAATCTGCTCATCGGGATGGCGCCCGCGCCCCTCGCGTCCTTCGCGGTGGCCTGTCCGAACGCCGTGGCGGCGAACACGATGGCCGTGCAGCCCGACGGCAAGATCCTCTTCAACGTCCCCTGGGCGAGGATCCAGCGGGTGCGCCTGTTCCTGTCGCCGTCCCTGCGCAAGTCGAGGTGAAGTACTTCTCCGGGGCGCCGGAAACCCTTGTCTTTCAGCGCCGGATCCGGTGAAGCGTGATCCTCCTCGCTGTCCTTGAATCGCGCCCGACCCGCCGCGACCCCGAGGCGATCGAGAAGCTTTGCGTCGCTACCGGCGACGCCTGGTTTGAGCTGGATGGTTCAGTCTGGCTGCTCGATACAAAGCAGCAGCCGAAGTGGTGGCGCGATCGCCTGCGCGAGGCCGGCGACATGCGCGACCGCATCTTCGTCAGCCGCCTCGAGCGTCGCTGGGCAGCGCTCCAGCTCGACGACGCTACCGAGTGGCTGAGCGACCCGGCGAGGCGCTGGTGAGCAGCCGACACCGGCTTGTTCGTTCTCCGCTCACTTCGCCTTGCCGCCCCATGCTGCGCGCCCAGCATCTACTCGACTCTGGCGAGTTATTCGGTGCGATCGAATGCCTCGCCGCAGTCCATCGGCACGCCTCAAGCCGTGGCGGACCCCACTGCTTCCGCGGCTTCACGACACGCCGTGTTCGGGGCAACCACCTCGCCGTGTAGGAGGAACCGGACGATCAGACCGTCGCACAGGGCGACCAGAGCCGCCGCCTGCTCGCTCGGGTTGGAGGCACCGGCCTGCGAAAGGGTGTCCTGGAGTCGCTCGCGAAACTCGGCCTGGTTGTCGGCGAGTGTTTCGGCCAGCTCGGGCTCCCGACCGGCCAGCGCAATCGCCTCGAGCCAGGCTCGGAGTACCGGTCCGTTCTCGGGCAGCGACTCGGTGAACCTGTCCATTCCGGTCTGTAGTCGCTCGGATGGCGACCTGGCGTCATCGGCGGCTGCCGCAATCAGGGGCTCGAGCCAAAGCCTGAAGTTGAGCGACATAGCAGCGCTCAGTAGTCCTTTGGTGGAGCCGAAGTGGTATCCGATCGAGCGCAAGTTGGCATTCGAGGCCGTCGCGATGTCCCGTGCCGTGGTCGCCGCATAGCCCTTCTTTCGAAGACAGTTCAGGGCGCCCTCGATGAGGCGCTCCCTCACGGGGCCTCGATCTTTTGTATACATTTGTTTACATGTTGGCATTTGACCGGCGCGGGAGCGGGCCGCCCCTCCTGCTTCTCCACGGTACGACTAGCTCCCGTCGGATTTGGGAGCCCCTGATCCCAACGCTTGCCGAGAACGCAACCGTGTTCGCACTCGACCTGCCAGGGCACGGAGGCTCAGCCCCGACATCCTTCACGCCTCCCGCATGGGCGGTAGAGGTCGCCAGCTTCCTGAATCAGCAGGGAATTGAGCAGGTTGCGGTTGTCGGCCACTCAGCAGGCGGGTGGACCGCCCTAGAGGTGGCCAAGCTGGGGAGGAGCACCGGAGTTCTGGCGCTCGCTCCCGCCGGGCTTTGGCGCCGGCACTCCCCGCTTAAGACCGACTTTGCCCTCAACGTCAACTGGCACCTTGCCCGTCTTCTCGGGCCAAAGGCGACTGCCACCGCGCTGCGGTCGGCCACTCTTCGCTCGCTCTCGCTGCGCACCATCAGCGCCAAGCCTCGGCAGATTCCCGCGGAGGTGGCGATTGTCAACGCGCGCATGGCGATCGCAACGGACGGCTTTCCGCGTCATTTCGCCGCGACTCGACGGCTGCGATTCCAGGGTGGGACTGGCATCGACGTTCCGGTGAAGATCATCTGGGGAGGGCGGGATCGCATCGCCCTGCCAGGCAAGTCGCGCAACCTCGATCAGCTTCCCAGACACACTACGGTCGAGACTTGGCAGGAATGCGGTCACATGCTGATGTGGGACGCACCACAGAGCCTTATCGAAAGCATCATCACGATGCAGAGGCTCGGGAGCTAATTGCGGCAGTGCCCGCGGGCGAGGCCAGACGGGGCTCGATGATGCAAGGCGCATTATCGCATTACGACCTGGTTCGACTCGCTCAAATCTGGCCGCATCTTTGGCAGAGGACAAGCTGCGATCTCGGTCCGACGGGCCAATCCTGTCCCGTTTCGGGCCGCCATTTCCTGTCACGGTGGGTGCATGAGATGTAGCCGCCGCAACAGAGTCGGGACGCTGACCCTCGTGCTTGCAGCGCTCCTCGCCTCGACCACCCTGACCCCGCCTGTCGAGGCGACGCCGCGCTCACTTCGCTGTGAGACCCTCCAGCTCGGAGCGCCGGGCCCTATCGGCAACGAGCTGCGAATCATCGGCAATGACAACGTGCAGGTGCGACGCGAGGGCGATGTGGTTCTCATCGGCACCAGCGTCGGCAATGGCCCGCGCGACTTCGAGAGGATCTCCTGCGGGGAGGAGGTAACAGTCACGAACCTCGACCGGATCGTCTACCGGGCGACTGCAGTAACTCCACGCACCGAACACCAGTTTCTCCTCGACGAGCGCGGCGGGCCGCTTGGCCCTGGCGCGAGCGCTGAGCCGGCGGACCCTGAGATCGAGGTCGAAGTGGAGGTGCGGCAGCCGCAGGCCCGGCCCCGTGTGCAGCTCCTCGGCAGCGAAGGGCGCGAGAACTTCACCGTCGGCGACTTCGGCGACGGCCGGCTCGGCGTCAGCCTCGAGCCCTCGCCTTCGCCCCGCGGCTTCACCCCCGACGCCGACCTGACCGTCGCCGCGCCGCCGCGGACGGTCGAACTGAAGCTCCACGGAAGCGGCGGGAAGGACGTGCTCGATTCCCGCCACCTCGACCTCCGCCGCAGCCTGGTCCGCTCTGTCCTGCTGGCGGGCGACGACGGCAAGGACACCCTGCTCGGCACCGAACGCGGCGACCAGCTGCAGGGCGGCTCCGGTCCCGACCGCCTCTACGGTCGCGGCGGGCGCGACTTCCTATACCCCAGTGCCGGCGCCGACCTCGCCGTCGGCGGACCCGGGCCGGACTTCATCTCCGGCAACCGCGGTTCGGTCGAGCGCGACACCCAGCCCGACTCCTACCTTGGCGGACCGGGGAACGACTACATCGACGCCCGCCTCGGCGGCACCGACGCGATCGACTGCGGAGACGGGGTCGACGAAGCGGTGGCCGACCGCGAGGACGAGCTGAGCGGCGGGGGCTGCGAGCTCGTGCGCGGCCCGGCCTCCTAGCGCGATTCGGGAACCGGATTGCGGTCCGCGGGCATCTAGTGGTGATGGCAGACGACCTGCAGCTGTGGGAACGCACCCGCGCCGGTGACGCCGAGGCATTCGGCGACCTCTACGAGCGCCATGCCCGCGTGGTCCAGTCCTACTGCCTGTGGCGCACAGCCGACCTGCAGGCCGCCGAGGACGCGACGGCGACGGTCTTCCTCGAAGCCTGGCGCAAGCGGGGGCGCCTGACTCTAAGCACGGGTTCCGCCGCGCCGCTGTTGCTGGGGATCGCCAACAACGTCGTGCGTCGCCAGTGGCGCAGCCAGCGCCGCTACCGAGACGTACTCGAGCGGGTGCGGAACGTCGGCCAGGCACCGAACGACGTGGAGGCCGAGGCGATCGCCCGGGTCGACGCGATCCGCCAGCTGCGCGAGGGCGGCGAGGCGATCCGCGCGTTGCCGCGGCGCGAGCGTGAGGTGCTCGCCATGCTCGCCTGGAGCGATCTCTCCTACGGGGAGATCGCCGAGGCGCTCGGTCTGCCGGTCGGCACCGTGCGCTCCCGCCTGGCCCGTGCTCGCACCCGCCTCGGAGACGCCTTCCCTGACCCGACGGAGACCAGACCTGCGGAGGAAGCCCTGTGACCAGGCCCCAGTCAGACCTTTCGCCTCTGCTCCCCGACGACGCCACCCTGAAGGCACGGCGCGCGGCGCTCGTCGACGCGGTCGGCTCCGGCGGCAAGGGTCCGCGGCCCGCGCGCCCCTGGCGCCGGCGCGGTCCGCGCTTGGCGCTGGGCGGTGGACTCGCCCTCATCGCCATCGCGGTCGCGCTGATCGTCAGCGCTGGGGGCGATAGCTCATCCAAGGCCTTCGCCGTCGAACCGCGGGAGGGTGGCGGAGTCACGATCGAGATCTACAGCCTCGAAGACGCCTCCGGCCTCGAAGAGGCGCTGAAGGAAGCCGGGATTCGGTCCCAGGTGACCTGGCTGCCGGCCGGGAAAATCTGCCGGGAACCGCACTACAAGCCCTCGATCGTGCACCTTCCCGGGGGCGGCAGCTTCAGCGGGATGGGCATGGGGGGTCCCGGTGGGATCACCATCGGGATTGGCAGCACCAAGGCATGGCGCGAAAGCTTTGGGAAATACAGGCGCGGCGAAATCTCCCAAGAGGAGATGCGCGGCTCGGTCGCCAACGTTAATCTGGACCCCAGGGCGTTTCGGCTCGATCAGAGCGTGGTCATCTCCGGAACGCCCGTCCCCTACGACGGCGACCCCGAAGGCGGGAGCATCACGAAGATGGGAGTGGCCGAAGGCCCGGTCGAACCCTGCGAGCTGGTCCCGGCGCTGCCCAGCGGCTATGACGCCTTCGGCCTCAGCGAGGCGGGTGGGTCCGGCTACGCCCCGCGTGGGGATGCCAGGCTGAGCCAAGCCGCCATGGCCGCCGATCTGCGCCGCGCGGCCGACGCCACCCGATCGTCCGACACCCAGCTCGAGGCGCTGCCCGGCCCCGGTCAGCTGCTCTACGTGAGGACGAAGGAGGTCCACCTCGAAGCCTGGGACCCGGATGGCCCCGCGTCCGGGTCGAAGGCGCACCCGAGGTATTTCACGGCGAGGCAGCTGGGCTCCGACGGCAACGGGATGCCCGCGCTGGTGCCGACGCTGAAGCAGGTCTGGACTGACCCGGACGGGACGACGCGCGAGCGCGAAACCCTCGGCCGGGTCGACTTCCTCTCCGCCGAGGACCAACGGCGCTGGGAGGCCTCGGGCTCGCCGCCGCCCTGGGCCTACGACCCCGCCGAACACGACGTGCGCAGCGACAGCTCCGGGCGCCCGGTGAAGGACTTCGCATCCCGGGCGTTCCGCGGCCGCCGCGAATTTGCCTATATGGCCAGGCTCTCCCAGCTCCCGACCGAGCCCGAAGCGCTGCGCCTGACCGTCGAACACCGCCACGCCGGCGACGCGCCGGGCGATCCCTCCCCGGCCGACTCGCGGCGGGGCGGGGCGACGGTCGAAAGGCTCCTGGGGATCCTCAGCGAACCGGTCGTCTCCGCGGCGCTGCGCGCGGCCGCCTTCGACGCCCTCGCTGAAATACCCGGCATCGGCTTCGAGCGTGACGTGGCCGATGCCGCCGGGCGCCGGGGCGACGCGATCAGCTGGGTCAGGGAACGCGGATTCGGTAACAGGTTCATCTTCGATCCCCACACCTCCCAGATCCTCTCCCGGGCCCAAATGGTCTTCGGTCCGAACGCCACCAGCGAGTATGGAGCGTCCGCCGGTACTCCCTTCCGCGAAACTGCCTACCTGCGGTCGGGGATCGTCGACTCCACGCATGAGGCCGTCGTGAGGGAAGACGGCGAACCGGTCACCACGGCCGGCAGGCCAGAGCGCGGGGGTCGGTAGTCGAGAGAGACTCTCGAGAGAGTGGGAGGCACTGGCAACCTCAAGTCGCCAGGGGCCTCTCTTCCCCGCCTCGAAGCTCCAAAAACTGGTTTTCTCTTCTTTAGAGACTGCTACTCTCTCGTCGTACGTGGGAGGCTGGGGCGATCCGAATGGTCCGCTTGCGCGAACAGCAGAGCGCCGCATGGGTCAAGGTTGCCACGCAAGAACGGACGCGAAAGGACATCGATGATGGCCGGTGGACTCGGGTTGGCGAAGCAGCGATCGGCGGCGGTGCTCCTGCTCGTGCTGCTGGCGGTAATGGCAGGCTGGGCCGACGGCGCGTTCGCCTCCGAGTCGGGTCGCCTGGCGGCCGGTGCCGGGCAGTCGTGTGTGATCAACCCCGACGACACGCTCGTCTGTTGGAGCGGTCAGCCACAACCCCCAGTAGGCCTCGGCGCCGTGGAGCAGGTCGCAGCCGGCGGCCAGCACGATTGCGCGATCAAACCCGACGACACGCCGGTCTGCTGGGGCGACGACAGCAAGGGCCAGAGCACGCTTCCAGTGGGCATCGGCACCGTCACCCAGATCACCGCGGGCGAATGGCACACCTGCGCCGTCAAGACCGACAGCACCCCGGTCTGCTGGGGTGACGACGAATCGGGGCAGAGCACGCTCCCCGCAGGCATCGGCACCGTAAGTCAGATCAGCGCCGGGACCTACAACACCTGCGCGGTCAAGACCGACGGCACCCCGATCTGCTGGGGCGATAACAGCGACGGACAGAACACGATTCCGGCGGGTACCGGCACGGTCACCCAGATCGCCACTACCGGCGAAGGACACACCTGCGCGATCAAGACCGACGGCACCCCGCTCTGCTGGGGCGACGGCGACATGGGCGAGGTCGCGATTCCAGCGGGCATCGGCACGGTCACTCAGATCGTCGTCGGCGAATGGCACACCTGTGCGATTAAGACCGGCGGCACGCCGGTCTGCTGGGGACGCGACGCTCCGATCGGCCCACAGCCCTCGCTGCCCTCGGACATCGGCACCGTCACCGAGATCAGCGCTGGCCTCTTCCACACCTGCGCGATCAAGACCGACGGGACCGTCGTCTGCTGGGGCAGCCACATCGGTGGCCAGCTGGGAGGCTCGCCCGTCATCGACAGCGCCGCGCCGCCTGTCCTTGGCGGGGTGGGGCCGATCTCGCACACCTACACCGCTAAACCCTCGGCGGGTGGAGGCGGCAATCTGCCCATCCACTTCTCCCTCGACAGCGGCTCGTTTCCGCCCGGCGTGACGCTGGACGAAGCGACCGGGCTGCTGAGCGGCACGCCGACCGCCGACGGCACCTACACCGGCGTGGTGAGCGCGAGCAACGACATCTTCAGCCCGGACACGCAGTCGTTCTCGATCACCGTCGATACCGCTGCGCCCGCCGCGCCGACCAGCCTGGCGTCGATCCCCTCATCCCCGTCAACCGACCTGAAGCCGCGGATCCTCGGCGCCGCTGAGGCCGGCTCGACCGTGCGCCTCTACGACAACGCGACCTGCGCGGGCTCCCCGCGCGCCAGCGGCGGCGCGGCGGCCTTTGCGTCACCCGGCCTGCAGATGACCGTTGCCGCCGGCTCGACGACGACCGTCTACGCGACCGCGACCGACGCCGCCGGGAACACCTCAGCGTGCTCGACCAGCAAAGCGACGTACGCCAACGTCGTGGAGTCCGAGGGCGGGACCGGCGATGGCGGGTCGACCGACCCCGGGTCGGGAAATGGTGGTCCGCCCGAGCCCCCCGCATGCGTCGTCCCGAAGCTCGCCGGCAAGACGCTGGCGGGGGCGAAGAGGGCGCTGAAGGGGGCCGGTTGCCAGCTCGGCGAGGTCACCAAGCCGGCGCGGCCGAAAGGCAAACGCCAGGGCGTCCTGGTCGTCAAGTTGTCGAGCCCGCGGCCAGGGGCGCAACCTGGCGACCGCAAGGTCGACCTCGAGCTTCGCGTGAGGCTCAAGGCCCGCCGCGAGGGAGCGCTCTGCGCCCTTGATGCAACCTCTCCGGCAGCCGGTGGAGGCATCCCCGCGAATCCTGGGAGGGGGGCTTTAGCTTCCTGACGGTTGTGTTGGCGCTGGCCCTGTTCGTGCCCCACGCCGGCCGCCGCAGACCAGACCGGCGAACCCCCCGAGTTCGTTCAGCCTTCCTCAAATCGCCGGCTGGCGTTTGGAGGTCATGAGCATTTCCCAGAGAACCGGTCTTCTTCATGGGTGGCGACGCTATCTCAGACCGCCGCAGTTTCGTCCAAGTCATGCACAAATAACGGCCTCTCTTGGGTGAACGGATCGGGCCTTTAACGCCAGCCAGAGCCTGGGTGCTAATGGCCCCCATTGCTCCTTCTCGCTGGTCTTCTAGACCGCAACATGGCACGGCATCAACCCTGCAAGCCCCCTAGAGGGTTGGTGAGAGTTGTGGCCTCCCATTCGCGTTGGCGACCTGCATCGTGGTCCTAGAACAGTACTCGAGCTCCAGCTCCTCCTGCGTGGATTTCCATTCATCCTCTTGGCTGATCCAAGGCACGTTTCCGATAAATGTCAAGCGTTCAGGGTGTCCCATTCACTACAGAAATTCTTTCCTCGAACGACGTCTTCTCTGACCGATGTGAAATTGCGGTGTGGCAGAAAGCATGATATGAAACCGCCTGCCATTTCTGACAGACCACAGTCTTTTATTTGGAGACTTCAAGCTCAAATGGCAACATCGGCCAAGCGTCAAGGGGAGGAAGTCGTAAATGCACAGCAGATCCGGTCTCAACTCGTCTCGCCAACAGAGCCCAAAGGTGCGGCTGGTTCTGGCCCTTGCATTTATCTTTGTAGCGCTCTTGAGCACCGCGACCGCGCATGCAGCATCTGCCCCCTCGACTATCGGAATCTCGCAGTCGTTTCGGGACTTCGGCCTAAAAGTCCCCGGCTCCTATGACGCGACCAAGGACATCACGAAATCGAGTTCCTTGGCGGGCCTTGGCATCAACACCTACCGGGTTATCGTTCCCTGGGATCTGGCGATGCGCCAGCCGTCCAACGGTAGACGGCAGGAGTTCGAAAACTGGCTGGCCCGCGTAAAGGCGAAAGGCGGATCGCCCTATGTCGTGTTTGGCCCAACCGAGGAAGCCACGAACCTTGTCGATTCGAGTCACCCGACGCGGCGAACGAAGCCAACAGGACTCATCGCCCCTTACCCGGCCGATTTCAAGACCGCGATCCACAGATTCCTAGAACTTTGGGGCCCTCAGGGAAGCTCGTCGATAGGCCCGCCCGTGAGGCTCATCGCCCCATGGAATGAGCCGAACCTCGCCCAGCTCGAAATGCAACTGCCTGGCCACCTCGCGGGCAAGCACCCAATCTATATGCCCGGGAGCACGCGTCCTCTCTATGACCGTGGGGGCTGTGGCCACGCCACGGCCGGCAATTGCGGCCCATATCTTGTGGCTAAGTACTGGTGGGAAGCTCGCCAAGAGATGGCGGCGGCGTGTCCGAACAACGGCACCAACTGCTACGTCGTCGCAGGAGAGTTCACCGGTGCCTCGGGCCCAAAGACGAAAGCCTACTGGGAGTCCTACGCTACGAAGATCGGTGCGGTATCAGGAGGTAACAAACCGGCGATCATCAGCTTCCACTCCCATCACGATTTCCAGCCCGAAGCAACGACCGGCTGCAAGCCAGGGAACAAGGGGGCTTGCACGACCGTCGCGTTTTACAAGTGGCTGAAGTCTCGTGGATGGGGAGACAGGAAAATCTGGGACACCGAGGCTGGCGCCTCGCATTACAACACGACCGACGCCGAACAGAAAAAACGAGTCGAATTCATGCTGGACCTGTTGGGCGACTACCACGTCAAGCGCCTCTACTACTTCAACTATTTCCCAGGGCTGGCCACGACTACCGACCGCGGCCTGCTGAATCGCGGTTCGAATGTCAATACCGCCCCGCGGCCTGCCTACAACGTAATTAAGGCCGTCACCTGCCCGGGGACCTGCGCCCAGACCTCTGCCGATGCGTTCGAGGGGGGGGCACAGATCGCCGAAGCCGAACCCGATCCGTCCGAACCGGAACTTCCGACTGAAGAAGCAGATGTGAAAGACGAATTCTCGACCGACGAAGTTGAGATCAATGAGAACGAGTTGCCGGTCGTCGAAACGGAAGCGGCGTCAGGGATCGGGGTTGTGACGGCCAAATTAACTGGTTTGGTAAGTGCGAATGAAGAGCCGACTACCTTCCAGTTCGAATACGGAGAGACTGAAAGCTACGGTGCGACAACTGCTTCGAGTGAAGTGGCTGGCGCAGAAGACCAATCCGTAAGTGCATCTATCGCTAATCTCGAACCGGGAACCACCTATCATTTTCGGCTCGTCGCTAACAACTCCTATGGCGCAAGTGTTGGAGAAGACCAAACCTTCACTACTATCGCCAGCCTCGTCGAGCCTGCGGCTGTGCGAGACGCCACGACCGGGAACCGGTGGGTGTTCTATAGAGGCGTCGACAAGGCGGTGTGGCAGTGGCGAACCGCCTCCAATGTGGCTACAGGTTGGGGTCACACCCGCATCGGCGGCACGATGGCCGCCGGCACGACGCCCTCAGTCCTGCGCAGCTCAAACGGCACGATGTGGCTGCACTACGTCGGCAGCAACGGAAAGATCTGGGAGGCGGTCACCAACAACAACGGGGAAACCTGGCCCTCTAATGCGATGTTCGGCGCCGGGGCCGGCGAAAGCGCCGCCCCCGGTACGAGCACCGCGAACGTTCGTGATGCCGCTACCGGCGAAATGTGGGTCTACTACACCGGTGCCGACAACGCGGTCTGGCAATGGCGCTGGAACAACGTCAGTTGGACCAACTCCAGGGTTAGTGCTACCGGCACGGTAGCCCCCGGAGCTACCCCATCTGTCGAACGCGGGGCCAACAACACGATGTGGCTGCACTACGTCGGCAGCAACGGAAAGATCTGGGAGGCGGTCACCAACAACAACGGGGAAACCTGGCCCTCTAATGCGATGTTCGGCGCCGGGGCCGGCGAAAGCGCCGCCCCCGGTACGAGCACCGCGAACGTTCGTGATGCCGCTACCGGCGAAATGTGGGTCTACTACACCGGTGCCGACAACGCGGTCTGGCAATGGCGCTGGAACAACGTCAGTTGGACCAACTCCAGGGTTAGTGCTACCGGCACGGTAGCCCCCGGAGCTACCCCATCTGTCGAACGCGGGGCCAACAACACGATGTGGCTGCACTACGTCGGCAGCAACGGAAAGATCTGGGAGGCGTGGAGCAATAACAGCGGCAGCACCTGGCCTTCAATCTCAATGCTTGGCGCCGGGGCCGGCGAAAGCGCCGCCCCCGGTACGAGCCCGGTCACTGTCCGTGATGCCGCGAGCGGAAGCATGTGGGTTTACTACATCGGTGTAAGCCGCTGGGTAGGGCAGTGGGCGTGGAACGGATCGAGCTGGGTGAACGGGAGTGTCGGCAGAGCCGCGCAGCTGAGTTCGAGTGCCGTCGCGCTTCGCGATGCCGCTAGCGGCAGTAGATGGGTCTTCTACGCTGGCGATGACAATTCCGCCTGGCAGTGGAAGGCTACCGGTCCAGAATGGACCAACACCCGCATCGGCGGCACGATGGCCGCCGGCACGACGCCCTCAGTCCTGCGCAGCTCAAACGGCACGATGTGGCTGCACTACGTCGGCAGCAACGGAAAGATCTGGGAGGCGGTCACCAACAACAACGGGGAAACCTGGCCCTCTAATGCGATGTTCGGCGCCGGGGCCGGCGAAAGCGCCGCCCCCGGTACGAGCACCGCGAACGTTCGTGATGCCGCTACCGGCGAAATGTGGGTCTACTACACCGGTGCCGACAACGCGGTCTGGCAATGGCGCTGGAACAACGTCAGTTGGACCAACTCCAGGGTTAGTGCTACCGGCACGGTAGCCCCCGGAGCTACCCCATCTGTCGAACGCGGGGCCAACAACACGATGTGGCTGCACTACGTCGGCAGCAACGGAAAGATCTGGGAGGCGGTCACCAACAACAACGGGGAAACCTGGCCCTCTAATGCGATGTTCGGCGCCGGGGCCGGCGAAAGCGCCGCCCCCGGTACGAGCACCGCGAACGTTCGTGATGCCGCTACCGGCGAAATGTGGGTCTACTACACCGGTGCCGACAACGCGGTCTGGCAATGGCGCTGGAACAACGTCAGTTGGACCAACTCCAGGGTTAGTGCTACCGGCACGGTAGCCCCCGGAGCTACCCCATCTGTCGAACGCGGGGCCAACAACACGATGTGGCTGCACTACGTCGGCAGCAACGGAAAGATCTGGGAGGCGTGGAGCAATAACAGCGGCAGCACCTGGCCTTCAATCTCAATGCTTGGCGCCGGGGCCGGCGAAAGCGCCGCCCCCGGTACGAGCCCGGTCACTGTCCGTGATGCCGCGAGCGGAAGCATGTGGGTTTACTACATCGGTGTAAGCCGCTGGGTAGGGCAGTGGGCGTGGAACGGATCGAGCTGGGTGAACGGGAGCCTTTAGTGCCGCTGTTGTTTTGGGGCGCGTGGAACCGTCTGGGGCAAGAAGCCTCACAGACTCCAGCCAATCTCGATCTCGCAGAAACCCGGCTTGAAACTGTGCCCGACGTTCGTCGATCTGTGATGCAGGAGCCCTCTTTGGACGCGGAACGGAACGTGGATGCCGATTCCCCCACCGCCGTTTGAGGAGCCGCTGTAGAACGTGTGGCCAGGAACCTGTTCTGGGGCAATAAATGGGGCAAGAAGCCCCACAGATTCCAGCCGATCCCAGTCGACCTCGATCTCGCTAGGATCGCTCTATCGCGCGCCCTAGGTAGCCCAGCCGATTCGCCGGTCCGGACTACGAAACCGAAGGTCACAGGTTCGAATCCTGTCTGGCGCGTAGCAGTGATCCCGCCGGTGCGGGGGACGCCGAAACGCTCGGGATCTTCGTAGATTGAGCCGGCTATGCCTTTCAAGGATCCGCGAAGCGTCGTTCCCCGCGGCGGACGACGATGAACATCCGGATCGTCTGGCGTGCCCTGCTGGTCTTGCTGCTGGACGCCCTCTCCCTGCTGCTGCTCTCCGCGCTCCTCTCCGGTTTTGTCCTCGACGGTGCCCTCGCCGCGCTTGGCGCGGCGGCGGCGATCGGCGTGCTCAACGCGCTGATCTGGCCGGTCCTGGCGCGGATCGCACTGCCGCTCACGGTCCTCACCCTGGGCGGCGCGGCCCTGCTCCTCAACGGCGTCCTCGTCACCTTCGCCGTCAATCTTCTGCCCGGCGCCCACCTCGACGGGGTGCTCGAGGGGATCGTTGTCACGGTGGCGATGACGGCGCTCACCGCGGGCTTCTATTCGCTGCTGGCGATCGACGAAGACGACTCCTGGTACCGCAATGTCGTCCGCCGGCAGATGCGGCGGCGAGGGCAGCATCTGGAGAGCGAGGTGCCGGGCGTGCTCTTCTTGGAGATAGACGGGCTCGCCCACGACGTCCTGCACCGAGCGCTGGCCGCCGGCGACGCGCCCAACCTCGCCGCCTGGTTGCGCAACGGCTCCCACCGACTCAGCAGGTGGGAGACCGACTGGTCCTCGCAGACCGGCGCCTGTCAGGCGGGCCTGCTGCACGGCTCCAACGAGGACATGCCGGCCTTTCGCTGGTGGGAGAAGGACCGCGGCGCGGCGATCGTCACCAACCACCCGCGCGACGCCGAAGAGCTGGAGCGGCGGCATTCGGACGGACGCGGGCTGCTGCACGCGGGCGGCGCCAGTCGCGCCAACATCCTCTCCGGTGACGCGCCGCACTCGATGCTGACGATGAGCACGGTGCTGCACCGCCGGCGGCCGATCGGGGTCGACTACGCGGCCTACTTCGCCCGTCCTTACGCGGTCGCGCGCACGCTGGTGCTGGCGTTCGTCGACATCTTCCGCGAGCGGCGGGCGGTGCGCCGACAGCTCCGCGACGACGTCCGCCCGCGGATCGCCCGCCCGCGCTCCTACGCTGTCGTGCGCGCCTGGGCCACCGTCGTCCAGCGCGACCTCCAGGTCGCCAGCGTCGTCGGCGACGTCCTCGCCGGTCGCCCCCTCGTCTACACGACCTTCCTCGCCTACGACGAGGTCGCCCACCACTCCGGAATCGAACGCGACGACGCCCTCGCGGTGCTGCGCGACCTCGATCGCCAGATCGCCAGGATCGCCCTCGCCTGCGCCGACGCCCCGCGCCCCTACCGGCTGGTCGTCCTCTCCGACCACGGCCAGTCGCAGGGGGAGACCTTCCGCGACCGCTACGGGGAAACGCTCGAGGATCTGGTGCGGTCGGCCTGCGACCCCGAGAGCACGATCGCGGTCGAGGAGGGCGAGGACGACGCGCTCGCCTACCTCAGCGCCGGCCTGACCGAGGTCGCGCGCGACGACACGATCGCGGCGCGCACCGTCCGCACCGCGACCCGCGGCCGCCGCGACGACGGCGTGGTGACGCTCGACGCCGAGGTCCGCGAGGAGGTGGACCGGGCGCACGGGGGCGAGGTGCCGGAGCTCTCGGTGATGGCCTCGGGCTGCCTCGGCCTCGTTAGCTTCCCGCGCGAGCCCGGCCGGGTCTCCCTGGAGCGGATCGAAGCGATCTACCCGCTGCTGATCCCGGCGCTCCGCGAGCATCCCGGGATCGGGTTCGTCTTGGTCCGCTCGGAGCGCTTCGGGGCGGTCGCGATCGGGGCCGGGGGGGCCCACTTCCTCGACGAGGATCGGGTCGAGGGCGAGGACCCGCTGGGGCCGTTCGGCCCGCACGCCGCCGACCACCTGCGGCGCACCGACGGCTTTCCCCACTGCGCCGACCTGATGGTCAACAGCACCTACTGGCCGCAGTTCGGCGAGGTCGCCGCCTTCGAGGAGCTGGTCGGCTCCCACGGTGGCATGGGCGGGACGCAGGCTCACCCCTTCGTGCTGCACCCGGCCGAGCTGGCCTGGCCGGCGGAGGACGTTGTCGGCGCCGAGCGGGTCCACCGGGTCTTCCGGGGCTGGCTCGCCGGCCTCGGGCACGACGGCTACGGCAGCGAGGCCGTCTCCCCCGGAGCCAGCACCCGCAGCTCCGACTGAGGCGCCAGCTCACGCATCCAGTGGGCGAGCTGGCGCGGGGGGGCGCGCAGCGGCTCGGGGCGCAATCGCGCCAGGCCGAGCGGGTAGAGCGTGCCCCAATGGATCGGGACCACCAGCTTCGCCGCGAGCAGCGCCGCCGCTCGCGCCGCCCGCTCCGGGTCGAGGTGCCCGGCGCCGATGTTCGTGCCCCAGCCCCAGATCGGCAGCAGGGCGAGGTCGAGTTCGCCGCCGCCGATCGCCTCCATGCCCTCGAAGAGGTCGGTGTCGCCGGCGAAGTAGATGCGCCGCTGCCCGGCTAGTTCGAAGCCGACCGCCCGCGAGGCCCGCTCGAAGCGCCGCCCACTCGGAGGGTGGTCGGCCTCGGTCGCGGTGACGCGGACGCCGCCGATGTCGCTGGCGTCGCCGGGGGCCAGCTCGCGGACGTCGGAGAAGCCGAGACGATCGAGGAAGTCCCCCGCCCCCGGCGCGGCGAGCACCGGCACCGTCCTGCTCAGCCGCCGCAGCGAGGGCACGTCGGCATGGTCGTGGTGCAGGTGGGAGATCAGCACCGCGTCGACGCCCTCCGTCAGTCGCGGGTCGGGAGGCGACCCGTGGCGGCGCAGCGGGCCGATCCGACTCCGCAGCACCGGATCGGTGAGCAGGCGGACGCCGTCGATCTCGACCAGGACGGTCGCGTGGCCGACGAAGGTGACCCGCGCCGCCGCGGTCATCGTTCCTCTCCCTTGCTTTCAGCCCCGCCCTCCGCTCGAATCGCGGCTATTGCCGCCTCCGGGGAGGGATAGAAGTGATCTTTGTCGAGCGTGTCCATCAGCCCGTAGCGCAGAGTCAGCTGCTTGAGGCGATCGCGCAGCTCGACGAAGGCGAGGTGTATCCCGGATGCGTTCAGCTCGCGGTCGAGCTGCTCGAGCATCTCCGCCGCGGTCACGTCGACATCGGTGATCGCCTCGCACTGCAGGACGATCCACTCAGGCTCGCGCTCCCGCGCGAGACGCCTGATCTCGTCGCGGAACTTTCCCGAGTTGGCGAAGAACAGCGGCGCCTCCCAGCGGTAGACGACAACGCCCGGGACCTCCTTGGCGTCGGGGTAGGCGGTCACGTCGTGCCATCCCTCCATCCCCTCGGGACGTCCCAGAACCGCGCCGTGCGGCCACCAGTTGCGGCGAAAGAAGAGGATGATCGCCAGCAGGACCGCGACCACGATTCCCTGCAGGACGCCGAGGAGCACGACCCCGGCGGTGGCCACCAGGGAGACGCCGAGCGCGCTTCTGCGCATCTCGTAATAGCGGCGCAGCAGGGGCAGGTTCATCAGCGATATGGCCGCGGCGATCACCACGGCCGCGAGGGCCGCTTGCGGCAGGTCGGCGAGCAGCGAGTTGAGGAAGAGAAGGAGCGCCGCGACGAGCCCGGCCCCGACCAGCCCGGTCAGCTGGGTCTTCGCTCCCGACTGCTCGGCGACCGCGGTCCTCGAGCCGCTGGTCGAGACCGCGAAGCCCTGGAAGAAGCCAGCCGCCACGTTCGCGGCGCCGACGCCGATCATCTCCTGATCGGGCTTGACCTCATCTCCGCGCCGGGCCGCGAAGCTGGTCGCGGTGGCGATCGTGTCGGTCAGCGATACCAGGGTGATGCCAAGGGCCGCCAGCAGCAGCGCCGGGACGTCGCCGGCGTCGGTCCAGGGGAGTCCGGGGGTCGGCACTCCCTGGGGCAGGGACCCGACCGTCGCGACCCCGTGGTCGGCCAGGCCAAAGACAGCCGAGACGACGGTGGCCGCCACGACTCCCACGAGGATCGCCGGCAGGCGCTTGTTGAAGAGCGGGAGCAGGAGCAGGATGCCGAGGACCGCGATCCCGAGCACGAGCGTGGCGGTGTGCGTCTGGCCGAGACCCTCCACGAACGCCTTCAGCTCGCCGAGGAACGAGTCGGCGTCGGTCGAGAACCCGAACAGCTTCGGCAGCTGCCCGGCGATGATCGTGATCCCGAGGCCGTTCATGTAGCCGACCTGCACCTCTTTCGAGAGCAGGTCGGCGACGAACCCGAGCTTGCCGAGGCCGAGACCGATCTCGATCAGGCCGACGAAGATCGCCAGCATGCCGGCCAGGACGATCGCCGAGCCCGCATCGCCCACGACCAGTAGGGGCGTGATCGAAGCGAAGATCAGCGGCGAGATCGAGGAGTCGGGGCCGAGGACCAGGACTCGTGAAGGCCCGAAGAGGGCATAGCCGACCAGGCAGGCGATCGTCGTGTAGAGACCGGTGACCGCCGGCAGGCCGGCGAGCTCCGCATAAGCCATTCCCTGCGGCACCAGGATCGCGGCCAGCACGACCCCCGCCACCAGATCAGGTCGAGCGGATTGGCGGGGGTACTGCTGGATCAGCCTGATTCCAGGAACCCAGCGCTGGAGCCGGCCGGCGTGGTGAAGCTGCCCTCCTGCATCCCCGGACCCGCTGCTCTGCATGGCCGTCCCGTTCGTTCGTGTCCCCTGCGCGGGGCGGTCATGCGCATCTTCTGTCCTGCGGCGGGCAGTGACAAGCGGGAGCGCTGTTCACGACACCCAGAAAGGGAAAGCGCCCTGAATGCAGGACCCGATCCTGACGCTACTGACAAATATGGACGATCTTATGGTCGCGATCTTCATCCGGTCTGTCGCTCAAAACCAGTCCGCCCTCGATCTCCCGTTGCCCGAGGGTGGCAAGCACCCTCATTCCCGCCGTCTCGATCGCTTCGTGAATTTCCCCCGCGGTGTAGTGCCGCTCTCGATGAATATGCGTTTCGACGCCCGGCCCTGAGATGCGGCTGTCGAAGACGGCCGCGGGGGCCACAAGCTCCGTAAGGCCCTCCCACTGCCACTTGCCTCTGTCCTGGTCTTCGGTCGCTTCAGCAGAACTCCAACGAAAGGTGGCCAAGGTGTTCGAGTCAAAAAGGATCAGTCCCCCCGGCGCCAGGTTTGCCCGCATTCCCGAAAGTGCTCGTTTCAGATCTCCATCCTCGAGCAGGTAGTTCACGACATCGTTTAAGGCAAAGATCAACTCAAACTTTCCGAAAACGGGCAGCTCGCGAGCATCGGCCTCATGCAAGGGAACCGTGTCCCGAAATTTCCGCCGGGCCTCCTCGAGCATGGCGGGCGAGAGGTCACATCCAACGATGTTCCAGCCCCGGTTCAGCATCGGCTCAAAGGCACGCCCCGTACCGCAACCCACGTCGAGAACATCGCCTCGCGTGAGCCCGCATCTCTCTAGCTCTGGCAAGAGGACCCCGAGCCACATCTCATAATCGTTTGCCCGGTGAAACTCGTCGTAAATCGGCGCGAATGCCTGGTATGCGAGGCGTGCGTAATCCTCTGGCATGAGTCAGCCAAGCCTCCTAGTGGCTTGGCCTTGCATCACGACTGCTCTGAAGGGATCTCAAAGTGAAGCAGTGAGACCCGGGCATCAACAGGCAGCTCGTCAGATTCGCCGAGTCGCATGGCCGCATTTTCCTTGACGACCAATACACCCTCTAGCGTCTCGTCTAGTAAGGCTGCGAGTTCATTCCAGCCTTGCTTATCAACCCTCAGGGCAGTTCGGCTCATATGGTTATCGATGGTGTCCAGAGTGTGCGCTCGAGCCGCGGTAGCGGCCTCGCTGGAGACCATTTTCACCAAGTCGATCCTTAGTTTGAGGCGTGCATGGTCGGGCACGGTTTTCCATGCGGCCGGAGTAAAGTAGTGCCGTACAGTGGCTCTATAGAAATGCTCGTCAGCATTGCGCCGTTTTTTCGTCTCTACCAGCTCGATGCAGTTCAGCTTCAGCAACTGATTGATGTGGTAGGAGACGTGGTTGACCTCCCGATCTAATTCAGCGGCAATCTCTTTCGGGCTGGCCGCGCGATGAGTGCACACGGTGAGGGCATGAGCCCTAGTCGGATGGCTCAACGCCTTGACCAGCCTCCAGTCGAATAGGTCAACGTCGACCTCAGATTCGACCTCAGATTTCTCCGCCACGAAGTTCCTTTCACGAAAAAAGCCGTTGTTTACACAGCCAGCACCATGTTAGTCGATTAGCGCTGTGCATTTTTAGGATGCTTTGTTCTAGCTCCTTGAACGCTCCAGACTCTTGAGCGATGATCTCCGAGAGCCGTCAACGGGCGGCTGCATCGGGTCTCGGGGACGGCTCACCTAACCACCGGAAAGCCGGAGGAGGTGAGAGCAAGTGAAGATCAGCATCGTGGCGCAAGTGATGCCGGTGTCCGGAACGCACAAGGGCAACTAGGTATCTCGGGCCCGGCTCCATGCCCGTGGGGGCGGGTCCGACGACGCGATCCAATGGTCGCTGCTCTAAGGCATCTAGTACTCAAGCGAATTGCGTGAAGATGCCAGCAGTGACGTGTACAAATCTAACTATTGGACCACTTCGCAAGATCGGAGTGGTCGCCCGATATCGATTCGTAAGTCCCGACCTTGCGCCCCTCCTCTTACTTGACCAAAAAGCAGCCCGGCTACAAGCCAAAGCGTGCCCTGCCAAAGGGAACGGCATACCCGGTTCTAACGATGAACGCTCGCCTGCTTGTGCTTGTTCACCCCACTCGAAGGCGTGCCCTTCGAGTGCTGCACGAGGCTGGCGAAGCTATGAGCGCTTCCGAGATAGCTCGAAAGTTGCACATGGGCTTATCCACCCTTAGCTATCACGTAAAAGAGCTTGCCAAATTCGAAGCTCTAGTTAAGACCGATACCGTTCCTCGCCGCGGTGCCGAAGAGATCTTCTATGCGTCAACGGTGTGCGGAGACAAATTAATTCTCCACCTTCTTGAGCAGACGCGCGAGGAAGATGAGAAGTCACTCACCAAGGACGAGCCCCAGCCAATCAGGAAGACTCGTGGATGACGTCCTCGATCGCGGCGACCACGGTGTCGGGGGCCTTGTTGAGGATCTGGGTGTGCTTGTGGGGCACCGTGGCGAATACGGACACACGCTTGTTGCTCTGCTCGGCGTCGGTGACAGCAGCGCGCACCGTGCGCATCTCGTCCTCGGTGGCGCCCGAGTGGGCCCCGGTGCCGACCACGAACACGGTCGGGCATTCCAGCGCCGCGAAGTCGGGTCCGAGTTCGCCGTTGACGGCGTCCATCTCGATCACGACGTTCGCGGACTCGGCGGGGGACATCCGGGCCGAGCGACCGAGCGCCGCCAGGATGCGCATGATCCAGCCCAGCCGACGGAACTGGGTGCGGACCTTCTGCTTTCCGCCCTCGTCGAACATGGTGATCGGGTAGGCACCGTCGATGAGCACCAGTGCGCCGACCCGCTCGGGGTGCTGGGCCGCGTATCGCACCGCGATCGTGGCGCCGTGGGACCACCCGACGAGGATCGGGCGTTCGATGCCGGTCGCGTCGATGACTCGTCCGACGTCGTCGACGGCCGCCGGTACGGAGTAGTCGGCCGATCTGTCCGACTTCCCACGCGCCCGCGCGTCGAACCGCACCGTGCGGTGCTTCCCATCGAGACGGCGGATGACGCGGCTCCAGTTCCGTACGGTGCCGAAGCCGCCGCTGAGGAAGAGCAGGGCAGGCGTGCCGCCCGGCGCGTCGACTGCGTAGAGCCGAGTGTCCGCCGCAGGAATCATCAGTTGTGACATCGCGGTCGAGCCTTTCGGGATTGGCGCCTCGGCTCCCCATTTGAGCAGGTCAAGCGCCTCACGCTCGCCCCTTTGCGCGACATCCAGCTGCCCCCGGCATACGCTGATGGTCGATGCGTCGAAGCCGGACCGCGACTATGAGCTTGGGTATCGAGCCGCCGCCGGCCTGGCTCGGGTTCGTCGCGACGCTTGGCGCGGTCGCGGTTGGCACGCTCCTCGTCTATCCGCTCAAGTCGGTGGCGCCGGTCGTCTCGCTCGGGGTCGTCTACCTGCCGGCGATCCTGCTGATCTCGACCGTGTGGGGATTGCGGCTGGGGCTGCTCGCCTCGGTCGCCAGCGCCGCCGCCTTCAACTTCTTCCAGATCCCGCCGCTGCATCGCTTCACGATCGCCGAGGAGGAGAACTGGGTCGCGCTGGCCGCGTTCGTGATCGCGGCGATCGTCAGCAGCACCGTCGCCGGCCTCGCCCGCGCCCGCGCGGTCGAAGCGGAGCGGCGCCGCGAGGAGGCCGACCGGGCGCTCGCCGAGCTGGAGGCGCTGACCCGCGAGCGAGATCGGATGCAGGCGGAGGCGGTGCGAGGCCGAGGCGGTGCGGCGCAGCGACGAGCTGAAGACCGTGCTGCTGCGCTCGATCTCCCACGACCTGCGGACGCCGCTGACCTCGATCATCGCCGGCGGCTCCGCGCTCGGCTCGGAGACGCTTGACCGCCGAGGAGCGCGCCGAGCTGAGCGAGGGGATCGTCGGCGAGGGCGAGCCGGCTCTCGCGCCTGGTCGAGAACCTCCTCGACATGTCCCGGCTGGAGGCGGGGAAGGCCGAGCCGCACCGGGAGCCGGTCGACCTCGCCGAGGTGCTGGAGGCGGCGCGCGCAGGGACAGGGCGAGTCGGAGTCGATTCGGCTGGCGGTCGACGCGGAGCTGCCGATGGTCGACGCCGACGCCGCCCAGCTCGAGCGCGCCTTCGCGAACCTGCTGGAGAACGCGGTCCGCTACGGGGACGGTCGTCCGGTGCTGGTCCGCTCGCGGGTGGTGGGCGGCAATATCGTCGTCCGCGTGGTCGACCAGGGACCGGGGATACCCGAGAGCGAGTGGGAGCGGATCTTCGAGCCCTTCCAGCACGGCGACGCCGCCAACGCCGGCTCCGGGCTCGGCCTGGCGATCGCCAAGGGGTTCGTCGAGGCCAACGGCGGCGAGATCGCGGTCGAGTCGCTGCCGGGACAGGGGACCAGCTTCGTCGTCACCCTGCCGCCGCACGAGGGAGGCGAGGCATGAACGGGGCGACCCGCGTCCTGGTCTGCGACGACGAGCCGCAGATCCTCCGCGCCCTGCGGGTGATCCTGCGCGACGCCGGCTATGAGGCGGTCACCGCCGCCACCGGCGAGGAGGCGCTCGACCGCGCCGCGGTGAAGCCGCCGGCCGCGGCGATCCTCGACCTGATGCTGCCCGACATCGACGGGGTCGAGGTGACGAAGCGGCTGCGCGAGTGGAGCGAGATGCCGATCATCGTCCTCTCCGCGGTCGGCGAGGAGGAGGCGAAGGTGCGGGCGCTGGCGGCCGGCGCCGACGACTACGTGACCAAGCCCTTCGGGCCGCCGGAGCTGGTGGCGCGGCTCGAGGCCGTGCTGAGGCGGGCCAAGCCCGAGGCGTCGGAGCCGCTGATCGCCGCCGATGGCCTGGAGGTCGACCTCGTCGCCCGCGCCGTGCGCCGCGACGGCGAGGAGGTCCACCTGACCCCGACCGAGTTCGAGCTGCTGCGGGTCGCTCGCGCAGAACCGCGGCCGCCTGATGACCCACCGCGCGCTGCTGGTCGAGGTGTGGGGCGTCGAGTACGAAGACGACGTCCAGGTGCTGCGCGCCCACGTCGCCAACCTGCGCGCGCAAGATCGAGCCCGCCGACGGCCCCCGCTACATCCGCACCGACCCCGGCGTCGGCTACCGCTTCGCGGGCTAGAGCGACCTTTACGAAATCTGTATACGGAGGCCGCGTTCCTTCATGCGGCCTTGACGGGGTGAGGCGCACGATCGCTGTATGGATCTCGTCTCGATCGCCCTGGCCCTCGCCGCCTTCGGGCTGATCTACGTCGCTGATCGGGGCGCTGGACCGGGTATGAGCGCCGCCGAGCTGTTCGGGCTGATCGTCTCGGCCGCGGTCTTCGGCTACCTCGCCTACGCGCTGTTTCGCGGGGAGAAGCTCTGATGGCGCAGGGCTGGGTGCAGATCGTCGTCTTCCTGGTCGTGCTGACCGCGCTGGTGCCGCTGGTCGGCACCTACATCGCCAGGGTCTTCCAGGGCGAACGGGTCTTCCTCTCGCCCGTCGTCGGGCCGGTCGAGCGCTTCGCCTACCGGGTGCTGCGCGTGCGGCCCGAGCGAGGGGCAGGACTGGAAGGCATACGCGCGCTCGATCGTCGTCTTCAGCCTGCTCTCCTGGCTGCGTGCTCTACCTGATCCTCCGCACCCAGAGCATCCAGCCGTTCAACCCCGAGGGCTTCGGCTCCGGCCCCTGGAACCTCAGCTTCAACACCGCCTCCTCCTTCGTCACCAACACCAACTGGCAGTACTACGGCGGCGAGACGACGCTCTCCTACTTCGTCCAGATGGCCGGGCTGACGGTGCAGAACTTCGTCTCCGCCGCGGTCGGGATCGCCGTCGCTCGCCGCGGTGATCCGCGGCTTCGCCGCGCGCTCGGGCGCGGCGCTCGGCAACTTCTGGTCGCGACCTGGTCCGGATCAACCTCTACGTCCTGCTGCCGATCTCCTTCGTCGCCGCGCTGGTCCTCGTCTCCCAGGGCGTGATCCAGACCCTCGACGGCTCGCAGACCTTCCACACGCTCGCCGGCGGCACCCAGACCCTGGCGCTCGGCCCGGTCGCCTCGCAGGAGGCGATCAAGGAGCTGGGCACCAACGGCGGCGGCTTCTTCAACGTCAACAGCGCCTATCCCGTTCGAGAACCCGAGCGGCCTCACCAACATCGTCGAGCTGCTGCTGATCCTGATCGATCCCGGCCAGCCTCACCTACACCTTCGGCCGCATGATCGGCAACCGCCGCCAGGGCTGGGCGCTCTACGCGGCGATGATGGCGATGTTCATCGTCGCGGTCGCGGTCGTCTACGTCGCCGAGCAGCACGGCAGCCCGGCCCAGCACCACGCCGGCGTCGCTCACCCACGCCTTCGACGGCTCGACCGGCGGCAACATGGAGGGCAAGGAGCAGCGCTTCGGCATCGCCGAGTCCTCGCTGTGGACGGCGGTCACGACCGTCACCTCCTGCGGCGCCGTCAACGCCGCGCTCGACTCGCTGACCGGGATCGGCGGCCTGGTGCCGCTGGCCAACATGGGGACCGGCGAGGTGGTCTTCGGCGGGGTCGGCTCGGGCCTCTACTACATGCTGCTGTTCGTCCTGCTGACCGTCTTCATCGCCGGCCTGATGGTCGGCCGCACGCCGGAGTTCCTCGGCAAGAAGATCGAGTCGCGGGAGGTGAAGCTGGTCCTGGTCGGCGGTGCTGGTGACGCCGCTGCTGGTCCTGTTCGCGACCGCCTGGGCGGTGGCCAGCCCCGACGGCACGCAGTCGATCTACAACCCCGGCCCGCAGGGCTTCTCGGAGTCGCTCTACGCCTACATGTCGCAGGCGAACAACAACGGCTCCGCCTTCGCCGGCTACACCGGCTTCCTCCAGCCGAACGCGCCCGGCAACGCCGGCTCCGAAGCGTTCAGCTTCGCCAACCTGCTCGGCGGCCTGGTGATGCTGCTCGCCCGCTTCCTGCCGATGATCGCGGCGCTCGCGGTGGCCGGCTCGCTGGCCGGCAAGCGGGTCGCCCCGGCCGGCGCCGGCACCTTCCGCGCCGACTCGCCCACCTTCGTCGTCCTGCTGATCGGCGTCGTCGTGATCGTCGCCGCGCTCACCTTCTTCCCCGCCTTCCTGCTCGGCCCGGTCGTGCAGGGACTGACCGACCAGCTCTTCTGAGATGAACGGACTGCGCAAAGACCTGACCACCGCGACGATCGCGATCGTCTTCTTCACGCTGCTGCTCGGCGATCGCCTATCCGCTGGTCACGACCGGCGTCGCCCAGGTGCTCTTCCCCGAGCGCCTCCAACGGCAGCAAGATCGAGGTCGACGGCAAGGTCGTCGGCTCGAAGCTGATCGGCCAGGACTTCCAGCGGCCTGCCGCGCTACTTCCAGGGCCGCCCCTCGGCCACCGAATACAGCGCCGACGTCACCTACTTCAACAACCTCGGGCCGAACAGCAAGGAACTCTCCGAATTCTTCGCCGAAGAGCTCGCACGCCTACCTGACGCGCGAGCGGCCGCTACGACCCCGGCCTGACCGCCGCCGAGGTGCCGGTCGACGCGGTCACCACCTCGGCCTCCGGGCGTCGACCCGCATATCTCCGAGGCCAACGCCCGCATCCAGGCGCACCGGGTCGCCGCGGTCCGCGGCCTGCCCCTCGACCGGGTCCTCGACCTGTCGACGAGCACACCGAAGGCCGCTTCCTCGGCCTCTTCGGCGAGCCCGGGGTGAACGTCCTGCAGCTCAACCTCGCCCTCGACCAGGAGGAGCCGCCGATGACCGACGAGACCCTTCGCAACCGAGCCGCGCTCGCTGTTCGACCGCGCGATCATGGTGCGGGCGGCGCTCGACTCGCTGCGCAAGCTCGACCCGCGCCACCAGTTCCGCAACCCGGTGATGTTCGTGGTCGAGATCGGCGCCGCTGATCACCACCGGTCGGCTGGCTGATCCAGGTCTTCGGCGGCGCCTCCGCTCGGCGGCGGCGACGAGCCCGCCTGGTTCGCCTTCTCGATCGGCGTCTGGCTCTGGCTGACCGTCGATCTTCGCCAACTTCGCCGAGGCGCTCGCCGAGGGCCGGGGCAAGGCGCAGGCCGACGCGCTGCGCTCGATGCGCACCGAGACCGTCGCCCGCCTGCGCGACGGCGGCGAGAAGCCGGCCTCGGAGCTGCGCCGCGGCGACGTGGTCGTGGTCGAGGCGGGGGAGACGATCCCCGGCGACGGCACCGTGATCGAGGGCATCGCCTCGGTCGACGAGTCGGCGATCACCGGCGAGTCGGCGCCGGTCGTGCGCGAGTCCGGCGGCGACCGCAGCGCCGTCACCGGCGGCACCCGCGTCCTCTCCGACCGGATCGTCGTCGAGATCACCCAGGAGCCGGGGCAGAGCTTCCTCGACCGGATGATCGCCCTGGTCGAGGGCGCGGAGCGGCGCAAGACGCCGAACGAGATCGCCCTCAACATCCTGCTCGCCGGGCTCACCCTGGTCTTCCTCGCCGTCGTCGTCGCGCTGCGGCCCGTTCGCCGAGTTCTCCGGCACCGACGCCTCGGTCGTCACCCTGATCGCGCTGCTGGTGGCGCTGATCCCGACCACGATCGGCGCCCTGCTCTCGGCGATCGGCATCGCCGGCATGGACCGCCTCGTCCGCCACAACGTCCTCGCCCTCTCCGGGCGCGCGGTCGAGGCGTCCGGCGACGTCGACGTGCTGCTGCTCGACAAGACCGGCACGATCACGCTCGGCAACCGCGAGGCGACGCAGTTCATCCCGATGCCGGGGATCGAGGAGTCCGAGCTGGCCGAGGCGGCGCAGCTCTCCTCGCTCGCCGACGAGACGCCCGGAGGGGCGCTCGATCGTCGTCCTCGCCAAGGAGTACGGGATCCGCGAGCGCGAGCTGCGAATCCCACGAGGCGCACTTCGTCCCCTTCTCGGCCGAAACGCGGATGAGCGGCGTCGACGTCAACGGCAACCAGTACCGCAAGGGCGCCGGCGACGCGATCATCCGCTACGTCGAAGAGCAGGGCGGCCGGCCGCCCGCCGAGCTGCAGGAGCAGCTCGACCTGATCGGCCGCGAGGGCGGCACGCCGCTGGCGGTCTGCCGCGACAACCACGTGCTCGGCGTCGTCTACCTGAAGGACATCGTCAAGGAGGGGATGCGCGCCCGCTTCGACGAGCTGCGGCGGATGGGGATCTGCGACCGTGATGGTGACCGGCGACAACCGCCTGACCGCGGCGAAGATCGCCGAGGAGTCCGGGGTCGACGACTTCCTGCCCGAAGCGACGCCGGAGCAGAAGCTGGAGCTGATCCGCGGCCACCAGGAGGAAGGCCGGATGGTCGCGATGGCCGGCGACGGCACCAACGACGCCCCGGCGCTGGCGCAGTCCGACGTCGGGGTGGCGATGAACACCGGCACCCAGGCGGCGCGCGAGGCGGGCAACATGGTCGACCTCGACTCCAACCCGACGAAGCTGATCGAGATCGTGGAGATCGGCAAGCAGCTCCTGATCACCCGCGGCGCCCTGACCACCTTCTCGATCGCCAACGACGTCGCCAAGTACTTCGCGATCCTGCCGGCGATCTTCGCCTTCACCTACGCCGCCAACCCCGGCGAGCGCGGGCCGCTCGACGCGCTCAACATCATGGAGCTGGGCACGCCGACCTCGGCGATCCTCTCGGCGATCGTCTTCAACGCGCTGGTCATCCCGCTGCTGGTGCCGCTCGCCCTGCGCGGCGTCCGCTACCGGCCGATCGGCGCCACGGCGCTGCTGCGCCGCAACATGCTGATCTACGGCCTCGGCGGCCTGATCGTCCCCTTCGTCGGGATCAAGCTGCTCGACCTCGTGATCCACAACCTGCTCGGAGCATGAGACGCGGCGGAGATGCGCCGCGCCGGGACACTCAAGGTCTTCATCGGCATGGCGGCCGGGGTCGGCAAGACCTACCGGATGCTGCAGGAGGGCCACGCCGAGCAGGAGGCCGGCCGCGACGTGGCGATCGGCTACATGGAGCCCCACAAGCGGCCGGAGACCTCGGCGCTGGCGGAGGGGCTGGAGACGGTCCCGCGGCGGCGCGTCACCTACCGCGGCACCGACCTCGAGGAGATGGACCTGCCGGCGCTGCTGGCGCGCGCGCCCGAGCTGGCGCTGATCGACGAGCTCGCCCACACCAACGCCCCGGGCGCCGAGCACGAGAAGCGCTACGAAGACGTGCGCGACGTGCTCGCCGCCGGGATCGACGTCTTCTCCACCGTCAACGTCCAGCACCTCGAGTCGCTGAACGACCAGGTCGCCGAGCTGACCGGGACGCGGGTGCGGGAGACGATCCCCGACGCGGTGCTCGGCGAGGCCGACGAGGTGGTGCTGATCGACCTCACCCCCGAGGCGCTGATCGAGCGCCTGCGGGCCGGGCAAGGTCTACCCGGGCGAGAACATCGAGGCGGCGCTCGAGCAACTTCTTCACCGTGGAGAACCTGCTGGCGCTGCGCGAGGTCGCGCTGCGCCAGGTCGCCCAGGAGGTCGAGGCGAAGCGGCTCGTGGTCGAGGAGCCGCTCGGCACCCGCGAGGAGCGGGTCGCCGCCGAGGTGCCGAAGGCGGTCGGCGAGCGGCTGCTGGCGCTGGTCCGCCCGCAGCCCTCCTCGCAGCGCCTGGTGCGCCGCGCCTGGCGCTCGGCGCAGCGGCTCGGCACCGACCTCGACCTGCTCTGGGTGAAGCCGCCGAACCAGCCGATCGAGGGCGAGGTCGAGCGCCAGGTGACGGCGCTGCGCCACCTCGCCTCGGTGCTCGGCGCCAACTTCCTGATCGAGGAGAGCGACAGCCTCGTCGACGGCGCCGCGCGGGTGGTCCGCGAGCGCGGCATCCACCTACATCATGGTCGGCGAGTCGCGAGCCGCGCGCGCGGCCTGGCCCGGCTGCGCGAGCCGCTGCCGCAGCGGCTGATGCGAGGCGACCCCGCCGGGGTGGACGTGCGGATCGTCGCCCACCGCGGGCGCAAGGAGGAGCGGTGACGGTGAGCGTCGAGCGCGTCCTGATCGGCGTCGCGCTCGTCGCTCGGGCTGGTCGGCGGCTACCTGATCGCCCGCTCGCGGCTGGCGCGGCCGCCGCTCCGAGCGGCCGCAGGCCATCCACCAGATCCTCCTGCCCTTCACCGGCACCGAGATCTCCCGCCGCGCGCGTCGACGCCGCGCTGCGGCTGGCGCGGGCCGAGGAGGCGACGCTGATGCCGGCCTACCTGGCGGCGGTGCCGAAGCAGCTGCCGCTCGACTGCGCGATCCCGGCCGAGGCGGCGAAGGCGATGCCGATGCTGGAGGCGATCGAACAGCGCGCCGCCGCCCAGGGTGTCGCGGTCGACTCCCGCATCGAGCGCGGCCGCTCCTACCGCCACGCCCTGGAGCGGCTGCTCGAGCGCGAGAGCTTCGACCGCGTCGTCGTCCCGGCGACCGCCGAGGCCGGCGCCGGCTTCTCCGGCGACGATCTCGTCTGGCTCCTGGAGAAGGCGCCGGCCGAGGTGCTGATCCTGCGGCCGGGGCCCGAGGACAAGCGGTTCGTCACGGCCCCCGGACTAAGATCCGGGGGCCGTTTCGACGGTACTTCGGATGGGGCCTAGGAGGCGGCGGCTGCCTTGATCCAGGCTGCGACCTCCTGGCTCATCCGGAGTTGCACGAGGTACTGCTCTGGGTCCCAGTGGGACTCGAACGGCTTCAGGCCCCCGTAGCGGTGGTCGGCCCGGCGGCCGAACGCGCCCAGCGATCCGGCCAGGCTTTTGCGGCCGAACGGGAGGCCCAGGCCATCCGCTAGGGACTGGCTGTCGAGCCACTCGTCCGGACGGGCCGCGAGGTACTCCAGAAGCCGCCGGTGGGCGTCTTCCGAATCGCGGTACATCCGCTTGACGAGGGGCTGCGTCAGCGCCGCCGATACCCCGCCGCCGCTCGGCGCCGGGTCGGGGCTCGGCTGCTCGGCGGCGTCCAGCCGCGCGATCAGCTCGTAGACCGCGGTCACGTATCCCACCGGGACCGGGACGCTGACGAACTCCATGCTCTCGTTTCTCATATTTCTTCACCTCCTTCCGTGTTTAGGGACATGGGCTGAGGAGCAGAGTAACGCATTTGCCATTTTTGAAGTGCGCTTAAGCAAATAGTCCATTGAGTGGAACACTGGCGAGGCAATGTGACGAAGGAGATTTGGAAGCGTTGCGTGCCGATCTGTTTACGGCGTCGGAGCGCTGGCCTACGCTCGGTGCGTGCCAGGGGGAAGTGGGGGTTGACGCTCGAGGGGGACCGCAAGCGCCTGAGCGGGAAGCGGGTTCTGCTCACGGGCGGGTCCGGCTTCCTCGGGATGGCGGTTCTCTCCGCGCTGCTGCGGCACGCGAACGGCTTTGAGCGGCTGACGCTGCTGCTGCGCGCCGGCGACGATGCCGCGGCGAAGCGGCGGCTGAGCGAGGAGGTGCTGGCCAACGACGCCTTCGATCGCGTGCCACGGGATCGCGTGGGGGAGATGCTGGCCAGCGAGCGGCTGAGAGCCGTGGCCGGGGACCTGGCGAGCGCGCGGATCGACGGGCAGGGCTGGGGAGAGGTCGACATCTTGATCAACTGCGCCGCCTCGGTCTCCTTCGAGGAGCCGCTCGACGATGCGCTCGAGCTCAACGCGTTCGGCCCCGGGCGACTGCTGCGGGCGCTGCGCGAGGCCGGGTCCGATCCCTGCGTCGTCCATGTCTCGACCGCCTATGTCGCCGACTGTCACGTCGACGTCGTCCACGAGGACGGCCTGCCGCACCCGGCGCTGGCGACACTCGATCCAGAGGCGATGCTGGCCGAGGCGCGGTCGTGGCGGCAGCTGGCGGAGGCGAAGTCGCTGCGCCCCGCCGAGCGGCGGCGTTTCGCCCGTCAAGCCCGCCGCGACATCGCCCGCAAGCCCGGCCTCGATCCACAGGCCCGCACCGAGGAGCTGCGGCGTCGCTGGGTTCGCCAGGCGCTCTCCGAGCTGGGTCGCCGCCGCGCGGCCGCGGTGGGGTGGCCGGACACCTACACCCTGAGCAAGGCGCTCGGGGAGCAGGAGCTGATCGGGTCGACCGAGCGGCTCACGATCGTCCGCCCCTCGATCATCGAGTCGGCCTTGAGCGAGCCGTATCCCGGCTGGCTGGAGGGGCTCAAGGTCGCCGATCCGCTGATCCTCGCCTACGCGGCCGGCGGGCTCACCCACATCGCCGGCCGCTCGACGAACCTGATCGACATCGTCCCGGTCGACTGCGTCGCCAACGCCTGCGTCGCCGCCGCGTTGCACCCACCAGCCGCCGGGCCGCGGGCGCTGGCGATCTCCAGCACCGCTCGCAACCCGCTGCGAATTGGCGAGCTGGCGGCCTGCATCAAGGCCCACTTCCGCCGCGAGCCGCTGCGGCTCGGCGGCCGGCCGGGGGTCCGGATCGGCGACCTCGAGTTCGTTCCGCGCCGCGCTGCGGTCGGCGCCGCCGCACGGCGCGAGCGCCTCGCCCGCACGGCGTCCGCGGCGGCGGCCGCGCCGATCTCGGCCAGGGCGAAGCGCAAGCTGCGGGCGACCGCCTTCCAGGCCAGCCAGATCACCCGCATGGCGAGGATCTACGCGCCCTACACGGAGCTCGATTGCGTCTTCGACGACGCCAACACCCGCGCCTTTGCGGCGGGACTCCCCGTCGCCGACCGGCTGGACCTCCCTTTTGACCCAGGGATTATCGAATGGTCTGAGTACCTTGAATTTTCCCACTTACCTGCGGTCCAGCAGCTCGCAACGCGGCCCTCTTAGCGCCTACTTGTAAGGGGCCGGCGGCGCCTTATAGACAAAGTGGATGACGTTCAGAAAGCCCACTATGAAGCCAAAAAGGCTGTGCATTGCCACGCCTCAAGAAATCCCTGGCGACGGTCGATGGAGCGGGGAACAGGGGAGCGATCGCTCCGTCGAACATCAAGCAGAAGGGTTTTCAAGAAATGCTCTGGATTTCCAAGAAGCGAGCGCTCGTCGCAGTGACCGCCATCGGCGTGCTGGCGGTAGCCGCCGTCGCCTACGCCTACTTCACCTCGACCGGCTCCGGCACCGCCACCGCAACCGTCGGCAGCGGCTCCGCGGTGACGATCAAAGGCACCGTCGCCTCGACGCTCTACCCGGGCGGCAACTCGACCGTCAACTTCACCATCGACAACCCGTCATCGGCCGCGCAGCGGGTCGGCACGATCTCGCTGGCAAGCATCACCGTCGATGCCGGCCACTCGACCTGCAGCAAAGTGGTGGGCGGGGGCAATCCCGACTTCACCATGGCGGGCGTCGTGGTGAACAAAGTCTTCCCCCCGGGCAACGGCCAGGCCGTGACCCCGACCGGGACGCTGACGATGAACGACACCGGCGTCAGCCAGGACGCGTGCCAGGGCGCGACCCTGACGCTGAACCTGACCAGCAACTAGTCGAGTCGAGGTCGCGACGAGGGGTTCGGGCGGACGAGGTCCGGGCCGATCGCGCGACGACGAGGAATGTTCGAATTCAGGAACCAGAGCAGGCGGGCCACCGCAGGCAAGGCCCTGGCGGCGCTGATCGGCGCCGCCGGGTGTCTCGCCGCGGTGGCCTACGCCGTGTCACCGCCCCCGGGCGGCGAGCGCGCGCACACGGGCGCCGCCCGTCTCGCCCCCGCTCCTGAATCCGAATTGCGCCAGGGGAAGCGCCGACCCCCGCGTCCGCGGATAACCCGGCACCCGCGCGCCGGCTCGCTCTCGAGCAAAGTCAGCTTCCGCTACGTCAGCCGCCTGTCCGACGCTGGCTTCCAGTGCAAGCTCGACGAGGCAGCGTGGAAGCGCTGCGGCGCTCGGGTTTCCTACCGCGGTCTCGATGCCGGGCCGCACCTCTTCCTCGTCCGCGTCGAGAGCCCGAGCGGCGCCCGCAGCCTGCCGGCCCGGTTCGGCTGGGTTCGCACCCAGCCGAAGAGCTTTTCGATCGAGCCCGACCTCTCCGCTCTGGACAAGCTCTATCCGGGAGCACCGCCGGTGACGGTGCCGCTGAACCTGAAGAACCCGAACCCGGCGCCGATCCTGGTCACCGCGCTGCGGGTCGCGGTCAGCGCTGACCCGCCCGGCTGCCCCAGCGCCACCAACCTCGAGCTGATCCCGTCCAGCGCCTCGCCGAAGGCGCCGTTGAGGATCCCGGCGGGTGCGACGGTGCGGCTGCCGGTGGCGAGCGTCTCGGCGCCGGCGCTGGCGCTGCGCAACCTGTCCACCGATCAGGACGCCTGCCAGGGCGCCCATTTCCCGCTCGCCTTCGCCGGGGAGGCGCGCGGATGAGGCGGCTGTCCGGGCTGAGGCTCGCGGCGACCCTGCTCGGCACGGTGCTGCTGGCGACGATCGCTGGCACCGCCTTCGCCTACTTCTCTTCCAGTGGCCTGGGGAGCGCCTCGGCCGCCGTCTCTCAGACTGACGACCCCAACGATCACCGCGGCCAACCCAGCGGCGGGAGGCACCGTGTCGCTGACCTGGAGCGCCGCGACCGCGCCCGGGGCGGAAGTGGTCAAGTACTACGTGACCCGCGACGGTGAAGACCCCGGTGGCACTTGCGCCGCGCCCGCGGTGCCGACCGCGGCGACCAGCTGCGTCGACAGCGGCCTCTCGATCGCCAAACACACCTACACGGTGACCGCGGTCTGGCGCTCCTGGAGCAGGACCAGCGGGACCTCGTCGGCGACGATCACGGTTGGGGCCGCGACCCAGTTCACGATCGCCGCCGCGACCACGACCCCCGCGGTCTCCGCCGCCGACAACCTGACGATCACGGCCAAGGACGAAAAAGGGAGCACCGTCACGACTTACACGGGCTCCCACACTCTCGTCTTCTCCGGTGCCTCCTCGAGCTCGAGCGGCGCCGCCCCCACCGTCGCCAACGCCTCCGGCACCGCGATCGCCTTCGGCGCCAACACGGCGCTGACCTTCACCGCCGGCGTGGCCTCCGTGGCCTCGTCCAAAAACGGCGTGCTGAAAATCTACAAATCGGGTGCGGCGAACATCGCCGCCAGCGAGGGCTCGATCACGACCCCGGCGCCGTTGGCGCTCACGGTCAGCCCCGGCGCCGCGACCAAATTCACGCTGGCGGTGCAGACGGCGACGCCGGCCGTCGGCGCGCCCAACGACCTCACGATCACCGCCCAGGACGCTTACGGCAACACCGCCACTTCCTACACCGGCTCGAAGAACATCGTCTTCGCGGGGCCGGCGGCCAGCCCCAGTCCCAGCAGCAAAGCCGCGACCGTCTCCGACTCGGCCGGCAACGACATCCCGATCGGCACGGCGACGCCGATCGTCTTCAGCGCCGGAGTCGCCGCCGCGACCGGCGAAAACAATGGTGAGCTGGTCGTCTACAAAAGCGGCCCTACCACGATCAAAGCGACCGAAGGCTCGATCACCCACACCGCGGTGGCGCTCACCGTTGCCGCCGGCAGCGCCAACAAGCTGCTCCTGACGGCGGCGACCACGACCCCCGTCGCCGCCGCCGCCGACAGCCTCACGCTGACCGCCCGCGACGCCTACGAAAACACCGCCACCGCCTACACCGGCTCGAAGAACATCGTCTTCTCCGGTGCCGAAGCCAGCCCCAGCGGCGCCGCCCCGACGGTCGCCAACGCCTCCGGCACCGCGATCTCCTTTGGCGCCACCACGGCTCTCACCTTCAGCTCCGGCATCGCCACCGTCTCCTCGACCAAAAACGGCGTGCTGAAACTGAACAAGGCCGGCGCCGCCAGCGTCTCCGCCACCGACGGCACGCTCACGACGGCGCCGCTCGCCTTCACCGTCTCGATCGGCCCCGCCGCCCGGATCGGCCTGACCAGCGTCGCGGTCAGCACCGGCACGATCGGCTCGCCTTGCCTCTTCACCTGCACGATCACCGCGCTTGGCAACAGCGGCACGGTCACCGCCAATCTCAGCGTCACCGACAGCGTCGGCAACACCGTCTCCGAGCTCGGCAGCGGTCACACGGCAAAAGTGACCGCGACCGCCGGCGGCTCCGTTGCCGGCGGCACCGAACTGACCTTCCCCGCCACCGGCGCCGCCGTCTCGCCGACCCAGTTCACCTACACCTCGCCGGCCTCCGGTGCCTTCTCCAACCACACGATCACCGCCGCCACCCTGGCCGGCACCGTCTACACCAGCGCCACCGCGACGGTCAGCAAATAGCGACGGCGTCGCGACCGGCGCCCTCCGCTCGGAGTTAAGCGATCGCGCATCGAGGGTAGGCCGAGGAGATGAAAGCCAAGGCTTCACTCGCAGCTGCCCTGATCCTGCTCGCCCTCGGCCTCGCCGCCTGCGGGAGCGACAGCGGCGACGACTCGTCGGCCACGACCCCGACCGCGGCCGAAACCGGCGCCGAGACGGGCGGCAACGCTCCTGCACCGAGCGGGGAGGCGGAGCGCTCCGCCAAGGTCGAGATTGTCGACTTCACCTACGACCCCGACCCGGTCACGGTCCAGGTCGGCGGCAAGGTGATCTGGCTCAACCAGGACGCCGAGCCCCACACGGCCACCGCCGAAGACGGCAGCTTCGACACCGGCACCCTGGAGGAAGGCAAGCTGAAGTCGGAGAACTTCAAGGAGGTGGGCACCTACGCCTACGTCTGCGACTTCCACCCCGACATGCACGGCACCGTCGAAGTCGTCGAATAGACCGCCAGCAGCGCCAGCCAGCCGCCCAGCAGCAGCTGTGAACCGCGCTGGAAGAGGCCCTTGACCGACTCCAGGTCGCCGATCAGGTAGCCGAGGCCAGCGATCGCCATCAGCAGCAGCCAGGCGGCGCCGATCGCCAGCGTGACGCGCCCACGCGCGTCACGCGGGTCGAGTCTGGTCAGCCCTACTCCGATCAACCCGAAGGCGACCGCCAGGGCGACTGCTTCGAGCAGGTTGGCGGTCGTGTGGACGAGGTCGAAGGGGTCATAGCTGAGGTCGCACGCCATTTCCAGCGCTTCGGCGCAGTTGAGCGGGGCGGCGCCGCCTGCTGCCGCGAGGACGCCGGCCGCGAGGAGCGCCAGCAGCCCCCGTCGCAGCAGCGGCGAGCGTCCGCCTTCGCGCCGCAGCAGCAGCCAGGCGAAGCTGGCGATCGCCACCCCGGCGGCGATTTCGAGCAGCTGGAAGCGCCAGCCGTAGGCCTGTGAGCGCGCCGCCAGGTCGCTGATCCAGGCGGCGGAGAGATCGCTGTGCTTGGCCAGCAGGTCTTCGAGGACCCAGAAGTTGCAGAGCAGCGCCGCGGCGATGCCGGTGAGGAGAACGGGCCGCGAGCGGGTCACGGGCGCCAGCGTAGTCGCGCCGCCGCCCGTGGAATCGAGTGAGTGAACTTGGGCGGCTGTGGGTACGTAATCCCGCTAAGCCGATCCTCGAGACCAGGGAGATGAGCAGATGAGTCCAGAACGCAGAAACGCACCCTGCTGGCAAGCGCGATCGCCGTCGGCGCCCTCGCAGCCGCGCTGCTTGCCCCCAGCGCCCAGGCCGCGATTCGACACATAGACGGCACGGTCATCTCCAAGGACGCTTCCACGCGCACCTTCCGCATCGCAACCCAGAGCGGCAATCTCAAGATCAAGGTCAACGGCAGCACCGACTTCGAGCGAATCGCCGGCTTCGGCGGCCTGCACAAGGGCCTCGCGGTCGAGGTCGACGCGGTGAAGACGGACGGTGTCCTGCTCGCCAGGCAGGTCGAGACCCAGGGCGGTGGCGGCGGCGATGACGGCGGCGGTGATGATCACGGCGGCAGCGATGACCACGGCGGTGGCCACGACGACGGGCCGAACCACACCTGATCCCGAGGTGAGCATGTAGCCGACCCCCCTGGCAGGATCACGGCGCATGAGCGCGCCCGGTCCGGATCGCAGCAATCTCGACGCGATCCTCGCGACCGCCGAGCACGACCGCAAACGCCTCGACTCATCCGCGCTCGGCGCCTTCAGCCTCACCCTGCTCGGCGTCGCCAGCGTCGTCGGCGCCGGCATCTTCGTCGTCACCGGCGACGCCGCCGCCCACTACGCCGGCCCGGCGGTGCTGATCTCCTTCATCCTCGCCGGCATCGTCGCCGGGCTTACCGCCCTCTGCTACGCCGAGCTGGCTTCGATGATCCCGGCCGCCGGCAGCACCTACTCCTACGCCTTCGCCGCCTTCGGCTCCTTCGTCGGCTGGTTCATCGGCTGGGACCTGCTGCTCGAGTACCTGTTCGCCGCCTCGACCGTCGCCGTCGGCTGGTCGGGCTACTTCGTCAGCCTGATGCGGCTCGATCGGGATCCACATCCCGCACGATCTCGCCACCGCCCCCTTCGGCGAGGACGCCGGGATCGTCAACCTGCCGGCGCTGGCGATCATGCTGCTCACCTCCGGGGCGCTCTGGCTCGGCACCAAGGAGTCGGCCATCGCCAACAACTCGATGGTGCTGCTGAAGCTCTCGATCCTGCTGCTGGTCGTCGTGGTCGGCGTCTTCTACGTCACCTCCGCCAACTACAAGCCGTTCCTGCCCGCCGCCGAGGGGGGCTTCGGCGACTTCGGCTGGTCCGGCGTCTTCCGCGGCGCCGGCATCGTCTTCTTCGCCTACATCGGCTTCGACGCGGTCTCGACCGCCGCCGCCGAGGCGCGCAACCCGCGCCGCACGGTGCCGATCGGCCTGCTCGGCACGGTCATCATCGCGACCGCGATCTACATCGCCGTCGGCTTCGTCCTCACCGGCATGGTCAACTACCGCGAGCTCGGCGTCGCCGACCCGATCGCCGTCGCGCTCCAGGGCCGGCGGCCGCGACCTCGACTGGCTGCTGAAGCTGACCGACGTCGCCGCCGTCGTCGGCCTCGCCTCGACCGTGCTCGTCACCCTCTACGGGCAGACGCGGATCTTCATGCGGATGTCCGAGGACGGGATGCTGCCGCCGGCCTTCGGCAAGGTCGGCGCGCAAGCGCAAGACGCCGCAGTTCTCGATCCTCCTCTGCGGGGTCGTCGGCGGCGTCGTCGCCGCGCTGGTGCCGCTCTCGGTGCTGGGCGAACTGATCTCGATCGGCACCCTGCTCGCCTTCATCATCGTCTCCGCCGGCGTCCTCGCCCTGCGCCGCCGCTATCCCGACCTGGAGCGCCCGTTCCGGGTGCCGGCGCTGCCGCTGGTCGCCGGCACCGCGATCGTCTCCTCGCTGGCGCTGATGGCGACGCTGCCGGGGGACACCTGGATCCGGCTCGGCGTTTGGGCGCGCGCTCGGGCCTCTGCGTCTACTTCTTCTACGCCCGCGAGCACAGCAGGGAGAAGATGGGGCGACTCGCGTCGCAGGGCCCGAACCGGCGCCCGAGGAGCCTGAGTGAGCGTCCACCCGCTGCAGCGGCGCCCCGCAACGCCAACCTGGGGGCGCTCCACCTCACCTTCTTCGTCGCCGCGATCGCCACCGAGCTCTGCATCCGCACCCAGCTCTACCTGACCCACTACCCGCAGCTCGGCGGCCACGGCCTGCACATCGCCCACCTGCTCTGGGGCGGCCTCTTCATGGTCGATCGCGCTGGCGATCCTGCTGAGCCTGCTCGGCCGCCGCGCCCGCCAGGCCGGCGGCGCTGGTCGGCGGCATCGGCTTCGGCTTCTTCATCGACGAGCTCGGCAAGTTCATCACCGCCGACAACAACTACTTCTTCAAGCCGGCGGCGGGGCTGATCTACCTGATCTTCATCGCCCTCTACCTCGGCTCGCGCGCCTACCAGCGACACCGCGGCCTCGAACGAAGCCGAGCGGGTGCGCAACGCGATCGAGCTGATCGGCGAGGCGACCCGCGGGCCGTTCAAGCGCGAATACCGCGACCAGGCGCTGGCCCTGCTCGCCGAGGTGCCGGCGACCCACCCGCTGCGCGACCCGCTTGATCGCCCTCGCCGGGGAGATCGACACCGCCCCCGACCCCGACCCACCCTGGTATCGCCGCTTCGCCAACAGCGTCGCCGCTCGCTACGAGCGCTGGTCCGAACTGCGCTGGTTCCACGGCGTCGTCATCGGCGTCTTCGCCTTCTGGGCGCTGGCCTCGATCGCCGCCATCTTCGGCCTCGTCCTCTCCGCCAGCTTCGCCGGCGACGCCGCCCGCGCCGGTTTCGAGGAGGACTCGTTCTCCCACCTCAACTTCGTCAACTGGGCGACGCTTGTCTCGACCGCGGTCTCGACCGCGTTCGTCGTCCGTCGGGCTCGAGCGGCTGCTGCGGCGGCGATCGGCTCGACGCCTACGCCTGGCTGACCCGGGCGCTGCTGGTCTCGATCTTCATCACCCGCGTCTTCACCTTCGTCGAGTCCCAGTTCGGCGCCGTCTTCGGGCTCGGCGTCGACGTCCTGCTGCTGATCTCTATCCAGCTGATGGCGGCCCAGGAGCGCCGGCGCCAGCCGGCTCCGGCTCTGCCGCCGCGTCGACCCGCTGGCGGATCGGCGGCTCCAGCACCCGGCTGAGCACCGGCACCTCGAGGAAGCCCTCGACGCTGGCGTAGAGCATCGCCACCCGCGGCAGGTCGGAGACGTCGTCGATCACGACCGAGCGCGGCACCCACTCGGGGCCGAACTTCTGGTTGAAGTCGCGCAGGCTCTGGATCTGGAAGAAGGGGTTGAGCCCTTTCGCCATCAGCCGCTGCAGGCGGCCGGAGAGGCCGGCGTCCTCGGCGCTGTCGAGCAGCCGGCCCCAGGCGGCGAAGTTGAGCGAGAGCCGCTTGAAGCCGCGGGCGCCGAGCGCCAGCGCCGCCTCGGCGATCAGGTACTCGGTCATGCCGTTGGCGGAGTCGGGCCGGCGCCGCATCAGGTCGAGCGAGTAGCCGGGTTCGCTCGCCGTAGACGGGGACGAAGCGGAGGAAGCCGGCGACCCGCCCGCCCTGCTTCTCGCGGGCGACGGCGATCACGAAGTCGGGGCTCGTGCCCTCGACGTCCTCGCCCAGCTCCATCGTGAAGCCGCGCTCCGGCGCCCCTTTGCGCCACTCTTCGCTGATCTCGTTCAGCTCGGCGATCAGCTCCGGGCTGGCCTCGGTCTCGGCGATCAGCTCGAACGAGTGGTCCTTCTCGACGTGCTTGACCGCGGCCCGGACCGCCTTCATCCCGGCCCCGTCGAGGCTGAACTCGTCGCAGCGCAGGATCGCCTCGTCGCCGAGGTAGATCACGTGCATGCCGCGCTCGCGGTAGATCTCGGCGTCGGCCTCGCGCACGGCGAAGAAGGCGACCCGCCAGCCGCGCTCGGCGCAGAAGGCGAGGAACTCGTCGAGCGCCTGCGGCTCGTCGCCCGGCGGCCCGATCGGGTCGGCCGCGACCATCGCCGTCCCCCGCACGTAGAGGTAGGCGATCAGCGACTGCCGTCGGCTGGAGAAGAAGTAGTTCTTGTCGCGCCGCAGGGCGAAGTAGTCGAGCGTGTCGTCGCCCCACTGGCGCACGATCTCCTCCGCGTGCCGGCGCCGCTCGGCGCTGGGCGGCTCGGCCTGGACGAAGGTGCGCAGCAGCAGGTAGAGGAAGATCAGCAGCCCGCCGACCCCGAGCACCAGCAGCGCGATTTCGAAGAAGTCGGCGAAGACCTCGCGCCCGTAGGTGTAGGGCCCGTCGAGCCCGATCAGCCCCAGGTAGGCGGTTTCGAAGATCCCGCCGAAGGTCAGGTCCGGGGAGACGTGATCGCGCTCGGCGAAGAGCGTGATCCAGGTGAAGAAGAAGACGCCGAGCAGATAGACCGGCACGAAGAAGATCGCCTGCTGCAATGACCCCGGATCGCCTTGAGCGCGGAAATCGTGCCGGAACCAGATCAGCGCCACCAGCATCGCCGCCGAGAGCAGGACCGTGATCGGATCGGGCCCATGGATCAGATGCACGACCGCGGCGGCCGCGAACAGTCACCGTCGCGATCGCCCAGGCCCGCCGCTTGCCGCGGCTCAAGCCCCGGGCGACCGCGATCAACCCAAGCCCGATCGCCACCGACGCGATCAGCCCAGCCGAGCGTCCCCCTGTCGCAATGAAGCTGAAGATGCCCCAGCGAGAACCGGATGCACGTCGCGGTCGGCAGCAGCGACAGCAGCCCGACCAGGACGCTGAGCCACGCCAGCGGCCGCAGGGAGCGGGGGCGGCGTCGTGGGGGCCGGAGTCGGTAGGCCCTCCTCTCTCGGTACCTCGTCGAAGGAGGCGCCGTTGCTGTCGCCCGAAGCGTTCGGCTCCTCGCTCCGCAAGACCGTTGCGGAGGGCCCACCGACTCCGGCCGCAGCCGCCCACCGCGGATCCATCGGCGTCCTCCGGCCGAAGGGTCGGGAAGAGGATCACGTCGCGGATCGCCTCGGCGCCGGAGATCAGCATCACCAGGCGGTCGAGGCCGATCCCGAGCCCGCCGGTCGGCGGCAGCCCGTACTCGAGCGCCTTGCACGTAGTCGTCGTCGACCGGTTCGCGCCTCGTCGTCGCCGCCGGCCTGCAGCTTTGCCTCGGACTGGAACCGTTCGGCCTGGTCGACCGGGTCGTTGAGCTCGCTGTAGGCGTTGGCGAGCTCGCGCGCCGGCGACGACCAGCTCGAAGCGCTCGGTCAGTTCCGGGTCGTCGCGGTGGGCGCGGGCGAGCGGCGAGACTTCGCGCGGGTGGTCCATCACGAAGGTCGGCTCGATCAGCAGGTCGACTCGGAGCTGTCGTCGTAGACCTCGCTCATGATTTTGCCCGAGCCCCAGGCGTCGAGGTACTCGACGCCGCGCTCGTCGGCGATCTTCCGCGCCTCCTCGACCGGCATCGAGGGGTGCATCTCGACGCCGGCGTTCTCCTTGATCAGCTCGGCCATCGTCGCCCGCCGCCAGGGCGGCTTCAGGTCGACCTCCTGGCCGTTGATCTGGCACCACCGTGGTCCCGATCGCCTCCTGGCAGGCAGGCCGCGATGATCGCCTCGGTCAGGTCCATCATGTCGTGGTAGTCGCCGAACGCCTGGTAGGCCTCGAGCAGGGTGAACTCGGGGTTGTGGCGGGTGTCGAGGCCCTCGTTGCGGAAGACGCGGCCGATCTCGAAGACGCGGTTCATGCCGCCGACGATCAGCCGCTTCAGCGGCAGCTCCAGCGCCACCCGCAGGGTCATGTCGATGTCCAGCGCGTTGTGGTGGGTGATGAACGGTTTCGCCGCGGCGCCGCCGGCCTGGCCGAGCAGGACCGGGGTCTCGACCTCGCTGAAGCCCTTCTCGGTGAGCGACGCGGCGCGTCGTCGCGATCACCGCGGAGCGGATCGCGAAGACCCGCCGCGAGGGCTCGTCGAGGGTGAGGTCGAGGTAGCGCTGGCGGTAGCGGGTCTCGGGGTCGGCGAGGCCGTGGCGCACGTCGGGCAGCGCCCGCAGGCTCTTCGAGAGCAGCTCGAACTTGGCGACCCGCACCGTCAGCTCGCCGTGGTTGGAGGCGATCACCGTGCCCTCGACGCCGATCCAGTCGCCGAGGTCGAGGTCGGAGAACTCGTGCAGCTCGTCGGCGCCGACCGCGTCGCGGGTCGCCATCAGCTGGATCTGCGCCGGTCTCGTCCTGCAGGTCGGCGAAGTCGAGGCCGCCGTGGCGGCGCTCGCCCATCACCCGGCCGGCGAGCTGCACGGCCTTGCCGGTGTCGGTGCCGGCGGCGAGGTCGCCGAACTCCTCGCGCAGCGCCGCCGCGGTCGAGTCGCGGTCGAAGCGGACGGGATAGGGCTCGATTCCGCGCTCGCGCAGCTCCTCGAGCTTCTCCAGGCGATGGGCGCGGATCTGCTCTTGGAATTCCGCTCGCTCAGCGCTGTCGGGAATGGCCTCGTCCAGGCCTGGGTCGATCTCGTCGGCGCTCATCCGGGGCGGATCCTAGGTGCTGGCAGGGCGGGAAGAGTGCATCGGGGACAGTTAGATGCAATGTCCACCGGAGTTGCGTCGGGAGTTATGACATGGCTAGGCTGGGTCAATGATCGATCACGAAGGCCGGCTCCCGAGCAGCACCGAGACCCAGCTGCTCGAGGCCCTGCTCGCGAACCCGAAGGGGTTGACGCGACAGGAGCTCGCCGGCGAGGTCGGCCTTCCCCCGAGCACCGTCACCGCACTGCTCCGAGGCGAGCACGGCCTGCGCAGCATCGTCGTCGAGGTCAAAGCCGACCGCGCCGCGCCCGGAGGGGGTCCTCGCCCCAAGCTCCTGCGCTTGCGCCGGGGCATCTACATCGCTGCCGTCGAGATCGGCCACGGTCACGCACGGGTCGGAATCGCCGGTCTCGACGGCCGTTTGCTGGCGGCTCCGGGCGACCGTGACGGCTGCCCCTACACGCACTGCGTGCGTCCGGTCTTCAACGAACGCCTCAACACCCTCAACTGGATCGCCGGTGAGCCGGGGGGCGAGGCCGGCGCGCTTCCCCGCCGGCTGGAGGCCGTCTTTCGTGCTTCTGACCAGGGAGCCGAGGGCGCCCTGGAAAAGCCCCTCGTCCTCGCCGTGGGCGTCTCGGTCGCCGGCTCGGTGGACCCGGCAAACGGACGCCTTCTCTGCGCCCGCTCGATCATGCCGGCCTCGCCGGAAGAGGCGAACATCGCCGTCGGCGATTGGGATGGCGAGAGTGCCGGAACCGGCCTGCGCGATCGTCTGCAGCGCGGAGATCAGGCGGAGCTCCTCGGCTGGACGGTCTCCCGCTTTCGCAGCATCGGAGCGGCCAACCTCTGCGCGCAGGCCGAGCTCCACGACGGGGAGCTGGAGGGCATCGAGGACGCGATCTTCATCAAGTGGACCGGCGAGGTGAGCGCGGCGGTGGTGGTGCGCGGCTCCGTCTACACCGGCTCGCGCGGCCTCGCCGGAGGACTGCCGCCACGCGTTTTCGAACAGGAGGGTCACGACGTCGAATGGGGTCGTCCCGAGGTTCGAACCGAGCAGCTCAGCATCGCCGCCGGTATTCGTCGTCTGGCCAAGACGGTCAAAAGCGAAGTCGACCTTCGCCCGATCGCCGATGACGAGCTGTTTCGCGACTACTTCCGAACAGAGATACTGAGCATCGCCCATGGCGAACGGGGCACCAAGGCCCAAACGGCCAAAGTCAAGAAACGACTCGCCGCGACCGCGAAATTGCTCGGAGAAGCCCTCGCCCCAAGCGTTGAGATGCTGAACCCGAAGCGATTGGTGGTCGGGGGTGGGGCTTTCGAGCCTCGCGATTGGCCGATCGCGGCCGAGCATCTGCTGGAGGGGCTGCGGGCAAACCTGACCGCTCCCGGCGAAACTCCGCGGGTCGAGCTGGCCGCGCACACCGATCACCCGGCACTGCACGGGGCGGTGGTCTCGCGGCTCGACAACGAGAAGCTGTTGTCATCGCTGCTGCAGGCGTCGGACGCGCTCGTTCCCGCGATCTAGCGGTTCTCTCCTCTCGTCCTGTGGTGCCGGTTCCGGCAGCCGACCCTTGGCGCGCCCTTCCAAGAAATCAGATGTTTCCCCCAACATGGGACCTAGTTAGCTATAAAGTCATAGCTAACTAACCACGATGTTTGAAACAGGAAGGGTGCCATGGTGGTCTTCGCAGCAGCTCAGCACCGAGTTGGGAGAGAACGATGAGCACCGTCCTCGCCACCGCTGTGGCGATCGGATTCGCCTGGTCGGCGGTGCTCTTCTTTGCCGCGGTCTTCGTCCGCGATCGCCAGCAGGAGGACGCCTTCGGTTGGGCGCTGGGCGGTGCGGCTCTCTTCCTCATCGTTTACGCCGATCGTCTGCCTGGGCATCCGATACAGCTCCGGGAGGTCATCGGGGTCCTGCCCGGAGTGGCGGACGGCCGGCAGCTCTTCGTCTCCTCGATGGCGGCGCTGACGGTCCTGTTCTGCCTCTACGTCTACCGGATCGCGGTCTTCTACTACCTGATGCTGCGCGGCCCGGCGGACACCGCCGAGGAGCGGAACGAGGACCTCGCCAACGACAAGGTGGCGCCGACGCTGAGCTACTTCTGCTTCGCGATCTGCGTGGTGGCGCTGCTGCAGCCCGTCTACGCCCTCGGGACGTTGGTGACCTGCCTGCTCTGCGTGGGCCTGGTGTTCGCCTACTACGGCGGCGTCCTGCCCAGGCTGCTGCAGGCGATCCGCAACCTGGGGACGATCGCGAGGATCGCGCTCGTGCGTGCCCGCCGCGTCGTCACCAAGTTGGTGCTGCGCTCGGTCCTGCTGATCGCCAGCTTGGAGCGATTTCGACACGGAAATGTCACCGGGAGGGTGACGGAAACGATTCGCAGACTGGAGGAAGAGATGGACCGGGACGAGGTGAAGGTGCGAGAAGACGAGAGGTCGATAATCGCCCGCGCCGCGGGCAACGGGACGGGGTCGAAGACGCAAGAAAGGACGCCACTGTGAGCGAGTACGTCATCTGCGGAAGGTGCCCAGCGGAGTACAAGTTGAGTCAAATCGAGGCATTTCTGGACGGCGAAGCGATAACCACCCTCGATCGGCTCCAGGCCGAGGGGGCGGTCAGCCCGAAGCCGTCCCTGCCGGCGAAGCTGCTCGGTCTGGGGACGCGGCAAGCGGCTAAACAGGGTCCCAATCTGGACGGCCTGCGCCGCCTCCGGGACTACACCTTCAGATGCCCCGAGGGGCATCTGGTCGACGGCAACGCCGGGATGCCATTTGGAATCGGCATTCTTGGCGCGAGCGGGGCGTCGAAGAGTCACTGGTTGACCGGGATAGTGCGCGAGATGTTCGACATGAGCGCCTTGCGCGGAGCCGGAGTGTCGATGCGAAAGGCCCTGTACACGAATCCACAGCTGGCCCAGAACACCGTCCAGGTCTATCGCCAGGGACGGAGCCTGCCGTCAACCGACCCGGGGGAGGTGCTCGGCCCCTACGGCTACAAACTCGTGCTGCGCGACGAGAGCGAAGCAGCCGCGCCGAAGCAGTACTCGCTGCTGCTCTACGACGTCGCCGGCGAGGATCTGGGCGCCATCACGAGGATCGCCGAGCAGGCGCCGTTCGTCCTCCTGTGCAAAGCGCTGGTGGTCTTGATCGACCCCGTCGATTTCCTGCCGACCCAGTTCGATGTTGCCCCGACCAACGAGCGCACCCGGCTCGACGCCGCTTCGGACGTGCGTGATGGCATCCAGGTGATCGCCGACACCCTGGCGGAGGTGTGGGAAGCACCCTCCTCCCGGGAGCTCGAGATACCGATCTGCTTTGCCCTCGCGAAAGCGGATGCCGTCGAGTGGACGGGGGACTTCGACTGGACGTCCCAGACCAAGGCCGTGATCGATGCGGCGGGCGGGGAAGGCGGTCTGCGCGAAGCGCTGCGGGTTTCCTCGAGCCGTACCCGCGACGCGCTCGTGCAGCTTGGCGGCGGCCTGGTGGTCGATGAAATCGAGGATTGCTTCAAGCCCGAGGTGATCCGCTATGTGGCGGCGTCGGCGACTTCGGCGATGCCGGTGGAGAATCCCGGGCCGGACGAGTCCGACTGGGAGGACGACCCAGAGCCGAACGGGGTGGCGCTCAGTGTCCTGCAGGTCCTCGATGCCGCTGGGGCGCTGCACCCGGCGGCGGTGCCGGCCGGTGCGTAATGAGCGCCACGGTTGCCTCCGGCCGGATCGAGCAGGCGATCTACAGCTGGTCCAAGCACAACCTCAGTGGCAGCGGCGGGCAGGGCTTCACCGAAGTGAGCCCGGGCCTTCGCGACGAGGTGCCATGGCTTGAAGGCCTCGACCTGAGGCGCTTGCGCCCGTTCGACGAAGCGCTGGTCGCGCAGGCGGACGGGTACGAGGGATGGAAGCGACTGGTGACGATCGGGGCGATGTCCGCGGGCGAGTTGACCGTGGTCTATCGGAAGATCGCCAGCGCTGGAAGCGATCGCGCGAAACGAAACCGGTTCGTGAGCCACCTGCTCGTCGGCAACGCCGCGGAGTTCGACCTGTCAAGCATTGCCAGGGACGACCCCCATTGGCTCGGTGCCGAGGAGATTCCACTCGACAAGCCGCCGAAGCTGTCGTCTTTGAAGATCGACGACCTGACCCCCCGCGGCGCCGGCCATGACTGCGCGGTCTGTGACGCCGTCGCTCGTGAGTTTCTGCAGCGGTTGATCTCCGAGCCGGATGGTCTTCACGCGGCGAAGTCCTTCCCGGTCGCCGAACCGGCCTCGGTTCTGCTGACCGCGGTGCCGACCGCGCTGTGGCCGTTCATCGATCTCACCTGGTGGGTCGGGAGCGAGGGGCCGGTCTTTGTCGCCGGCGCCGCCGGCAGGCCGGACGCTGGCGCGGCGAGCACGGTCGCGAGGGCCGGGCGCGCGGGGCTGTCGGACTGCGCCTTCCATGCCCGGGTCGACCAGCTTTGGGACGGCCTTGCGCCCAGCGAACGGAGCTGGGAAGGGTTCGTCACCGCCTTCGCCGCCACGCGAGCCGCGCGCCCCAAGGGTGCCGCACCGACACCAGGAAGCCCCCGGGAGGAACTGATGGCGACCATCGCCGCCGCGATCGGAGTCACCCACTGGGACGGGAGCGGAGACATGTCCGATTCTCAGGTCTTGCGCGTGCTGGGGGCCGTTGAAAAGCTCCCCGCCGCGTCGCGGGACCTGGTCGGGCAGCTCAGCGCCGACGAGCTGCGCGCCGTGCTCGGCGGGATCGAAAGCAATGGCGGATTCTCCCGTGCGATTCGCTTCTTCGAGAAGACCGGGGTCGCCGGCGGCACGCTGGAGACCGCCTGGCGGGAAACCGGCATCGCCGTCCTCGGGTTGGCGCTGTTGAGCCGCGATTCCAGCTTGGATCCGGTGGGGTCGTGGGCCGTGCCGGCGAGGGTCGACGCCAGGGAGCTGGAAAAGCTGGTCCGATATCTGCTCCGAAACGAGCCGGGGCTGGATCGAATCGCGCGGCTCCTCAACGCCGGGTTCGCGGCCAGCCCCAGGGCCCGCAAGGACATCGTCGCCGCCTTGACCGCGGCTGGTGCCACGCCCCAGCGTATCTTCGCCCAGGTGCTGCCACGTGCCGAGCTGGCAGCGCCGACCCTGGCCGACTTCGTTCGGGAGAACATCGAGATCTTCGCGGCGTGGCGAGGTCTCTCGGAGCCCTACGTCGACGCACTGCGAATCGGTCTGACCACCCCGCGCCGCAGGTTCGGCTTCGGCTTGCTCCCCTTTTTGAGGGGCGCCGATTGGCGCGTCGAGCAGGGTGAGGCGGGCTAGCCTGGCGCGGGAGTGAGGTCCGGGGCGACCTGCGACTGCGAGCGCGCCAGGATCGCCATCCCCGCCAGCGCCGCGACCAGCGCCAGCACCGTCCCGACTCCCTCCAGCGGCGTCGTGTGCAGCGACTCGCCCAGCAGGGTGACGCCGAGGACGACGCTGGTGATCGGGTCGAAGGCGAGGCTGGTCGCCACCGCCGGCGCCAGCGAGCCGGTGTTGAGCGCCAGCTGGTTCAGGGTCATCGAGGCGTAGCCGACGACGATCAGCGCGTAGAGGTGCCAGTCGACGAAGATCTCCAGGATCCCGTCCTCGAATTCGTCGGCGACGACCTTGGTCAGGGCGGCGGAGAGGGCGAAGAGGACACCGGTCGCGGTGCCGAGCATCGCCGCTCGCCGCGCGGGCGTGCCGTGGCGGCCGAGCAGCACCAGCGGCACGCAGATCGCGGCGCAGGCGCCGATCGCGATCAGCCACTGGTGCAGCGGCGCGTCGTCGTGCCCGCCCGCCGGTTCGGCGATCGTCAGGAAGGCGATCAGGGCGCCGACGACCAGGGCCGCGGCGGCGACGTCGGTGCGCCGGATCCGCTGGCCGGTGAAGCGCGCCCCCAGCGGCAGCGCGAAGACGACCGTGGAGACCAGCAGCGGCTGCACCACCGCCAGCCGCCCGATCGCCAGCGCCACCGCCTGGGCGAGGAAGCCGAGCGCGTCGGCGGCGATTCCGGCCAGCCAGACCGGCCGTTTCGCCATCCGCAGCAGCAGGCTCGAGCTGGCGCCCTCGGAGGGCTCTTCGAGCCCGGCGCGCTGCTGCAGGACGGTGCCGAAGGCGAAGAAGAGGGCCGCCACGAGGGCGAGGACGATGTCCACGCGCCCATCCTTTCAGGCACGGAACCGGAAATCGGCGAGCGCGACTGTGCCGTCTGCTTCAATTTTCTCACCAGAGAAAGGAGGTGGTCCTAATTTTGAGTCACATGCTTGAGGGGACTCTGGAGGTGCAGGGCCGCTAGGCGCCGCACTGGTTTGGGCGCCCGGCGGAATCCACCCCGGGCACCGGCGAGCCGACGAAGACCGGGCGTTGTCCCACCCGGCCGCTGTTTCCACGCTCGTTCCATGCACCAGCGCAAGGGCCGCCTCCGGGCGGCCCTTGCTCGTTCAGGAGAGGAGGCACGATGGAGCAGGCAGAGAGGTCGAGGCTCGATGCGCTCGAGCCGCTGGTCGGCGAGTGGAGCCTGGAGGCGGTCTTCCCCGGTGCGCCCCCGAGCGACGTGCGCGGGAGCGTCAGCTTCGAGTGGGGGCCGCAGCGCGCCTTCCTGGTCGAGCGCTGGGAGGTCCCGATCGAGGCCGCGCCCGACGGCGTCGCGGTGATCGCCAACGAGGAGGAGGGCAGCCGTCTGGTCCAGCACTACTTCGACTCGCGCGGCGTCACCCGCCGCTACGAGACCGGCGTCGAGGGCGGTGTCTGGACGCTGACGAAACTCTCGCCGGGCTTCGCCCAGCGCTTCCGCGGCGAGTTCAGCGCCGACGGCCGCACGATCGCGGGGGCCTGGGAGAAGGCCGACGACGGCTCGACTTGGGAGCACGACTTCAAGCTGATCTACAGGAGGTCCGGTTAGCCAGACCCGCCGTCCTTCAGCCGCTCCTCCCGCCGGTCTTCCCGTGCCTTTTCGCGCTCCTCGCGCGCATCGGTACGCTCCTTGACGATGTCCTCGCGCGCCTCCAGCTTGGCCGTGCTGGTCGGCCCGAAGTGGGCGGTGACGACGGCGACCGCGATCGCGGCGATCGTCAGCGCGACCAGGATCGAGCCGAGCACCTGAACGCCCTGCGACGGCCGGCGCATCAGCCGACCCCGAGGAAGTCGCCGGCCGAGGTCAGCCAGGTCAGCGCGAAGAGGGTCAGGACCGAGACGCCGAGCAGCGGCAGCAGCCGCGAGAAGGCACCGCCGGCGCGGACGACGAGGATCTTCAGCGCGATCGCCCCCAGCAGCACGCAGCCGAAGACGGCGTGGGCGCCGCCCTCCTCGAAGCCGTAGAAGGAGAGGCAGGCCGTCGCCACCAGGATCGTCAGCACGACGATCGCGCCGCCGCTGGCGCGGTGCACCCAGGAGGCAACGGCGGCTTCGAGGAAGCGAACCCGGATCCACCCGTAGGCGACCGCGGCCAGCAGCAGCTGGTAGATCGCCAGTCCCAGCACCGCGGTCGCAAGCACGACCTTGACCTCGGTCACGTTCCCCCGCGTCAGCTCTTCGATCAGGTGCTCCACGTCGTCTCTCCTCAGATCCCTTCCCGCGACGACCGCAGTGCTAACCGGGATCCTCAGGTGAGACTCGAGTCCGCAGCGTGGCGCTCGCCCGGTAACGCGTATTTCTGCCGCCGCCTTCCTGCTCGACCAGCCCCGCGTCGACCAGGCGTCGGAGGTCGACGCTCGCGGTCGCCGTCGGCAGGTCCGCCTCGGCGCTGTAGCGAGCACGATCGGTTCCCCCGACCAGGCTCTGCTCGAGCGCAATCGCCAGTCGCTCCGGCCACTCCCTCTCCGCGATCAGCGACTCCAGCCGCTCCCAGCGCGCCGCGGCGGCTTCGACCTGTCGCAGCCGGCGCTTCGCCTGGGCGATGTGAGCCCGGACGCAGAAGGCGATCCAGGAGGAGGCGTCGCGCTCCGGGTGGTATCCGCCGGCCTGGACCTCCCGCAGGGCGGCGTAGTACGCGGCAGTGTGTTGTCCGAGGTACTCCTCGATCGATGCGAACTCCGGCAAGACGAGACCGTCGCGGGCGAGCACCAGTGACTGCAGGATGCGGGCGAGCCTGCCGTTTCCGTCGTGGAACGGATGGATCGACGTGAGGTGCAGATGGGCCATCGCCGCGCGCACGACGACCGGCGAGTCGAGGTCGCCGTCCTCGAGCCAGGCGATCAGCTCGGCCATCAGTCCCGGGACCGAGTCCCCGTCGGGCCCCCTGAACTCCAGGGAGCCATCGGCGCCGGTGACACCGATCGGCCCATTTCGCCAGCGCCCCGGACCCTTGTCCGCCTGGAAGTAGCAGGCGTCGAAGTGGAGGTCCAGGATCGCTCGCTCGCTCCAGCGGAAATCCGGATCCTCAGCCAGCACGCTGACGTGGTCCATGGCGCGCGCGTAACAGACCACTGCCAAGCGGTTTTCGTCTCCGGGTTCGCCGGCGGAGCCACGGTTGGCGAGCTCGATCGCCTCCCCGGGGGCGACGCTGTATCCCTCGATCGAGGTCGAGCTCTCGATTGAGTCGGCGCGTACGGCCCGGCGCAGCTGCCCCATCCACCGCAGCGGTCGCTGGATCTCGTGGCCGAGCGTCTGGCGCAGCTCGTCGAGCTCTCCGAGGCTTGCCTCCAGATCCGGCGTCGATATGGGGGTTGCGTATAGCATTTATCTAACTATATACGTATATATGTTTAAACGTATACGCTGAGAGCGCTTTAATGCGCCGATGACGGCGGCAGGCACCGACAGATACGTCCCGGCAGCAGGGCTGCCGGGGCTGACCCGCTTCTACGACTCGATCGTCGCCGTGACCATGCGCGAGGGGCTGTTCCGCGGCAAGCTGGCGCGGCAGGTTCTCGCCGGGCTGCCATCGGAAGGTCGCATCGCCGACGTCGGCGCCGGCACCGGCACCTTCGCGATCGAGCTGGCCGCCGCGGCGCCGGGAGCGGAGGTGGTCGGGATCGACGGCGACCCGGAGGTGCTGGCGATCGCCGCGGCGAAGGAGGGCGCCGGCGCGGTCGAGTGGACGCGGGGCTTGGCGGGGGAGCTGCCGCTGGACGACGGCAGCTGCGATCGGGTGACGATGTCGCTGCTCCTGCACCACCTCGACCCCGCGGGCAAGCGCGCCGCCCTCGCCGAGGCCCACCGCGTGCTCAAGGCCGGCGGCGGCCTGCACATCGCCGACTGGGGCAAGCCGCAGGACCCGCTGATGCGGGCCGGTCTCTTCACGCTGGCCGTGTTCGACGGCTTCGATGGCATCCGCGACCACGCCGCGGGGAGGCTGCCGGATTTCATCGCCGCCGCCGGCTTTGCCGAGGTCCGTCGCCACGATCGCCTGCGCACGGCCTGGGGCAGCCTGGAGCTGCTCGCCGCCGAGCGATCCTGATCCGACCGAATCGAATGGCCCTGGCGCGGGTATCGGAGAACAGGATGCGATTTCTCCTCGGCAGCCTGGCGGCTGCCCTATTCAGCCTGTTCCTGAGCGCGGGCGCGGCGCCAGCCGCGACCACCGCGCCCGTGCCGAGCTGCGCCGCCGGCCCGACGACGGTCGGCGACACCACCTACGGCACTCCGTGCGCCGACGTCATCGTCGTCCCGCCCGGCGTCGAGGCCGTGCGGGGTGGTGGGGGAGACGACACGATCATCGCCGCCCCGATCGCCAGCGCCTCCTGTCCGAGCGGCTGCGAGCTGGGGGTCGGCAGTCAGACCTTCGAAGGTGGGCCAGGCGACGACGTCGTCTACGGGCAGCGCGGCAACGACACCCTGCTCGGCGGCGAAGGCAACGACCAGCTCTTCGGCGGCATCGGCGACGACGTCCTGCGCGGCGGTCCCGGCAACGACCGCCTCGCCGGCGGCTTCGGAGCCGACGCGATCGACGGCGAAGCGGGCGACGACTACGTCCACGGCGACGGCACGATCGACCGCCTCAACGACAGCGGCGGCGGCAGCGACACGCTCAGCTACGCGACCGGAATCACCCCGGGCTTCGGCGCCGGGATCAGCACCGGCCAGCCGGGCTTCCCCGGCGGCGCCGAAGGCCGGGGCCTTTATCTGGACCTCAAGGCCGGCGGCCAGAACGCCAACAACGGCGTCGCCCCCTTCGGCGGCGGCGTCGACGAAGTGACGACGGCCGACTTCGAGACCGTGATCGGCACGCCCTTCTCCGACTACCTCCTCGGCACCTCCGGCCCGCAGGCGATCTACGGCGGCGGTGGCGCCGACGTGATCCGCGGCGAAGGGGGAGGCGACACCCTCGATGGCGGCGCCGACGGCGATTACGTCGATGGCGGCAGCGTCGTCCAGCGCGATCCGACCAAGGTCAGCGTCGGCCTGATGGCGCCGGGCGTCGGCGCTTGGTCGCAGCTCTACCTGACCGGCAGCAACGGCAACGACGGCGTCACCGCTACCTACTGGGGCAGCTCGGTCAGCTTTTCCCTCAGCTCCGGCACTTTCGATCAGAGCGCCACCGCCGTCAGCGGCTGCACCGTCGCGACGCCGACCGAGGCGAGCTGCCCGCTGGCGACGCCGCTCGACTCGATCGTCCTCGCCGGGATGGGCGGCAACGACGCGATCGCCGCCTCCAACTTTCCCCGCTCGACGACCGTAGTCATCCTCGGCGGCGAGGGCGGCGATTCCCTGACCGGCGGTCCCGAAAGCGAAGACGTCCTGGTCGATGGCCCCGACAACGAAGGCGCCTTCGGCGACGTCCTCAGCGCCCTCGGTGGCGACGACGCGCTGCTGCACAACGGCGGCGCCGACCAGCTCTTCGGCGGCGACGGCAACGACCTCTTCCTCTCCGACTCGGTCTGCGACGGCAACCTGCTGAACGGCGGGGCGGATCGCGACAACGCCTCCTGGGCACGCTTCGACGAGGGCGTCGAGGCCAACCTCGGCAGCGGCCGCGCCGGCCGGCCGGGGAGCGGCGATACGCCCGACTGCGCCGGCGCCGGCCTCGACTCGCTGGGCGAGATCGAGGACCTCGAGGGCAGCAGCTCGCGCGACCTCTTCTACGGCGACGGCGGGCCGAACCAGCTGCTCGGCCACCTCGGCGCCGACGATTACTTCGCTGGCGCCGGCAGCGACACGATCCTCGCCAACTCCGGCGACGACGACCCCGTCATCGACTGCGGCGACGACATCGACCGCGCCCTGATCGACCGCCACCCCCAGTACAACGACGCGACCCCGGTCAACTGCGAGGTGGTGCGCGAAGCGGACCCCAACAGCTTCCAGCTCCTGCCCGGCTTCCCGCTGCCGACGCCGCCCCCGACCACGCCGGTCGTCGTTCCCAAACCGCCGCCCCGCGACCGCGTGCCGCCGCGAACGAAGATCCTCGCCCACCCGCGCGCTTTGTTGAGCACCGCGAAGGCCCGCCGCCGCGTCGTCTTCCGCTTCACCGCCAACGAGAGCGGCTCCCGCTTCCGCTGCAAGCTCGACCGCCGCCCCTACGTCGGCTGCACCTCCCCCCGCGCCTTCTCACTGACTCTGGGCCGCCACACGATTCGCATCGTCGCCGTCGATCGCGCCGGCAACGTCGACCGCACCCCGGCGCTGTTCAAGCTGCGAGTGCGCCGACGCTAGCTGGCTACAGTTGTCCCATGGCGAAGGACCTCTACACCGCCGAGGCGCACGTCACCGGCGGCCGCATCGCCGGCCACGGCCGCACCTCCGACGGTGCCCTCGAGGTCGACCTACGCACCCCGCCTGAGTTGGGCGGCGAGGGCGGTGGCACCAATCCCGAGCAGCTCTTCGCGATCGGCTTCGCGTCCTGCTTCGAGAGCGCCCTGGCGGCCGTCGCCCGCCGCCAGAAGCTCGACGCGGGGGACGTCGAAATCGATTCCAAGGTGAAGCTCCGGGCCGGCGAGGACCGCAGCTTCACGATCGCCGCCGAGCTGCACGTGACGCTGCCCTCGATTGGGGGCGACGATGCCGTCGAGCTGGTTCGGGCCGCCCATCGCGTCTGCCCGTACTCCAACGCGACGCGGGGCAACATCGAGGTCGTGCTGACCGCCAACGGCGTCGCCGTCGACACCTGAGCGATCCGCCTCAGCCCTCGTCGCCCTCGACGAAGCCCTTCAGCTTGCCGGGCATGCTCTCGACCATGCGGGCGCGCAGCACCCCGACGATCGGTCCGCGGATCAGCAGGCCCATCTTGCGCCCGAGGTCGACCTCCATCCAGTAGGTGGCCCGCGTGCGCCGGTCGCCGAGATCTTCCAGCTCCCAGCTGCCTTCGACCGACTTGAGGTCGCCGTCCTCCTGGACCCACTCGATCCGGTTCGGCGCCTCGTAGCTGAAGCGCATCTCTGACTTCAGCTGTCGCACGCCGGCGTCGGTCTCCATGTGCATCAGCACCTGGTTGCCCTCGCCGTCGCGCTCGACGCACTCCGCGACCTTGATCTCCTGCTGCCATTGCGGTGAGAGCTCGACGTCGGCGGCGGCCGCGAAGACCGCCTCGATCGGCGCCTCGATCTCGGCGCTGGCTGACCCCTCGATCTTGCCCATCGGCCCAGGTTACGCGGCTGCGCTCACGCTTGGCGACAGCGGCGGCTGGGTAGAGTCGCCCTCATGCCCGCCTGGATCGCCGCCCGCGCCGTGCCCGCCGTCTGGAAGCGGATCCCCTGGAAGATGGTTTGGACCATCGCCGTCTGGCTCAGCACCAAGGGCAGGGAGCGGGTTGCCGAGAACCTGACCCAGAAGGAGCAGAGCGAGTTCTGGAATCTGCTGAAGAAGTCGAAGGGACGCCCCGGCAACCTCTCCCAGCGCGACCGCACGCGGCTCAAGAACATCGCCGGCAAGGCGATCCGCGGCAGCTGAAGTGACCCTGCGCCTCAGCGTCCTCGACCAGACCCCGGTCTCCGAGGGCTCGAGCGCGGCCGAGGCCCTGCGCAACTCGATCGACCTGGCGCAGCTGGCCGAGCGGCTCGGCTACCACCGCTACTGGGTCGCCGAGCACCACGGCGGCGGCCTCGTCGCCGGTCCGTCGCCGGAGGTGCTGATCGGCCCGATCGCCGCGGCGACCAGCCGCATGCGGGTCGGCAGCGGCGGCGTGATGCTGCCCCACTACAGCCCGCTCAAGGTGGCGGAGAGCTTCGGCGTCCTCTCCGGTCTCTTCCCAGACCGAATCGACCTCGGCATCGGCCGCGCCGCCGGCACCGACCCGATGACCACCCACGCGCTCCAGCGCGACCGCTCCCAGCAACTGCCGGACGACTTCCCGGACCAGCTCGCCGAGCTGCTCGCCTACTTCGAGCGCGGCTTCCCTCCCGGCCACCTGGCGCGCCTCGCCGAGACCCTGCCCGGCGAGCCCGAGGTCCCCGAGGTCTGGCTGCTCGGCTCTTCCGAACAGAGCGCGCTGTGGGCGGCGGAGCTGGGTCTCCGCTACGCCTTCGCCGACTTCATCAACCCGCGCGGGGCGTCGATCGCCGACACCTACCGCTCCCGCTTCAGCGCCGGCACGCGCCTGGCCGAGCCGCGCCTGGCGGTCGCCGTCCGCGCCATCGTCGCTCCGACCGAGGAGGAGGCGCGGCTGCTGGCGACGAGCTGGCGCATGGCCTTCGACCTGTTGCGCCGCGGTCGCCTGATCCCGGTGCCGCCGCCAGAGAAGGCGCAGCGCTACCTCGAGTTGCACCCGGAGGAACGCGAAGGCCCGCCCCCCGAGCGCCCGCGGCTGACCGGCACCCCGGCCCAGGTGCGCGCCGACGTCGAAGCGGTCGCCGCCGCCTACGGCGCCGAGGAGGTGATCGTGGTCACGATCACCCACGACCACGAGGCACGGCGGCGCTCCTATGAGCTGCTGGCCGAAGAGTTCGGCCTGGCGCCTAAGGGCGCGTAAAGACTTCCCAGTTCTTGGTCCGCCCGTCGCGCGGCCGCGACATGTACCTGCCCGCCGGCATCGGACCGTGCTTCGCCTCCAGGGCCGCGAAGGCGGCGTCCCGGGTATCGCCCTTGCGGTGCCCACTGGATTTCCACTGCCCCGAGACGCTTTTGTGCCTGAAGTCGTAAACCATGCACCGACGGTAGACGATACGCGTCGGCGGGGCACCTGAGGGGAGGCCCAAAAAAGATGGGGTCGGACAAGTTGGACAAGAGGGAGTGGGAATCTGCTCCGCTCCAATGTCTTCGCAGTGGGGGGCGCCCAAGCTGGCGTAGAGAAAGGGCAGGGATGCCAAAAAAATCCCGCTTGACCTACGCCAACGTCGTTTCGACTCTGGCCCTATTCCTTGCCCTCAGCGGCGGCGTCGCCTTCGCTGCCAGCAAGGTTCGCACCGACGACATCTTCCAACGCGCCGTCACCAGCGGCAAGCTTGCGCTCGGCGCCGTGCGCAGCAACCAGATCGCCGATCGCGCCGTCAGCACCCAGCAGCTCGCGAACGGCGCCGTCGGTACCCAGCAGATCGCCAACGGCGCGGTTGGCGCCAGGCAGATCGCCGCCGCCTCGGTCGCGCCCGCCAACCTCCAGTTCCCGGTCTACTTCGCCGCCAGCCCGCTCGGAGGCTCCGCGGCCGTGCCCAGCGGCGAACTGGTGAGTTACCCGCTCGACGATGCCAAATGGGGCCAGGGACCCGGCCAGCTCAACGTGGTCTTCGGTGCGGCCGCCGCAACCCTCGCCTACGACGGCAATGGTGGCGGCTCCTGCCAGCTCTACTTCGAGCTCAGCGTCAACGGGCAACAGACCGGCGGCGGCCAGCTCTCGACCGAATCGACCTCCCCCGAAAGGGTCGAACAGAGCGTCGGCGTCCAGCCCGACATCGACCCGACCGCTCCCGTCACCAACGAGTTGAGCGCCCGGATCGGCTCCAACGGCTCCTGCACGCCGGCTTCGACCGTCGATTCGGCCCGCTTCCGCGTGCTCGACTTCGGCTGAGTCAGGGCACCAAGAGGATCTCGGTCAGCGTGGGGCCGAGATCCTCCAACCGCTCGGAATCTCCGTTCCTGAGCTGCATCGAGATCAGCGCCATCGCCCCGGCGATCGCCGGCAGCTCGCGCCCGGAGTCCGGGCGGGCGCCGCGGGCGCTGCGCAGCAGGGCGGCGAGCCGCTCGGCGAGCCGCAGCCGCGCGTCCCCGAGCGTGGCGGCGTGGGTGGGGGGCGTCGCGAACAGCAGGTTGGCGAGTGCCGGATCGGCGGCCAGCAACGAGAGCGCCCTGGCGATCCCCGCTGCCGCTTCTTCCTCCGCGCAGGCGTGCTCGATCTCCGCGCAGAGCCGCTCGCTGCCGTGTTCGTAGGCGGTCAGCAGGCAGCCCCAGAGCCCGTCGAAGCGCTTGTAGAGGGTGCCGGTGGAGACACCTGCCCGCCGCGCCACGCTGGTCACCGTGATCGCCCCGTAGCCGTGCTCGGCCAGCGTTTCCGCCGCCGCGCTCGTCAGCCGCGAGCGCTGGTTCTCCCGCACCAGTTCCCGCGGCAGCTTGTGGCGGCCGGGGGGCAGGCGCTGCTCGGCCGGCGCCCTCACCTCGGTCAAGCCGGGTCCCCGCCGCTCGTCAGTCGCGCGACAAGCGCGTGGGCGGCTTCGAACTCCGCCTCGGCGGCGTCCGCCCCGTAGTAGGGGGCGGTGGCGAAGCGCATCAGCTCGGGCAGGCCCTGCCACGGTGCGCCCTGGACGCCCGCCGCGAGCTGTTCGCTCGCGTAGGTGGCGATGCCGCCGGCGACGAAGACGCCGGTGAGGGGGGAGGGCGATCGTCGGGGTCGGCCTGCTCGCGGGCGCCGTCGATCGCCTTGCCGAGCAGCTCGATCGCCTCCTCGCGCTTGGCCAGCGCCGGGCCGCCGGCGATCTCGGCGTCGACCAGCAGGGAGCGGGCGAGCTGGGGACGCTCGTCGAGGAAGCGGAAGAAGGCGACCAGCGCCGCCCGCATCCCCCGGCGCCAGCCGTCCTCGGTCGCCGCCGCGCCCAGCAGCTCGGCGACGAGGCGGTCGGTCCAGGTCGCGTAGGCGAGCACGAAGCAGTCCTCTTTGCTGGCGAAGTGCTGCCAGAACTGGATTCGGTGGCCGCCGAAGCACGCGAGCACGTCCTTGACCGCGACCTCGCGGTAACCCAGCTCGCCGCAGGCGACCAGCATCGCCTCCATGATCTCGGCCCGGACCGGGTCGTCGCCGCGCTGGGTCGATTCGGCTCGGCGGGCGGGGAGGTCGTGCGCTCGCCTGCTCGCTGCGGTCGCTTGCGATGCCACATATAGAAACTAGCTCTTTTAGACTAAAAAAGCGAGCATTTACAGCCCGCTCCGGTATTTCCCTCCAAATGGAGGGGTCGGCTCTATTCTCGGCTCCATGCAGTACCTCTCGGAGCGTCTCCTCGCCACCCAGTCCCGCAGGTCCCGCGGCGACCGAGCCCACCACGAAGCCGTCGCCAGCGGCCAGCGCGAGCGCATCCTCGCCGCAACCGAGCAGCTGGTCGCCGAGCGCGGCTGCGCCGGCACCTCGATCGAGCGCATCGCCAAGCAGGCGCGCGTCTCCTCGATCACCTTCTACGACCACTTCGCCAGCAAGGAAGAGGCCTTCGTCGCCGCCTTCGACCGGGCGCTGGAGGAGACGCGGGGCTGGCTCGCGCAGGAGGCGCCGGCCGATCGTCCCTGGCCGGGGCGGATCCGCGAGGGCCTGCGCGCCCTGCTCGCCGCGATCGCGACCCATCCCGAGCGGGCGCAAATGTGCCTGATCGAGGCCGGGAAGGGCGGGCCGCAGTTGCTCGCCCGCTACGAAGCGACGCTCGACTCCGCCGTGCCCCTGTTGCGCGAGGGGCGGCAGCTCGAGAGCGCCGCTGCCGGTCTCCCCGAGACGCTCGAGGAGGCGATCGCCGGTGGCCTCGCCTGGCTCCTGCGCGAGCGCCTCGAAGCGGTTGGCGCCGAGGGCATCGAGGAGATGCTGCCGCGCCTCGTCGACGTCGCCCTGCGCCCCTACCTCGGCAGCGACGAGGCGCTCCACCTGGCGGTCTCCAGCGGGGACGCGTGATGGAGGCGAAGGGGGACGAGGCCGCTCCCGGAGTGGTTCGCCTGCCCCCCGGGCGCCACGGCCTCACCCGCGACGCCGTCTCCGAGAGCCAGCGCGAGCGCCTGCTCAACGGGGTCGTCGAAGCGGTCGGCGAACACGGCTACAACGAGACCACGATCGCCCAGCTGATCGAAGCCGCCCAGGTCTCCCGCCGCACCTTCTATGAGCACTTCTCCGGCAAGGAGGACTGCTTCCTCGCGGCCTATGAGGTGATCGCCGAGCACCTGCGCGACGCCCTCGGCGAGGCGGCCTCGGGCCAGGCCACCTGGCCCGACCGCGTGCGCGCCATGCTGGCCAACCTGCTCGGAGTCTTCGCCGCCGACCCGGCCCTCGCCCGCTTCCTCCTGGTCGAGTCGCTGGCGGCCGGGGGAGAGGTGGCCCAACGCCACCGCGCCTCCCTGCGCTGCCTCGCTGTCCTCCTCCGTCCCGACTCGCCGGCCACCGACGACGCCCTCGCCGAAGCCCGCGAGCAGGCCCTGATGGGGGGCATCTCGACCCTCGTCGTGCGCCGCCTCAAAGCCGGCCAGGCCGACCACCTCGAGGACCTCTTGCCCGACCTGCACGAGCTGGTCCTCACCTCGTATCTCGGCCGCCGCGAGGCCCAGCGCCTCGCCCGCGAAGCCGCGGCCTAGCCACCCCCGCGACCTCCTCCCGCGCCTTTCCAGAGCCCCTTTCGACGGGCTGGAAGCACGTGGTCCTGGAACCGATCTCGTTTTCGTCAAAAACCCAGACTTGCATTTAAAAACTAGATCTTTTATTCTCTCCACCGTCGCCTTCCAGGAAGGCCACACAGGGAACGCATCACCAGGGACAAACCGAGCCCAAGGGGGCCGCTTTAGGGAAGCGGCCGGCAGAGGGGCTCACGGGACAAGGAGACAGCTACGTGAGAAGCCAGGCGAAGGCATCGTCCGTGGGATCCCTGAGGGAAGCCCTCGGCGGCCAACGATTTGCGCCGACGGGTGTCCGTCGCGGCTTTCTCCTTACCCTCGCCTGCCTGCTCGCCTTCGCGGTTGTCGTGCCCTTGGCGCAAGCAGCGACGTCCTACACGATCGGTGGCCAGTTCGGGACCTCAGGCGAAGGCGAAATCGTGCAACCGTCACAGCCGGCGGTCGACAGCACCGGCGATCTGCTCGTCATCGAGGACACCCGAAGCGAAGTTTTGGTCTACCGGTCAGAAGGCCCGTCGGTTAACTACCTGACCAGCTTCGGCGCCGGCGTGTTGGTCCATCCCTCGGGCATCGCCACCGACCCAACCTCGGGCGCGATTTATGTCAGCGATGGTGGCAGCGGCCAGATCCTCCGCTACCTCAGCGACGGCGCCCCCCTGCCGACCTACACGGTTGACCCCACCTTCACGAGCCCGGCGCCGGGCTTCGAACCCGGGCAAGTGGGGAGCTTTGATTCTCCTCTCGCTGTTGACCCAACCAATGGCGATCTATTGGTGGGCGACAGCGGCACCCAGCAGGTCAGCCGCTTCACTTCGTCAGGCACTTTCGTCTCGAGCTTTGACGGAACCGGCTCTACTGCCGGGCGCTTTCACTCGCTGATGAGTCTCGCTGTCGACGACACCGGTGATGTATACGCAGTCGACTTCGTTGAAGGGAACATTTCATATGACTATGGACGATCGGTCCTAGAGCGCTTCGAGGCCGACGGGACCCCCGACACCGGCTTCGCGCCGGAGATACAGACGCCCTGGGCGGTGGCATTCGATCGGGATGCCGGAAACTTGCTCGTCATGGGGCGTGCCAACGGCGGCTATGCCCTGTCCCGCTTTCCGACTCGGCTCTACGCTTTTCATGACGACGAACTCGTGGTCGCGGTCGATCTTCCAGCCAATACGGCAGGTGCGGCAAAGGGCGGGATCGCCCTGGGCGTTGGCTCTGACCGCAGGGTGTTTGTAGCGTCTGGAATTCCGCTCGGTGGTGGGTACTCTGGCGCCTTTCAGGGGGTGACGTTCCTCGATCCCCATCTGGTCCCGGCCCTCACCCTGGATATCCCGACCGCAGTCACCGCAACCAGCTCCCATCTCTCGGGCAGCGTGAACCCGCTCGGGCTCTCCGGCTTCAAATACCGCATCGAGTACTCCGCTCCCGGGGTGCCGACCAAATCAACCCCCGAAATCGCGATTGCTGAAGGCTCCTCGCAGGTGAGCTTCGATACGGATGTAGCCGATCTCGCGGCCAACAACACTTATACCTTCACGCTGGTCGCTGAGTCGCCAGAAGTGACGTTTCGATCACACACCCAGCAGGTCTTGACTCCGATCGCTCCTCCCCTGGCCGAGACCGAACCGGTGGTCGACTTCACCACCAATCGGGCGACGCTGCGAGGAAAGGTCAACCCCTTCGGCCTGCAGACGCACTACTACTTCGAGTACGGGCTGACCGCCGAGTACGGATCCCGTGCTCCAGTGGGCGGAATTGGGGCAGTGGCCGGCCAAGGTTACCTCCTGCAAGGCGTGGCCCACGGGATCTCGGGCTTGCAGCCCGGGACGACCTATCACTATCGCCTCATCGCCGAGAGCTCCGCCGGCCGCACCGTGGGAGAGGACCGAGCCTTCACCACCGCCGCCACGAACCTTGTCCGCACTTACGAGCAGATCTCCCCAGTCGAGAAGGGCGCCTCCAACGTCGACATCTATCGTGGCTTCCAGCCCTCACCGGACGGCAACAGGCTCGCCTATCAGTGGAGGACCGCTCCCGGCGGCAGCACCGAGGGATCCGCCGCACCGCTATTCCCTCGCTCTATCGCCACTCGCAATGTCGATGGCTGGAATTCGGCTGGCATCGATCCTCCTCAGCTGCCTGAAGGCCGTTTAGGAATACCGCACCTCGCCTACACCCTTGCGGTCTCCGAGGATCTCTCCAAAGCACTCGTCATCTCCGCCCGCAAACTTGCTCCAGGCGCCGGCGAAGGGGACAGCAACATTTACCTGCGCGACCTGGATACCGGCAACTACACCACCGTCGCCACGACGCCCGGGGCCTTTTGGAGCAGTCTCTGGGGGACTGTGGGCCAGCAGCCTTTCATCGGCGGCACGCCGGACTTCAGCCACGTGCTCTTCACCGTCTTTCCTCAACTCCTTCCCGATGCACCCGAAGGTGCGATTTACGAATGGAGTGGAGATGGACTCCGCGTTGCTGGGCCCAACAATCCGGTTTTGGGAGGGATTGGCCAACAGAGGGAGCGCAGCGTTTTCCGCATCTCCGACGACGGCTCGACCCTGGCGATCGCCAACGGTGACGTGGGTCTCTCCCGCGACGGCCGCTATCGCTTCTTCATCGTGGCTGATTCCAACAACCCCAGTATCGCGATTCTCAATCGCTGGGATGCGGTGAGCGAAACCGCGGTTCAGGTTGCCTCCGAAGTAGAAGGGGAGAGGATCCTTCAGATAAGTGAGGACGGCACCTATGTCTACTACCAGGGCGGCACTTTTCAGCCGGGAATATTCGTCTGGCACGAAGGCGAGACCTCACTGGTGGCCCCCGAAAGTAAACGTATGCTCGAGTGGCGGGCGAGCCTAAATGGCCGGTTCTTCGTCTTCGCCTCGCGGACGAACCTGACCGGCTTCGACAATTCCAATCCCACTGGGACCTGCGATGTGGAGTTTGGCGCCACGCCGTACCCGCAATGCCTGGAGATCCACCGCTACTCAGTTGAGACCGACACGCTGACCTGCGTGTCCTGCCGGGCCGACGGCAAGACTCCGACCGGAGACGCCCACATCGGCAACCCGGAGGGGAAAATGGACTTCGGCGGCCACAGCATCCCGCAGGCCGTCTCCAACGACGGCCGGGTTTTCTTCGACTCCCCCGACCCCCTGTCGGGCAAGGACGCCAACTCCGCCCGCGACGTCTATGAATACGACGGCACGCGGACGACGCTGATCAGCGCCGGCACCGGCAACGGCGACTCGCAGTTCGACGATGCCACGCCGGATGGCAAAAATGTCTACTTCACCACCCTCGACCAGCTGGTCGGGCAGGACAACGATTTCGCCGCCGACGTCTACGACGCCCGGGTCGGCGGCGGGATCGCCGCCCAGAACCCGCCGCCACGGCGTGCGGAATGCATTCGCGATGACTGCAAGGCGACCCCCAACGCCGGGCCAGAGTTGCCCTTCGGCGGCTCGGAAGGCCTCAGCGGGACCGAAAACGTGAAGACGCCGGCGCGCAAGCGCTGCGGCAAGGGACGCCACGCCCGCAAGGTCAAAGGCAAGTCCAGGTGCGTAAAGCAGCACAAAAAGCAAGCCAAGAGCAACCGGAGGCAGGGACGATGAAGGCACGCGCAACCAAGGCTCTGATTGTCTCCGCCCTCTGCCTCGCGGCGCTCGCTCCCGCGGCCCAGGCTGAGTTTGGCATCACCGGCTTCAGCGGCGCCACGAACATCAACCGCGGCTCGGTCGGGATCGTCGAAGAAGCCTCACGCCAGGCCGGCGCCCACGCCGACCTCGTCACCGACATCCGCTTCCCGGCGACGCCGAGCAACACCCCCGACGGGGCCGTGAAGACGATCACGATCGATCTTCCCCCCGGCGCGGTCGGCAATCCCAATGGGATTCCGACCTGCACCGCGGCGGAGTTGGTCGGGGGACCCGAAGGCAAGACCCCTAACTGTCCCGTGATCTCCCAGGTCGGGTTTGTGGAAGTGTTCACGGGTGGCCTCGAACCTCTGAAGGCGGCGCTCTTCAACATGGAGCGGCCGGCCGGGCTACCGGGCCTCTTCGCCTTCAACTTCTCCGGCTTCATCATGAAGATCGAGCCACGAGTGCGGGGCAACGACTACGGCGTCAGCGCTACCGCCACCAACATCTCAGAAGCCGAAATCGTCCTCGGCACCAGGACCACTTTCTGGGGAGTGCCCGCCGATCCCAGTCATGATTTCCAGCGCTATGACTGGACCAAACGGGCGGCCGGGGAATTCCCCTTCGGCGCCGCCAACACCGATCGCCGCCGTCCCTTCCTGACCAACCCGACCTCCTGCAGCCCCGAGCCCCTGGTAACGCACGGCTCCGCCGACTCCTGGCAGAACCCGGGAGCCTTCTTTCAGACCTCCTTCGATACCGACCTCGAAGGCACTCCCTTCATCTATGACGGCTGCGAACGCCTGCCCTTCGACCCCCGCGTTGCCGTGCTCTCCGGCACCCACCGCGCCGCCGCGCCCACGGGCCTCGACATCACGATCAAAGTCCCCCAGCTGCAGGACCCCTACGGGGTGGCAACTGCCCATGTGAAAAAGATCGTCACCGAGCTGCCACCGGGCATGGCACCTTCACCCTCCGCCGTGGCCGGCCTCGGCGCCTGTTCTTTGGCCGAGATCAACCTCGGATCGAATGACCCACCGACCTGCCCAGACTCGGCCAAGATCGGCAACGTCACGGTCAGGACGCCGCTCTTGAAAGACCCGCTTGAGGGCGAAGTGATCCTCGCCCGTCAGAAGGAAAACCCCTTCGGCTCCACCTTCGCGGTCTACTTGGTCGCGCAGGGCCCCGGCTTCTACCTGAAGATCCCGGGCGAACTCAACGTCGACAAGCAGACCGGTCGCACCAAGACGGTCTTCTCCAACCTGCCCCAGCAGCCCTTCGAAGAAGCCCACCTGGACTTCCGCGGTGGCCCAACGGCGCCGCTCACCACGCCCGACGTCTGCGGCACCTATAAGACCCGCACCGAGATCACCTCCTGGGCCTCACCGGACCCGATCGTGATCGAGGCACCGATGCTGATCGATGAAAACTGCACCGGCGGGGGTTCCTTCAAGCCGAGCCTGCAGGCGGGAGTGGCGAATCCGGTCGCTGGAGCAAAAAGCCCCCTGACCATCAGGATCAAACGCCAGGACGGCGAACAGAACATCTCCCGCTTCGACATCACCCTGCCCGAGGGCGAGCTTGCGAGCCTGAAGGGATTGGACGTCTGCTCTGATGCAGCCGCCCCCTCAGGCAACTGCCCCAAAGGCAGCCAGGTAGGCATCTCGACCACCGCGATCGGCACCGGAGCCTTCCCGCTCTTCGTCCCCCAACCCGGCAAGGACCCAACGGCCCTCTACCTGGCGGGTCCATACAAAGGCTCGCCTTACAGCCTGATCGCCAAGGTCCCTGCCCAATCCGGCCCCTTCGACTTCGGCAACATCGTGGTCCGCACGGCGATCAACCTGAACCCGGTCACGGCACAAGTGATCGCCGAATCGGACCCGCTCCCCCAGATCCTCGAAGGGGTGCCGATCCAATACCGCGACGTGCGGATCGAAGTCCAGAAACCGGACTTCACGATCAACCCGACGAGCTGCGAGCAGCGCTCCGTGAAGACGAAGATCTACTCCAGCCAAGGAGCGGTGGCCACGCCCTCGGTCCCGACCAAGGTCGGGGACTGCGGCGCCCTGAGCTTCGGACCCAAGCTGGCCTTCCAGGTCAAGGGCGGCACCAACCGCGGCGACTTCCAAGCCCTGAAGGCCACCCTGACCACCGGCAAGAAGGAAGCCAACATCTCCAGGGTCGCGGTGACGCTGCCGCATTCGGAGTTCTTGGAACAGAGCCACATCGGCACCGTCTGCACCCGCGTTCAGTTCGCGGCGAAGAAATGTCCGGCGGCCTCGGTCTACGGCTTCGCCAGGGCGGTCACGCCGCTCTTGGACAAACCGCTTGAAGGCCCGGTCTACCTCAGGTCCTCCAACCACTCCCTGCCGGACATGGTCGCCCAGCTGAACGGCCAGTTCGACATCGAGCTGGCGGGGCGGATCGACTCGGTCAACGAGCGGATCCGCAATACGTTCGAACTCGTCCCCGACGCGCCGGTGACCAAGTTCACCCTGACGCTGCAGGGCGGGAAGAAAAGCCTCCTGGTCAATTCCCGCAACCTCTGCGTAGCGCCTTCGCGTGCTGACGTGAAAATGATCGGGCAGAACGGGAAGAGGCACAACGAACGGCCGGTGGTGAAGAACAGCTGCTCGAAGAGGGAGCTGAGGAAGGCGCGGGCTAAGGCCCGCACCGAGCGGCAGGGCTAAGCCGGGTAAACCCGTCCCCAGCCCCATGGCGCCGCGATCGCCAGCTTCCACTCGCCTTCGACCTGCCGCAGGACCATCGTCGGGTTCAGGATCTGCTCGACGCGTGGTCCTGCGCCGGTGTCCGAGCAGATCCTCCAGCGCTCGCTGACGAGCACGACCTCGCCGGCGCTGACCGCGTGGCTCAGCTCGACGCTGACCCCGATCCGGCGGGCGACTAGCTGGGCGAGGATGGGGCGAACCCGATCGCGCCCGTGTACAGCCGTCGCATCGGGGGTGATCAGGCATCCATCCTTGGCGAAGCAGGCGGTCGCCGCTTCCAGATCGCCAAGGCTGAGCGCCTTCGCGAATGTGAGGCTGGCGCGGACGAGGTGCGGCGAGTCGGCGGTCGTTGACTTCACCTTTCCGACGCTAGCCGCGCTCGCCGACGACGGCAATGGGACCCGCAGAACGCATCCGGGGGCCGACCTAATCTGCCCGCACCGTGCGCCACTTTCGGACCCGCTTCCTCGTCCCGCTGGCGCTGCTGGCGGCCTTCGCCCTGGGCACGATCCTGCCCGGCGCCTTCGGTCAGACGAAGGCGGTGCCCACCGCCGTCCGCAACGCCCTAGCCCAGACCGGCGAGGTCCAGGGAGCGCCCAACCGCACCATGGTCCTCAGCCGCGTGACCGTCGAGCCCGGAGCGAAACTGACTCTCCATCACCACCTCGGCACCCAGGTCGCCCACATCGAGGCCGGCACCCTCACCTACTCCGTCCGCCGCGGCTCAGTCGTCGTCAGGACCGGCGAATCCGACCATGACCCGCAAACGGTCCGCTCCATCGCCGCTGGCCAAACCGGCCGCATCCAGACCGGCCAGTGGATCGTCGAGCAGCCCTCCGACATCCACGAAGCCGCCAACCGCGGCTCCACCCCCGTCGTCATCTACATCGCGACCCTGCTCAAGACCGGTGCCCCGCCGGCGACTCCGGTCACGCTGCCCTAGCGAGGCGTACCATCCGCAGCCAATGTCCACGTCTCCGCGCAGAACGCTTCTGGAGCCCGGCCATGAGGCTGAGTGGGCCGAGCTCAATCGAGAGAAGCAGGAACATCACCACCGCACCGTGCGTGCGATGACGCCGTCGGAGCGCATCGCCGAGGGCCAAAGGCTCTCCCAGCAGGCAGTTTCGCTGCTGGCTTCGGCGATTCGGAGCGGACATGCACCAGAGCGCGCCTTCTGGTCCTGACCTAGACGGAGTCGTCGCCGACGCCAATGAGGTCGGCCTTCCTTATGTAGTGATCGGTGGCTTCAGCGTCATCGCCAACGGGTTTCTGCGCGCTACCAGGGATTCAAACTTGCTCGTGCCGCATGAACCAGAGATCGACCACGCGGTTCTTCGCTTCCTCGATCGCGTCCAGGCAAAGCGCTTGGTCGACGGTGAGGATTTGACCGATTCCGACATGGGCACTCGTCGCCTCCGCGTCAGGAGCAGGCATGGCATCGTCGAACTTATGCGGGGTGGCCCACCGCCTTTGGACTACGAGACAGTTGCTGCAAACGCCATCGATGCCGAGATCGGCGGACAGTCAACCCGCCTTGCCGGCCTTCGCAGCATCGTTGGCTTCAAGCGCCTGGCCGGGCGTCCGCGGGATCGGCGGGATCTCGAAGAGCTGGAGGCCCTCCACGGCGAGCTTCCGATCGACCCGATTCCCGGTCTCGACAGCTGAACCGGTCGCGCCTCAAAGCTCTAAGATCGTCTGACTGACCCGCCCGGATAGCTCAGTTGGTAGAGCACTTCCATGGTAAGGAAGGGGTCACGAGTTCGAGTCTCGTTCCGGGCTTCTTGGCTGAGTGGCCAGTTTGCGGCGCAGATATATAGGCTGCGCCCGTGGACTTCGCCCTAACCGACGAGCAGAGCGACTTCGTCGACGCGATTCGCGACTTCTGCGAGCGCGAGTGCGGCACGCAGGACCAGCGCGAGCGCCTCACCGACGGCTACAAGGAGCACCACAGCTTCGACCTCTATAAGCAGATGGCCGAGCTGGGCTGGCTGGGGGTGACGATCCCGGAGCAGTACGGCGGCTCCGGCGGCTCGATGCTCGACGCCTGCCTCTTCATGGAAGAGACCTCGCGCGGGCTGGCGCCGATCGGCGGCTACGCGACGACGCTGATCGTCGCCGGCGCCACCCAGCGCTTCGGCACCGAAGAGCAGAAGCAGGAGATCCTCGGTGGCATCGCCTCCGGCTCGGTCGAGGCGATCGCGATGACCGAGCCCGAGGCCGGCTCCGACGTCGGCTCGCTGACGACCAAGGCCGAGCGCACGGACGACGGCTTCGTCATCAACGGCCAGAAGGTCTTCATCTCCAACGCCCACATCTCCGACCACGTGCTCGTCGTCTGCCGCACCAACAAGGGCGAGAGCAAGCACGAGGGGCTGACGATGATCTGGGTGCCGCGCGAGGTCGAGGGGATGGAGATCGTCCCGATCCAGACCATGGGCGGCCGCGAGACCAACACCCTCTACTTCAGCGACTGCTTCGCCCCCGCCAGCGCCGTCCTCGGCCAGGTCGATCAGGGCTGGACGCAGCTGATGGCGGGGCTCAACGTCGAGCGCCTGATCCTCGCCGCGACGATGCTCGGCATCGCCCAGCGCGCCTTCGACGATGCCCTCGCCTACGCCAAGGAGCGCAAGCAGTTTGGCCGCCCGATTGGCTCCTTCCAGGCGCTGCAGCACCGCTTCGCCGACCTCGCCACCGATCTCGAAGCCGCCCGCTTAATGACCCGCTGGGTCGCCGCCCTGACCGACGAGGACCCGGACCGGATGCTGCCCAAAGAGGCCTCGATGGTGAAGCTCTTCGTCACCGAGGTCGCCAAGCGCACCACGCTGGAGGGCATGCAGATGATGGGTGGTTACGGCTACTCCTCCGAGTACGACATGGAGCGCCTCGTCTGCACCTCGCTGGTCTCCACGATCTACGGCGGCACCTCGGAGATCCAGCGCGGCATCATCGCCAAAACGCTCGGCCTCTGAAGCGCCCCGCCCGGGCTTTTGCAGGGCGCTATTCTTTTGC